>CAVXFX010000001.1:0-137795 GCA_963761205.1 uncultured Actinomycetota bacterium
CTAACAGGCCTCTGACCTGCGCAAACGCGTCGGATCAGTAGTACCAGGGGTACGGCGACCAGTCCGGTTCGCGCTTCTCCAGGAACTGGTCGCGGCCCTCCTGGGCCTCGTCGGTCATGTAGGCCAGGCGGGTGGTCTCGCCGGCGAAGAGCTGCTGGCCGACGAGGCCGTCGTCGATCAGGTTGAAGGAGTACTTCAGCATCCGCTGGGCCGTGGGGCTCTTGCCGTTGATCTTCGCGCCCCACTCCAGGGCCGTCTTCTCCAGCTCCGCGTGGGGGACGACCCTGTTCACGGCGCCCATCCGGTGCGCGTCCTCGGCGGAGTACTCCTCGCCGAGGAAGAAGATCTCGCGGGCGAACTTCTGGCCCACCTGGCGGGCGAGGTACGCCGAACCGAACCCGCCGTCGAAGCTGCCGACGTCGGCGTCGGTCTGCTTGAACCGGCCGTGCTCGGCGCTGGCGATGGTCAGGTCGCTGACGACGTGCAGCGAGTGCCCACCGCCTGCGGCCCAGCCGTTGACCAGACAGACCACGACCTTGGGCATGAACCTGATCAGGCGCTGGCACTCCAGGATGTGCAGCCTGCCCAAGCCGGGCCTGCTCCCGGGGGAACGACTGTCCTGGCGGTCGCCGCCGGTCCCGTCCTCGTACTGGTAGCCCGTCCGGCCGCGGATCCGCTGGTCCCCGCCGGTGCAGAAGGCCCGCTTGCCGTTCTTCGCGCTCGGGCCGTTCCCGGTGAGCAGCACGCAGCCGACGTCGCTCGAGCTGCGCGCGTGCTCCAGGACACGCAGCAACTCGTCGACCGTGTGCGGGCGGAAGGCGTTGAGCACGTCGGGGCGGTCGAACGCGATCCGGACTGTTCCGTGCGCACGCGCCCGGTGGTAGGTCAGGTCGGTGAGGTCCGCGAAACCAGGGACGTCGTCCCAGTCGGCCGGGTCGAAGGTCTCGCTGACTCCGTCGATGGCACTCATGGGGGTGACGCTAGTGGTCCAGTCCGCATCCGGGCATCGCCGGGGCGTGGAATCTGCGCGGGCGGGCGTGGTGTTGTGGCGACATGACTCTTCAAGGCGAGTACGTCCCCAGCACGGCCAAGTGGGTGCGCGACCAGGTGGAGAAGTACGAGGCCACCGACGGGGCCGAGGCGAACACCCTGCGCGACACCGGCTACCCGATCGTGGTGATCACCTCCCGCGGCGCCAAGTCCGGGCTTCTCCGCAAGAATCCCGTGATGCGGGTCGAGCGCGACGGCACCTACATCGCGATCGCCTCCTCCGGCGGCGACGACGAACACCCCGTGTGGTACTTCAACTTCGTCGCCCATCCGGAGGTCGACCTCCAGGACGGGGCAGTCCGGAAGACCTACCGCGCCGAGCTCACCACTGGCGCCGAGCGGGCCGAGCTGTGGCAGTACGCCGTGGACACCTGGCCCACGTACGCGACGTACCAGCAGAAGACCGAACGCGAGATCCCGGTCTTCAAGCTGACCCCCATCGACTGAGGCTGCTCAGGGCGCGATCGACGCCGCGAGCGCCGCGAGGTGGGAGAGCCGAGCGATCTCGGAGTCGAGGATCTCCGGCCCACCGCGCCGGCCGATGACCACCATCTCGTCGGAGCCCAACGCGCAGCCGGCGACGAGCAGCTCGGAGAGCCGCTCGGGCATCTCCAGGCGCCGACCCCGCTCGACGCCCTGGGGCCAGGTGATGTCCTCGGGGATCTCCGCCGGGGCTGCCGTCGTCCCGTGCAGGACCTTGGCGCCCTGCCCCTCACGACGAACGCGGGCCGCCCAGTCCACGATGAACGTGGGCGGGAGCAGGTCGACCAGGGTGTCCCGCGCAAGCTCGGGCTGCGAGGTCATCGCCTCCACCACCTCGAGGTCGCGCGTCAGGTTGGAGCCTGCGGCATAGCGCGAGATCCAGAGCACGTCGACGCCGTCGAGCGACGTACACGCCGAGACGATGCTGTCGGGCATGATCCCGGCATCGGCGTTGAGGAAGACGTCGTCGATGGCCCTGCCTTCAGAGGTGCGCTCGACGATCTCGATCGCATCGATGTTGCCGCCTGCTGAACCGATGGCTGAGGCGAGCCGGCCCAACGATCCTGGGACGTCCGGCAACGCCACCCGCAGAAGGTAGGACATGGTCCGACCCTAGCCGTCGGTTGTTTCCCGCCGATGTCGGATCAGCGCACGACCTTGATGTTGAAGTCGGCCGTGCCGAGTGCGCCCATCAGCCGCACCCAGAGCGGCAGCCACATCTCCAGCCCGCGCGCGTTGTGGAGCCCGTCCATCTCGACCACGTCGCGCCAGCCGAGCTCGGTCAGGATCCCGCGGACCAGCGAGCGCGCCTCGGCGTCGTCCCCCGCGCAGAAGACCGTCGTGTCTCCGGCACCGACCCTGCCGGGGTCGACCATCACGCCCGCCGTCATCGTGTTCAGCGCCTTGACCACGCGAGCGGCGGGGAACGCCCGTTGCAGTTGCTCGGCGAGCGAGTCGGTGTCCTTGACGCTGAGGGTGGGCGGGAACCCCTGGGAGAAGTCGAGCGGGTTCGCCACGTCGAGCAGCACCTTGCCCCCGAGGTTGTCCTGGCCCACCTCGCCCAGGGCCGCCGCGCTGGCCATTCCACTGGTCGCGTTGACGACCAGGTCGGCGCCGACCGCCACCTGGGCGAGCGGTTGCAGCGGTACGTCGAGACCCACCCACTCCTCGCGCTTCGCCGTGTCCTCGGGGTCCCGCGTCCCCACGACCACGTCGTGGCCCTTGTCCTTCCATGCCTGGGCGAGCGTCCGTCCGACGACGCCAGTTCCGATCACCGCGATCCTCATGGCCCGAGCCTAGGCTTCGTCGTGGCCGACCTCCAGAGGCGAATTCGTCGACGGCACCTAGGGTGGCGCCATGAGTCGAATCCTGGTCACCGGTGCCACCGGCTTCGTGGGCCGACGGCTCGTGCCGGCCCTGCTCGCGCAGGGGCACGAGGTGCGCGCGATGACCCGGCGCCCGGAGCGGTACGACGGGCCGGGCGATCCGGTGCCCGGGGACGTGAACGACGCCGCCTCGCTGGTCGAGCCGCTCCAGGGCGTGGACGTCGCCTACTACCTGGTGCACTCCCTCGACGACGTCGACTTCGAGCGCAAGGATGCCGACGCCGCCCGGGCCTTCGGCCGTGCCGCCGCCGACGGTGGGGTCCAGCAGATCGTCTACCTCGGTGGCCTCGGCGACGACGGAGACCTGTCCGCGCACCTGCGCTCCCGCCGGGAGGTGGAGGGCCTGCTCGGCGAGGGCGGCGTACTCGTGACCGTGCTGCGGGCCGCGATCGTGGTCGGCCACGGAGGCATCTCGTGGGAGATCACGCGCCAGCTGGTCAAGAACCTGCCCGCGATGGTCGTGCCCAAGTGGGCGGCGACCCTCACCCAACCGGTGGCGATCGATGACGTGGTCCGCTACCTGCTCGGCGTGTGCGGCCGGGAGTCCGCGATGGACCGGACCTTCGAGATCGGCGGTCCGGAGCAGCTGACCTACATCGAGATGCTGCGCGTCGCCGCCGAGCTGCAGACCGGACGACGGGTGCCGATCCTCCAGGTCCCGGTGCTCACCCCGGGGTTGTCCTCGCGCTGGCTCGCTCTGGTCACCGACGTCGACGTGACCACCGGCCGCAACCTGATCGACTCGATGGGGGTCGAGGTGGTGGTGCGCGAGCAGTCGATCCGCGAGATCGTCCCCGGCGAGCCGCTCACCTACGCCGAGGCGGTGCGCCAGGCCCTCGCCGAGAGGAACCAGCCGGAGTGACCCCCGCTCAGGCCATCGCGTGGCCGAGGAAGATCGCCGGCAGCGCGTAGAGCATCGCCACCGACCACACCAGGTGGGTCAGGATCGGCGCCAGGATGCCGCCGGTCGCACGGCGCTGCAGACCGACGACCACGCCGAGGACCGCCGCCGCGAAGGCCAGCATCACGTTGCCGGTGGCCAGCGTCGCCAGCGTGTAGGCCACCGTGGTGAACAGCACCTGGTGGCGCGGGATCGCGGCGTACATGGCACCCCGGAAGAACAGCTCCTCCGCGATGCCGTTGATCACCGTCAAGAGCAGCAGCAACGCCGCGTTCGCCTGCTGGGCGTGCCGCAGGACGTCGCTCACCTGGTGTGCCAGCGGGGGGATCTGGTCGATCAGGAAGGCCCCCACGACGAACACGACGGCGAGCAAGAGGCCCAGGAGCAGCGGGGCCAGCACCGGACGCGGGGCGGCCAGGTCCGGCTCGGTGGGTTGGCCGAGCCGACCGAGGTGGAGGGGCCCGGAGACGAAGGCGCCGGCCGTCCAGACCCCGGCCAGAAGGGCCGTGGCCAGGTAGAACCACGGGCTGCCCGACTCGATGCGCAAGGAGATGCCCAGGACGACGGCGCCCAGGACGAGCACCACCGCGCTGACCAGCTGGCGGCGTCGGAAGTCGCGGGTCGACTGACGGTGGTCACGCGGGGTCATGTCCCACAGGCTCCGGCGCAGGTGCAGGCCGAGACGTCGCATGTGCCGAGACTAGTCACGGGCGCCCCGCGCGGGCCGGGTGGGCGCCGGCTCGTAGGGTCGCGGAATGACGGCCGTGATGTGGTTCCGGCGCGACCTGCGGTTGCGTGACAACCCAGCGTTGCGCGCGGCAGCCCGGACCGGTCAGGTGCTCGGCGTGTTCTGTCTCGACCCCGTCCTGTGGCGCGGCGCCGGGCCGGCCCGACGGGCGTGGTTGGCGGCGTCCCTGCGGGCACTCGACGAGTCCATGGGCGGCCGGCTCTGCGTCCGCATGGGACCGGCCGAGGCGGTGCTGCCCCGGTTGGCCGCCGAGGTCGGCGCGGATCGGCTGCACCACAGCCTCGACTTCACTCCCTACGCGCGCCGGCGTGACCACGCCGTGGCCGAGGCGCTGCCGGCCGGTGTCGAGATCGTGGGCACCGGGTCGCCGTACGCCGTGGACCCGGGGTCGGTGCTGAACGGCTCGGGTTCGGCGTACCAGGTGTTCACGCCGTACAGCCGGGCCTGGCGGGCGCACGGTTGGGCGTCGCCAGAGCCGGCTCCGCGCGACGTCGACTGGCTCGTCGCGGACGGCGATCGCGATGTCCCGGTGATGCTGGATCGCGCTCTGGCCGCAGCGCCACCGGGAATGCCGACGGCCGGGGAGGAGGCGGCGCTGCGCCGCTTTCGCCGTTTCGTGGCCCGGGACGTGGAGGAGTACCCCGCGGTGCGGGAGGACCCTGCCGCGGACCGGACGTCACGGCTCTCGGCGTACCTCAAGCTCGGCGTGGTCCATCCGCGCCAGCTGCTCGCGGAGACCGCCCGGCGACCCGGGCCGGGGGCGGCGGTGTTCGAGACCGAGCTGGCGTGGCGGGAGTTCTACGCCGACGTCCTGCACCACCATCCGCACTCGGCGTGGCAGGACCTCAAGCCGGTGACGGGCCTGGCCTACGACGACCACGAGGACGCGATCGAGGCGTGGCGGACCGGCACGACCGGCTACCCCATCGTCGATGCCGGGATGCGCCAGCTGCTGGCCGAGGGCTGGATGCACAACCGGGTCCGGATGATCACGGCGAGCTTCCTGACCAAGGACCTGCATGCCTGGTGGCCCGTCGGCGCCAGGCACTTCCTCGAGCACCTGGTCGACGGGGACCTCGCCTCGAACAACCACGGCTGGCAGTGGGTCGCGGGCACGGGGACCGACGCAGCGCCGTACTTCCGGGTGTTCAACCCGGTGACCCAGGGCCTGAAGTTCGACCGGGACGGTGACTACGTACGCCGCTGGGTCCCCGAGCTCACGCACCTCGACGGCGCGGCCGCCCACGAGCCGTGGAAGCACGATGGCGGCTATGCGAGGGGGTATCCGAGGCGGATCGTCGACCACGCCGAGGAACGTCAGGTCACCCTCGAGCGCTATCGGCGCGGCCGAGGCTGAACGTCTCGACGACCTCGTGCCGCGGGCGGCCGCGCGGACCCTCACCGAGATGGGAGGCGACCAGGGAGAGCTCGCGGATCTCCCAGCGCGGCCCGGAGTAGGCGCCGAGCAGCCGCACCCAGTCGCTGGCCTCGATCGGCCGGCCCATCCGTGCCAGCGTGAGGTGCGGCCGGAAGCGCTGGCCGTCGACCTCGGCGCCGGCCTTGGCCAAGGCAGCGCGGGCGCCGGTGGCGGCTCGACGCAGCTCCTCGGCGCCTGATTCGCCGTCTGACTCGGCGTCGGGCTCGATGCCGGCAAAGAGCACTTTCGCCTTGCCCGGATGGGGAAACGCTCCCCCGCCGAGGATGCGCACCGACATCGGTCTGCGCTTGCGTCCCGCCCGTTCGAGCCGGTCGACCAGGTCGTCGTACACCCGATCCGGGACGTGGCCCGAGAACGCCAGGGTGATGTGCCACTGCTCCGGCGGCGTCCACCGGAACGCGCCCGCCGTCCGACGCGGGGCCAGGAACTCCTCGAGGTGCTCCACGACCGGCTCAGGAGGCACCACCGCCACGAACATCCGCGCGCCCGAGCCTGCACCCATGCGGCCAGTCTCCCAGTTCGCCCAGCGGTCAACTCACGCACGCTCTAGGTCGCCGAGCGGTCACTGCGCGCACGCTCCAGGTCGCCGACCGGTCAACTCACGCACGCTCTAGGTCGCCGAGCGGTCAACCTACGCACGACGCGCGTGCGCGGATTGACCGGTCGACGTCGTACGACGTGCGCGGATTGACCGGTCGGCGTCGTACGACGTGCGCGGAGTGACCGGTCGCGGAACTACAGGCCGAGGTCGCGGCCGATGAGCTCCTTCATGATCTCGTTGGAGCCGGCCCAGATCTTCGAGACGCGGGCGTCGCGCCAGGCTCGGGCGACGCGGTACTCGTTCATGTAGCCGTAGCCGCCGTAGAGCTGCACGCAGGCGTCGAGCACCTCGTTCTGGATGTCGGCGGCCCACCACTTCACCTTGGCCGCGTCCACCGGGGTGAGCTTGCCCTCGGTGTGAGCCATCACCGCCTGGTCGATGAACGCCTGGGTCACCTCGATCTTGGTGACCAGCTCGGCGGCGATGAACTTGTTGTACTGGAAGGAGCCGATCGCCTGGCCGAACGCCTTGCGCTCCTTGATGTAGACCAGCGTCTCGTCGAGGATCTGCGCGGCCTGAGCGAGGTTGCCGACGGCGTTGGACAACCTCTCCTGCGGCAGCCAATTCATCATGTGGATGAAGCCGAGGTCGAGCTCGCCGATCAGGTTGTTGCCCGGGACCCGGACGTCGGAGAAGTTCAGCTCAGCGGTGTCGGACTCGTCCTGGCCGACCTTGTCCAGCTTGCGCCCACGCGTGAAACCTTCCATGCCGTCCTCGACCGCGAACAGCGAGATCCCCTTGGCCTTCTTCTCCGGCGACGTGCGGGCCGCCACGATCACGAGGTCGGCGGAGTAGCCGTTGGTGATGAAGGTCTTGGACCCGTTCAGGATCCAGTCATCGCCGTCCCTGACCGCCGTCGACTTCAGCGCCGCGAGGTCGGAGCCGCCGGACGGTTCGGTCATCGCGATCGCACACAGGATGTCGCCGCTGACGAAGCCCGGAAGCCAACGCTCGCGCTGCTCCTCGGTGGTCAGTTCCACGAGGTACGGCGCGACGATGTCGGCGTGGATGCCGTGGCAGGACCCGAGTGCCATCGAGAGCCGGCCAAGCTCCTCGCCGAGGACCGCGTTGTAGCGGAAGTCGCCCGCCTCCGATCCGCCGTACTGCTCGGGGATCTCCAGGCCGAGCAGGCCCTGCTCCCCGAACGCCTTCCACATCTCGCGTGGGAACTGCTTCGCCTCGAGGTACTTCTCCCAGTTGGGGGTGACCTCACGGTCGAGGAACCCGCGGACCGAGGTCCGGAAGGCGTCATGGTCGGCATCGAACAGGGTGCGCTTCATGGCGCCATCGTAGGTTCCGCACCTACTCACCGGTAGTGAGGTCGCCTGTCCTGCCTCCCCGCCCCTTCGCGCTCAGGCCGAGGCGCCCTCGTCGCGACTCTCGGCGACACGGTGCGGGACCCGCAGCAGCCTCAAGGCGGTGACGAGCACCAGTCCGCCCAGGAGGTTGCCGAAGGCGGACCAGCCGAGGGCTCCGAGCCAGTCCGTGTAGCTGTAGTCGGCGGTCCCGGTGAGCAGCCCGGCGAACATCAGGATCGAGTCCAGCACCGAGTGGAAGAGCTGCGCACCCACGAGGACGAAGGACATCATGATCGCCGGAACGATCTTCACCCCCAGGCTCTCCGTCGCGTGCTGCATGCGGGTGAGCAGGGTGATCACGGCGCCGGCGAGCACGGCGAGGAAGAACGACCGCCACGAGACGCCGAGGTGGGCGTAGTGCGAGCCGGCCTCGGCTGCGACCCGGTGCACGTCGGGCAGGGCGACCACGATCATGCCGGCCATCGCGTACCCGGCGACCAGGTTGGCGGCGAGCGTGACGCCCCAGAGTCGCGCGAGCTGGAGCAGCGTCCCCTCCTTGGCGACGACGGCGGTGACGGGCACCAGGAAGTTCTCGGTGAACAGCTCACTGTTGGCCAGCAGGAGCGCGACGAAGCCGACGGTGAAGGCCAGCGAGGCCAGCAGCGGGTTCCCGGTCCGCGCCTCGACGACGAGGTAGATCATCACCCCGACTCCGACGTCGACGCCCCCGAGCAGCCCGGTGGCCACCAGGGGCAGCAGTGGCCGGTGCAGCCGGTCGTGCCCCTCGGAGACCAACCGGTCGTAGGCGTCCTCGAGCTCGGGCTCCTCGCGCGAGCCCTTCGGCGCCGTGACGTCGTCGGAGCCTCCGGAGGGGCGGCTCACGGGTGGGACCCGCGTCGGGGCTCAGGGATTCGCACGCGATCACCGTAGCCGCGTCCGGGGCGCGCCGGTTTGATCGCGGCCGCAGTGTCGCGACGCCCTCGCGGCGTACGTCGTGTTGTTCGTTTGCGACGTGTCGGCGGGGATCCGTTGTTCGTTTGCGACGTCTCGGCGAAAGAGGAGGGATCAGTGGGGGTGGGGATCGGTGGGGGCGAGGGCGTGGGCCAGGCGGCGCTCGAGGCCGCTGGCGCGCTGGACGTTGCGGCCGACGGCGGCGCGGACGGCGTGCTCGTCGCCGACCACGCGCAGCTTGCGCTGGGCCCGGGTGACGGCGGTGTAGAGCAGCTCACGGGTGAGCAACCTCGACCCCTCGGGCGGCATGATCACGCTGACCGTCTCGGCCTGGGAGCCCTGCGACTTGTGCACGGTCATGGCATGCACGGTCTGTACGTCGGGAAGCCGGGTCGGCGCGAACTCCCGGCCCTCCGTCCCTGCCAGGACCACCCGCAGCCGCCCGTCGGCGCGGCGGACCGTGACGCCCATGTCGCCGTTGCTCAGCCGCTGCCCCTTGTCGTTCGCGGTGACCAGGACCGGCCGACCGGAGTACCACTCGTCGTAGGTGGTCACGCCGGTGCGCTCGCTGACCAGCCGTTCGACCAGCCGGTTCCAGCCGCTGACCCCGAAGGGCCCCTCGCGGTGCGCGCAGAGCAGCCGGTGGCGGTCCAGCTCGGCCAGCGCCGCCGCAGCGTCTCCGGCGTCGGCGGCGACCCGCATCCGGCTGGCGCCATCGACGACACCCGACCGGAAGAGCGTCATCGCATCCTCGTCCTCGGGGTCGATGAACTCGACGTCCTCGGCATCAGTGCGCAACACCTCCAGGACGGCGTCCGCGTCACCGACGCGCAACGCCGCGGCCAAGGCGCCGATGTTCTTGCCGTAGCGGCGAGGGGTCTGCAGCGACACCACCGGCGAGTCGGCGACCCCCTTCAGGCCGGCCACCAGGTCGGCCAGCACCGCGCCGGCCTCCACCGAGGACAGCTGGTCGGGGTCCCCCACGAGCACCAGCCGCGCATCGGGCCGGACCGCCTCCAGGAGCCGGGCCATCATCGTCAGCGACACCATCGAGGTCTCGTCGACGACGATCACGTCGTGCGGCAGCCGGTTGCTGCGGTGGTGCCGGAAGCGGACACTGCTGTCCGGACGCCAGCCGAGCAGGCGGTGCAGGGTCGAGGAGGTCAGGCCGCTCACCCTGGCCCGGTCGGCGGAGTCGGTCAGCTTCCCGGCGGCGTCCTCGACGGCCTCCTGGAGTCGCGCCGAGGCCTTCCCGGTGGGCGCGCACAGGGCGATCCGGGGCGGTTGGCCGGTGCTCGCCTGGTGCTGCTCGGCGATCAGGGTGAGCAGCCCGGCGACGGCGGTGGTCTTGCCGGTGCCCGGGCCACCGGTGAGGATCGTGGTCCACTGCGCGGCACCGGAGAGTACGGCGACCCGCTGCTCGTCGTACCCCTCGTCGGGGAAGACGCGGGCGACCCCGGCCAGGAGCGCCGCCTGGTCGATCTCGGGCGCCGGTCGACGCATCCGGGCCACCAGGTCGACGCAGACCTGGCCCTCCTCGCGCCAGTAGCGGTCCAGGTAGAGGCTGGAGCCCTCGAGCCGGAAGGCCTCCTCGCTGACCAGGCGACTCGAGGCGACCTCGTCGAGCCAGGGTGCGAGATCCGGCCACGGCAGAAGGTCGACCAGATCGGCCCCGCCATCGGTGTCCCCCGTGTCCCCCGTGTCGGGGAGGGGTTCGGCGCGCTCGACGGCCAGCTCGGCCACGGTGGCGAGGTCGACGCAGATGGAGCCCCGCCTGACCGCGCGCACCGCGAAGGCTGCGGCAAGCAGCACCTGCTCGCGCTCCTCACCGAGGATCGCGCCCAACCGGCTGGCGACGTGGACGTCCGAGGCGTTGAGGACCTCGGCCTCGTTGAAGGCGCGCAACAACCCGACCGCGCCGAGGGCGAGGCGTCGGTCTCGGGGGTCCCGGGTGGATGTCGAGGCGATCATGATGTGCCCTCCGCGGCCGCGACGGGCTGGCCGTCCAGCAGGTCGGAGAGCTCGACCACCATCGCGGCCGGCGGGTGCCAGGAGAACACCCCGCACGGGAAGCCGTCGACCACGGGGGTCTCCGGCCCGCACATCCCGCGCACGTAGAGATAGAGGACGCCACCGAGGTGCCGAGCGGGCTCGTACCCCGGCTGGCGCCAGCGCAGGTAGCGGTGCAGCACCACGGAGTAGAGCATCGCCTGGAGCGGGTAGTGCGAGTGCAGCATCGCCTCGGTCATCGCGGCCGGGGTGTAGTCCAGCGCGGTGAGTGGCTCCCCGGGTGTGCCCAGTTTGTTGGTCTTATAGTCCACGACCAGGTAGCGAGGTTCCTCGCCGATGCGCAGCACCACGTCGATCGAACCGCTGAGGTAGCCGCGCAACGGCTGGTCGCCCAGCGACGGGTTCTCCAGCCGGTCGGCGTAGGAGCGCATCGGGTCGTCCACCGCGAGGTGGCGACGCAGCACCCCGGCCATGGCGGAGAGGGGGACCGAGCTCGTCGCCGGTCCGTCGCCGCCGGCCATCGGGAACTCGAAGTCCAGCTCGCACAACCGCGACGCCAGGCCGATGTCGACCAGCCGGGCGTCGTCGGCGAGCGGCCCGAGCGGAGTCAGGTGCATCGGCACCAGGGCCTCCGCGACAGCGTCCGGGGTGGCGTCGACCGCCCACCACTGCTGCTCCTCGGCAACCCGGGCCCGCAGCTCGGCCACCAGGTCCTCGGCCAGGGGGTCGGCGTGCTCGAGGACCGCGTGCACCAACGACCCGAACGTCGCCCCCGCGGGAAGGACGTCCATGGGCGAGGGGAGGTCGGCACCCGTGTCGGCCGGCTCCCCTGCGGCCGTCGCCGGACTTGCTGCGGTGGCCGGTTCGCCGCGTTCCTCGCCCACCTCGTCGACCGTGCCGGCAACCTCAGGCTCGCTCATCGCCCCGGCGGTGGCGACCGGTTCCTCGGCCCGGATCAGCCCGGAGTACGACGTCCGCCGCCAGGTCGTGTCCACCGTCCGGTCGAAGGTCCGGATCCCCAACGGGGCAGGAGCCGGGCGTGCCACCACGGTCGGCCGGCCGGGGACCTCGGAGACCTCGATCGACAGGCCGCCCTGCTCCTGCCACTGCAACAGCTGCGCCATCGCCTCGAAGTCCGAAGGCCCGCGGCTCACCGCGTCGGGGACGACCGCCTCGCCCGTGTTGCGACCGAACAGCAGGCGGGTCAGGCCGGAGTTCACCGCGTCCCAGCTCGGCGCGAACCAGGTGACCACCTGCGACTGGGCTCTGGTCAGGGCGACGTAGGTCAGCCGCAGCTCCTCGCCGGCGTCCTCGGCCGCCGCCTGTTGGGGGATCTTCCCCCCACCCAGGTCGAGCTTCCTGGCGTTGCCGTCGTGGAAGAGGAACTCGGTGGCGTTGCCGGTCCAGCAGTTGAAGAGCTCGGGCAGGTAGACGATGGGGTACTGCTGGCCCTTGCTGCCGTGGACGGTGACCAGCTGGACCGCCTTGGCGTCCGTGTCGAGACGGCGGGTGCGCTCGTTGCTCTTGGCCGCCACCCGCCGCTCGGCGCGGAGCCAGCCCAGCAGCGCCGCAAGACCGAGGCCCTCGCGGTGGGACACCTCGTGCAGCACCTGACCGAGGTGGTTGAGGTCGGTGAGCAGTCGCTCCCCGTCGGGCCGAGCCAGCACCCGGGCCGTGAGACCGTCGGCGATCAGCGACTCGTGCACGGCCGCCACGCCACGACCGCGCATCAGGTCCAGCCAGCCGCGCACTCTCTCGGCCAGCTCGTCGGTCAGGTCGTCGCCGCCGGCGTCGAGCTCGAGCGGTGAGAGGCCGACGAACGCCGTGAGCGCCACCGCACGGATCCGACCGGTCCGCTGGGGCTGCTCCAGTGCCTCGAGCAGGGCCAGCCACTGGTCCCCGGCCTGGGTCACCAGGACGCTGGTCCCGCCGCTGAGCACCGACGGCACCCCGCGCCGGGCCAGTGCCTCCTGGTAGGCGTGCGCCTTGTTGAGGGTCGGGAGCAGGATCGCGAGGTCCCCGGCGGCGAGGTCCCGGCCGTCGTAGCTCGCGCCGGCCGCGAGCAGGCGGGCGACGTCGTCGGCCAGGTCCTCCGCGAGGTGGGGGCGCAGGACCTCCATCTTGATGGTGCCCTGCTGGTTGGTCGGGAAGCCGGCCGATGGCACGGCCCGCAGCCGCACCGGCTCGGGACGGGGTACGCCGGCCAGCCGGCTGCCCGCGTGGTGGGCGTCGATCTCGTGGACGGTGATCGCCGGATCGCCCAGCGCCGCCCCGCGGGTGAGCACCTGCAACGCCTCGACGAGGGGGGCGTCGCTCCGGTGGTTGGTGGGCAGGGTCGCGATGGAGTCGGCCAGCTGGCGTGCCACCAGGTAGGCGTGGATGTCGCCGCCACGGAACGCGTAGATCGCCTGCTTCGGGTCGCCGATCAGGACGAGCGTTGAGTGGCCACGGAACGCCCGGTCCAAGACGTCCCACTGCACCGGGTCGGTGTCTTGGAACTCGTCGACGAGCACGATCTTCCAGCGGTGGCGCATCCGTTCCCGGGCCGGGGACTCCTCGGCCTCGAGGGCGTCGGCCAGCCGGCTGAGCAGGTCGTCGTAGCTGAGCACCCCGAGCCGCAGCTTGCGTCGCTCCATCTCGACGCGGACCTGCTCGGCGAAGCCCACCCGCGCGGCGGCCACGCTGTCCGGGTCGGCATCGGTCGGAGCCAGGCTGGCCTGGGGGTCCCCGACGGCCGCTCGCGCCAGCCGCAGCGCCGTACCCCGGTTGAAGGGGGGCGGCTCAGGACGGTTGCCGTAGGCGCGCAGGTAGAGGTCGTCGACGACCTCGACGACGAGCTCATCGAGGCTGTCCACGAGGGTGGCCCGCGCATCGGTGTCACCCGCGATGCCGAGCGAGCGCAGCACGAGCTGGCAGAACTGGTGGGTGGTGGCGATCGTGGCCGCGTCGAACGAGGCCAGCGCGTCACGGACCCGCTTGTGCCGCGCCCTGAGCTCGGCGGCGGGCACGTCGAGCAGGAAGCGGAGGAACTCCTCGTCACCGACGGCTCCGGGATCGGCGAGGGCGCGCTCCGCCTCGACCAGCTGGCTGCGCACCCGCTCGCGCAGCTCCTGGCTGGCGGTGCGGCCGAAGGTGATCACCAGCATCTCGTCGAGGGTCGCGACCCCTTCGGCGACGTAACGCACCACCAGGGCGGCGATCGTGTACGTCTTGCCGGTGCCGGCGCTGGCCTCCAGCACGGCCGTCCCGGTCGGCAGCTCCCCGAGGAGCTCGAAGGGCACGATGGGCTCGGCGCTCATCGGTGCACCCGCTCGAGCATGGGCACCCACAGTCGACGAGCAAGCGCACCCAGGCGGGTGGTCTCGCCCTCGATCTCCTCGCCCTCGCGCGGCATCTGCGCCAGCAGGGTCTCGAGAGGACAGCGGGGCCCCCAGACGGTCACCTGCTCGGGATCGGCGTCCTCACCGGGGTAGTTGCCCGTCTTCCACTTGAACTCGGCGGCCTTGATCCGGGCCGCCGGAGGAGACCGGTGCTTGCAACCCCACTCGTGACCGGCCCTGAGGGGCAGTGGCAGCGGCTCGCGCATGCCCGCGTCGTAGATCGCGACCAGGTCGGCCAGGAGTCCGGGCGCCTCGGCCACGGGACCCCAGACAACGCGACCCGTGGGCTCGTCCGGGTCGCCGTGGCGGCCCTTGGCACCGCGACCCACCGAACCCGCGGAGAAGCTCCGGGTGGGCCGGCTGGCGCACAACGCCAGCAGCGGCACCCAGGCGTCGATCCAGTGCTTGGGTCCGACCCGGGAGAAGCTCGTCCGGACCACCCGGTCGCCGTAGACGTCCGGGACCGTGCCGGTGAGCAGGCGTCCGCCGCCGAGGTCCACGGTCACGTCGAGCGCCTCGGCCCGGCGTCCTGCGCGCAGCGTGTCCGCAAGGTCCGCGACCGGACCTGCCTGGGTGAGCAGGTCACCGGCGAGTCGCCAGCCCAGCCGGCCGGGCGGGAGTACGCCGCGACGCCACTCCCTGGCCAGCACGGCATCCGGGGGACGACCGGTCAGCAGGTCGCGCAGCAGCCGATCACCGACCTGCCACTGCTGGAGGCCGTCGAGCTCGACGGGGATCCCGTCGGCAGCCTCCTCGCCGTCGTCGACAAAGGTGACGTCGAGGCGCTTGCGCAGGAACTCCTTGACGGGGTTCTTCAGGAACGCCGTCAGCGCGTCGAGCTCGACGTCGCCTGCACGCAGCGGAAGCACGGTGTCAACGATCCGGGGGGCCGGGGTGCGTTCCTGGGTCGCCACGCGGGCCCCGGCCAACGCCTGCCGGTCGAAGGAGAACGGCCGGCGCACGTCGAGGTTGCGGGCGTCGAACGCCTGCAGCGGGTGGGTCGTCAACACGTGTTCGACCGCTCCGGTAGCAGTCCCGGCGAGCCCGTCCATCAGCTCCTGCAGAGGCACCGCCGGAGGCCGGGGCTGACCGGTGGTCTCCGCCGCACCGGTGTAGGTGACCACGAGCGTTCGGCGCGCGGCGACGATCGCGTCCAGCATCAGCTGGCGGTCCTCGCTGCGGGGATCGCGTTCGCCGGTCAGCGGCCGCCTGGCGAGTACGTCGTCGCCGTCCACGGCACCCGCCCGGGGGAAGACCCCGTCGTCGAGGCCCAGCAGACAGACCACCTGGTGCGGCACCGAACGCATCGGCGTCATCGTGCAGACGGTGAGCGTCCCGGTCCGGAAGTTGGCCCGGGTCGGGCGACCCGCGAGGCGTTCGTCCATCAGGGCCCGCACGTCGGAGAGCCGGAGGTCGAGGCCCTGCGTGACGGGATCGGTCGTGAGAGCGGTGAGCTCGCGATGGAGCTGCCCGCGCTGCCACTCGTCGTCCCGGGCGACGGCGGTGAGCTCCTCGACGCCGGAGCCGATCGTCTCCAGCCAGTGGTTGACCGGGTGCTCGCCGGTCAGCGCGTCGGTGATCCGCTGCAACCGCTCGATGAACTCCGCCAGCCGGCCCGCGAGGTCGATGCTGGTGCTGGCGACGTCGTCGAGCGGCAGGGTCGTGTCGAAGAACCGCTCCGCGTCGTCGGAGACCGCAACACCGGTCAGGATCCGGTCGAGGCCGAAGCGCCAGGTGTTCTGCACGTAGTCCTCGAGGCCGTAGTCGCGTCGGTGTCGCTGGTCGAAGGACCACCGGATGCCGGCGCTCTCGACCCAGCCGGTGACGGTCTCGAGATCTCCCTCGGAGAAGCCGAAGCGGCGGCGCACGGGTTCGCTGGCCATCAGGTCCAGCACTCGACTGCCCTCCGCGCGGCCACCCGCGATCCCGAGCAGCTGGCCGACGACGGCGAGGAGCGGGTTCGTCTGGGTCAGGGACCGGTCGGCCAGCATCACCCGCAGCTGATGGCCGGGATGGTGCCGGCCCGGGGAGCTGCCGACGGCGGCCATCCCGAAGGCAGCCGTGATCAGGGGCGCGTAGGCCTCGATGTCGGGGCACATCACCACGATGTCGCGAGGCTCCAGCAGCGGGTCGTCGGCGAGCAGGCCGAGCAGCACCTCGCGGAGGACCTCCACCTGACGCGCCGGACCGTGGCAGGAGTGGATCTGCACGCTGGTGTCGGCCGGGTCGATCGTGCGCCGGCCGGGGTCGGGCGCGGCGTTCGCGGCGATGTCCTGCTGCAGCCAGGAGAGCAGGTCGGCACGGACCGCGTCGGAGGTGGGGCCGGGCGCTGCTGAGGTCTCGCCGGACGGTTGGTCAGCCACGGGTTCCACAACCGTGTTCAGGGTCCGCTGCAGTTCACGGAGGTCTCGGCCCAGCGAGGCCAGCAGTGGGTGACCGACCCGTTCGTGCGAGTCGTCCTCAGAACGCGGGACGGCACCGGAGAGGTGCGAGAGCGCCTGCCACAGCGCTTCGGAGGGGTGCGGGAGCCACAGGTGCACGTCCCGGCTGGCTCCCAGTGCCTGGAGCAGGGCGACCTCGGTCACCGGGATCCGGGTGTGCCCGAAGAGGGAGAGCCGGGCCGGGAGGGCGAGCGAGTCGGGTGCCTGGTGGATCCGGGCAAGCGTCGCCCGCTGCCGCTCACCGGGACTCGGCTCCCCGACCGCCTCGACGATGCGGCGCCAGAGCTCGGGCTGCCAGGCCAGGTCTTCCGGGAGCGGCTGACCGGTCCCGTCGGCGGCCCCGCCCGCCTCCCAGTCGTCCAGGAGAGCGGGCCGCTGCACGGCGTAGGACGCGTACAGGCCGGCCAGCCGGCGCGCCACCGAGTAGCGGCGACCACGCCGCAGCTCCCCGTCCTCGCCGTCCCGCCCATGGCCGAGGTGGGCGGCCAGGGTGGCACACCAGGGCTCCCCCGCACTCCGGTCCACGACCGTCAGCAACGGCCAGACCAGGGCCTCGGGGACCCACGGGTCGTGGTCCCGAGCCCCGGTCAGCTCGCGGACGAGGCTCGTCGGTGAGCGGAAGCCGACCCCGGCACAGACGCCGTCCTCCCGGCCCTCCCCGTGGCCCAGCCGGTGGGAGAGGCGTTGGCTCAGCCAGCGTTCGACACCGCGCGCGGGGACGAGCACGACCTCGGCCGCGAAGGCGTCGGCCAGCGGTGAGCGCAGCAGCAGATCGCCGAGTCCGTCGACCAATTGGTCCGACCGCGGGGCGCGGTGGAGAAGCAGTGGCACCGCTCAGGCCTGGCGAGCCTGCCAGAGACCCATCAGGTTGCCCTCGACGTCCTTGAAGTACGCCGCCCAGCCCATGTCTCCGACGTCTTGACGACCCAGCACCGTCATGCCCCCCAGCTCCTCGATCTTGGCCAGTGCGTCGTCGATGTCCTCGACGTCGACGGTGATCACCGGCCGGTCCGCCGGACTCTCGCGGCGCAGCATCCCGCCGCCGATGTAGCCCGGGGTCGCGGGGAAGCCGTCCTCGCCGGCCGGTCCGGTCTGCACGATCGAGTAGCGCAGGTCGGGGATCTCGTTGATCACCCACCCGAAGGCCTCCGAGTAGAACTTCCTGGCCCGGTCACCGTCATCGAAGGGGATCTCGAAGTGCACGACTTTTCCGCTCATGCCGCGAGCCTAGACGGAGCCGCCGACATTGCCGAGGACGGTCCGCGCGCACCCGGGGGTGGCAGGCTGGAGCCGTGACCTCAGCCGAACCCGCCCCGAGACAAACCCCGAATGAACCTCTGGGCGAACCCGTGGGCAACCCCGCCCTGCGCGACCCGGCCCACCAGGTGTCCCCCAGGGCTCCGGTGCTCTGGGCCGTTGGTGCAGCGGTCCGGATGCTGGTGCTCCTCGCCCTGCTGGTGGGCGCCCAGCTGATGGACTGGATCCGGCTGCCGTGGTGGGGGTGGGCGGCTCTCGGCCTGTGCGCAGCCGGCTACGTGCTCGCGATGCCGGTCGTGCGCTACCGGGTGCACCGGTGGGAGAGCACCGAGACGGCCGTCTACACCCAGACCGGCTGGCTCTCGCGGGAGCGCCGGATCGCCCCCATGTCCCGCGTCCAGACCGTCGACTTCGAGCAGAGCGCCGTCGCCCGGCTGGTCGGCCTGGCGTCGGTCACCGTGACGACGGCCTCCGCGGCCGGCCCGCTACACATCAGCGGGATCGACAAGGCGGTGGCCGACCGGCTGGTCGACGACCTGACCCGGCGTACCGAGGCGGAGTCGGGAGACGCCACGTGAGTGAACCGTTCCAGCCCGCATCGGTGACGGAACCGGTGGCCGGGTCCCCGGTGCCCTGGCGCCGGCTGGACCCGCGGATGCTGCTGGTGCACCCCGTGCTCGAGCTGATCCGGTTCTTTCCGGTGGTCGTGGGGGCGTTCGTCCTCGGCGGGTCGGGTGGCAACAACGTCTGGCAGCTGCTGGGCATCGCCATCCCCATCGTCGTCGGTGTGGTCCGCTTCCTCACGACGAGCTTCCGGATCACCGCCACCCAGGTCGAGCTCAAGCGTGGGCTGCTCAGTCGCAAGGTCCTCACCGCACCCCTCGACCGCGTCCGGGCGGTGGAGCTGACCTCCTCCCCGATCCACCGAGTGCTGGGGCTGGCCAGGATCGAGATCGGTACGGCGAGCGCGGCCCGCCAGTCCGAGGAACGGTTCTCGCTGGACTCGCTCGCCGTGGCGCAGGCGCGGAACCTCCGAGCCGCACTCCTGCACCGCGCCGACCCGAGCCCCGAGGTGACGCGCGACCACGAGGCCGACCCCACCACCGACCCAACCACCGACCCAACCAGCAGCCCGGCCACCGGCCCGGCCACCGACCCAGCGACGCGGGCGAGCGACCTGACCGTGGGCACGGGCGCGCCCGCAGCCGAGGACGAGGTGCTGCTCCGGCTGGAGACCGGCTGGGTCCGGTACGCGCCGCTGACCTCGTCGGGCAACGTGATCGCCGCCGCCCTGTTGGCCGGCGTCGGCCAGTTCGGCGAGCGTCTGGGCGCCGACGTCCTCAACGGCGGCCTCGTCCAGCAGGTGATCGCGCTGTCGCTCGTGGTGGTCGTGCCCGTGCTGGTGCTGACGTTCCTGGTGCTCGGTGCCGCGTTCGCCGTGCTCGGCTACCTCGTCACCAACTGGGGCTTCACGCTGTCCCGGGACGCGCTGGGGCGGTCCTTCCACATCCGTCGAGGACTACTCACCACCACCGAGACCAGCCTCGAGCGGGTCCGGGTCCGGGGCCTCGAGGTCTCCGAGCCGCTGGGCCTGCGCCTGGCCGGGGCCGCGAGGCTCGCCGCCGTGGTCACGGGCGTCTCCCGCGGTGAGGGCGGCAGCACCCAGCTGGTTCCGCCCGCACCCCGCGAGGTGGTGGACGGCGTCGGTGCCGGGGTCCTCGGAGACGCGGAGCCGCTGCAGGCGGCCCTGCGCCGACACGGGCCGGCCGCCCGCCGACGACGCCTCAACCGCGCACTGCTGGCGGGCGCGACCCCGGCCGTGCTGGTCGTGATCGCGTCCCTGACCATCGGGGCGTCCTGGTGGCTGCTCGTGCCGGCGCTGCTGCTGTTGCCGCCGTCGGTGTGGCTGGCCGAGGATCGCTACCGGAGGCTGGGACACGCGCTCAGCGGTGGCTACCTGGTGGTCCGCTCGGGCACGCTGCGCGGCCAGCGAACCGTGCTGCAACGCGACGGCATCATCGGCTGGAACCTGGAGCAGTCCTGGTTCCAGCGCCGCGTCGGCCTGGCCACGCTGGTGGCCACGACGGCGGCCGGCCAGCAGGCCTACGCGGCCTACGACGTGCCGGAGTCAGAGGCGGTCGCGCTCGCCGATGCCGCCGTACCCGGGCTGCTCACGCCGTTCCTGGTTCGGGCGCCTGACTCCCCGTTCTAGAGGAGCTTCTTGAGCACCGGCAGGGGCGCGTGCTTCATCAGCACGCTCATCGGCGCCCAGGGCAGCGGCGGCACGCACGCGGAGTCCTTCTCCTTCTCGATGGCCTCGACCATCGAGCGCACGCCCTGCTCCGTCGAAGCCATCATCCGGGTCTTGCTGGCATCGACGTTGTCGTTCATCTCCGAGGAGATGTAGCCCGGGTAGAGCACGGTCACCTTGATCGGCTTGCCGTACAGCTCGTTGCGCAGGCCCTCGGCCAGGTGGGCGACTCCGGCCTTGGTCGCGGCGTAGGTCGCCATCGCCTTGGGCATGCCCCGCATCGCCGACATCGAGCTGATCATCACGAAGTGGCCCGCGTTCTGCTCCCGGAAGATCTCCATCGCCGCCTCGGACTGGGCGAGTGCCGCGACGAAGTTCGTCATCGCCGTCTCGCGGTTGGCGTCGAAGCGGCCGGTGCCGAGGGGCGCCCCCTTGCCGACCCCGGCGTTGATGATGACCCGGTCGATGGTGCCGAAGTCCTTCTTGAAGCCGCGGAAGACCTCGAAGACCTCGTCATCGTCGTTCACGTCGAGTGTGCGCACCTCGACGCGGCGGTCGGGGTGCCGGTCGGCGATCTCGGCCCGGAGGGTGTCCAGCTTCTCGAGGCGGCGAGCGCAGAGCGCCAGGTCGTGGCCGAGGGCGGCGAACTGCCGGGCCATCTCCGCCCCCAGCCCGCTGCTCGCACCGGTGATCAGGATCGTCTTGCGCGTGGGGGCCATGGCAGCCATCCTGCCAAGCCGTGACGAGCGGCCGACGACGGGGCGGCACCGGAGTCGCGGCGAGCGGGCGGGGCTCAGCGGTAGGTGAGCACGCCGGGTACGCCGTCGAGGTGGGCGTGGTCGTTGAAGCTGACCATGGTGATGCCCACGGCTGCCCGGTGACGAGCCGGGTCACGCCGGAGTTCACGCAGACCGGGTTCAGGCGGCGCCACAACCGGCGGCGCTCGTCGGGATCGTCGGCGAGGAGGCCGGCGACCGCCCACGAGACCGGCCCGCCGCTGCTGAACACCAGCGCCGTGCCCGACCCCACCGCCTCGGCGGTACGCCGCAGCGCCGATCCGACCCGGTCGGTGAAGACGGCGAACGGCTCGGCGTACTCCTCGTCGTGGGCGCCGCCGGTCCACCGGTCGCTCGCGCCCTCGAACCACTCCTGGAACTCGCCCCGGGTCGGCGTGCGCCCCTCGAAGGGAGCCGGAAGGGCCGCCAGCATCGCCACGTGGTCGAACTCCGCCCAGCCCGGATCAGTCTCGATGGGCACGTCCGCGCCGAGGGCCGTCAGGCAGGCCTCGGCGGTCTCCTGGTGGCGACGCATCCCGCCGCTGATCGCCAGGGTCGGCTCGATCCCGCGTGCGGCCAGCGCCTTGCCGAGCAGCCGCGACTGCTCCCACCCGGTCTCCGACAGCACGTCGTAGTCGGCGGCGGCCCAGGACGCCTGCCCGTGCCGGACCAGCAGCAGCTGCCCCACTACGCGGAGCCTCCTTCGACATCCCCGATGATCCGCGTGCAACGGGTCTCGAGGTACTGCGCTGCGGGACCGAAGACGGCGTACGCCTCGTTGGTCGTCTGCTTGTGGAAGTAGCGGTAGTAGATCTGCTGGGCGATGACCGCGAGCCGGAAGAGCCCGAAGACCTCGTAGAAGCGCCACTGCTCGGCGGTCAGGGAGTAGCCCGTCCGGTCGCAGTAGTAGGCCACCACCTCCGCGCGGCCGAGCATCCCCGGCAGGTGCGTGGGCTGGCGACGGAACTGGCGGAAGAACTCGTCGTCGTCGTCCTGCACCCAGTAGGCGAGCGTGCCGCCCAGATCCATCAGCGGGTCACCGACGGTGGCCATCTCCCAGTCGAGCACCCCGACCGGGCGGGTCGGGTCGGCACGGTCCAGGACGAGGTTGTCGAAGCGGAAGTCGTTGTGGATCATGACGCTCGCGACGTCGTCGGGCTGGTACTGGGCCAGCCAGGCCATCACCGTCTCGTAGTCACCGACGTCCTCGGTGCGGGCGTTGCGGAACCGGGTCGACCAACCCTCGACCTGTCGGCGCACGTAGCCCGGGCCCTTGCCCATCGACGACAGCGGGGTGGCGTCGATGTCGACCTGGTGCAGGTCGATCAGCACGTCGAGGGCGTTGGTGCACAGCCCGCGCGTCTGCTCCTCGCTCAGGCTGACGTCGTCGGGGAGGTTGCGGCGCGGGATGATCCCGTCGACGCGCTGCATCACGTAGAACTCCGAGCCGATCACCGACTCGTCCTCGCAGTGCGCGACCATCGCCGGCACCAGCGGGAAGACCTCGCGCAGGCCGTCCTGGATGCGGTACTCCCGGCCCATGTCGTGTGCGCCCTTGGCCTTCTGCCCACCTGGCGGCCGCCGCAGGATCAGGTCGTGGGTGGCGTCGCGCAGCGAGTAGGTCAGGTTGGAGGCGCCGCCGGCGAACTGGCGCACCTCGATCTCGCCGACCAGGTCGGTGCCCTGCGCGGCCAGCCAGCTCCGGACCGCCTCCACGTCGAAGGCGTCCTCCTCGCGAACCTCCGACGCACCGTCGATCGCGTTCACCGTCCGCTCTCCGCCGCGTCCAGCGCATTCAGCCGGGCCGCCTGCTGCCGCATCACCCGGTCGTACGCCGGACGGTCGGTCAGCTTGAGCCGGTAGGCGGCCCGAGCCGCCTCGTCGGGCAGGATCAGCTCCTCGCCGGCGTCGAGCCCGGCCAGGACGGCGGCGGCGATCTCCTCGGGCCCGAGCGGCGCCCGCGCGACCAGCTCACCGATCACGTCACCGACGGCCGTGTCGCCGCCCGGGGGCTGAAGCGCCTGCATGTTCTCGATCAGGCCGGTGCGGAAGTACGACGGGCACACCGCCGCACACCGGATCCCCCACTCGGCGAGCTCGTGGCCGCAGGTCTCGGTGAAGGCCACGACACCGGCCTTCACCGCGTTGTAGGAGCCCATCCCACCGGGGTGCACCAACCCGGCCAGCGAGGCGATGTTGACGACCTGGCCCGAGCGCTGCTGCTTGAGCATCGGCACGAACGTCCTGGTGCCGCGGACCACTCCGAACAGGTTGATCTCGGTGATCCACTGCCACTCGTCCATGCTGGCGATGTCGACCCGGCCACCACCCGCGACGCCGGCGTTGTTGACCAGCACGTCGAGGCCGCCCCACTCACGCTCGACCCACTCGCGTGCGGCGGCCCAGTCGTCGTCGGAGCGGACATCGAGCCTGATCGAGGCACCCGGCCAGTCCCCGGCGTCGGCGACGTCGGCGACCAGCACCTCGTCACCACGCCCGTCGTACGCCGCTGCCAGCGCGGCGCCGAGCCCGGAGGCACCGCCGGTGACCAGCACCCGAGCCATCAGCTGCGACCGGTCTGGTGCTTGCCGATCTCCAGACGGGCCACGACTCCACGGTGGACCTCGTCGGGGCCGTCGGCCAGCCGCAGCGCCCGGGCATTGGTCCACATCCCGGCGAGCGGGAAGTCGGCGGAGAGGCCGGCGCCGCCGTGCAGCTGGATGGCCATGTCGACGATCTGCTGGGTCACGTTCGGGACGACCACCTTGATCTGGCTGACCTCGCTCAGTGCGTTCAGCGATCCGCCGACGTCGAGCTTCCAGGCTGCGTTGAGGACGAGGAGACGTGCCTGGTCGATGGCGATGCGGGCGTCGGCGATGCGCTCGCGGTTGCCCCCGAGGTTGATGATCGGCTTGCCGAAGGCGGACCGCTCCAGGCCCCGCTTGATGGCGAGCTCCAGGGCCACCTCGGCCTGGCCGATCAGCCGCATGCAGTGATGCACCCGTCCGGGCCCGAGCCGCCCCTGGGCGATCTCGAAGGCCCGGCCCTCGCCGAGCAGGATGTTCTCCTTCGGCACCCTGACCTCGTCGAAGCTCACCTCGCCGTGACCCACCGGCTCGTCGTACTCGTTCATCGTGGAGAGCAGCCGTTCGACCTTCACCCCCGGGGTGTCACGGGGAACGAGCACCATCGTGTGGCGGTGGTGCCGGTCGGCATCGGGGTCGCTGAGCCCCATGAACACGAAGATCCTGCAGTCCGGGTGTCCGACGCCGGTGGACCACCACTTGCGGCCGTTGATCACCACCTCGTCGCCGTCGACGGCCGCGGTGGCGGCCATGTTGGTGGCGTCCGACGAGGCGACCCCGGGCTCGGTCATGGTGAACGCCGAGCGGATCTGCCCGTCCAGCAACGGCTCGAGCCACTGCTGCTTCTGGGCGTCGGTGCCGTACTTGAGCAGCACCTCCATGTTGCCGGTGTCGGGCGCGTTGCAGTTGAAGACGTACGGCGCGAGGGTGGTGGCGCGCCCCATCTCCTCGGCCAGCGGCGCGTAGTCGCAGTTGGAGAGCCCCGCACCCCCGTGGGTTCCGAACTTCTCGGCGTAGTGGCCGGTGTGCTCCACCGGGAGGAACAGGTTCCACAGCCCGGCGGCTCGGGCCTTGGAGCGCAGGTCGTGCAGGATCGGCGACTCCGCCCACGCCCCCGAGTCCTTCGCGGCTCTCACGTCCCGGTGGTAGTCGGTGACCCTGGGCTCGATCTCGTGCTGAACGAAGTCGCGCACCAGGGAGACGAGCTCCGCGGCGCGCGAGGAGGGGGAGAAGTCCATGTCGGCGACCCTACCGATGGCCGTCGAGCGCCCGGGCGCTCAGCCGCAGGCTGAGCGGACGCGGGCTCCGTTGGGCTGGGAGCGCATGCCGGGGGTGAAGTCCAGGACGGCATCCCCGTCTTGACCGGCACCTGTCCGGATCGAGCTGGACACGAGCACCTTCTGTCCCGGACTCAGCAGGAGCGGGATCGTCGCAACCTGACGGTCGTGATGACGGTCGGTGGTGACCGCAACCATCCGGCTGTCGACGGTCACCTGGGTGATGACGCCTCCGGCCGGGGCATAGATGCGCAGGTTCATCCGCATCGTGCCCGGGGCGTCGAACGGCTTGAACCCGAGGATCGAGGGGGACAGGTCACTGACATCGGCGGGAACCTTCGACTCCAGCAGCATCGAGGCGTCCATCGACTGGCGGCCGTCGCGGGTGCACTGGCTGGCGGCCAGGCTGGCCCGGTAGTCGAGGTAGTACTGCAGCTTGGCGCCGGTCGCATCGTTGAGGTACATGCCCACCTGCGGCGTACGACCTGTGTCACCGGGGAGGGCGCCCGCGATCGCCGAGCCCTCGATCACCCGCTGCTCCGCAGAATCTCGTGACCAGAGCAGCAGCCGGTGCTCCCCGCCGGCCTTAGCGAGGCCACGCAGCATCACCTGCTGGTCGCCGCCGCCGCTCATCATCTGGTCGAAGGTCGCCCTGGCGACAGCGGCGAAGTAGTCGTTCTGCTTGCCGAGGTTGTCGAACCGGGAGTAGACGCCGTTCAGCAGGCTGGCCACCACGTTGTCCGCGGTCAGCGGCTTGTCGAAGGCCTGGACCGATCCGACCCCGCGCAGCACCGCAGCCAGCGCCGCGGGGTCGACCGAGATGACTCCGTCGAGCTTGGTCCCCCGGTTGGCACGGAAGATCTCGCTGATCAACTCGGCCGCTCGAGGGAAGTCCGGCGTCAGGTTCGTGTCCCGGACGTCCTTGCCCATCGTGGCGCCGTACACCGCGAGCTCGCCCTTGCTCAGGGGGAGCACGGCCTTCGCCGAGACGCCGACATCCTCCGAGGCACCCTGGAACCCCATGGTCAGCTTGCCGGCGTCGGCGCGCAGCACCGAGAACGAGCCGGGAAGGCCGCCCGTGGAGCGGACCTCGGCGTTGTTCTGCACGACGAGCAGGTAGCTGCGCGGGCCGCCCTCGCCCAGCATGCCGGGGAGCAGGCGGACGGCCCGGGAGGCGGCGTCCGCGGCCGTCGCCGCGGAGGCGACCTTCTCCTGCAGGTCCGAGACCACCTTGGCGAGGGGAGGGAGGAGCCTCTGCGGGTCGATCCGCTGCAGTTCCGCGCTCTGCGCGTCGATCGCCGTGGTGGCTTGGCCGAGCGTCGGCTCGAGCCGCCGGATCGCGGCGAGGTCGAACTGGCCGTCCACCGCCCGGAAGCTCCCGGACTGGATGGCGCCCGAGAGCGCGATGGCCGAGGGAAGTGACGTCGTCGCCACCGCGTCCGCGACAGCCGAGACGGTCTGCACCGCAGCGATGTCGGGGCCCACACCCGGCAGCTTCGCCCCGAGGTCCCACAGCACACCGTCGGTCGCCTTGCGGGCCGTGGAGGTGGAGCCCCTCAGCCGGTCGAGGGTACGCCGCGCGCCCTGGTCGTCACCGCTGACGAGTTGTGCCTGCAGCGTGGAGGCGTCACGCCGTGCACTGTTGAGCGCCAGGGCCGTCCGGGCGGACTGGTAGGCGAAGACGGCGGCGAGGACAAGCAGCAGGAGCCCGCCGATCCAGGCTGCCCGCCGAAGGGGTTGCTTCACGGAGGGCAGCTACCGCCGACTCGTGGTTCTCAGCGCTCGCGGTGGAGACGGCGACGTGCGACAGCGAGAGCCAGGGCGCCCGCCAGGAGCAGGGCCAGTCCGCCGTACAGCAGGTCGTCGTTGGGCCCACCGGTGCCGGGGAGCAGGCCGCCACCGTGGTGCTTGGGCCCACCGTTGCCGTTTCCGTTGCCGTTGCCGTTGCCGTTGCCGGGGCCTTCGACCTCGGAGGACTCCGGAAGGACGGTGATCGTGTAGGAACGGCTCATCGTGGAGGTCTGCTTGCCGGCCGCTCCGGCCGTTGCGTAGGTGCAGTGCACCTCGAGCGGGTACCTGGTGGTCTTCGTGACCGCGGGGGCGGTGAACTCGGCCACGAACTTGGTGCCGACGCCCGTCTTGGCCGTGCCGGCGAAGGTGATCCGGAACTCGCACTCCACGTTGGACTCGGCGGTGACGGTGAAGGTCTGGCCGGAGTACACCGTGTCGTCGCTGATCGTGACGGTGAGCGTCGCGTCGGGGTAAGCGTGGGCAGGGACCGCCGTGGCGATTGCCGTGAGCAAACCGGCAACGAGGGCGATCACTGCAGCCGTGACCTTGTTCATGCTGTCTCCCAATAACGTCTCTGTGCCCGATAACAGTCCTGGTGGTGCGCCGAGAGCGTCATATCGGGACAAGCACCCTGATGACGGCACACCCACAACGAGGGCGCGTGCGGGAAGTTACGCATGTGATTTCACGCTCAACCAGCGACGGTGGCCACCACCCTGCTGCGGATGACGGGGTCGTCCCAGCGGACGGCAGCCCGTTCCAGCCGCCAGCAGGACCACAGGACCATCAAAACTGTGATGACGAGCGTGTAGCGCAGCTGGGGGACCTGGGCCAGACCCGAGTAGATCAGGCCCGTCACCGTGGTGGCCATGGCCAGGCGGGCGCTGTAACCGGCCATCACGACCGGCGGCGCGGGCGTGGCGCGAGCGCTGCGCAGGTCGACCGCGAACGGTCGGGCGATGCTCCACCGCATGGCGGCGGCGACCACCTGGAGCGCCACGACCAGGGTGGCGCAGACGAGGGCCAGGAGCTCGGAGCTCGTCGGACGCCCGGCACGCAGCACTGCGAGCAGCAGGGTCACCGCCGCCGAGCACAGGAGCACCTCGAGCAACACCACGGCCCGGGCCAGGAACGAGACCCTGGCGGAGACCGGGAGGCTGTCGCGCCACAGGGCGCCGCGGCCGTCGAGGCACCAGGTGTTCACGCCGAACAGCAGCGCACCGCCCGAGGCGACCAGTCCCGGGAGCACGGTCAGCATCCGCCACTCCAGGTCGCCGGCCAGCGCAACGGCACCCGGCATCAGGGCCAGCACCAGCAAGCCCCGCCGCAGCGGCACCGAGCGCCAGACCGCGGCCCGGTCCAGCCGCAGCACCATCGCCAGGTCCGACCGGGCCGCCGGTCGAGCCGGGTGACGTCCCGACTCCAGGCGCAGCTCCTCCCGCATCGGCCGGTGCAGGGCCCAGCGCGCCGGCACCGCGCCCACGACGGCTGCGGCCAGCACGATCGCCACCAGCGTGACGACTCCGGCCGCCCAATGGATCCATCGACCGCCCTGGGGATCGAGGGCCAGCGTGAGCAGCTGGGTCGTCGGGCTGCGGTCCAGCACCGGCGACACACTGCCGGTGAGCACCAGCACCGTCGCCGCCGCTGCCAGCCCCGCGGTGCCGAGGCGGAAGATCATGATCCCGTTGGGGCCCCGGCGTACGCCTTCAGCGAGCCAGCCGGCGACCTGTGCGATCGCCGTGGAAGCCATCACCCACAGCAGCAGCGGCAGCTCGTAGGCCAGCAGGGAATCCGGCCCCAGGGCGTACGACGTGACGCCGAGAAGGGTCCACGCCTGGGCGATCCAGGCGATGTTGAGCGGAGCCATCAGCAGGGCGCCGAGGTGGTCGGTCGTCGTCGATATCGGGAACGCCACCGCCTGGTCACGCGGCACGACCTCACGACCGCCTCCGGAGGCGATCGCGGAGAACACGGCCAGGGCGAGGAAGGCCAAGCACATCGACGGCAGCAGGGCCAGGATCTGACCGGCGTGCTGGCGCGGGCTATCTGCCCCGCCGAGGTAGGCCGGCCCCACCACGGCAGCGGCCGTCAGCAGCAGGACGACGACCGCGCTGATGCGTAGTCGGCGGGTGGACCTCGAGGACAGGCTCGAGCGACGGAACGCCAGCAGTGCCGCCAGGTCGGTGCGGCTTCGCCGCAGGTCAGTCCAGGAGAGCGCGGTAGACACCCGCACCCTCCTCGCCGCTCAGCTCGCCCGCGTGCAGCTCCGCCACCGATGACCCGCCCCGCAGGACCAAGGCGTTCTGGCAGGCCTGCATGGCGAGGTCGCGCAGGTGGGTCGAGACCAGGACCGCGGCACCGCGCGCCCGCGCATCGGCGATCACCTCGAGCGTCGCCTCGACCCCGATCGGGTCGACCCCGTCGAACGGTTCGTCGAGCAACAGCACCGACGGCTCGTGGAAGGTGGCCAGGACGACCGAGAGCCTCCGGCCCATCCCGTGGCTGAAGCCCGAGGTGACGCGGTGGGCCGCGTCCCCGAGCTCGAAGCGCTCGAGGAGGTCCTGCGCCCGCTTCTCCCAGTCCAGGCCGGACTCGTCGAGCCGGCGCAGTCTCGCGGAGAGCTGAAGGTGCTCCCACGCCGTGGCCCGGGGCACCAGGCCGCCGACGTCGGGGCAGTAGCCGGTGAGCCGCTTGACCGCCAAGGGATCCGCCGTGACGTCGATGCCGTCCACCAGGACGGTGCCCTCGGTCGGTGGGATCACCCCGGCCAGCACCCGCATGGTGGTCGACTTCCCGGCTCCGTTGCGGCCCAGCAACGCCGTCGCCCGCCCGGCCTGCGCGGTCAGGTGGATCCCCCGCACCGCCGCCACGGATCCGAACCGCACCCACAGTCCCCGGATCTCGACGCGCGTCAGCAACTCATCTCCCACGCGGGCCATTCTCGCCGAGACGTCGCAAACGCACACCCAGAATGCGCCGAGACGTCGCAAACGCACGTGCGTTTGCGACGTCTCGGCGCGGTTTGCCTGTTCGTTTGCGACGTCTCGGCGGGGTTTGCCTGTTCGTTTGTGACGTCTCGGCGGGTCAGGCGGGGAAGGACTCGCCCTTCTGGGCCATCTGCTGGAGGCGCTCGGTGGGGGCGAAGCGGTCGCCGTACGCCGCAGCGAGCTGCTCGGCACGGGCCACGAAGCCGGTCAGCCCCTGTCCGGTCGGACCGTCGTAGCCCTGCATGAACTGGGCGGTGCCGCCGGTCAGCGGCGGGTAGCCGATGCCCATGATCGAGCCGATGTTGGCTGCGGCCGCCGACTCGATGACGCCCTCCTCGAAGCACTTCGCCGTCTCGAGGGCCTCGATGAACAGGTAGCGGTCCTTGAGGTCCTCGATGTCCGCTGGCTCAGCTGCCGACGGGAAAAGCTCCTTCAGACCCGGCCACAGGTCGCCCCGACGGCCGTTCTCGTCGTAGTCGTAGAAGCCGGCGCCACGAACGCGTCCCGGCCGACCCTGGTCGATCATCGAGTTGACCACGGCGGTGCCGGGGTGCTCGACGTAGGAGTCGCCGGCTGCGTCTGCGGTGGCCTTGGCGATCTTGGCCATCAGCTCCATGTTCAGCTCATCGGAGAGCTGCAGCGTGCCGACCGGGTACCCGGCCTGGGTCGCGGCCCGCTCCACCGACATCGGGTGCACGCCCTCGCCGAGCATGGCCAGACCCTCGTTGACCATCGTGCCGATGACCCGGCTGGTGTAGAAGCCACGGCTGTCGTTGACCACGATCGGCGTCTTGCGGATCTGCTGTACGACGTCGAGCGCCCTGGCCACGGCGTCGTCGGAGGTCTCGCGGCCCTTGATGATCTCCACCAGCGGCATCTTGTCCACCGGAGAGAAGAAGTGCATGCCGATGAAGTCGGCCGGGCGGTTCACGTTGCCGGAGAGCTCGGTGATCGGCAGGGTCGAGGTGTTGGAGCACAGCAGTGCGTCCTCGTTGACCACGTCCTGGATCTCGGCGAACACCTTCGCCTTGAGCGACGGGTCCTCGAAGACCGCCTCGATCACGAGGTCGCAGCCCTTGAAGTCGTTGGCCTCGGTCGTGGCGGTGATCCGGTCGAGGATCTCGGCCTTCTTCGCCTCGTCCATCTTGCCGCGCTGGACGGCCTTGTCGAGGATCTTCTCGCTGTAGGCCTTGCCCTTGTCGGCCGACTCCTGGGCGACGTCCTTGAGCACGACCTCCATGCCGGCGCGGGCACAGGAGTAGGCAATGCCGGCGCCCATCATCCCGGCGCCGAGCACACCCACCTTGGTCGCGGTGAACCTCGGTACGCCGTCCGGGCGCAGCGACCCGCCGTTGATCGCGGAGAGGTCGAAGAAGAACGCCTGGATCATGTTCTTGCTGTTCGAGCCGGTGATCAGCTGGGCGAGGTAGCGCGACTCGATCCGGCTCGCGGTGTCGAAGTCCACCTGGGCGCCCTCGATGGCGGCGGCCATGATCGCCCGCGCGGCCGGGTAGACCGCGCCCTTGGTCTGCTTGCGCAGCATCGCGGGGAAGGCGGGCAGGAACGCGGCGAGCGCGGGGGTGGACGGCGTACCGCCCGGGATCTTGAAGCCGTCGCGGTCCCACGGGTTCGATGCCGCCACCGCGTCGTCCTGGTGGTCGTTGATCCACTTCTTGGCCGCCGGGACGAGGTCGTCCCGGGTCGGCACCAGTTCGTCGACCAGACCCCTCTCGAGGGCCTGCGCGGGCTTGAAGCGCGGACCCTGGAGGAGCACGTCCATCAGTGCCGACTGGATGCCGAGCATCCGGACGGTGCGGGTGACGCCGCCGCCGCCGGGGAGCAGACCAAGGGTCGCCTCGGGCAGACCGAGCTCCACCTTGGGGTCGTCCACCACGACCCGGTGGTGGCAGGCGAGGGTGATCTCCAGCCCACCGCCGAGCGCCGCGCCGTTGATCGCGGCGACCACGGGCTTGCCGAGCTTCTCCAGGCGACGCAGGTCTGCCTTGATGCCTTCGCCCATCTCGAAGATCGCCTTGGCGTCCTCGGGTGTGGCCGCCAGCATGCCCTTGAGGTTGCCGCCGGCGAAGAAGGTCTTCTTCGCCGACGTGACCACGACGCCGGTGACGTCGTCCCTCTCGGCGTACAGCCGGTCGACCGCCTTCCCCATGGACTCCTTGTAGAGCTCGTTCATGGTGTTGGCGCTCGCGGTCGGGTCGTCCAGGGTGAGTACGACGATCCCGTCGTCGCCCAACTCGTACTGCACGGCGCTGTCGTTGGTGGAGCCTGTCGAAACCATTCCTGGGTCAGTCCTCTCGAATCCGGGGGGCGCTCAGACGAGCTCGACGATGGTGGCGATGCCCATGCCACCGCCGACACACAAGGTGGCGAGGCCGCGCTTGAGGTCGCGGCGCTCCAACTCGTCGATCAAGGTGCCGAGGATCATCGCGCCGGTCGCACCCAGGGGGTGGCCCATGGCGATCGACCCGCCGTTGACGTTGGTGATCTCCTGGTCGATCCCCATGTCGCGCATGAACCGCATCGCGACGGCGGCGAACGCCTCGTTGATCTCGAACAGATCGATGTCGTCGACCTCGAGACCGGCCTTGGCCAGCGCCTTGCGCGCTGCCGGAGCCGGACCGGTGAGCATGATCGTCGGGTCGGCGCCGGAGACGGCAGCCGCGACGATCCGGGCGCGCGGCGTCAGGCCCAGGTCCTTGCCGACCTGCTCGTTGCCGATCGCCATCAGTGCGGCGCCGTCGACGATGCCCGAGCTGTTGCCGGCGTGGTGGACGTGGTCGATCTTCTCGATCCAGTGGTACTTCTCCAGCGCCACGGAGTCGAAGCCGGCCTGGTCACCGATCCCGGCGAACGACGGCTTGAGCCGCGCCAGCCCCTCGACGGTGGACTCGGGCTTGATGAACTCGTCGTGGTCGAGGACGACGACCCCGTTGTTGTCGCGCACCGGCACGATCTGGCCGGCGAACCGGCCGTCGGCCCAGGCCTTGGCGGCGCGGTGGTTGGACTCCACGGCGAAGGTGTCGACGTCCTCGCGGGTGAACCCCTCGATGGTGGCGATCAGGTCCGCACCGATGCCCTGCGGCACGAACGCGGTGGCGAACGCGGTGGCCGGGTCCATCGCCCAGGCGCCGCCGTCGCTGCCCATGGCAACCCGGCTCATCGACTCCACACCGCCGGCGAGGATCAGGTCCTCGAAGCCGCCGCGGACCCGCGAGGCCGCCTGGTTCACCGCCTCGAGACCGGAGGCGCAGAACCGGTTCAGCTGTACGCCGGCCACGGTGTCGGGGTAGCCGGCCGCGAGGGCAGCCGTCTTGGCGATGTCGCCGCCCTGGTCGCCGACCGGCGACACGACGCCGAGCACCACGTCGTCGACCCGGTTCACGTCGAGGGTGGGGTTGCGGTCCTTGACCGCGTCGAGGAGCCCGACGACGAGGTCGACCGGCTTGACCTCGTGGAGGCTTCCGTCCTTCTTCCCCTTGCCGCGGGGGGTCCGGATCGCGTCGTACACGAACGCTTCTGTTGCCATGGGATGTCCCAACTCTCGTCTGGATCACGGGCGGGGGCTCACGCTGCGCCGGGGGGCGGAGGTGAGGACCTCATTGTGACAGTACTGCTGTCATCGTCAATCGGGTCGGCGGTGTGGCCGTTGTCACGCCTGGACGGCGACTCCGCGCTCGAGCAGGCCGTCGACGTCGACGACCCCCCAGGCGGACAACGCCTCGCGCGTGTCGATGCCCGGCGCTGCCGGCGGCGGGCTGGACAGCTCGGCGGCCGTCCGGGAGAAGCGCGGCGCGGGGGCGGGCTGACGCACTCCGGCGTGATCCACGAACACACCCCGGGCCGCCATGTGGGGGTGATCCATTGCCTCGCTGAGCGGGAGGATCGGAGCGACGCACGCGTCGGTGCCCTCGAACACCTCGGTCCACTCCGCCTGGGTGCGGGTCGCGAAGGCGGCGCTGATCTGGCGGCGCAGCTCCGCGGCCCGGTCGAAGTCGTAGCGGTCCGGGGCGGTGTCGGCGATGCCGAGCAGATGGGCGAACACCTCGTAGAACTGCGGCTCGAGAGCGCCGACGGACATGTGCCGCCCGTCCGAGGTCTCGTAGATGTCGTAGAACGGCACTCCCCCGTCGAGCAGGTTCGCGGCCCGCTCCTCACGCATGTTGCCGCCGGCGAGGAACCCGGAGCCCATCGCGTTCAGGTGCGCGGTCCCGTCCACGATCGCGGCGTCGACCACCTGACCCTCACCGCTGACCCGGGCCTCGAGAAGCGCCGCGAGCAGGCCGATGACGAGGTACGTCGAGCCGCCACCGAAGTCGCCCACCAGGTTGGAGGGGAAGTGCGGCCTGGCCCGGTCCTGACCCATCCCGAACAGGGCCCCGGTGATCGCGATGTAGTTCATGTCGTGGCCGGCTGCCTTCGCGAGCGGGCCGGTCTGCCCCCACCCGGTCATCCGGCCGTAGACCAGCCTCGGGTTGCGGGTGAGGCACTCGTCGGGGCCGAGCCCGAGCCGCTCGGTCGTCCCGGGACGCATCCCCTCGATCAGCACGTCCGCGTCGGCGACGAGGTCGAGGACCGTGGCGATGGCCTCGGGGTCCTTCAGGTTCAGCGCCACGCTCGGACGGCCGCGGTTGAGCAGGTCGTGCGGACCGCCGGTGAGTGCCTGGCCTCCCGGTCGCTCCACCCGGATGACGTCGGCGCCGAGGTCGGCCAGGATCATGCAGGCGTGCGGGCTCGGCCCGATGCCGGCGATCTCGACGACCTTCACGCCCCGCAGGGGGCCGCTTCCCTGACCGAGTGCGTACGTCATGCGGCCGATTGTGACAGCAGTGCTGTCACGGTGGGCCGGGCCCTCAGTGGTGTCCGTGCATCTCGTGGACGACGGCGTGCCCCTTGCCGCGACCGATCAGCCAGTGGTTGACCGGCACGGTGAGCACGAAGGCGAGCACCAGCGAGAGCGCGAGGCTGCCCCAGAACAGGCCGCTCAGCAGACCGGCCATCATCGCGCCGGGGATCAGCAGCATGAAGGCGTTGTCGATGATCTCCATCGAGGTGATCGAGAGCGTGTCCGCGGCCAGCGCCACCCGGACCGCCTCGCGGGGGGTGAGCCCGTGGCGGCGTACGGAGGAGAAGGTGAGCAGGTAGCCGAAGAAGAAGGCCAGCACCACCGAGAGCACCACGGTCGACAGGTTGCCCCAGCCCCACCAGGTGCCGAGCACCATGCCGAGCACCTCCCCGATCGCACAGCCGGTGAGGCAGTGCAGGGTGGCGCTGACGGCGGTCGACCAACTCGGGCTCAGTCCGTTCATGACAGCGACCATATACCCCCCAGGGGTACTACGCAAGTGGTCCGCATCACTTGTGCAACTCGTTGCACAATCCGGCTCGCCCGACCAGACTCGGCCCATGGCCCTCGAGCACGCCCTCCTGGTCTCGCTCTGCGAGCGGCCCGGGACGGGAATCGAGCTGACGCGGCGGTTCGACCAGTCGATCGGCTTCTTCTGGCAGGCCACCCACCAGCAGATCTACAAAGTGCTGGGACGCATGGAGGCCGACGGCTGGGTCGCGGCATCCGCCGGCAGCTCGCGCAGCACCGAGCGCAGCTACGACATCAACGATGCCGGTCGGGCAGCCCTGGCCGCCTGGATCGGTGCCCCGACCTCACCCGCCCCGACCCGGTCGGACCTCGCCGTGAAGCTCCGCGGCGCGTCGTACGGCGACCGGGCACAACTGCTCGACCACCTCGCCGACCTGCTTGCGGAGCACCGGGCCCGGCAGTCCCACTTCGAACGGCTCGAGCGCGAGCAGTTCCCCGATCCCTCCGGCCTCCACGGCCACGACCTCGACACCTGGCTGGTCCTGCGCGGCGGCATCCGCCAGGAGCGGTTCTGGGTCGAGTGGCTCTCGGAGTACCTCGACGCCCACAGGAAGGCATCCACGTGAACGACTACCCGCATCTCCTCCAGCCGATCGAGCTCGGCGACCTCACCCTGCGCAACCGCGCCGTGATGGGCTCGATGCACACCGGGTTGGAGGACTACGCCTGGGACATGCCCAAGCTGGCGGCGTACTTCGCCGAGCGCGCCCGTGGCGGCGTCGGCCTGATCATCACCGGCGGCTACGCCCCCACCAAGCGCGGCTGGCTCAAGCCGTTCGCCAGCGAGCTGACCACCAAGCTGCAGGCCGAGCGGCACAAGGTGGTCACCTCCGCGGTGCACGAGGCCGAGGGGGCCATCGCGCTGCAGGTCCTGCACGCCGGCCGCTACGGCTACACGCCGTTCTCCCAGTCCGCCAGCGACAAGAAGTCGCCGATCACCCCCTTCAAGCCGAGCGCCATGTCGACCAGGACCGTCGACAAGACCGTGACCGCGTTCGCCGACTCCGCAGCCCTGGCCCAGCGGGCGGGGTACGACGCCGTCGAGATCATGGGCTCCGAGGGCTACCTGATCAACCAGTTCCTCGCGCCGCGAACCAACGACCGCGACGACGCCTGGGGAGGTACCTCGGCCCGCCGGATGCGGTTCCCGGTCGAGGTCGTGCGGCGTACCCGGGAGGCTGTGGGCGAGGGCTTCCCGATCATCTACCGGATCTCGCTGCTCGACCTCGTGGAGGACGGCCAGTCCTGGGACGAGGTGGTCGAGCTGGCGCTGCTGCTCGAGCAGGCCGGCGCCACGGTGCTGAACACCGGCATCGGCTGGCACGAGGCCCGGGTGCCGACGATCATCACCCAGGTCCCCCGCGGCGCCTGGACCTGGGCCACCAAGCGGCTCCGCGCCGAGGTGGGCATCCCGGTCTGCGCGTCGAACCGGATCAACACCCCCGAGCTGGCCGACCGGCTGATCGCCGACGGCAGCGCCGACCTGGTCTCGATGGCCCGGCCCCTGCTGGCCGACCCGGACTTCGTGAACAAGGCCGCCGCCGGTCGCGCCGACGAGATCAACACCTGCATCGGCTGCAACCAGGCGTGCCTGGACCACGCCTTCGCGAACAAGAAGGCGAGCTGTCTGGTGAACCCGCGCGCGTGCCGGGAGACCGAGCTGGTGCTGCTCCCGCTGCCGAGCACCGTGCCCGCGAGGCCGCGGCCGACCGTGGCCGTCGTCGGGGCCGGTCCGGCCGGGCTGAGCGCGGCCACCTCCTACGCCGAGCGGGGCTTCGCGGTCACGCTCTTCGAGAAGGACACCGTCCTGGGCGGCCAGTTCCGGATGGCGATGCAGATCCCGGGCAAGGAGGAGTTCGCCGAGACGATGCGCTACTACGCCCGCCGTCTCGAGGTGCTCGGCGTGAGCGTCCGGCTCGGGGTCGAGGCGACCGCCGACCGGCTGGAGGGCTACGACGACATCGTGGTCGCGACCGGTGTGGAGCCGCGGATGCCGCAGCTGCCCGGCATCGAGCGTGCCCTGTCCTACGCGGACGTGCTCCGCGGCACCGCGACGCCCGGGGCCCGGGTGGCCGTGATCGGCGCCGGCGGGATCGGGATAGACGTCTCGCACTGGCTGACCCACACCGAGGAGGACCTCGACGAGTGGCTGGCCCACTGGGGGGTCGGAGACCCGTCGTTGTTCGTCGGCGGCCTCGCCGAGCGCAAGCCACGCACCCCCGCCCGCGAGGTCTTCCTGGTCCAGCGCAAGACCACGATGATCGGCAAGGACCTGGGCAAGACCTCCGGGTGGGCCCACCGTGCGGTCCTGAAGCAGTCCGGAGTGGTGCAGGTCAGCGGAGCGACGTACGTCAAGATCGACGAGCGCGGGCTCCACCTCACCGTCGACGGGGTACCGCGCGTACTCGAAGTCGACGACGTGGTGGTCTGCGCTGGTCAGGAGTCGGTGCGCGGCCTCTACGACGAGCTGGTCGAGGCCGGGCGCAGCGCCCACCTGATCGGCGGCGCGGACCTGGCCGCCGAGCTGGACGCCAAGCGCGCGATCGAGCAGGGGATGCGCCTGGCGGCGGACGCCTGAGTCAGTCGGTCGTCTCGGCCCGGAGTCGGTAGCCGGCCAGCGAGGCCACCAGCAGCGTGATGCCGGCGACCAGGACGCCGCCGACCGCTCCGAGCGAGCCCGAGGTCCAGTCGCTGACGGCCTCGGGCACCACCAGGGTGACCGCGAGGACGGCCGCGGCGAGGTAGGGCCAGGCCAGGCGGGTGAGGTAGACGGCGATGCCAGCGGCGGCGACGAGCACCGTCAGCGCGTAGCCCAGCCAGGCGTGGCTGCCGTCGATCACCGGGATCTGCGCGCCGATCAGGGCGGCGGAGACGCCGAGGGTCCGGGCCACGGTCGTCTCGGCGAACCACGGGCCTTCGGCCAGGGCCAGCCAGATCAGGCCGACGAGGAGCAGGGTCACCCCGACCCACTCGCCCTCGTTGGTGTTGACGGCTTCGACCAGGGTCATGGTTCCGACGATCGCGGAGCCGAGCATGCCGACGAGCGCGAGAGCCGTGGGCGCGAGGCGATACGCCACGACCGACCCGACGAGCGCTATGGCGGAGCCGGCGACGCCGGGCCAGTAGACCGGGTTGGAGACCCCGTCGACGGCGTGGTCGATCCCGTGGGCGAGCGTGAAGGCGGCGGCCAGCGCGGCGCCGACGAGCAGGGTGCCGGACAGCCGGCGGCGTACGTCGAGACCGCGGTCGCGGAGACTCTGGGCACCGTCGGGAACCCGCGCCGAGACGACCCCGGCGACGGCCAGCACCACGGTGACGACGGCGAGCAGCCCGATCCGGGCCGCGAACTCGAGGTTGGCCCACTCCTCGACCAGGAAGAGCGTGCCGGCGGCGAGGACCAGGGCACCGCCGAGATAGGCGACCACCTCGACCAGCTGGGACATCCCGCGACGTGGGCCGGTGACCGGCGAGGCGGCGCCGTGCTCGAGGGCGTCGCCGACGACCTCGTGGGCGCGACGGCGGAGGGCGGCATCGACGAGGCCCTCCCGGACCAGGGCTTCGACCACGTGGTCTGTGGTGGTGATGGTGTTCATGTCCCTACGGTGGCAGGCCGGGCGGACCCGCACATGAGCGGGCGTACTCAATTGGAGTACTCAGTCGTGCTCGGCGCCCGACTCGTGCTGACGATGACTGGCCGGCTCCAGCTGGAACGTGACGTGCTCGATCCCGAAGTGGCTCGCGACGCACTCACCCAGCTCGTCGAGGATCGGCCCCACCCCGCGCTCGGCGAGGGCCTCCTCGGTCACCGTGACGTGGGCGGACAGCGCTGGCATGCCGCTGGTGATCGACCAGGCGTGCAGGTCGTGGACGTCGGTGACCCCCGCGGCCCCCTCCAGGTGCCGGCGAACCGACTCCATGTCGACCCCCGGCGGGGCCGACTCGAGGAGTACGCCGAGACAGTCACGCAGCAGCGACCACGCGCGCGGCAGGATCAGCACTGCGATGAGCAGGGACGCGATCGGGTCGGCCCGGTGGAAGCCGGTCGTCACGATGACCACGGCCGCGACCACCGCCGCGCCGGAGCCGAACGCGTCGCCGAGCACCTCCAGGAACGCGCCGCGCATGTTCAGTGAGGAGGCCCGCCGGGCAGCGAGCAGGCCCAGCGAGACGAGGTTGGCGGCCAGGCCGACCAGCGCGAACACGAGCATCTGCCCGGCGTCCACGTCGGCGGGGGAGACCAGACGCCGGATGCCGGCGTAGGCCAGGTAGCCGCACACCCCGAAGAGCACGAGCGCGTTGATCAGGGCGGCCAGGATCTCGGCCCGGTGGTAGCCGAACGTGCGCCGCGGGCTGGCCGGCAGCGTTGCGACGTACGACGCCGAGAGCGCGAGCACGATCGCCGCCGTGTCGGTGAACATGTGGCCGGCGTCGGCCAGCAGCGCCAGCGACCCCGAGAGATAGGCGCCGAGGAGCTCGACGAGCGCCACGACGAGGGTCACCAGCAGGACCAGCCGAAGGCGCGAGCGGTCCTCCGCGCGCCCCTGCGCGTGACCGTGGTCGTGTCCGGCACCCATCCGCCCAGCGTAGGGCGAGGGATCCGCTCCAGGTCCGCCGCGGGCGGCCAGCCGGCGCCCTCGTCTAGCGTGACCCCCGTGAGCGACACCCCCCGCACCGCGCTGGTGCTTCCCGTCCCCGAGGCTGCCGGCCTGGTGGCGGACGCCCACATCGCCCTGCTCGACCCCTTCCTGCCCAGCCACCTCATCGACGACGGCGTACTCGCCGAGCTCCGGGAGTTCTTCGCCGAACTGGTGCCGTTCGCCTACGTCCTCGGGGAGCGGGCCGAGTTCCCCAACGGGTCGGCCTACCTGCCACCCCAGCCCGTCGGCGTCTTCCGGCGGGTCATCCACCAGCTGCGGCGCTCGTTCCCCGAGCTGGTCGGGCCGGCCTCCACGCTCGACACGTTCGTCCCGCACCTCGCCCTGCCTGCCGGGTCGACCGTCACCGGGCCGATCGAGGCCCACGGCCGGGAGACCCAGCTGCGGCTCGACGGCCCCGGGGGTGTCCGGGTCATCGCGACGTTCCGGTTCGGCACCTCGGCGGCCTGAGGCACCTGCGAGCATGGCCGGGTGATCGACTACCGCGTCGCGGACGAGCGCGCCCTGACCCGGGACGGGGGCCGCGAGACCCGGCACTCGTTCTCGTTCGGAGCGCACTACGACCCCACCAACGTGGGGTTCGGCAGCCTGGTCGCGCACAACGACGAGCGCCTCCCGGCCGGGACCGGCTACCCCGAGCACCCGCACACCGACCTCGAGATCGTCACCTGGGTCCTGGCCGGGGCGTTGCGGCACACCTCCGCGGTCGGGTCGGGTGTGATCGGTCCGGGACAGGTGCAGCGGCTCTCCGCGGGCAGCGGGGTGGTGCACGCCGAGATGTCCGAGGGTGGGGAGGCGACCCGCTTCCTCCAGGCCTGGGTGCGACCCGACTCCCCCGGGACCGAGCCGGACTACCTCGCCACCGACGTCGCGCTGGTCGATGGCTGGACCTGTGTGGCCGACGGCGCCGGCCGTGGCGTCGTACCCATCGCGGCCCGGGGTTGCTCGCTCTACGTCGCCGACCTTCCCTCCGGCGGGCTGCTGGCCCTGCCCGAGGCGCCGCGGCTGCACGTGTTCGTCGCCGGGGGCGCGGTGCTGCTCGGCGAGCGGGTGCTGCTGCCCGGCGACGCGGCCCGGCTGACCGAGGAGGGAGGCCGGACCCTGGCCGCCGAAGGGGACAGCCATCTCGTCGTGTGGAGCTTGGCGAGGGTTGTGGACGGTTAGTGCGCCGTACACCCCTTGTTAAGCGTCCATAACCCCGATTTACAAGGCGGGGGTCAGGGGATCAGCACCCCGGGGTTGAGTACGCCGGCGGGGTCCAGCTCGTGCTTGAGGGCGCGCAGCATGCGCACGCCGACCGGGCCGATCTCGCGGGCCAGCCAGGGCTTGTGGTCCTGGCCGACGGCGTGGTGGTGGGTGATCGAGGCGTCGTGCTCGATCAGGGCGTCGGACGCGGCCGCCTTGGCGTGCAGCCACTGGGCCAGCGGGTCCGCGGTCTGCTTGGCGGCGACGGTGAAGTAGAGCGAGGCGCCGGTCTCGTAGACGTGCGAGATGTGGCACAGCACCAGCGTGCCCTCGCCGAGGGAGGCGGTCACCGCGGCCTTGACCGCGTCGTAGACCCGCTGGAGGTTGGACCAGAGGGTGACCGTCTCCAGGGTCTCGACCAGTACGCCGCAATCGAGCAGTGAGTCCCGCAGGTAGGGGCCGTGGAACCGGCCATCCGACCACCCGGAGTCCTCGCCGAGCGAGGTGCCGCCGAGTCCGGCCAGCAGGGCCGTGCACGCCGTACGCCGGGCCTCGACCGAGGCGGGTGTGCCCTCGTAGCCGGTCACCATCAGGCAGCCGCCGTCCGCACCGCCGGTCTCGGCCCCCACCTCGGCCGGCTTGGCGAGGTTGATGGCGGTCTCGGACTCGTCGGAGAGGCGCAGCACCGTGGGGACGACGCCGGACTGGGCGAGCGTGCGCATCGCGGTGTAGCCGTCATGGAAGGAGTCGAAGCGCCAGGTCTCGTAGACCTTGACCTCCGGCACGCGGCGCACCCGCACGGTGACAGCGGTGACGATGCCGAAGGCGCCTTCGGAGCCCATGATGACCTCGCGCAGGTCCGGGCCCGCCGCGTTGGCCGGTGAGCTTCCCAGGACCAGCTCGCCCTGGGGCGTGGCGACCCGCAGGCCGACCACCAAGGAGTCGAACCGGCCGTAGCCGGAGGAGGACTGTCCGGAGGAACGCGTGACGGCGAAGCCGCCGATCGAGGCGTACTCGAAGGACTGCGGGAAGTGTCCGAGCGTCAGACCGTGCTCGGCCAGCAGCGCCTCGGCCGCTGGACCTCGCAGTCCCGGCTCGAGGGTGGCGGTCATCGACTCGCTGTCGACGGCGAGCAGCTTGTCGAAACGCACCAGGTCCAGGGACACGACTCCCGCGAACCCCTCGCGGCGCGCGACCAGGCCGCCGACCACGGACGTGCCACCGCCGAACGGCACGAGCGCGACGTGGTTGGCCACGCACCACTCGATCACCGCGGCCACCTCGTCATGGCTGCGGGGGCGCACCACGGCGTCCGGGGAGTCCGAGCCGTCGCCCGCTCGCAGCTTGAGCAGGTCGGGCGTCGACTTGCCGCGGGTGCGGTGCAGCCGGGTCTCGTGGTCGGTGAGCACGTGCTCGACCCCGACGATCGCTCCGAGCCCGGCCAACAGGCCCTCCGCGAGCGGCGGACTGAGCCGCACCTCGCTGGGGTCGACCGCGGGAGTGTCACTGGTGCCGATGAAGGCGTCGACCAGCGCGAACGCGCTCTCGGGAAGGGGGCCGGCCTCGGCCGGGTCGCCCCAGCGTGACCAGTGCATCTCCGGCGGTGTTGGGTTCATGTGTTACAGTGTGACACATGATGTCAAGTCGTCACATCGTCTCGGTGGCATCCGACCTCGATCCCGACGGGCCCTACCTCGACGCCGCCCGCGCCGCGATCCTCGCCGTCGGCTGGAGCCGTACGACGCTGACCGACATCGCCCGCCGGGCCGGGGTCAGCCGGATGACGCTCTATCGCCGGTGGCCCGACATGAACACGATGCTCGCCGACCTGATGACCCGGGAATGGGGCACCACGGTCGCCGAGGCCGCCGTACTGACCCAGGACGGGGAGGGCGACCCGCTGACCAGGATCAGCGAGGGCGTGGTCGCCGCCGTGCGGGCGCTTCGCGCCAACAGCCTGCTGCGGCGGATCATCGACGTCGATCCGGAGCTGCTCCTGCCGTACCTGCTCGACCGTCGCGGGCGCAGCCAGGACATGGTCGCCGAGGTGCTGGCGGGCCTGGTCCGGGAAGGGCAACGCACCGGGGCAATTCGATCCGGCGACCCCGAGCACCTCGCGCGAGCGGTGCTGCTCGCCGCCCACGGCTTCGCGCTGTCGGCCCACACGATGCTCGGCACGGCTGGCGATCCAGTGGCTCGCGACGCGGACGTCGAGCACTTCGACGTCGAGCTGGGCAACCTCGTGGAGAGGTACCTCCGACCATGAGCTCACGCATCCACAACGGATTGGCGGGTCTCCCGGAGACCACCGACGTCCTCGTCATCGGGTTGGGCGTCACCGGAGCGGGGGTCGCACTCGACGCCGCCAGTCGCGGGTTGGACGTGGTCGCCGTGGACGCTCACGACGTGGCCTTCGGCACCAGTCGCTGGAGCTCGAAGCTGGTCCATGGCGGTTTGCGGTACCTGGCCAAGGGCCAGATCGACGTCGCCATGGAGAGCGCGGTCGAGCGCGGCATCCTGATGGAGACCACGGCCCCGCACCTCGTGCGCCCGCTGCCGATGCTGATGCCGCTGACGCCCGCGATCAGCCGGCCACAGGCCATGCTGGCGCGCGCTGGCATCCGTGCCGGCGACCTGCTGCGGCTCACTGCCCGCACTCGGCGCGGGACCCTTCCCCGCCCGCGGCGCATCAGCGTCACCGAGACCCTCACGCTCGCCCCGGTGGTGCGCCAGGAAGGGCTCCGCGGCGCGATCCTGTCCTGGGACGGCCAGCTCGAGGACGACGCCCGGCTCGTCCTGGCGATCGCCCGCACCGCCGCGGCACGCGGCGCGCGGGTGCACACCCGGATCAGGGTGAGCGAGCCGACCGGAACCAGTGCGGTGCTCACCGACCCCCGGACGGGCGAACGCCGCACGATCTCGGCGCGCGCGGTCGTCAACGCCACCGGCGTGTGGGCCGGTTCGCTGGTCCCCGAGATCCGGCTGCGACCGAGCAGGGGAAGCCACCTGGTGCTGCGCAAGGACGCCCTGCCCGGGGTCCGGTGCGCCATCATGGCGCCGGTCCCCGGCTCCACCAACCGCTTCGTGTTCGCCCTGCCCCAGCCCGACGACACCTTCTACGTCGGCCTGACCGACGAGGAGGTCGACGGAGAGATCCCGGACGTCCCGGAGGCACCCGAGGAGGACATCGACTTCCTCCTGCGCGTGATCAACGGAGCGCTGCGGCACGACCTGACTCGACACGACGTGGTCGGCACGTACGCCGGGCTGCGTCCGCTACTAGACACCGGCACCACCACCGCAGACATCTCGCGCAAACACGCGGTGCTCGTCTCCGCGACGGGCGTCGTGACCGTGGTCGGCGGCAAGCTGACGACCTACCGGCAGATGGCCGAGGACGCCGTCGACAAGGCGGTCGCACTGAATCGGATCGAGGCCGGCCGCTGCCGCACCAAGGCCCTGCCGCTGCTGGGAGCCGCCAGCAGGGCCGACCTGGCGCGGATCGACGCCCCTGCTCGACTCGTCCGGCGCTTCGGCACCGAGGCAGCGTCCGTGCTCTCGAACGCCGTCGAGGTCACCGGTCTGAGCGAGGAGGAGCTGCTCACCCCGATCGGTCCCGGTGTGCCGGCGACCCTGGCCGAGCTCGTCTTCGGGGTGACCCACGAGGGCGCGACCACCGTCGAGGACCTCCTGGACCGGCGGACGCGGATCGGCCTGGTGTCCGCGGATCGCGAGCTCGCCCGGCCCGCCGCCGAGCGCGCGCTCGCCATCGGCGCCCCCCAGAGCTAGTTAGGTCTGGGCGGGCGTACCGAGCTCCTCGAGGACGGCAGCGGCGGCTCGGCCACCCGAGCGGACGGCGCCGGCGATTCCCGGGGTCTCGCGGTGGTCACCGGCCACGAACAGCCCGTCGCCGAGGTCGACCTCGCGGTGCCGGATCAGCGGCGCGCGCACAGCCGGCCACGCCGCAGGCGAGACGTGCCTGGTCACCAGCTCCCACTCGGCGGTGCCGATGGTCCGGAAGATCTGGGCGAGGTGCTCCCGCACCCCGTCGTCCGACATCGAACCCGGCTCGCCACCCAGCGCGCTGACACTGCACGCAGCCACCAGGTGGTGGCCCACGGGGGCGTAGCGCGGCGCGACGTTCGAGACGACGACCGCGTGGGAGAGCGGCCCGGGCGCGCCGACCGCCGAGTTGAGGAAGGGGGTCTTGATGCTCGTCGGGGAGACGCTCGTCGCGAACCACCAGGTCGTCTGCTGCCGCATCCGCGGCGCGCCCAGCCCGAGCAGGGACGCGGCCGTCACGGGGTCGGTGGCCACCACGGCCGCGCGTACCTCGATGTCACCGTTCCCGGTCTCGATCACCACGCTGTCACCGGCGGAGCGCCTCAGGGCGAGTACGTCGATCTCGTGCTCGACCACGCACTCCAGGCGGTTGGCGAGCTGGTCGGGGAGCGCCTGCATCCCCAGGGCCGGCAACGAGGGCGCCCCCACGGCCAGCGACTGCATCGTGAGCATGGCGAACTGGTAGGACGTCGTGAGGTCGTCGTCACCGAACAGCAGCCGGAAGAACGGGACCAGGACCTCCTCGCGGATCCGTCCGGAGATCCCGTGCCGGTCCAGGGACTGCGCCAGCGACATGTCCGGCGCGGCCAGCACCCGCTCCGGATCCTTGCGCAGCGGCTCGGTCCACCGCACCAGCCGAGCGATGTCCTGCGGCTGACCCAGGCCGGCGCGGAGCGTGGCGATCAGCGAGGTCTGCGAGCCCTGGAGGAGGCGGTAGCCCTCCGGGTGGGCGAGCACCACGCCCCGCTCCATCGGTCGTGGGTTGAGGGCGGCCACGTCCAGACCGCGGTGCAGGTCGGGGTCGGCGGCGTCGAACCACTGGAAACCACGGTCGCACCGGAACCCGTCGATCACGTCGGTGCCGGCGCGACCGCCGATCCGCCGCGACCGCTCGAGCACGCGCACGGACAGGCCGGCCTCCTCCAACGACTTCGCGCAGGTGAGCCCGGCGACTCCGGCGCCGATCACGGCGACGTCGGTGGCGTCCATCGCGTGAGTATCGCGCCGTGCACCAAATGGTGCACAAGTGACGATTCATGGTCCAGACCAGGGCAGCGAAAACCCCCAACCGGGGCAAATCCGTGCATTGCCGTCGCCCCGCCGGGGCCCCCATCACCCCGGGCGGCTGCAGAACACCACCATCTGCTCGAAGGCCGCCTCGGCCTCGGGGATCGGCAGCAGCGGGTAGACGTGCACCAGGCCCGGCGTCACGACGTACTCCACGGCCCAGTCGGCCTCCTCGGCGCGGGCGAACAGCGCGTCGCAGCCGGGCTGGAGCAGGTCGCGGGTGCCGCAGAAGATCTGCGTCGGCGGCAGCCCGCGCAGGTCGCCGAGCCCGGGGCTCACCCGGGGGTCGGAGAGCACGTCCGTGCGCGTCGACCCGGCCCAGAACCCGGCATAGATGGACAGGTGCGCCAGTGACAGCCAGGGGTCGCGCTCGGCCGCCGCACGGGTCTCGGCGTCCGGACCCGTCAGGTCGACCCACGGGGCCAGCAGCACCAGGGCCGTCGGCTGGGCCTCCCCCCGGTCGCGCAGGGCCAGGGCCAGCGCCAGCGCGTAGCCGCCGCCGGCGGAGTCACCCGCGAGCACGACCCCCTCCGGTGACGTGGCGGCCACCTCCAGGAAGAGGTCCACCATGGCGTTGAACGAGTCCTCCACGGTGTACTCCGGGGCGAGCGGGTAGAGCGGGAACACCGTCCGGGCGCCGAGGGCGTCGGCGAGCCGCGTCGCGAACCGCCAGTGGCGCGGATCCGACGGCTTCGTGAAGCCGCCACCGTGCAGGTAGAACACCGTGCGTCCTGGCTGCTGGCCGTCCCCCGGTGTGTCGGGGCGCCTGTCGGGGGCCCCTGCTGGGCGCCTGTCGGTCCGCCACAGGGTGAAGACCGGGAAGCCGGGGGTGTTGCTGATCTGCTCCGCATGGCTGCGGCGTACGTCGCGAGGCGGCGCCTCCACCGCGCGGCGGTTGTCCCGCGCCATCTTCACCCTCATGGCGGGGACGTCGTCGGGCGAGTAGTTCCTGCTCAACCATCCGATCGCGCGGGAGACGACGGCGTGCTGGAGGCTCGGCATGGACGAGAGCCTAGGCGTTCGCGCGGCGCTCGGCCGGGTCGCTGGGGAGCCGGACGGACAGCACGATGAGGCCCACGGCGGTGACCATCGGGACGAGCATCGCGCGCTGCAGGTCGGAGTTGGCGGCGACCAAGCCGATGATCGCGGGCCCGATGAGGAACGCCGCGTAGCCGAAGCTGACCACCACGGCCAGCCCGCGGCCGCCGCCCAGGTGGCCGGCCAGGCCGTAGACCTGGGGCGCGATCAGCCCGACCCCGAGGCCCACCAGGCACCAGCCGAGCAGGATCGGTGCCAGCCCACTGCTGACGGCGGTCAGCAGGTACCCGATCAGCGCGCACGCCGACCCCGCGCGCACCACGAGCGCCCGCCCCAGTCGCTCGACCACGAGGTCGCCCGACAGGCGGATCACGACCATCAGACCGCTGACGCACGCCAGCCCCCACGCCCCCGTGCTCGGGCTGACCCGAGCGATGTCCGTGACGTGCAGCGAGGACCAGTCCACGGCCGTGCCCTCGGTCAGCCCGAAGCAGACCGCCATGGCCGCCAGCAGCCAGGCGACTCGTGGAATCGACCCGGACGCGGGGTCGACGGACGCACGCACGGGTGACTGCGGAGCTGTCGGCAGTGCCGCGACCAGCAGTACGCCGGCCAGCAGAGCCCCGGACCACAGCGACCACCGAGGCGTCACGTCAGCGGCCAGCACCCGACCGAGGACGACCACGACGAGGGCCCCCGCCAGGTTGCCGATCGAGAACCACGCATGCAGCCGGCTCATCACCGAACGGCCCCGGGACTGCTCGACGCTGACTCCGAGGGAGTTCATCGCGACGTCCATCGCCCCGTTCCCGAACCCGAACAGGGCCGATCCGGCGAGCAGCGCTCCGTAGCTGGACGCCGAGCCGATCGCCACCGCCGCGACCACCATCACCGCGCCACCGGCGAGCGAGGGCAGCCGCGCCCCGTTGCGGTCGGCGAACGGACCGCTGAGGTTCATTGCCGCGACGGCGAACACCGCCGCGGAGACCAGCACCCCGACGATCTCGCCGGCGTCGAGATCGAGGTGGGCGCGCAGGCCCGGCAGCGAGCCCCCGAACACGCCGACGCCGAGGCCGTTGGCGAGGAACAGGGTCGCTACCGCGACGAGGCTGCGCGCCGGCCCGGCGGTCGCCGCGTCAGGAGACTGCTGCACCGGGCTCGTGGTCGGCGGCGTGGAACGGACAGCCGGCGCCGCCCGGGAACGTGCCGAGGTGGTCGATCTGGTAGCCGGCCGGGTAGGTGCGGTAGTAGCCGTAGGTGCTGACCCACTTGGGTTTCGACCGGGCCGGGAAGAACCGCAGGATCCGGGCGCGCAGCCGCATCGCGCCGAGGAAGAACCAGCGCTCGAGCCGCGTCGGCCTCGGGTAACGCATGGCGCGCAGCAACGGCTCGTCCATCAAGGCGTAGGCGAACCGCCGCACCGCCCACCCCGGGGCCCAGCTGTTCGGCGGGAACGTCGCCATCAGGGCGAGCGTCGAGCCCGCGACCCGTCGACCACCCGGCGTGAACTCGAAGTGCTCGCGCTCGTAGTCCTCGAGCAGCCTCTCGAAGGCGTCGAAGTCCTCGGGGAGGTCCTGGATCGCCATGTGCCGGCCGAGGTCGCGGTAGTAGTTCGTCGTCGCCGCGATCTCGTTGGGCGTCATCGACCGGAAGCCGAAGTCGTCCATCCAGCGCTTGGGCACCACCACGAACGTAGCCAGCACGTAGCGCAGGTCGTCCTGGCTGATGGCGTACATCGCGTGCATCTGGTTGATCCGGCGCACCGCTGACCTGCCCCGGGTGCTGCCGAGGCCGTGGCGCTGGACCTCCTCGAGCAGCAGTCCCGTGTCGTCGTACCGCTTCTGGACGCGGTCGGTGAACTCCGAGGTCTCGTCGAGCAGGCCTCCGATGGAGGGCACCGCATAGGTGCGGAACAATGCGAAGGAGAGCGCCTGGAGGTTGTCCCACGGGAAGTCGTGGGCCGAGACGTGCAGGCTGATCTGGTGGTGGTCGCGGACCGGGTCGAGCTCCTCGCTGCGCCGCGCCCAGTGCTGTCGGGGGAGCATCGGACCTCCTGAGGGTGACAGTGGAACTGTCACGGTCAGCCTAGGGCACGCGTACCTGCTCCAGGAACCGTCGCAGCAGGGGTCCGGCGGTGCCCGAGCCCGAGTCCCCGCGCTCCACGAAGACCGCGACGGCCAGGTCGCCCCGCCCCGCCACCATCCAGGCGTGGGTGGGCAGGGGCGGCTTGGTGCCGAACTCCGCGGTGCCCGTCTTGGCGATCACCGGACCCCCCGGCAGACCTTGCAGGAGCCTGCCCGAGCCGCGCTCGACTACGCCGCGCATCATCGCTCGGAGCTGGTCGGCCTCCGCACCGGTCAGCGGCTGTGCCGGCGTCGGCTGGGCCGCGTCGCGGTCGGGGAGCAGCCGCGGCAGCACCAGCCCGCCCTTGAGGACCGAGGCCACCACGGTCGCCATCGCCATCGGGGACGCCAGCACGGAGCCCTGGCCGATCATGCTGGCGGCGGCCTGCGTCTGGCTCTGCGGCGCCTGCACCTGGCCGAAGTACGCCGGGAACCCCACGTCGCGATCGGCGCCGAGGCCGAGCGCCTCGGCGGCCGGAGCGAGGCCCCCCTTGCCGACCTTGTCGCGCTGGCCGATGAAGGCGGTGTTGCAGGAGTTCGCCAACGCGTCCCGCAGGGCGATCCGGCCCAGGCCGGAGGACGGATAGTCGCTGTAGTTCTTGAACGTCTTGCCGTCCACCACCGTGGTGGCCGGACAGCTCACCTCGGTGGTCGGCCGCACCCCGCCCCGCAGCAGGGCAAGCGCGCTGACGATCTTGAACGTCGAGCCGGGGGCGTAGCGCCCGTAGGTAGCGGTGTTGTACCCCTTCGAGCCCGGTCCGCTGGCGGCGGCCAGGATGTCCCCGGTGGAGGGTCTGATGGCCACCAGCGCACTGGCCGGGCCGACACCCGCCAGCACCCTCTGCGCCAGGTCCTGGACCTTGACGTCGAGGCTGGTCCGCAACGGCTGGCCCGGGACGGCGTCCGCGGTGAAGAGGGTCCGGCGCTCCCCCTTGTCGTCCACGGCGACGACGGTGCTGCCGCGCGTGCCGAACAGCTGCTCGTCGTAGCGCTTCTGCAGCCCCGAGATTCCCACGTCGTCGCCCGGCTTGATCCGTCCCTTGCCGGCCTTGACCAGCTCGGCGGTCGCGGGGCCCACCGTTCCGAGGAGCCCGACGCCGAAGTCCTTGCTGGGGGCGAGCGGAAGCTTGTCGGAGATGGCGCGCGCGCCGGGGATGGCGGTGAGGCCGGCCAGGACACCCCCCGGGACCTCGTCCCGGCGGAACACGATGCCCTGGACGAAGGCCTTGGCGCCGGCGGCGGCGACCTGCTTGCGAAAGTCCTTGACCGCCACGTCGAGCAACCTCGCCAGCGCGGCGGCGGAGGCCGCGGCCTGACTCGGCTCGAGCATGGCCTTGTCGAGGCCGACCCGCAGGACCGGGCGCAGCGTCACGATCGGCTCGTCCTTCGCGCCGAGGATCGTCCCGCGTTCGGGTTTGATCGAGCTGGTGGCCAGCACCTCGCCCTGCGCCAGGGAGGGCTCGACGATCTTCGGCGTCCAGTCCACCAGCCACGCGTGGTCGCCGCCCTGGTCGCGGCGGAGGACCACCCGGGTCTCGTAGGACCAGGTCTTCTCGCCGACCTTGTGACGCCAGTTGAGCATCCCGGTGGCCCGGTCGTCCTGGGTGGTGACCTTGCCCGCGCTCACGTCCGCCTCGCCGACGCCCTTGGTGATCGCGGAGAACGCCTTCGTGGCCGCGGCGGCACCCTCGACGAAGGGGACGCCGGCCAGGTTGCCGGCGGACATCGACTTGGCCAACCGCGCGAGCGTGTCCTCCGGCTTCGGTCCGGTGCCGGGGAAGGTGCACCCAGCGGCCAGGGCGACCAGTGCCAGCGGCAGGGCGGCCCTGCCCAGTGCTGTGGGGATGGTCCGAGACGGGCTGCGCATGGCCCCGATCCGATCACGACGGGTGGGCGGCAGACAACCGACTCGGAATCTGCATGCTGGTCTGTGTCGCGCCGGTCGGCCGACGACGGAAGGGAGGCCGCCGGCGCGACACAGGTCTTGCTGAGCCGAGAGAGGCCCTACTACTTGAAGGCGTCCTTGACGTTCTCGCCGGCCTGCTTGAGCGACGACTTCGTCTGGTCGGTCTTGCCCTCTGCCTCCAGGCTCTCGTCGTCGGTCGCCTTGCCGGTGGCCTCCTTGGCCTTGCCCTTCATGTCCTCAGCGGCGTTGCTCGCCTTGTCACCAAGTCCCATGGGATTCCTCCTCGGAGTTCGTCCTGCGTGGTGTGCGACGACGCACTCGACCGGCTCCGAGAAGCGGTCGGGCCGCGCCGCACAGTGGAGGTGCCTCTGCTCGACACCGGACATTCTGTGTACCCGGTTGGCCCAAAAGATCACGGGTCCGAGTCAGTCCTCGACCCCCGAGGGCCCGAACCCCATCGCCGCCCGGACCAGGAAGTCGTTGCCGAGGGCGGGGGTGCCGTCGGGGAGCACGAGGGTGTCCTCGAACCCGATCCGGGTGTCCAGGCCGTGCTCGAGGGCGTACTCGAGCGCCGGCCACGCGCTGCTCCCCTCGCCGTGCACCAGGATCGGCAACCGGGACACCTTGGCCACCAGCCCGACCAGCTCGCTGGCGGCGGTGCGCGTCGACTGGGGCGAGAGCCCGTCGGGCAGCTCCACCAGCACCCGCAGGTGCTCCTCCCGGGTGGGATGCGCCGCCCAGTCGTCGTAGGCGTTGCGGAACCACAGGCCCGCCTCCACCCCGATGCCGCGCGCGAGGAGCAGGTCGGCGATCGCGGCTGCGCCGGTCTCGTGCCAGTTCACCGAGGCGAAGTCCGGCAGCTCCCGCCACGACTCGATCGCCCGCATCCGCGCCCGTGGATCGGCGTGCATCCACGCGCCCGTGGACACCCCGATCGGCAGGCCGGGACACGCTCGGCGCACCGCGGACAGGGTCGCCCCGACGTGCTCGGAACCCAGGGTGTCGTCGCCATCGGCGTCCTTGACGTGCAGGTGGACCGTCTCGGCCCCCGCACGCTGCGCCGACGCCGCGGCCTTGGCCAGTTCGTCGGGTGTGACCGGGATCGCCGCGTGCTCGTCGGCGTTCCGGATGCCGTTGAGGCAGCACTGGATCATCGAAAAGACCTCGTCAGTCCGCCGGCGTGCGGTGGTGCTCGATCACCCGAGCGGCGACGTCGGCCACCTTGATGTTCATCTCCTGGGACACCGTCGAGAGCATCGAGAAGGCCTGGTCGTCGTCGATCTGGTGCAGCGCCATCAGCAGGCCGATGGCCTTGCCGATCTCCCGGTTGCTCTCCAGGCCGCGTCGCAGCGTCAAGGCCTCCTCACCACGGTCCATGGCAGCCAGGGTCACGGACGCGAAGGCGGCCAGCATGATGGCCTGGTCCAGCGAATGTGCGGTGAGTGAGCCCGCGCGGTCGCTGAAGACGTTGAGGGCTCCGACCTTGTGCCCGTCCTGGCGGATCCGGAAGCCGGCCATGCCGCGCACGCTCGTCTCGGCGAGGATCTGGGCGGCCAGCCCCGGCCACCTGCTGCCCTGCGAGAGGTCGGGGGCGAAGTGCTGGTCCGGTTCGTCGTCATCGATGGCGTCGATGCAGGGACCCTCGTCGCGGGCCCGCTCCATCTCGTCGATGAGCTTCGCGACGTCGTCGGAGGCACAGGCGGTCGTGGTCCTGCCGCGGCGACGCAGCATCAGCGAGGCATGGTCGCACCCGTCGATCAGCTCTACGGCGGTCTGGCACAAGGTGGCGTAGACGGCCCCGTAGGACTCCCCTGCGTAGACCACCTCAGCCAAGGCGCGGAACGCGATGTTCAGCTCAGCGGGGATCGGGCTGTTGGGCATGTCGAGAATCCTCATGGATCGGGCGATGGTCGTTCCCGTGACTTGAGTTCGACTGACGTGCCATCGTCCCACGTTTTGGGGAGGACACCGCCACATCAGGTCGGCCGGGGTCCCCCGCCCGCGTCGGCGTACGCCTCGGCCTCGGTCGCCTTGGCCGAGAGCCAGACCTCCCGACCGACATCCAGCGACAGGTCGGCCACCGCGGCGTGGGTGACGTCCACCAGGGCCGAGGGAACACCCTCGACCCGGAGCCTGACCCGGTCGGTCAGAGGCTCCATGTCGCTGATCCTGCCGGCCCAGACGTTGCGGGTGCTGGCGTGCTCCGGTCGCTCCGTGTGCACGGTGATCGCACTCGGCCGCACGGAGACCAGCACCCGGCCGGCCAGCGCCTCGGTGGCGACGGCCAGCTGGCCCCCGCCATCGAGCGTGACCGCCCCGGCGGCCGCGTCGAGCCGGCCGGCCCAGAGGTTCAGCCCCACCAAGCGGGCGACGTACGTCGAGGCAGGGCGCCTGGCCACCTCGGCCGGGGTCCCCTCCTGGACGAGCACGCCGGCCTCGATCACGAGGAGACGGTCCGCCAGCACCATCGCCTCCAGCGGATCGTGGGTGACCAGCAGCGCCGGCCCCGAGAAGTCGGCCAGGTGCTCGCGCAGGAAGCTGCGGATCTCGATCCGCGCGCCCGCGTCGAGGGCGGCCATCGGCTCGTCGAGCAGCAGCACCTCGGGCTCCCGTGCCAGGGCCCGGGCCAGCGCCACGCGCTGCGCCTGTCCGCCAGAGAGCTGAGCAGGGCGACGTCCCGACAGGTGCGACAGCCCGAGCCGACCCAGCCAGCCCTCTGCCCGCTCGCGGGAGGCGGCCCGTCCGCTTCCCGTCGAACGTGCCGCGAAGGCGACGTTGTCGCGGACGTCGAGGTGCGGGAAGAGCCGGTAGTCCTGGAAGACCACACCGGCTCGCCGCTCGTTCGCCGGGACGAGCGTCGTGGGGTCCTGCCAGGTGTGCCCGGCCACCTCGACCGACCCCTCGCTCAGCGGCTCGAGCCCGGCGATCGCCCGCAACAGGGTGGACTTGCCGGCGCCGTTGGGGCCGAGGACGCCGAGGACCTCCCCCGGGCGGACCGTGAAAGCGACCCGCAGCTCGAAGTCGGCGCGCCGCACCGCGCCGGCGAAGCGGAGGCCCTCGGAGTCGGCCACCAGCCGGTCGACAGCGGCCGTCACGCCGAGCCTCCCGCGCCGACCCACCGGCCACGCAGCGCGAACAGCACGGCCACCGAGACCGCCAGCAGCACCAGGGACAGCGCGAGCGCTGCGTCGGGATCGGTCTGCATCGCGAGGTAGACCGCCAGCGGCATCGTCTGGGTGGTCCCCTGCAGGTTGCCTGCGAAGGTCACGGTCGCGCCGAACTCGCCGAGGGCGCGGGCCCAGCAGAGCACGGCGCCGGCCACGATCGCGGGCCTGATCAGCGGCAGGGTGACCCGGCGGAACACGGTCAACCTGCTCGCCCCGAGGGTCGCCGCGGCCTCGTCGTACCCCCGGTCCGCGGAGCGGAACGCACCCTCGACCGCGACGACCAGGAACGGCATCGCCACGAAGGTCTCGGCCAGCACCACCGCCGCCGTGGTGAAGGGCAGCGTGATGCCGAACCACACGTCCAGCCAGCGGCCGATGATGCCGTTGCGACCCAGGACCAGGAGCAGTGCCACCCCGCCGACGACCGGCGGGAGGACCAGCGGGAGCGTGACGAGGGCCCGGAGCAGACGCACCCCGGGGATCGAGGAGCGGGCGAGCACCCAGGCCAGCGGGACGCCGAGCAGCAGCGAGATCAGCGTCGCCGTGGTGGCGGAGAACAGCGAGAGCCACAGCGCGTCGAGGACTTCCGCGGTACGCAGGATCCGGCCCAGCCCGGACCAGGGGGCGCGCAGCAGCAACCCGAGGAGCGGCACCACGAGCAGCAGGGCGCCGATGAGTGCGGGTACCCCCAGTGGCCAGGGCGTGCGCTGGGGCAACGTCTGGGCGACCGCCATCAGGGAGCCTGGAAACCAGCCGCCAGGAGCACCTTGGACCCCGCATCGGAGAGCACGAAGTCGACGAAGTCGGAGGCCGTCTGTGCATGCTTGGAGGCGGTGAGCGTGGCGATCGGATAGGCAGTGGAGGCGTTCAGCTCAGCGGGGATCGCGATCCCCGTGACCCGGTCACCGGCAGCCTGGACGTCAGTCACGTAGACCAGTCCGGCGTCGACCTCGCCGAGCGTCACCTTGGTCAGCACGGATTTCACGTCCACCTCCTCGGTGACCGGCTTGACCGTGATCCGTGCCTTCGCGAACACCTCGGCAGCGACCTGTCCGCACGGGACCTGCGGCTGGCACAGCGCCACGGACACGTCGTCGCCCACCAGGCTGTCCAACCCGGTGATGCCGGCTGGGTTGTCCGGCGGGACGGCGATCTCCATGGTGTTGGTGACGAAGTCGCGGGGGGCCCGAGCCTGTCCGGACCGCGTGACCGCCGACATGTTGGCCTCGCTCGCCGAGGCGAACACGTCCGACGGAGCGCCACTGCCGATCTGCTCGGCCAGGCCCGAGCTGGGGCCGAAGTTGAACTCGACCGTGGTGCCGGGGTGCGCCGCCTCGAACTGCTTGCCGAGCTCGGTGAAGGACTCCGTCAGCGACGCTGCCGCGAACACGCGGATGGTCACCGGCGTGGTCCCGTCGTCCGAACGAGTGCCGCCACTGCCACAGGCAGCGAGCAGGGCGAGCAGGACCAGTCCCGCGAGCGCCTTCATGGCTGCTCCGGCAGTTCGACGACGACGTTGGTCGACTTCACCGCAGCGATGGCGAGCACCCCCGGCTCCAGGGCGAGCTCGTCGGCGGCCTCGCGGCTCATCAGCGAGACGACCCGGTGCGGACCCGACTGGATCTCCACCTGGGCCATCACGGTGTCGCGCACCACGCGGGTGACCAGGCCCACGAACCGGTTGCGCGCCGAGGCAGACACGACCGGGCCCGGCTCGGGACGATCCCCCCCGCCCGCGAGCTCCTGGGCCAGCCGCGCCAGCTGCGCACCGTCGACGACCTGCCGCGACCCCTCGGTCGTGGTCCGCAGGCGGCCCGAGTCCGCCCAGCGGCGTACCGTGTCGTCGCTGACCCCGAGCAGCTCTGCCGCCTGTTTGATCCGGTACGCCGTCATGGAGCGATTCTAGCCGCACCTGCGGGTAGCGCACGAGGCCAGTCTCCGCAAGCGCGGATCAGACATCCCAGCTCTCCGGGCGGTGCTTGCGGGCGAGCTTGCCCGCTCGGCGCCGGCGCACGGGCCGCTGCCTAGAGTTGGCCCATGGCCACGGCGAACTCCCAGGACTGAGCCGCAGGTGACCAGCTGGCTGGCCGACACGCGGCCGCTGCGAAACCCGCACTTCCGCCGGCTGTGGACCGCGAACATCGTCACCGTCGTGGGCGCCCAGCTCACCGTCGTGGCGGTTCCGGCGCAGATCTACGCGATGACCGGCTCCTCGGCGTACGTCGGCCTGACCGGTGTCTTCGGCCTGGTGCCGCTCGTCGTCTTCGGGTTGTGGGGTGGGGCGCTCGCCGACGTGGTCGACCGGCGCACGCTGCTCGTGGTCACCACGCTCGGCCTGATCGGCACGAGCACCCTGTTCTGGCTGCAGGCATGGACCGGCTCGGGCAACGTGTGGCTGCTGCTCGGACTGTTCTCGGTGCAGCAGGCGTTCTTCGCCGTCAACCAGCCGACCCGCAGCGCCATCCTCCCGCGGCTGTTGCCGCTGCACCTGCTCCCGGCGGCCAACTCGCTGAACATGACGGTGCTGCAGGCGGGCGCGATCGGCGGGCCGCTGATCGCCGGTGCGCTGATCCCCGTCTTCGGGTTCTCCTGGCTCTACCTGATCGACACGATCACCCTGATCCCCACCCTGGGTGCCGTTCTCGCCCTGCCCGCGCTGACGATCGAGGGCGTCACCGGCAGTCTGGGCTTCCGGGCGGTGCTGGACGGGTTGGGCTACCTGCGCGGACATCCCGTGCTGTTGATGTCGTTCCTCGTCGACATCATCGCGATGGTCTTCGGGATGCCCCGGGCGCTGTTCCCGGAGATGGCCCACGTGGACTTCGGGGGACCCGACGGGGGCGGGCTCGCGTTCGCTCTGCTGTTCGCCGGGATCCCCGCGGGCGCCGTGCTCGGCGGGATCTTCTCGGGGTGGGTCTCGCGCATCGAGCGCCAGGGGGTGGCGGTGCTGGCCTCGGTGGTGGTGTGGGGGCTGGCGATGCTCGGTTTCGGGGTCGCCGTGGGGTTCGCCGACATCTGGCGCTGGCCGATGCTCGCGATCGCCGTACTCATGCTGGTGGTGGGCGGAGCCGCGGACATGGCCTCGGCCGCCTTCCGCATGAGCATGTTGCAGAGCGCGGCCTCCGACGCCGTCCGAGGGCGACTGCAGGGCGTGTTCACCGTGGTGGTCGTGGGAGGTCCCCGGGTCGCCGACGTGACCCACGGCCTGGTGGCAGCAGGCATCGGGGCGTCGGCGACCGCGGCGGGTGGGGGTGCCCTCGTCGTCGTCGGCACGGTGCTGGCGGCGGTGGCTTTCCCCGCGTTCGTGCGTTATCGAGTGCTGCGCGGCTGAGTCAGGTGCAGCAGGCAGCCTCTGCCGTGTCGCTGTCCTCGAGCACCGTGTAGATCTCCCACTGCTCGCCGTTGGGCGTGCCCTCGACCCAGAACTTGTCCTGGCGGGCGTAGCAGCAGGTGGTGTCCCTCTCGTCGACCGAGGCAAGCCCGAGGTCGGCGAGGCGCGACTGCTCCCCGTCGACGGTCGCGGTGTCCTCGACCTCGACCCCCAGGTGGTTGACCGAGCCGCCCTGTCCCGGGTTCTCGATCAGGACCAGCTTCAGCGGTGGCGCGGCGACGGCGAAGTTGGCGTAGCCCTCCTTCACCTTGGCGGGCTCGGTGCCGAACAGGCGGCTGTAGAAGGCGATCGACTCCTGCAGGTCGTCGACGTTGAGGGCGAGCTGGACTCGTGACATGGGGTGCTCCGTCTCAGGTATAGATGATTGTCTATGTGTTCTCAGGTTGCCATGGGATATCGACGTCTGTCAATATTCACTCATGCCGAAGTCCTTGGTCCTCACCCCGGTGGAGACGGTCGCCTGCTGCTCCCCGCTGCTCACCCGGCCGCTGGGAGCCGACGAGGCCGCCCGGATCGCACCCCTGCTCAAGGCGCTGGCCGATCCGGTGCGCCTGCGGCTGCTCTCGCTGGTGGCCTCGCACGCCGGCCAGGAGGCCTGCGTCTGCGACCTCAACGACGCCTTCGAGCTCTCCCAGCCCACGATCAGCCACCACCTCAAGGTGCTCCACGAGGTCGGCCTGCTGGACCGGAGCAAGCGCGGTGTCTGGGTGTTCTACCGAGTGCGCGGCGAAGCGTTGGGCGACCTCGGGACCCTGCTCGGGGGAGTCGCCGGGTGAGCGCTGAGCGACACCGGCTGGCGCGACGAGCCGGAGCCGAGCTGGTCGGTACGGCGTTCCTGGTGATGGCGGTCGTGGGGTCGGGCATCGCGGCGTCCCGCCTGTCTCCCGACGACGTCGGCCTCCAGCTGCTGGAGAACAGTCTGGTCACCGGGGCCGCCCTGGTCGCCCTGATCCTGGCGCTGCAGCCGGTCTCGGCCGCGTTCAACCCGGTGGTCACGCTGGTGGAGCGGGCGATGGGCCTGGTCACCTCGCGCGACGCCGCGGCGCTGCTGCTGGCCCAGTTCACGGGTGGAACGCTCGGTGCAGTGCTGGCCAACCTGATGTTCGAGCTCGACGCCGTGACGCTGTCGACCCACGAGCGGAGCGGGCCGGGGATCTGGCTCGCCGAGGTGGTGGCCACGCTGGGGCTGGTCACCCTCATCTTCGGCAGCCTGCGCTCCGGACGCAGCGAGACGATCGCCTACGCCGTCGGCGGCTACATCACCGCGGCCTACTGGTTCACCAGCTCGACCAGCTTCGCCAACCCGGCCGTCACGGTCGCCCGGATGTTCTCCGACACCTTCGCGGGCATCTCGCCCGGATCGGTCGCGATGTTCGTGCTGATGCAGCTCGTCGGCGGCGGCCTCGCCCTGGGGCTGGTCAGGCTGCTGTTCCCCGCACCCGTCCTGGAGCGTGCCCATGACTGAGCAGATCCGGCCCAGCGTGCTGTTCGTCTGCGTCCACAACGCCGGCCGGTCCCAGATGGCGGCCGGCTTCCTGCTCGAGCTGGGCGCCGGGCGGATCGCCGTACGCTCTGCCGGATCGCAGCCGGCCGACCAGATCAACCCGGTCGCTGTCGCGGCGATGGCCGAGGTCGGCATCGACATCACCAGCGCGCGGCCCAAGGTGCTCACCGACGAGGTGGTCGAGTCCTCCGACGTCGTCGTCACGATGGGGTGCGGCGACGCCTGCCCGTTCTTCCCCGGCACCCGCTACGAGGACTGGGTGCTCGACGACCCCGCCGGGCAGGGCATCGAGGCGGTCCGCCCGATCCGCGACGAGATCCACCGCCGCGTCCAGGCCTTGGTCACCCAACTCCTCTAGTCGCGACCGGGCACTGCGCGCACGCCGTAGTCCGCCGACCGGGCACTGCGCGCACGCCGTAGTCCGCCGACCGGGCACTGCGCGCACGCCGTAGTCCGCCGACCGGGCACTGCGCGCACGCTCCTGAGCACCGAGCCGTCGCCGGATTGACCGGTCGGCACCAGATGACGTGCCTGGACTGACCGGTCGGCGTCCTACAGCGTGCCTGGAGTGCCCGGTCGCGGAACTAGCTGGAGTCTTGGCTCTCGGAGATGGCCGACGCCCCCCGAACGTCGGCCACCCGCTGGGAACCCCACGTCGCGTTCGTCGCGACGTCCTCGCCACGACTCGAGGCGGTCAGGTGCTTCAGCGCCTTGAGTACGTCAGCGTTGGCCTCGTCGAGGTCCCGTGGGGAGTTCATGGGGTCTGCCTGAGCTGACGCGCGACAGAGTCCATGCATCACTCAACGTGCGGGGACCCCCGGGGTTATGCGCTCAGCGCGCCTTCCACACCGGGTCGCGCTTCTGCGCGAACGCCGTCGGCCCCTCGATCGCGTCCTCGCTCGACATCAGCGCGATCATCGCCTCGTCGTTGGCGCGCCACGCGGCCCGCTCCTGCGGGAGCCCAGCCTCGTCACCGCTCCCCATGCCGAGGGCGATCCGCTTGCTCGCCTGCACGGCCAGCGGCGCGTTGGCGGCGATCCGCTGGGCCAGGTCCATCGCGGCCTCGTGCACCCGCTCGGTGGGGACCACCTCGTTGACCAGCCCCCAGCGGAGCGCCGTCTCAGCGGTGATCGGCTCACCGGTGAGGATCACCTGCATCGCCAGCTTGCGCGGCAGTTGCTCGGGCAGCCGGATCAGTCCCCCGGCCGCTGCCATCAGTCCCCGGCGCACCTCGGGCAGGCCGAAGGTCGCGGACTCGGCGGCGACGACCAGGTCGCAGGCGAGCACGAGCTCCAGTCCGCCGCCCAAGGCGCTCGCGTGCACCGCCGCGACCACCGGCTTGCTGATCGGGTGGTTGACGAACCCCGCGAAACCCCAGGCTTCGGTTCCCGGCGGGTTGAGGGCCTCCCCGCGGGAGATCGCCTTGAGGTCGGCGCCGGCGCAGAAGGTCCTCGCACCCGCGCCGGCCAGCACGACCACCCGGATCTCGGGGTCGCCCGCGGCGCGCTCCAGCGCGTCGCCGAGCCCTTGGGTCAGCGCCGCGTTCACCGCGTTGCGGGCCTCGGGCCGGTTCAGGGTCACGACCAAGACGTGGCCGACCAGCTCGGTGAGTACGGCGGGGGCGGGGGCGTCACTCATGCCCGCACCGTAGCGGCACCAGCACCCTCACTCGTCGAGGTCGATCCGGACCGTGAGCAGGTCGGTGCCGAACACGCGGACAGCGGCCCCGTTGACCCAGGCGCCCAGACGGTGCCGACGCAGCTCCCGCTGTCGCGCGCGCGGATCGTCACCGGGAAGCAGGTGTGCGGTGCCCGAACGCCAGCGGCCCCGGATCCGCACCCGGACGCGCGGTTCCGCCTCGATGTTGAGCACGTACGCCGAGCGCCGGCCGTGCTCGGAGACGATCCAGAACGTGTCGCCCACGGTCCCGTCACCCACCGGCGTACGACGCAACCTGCCCGTGCGGCGGCCGGTCGTCTCGAGCAGCGCGTAGCCAGGAAGCCGACCCCGCTCCAGGACACGGCGGACGACGGGGTTGGCCAGTCTCTTCTGGAGGAAGTTCACCGGGGCGTACTTGTCCATGCCCCCATCCTCCCCCTTCGGGGACCGGGGTCCGGTTCCCGGTCAGGCGAGGGAGAGGAAGAGCTTCTCCATCTTCTTCACGTCCAGGGGGTCGGCGTCCTCGCCCGTCAGACACGCCTGCAGGCCCGAGGCGACGATGGCGAAGCCGGCGCGATCCAGCGCCTTGGAGACCGCGGCCAGCTGGGTGACCACGTCCTCGCACTCACGACCCTCCTCCAGCATCCGCAGGACGCCGGCGAGCTGGCCCTGGGCGCGTTTGATCCGGTTGATCACCGGGGTCATCGAAGCCGGATCGAGTTCCACGTGGTCTCTCCTTCGAGCTCGGCAGGGGGACGGTCCGTCGCCGTGCGCCCGAGCGGTCCCCGGCTTGCACGCCATACCCCTGGGGGTGTTACGGTGAGGCTACCAGATACCCGGCCGGGTATCGCTCACCGACAGAAGGAGGCGCGGCCGTGTGCCGAGCAGTGAAGTGTCGCAAGTGCGAGAAGGTCACCTGGGCCGGGTGCGGGATGCACGTCGACCAGGTGATGGCCGGCGTGCCGAAGTCCGCTCGCTGCGAAGGGCACGCCAAGGAGCCCGGCGCTGGATTCTGGAGCCGGCTCCTCCGTCGCTGAGAGGCTCAGCCTCCCAGCATCGTCCGCATCTGCTCGATCTCCGCTCGCTGGCTCGACACGATGCCGTCCGCCAGGGTGATCGCGCCCTTGAAGTGACCGTCGGCCTGCTCGGTCCTGGCCATCGCGACGGCCCCCTCGTGGTGCTTGATCATCAGCTTCAACCAGGTGGTCTCGAAGGCCGGGCCGCTCGCCGACTCGAGTGAGTGCATCTCCTCGGCCGACATCATCCCGGGCATCCCCTCCTCGTCCATTCCGTCCATGCCGTCCATGCCCTCCATGTCATGTCCGGCATTGGCGTGGTCCCGCGAGGTCTCCGGGACCTTCTGGTCCCAGTCGGTGAGCCAGCCCGTCATCGTCTCGATCTCGGGCGCCTGCGCCTCACGGATCTGGTCGGTCAGAGCGGTCAGCTCCGGACTCAGGCGGCGACCGGAGGTCATGTCCACCATCACCAGCGCCTGCGCGTGGTGCGGGATCATCCCGGTGGCGAAGGCAACGTCGGCATCGTTGAACCGGTCGCCGTTGGCGGCCGTGCTGACCTTGGCCGACCCCGAAGCGCCACCGTTGTCACTGCTGCCGCAGCCGGTCAGCGACAACGCGAGCGCGAGCGCGACGAACAGGGGACCGAGTCTGCGAACCATGGCGTCAACCTAGCCACGGACCCAAACGCGTCAGAAGCCGCCCTTGCGGCGCAGCGGACCAGGCCGCCCGTCCGGGTCGTGCAGGAGCAGGTACGGCGGCGTGGCCAACAGCCGGGTCAACCGGCCCAGCTTCGGGGCCTCGAGCCGGCGCAGGCGCCCCGGCGGGCGTTCCCCGACCCGGCCCCCCTCGTGCCAGGCATCGAGCCGCGCGGCCGACTCGGCGTACGCCGTGAACATGGCGTGCGGCTCGACGCAGTCGGCCATCGCCTCGACCACGGAGTCCGGTTCGATGTCGCGGTCGAGGTGCTCGGCCGCCAGGGTGAGCCGCAGCCGCCGTGCGTAGGGGCTGTGGTCCGCCGCGGCCTCGTCGACGACGACGGCCGAGAGCTCCGAGTCGTGGGTCCACGAGCGGCGGTTGAAGTTGTCCGACCCGACGGTGGCCCAGGTGTCGTCCATCAGGCACACCTTGGCGTGCACGTAGACCGGGGTGCCCTGGCGGTTCTCGATCCCGTAGACCGCGACCCGGCCGGGAGCGGCCTTGATCATCTCCGACATCGCTCGCCTCCGACCGAGCAGCTGAGGTGTGCGGGCCAGCCACCCGTCCTGGTCTGTGAACTGGGGGACGACTGCGATGACATGCAGATCGGGGTTGTTGCGCAGCGCCTCGGTGAAGACGTCCCCGACGTGGTGGCCCCAGAGGTACTGGTCCTCGACGTAGACCAGACGACGGGCCATCTCGAGGGCCTTGCTGTAGCCGCGGGCGACGCTCCGCTCGCCCCCGCGGGCGAACGGGTAGTCGCGGCCGTGCCGCAGGTTGGGGTAGGTGCGGAGCAGCTGGACCGTGTGCGTCGCACCGTCAGGAGAGGGCGGCGGCGCTGCCTGCGGCGGCAGCGGGTCAGGGTCCATGTCCAGGCCCAGCACCTTGTCCTGGGTCCAGTAGACCGGGTGTCGGGTGAGTCCGGTGGGATCCTCCCAGCGCTCGCGGAAGACGGTCTCGACGTCGTGCACGGCCGGCCCGGTGATGGCTGCCTGCACGTCGTGCCAGGGCGGAGTGTCGCCGTACTCCGGCGCGAGCTCGAGGGCCTGCGGGTCGCCGAGGTGCTCGGCGTCGTCGCGCCGGGAGTGGCACAGGTCGATCCCGCCGACGTAGGCGATGTCGTCCTCGGGACGGTCTCGATGGCGGATCACGACGAACTTCTGGTGGTGGGCACCGCCCGTGCGCACGCGCATGTCGAGCAGCGCCTCGGCCCCGCGTTCCTGCAGCCGGATGCCGAGGCGGCGGTTCTCCTCGGCCGAGAAGTTCAGCTTCTCCCAGTGCGAGCGCCAGATCAGTCCCCGCACGTCGACGCCACGTTCGTCGGCGCGGCCGAGCACGTTCGCGACCTCGCTGCCCGGCTCGCCGGTGAGCCGCTCGTCGGCGTCGCCCTGCCAGTCGGTGAAGAAGATCAGGTCACCGGCCTCGGTGGCCTCGATCCGGTCGTGGAGCTCGGCGAAGTACGTCGACCCGTGGATCAGCGGGCGCACCAGGTTGCCCGTGCTCCACGCCTGCTCGCCGGGGTGCCGGTCGTCGAGCCGGGTCTGGGCGTTGCCCCGCTCGGCCTTGGTCAGGAGCCAGTCGGTGTGCGCGTTCATCCCCGCTGCCCTCGCGGGTGACCGTGGCGCAGGAGCGTCAACGGGAGGACCACCCAGGCCAGGGAGTAGAACACCAGCACCGTCGCTCCGGCCACGAGGCCGGCCAGGTCGCCGACGACCACGGCGAAGATGAGCGTCACCACGGTGACCAGGGTCAGGCCCATGGCGGCCAGTCCCGACTTGGCGATGGCGCCACCGACACGGACGAGCAGGTCCTTCTCATGACGGCCGAACAGGAAGCGGTGCAGTGCGACGGGGGCGGTCATCAGCCCCACGGTGACCACGGCGAACGAGAACGCCACCAGGAAGATCGTCCGGTGACCGCCACTGATCTCGGCGAAGCGGGAGGTGAACGGCAGCGTCAGCAGGAAGCCGGCCAGCACCTGGACGCCGGTCTGGGCGACCCGCAGCTCGTTGAGCAGCTCCAACCAGTTGCGGTCGTAGCGCTCCGAGTCCGTCTCGTTCCGGTCGTTCTCCACGATGGCAACCTACGTCCGCGGCCCGCTCATCGACCTGTGTCGAGGGCGGTCACGTCGAGGCACCAGGCCCAGAGCTCGCGCCGTTCGGCCTCGCCGGTCCGAGTACGACGCAGCATGTGCGTCGGTCGCGCGCGCCGGTCGTGCCAGAGCTGCGCCGACCTCGGGGCCGGCTGCTCGGCGGCCAGCCAGACGGTGGTCTCCGCCCCTCCGGCGGCGTCGCGCAGCAGCGGCGCGGTCAGCTTGTGGAAGGTGGGCAGCGAGTCCACGATCCCGGGGGTGTCGGCCCAGCCGGGGTGCGTGGCGTACACCAGGATCCCGCTCGCGGCCCATCGGCCCGCCAGCGTCGGGAGCAGCTCCACCTGGGCGCGCTTGCTGCGCGCGTAGGCGGTCGTTCCGGAGTATTCGCCCTTGAGGTACTCCGGATCGTCGGCTCGGAGTCGCTGGCCGTACATCCCTCCCGAGGTGACCAAGACGACCCGGGCGTCGTGGCCGCCGAGCACGGGACGCAACAGCTCGGTCATCAGCACGGGACCGAGGACGTGCACGGCCATCGTCAGCTCGTGTCCCTGCGGCGACTCGGTGCGCTCGGGGGGCAGCGCGCCGGCGTTGTGCACGAGTACGTCGATGCGGTCGGTGTCGAGCTCGGCGCAGAAGCGGCGTACGTCGTCGAGGTCGGCGATGTCGCACCGGTCGATCTCGATGACCGCGCCCGGGACCGCGCGCTGGAGGTCGGCCCGAACGCCCTCGGCCTTGGCCACGTCGCGCACGACCAGCCGCACCGTTGCCCCGAGGCGGGCGAGGCCCTCGGCCGTGGCGGTGCCGAGTCCCGAGGTGGCGCCTGTGACGGCGGCCGTGCGGCCGGCCAGGGAGCCCGGCTCGGGGTCGTCCGGCCAGCCCGGCAGTCGGCGGCGGACCGCGGGACCGACCCGGCTGAAGCCCGGTGCGACGGTGCGGTCGAGCAGGGTGTCCAGGCAGCTGCCGAGCTTGCGGGGGACCGAGCTCACAGCGCCCCGAGCGACTCGTGCAGGCCCTTCTCGGCGTCGTCGCCGAGCTTCTTCAGGGCGGGGGCCAGCAGGGGCGCGATGAACTTGCCGATCCCCTTGAACTCGAAGTCGGCGGTGTAGGTGACCTTCGTGCCCGCCCCGTGGGGCTGCATCTCCATGGTGTCGTTGGCCACCACGGAGGAGTTCTCACCGCGCAGTGCGAACCGGGAGTCGGGCTGGTGCTCGACGACGACGTAGGTCAGCTCGGTCTCACGCCCCATGAACTTCGAGGTGTTGCGGTAGCTGGTCCCCACTCCGCCGTCACCGGAGACGAGCACCGTCTGCACGGTGCCGGGGTCCCACTGGTTGGTCGTGGTGAAGTCGCTGAGAAAGGCGAACACCGCCGCGGGGGAGGCGTTGGTCTCGACCGTGCGCTGGAGCTTCATCTGGTGCCCTTCGTCGGGTGGTGCTCGGGTGCGTCGCGATCCGGTTCGTCAGGGGTGGCTTCGTGGTGCGTCGCCCCGTGGGTACGACGCTCCTCCTTCATCTCGGCCTCGAAGAGGTGCCGGCGACCCCCGACGAGCCGCTCCCGTGCCTCCCGATCGAGGTTCTTGAAGACGGAGTAGTAGGTGTCGTCGTACTCCTCGACGATCTGGAACGTCCAGCGGCCCTGCAGCACGTTGCGACCGACCAGCTCGCGCTCGATCCGGTCGGCGAGGTCGCCGTGGCCGGCCCCGCGAAGCTGGTCGACCGCGTCACCGAGGGTGAGGTCGGCGGTGCCGGAGAGCCGGTGGAAGGTGTAGAGGTGTCCCCGGGCCACCTCCACGGCCTCGAGGGCCTCGGAGAGTCGACCCAGCGCCGTCACCGTCTCGTCGCTGACGCCGTCCGGTCTCTGGTGCTCAGAGGATGGGGTGCTCATCACGCTCGGAGTACCCGCACGGGTGGCGGGACAAACGACGAGCGCGCTCACGCCATCAGCTGGCGTCCCCGGCGATGTTGACCATCCAGCCGACACCGAACCTGTCGGTGCACATGCCGAACTCGTCGCCCCACATCTGCTTCTCCAGGGGCATCGACACCGAGCCGCCCGCAGAGAGCTTCTCGAAGTAGCCGCGCAGCTCGTCACCGTCGTCGCCGCTGAGGCTGACCGTGATGGAGCTGCCTGGCTGGTACTCCATGCCGGGCGGGGTGTCCGCGCCCATCACGGTGTAGCCGCTCGGCGTCGAGAGCATCGAGTGCATCACCAGATTCGCCTCCGGGGCGTCCTTGTCGCCGTAGTCGCCGAAGGTGTTGATCTCGAGGTCTCCCCCGAGCGCGTCACGGTAGAACTCCATCGCCTCGCGGGCGTTGTCCCGGAAGCTGATGTAGGGGTTGAGCCGGCTGGTCATCACATCTCCTCGGTCGTGTTTTCAGGCCTCCTTGCACCCTAGTCCCCGGGCAATTACGCGACCGGGCACTGCGCGCACGCCGTACGACGCCGAGCGGGCAATTGGTGCACGATCGCCGTGCTCGAACTGACCGGTCGGCGCCCTGGAGCGTGCGCCGAGTGACCGGTCGGCGAACTACAGACCAGACCGGCGGAGTGGAGATTTCGTCGACCCCCCCGATGTCGACGAAATCGCGGGGCAGGGCGGGGGCCGTCCAAGGCGGACCCGAGCGGTGGCGCGGCGCTGCGCTGCCCAGAGCACGACGCTAACCGGGCGCGGCGTTGGCCGGGCGCGGGGCTGGCCGAAGCGCCACGCAGGCGGGCGTTGCGCGACGCAGGCTTCCTCCCCCTCGTCCGTCTGCGCCGCGCAGCCCAATCATCCGTGCCCATCTCCTGGGGCAATCGAAGTTTCGGTGGCAACCACCGCACGGATCACCGCCCGGTGACGTCCCGCGTGTGCCCTGCCTAAGGACGTGTTCTGGTCCTATCCGCCCATCCCCGATCGAGCCATAGTCCGAACGGGGGTGCACTAGACCGCGGGGCAGCAGAAACCGGGACAGAGGCAACACTTTTCCCGAAATTTCTGACGATGCCATGGGCCGCCCCACAACATGGCTGCACGTCACGACGTACCGGACACCAGCGGGGCGATGAGTCCGCCAGTCCCGCGAGGTCAGTATCGGCAGAACCGCACCACCGGGTGCGGTGGAAGGGAACGCCATGGACGCAACAGCCAGGGAGCCCGGCGGGCTGGATCGCGACTTCACCGCAGTGCTGCAGAAGAGCCCCGCCAAGGGCGGCTGGACGTACGTCGTGATGCCCGGATCGGCCGACTACTTCGGGACCGGCGGCCTGGTCAAGGTGCGGGGAGAGATCGACGGAGTGCCGTTCCAGAGCTCCTTCATGGCGCTCGGCGACGGCACCCACAAGCTGCCCGTGAAGGCCAGCATCCGCAAGGAGATCGGCAAGGAGGCCGGGGCCCCGGTCTCGGTGCACCTGCACGAGCGACTCGGCAGCTAGCCCGACGCCTGGCCCCGATCCCGCAAACCCCGTTGCCAGCGGCCTTTCGCGGATGTCACGGTGATCGGGTGCCCGACCTCGACGACCGACTCGCCATGCTCACCACGACGCTGGCGGAGTGGGAGCGCGACCGGGACCTGTCCGGATCGGCGCTGCTGACCCGAGGAGGCGAGACCCTCTTCGACGCATCGATGGGGTACGCCGACCGGGCAGCCGGCACGAGGGTCAGCCCGGCGACCCGCTTCGGGACCGCCTCGGTGACCAAGATGTTCACCGCCGTGGCGATCACCGACCTCGTCGCGACGGGTCACCTGGCCTTCGAGTCGTCGGTGCTCGACCTGCTCCCGGCCGGCCGCCGGCCCTCGACACTTCTCCCTGAGGTGACGGTCCACCACCTGCTCTGCCACACCTCCGGGATCGCCGACTACTTCGAGGAGGAGGACGGCTTCCCCGGCAGCGGCCAGGACTACGCAGCGCTGTGGGAGACCCGCCCGGTCCACCGCGTCGAGACGCCGGTCGACTTCCTGCCGATGTTCGGCGACCTCCCGCCGTACCGTCCCCCGGGCGAGCGCCACCAGTACTCCAACGCCGGCTACATCGTCCTCGCCCTGGTCGCCGAGCAGGTCACCGGGCAGCCCTTCCCCGAGGTGGTGCGACAGCGCGTTTTCGACCGCGCGGGGATGGACGCCTCCGGGTTCTTCCGCCTGGACGAGGCAGTCCCGGACGTCGCCGTCGGCTACCTGCCCCGACCCGATGCCGCGGCCTCCTGGCGCAGCAACGTCCACAGCATCCCGGTGGTCGGCGGCGGGGACGGCGGCGCGTTCACCACCGCCCGCGACCTCGACCGCTTCCTGCGGGCCTACGCCGACGGAACGCTCCTCGGCGACTATCAGCAGCGGGTCCTGTCGCCGCACGCCGCCGCCGAGGACGGCTTCTTCGCGGGGTACGGCGTGCTGCTCTATCCCGACGGCCGCTACGGCCATGGTGGCGCCGACCCGGGCGTCTCCGCGATCGCCAACCGGTGGCCCGAGGACGACGTGAACGCGGTCGTGCTGTGCAACGTCGAGGACCTGGCCGGGGAGGTCCGCGACCTGATGGTCCAGGCCTGGCGCGGATGACCCCGGCCGCGTCGGTCGCGTTCTTCCGCAACCTCAACCTCGGTCAGCGGCGCAGCCCCACCCGCGCCCAGCTGCTCGACGCCTTCGCCGCGGCCGGAGCCGGGGAGGCCACCTCGTTCCAGGCCAACGGCACCGTGGTGTTCACCGCCGAGGATCCTCAGGTCGTGGCCGACCGCGCGGCCGCGTCGCTCCTTCCGGTCTGCGGGTGGGACGACGTCGCCCTGGTCCGGTCCGTCGACTGGGTGCTCGCCCTCGAGGTCGCCGACGTCGGACCCAACGCGGAGGTCTCGTTCTTCGACGGGCCGGCGCGCTTCCCGGTCACGCTGCCCTTCGAGGCGCCCAACGGGAAGCTCAGCGTGGTCGTGGCCGACCAGTGGCACGCGATCTCGCTGAACCGGCTCGAGCGCACCAGCTTCGCCACCCCCGTGCTGGAGGAGCTACTCGGTGTCCCGGTCACGTCACGGGGCACGTCCACGATGCTGCGACTGGCCGCGAAGCTGCGCTGAGTGCCCCCGGCCCGTCCGGTACGGCAGGCTGAGCCCATGATCCACATCGGCGTCGACCTCGCGTGGGGCACCAAGCGGCCCACCGGGCTGGCCGTGCTCGACGGTTCCGGGCGGCTGCTGCACGTCTCGGCGGCACACACCGACGAGGAGATCCTGACCGCCCTGGCGCCGTACGCCGAGGGCGACTGCCTGGTCGCCATCGACGCCCCCCTGATCGTGACGAACCCGACCGGCAACCGGCCCGCGGAGGCCGCGCTCAACAAGGACTTCGCCCGCTTCGACGCCGGGGCGCACCCGTCCAACACCGGCAAGCCCGAGTTCAGTGGCGTCCCCCGCGGTGCGGAGCTGTGCCAGGCACTGGGTCTGGACATGAACCCTCGGTCGGGCCGCAAGCGCCGGGCCATCGAGGTCTACCCGCACCCGGCCACGGTCGCGCTGTTCCGGCTCGGGCGGACGCTGAAGTACAAGCACAAGCCCGGCCGCGACCTCGAGGGACTGCGCGCCGAGCTGCTCACCCTGATGGGACTGGTCGAGGGGCTCTCCGCCGCCGAGCCGGCCCTGCACCTGGACGGCGAGGGGTACGCCGACAACGGCGGCTCGGGCGCCGGCTGGGCCGAGCTGCGGCGACGGGTGGAGACCGCCAGCCGCAAGAGCCAGCTGCGGGTGGTCGAGGACCAGGTCGACGCGGTCCTGTGCGCCTACGTCGCGCTGTTCGCCGCGAGCCGGCCGTCCGACACCACGACGTACGGCGACTTCGAGACCGGCTACATCCTGACCCCGACCCTGCCGCCGGACCTGTCCCCCAGCCCCCGGCCCCCGCGCGCGCCGGCCATCTCGGCCGACCCGGTGCGGGAGTACTCGCTGGGCCACCCGGCCCTGGCCGCCGCCGGCGACCAGTTCCTGGCGCTGGTGACCGCGATCCTCGACGAGGCCGGCATCAACTACCTCTCGGTGACCGGACGCACCAAGACGGTGGCGTCCTTCGCGGAGAAGGTGCGCCGCACCAAGGACGGCGTACCCCTCTACTCCGACCCGCTCCGCGAGATCACCGACACCATCGGGATCCGCGTCATCACCTACGTGCACAGCGACGTCTCGGCGGTGGCCGACCTGCTGCGCGACCAGGTGGTGATCCACGACGACCGCGACATGGGCCGCGAGACCGCGCAGGAGGGCCGGTTCGGCTACGCCAGCCGGCACCTGCTGATCGGGGTCGACGCCGCCCGCGAGGGCCACCCGGCCTACGAGCTGCTGCGCGGCCGGCAGGCACAGGTGCAGATCCGGACGGTGCTCCAGCACGCGTGGGCGGAGTTCGAGCACGACATCCGCTACAAGGGCACCATGCCCGACGAGCACGCCCGCGACTTCGACCGCCGCTTCACCCTGGCGGCCGGGCTCCTCGAGCTCGCCGACCGCGAGTTCTCCACCATCCGCGACACCCTGCGGTCGAGTGCCACCAGTGCCACCGACGGCGACGTCGCACCCGACGACGACCCGCGGATCGACCCGCGGGAGCTGGCCGCGTTCCTCGCCGGGCAGTACGCCGAGGCCGGCTGGTCGCGCACCGACCACTACGCCTGGATCTCCGGGCTGCTGCTGGAGCTCGGCATCGTCTCCCTCGACGAGCTCAGCGACGTCCTGCGCGGCGGCGATGAGGAGGCGATCCGGACGCGGATGGACTACCGCTACCCACCGGGTGCGGTGCGCCGCCTCGACGACGCGCTGCTCGCGGCGTACGGCTCGGCGTACGTCGGGCTCAGCGGCAACGCCCACCGCCGGGCCAGCCTCGAGTCGCGGCTGGAGCGCCTCACCGGCCCCGCCAACGGGTGAGGTTCGGCTAGTCGTCGTCCCGCGGACGCCGGTCGGCCAACCGAGCGGCACCCTCGATGAGCCGGGTGCGGACCTGGACGACCCGGTCGGCGTACTTGCCGTCGGTGCGCTCCTCGATCTTCTCGCTCACCCGGTCCAGCAGCCGCTCGACCTCGTCGAGGTGCTCGTGGGTGTACTCCCCCGCCGACGCGACCGCCCGCTGGTAGCCCTCCTCGGCCTGCTCGACCAGCCCGTTGAGCCGGCGGTCGAGGTCGAGGTCGTCGACGAGTTGCTTCAGCGTCTGGTTGATCCTGCTCATGGCGCCTCCTCGCTCGTGGTCACGACCAGTATCCCAGCCGGTCGGCAACGCGGTCCCCGCCGCTGTGCACGGCGCCCGCCGGCGCGGCCGTACGACAACCCGCGGCACGTCACAGGCGGCGGTAGGGGTTGGCTCAGCTCTGGTCGCGGCGGGTGCGCCACTCGCCGGTGGCGTCGAGGCGCCGTCGTTGCTGGGCAGCGGCCCCAGAGTCGAGGCCGCGGTGGCGCCCCTGGAGGTTGTCGATCACGCGCTCTCGGTGCGCGACGGGGTTGTGGTCGTCGTACTTGAACTTTGCGTCCACCCGCACCACGGCGAGCCGGACGCCGCGGATACCGGGCAGCATCCGCCCGTACGGTTCGCTGTCGGGTTCCACGGCTGCATGCCGGCCCTCGGGCTGGAAGTCGGCGAGCTGGGCGGTGAGGATGGCGGCCTTGCCGGACGGGTCGTCGATCACCGTGGGGCGGCACACGAACTGCACGGTGCTGTAGTAGCTGGTCGGCACCCCGTCCTCGTCGCGGCCACCGGCCTGGGCGCGCCAGTAGGTCGGTATGTAGGCGTAGTCACCGACCACCGCCAGGCGCACCTCGGAGGCGGCCTCCAGGTGTGGCCAGACAGGGTTCGGCCGAGCCAGGTGGATGAGCAGTTCCTCGTCGGCGAGGGTGAAGTGGGTGGGCACCACCAGCGGAGCCTTGGCCGGGTCGAGGTTGTTGACCGCGAGCACCCCGAACCGATCGGTGGAACGCACCCAGGCCTGCCATTCGGCGGGCTCGAGCGCAGCGTCCCAAGGGTGGATCAGCACGTCAGTCTCCTTCAGCAGGCGCCGTGCCTGAGGTGATCAGTCGGCGAGCGGACTGCACCTCAGGCCCGAGTCGGGTCAGGTGGTCGATCAGGTCATCGGCCGCGGCGCCCAGGGCGTCGTCGGTCATGGGGTCGAGCGCGTCGAGGATGAACAACGCCGAGGTGGTCGTCTCGGTGAGCTGGGTGCGGCGTGCCTGTCTCCAGTTCCACCGCCGGCAGGTCACCCCCTGGTCGTCGCACCAGACCACCTCACCCGGGTCGGGATGCTCGACGACGGTGGCGCCGTCCAAGGTGGTCTCGAACGACTCTTGGCCGGTGGCGCGTAGCAGGCGCGGGGAGCCCGCATAGCAGGTCAGGTCCTCCCCACCGAGCGGGATCTGGTGCCGAACCGAGATGGAGTTGTAGAGGTCGGTGAGCTGGTTGACCCGTGGCAGCGCGCCTGGGGTACGGCGTGTGAGGGCCTCCAGGCTGTTGCGTGTGCGCTGCGGTTTCGCACCGAAGGCGCGGTAGGCGTCGCGCCACGCCGCGATGTGCGAAAGCTGCTCGACCGGCTGGTCCTGCAGCGCCGTCCGCGCCGTGGCCTCGGCCGCCTGAAGCAGCGTCTCGCTCGTCTCGTCACTCGCCCCGGGCAGCAACCCCTCGACGGCCACCAGCAGGGCACGGTAGTCGGGGCGGAGCGCGAAGACCGCGGAGTCAACGTGAGCGCCGGCCAGGAACGACTCGAGGCGGATGGGGTCAGTCATGGGACGGCTCCGTTCCCGGTGTCGAGCCAACTCCGGGCTGGAAGACGGCGAGCGAGAACCGCGCTGGTTGACTGCCCTTGTTGCTGTAGGCGTGCGGCGCGTCGCTCTGGAACGCGACCGCGTCCCCGACGTCGAGGCTCACCGTTTTGTCCCCGACACCGAGGGTCACCGAGCCGTCGTGGACCTGCAGGAGTTCCTTGGTGCCGGCGGTGTGCGCCTCGCTACTGTGCTCCTCACCCGGGTGCAGTGTCCAGTCCCACAACTCCAACACGTCCGGAGGCGTGGTCCCGGCCACGAGGACCCCGCGGCCCCCGGCCTTGCCGGTCCACAGTGCGGCGCCTCCACCGCTGCGGACGACCTTCACATCGGGCGATGCTGGCGGCTCGACCAACGCCGGCAGTCCCACTCCGAGCGCGTTGCTGAGCCGCAGCAGAGTTCCCACGCTCGGGTTCGCGGCACCCTGCTCGACGTTGACCACCATCCGCCGACTCACCCCGGCGGCCTCTGCCAGCTGGTCCAACGTCCAACGGCGCGCTTGGCGCACCTGCTTCACGCGGGCGCCGATCGCCAGTGCCAGGTTGCCGGTACTGAGGTCCATTAAGGCAGCATAGTGCACTGGCGGTGCATTTAGAACGGGCCCTCCGGCCAATGAGTCACCCTGACACGGTGCATCGACCCACGCGCTCGCGCTCTGGCCGCTGGGCTCCGGCTTCGGATCTGGAGCGGACGCGAGGATTTGAACCTCGACCCCTTCCCTGGAAGGGAAGCGTGCTGCAACTACACCACGTCCGCGAAGTCAGCCTCTGACGAGGCTGCGACGTACGTAGTATGAACCATCGCGGGGACAATCCGGGCGCCAGGTGTCCCGTCCGGCCATGGGCGCGCATCACCAGGACGTCGGGCTGCCTCAGACCGCCGACTCAGTCGCGCCAGAACAGGTGGTGGACCACGCCGTTCGAGCCGGGTACGACGTCACGGTGATAGCGGTCGAGGAGCTCGTCGGGGGAATCCCACAGCCGGGAGCCGGCGCCGAGCTCGACGGGGGCGACCGCGACGTGAAGCGTGTCGACGAGTCCGGCGTCCAGGAACTGTCGCACGGTGGTGGCGCCACCGCCGAGACGGACGTCCTTGCCGTCGGCGGCTTCGAGGGCGCGGTCCAGCACCGTCGCTGGGTCGCCACTGACGAAGTGGAAGGTCGTGTCGGACAGGGCGAAGGAGGGTCGCTCGTGGTGGGTCATCACGAAGACCGGGGTGTGGAACGGCGGTTCCGGCCCCCACCATCCCTGCCACTCGTGGTCGGCCCACGGGCCGCGCTCGTGGCCGAACTTGTTGCGGCCCATGATCTCGGCGCCGATGTTGCGGTGGAAGTCGCGGACCAGGTAGTCGTCCAGTCCGCGGCTGCCGCCGGGGTCCGTCCGGTTGGGCCAGCTCGCCGTGCCGAAGGCCCAGCCGAGGAGCGCCATCGGGTCAGCATGGCCGAAGGGATGCTCCAGGCTCTGGCCCTCCCCCGCGGCGTACCCGTCCTGGGACACCCCGAAGTTGTGGACCCTGACCAGCTGCGTCATTGCTGCTCCTCATCAAGTTGCGGTCGTTGACACCTTGGACCATGTTGACGCGCCGAACTCATCGGGGTGGCCGAGTCCTCAGACATGCGCGGCGGGCACCGCCCTCTCGATGACATCCACCAGGTCGTCGCGCGTCGGGCCCGGTGCGTACGGCGATCGCCAACCTCGCTCGTAGACCGCGCGGGCCCAGGGCTCGGCGGGCCGGAGGGTCTCGGGCAGCGCGGTCATCGCGAAGTAGCCTGCGGCGTGCTGCCCGATCCGGGGGTCGGCCTCGACCGCGGCCGCGATGAGGTCGGAGGTCAGCGGCAGGCTCGGGTCGAGGTCGTAACGCTGCCAGCGCCTGACCATGCCGCCGTCGATGGCGATGTGGTCGGCCACCCACGGCTCGATGTTGGCGTCGCACCAGGCGCCGAACGGTTCCGCCACGGTGGCGGGCTCTGCGCCGTCGTCGAGGAGGCCGGAGGAGCGCGGTCACCTGCATGAAGGCCATCGCGATCCCTCGTCCTCGGGTCGGGGTCGTCGTCGCGACCGAGTCCCCGACCGCGACCAGTCCCGGTGTGCCGGCCTGTCGGCGGTAGACGTTGCGCAGTGCCCCGCCGACGAGCACCCCCGAGGTCGGGCCGGGCGCGGGCCGGGTCGGTCCACTCGGCCAGCGCCGGGACGGCTCGGCAGGCGGCCTCGAAGGCGGACTCGAAGCGCAGCGCCTTCAGCGCCGCATCCGCGGTGGGGCGCACGAACACCACCGAGAAGTGGCCGGACTCGTGCAGGAAGACCAGGCACTGGTAGCCGTCGAAGTCCGCGGCATACGCGATCGCAGACGTCATCGGCCCGGGCTCCGCGCCCGGCAACAGCTGGTAGGTGCGGTCGACGTACGCCAGGCCGCAGTCGCCGTCGAGCTCGGGGCCGCTGTCCGTCCCGCGCGTCCGGCCGAAGTGTCCGCTTCGACCCGAGGCATCGACCACGAGGTCCGCCTTGACGACGGCTCCGTCGATCCGGGCGCCGACGACGCGCCCGCCGTCGAGCGCGAGACCGTCGACGTGGCCGGTGCGCAGGGTGAGGCCGCGCTGTTCCTGCGCTGCCTGGCGAAGCGCTCGCTCGAAGGTCGGGCGGCGCGAGAGCACCCCCACCACCTGCGGCGACCCGGCAGCGCTCGGCACCTCGACCGGCTCGGCGCCGTGGGACAGCCAGCTCGCCATTGCCTCTGGCCATTCCGCCTGGAGGGCCATCGGCACCTGCGGCCGGAAGCCGTGGGCGTGCTCGAACTGCATCACGCCTCGACGGCTCCAGCCGCCGCCGCTCGGGCCGGCGTCTCGGTCCACCGAGACGACGTCGTGACCGCGCCGTGCGAGCGAGGCGCCGACGAAGAGGCCCGTCGGACCCGAGCCCACGATGAGTGTGCGCATGGACTTCCTCCGCTACACTGGTAGTGATTTGATTACACTGAGAGTTACCCAGAAAGGATCGGGTGTCAAGGTGTCCGAGCAACGTCGCCCCTATCGGTCGACCCTCCGGGAGGATCAGGCGCGGGCGACGAGGAGGGCCGTCGTGAGCGCCGCCCGTGACCTCTTCGTCGAGCAGGGCTGGTCACGCACGACCATCGATGCGGTGGCCGCCCGTGCCGGGGTGAGCCGCAAGACGGTCTTCACCGCGGTCGGCGGGAAGGCGGAACTCCTCCGGCTCGCGCTGGACTGGGCGCTTGTGGGCGACGACGAGCCGGTCCCGCTGTCGCAACGGGAGGCCGTCTCAGAGCTCGAGCAGCTGACCCAGCCCCGAGAGTTGATCGCCCGCTGGGCCCAGTTCATAGCCCAACTGGAGGAGCGGGCGGCCCCCTTGGCCGACGTACTCGCGGTGGCCGCGGACGCCGACCCGGAGGCAGCCGAGGTGCACGCGGCCTCCGAGCGCAACCGTCGCGGGGGCGCCGAGTTCATCGTCGCTCGCCTCAGGGCGACTGGCGGCCTGCGGCAGGGACTGACCACCAAGCGCGCCGTGGCCGCGGCGCTGGTGCTGATGGACCCCGCCGTCCATCGCACCCTGGTCCGCGAGCACGGCTGGTCGCGCGCTGCGTACGCCGGCTGGATCGAGCGTGCGGCCGTGGCCGAGCTGCTCGGGGGGGACGATGACGGGAGCACTCAGGTTGCGAGGCCACGCGCCGGGCGCTCGGCGCCGCGACGCGCAGGAGTGTCGTCGCGGCGCACCACGGACTGACTGACCTCACCGTGCGCAGCTGCGGAACCGGCAGGTGGGGGGCCGCTGGGATTGGGTCTGCGGCTGCGCCGGCGCCTGGATGAACGCGGGCCCCGGGTCGGAGACCTGGGTGGCCGTGTCGGCCTGGGACGCAGCAGCCGGCGAGACCGGCGACGGCCAGGACGGAGCTGGCGAGGATGAGGGCGATTGACCTGTTCATGATGTCCTCCGATTGATCCTGCGAGTCCCTGGGCGGCACCCGCTGAGATCGGTTGTGCACCCGAGCGGTATCCACGCCCCGCCTGGCCGGTATCCCCCCGGTAATTGCTGCATTGACGTGCCGACGACCCGGGATCAGAGTCGAGGGGTGGCCATCGCAGTTCTGGGCCCGCTGACCATCGACGGGGAGGACAGTCACGGCGCTCGGGACCGGGTCGTCCTCGAGGCGTTGGTGGTCCGGGCGGACGAGGCGGTCGACAAGCAGGTGCTTGCCGACGCGCTGTGGGGCGAGGTGCTGCCGGCGTCCTGGCCGAAGATGATCCAGGGCTGCATCGTCCGGCTCCGCAGGCTGCTGCCTCCCGGGTCGATCGAGACCACGCCCTACGGCTACCGGCTGGTCGTGCACGAGGACCAGCTCGACGCCCGTCGGTTCGAACGGCTGCTGGTCCGAGCCCGTGAGCACCTGCAGGACCAGGATCCCGATCGGGCGTCGTACGTCGTCACCGAGGCGCTCGCGTTGTGGCGCGGACGCCCGCTCCCGGACCTCGACGACTGGGAGCCCGGGAGGGCCGAGGCAAACCGGTTGGCGGGCCTGCGGATGGATGCGGAGGAGCTGCGGGTCGAAGCCGAGATCGTGGCAGGGCGCTCCCGAACCGTGGTGGAGGAGGCGAGAACGCTCACTCGGCAGGCACCGTTCCGCGAGCGGCGGTGGGCCCTCCTGGCCCGGACCCTCTACCACTCCGGGCGTCAGATGGAGGCGCTGGACGTGCTCGCTGGGGCACGCCGGATGCTGCGCGAGGAGCTGGGGCTCGACCCAGGTGCGGAACTCACATCGCTGGAGGAGGCGATCCTCCGACAAGACCCCGAGCTCAGCGGTGCTAAGAGCGCCGAGGTCAACCCGGTCTGCCCCTACCGCGGGCTGTTGCCCTATGAGGCCGAGGACGCCGAGTCCTTCTTCGGGCGCGACACGGACGTCGCGGCCTGCCTGGAGAAGCTCCGGCAGGAGGGCGTCCTGGTCGTGGTCGGCCCGTCAGGCACCGGCAAGTCGTCGCTGGTTCGCGCCGGCGTCATCGCGTCCCTGGAACGCGACGGGACAGCGGTCCTCTTCACCACACCCGGACACCGTCCACTCGACTCGCTCGCCGGACTGCCCTCGCACCCGCCGTTCCCGGTGCTCGTCGTCGACCAGGCCGAGGAGGCGGTGACGCTCTGCGCTGACCCGGAGGAGCGCGCGGCGTACCTCACCAGGATCGAGGCGTACGCCGGACCCGCGGTCCTCGCGCTGCGGGCCGACCGACTCGGCGACCTGTCCACGAATCCGAGGTTCGCGCGTCTGCTCGAGCGCGGCCTCTACCTCCCCGGGCCGATGAGCGAGGAGGACCTGCGGGCCGCGATCGAGGGGCCGGCCCGACACGCCGGTCTGCGCCTCGAGCCCGGCCTGGTGGACCTCCTGGTCCGTGAGGTCGACGGCGAACCCGCGGCCTTGCCCCTGCTGTCGCACGTGCTCCGACAGACCTGGGAGCTCCGGGAAGGTCGCACGCTCACCGTCGACGGCTACCGGCAGTCCGGTGGGATCCGCAATGCCTTAGCCCAGACCGCAGAGAGCCTGTACGACGGACTCGACGACCGGCAGCGGACCCATCTCCGGGACCTGTTCCTTCGCCTGGTCGCGCCGGATGAGGACAACGGGCCGGTTCGGACACGAGTGGCGCGGACGAGGCTGGCCTTCGACGAGTCGCACGAGGACCTGATCGAGGACCTGATCAACGCCCGGCTGCTCAGCAGCGACGAGGACGACGTGCAGATCGCCCATGAGGCACTCGCCCGCGAGTGGCCGCGACTGCGCGGTTGGCTGGAGGAGGACGTCGAGGGCCAGCGCATCTTCCGGCACCTGTCCTCCACGGCCGAGACCTGGGACTCGATGGGTTCTCCGGACAGTGAGCTCTACCGCGGAGTCCGGCTCGGGGCCGCCGTCGACTGGGCCGGGCGCAGCGGTGTCGAGTTCACCGAGACCGAGCGAGCCTTCCTGGCGGCCTCCACCGAGGGCGCCGAACGGGAGCTGCATGCCCAGGGCCGGAGCAACCGGAGACTGCGGCTGTCCCTTGCGGGCATCGGCGTCCTGTTGGTGGTGGCACTCGTCGCAGGTTTCCTCGCCGTCGACGCCGCCAAGGGCTCCCACCGCCAGGCCGTCCACGCGGCCACGGCCGCCCGGGTCGCCGACTCGCGCCGGCTCTCCGCCCAGGCACTGGTCGTGACCGAGCCGGACCTCTCACTCCTGCTCGGGGTCGAGGCCGTCCGGCGGGACGACTCGCTCGCCGCCCGGTCGACGCTGTACTCGCTGCTGGGGAAGACCTCGCAGCTCCGCGCTGAGGCGAGGCAGGACGGCGGGGAGGGCCTCGCGGTGACCGAGGACGGTGCGAGTGTGACCACCATCGGCGCCGCGGGTGTCACGACCTACGACACGGCGGAACTCCACAGGACCAGGACGTCCTCGGCATCGGGATCCGCGCTGGCACGCAGTCCGGACGGACGTCTGCTCGCCTACGCGGATCTCCGCCCGAACGACGTGGCACCGTCGCCCCATCCGGTCAGGCTCCTCGACGCATCCTCGCTCGCTCCCGCCGGCCACCTCGGCGGCACCACCCCTGGGTGGTTCGTCAACGACGCGCTCGCGTTCAGCGCGGACGGACAGCGCCTCGCCGCCGGGTTCTTCAAGTTCGACGCGGGAGATGTGGCGGGCGCCCAGGTCTGGGACGTGCAGCGGCCCGGCAGGCCGCTCAAGACCTTGCCCGTCGACGGCGTCCGCATCCAGGTGTCCCTCAGCCGCACCGGGGAGACCCTCTATGTGGCCACCCGAGGCCCGGACGTCCTGCGCTCGTACGACGTGTCGAGCGGTCGCCTGCTCGCGACGCGGGCGGTCGCCTACCTCTCGGAGAGAAACCCTCCCCTGGAGCTGAGCCCGGACGGTTCGCTGCTGGCCTCCTCGCAACGCGACGGGGTCGGTGTCTTCGACGCGCACACGCTTCGCCCGAAGTACGTCCTCCCCGGCCTGGGTGAGGGAGTGACCTCGCTGGTGTTCTCCGACGACGGCCGGCTCCTGGCGTCCGGGTTCGCCAGCGGGAAGTCGATCGTGTGGGACCTGAGCACCCGGCGACCGATCCAGACGCTCGAGGGCCACAGCAAGCCGGTCGAGGACCTGGCGTTCGGCTCCGACAGGTCGCTCTACACGATCGCGGCCGACGGGCAGTTGCTGGCCTGGCGCCTCGGCACTCCCGGTTTCGTCGCGGAGCCGACGTCGTACCCGGACAACCCCAAGAACGCGTATGTGTCGAGCCCGTCGCCGGACGGGCGGACGGTGGCGTACCTGACCTATGCCGGCGAGGTCCAGTTCAGGGACGTGCAGTCTGGACGACTGACAGCGGCCCACCCGCTCGGTCGCTACTCCCTCGCTTGGTGGGGCGCTGCATGGAGTCCTGACTCACGGGAGTTCACGACCTCGGGCGGCGCACGCGATGACCGCCGCTCCCGACACACCCTGGAGGTGTGGGACCCGCGGACGGGCGACATCATCTACCGCGATCTCGAAGCCGGAGTCGACACGGTCGACTACACCCGAAATGGGCGCCGACTCGTCGCCGTCTCGGAGAACAACACGGTCAGCCTGCTGGACCGCAAGACGCGCCGGCCCATCGGGGACCCCATAAAGGTGGACCCATGGAGCTACCTGGGCAGTCTCGCGCTGACCCCTGACGGCCGGACCTTGTACCTCCCCCTGGAGGTTGGCCCACTCCAGGCGGTCCACCTGGACACCGGCGAGGTGACCCCCACGTCGTTCGACGTCAGCCCGTCGTTGATCGCCTTCTCCCCTGACGGTGGTCAGGCCGTCGTCATGGACGCGAACGGCAAATGGGGGACGTTGCCGACGAAGCAGCTGGGATCGGCGCGACCGCGATGGACCATCCCGGCGCGCTCGTTCGCCGGCCCGAACGAGCCGGTGGGAGTCACCTGGAGCGCGGACGCGTCCCAGCTGTTCACCTTCGGCCCGGGGAGCGTCGACATCTGGGACGGAAGGACGCTGCAGCACCTCGCTGCCTTCACCGTCGGGAACGCCGACCAGACCCCCGACGCACGCGTCCTCGCGGACGGTCACACGCTGCTGATCGCCCACCCCGGCGGCCAGGTGCTCACCTGGGACCTGCGCCCCGAGCACCTCCTCGACGTCGCCTGCAAGCTCGCCGGTCGCAACCTGACGCGTGCGGAGTGGAGCAACATCGTGGGGTCGCTGGAGTACAGCAAGCCCTGCCCGAACCTCGACTGAGCCGCCAGCTCAGAGGCTGGTGGCAGCCGCCGCGGGTGCCATGACGGGCACCCACATGTCCACGATGATCGGCACGTGGTCCGACCGCTTGGTCGCGACCCAGTCTGCATAGTTCCCGACCCTCATCTCCATGCCGCTCGTCCACGCCTTCGGCACGAAGACATGGTCGATGTGAAATGGCTGCTCGAGCTTCCGCTGGTGGTACAGCGTCGGCTCGGTCAGTGGGTCAACGTCTCCCCGGCTCGCGGTGAAGGCACTGACGAGTCCGATCGCTTCAAGTCGGCTGACACTGTCGGCGTGCCGGCGAGAGTCGGCCGGCTTCAGCAAGATCGGCGCGTTCAGGTCGCCCGCAAGGACCACCGGGCCCTCGATCGACGGCACGGTTTCGGCAACGACGCGCGCCGTCTGCGCCGCGTAGGACAGGCCATCGACGTACTCCGACCCCAATGCCCAGACGGCGAGAACGGTGAAGTCCACTGGTCCCGTGACCATCACCGGGAGGACCCATGGCTGGCTCGTGATCATGGGCAGCGGCTCCACCCGCCATGGATCCTGCGCCAAGACACCGATGTGCTTGGTGTGCCTCGGCCGATCGACTGCCAGCTTGAGGACCGAAGTGACAGCACGGCTCTCGTTCAGGTCAGGCTCGAACGGTCCACACTCCGTCACCACCGCAACGTCGAAGTCCAAGTCGCGAAGGTGCAGATAGTTCCGAGCAAATCGCTCGTTGCAGTTCCAGGCGACCAAACGCATTGCGACCATGCCGCAGCCTCGCACTGTTCCTTCCCCCACGACGGCCGAATGACGCGGCGCTCAGCTACGAGGGCATCCGCGGTCGAGTCCATTGGTAGGCGATCGCACCCGTTCACCACCTCTTCGCGAACCGTTGCTCACGCCGTTGGCGGAGTCCCCACGTCGCAACTAATCAGCTGATGGCCATCATTGGCGGCGAATCGCGGCGTTCCAGGCGGTGGAATGACGTATGGCCGGTCGGAGCATGTGCGTGAGGATCGCTCGGTCCATTCAACTGAGAGCCATGCTGCGGTCGCCTCGCGCGCCGATTACAGATCCGGTGCTCTCGCGCACATGGCTACTCGCTATCGCAGAGTGGACAATCGAATCAACGGCGTGTCCTGCCGCTTGTAGAGCGGATGCCCGGGCTCCCCATTGCTGAGCACAGCGACGGCTAGCGGGTCGCCAGCCAGGCGCAGCACCTCGGCCCCTCGACCCAGTCGCGCGCCGTGGCCGCCCCACGCGACCAGTACAGACGTTGTCTGAGCAAACGCGTGCGCAAGGATCTCGTCGTTGTGTTCGCCGAGCATCCCCTGCTGCTCGTCGCAGTTGCGTGTCGTGAGGTTCTTCGGCTTTGTGTGCCGAAACGCGTACAGGTTCAGGCCGAGCACCTCTTCGAAGCCATCACGGCCAGCGAACTTGAGGACCGTTCGAAGTGTGGCCCGCCGCCCTGTTCCATCGTCACTCCACGAGGGGTTCAACCCGACCCAAACAAGGGTGGTGGGTTCGACGACGGGCAGGCCATCTTGCTGGATCGAGTTCGGGTCCTCTGTGGCTCGTTGCGCTTGGTCCACCTTCGTGCGAAACCAGTATCGGTACACGTTCGATCGGTCGTATAGACCAAAACCCATGCCGTCCGCGCTACGCCGTACTACCCCGCGAGTCGTCACCAACTCAGTCATCCGAATCCGCCTTCAGCAGGCCGTCTGTGATCCGTTCGCGAGCAACCTTGCGATTCCGCCATTGCCACTCGAAGTGGGTGCGCCGCACCAGCTCTTCCGGGGACTCCCGGGCACGCCGCTGTGCTTCCTCTTGGGTCAACCCCACAAGGATCCCGACGTGACTTATGAAGACCGTCCAGCTTCCGTCAAACTGTCGCTCGGCCCGGACCTCGTCGCCTGCCACTTCTGCCCCATTTCCCATTCGCAATGAAGAAGAGCATGGAGCATAAGCTGGAGATACCGACAGATTCTTGAGCGAAGACCCCCGGCCGGGCACAAACCGCCCCCGGTCCAATCACAACGAAGTATCGCGGCGCCCGCCCAGGAGAGGTTGCAGCGATGCGATCGCCCTTCGGTCACCGCAGGGCACCATCGTGCACAGCGATCGAGGATCTCAATTTCGTTCCAAGAAGGTTGTTCGCCTGCTGAAGAACAACGGCCTGCGTGGCTCGATGGGCCGCGTCGGGTCAAGCAGTGGCAACGCCGCCATGGAGAGCTTCTTCTCGCTTCTGCAGAAGAACGTCCTCGACCTCCGCCGCTGGGATAGCCGCGAAGAACTGCGCCTCGCGATCATCAGCTGGATTGAAACCAAGTACAACCGCCGCCGTCGCCAGCGGGCCCTGGGCAAGCTCACCCCGGTCGAGTTTGAGATGATCTACACAACCGCAGACGCGGCCTGAGAACCATCAACCCCGAGTGTCAACCAAACCGGGGGCAGTCCGTGAGGTGTTCTACACACAACTGAGCTCACCTCTTCTTACATCTTCCTGTTCTTCTTTGTCTTCTTCATCACCTAGTGAGCGCAGTCTGTGGTCGAGACTGTCTCACCGGCTGGTCTCAGCTTCCTGGAGTCGGACGATGGGGAACTGGACGAGAAGGCGGCGAGACCTGCGTGTCTGCATCCGGGCTCGCTAGTGAGCGCTCGAAGCCGGTAAACGCCTCAAAGAGTCCGACTGCTTCGAAGGCCCGGTTGCGGCGACCGAGCGTGACTTGTCGCACCACACCCGCCTCGACGAGGCGCTCAACGGCTTCGCTTGCCGCCTTGAAGCTCCGCCCGATATGCGCTGCCGCTGTGGTCACCGAGAACACGGGCAAGGACGGCAAAGATGTCACGAGCAGATCGGTGGCCGATTGAGAGCGGACTCGTCCGAGTCGTTCCCGTGAGAACGTCTCCAATGCGACCAGGTCGGTAGCGAATTGCGACGCATCTCGGCACGCGCGGCCCGTGGCGGTCAGGACAATTCGACCCATTCCAGTTGGCCCGCTATTGCAGGACCATCAGTACGGGTGCCGTCCAGAGAATTGACGTAGGTGTCGGCTTGCGTGGCTAGCACCAGCGAAATAGGCGGCACTACCTGCGTCGCGACGCGACGCCGCCGCAAGACGAGTTGTATCAGCGCTCGTCCCGCACGACCGTTTCCGTCGGCGAAGGGGTGGATGGTCTCGAATTGAGAGTGAGCGAGAGCCGCCTGCAAGAGCGCTGGATGTTCATCCCCGGAGACGTAAGCGACGAGGTCCTCCAGTAGTTCGGGCACGTGGTCCTCTGGCGGTGGCACAAATGCGGCTGCACAAGGATTTAGGCCGCCGATCCAGTTCTGCTCAGTGCGCACGATTCCGGCCCATGGTTCGTCGCGTGTACCGGTCAGCAAGGCTTTGTGAAGTGTCTTGAGATCATCGATGGTGACCGGTCTGTCCGTGTCGGATGCAAGGCTCAGTGCCTCGTCCAGCGCACGGATGTTTCCCAAAACGGAGCGCGCGGTCTCGTCCGTAACGGGTAGCCCCTCGCGTTCGGTCGCCTCACTACGAGCCAGCCGACGTACGTTGAGAACCAGGCCTTCGATGTTCGATGAGGCGACGGCTTCGGCGCGCAACAGAAACCTTGCGAGAGGTTCTAGGTTCACGAGGCCAGGGTGCGCATCGTTGAGGTGTCGCACCTGTTGCTCTACGTCAACGAGATCAGCGGCAACTGACGCCGGTAGTTCAATGCTTGTGCCGACCAACCTGTCGGGGACGTACGCTTGGTACTCGCACGACATTCGCTCAGCACGTGTTGATCCACTCGGGTTCCCCGGCCACTGTCGCCGGACGTAACGTCCCATCGGCCGCTCCCTTGTTTTAGATTACTGTATAACCTAAAACATACATGGGCCGTGTTGGAGTATTAGCACCGCCACGGGATGACACGCCTTGCGAACCAGCTGGACAGGTGTGGCCCACGTCTTACTGGGCGGAATGCAACGCGGACCCGCTAAGGACCCAGTCCTAGGACTAGGGATTTTACCCAAGTTCGCCTACCGCGAGCAGCAGCAGCCGACCCTCAGTGGGCCATGTCCACGAAGCGGGAGTAGTGGCCCTGGAAGCTGACGACCACGTCGCGGGTGGGGCCGTTGCGGTGCTTGGCGACGATGATGTCGGCCTCGCCGGCGCGGGGGGACTCCTTCTCATAGACGTCCTCGCGGTGCAGCAGCATCACGATGTCGGCGTCCTGCTCGATCGAGCCCGACTCACGCAGGTCGCTCATCATCGGGCGCTTGTCGGAGCGCTGCTCCGGGCCACGGTTGAGCTGGGAGAGCGCGACGATCGGGACGTCGAGCTCCTTGGCGAGCAGCTTGATCTGGCGGGAGAACTCCGAGACCTCGACCTGGCGCGACTCCACCTTCTTGCCGCTGGTCATCAGCTGGAGGTAGTCGATCACGATCAGCCGCAGGTCGTGGCGCTGCTTGAGCCGCCTGGCCTTGGCGCGGATCTCCATCATCGTCATGTTGGGGCTGTCGTCGATGAACATCGGGGCGCCGGAGACCTGGCTCATCTTCGGGCCGAGCTTGTTCCAGTCGTCCTCGCCCATCGGGCCCTTGCGGATGTTGTTCAGCGGGATCTTGGCCTCCGCGGACAGCAGCCGCATCGTGATCTCGCTCTTGGACATCTCCAGGCTGAAGATCACGCTGGTCAGGTTGTTGTGGATCGAGGCCGAGCGGCAGAAGTCCAGCGCCAGGGTCGACTTGCCGACCGCGGGACGCGCGGCGACGATGATCATCTGCCCGCCCGAGAAGCCGTTGACCAGCTCGTCGAGGTCGGCGAACCCGGTCGGGACACCGTTGGTCAGGCCGTCGTTGTTGGAGATCGCCTCGATCTCGTCGAGGGTCGCCTCCATGATCGAGGACAGCGGCGCGTAGTCCTCCTGCTGCCGCTTCTCCCCGATCGCGTAGATCTCCTGCTGGGCCACGTCGACGGTGGTGTCGACATCGCCCTCACCGGCGTACCCCATCTGGGCGATCTTGGTGCCGGCGTCGACGAGCCGCCTCAGGATCGCCTTCTCCCGCACGATCGTGGCGTAGTAGCTGGCGTTGGCGGCGATCGGGACGCTGGCCGAGAGCGTGTGGAGGTACGGCGCCCCGCCGACCTTCTGCAGCTCACCGCGACGCTGGAGCTCCGCGGACACCGTGACCGGGTCAGCCGGCTCACCTCGGCCGTAGAGGTCGACGATCGCGTCGTAGATCGTCTCGTGCGCCGGCCGGTAGAAGTCGCCGCCACCGATCTGCTCGTTGACGTCGGCGATGGCGTCCTTGGAGATCAGCATCGACCCCAGGACGCTCTGCTCGGCGTCGGAGTCCTGCGGGGGCATCCGGCCGGACCAGTGCTCCTGGTTGCCGGTGGCCTCCTCGCCGAACCCGGCGAACGTGCTGGGGGAGTAGTCGGGGGCCCAAGACTCGCTCATGGCCACCCCGCCCGAACCGGTCGAGCCGGTGGGTCCCGAGGACCCGCTTGGCTCCGTCATGCTCATCTGATGGCCCCTCCTCGCACCCCGTCGTCCGGAACACTGATCCAGACGATAGGGATGCCCACCGACACAAATCTTCGCAACAGGCCCGCTGCTAGGTTGCTGCCTCCGGGAGGGCAATTCGACGATGTCGACACCCGGACAGCCAGAACGTAAGCCCGCGCAGGGCCCCGCACCAAGCCCGTCATCCACAGGCCCCTGTGGATAACCCGGAGGACCGGTGGAACACGCCACCCCAGTTGTGGGCAGGGTGGTGCTGCACCTGTGGACGGCCAAATTTCTTTCCGGCCCCAGAGGCCCGCTGACCTGCGGAAACAGCCCTCTCCGGGGTGTGGACACAAGATTTCTGGCCCGCTGTCGTTCACCCTTTCGCCATCTGGACAGATGGCCGTACGGCTTTGTCGACAAAGCCCCCCGGCTGCCCGATACCCACAGAATCCCCGGGTTTTACACAGGTTTCCCGAACGCCTAGCCTCACCTCGTGATAACGGGGCGGGGGGCCGGCGAGCACGACCGCGAGATCCTGCGCCTCGCCGTCCCGGCGTTCCTCGCCCTGGTCGCCGAGCCGCTGTTCCTGCTGGCCGACGCAGCGATCGTGGGCCACCTCGGCACCCCGCAACTGGCCGCCCTCGGGATCGCCTCGGCCGTGCTCGGCACCCTGATCAGCCTGTGCATCTTCCTGGCCTATGGCACCACCGCCTCCGTCGCCCGGCAGGTCGGCGCGGGGAACACCCGGGGGGCCCTGGTCCAGGGCGTCGACGGGCTCTGGCTGGCCGGCCTGATCGGCGTCCTGGTCAGCGCCGTGACTGTCCCGCTGACCCCCGAGCTGGTCGGCCTGTTCGGTCCCGGCCCCGAGGTGGCGGCCCTCGCCGTGACCTACCTGCGGATCGCCCTGCTCGGCGCCGTCCCGCTGCTGCTGATGCTCGCCGCGACCGGGGTGCTGCGCGGCCTCCAGGACACCCGTACGCCGCTGGTCGTCGCGGTCACCGGCAACCTGGCCAACGTCGGGCTGAACCTCTGGCTGGTCTACGGCCTCGGCCTGGGGATCGCCGGGTCCGCGATCGGCACACTGATCGCCCAGGTCCTCTCCGCGGTCGCCCTGGTGTGGGTGGTGGTCCGCGCGGCCCGCCGCGAGTCGGCGGCGCTGCGGCCCGACCTCCCCGGCATCCGGCAGGCCGGGCGCGCGGGCGTACCCCTCATCGTGCGCACGCTGGCGCTGCGGGCCTCACTGCTGGTGATGACGTACGGCGCGGCGCGACTCGGCGACGCCGACCTGGCGACGATGCAGCTCGCGCTGACCCTCTGGACCTTCCTGGCCTTCGCCCTCGACGCCGTCGCGATCGCCGCGCAGGCCATCACCGGCCGCTACCTCGGCGCCGCCGACCTCGACGGCACTCGCCGCGTCACCGACCGGATGATGCGCTGGGGCTGGCTGAGCGGCGTGGTCACCGGTGTCCTGCTCGCGGCGCTGGCGCCGCTGCTCGGACGGCTGTTCACCACCGACCCCGCCGTCCTCGACCTGCTGGTCCCCGTCCTGCTCGTCGCCGCGGCCACCCAGCCGCTGGCCGGCATCGTGTTCGTCCTCGACGGGGTGCTGATCGGCGCCGGCGACGCCGTCTACCTCGCCTGGGCGCAGCTGTTCACCCTGGTCCTGTTCGCCCCGGCCGCCTGGGGGGTCGTCGCCGTGGTCGACGGTGGGAGCGGCCTGGCCTGGCTCTGGGCGGCGTTCGGGCTGTTCTTCATGGGCGGGCGCACGGTCACCCTGCTCGTGCGTGCCCGAGGGGACGCCTGGATGCGCACCGGCGCCCAGCCCGGTCGGCGTGGGCGCCGCAGCGGCCGGTCGCGCCCGGCCACCTAGGCTGGCGAGCATGTCGCCGCTGCAGAAGATCGCCATGGGCCTGGTGATCGTGGTCGGCAGCGCACTGTTCCCGGCGAACCCGTCGCCCGAGTGGGAGCACTACGACGCGCTGGCCGACCCGCTCGGCTGGCTGCTGGTGATCGCCGGGACCTTCGCGCTCGCCCGCGCCGACGCGGCGTTCGCCTCCTCCCGCTGGCTGGCGATGCTCGCAGGCGCGGTCAGCGTGCCGATGTGGTTCCCGCAGCTCAACCACCGGCTGGACTCCTCCGGGGAGTGGTTCGTCTCGCTGCCGCAGATCGTGTTCTGCCTGTTCCTCGCCCGCGACATCGGGCTGCTGGCCGGCAACCGGCGCCCGGCCGACGGCTACGTCGCCAAGCGGTTCGGCCTGCTGGTGTGGGGATTCGGCCTGGTCGCCGTACTCCCCGTCCTGGCGATCGGCGGCGAGGTCACCGCCCTGGAGACCCCGACCCTGGTCGTCTCCACGCTCGTCAGCGTCTCGTTGATCTACCTGCTCTTCCGGGTGCACCGCCGCGAGTGGCTCGGCGGCCCGGGTCCGCTGGAGATCCGGCCGCGGCCGGCCGAGGAGAAGCACGAGGGCCGCCCACCCTCGCAGTGAGGGGGACGGCCCTGATGGGTGCTGCGGGTGCTGCTGCGTCAGGCGGAGACGACGTTGAGGCTGACCTGCGCCTCGACCTCGTCGTGCACCTTGACGGTGACCGTGTGCGCACCGAGCGACTTGATCGGGTTGCCCACCATGATGGTGCGCTTGTCGACCTCGCCGCCGGCCTCGGTGATCGCCTCAGCGATGTCCGCTGCCGTGACCGCACCGAAGAGACGGCCGCCCTCGCCGGCACGGACCTTGACGTTGTACGTCGATCCCTCCAGCTTGGCCTTCACCTCGATGGCGTGGTCGGCGTCGCGCACCGAGCGGGACTCGCGAGCCTTCTTGATCGACTCGATGGTCTTCTCGCCGCCGCGGGTCCAGCGCATGCCGAAGCCGCGCGGGATGAGGTAGTTGCGGCCGTAGCCGTCCTTGACCTCGACCACGTCGCCTGCGGCACCGAGACCGGTGACCTCCTGGGTCAGGATGAGCTTCATCGTGGACCCCTCTCAGCGAGCCGTGGACGTGTACGGGAGCAGTGCGACCTCACGAGCGTTCTTCACGGCAATAGCCACGTCGCGCTGGTGCTGAACACAGTTGCCGGTGACCCGACGGGCGCGGATCTTGCCGCGGTCGGAGATGAACTTGCGCAGGAGGTTGGTGTCCTTGTAGTCAACGCCGGACGCCTTCTCCTTGCAGAACTGGCAAACCTTCTTCTTGGGCTTGCGAATCACTGCCTTGGCCATTGTGGTGCTCTCCTTCTATAGAGCCCGGCTCGCGCCGGAATGGTTAGGGATGGACTGGTGTGTTTCTGGTGCTTTCCGCGGTCAGAACGGGGGCTCGTCAGAGCCACCGCTCGCCCACGGGTCGTTCTGCTGGGGCTGGCCACCGGGAGCGGCCTGGCCACCCTGCTGTCCACCCCAGGAGCCCTGCTGGCCGCCACCTTGAGGGGCTGCTGCCTGGGCGCCGGCGGGCTGGCCGGCCGGGGCACCGCTGGAGGCCCACGGGTCTTCCCCGCCGCCACCACCGCTGCCACCCGCGCTGCCGTAGCCGCCGCCTCCGCCGCTGCGCTGGACGCGCGCGACCTTGGCGGTGGCGTACTTCAGGCTGGGGCCGACCTCTTCGACGTCGAGCTCCACGACGGTGCGCTTCTCGCCCTCGCGGGTCTCATAGGAGCGCTGCTTGAGCCGCCCCTGCGCGACGACGCGCATCCCCTTCTGAAGGGACTCGGCGACGTTCTCGGCCGCCTGCCGCCAGATCGAGCAGTTCAGGAACAGCGTGTCGCCGTCCTTCCACTCGTTGGTCTGCTTGTCGAACGCGCGCGGCGTCGAGGCGATCGTGAAGTTCGCGACCGCGGCACCGGACGGGGTGAACCGGAGCTCCGGATCGCCCGTGAGGTTGCCGACGACGGTGATGACTGTCTCGCCTGCCATGTGGTCTCCCTGGGTGAACTGTTCGAGAACGTCGCTGGGGTCAGTGAGCGTCGGGACGGATGACCTTAGTGCGGAGCACCGACTCGTTCAGGGTGAGCTGACGGTCGAGTTCCTTCACGGTCGCAGGCTCGGCCTGCAGCGACACCACGGCGTAGATGCCTTCGGCGTTCTTGTCGATCTCGTAAGCGAGACGACGACGGCCCCAGATCTCGACGTTGTCGACGCTCCCACCGTCCTTGCGGACGACGTTGAGGTACGTGTCGAGCGAGGGCTGAACGGTTCGCTCCTCGAGGTTGGGATCGAGGATGACCATGAGCTCATAGGTACGCATAGCGTTCTCCACCTCCTTCGGACTCAGGCGGCCACGGCGTTTCCGTGGCAGGAGGGCTTTGCGTGTGTCGCTCTCCCATCGGAGGCGAGCGACGGGCAAGGTTACCAACGCTTCGGCGTCCCCGCGAAATCGCCGTCCACAGGCTGCCGCCCGGGCGGGCGGCCGGGCCGGTTGTCGTGGCGCCGACCTAGGCTGGGCGCATGACTTCTGGCAGCCAGGTGGCGATCGGAGCACACGTCGACCAGAGCGACCCGGTGGCCGAGGCTCAGTCCCGCGAGACCACGCTGGTGCAGTTCTTCCTCGGCGACCCGCAGAGCTACAAGGGCCCCGAGATCAGGTACGCCGGCGGGGCCGACGGCCTGCGCGCCGACGCCGAGCAGGCCGGGGTCGACCTCTACGTGCACGCCCCCTACATCATCAACGTCGCGACGACGAACAACCGCATCCGGATCCCGAGCCGCAAGCTGCTCCAGCAGCACATGGACGCAGCGGCCGCGGTCGGCGCCAAGGGCCTGATCGTGCACGGCGGCCACGTCAACAAGGACGACGACCCGGCGACCGGCTTCGACAACTGGCGCAAGGCGATCGAGGCCACCGACCTGAAGATCCCGCTGCTGATCGAGAACACCGCCGGCGGCGACAACGCGATGGCCCGGCACCTCGACCGGATCGCCGGGGTCTGGGACTCGATCTCGCGGGCCGACGGTTTCGAGCGGGTCGGCTTCTGCCTGGACACCTGCCACGCCTGGGCCGGCGGGATCGAGCTGCCGACCGCGGTGGAGAAGATCCGCTCGATCACCGGCCGCATCGACCTGGTGCACGCCAACGACAGCCGCGACGAGTTCGGCTCCGGGGCCGACCGGCACGCCAACTTCGGGGCCGGCCGGCTCGACGAGCACGACTTCGCGGGCGTCGTACGCGACGCCGGGGCGCCGGTCATCTGCGAGACGCCCGGCGGCGCGACCGAGCACCTCGCCGACTTCGCCTGGTTGCGCGAGCACGGAGCGTGAGGCTCACCCGACGAGGGCTGATCGTCGCTACCGCGACCACCGGCCTGCTCGCGGGCTGCGGGGAACAGTCCCCGACACGGACCTCCGGCCGTTCCCGTCGCTTCACCTACGGCGAGGACCGCTCCACCCAGTACGCCGACCTGCGGCTGCCCACCGACACCCATCCGCTGGCCACCGTGGTGCTCCTGCACGGCGGCTACTGGCTGCCGCAGTACGCCGCCGACCTGATGGAGCCGATGGCCGAGCGACTGACCGGGCTGGGGTTGGCGACCTGGAACGTGGAGTACCGCCGCACCGGTGCCGGCGGCGGCTATCCCGACACCCTCCTCGACGTGGCCTCCGCGATCGACCGGCTCAGCGAGGACGACCTTCCCGCGTCGATCACCGAGAACGTCGTACTGCTCGGCCACTCCGCGGGCGGACACCTCGCTGTCTGGGCGGCCTCACGCACGACGCGCACGCCGGGCGGGGCGCCGCGGGTCGTCCCGCGCAGCGCGATCTCGCTGTCCGGGATCCTCGACCTCACCGTGGCCGCCGGCGACCCGCGCTCGACCGAGCTGGTCAGCGCCTTCATTGGTGGCCTGCCCGCGGACCGCCCCGAGCAGTACGCGCTCGCGGATCCGGCGCTGCTGCTCCCCGCGGCGTGCCGGGTCTGGGCGGCGCACGCGGACAACGACGGGGTCGTCCCGCTGGAGCAGAGCACCGGGTACGTCGCCAAGGCCACGGCGGCCGGGGGCAACGCGGTTCACGTCCCCCTGAGCGGCGACCACTCCAGCATCATCGACCCGCGGTCGGCCGCCTTTCCCAGGATCCGCGAGCTGATCGCGGCCCGTTAGGCTCATCCCCGTGACCTCACCCCTCCACGGCCCTGCCCTGACCGTGCGCACGATCACGGCGGAGGAGCACCTGGCCTTCATCCGGTCGGTGACGGCCCGCGAGGGTGGTTGGGCCAGCTTCCTGCAGACGCCCGCGTGGGCGGCGGTGAAGCCGGAGTGGCGGGCCGAGTCGATCGGCTGGACGTCCGCCGACGGCGGCGAGATCCTCGGTGCCGCCCTGGTGCTCTACCGCCAGCTGCCCCGGCTCAAGCGCTACCTCGCCTACCTGCCCGAGGGTCCGGTCATCGACTGGGCCTCCGACGACCTCGGCGGCTGGCTGGAGCCGATGGTCGCCCACGTCCGCGAGGCGGGCGCGTTCGGCATCCGGATCGGCCCGCCGGTGGTCACGGCTCGGTGGACCGCCGCCCAGGTCAAGGAGGGGATCGCCGACCACGCCGTCTCCTCGCTCACCTCACTGCCGCCCACCGAGCGCAGCCAGGTCGGTGCCCGGGTCGTCTCCCAGCTGCACGAGCTCGGCTGGAAGCTCCAGTCGGCGTCCGGCGGGTTCTCCGCCGGCCAGCCCCGCTACAACTTCCAGATCCCGCTGGTCGACGAGGACGGCACACCGCGCACTGAGGAGGACGTCCTCGCGGGGATGAACCAGCAGTGGCGGCGCAACATCAAGAAGGCCGCCAAGCAGGGTGTCGAGGTGGAGTCCTCCACCAGCGGTGGTGCGGACCTCAAGGTCTTCCACGACCTCTACGTGCACACCGCCGGACGCGACCACTTCACGCCCCGGCCGCTGAGCTACTTCGAGACGATGTTCGCCTCCCTCGGCGCCGAGGAGGAGGACCGGATCCGCCTCTACCTCGCCCGCCACGAGGGCGACCTCGTCGCCGCCACGATCGCGATCCGGGTGGGCGCGCACAGCTGGTACTCCTACGGCGCCTCCTCCACCGAGAAGCGCGAGGTCCGCGGCTCCAACGCCGTGCAGTGGCAGATGATCCGCGACGCCCTCGAGGCCGGCGCCCAGGTCTACGACCTGCGCGGCATCACCGACACCCTCGACCCCGACGACGGCCACGTCGGGCTGATCCAGTTCAAGGTCGGCACCGGCGGCGAGGCCGTGGAGTACGCCGGGGAGTGGGACCTCCCGATCAACCGGGCGATCCACTTCGCCTTCGACCTCTACATGAAGCGACGGGGCTGACCCGTGGGGCTGACCCTGCACGTCGACGGCGACCGGTGGCGCGAGCACCTTCGCGGCGTACACCAGCGCCATCCGGGGCTGGTCCCGGTCGCCAAGGGCAACGGCTACGGGTTCGGCCTGGCCCGCCTGGCCCGCAAGGCCCAGTGGCTCGGCGCCGACACCCTGGCCGTGGGCACCTACGAGGAGCTTCCCGAGGTCAGCCAGCGCTTCGACGGCTCCCTGCTGGTGCTCACCCCGTGGCGCCCGTTCAACCTGCCACCGAACGACGACCGGGTCATCCACACCGTCGGGCGCCTCGACGACCTCGCCGACCTCGTCTCGCACGGTGCGACGAGCGGTGTCCGCCCGCGCGTCGTGCTGGAGCGGATGACCTCGATGCTGCGCCACGGGTTCACCTCCCGCGGCCTCCGAGAGGCCGCCCAGGTGGTCGCCCGCGGTGGGGTCCGGTTCGAGGGCGTGGCGCTGCACCTGCCGCTCGCGGCGTCCTCGCACCTCGGCGAGGTCGAGCGGCTGATGAACGACGTGGTGGCCGCCGGACTGGACGGCGGACCGGTCACCGGACTGGGCAGCGGCGAGCGCCCCACGGTCTGGGTCTCGCACCTGACCGACACCGAGCTGGCCACCCTGGCGACCCGCTATCCCGACTTCTGGTTCCGGCCGCGCATCGGCACCAGCCTCTGGCTCGGTGACCGCTCGGCGCTGTCCGCGCGCGCGACCGTGCTCGACTCCCACGCGGTGGAGCGGGGCGACACCTTCGGCTACCGCGGCCGGTCCGCGCCGCGGGCCGGGACGATCCTGGTCGTCTCCGGCGGCACCGCCCACGGCATCGGGCTGGAGGCTCCCACCGGGGAGGCCTCCCTGCGCTCCCGGGCGGCGTCGATCGCGCGCGGCGGGCTCGACGCTGCGGGGCTCGTCCGGTCGCCGTACACCGTCGGCGGGAAGCAGCGGCTGTTCGCCGAGCCGCCGCACATGCAGGCCTCGATGCTGTTCCTGCCCGCCGGCACCGACGTGCCCGAGGTCGGGGCCGAGGTCGAGTGCCGGGTGCGGTTCACCGCCACGAGCTTCGACGCGGTCGAGATCAGCTGAGCGCGGGCACGCCCGTCTCCTCGCGCCCGGCCTCCTCGAGCTCCCCTGGTTCGGTCTCAGGAGGCTCGAGCTCCGGGCCGCGTACGACGTCGCGCACGACCATCACCACCAGGTAGAGCTCGGCGGCCACGCGCACGAGGATGGCCAGGTCGTAGGCGGGCGAGCCGCCGCCGACCGAGCCCTCGAGCCAGCCGCCGAGATAGATCCAGACGGCCGCGAAGTACACCAGCTCACCGGCCTGCCAGATCAGCAGGTCACGCCAGCGCGGGCGGGCCAGCACTGCCAGGGGCAGCAGCCAGAGGACGTACTGGGGGGAGTAGACCTTGTTGACCAGCAGGAACCCGGCCACGACCAGGAACCCGAGCTGAGCCAGCCGCGGGGTCACCCGCACGTTCAGCCCCAGGAGTGCGACCCCGGCACAGACCGCCCCGAACAGCGCCCAGGACCAGACGTTGATCGTGTGCGCGCCGACCTGCGTGCCGGTGTGTGCGAGCAGCAGCCACAGCGAGCCCAGGTCCGCCCCGCGGTCGGAGTTGAACCTCCAGAACACCTGCCACTGCTCGAAGCCGGTGACCCAGGCCGGCAGGTTGGCCAGCACCCACGCTCCGGCCGTCCCCGCCGTGGCCAGGACCAGGTCGCGCGGGCGCCGGCGGCGGCAGGCGATCACGAGCACCCCGCCCAGCAGGAACAGCGGGTAGAGCTTGGTCGCGGTGCCGAGCCCGATCAGGATGCCGGTGAGGAGCGGGCGGTCCCGTGACCACGCCCAGAGCGCCGCTGCCACCAGCGCTACCGCCATCAGGTCCCAGTTGATCAGCCCGGTCAGCAGCAGGCACGGGGAGAGAACGAACGGCAAGGCGTCCCAGGGCCGGCGTCGGTGGACACCGGCGAGGAACCACGCGGAGGCGAGCAGGAACAGGAACAGGACCAGGGCGCTGAGCAGGAAGTAGTCGTTGGTCTCCTCGATCATCCCGGGAAGCCCCCACGCGGCCGACGGCTCGGCCGCTCGCCGGTCCGCGATCGGGGGACCCGAGGGCCACAGCTGGACCACCTCGGCCACCGACCAGGCCAGGTAGGAGATGCCGACGGGGTACTCCATCACCTCGAAGCGGAAGTCGTTGCCGGCGTAGGGCCACCGGGCCTCGGCCAGTCCGCGGCCGGTGTAGAGGTAGGGGATGTCGGAGTAGCACATCTTCGCGTAGCGTGCCTGGTCGCCGGTCCAGTTGGTCTGGATGCACGGCACCCGTTGGATCAGCCCGAGGGCGAAGACCACCGTGACGAGCGCGAGCAGCACCCGGACCGGCGTCCACCAGCGGTGGGGGACGCCGTGTCGCCCGACCGGACCACCGACCACCTCGCTGAGGGCCGTCGCGACCGGGTCCGAACGGGTCGGCGGGATCACGGGCAGAGGGGGTCCTTGGGGGCACAGGTCGAGGGCGGCGAGCCGGACGGCGTCGGGGTGGGCAGCGGTGGCGGCGCCGACGGCGTCGGTGTCGGGGACGGTGTCGGGGTCGGCTTGGGCTTCGGGCTGGGCGTCGGCTTCGGCGGCGGGGTGTAGGGCGAGTGGCCGTCGCTCGGCGCAGTGCCGTCCACGTTGGCCGGCGGCGGGAACTTCTCGACCGGGACCCCCTCCATCAACGCGCTCATGACCGCGCGCCAGGTGTAGGTGGGGAAGTTGGCCCCGAAGTAGCTGGGCAGGAACCCGTTCAGCGCCTCGTTGCCCTTGCCGCGGACGTACATCACCGCGGTCGCGACCTGCGGGGTGTAGCCGACGAACCACGATGAGGAGACGTCGCCGTCCTTGTTGGTCGCCGTACCGGTCTTGCCCGCTGCCGGGCGCCCGAGGGCCCTCGCGTTGCGGCCCGTTCCGTTGGCCACGACCTGCTGCAGCGCGTAGCTCACGTCACTGGTGATGTCCTCGCTGAGCACCCGGTCGTCCTTGAGGGGGGCCTTGTAGAGCACCTTCTTGTCCGAGGCCTGGGTGACCTTCTTCACCGTGAACCAGTCGTGATGGACGCCGCCGTTGGCGATCGTGGCGTAGGCGTTGGCCATGTTGATCGGGCTCATCGTGGCCGAGCCCAGCGCGATGCCGGAGTTGGCCTCGAGTCCCGGGCTGTCGGCCGGGATCCCCATGGCCACGGCCATCTTGAGGATCTGCTCGGGCCCCTTGGGGATGGAGTCGGTCAGGTCCGCGTAGGCGGTGTTGACCGACTGCTCGGTGGCCTTGATCAGGTTGATCGCTGCGCCGTAGTCGTTGCCGTCGCCGGGGCCTTCGTTGACGACCTTGCGGCCGTCGGGATAGACGTACGGCGAGTTGCCCTGGAAGGTGTCCTTGAGCGAGAACCCGGCCTTGATGCCGGCGGCCAGGGCGAACGGCTTGAACGCCGAGCCGGGTTGGCCGCCCAGCCGGGCCCAGTTCAGCTGGCTGTCCAGGTAGTTCTGCCCGGCGTAGAAACCGAGCAGCGCACCGGTCTTGACGTCGACCGACGCCGTCGCCACGTGCAGCTTCTTCAGCCCCTGGGGCCGCTCCTTGAGGACGCCGGTCTCGGCGGCCTTCATCGCCTTGCGGGTGAAGGTCGTCTCGACCCGGAGTCCCCCGGAGTCGATCTGCGACTGGTCGAAACCGAGCCGGGCGAGCTCCGCCTTGACCATGGTCAGCATGAATCCGCGCTGCCCGCCGTACTGGTCGCTGGTCTTGGGCTTGCTCAGCTTCGGCAGCTGGCCGGTGTAGGTGTCTGCCTCGGCCGCATCGAGTTTGCCCATCGAGACCATGCCCTTGAGCACGTAGTCGTAGCGCTGGGTCAGCGCGGCCTTGTTGGCCTCACCCTTGTCGGGGTTGAGGTAGTTCGGCGAGTTCAGCACCGCGGCGAGCATGGCGGACTCGGGGACGGTGAGCTGCTTGGCCGGCTTGCCGAAGTAGGCGTTGGCCGCGGCCTGGACGCCGTACGCCCCGCGTCCGAAGTAGATGGTGTTGAGGTAGCCCTCGAGGATGGCCGACTTCGACTGCTCCTGCTGCACCTTCAGGGACAGGAAGGCCTCCTTCACCTTGCGGGTCAGCGTCCGCTGCTGGGTCAGGTAGAGGATCTTCACGTACTGCTGGGTGATCGTGGACGCACCCTGGGTGGAGTTGCCCTTGGCGTTGGAGAAGGCGGCGCGCAGGATGCCCTTGGGGTCGATCCCCTTGTTGGTGTAGAAGGTCCGGTCCTCGGCGGCGACCACGGCGTCCTGCATCGACTTCGGGACGTCGGCCAGCGAGATCGACTCGCGGTTCTGCTCCGCGAACGTGCCGATCCTCGACTTCGCGCCGGAGTAGTAGACATAGCTCGACTGCGCCTCGAACGCCTTGTTGGCGTCGGGAATCGTGGTGCGCTGGTAGGCGAGGTAGAAGACCGCCATCATCACCAGGCTGCCGACCAGCCCGAGGATCAACAGCCACTTGGCGGCGGCGCGCACGCGGGCGCCCTTGCGACGCTTGGTCTTGCCCCCGGCGGTGGGTCCACCCTTGCCCGAGGGCGCGGCCCTCTTGCCGGGGGGATTGCTTCGGTTGCCGCTCACTGCTCACTCTTTCGCGTTCCGGAGGCGTGGTCTGAACGAAGGGTACGGGCTCGCCGCGCAGCGCAAGGAGCTGCCTCTCGCGTGGGCGACGATTCGCGCACGATATATCGATACGATAGATTGAATCGATGTAACGGCCCAAACGGGCCGACGGCGAGCAACACGAAGGGACCGCACCGGTGGCCAGCAAGGGAGCGACGCTCGAGCTGGCAGTCCTCGGGCTGCTGCACGACTCCCCCCTGCACGGTTATGAGCTGCGCAAGCGCCTCAACCTGCTGCTCGGTTGGACCCGGCTGCTCTCCTACGGCTCCCTGTACCCCGCGCTGAAGCGGATGCTGCGCGCCGGCCTGGTCACCGAGGTCGCCACGACGTCCCTCGGCGTGTCTCGTCGGCAGCGCATCGTCTACCAGCTGACCTCCGCCGGCGCCGACTACTTCGGCCGGGAGATCACCGACGTCGGCCCATCGGCCTGGGAGGACGAGGACTTCAACATGAGGTTCGCGTTCTTCTCGCGCACCGACACCCACGTGCGGATGCGCATCCTCGAGGGTCGCCGGTCGCGCCTGCAGGAGCGCCTCGACCGTGCCCGCACCAGCCGTGGGCCCGCGGGAGCCGACCGCTACGTCACCGAGCTGCAGCGGCACTCCATCGAGTCCGTCGAGCGCGAGGTGCGCTGGCTCACCGACCTGATCGACGCCGAGCACGGCGCCCAGGACCGTCCAGGCACACCGACTGGACACGGCCCCCCAGACAACGGGACCGGACCCCCGGCCGACTCGACACCGGCACCGCAGGACAGCAGCACCAACCAGGCAGAGATCAGCTAACCAACCGCTGCGAGTTCTGCAGCAGGACCTGAAGTGAGGAGAACCCCATGGGATCGGTTCGAGTAGCCATTGTGGGAGTCGGCAACTGCGCCAGCTCCCTCGTCCAGGGCGTGGAGTACTACAAGGACGCCGACCCGTCAGGCGCCGTACCCGGCCTGATGCACGTCATGTTCGGTGACTACCACGTCAACGACGTGCAGTTCGTGGCCGCGTTCGACGTCGACGCCAAGAAGGTCGGCTTCGACCTGTCGGATGCCATCAACACCTCCGAGAACAACACGATCCGCATCGCCGACGTACCTCCCACCGGGGTCACCGTGCAGCGCGGACACACGCTGGACGGGCTCGGCAAGTACTACCTCGAGACCATCGAGCAGTCCGACGCCGACCCGGTCGACGTGGTGCAGGTGCTCAAGGACGCGGAGGTCGACGTCCTCGTCTCCTACCTGCCCGTCGGGTCCGAGGACGCCGACAAGTTCTACGCGCAGTGCGCCATCGACGCCAACGTCGCCTTCGTCAACGCGCTCCCGGTGTTCATCGCCTCGGACCCCGTGTGGGCCAAGAAGTTCGAGGACGCTGGCGTCCCGATCATCGGTGACGACATCAAGTCCCAGGTCGGCGCGACCATCACGCACCGCGTGATGGCCAAGCTGTTCGAGGACCGTGGCGTGGTGCTGGACCGCACCTACCAGCTCAACGTCGGCGGCAACATGGACTTCAAGAACATGCTCGAGCGTGACCGCCTGGAGTCCAAGAAGGTCTCCAAGACCCAGGCCGTGACCTCCAACATGAGCCACGACATGGGTGCGCGGAACGTGCACATCGGTCCCTCGGACTACGTCCAGTGGCTCGACGACCGCAAGTGGGCCTACGTGCGCCTCGAAGGACGCGCGTTCGGTGACGTGCCCTTGAGCCTGGAGTACAAGCTCGAGGTCTGGGACTCCCCCAACTCCGCCGGCATCATCATCGACGCGATCCGCGCCGCCAAGATCGCCAAGGACCGGGGGATCGGTGGCGCGCTGCTCTCCGCCTCGTCGTACCTGATGAAGAGCCCGCCGGTGCAGCGTCCGGACGACGAGGGCCGTGCCTCCGTCGAGGCGTTCATCCGGGGCGACGTCGAGCGCTGATCCCATTTCAAGCTGATCTGGTCGAATGCGGCCGCGAACCCTCCGGGGCTCGCGGCCGCTTCGCTGTTCTGGGCACCCGGGTGGACACGACGCGCGACCGAACCCGTTCGGGTCATCGACAACGGCCTCAGGTGTTTCTAAGGTTCGGGCATGAGCGATGACACTCCCCAGCCCCCGGCCACCCCCTACGGCTCCGAGTCGGGAGGTACACCGCCGCCGGATGCCCCAGCACCGGGTCAGCCATCGGCTCAGCCACCGGGTCAGCCACCGGCCGGCCAGCCGGGCGGGTACGCCGCCGCCCCGCCGCCACCCCCGGCCACCCCGATGGGCCCCCGGCCCGGTGAGCTCCTCGACCGGTTCCTGGCGCGGCTGATCGACATGGTGCTGCTGTTCGTGGTCAACCTCGTCATCCTGGTCCCGATCATCATCGGGATCCTGGGCATCAACGCGGCGGGCAGCTTCGGGATGGGCGGCAGCTTCGCCGCAGGCGCCGTGAGCGCCGTGCTCAGCACGGTCATCTACCTCGGCTACTACGGGTTCATGGAGTCCAGTCGAGGGCAGACCGTCGGCAAGATGGTGATGAAGCTGCACGTCCAGGGCGCCAGCGGCGGCAAGCCCACCATGGAGGAGGCCCTCAAGCGCAACATCTGGTTGGGCCTCCCGATCCTGGGCATCATCCCGATCCTCGGCGGGCTGGTCGCGTTCCTCGGCGAGATCGTCGCCGTGATCATGATCGCCGTGGGCATCAGCAACGACACCGAGCGGCGCCGCCCCTGGACCGACAAGTTCGCCGGCACCCAGGTGATCAAGCAAGGCTGAGTGCCGTCCCGGGCGGTCCGTGAGGATCGCCCGGTAGGTGCTCGACGGCATCGTGTCGGACCTGCACTGCCCCGCCCGGCTGGTCGTGGCCCGGCATGCCAAGGCCGCCTTCGTGGAGAGCTGGTTCTCCGACGAGGGCGGCTCGCTCACGCCCGAGGGCCGGGCCCAGGCGGCCGGGCTGGCCGAGTCGCTGGCCGGGCAGCGGGTGGCCGCCGTCTGGTGCAGCGACACCTCCCGCGCCGTCCAGACCGCAGAGATCGCCGCCGCCCGGCTGCGCGTCCAGGTGACGGCGTGCAAGAGCCTGCGCGAGGTGTTCATCGGCTCGCTGATCGGTCAGCCCTTCGACCTCGCGCGGATCGGGGCGGTCGCCGCGCAGTGGTCCGCCGGCTCCCTCGACGCGCGGTTCGAGGGAGGCGAGTCGGGCAGCGAGGTGGTCGCCCGGCACCGCGAGCAGTTCGAGGAGATCGCCGACCTGCACCGCGGCGAGACCGTGCTCGTCGTCGGCCACCAGACCGCGCTCGGGATCGTCGTACCGACCCTGGCCGGTGACCTCAGCACCGCGCGATCCGGTGAGACCACCCTCGACAACGCCCGATCCGTCGTACTCGAAGGTGACGCGGCCAGCGGTTGGTCGCTCTCCCTGTCCGCCTGACCCCGCCGAGACGTCGCAAACGCACAACCCCACCCCGCCGAGACGTCGCAAACTTGCAACCTGATCCCGCCGAACGGTCGCAACCAGCACGCAATTTGCGACGTGTCGGCGCCATTTCGGCGTGCGTTTGTGACGTGTCGGCGGGTTTTTGTTGTTCGTTTGCGACGTGTCAGCGGGGGCCGTGGGTGTTCAGCGCCAGGATGGGTTGGGCCAGGTTGGGAGCCCCTGTCGAGCCCCTTGTCGAGCCCCTTGTCGAGCCCCTTGTCGAGCCCCTCGTCGAGCCCCTTGTCGGGGCTGTTGTTGAGGCTGTCGCGGATGGCGGCGACCATCTTGCCGGTGTACACCGGCTCGAGGTCGAGACCGACCGCCGCGGCGTCGGCCACGGCCCGCTGGGAGGCCGGGGTCGGGTCGCCGTACGTCGTGCCGAGCCAGTCCTTCCGCATGGTGAGGTCCCCGGGCTCGATGGGGGCGAGATCGACCACCGCTCCCCGGGCACGCAGCAGATCAGCCGTCCGGTTGGCCAACCGGGCGATCACTGGCGCGTCCAGCGCGAACGCGTCGTTGACCACGACCCCGAACACCCGCGTGCGCAGGCCGGCGAGCCGAAGCCCGAGGGCCAGCCCCGCCGCGGTGCCGCCGGAGCCGACGGCGGTGACCACGGTGGCCGGCTCGGGGAGGACCCCGGCCTCCACCTGGGCGGCGATCTCGAGCGCCACCTCGACGTAGGCCAGCGCCCCGAAGCCGTTGGAGCCGCCGGCCGGCAGGTACCACGGCATCCGGCGATCGCGCATGGCCGCGCGGGCGATCAGGCCCGGCGCGGCCAGCTTGAGCCGGGTCGGATTCGCATAGCGGTGCAGTTCCGCACCCGAACGTCCCAGCCGGGCCAGCTGGTCGCGCACGTGGTCGTCGACGGGTTGGTCGACCAGCCCCAGCATCGTCCGCAGCCCGTGCTCGCGCCCGTAGAGCGCCGCCGCCAGCCCCCAGTGCGTCCCGATCCCACCGACGGTGAACAGGGTCCGAACCCCGCGCCGCTGCGCCTCGGGCAGGATCCACTCCAGCTTGCGCACCTTGTTGCCGCCCCAGGGTCCGTCACCGAAGGCACCCTCGTCCTTCAGCCAGACCTCGGCACCCTCTCCGACGAGCGCCGGCCCCAGCAGGCGTACGCCGGTCGGCCCGCTGCCGAGGGGGAGGTGCGCGAGGTCCAGCGCGGGGAAGCGCTCGTGGAGCAGCGACATGCGGCCTCCTGGTGATCTCCGGCACCCGGCCCCGCGGCCGGGACTGCCCTAGTGTCCCTGCATGGACGTCTTCCTGGTCGGCGGCGGGTGGTCGGTCGAGCACACCCCCGACATGTTCGGCGGCTTCGCGGACGCTGCCCGCAGCCGAGCCCGAGGCATGGACCCCACGGTCCTGCTGGTGGTGATGGGCACCGACGACGAGGCAGTGGAGTACCACCAGAAGTACGTCGAAGCCCTGAGCCAGGTCGGCATCACTGACCTGTCGATCCAGCGGATCGCCGAGGGCGAGCGCCTCGACCCGCGTGCGCTCGACGGCATCGACGCCCTGTTCGTCGGCGGCGGCCCCACCCCCGAGTACCACGCCTCGCTCGCGCCGGCGTACCCCCGGATCCGCGAGCTGGTCGCCCAGGGCCTGCCGTACGCCGGGTTCTCCGCCGGTGCGGCCATCGCGGCCACGACCGCCATCGTCGGCGGCTGGCGGATCGACGGCGTCCCGGTCTGTCCCGAGGACAGCAACGAGGAGCTCGACGAGGTGTCGGTGGTCGACGGGATCGGCCTGGTGCCGGGGGCCGTCGACGTGCACGCGGCCCAGTGGGGCAACCTGAGCCGGCTCGTGGCCACGGTCGAGGCCGGGCTGGCGCCCGGCGGGGTGGCGCTCGACGAGTGCACGACCCTGCTCCCCGCAGGAGGCGTCGTCGGCGCCGGCCGCGCGTGGCGGGTGTCGGCCGGGTTGACCGGGCCGGTCGTCAGCCGGGCCTGAGGCGACTCAGTCCCGCGCGGCCTTCCACGCCAGCAGGGCCGCCTTCGCCCGTTCGAGGTCCATCGGGCCGTGGTCCAGGCGCAGCTCGAGCAGATGGCGGTAGGCCTCCCCGACCTCGCGGCCCGGCCCGATCCCGAGGATCTCCATGATCTGGTTCCCGTCCAGGTCCGGCCGCATCGAGGCGAGCTCCTCCTCCTCCGACAGCCGGGCGATGCGGGACTCCAGGTCGTCATAGGTACGCCGCAACCGGTCGGCCTTGCGCTGGTTGCGGGTCGTGCAGTCGGCCCGGGTCAGCACATGCAGGCGGTCCAGCTGGTCGCCGGCATCGCGGACGTAGCGCCGGACGGCGGAGTCGGTCCACTCCCCCGAGCCGTAGCCGTGGAAGCGCAGGTGCAGCTCGACCAGGTGCGCCACGGCCTCGATCTGGTCGTTGGAGAACTTCAGCGCCTGCATCCGCCTGCGGGTGAGCTTGGCGCCGACAACGTCATGGTGGTGGAAGGTGACCACGCCGTCGTCGGCGAAGCGACGCGTCTTCGGCTTCCCGACGTCGTGCATCAGCGCCGCGAACCGGGACACGAAGTCCGGCCCACCGAGCCGGTCCTCGAGGTCGACGGACTGCTCCAGCACGGTCAGCGTGTGCTCGTAGACGTCCTTGTGGCGGTGGTGCTCGTCGCGTTCGAGCGCGAGCGCCGGCAGCTCCGGCAACACGTGGTCGGCCAGTCCCGAGTCGACGAGCAGCCGGAGCCCACGCACCGGGTCCGGGGACACCAGCAGCTTGACCAGCTCGTCGCGCACTCGTTCCGCGGAGACGATCGTGATGCGCTCGGCCATGTCGCCCATCGCGGCGACGACCTCCGGTGCGACCGTGAACCCCAGCTGGGCGGCGAACCTGGCGGCGCGCATCATCCGCAGCGGGTCGTCGGAGAAGGAGTCCTCGGGCCGCCCCGGCGTCCGGAGCACCCGGTGGGCGAGGTCGAGAATGCCCCCGAACGGGTCCTCGAGCTGCTTCCCGGGCAGCGAGAGCGCCATCGAGTTCACGGTGAAGTCGCGCCGCGCCAGGTCCCCGACGAGGCTGTCGCCGTACTCCACGGCCGGCTTGCGGCTCTCCGGGTCGTAGGACTCGGAGCGGTACGTCGTGATCTCCACCTGCCACTCTCCGCGGCGGCAGCCGATCGTTCCGAAGGCGCGGCCGATGTCCCACGTCGCCTCGGCCCACCCCTTGAGCAGTCGCTCGGTGACCTCCGGGCGTGCCGACGTGGTGAAGTCGAGGTCGTTGTGGAGCCGCCCCAGCATGGCGTCACGGACCGGCCCGCCGACCAGGGCGATCTCCTCCCCGGCCTCCGCGAACCGGCGCCCGAGCTCGTCGGTCACCGGCGCGATCCTGGCCAGCTCCGCGACGACGCGCGCCTGGACGTCGCTGATCAGCAGGGGCTCCTCGGACACGGGACGGAACTCTACGGCGGGGACGCTCCTCACCGGGCATCGACGGGGCAGCGACCGGGCAGCGACGGGGCGGCGAGGGGCCGGGGGGGCCCCGTAGCCGCCGGATAGCATCGCCAGCGTGATCCACGCCCCCCTCGCCCGCGCGTTGGCCGCGGCGACCCTGGGGGCCGGAGCACTTCTGGGCAGCGTGGCCGTGGCCGGGCCGGCTGCGGCGCGGCCGCACGCGGCCGGGGAGACGACCACGACGCCGCTCTCAGTCGTGCTGACGTCCCTCTCACCGGCTGCGATCCCGCGCAAGGGCGTGATCACCCTGACCGGCCGGGTCACGAACGTCTCGGACCAGGACTGGACCGAGGTCAACCTGGCTCCGTTCGTCTCGCGCACGCCCATCACCACCCGTGAGGGCCTGGCGCAGGCGGCCGCCACCGAGGAGAGCGTGGCGGTCGGGGACCGGCTGATCGACCCCGCCACCAACGCCGCCGTCGGCGATCTCGGTCCGGGCAACACCGCACCGTTCATCCTGCGGGTGCCGGTCACGTCCCTGGAGATCTCCGGCGAGCCGGGCGTCTACTGGATCGGCGTGCACGCGCTGGGTGCCTCCGCGCAAGGGCGCGACCTGGTCGCCGACGGCAGGGCGCGCACCTTCATCCCGCTGGTCAGCCCAGCCCTCGCGGCGCAGCGCAGCGTCGGGGTCTCCGTCGTACTCCCCATGCGCGAGCGGGTACGCCGCTCCGCCGACGGCCGGCTCAACGGCCCGGCTCGATGGGCCAACCTGACCGCGCCTGGGGGCCGGCTCGCCCGGTTGGTGGACTTCGGGGCCTCGGCCGGTGGCTCCCCCCTGACGTGGGTGGTCGACCCAGCGGCGCTGGATGCGCTCGACGACTTCGCTCGCGGGAACCCGGCGCTCTCCCTCGGCCCCGCCGAGCGCAAGCCGGTGGAGGGGACCCCGAGCGCGTCACCCAGCGCCAGTCCGACCCCGAGTCCGAGCGCCAGCGCCACCCCCGAACCCGACCCCGGTGGTGTGTCGGCACAGGCGCGGGGTCAGGCACGCGCCGTCCTCGACACGTTCCTCGGCTCTGCCCGGTCCCACGGACTGTTCTCAGTCGGCTACTCCGACCCCGACGTCGCCTCGCTGGCCAGGAGGCGACCCAGCCTGATCGAGCGCGCCGACGAACTGGCCGCCCAGCGGATGGCGGCCCGCGGCCTCGCCGGCACCACGACGGTGGCACCGCCGGACGGGTACTTCGACCCGGAGCTCCTGGGCCAGCTCGACAAGGACACCTTGGTCCTGCTCAGCGACCGCGGCAGGGTTCAGGATCCTGCCGACTCGCTGCTGCCCACCGGGCAGCGGCTGGTCCTCACCGACGCCCGCGCCTCGGCGGGAGGGCCTTCCCCCACGCGTGCGCAGGACCCGCTCGCCCTGCGCCAGCGCATCCTCTCCGAGTCCGCCCTGGAGGTGCTGGCCCCGTCCCAGCCAGACGCACCGCGACCGATGGTGGTGGCCCTCCCGAACGGCTGGAACCCGGGACCGAACTGGCGACAGGCAGACTTCTTCGGCGGCCTCCAGGAGGCCGAGTGGGTGCGCCTCGCGCCGGTGCAGCGCGGTTCGCCGGCGACGTTCACCGGCCGGTTGCCCTACGGGCGCAGCCAGCTCACCGAGGAGGTCGGGGACGACAACGTCGCGGCCACCAGGACGCTCGCCCGCACCGGGGACGTGCTGGGTCACCTGCTCGACAATGTCAACGACGTGGCGAGCCGGCTGACCGGTGCGGCGCTGGAGAGCTCCTCCTACACCGCCCGCCCGGCCCCCCGCAGGGCGGTCGAGCAGGCGACCGCCCTGGAGGCCACGGCACGCAGGCAGCTGGACCGGGTGCAGGTCACGGGCACCGACTTCGTCGTCCTCTCGGGCGGCTCCGGGGTCCTGACGGTCACGCTCGTCAACGGCCTCAAGCAGCCGATCACGGTGGGGCTGCGCGCCCAGACCGACAGCCCCGGCGTACGCGTGCAGACGCCCGAGCCGATCAGCATGGGGCCGGGCCAACGCGCGACCCGGCGGCTACCGGTGCAGAGCACCGCCGGGGTGCACGACGTCGTGCTGTACCCGGTCACCGCCCAGGCCGAGGATGCCGGCAAGCCGTTCACGTTCAGCCTGCGCACCAGTCAGGTCGGTCGGCTGATCTGGTTCATCATCGTCGGCGCCGGCGCGCTGCTCGCGGTGATGATCGTGCGCCGGATCGTCCTGCGCATCCGCAACCACCGCTGGCGCGAGGCATGACCGAGCCGGCCGCACCGGGTCCGGGATCCGGCTCGCTGCTCTCCTCGAGTGCCGTGATGGCGGCGGGGACGGTGGTCTCCCGCCTCAGTGGCTTCGTGCGCGGCATCCTGCTCGCGGCGGCCCTCGGCGTCGGCCTGCACGCGGACGTGTTCAACATCGCCAACACGGTGCCGAACATGCTCTACATCCTGCTCGCCGGTGGAGTGTTCAACGCCGTCCTGGTGCCGCAGCTGGTGCGGGCGATGAAGAACGACCCCGACGGTGGCGAGGCCTACACCAACCGCGTCATCACGCTGGCCGCCCTGTTCCTCGCGGTCGTGACCGTCGCGCTGGTCGCCGCGGCCCCCCTGCTGATGCGCCTCTTCCTCGACCAGGGGTACTACGCCGCCGACCGCTCCGCCCAGCTCGAGTCGGTCATCGACTTCGCGCGCTACTGCCTGCCGCAGGTCTTCTTCTACGGCATGTTCGTGCTGGTCGGTCAGGTGCTGAACTCCCGTGGCCGGTTCGGCCCGATGATGTGGGCACCCATCGCCAACAACGTGGTCGCGGTCGCCGTCCTCGGCACCTACCTGCTCACGATCGGACCGGCCCGCGGCGCGGAGAAGCAGGGCGGGTTCGGCCCGGGCGCCGAAGCCCTGCTCGGCATCGGCTCGACGGTCGGCATCGTGGTCCAGCTCCTGGTCCTGCTGCCCTATCTCAAGGCCGCCGGCTTCAGCTATCGCCCGCGGTTCGACTTCCGCGGCAGCGGTCTGAGCCACACCCTGCGCCTGGGGATGTGGACGGTCCTGTTCGTGGTGGTCAACCAGATCGCCTACACCGTCGTCGTCCGCCTCGCCAGCCGCGGGACCGTGGCTGCCGGAGCCGCCGGTGATGACGGCACGGGCTACACGATCTACGCCAACGCGTTCCTGCTCACGATGGTCCCGCACTCGATCATCACCGTCTCGCTGGCCACCGCCATGCTGCCGATGCTGTCGGCGTACGCCGCGGAGAGTGACCTTGGCGCCGTTGGTCGCGCGGTGTCGTCGACGCTGAGGTCGGCGTACGCGCTGGTCGTGCCGCTGGCCGCGCTCCTCGCCGTGATGGCGCTCGAGGTCGCGCACGTGATCTGGGGATACGGCAGTGCCGCGGCCGACTTCTCGAACTTCGCGCCGTCCCTGGCGTTGTTCTCGGTGGGGCTGGTCCTGTTCACCGCGCACTACCTGATGCTGCGCGGCTTCTACGCCCTCGAGCAGACGCGGCGGGTCTTCTGGATCCAGTGCTCGATCGCGGTCACGAACATCGTGGTTGCCATCGTGCTGACTCGCGACGCGCCGGCGGCGCAGACCGCCCCGCGCCTGGTGGTGGCCTACGCGTGTTCCTACGCGGTGGGGGCCCTGGTCTCGAGCATGCTGCTCTCGCGGTCGGTGGGTGGCCTCGACGGACGCGGGACGCTGCGGTTCCTGCTCCGGCTGGGCCTGGTGGTGGGGGTCAGCGCCGCACTGGCCTGGGGCGTTCGTCAGGGGCTCGGCGAGGTGCTGCCCGGGGAGGGCAAACCCACGGCCGCCTTGGAGCTGGTCGTCGTGGGGGTCATCTACCTCGGCGTCTACCTCGGGTTGGCCCGGCTCCTCCGGATCAGCGAGGTGAGCGACGTCGTGAGCCTGCTCACCCGCCGCTTCACGCGCAAGCACTGACCCGGGAGTACCTGGGTTGGCGCGGCCACGTGCCCCCTACGATGGGGCCACCAGAACTACGGGGACCCAGGGTGAGGGGGCGACGTGACGACCGGCTCGATCGGACCCGGGACCGTCCTCGCCGGACGGTACCGGCTCGACGACCTCCTCAGTGAGAGCGAGGGGGCCCGCTTCTGGCGTGCCACCGACACCGTGCTGGCCCGCAGCGTGGCGATCCATGCGGTGGCGAGCGACGACCGGCGAGCCCCGGACCTGATGGATGCCGCCCGCCTCTCGGCCACGGTGGTCGACTCCCACCTGCTGCGTGTCCTGGACTGCGACGACTCCGGCGGGATCACCTGGGTGGTCAACGAGTGGGGCGACGGCGTCTCCCTCGACCTGATGCTGCAGCACGGCACCCTGCCCGCCTCGCGCGCCGCGTGGCTGGTGCGGGAGGTGGCCGAGGCGATCGCTGCCGGACACGCCCAGGGCGTCGCCCACGGGCGGCTGAACCCCGAGTCGGTGCTGGTCACGAATGCCGGGGCGGTCAAGCTGATCGGGTACGTCGTGGACGCGACCCTGCAGCCTCCCCGCCCGCCCGACCCGCTCTACGGCGAGCTCGACGCGCGCGAGGCCGACGTGATCGACCTGGCCGGCCTGCTCTACGCCGCACTCACCGGACGGTGGCCCGGCGTGGCGCCCTCCTCGATCCCGAGGGCCCCGCGAGAGGCGCGTCGTCCGCTGCGCCCGCGTCAGGTCCGGGCCGGCGTCCCCCGCACCCTGGACGCCATCTGCGAGCGCGTCCTGCACAAGGAGGCCTCGCAGCACGCCATGCCGATCGAGACGGCCCAGGAGATCGCGGCCGCGCTCGCGGACTTCGTCGGCGATCCGGCGCTGTCCGCGCCGGTGGGTCCCTCGAACATGTTCGACGAGCCGACCGTCTCGATCCGGCGCGACGAGCTCGGCGAGGCCGAGGGCGCCGCAGCGACGGCGATGGCCGCCACGGCCTTGGGCGTCCCGACGGACCCGGACGCTGTGACAGGCGCCCAGCCACCCGCGTCCGATCCGGAGGCCGCCGACGAGCCCGTCGACCAGCCGGTGCCGGACCCGCTGGAGGACCCGGAGCCAGACCGAGCGCCGGACCCCGTGCCCGACCCGGAGGCCACCCAGCTCGCCCCGGCCGTGCCACCCGAGGACCTCTCGGAGGCCACCCAGATCCACAGCGAGCCGCTCGAGGGCCCGGACTCGCTCGCCCCGCTGCAGGCTCCTCGGGTCGAGGACTCCCCACCGCCACCACCGTTCGAGGACCTGCCCGAGCGCCCACTGTTCGCCTCGACCGAACGGCGAGTCCCCCCTGCGGCTGCCGCGGCCGCCGCAGCCGCTGAGGCAGCTCGGGTCGCTGAGGCAGCGGCCTCCGCGACCGGCACCGGGCACGAGGAGTTCGCCTCGTCGCACACCGGCACCGGCCTGACCAACACCTCCACCGGCCAGCACACCGGGGCCGGCCAGGGCTCGGACTTCTGGCCGTTCACCGACGAGGACGAGGACAAGAACGACGTCCACACCGGCAACGAGGGCCGCGCTTGGCTGCGGATCGCCATCGTGGTGGGCGTACTCCTGGTCCTCGTCGTGGCGACCGTCATCGCGTTCAACCAGGGGCGCCAGGACGCCACCGGGTCCCCCAAGCCGGCCGGCGACTCCAGCCAGCCCAGCCAGAGCACCGGAGCCGACCTGAAGATCGCCGCCGTCAAGGACTTCGACCCCGAGGGAGACCCCCCCGAGGAGAACCCCCAGAAGACCGCGGCGGCCATCGACGGCGACCCCGCGACCGCGTGGACGACGAGCACCTACCGCGGCAACCCGGAGCTGGGCGGCCTGAAGTCCGGGGTCGGGCTGATGGTGGACCTCGGCGCCGACCAGCAGGCAGCCTCGATCACCGTGCAGTTCAACGGTGCCCCCACCTCCTTCGAGGTGTACGCCGCACCGAACGGTGTCACCGACTTCCCCGACGCACTCGACCAGCTCGACAAGGTCGGCGCCCAGGCAGCCGCTCCCGAACGCGTGACGGTGAAGCTCGACCCCGCCCCCAAGACCCGTTACCTGCTGGTCTGGCTGACCAAGCTGCCGGCGGCCTCCGGCGGCTTCCGGGGGGAGATCGCCGAGATCACGGTCCGGTCGTGAGCAACGGCTTGCCCGGCGATCCGGACGCCGCAGCCGGACCACCCGAACCCCACGACGTCGCCCTCCTGCGGGCACACCTCGCCGGCGACCCCGCTGCGTTCGGGGTCCTGTTCTCCCGTCACCGCGACCGGCTCTGGGCGGTGGCCCTGCGCACCACCGGGAACCCCGAGGATGCCGCGGACGCGCTCCAGGACGGCCTGATCTCGGCCTTCCGGCGCGCGGATGGCTTCCGCGGGGAGTCCGCGGTCACGACCTGGCTGCACCGCATCGTGGTGAACGCCGCGCTCGACCGGCTGCGCCGCAACAAGGTACGCGCCGCGGACCCCCTCCCCGACGACCTCGAGGAGCGAGCCCAACGCGGCGACACGCTTGCGGGCAGCCGCTCCGACGAGGACCCGGAAGCGAGCGCGCTGTCCTCGGATCGTCGACGACGGGTCCTCGCCGCCCTGGAGGAGCTGCCGCCCGACCAGAAGGCCGCGCTGGTGCTGGTCGACATGGAGGGGTACCCGGTGCAGGAGGCGGCCGACATCCTCCAGGCACCCGTCGGGACGGTGAAGAGTCGCTGCTCACGGGGACGGGCACGACTCGCGACGCTGCTCGCCGACCTCGACCCGGCGAGCAGCGGAACCGCCGACGTGCCTGCTGCGTCGCACTCAGGAGACCCGCCCACCGAGCGCACGGTGGCAGGAACGAGCGCACCTGGCTCGCCGACGACCAGCGAACGCCCCACCGAGGAGGTGAGCGGACATGAATGAGGAGCAGCAGACCGGGACCGACCCGGAGGACGCACGCGTCCGTGCCCTGCTGGCCGACCTCGGCTCCGGGTCCACCGGTGCTGCCACCCCCGACGAGGTCGTCGCCCGGCTCGACGAGACGCTCGCCCGGCTCGTCGCCGAGCGCGCGGCCGAGACCGGAGGACTCGACGAGCCCGCCGAGTTCCCCGAGTCCGCCGGCAACGTGGTGCCGCTGCGCCGTCGCTGGGCGTCGCGGGCCACGATCGCCGCCGCAGCTGTCGTGGTCCTCGGAGTCGGCGGCGCAGCCGTCGGAAACCTGGCCGGTATCGGCTCGATGAGCGACTCGAAGACGGCGTCGGACGCCGGGGGCGCTGCTGCCGGCGAGAGTCTCGGCGAGGTCCCGCCTTCCGCGAGCGGGCCGCTGCCGTCCCCGACCGACGGTCAGCTCGACGTCGCGCCGGGAGCCGCGGCGGGTCTCGCGGTCGTGCACGCAGAGGCCTTCGCGCAGGACGTCTCGGCTCTGCTCTCCGGCGGCGACGCGCTGAGCACCCCCGAGCGACGAGCCCGGGCCGGCCTCCCGTCCACCTCCGACGACGCCAAGGCCGGGCCCGGCGACGCGCTCCGTGAGTTGGCCGACTGCCCCGGTCCTCCCTTCGATGACGGCGCCGTGACCAACGTGGTCCAGTACGACGGTTCGATCGCTGCGCTCGTCGTACACCCCGTCAGCGGAGGACAGCGGCTGGTGGAGGCCTGGACGTGCCAGGGGGACACCAGATTGGCCAGTGCCACGGTGGCCCCGTAAGACTGGTCCAGTCAGACTGGGGGCATGACGCACCCTCTCCCCGATCCCGGGCCCCGCACCCGCACGGTCAGTTCCCAGATCGAGCTCGACGTCCGCGAGGAGGCCGACCTGGTCTGGTCGGTGGCCGTCGCCCAGGACGCCGACCGGGAACCCCGACTCGTCTCGGAGACGCTCGAGCTCACCGTGGACGGCCGGCCGGTCGAGGTCGAGGAGCTGCGCGTCGCCGATGGCGGCCGGTTGCACGTCTGCCGAGCCCAGCCCGGGCGACTGCTGCTCTCCTACGAGGCCGAGGTCTCCGGCGCCGCAGGCCCGGCGCTGGTCGACGCCGTGGACGACATCGTCTACCGCCGGCCGAGCCGGTACGCCGAGTCCGACGAGCTGGGGCCCACGGCCTGGGCGGAGTTCTCCACCGCCGAGGGCAAGGAGCTGCTCGACGCCGTCAGCTCCTGGGTCGGCACCCAGCTCTACTACGTCAGCGGAGCCAGCCGGCACACCGACGGCGCCACCCAGACGTTGATCGCCCGCAACGGTGTGTGTCGCGACTTCGCGCACCTGGTGATCGCGATGCTGCGCGCGCGCAACGTCCCCGCCCGGTTGGTGGCCGTCTACGCCCCCGGGCTCTCGCCGATGGACTTCCACGCCGTCGTGGAGGCCGCCGTCGACGGCCGCTGGCACGTCGTCGACGCGACCTCGATGGCACCCCGGCAGACCCTGGTGCGCATCTCGACCGGACGCGACGCCTCCGACACCGCGTTCCTGACCGTGCAGTCGGGGCGGGCCGACCTGGTCTCCTTGAAGGTCGGTGCCACCGCGGCGCCGGACCTCCCTCGAGACGACCCCACCCGGCTCGTCAGCCTCTCCTGAACCACCCGTGACCAATCGTCACCTGCCAGCGACCGGCGGAATGGCGGGTGCCTAGGATCTGTTGCACCGACGTAACCGAAGCATCCCGACGCACAGCACAGCGCAGCTCACGAGGAGTGGCAGTGACCGATCAGACCAGCACGGCGACCGAGACCCGCAACGTCATCATCGTCGGTTCCGGCCCGGCCGGCTACACGGCGGCGGTGTACGCCGCTCGCGCCAACCTCGAGCCGCTGATGTTCGAGGGCTCGGTCACCGCCGGGGGCGCCCTGATGAACACCACCGAGGTCGAGAACTTCCCTGGCTTCCGTGACGGCATCCAGGGCCCCGCCCTGATGGACGAGATGCGCGCGCAGGCCGAGCGCTTCGGCGCCGAGATGGTCGCCGACGACGTGGTCGAGATGGACCTCACCGGCGAGACCAAGATCGTGAAGACCGCCGAGGGCACCTTCACCGCCCGCGCCGTGATCCTCGCGATGGGTTCCGGCTACCGCAAGCTCGGCCTCCCCGCCGAGGACCGCCTCTCCGGGCACGGCGTCAGCTGGTGCGCGACCTGCGACGGGTTCTTCTTCCGCGAGCAGCACATCGCCGTCGTCGGTGGTGGTGACTCCGCCATCGAGGAGGCGACGTTCCTGTCCCGCTTCGGGTCCAAGGTGACGCTCATCCACCGCCGGGAGGAGTTGCGTGCCTCCAAGATCATGCAGGAGCGCGCCTTCGCCGACCCCAAGATCGAGTTCGCGTGGAACTCCGAGGTCGCCGAGATCCACGGTGAGGACAAGCTCACCGGGGTGACGCTGCGAGACACCGTGACCGGGGAGACGCGCGAGCTCGATGCCACCGGCTTGTTCATCGCCATCGGCCACGACCCCCGCTCCGAGCTGCTGCCCGGACAGGTCGATCTCGACGACGACGGCTACGTGCTGGTCAGCCACCCCTCGACCCGCACCAACCTGGCGGGCGTCTTCGCCTGTGGTGACCTCGTGGACCACCACTACCGGCAGGCGATCACCGCAGCCGGGACCGGCTGTGCCGCCTCACTCGACGCCGAGCGCTACCTCACCGACCTCGACCACGCGGCGAAGCGTGCGACAGTGGGGGCCAGCGCCTGAGTTCGTGGCAAACCCCACAGCGGGAAGCAAACCCACCCGCGCGGTGTTCCATGATGTGCAAGCCACCGAGAAACTTCGAGAACAAGGAGCCCACATGTCTGACCTCCAGGTCGTGACCGACGCCAACTTCGAGGCGGAGGTCCTGAAGTCCGACAAGCCTGTGCTGGTGGACTTCTGGGCCGAGTGGTGTGGCCCGTGCCGTCAGGTGGACCCGATCCTCGGCGAGCTGGCCAAGGAGCACGGCGAGAAGGTCACGTTCGTGAAGATGAACGTCGATGAGAACCCGATCACGCCGTCGAACTACCGCGTCACCGGCATCCCGACGCTGAACATCTACAGCAACGGCGAGGTCGTCAAGCAGATCGTGGGCGCCCGTCCCAAGGCGGCCCTGCTCAAGGAACTCGCGGACTTCATCGCCTGAGGCCTGAGTCCCAGCGGTGAAAACCTCCTTCCGGCTGGGGGACTCGGGTCCCGCCGTCGCCCAGATCACCGGTCTGCTGTCGCGGATCGGCCTTCTGGGTGACGGTTCAGAGAAGATTCCGGAGCAGCCGAGCGGCCCACCGGACCAGGACACGAGGTACGACGACCGGGTGGAGCTCGCCGTCCGGGCCTTCCAGCAGCAGCGGGGCCTGACCGTCGACGGCGTCGTGGGCCCGCTGACCTTCCGGCGCCTCGACGAGGCCCGCTGGCAGCTCGGCGACCGCATCCTGACGCACCTGCCCGGCAGCCTGATGGCCGGCGACGACGTCTACACGCTGCAGCGGCGGATGCTGGACCTCGGCTTCAAGGTGGGCCGCATCGACGGCTACTTCGGCCCGGAGACCGAGGCCGCCGTCCGGGAGTTCCAACGCAACTTCGGGATCCCGCCGGACGGCACCTGCGGACCCGCCACGCTGAAGGCCCTGGCCCGGCTGAGCCCGATGGTCGAGGGCGGTGCACCGAACACGCTCCGCGCCCAGGAGCGCATCCGCGAGGCGGGCCCGCACCTCGGCGGCAAGATCGTCGTCATCGACGTCGGCCGGGCCCACCACCTGCCCGAGGCGTACGCCGAGACCTCCGACTCGATCCTGCACGACCTCGCCCAGCGGGTCGAGGGACGTCTGGTCGCGATCGGCGTGCAGGCCTACCTCACCACCCCCCGCTGGGCGGCCGCCCCGGGCGAGGAGAACGACCGCGCCGCCTTCGCCAACCAGGCCGGCGCCGACCTGTTCGTCTCCCTGGCGCTGGACGCCTCCGACCACCCCGAGGCGTGCGGCGTCTCGTCGTACTTCTTCGGCGCCGTCAACCACGACACCTGGTCCTCGGTGGGCGAGCGCTTCGCCGGTCTCGTGCAGCGCGAGATCGTCGCTCGCACCGACCTGGTCGACCTGCGCTGGCACCCGAAGACGTGGGAGCTGCTGCGTCACACCCGGATGCCGGCGATCAGGCTCGACGCGGGGTACCTCACCAACAGCGGCGACGCGGCCCGGCTCAACGATCCGGACTTCCGCGACCTGCTCGCCGAGTCGATCGTGGTGGCCGTCCAGCGCTTCTACCTCAGCCCCGAGGTCGACTCCAACACCGGCGTCCTGCGGGTCAGCGAGATCCGCGAGAGCTTCCGCGGCAACTGAGCACGGGGCTCAGCCGCGCGGAACCGGACCGCTCGCCCTGGACGCTCCCGAGGAGTGTGCGGGCTTGGCCGGGCTGGGACGCTTGACCGGCGAGAGCAGCCTTTCCAGGCCCTTCTCGAGCTCCTCCCGGATGCTGATGGTCGTGCGCAGGTCCATCCGCATCCGCGGGTTCACCGCGTGCGCCCGATGCGTGGAGAAACCCACGGCCAGCAAGAAGTCGGCGGGTACGACGCAGTGCCCCGCGCGGCCCCTGGTGTCGCCGAACGCCTCGACCGCCTTGACGCCCCCGTGCAGGATCAGGTCCTTGGCCATCCCCTGCACGAGCAGCCTCCCGAAGCCGCTCCCGCGGTGCTCGGGGGCGACGTGCGCGCTGCTCAGGATCACGGCGTCGCTGCTGATCGGAGCGGTGGCGAAGCCGGCGGCGGCCGGGACGTGCACCGGGGGGGCCCAGATCAGGTGCCCCACGACCTCGCCGTCGATCACCGCGACCCGGCCGCAGGAGCCCCACTCGCGCAGCACCATGGAGACCCAGGCGGCCTTCTCCTCGGCCTCGTGACCGAGGACCGCGTCGCGGCGCACCGGATCGAGCTCCCAGAACACGCACTCGCCACACCCACCGGGCAGCCGGTCGAGGTGGTCCAGCGTCAGCCGCTCTGTCCTGCGCCCCACGTCGTTGCCTCGCTCGCTGGTCGGAGTTCGACCGGTTCCATCCTAGGACGCCTGCAGAGCCGGATCAGGCACGCTGGGTCGCGAGGAACTCCGCGATCCGCCCGATCGCCTCGGTCAGCGTGTCCACGTCGGGGAGGGTCACCAGCCGGAAGTGGTCGGGCTCGAACCAGTTGAAGCCGGTGCCGTGGGTGACCAGGATCTTCTTGGCCCGCAGCAGGTCGATCACGAACTTCTCGTCGTCCTCGATGGCGTAGACCTCAGGATCCAGCCGCGGGAAGCAGTACAGCGCTCCGCGAGGCTCGACGCAGCTGACCCCGGGAATGTCGTTGAGCAGCTTCGCGGCGAGCTTGGTCTGCTCGTAGAAGCGGCCGCCTGGGTGGATGTACTCGTTGATCGACTGGTAGCCGCCGAGCGCGGTCTGGATGGCGTGCTGGGCCGGCACGTTGGGACACATCCGCATGTTGGCCAGCAGCGTGAGCCCTTCCAGGAAGTCGTCGGCCAGGTGCTTGGGTCCAGACACCATCACCCAGCCCGCCCGGTAGCCACAGACGCGGTAGGCCTTGGACAGGCCGCTGAACGTCAGGCAGAGCACGTCTGCGGCGGTGTGGGCGGCTGTGTGGTGGTGGACGGCGCCGTCATAGAGGATCTTCTCGTAGATCTCGTCGCTGAAGACCACCAGCTCGTGCCGCCGGGCGATGTCGACCAGGCCCCGCACGGTGGCCTCGCTGTAGACGGCCCCGGTGGGGTTGTTCGGGTTGATGATCACCAGACCCTGGGTGTTCTCGGTGATCTTCGACTCGATGTCGGCCAGGTCGGGATCCCAGCCGTTCTCCTCGTCGCAGCGGTAGTGCACCGGCGTACCGCCCGACAGCGAGACCGCGCCCGTCCACAGCGGATAGTCCGGGGCCGGCACCAGGATCTCGTTGCCGTCGTCGAGAAAGGCCTGGAGCACCATCGTGATGAGCTCGGAGACCCCGTTGCCGATGTAGACGTCGTCGACGGCTGTTTCGGTCAGACCGCACGCCTGGTAGTACTGCGCCACGGCGGTGCGGGCGGAGTAGATCCCGCGCGAGTCGGAGTACCCCTGGGCGTCTGGCAGGTTGTGCACCATGTCGGCCACGATCGCCTCGGGCGCCTCGAAGCCGAACGGTGCCGGGTTGCCGATGTTGAGCTTGAGGATCTTGTGGCCTTCGGCCTCCAGCCGCTGGGCCTCCACCAAGATCGGTCCACGGACGTCGTAGCGGACGTGCTGGAGCTTGCGGCTCTGGACGATCGGGCGCATAGCGCCAGTCTCGCAGAGCGGCGGGGCGGCCAAGCGGGGTATTCGACAGGCGGATCCCGGGGGTCCCCGCCAGCGGGGCACATGGCAGCATCGACTGCGTCGGGCCACCCCCGCGACAGCCGCAGCCGATCGCACGCCGAGGACGCACCATGCGCGACATCTCCTATCCCCCGATCATCGGCACCGCGAAGGTGCTCTTCCGGGCGCTCGGACTGCGGTTCCAGCTCGTGGGCACCGAGCACGTCCCCCGGACCGGCGGGGCGTTGCTGGCCTTCAACCACGTCTCCTACGTCGACTTCGTCCTGGGCGGCTTCGCGGCGCAGCCCGCAGGACGTCTGGTGCGGTTCATGGCCAAGCGCGAGGTCTTCGACCATCCGGTCGGTGGTCCGGTGATGCGCTCGATGCACCACATCTCCGTCGACCGGGCCGACGGCGGGGCCTCGATGGATGAGGCCCTGCGCTACCTCGAGGCCGGCGAGGTGGTCGGGATCTTCCCCGAGGCCACCATCTCCCGATCGATGGAGATCAAGGAGATCAAGTCCGGGGCTACCAGGATCGCGGCCGCGGCCGGGGTCCCCCTGGTCCCCGTCGTGCTCTGGGGGACCCAGCGGCTGATGACCAAGGATCACCCCAAGGACTTCTCCCGCGGCAAGACGATCGGGATCCAGGTGGGCGAGCCGATGCACCCCACGGGCGAGGACCCGGTGGCCGAGACGGCCGAGCTCCGTCGCCGTCTCACCGAGCTGCTCGACGAGGCCATCGCGGCCTACCCGGAAGCTGAGCAGCCGCCGGGCTCCTGGTGGCTCCCGGCCCGGCTGGGCGGCACCGCACCGACGCCGGAGCGGGCAGCCGAGCTCGACGAGGAGGAGAAGGCCGCCCGTGCCGCACGTCGAGCCGCCCGGACGGACCCCGAGGGCTAGCTGTGATGACCAGAGACGTTGGTCGAGATCGTGCGATGAAGCGATCTGAGGCCGTAGACGGGTGAAGACCTCCCGATGTGGAGTGGAGCTAACTAGGAACCGCTCCACGACCAGGAGGTCTTCATGTCTCACGCTACCCACTCCAACGCTGCCCTGACCCCACGCGCCCGGCTCAGGCTGGCACGCCTGATCGTCGACCATGGCTGGTCGCCGGCCCGGGCCGCGGAGCGCTATGACGTGTCCTGGAGGACCGCGGCGAAGTGGGCTGCCCGCTATCGGGAGGAAGGCCCCGCGGGGATGAACGACCGCTCGTCTCGACCGCACCGGCAACCCAACCGCACACCTGCGCCGATGGTGCGCAAGATCGTGCACCTGCGCTGGAAGCAGCGGCTGGGACCTGTCGAGATCGGCGACCGGCTCAGCATGCCGTCCTCGACGGTCCATGCGGTCCTGGTCCGTTGCCGACTCAATCGGCTGACCCATGTCGATCGGGCCACCGGGGAGCCGATCCGTCGCTATGAGCACGAGCGGGCCGGGGATCTGATCCACGTCGATGTCAAGAAGCTGCTACCGCTCCAACCTGTGGCGCGAGACTTGCGCAGACTTGGGCATCACCCCGAAACGGACCAGGCCCTACCGGCCCCAGACCAACGGAAAGATCGAGCGCTTCCACCGCACCCTGGCGGAAGGCTGGGCCTTCAAGAAGTTCTACAACTCCGAATCCGCACGCCTCGCCGCTCTGCCAGCATGGATCCACGAGTACAACCACCACCGGCCCCACTCGGCCATCGGGAAGTGCTCACCCATCACCAGGTTGGACAACCTGGCTGGTCATCACAGCTAGTCCCGGTCAGTGTGTCCGTGTGTCGCTTTGTCGATAAATCGATAAGTGGTTGAATCGATCTGTCGGTGTGTGGCTAGATCGGCCTGTCGTCCCTGTTGCGGGGATCGATCACGCCCACGATCCGCTCCAGGTCGCTCAGTGAGGCGAACTCGATCGCGATCCTCCCCTTCGCCTTACCGAGTGTCACCTTCACTCGGGTGTCCAGTCGGTCGCTGAGTCGCTCGTTCAGCTCCGCGAGACCCGGGGCCGTCGGACGGGCCGAGCGTGCCCTCGGCTCCGCCTCGGCCTCATGCGCACCGACGGCGACGATCTCCTCGAGCCCGCGGACCGAGATGCCCTCGGCCACCACTCGCGCGGCCAGGCGGTCCTGGGTGGCCGGGTCGCTGACCCCCAGGAGGGCGCGGGCGTGCCCGGCACTGAGCACCCCGGAAGCCACCCGGCGCTGCACCGGGGGCGAGAGGTTGAGCAGCCGCAGGGTGTTGCTGATCTGGGGCCGGCTGCGCCCGATCCGCCCGGCGAGCTCGTCGTGGGTGCAGCCGAAGTCGTCGAGGAGCTGGCGGTACGCCGCGGCCTCCTCGAGCGGGTTGAGCTGGGACCGGTGCAGGTTCTCCAGCAGGGCGTCGCGGAGCATGGCTTCGTCGTCGGTCTGCCGCACGATCGCCGGGATGGTGTCCAACCCGGCGGCTGCCGTGGCACGCCACCGCCGCTCGCCCATGATCAGCTCGTAGGTGGCGTCCCCGGTCCGACGTACGACGACCGGCTGCAGGAGGCCGATCTCCTTGACCGAGTGCACCAGCTCGGCCATCGCCTCTTCCTCGAAGACCTGGCGAGGCTGGCGGGCGTTCGGGGTGATCGCGGTGATCGGGAGCTCGGCGAAATAGGCGCCGGCGACCTGAGCCGGGGCGGCTCCGTCGCTGCTGGATCCGCTCGGGCGAGCGCCCATCTCCTCGTCGCGGGCCCCTGCCTGCTCCGGTGGCGCCGTGGGGATCAGCGAGCCCAGCCCTCGTCCCAAGCCTCGACGGGGTGTGGACTTCGCGTTCATCGGGTTCCCTCCGTGTGTGTGCCGGCCCCACGGATGGCGAGCTCTCGAGCCGCCTCGAGATAGCTGAGGGCGCCGGGCGATCCTGGATCGTAGGTCATCACGCTCTGGCCGTAGCTCGGTGCCTCCGAGACCCGCACCGATCGGGGGATCGAGGTCTTCAGCACCTGCTCGGCGAAGTGCTCGCGCACCTCGGCCGCGACGCCGGCCGCGAGGTTGGTGCGTGAGTCGTACATCGTGATCAGGATCGAGCTCACCACGAGACGCTGGTTCAGGTGCGTACGCACCATCTCCACGGTCTCCAGGAGTTGGCCCAGGCCTTCCAGGGCGTAGTACTCCGCCTGGATCGGGATCAGCATCTCCTCTCCGGCGACCAAGGCGTTCAAGGTGAGCAGTCCCAGCGAAGGGGGGCAGTCGATGAGCACGTAGTCGAAGCGATCATCCCCGCCACCGATCAGCGGGTGCCCGGCGATGGCGTTGCGCAGCCGATTCTCCCGAGCCACCACACTGACCAGCTCGATCTCCGCTCCGGCCAGGTCGATGGTCGCCGGGGCCACGAACAGGCCGGGGATCTCGGCGTGCTCCTGGACCACCTCGGCCAGCGGCGTCGCGTCGACCAGCACCTCGTAGCACGACGGCGTACCGCGATGGTGGTCGATCGACAGGGCGGTGGAGGCGTTGCCCTGAGGATCCAGATCGACGACGAGCACCCGCAGTCCGTGCTGAGCGAGGGCTGCGGCCATGTTCACCGTCGTGGTGGTCTTGCCGACCCCACCCTTCTGGTTGGCCACCACCATCACCCGGGTGCGGTCGGGTCGAGGCAGCGGCGTGCTGAGTGGGCGTCCATGACGCACGAGCAACTGGTGCTCGACGGCTCGCGCCATCGGAGTGGACTCATCGAAGGCCGGTGTCTCGGCGGCCAATTCTGCTGCGGTCCGCACGCGCGGCCTGGGGGGGTCCGTGGCCGGTGCCGGGTCCGGTGGTCTCAACGTCGTTTCCTCTTGCTCTGCTGCTGGCGGCGGTGTTTCACGTGAAACATGCTCGTCCGGATCTGGGTCGGCCTCCTGGCCCACCTGTGGAAAAGTGGGGGCAATCTGTGGATTCGTGCGCTCACGAAGCCACCCGAGGCCGGTGGATAACTTTCGGCCCGGCTCGCGGGGCCACCCCAAGGTCGCTCCAGAACCACGCATCTCTACTTCGCCTCCCGATCGGCATGTAGCTCTGTCCGCGTCGTCGTCTTGACCACGCGCACGACCGTCACGGGGTCCGACAGCCACTGCGAGCCAACGGACTCCACACTGACGTCATCCCCGCCCAGCCTGCGTAGCACCGCGTCCGCCTCCGCGATCTCCGTGGCTGCTGCTGAGCCTTTCATGGCTAGGAACAACCCGCCAGACCTGGTCAGCGGTAATGACCACTGGGCGAGCCGGCCCATCGGTGCGACGGCGCGGGAGGTGACCACGTCGAAGACCGCGGATCCGGCCAAACTCTCAGCACGTCCTCGTGTCACCGAGACGTTCTTCAGCCCCAGCGAGGCCACCGCGAGGTCCAGGAACACGGTCCGGCGGAGCAACGGCTCCAGCAGCGTGACCTGGAGGTCCGGTCGCCGGATCGCCAGCGCCAGGCCGGGCAGCCCGGCCCCGCTGCCCACGTCGCACACGGTGCTGTTCGCCGGCATCAGGTCACTCACGACCGCACAGTTCAAGAGGTGCCGGTCCCAGAGCCTGGGGATCTCCCGCGGCCCGATCAGACCACGGATCGTCGCCTCGGAGGCCAGCAGGTCGGCAAAGCGCTCTGCCAGCGGCAGGGCATCGGAAAACACCCTCCGTGCCGCTTCGGGCGCAGAGGGTGTTTCACGTGAAACCTCGTTCATGAGGCGGCCGACATCCTCATGCAGGCAGAATCACCACGTGGCGACGGGGTTCGACTCCCTCGGACTCCGACTTCAGCCCGGCGGCGGCCACCACATCGTGCACGACCTTGCGCTCGAACGGCGACATCGGGTCCAGCGACGCCGGCTCTCCTGAGTCCCGCACGTGCTCGACGAGCTTCTCGGCCTCGAGCTCCAGGGCACTGCGACGGTCGGCTCGGTGGCCGCTGACGTCCAGCATCAGTCGGGATCGCTCGCCGGTCTCGCGGTAGACCGCGAGCCGGGTCAGCTCCTGGAGCGCCTCGAGCACCTCGCCCTGGGCACCGACGAGTTGCGGCAGGTCGGCGCCGACGATCGAGACCGTGGCCCGGTCGCCCTCCACGTCCATGTCGAGGTCGCCGTCGAGATCGATGATCTCGAGGAGCTCCTCGAGGTAGTCCGCGGCCACCTCGCCCTCCTGCTCCAGACGCTTGCGACGCGTCGGTCGAGTCGACTCGTCCTCGTCCTGGTCCGACTCAGCGTCATCGTCCTCATCCAGGTCGTCGCCGCCGGCAACAGCGGGGTTCTGCTCGACCACGTCGTCCTCGACAGGCGCGTCGCCGGAGTCGAGGCTCTCCTCGGCCGCGGTTGCTTCGGGGTCCTCGATCTCGTTCCTGGACTCACTCATCTGTTCACTCACCTGTTGTCTCTCCCTCATCGCTCTGGGGATCATTCGGCTGGTTGGCGTCCGCGTCGGATCTGGGAGCGCTCTTCTTGCGCTGCGAACGCGACTGCTTCTTGGGCTGCTGGCGCTGGACGGGCCGCGGGGGCTCCACCGCTGCCTGCTCCTCCGCCGCCCCAGGGTCGAGGGCAGGGTCAGGCTCGCCCTTGCGTTTGCGCTTGGCCTCGTCGCGGCGGACCTTGGCATGGAACGCCTCGGTGTTGGGCGCCGGGTTGTTGCGGATCACGTAGAACTGCTGGCCCATGGTCCACAGGTTCGAGGTGGTCCAGTAGAGCAGCACGCCGATCGGGAAGGCGATCCCGCCCACGGCGAAGACCACCGGCAGCACGTAGAGCAGCATCTTCTGCTGCTGGGCATACGGGCCGGTCATCGCGTCGGCCGGCATGTTCTTGCTCATCAGCTGGCGTTGGGTCAAGAAGGTGGTGGCCGTCATCGCAAGCACCAGCACCGCCGCGATCACCTGCACGGTCACGTTGCCGTCGGACTTCAGGAAGGTCGAGGAGATCTTCCCTCCGAACAGCTCGGCGTCGCGCAGCTGCTGGGCCTGGGTGTCGGTCAGCAACCCCCGGCCCGAGCCGTTCTTGGCGGCCTGGTCGATCAGCCGGAACAGTCCGATGAAGATCGGCATCTGGACGATCAGCGGCAGACAGGAGGAGAACGGGTTGGTCTTGGTCTCCCGGTAGAGGTTCATCGTCTCCTGGGCGAGACGCTCGCGGTCGTGGCCGAACTTCTTCTGCAGCTCCTTGACCCGCGGCTGCAGCAGCTGCATGTTGCGGCTGGACTTGATCTGCTTGACGAACAACGGGATCAGGAGCGCACGGATGACGATCGTCAGACCGATGATGGACAGCGCCCACGAGATCCCCGAGGCGTCACCGAACAGGCCGCCGAAGACCCGGTGGAAGCCCAACATCACCAGGCTGATCAGGAAGTACAACGGCTTCATGATGAAGCCGGCGATATCGCCGAAGAAGGACAGCACTCAGACTCCTCGAGTCATCTCAGATTTGGCAGGAACCGGGTCATATCCGCCCAGAGCCCAGGGGTGGCACCGCAGCACCCGGCGTACGGCCAGCCAGGTGCCCTTGAGGCTTCCGTGCTCCGTGATCGCCTCCAGGGCGTAGGCCGAACATGTGGGGTGATACCTGCATACCTGCCCGTAAAGCGGGCTGATGACAAGCCGATATCCCTTGAGAAAGCCGATCAGCAGGAATTTCACCGGTTCTCACCGGCTGGTGTCGAACGATTGTGACCAACGGCCTTGTCCAGACAACGGTCGAGCTCGGCGCCCAGGTCGGCGTACGACGCCTCGGCCGCCGGCGGCAGCGCCCTGACCACGAGCAGTCCCGACTCGGGGAGCGAGGTGGTGCGCTCCCGCGCCAGGTGTCGAAGTCGACGCTTCACCAGATTGCGCGTGACCGCCGGACCCACCGCCTTGGAGACCACCAACCCCACGCGGGGGCGAACGGCTTGGGCCGTCGGCTCCTGTGTGGGCGGGGTCAACAGGTGCACCACGAGAAGCGGGCCGCCGGCGCGACGACCGCGGCGGACGACCTCACGAAACTCCTCCGGAGAGGTCAGGCGATTCCTGGTGGCGAGCACCGTGGGCTGGTCCGACCTCAGGCAGCGAGGCGGTCGCGGCCCTTGCGCCGACGGGAGGACAGGATCGCGCGGCCGGCACGGGTGCGCATGCGCAACCGGAAGCCGTGGGTCTTGTGGCGGCGCCGGTTGTTCGGCTGGAACGTGCGCTTGCTCAACGTATTCACTCCACTCGAGGGTGCATGGGTAGCAGTCGATCACCGGGTCGCGTCGGGCGAGATTCGCCAGTTGAGGTCAACTGGCACCGCTCGCCCACGCGCGAGTCCGGAACGGACTGTCATGGACATGCGGCACCGGTCGACACCGGTTTCGACCTGCCAACGGTACGTGCTGGCCGCTGGCAGGGTCAATTCGGCGACCACTGGTGGCGGCCGCCAGTCGAGACGATAACCCACAACCATGGCACCCGCCGACGCTCAGCCTGTGGACGACGCGCCGCCATCAGGCGAAACCTGTGGAGAACCGGTTGATCCACAGGCTCTCCAGGGGTTAGCGTCGCACCCTTGCGCGAACCCACAACCAACGGGAACCGGCTCTCCAGGCGAGCGGGCCAGAGCCGTCATTGCACAACCTGTGGACAAAGGTGTGGACTCGGGTGCCGCATGGCAGCATCGACGGCCCGGCAGGGGCCACCAAAGGCAGCAACCAAGGAACGGGAGCGCAACGGGGCGTGGATGCAGGACAGAACACAGGCTCAGCGGAGACCGGCGACAACCAGGCGAACGGACTCGAGGCCCTGTGGCCCGGCATCGTGGAGAGCCTGCCACCCAACCAGCGGGTCTGGCTGGCGGCCAGCAAGCCACTGATGCTCGCGCAGAACACCGCCGTGGTGGCGGTGCCGAACGAGTTCACGCGCAACCAGCTCGAGGGTCGGATGCGCACCCGCATCGAGGACACCCTCAGTGAGCTCCTCGGCAAGCCGGTGCGGCTCGCGGTCTCGATCGATCCCGCCCTCGAACCGGCCGCGGACCACCCGGGGACCTTCGATGACGCGCGCTCGGGTCACGGTGGCGAAGAGAACCACGACCAGAACCATGACCCGGGATCGCACCAAGGTGAGACGCCGCCACACACGCAGCGGCCGGCGGACCCCCACCTCAGCACGACCGACCAGGCCGAGCAGCACAAGTCCCCGCCACCACGCCATGCCGGACCATCAACAAGTCGACAAAGCAACATGTCGACACGTCCACATAGCAGCTCCTCGTTGAGCAGCGGGATCGCCGACAGCCCGCTCAACCCGCGCTACTCCTTCGAGACCTTCGTGATCGGGTCCTCCAACCGGTTCGCCCACGCGGCCGCGGTGGCCGTGGCGGAGGCTCCCGGCAAGGCCTACAACCCACTCCTGGTGTACGGCGACTCAGGGCTGGGCAAGACCCACCTGCTGCACGCGATCGGCCACTACGTGCGCAACCTGTGGACCGGCGCGAAGATCCGCTACGTCTCCTCCGAGGCGTTCACCAACGACGTGATCAACGCGATCAAGGACGCGAACACCGCCGCCCTGCAGCGTCGCTACCGCGACGTCGACGTCCTGCTGGTCGACGACATCCAGTTCCTCGAGGGCAAGCAGCAGACCCAGGAGGAGTTCTTCCACACCTTCAACACGCTGCACAACGCCAACAAGCAGATCGTGATCAGCTCCGACCGGCCGCCGAAGCGCCTCACCCAGCTCGAGGACCGGCTCCGCAACCGGTTCGAGTGGGGCCTGCTCACCGACGTACAACCCCCCGACCTCGAGACCAGGATCGCGATCCTGCGCAAGAAGGCGGCCGCGGACCGGCTCTCGGCGCCGGCAGACGTGCTGGAGTTCATCGCCTCCCGGATCCAGACCAACATCCGCGAGCTCGAGGGGGCCCTGATCCGGGTCACCGCGTTCGCCAGCATCAACCAGCAGGACGTCGACATGACCCTGGCCGAGATCGTCCTGAAGGACCTGATCCCCGAGGGTGGCGAGCCCGAAGTCACTGCCGGGCTGATCATCGCCCAGACCGCGTCGTACTTCGGCTTCAGCATCGAGGACCTCTGCGGCCCCAGCCGCACCCGCGCCCTGGTCACCGCCCGGCAGATCGCGATGTACCTGTGCCGTGAGCTGACCGAGCTGTCGCTGCCCAAGATCGGCCAGAAGTTCGGCGGCCGTGACCACACCACGGTGATGAACGCCGACCGCCGCATCCGCAAGGACCTGGCTGAGCGTCGCAACGTCTTCCACCAGGTCACCGAGCTCACCACCCGGATCAAGCAGCGGGCCAAGCACTCTTGAGCGCGCGCACCACCGGGCCGGTTACTTGTGGTTCCAGACCCCGAATTCGGTGGACTTCCACTGGATCACATGTGGACAGCCCGCACCCGAACCACACAGGGCCCGGCTGGAACCACAAGGACGTGTGGTTCTCCCCCGCGTCCTCCACAGGCCCGGCCGGTCAACTTCTGCCACCTGACCTGCACCGATGCCAGTTGTCCACAGAATCCACCGGACCTACTACTACGACGGAATTTCCAATTGATTCCTCGTCGCGTAACAACCGGGCACACGCTGACCTGTGGAGAACCCGAAGCGTGGCAGGATGCACTCCCCGCACCACCGCGCAGTTGCTGCACCAGATGGAGAGGAACCATCCGTGAAGTTCCGCGTCGAACGTGACGTTCTGGCCGACGCCGTCGCCTGGACGGCTCGCGCACTTCCCATCCGGCCGAGCGCACCGGTCCTCGCCGGCCTGCTCATCGAGGCCGGGTCCTTCGAGGGCGCCGACGGCCTACAGCTGTCCACCTTCGACTACGAGACCTCCGCGCGGGCCACGCTGAACGCCGACGTGTCGGCCGAGGGCAGGGCGCTGGTCTCCGGGCGTCTGCTCGCCGACATCTGTCGCAGCCTGCCCAACAAGCCCGTGGAAATGAGCATCGAGGGCGCCAAGGTCACCCTGACCTGCGGTTCGGCCCGCTTCAGCCTCCAGACGATGCCGGTCGAGGACTACCCGACGCTGCCGCAGATGCCGGAGTCCCGGGGCACCGTCGCGAGCACGGCCTTCGCGAACGCGGTCTCCCAGGCGGTCACGGCCGCGGGTCGCGACGACATGCTGCCCGTGCTCACCGGCGTGCGCCTCGAGCTCGACGGCGACTCGATCGCCATGTTGGCCACCGACCGTTTCCGGCTCTCCCAGCGCGGGCTGACCTGGTCACCGGCCACCCCCGACATCGACGCGGCCGCGCTGGTTCCGGCCAAGGTGCTCGCCGACACTGCCAAGGCACTGACCGGCGGGAGCGAGATCTCGATCGCGCTGTCCAACTCCGGCGCCGGCGAGGGCATCATCGGGTTCGAGGGCTCCGCCGGCGGCGGGGTTCGGCGTACGACGACCCGGTTGCTCGACGGCGACTTCCCGAAGGTCCGCTCGCTGTTCCCGAGCGAGCACCTGACCGTCGCGCGGGTCGACAAGGCGGCGCTGGTCGAGGCCGTGAAGCGCGTCGCGCTGGTCGCCGAGCGCAACACCGCGGTCCAGCTCGCCTTCAGCGACGGGGTGCTCACCCTGGACGCCGGCTCCGGTGAGGAGGCGATGGCGAGTGAGTCGATCGAGGCCAACGTCAACGGGGACGACATCACGACCGGGTTCAACCCGGCCTACCTGCTCGACGGCCTGACCGCCATCGAGTCGCCGGTCGTCGAGCTGGCCTTCACCCAGGCCTCCAAGCCCGTCGTACTCTCGGGAGTGGACTCCCTCGACGGCGAGGCCGACAGCGACTTCCGTTACCTGCTCATGCCGCGCCGCCTGCTCTCCTAGATCCCACAACCGCAGGAGCACGGATGGACATCGGACTCGTCGGCCTCGGCAAGATGGGCGGCAACATGCGCACCCGGTTGCGCAACGCCGGCCACACCGTCGTGGGCTACGACCGCAACCCCGAGCTGAGTGACGCCGACAGCCTCGCCGCGATGGTCGAGCAGCTGCCGGACAGTGGCCGCGTCGTGTGGGTGATGGTGCCGGCCGGGGACCCGACGCGCGCGACCGTCAAGGAGCTGGCGGAGCTGCTGTCCGAGGGAGACCTCGTCGTGGACGGCGGCAACTCGCGGTGGACCGACGACCAGGTCAACGCCGAGCTGCTCGGCGCCCAGGGCATCGGGTTCGTCGACTGCGGTGTCTCCGGAGGCGTCTGGGGACTCGAGAACGGCTACGCGCTCATGTGCGGCGGGTCACCGGACGACGTCGCCAAGGCGCAGCCGGCGTTCGATGCGCTGAAGCCGGAGGGCGAGTCCGGGTTCGTCCACGCGGGCGCCAAGCCCGGGGCCGGCCACTTCGCCAAGATGGTTCACAACGGCATCGAGTACGCCATCATGCAGGCCTACGCCGAGGGCTGGGAGCTGCTCGAGGCCGTCGACCTGGTCGACAACGTCACCGACGTCTTCGACTCCTGGCGCGAGGGCACCGTGATCCGGTCGTGGCTGCTCGACCTGCTGGTCACCGCCCTCAAGGACGACACCCACCTGGAGAAGATCCGTGGGTACGCCGAGGACTCCGGCGAAGGGCGTTGGACGGTGGAGGCCGCCATCGACAACGCCGTACCCATGCATGTCATCGCGGCCTCGTTGTTCGCCCGGTTCACCTCGCGCCAGGACGACAGCCCGGCGATGAAGGCCATCGCGGCCATGCGCAACCAGTTCGGTGGCCACGCCACCCACTCCGAGGGCCCGCCGACGACGAGTGACGTCGACTCCCCGGCGGACACGGGCGACCAGAAGTAGCCGGAGGTCGTCGACCCTCGTGTACGTCGCCCACCTGACCCTCCACGACTTCCGGTCCTACGCGGAGCTGGAGCTCGAACTCGAGCCCGGCGTGACCTCGATCGTGGGCCGCAACGGGCAGGGCAAGACCAACATCGTCGAGGCGATCGACTACCTCTCCCGGCTCAGCTCGCACCGGGTCGCCGCCGACCTCCCGCTCGTCCGGCACGGTGCCTCGATGGCGGTGGTCCGCGCCGCCGTCGTCCGGGATGAGCGCCGCGCCGTGCTCGAGGTGGAGATCAACCCCGGCCGGTCCAACCGGGCCCGGGTCAACCGCGCCCAGCTGCCACGGGCCCGCGAGCTGCTCGGCCTGGTCCGCACGGTCGTGTTCGCCCCCGACGACCTGGCCCTCGTGAAGGGCGACCCGACCGAGCGCCGCAAGTTCGCCGACGACCTGTTGGTGCTACACCAGGGGGCGCGGTACGCCGGCACCCGCAGCGACTACGACCGGGTGCTGAAGCAGCGCAACTCGCTGCTCAAGACCGCCCGGGCGCGGGGCGGGTCCACCGAGTCGGTGCTGTCGACGCTGGAGGTCTGGGATGAGCGCCTCGCCGCGCTCGGCGCGGAGATCATGGCGGCGCGCGGGCGGCTCGTCGAGGACCTCAACCCCCTGCTGGGCAAGGCCTACGAGGCCGTCGCTCGGGGAGCCGGCAGCCAGGACGCGACCTTGTCGTACAAGCCGAGCTTCGAACTTCCGCCCGGTGAGGACCTCGAGCAGGCGATGCTGACCGAGATCGCGCGTCGCCGTCGAGACGAGCTGGACCGTGGCGTCTCGCTGGTCGGCCCGCACCGCGACGACCTGCTGTGCGTGCTCGGGGACTTCCCGGTCAAGGGCTACGCCAGCCACGGGGAGGGGTGGTCCTTCGCCCTGGCGATGCGGTTGGCCTCCTACGAGCTGTTGCGCAGCACCGGCGATGACCCCGTGCTGATCCTCGACGACGTGTTCGCCGAGCTCGACTCCGGTCGACGCGCCCAGCTGGCCGAGCTGGTCGGGGGCGCGGAGCAGGTGCTGGTCACCGCGGCGGTCGCCGCCGACATCCCGGAGGGCCTGCGTGGACGACGCTTCGACGTGGTCGACGGGGAGGTGACCCTCGTTGTCCCCTGAAGAGCCGCCTGAGGAGACTCCGGGCGAGGACCGGCACGACGAGACCGGCCTCGACCTGGCCAGGTCGATCGCGCGCGGCCTGGCCGGCAAGACCCCGAAGCGGACGGCCCGGACGGCCAGCCGCAAGGGCCGGCCGCGCGGGACCACCAACAGCGGCGCCCACCCCGACGACCGTGACCCGCAGAAGATCGACACCACGCTGGGCAGGTTCGTCAGCGACCAGGGCTGGGACACCGAGCTCCGCGTCCACGGCGTCTTCTCCCGCTGGGGCTCCATCGTGGGCCACGACGTCGCCGAGCACACCCGCCCGGAGTCCTTCGCCGACGGCCGGCTCGTCGTCCACACCGACTCGACCGCCTGGGCCACCCAGATGACGCTGCTCGCCGCCGAGGTCGTACGCCGGCTCAACGAGGTCCTCGGCGAGGAGACCGTGCGGGTGATCGACGTCGTGGGACCGCAGGGCCCGTCGTGGAAGCGGGGCCGGCTGAGGGTCAAGGGCCGGGGCCCGCGCGACACCTATGGCTGAGGTCCGAGCGCGAAGCCGGTCAGCCCGGCACGCGGCCCTGAACGCCTCGACGGCGGTATGGGGACTCCGCCAACCCCCTCACGCGGCCTGATCGGGCCGGTCACGGGCCTCTGAGGCACGAATTTCGCGCCGGATCCCCACATTCCCGGGACAGGGGGCGTGATTGTGAGCCTGTGACGGGTAGACTGAGCCATGGTCGCCGACCCCAGTCAGGCGGCCATTGTGATGCACCGAAGGGTGTGCACACCCTGACTCCCGCGCCTGTGGGCGCACAGCAGAAGAGGAAGCCAAACGTGGCCGACGAGACCACCACGACAACATCTTCCGACTCCCCTCCCGACCCCTCCTCCACCCCACCAGCCGACGCATCAGCCGACGCCCCGGCCGACCCCTTGGCTGGCCCGTCGTCTGGCCCCTTGGCCGGGCATCCCCCGATGCCCGACGTGGTCCCCGCGAGCATCCTCGAGGGACACGCGGTGGAGGCCGGCAACTACGACGCGAGCGCGATCCAGGTCCTCGAGGGTCTCGAGGCCGTTCGCAAGCGTCCGGGGATGTACATCGGCTCGACCGGTGAGCGCGGCCTGCACCACTTGGTCTGGGAGGTGGTCGACAACTCCGTCGACGAGGCCCTGGCCGGCTTCTGCGACCGGGTCGAGGTCACCGTGCTGCCCGACGGCGCCATCCAGGTCTCCGACAACGGCCGCGGCATCCCGGTCGACATCCCGCCGGGCCAGGAGCTGCCGGCGGTCACGGTCGTGCTGACGGTGCTGCACGCCGGCGGCAAGTTCGGCGGTTCCGGCTACAAGGTCTCCGGTGGCCTGCACGGCGTCGGCGTCTCGGTGGTCAACGCGCTCTCCAAGCGGGTCGAGGTCGCGATCAAGCGCGACGGCTTCAACTGGTTCCAGGCCTTCGAGATGGGTGTCCCGGTCGGGGCCCTGCAGAAGGGTGAGCCGACCGAGGAGACCGGGACGACGACCAGGTTCTGGGCCAACGACGACATCTTCGAGACCACCGACTACTCCTTCGAGACGATCTCCAACCGGTTCCGCGAGATGGCCTTCCTCAACAAGGGCCTGGAGATCGTCGTACGCGACGAGAGGCCGAAGGCCGCCGAGATCATCGAGGCGGTCAGCGACGAGACGGTGGCCGCGGAGATCGACGGCAGCAGCGCCGACGCCCTGCGCGGCACCGCGACCGGCGGCATGGAGCGGCGCTTCAAGTACGACCGCGGGCTGGTCGACTACGTGGAGCACCTCAACCGCCGCAAGGACAAGGCCAACCCGACGATCATCAACTTCGAGGCCGAGACCCCCGAGTCGGTCGAGACCCACATGAGCCTCGAGCTGGCGATGCAGTGGAACACCTCGTTCAACGAGTCGGTGCACACCTTCGCCAACACGATCAACACCCATGAGGGCGGCACCCACGAAGAGGGGTTCCGGGCCTCGCTGACCACCCTGATCAACAGCTGGGGCGAGGAGTGGGGGCTGATCAAGAAGCGCGAGGACCGGGTCTCCGGTGACGACATCCGCGAGGGTCTCACCGCGATCATCTCGATCAAGCTGGCCAACCCGCAGTTCGAGGGGCAGACCAAGACCAAGCTGGGCAACACCGAGGCCAAGGGCTTCGTGCAGCGGATCGTCAACGACCAGCTCGGTGACTGGCTGGAGAAGAACCCGGCCGAGGGCAAGGACATCGTCCGCAAGTCCCAGGCGGCCGCCTCGGCGCGGATCGCCGCCCGCAAGGCCCGTGACCTCGCCCGCTCCCGCAAGGGGCTGCTCGGCGGCGGCGGGCTGCCCGGCAAGCTCGCGGACTGCCAGTCCACCAACCCCGAGGAGTGCGAGGTCTTCATCGTCGAGGGCGACTCGGCCGGTGGCTCCGCCAAGGGTGGGCGGGACCCCCGGATCCAGGCGATCCTGCCGATCCGCGGCAAGATCCTCAACGTCGAGAAGTCCCGGATCGACAAGGTGCTCGGCAACAACGAGGTCCAGGCGATCATCTCCGCGCTCGGCACCGGCATCCACGAAGAGTTCGACGTCGACAAGCTGCGCTACCACAAGATCGTGCTGATGGCCGACGCCGACGTCGACGGCCACCACATCCGCACGCTGCTGCTGACGCTGTTGTTCCGGTTCATGAAGCCGCTGATCGAGGGCGGCTACGTCTACCTGGCCCAGCCGCCGCTCTACCGGCTGCGCTGGAACAAGCCGGCCGAGCACGAGTTCGTCTACTCCGACGGCGAACGCGACGCCCTGACCCGGGACGGCCTGGCCGCGGGCAAGAAGCTGCCCAAGGAGAACGCCGTACAGCGCTACAAGGGCCTCGGTGAGATGAACGCCGACGAGCTGTGGGAGACCACGATGGACCCCGACCAGCGGCTGATGCTGCAGGTCAGCATCGAGGACGCCGCCCGCGCCGACGAGATGTTCTCGGTGCTGATGGGTGAGGACGTCGAACGCCGCCGCTCCTTCATCCAGCGCAACGCCAAGGACGTCAGGTTCCTCGACATCTGAGCACCACCTCCGGCGAGCTCGCTCGTCGGCTCCGCTGCAGGACGCACCAGACCGCCAAAGGACAGTGAATGACCGAGATCCCGCCCACCGACGGCCCTGACGGCCCCGAGGACAACCCGCGCGTACGCGTGGTCGAGCTCCAGGACGAGATGCAGCAGTCCTACATCGACTACGCGATGGCGGTGATCGTCGGCCGCGCGCTGCCGGACGTCCGCGACGGGCTCAAGCCGGTGCACCGACGCGTGCTCTATGCGATGTACGACGGTGGCTACCGTCCCGACCGCGGGTTCTCCAAGTGCTCGCGCGTGGTCGGCGACGTGATGGGGCAGTACCACCCGCACGGCGACACCGCGATCTACGACACCCTCGTCCGGCTCGCCCAGCCCTGGGTGATGCGTGCCCCGCTCGTCCAGGGGCAGGGCAACTTCGGCTCGCCGGGCAACGACCCCGCCGCCGCGATGCGGTACACCGAGTGCCGGATGGCCCCGCTGGCCATGGAGATGGTGCGCGACATCGACGAGGACACCGTCGACTTCGCCCCCAACTACGACGGCCGGTCCTCCGAGCCGACGATCCTGCCGGCCCGGTTCCCGAACCTGCTCGTCAACGGCTCGGCCGGTATCGCGGTCGGCATGGCCACCAACATCCCGCCGCACAACCTCGTCGAGGTCGCCAACGGAGTGCAGTGGTTCCTCGAGCACCCCGACGCCACCCGCGAGGAGCTCCTCGAGGCGCTGCTGGAGAGGATCAAGGGCCCCGACTTCCCCAACGGTGCGCTGATCGTGGGCCGCGCCGGCATCGAGCAGGCCTACCGCACCGGTCGCGGCTCCGTGCCGCAGCGCGCGGTCGTCACCATCGATGAGGACGCCAAGGGCCGCACCCAGCTGCTGATCAGCGAGCTGCCCTACCAGGTCAACCCGGACAACCTCGCCCTGAAGATCGCCGAGCTCGCCGACACCGGCAAGGTGCAGGGCATCGCCGACGTCAAGGACAACACCTCCTCGCGGACCGGGCAGCAGCTGATCGTCGTACTCAAGCGCGACGCCGTCGCGCGGGTGGTGCTGAACAACCTGTTCAAGCACACCGAGCTGCAGACGAACTTCTCCGCCAACATGCTGGCCCTGGTCGACGGGGTCCCCCGCACGCTGACGGTCGACCAGTTCATCACCCACTGGGTGACCCACCAGGTCGAGGTCATCCAGCGCCGGACCCGCTTCCGGCTGCGGCGTGCGGAGGAGCAGGCGCACATCTACCGCGGGCTGGCCAAGGCGCTGGACATGCTCGACGAGGTGATCGCGCTGATCCGGCGCAGCCCCGACGTCGACGAGGCGCGACAGGGCCTGATGGCGCTGCTCGAGATCGACGAGCTGCAGGCCCAGGCGATCCTGGACATGCAGCTGCGCCGCCTGGCCGCGCTGGAGCGCCAGAAGATCATGGACCGCCTGGCCGAGCTGGAGATCGAGATCGCCGACCTCGAGGACATCTTGTCCAACGAGCCGCGGCAGCGCCTGATCATCAGCGAAGAGCTGAACACGGTCGTGGAGAAGTTCGGTACGCCGCGCCGCTCCCAGATCGTGGCCGCCGACGGCGACCTCTCGATGGAGGACCTCATCCCCGATGAGGACCTCGTCGTCACGATCACCCGCGGTGGCTACGCCAAGCGCACCCTGGCGAACAACTACCGCTCGCAGAAGCGCGGCGGCAAGGGGGTCCGCGGAGCCACGTTGCGCGGCGATGACGTGGTCGAGCACTTCATGGCCACCTCCAACCACCACTGGCTGCTGTTCTTCACCACCGCCGGACGGGTCTACCGCACCAAGGCCTACAACCTCCCCGAGGCCTCCCGCGACGCCAAGGGCGGCCACGTGGCCGGGCTGCTGTCCTTCCAGCCGGACGAGCAGATCGCCCAGGTGCTGGCGATCCGCGACTACGAGCAGGCGCCGTACCTCGTCCTGGCCACCCGGGCCGGCCTGGTCAAGAAGACCCGTCTGGGCGACTACAACAGTCCGCGGCAGGCCGGCGTCATCGCGATCAACTTCCGCGAGGACGACGACGAGCTGATCGGCGCCGAGCTGGTCAACTCCGACGACGACATCCTGCTGGTCTCCCGCAAGGGCCAGGCGATCCGGTTCACCGCCGACGACCGGCAGCTGCGTCCGATGGGCCGGGCCACGTCCGGAGTCCAGGGGATGAAGTTCCGCGACGGCGACGCCCTGCTGTCGATGTCGGTGATCCGGGCCGAGCAGGTGGCGGCCGAGGCGTCGCTGGCCGAGGGCACCCCGGACGCGGCCGAGGACGGCGCGGAGGCGCAGGAGGTGGCCGAGCAGTACGTCTTCACGATCACCGACGGCGGCTTCGCCAAGCGCACCAGGATCTCGGACTACCGCACCCAGTCGCGTGGCGGCATCGGGATCAAGGCGATGTCGCTGGCCAACCAGGACCGCGGCAGCATCGTCGGCGCGTTCATCGTGGTCGAGGGCGACGAGGTTCTCTCGATCACCTCGGGCGGCCAGGTCGTCCGCAGCCCGATCAACGACCAGTTCCGGGCGACCGGTCGCTCCACCATGGGCGTGAAGTTCGTGACGCCGAAGCCGGGCGACTCGGTCGCCGTCGTCGCGCGCAGTGTCGAGAAGGACACCGCGATCGAGGAGGCTGTGGAGGAGGCCGAAGCCGAGGCCGAATCAGGGGCCGGTGCAGAGATGGAGTCGGGCGAGGGTGTCGCGGCTGACACCGACGCTTCGATCGACGGGGCCGGGGATGCAACAATCGGCACCGAGACCGACGACGTGGCCGGGACCGAGCGCGGGGAGGACTGATGGGCGACAGCCAGGGTGACGGGTCGATCGCTCCCCGCCGCAGCCTGACCGGCCCCGTTCTGC
>CAVXFX010000002.1:0-32767 GCA_963761205.1 uncultured Actinomycetota bacterium
GGGGGTTAGGGGTTCGAGTCCCCTAGGCTCCCGCAGCAACGCCCCGCTGAGCCGGGACCGGACCTCAGTCGGTCCGGCCGGCCAACTCGTCGTACTCCGTCGCGTCGTGGGCGCTGAAGACGGTGACCTCGTCGCCGTGGTCGGCGTGGAGGGAGCGCAGGCGGGCGGCGTTCGCGCGACGGGCGCGCTTGTCCATCTGCATCAGGTTCTGGAACAGCGTGAGTCCGCTGGGGCAGGTGGGGGGCTGGTCCTTCTCGCCGTGGGAGAAGTACGCGTCCCCGGCGTGCAGGAACCACCCGCCCTCTGGGCGGCGTACGGCGACACCGCAGTGGCCCCGGGTGTGCCCTCGCAGCGGCACCAGGAGCACGTCCTCGTCGAGCACCGCCACCGACTCGAAACCGAGCCACTCTTCGCCGGCGACGACCTCGTGGGCCAGCCAGCGCGGGCCGTGCGCCCACTGGGCGGGGATGTAGCGGCCCTTCTCCTTCGGGGAGCGGCGGCGCTTCGCCGCCTCGAGCTCGTCGGCGAAGACGTGCACGGTCGCGCCCGGGAAGTCGCCCAGCCCGCCGGCGTGGTCGAGGTCGAGGTGGGTCAGCACGATGTCGGTCACGTCGTCGGCGGAGTGCCCCAGCGCGCGGACCTGGGCGACGGCGGTCTCGGCGGGGTCCAGCGCCGGACCCATCATCTTGATGAACGGCAGGCCCATCCGCTTGCGGGGGGCGGCGAGGTCACCGGTGCCGAACCCGGTGTCGACCAGGGTGAGGCCCCGGGCGCCCTCGAGGAGCAGGCAGTGCGCCACCATCCGCGCCGGCGCCACCCCGCGGACGGTGATGGCGGGTGACATGGTGGCGCAGTTGAGGTGGTGCACGCGGTCGCTCACCCGGTGATCGTGTCAGGTCCGGCCGGCTCCGACCATCCCTCGTCCATCCTCCCTCCGGCGGGCGCCGCCACCGCACGCCCGTACCCTTGCCGGGTGCCCCTGCTGCTCGCCCCGCGATTCTGGGTGGGGCACCTGTTGATGGTGCTCGCGGTGGCCGCCGCCACCGCCCTGGGGCTGTGGCAGTACGCCGCCTGGGGCGCCCATCGCGCCGCCGAGGCGCGCGACCTCACCGGGGCACGCGCCGTCGCGCTGGACGGCGTGCTGACCGGCGACGGTGTGCTGACCGGCAACGACCTCGGCCGCCCGGTCACCTTCGGCGGGGAGTGGCTCCCGCGCGGCACGCTCTACGTCTCCGACCGGCGGCAGGACGGTCGGGTCGGCTACTGGGTGATGACGCCCGTGCTGGTCGGCACCAGTGCGATGCCCGTGGTCCGTGGCTGGTCGGCGACGCCGGAGGCGCCGGTCCCGGAAGGTCGCGTCGAGGTCACCGGCTGGCTGCAGGCCTCCGAGGGCGGTGGGGTCCCCGACCCGGACCCGCACGACGACGTGATCCCGCAGATGCGGATCGCCAGCGTGGTCGAGCACGTCGACGCAGACCTCTACAGCGCCTACGTGGTGGCCCGGTCGGCGAGCGGTGGGACCGACGGGCTCCGTCGGGTCACCCCGGAGTCCATCCCCAAGGTCTCGGCCTCCACGTCGCTGCGGAACCTCCTCTACTCGTTCCAGTGGTGGCTCTTCGGCGGCTTCGCGGTCTACATCTGGGTCCGCTGGTGCCGCGACCTGCTCGAGGAGTCCCGCGCCGAGGCGGCTTCGGACCAGCAGGTAGCGTCGGGCGCGTGACCCACCCTCAGACCCGGACCGACGTCTCGGCGGGACTGCGGCCGGCGCTGGTCCGCTACCGCGTGATGGCCAACGTCGTCGGCGTACTCCTGATCGTGCTGGTGCTGATCGGGGTCCCGCTCGCCAACTTCGACGGCACCGCGATGTGGGGGGTCTTCGCCTCCACGCCGGTGCTGTGGACCGAGGGCGGCCAGGCGCACGCGGTCGGCGAGTGGATCACCACGGTCCTCGGCATCGCCCACGGCTACCTCTACATGATCTTCCTGGTGACGGCGTTCCTGCTCTCGCGCCGGGCCCGGTGGCCGATCGGCTTCACGCTGGTCACGCTGCTGTGCGGCACGGTGCCGATCCTGAGCTTCTGGGCCGAGCGTCGCGCGACCGCGCGGGTGCGCGCCGACCACGGGGTCTGATGGGCGGGCGCACGGCCTTCGTGCTGGGTGGCGGAGGTCTCCTCGGGGCCGTCGAGGTCGGCATGCTCCGCGCGCTGTTCGAGTACGACGTGCGGCCCGACCTGATCCTGGGCACCTCCGTCGGTGCGCTCAACGGCCTCGTCGTGGCCACCGACCCGACCGCGGGCGTGGTCGACCGGCTGCTGGACCTGTGGCACTCGATCGGTGAGAGCAACGAGGTCTACGCGGACCGGACCTGGCGCCAGGTGCGCCGCGTCGTACGCACCGGGACGCACCTGCATGCCGTGGAGCCCCTGCGTGCCCGGCTCGACGAGGAGTTCGGCGACCTCACCTTCGATCGGCTCGAGGTGGAGTTCCAGTGCTGCGCGGCCAGCATCGAGCGGTCCGCGGAGCACTGGTTCAGCACCGGCCCGGTGGTGCCGGCGGTGGTGGCCAGCGCGGCCGTGCCCGGGTTGCTGCCCCCGGCCTTGGTCGACGGCGAGCACTACCTCGACGGCGGCATCGTGAACTCCATCCCCGTGGGGCGCGCCGTGGCGCTCGGTGCGGACCGGATCTTCGTGCTCCAGGTGGGCCGCGTCGACCGACCGCTGAAGGCGCCGCGCCGTCCGTGGGAGGTGGCCCGGGTCTCCTTCGAGATCGCCCGGCGGCACCGGTTCGTGCGCGAGATGGCCGAGCTCCCCGACGGGGTGGTCGCCCATGTGCTCCCGGCCGGCGGTTCGTCGAAGGACGACTCGGTGCGCGCCTTCCGCGACACCAGCCAGGTGGCCAGCCGGATCGAGGCGGCCTACGACGGCAGTCGGACCTACCTCGAGGAGCATCTCGGGGACGGCGGATGAGCCGCGCCGTCTCCCTGGTCCTCCAGCGGGCCGTGGTGGCCCCCCTCGTGATCGCGCTGACGGTCCTGCTGTGGGTCACGCTGCCGCTGTGGCTGATCGGCGCCGGGTTGCTGTCGCCGTTCGTGCCCGGGTGGCTCCGCCCGGTCCGGCTGCTGTGGCTGGCCGTGGTGCACCTCAGCTTCGAGAGCATCGCGCTGGTGGAGCTGTTCGGGCTCTGGATCGCCTCGGGGTTCGGCTGGAAGGTCCGCTCGCCGTTCTTCGAGCGGATCCACTACGACATCGCCCAGGGCTACCTCGTGGTGTTCTTCCGCGAGGCCCGGCGGGTGCTGCGCCTGCGGATCGAGACCGTCGGACCGGCCCCGGACGCCCACCCCGGGGAACCGCTGCTGGTCTTCTGTCGTCACGCCGGCCCCGGGGACTCCTTCACCCTGATGTACGCGCTGATGCACTGGTACGGCCGGGAGCCCCGTGTGGTGCTCCGTCAGGCGCTCGCCTGGGACCCGGCGCTCGGGGTGCTGCTGAGCCGCCTGCCGAGCCGCTTCATCTCCCCGGACCCGCGGCCCGGCCACGACATCGAGGCCGAGATCGGGGAGCTCGCCCGCAACCTCGACGAGAACGACGCGTTCGTGATCTTCCCCGAGGGCGGCAACTTCACCCCCGAGCGCCGTGACCGCGCGATCAACCGGCTGCGTCGACTCGGCATGCACCGGATGGCGGAGCGTGCCGAGGAGATGATCCACGTGCTGGCACCCCGGCCCGGCGGGGTGCTGGCCGCCCTGGACGCGGCTCCGGAGGCCGACGTACTCCTCGTGGCGCACACCGGCCTGGACCACGTCGTCAGCCTGGCCGACGTGTGGCACTCCCTGCCGATGGACAAGGTGCTGTTGATGCGGTGGTGGCGGATCCCGCGCGAGGAGATCCCGTCGGGACGCGAGGAGCGCATCGAGTGGCTCTTCGAGTGGTGGCGACGGGTGGACGACTGGGTCGCCGAGCACCGCCCCCGGGACCTGCCCCGGGGGTGATGCTGCGGCGCCCTCAGGCTTCGGGGTCCTCGATCTCCGAGACGTCGACGTCCTCAGCGGGCGAGTCCGGGGTCGTCACCGGGTGCGGCTCCTCGGTCGCGTCCGACAGGGACTCACCGGGGGTGGCGCCGGTGGGATCCTCGGTCGCGTCGCCGACGGGCGCCTCGCTCAGGTGGCTGCCGGACATCGGCGCCGCCGGGCTCGGGGGAGCCGACGGTGTTGCCGGGGCCGCGGGCGAGGGCGTGTAGGAGGACTGCCAGTTCTCCGACTCGCCGCCACCGGTGAGCTTCTTGACCGCGAGGGCGCCCAGGCCGGCGAGGCCGGCGAAGAGCACGATCTTGCGCTTGCGGCCCTTGCGCTTGACCGGCTCGCCCTTGAGCGCGGCCGCAGCCAGGCCACCGCGCCGCCGGGCCTCCTCCGCGACGGGTGCCGCCTGGTCGCGAGCATCGCTCACGGCCTGCTGCACGAACGGGACGACCTCGTTGACCAGCCGGTCGCGGGCGGTCTCCACATGGGGTGCGACGCTGTCGCGCGCCTCGGCGATCCGCGGTGCCAGTTGCTCCCGGGCGTCGGCCAGCCGAGGACCCAGTTCGTCACGTGCCCTCTCGACGTGGGGCGCAAGCGCCTCGCTCAGGTCGGTGGCAAGCCCGTGGGCCTGCTCGACGAACTTCTCCTTGCGGCTCTTGGCAAACATGGGTGTGGAGACTTCCTCTCGTCCGGATCACGTCTTTGCTTGATCATGCCCGGCCGGCCAAGCGAAATAAACCCGTGTCAGTGGCTGGCCGATGGGTAGGCCGACTCCCGAGGCGCTGGGGCGCGCATGGCAAGATCGACCGCGAAGCCCCCCATCGTTGATCGAAAGGCTCCACATGTCCGACCTCAAGGCCACCATGAAGACCAACCGTGGCGACATCGTGATCGACCTGTTCCCGAACCACGCCCCGGCCACGGTGGAGAACTTCACCGGCCTGGCCGAGGGCACCAAGGACTACACCGACGACGCCGGCCGTTCCGGCGAGCCCTACTACAACGGCCTCGGCTTCCACCGGGTCATCGACGGCTTCATGATCCAGGGCGGCTGCCCGCTCGGCACCGGCACCGGCGGACCCGGCTACAAGTTCAAGGACGAGTTCCACCCCGAGCTGAGCTTCTCCAAGCCCTACCTGCTCGCGATGGCCAACGCCGGGCCCGGCACCAACGGGTCGCAGTTCTTCATCACCGTCGGCCCGACGCCGCACCTGACCAACCGGCACACCATCTTCGGTGAGGTCGCCGACCAGGCCAGCCGCGACGTCGTCGACGCCATCGCCACCACCTCCACTGGTCCGGGCGACCGGCCCGTCGAGCCGGTGGTCATCGAGTCGGTGGAGATCGAGCGGGGGTGACCGGGGCTTGACCGAGGGCACCGCCGGCGAGACGACCGGCGCCCCGGCGGCGCCGCCGACCTGCTACCGCCACCACGACCGGGAGACCTGGATCAGCTGTCAACGCTGCTCCCGGCCGATCTGTCCGGACTGCATGACCTCGGCATCGGTGGGCTTCCAGTGTCCCGAGTGCGTCCGTGAGGGCGCGCGCTCGACCCGGTCCGGGAGGACGGCGTACGGCGGCCAACGGGTGGACGACCCGAGGGCGACGACCCTGGGCCTGATCGCGCTGAACGTCGCGGTCTGGCTCTCGATCATCGTCACCGGCAGCTCCGACGGCCCCGTCTTCCGCGCGCTCGCGCTGCTCCCGGAGAGCAGCGCCTATCGTCTCGACGACGGCTCGGTCACGGTCGTCGACGGTGTCTCCGGTGGTGCCCTGTGGCAGGTGCTGACGGCGAACTTCACCCACTTCAGCCCGTTCCACATCCTGTTGAACATGTTCTTCCTGCTCTGGGTGGGGCCGATCATCGAGGCCCCGATCGGGCGGGCGCGGTTCCTGGCCGCCTGTCTGGTGACCGGGCTGACCTCCTCGGCCGCGGTGATGTGGCTCTCCAACCCCCACGCCCAGACGATGGGGTTCTCCGGCATTGCGATGGGGCTCTTCGGCATGTTCGTGGTGCTGGCCCTCAAGGTGGGCCGGAACACCAACCTGCTGGTGCAGATGATCGGGTTCCAGCTGGTGTTCAACCTGCTCGCCCGCGACGTCATCTCCTGGCAGGGCCACCTCGGCGGTTTCGTCGGCGGGGTGCTGCTGGGCGCGATCATCGCCTACGCCCCGCGCACCGGACGCTCCCGGTTCCAGTGGGGCGGCATGGCGCTGGTCGGGTTGGTCGCGGTGGGGCTGATCCTGGTGCGCGCCGCCGATCTGGCCGCCGGCTCCCCGTTCGGCTGAGCACCGCTACCCGTCGTACCGGCCCGCGGTAACACGGCTGCGCCCAACCGAAGTTGTCCACAGCCTGGGGACAACCCTGTGGAGAACTACAGGCGTGTAACTCGGGTCTTCACTCCCACTTGGTGGCGAAGGTGAATCCCACCGCCATGAAGCCGATGCCGACGACGAGGTTGTACTGCTGGAGGTCCTGCATCACCGGGACGTTGGCGTTGGAGCCGATGAAGTAGTAGGTCACGATCCAGATCAGGCCGATCAGGAAGCAACCCAGCATGCCGATCACGACGCCGCGGCCGCGACCCAGTGGCGTGAGCTTGTGAGCGGCGACGGTGAGGCCGGCGAAGATCAGCAGGAAGCCGATCAGGAAGTTCCACTTCGCGAGGTCGGCCATCCAGGGGATCGGGTTGTCCGGCTTCTTGGCTCCGGGGAACTTCACGAACTCGGCGGCGTCCTTGGCGAAGTTCAGGTAGACCGCGATCCAGGCGATGCCGAGCAGGACGAGCAGCACTGCGACAGCGGTCCGCCGGATCGAGGTCTGGTACCCGCTCGAGATCAGGGTGGGCTTGCGCGCGGACGGCTTCGACACGGTGGTTCTCCTTGACGGGGTTCGACTTCGCTGACGCGGGAGGTCGTCGGCTAGCGTAGTCAAGGCACGTCCCACCGAGAGCAGGTGCCCCGTTTGAGCCCGCCCAGTCACCGTGACCGGCACGTCTGGCGATTCGTCGCCGTGGGCGCCTTCGTGCTCGCCGGCGCGCTGTTCGTGACCAGTGGCCTGGACTCCGACGGGCTGGACCTTCGTGCTTCGAGCGTGACCGACCTGGACACCGTCGTCCGCCAGCAGCGGGAGCGGACCGACGCCCTGCAGCGCGAGGTCGCCGCACTCAACCGGGAGGTCACCAAGCTGGGCAAGGCGGTCGACGACGCCGAAGTCAGTGACCTCCAGGCGCAGGTGGCGGCGCTCAAGGGGCCGGCCGGCTTCGAGGCGGTGCGCGGACCCGCCCTGACCGTCGTACTCGAGGACGCCCCGAAGGACGAGATCAACGCCGCGGTCGAGAAGGGCGAGATCACCGCCGACAACCTCGTGGTGCACCAGCAGGACATCCAGGCGGTGGTCAACGCCTTGTGGCTCGGGGGCGCCGAGGCGATGACCGTGCAGAAGCAGCGGGTGATCAGCACCACCGGCATCAAGTGCGTGGGCAACACCGTCATCCTGCACGGCGTGCCCTACGCCCCGCCCTATGAGATCACCGCGATCGGTGACGTCGAGGCGCTGCAGACCGCGCTCGACTCCAGCGCCTACATCGACGGCTACAAGACCTATGTCGTGGCGTACAACCTCGGCTATGAGGTGTCCACGACTCCGGACGTGCGGATGCCGGCGTACGCCGGAAGCGGCGACCTGCGCTACGCCGAGGCCGCGTCCGCTCCCGCTCCCGAACGCTGAGCCGAGCCGGTCAGGGGGCCGGTGGGCTGGGCGTGATCGACGGTGTCGGCGTCGGTGAGGGGGTGGGCTTCTCGTAGGTCGAGACCACGATCGTCACCGTGCTGCCCTTGTCCAGGGTCTGTCCGGGGGCAGGACTCTGCTGCAGCACGGTGCCCTTCTCGGCAACGGTGCTGGAGTCGGGGACGGTGCTGACCTTGAACCCGGCGTCCTCGATGAGCTTGGTGGCCTGGGCCTCGGTCTTGCCGCGTACGTCGGGCACCTGCTCGGGTCCGTCGGACCAGAACACGGTGACCTTGGTGCCTTCGGTGACCGGGGTCCCGGCGCGTGGCTGCGTCTGGACCACTTCGTCCTTCGGATCGTCCAGATCCCGCTGTCTGAGCACGGGGCGCAGCCCCTTGCTGCGCAGCTCATCGGCCGCATCGTCCTTGCTCTGTCCGACGACGTCGGGAACCTCGACCTGCGGCTTGCCGGTCGAGACGACGAAGTCGACGCTGTCTCCGGGCGCGATCCGCTCCCCGGAAGGCGGGTCCTGGGAGATCACCCGTCCCTCCGCGATCTCATCGCTGGCGGCGGTGGTCACCTGGCCGACGTCGAGACCGCTGTCGGTGATGGTCTGCTCGGCCTGTGCCCTGGTCATCCCCTGGATGGTGGGCACCGCCACGTCGTCGGGAGCGGACTGGAACAGGCGGGGGCCGAAGATCAGGGCAGCGGCGATCAGGGCGAGCAGGACGAGGACGAGCAGCACGAACGGGCCGCGCTTCCTGCGCGGCTCCTCCGGCTCGTCGGGAACCGCTGCGACCACGCTGGTCGAGTCCAGGTGGGTCGCCGGGGGGATGAACCCGGTCGCGGCCACCGCGGCGACCGCGGGCGCCTCGACCGGCCGGCCGGCGAGGTGGCGGTCGATGTCGGCCTTCATCGCGGCAGCGCTCGCGTAGCGGTCACCGACGTTCTTGGCCAGGGACTTCATCACGATCGCGTCCAGCTCGGGGGAGAGCTCCTCGTCGAGGCTCGACGGAGGCTGGGCCTGCTCGCGGACGTGCTGGTAGGCGACCGAGACGGGGCTGTCGCCCACGAACGGTGGCCGCCCGGTGAGCAACTCGTAGAGCAGGCAGCCGGTGGAGTAGACGTCCGACCGCGAGTCGACGGTCTCGCCGCGGGCCTGCTCGGGGGAGAGGTACTGCGCCGTGCCCACGACCGCGGAGGTCTGGGTCATGGCGCTCGAGGCGTCAGAGACCGCGCGCGCGATCCCGAAGTCCATCACCTTGACGTCGCCCGAGGGGGTGAGCATCACGTTGCCCGGCTTGATGTCGCGGTGGATGATGCCGGCTCGGTGGCTGTAGTCCAGGGCCCCCAGGACGCCGGAGGTGATCTCCAGGGCGCGTTCGGGCAGGATCTTGCGCCCTTCCCTGATGATGTCGCGCAGGGTCCGCCCGGCGACGTACTCCATCACGATGTAGGGCTGGGCGACGTTGCTGCCGTCGGTCGACATCTCCTCGCCGGTGTCGTAGACCGAGACGATCGAGGGGTGGTTGAGGGAAGCGGCTGACTGGGCCTCGCGCCGGAACCTCGCCTGGAACGTGGCGTCGCTGGCCAGGTCGGTGCGCAGGCGCTTGATGGCCACGGTGCGCCCGAGGCGGACGTCGGTGCCCTTGCGGACCTCGGCCATGCCTCCGCGCCCGAGCAGCTCACCGACCTCGTAACGGCCGCCGATCCGGTGTGGTTCGGTCATCGGGTCCTAGTCTCCCTTCTTGCCCTTGGACTTGCCCTTGCCGTGGTCCTCGTCCTGCTGGGGGGGCGGGGGTGCGCCCCACACCTTCAAGGTGATGGTGGCGCCGGCGTCGACCTTGCCGGTGGGGCTCAGGTCGGCCACCGTTCCGGCGGTCTCCTTGCCGGAGTTGTCCTTCGCCTCGGTCCGGGTCTTCAGGCCGAGCGTCCCGAGCGCCCGCTCCACCTCGGCCACCGGCTTGCCGACGTAGTCGTCCTTCGCCACTGTGACCTGCGCCTTGGGCGCCGGGGCGGCGGGCGTGGACTGGGTCGGTTTGGCGGTCGGAGCGGCCGCGGTGTCGCCGTCCCACGGGTGCGCGAACAGCAAGGCGATGAACAAGATGACGGTGAGGACGCCGGCCGCGTAGAGCGGCCAGCGGGTGCGGTCGTGGAGGGCCTCGGTGATCGCGGCCCAGCGCTCGGCCTCGGGGGCGGACACCACCTGGGTCAGGGCCACCGGCGCGGCGGCGGCGGAGAGCACCTGGGTGGCGTCCGGAGCGGGGTCCGGGGCACCGCTCGGGACCGGCGGACCGACCGGCACGCCCGACCGGAGCGCAGCGGCCATCTCGCCGCCGTCGGCGTACCGCTCCGCCGGGTCCTTGGCCAGGGCTCGTCGCGTGATCGTGGCGAGGTCGGCCGGCACGGTGTCGGGCAGCTCCGGGATGTCCTGCTGGATGTGCGCCAGGGCCGTGGCGACCGGTGTGTCTCCGGCGAACGGACGCTGCCCGGTCAGGCACTCGAAGAGCACGACACCCAGGGCGTAGACGTCGCTGGCCGCGGTCGCCGGGTGGCCGTGTGCCTGCTCGGGGGAGAGGTAGTGCGGGGTGCCGATGATCTGGCCGGTCTGGGTGATCGCCACCGAGTCGGCGGCGCGGGCGATGCCGAAGTCGGTGATCTTGAGCCGGCCGTCCGGGGTGACCATCAGGTTGGCCGGCTTCACGTCGCGGTGCACCACCCCGGCGGCGTGGGCGACGGCCAGTCCCTCCGCGGTCTGCCGGGCCAGCGCCCGGACCTGGTCGGGGTCGAAGGGCCGGCCCTGGGCCAGCAGCGCGGAGAGCGGCTGTCCGTCGACCAGCTCCATCACGAGGTACGGCGTGTCGCTCTCGTCGCCCTCGCTCACGACTCCGTAGTCGAAGACCGAGGCGATGTTGGGATGGTGCAGGCCGGCGGCGTGGCGTGCCTCGGCGGCGAACCGCGCCCGGAAGGACTCGTCGTCGGCGTACTCCCGCTTGAGCACCTTGACCGCCACCTCGCGACCCAGGACGGTGTCGCGCGCGCGCCACACCTCGCCCATGCCGCCGGTCGCGATCCGGCTGACCCGCTCGTAGCGCTCGCCCTCGGAGGCCAGGCCCGGCAGCTCGCTCATCGACCGATCACCGCCTCCATCACGGCCTTGGCGATCGGGGCGGCGAGGCCGCTGCCGGAGATCTGGTCCCGGGCGACGCCCGCATCCTGCACGAGCACGGCGACGGCGACGGCCGGTGTGTCCGCGGGTGCGAACGAGACGAACCAGGCGTACGGCGGGCGGTTGGGGGCGCTCTGCGCCGTACCGGTCTTGCCGGCCACCGCCACGTTCGGGATCTGAGCGGTGCGGGCGGTGCCGCCCTCGACCACCGCGACCATCATCTGGCGCAGGTCGCGGGAGGCCGAGGAGCTCATCGCTGGCTGGTCCGGCATCGGCTCGGGGTCGGTCTTCGCGAGGTTCTCCAGCTTGGGCGACTTGATCTCGTCGACCAGGTAGGGCCGCATCACCACGCCGTCGTTGGCGATCCCGGCTCCGACCATGGCCATCTGCAGCGGGGTCGCCGCCACGTCGAACTGCCCGATGGCCGACAGCGCGGTCTGCGGGGGGTCGGGGTTCTCGGGGAAGCGGCTCAGCGCCTGGCGGGTCAGTGCGTCGTCGAGGTCGGTGAAGCTGCGCTTGCCGAAGCCGAACTTCTCCGCGGTGGTCCGGATCCGGTCCGCGCCGATGCTGAGGCCGACGTCGCCGAAGGAGACGTTGCAGGAGACCTGCAACGCGCGGGTGAAGGTGATCTTGTCGCCCCCGCAGGAGCCGCGGCTCTCGTTGACGAGGTCCTTGGTGGTCTGCGGCAGGTCGAGCGTGGCACCGCCGGGGACCATCGTGTCGGGGGTGTAGCGGCCCGAGTCCAGGGCCGCGGCCGCGGTGACCAGCTTGAAAGTCGAGCCGGGCGGGAGCACCTCTTCGATGGCCCGGTTGTTCAGCGGACTGAGATCGTTGTTCTCCAGCTGCTGTTTCGCCTTGCCCACGGAGGTGAAGTCGTGGCTGGCGAGACGGTTCGGGTTGTAGCTCGGGCTGGAGACCATCGCCAGCACCTTGCCCGTGCGCGGCTCGATGGCGACCACGGCGCCCCGGACGTTCTCGCCGAGGGCACGCAGCCCGTCGTACGCCGCCTTCTGTGCCGCCGGGTTGATGGTCAGGGTGACGCTGCCTCCCTTGGGCGACTCGTTGTCGACCAGGTCGATGACCCGGGTGACGAACAGCTTGGAGTCGCTGCCGGACAGGATGGAGTTCTGAGTCGCCTCGACACCGCCCAGGCCCCAGTCGCGGGAGAAGAAGCCGGTGAGGTGGGCGTACTCCGCGCCGCCCGGGTAGGTGCGTTGGAACTTGTACTCGTCGTCGGACTTGTTGCTCTCGGCGACGGCCTTGCCGCGCACCAGGATGGCACCGCGCTCGCGAGCGAACTCCGCGTCGCGCACCCGCTTGTTGTCGGGGTGCTTGCTCAGCGACGTCAGGGTGTCGGCCTGCCAGTACTGCACGTAGGTGGCGTTGATCAGCAGCGCCAGGAACAGCAGTGTGCAGGCCACGGCGAGGTTGCGGATCGGCTTGTTCACTTGATCCTCACCACCTGGGTGGCGTCGGCGTCATAGCCCTCGTCGGGCTCGACCAGCTCCGGAGGGGGACGGCGGGCGTGGTCGGAGATGCGCAGCAGCAGCGCGATGATCGCCCAGTTGGCGACCAGGCTGGAACCGCCGTAGGAGAGGAACGGTGTGGTCAGGCCGGTCAACGGGATCAGCTTGGTGACGCCACCGATCACGACGAACACCTGGACCGCGAACACGACGGCCAGTCCGGTGGCCATCAGCTTGCCGAAGTTGTCGCGGCAGATCAGCGCGGTGCGCAGACCCCGCTCGACGAGGATCCCGTAGAGCAGGATCAGCGCCATCACCCCGGTCAGCCCGAGCTCCTCGCCCATCGAGGGCAGGATGAAGTCGGAGTAGGAGTACGGCGTGATCTGCGGGTCGCCCTGACCGAGGCCACGACCCACGAGCCCGCCCCAGGCCATCCCGTAGAGGCCCTGCACGATCTGGAACGCCCGAGCGTCCGGGTCGAAGGGGTCCAACCAGGCCGCCACGCGCAGCTGCACGTGGGACAGCGTGAGGTAGCCGAAGTAGGCCCCGACCGTGAACAGGCTGCCGCCGACCAGCAGCCAACCGGGCCGCTCGGTCGCGACGTAGAGCATCACCAGGAACAGGCCGAAGAAGAGCAGCGAGGAGCCCAGGTCGTTCTGGAAGACCAGGATCCCCAACGAGAGCAGCCACATCGCCAGGATCGGCCCCAGGTCGCGGCCTCGCGGCAGGTCGACGAACAGGAACCGGCGGCCGGCCAGGGCCAGGGCGTCGCGGTGCAGCACGAGGTAGCCGGCGAAGGCGATCACCAGCAGCAGCTTGGCGATCTCACCGGGCTGGAAGCTCATCGGACCGATGTTGATCCAGATCCGGGCGCCGTTGATGTTGCGGCCGATGCCGGGGACCAGCGGCAGCAGGAGCAGCAGGATCGCGGCGAGACCGGCGGTGTAGGTCAGGGACTGCAGCCGGCGATGGTCGCGCAGCCCCACGATGACACCGACGAACAGCGCGACGCCGATCGTCATCCAGACCAGCTGGGTGCCCGCGAAGGTGCGGGCCCCGGCGTCCTTGGCCTGGTTGGCCAGGTCGATCCGGTGGATCATCGCCAGCCCGAGCCCGTTGAGCGCGGACACGATCGGCAGCAGGATCGGGTCGGCGTACTCCGCGAACCTGCGGATCACGACGTGGCCGATGATCACGAGTGCGGCCAGCCAGGCTCCGTAGGTGAGCAGGTTGACCGGGGCTTCGCCGTTGACGCCCAGCCCGACGGCGGCGTAGGCACCGATCCCGACGACGAGACTCAAGACGAGCAGCATCAACTCGGCGCCACGGCGACTGCGGTGGACGAAGGCCATCAGGCCTGCGGGGGCGTTGGCGGCGCTCATGGGACCTCGGTGCACACGGCGGGGGTGGTCGCCGGCGCCGTGGGAGAGGGGCTGGCCGTGGCGGTCGGGCTCGGGGCCGGCTTGGCGGTGGGCTTGGGTGCCGTCTTCGGGGTGGCAGTCGGGCTGGGGCTGGGGGTGGGTGTCGGTGCCGGGCAGACCACGAGGCGCTCCAGGCGGCTGACGACACCTCGTGCGTCCGCGAGGCTGTTGGCGCTGATGCCGTCGCGCACCTGGCGGGCGTTGTAGGGAGGGAGGTCCGACAGTTTCAGGTCGCCCGACTCGACGACGTGGTGCAGGCTGACGCCGGGAAGGTCGGCCTCGATGCCGCGGTAGATCACCACGTTCTGACCGGAGTCGGCCACGTAGTACTGGTTCTGCGTCCACTTGTAGCCGGCGATCGCGATCAGCGCGGTCAGCACCGCGATCAGCGCGAGCACCGCTGACCGGCGGAGCCAGAGGAAGCGGCGCGGGGCCCGCGGCGCGTAGCGCATCTCCTCGGGGTCCAGCCTCTCGGCGGGGCGCCCGTCGTCGGCGGGCACCGGCTCGAGCTCGCCCGTGTCGGTCGAGCGGCCCGCGGCGGCGGCAGCCGGTCGGCCCGGGGACGACTGATCGGCTGCGGCACCCACCACGATGGGGGCGCCCGCTCCCGGTCCGTCCTCGGCGTCGTCGACGTCGGCGACGAGCACGGTCACGTTGTCCGTGCTCCCGGCGTCGAGCGAGGCGTTGATCAGGGAGACCGCCGCATGGTCCGGGCTACCGTCGCCCAGGATCCGGGCCAGGTCCTCGTCGTCGAGGAAGCCCGAGCAGCCGTCGGAGCAGAGCAGGATCCGGTCGCCGGCCGCGAGCTCGAGGGTGAAGACGTCGGGCTCCGGCTCGTGCACACCGTCGACGGCCCGCAGGATCAGGTTGCGATGGGGGTGGACGCGCGCCTCGTCCTCGGTGATCCGGCCCTCGTCGATCAGGCTCTGCACGAAGGTGTGGTCGGTGGTCAGCTGCGAGAACTCGCCATCGCGGAGCAGGTAGCCCCGGCTGTCGCCCACGTGGCCGACGCCGAGGTGGGTGCCGTCGAAGATCGCTGCCGTGACGGTCGTGCTGGTGCCCTCGATGGCGGGGTTCTCCGACACCAGGGCCGCGATCCGGTCGTGGCTGCGGTGGATCGCGCCGGCCAGCGCCGAGAGCATGTCGTTGCCGGGCGGTTCGTCGAGCCGGCGGAGCTCCTTGACCGTGGCGCTGCTGGCGATGTCACCGCGCGCGGAGCCGCCCACGCCGTCCGCGACCACGAGCAGGTGTGGCCCGACGTACCCGGAGTCCTGGTTGTCGCGCCGCACCCGGCCGACGTCGGAGAGCGCCGCGTAGCGAAGTATCACTTGCGCAGCTCCAGGATCGTCTTGCCGATGCGGATCTGGCTGCCGAGCTGAACGGCGGTGGCCTGGGAGATGCGGCTGGTGCCGACGTAGGTGCCGTTGGTGGAACCGAGGTCCTCCACGAACCACTGGTCACCGTTGCTGGCGATGCGCGCGTGCCGGGTGGAGACGTAGTCGTCGTCGAGCCGGATCGCCGCGTCGCTGCCGCGCCCGATCAGCAGCGGAGCCTTGTCGAGCGAGATCGTCTCGCCCTTGTTGCCGCCCTCGACGATGGCGACCTGCGCGGGAGCCCCGCGCCGGGGCTTGACCGGCTTGGACTTCGACCGTGCGCGCCGCTCCTGGCGGGCCTGGCTGCGGGTGGCCCCGGCCTGGCGGGGCAGACGGGCGCCGAACATGTCGGAGCGGATCACCGAGATGCACGAGAGCACGAAGATCCACAGGATCGCCAGATAGGCGAACCGGATCAGGACCAAGGTCAGTTCGGACAAGGCTCAACTCACCCTTGTTTGATACGCAGGGACATGGTCGTGTTGCCGATCCTGATCGTCGCACCATCAGCGAGGGTGGCCTTCTCGACGCGCCTGCCGTTGACCGACACCCCGTTGGTCGAGCCGAGGTCGTGCACCGTGATCCGCGGCTCCCCGGCGTCCTGGGCATCGTCGACGCGGATCTCGATGTGCTTGCGCGAGATGCCCGGGTCGTCGATGCGCAGGTCCGCCTCGTTGCCGCGGCCGATCACGATGCCCGGAGGCGCGAGCGGGAGGTTCTCACCGTTGACCACGAGCGTCGCCGAGGCCCGGCGTACCTGGGTGTCGGTGGGGTCGCCGCCCGCGTTGCTGACGGTCGAGATCGCCTGGCTTCGAACCCTGAAGCGCCCGGTGGTGAGGTCGTCGCTGGTCTCCAGGGCGATGCTCACCGGGCCGGTGAAGACGTAGGACTGCTGGGCGGCGTGCTCCCGAAGCATCTCGGTGAGCTCGCGCGGCAGCTGCGCCCCGAGGCCCTGGAGGCGCTCGTGGTCGGCCGCGGAGAGCTCGACGTGGAAGTTGTTGGGCACCAGTCGACGGTCGCGGCTGAGGATCTGGGCGGAGTTGTCGACCTCGCGGTTGAGCGCCGAGGCGATCTCGACCGGCTGTACGGCGCTGCGGAAGGTGCGCGCGAAGACGCCGGAGATCATCTGCTCGAGCTTGTTCTCGAACCGTTGCAAGCCACTCAATGCGCCTCCTCTCACCGCTGGTCCTGGACGGGCGCTCTGGCGATGGTATCGGTCGGCCCGCGCGCGGCTGTGGGCGGTTTGGGTGGCTCGGCGTCGGTGGGATAACCTGAGCCCGCTTCTGGCGCGAGTGGCGGAATAGGCAGACGCGCACGGTTCAGGTCCGTGTGCCCGAAAGGGCGTGGGGGTTCAACTCCCCCCTCGCGCACCAGATCAAGGACTCCCGGTCAGCCTGCTGGCCGGGAGTTCTGCTCCCCGCGGCGCTTCGGGGCTTGATTCAGAACAGGGCGGGAAGCGCGCGCACCGCGGTGTATCCCGCGACTCCGAGGACCAGCAGCGTGAAGGCCGCAGCCAGGCGGTCGGCGTCGGTGCGTGCGGCTAGCCGGGCACCGAACAGGCCACCGATGACGGAGGCCACGGTCAGCGCGAGGACGAGCCCCCAGTCGGGAGCGGTCCCGACGCCCGCGCGTACCGCCAGTGCTGACGCGCTGGTCAGCGCGATGGCGACCAGGGACGTGCCCGCGGCGTACTCCATCGGCAGGGCCAGCGCGAGCACCATCGCCGGCACCACCAGGAATCCGCCACCGACCCCCAGGAAGCCCGTCAGCAGCCCGACCACCGTGGCGGCGACGAGGACCTTCAAGGCCTGGGTGCACTGGCAGGCGAAGGTGGGGCTGAAGCTGATGATCGGGTCGTCCAGCGCAGGGTGCCGACGTGGGGGACGGCTGCGCACCAGCCGCACCGCCATCACGCCGCCGACGAGGAGCATCATCGCGGCGAAGCAGGCCAGCAGGACCGGTCCCGACACGTGCGCCGACGCCTTGGCACCGAGGGCCGCACCGCCGATCGCGATGACACCGAAGGTGACCCCGCGGCCCAGGAGGACGTTGCCGGCCCGGTACGCCGTGATCGCGCCGACCACCGACGTCACGCCCACCACCACCAGCGAGCCGGTGGTGGCCTGCGCGGGACTCTGGCCCAGCAGGTAGACCAGCACGGGGACGGCGAGGATCGAGCCCCCGCCGCCGAGCGCTCCGAGGCTGAGCCCGATCAGTGCCCCCGCCAATGCGGCGAGGACCAGGGTCACGACTCGGCCACCACGAGGTGGAGTCCGACCTCCTCCGCGTTGGCGAAGGAGTCGTCCACCGCGACCAGCGTGTGGTCGGCGGCGTCCAGCATGGACGCTGCGATCGAGGCCCGGTAGCCTCCCGCGCAGTGCACCCACACCTCGCCTGCCGGCACCTCGTCGAGGCGGTGCCACAGCTCGTGCAGGGGGATGTTGACGGCGCCGTCGATGCGGGCCTCGTCGTACTCGTCGGTGCGGCGTACGTCGAGCACCGCGACCTCGCGGTGGTGCCGGACCTGGGCGAGTTCGGCGAAGGTGGCCGTCGGGAAGCTGGACAGCTCGCCGTCGCTCCACTGGGCCGGCGAGCCGGTGGCCTGGGCGGCCGGCCGGTCGATCCCGATGCGGACCAGCTCTCGCTGGGCCTCGGCGACCTGGTCGCTGCTCTCACCGAGCAGGGTGACCGGTGTGCCCCAGGTGATCAGCCAGCCGAGGTAGGTCGCGAAGCCGCCGTCGAGCCCGAAGTTGAGGCTGCCGCGCACGTGCCCCGCGGCGAAGGCGGTGCGGTTGCGGAGGTCGAGGATCCACTCACCGGCCTCGATGCGCCGACGGAGCTCCTCGGGACGGGCCTCGGTCGGCGGGCTCAGGTCCGGCTCGCTCGGTCCGGCCAGGTTCGCGGGCGACATGTGGGCGTAGTAGGCCGGGTAGGCACCGAGCCCGGCGACCAGCTCGGTCACGTAGGTCTCCTCGTCCTGGGTCAGGACGGGGTTGGCCCGCTTCTCCTCGCCGATGGTCGACTCGCTGGACTCCGACTGGGTCGCGGCACAGAAGGAGCCGAACCCGTGGGTGGGGAAGACACCGGCGGCGTCCGGAAGCAGGTCCGCCAGCCGCTGCGCGGAGGCGTGCTGGAGCTGGGCCAGCTCCTCGGTGTGCTCGGCGCCGAGCAGGTCGGGGCGCCCGGTCGCGCCGAAGAGCAGCGACCCGCCCGAGAACACGGCCGTCGACTCGGCGAGCAGCGCGCTCTCCAGCGCCTGGGCGTCGCTCAGCGCGTAGGACAGGTGGGTGAAGGTGTGCCCGGGCGTGGCCAGCGCAGTGACCCGCATCCGATCGCCGACCTCGACGACGTCGTCGCCGCGGATCGGGCTGCGGTCGAAGGCGACGTCATCGTCGGCGTTGACGTGGTACGCCGCCCCGGTCGCCCGCGCCAGCGCGAGTCCGCCGGTCACGTAGTCGTTGTGGATGTGGGTCTCGAAGATGTCGGTGAGCCGAACACCGTGCTCCTCGAGCAACCCGAGCACCCGGTCGATGTCGCGCTGGGGGTCGACGACGAACGCGACCCGTCCGTCGTGGACGAGGTAGCTGCGGTCGCCGAGCGTGGGGGTCTCGATCGGGACGATCGTGAGGTCGACTGCGTTCATCGGACTCCTCCTTCGACGGGGTGGCCGGCGCGTTGCCACGCGGCAGTTCCGCCGGCGACGGAGTGTGCCGCGAAGCCGGCGGCCCGGAGCAGGTCGGCCATCGGACGCGACCTGTTCCCGGAGGCGCAGACCACGTAGACGGGCTGCGAGCGGTCCAGCTCGTCCAGCCGGCCAGGGAGCTGGCCCATCGGGATCGGCAGCGCGCCCGGGATGTGCCCCGCGGCGTACTCGCCTCGCTCGCGGACGTCCACGACGATGCCGCCGCGTGCTGACGCGGCGAACCGGTCGATGTCGATGTCGATGTCGCTCATGCGGAAATCGGTGTCCTCTCCGGTCGGAACCACTTGCCTCCCCAATACGGTAGGGGGTATACCGGAAGAACGCAAAACACCCCCCTGGGTATACCCCTGGAACGGGCACGTAACGTGCTGGGTGACGACCGCAAAGGAGATCTGATGGACGACTACACGCTCACGACCACGCTCGACCAGCCCTACGAGGCCACTGTGCAGGCCGTCCGCGAAGGGCTCGAGGCCCAGGGGTTCGGCGTCCTGACCGAGATCGACCTGAGGGCGACGCTGCGCGAGAAGCTCGACGTCGAGGTGCCCCCGCAGGTGATCCTGGGCGCCTGCCGACCGACGCTCGCCTACGAGGCGATGCAGGTCGACCCGTCGATCGCCACGGTGCTGCCGTGCAACGTGGTGGTGCGCGCCGTCGACGAGCACAGCACGGTGGTGGAGGCCTTCGACCCCAAGGCGATGATGGGGCTGTCCGATCGCGACGGCCTGGACTCGGTGGCGGCCGACGCTCGCGAGCGGCTGAGCGCCATGCTCGCCGGACTCACCACTGAGGGCTGAGCCTGCCCGTCGCACCACCGGACCACCGACAAGGGGGCGGACCGTCCTTCCGGACGGCCCGCCCCCTTGCGCGGTGACGGGTGGGACTACTTCAAGAACCCGTAGAGCACCGAGTGCGCCACGTCACCCAGCGACAGGGTCGCGGAGTGGTCGCCCTTGGCCGTCGACTTCCTCGGGGCGAAGGTGATCGTCAAGGTCGCCGTGCCGTTGCCGGGAACCGTGAGGGAGGCACTCGACGCACTGAACGTCGGGTCACCAGTCACAGTGATCGGCAGCACGAGTTGAGCACCGGTCAGGTTGGTCACCGTCAGCGTCTTGCTGAGCGCCTTGCCTGTCCCCGACGGACTCGACCCGAAGGACGTGCTGACCGAGGACAGCGCGACCTTGGCCCCGAGCGCGGCGTCCACGTCGTCCAGGCCGGCGCCAATGATCTGCGGGTCGGTCTCGAGCGTCGTGATGGCGCTGGACTTGGTCAGCGTCTGCTGCTTGGCGGTGTTGGTGATGGCCGAGCGGATCTGTTCGGCCGACCAGTCGGGGTGAGCCTGGCGGACCACCGCGGCGGTGCCGGCCAGGTGCGGGCTCGCCATCGAGGTGCCCTGGAAGAACGCCCAGCAGCCCTCGGCAGGCAGCGGGACGCAGGCCGCCTGGGGGATCGAGGAGAGCACGTTGACACCCGGGGCCACCAGGTCCGGCTTCACCCGGTAGTCCACGTCCGTCGGGCCCTGGCTGGAGAAGCCGGCCATGATGTTGTCGTTGTTGGTGTCGGTGTACGACGGGGTGTTCCCGATCGTCACCGGCTGGCCGATCTGAGTCTTCAGCGCGTTCGCGTCGGACAGCCCCGCCATCACACCCACGATGGTCGGGTGGTTCACACCGTCGCCACCCATCGAGGTCGGGTCGCCGGGGACGTTGTTGACCACGATGGCCGCGGCGGCTCCTGCGTCCTGGGCGTTCTGGATCTTGGTGCCGAACGAGCAGGTCCCTCGTGCCACCAGGGCCACGAAGCCGGCGGGAGCCGAGCCGTAGCCGCCTGGTGCGCAGCCGTTGCCGAGCCCGGGGACGGCGCTGGTGCCGCTGACCCCGACGAGGGTGCCGGAGACCGGGTTGGTGGTCGGGATCGCGAAGTCGCCCGTCGCGGTCACCGCGATCTGGGTCCCTGCGGTGCTGGTGCCGGCGAACACCGGGATGCCGACGAAGTGGCCGACCGAGGAGGCCCCGGCGGTCAGGGCGCGCTCGGCGGATCCGGGGGAGCCCACCGTGAAGTGGCCAGGGCCGGAGTTGCCGGCGGAGACCGCGACCACGATGTTGGCGCGGTCGAGGTTGTCCACGGCCTTGGTGAGCAGGTCCTGGACGCCGTGGGCGTCGCCGCCGAGGCTCATGTTGATCACGTCCATGCCGTCCTCGGCCGCGGCCTGCAGCGCGTTCAGGATGTCCTCGCTGCGCGCGTTGGTGATGTCTCCGGGGAAGACGTTGTAGTTGCCCAGCAGGGCGCCGGGCGCGACGCCGCTCGGGGCGTAGGGGATCGCGGCGCCGTTCACCGAGGCGGGGGTGTTCGCGTTGCAGGCGACGGTGCCCGACACGTGGGTGCCGTGGTCCTGGATCGCCTCGGCGGAGAAGCCGGCGCGGGCGGCCTTGTTGGCGAACACCCGGGCCACGATCACCTTGTTGTTGGTGAAGTTCCTGTCACCGAGCTGGGTCGTGGAGGGGTAGCCGGCGTCGTCGAAGCAGGGGTGGGTCAGGTCGATGCCGGTGTCGACGATCCCGACCTTGACGTCGTGGCCGGCCTTGGTGGGGGCGCCCGGGTTGGCCTGGGCCCAGCCGAGCTGGGCGTCGATCAGGCTGAGGTCGGGGTCGCTGACGGCGGTCGGAGCGTAGGTCGACTCATAGCCGGTGCTGACCACGTTGGGGCCACCGTTCAGCGTGCTGAGCGGGGTGCCGCCGAGCCGCACCGCCACCGCGTTCAGCGCCACGTCGTACTCACCGGTGATCTGGGCCTTCGGGGCGTTGGAGCGAAGCCACTGGCGCAGCTCGTTGCGCTGTGCGGCCAGCTGGGCCCGCTCGTTCTTCACGGTCGTGCTGTCGAAGTCGATCTTCTTGGCCTGGCCGGGCGCGGTCGCGCTGGACGTGGCCAGCGGAGCGCGGGACAGCTGCACGATGGCGCTGCTCTGGTCGACCCCGGTCGTGCGAGCGGAGTCGGAGTTGGTCTGCGGGCTGTTGCTGCCAGGGCTCGATGGCGCGGCCGAGGCGCCGATCGTTCCCGCCGCCGTGAGGGCGAGTGCTGCCGCAACCGCCGTCAGGCGCAGGCGAGGTGTACCGAGCTGTTTCATGGGGGCTCCCGAGGATAAGGGGGCGCGCTGGTCGGGGGACGCGCGCGGATGTCCAACAACCTAGACCCGGATCTTCGGGAAGTGAAGGGCCGCCACGACAGATCCTGCCTCGATCAGGCCCCGCTCGCCCGGGTCGTTGCCCCGGTCGTTGCCCGGGTCATCAGGTAGTACTCGCCGATCAGATCGCCCAGGAACGCGCCGGCCGAGACGTCGCTGCGGACGTGACCGGCCATGTAGATCCGCGACCAGTCGATCTGCCCCTCGGTCCAGGCATACTGCGCGCGGCGCTCAGGCTCGAGGCCGCCGAGGTACGCCGTGGCGGCGGCTCCGGCAGCGGCGTGGCGCGACGGGTAGGAGCACGGGCAGACCTGGCCCTTGGCCACCACGTGGTCCGGCCGCAACGAGGGATGCAGCACGTAGGGCGCGGACTGTTGGTAGCGCTGACCGAGCGCGTCGGCGACGGTCTTGGAGAGCTTCAGCATCGCTTTGACGTCTGCCTTGCGCGCGGCGCCCTCCTTCGCGGGCAGCAGCTCGGCCTGGTCGTGGGCGTAGAGCTTCCACACGTCCTTCTTGCCGTAGGCCTCGAGCCAGGTAGCGGCCGCGACACCGGCCTTGGTGCGGGTCGCGGCAACGCGCTGCACCTCGGTCAGCTCGGTCGTCCGAGCCGACGCCGACGGCGGCTTGGGTACGACGGACTCCGCCCAGGTGGCGAACGCCTTGTCGTCGCGCGCCTGACCGTGCTGGGCGACCCACCGGGCCACCAGTGAGTGGGCTCTGGTGGCCTGGGCGGCGACGTCCTTCTCGGTGGGAGCGATGGCGGCGGCCGGGAACAGCGCGGGGGGCGGGTGCGCCCCGATCCGGTCCTTGGCCGAGGTGTTGGACCCGGACAGCGCGAAGGTGCCGATGCCTCCTCCGATGGCCGCGAGCACGGCCAGGACGGCCACCACCAGGTAGCGGATGGGCAGGGTGCGTCTCATGCGATCTGGCTCCGGTCGTCGTCGTCGGCGGCGTCCGCGTGCAGGATGCGGCCCCGCAGCCCGCGGACGTCGTTGTCGGGGAGGTCGCTGAGCAGCAGTGACGCCGCGGCGGCGTACTTGCTGAAGCCGCGGGGCCGCAGACCCAGCCGGGTGAGGAGCCGGTCGGCGTCGGTGGGTCGCACGCCGCCCTTGGTCTCGACCAGCACGTGGTCCAGGTCGACCCACACCCGCTGGCCGTCTAGGTGGCAGGAAACGCCCCAGTCGACGGTCATCCGGGCCGGAGCCGGGCCCAGGCGCGCGAAGGTGGCGCGCTCGTAGGTCACCTCCATGGTGGGGTGCAGCTCGGCCGCGTCCACCCGGATGGCGTGCCGCGCGAGGGTGCTGCCCACGAAGGACCGGTCGTGGTTGGAGAGCCGTCCGTAGGAGTCAGCCGGGCTGTCCGCCACCGTTTTGACGGTGTCGCCCCGGCCGCTCTTGGCCTTCACCTCGACCCGGCACAGGCGGTCCTCGACGTACAGGCGGCTTCGCGCCTTCCACCGGCGCCGACGGCCCTGGACGTGCGCGCGCGCCGTGGCCAGGTCGACGGTGTCGAAGTAGGTGCTGCGGTAGTGAGTGGAGGTCCTGCCCTCGATCGTGAGCAGGCCCCACTCCTCGTCCAGCTCACCCAGCAGGGCTCGGGCGGGCTCGAGCGGGACGAGGTACTTGCGGTCGACGCGGGTCATCGCCGGGGCCTCGCCGAGGACGGTGGCGAGCGAGACCTCGCCGCGGCCGTCGGGGATCAGGTCAGTGAGCACCGAGCACCTCGTTCGCAGCCTCGGGATCCTCCACCGGCGGCCGCCAGGCGCCCGGTGGCGCGGCGAAGCGGATCGCGACGCGCGTCGTCTCGCGGACCAGGTCGACCTCCTCGATGACCACGTCGAGCGGCTCCACCTGCAGCTTCTCGACCACCAGCTCGGCCGCCTCGGTGGAGCTGCCGACGGCCCGGTCGAGGGTGATCCGCAGCACCCGGGTCACCGGCGTGCGAGAGCGGGTCTCGTCGACGACCCAGAGCGCGACGAGCAGGACGGCGTTGAGCACCAGGATGAGCGTCAGGTTCCGCCCGGGGAGGGCGTTGACGAGTGCCAGGACCAGCGCGACGAACGTGTAGGCGACGTCCTTCAGCGTGAACGCCGTGCTCCGCAGGCGGACCAGGCTGAGCAGGCCGAAGAGCCCGAACCCCACGCCGGTCGGGAAGTCGCCGTTCCCGATCGAGGACACCGCCGCGAACAGGCCGATGTTGAGGGCGGTGAAGACGAGGGTCATCTCCGGCGCGGCGAGCCGGCGGCGGTAGAGCCAGCCGACGAGCAGCAGCATCGCGACGACGTCGATGCCGAGGCGACCGACGAGGTCGAGGAGATCGTTGAGTTGCATGAAGCAGACCGTAGGAACCGAACGTGACGGCAGCATGAAGGTGTCCGCGAGGAGCCGCCCCTACCCTTGCCACGTGCATGTGGTGGTCGTCGACGACGAGGTCAGGATGGTGGAGCTGGTCACCGGCTACCTCCAGGAGCTCGGTTTCACCACCACCGGCTGCCACAACGGACTCGACGCGCTCGAGGCGGGTCGCCGGCTCGAGGCCGACGTGATGGTGCTCGACCTGATGCTCCCCGGGATGTCTGGGCTCGACGTCTGCCGACGGCTGCGCAGCGAGGGGATCGACCTGCCGATCCTGATCCTCACCGCCCGCGGCGCGGTCTCCGAGCGGGTGGCCGGCCTCGAGGCGGGTGCCGACGACTACCTGGTCAAGCCGTTCGCGATGGAGGAGCTCGCCGCCCGCCTCAACGCGATCGGCCGGCGTCGGGAGCCTGCGGAGCACCGGGTGACTGTCGGTGATGTCATCCTCGATCCCCTGGAACAGCGGGTCTGGATCGGTGGACTCGAGACCGAGGTCTCGCGTCGGGAGTTCACGATGCTGAGCGAGCTGATGCGCAACGCGGGTCGGGTGGTTTCGCGACAGCGGTTGTTCGACGTGATGTGGGAGGGCGAGGTGGACATCCGCAGCAACGCGATCGAGGTCCACATGTCCCGGCTCCGCGCGAGGCTCCAGGCCTCCGACGAGGTCGTGGTCACCACGCTTCGCGGGAGCGGCTACCGCCTCGAGCTGTCGTCATGAGGCTGTGGCAGCGGCTGGTCGGGAACCGGCCGATCGTCACCCGGCTGGTGCTGGCGGTCGCGGCGGCCATGGCCGTGGTGCTCCTGCTGACCGCGGCCTTCGTGTTCTGGCGCGTCGCCTACGCGCTCAACCGCCAGCTCGACCAGGACCTCTCGGCCTGGCGGAACGTCGCGGTGCGTTCCATCGCGGCCGGAGAGCAGCCTCCGTCGGACACGCCGGGGCAGACCTTCCAGCTCTACGACACCTCGGGTCACCAGGTCGGCGGCAACCAGGACATCCCGCGCCTCGCCGGTGCCGACACGGTGGCGCAGGTGGCCGCGGGCGGCGACCTCGACTACGACGTGGGCGCGTTCCTGCCTCCACCGGACCGCGCCTACCGGGTCCAGGCACGCCTGGTCGCCACCCCGCAGGGCGATCGCGTGGTCGTTGCCGTGATCAGCCGCCGCAAGCACGACGAGGCCCTGCGGGAGCTGTTGTTCCAGCTCGCGATCGCAGACCTGCTCGCGCTCGGTGGCGCCTCGTTCGTGGGCTACCGGACGGCTCGGGCGGCGCTCGACCCGGTCGAGGCCTACCGGCGGGCTGCCGAGCAGGCCGGCAGCGAGGAGTTCGGTCGGCTGCCGGTGGCCGAGGACCGTGACGACGAGCTCTCCCGTCTCGGCCACACCTTCAACGACCTGCTTGCTCGGATCGAGTCGGGCGCAGCGAGGGAGCGCCAGTTCCTCGCGGACGCCTCGCACGAGCTGCGCAGCCCGCTGGCGCTGATGAGCACCGAGCTCGAGTGGGCGCGTCACCGGCCGCGCAGTCCCGAGGAGATGGCAGAGGTGATCGGCTCGCTGCGTGACCAGCTGGACCGCCTGGTCGGGATGACCAACGCACTGCTCGAGCTGGAGGAGCTCCGGGCGGTCGGTCCGCTGCATCGCGACGAGGTGGCCCTCGGCGACCTCGTGCGCGACGCCCTTCGCGACTCAGTGCCGACCGGTCGTCACGTGGAGGTCCACGCGCCCGACGTGGTGGTCGGGGTCAATCGGCAGTGGCTGACGATCGCCGTGGCCAACCTGCTGCGCAACGCCATCCGCCACGGCGAGGGCGAGGTCACCCTGGAAGCGACGTACGACGAGCCGCGCCTGCGCGTGGTGGTCCGGGACTCCGGCACCGGCTTCTCCGAGGAGTTCAGGTCGGTGGCCTTCGACCGATTCAGCCGCGCCGACGCGAGCCGCAGCACGCCGGGCTCGGGACTCGGCCTCTATCTGGTGCAGTCGGTCGCGCTGGCCCATCAGGGCAGGGCGCGCATCCTCGACGGGCCGGGGGCCGCCGTGGAGCTGGTGGTCGAGGCTCCCCTCAGGCGCTGAGGTCGAAGCCGACGCCGGTCTGCTTCTCCGAGAGCCCCCACAGGGTCCGGGCCAGGTCGTCGTTGCGGGCGTGCCGGCTCAGCCTGGCCGGCCCCACTTTGCCGCGGGTCTCGCGCAGCGACTGCGGCCCCGAGTAGGAGCCCGCCTCGGCGAGCGTCGCGGCGAACAGGGTCGGGTTCGCGCCCGCGGCAGCGGACTGGAACAGCAGCGGCATGAAGTACGGCGCGGTCACACGGACGATCCGGTTCGACCCCATCCCGTTGGGGTCACCCACCAGCCCGGTAGCCGAGACGCCGGGGTGGGCGGCCGTCGAGACCAGCTTGCTCCCCGCCTCGCTGGCGCGACGGTGGAGCTCTCGGGCGAAGAGCAGGTTGGCCAGCTTGGTGTTGCCGTAGGCCTTCCTGGGCTCGTACGACGACTCGGGATTGCCCTCGAGCACGGACTCGTCCCCGCGGTGGTGGGCGACCGAGGCGATGGTCACCACGCGGGGGGCGGGAGCGGCCAGCAGCGCCGGGAGGAGCTGCGCGGTCAGCGCGAAGTGACCCAGGTGGTTGGTGCCGAACTGCAGCTCATGGCCGTCCTCGCTCTCGCGGTAGAGCGGCGGCGTCATCACGCCCGCGTTGTTGACCAGCAGGTCCAGCGGCCCGGCGAACCGCTCGGCGAAGGACTGCACCGACTTCAGCGAGGCCAGGTCGAGCTCCTCGACGAGGACCGTGTCCGGCAGCCGCACCGCCTCCCGTCGGGCCGAGTCGGTGTTGCGGCAGGCCATCACGACCTCGGCGCCGTGCTCCGCGAGCACCCGTGCGGTGACGAGACCGATGCCGGAGTTCGCCCCGGTGACCACCGCCCGCGTGCCGGTGAGATCGGGCAGGTCGGCGGGGCTGAACGTCATGAGCGCTCCTGAGGATCGGTGTGGAGGGTTCCGGTGTTGTCCTTGCCCAGGGAACGGCTGATCACGAGGCGCTGGATCTGGTTGGTGCCCTCGAAGATCTGGGTCACCTTGGCTTCGCGCATGAAGCGCTCGACGGGGAAGTCGCGGGTGTAACCGTAGCCACCGAGCACCTGGACGGCGTCGGTGGTCACCTTCATCGCGGCGTCGGTCGCGGTCAGCTTGGCGATCGAGGCCTCGCGGGAGAACGGCAGACCGCGGTCCTTCAGCCGCGCCGCGTGGAGGGTCATCGCTCGGGCGCTCTGCACCGCCGCCTCCATGTCGGCCAGCAGGAACGCCAGACCCTGGAAGTCGATGATCGGCTTGCCGAACTGGCGACGCTCCTGGGCGTAGGCGACCGCGTGGTCGATCGCCGCCTGCCCCAGGCCGACGGCGACCGCGGCGATGCCGAGGCGTCCGGAGTCGAGGCCGGCGAGCGCGATCTTCAGCCCGTCGCCCTCGTTGCCGAGCAGCCGCTCCGCCGGCACGCGCACGCCGTCCAGGCGCATCGTCGCGGTGGCCGATCCGGTGAGCCCCATCTTCCGCTCGGGCGGGTCGGCGCTGAGCCCGGCGCTGTCGCCCGGCACCAGGAAGCAGGAGATCCCGTTGCGCTCCTCCGACGTACGCGCCATCAGCTTGTAGAAGTCGGCGTGGCCGCCATGCGTGGTCCACGCCTTCGCACCGGTGATGACGTACTCGTCACCGTCGCGCACGGCCTTGGTCGTCATCGCCGAGGGGTCCGAGCCGGCGTGTGCTTCAGAGAGGCAGTAGGCACCGAGGAGCTCGCCGGCCAGCATGTCGGGCAGCCACTTGGCCCGCTGCTCCTCGGTCCCGGCCGTCGCCAGGCCGAAGCAGGAGAGCGCGTGCACCGAGACCCCGACACCGACGCTGGCCCACACCGTGGCGATCTCCTCCACGACCTGGAGATAGACCTCGTAGGGCTGGGCGCCACCGCCGTACTCCTCGGGGTAGGGCAGGCCGAGCAGGCCGGCGCGCCCGAGCGTGCGAAACACCTCCCGCGGGAACGTCTCGGTGGCCTCGGCCTCCACGACGCGGGGAGCGAGCTCGCGGGCGGCGATGTCGCGGACCAGCTCGATCAGGGCGGTGGCCTCGTCGGTGGGGAGGACGCGTGATGCCGGCATGACGCAACCCTAGTTCGGCCGTGACCACGCACCCGACGGGGCCGGAGGCGGTCGTTGCTGGACTCAGTCCTCGGTGACGCCCGCCCACAGGTTGACCCCGGACTCGACCGCGAACCGCTCGATGTCGGCGAGGTCCTCGCCGCTCAGGGGCGGACCCTGCAGCGCGTCGAGGTTGGTGTCGAGCTGGGCGACCGAGGACGCCCCGATCACGGCCGAGGTGACCCGCTGGTCGCGCAGCACCCACTGCAGCGCGAGCTGAGCGAGCTTCTGCCCGCGGCGCTCGGCGATCGCGTTGAGCTGGCGCACGTGGCCCAGGGTCGCCTCCTCAAGGTTCTCCTGCGGGATGGTGCTGTCGCCGCGCGCTGCCCGCGAGTCGCCCGGGACGCCGTCGAGGTAGCGGTCGGTGAGCAGCCCCTGCGCCAGTGCGGTGAACACGATGCAGCCCATGCCCTGCTCCTCGAGCTCGTCGAGCAGCCCCTTCTCGATCCACCGGTTCAGCAACGAGTACGACGGCTGGTGGATCAGCAGCGGGGTGCCGAGCTCGCGGGCGATGCTGGCCGCCTCGCGCGTCTTGGTCGCGGAGTACGACGAGATCCCGATGTAGAGCGCCTTGCCGGCGCGCACGGCCTGGTCGAGCGCCATCATCGTCTCCTCGACCGGCGTCTCGGAGTCGAACCGGTGGCTGTAGAAGATGTCGACGTAGTCCAGCCCCATCCGGGTCAGCGACTGGTCGAGGGAGGACAGCACGTACTTCCGGGAGCCGCCGCCCTGGCCGTAGGGGCCGGGCCACATGTCCCAGCCGGCCTTGGTGGAGATCAGCAGCTCGTCGCGCAGACCGGCGAAGTCGTCGCGGAGGTACTGCCCGAAGTTCTCCTCGGCGCGGCCATAGGGTGGGCCGTAGTTGTTGGCCAGGTCGAAGTGAGTCACGCCCCGGTCGAAGGCGCGCCGCAGGATCGCACGCTGGGTCTCCTCGGGACGGTCGGTGCCGAAGTTCTGCCACAACCCCAGGGACAGAGCGGGCAGCTTCAGCCCGCTGCGGCCACAGAAGCGGTACTCCATCTCGTCGTAGCGCGTGTCGCTCGGCTGGTAGTCACTCATCCGGTCCGTCTCCTCGGTGGCTGGTGCAGGTTGGCGTCGGAAAGAAGGGCGGTCAGCCCAGCGGGACGTCGCCGCAGAGGTGGACGCGGACGCCCAACTCGTGGAAGAACGCTGCCTTGGCGAGCAACGCCTTGTCCGCCTGGGCGGCGTCGGGTGCGTAGACCACGTTGAGGTGGTTGGCCTTGTGCCTGGCCATCATCTGGTCGCGGCTGACGCCGTGCAGGACCGCATGCATGATCGGCCACACCGGCGTGGTCGCGTCGAGCCGACGCTGGGTCTCCTCCTCGGGAAGCTCGACGACGCTCGCCCGGCCGAGGTCGACGTGCAGGACGCCGTCCATCAAGAACACGCGTGACCAGACGATCTCGCCAGGCTTGGAGACGCCACTCAGGGTGCCGCCACCGAGCGGGAAGTACATCGCGGGCTGACGCATCGTCCATGACTTGTCGTAGCCACCGTTGTGGGCTGCGGGAACGGATCCGGAGATCTCGAAGACCCAGACGAACTGGCCGTCGTACTCCTCGCCCCAGCGGATGTCGTGCAGCGTGGTGGCAGGGTCCATCCCCATCGCTCGCCAGAGCCGATTGGTGACCAGCGAGTCGACGGCGACCCCCTCGTCGACCTCGTTGAAGTGCGGCAGGGCGTTGCCGGCGTACAGCTCCCGGGAGCCGTCCCTGCTGCGCACCGGCGGCGCTCCACGTTGTTGAGCAGGCCCTCGGCCAGATCGCTGGCGGGCACAGGTCCTTGAGCCCCTGCTGGTACTGGATCCCCACCGCGTCGAGCCCGAAGTCGTCGGAGATCCGCAGCGCGGCGACGTACATCTTGAACTGGCTGTGCAGCTGGGCGTCGGTGAGCTCGGAGGCCTCGTCGGTGCCGGTGTGGAACCTCAGTCCGGCCTCCTCAGCCAGGCCCGCACCCGGTCGGCCTCGGCGCGTCGACCCGGCTCATCTCTGCGACAAGGGCGCCTGGGACAGGCGCTCCTTGTAGATGCCGAGCGGGTTGAGCAGCTCGTCGTCGATGATCGCGTTGTACATCCCATGCAGCCCTCGTCGAAGACGCCGATGATGGCCTTCTCCTGGCGCAGCTGCTGGGCCAGCGCACGGCCCAGCTCGGCCTCGGGTCGCATCCAGCTCGGGCAGCTCGCGCACGTGCGACTGCGGACGGACTCGCGGTCTCGGCCAGGAGCGGACCCGTCGACGAGCCAGGCGCGGTGCGGTCGACGGTCCTGCGTGGAGTAGGGCCCGCCGCCTTGGTAGCCCCCCGTGAGGCGAGCAGGCCCACAGACCTGGGAAGTGGCCGACAGTTGGCCACCGCAGGATCGGGCCCCCGTGGGTGCGCAGACCGGCGAGCACGTGGTGGCTGTACTGCCAGACGGCGCTCGGCCACCACAGCGGCGCGCCCTGGGGGATCGTCTTGAACACCTCGATGCCCTCGCGCTGGGTGTCATGAAGCCGTGGCCCTTCGTCTCGTCGACGGCCCACGGCGTACCTCCCAGCCCGTGCCTCCAGGGCCGCGCCCAGATCGACTCCAGCCTGTTGCACCGGCCAGCTCGTCACCTTGGCGCTCAGCCGCGGGTCCCCGCTCGCCACGATGTAGGCGGTCTGCGGCGCTGCCTCGGGTAACGGCTTCGGGTGGGCAGGGTGTAGGCGGCCATGGGTCCTCGTTCGAGGTCGGTCTGTCGTCGCACCTGGCGGCTGGCCAGGGCATATTGAGATGTCGCGGGTGGACGTGTAGAGCTCCCGGTAGAGGGAGTACAGCTGCTCCGGGACCTCGGGAGGCGTTCGCCGGGTCCGGTGCGTCGCACCGAGGCGACCGGGTTCCACTCCTCGATGGAGACGGGACCTGCCGAGCCGCGCGGCCAGGAAGGCGGCACCGAAGCTCGCGCCGATCGTCTTGGCCGGCACGACCTGCGGCAGCCCGGTCACGTCGGAGACGATCTGCGTCCACAGGTCGCCCTGCGTGCCGCCGCCCACGGCCACCACCCGCTCGAGGTCGGGGCGCCCGCGGCGGTCATCACCTCCACGTTGTGCCGCACCCCGAGGGCGGTCGCCTCCAGCGCCGCCCGGTACAGGTCGCCCCGGGTGTGCCGCAGGGTCAGCCCGGCGACCACGCCGCGGGCGTCGGGGTCCATGACCGGCGTCCGCTCGCCGGCGAAGTAGGGCAGCATCAGCAGGCCGCGCGCGCCCTGGCCCGGAGCGCTCGGCCTCGGCGAGCAGCGTCGCGAAGTCCGGGGCCGCCGGCCAGCTCGCGCAGCCAGGCGGTGATCGCCCCCGAGGTGGCCATCCCGCCCGCCAGGCTGCCGGTGCCCGGCAGGGCGCCGACGGTGCCCCATAGCGAGGGGCTGGTGACCTTGGCGTCGACCGTGTTCACCAGGAACAAGGTGGTGCCGTACATCAGCATCAGGTCCCCGACGCTCGTGGGCGCCGACGCTGAGTGCCTCGGCCCACGCGTCGACCGTGCCGGCGATCACGGGGGTCCCCTCTGGGATCCCGGTCAGCTTCGGCGGCTTCGCGGTGCACGGTGCCGGCCACCTCACCCGACCACAGGAGCGGCGGCATCTGGAGGCCGGGACAGATGTCGTCCACCCACGGTCCGTGCCACTGGTGACGGTCGACGTCGTAGAGCGGGGTGCACTGGCTGGCGGAGTGATGGTCCAGGACGTAGGCGCCGGTCAGCTGGTGCACGAGCCAGGAGCTCGGCATGAACAGCCGTCTCGCCCGGCCGAACAGCTCCGGCTCCTCCTCGGCGACCCAGGCCACCTTGGCGCCGGCCGCCTGCGAGGTGAGCGACGGAGCCGCCGCGCTCGCGGATCGCGTCGTCGCCGTACCTCTCCGTGAGCCGGTCGACCTGCGCCATGGCCCGGGTGTCGACTCCGTAGAGGATCGCCGGCCGGAGCGGCTGGTTCGCCTCGTCGGTCAGCAGCACGCACGGCCCCATGCCGCTCACTCCCACGGCGCTCACCGACGCCGGGCAGGCCTGCGAGCAGCTCACGGCTCAGCTCCACGAACTCCTCCCACCACGGGCCGGCCGTCCATCTCCACGTGACCCGGGCGGGGTCGGGAGACCGTGTGCTCGCGCGTGGCCGTGGCCAGCACAGCGCCTTCGTAGGAGACCAGGACG
>CAVXFX010000003.1:0-26196 GCA_963761205.1 uncultured Actinomycetota bacterium
GGGGATCCGCAACTTCTTTGGAATGGATTTCGGAGCCACTCGCGGGCGATCCGACGGGCTCAGTCCGCGGTCGTCGGTGGGCAACGGGACGCAGCTACAGGGAGAGTCGGGCCACGGCCGTCGCAACTCGCTCGTCGGTCGCGGTGAAGGCGACGCGGACGTGTCGCTCTCCAGCGGCCCCGTAGAACGCACCCGGGGCGACGAGGACGCCGCGCTCGGCGAGCCAGGCGACGGTGTCCCAGCAGGGCTCGTCGCGGGTGGCCCAGAGATAGAGCGCGGCCTCGGAGTGGTCGATCCGGAAGCCGGCCGACTCCAGGGCCGTGCGCAGCAGCGCCCGTCGGGCGGCGTACCGCGCATGCTGCGCCTCGACGTGAGCGTCGTCGTCGAGCGCCGCGACCATGGCTCGCTGCTGGGGACCGGGCATCATCAGGCCGAGGTTCTTGCGCACGGCGAGCAGCTCGCCCACCACGACCGGGTCGCCCGCGACGAAGGCGCAGCGGTAGCCGGCGAGGTTGGAGCGCTTGGACAGCGAGTGCACGGTGAGGATCCCCTCGAGCGATCCGCCGTTGACGTCGGGGTGCAGCACCGAGACGGGCTCGACGTCCCAGGCGCACTCCAGGTAGCACTCGTCGGAGACGAGCAGGACCCCGCGCTCGCGGCACCAGTCCACGACCTTGCGCAGGTGTTCGACCGGCAGCACGCGGCCGGTGGGGTTCGAGGGTGAGTTGACCCAGACCAGGGCGGGCGTGCGGGGACCGACCGAGGTCAACGAGTCGGTGGCGATCGACTCCGCCCCCACCAGGGCCGCCCCCACCTCGTAGGTCGGGTAGGCCAGCCGAGGGTGTACGACGAGGTCGCCGGGTCCCACCCCGAGGTGGGCGGGCAGGCCCGCGATCAGCTCCTTGGAACCGATGGAGGGCAGCACGCCGTCGAGGCCGAGGCCGGTGACGCCGAAGCGTCGGGAGAGCCAGTCGATGCAGGCCTGCCGGGTCTCCGGCAGCCCGATGGTGACCGGGTAGCCGGGCGAGTCGGCCGCCTCACGGAGAGCCTGCTGGACGACCTCCGGGGTCGCGTCGACCGGGGTGCCGATCGAGAGGTCGACGATGCCGTCAGCGTGCGCGCGCGCCCGTGCGGCGTACGACGTGAGCCGGTCCCAGGGGAAGTCCGGGAGCCGCGTGGAGACCTTGGCCCGGGAGATGGCCGCCGTCACTCCGCCTGGGGCTGGGGAGGCAACGCCGCGATCATGGGGTGGTCCTTGTCGATCTCACCCATCTTGGCCGCACCGCCGGGAGAGCCGAGGTCGTCGAAGAAGTGGACGTTGGCGTCGTAGTACTCCTTCCACTCCTCGGGGGTGTCGTCCTCGTAGTAGATGGCCTCGACCGGGCAGACCGGCTCGCACGCGCCACAGTCGACACACTCGTCGGGGTGGATGTAGAGCATCCGCTTGCCTTCGTAGATGCAGTCGACAGGACACTCGTCGACGCACGCACGGTCCTTCAGGTCGACACAAGGCTGGGCGATGACGTAGGTCACCTGGATCCTCCTGAGGGTTCGGTCCGGTGGCGGACGAGGGCCAGCCTAGTATCCCATCGTGGACGCCGAAGACGTGCCCGAGGGCCGACACGGAATCGCTCGTGCCGTGGGGGTCCTGGGACCGCACGTGATCGGGCTCCGCGTGGTCGTGCGCCGGGTGCTGCCGGGCGAGACCGGCCCCAGCGGCGGGCCCGCGATGACCGACGTCCTGGGCATCTGTGAGTCCTGGCAGGACGGTCTCGCCACGGTCCGTCGCGAGGACGGCAGCCTGGTGGAGATCCCGACCGCCGACATCGTCTCCGGCAAGCCCGTCCCACCGCGGCCCTCGGTGCACCGCCGCCTCGGGGCGGCCGAGGCGGACCGGCTCGCCCTGCCCGGCTGGCAGCCGGTGGAGAGCGAGTCGCTGGGCGACTGGGGCCTTCGGGCCTCCGGTGGATTCTCGTCGCGGGCCAACTCCGTGCTCGCGCTCGGCCAGCCCGGTCTCCCCCTCACCGAGGCGGTCGCACGGGTGGACGAGTGGTACGCCGCCCGCTCACTGCCGGCCCGCGCCCAGGTCCACCCCGACGGCGCCGAGGCCGAGGCGTTCTCGACCGCAGGGTGGGTGGCCTACGACCCGACCCTGCTGATGCTGTCCTCGGTGTCGCGGGTCCTGCGCCGCCTGGCCGGCGTCGCGGTCGCGGAGCCTCGCCACGACCCGACGCTGGACGCCGGCTGGCTGGCCACCGACGAGCGCGCCGCCCGCTACGGCGCGGACGCCAGGAGGGTCCTCGAGGGCGGGGAGGTCACCTTCGCCTCCGTCCGTGACGAGCAGGGCGCGGTGCTCGCTCGTGGCCGGGGCGCGTTCCACGCTGACTGGGTCGGCGTGTCCTCGCTCTGGACCCGCGAGGACCTGCGGGGCACGGGCCTGGGCAGCGCCGTCCTCGGATCGCTGTTGGAGTGGGGCGCGGAGCGTGGAGCGACCACGTCGTACCTCCAGGTGGTGGAGTCCAACGAGGCGGCACGGCTGCTCTACGAGACCCGTGGCTACGAGGTGCACCACCGCTACGTCTACCTCGTCCACCCCGGCTGACCAGGCCGTCGCCGCACCGGCTCAGGGCAGGCAGGAGGGGCGGTACGTCGGGCTCGCCGGCCCTGGACGACCGAGAGCGTCCAGGGCCAACCGGATGGCCGCGCCGTCCATCGGGATGAGCAGGTGCCCGGACAGGTCGAACGGGCACTTCGACTGGAGCTTGACGTTCGTGGTGTTCGGACCGCTCAGGTATCCCGACGTGTAGGGCAGCACCACCTCGTCGTAGCGGGTGACGATGTTGGTGTAGCTGACAGACCCGGGGGTCTCGTCGCCGGCGTTGAGCCGCTGGAGGAACTCCGAACCCGTCTTCTGCTGGAGGCAGGACGGGCAGAGGTAGTTCAGCCCGGGGGTGAGCAGCAGCGGGTTGAAGGTGCCGTGGTTGGACGGCGACAACCCGACGAGGTCGTCGACACTGCTGGTGCCGCCGAGGAACTTCAGGTAGTAGCGCGGCATCATGCCGCCCTGGGAGTGGCCGACGATCGAGACCTTGGCGGCTCCCGTGGCGTCGAGCACCCGGGTGACGAAGGCCTTGAGCTGCTCGGCCGACTGCTCGATCGGCCCCGTCGCCCGGTTGCCGTAGTCCAGGGCGAAGACGCAGTAGCCCGCCCGGTGGACGCTCCACGAGAGCCGGTCCAGCAGGATCCGGCTGTCGCCGAAGGTGCCGTGCACGATCACCACCGGCGACGGGTGCGCCCTGGTAGGCGCGCACGACCAGTCGTTCGCCCCGGCGGCGGCCAGGGTGGGCGGTGTCGCGGCCTGGGCGGGAGGGGCACCCAGCATCCCGACTCCCAGGACGAGCGCTGCCAGTGCGCCGACGATGCTGCTGGTCCGAGTGCCCATGCTGGTCTCCGCTGGTGAGTGCCTCGAGTCAGTTCCGGTTGGCTTCGGCTTCGGCTTCGGTGCTGGCTTGGCCTTCGGCGGCGCCCCGCAACGCACGGTGTCGCCAGCGATGTAGTCGGTGTGGAACTTCTCCTTGCGCAGCACCTTGCCAGAGTTCAGGTCGCGGAAGTAGCGGAATACATTGACGCTGAACCCCTGGGTCCCGCTGAACTCCTCGCAGTCTGCGCCCTGCAGGTAGCGGACGGCCGGCTGCCGGTAGTCGGTGCGCGCACCGGTGGTGGTCGTGATCTTCCATTTCTTGGTGGAGTACATCGAGACGGTCGCCGCCCCCTCGGTGCCGGGCGAGGACTTGCGCACGCCGGCCGTCACCAGGACGCCGTACGGCGTGGTGTTGGTGAACCTCAGGTCGACCGTGGGCCAGGCGACCGTCGCCTCGCGACCCTCGGGGTAGCGGTCGATGAAGACCGAGTGCGGCTTGTGCTGCACGTCCTTGAGGCCGGCGAAGAACATCGCGTTGAAGGTGGTGGTGGCGATCTGCGAGACACCGCCACCCAGGTCCTTCGTGAAGATCCCGTCGGAGATGATGTAGCCCTCGGTGAAACCGTTGGCCTTGGTGCGCTCGCCGACGGTGCCGTTGAGGCTGAAGGTGTCTCCCGGCCGCAGCAGCGTCCCGTCGATGAGCTCCGCCGCTCGCGAGAGGTTGACGTTGCGGTACTCCGCGTAGGGGAAGTGCGTGGTGAAGGTGCTCACCCGCTCGGTGACCTCGAGCGCCTTGGCGTCCGCAGTGGTGAACCCGGGCTGGGTGACCTTGCCCTCCACGACCAGCCGCCGCTGGTCGCCCTTCGCGACCGCGGCCGCCGCGAACCCGTCCTCGATCTCGGTCGGGTCGAGCTCGACGCCGACCTTGGCGGGTACGACGCGGGGCTTGCCCTTGCGCACGACGATCCGCGCGTCCTCGGGCTCTCGTCCCACGGTGCGCATCGCCGGAGCGAGCGCCTCGAGCATCAGCTCGCCGTCGACCCGAGGGACCAGCTCACCGTCCTCGGGGACCATCGAGAGCCCCTTGGCGAAGAGGCGCGGCCGGGCGACCACCTGCTGGCCGCCGACGACCAGCGTCACCGGCGCCGACATCGCGGGCTTCGCGAAGCTCGCGAGCGCGCGCTGTGCGGCGTCGTCGGAGACCGAGGGCTCCCGGGTCTCGGTCGGGATCTTCTGCGAGCCGCCGTGCAGGAAGCGGCGTTCGAGCACGGCCTGGGTCTCGTTGCGGTCGACGACCAGACCCGGCCGGCCTGGCACGGCGCTCGCACGACCGTCGGTGAACGTGATCGCCGCCTCGAGCGGTGTCCGTCCGATCCCGGTGTCCAACCGCTCGAGGGCCGGTTGCATGCGTGACTGGTCGACGGTGATCTCGGCGTGGTGGTCGTCCCCGCCCGTGATCACGGCCCACATGCGCCGCAGGCCGAGGCCCGAGCCACCCCCGGCCTCCTCGATCGAGGCCGCGTAGTCCACCGCGAGCCCCGCCTCCACCGGGTCCACGGACTGCGAGCGGCCGTCCCCGTAGGTGATGCCGATGGGCTCGGTGACCCGCTGGGCCAGCCCGTCGCGAAGGCGCTGCTCGGCCTCGTCGGGTGAGAGCCCACCGATGCTGATCCCTTCGACGCGCGTGTGGCGCGGCGCGTGGTCACCCGCGTAGAGGTAGAGCCCGGTCCAGGCGGAACCGACGAGGACGAAGAGCCCCAGGACGGTGAACCCGGCCACCTTCGCACCGAGGTTGTCGGCCACCCCCCGGCTCACCCGAGTCCGGCGAAGAGGTCGGTCTCCAGGCCGTCCGGCCCCAAGGCTCCCTGGGTTCCCTTGGCGATGCGGAAGTACTCCGTGCCCCAGATCTCGTTGCCCTTGTTGTTGGAGAGCGCGAAGAAGGGCCCGTCGACCGCGATCTGGGTGCGGTGGGCGCGGAGCGCCTCCATCTTGACCGCGGTGTAGTCGTCGGCCACCACCTTGGCCGAGAGCGCGTCGTCCTCGGCCATGAAGGCCGGCAGGTTGTCGGGGTCCATGCCCTCGAAGGTGGTCTCGTCGCCGGCCGCGCGCAGGTCGCGGAGCCCCTCACGGATCTTGGCGGCCGACATGGCCCCCCAGTAGATCTTGGCGATGTCGTGGGCCGGGCCGAGGTCGGGTCGGTACGAGGGAACGGCTGCCAGCGAGGCGGCGTACGTCGCGACCCGGTGGGCCTGGATGTGGTCGGGGTGGCCGTAGCCCCCGAACTCGTCATAGGTCACGAGCACCTGGGGGCGGATCTCGCGGATGATCTCGACGAGGTGGCTGGCCGCCTCGGTCAGGTCGGCGTTCCAGAAGGCGTTGGCGTGGACGTCGTCCGCCGGGACGGCGTGACCGTCGGCGTGCCACTGCATGCCGGAGTCGCGGTAGTGCTTGAAGCCGCCGAGATAGCGGTTGTCGGTCACACCGAGAGCCTTCATCGCGTGGTCGAGCTCGATCTTGCGCTGGTCGGCCAGGGTGTCGTCCCGGTCGGCGGCGAGGTGCTCGAGCTCGGGCACCAGGATCTCCCCCATCTCGCCGCCGGTGCAGGTCACGAGGGTGACGCCGACCCCCTCGGCGACGTAGCGGGCCATCGTCGCGCCCTGCCCGATGCTCTCGTCGTCGGGGTGGGCGTGCACGAGCAGCAGGTGCTTGTTCATGGTCGTGATCCTAGGTGCCGGCAGCTACTGGTCCCGCTTCAGGCGACGGGGAGCCGCCGGGAGCACGAGCGGCGTGGTCGGTGGCGGCGGGACATCCGGCTCCAGCCACCCGTCGTACTTCTCCACCAGCAGCTCCAGCAGCACGATCGGGGCATCGGTCACCACGACCCACGGATGGTCCTCGTCGTCGTCCTCGCCCGCGAACCGCTCCCGTTCACAGCGTGCGTCGTAGCCGTCGGCCACCAGTCGCCTCACGGCTGCGCGGGCATGCTCCTCGTCGAAGAACACGCCGCGCATCAGGTGGTCCCCAGGAGGAGGCGCAACGGTTCGAGGAACGGCACGTCGGCATCGGCCCAGACCACCTCGAGGAGCTGGAGGCGCCCGAGCCAGCGCACCGCGTCGTGCTCGGTCGGGACAGGGTCGCCGTCCACCAGCCGGGCGGTGGCGACTCGGAGGACCAGGTCGTCGCTGATCCTGCTCACGCCCTCCAGCCAGCCCGTGACCTCGACCGAGCACCCGAGCTCCTCGGCGACCTCACGGACTGCGGCGGACTCCGGGGCCTCACCCGGCTCGACCTTGCCGCCGGGCAGCTCCCAGCGTCCGGCCAGCGCCGGCGGCGCTGCTCGCCGCGCAGCGAGCACCCGGCCATCCTCGATCACCGCGACTCCCACGACCTCACGCACGGTCGCCATCATGCCGCCGTCTACGTTGAAGCCGTGAGCCGGGACAAGTTGTCGAGCATCCACCTCAGGCGCACCGACGAGAACTCCGCCGACATCGACGCCGCCGTGAGGCAGTTCGGACCACGCGTCGGCCTCGCCGGCGTGCTGGGGCACCTCAACCGTCAGGCGCAGCGGACGCGGGTCCCCGGGCTGGCCGTCGAGTGGGGCTTCCGGTGGAACGACTCGGACGAGAGGACCGAGCGCTGGTGGCCCCAGGGCATCACCACCTCGGCCGACGCCAGCGACGCGGAGGACATCGACGGTCGTCGACTGCTGATGACGAGCTGGTACTCCAAGAAGTTCGACGGCCAGAACCGCGGCAGCCGGATCACGGTCGTGGACATCGACACCCTGGAGTACCGCCACGTCCTGCTGGTGGTCCCGGAGAGGGATGCCGAGGGCAGGCTCGCGCTGAAGCCACTGCTGGTGCACGCGGGTGGGTTGGTGTGGTGCGGCCCCTACCTGCACGTAGCGGGAACCCGCCGCGGGCTCTTCAGCTGTCTGGTCGACGACATCCTGCGGGTCGACTCCACCGAGGACACCTTCGGCTACCGCTACGTGCTCCCCGTGCGGTTCGCCTACGACGCGGACGCCACCGAGGGCGTGGAGAAGATGCGCTACTCGTTCCTCTCCCTGGACCGCAGCGCCGTCCCGCCCCAATTGGTGGCCGGCGAGTACGGCGTCGCCGAGATGACCCGCCGGCTGGTGAACTTCCCGCTCGACCCCGAGACCCTCCACCTCGCCACGCACGAGGACGGCACGTCCCGGCCGGTGTGGCTCGACGAGCGCGGGCTCGGGCACATGCAGGGGGCCGCCCTCGTCGACGGCGTCTACTACGTGACGGCCAGCCGCGGTCGTCGACGCCTCGGTCAGCTCCACGTCGGTCGACCGGGATCCTTCCGCACCCTGCCCAGGACCCTGCCCGTCGGTCCGGAGGACATCTCCTACTGGCCCTCGACCGACACCTTCTGGTCCCTGAGCGAGTACCCCGGGCGCCGCTACGTCTTCTGCGTCAGACGTGAAGCGCTGCGGTGACCGGCACCTGTTGCCTCGGCAGTGGCCTCGTCCGAGCCGGGTGGGTGCCGGCACCCTGACACGGCACGCACATCACCACCAGGGCTCCGCCCTCTGCCGATCGTCCTGCGACGACACGGCCGCCCCGGGCCACGGCGGCGTCACGCACCAGCGAGAGGCCCAGGCCGGTCTGCGCCTTCGGGTCCTTGGCCGTGTAGGCGCTGTTCCGCTTGAGGGTGCCGAGCTCGTCGAGACGGAGGGCGCGCACGAGCAGCGGATCCATCCCTGGGCCGGAGTCTGCGACACCGATGAGGAGCCTGTCGTCGACCACGTGGGCGAAGATGCGTACGACGTCCCCGATGTCGGTGTAGCGGACAGCGTTCTCCATCAGCGTGTCGAGGCAGGCCCGCAACCGCTCCGCCGAGGCCATCTGCAGTCCCGCGTCCGCCTCCACCGACCAGTCCCGGTCGGCGATGACGGCCCACCGGTCCGCGGTCTCCGCCAGGACCCTGTCGATGTCCACCATCCCCACGTCGTCACGATCGGTCATGCGCAGGGTCCTGACCAGTCGATCGCCCGCCAGCACGAGTCGGTGGAGCTCCTCGGAGATCACCCTGAGGTCGTTGCGGCGCTCCGGGTCGGTCTCCTGGGACAGGAGCATCTCGGTGTACCCGATGGCGATGGTGGCGGGGGTTCGCATCTCGTGCGAGGTCATCTGGCTCAGTCTCTGACGCTGGGCGGCTCGGTGCCGGTCCCGGTTCGCCATCCTCGAGAGCGAGTCGAAGGCGAGATGCCTGTTCCTGACGTTCCACACGACGACCAGCACCAGGATCGACATCATCGGGATCTCGGCCAGCTCACCGAAGCCGATGACACCCGTGACGGCACGGACGGTGAGGATGGTTCCTGTGACCAGCGTGTAGACCAGCACGGCCGCGAGCGTCCGCCCCCAGGGCCAGGCCTCCAGGCCGTAGGCCACGGCGATGCCGATCCAGGCCAGGTGGTACGGGAGGGTCTCCGCGCCGGGGAAGGCCCACATGATGAGCGCGCAGCACCCGGCCAACACCGTCCAGGGCACGAAGAGCCGGTTGCCGGCATTCATGGTCACTCGGCGTAGAAGCAGTAGCCGACGCCGCGCACGGTCTCGATCGGTGGCTCGCCCAGCTTGGTCCGCAGCCGACGCATGCAGACCTCGATGACGTTGCTGCCCGGGTCGAACTCGAGGCCCCAGATGTCGTGGAGCAGCTCGTCCTTGCGGCAGACGTCGCCACGACGACGCATCAGGTGGGCAAGCAGACCGAACTCACGCTCGGTGAGGATCACGTCGAACGTGCCCCAGCGGGCGCGGCGCCGGTCGAGGTCGAGCTGGATCCCGCCCGCGCTGATGTAGCGATCGTGGCCGGGCCGGCGCGGTTGCGGCACCCGCACGAGATGGCGGCGGATGCGAGCCACCAGCTCCGCGGCGTGGAACGGCTTGCTGACGAAGTCCACCGCCCCCCGGTCCAGCGCCTGCACCCTGGTGGCGACCTCGTTGACGGCCGAGAGCACGATCACCGGCGGGAGCTCCCCCTCGAGCTTGGCGGCCGAGCTCAGCACCTGCAGCCCGCTGAGGCGGGGCATCACCAGGTCCAGCAGCACGAGGTCGAACCGGTGCTCGCGCAGCTGTGCCAGGGCCTCGACCCCGTCACTCGCGGTCAGCACCGAGTGTCCCTCGGCCACCAGGAACCGAGACAGGAACCGCACCACGTGCGCCTCGTCGTCCACGACCAACAGCTTGCCCATCGTTCCCCCCAGGGTCGATCTCAACATGCGCCGGATCCGCGGACTCGATACACGAGTCAGCGGCTCCCGAGGCGGCATCGATGAAAGTACGCCGAGTGCGCGGCCATGGGGAGACCCAGTCCTGGGCGGTCTAGTCAGGGGTCGGGAAAGGTCGGACATGCCACGCAGCCCTCCCCATAACGAACGAGGATGACGTGGCGCAAGATGACGGTTTGATGACAGAGCGAGCTCGGTCGGCGAGATCGCGGTCGGGATCGCGCGGTCTGGATCGCGTGGGCGACGCCTGCGGATCAGCCGACCGGAGGTGCCGCCACGGGAAGCACCGCACACGGGTCGAGAACGGCGGCGGGATCCGCTGCGGGCAGGTCTGGGGACGCCGGGTCGGACGGTGTCGGGACCGCTGTGGCGGCACCCGTCCCGGGCTCGGGCACCAGGGGCAGGCCGCTGGCGTCCAGCACCGGGCAGGTCGGCAGGGGCGTGGGGACGGGAGGCGGTGCGACAACAGGCACCGGAGGCGCCGAGGCAGGGGTGGGCTGGGGAGCCGGGGCCTCGGAGGGATCCGAGGCGGTCTGGGCCGCCGGGTCCGGGACGGTCTGGGCCACCGGGTCCGGGACGGTCTGGGCCACCGGGTCCGGGACGGTCTGGGCCACCGGGTCCGGCGCCGGTCCAGGGGGGACGGAGAGAGGCGGACCGGGCGCCGGAAGGACCACGGGCGGACCTGCGGCCATCGTGGGTGAGGGGGAGGGTGAGAGTGCGGGTCTGGTCCTGACTGGTGGCGCTGTCCTCCCGGGTGCATCAGCCCTCCCCGCAGACCCGGAGGTCGGGAGCGGAGGGCCGACGACAGGGAGCACGTAGTCGGAGGACGCCGGAGCCGTGTCGAAGCTCGCCTTCCAGGCGAGCACCAGCGCCAGGTACCGGACGGAGTGGTTGTAGGCCAGCACCGCCGCCCTGAGGCCCTCCGCGGTGGACAGGTCGCGACCGTCGGCACAGAGGTACAGCATGGCCGCCCCTGCCGCGTCGTACACGTCCTGGGGATCACGTCTCCCGTCCCCGTCCATGTCCACGGCGACTGCACGCCAGGTGGCGGGCAGCAGCTGCATCGGCCCCACCGCGCGGTCCCAGAACGGGTCGCCGTCGAGCAACCCCCGGTCCGTGTCGGGAACCCCGTCGAAGCGGGTTCCGTCGAGCCGGGGACCGATCATCGCCGGGACCACCCGGTGGTGCTCGTCGATGACACCGGGCCCCGTGCCTCCCGACTCGACCTGACCGATCGCAGCCAGGAGCGAGACCTGCAGGTGACAGGTCGGGGAGGCGGTCGCCGACGCCAGCGAGTAGGCCGCGAGCAGCTCGGGCCGGAGCTGATCGTCCCACCCCCGGGCCAGCAAGGAGGTGGGACGCGTCCACCCGTGCGAGTTGGCACCACCGCCGGCCACCGACACGGGACCGAGCGTCGGGCCGGCACCGGACGGTTCGGTGACCGAGGCGGCCACCACCACGACACCCGACGACGCGGGGAGCGGAGACTCCAGAGGGGGCGCGGGCCTTCGGGCGGCGTGACCCGCAGGGATCGAGAGCAGGAAGCTCGCGGTGATGGCCGCGGCGGCCATGGTGCGCCTCATGGCTCGATGATGCGTGGAGGGCACCGACCACGACCGAAAGTGACCGAGCCGTCAGGAGAGTGTCAGTTCGTTGGATCTGTCGACGGCGTCGTCACCGGCGCGCAGGGGTCGACGACTGGTTCGCCGCCCTCGGTCAGCACGGGCGTGGGCTCGGGTGGTGGGATCGTCAGCGGGTCCGACGGGTCGGTCGACGTCGGAGCGGGACAGGTCGGGCTCGGCTCGTCGGTCGGCACCGGGATCGGCTCCTGGGTCGGGGCCGGTGGCGGGGTCGGGGCCGGTGGCGGGGTCGGTGTCGGTGTCGGGGCCGGTTCGCTCGACGGTTCACTCGTCTGTTCACTTGTCGGGCTGCTCGTCGGGTTATCCGTCGAGGCGGGCCCGGTCGTCGGCTGCGGGGTCGTGGCGGGGTTCGAAGGGCCGGTCGTCGGGCCTGGAGCGGGGTTCGGGCTGGCGGCCGGCGTCGCGGCGGGAGGGGTGGCCGTGGCCGCAGGCATCGCAGGTAGTAGCTGCGGACGACTCGTCCGGATGGGAGCCGCGGTCGAGGCCGAGTCTCCCGCGCTGGAGGACGCCGACATCGACGAGCCGACAGCAGGCAGCGCCCAGGCGTCGAACATCGACGTGCCGGCACCGTCCAGACCGGTCAGATCGGTGCGGTCGTAGGCCGCTTTCCAGGCCAGCACCTGGGTGAGGTAGGACTCCGAGTGGTTGTAGGCGAGGACCGCGGCCCGCAGACCATCGGCGGTTCCGAGGTTGCGGTAGTCGGCACACAGGTAGACCATCGCCGCACCGGCCGCGTCGTCGATGTCCTGGGGGTCGCGAAGACCGTCGCCGTCCATGTCCACGCCGACCACACGCCAGGTCGACGGGATCAGCTGCATGGGGCCGAGCGCCCGATCCCACTTGCGGTCACCGTCCCACTGCCCGGCGTCGGTGTCGGCGACCGCTTGGTAGGGGGTTCCGTCGAGCACCGGGCCGAGGATCGCCGGCACTGCCCGGTGACCGGCGTCGAGCGTGCGCCCGGCCAGGTTGCCGGACTCCACCTGACCGATGGCCGCCAGCACGGACACGGTGATCTGGCAGCTCGGCGGGGCGGTGGCCACCGCGAGGGTGTACGCCGCCAGCACGTCGGCGGGCACGGCCGGAGCGGTCGCACCGGCCACGGTGGAGGCACCCGTGGCAAAGCCGCGACTGTTGGGACTGGCATCCGGGGGGACGACCACCGGGTCCGTGGTGAGCGGCACGGTCATGCTCGCCGGTTGCGAGGGCGGGGTGTCCAGCGAGGCGAGCCGGGCCAGGGGCGCGCTCGCCAGCCCCCCGACGGTCGCGCCGGGCACGAGCAGCAGGGCACCGAGTGCCAGCACTGCCAGGCGGATCTTCTGCGTCATGGTCGTGCGTCCCCCTCTGGGCGACCGATCGAGAGGATCGACAACGCCTGGCTGCAGTCTTGCTCGCCGTCCCCCGGCTCGGCCAGTGAGCAGCCGTGAATTCACGCAAACGAGGTGAGTCGTCTAGACCTCGTCAGCCTGGGGGACGTGGCAGCAGCGCGAGCTGGCGTGACTGGGCGACGAGGTGTCCCTCTGCGTCCCAGACCTCACAGTCCTCCTCGAACATGCCGCCGGAGATGTTGCGGGTGGCGTGCCGGACGATCGCCCAGCCGGGGGCGGGCCTGGCCCGCACGTGCGCGGTCAGCTCCAGGGTCGGCGCCCAGCCCGGCAGGCCCAGGTCGAAGGTCACCGGTGGCAGCGCGTCGACGACCAGCAGCAGCGCGATCGTGTCGAGCGGGCGGTCGTCGGCCAGCTTGAACCACGCCTGGATCAGCCCACTGCCACTCGGCCGGCCGACGGTCCAGGCGGCGTACGCCGGGTCGATGCGGGTGCCGAACCGCTGCAGCAGGGGTGCGACCTCGATGAAGTCGGGGGGAGCCTGGAGCGTCGGGATGCAGTCCTCGACCGGCGGCAGGGTCGGCGGCGCGATCTGTCGCTGGATCTCCTTCGGCATCGCGTCCAGGTCGCCGAAGACCGCCAGCGCGGTGATCCGCTCGACCTCCTGACCGTCCTGCTGCTGCACCAGGCTGGCGGCCACCGTCGAGCGCGAGCGACCGACGCGGACCCGGCGCACGCGGATGGTGGCCGGGCCCGGGACGCTGGGGCTGAGATAGTGCGCGCTGACGCTGACCGGGTCCGGTTGGCCGGCCTCGTGGAGCTCGGTGCGGATCGCGTTGCCGATCACAGCCAGCAGGTAGCCGCCGTTGACGCCTCCACCCACCACCCAGCCGGGATCCAGGTGAGCGGCGTACTCACCCTCGGAGAGGCGGTCGACGGTGATGCCGCGGTCGAGCTCGTGGTCCATGCCGAGAGTCTAGAACACGTTCCACTTCTTGAAAGTCAGCGGAAATGCCTACCGGTGGCGATCTTCACATCTGCCCCGATGACGCCTAATTTGGTGTTCTTGCAGGTCAGACGGGCTGTCGGCCGACCTGCGAGACAAGGGGGGTTCACCCATGTCCTCGGGTGCCGGTTCCACCGATCTCGCCATCGACGAGGTCCTGAGCATCCTCTCGCGCCCGGACGACGCCGACCTGCGCGAGATCGTCGAGCTGGTCGCGACGATCTGTGGGTGCCAGTCGGCCGGCATCACCATCCTGCGGGGAACCGAGTACCACGTCCCGATCACCTACGGCCTCGAGCCGCTCGTGTGCTCCTCCGACGACACGTTCTGCGCCTACACGATGGGGACCGACGGTGTCTTCAGCGTCGAGGACGCGACCCTGGACCCCCGCTTCGTCGACATCGGCTTCGTCGACGGCAGCCTGGCCACGGCACGCGCCTACGCCTCCGCACCCCTCTACGCGCCGAGCGGTCAGATGGTCGGACGCCTGTGCGTCATCGATCCGGCGCCAAGGACGTTCACCGACCTGCAACGACGCTCCCTGGACACCCTGGCCCGCAGCGTCACCAAGGTGATCGAGCTGCGCCTGCTTCAGTCCCGACGGCTGGTCCCCCTCACCGCGGACCTCCAGCAGGCCACAGCGACGGTCAAGTCCCAGCTGGCCGCGGAGCTCAGCCATGACATGCGGGTGCCGCTCAGCTCGATCGTCGCGAGCGTCGAGATGCTCGAGGACGAGCTGGAGAACCACCCGGGCCGAGCCGTCAGCACGCTGTTGAACCGGATGACCCGCGCTGCCAACCGGATGGTGCGGATGCTCGACCACCACCTCGACGCCAGTGACCGTGCGCTGTGCCAGGAGGTGGACCTCGAACGGGTCGCCCACCAGCTGGTGCTGGACTCGACGGTGCTCCTGGAGCAGACCGGCGGCACGATCGAGGTGACGGACCTGCCGGTCGTGCAGGCAGACCCCGACGGGATCTACTCCGTGCTCCAGAACCTGGTCACCAACTCGCTGAAGTTCGCGCGCCCGGGTGTTCCGGCCCTCGTGCAGATCTCGGCCCGTCGCACCCACGACAGCTGGCGGATCTCCGTCAGCGACAACGGCGTGGGCATTCCCGAGGACCGCCGCGTCGACGTCTTCTCGCTCTTCAGCCGCATCGACAACGACGTGGAGGGGCACGGGATCGGGCTGGCCACGGTCGCCAGGATCATCGGGGCGCACGGCGGGCGTGCGGGCGCGGAGGCCGACCCCGGCGGCGGAGCCGAGATCTGGTTCGAGCTGCCCGACACCGAGCTCGACGAGGACCGACCGGCCTGACGACGGCCTGGCGCGGCATGGCCAGACCCCCGCGGCCTGGGCCACGGGGGTCTGGGTCACCTCGGCTTCTCAGCCGAGACGGTGGTGCGTGTGGGTCACTCGCCGGGAGTGGTGTTCACGGTGATCTTCGCGATACCGACGAGCAGGCCGGGCTTGACGGCGTCGGTCTTGAAGGTCTGGTTCAGCAGCGGGGCCGCGACCGGGGAGATCTCGACCTTGGTGCCCTCGAGCGTGGCCGTGCCCGAACCGGTGGACAGCGGCTTGAGGGTGCGCCCGTCCAGCTTGAACAGGTAGGCGCTGGAGACCGCGAGCTTGCCGTTGACGCTCACGTCACCGTAGACACGCGAGACGCCCGGGTCGACGTTGAGGTTCGTCAGCTCGACCTTGGTGCCACCGGCCTCGAGCGAGAGGCCCGAGCCCTCGTGCTGGATCTGGCCGATCACGTAGGGGGAGACAGCGCCGGGCTTGAAGACCGTCACGTTGCCGCCGGTGATCGGGAAGATCAGCGCGCCGTCGGTGAGCTTGGCCGTGCCCACGGTGCCGGGGGTCAGCTTCAACGCGGTCAGCGCGTCGACGAAGCCCTGGTCCAGGGTGACCTGGGTGTCGTTGCCCTGCAGGGAGTCGATCGCGGCGACGGGCTTGGGGGCCTCGGCCTTGGTCGAGGACGACGAGGCGGTGCTGGTGTCGTCACTGCTGCCACAGGCAGCGGCGGAAAGGCTGGTGGTCGCGATCAGCGCGACGGCGGCGATCGTCTTACGGGTCTTGGAGGAGAACATGGTGCTCATCTGAAGTCACATCCTGTGGCTCGGGGAGGTAGTTGGCGTCTTGCTGGGAGTAGTTCGGCACCGGGCAAGAAGCGGATTGGTGCTGTTTTCCGCTTTTCTTCCCGGGCCCGACGGTGAGCGCGTCGGGAGTCAGTACGCCGGGAACCCGCAGGCGGTGAGCTTGCCGCGGAACAGGCGTGGCCACTCGAAGCTGGAGATCGTCGGGGTCAACGGCTTGCGGGAGATCGCGTAGGGCCGGGCTCCGGACTCGCTGACCACCCAGAGCCGCAGGCCTCGCGAAGCGAACTGGATGCCCTCGGCCCCGGGGATGAACGCGACCCGCCGTCCGTAGGGGGTGACGAGCTCACCGCACGCCAGGTTGGAACGGGAGAGGTAGAGGCGACCACTGCGGTCCAGCGTCGCGCCCTGCACGTAGCGCGGGATGCGTGTGCTCGTGACCGGTCCTAGCTGGCGGGTGCCGCGGTGGGTCACTCCGAGGTCGAGGACGCCGGGCTTGAGCAGCCGCTTGGAGGTGAACCAGTAGATGCGGGCGACGCCACTCTTCGCGTAGGGCACCAGCCCGATGCGCTCGGAGTTGGCCACCACGGATGATCCCCTGACCGGGGACTTGATCCGCCACACCCGTTCGGCGTTCAAGATCGTCCCGCCCCTGGAGGGATCCACGAGCCACAGCTTGTTCTTCTCGACCAGCCAGAGTCGACCTCCGGGCGCCTGGATGATCCCGCCACCGTGCCGGCAGTAGGTGCGGGGGCGCTGGCCCACGCGGCCGAAGATCGCACTGTGGAAGGCCAGACGCTTCCCCGTGACGATGTCGACCTTCATCAGCTGGCAGGGTCGCTGTCCGTAGCCCTTGCGGTAGCGGAAGCCGCTGATCCAGGCGGTGCGTCCCGTGATGACCAGTCCCTGCGGGACGAAGTAGCGCCGAGGACTGGGCAGCCAGATGCCGGCACACAGACGCTCGTGGTTGCGGAACTTCGCCAGCTTCTTCTTCGTGTACGTCGGCTCGTCGCCGTGCACGCCCTTGCGCACGAGCCCCTTGCACGCGACGCTCGCCCGCGCTTTCACCTGGGCCGCCACTGCCGCGGCCGACCCGGCGCCCACCGGCTGTGCGTCCGCGTCCGGGTGCACCGCGCACCCACCCGCAACGAGCAGGAGCACGACCAGCGTCATCGGGAGCCCGCGCGTCAGCATTGCCGCCGATGCTAGCGGCGGCAGGGGGCTCCGAACAGAACAGCGGCTCCGCGTGTTCCTGTAATACCCTAGGGGGGTATGGTGTCAGGTATGAACGTCGAGACGCCCACCAGCGCCGAGAGCCACGTGCACCCCGGCTACATGCACCGCAAGGACGACTACCTGCGCCGGATGAAGCGCATCGAAGGACAGGTGCGCGGCATCGAACGGATGATCTCCGACGAGACCTACTGCATCGACATCCTCACGCAGGTCTCCGCTGTCACCAAGGCCCTCCAGGCGGTCTCCCTCGGGCTGCTCGACGAGCACCTGTCGCACTGCGTCCTCGACGCCGCGCGGGCCGACTCCCCCGACGCCGACGCCAAGCTGCACGAGGCCTCCCAGGCCATCGCCCGGCTCGTCCGTTCCTGACCCTTCCCTCGCTCCCCCCGACCCACCGACCGCACCGACCCCACCGACCCCCGAAGGATCCCTGATGACCCACACCAGCGAGTACACCGTCACCGGCATGACCTGCGCCCACTGCGTCGCCTCCGTCACCGAGGAGGTCCAGGAGATCGCCGGCGTCACCGACGTCTCCGTCGACCTCTCCTCCGGCGCCGTGCACGTCACCAGCACCCAGCCGCTCTCGACCGCCGACGTCCAGTCCGCGGTCGAGGAGGCCGGCTACCAGCTGGCATGAACGCGCCGACCGAGGTTCCCGTGAGCCAACCCTCGACCATCGAGCTCGAGCTGACCGGCATGACCTGCGCCTCCTGCGCGAACCGGATCGAGCGCAAGCTGAACAAGGTGACCGGCGTCAGCGCCACCGTGAACTACGCGACCGAGAAGGCCAAGGTCAGCTATCCGGAAGGCGTCGGGACCGACGACCTCATCAAGGCGGTCGAGGCAGCGGGGTACGGCGCGAGCGTGCCCGCGCCCCCCGCCGCACCGGGCGAGACGGCCACCCCTGCCCCCGATCCGGCCGCCTCCCTGCGACAGCGGTTGGTCGTGTCGGCGGCGCTGAGCGTGCCGGTCGTCGCGATGGCGATGGTCCCGGCGCTGCAGTTCACCAACTGGCAGTGGCTCTCCCTCGTGCTGGCCTCCCCCGTCGTGGTGTGGGGTGCCCTCCCGTTCCACCGTGCCGCCTGGACCAACCTGCGCCACGGCAGCACCACGATGGACACGCTCGTCTCGATGGGCACGCTGGCCGCCTTCGGCTGGTCGCTCTACGCCCTCTTCTTCGGTACGGCGGGCACCCCCGGCATGACCCATCCCTTCGAGCTCACCGTCCAGCGCACCGACGGGGCCGGCAACATCTACCTCGAGGCGGCCGCCGGGGTCACCACGTTCATCCTGGCCGGAAGGTACTTCGAGGCCCGTTCCAAGCGTCAGGCCGGTGCTGCGCTCCGCGCGCTGATCGAGATGGGCTCACGCGACGTCGCCCTGCTGCGTGGCGAGGTCGAGACGCGGGTGCCGGTCGAGCAGCTCGTCGTGGGCGACCGGTTCGTCGTACGCCCCGGCGAGAAGGTGGCCACCGACGGCGTCGTCGAGCAGGGCTCCTCGGCGGTGGACGCCTCCATGCTGACCGGGGAGTCCGTGCCGGTGGAGGTCCGTGTCGGCGATCCCGTCGTCGGGGCGACCGTCAACGCCGGCGGGCGTCTCGTCGTACGCGCCACCCGGGTCGGCACCGACACCCAGCTCGCCCAGATGGCCCGGCTGGTGGAGGACGCCCAGAACGGGAAGGCCGCCGCACAGCGCCTGGCCGACCGGATCTCCGGCGTCTTCGTGCCGGTCGTCATCGTCCTGGCGGTCGCCACGCTCGGCTTCTGGCTGGGCACCGGCGAGGGTGCGACGGCTGCGTTCACAGCAGCGGTGGCGGTGCTGATCATCGCCTGCCCGTGCGCGCTGGGACTGGCCACACCGACGGCCCTCATGGTCGGCACCGGCCGCGGGGCCCAGCTGGGCATCCTGATCAAGGGACCTGAGGTCCTCGAGCAGACGCGAGCGGTCGACACCGTCGTCCTCGACAAGACCGGCACCGTCACGACCGGCCAGATGACCCTCGTGGACGTCGTGGCCGAGCCGGGCGAGGACGTCGAGGAGGTGCTGCGGCTCGCAGGCGCCCTGGAGGACGCCTCGGAGCACCCGATCGCGCGCGCCATCGCGACCGGGGCCAGGAACCGTGTCGGCCCGCTGGCACCGGTCGAGGACTTCGCCAACCTCGAAGGTCTCGGCGTCCAGGGCGTGGTCGACGGCCACGCCGTCCTCGTCGGCCGGCCACGGCTGCTGGAGGAGTGGTCACAGCGGCTCTCCCCCGCGGTCGCGCAGGCGCTGACCGAGGCGCAGGGTGGCGGTGGCACCGCCGTCGCAGTCGGCTGGGACGGACGGGCACGCGGTTTCGTCGTCGTGGCCGACGCCGTCAAGGCGACCTCGGCCGAGGCGATCACGCGCCTGCGCGACCTGGGCCTGCGTCCCATCCTGCTCACCGGGGACCACCGCTCCGTCGCCGAGAGCGTCGCCACCCAGGTCGGCATCGCGCTCGAGGACGTGATCGCCGAGGTGATGCCGGCCGAGAAGGTCGAGGTGGTCAAGCGGCTGCAGGCAGAGGGGCGCGTGGTCGCCATGGTCGGTGACGGTGTCAACGACGCCGCTGCGCTCGCCCAGGCCGACCTGGGACTGGCGATGGGTACGGGGACCGACGTGGCGATCGAGGCCAGCGACCTGACCCTCGTGCGCGGTGATCTCCGGGTGGCCGCCGACGCGGTCCGGTTGTCCCGTCGGACGCTGGCGACGATCAAGGGCAACCTCTTCTGGGCCTTCGGCTACAACGTCGCGGCGATCCCCCTGGCGGCCGCCGGGCTGCTCAACCCGATGCTGGCCGGGGCCGCCATGGCCTTCTCCTCGGTCTTCGTGGTCGGCAACAGCCTGCGGCTGCGCGGGTTCAAGCCGACGCACTCCTGAGAAGCTCGGCGCGAGACACACCGGTGAGTCGCGCGGGCACCTCCTCCGCCCGATGGCTCACGTTCGGTGCACTGTGCGAAGGAGTGAGCCCCCGGTGACGGACTGCGACTGCTCTAGCGGTCGCCGGCCAGCAGTGGCTCGAGGGTGAGCTCCGGGTGGTCGCGCTCGATGACGCTGATGCGCCACTTGTCGGGTGCCAGCACCAGGAGTGACCCGTCGTTGCGCGACATCACCTCGATGCCGCGGACGGCATCCAGCTCGGGCGCGGACGCGGCGTCGGTCAGCCGGGCCTGGGTGTAGCCGAGCGTCTCGAGCCGGATCGGGGCGCCGAACTCGGTCTCCATCCGGGCCACCGCCACCTCGAACTGCATGGGTCCCACCGCCGCCAGCACCGGCGACTGGTGGCCGCGCAGGTCCGAGCGGAGCACCTGGACCACGCCCTCGCCGTCGAGCTGGTCGATGCCGCGGCGGAACTGCTTGAAGCGGCCACTGTCCTTGGCCGTGGCCACCGCGAAGTGCTCGGGCGCGAACGTCGCGATGGGCGGGAAGCTGACCGGCTCGTCGAGATAGATGGTGTCCCCGATCTTGAGGGACAGTGCGTTGACCAGTCCGATGATGTCGCCGGGATACGCGGTGTCGATGACGGCGCGCTCGCGGCCGAAGATGGCCTGCGCGTACTTCGTGGCGAACGGCCGCCCGGTCTGGGCGTGGGTCGCCACCATCCCGCGCTCGAAGACCCCCGAGCAGACTCGGGCGAAGGCCACCCGGTCGCGGTGCTGGGTGTTCATGCCGGCCTGCACCTTGAACACGAACGCACTGAAGGGGGCGGCCACGTCACGGACCTCGGTGGGACGCCCGTCGCCGTCGGGCTCGCCGTAGCCGAAGGCCGCGGCGGGCGGCGCCAGCTCCACCAGGGTGTCCAGGATCATCGCCACCCCGAAGTTCGAGATCGCGGAAGCGAACAGGACCGGCGTCGTGAACCCGCTGAGGAAGAGCTCCTGGTCGTGGTCGGCGCCGTCGGCCGAGAGCAGCTCGGACTCCTCGACCGCGGTCGTCCAGTCCACGCCGGCGCGGGCAGCGGCCGCGTCCGGCCCCATCCGCTCCTCGGGTGCGCGGGTGGCCCCGCCAGCGGTGCGGGTGTAGGCGACGTAGTCACCCGTCCGTCGCTCGAGCACGCCGTGGAAGTCACCGGCGATGCCCACGGGCCAGGTGAGCGGCGTGGGCACGAGCTTGATCTCGTTCTGGATCTCCTCCATCAGCGTCAACGCGTCGAGACCGGGCCGGTCCCACTTGTTGATGACCGTGATGACGGGGATGCCGCGTGCCTTGCAGACCCGGAACAGCTTCAGCGTCTGCGGCTCGAGCCCCTTGGCCGCGTCGACGAGCATCACCGCTGCGTCCACGGCCGAGAGCACGCGATAGGTGTCCTCCGAGAAGTCCGAGTGACCGGGGGTGTCGACGAGGTTGACGACGTGGTCGTCGTAGGCGAACTGGAGCGCGGCGGAGGTGATGGAGATCCCTCGCGCCTTCTCCATCTCCATCCAGTCCGACACCGTCGAGCGACGACCGGACTTGCCGTGGATGGCGCCGGCCTCGGTGATCACCCGGGCGTGCAGCGCCAACGCCTCGGTCAGGGTCGACTTTCCGGCGTCGGGGTGGCTGATGACGGCGAAGGTACGACGCCGCGCCGCCTCGCGGGTCACCTCGTCGGTCTGCCTGGCGCGAGCCTGGCCCGAGGCGTCCTTGGTGTCAGTGGGCGTGGGGGTGGGCGTGGAAGTCACAAGGTCCTGCATCGTCGGCGGAACGCCCGAGGGGCGACGGGCTTCGCCCAGTCTACGGAAGCCGGGGCAACGCGCTGTCAGGCCCGAAGGACTATCAGTTCACCCGCGGGTGGGCGGAAGCCCGGCGTGAGACACCGATGGAGGCCTCGAACTGATAGTCCTTACGGCGAACCGGCTAGGAGATCCAGCGGATGGCCCGTGCCCGTGCCCCCGGGGCCACCCGGGCGCCGTCGGGGCTCGCGACGAGGCTGCGGCCGTTCTCGGTGTTGATGCGGCCGACGTTCACGAGGCTGAAGTCCCCGTCTGAACCGCGCAGTGCGACGACGAAGTCCACGCGTCGCAGCCGGGTGGCGAAGACGACGGTCTTTCCCGCGGGGACCGTGCGCCGGAAGGTCGGCCTCGACTTCTTCGGGCTGCCCGCGAAGACCGCGAGGTTGCGCGTGTTGGGGTTGGTGAAGGTGACCTTGGCCTTCCTGTGCCCCTTCTTCTTCTGAGCCAGCTGGGCCCGGATGGGCTTGATCCCCTCGACGCTCACGGTGACCGTCGCGGTGCGGTAGAGATCGCCGTCGGTGACGCCGTAGGTGAGCTGCTGGGTGTAGTTCGTGGCACTGGAGCGCGAGAAGTACTCCAGGTCACCGTCGCCGTCGATGCAGGCCTCGCCCTTGGACGGAACCGAGACGCTCACCACGTAGAGCTTGTTCTCGTCGGGGTCGGTGTCGTTGGTCAGCACCTTGATCACGGCCGACTGCCCGGCGGCGACCCTGGCGGTGTCATCACGCAGCACGGGAGCGTGGTTGCCCTCGGCCGTGTTCCGAGGAGCCGACATCCCTTCACAGAAGCTGTCGTCGTCAGCGTGGGCGGCGCCGGCGGACCCGAACGCCCCCAGCCCCGCCACGAGCATCACCGCGGTCGCGCTCGCCACCCTCTGCAACGCCAAAGACATGTGTGATCCGTTTCCTCGAGACCGATGGGGCGCCAGTGTGACCCAGTTGTTCCTCCTGCGCGCGCACATTCCCAGAAGCCGTGACTCACGCTCTCCGACGCCGAGAAGCGGAACGTGACTGCGTGCCATGCTGCGACCATGCCGTCATCCCCTGCATCTCCTGACTCGCGGCCGACGCCGGCTCTTCCCGCCACGATGCGAGCAGCCGTCATCACGCGTCACGGTGGGCCGGAGGTCATCGAGGTGCGTAGCCTTCCGGTGCCGCGTCCGGGACCGGACGAGGTTCTGGTGCGCGTCAGTGCCGCGGGGTGCAACAACACCGATCTGTGGACCCGGGAAGGGTCATACGGTTCGGCCGAGGACCCGAACCAGCGAGGCGGGTGGCTCGGGCCCCTGGACTTTCCACGCGTCCAGGGAGGTGACGTCGCCGGCACCGTCGTGGCCCGCGGTGAGGCCGTCCGGGAAGAGATCGTCGGGGCTCGGGTGCTGGTGGACCCGGCCAACTACGGCGATTCGGGAGAGGACGCTCAACCCGTTGACGTGTTGGGCAGCGAGCGCGACGGCGGGTTCGCCGAGTACGTCGTCATACCGGCCGCGCGTGCGCACCGGGTCGACGAGTCGCCCCTGAGCGATGCGGAGCTGGCCGCCCTTCCCATCGCCTACGGCACCGCCCTGGGAATGCTCGAGCGCGGCGCCGTGACCGCCGACCACACGGTGCTGGTCACGGGGGCCTCCGGCAGTGTCGGTCTGGCCGTGGTGCAGCTGGCACATGCCCTTGGCGCACGGGTCGTGGCTGTGTGCAGTGGCGACAAGGGGGCGGCGGTGCGCGACGCCGGGGCCGACGCGATCGTGGACCGTCAGCGTGGGGAGATCGTCGCCGACGCCGGCAGGGCTGCTCCTCAGGGCTACGACGCCGTCATCGACGTGGTCGCGGGCCCCCTGGTGGGTGCGGGCCTGGGTCTGCTGCGCGGGGGCGGGCGTTGGGTCGTGGCCGGCGCCCTCGACGGGTGGGCCGTCGAGCTCGATCTCCGGCGGCTGTACCTGGCGAACCTCGCCCTGGTGGGATCGACGATGCACACCCCGCGCATCTTCGATCAGCTCGTCGACTACGCGCGGCGAGGCGTCGTACGCCCGGTGGTCGCCGCCACGTTCTCGCTCGACGAGCTCCCGGACGCTCAGCGACAGCTGGCACTGCGGCAGCACGTGGGAAAGCTGGTCGTCCTCCCCTGACCGAGCAGAGGTGGGTCGGCGTCGACGAAACGGCGAGCAGCCGCTTCGCGCAGCCGGCTGGGTGAGCGCCTATCCTGCCGGCAGGGCGAAGAGCGTGATGCCGACCATGAGCGCGGCGAGGGCGCCGTACCCGACCTTGCGGCGGACGCCGTGACAGGTGCGAAGCGCGATGACGGCCTGACAGGCGTAGTAGGCGGCGAAGGCGCGAGACGCGATCGCGACAATGGTGTAGGTCGGCACCGTCGCGGCCAGTGCGGCGGCGGCCGCCCCGCTGACCAGGTAGGCCCCGGCTCCCTGCATCCGAGCGGACAGGCCGCGCAGGTTGCCGTCGGCGGCCGCGGTGTCGGCGACAGCCGCGCTGAACTGGCTCAGCACCGCCGACAGGGCCAGCGGCAGCGCCAGGACCGGGGCGACCCGGTCGGTGATGTCGAGCAGGGTGCGGTCGCCACCCGCAGGGGTTCCGAGACCCATGTTCGGGGTCGCCGCCGCGACGAAGCCGATGTAGATCGAGCCGGCGACCAGCTGCGCGACTCTGGAGGCCCAGATGCGGGTCGGGCCGTCGAAGGCGTCGCCGAGGAAGCGGACAGTCTCGAAGCCCTGCACCGTGATGACGATGCCGCCGAGCACCAGCAAGGTGGTGAACACGCTCTGGCTCGGCACCGGAGGAAGCGAGAGGCCCCGACCGGTCACGACCTCGACCGCGTCGTGCACGACCAGGGCGCCGCCCAGGACGGTGGTCAGGACCAGAACCGCGATCAGGCTGACCATGTCGAGCCGGTCCAGCCCCGCGAAGCCTCGTGCGATCCCGACCGCGACGATGAGCAGCACGGCCGTCACCGCGATCATGCGCTCCCCGAGCGGGTGGGACTCCGGGGTGACGTAGCCGACCACGTACTGCGCCATGATGCGCAGGTACAGCGCGACCGAGATCACGTAGGCCACCACGATGACGCCGTCGCTGATCCGGTCCAGTCGCGCCGTGACCGGGTCTAGCTGTCCCCGCCTGGCCGCGGTTCCACCGTCGCGACGTTGTGCCGGATCGCGCTGCCGACCAGCCAGGCCAGCACGGTCACGCCTACTGCGCCGAGCACCGCCGCCCCGCCGAGCGTCGCCTCGAGCACCGGCACGATGATCAGCAGGCCCGACCCCAGGATGGACGCGAGCGGCGTCACGGTGGCCCGGAGCACGCGACCCCGGGACACCGGGGGAGGCGGTCCGGGCATGCCGCCGATTCGACCACATCTGCGAGGCACCTGGTGCCGGCAGCAGCGCCGGAGTCCAGGGCAGGGTGCCGTCGGCGTCACGAGGACTCCGACTCCGCGACCTAGAAGACCGACCAACCGGTGCGGGTCGTGAACAGGTCGAGGGCGGCCAGACCGGCCGTCGAGTTGCCGGAAGGGTCCAGGGCCGGGCTCCACACGGCGATCGTGCACCTGTCCGGGATCACCGCGAGGATGCCGCCACCGACTCCGCTCTTGCAGGGAACCCCCACCCGGTAGGCGAACTCGCCCGCGGCGTCGTAGGTCCCACAGGTGAGCATCACCGCGTTGATCCTCTTGGTCTGCTGCAGCGAGAGCATCCGGGTGCCGTCCGCGCGTACGCCGTGCCGAGACAGCCAGCCGCTGGCCAGGGCGAGCTCCCGGCAGCTCATCGAGAGGGAGCACTGCCAGAAGTACTGCTCCAGCACCTCCTCGACCGGACACTCGAGGTTGTCGTAGCTGGCCAGCAGGTGGGCCATCGCGGCGATCCGGTGCCCGCTGTCGTGCTCGGACTGCGCGATCAGGGGGTCACCGTTGACCAGCGGGTTGCCGCTCTCCCGGCGGACCAGCTCGCGGATCACGGACCGGGCGTCCCCGGTGGCTCTGTGCAAGCGGTCGGTCACGACGAGGGCGCCGGCGTTGATGAACGGGTTGCGGGGCTTGCCCCACTCCTGGTCGAGCTGGAGCAAGGAGTTGAACGGGTTGCCCGACGGCTCGCGAGAGATGCGCTCCCAGATGCGGTTGTTGTCGTGGGTCATCACCAGCCCGAGGCTGAACACCTTCGAGATGCTCTGGACCGAGAAGCACGTGTCGCTGTCCCCGGTGACATGGACCTCGCCGGTGTTCATCACCACCGCCATCCCGAACTGCTGCGGGTCCACGCAGGCCAGCTCAGGGATGTGGCCGGCGACATCTCCCACACCCACCGACGGCGCGACCTCGGCCCTGATCTCCTCGAGCACGACGTCCAGGTCCATGCCGCAGAGTATGGCGGGGACGGCCAGCAGGGTCGGCACGAGGACACCAGATCCCCTGACCAGGTGACGAGGGAACCCTGGCCGACAGGTATGGGCCTACATGTTGAAGCGG
>CAVXFX010000004.1:0-337539 GCA_963761205.1 uncultured Actinomycetota bacterium
GAAGGAGCACGTCGCCTAGGCCCATGACGGTGACGGCGATTACGTAACCGGGCAGATCTGGCATCAGCCCGGCTACCGCGAGCCCGAGGGCGAGAAGTCCGTATCCGGCGAGCAGCCGCAGCGCGATTTTGCCCGTCTTCCGGAGAACGGGTTGGGCGGCGATGACGACCAAGGCCGACAGTGCTTCAAGCAGTCCTGCGTCAGAGGCCCGCCTACCTTCTATGGCCAGCGCAAGGGGCATGGCCATCGGCACGATCATGTAGATCATCGCGAAGCTGGTTCCGGTGGCCATGAGTAGCCACAGTCTGTGGTCTCGCCATGGTGAATGAGCAGCGCCGCTGTCCTCTTCGCTCTCTGCCGGGCGGCGGGCTGGGTGCAGCATCAAGGCCACCAGTATCAGGCAAGCAATCGCCGTGCCGGCATCGATGACGAAGAGCCACGACAACCCAAAGCGACCAATCGCCGCCGCGAGCAACCCGGCCGCGAGTCCCGCTGCGGCCAGAGCCGCCCCTAACAGACCGTAGGCGCGGGGCAGTAGGTGATCGGGGGTCACATCGGCCACCAGGCCCTGACTGGCGGGCTCGTAGATCTCGAAGCAGAGGCCGAGCAGGGCCGCCCCAACGAAGGCGACCGCCAGCGATGGCGCAGAAGCAATCACTAGTTGCGATCCTGCAGTCCCGGCGAGTCCCACGATCACCGCGTTCTTGGTGCCTACCCGTGTTGCGAGTCGCCCCCCGATCAGACGAGACGGGATCGTCGCCAACCCGAAGACCCCCACCACGACGCCGGCGAGCGTCACGCTCGCGCCATGTTCTTGGACGAGCAGGACCGCCAGAAACGGCATCGAGAATGCGCCCAGTCGGTTGACGAATCGAGCCACCAGCAGGACCTTCACCGACCGCGGCAATCCGGTTACCGGCTTAGAATCCACCGGACTGTCTATTATGCTTTTGATGGTCACGAGAGCAGGTTAGACCGGTGGGTTACACTGCTCAAGTGCGTTTTGACAGTCACGTCATAGACCTGTTGCGTGTTGCCACTGACCTGGTGAATCTACTGACCTGTGAGGAGACTGGCGGCCGGGAGTCGAACCCGCCGACCGGAAGCTACTTGCGCCAGGTGCTGAGCCAGACTCTGATCCGCGAGGACCGGGCGCCGACCGTCACTTATGAAGATGCGGCGATCCTTCAGCGGTTTGCACTTGAGGCTCGGCCGGTCTTCGAGGCAGTGGCCGACGAAGACTTCAACGAGGCTGCCGCCAGAGTGAATGAGTTGCTGCGTTGGACGTGTCCGCAACCGCGGCTCGACCTGTTCGACGGGGCCTGGCACATGCATTTCCACGGGCCGACCGACCGCCTAGGGGAGGGGTGGGTGGCTGGCTGTGCAGCCGCGCTGACGATGGCAATCGGCAGCGCAGACGCCGGCCGACTTGGCGTCTGCGAAGCCCCGAGGTGTGACCGGGCCTACGTCGACCGCTCCAAGAACGGAACCCGGCGATTTTGCGGGGTGACCTGCCAGAATCGCGTGAAGAACACCAATCACCGCCGCGCCGACAACCCGAGACCACGTCAATAGACCAGTCCCTCCAGCGGTCGTCCACCCGACCCGCACATCAGCTAGAACCTGTCCCGCAAGCGGAACCACCTGCGAAACCACACCGCTCACCGAGGTCACCGCGGCCGAGGCGGTCGCCGTGACCGAATGGGGATCCGCCTCCGGGACAACGATTCGTCCCGGCGGCTTTAGCGGCTCATCAGGTTTGTCGGTGACGGCGTTCGCCGTCTCTGCGCCTTCGAGTGGTCTCATAGCCACATGCCCAATGATGACGAGCCGCGCGTCCACGGGATGCTGGACGTTGGTCATGGGCAGCAGATCTACTGGGAGGAATGGGGATCGCCCGACGGGTCTCCGGCGCTGTACGTCCACGGCGGCCCAGGTGGAGGTCTGCGCACCGGTCTCTACCGCAACCGCTTCGATCTGACGCGCACCCGCCTGGTCGGTTTCGAGCAGCGGGGGTGTGGCCGCTCGACCCCGCATGTCTCGGACGTGTCGACCTCCCTCAGCACCAACACCACGGCCCATCTCATCGCGGACATTGAGGAGCTACGCGAGCATCTCGGCATCGATGCGTGGCTCGTTAACGGCGTGTCATGGGGAGCGACTCTGGCCCTGGCTTACGCCCAGGCTCATCCCCGGCACGTGCTGGGCATCGTCTTGTTCGCCGTGACCACGACCAGCCGTAGCGAGATCGACTGGATCACCGAGGGCGTCGGCGCAATCTTCCCTGAGGCGTGGGACCGATTTGCTGGGCACGCCGAGCGATCCGGCATCGGTTACGAACGCGGACTCGACCGGCTGGTCGAGGCATACGCCTCGCTGATGGAATCACCCGACCCAGCAGCGCGCGATGCGGCATCCCGTGAATGGGCGCTGTGGGAAGACAGCCACATCGCGATCGGCGCCGGTGGCTTCACCCGGGACCCGCGGTGGAACGACGACCGCTTCCGGCTGGCCTTCGTGCGCCTCACCACGCACTACTGGTCTCACGACGGCTTCTGCGACCCAGCCGTCCTCGAGCGAATGGAGCTCCTGCGAGGGGTTCCCGGCATGTTGATCCATGGCCGGCGGGATATCTCCTCTCCCGTCGTCACCGCGTGGGAGTTACACCGCCGCTGGCCAGAGTCCAGGCTCATCGTCGATGAGGGGAACGGGCACGGCGGCGGCTCCATGGGGAAGCTCTGGCGCGAAGCCAATGATCAGCTCGCGGCCGCCGTTGGTCGCCGATGAAGGAGCGGCGTCAGGAAGCCGATCCCCTGCGGGACGGCTGAATCGCTCGTCGCCGACTCGCCCAAGCGCGCCCACCGTGCCCGGTGGCGGTTCGGCTTCCGTGACGGCTCGAAGCCCGCTCAAGAACTGCACGACATGCCACACGTCAGGGCTGCGCCGAAATCGAGTCGTGTCGCTGGCGTGAGTCGACGATCATGTGCGGGTGAACTCGCCCACCTCTGTGCCGGCCGACGTTGTCCCGGATCCCCAGGTGGTGACCCGGCTGCTACGCGAGCAAGCTCCGCATCTGGCCGATATGCCCGTCTGGGCGATCAGCGCGTCCGGTAGCAGCAACTGGGTGTTCCGCCTTGGAGAAACTCTGGCTATTCGCTTGCCCCGGTCCGACGACTACGTCGCGGATCTGGTGAATGAAGTGCGCTGGCTGCCCCGTCTTGCACCGAATCTGCCGGTTGCAGTTCCAGACGTCGTCGCCGTTGGCCAGCCCAGCGGAGCCTTCGCCCGGCCGTGGGCGGTCGTGTCCTGGGTGCCGGGCGACCTTCCGATCGCACTGGACGGTTCACAGCAGGCCCTTCTCGCAGAGTCCTTGGGCACCTTCCTCCAGAGCCTCCACGCTGTCGACACCGTCGACGTTCCGGCCGAGCCCGAACACTGGGGTTACCGCTGCGGTGAACCGGTCACCGAGATGATCGACCGATGGGCAGATCGTGCGGCCGCAGAACTGGCGGACCTGTTCAACCCGGCGAGCGTTCGTGAAGCATGGCAGCGTCTGCGCGACGTCCCTGTGGCCACCGAAGTCGCCTGCTGGGTGCACACCGACCTGTCCGAGGAGAACCTCCTCGTTCATCACGACGGGCGACTGGCCGGGGTGATCGACTTCGGAGGCGTGGGCGTTGGCGACCGGTCCGTAGACCTGCTCTACGCGTGGAGCATCTTCGACGCCCCTGCTCGAGAGATTCTCCGCACCGCGTCCAGGGCCGATGGTGCAACCTGGACTCGTGCCCGAGCGTGGGCCTTTGTCGGCCCGGGCCTGCTCACCATCGCCAACTATCGGCACACCATGCCCTCCCGAATCGAGCGCCTCACCTCGATGGTCGAGACGATCGCAGCCGAGGTAGACATCCAGCTCCGATGAGGGTGGGCGATCCTCCCCTACCGGGTCGCTTCCGCGTGCCGATCCTCGTACGGGCAGACCGGGCCGGCCGATGTTGTACTGGGCATCATGATCCGCCTAGCTCGTCCCGAAGACCTCGTTCATCTGCCCGAGATCGAGCGCGCGGCGGGTGCCGCTTTCCGTGACCTGGACATGGCATCGGTAGCCGATGACGAACCTCCGCCGACGGATGTTCTGCGTGCCTACCAGAGAGCTGGACGTGCGTGGGTGGCCACTGGTGACGTCGACCGGCCCATCGCCTACATCGTTGTAGATGTCGTTGACGAGGCAGCACACGTCGAGCAGGTGTCAGTGCACCCCGATTGGGCGCGCCAAGGACTCGGTCGCAGGTTGTTGGACGCCGCGGAAGTGTGGGCTCGAGAGCTTGGTCTCACGGCGATGACCCTGACCACCTTCACCGACGTGCCGTGGAACACGCCGTACTACGCGCGTCTCGGCTTCCAGGTTGTCGCGGAGAACGAGTGGACAGCCGGCCAGCGACGCATCCGGGAACACGAGGCCGCCATTGGTCTCGACGCGTGGCCACGTGTCGTCATGCGGCGCCCCATCCCGATCGATCAGTAGACCCGTTAGAGGATCGGCTTGCGGGACCTCGCTAGCGCTGAGCGCCAGCTCGGCGTCGGGGCTCCGCAACGAGACCCGCGGAACTGACGAACTTGCATACGCAGGTATTTGCCTGCATGATAATGAACATGATCGACGAGGCGCTGGGTCCAGCTTTCAAGGCGTTGGCCGACCCGACGAGGCGCCTCCTGCTGGATCGTCTCCGGCAGCGGAACGGGCAGACCCTCACTGAGCTCTGCGGAAGTCTCGAGATGGCCCGCCAGTCGGCAACGCAGCACCTCGACCTTCTCGCCGAAGCCAACCTCGTCACTGTGGTGCGGCAAGGGCGAGAGCGCCGGCACTACCTCAACCCCACCCCGATCCACGAGATAGGCGAGCGCTGGATCGCGGCGTACGACGCACCCCGACTGGCCACGATCAGCGCCATCAAGCACCGAGCAGAGGACTACGCAATGACCGACACCAAGACATCCGTGCCCACCTACGTTTACGTCACCTACATCCGCGCGAGCAGCGAGGACGTCTGGCAGGCCCTGACCGACGCCGACCTGACCGCACGCTACTGGGGACACGCCAACGTCTCCGACTGGCAACCCGGCTCCCCCTGGGAACATCGACGGGTAGACGGGTCCGGTGCCATCGACGTGACCGGCAAGGTGCTTGAGGCCGAGCCACCCACCCGACTCGTGATCACGTTCGAGGACTCCGACGACGATCGGCCGAACGGACCGTCCGTCGTCACGTTCCTCGTCGAGCCCCACGACGACATCGTCCGGCTGACCGTGACCCACGCGAACCTCCCGAACACCGATATGCTGAACGGGATCTCGCGCGGCTGGCCCGCAGTGCTCGCCAACCTCAAGTCCCTGCTCGAAACCGGCAATGCCCTGCCAACGGCGCCCTGGAACATGCCGGAGGGCTCGCGCGCATGAACACCGAACTGTTCGGACGTGCCACCGACTACGCGCGCAGCGTCCTCACCGAGCTGACCAACGACGATCTACGACGACCGACGCCCTGCGAGGGCTGGGACGCGGGAAGGGTCGTCCTGCACCTCGCCGACGTCACCGACGCTCTCCTCGCGCTGCTCGAGACGGGAACGCTCGCCCTCCCGCAGACACCACAGACCAACGATCCCGACCCCGTGGCGCTCGTGGACGAGCGGTTGGCAAAGCTGACGTACACATTCTCTGTCGCAACCGATGCGACGAGGGTCGAGAACGCAGCAACGGCCGGCGCGGTCGAGTTCACCACGCACGGCTGGGACATCGGTAGGGCCCGCCACCCCGCCCACCGGATCCCGGAGTCGCTGGCCGAGGACGTACTCGCGCTGGTCTCACCAGCCCTCGACCTCGGCGCTCGGGGCGAGAACTTCGCTGCGCCGATCGACGTCCCCAGCAACGCCTCCGCAAGCGAACGCCTCGTGGCCTTCCTCGGACGCGACCCGAGCCACTGACGATCAGGAATCGAGAAGCCCCCGACCCGTCATTCACCCGTCGTGATCGTCAATGACTTCCACAGCATCCATCTCGCCCAATGGGCTCTCCGCCAGCGAATGGTTGTGGTCGTCAGCCGTCGAGGGAGGCCGAAGATGTTGGCTAGCGTGGGCTCATGTCCCTCCGTGAGATTGCTAGCGACGGCCACACCCTCTCCCTCACGTGGCAAGTGGCCTGCGATCTGGAAAAGACGTGGGCCGCCATCACGGATCCAGGATCGGTAGCTCAGTGGCTCGGGATCGTCATCGAGGGTGATCTCAGCACCGCTGACTATGTCGTCATCGACCACGGGGATGGCTACCTGTGCCGTTCGGCGCTGCGACGTCGCGACCCTCCCCGCGCCCTCGAGTTCACTTGGAGCTTCCCCGACGAGCCGACTTCCACGGTGAAGATCACCCTCGAAGACGCGGAGGACGAGACCACGCTCCGTCTCGTGCACGAGGGCCTGGGTCCGCTACTTCCGTCCTACCGCGTGGGGTGGTGCGTGCACCTGACGTACTTGGAGGCGGCGGCCTTGGGGCAGCCGCTACCTCCCGCGATGTTTTGGAAACTCCAGGAGACGCTCACAAAGCTCTAGTCCCGCCGTTCCCTCAGCCGTTCGCCCAGGGAACGCGACCACGCAGAAGCGTGTCCCGCAGCACCAACGTGCCACGGTGACCTTCGCCTAGATCGGTGAGCCATCCGGTCTCGTCCCGGCAGGGGAACCGCTGCCGGTCGCAGTGACGAATGGAGCGAGCTGGTCGGTGCGCTCGCCGCAAGCGGATCGGCTTCCGGGGACCGCGAACGCGCGGCGTTGCCCCGTGCGGTGCGCGCGCACCCGGTACAGCGGTGTCTGGGCGTCCTGCTCTAGCCTCGGCTCGTGTCGATTTCACTGAAGTACGCGATTGTGGAAAGGGAGCGACGGTACCTCCTTGTGAGCCTCCCCGCGGGCGTGAGCAGCACCAAGGAAATCGTTGATCGGTATGTGACGGGCACACGTCTACGCCTGCGCGAAGTGCGAGAAGGCGACGGGACGGTGACCCGCAAGCTTGGACACAAGGTCCGGATCACCGACGGACCCGCCGAAGTTGCCTGCACGAACTTCTACCTGAACGACGAGGAGTGGGTCGTCCTCACCGCCTTGCCTGCTCAGCTCCTCATCAAGAAGCGACACATGGTCCATCGGGATGGATTGGTCGTCGCGATTGACGAGCACGAAGACGGCACCCTTATCGCCGAGATCGATGACGGCAACCAACCCTCGACGTTTGTCCCCGCCTGGCTCGATGTCGTGGATGACGTGAGCGAGGACGAATCCTGGACGGGCGTCAACCTCGCACGATAGGGCCCCGCACTCACCGGTCCGACTTCCAGCCCCTCCTGACAGCTCCCATTGCCGAAACGCCGTGCGGCGACTCAGCCGCGCTCACCACGCGCGGCGCATATCGGTCGCCGGAAGCGGATCGTCACGCGGAGCGTGACTAGTACGGGATCAGTTATCGGTCTCTGCCCACCGGGTGTAGGTCCGCTCCGAAGATCAGCGCCGGTCCGCCGTGCTTGAAGACCGCACGTTCGAGGGTTAGGCCGATCTTCGTCGCCACACCCTGAGATGCCACGTTGTCGGGCCGAATGATCGCAATCAGGTGCTCGACACGGCGGCCAAGGGCGGCGTCGCGGACTGCTCCAGCCGCCTCGGCGGCGTACCCCTGGCGACGCACAGCGCTGCGCACGTGCCAGCCGACCTCGACCAGCCACTCGCCCTCCACCTCCTGCATGGTCAAGCCGCAGTCGCCGATGAACGCACCAGCCAACGTCTCGATCACCCACAGCCCGAACCCGTGCTCGGCGTAGTTCTGGCGGTTCCACGCGATCCAGCCCTCCGGGCCACGAGAACCGCCGATGTCCAGGCAGGCAATCTCGGGCAGGTCTGCCTCAGTCATCTCGCGGAAGCGGAGCCGGGTGGTCGAAGCTGGCAACACGTGGGCACGCTACCGCGCCGCCTCGACACGAACATGCGCCAGTTCGCCTCAGCCGGGCTGCTCCACATGAGGATCGGCTTCGGGGAAAATAGCGGGCGCCCTGGCGGAAGCCAACTGAGACTAGAACTGAGACTACGAGTCCGGGAGACGATGAACGCCGACCTTCCCCCTGGCGGGCGACGGTCGGCGTTCTCGCAGGTCAGGCCCTGCATCGGTGTGGCGGAGGATAGGGGATTCGAACCCCTGAGGGCGTTAACCCAACCCGCTTTCCAAGCGAGCGCCATAGGCCACTAGGCGAATCCTCCGCCGCGAAGGTTACCCGGCCCGATTCGCTTGGGAGAAATCGACCTCCTAGACTCTGCGCCAACCCCCCATGCGGCGGTATCCCAGCGAATCCCCCAGGGCCGGAAGGCAGCAAGGGCAGCCGGGCTCTACTGGGTGCATGGGGGGCCTTCACGTCCCACCGACTCGCCCGTCTGGTTGCCCCGTCTGGTTGCCCCATCTGGTGGTCCTGTCTGGTTGCCTGTCGGCCGGGCTGGCTAGGGTGCAGTGGTGGAGACGTCCCTCGCCCTGTACCGCCGCTATCGGCCGGAGACGTTCGCCGAGGTGATCGGACAGGACCACGTCACCGAGCCCTTGCGGGCGGCGCTGGCCAACAACCGCGTCAACCACGCCTACCTGTTCTCCGGGCCACGCGGCTGCGGCAAGACCACCAGCGCCCGCATCCTGGCCCGGGCGCTGAATTGCGAGAAGGCGCCCATCTCCGACCCCTGCGGCGAGTGCCAGTCCTGTCGCGACCTGGCGCGCGGCGGCCCCGGCTCGATCGACGTGATCGAGATCGACGCCGCCAGCCACGGCGGCGTGGACGATGCCCGCGACCTGCGGGAGCGGGCGTTCTTCGCCCCTGTCAGCAGCAAGTACAAGGTCTACATCATCGACGAGGCCCACATGGTCAGCTCGCAGGGCTTCAACGCCCTGCTCAAGCTGGTCGAGGAGCCGCCGGAGCACCTGAAGTTCATCTTCGCCACCACCGAGCCGGAGAAGGTCATCGCGACCATCCGCTCGCGCACCCACCACTACCCGTTCCGGCTGATCCCGCCGCGCACGCTCTCGGACTACCTCGCCGAGCTCTGCGAGAAGGAGGGCGTCAAGATCGACCCGGCCGCGCTGCCGCTCGTCGTACGCGCCGGTGCCGGGTCGGCCCGCGACTCACTGTCCGTGCTCGACCAGCTGCTCGGTGGTGCCGGCCCGCAGGGCGTGACGTACGACGTCGCGACCAGCCTCCTCGGCTACACCCCCGACAACCTGCTCGACGAGGTCGTCGATGCCTTCGCCGCCGTCGACGGGGCCGGTGTCTTCGGGGTCGTGGACAAGGTGATCGAGACCGGTCAGGACCCGCGCCGCTTCACCGAGGATGTGCTGCGGCGGCTGCGCGACCTGGTGATCATCGCGGCGGTGCCCGATGCGCCGGCGACCGGGCTGATCGACGCACCCCAGGACCAGGCTGAGCGGCTGATCGCCCAGGCGGCCAGGTTCGGCAAGACCGAGCTGGTGCGCGCGGCCGACCTCGTGGCGTCCGGTCTCACCGAGATGCGGGGCGCCACCACGCCCCGCCTGCTGCTGGAGCTGATCTGCGCGCGGCTGCTGCTGCCCGCGGTCGACCACGACACCTACGGTCTGACCGCCCGCCTCGACCGGGTCGAACGCCGGATCGGCGTCGGTGGCGTGGTCACCGAGTCCGTCCCGCCGACCGCCGCACCGTCCCGGCCGCCCGCCCGGCCCGCCCCGCAACCGGTTGCCGAGCAGGTCGCGGCCCCGGAGCCGGCACCAGCCAGCCCGCCCGGCCAACCGGCCCCCACCGCGACGGCCAGTCCCACCGAAGCCCCACCGGCCGTTGCCCCGGAAAGGGCCCCCGAGAAGGCTTCCGAAATGGCTCCGGAGCGGGCGCCACAGCCGCCTCCCACCATCCCGCCTGCCGCCGCCCCGCCTGCCACCCAGCCCTCCGGGGCGGTCCTCTCCCTGGCCGACGTACGCCGGATCTGGCCGGACCTGCTCGAGCAGGTCAAGAAGATGCGGCGCTTCACCTGGATCCTGCTCAGCCAGAACGCCCAGGTGATCGGGGTCGATGCGACCAGCCTGACCGTCGGCTTCAAGACCGCGGGCGCGCGTGACTCGTTCGTCGGAGGCGGCAGCGAGGAGATCCTGCGCCAGGCGGCCATCGACATGATCGGCGTCGACTGGACCGTCGAGGTCGCCGTCGACCCCTCGGCCCAGCCCGGGTCGGAGTCGGCTCCGAGGGTCACCCGGCCCGCGGTGCGGCCACCGGACCAGCTGACGGACCGGCCGACCGACCAGGCCGGGCCGGACTCGGCGGCCCCGTCCGAGCCGCCGAGCTGGGCCTCGGCAGACGAGCAGGCTGCGACGCCCCCCGAGGCGAAGTCGCGACCGGCGTCCAAGGCGCGTCCGGAGACCATTGCCGCCGCCCGCTCCGGCATCACGCCCACGCGCGGCGCCGACGAGTTGGTCCCGGATCAAGGCCCCGACCTCGACGCGGACGCACACCGCGACGACGCCACCGCCGAGGACAACGGCATCGACAGCACCCAGCTGCTCGAGCGCGAGCTCGGCGCCACCCTCATCGAAGAGATCCCCCACGACTAGGAGCAACGACATGACCGACAACCCCTTCGGCGGCTCAGGTGAGGGCGGCTTCGACCTCGGCGCCATGCTCGAGCAGGCCCAGCAGATGCAGTCCCAGCTCGTCGCGGCGCAGCAGGAGCTAGCCACGGCCTCGATCGAGGGCTCCGCGGGCGGGGTCACGGTGACCCTGACCGGCACCGGCGAGCTGACCAACGTGCAGATCGCCGCGGGCTCGTTCGACTCAGGAGACGCTGACTCGCTCTCCGACCTCGGCGACCTGGTCGTGGCCGCCTACCGCGACGGCAAGGCCAAGGTCGACGCCCTCGCCGCCCAGACGCTCGGCCCCCTGGCCGGCGGTCTCGGCGGCGACATGGGCGGTCTCGGTGTATGAGGGGGTCCTCCAGGACCTGATCGACGAGCTCGCCCGCCTTCCCGGGGTGGGGCCCAAGGGAGCGCAGCGGATCGCCTTCCACCTGCTGGCGGCCGACCCCGTCGACGTACGCCGCCTCGCGGACACGCTGGTGGAGATGAAGGCGAAGGCGAAGTTCTGCAAGATCTGCGGCAACGTCTCCGAAGACGAGCTCTGCCGGATCTGTCGCGACGGGCGACGCGACCCGGCCCTGATCTGCGTGGTCGAGGAGCCCAAGGACGTCGTCGCGATCGAGCGGACCCGCGAGTTCCGGGGGCGCTACCACGTGCTGGGCGGGGCGATCTCGCCGCTGGAGGGCATCGGTCCGGAGCAGCTGCGCATCCGTGAGCTGATGACCCGGCTCTCCGACGGCACGGTCACCGAGGTGATCCTGGCGACCGATCCCAACATCGAGGGCGACGCCACCGCCGCCTATCTGAGCAGGTTCCTCAAGGACATGGACTTGCGCGTGACCCGTCTGGCGAGTGGACTGCCAGTAGGAGGGGACCTCGAGTACGCCGATGAGGTCACCCTGGGTCGGGCATTCGCGGGGAGGCGAAACGCTGGTGAGTGAGCACGAGTTCGAGGAGTTCGGGCAACAGATTGCCGATGCGACCGAGGCGTTCCTCGTGTCGCTGCAGGAGATCTCGCGCGGTGAGAGCGCCGGAGTCGCCGTACCCCTGCTGCTGCTGGAGGTCAGTCAGCTGCTGCTGGCCGGCGCCCGGCTGGGCGCGCAGATCGACTTCGAGCTGGAGGAGAAGTACCAGCCCGACGTGGGTCCCGACCCCGACCTGGACGAGATGCGGCTCCGGCTGGCCGAGCTGCTGGGTGGGATCGACACCTACAGCCACAACTTCGAGCCCTACGACCCGGACACCTTCACCGCGCAGCTCAGCGACGACCTGACCCTGATCGCGACCGACGTGGCCAACGGACTGCGGCACTTCCGCAACGGCAACCTCGACGAGGCCCTGTGGTGGTGGCAGTACTCCTACCTCGCCTCGTGGGGGAGCAACGCCTGCGGCGCCCTGACCGCGTTGCACTCGGTGGTCGCGCACGACCGGCTGGACCTCGATTTCGAGGTGGAGAGCGACGCCATCGCCGCGGCCAAGGCTTTGGACAGGGGCGAACCGGTCGCCTGACCCACCGTAGAATCGGCTGCGGCCAGTCAGCAGAGGCCCGACACCGAGCAGGCGAGGAGCGCAGCACCGTGGGCATTGTCGTGCAGAAGTACGGCGGCTCCTCCCTCGCGGACGCCGCAGCGATCAAGCGGGTCGCCCGCCGGATCACCGAGGTGAAGAAGGCCGGGAACGACGTCGTCGTGGCCGTCTCCGCGATGGGCGACAGCACCGACGAGCTGCTCGAGCTCGCCGAAGGGGTCAGCCCGCTTCCCCCGGCCCGCGAGCTCGACATGCTGCTCACTGCCGGCGAGCGGATCTCGATGGCTCTGGTCGCGATGGCGATCTCCGACCTCGGCTTCACCGCCCGGTCCTTCACCGGCTCCCAGGCCGGGGTGATCACCGACTCGGTGCACGGCAGGGCCAAGATCATCGACGTGACCCCGGGCCGGATCTCGGCCGCCGTTGCCGACGGGCACATCGTCATCGTCGCCGGGTTCCAGGGCGTCAGCCAGGACACCAAGGAGATCACCACCCTCGGTCGCGGCGGCACCGACACCACGGCCGTCGCGCTGGCCGCGGCGCTGAACGCCGACGTCTGCGAGATCTACACCGACGTCGACGGCGTCTTCAGCGCCGACCCGCGAATCGTGCCCACCGCGCGCAAGCTCGACCACGTCACCTACGAGGAGATGCTCGAGCTCGCCGCCGGCGGGGCCAAGATCCTGCACCTGCGGTGCGTGGAGTACGCCCGCCGCTACGACATCCCGATCCACGTCCGCTCGTCGTTCAGCCAGCTCAACGGCACGATGGTCCAGGGCAGCATCAACGACGAGGCCCACCAGGAGGCCACCATGGAAGCAGCCATCATCGCCGGCGTCGCCCACGACCGGAGCGAGGCCAAGATCACCGTGGTCGGCGTACCCGACAAGGTGGGTGAGGCCGCCCGCATCTTCGAGGCGCTGGCGAACGCCCAGATCAACCTCGACATGATCGTGCAGAACGTCTCGGCGGCGGCGACGAACCTGACCGACATCTCCTTCACGCTGCCGCGCACCGACGGCCAGACCGCGATGGCCGCGCTGGACGCGCTCAAGGACGCGGTCGGTTTCGACTCGCTGCTCTACGACGACAAGATCGGCAAGATCTCGCTGATCGGGGCGGGCATGCGCTCGCACCCCGGCGTGACCGCGAAGTTCTTCTCCGCCCTGGCCCAGGCCGGCGTCAACATCGGGATGATCTCCACCTCGGAGATCCGCATCTCGGTGGTCGTGGAGGAGGCGTACGTCGACGCCGCGGTCACTGCGACGCACACCGCCTTCGACCTCGACTCCGACGAGGTCGAGGCCGTCGTCTACGGCGGGACGGGGCGGTAGCCATGGGTGTCCGCCTCGGCATCGTCGGCGCCACCGGCCAGGTGGGGGTGGCCATGCGCCAGATCCTGCTCGAACGCGACTTCCCGGCCGAGGAGATCCGCTTCTTCGCCTCGGCCCGGTCCGCGGGCACGGTGCTGCCCTACGGCGACCGCGAGATCACCGTCGAGGACGCCGCCACCGCCGACCCGAGCGGCCTGGACATCGCGCTGTTCTCGGCGGGTGCGACCACCTCGCGCGCCCTGGCGCCGCGCTTCGCCGAGGCCGGGGTGACGGTCGTGGACAACTCCTCGGCCTTCCGGATGGACCCGGACGTGCCGCTCGTCGTCAGCGAGGTGAACCCCGAGGCGATCCACGAGGCCCGCAAGGGCATCATCGCCAACCCGAACTGCACCACGATGGCGGCGATGCCGGTGCTCAAGCCGCTGCACGACGCTGCCGGGCTGGTGCGGCTGATCGCCTCGACCTACCAGGCCGTCTCCGGCTCGGGGGTGGCCGGCGTCGATGAGCTGGCCGGCCAGATCGAGGCAGCGGGCGACAAGGCGCGTGAGCTCTCCTACGACGGCTCCGCGATCGACTTCCCGGCCCCGGTGAAGTACGAGCGCACCATCGCCTACAACGTGGTGCCGCTCGCCGGCTCGATCGTCGAGGACGGGCTGGAGGAGACCGACGAGGAGCAGAAGCTGCGCAACGAGTCGCGCAAGATCCTGGGCATCCCGGACCTGCTCGTCTCCGGCATCTGCGTCCGCGTCCCGGTCTTCACCGGCCACTCGCTGGCGATCAACGCCGAGTTCGCCGAGCCGATGCCGGTCGCTCGGGCCCGGGAGCTGCTCGGCACGGCGGCCGGTGTCGAGCTCACTGACATCCCAACGCCGCTCCAGGCCGCGGGTCGCGACCCGTCGTACGTCGGCAGGCTGCGCCAGGACCCCGGCGTACCCGACCAGCGCGGCCTCGCCCTGTTCATCAGCAACGACAACCTGCGCAAGGGCGCCGCCCTGAACACCGTCCAGATCGCCGAGCTCCTCGCGGCCGCCCGCACCTAGTCCCCCCACCTGGTGCTCCAGACACGCTCGACTACGCCGACCGGTCACTCCAGACACGCTCGAATACGCCGACCGGTCAATCCACGCACGCTGGGGCGGGCCGACCGGCAAATCCATGCACGGCCCCCCGTGCCAGTGCTGACCGGTCGGCGATGTCAGACGTGCGCTAGTTGACCGGTCGGGGTCCTCCGGCGTGCGCGCAGTGACCGGTCGGGGTCCTCAGGCGTGCGTGTAGTGACCGGTCGGCGAAATTAGGGGCTGTCCTTGGCGTCCTCGATGAAGGTCGCGGTGACCCACCAGGAGAACAGGAACATCGCGGCGGTCAGGATGGGGAGGACCAGGAACATCCACACCGAGTCGATCGAGCCGAGGAAGAACAGCATCGCCATCACGGCGACCAGCCCGACGCCCAGGAAGCTGGTACTGGCCGGGTCGGAGAGTCCCCACGCCTTGAGCAGCACCGAGCCCACCAGCGCCATGATCGCCAAGATGGCCAGCAACGCGAACAGCCCGAAGCCGCCACAGCTGCCGACCCCACGCACCGCCTCGCAGCCGCGAGCGGCGAGCAGTGCGAGTGTTACGCCGATCAGGCCCACGACGGCGCCGGTGATGCCCGCGGCGACCAAGGGGTTGATCCGCGGCAGCGTCAGGGGCTTGCGCGGGGCACGTTCCTTCTTGACCTTGGGCGGCTTGGCAGCCTTCGGCGGCTTGGGAACCTTCGGCGCCTTGGGTGCCTTCTCCTTCTTCCGCGCGGGCTCATCGACGGCCTCCACCTCCGCGGCCGGCTGCGGGGTCACTGGTGGGGTCGGCGGCGGTGGGACCGGCGGCGGCTTGCGTACCGTCGTCGGAACCGGGCGCGGCGCTACCTCGGGGGCGGAATCGGCGGCTGCCTCAGGCACCGCCACAGGCGCAGCCTCAGGGGCTGCCGCGGGCGCGGCCGCTGTGGGCGTCTCCGCTGGGGGTTCCGCGACGGTCTCGGCCGCCTCGACGGGCGCGGTCGGCTCCGCAGTCTCGAGGGCCGCAGTCTCGAGGGCCGCAGTCTCGAGGGCCGCAGTCTCAGTCTCGGGGGCCGCGGTCTCGGGGACCGCGGTCTCGGGGGCCGCAGTCTCGTCGGACGCCGGCTCATCCGGGGTCCGAGCCTGCTGCTTCTTCTTCTTGCGTCCGAGGCCGAACATGGAGGGAAGCTCCAGGTTCGGCTCCTGCTTGTTCCCGGAGCCGTCGTTCGCGGGGTCGTCAGCCATGGCTCGAATAGTGCCAGATCGGGAGCGTCCCCGCGGAACACCCGGAAAGCACTGACGGCCGGACCCACCGCGGTGGGTCCGGCCGTCCGCGATGTCTTGAGACATCACATGGTCGGGCTGACAGGATTTGAACCTGCGGCCTCCTCGTCCCGAACGAGGCGCGCTACCAAGCTGCGCCACAGCCCGAAGGCGTGGGAAGTCTATCGGAGCGGTCGGGGTGGTCCGAACCGGCCTCGGGTGGCCCTCACGAGCCCTTGGGGAGCAGCGTCAGCAGGGTGGCCTCGGGCCGGCAGAACAGCCTGATCGGTGCGTACGGCGAGGTCCCGGCGCCGGCGGAGACGTGCAGCCAGGAGCTCGCCGGGTCGCCGGGGCGCGAGTCCGCAGGGTGCCGGTGCAGCCCCTTGGCACGGCCGGTGTCGAGGTCGCAGTTGGTCACCAGCGCGCCCTTGAACGGCAGGCACACCTGACCACCGTGGGTGTGGCCGGCGAAGGTGATGTCGTAGCCGTCGCGGGCGTACTGGTCCAGGACCCGGAGGTACGGCGCATGCGCCACGCCCACCCGGAGGTCGACGTCGCGGGGAGCCGGTCCGGCGACGGCGGCGAGGTCGTCGTACTCCAGGTGCGGGTCGTCCACCCCGGCGAACGCCAGTGCGGTGTCGCCCACCTGCAGCCGCGCCGTGGTGTTGGTCAGGTCGGTCCACCCGTGGCCCTCGAACTCCGCGCGCAGGTCGCCCCACGGCAGCTTGGCGGTGTGCACGTTGCGGCTGCCGTCGTCGGGGAAGAGGTACCACAGCGGGTTGCGAGCCGTGGGTGCGAAGTAGTCGTTGGAGCCGAAGACGAAGACGCCCGGGACGTCCAGCAGCCGCCCGAAGCCCTCCACGACAGGGCCGACCGCGTCCTGGTGGGCCAGGCTGTCGCCGGTGTTGACCACCAGATCGGGCTCCAGGTCGGCCAGCGAGGCCAGCCAGCGTCGCTTCGCGCCCTGGGTCGGGGTCAGGTGCAGGTCACTGACGTGGAGCACCTTCAGGGGCCGGTGCCCGGGCGGCAGCACTGCCACCTCGACCCGGCGTACGACGAAGTTGCGGACCTCGATGCCGGCGGAGTAGGCCAACGTGGCGAGCCCGGCAACGGCCCCGGCCCCGGCGCCGTAGCCGAGGGTGCGCAGCGCGCGGTGCGAAATCGGCTGCGGGTCCATGCGGGCAAGGCTGCCACAATGGCCGGTATGAGCGACCTGAAGGACAAGCTGCGTGCCGACCTGACCGACTCGATGAAGGCTCGTGACCAGCTCCGGTCCTCCACGCTGAGGATGGTGCTCACCGCGGTGACCAACGCCGAAGTGGCCGGCAAGGAGGCTCGCGAGCTGAGCGACGAGGATGTCACCGCCGTGCTGTCCAGCGAGTCGAAGAAGCGCCGCGAGGCCGCCGAGGCGTTCGCCGACGCCGGGCGTGTCGAGCAGGCGGCCAAGGAGCGCGCCGAGGCGGCCGTGATCGCCGACTACCTGCCCGAACAGCTGGGCGAGGAGGAGATCGCCGCGCTGGTCACCGCCACGATCGACGACCTGGGCGTCCGTGGTGACGGGATGAAGGCGATGGGGCGCGTCATGGGCGCGTTGCAGCCGAAGGTGAAGGGTCGTGCCGACGGCGGCGCGGTCGCGGCCGCCGTACGCCAGCAGCTGGCCGGCGCCTGAGAGCTACGGCTTGGGGCCGTGGCTGGGCTTACCCGGTTTCCCGTCGCCACCCGGCTTGGGCGTCGGTTTCGTCGGGGGACCCGAGGACGGATAGATGTAGACCGTCGAGCCCCGGGTCGTCGACTCGCCACCGCCTGGACTCGTCGCCGCAACCCTGCCCGCGGGCTGGTCGGACGTACGCCGGTCGCCGACACTCACGTAGAAGCCGGCGCTGGCCAGCCGCTGGGCCGCCTTGTCCACCGAGAGCCCGACGACGTCGGGGACGGTGACCTGGATCTCGGCGGTGACGCTGCGGGCCGGGGGGTTGAAGCTCTTGTCGGGCAGCAGGTCCTGGATCGCGCGCATGGCCAGCGCCCACATCGGACCGGCTACGGTCGAGCCGTGGGCCACGTCGATGTAGCGGCCACCGACCCGTTGCCCGTTGAGCGAGATCGGCTGCCCCTTTGAGTTCGCCCCGGCGATCATCGCGGCCGTCGCGAGGGTGGGGGTGTAGCCGTTGAACCACACTGCGGCGTTCTGCTGGATGGTGCCGGTCTTGCCGGCCGACGGCTTGTTCAGCGTGAGGCTCTGCCCGAAGCCTCCCGGGGCCATCACGCCCTTGAGGATGTCGTTGACCGTGTCGGCAGTGGACTCCTGCATGACCTGCTTGCACTTCTGGGGGTACTCCTTGAAGACCTTCCCGTCACTGTTCAGGATCTCGGTGACCGGCCGGTTCTCGCAGTGCTTTCCCCGGGCGGCGAAGGTCGCGTAGGCGCTGGCCATCTCCAGCGGGCTGACGCTGGCGACACCGAGGGTGAAGGACGGCACCCGCTCGCTGTTCGGGTCGGTCAGGTCCACGCCCATGGCCTTGGCGAGCGCGTAGGGCTCGCACAGGCCGGTCTTGCGCTCGAGCTGGGCGAAGTAGGTGTTCACCGAGAGCTGGGTGCCCTTGTACATGTCGAAGGTGCCGCTGCTGGTCGAGTTCCGCGGCTCCCACAGCGACGTCACCGGGTAGGGGCCGTTGCAGGTCTGGAACTCGTTCTGCGGGATGCGCACCTGGGCGGGGGAGTTGAACTTCGTCGAGACCGGAAGCCCCTGCTCCAGAGCCGCGGCGAGGACGAACACCTTGAACGTCGAGCCCGCCTGGAACCCGCGGGAGTCGCCGTACTTGTTGTCGACCACGTAGTTGAGGAAGGTCTGGCCCTTCTTGCGCTCGCGGCCCATCGGCCGAGACTGCGCGATCCCCATGACGTCGCCGCTGCCGGGCTGCACCATCGCCAGCGCGCCGATGGCCTGGTCGGTCGGGTTGACCGAGGCCCTGGCTGCCTTCTCGGCCGCCCGCTGGAACCGCGCGTCGACCGTCGTCTTGATGGTCAGGCCGCCGCTGTTGATCAGCTGCACCCGGTCCGCGGTGGTCTTGCCGAGGGAGGCATCCGCCAGCAGGTAGCGGCGCACGTAGTCGCAGAAGAAGGGCGCCTTGGTGCCCAGGCAGCCGTTGCTGCTCTTGCTGACCTTCAGGCCGAGGGGGGCCTGGGTCAGCTTGGTGGCCTCCTGGGTCGTGATGACGTTGAGCTCCGCCATCCGGTTCAGTACGACGTTGCGCCGAGACAGCGCGCGGTCCTTGAACCGGGTCGGGTCGAAGCCGACAGGGTTCTTCACCAGCCCCGCGAGGGTCGCGGCCTGTCGTGCGTCGAGCTGGCTGGCGTTGACCGAGAAGTAGTGCCGGCTGGCGGCCTGGACGCCGTACGCCCCGTCACCGAAGTAGGCCAGGTTGAGGTAGCGCTCGAGGATCCAGTCCTTGGAGTAGTTCTGCTCGAAGGCGATGGCGTGCCGGAGCTCCTGGATCTTGCGCTCGTAGGTGTTCTCGGTGGCCGCCTTGCGCTCGGCCTCCGTGCGCGCCTGGGTCAGCTGGGTCATCTTCGCCATCTGCTGGGTGATCGAGGACCCGCCCTGGGTGCCGGCAGCCGAGGTCTGGTTGTTCACGAACGCGCGCAGGGTGCCCTTGAGGTCGAGGGCGCCGTGCTCGTAGAACCGGTAGTCCTCGATCGCGATGATCGCCTTGCGCATGATCGGGGCGACCTTGGCCAGCGAGACGTTGACGCGGTTCTCGTCGTAGAACGTCGCGATCAGCTCGCCGTTGCGGCCCAGGACCCGGGTGCGCTGAGCCAGTGGGTCGGCCTTCAGCTCCGTCGGCAGGTTCTGCATCGACTGGGCGGCTGCGCTGGTGCCGTAGCCCAGTGCGCCGACGAACGGGACCACGAGGCCGGCGACGAGGACGCCGAGGACGGCGGAGACGGCCACGATCACCCCGAGGTGCGAGACGACAGTGCCGAACGTGACGTGGTGGGGACGATGCGGCATAGCACAAGTCTATGGGCGGCTCCCGCGTATCCGACCAACTGGTGCGACGTATGTAGTCATTTCGGACTATACGAGAATGAGCAGGCCGTGTCTGTTCCGGTTCTCCCAGTCTCTCTAATGTCATGGATGGGTTGTAAAGCGGACGTATCGGACGGACGTAATCAGATGACCCGGGACCTGAAACTTGGAGGGGACATGTCCTGGAACGAGATGTGGGCGAACGTGGCCCTGTGCCAGAAGGCTTCACCGGATCAACTGTTCGTGCGGGGAGCGGAGCAGCACAAGGCCAAGGCCGTGTGCGGCGCCTGCCCGGTACGCGCCGAGTGCCTCGCCGAGGCCCTGGACAACGAGATCGAGTGGGGCGTCTGGGGAGGCCTCACCGAGCGCGAGCGGCGTGCTCTGCTGCGCAAGCGCCCGAACGTGACCTCGTGGCGTCAGCTGCTCGAGACCGCCAAGTCCGAGCACGAGACCGCCGTGGCCATCGTCAGCGCCTGAGTCGCCTCACAGCGTCTGGGACGCCAGCAGGTCGCCGATGCGACGCAGGCCCTCGAGGTCGTGCACGTCGGTCGACAGTGCCGGCAGCACGGCGGTGGGTACGTCGGGATGGCTGGTGCCGAAGCGACGGGTGAGTCGGGTCTCGCGCTGAACGACGGTCTTGCGGTCGGCGTGCAGCCGTAGCAGGCCCGCCGCGAGGCCATGGTCCTCACCGGAGGCCCGTAGTTTCTCAACGGCCGCCATCGCCGCGTTCGCGGACAGCTCGCCGCCGGGGTCGCTGCTGGCCCGGTTGACCACCAGCCCCGCCAGCGGCATCTGCTCCTGGCGGAGTCGCTCGACGAAGAACGCCGCCTCGCGCAACGCGTCGGGCTCCGGCGCAGCGACCACCAGGAACGCCGTACGCCTGTCCTGGAGCAGCTCGAAGGTCCGCTGGGCCCGCTGCCGGAACCCCCCGAAGAGGGTGTCGAAGGCGGCGACGAACGCCTTCATGTCCAGCAGCACCTGCGCGCCGATGATCTTGGTGACCGCGTTGGTCACCAGACCGAAGCCCGCAGTCATCAGTCGCGCAGGACCGCGCGCCGGCGCGAGCAGCAGCTTCATGAACCGTCCGTCGAGGAAGCTGGAGAGCCGCTCGGGGGCGTCGAGGAAGTCCAGCGCGCTCCGCGACGGCGGGGTGTCAACCACGATCAGGTCCCAGCGGCCGGTCTTGCGCGCGTCCCGGTCGAGCTGGCCCAGCTTCTCCATCGCCATGTACTCCTGCGTGCCCGCGAACGAGCTCGAGACGGCGATGTAGAAGGGGTTGTTCAGGATCTGCTCGGCCTTCTCCGGGCTGGCCTGGCCCTGCACGACCTCGTCGAAGGTGCGCTTCATGTCGAGCATCATCGCGTCGAGGGAGCCGCCGTCCTCCCCGGCCGCGGAGCCCGCGGAGACGCCGGGCACCGGCCGAGGAGTGTTGTCCAGCCGTTCGATCCCCATCGACTGCGCGAGACGCCTGGCCGGGTCGATGGTCAGGACCACCACCTTGCGCCCACGCTCGGCCGCGCGCAGCGCCAGGGCGGCCGAGGTGGTCGTCTTTCCGACCCCGCCCGACCCGCAGCACACGATGATCGAGCGGCTGCGGTCGTCCAGCAGCCCGTCAACGTCCAGGATCCGCGCCGGGTCGTGGGTGGCGACCAGGGGGCCGAGCCGCGCGGTCGCCCGTCGCCCGCGGGCACGCTGCGGTGCCGGGGTCATGCCAGCCCCTCCTCGGCGAGGGTCTCGGCCAGCTCGTAGAGGGCGGTCAGGTCCACGCCGCCCGGTAGCCGCGGCAACTCGTACGACGGGACGTCGAGCGCGTCGACGATCTCGCGTTGGCCGTCCTCCAGTCGACGACGCTCGGCGTGGTGGCGGCCCTCCTCCAGCAGCGTCTGGACCAGGTCGTCGTCGGCGTCGATGCCCACCTTGTCCAGGCTCGAGGCGAGCGCGCCCCGGTCGACGGACCCGTCGATCAGCTCCGCACGCTCGTCGGCGTCGAGGTCCTGCGGGCGGACCATGTTGACCACGACGCCGCCCACCGGGAGACCGGCCGCGCGCAGCTCGGCGATCGCGTCGGCCGTCTCCTGCACCGGCATCTCCTCCAGGACGGTGACCAGGTGGATCGCCGTACGCGGGGAGCGGAGCAGTGAGGTCACCGTGTCGGCCTGCGCCTTGATCGGCCCGACCTTGGCCAGCCCGGCGAGCTCGTTGTTGACGTTGAGGAACTGCGTGATCCGGCCGGTCGGCGGTGCATCCAGGACGATCGCGTCGTAGCTGCGGGCGTCCCGGTTGCGCTTGTTGCGATTGGCCGCCTCGTAGACCTTGCCGGTGAGCAGGACGTCACGCACACCGGGCGCGATCGTGGTCGCGAACTCGATCACGCCGAACCTGTCCAGCGCCCTCCCGGCCCGACCGAGCCGGTAGTACATGTCGAGGTACTCCAACAGCGCCGACTCGGCGTCGATCGCCAGGGCGTAGACGTCGCCTGCGCCAGCCGGGCCGCCGGCCAGCAGCCGCTCCTCGTAGGGCAGTGGGGGTACGTCGAACATCTGGGCGATCCCCTGCCGGCCCTCTACCTCGCAGAGCAGCACCGTCTTGCCTCGGGCGGCCAGTCCGAGGGCCAGGGCCGCGGCCACTGTGGACTTGCCCGTGCCGCCCTTGCCGCTGACGATGTGCAGCTGGACCCCCGGGAAGTCCGGCTCGCCCTCCGGGACGTCGTCGGGGACTGGGGCGGCCATCCCCCGAGGGTAGTCGGGTCAGGGGGGTCCCCTCGGGTGACGTCGAGCACACCGATCGTGGCAGGATCGCCCGCGGAGGTGTCTTGACGTGGACAAGGTTGTGGCGAGTGCGGCCGAGGCGGTCGCGGACATCCCCGACGGCGCGACGCTGTCGGTGGGTGGGTTCGGCTTGTGCGGGATCCCGTCGGTGTTGATCGCGGCGTTGCTGGAGGCCGGGACGACCGACCTCGAGGCGGTGTCGAACAACTGCGGCGTGGACGACTGGGGGCTCGGTCTGCTGCTCGGTGAGAAGCGGCTGCGACGGATGATCGCCTCCTACGTGGGGGAGAACAAGGAGTTCGCCCGGCAGTACCTGCACGGTGAGCTCGAGGTCGAGCTGACCCCGCAGGGCACGTTGGCCGAGCGGATGCGCGCGGGTGGCTCGGGCATCGCCGCGTTCTTCACCGCGACCGGCGGCGGCACCCAGGTGGCCGAGGGCGGACTGCCGTGGAGGTACGACGACTCCGGCAACGTCACTGTCGCGAGCCCGCCGAAGGAAACCCGAGACTTCTACGGGCGCGAGTACGTCCTCGAGGAGGCGATCATCGCCGACTTCGGGCTGGTCCGGGCCTGGAAGGGCGACCGGCACGGGAACCTGATCTACCGCGACTCCGCGCGCAACTTCAACCCGCTGGCGGCGATGTGCGGGCGGGTCACCATCGCCGAGGTCGAACACCTCGTCGAGCCCGGTGAGCTGGACCCCAACGACGTCCACACCCCGGGGGTCTTCGTGCAGCGGGTGGTCGCCCTGACACCCGAGCAGGCGGCCGACAAGCGGATCGAGAAGCGCACCGTGCGACCCCAGGGGGAGCAGTCATGAGCTGGACACGCGAGGAGATGGCCGCGCGGGCGGCCTCGGAGCTGACGGACGGGTCGTATGTGAACCTCGGCATCGGCCTGCCGACGCTGGTGCCGAACTACGTCGACGACGACGTGGAGCTGGTGCTGCAGTCGGAGAACGGGATCCTGGGCGTGGGTGCCTACCCCGTCGAGGGCGAGGAGGACGCGGACCTGATCAACGCCGGCAAGGAGACCGTGACGCTGCGCAAGGGCGCCTCGTTCTTCGACTCCGCCACGAGCTTCGGGATGATCCGCGGCGGCAAGATCGACGCCGCGATCCTGGGCGCCATGCAGGTCTCCGCCGCCGGTGACATCGCCAACTGGATGATCCCCGGCAAGATGGTCAAGGGCATGGGCGGCGCGATGGACCTGGTCCACGGCGCCAAGCGGGTGATCGTGCTGATGGAGCACAACGCCAAGGACGGCTCCTACAAGATCGTCGACGAGTGCTCGCTGCCCTACACCGGCCGCGCCGTCGTACAACGGATCATCACCGACCTGTGCGTTCTCGACATCACCGATCGTGGCCTGGAGCTGGTCGAGCTGGCCCCGGGCGTCACCGAGGCCGAGGTCCGCGAGAAGACCGAGCCGGAGATCATCACCTCGGACTGAGGACCTTCAGCCGACCTTCAGGAGACCGGGCCCAGACTCGGAGCCACCCTGAAGGAGGAACCGATGAAGAAGTCCATCGTGGCCGGGGTACTCACCTCGGCCGTCGCCGTCGCCGTCGCCAGCGTCGGCGTCGTCGTCTCGCTCGAGACCGGGGCGACCGGGTCGGCCCCCCCGACCTCGGCCGTCCGTCCGGCGGGGGTGGTGGATCCCGCGAACTTCAGCACCCCGCGCGCCAACCCCTACTACCCGCTGCGCCCCGGCACCCGCACGATCCTGCGGGGCTCGGACGGGAGTGAGCGCCTCCGCGAGGTCGTCCGGGTCACCCACCGCACCCGGGTGATCCAGGGGGTGACCACGACGGTCGTCTCCGACGTCGTACGCCGCCGCGGCGGGTCCCTCGTCGAACGGACGACCGACTGGTATGCCGCGGACAACGACGGCAACGTCTGGTACTTCGGCGAGAGGACCGCCACCTATGACGAGTCCGGCAAGGTCGAGAGCCGCGAGGGCACCTGGCTGGCTGGGCGCGACGGGGCCGTGCCGGGCAAGATCATGCCTGCCAACCCGGGACCGGCGCAGGCCTACCGCCAGGAGTTCTACCGCGGCCACGCCGAGGACCAGGCGTGGCTGGTCAACCGGAGCGGGCGGGTGCGCGTGCCCGCCGGCCGGTTCCGCCACGTCCTGCGCAGCTATGAGTGGACCCGCCTCGAGCCGGGCGTCGTCTCGCTCAAGCTCTACGCCCCCGGCGTCGGCATCGTGAAGGAGCGCGACGTCTCGGGCGGCAAGGAGAAGTTCGTGCTGGTCTCGGTCCGCCGCTGACCCGTCAGCCCGCTCGCGGCCGGGGGTTTGGTCCGTGGGGCGCGGCCCGAAGAACATGCGAATGTGGCCGTTGGGGCCAGAGCAGCGTTCGACAGCCGCTTCAATGACATTCGCATGTTCGGCGCGCCCCCGTGCTGCGGCTGAGCGGCCGACCGACGCTGGGTTCTCGGGGAGGGAGCCACTGGGCGCCGCCAAACATGCGAATGTGGCTGTTGGGGCCAGAGCAGCGTTCGACAGCCCATCCAACGACATTCGCATGTTCGGCGCGTCCCCCAGTCCCCGCGTCGGCCAGCCCCCGGCCAGCGGGTACGCCGAGCCACTCAGCGGGTCAGCGACTCCAGCACGGTCGGCCACACCGGGGAGCCCGGGTCGATCGGCTCGAAGTGGCCACCAGGGAGCTCCACCAGGCCCACCCATGGATGCCGGGCGACGAGGCCCTGGCTGAGCGCGATCGGGACGACGTCGTCGTCGGCGCCGTGCAGGATCACGATCTCCGGGCCGGGGGGCGCCTCGTCGAGCAGGGTCATCGGGTCGGCCACCGAGGGGTCGGCGTCGCCCAGCATGGCGCGGGCCGCGTCGCCGCCGAGCCGCAACCGGATCGCTTCGGCGAGATCGCACACCGGCGCCAGCGGCACCACCCGCGTCACCGCCAGCCCCGCAGTGGCCGGCCCCGTCGTCGCCAGCCACAGCGCCAGGTGCCCACCGGCCGAGTGCCCGGTCACCACGAGCGGCCCGGGACCGAGATAGAGACCGAGGCCCTCGAGCAGCCCGGGCAGCCGGCCCACCGCCAGCCGCACGTCCTCGCCGGTCGTCGGCCAGCCGCCACCGTTCCCGACCCGGCGATACTCCGGCGTCGCGACCAGGCACCCCGCGTCCGCCAGCGCCCGAGCCATCGGCCGGGTGTGCCGGCGGTCCCACTCGGCCTTCCAGAACCCCCCGTGCAGGAGTACGACGATCCGCTCGGTCGGCCCGTCGGGCAGGTGCAGGTCGATGACGGCGTCGTCGTGGTCGGCGTACCGCACGGTGGCGTCGGGCAGCATGTGCGCCACCGTAACGGCGCACTAGGGTGGCGAGCATGACCAAGTGGGAATACCTGACCGCGCCCGTGCTGGTGCACTCGACCAAGCAGATCCTCGACAACTTCGGCTCCGACGGGTGGGAGCTGGTCCAGATGGTGCCGGGGATGAACCCGGAGAACCTGGTCGCCTACTTCAAGCGCCCGGTCCAGTGAGCACGCCCGAGGAGCGCCTGGCCGAGCTCGGGCTCAGCGTCCCCGAGGTGGCCAAGCCGGTGGCGGCCTACATCCCGGCCGTGCGCAGCGGGAACCACGTCTTCACCTCCGGCCAGCTGCCGATGCGTGACGGCCAGCTGATGATGACCGGGAAGGTCGGCGGCGAGGTGAGCCAGGACGAGGCCGTCGAGTGCGCCCGCCAGTGCGCGCTCAACGCGCTCGCGGCCGTGCGTGCCGAGGTGGGTGACCTGTCCGCGATCAAGCGGATCGTCAAGGTGGTCGCGTTCGTGGCCTCCACCCCGGACTTCACCGGCCAGCCGTTCGTGGCCAACGGCGTCTCCGAGCTGCTCGGTGAGGTCTTCGGCGAGGCGGGCAGGCACGCCCGCTCGGCGGTCGGCGTACCCGTGCTGCCGCTGGATGCCCCGGTCGAGGTCGAGCTGCTGGTCGAGGTCTAGCGGGTGACCCGCGTGCAGCTGCCGCCCCAGCTGGTCGAGGACGCCAAGGCGTTCGTCGACGGCACGCGGGAGCCGGCCGAGCCCCGCAACGCGGCCACGGTCGTGCTGCTGCGGCCAGGGTCGCAGGGCCCGGAGGTCTACCTGCTCCGGCGGCAGGTCTCGATGGCCTTCGCCGCCGGCATGTGCGTCTTCCCGGGTGGAGGGGTCGACAAGCGGGACTTCGACCACGAGATCGCCTGGGCCGGGCCGTCCACGCAGGAGTGGGCGCAGCAGCTCGGCACCGACGAGTCGACCGCCCGAGCCCTGGTGTGCGCCGCCGTGCGCGAGACCTTCGAGGAGTCCGGGGTACTGCTGGCGGGTGAGTCTTCGGACACCGTCGTGGCGGACACGACGGGCGCGGACTGGGAGCGAGACCGCGCGGCGCTGGAGGCCAGGGAGCTGGCCTTCACCGAGTTCCTCGACCGCCGCGGCCTGGTGCTGCGCACCGACCTGCTCGGGGTGTGGGCCGCCTGGCTGACTCCGGTGTTCGAGCCGCGCCGCTACCGCACCTGGTTCTTCGTGGCCGACCTGCCCGAGGGACAACGCACCCGCGACGTCTCCACGGAGTCCGACCACGTCACCTGGCTCCCGGCCATGCAGGCCGTCGACGACGTCGAGGGCGAGCGGATGTTCATGCTGCCGCCGACGTACCTGACCTGCCTCGAGGTGGGTCAGTACGCCGACCCGGCCGCCGTTCTGGCCGCGGCCGGCGGCCGGACCGTGGCGATGTTCATGCCCGAGGTCGAGGAGAACGACGAGGGGGGCACCCTCTCGGTCCCGGCTCGTTTCGAGGAGCTGCTGGAGTCACGTCGGTGACCTGGACCGGTGGCCGGTTCGGTGAGCGGGCGAGTTGCGTGCTCGCGCCGAACGCGAACCCGATGACGCTCGACGGGACCAACACCTGGGTGTTGCGGGAGCCGGGGGCAGCCCGGTCGGTGGTCATCGACCCGGGTCCCGCCGACGAGGCACACCTGGCCGCGGTCGCCGAGGAGGCCGGCCGGGTGGGCGTCGTCTTGTTGACCCACCACCACCTCGACCACTCCGAGGCGGCGAAGGCCTTCGCGGAGCGGATGGGCTGCGGGGTCCGGGCGCTGGACCCTGGCTGCCGGCTCGGAGCGGAGGGCCTCGGTGACGGCGACGTCATCGACATGGACGGCCTGCGGATCGACGTCGTGGCGACACCGGGCCACACCGCCGACTCTCTCTCGTTCGTCGTACCCGCCGAGGACGCAGTCCTCACCGGTGACACCGTGCTCGGGCGTGGCACGACCGTGGTGGCCCACCCGGACGGGCAGCTGGGCGCCTACCTCGACTCGCTCGACCGGCTGCACGCGCTGGCGGAGTCTCAGGGGATCGGCATCATCTGGCCGGGGCACGGCCCCGCGATCGAGGACGCCCTCGGGGTCCTGGACCACTACATCGCCCACCGACACGAGCGACTCGCCCAGGTCGAGGCGGCGGTCGCCGGCCTGCGCGCCCAGCCACACCCCCAAGGGCTCGCCGCCGAGGAGTTTCCACGCCGCATCGTGGAGATCGTCTACGCCGACGTCGACAGGGTCCTGTGGGGTGCGGCCGAGCTCTCGGTGCGCGCCCAGCTGGCCCATCTCGCCGATCGGGACTGAGGAGCACTCGATTCACGCCTGAAAACCCGATCAGGTGATCGTGCCCTGGAACGGCGAGATATCGTGCCCCAGTGCGTTCGAAGTTGGGGATGACGGCATTCGTCATCGCGTTGGTCGCGGTCTGGGGCGCAGGGTTCCTCTGGGTCCGTGGCGACTTCAGCGCCCCCAAGAAGCCGGTCGCGGCCAGGTCCAGCACCACGGCCGAGCCGACCGCCGACCCCACCGGGACCCCGAGCACGCCCGAGTCCGCCGAGTCCTCGCCCAGCCCCAGCGCGCTCCTGTCCGGCACGATCGCGTCCCTGGAGGAGACCAAGCCGGTCGACGTGAACCCGGTCCTGCCGCGCCCACGCCCACGCCCGCTGCCCCCGGTCGCGGAGTTCTCGATCTCGTCGTTCAACATCCTCGGCAGCAACCACACCGCCAAGGGTGGGGAGTCTCCCGGGATGGCCTCGGGTCCGCAGCGGATGGGTGGGGTGCTGGCGATCCTGGCCGCCCACAACGTCAGCGTCGTCGGGATGCAGGAGATGCGGCCCGACCAGCGCTCGGCCTTCAACAGCCGGGCAGGCGGTTGGTCGCTGTACCCGGGTCTGCAGATGGGTCGTCAGGCCGGCGAGAACTCCCTCGCCTGGCGCGACGACACCTGGGAGCTGGTCGACACCAACCTGATCAACATCCCGTACTTCAAGGGGCGCCAGCGTCCAATGCCGTACATCGTCTTGAATCACAAGGCGACCGGGATCAAGGCGTACTTCTCCACCTTCCACAACCCGGCCGACGTCTACGGCCCCTCCCAGCGCTACCGCACCGAGGCCACCAACCGGGAGATCGGCCTGTTCAACCGTCTGGAGGGCACCGGCCTCCCCCAGTTCGTCACCGGCGACATGAACGAGTACCAGGAGTACTTCTGCCGGGTCACCGGCGCGACCCGGCTGATCGCTGCCGGCGGCGGCAGCAACAGCGGTGGGTGCCGCCCACCCTCCCCACGCGTCATCGACTGGATCTTCGGCAGTCCAGGGGTGGAGTTCAGCAACTACACCGTCGACCGCAGCTCGCTGGTCCGTCGTACGACCGACCACCCCGTGATCGTCACCGACGTGCGCCTCGATGCCCTCAACTTCCCCAAGGCCTACCAGCCCTGAGCCCGCTCAGCGGGACCGGCGCCGCATCCGCTCCACGTCGTGAATGACCACCGAGCGCGGCTCGAGCCGCAGCCAGCCCCGCGAGGCGAAATCGGCCAGCGCCTTGTTGACCGTCTCGCGTGAGGCGCCGACGAGCTGCGCCAGCTCCTCCTGGGTGAGGTCGTGGTGCACGTGTACGCCGTCGTCGGCAGTGCGACCGAAGCGGTCGGCGAGGTCGAGCAGCGCCTTGGCGACGCGACCGGGAACGTCGGAGAACACCAGGTCGGCGACGACCTCGTTGGTCTTGCGGAGCCGGGCGGCGAGCTGGGCCAGCAGGCCGAGCGCCACTCCCGGACGACCCTCGAACCACCGCAGCAGGTCGTCGTGGGAGAGCGAGAGGAAGGTGGTCTCGGTGACGGCGGTGACCGTCGCGGAGCGGGGACCGGGGTCGAACAGCGACAGCTCGCCGAACATCTGGCCGGGGCCGAGGATGGCCAGCAGGTTCTCGCGGCCGTCGGAGGAGGTGCGGCCCAGCTTCACCTTGCCGTCGGCGACGATGTAGAGGCGGTCACCCGGGTCTCCCTCGTGGAACAGGACCTCACCGCGCTTGAGCCGGTTCTCACCCATCGACGAGCGCAGCGCGACGGCCGCCTCGTCGTCGAGCGCACTGAACAGCGGCGCTTGACGGAGTACGTCGTTGTCCACGTGTAGTCCCCTTCGGTCTGTTCCCCCGCCCGTGCTGCAGGTCACAGTCTGACCCATCGACGCACCATTCGCCACGCAACCCCCGCAGCGTGGGCACCCTGCCCTGACCCTTCGGGCACCCGGGACCGTGCTCTCCGACGACTTCACACCGCGCCGTACCCTGTTCGGCGTGCCCGACACACCGCTGGTCCGCCGCGCTCGCAAGGTCAACCGCGTGCTCGCCGAGACCTACCCGGAGGCTCGCTGCGAGCTCGACTTCGCCAACCCCTTCGAGCTGCTCGTCGTCACCGTCCTCAGCGCCCAGACCACCGACCGTCGGGTCAACGCGGTTCGTCCCAGCCTGTTCGCGGCCTACCCGGACCCGCGCGCCATGGCCGCTGCCCCGCGTGAGGATCTCGAACGGATCATCGGTCCGCTCGGCTTCTTCCGCGCCAAGAGCGAGGCGCTGCTGAAGCTCTCAGCCGCCCTGGTCGCCGAGCACGACGCCGAGGTCCCGGCCCGGCTGGAGGACCTTGTCAAGCTCCCGGGAGTGGGCCGCAAGACCGCGAACGTCGTGCTCGGAAATGCCTTCGGCATCCCCGGGATCACCGTCGACACCCACTTCGGCAGGCTGATCCGGCGCCTGGGCTGGACCGAGGAGTCCGACCCGGTCAAGGCCGAGCACGCCATCGCGGTGCTGTTCCCCAAGCGCGACTGGACGCTGCTCAGCCACCACCTGATCTGGCACGGCCGGAGGGTCTGCCACGCCAAGAAGCCGGCCTGCGGAGCCTGCACGATCGCGCGGTGGTGCCCCTCCTACGGCACCGGTCCGACCGACGCCGAGGCTGCCGCCGCCCTGGTCAAGACCCAGGGTCCGGCATGAAGCTGGTGGTCGCCCTGCTGGCGACCGTGTTCGTCCTCGCGGGGTGCTCGAGCCCCGAGGTCAGGAGCGAGCCGTCGGACCGGCTCCCCGCCGTGACGCTGAAGTCACTCGACGACGTCGCGTCCCTGGACCTGAGGACGCTGCGCGGACCGCTCGTGGTGAACCTCTGGGCCAGCTGGTGCACGCCGTGCCGCAAGGAGCTGCCGGAGTACCAGGCCTACGCCGAGAAGTACGCCGGCACGGTCGACGTGATCGGCATCGACTTCCAGGAGACCCGCCCCGATGCAGCGCGCCAGCTGGCCGCCGAGACCGGGCTCACCTACCCCCTGTTCGCCGACCCGGACGGCAAGCTGCGGGCGATCGGCCTGCCCAAGCTGATCCTGGTGGACGCGGACGGCAAGATCACGCACGAGGAGTACGTCAAGATCACCTCGGTGGGCCAGCTCGCCGGCCTCGTCGAGAAGCACCTCGGGGTGGCGCCATGACGTCACCGGGGTTGCCCGACTGGCTGGAGCCGATCCGGCAGGGAGCCGAGACGATCACCGCGGCGGAGATCAGTGCGTTCGTGCCGCCGAGCGACTCGGACGCCCGGCGCGGCGCCGTACTCATGCTGTTCGGCGAGGGGCCGCGGGGGCCGGATCTGCTCCTGACCGAGCGAGCCCACGACATGCGCTCGCACCCCGCTCAGGTGTCCTTCCCGGGCGGTTCGATCGACCAGACCGACGCCTCGCCCACGGCAGCCGCGCTGCGCGAGGCCGCGGAGGAGACCGGGCTCGACCCAGCCGGGATCGACGTGTTCGCCACGCTGCCCGAGCTGTGGCTGCCACCCAGCAACTTCGCCGTGACGACCGTCCTCGGCTGGTGGCGAGAGGAGTCACCGGTCGACGTCGTCGACCCGGCCGAGGTCCATGCCGTGCTGCGCGTCCCGATCGAGGAGCTGCTCGACCCGGCCCATCGCGTCACCGTCACCCATCCCCTCGGCTACTCGGGGCCGGGCTTCATGATCGGGGAGGGCAAGGACCTGATCCTGTGGGGTTTCACAGCCGGCCTGGTCCACCGGCTCTTCGACCACGTCGGCCTCACCCGGCCCTGGGACCCGTCCGTCACGCAGGCATTACCGGACTACATGCTCGGCCTGAGGGAGGATTGACCATGTCCCCCGAGCTGACCGAAGGGCCCGCATGAACTTCCTCGACTGGTGTCTGGTCGTGCTGACGCTCGCCTACGCGCTCTCGGGCTACTGGCAGGGGTTCGTCACCGGGGCCTTCGCCACGGCGGGGCTGCTGATCGGCGGCTTCATCGGGATCTGGGTCGCGCCGATGCTGCTCGGCGACGCGTCGCCCTCGCTGTGGGTGTCACTGGGGGCCTTGTTCGTCGTGCTCGTGCTCGCCTCCCTGGGCCAGGCACTGCTGCAGTACGTCGGGACCCGGCTGCGCTCGCAGATCACCTGGCAGCCGATCAGGGCCGTCGACGCGGTGGGCGGCTCGGTCCTCAGCGTGGTGGCGGTGCTCGTCGTGGCCTGGATGCTGGGCGTGGCCATCAGCGGGTCGCAGATCCCCGGCATCAGTCCGCAGGTCCGGGACTCCAAGGTCCTGGTCGCGGTCAACCAGGTGATGCCGGCTCAGGCCCAGCAGGCCTTGCGCTCCTTCGACAACGTCGTGGGGTCGAGCTTCTTCCCGCGCTACCTCGAGCCGTTCGCGCCCGAACGCATCGTCCGGGTGGCTCCCGCCGAGCGCCGGGTGCTGCGCGACCCCGACATCCGTCGCGCCGCCCAGAGCGTGTTCAAGGTCCGCAGCAACAACCGCTGCGACAGCGGGGTCGAGGGCACCGGCTTCCTGTACGCCCCGCGCCGGTTGATGACCAACGCCCACGTGGTCGCAGGAGTGACCGACCCGGTCATCAGGGTGGGCACCAAGGAACTGCATGGGACGGTCGTCTACTACAACTCCGACATCGACATCGCGGTGCTCGACGTACCCGGACTCGACGGCGCCACCATCGGCTTCGACCTCGACGGCAAGGAGGGCCAGCAGGGCGCGGTGCTCGGCTTCCCGCAGGACGGACCCTTCAACGCCCAACCGGCCCGGATCCGCAACGACCAGCGCCTGCGCTCACCCGACATCTACGGCAACGGCACCGTCACCCGGCACGTCTTCTCCATCCGCGGTCTGATCCGCCCGGGCAACTCCGGGGGGCCGCTGGTCTCGACCGAGGGCAAGGTCCTCGGCGTGGTCTTCGCCGCCTCGGTCCGCGACAAGCAGACCGGCTACGCCCTGACCGCCGACCAGGTGCGTCAGGCCGCGGCGGTGGGGCTGGCCGCGAGCCGCCGGGTCTCCAGCGGCAACTGCGCCTAGCCGCGCTTCAGCAGGGTCCGGGACTCCTTGGCCTGCTCGATGGCGCGCTCAGGTGGCTTGACCTGCTTGATCTTGCGGATCCCCACGAACCCCAGCAGGCCCGCGAGCAGGAGATAGCCGCCGAAGACGATCAGGAAGCACCAGGCCAGCGCGAGGCCGGTGAAGTGGATGAAGAACGCGATGGCGATCGAGAGCATGATGATCGCGAGCAGCGCCAGGAAGCCCGCGACCGCGAACAGCGCGATGCTGAGGCCACCCGCACGCACCGAGACCTTGAGCTCGGACTTGGCGAGGGCGATCTCGCTCTGGATCAGGGCAGAGACGTCACGGCTGGCGTCGACCACCAGCTTGCCGATCGTGGGCTCTTCGGTGGCGACAGGCTCGCGGTGTGCCATGGCTGATGGTTCCCTTCGAGGACATTCCGACGTCGGTTCGAACCCTATCCTCAGGCCTCGCGGTGACGCCGGTTGCGTCGTCCCAGGATCAGGGCGGCGCCGAGTCCCGCCACGGCGGACGCCAGCAGCACCGCGGTCTTCGCCTGCTCGCGCTGGGCGCCGGTGAAGGACAGGTCGCTCACCAGCAACGAAACCGTGAATCCCACGCCCGCCACCACCCCGACACCGATCAGATCGCGCCACTCCAGCTCGTCGTTGAGCTCGGCGCGGGTGAACCGCGTGACCAGCCACGAGCCGCCGAGGATGCCCAGGGGCTTGCCCAGGACGAGTGCGAGTACGACGCCGACGACGATCGGCTCGGTGAGCAGTCCGACGCCGCCGCTGAGGACCACGCCGGCGCTGAGCAGGGAGAAGAAGGGGACCGCGATCCAGGAGCTGAAGGGCTCGATGCGGTGTTCGAGCCGCTCAGCGGGCGACCGCTCCTCGTCCTCGTCGGGCAGGACTCGCGTCAACAGGCCGAGCACCACCCCGGCGATGGTCGCGTGCACCCCACTCTCGTGGATCCCGGTCCAGGCGATGGCAGCGATCGGCAGGTAGAGGAAGGCCGAGCGCACCCGCAGGTGCTGCAGCCAGGCGTACGCCGCGAAAGCGCCGGCGGCGACCAGCAGCCCGGTCAGGTGGATGCTCTCGGAGTAGAACAGCGCGATCACGACGATGACGATCAGGTCGTCGACGACAGCGAGGGTGAGCAGGAACGCTCGCAGCTGGGTCGGGAGCGAGGACCCGACCACGGCCAGGATCGCGAGGGCGAAGGCGATATCGGTCGCCGCGGGCACGGCCCACCCGGCCAGGTTGTCGGTGCCGCGATTCACCGCGACGTAGATCAAGGCGGGAAGGGCCACGCCGCAGCACGCGGCCACGACCGGCACCGCCGCGTCCGCGGGGCGTCGCAACGACCCGACGAGCAGCTCGCGCTTGAGCTCGAGGCCGGCGAGGAAGAAGAAGACCGCCAGCGCGCCGTCGGCCGCCCAGTGCTCCAGGTCCAGCGGTCCGAACTTCACCTCGCGCAGACCCTGGTAGCTGTCCACGTCGAGGTTGGCCCACACGAGGGCCACCACGGCTCCCAGCAACGCGATCGCGCCGCCGACCGTCTCGGAGCGGAGCAGGTCGCTGACGAAGCTGGTCTCGTCGCGGTCGGGGGTGGGCAGGAAGCGACGGCGGCGGGCGACGATCATCGGCGGCTCCAGATCGGGGGGTCGGTCGGACGAGTGCCGACCAGGCTTCCCGGCTCACCACGGTCAGCCTAGCCGTTTGGTGTGTGCCGCGACGTCTGGGAGGATCAGGGGCGTTGGAGGGGAGTATTCCTTCGCGGCGATCTCGTCATCACGGTCAGGCCCAGTCCTGACCCGGGGTCGTCGGCCGCCTTCGGGCGGCGGAAGAGACCTCCGGACCGAAGCAACTTCCCCTGGGCCGCTCGCGCGGTGCCCGGGCCGAGTCCGGAGGAAACCATGGACGTGTCCCCCCTGGTCTGGTGGCTGACCGTAGGCATCACCTCGGCTGTCCTGATCGTCGACGTTGTCGTCATCGGTCGGCGCCCGCACGAACCCTCCCGTCGGGAGGTGACGCTCGCGCTCAGCGGGTTCGTGGCGATGGCGGTCGCCTTCGGCATCGGGGTCTGGGTCTTCGCGGGTGCGCGGTACGGCACGGAGTTCTTCGCCGGCTGGCTGACGGAGTACTCCCTCTCGGTGGACAACCTGTTCATCTTCTTGATCATCATGAGCAAGTTCGGCGTACCCAAGCCGCTGCAGCAGAGCGCGCTCCTCATCGGGATCGTGCTGGCGCTGGTGATGCGGGGTGCCTTCATTGCGGTCGGCGCCGCTGCCATCAACAACTACAGCTGGGTGTTCTACGTCTTCGGGCTGTTCTTGATCTACACGGCGGTGAAGCTGGCCCGGGAGGGCGCCGAGGACGAGGACGCCTACGAGGAGAACCGGCTGATCAAGTGGGTGGAGGCCAAGCTCCCCGCCACCTCCGAGTGGCACGGCAGCAAGCTCATCAGTCGGCAGAACGGCAAACGGGTGCTGACGCCGATGTTCGTGGTCGTGCTCGCACTCGGCACCACCGACCTGCTCTTCGCGCTCGACTCGATCCCGGCGATCTACGGCCTCACCCGGGAGCCGTACCTGGTGCTGACGGCCAACATCTTCGCGCTGATGGGCCTGCGGCAGCTCTACTTCCTGATCGGGGGACTCCTCGAACGGCTGGTCTACCTGTCCTTCGGCCTGGCGTTCCTGCTCGGGTTCATCGGGGTCAAGCTCATCCTGCACGCGATGCACGAGAACGAGCTGCCCTTCGTCAACGGTGGCCAGGCCATCTCCTGGGCGCCCGAGATCCCGACCCTGCTGTCGCTGGGCGTGATCGTCGGAACCCTCGTCATCACCGCCGCACTCAGCCTGATCAAGTCGGGTCGGATGAGCGACGAGGACCGCGACCGGATAACCGGCCCCCGCGGTCACTGACCCGCCCCGCCCCCCCATCGCAACCCTGCGCCGAGACGTCGCAAACCACGAGTACCTCGTGTGTTTGCGACGTCTCGGCCGGGCTCGGGTGTGCGTTTGCGACGTCTCGGCGGGTTTCGGTTGTGCGTCTGCGACGTCTCGGCGGGGTGCGGGGGTCAGGACTCGTCGGTGCCGGACTTCATGCCCTGGCCGATGAGGTCCATCACGGTGGAGTCGGCGAGGGTGGTGACGTCGCCGACCTCGCGGTGCTCGGCGACGTCCTTGAGCAGGCGGCGCATGATCTTGCCCGACCGCGTCTTCGGGAGCTCCTGGACGACCATCACCTGTCGGGGCTTGGCGATCGCGCCGATCTCCTTCTGGACGTGGTTGCGCAACTCCTGGATCAACGACTCGGGAGCCTCCTCGCCGTCCTTGAGCGCGGACTCGCGCAGGATCACGAACGCGCAGACCGCCTGGCCGGTCATCTCGTCGGCGGCTCCGACCACCGCGGCCTCGGCGACCTTCGGGTGGGAGACCAGGGCCGACTCGATCTCGGTGGTGGAGAGCCGGTGGCCGGAGATGTTCATGACGTCGTCGACCCGGCCGAGCACCCAGACGTCGCCGTCCGTGTCCTTCTTGGCCCCGTCGCCGGCGAAGTAGTAGCCCTGCTTGGCGAAACGCGACCAGTAGGTCTCCTTGAACCGCTCGTCGTCGCCCCACAGGGTGCGCAGCATGGAGGGCCACGGCTCCTTGACCACCAGGAACCCGCCGGAACCGTCCGGCACCGACTCGCCCTCGTCGTTGACCACGTCGGTCACGATCCCGGGGATCGCCTTCATGGCGGACCCGGGCTTGCCCGAGGTCACGCCGGGCAACGGGCTGATCAGGATCGAGCCGGTCTCGGTCTGCCACCAGGTGTCGACCACCGGCGTGCGGTCCCCGCCGATCGCGGTGCGGTACCAGATGTAGGCCTCCGGGTTGATCGGCTCACCGACGGAGCCGAGCAGGCGGAGCTTGGAGAGGTCGAACTTCGCGGGGATCTCGTCGCCCCACTTCATGAAGGTGCGGATCGCGGTCGGCGCCGTGTAGAAGATCGTCACGCCGTACTTCTCGCAGATCTCCCACCACCGGCCCTTGTGCGGGCTGTCCGGGGTGCCCTCGTACATCACCGAGGTGGCCTGGTTCGCCAACGGCCCGTAGACCATGTAGGTGTGCCCGGTGACCCAGCCGATGTCGGCGGTGCACCAGTAGACGTCGGAGTCGGGCTTGAGGTCGAAGATCCCCCAGTGCGTGTACGCCGCACCGACCATGTAGCCACCGGTCGTGTGCAGGATGCCCTTCGGCTTCCCGGTGGTGCCGGAGGTGTACATGACGTAGAGGGGGTGCTCGGCGTCGAAGAACTCGCAGTCGTGGTCCGCCGAGGCGGCGTCCATCGTCTCGTGCCACCAGACGTCGCGGTCCTCGTCCCACTCCACGTCCTCACCGGTGCGGCGAACCACGAGCACCTTGCGGACGACACCCGACTTCTCGCAGGCCTCGTCCACGGCCGGCTTGAGGGCCGAAGGGGCGCCACGTCGGTAGCCCCCGTCGGAGGTGATGACGACCTGGGCGTCGCAGTCCTCGAGTCGGTTGGCCAGGGCATCTGAGGAGAACCCGCCGAACACCACGGTGTGGGGTGCGCCCAGACGGGCGCAGGCGAGCATCGCCACGACGGTCTCGGGGATCATCGGCATGTAGATCGCCACCCGGTCACCGGTCTTGACCCCGAGGTCGATCAGCACGTTGGCGGCCTTGCACACCTCGTCCTTGAGCTCGGCGTAGGTGATGTCGCGGGTGTCGTCCTCCGGCTCGCCGACCCAGTGGAAGGCGACCTTGTCGCCGGCGCCGCTCTCCACGTGCCGGTCGACGCAGTTGTACGCCGCGTTCAGCCTGCCGCCGACGAACCACTTGGCGAACGGCGGATCGTCCCAGTCGAGCACCCGGTCCCAGCGAGTGTCCCAGTCCAGGCGCTCCGCCTGCGTCTCCCAGAACCCGAGGCGATCCCTGTCGGCCTCGGCGTAGGCCTCCTCGGTGAGGTTGGCGTTCGCGGCGAAGTCGGTGGGGGGTGCGAACCGGCGCTCCTCGGTGGACAGGTTGGCCAGGGTCTCGCCGGACTCGTCGCTCATCGACTTGCTCCTCGTTGTTGCCGTCGGTTGTTTCGAACCTATCGTCCGCAAACCGTCCGGACGACCCCACGGAGGGGTCGTCCGGACGGTCCGGTCGGACCGTGCCCTCCTAGTGCAGGGTCGCCTTCTCCGAGCCCGCGCCGGTGAACGCGCGCACCTCGAGCTCGGTGTAGCGCGCCTCCGCGTCAGGCTCGCTCGAGGTGATCGTGCCCAGCCAGCCGAGGATGAAGCCCGCGGGGATCGAGATGATCCCGGGGTTGCTCAGCGGGAACCACGACCAGTCGGCGCCCGTGATCAGCGCAGTCTCCGAGCCGGAGACGACCGGCGAGAAGAACACGAGCACCAGGCAGGTGATCAGCCCGCCGTAGATCGCCCACACGGCACCGCGGGTGTTGAACCGTCGCCAGAACAAGTTGTAGAGCAGCGACGGCAGGTTGGCCGAGGCGGCCACCGCGAAGGCGAGAGCCACCAGGAAGGCGATGTTCAGCTTCTGGGCCGGGATGGCCAGCAGGATCGCGATGCCGCCGATGACGAACGCCGCGATGCGAGCCACCTTCACCTCGTCCTTCTCGGTCGCTGCACCGCGCTTGAACACGGTCGCGTAGAGATCGTGCGCCACCGAGGACGCCGAGGTCAGTGTCAGGCCCGCCACCACCGCGAGGATGGTCGCGAACGCGACGGCCGAGATCAGCGCCAGCAGCACGGCGCCGCCGGTGGTCCCTGCTCCGCCGCCGACCGCCTCTGCCAGCAACGGGGAGGCCAGGTTGCCGCCCGAGGTCGCGACCTTGCTGTCCGGACCGGTGTCCAGCATCGCCGCGGCACCGAAGCCCAGCACCAGCGTCATCAGGTAGAACGTGCCGATCAGCCCGATCGCCCACAGCACCGAGGTGCGTGCGGCCTTGGCCGTCGGCACGGTGTAGAAGCGGATCAGGATGTGCGGCAGGCCGGCCGTGCCCAGCACGAGGGCCAGGCTGAGCGAGACGAAGTCGAGCTTCGAGGTCGCGCTGACGCCGTACTTCAGCCCCGGCTGCAGGAACGCCTCACCCTTGCCGGTGTTCGTCGACGCGGCGTGCAGCAGGTCGCTGAGGTTGAAGCCGAACTTCGCGAGCACCAGCACCGTGATCAGCACGGTGCCCGTCATCAGCAGGACCGCCTTGACGATCTGCACCCATGTGGTGCCCCTCATGCCACCGACGGTGACGTAGAAGACCATCAACAGCCCGACGCCCGCGATGGTGAGTGCCTTGAGCGCCTCCGACTCCACCCCGAGCAGCAGAGCGACGAGCGCACCGGCACCGACCATCTGGGCGAGCAGGTAGAAGATCGAGACGACGACGGTCGAGGTGGCCGCAGCGGTGCGCACGGGGCGTTGCTTCATCCGGTAGGCCAGCTGGTCGGCCATCGTGTAGCGCCCGGAGTTGCGCAGGAGCTCCGCGACCAGCAGGAGCGCCACCAGCCAGGCGACCAGGAAGCCGATCGAGTAGAGGAACCCGTCGTAGCCATTGAGCGCGATCAGTCCCGAGATGCCGAGGAACGAGGCGGCGGACATGTAGTCGCCGGACACGGCCATGCCGTTCTGGAAGCCGCTGAAGGAGCGACCACCCGCATAGAAGTCCGTCGTGCCCGAGGACTGTCGGCTGGCCCAGAAGGTGATCCCGATCGTGACGAGCACGACCGCGATGAACAGGACGGCGGTGAGGGTCTGGGAGCTCATCGGCGGGCCTCCTTGACGTACTGCGCGTCGAGCTGGCGCGCGATGGGGTCGACCTTGCTGTTCATGTAGCGGGCGTACATCCAGGCGAGGACGAAGGTGGTCACGAACTGCAGGAGACCGAAGACCAGGGCGACGTTGATGTGCCCGACGATCCGCGTGCTCATGAAGTCGTGTGCCCAGTTCGACATCACCACGTAGAGCAGGTACCACGCCAGGAAGCCGATGGTCGCCGGGAACACGAACGCCCGGAACCGGCGTCGCAGCTCGTTGAACTCCGCGGTCTCGTGCAGCCGGTCGTAGACCGGGTCGTGCTCTGCTGCGTGGTCGTGTGATGCCGTGGCATCGGCGGTGGGTTCGGCCATGGGGGTCACCCTTCTCGAGACTGTGAACCCGGTCACCGTGACAGGCGGGCGACCCGTCGGCCACGGTGACACGTCGGTTCGTCGCCCGACGGGCACTACCGATCGGCCAGCGGTCCATCGGGCGCGACGAGCGGCCCGACCCGCTTGGCGCGGCACCTCAACCGCGGTCCAGCGGGACCCCCTCAGGCGTGTGCAGCCGCACCATGAAGCGCGTTGTGTGGTTCGGCACCCGGTGGCGGGTCAGTCGGGAGACCACGATCATCGTGCCCATCGACAAGGGGACCGCCCAGGCGGCCGGTTGGTTGACCAGTGCCGCGAACCAACCGCCCGCACGGTCGGTGAGCAGGTTGTCGACGACCGCCGCGCCCGTGAGCAGGCCGCCGACCCCCAGCCCCGCGAGGGCGCCGGGAGCGGTGAGGCCCCGCCACCAGATGCCGAGCAGGAGCAGTGGGGAGAACGTGGCCGCGGCCATCGCGAAGGCCAGCCCCACCACCGTGGCGACCGCCACGTCGCGAGCGATGATCGCCAGCGCGAACGGAACCACCACGGCCACCACCGCTGCGAGACGGAACGCGGTGACACCGTCGACCCGCTTGCTCATCGCGTCCTGGCTGATCACGCCGGCGACCGCGATGGTGAGGCCCGACGAGGTGGCCAGGAACGCGGCGAAGGCCCCCGCGGTGAGGAGAGCGACCAGCAGGTCGCCGCCGACGCCGCCGATCATCCGGGCAGGAAGCTCGAGCACGACGCTGTCGCCCCGGCCCGAGGCCACCAGATCGGGCGCGTAGAGCCGGCCCAGGGCGCCGTACACCGGGGGCAGCACGTAGAAGCACCCCAGCAGTGCGAGCACCGCGAGCGTCGTCTGGCGGGCGGCCCGGCCGTCCGGGTTGGTGTAGAACCGCACGACGACGTGGGGCAGCCCCATGGTGCCGAGGAACGTCGCCACCATCAGGGAGTACGTCGAGTAGAGCGGATGGTCCCCGGCGAAGGCGATCGGGTTGGCCCACTCGGCGCCCGACGACCCGTTCACCAGCAGCGACGGGTCGGCCGGCGAGCGGCCGCCGTCCCCGAGCCAGACGATGACCAGGAACGCCAGCGGCACCAGCAGGGCGGTGAGCTTGAGCCAGTACTGGAACGCCTGGACGAACGTGATCGAGCGCATCCCGCCTGCCAGCACGTTGAGCAGGACGACCAGCGCCACCACAAGTCCCCCGGCCCACGGGGGCAGGCCGGTCGTCGTGCGCAGGGCCACGCCTGCGCCCTGGAACTGCGGCATCAGGTAGAGCCAGCCGATCAGCACCACGAGGACCGAGGAGACGGTGCGCACCGCGCGCGAGCCGAGCCGGGCCTCGGCGAAGTCGGGGAGCGTGTAGGCGCCCGAACGTCGCAGCGGAGCCGCGACCAGGGTGAGCAGGACCAGGTAGCCGGCGGTCCAGCCGACGGGGTACCAGAGCATCTCGCCGCCGAAGCTGAGCACCAGACCTGCGATGCCGAGGAAGGACGCGCCCGAGAGGTACTCCCCGCTGATCGCATAGGCGTTGAGTCCCGGTCGCACGGAGCGCGAGGCCACGAAGAAGTCCGACGTGGTGCGGCTGAAGCGCAGTCCCCAGGTCCCGATCGCGAGCGTTGCGACGGTCACCAGGAGGACCGCGACGAAACCGAACGCGAGGTTCATGACCGCTCCACGACGCGAGCGAAGGCCCGTTCGTTGCGCTCCGCCAGGCGCACGTAGCGCCAGGCCAGGAACACCAGCACGGGGTAGCACCCGAACGCCAGCAACCCCCATGAGACGGGCATGCCCAGGAAGTGGTGCTCGGTCAGGACGGGAAACAGCGTGAACAGCAACGGCAGCGTCCCGACGGTGAGGGCGAGAGCCACCAGGATGCTCACGGCCAGGCGGAGCTGGGCGCGCAGGAGCGTGCGCAGGTAGATCTCGCCGACCGCGCTCTGGGCGTCGATCTCAGAAGTGGCCGAGCGGCGCGGACGAAGGCGGGCCCGACCGGTCCACGGGCTGGTGACCCTGACCCGCTCGGGGACCGGGTCGGTCACGAGTCGCCCCGGCCGCCGGACGCGGCCGGGCGGGCACTGCGGACGAGCAGGTCGCGCAGCTCTCGGGTGTGCCGCCGGCTCACCTGGAGCACCTGGCCGTCGATCACGACGGTGCACCTGCCGGCGTCGACGTGTACCTCGTCGACGAACGCCGTGGCGATCAGGATCGACCGGTGGATCCGCACGAACCCAGCGTCGGCCCAGTCCTGCTCCAGCTGGGTGAGCGGGACGCGGAGCAGGTGGCTGTCGTCGGCGGTGTGCAACCGCGCGTAGTCACCCTCGGCCTCGACGTAGCGGATCTGCGAGACCGGGATGAACCGCGTCACGCCGCCCCGTTCGACCGGGACCTGCTGCTCCTCGGCCGTCTCGGCGGGCGCGGCGGCCACCACCCGGCGTACGACCTCCGCGAGGCGCTCCGCACGCACCGGCTTGAGCACGTAGTCGACCGCGTTGAGCTCGAACGCGTCCACCGCGTGCTGGTCGTGGGCCGTCACGAACACCGCGGCGGGGGGAGTCTTGAAGCGGGCGAGCACCTGGGCCAGCTCGATGCCGGTGAGGTCGGGCATCTGGATGTCGAGGAAGATCGCGTCGACGTCGAGCTCCTTGAGCATGCGCAGCGCCTCGGTGGGCGAGTCGGTGGAGTGCACCTGCGAGATGCGCTCGTCCTGCCCCAGCAGGAACACGAGCTCGTCGAGGGCCGGCCGCTCGTCGTCGACGACAAGCACTCGGAGGCCGGTCACGGCCGGCCCTTCGTCGTCATGCGCTCACTCCGGGGGCGAACTTCGGGACGCGGACGATCACCTTGGTGCCGGCTCCGAGTGCGGTCTCCACGACCAGACCGTATTCGTCGCCGAAGGTGTTGCGCAGCCGCTCATCGACGTTGGCGAGTCCGACCGAGTCGCCGCCGGCGGTGCCGGAGAGCACCTCCCTGATCCGCTCCGGGTCCTGTCCTGCACCGTTGTCCTCGATGGCGATGACGCACTCCCGGTCGACGTCACGTGCCTCGATCGAGATGTGACCATCGGCGGCATTCGCCTCCAGGCCGTGCTGTACGGCGTTCTCCACGAGCGGTTGCAGGCACAGGAACGGGATGCTGACGCCGAGGACCTCCGGCGCGATCTTGAGCGTCACCCGCAGCCGGTCGCCGAACCGGGCCTGCTCCAGCAGCAGGTAGCGCTCGATGGAGCGGAGCTCCTCGGCGAGCGTCGTGAACTCGCCGTGCTGGCGGAAGGAGTAGCGGGTGAAGTCCGCGAACTCCAGCAGCAGTTCGCGGGCCCGGTCGGGGTCGGTGCGCACGAACGAGGCGATCGCCCCCAGCGAGTTGTAGATGAAGTGCGGGCTGATCTGCGCGCGCAGCGCCCGGACCTCGGCCTGGGCCAGCCGGTGGCGCTGCTCGTCGAGCTCGGCGAGCGCGAGCTGGCCAGACACCCAGGCCGCCACCTCCTCGGTGGCCCGCAACAGGCCGGCGGAGCTGCGCTCAGCCATCACGACCAGCGCGCCCGCCACGCGGTCGTCGATGACCAGCGGGCTCGCGATCGCGTGGCCGACCAGGCAGCCGGCCGTGTCGCACGTGACTTCGGCCCGCCCCGAGACCACGGTCGCGCCGTCACGGACGGCCCGCCCCGCGAGATCCTGGGCCTGTCCGGCGTGATGGGTCGACAGGCCGTCGTACCCCAGCAGCTGCTGGGTGTCGGAGATGGCGACTGCCGGGGTCCCCAGCAGGATGCGCAGGTGCTTGAGGCTGCGCTCCACCGACTCCGGGGTCAGGCCGCGGCGGAGCGCGGGGGAGGCCAGTGACGCGGTGTGCAGTGTGCGGTACGTGGCCAGGTCGGCATCACTGCCGAGCTGACGGGCGGACCAACGGCTGCGCAGCCCCTCGAGTGCCATCGCCTCACCTGAAGTCGATCAGTTGCATGCCGGGTTCCTCCGGAGGTGCCGGTCTGGCCGGGTCGCCGGAGCCGGACTCGTCGGGGGGCACGGACGCCGTGGGGGCCGGCGGTTCCGGCGGCAGCTCGTCGTGGCGTACGACGGCCCGGTAGCACCGCGTCACCCAGGCCAGCTGCATGCCGTCGTGGCCGCGGCCATAGTCGGCGTACAGGGCGTCGACCTTGGCCAGCACGTCGTTGCGGGCCAGCTCACTCATCGTCGCCACGTAGGACACCGATCGAGCCAGGTCGGCGAGCGTGGTGGCCGTGTGGGTCTGCCAGAAGCGGAACTGCTGCTCCTCGACGAACCCGAAGAACGGCGTCTCGAGCAGCGGGAGGGTCGGGTCGCCGTTGCCTTCGTCGGGCGAGATCAGCCCCTTGAGCCGGCGGACCCACGGGATCCCCTCGTCGTAGCTGTTCCACACCAGCGCGAGCACGCCGCCGGGTCGCAGCACCCGGGCGATCTCTGCCATGGCGAGGTCGTGGTCGAACCAGTGGAAGGACTGGCCGCAGACCACCACGTCGACCGTGCGCGAGCGCAGGGGGATGTGCTCGGCAGTGGCGGCGACGTGCTGGACCGGAACCCTGGCTCCCAGCCTGCTCAGCATCTGGGGCAACGGGTCGGTGGCGAGGACCTGGTGCCCCTGGGCGTGCAGGAGCTCGGTCAGCTTGCCGGTCCCGGCGCCGAGCTCGAGCACCGTGGACCGCCCCGAGCCGGTGAGCCACGAGACGGCGTCCTCGGGGTACGACGGACGTGAGCGGTCGTAGGCGTCGGCGACACCGGCGAAGGACCGGCTGCGCTGCGGTGAATGGTCGCTCATCGTGCGCTCGAAGTTACCCGATAGCCTTCCGGGCGTGTCCGCTCCCGCGCCCGATCCCAAGGTCGACCCCCGGGCCGATCCACTGGCCTGGCTCACCGACCTTGAAGGCGTCCCGTCGGCCTACGCGGCGACGCGTGACGGAATCGACGTGATGCTGCGTGACCGTGGGCTCCGCAAGACCAGCCCCGCCCAGACGGCCGAGTCCCTGCTGCGGGGCGCCCATGCGAGTGCGGCGCTCGAAGGGTCCGCCTCGTCGCTGGAGGACGTCCGGCTCGGGAAAGGTGACGAGACCGCCCAGGCCGCACTGCGGGTCACCTCCGAGATGCTGTCGCTGGTCCCGGTGCTCGGCCGCTCGCCGCTGCAGGCGTTCGCCCGGCTGCACACGCTCGCCGGCGGGGACGATCCTGGCCAGCCCGTCGGCGCAGCAGCCGCGGAGCGACTGAACGTGCTCTCCCGGACGCTGTTGGCCACCACCACACCCGCGCTCATCGTCGCTGCACTTCTGCACGCGGACCTCGTGGCCGCCGCCCCCTTCTCCTCCCACAACGGGATCGTCGCCCGTGCCGCGGAGCGCCTCGTCCTCGTGGCCCGAGGGGTCGACCCCGCCTCCCTCGTCGTACCCGAGGCCGGGCACCTGGCCCTGCGGGCGGAGTACGAGTCCAACCTGCGCGGCTACCGCGACGGTGGTCGCGCCGGTCTGCACGCCTGGCTGCTCTACGGCGCCCAGGCGCAGGCCCGGGGCGCGGAGGCGAGCCCGCTGCGCGGTTGAGGTGGGTGTGCTCGGACGGATGAGCGGCACCGAGACACGAGGTCTCGATGCCGCTCGAACACACGGGGGTTGGCTACCAGGCGTGCACTTTCTAACTGTTGCCACCGGCAGTTCCGGTATGACAAACGCCCTGTAGGAAGGGTAGATCGCCGCGTGGGTACCGCCACCGTGTGGGTCCTTGAAGTTGTGTGCCTCCTTTGTACGCCGCGCCCATCGGCATAACAACCCTTGACTTCCTAGCCGGAGACGCGACGCCTTCTGACGTTGAGCCAGACGGCTGCGCCGATGGCCGCGAAGCCCCCGATCGTCAGCGCTGCGATGGTCGGTTTGGTCGCCGGGAGGCGCATCCTGCTGCGCAGGGCGACCGGCTTCTCGAACACCAGCACCGGCCAGCCGCGCTCGCGAGCGATCCTGCGCAGGTCCTTGTCCGGGTTGACCGCGTGCGGGTGGCCGACGGCCTCGAGCATGTGCACGTCGGTCACCGAGTCGCTGTAGGCGTAGCTCCGGTCGAGGTCGTAGCCCCGCTTGCGGGCGAGGTCGCGGATCGCCTTGGCCTTGTTCTCCGCGTAGGCGTAGAAGCGGATCTCGCCGGTGTACTTGCCGTCCTCGACGGCCATCCGGGTGGCGATCACCTTGTCGGCGCCCAGCATCTCCCCGATGGGCTCGACGACCTCCGACCCACTCGTGGAGACGATGATGACGTCTCGTCCGGCGACGTGATGGTCCTCGATCAGGCCCACGGCCTCGTCGTAGACCAGCGGGTCCACGATGTTGTGCAGCGTGTCGGCCACGATCTCCCTGACGGTCTGCACGTCCCAGCCAGCGCACAGCTGCGACATGAACTGCCGCATCTTCTCCATCTGGTCGTGGTCGGCGCCGCCGACGAGATAGACGAACTGGGCGTACGCCGACCGCAGCACCGCGCCGCGGGAGATGAGCCCACCGGCCTGGAACTCGCGGCTGAAGGCCAGCGTGCTCGACTTGGCGATGATCGTCTTGTCGAGGTCGAAGAACGCTGCCGTCGGTCGGGCCACCGGGCTCATGCGTGAAGTGTAGGCAGCGGCCGTGATGTCTTCTGCGGGTATGACCGTTTCGGGTCCACACGGTCCGGACCGGCCGGGAGCCTCCACAGGGCGCCGTACTCCTCGCGCTGATGGGCCCGTCCTGACCGCAACATCGGCGGATGGACACCGCGCCCCCGCTCCTCATCTCCGCCGACCCCAGGCTCCTCACCGACGTCCAGCGCCTCTGCGCGGCAGCAGGCGTCGTGCCCGAGCTGGTGGGGGACTCTGCCGAGGCGCTGCGCCAGTGGGGTGCAGCACCAGTGGTGCTGGTCGGCGCCGACCTCGCACCCGCCCTGGCCGCCTCGGGGCCGCGACGGCGCGGGCGGGTCCACGTCCTGGCGCACACCCCGGTCGGGGACGGGCTGTTCCGCGACGCCCTCGCCCTGGGCGCCGAGACGGTGGCCGGACTGCCGGCCTCGGATGCCTGGCTCGTCGAGCTGCTCACCGACGTCGGCGACGGTGCCGCTGCGCCGGGGTTGACCATCGGTGTGCTCGGCGGCTCGGGCGGCGCCGGGGCGACGGTGTTCGCCTCGGCCCTGGCCCAGAGGGCCGCCTGCGTCGGCCCGACGCTGCTCGTGGACGCCGACCCGATGGGGGCCGGGGTCGACCGGGTGCTCGGGCTCGAGCGGATCGACGGCATCCGCTGGGACTCGATGCTCCAGACGACCGGGCGGCTCAGCTCGCGCTCACTGCGCGAGGCCCTTCCGAGGGCCGGGGACCTCTCGGTGCTCACCTGGCCACCGGACCGTCCTGCCTCCCTCCAGGCGTTCGCGATGCGCGAGGTGCTCTCGGCCGGGCGGCGTGGGTTCGAGGTGGTCGTGGTCGACCTTCCGCGCCATCGGGACGCGGTCACCGACGAGACGATCACCCGCTGCGACCACGTCGTGCTCGTCTCGACCCTGACCGTGCCCGGGGTCAGCTCGGCCGCACGGGTCGCGCAGCGGCTCCCCGAGCTCAGCCCGGCTCGCCACCTGGTGACCCGTGGTGGCAGCGGCGGCGTCACGCCCGAGGCGGTCAGCAGGCTGCTGCGCATCCCGCTCCTGGTGGCGATGCCGGATCAGCGCGGGCTCGACGAGGCGATCAACCTCGGAGTCGGGCCGTCTCGATCCCGCCGCAGCGCGCTGGCGCGAGCGGCACGGACGGGTGTCGACCGGTTGCTGGCCGACCGGCATACGGCCGCGGCGTGAGTGAGGCGGTGACCGCGGACCTGCTCGACGTCGTACGCGAGCGACTCGCCCGGGACGCCGCCCCGTTGACGCCGCAACTCGTGGCCCAGGCCCTGCGAGAGCAGGGCCGCCCCGTCGGCGACGCCACCGTCCTGGCCGTGCACGACGCCCTCCATCGCGATGTCGTCGGCGCCGGCCCGCTGGAGCCGCTGCTGCGGCTGGACGGCGTCACCGACGTGCTCGTCAACGGTTCGCAGCACGTCTGGATCGACCGCGGTGCCGGGCTGGAGCTGACCGGGGTCAGCTTCGTCGACGACCAGGCGGTCCGGCGGCTCGCCCAGCGACTGGCCGCCATGGGCGGCCGCCGACTCGACGACGCCTCGCCGCACGTCGACCTGAGATTGCCCGACGGGTCCCGATTCCACGCCGTCCTCGCTCCGGTCTCCCGGCCCGGCACGGTGCTGTCCCTGCGGGTCCCCCGTCACCGGGTGTTCACCCTCACGGAGCTGGTCGAGGAGGGGTCGGTGACCCGGGAGGGCGCGACCCTGCTCGAGCTGGTCGTGCAGCGCCGCCTGCCCTTCCTGGTCAGCGGCGGCACTGGTTCCGGGAAGACGACCCTGCTGAATGCGCTGCTCTCGATGGTGGCGCCAGAGGAGCGGATCGTCCTGGTCGAGGACGCCTCCGAGCTGCGTCCGGACCACGCCCACGTCGTCGCCCTGGAGTCGCGGCCGGCGAACATCGAGGGCGCGGGTGAGATCACCTTGCGAGTGCTGGTGCGACAGGCGCTGCGGATGCGCCCGGACCGGCTTGTCGTCGGCGAGGTCCGCGGGGCCGAGGTGGTCGACATGCTGGCCGCGATGAACACCGGGCACGAGGGAGGCTGCGCAACCATCCACGCCAACTCGGCTGCGGACGTGCCCAGCCGGATAGAGGGCCTGGCCCTGGCTGCGGGTCTCGGCCGCGAGGCGGTGCACAGCCAGCTCGACTCGGCGGTCGACGTGGTGATCCACCTCGCCCGCGGAAGGGACCGCAGGAGGAGGGTCCGGGAGATCGGTGTCCTCGGCCAGGCTCCCGGCGGCGCGGTGGAGGTGGTGCCGGCGCTGAGCTTCGGCGAGGACGGCGGCGCCTCCCGCGGCCCGGCCGCCGACGTGCTGGCCAAGCTGGTGCACGCGTGAGTGTCCTCGCCGCGCTCCTGACGGGGGTCGCTGTGGCGTGCGCCGTTGCCGGTCCGTCGACCCGGCGGCTTCCCGGGGCCAGCGACGGCGCCGGGTGGCGAGAGGCTCCGACGGCAGCCCTCGGGTGCACGCTTGGCGCCGTCGTTCTCGCCTGCTGGTGGATCCTCACCCCGACCGGCTTCGTGCTCGTCCTGATCCTCCTCGCCACCCTGCTCGGCGTCCTGGCCGTGATGCGGCGTCGGGCCGCGGCGCGAGCCGCTGATCGACGCTCCGACCAGGTGCTGGCCACCTGCGAGGCGATCGCATCAGACCTGGCGGCCGGTCAGCCACCGTTGCTGAGCCTGGCGCAGGCCGCGGCGGACTGGCCCGACTTCGCGCCGGTCGCCGTCGCGGGGCAGCTGGGCGCTGACGTCCCGGACGCCTTGCGCGAGCTCGCGCAGCGCCCGGGCGCCGGCCAGCTCCGGACCCTTGCGGCTAGCTGGTACGTCGCCCACGACACCGGCGCGGGCCTGGCCGCCGCCGTCAGCACGGCGGCCGCCGGCATCCGCGCGGATCGACGTACGGCGCGACTCGTCGCAGCCGAGCTGGCGTCGGCCAGGGCCACGGCCAGGGTGCTGGCCGTCCTGCCGGTGGGGGTGCTTCTGCTCGGTCTGGGCGTAGGCGGCGACCCGATCGGCTTCCTGACCGGGTCGCCCGTCGGTCTGGGGTGCCTCGGACTGGGACTGGCGTTCTCCTTCGCGGGGGTGCGCTGGCTCGACTCGATCGCCGACCGGGTCCAGCGACGATGACGTGGTTGGGCGCCGCGCTCGCCGGCCTGGCCGCGTGGCTCGCCGTGTCCGGCCGGGCGGGACCTCTGCGGGTCGCCGCAGCGCCGTCGGCGGCACGACCCGAGCGCAGTCGGTTGCTTCGCCTGCGCCCGCTGCTCGCCGCCGTGGCCGTGGGCGGTGGCTGGGTGATGGTGGGCGGCCCGGCAGGGCCTGTCGCCGGACTGCTGGCGGGGGTCACCGTGTGGGTGGTTCTCGGCCGGACCGAGGATCCCGCCGTCGTCCGGAAGCGCGAGCAGCTGACCGCGGAACTCCCCCTCGGGGTCGACCTCCTGGCGTCCTGCCTGGATGTGGGTGGCGCTCCCGAGTCCGCCCTCCTGGCCGTGGCCGAGGCGCTCGGTGGTCCGGTCGGTGAGGAGTTCCGCGCCATCCAGCACCGGTTGGCGATGGGGGTCGACCCGGCAGACGTCTGGCGGGCCGTCGCGCAGCGGCCCGGGCTCGGCCCGCTCGGCCGCTCCCTGGGGCGTGCCCACCAGACGGGCGGCCCGGTGGGCGCCGCCGCGCACCAGCTGGCCGAGGAGCTGCGTGCGCGGGTGAGCGCGGAGGTCGAGGACCGCGCCCGGAGCGTGGAGGTGAAGGCCGCGGCTCCGCTCGGCCTCTGCCTGCTGCCGGCGTTCATGCTGCTGGGCGTCGTTCCCATGGTGGTCGGTGTGTTCACGTCCATGGCCCTCTTCCGATGACCGCCACGCATCCACAGGCGCTTCCCGTTCCCGCGACTCCACGGCCCCGAATCCCCCGCTCGCGGGACCGGTGCCGGTGCAGAAACCTCATCCCTACAAGGGAATCCACCTCCTCGAGCCGACCGGCTCGCGGTCGACAGTCAGGAGCAGCCATGGACATCACCTCACGCCTCCCCACCCGCGACGAGCGGGGCGCCACCACTGCGGAGTACGCCACGGTCACCGGTTGCGGTGTCGGCTTCGCGGCCGTGCTGTTCAAGTTCCTCACCAGTGAGGCGGGGCAGGCGCTGATCAAGTTCATCTTCGAGGCCATCCGACGACTGCTGCCGTTCTGAGCCCTCAAGATCGGCCGGTGGGGCGGGACGGGGCTACCCGCCCTGCCGGTCGCACCAAGCAAGACACGATGCGAGGAAAGGCGATGGCAGGACGCGACGAGGACGGTGCCGTGACAGCCGAGACGGCAATGGCGTTGCCGATGCTCGCACTGTTCACCGTCTCGATGGCCTGGCTGGTGGGCGTGGGCCTCACCCAGGTCCGGGCGATCGACGCGGCTCGCGAGACTGCCCGGGCGGCCGCCCGGGCCGAGACACCGGGCACGGCGCAGTCCCTCGGACGGCAGGTGGCTCCACCCGGGTCGCAGATCCGGATCGAGCAGCGCGAGGACACCGTTGTCGTCTCGGTGAGCAGCCCGGTCCGGGGCCCGGCATGGCTGTTCGGCGCCTGGGCCGGCTTCCGGGTCGAGGCCGAGGCGGTGGCAGCCCGGGAGCCGGGCGGATGAAGGAGGAGAACGGTGCCGGGGCCTTGTTGGCCATCACGATGACCTGGCTGGTGTGCTTCGTCGCCCTGGCCGTCGCCGGTGCGGTGGGCATCGTGGCCCGTCACCGCGGCGCCCAGGCCGCCGCCGATCTGGCGGCGCTGGCGGGCGCCGCCTCGCTCCAGGAAGGCGAGGACCCGTGCGTCCGGGCGAGCGTTGTCGCGACGCGCAACGGCGCGGTGCTGCACGTGTGTCGGGTGACGGGTTCAGAGGTGTGGATCGAGGTGACCGTGGGCGGCCGGCCGCTGCTCGGCAGGACCGTCGTTCAACGGGCGCGCAGCCGCGCCGGGCCAGTGACGCCCTAGTCGTCCTCGCCGGACTCCGTGGTGCGCTCCTCGCGCTTGTAGGCGTCGAGCTTGTCGCTGAGCTCACTCACCTTCTTGCGGTCCGCGCGCCGAGCGCTGGCCCGGCGAGCGCCGCCGCGGAGCATGCCGATGCCGAGCACGAACAGCAGCAGGGTGGCCATGCCGAGGAAGAAGACCATCGTGGCGCTGGTCTCGAGGTTGAAGGAGCCCAGGTCGATGACGGTGGCGTCGCCGCCGCCGAACAGTGCGGCGATGACCAGCAGCACGGCGGCGAGCAGGACGATGAGTGCAGCGACGAACACGGCCGACTCTCTTTCTTCGTACGGTCCCCCGATCACCTCGACCCTAGCCCTCGCAGGCCCTGTCAGGGGCGGTGCTCGAGCAGCAGCCCCAACAGCTCGATCGCTCCGCGCTTGTCGAGTGGGCTGTTCTGGTTGCCACACTTGGGCGACTGCACGCACGAGGGGCAGCCGTCGCTGCAGCGGCACGACGCGATGGCCTCCCGGGTGGCCGCGAGCCATTCGCCGGCCGCGTGGAAGCCCCGCTCGCTGAACCCCGCGCCGCCGTCGTGGCCGTCGTGGACGAAGACCGTCAGCATCCCGGTGTCCGGATGCAGCGCCGTTGAGACACCACCGATGTCCCACCGGTCGCAGGTGGCGAACAGGGGGAGCAAGCCGATGGAGGCGTGCTCCGCGGCGTGCGCAGCACCGGGGAGGTCCGCGTCGGCGAACCCCCTCTCGGCCAGCAGCGCGGGCGGCAGCGTCCACCAGACCGCCGTTGTCTGCAGGGTCCGCTCCGGGAGGTCGAGCAACTCCTCGCCGATCACCTCGCCGGAGGGGATCCGGCGCTTGAGGAACGACACGACCTGGTGGGTGACCCGGACCTCGCCCAGACTGAGGCGTGCCTCCCCCCAGGGAACCCCGGTCCGCTCCCGCAGGATCGCGATGTCGGTGACCTCGCGGGCCGAGGTCGAGTAGTCGGGGTCGGCCCGGACCACGATGGCCACCGACTCGGCGAGGTCGAGCTCGGTCACCAACCAGGTCTCGCCCTGGTGCAGGTACACCGCGCCCGTGTGGGCGGTGCCGTGTGCGGAGGAATGGTCGACGGTGCCGAGGACGCGACCCGTGTCGCTCTCGACCAGCCGCACCGGAGTCCCTCCCGAGGAGCGGATGTCGGCCAGGTCGCTGGCGCGGCGGCGGTCGGTCCAGAACCAGCCATGGGCCCGCCGCCGCAGCAACCCGCCCTCGGTCAGCGCGTCGACCGCGGCGCGAGCACCCGGCCCGAACAGCGGCAGCTCAGCCACGGTCAGGGGGATCTCGGCCGCGGCCGCGCACAGGTGTGGCCCGAGCACATAGGGGTTGTCCGGGTCGAAGACGTTGGCCTCGACGGGCTGCCCCAGCAGCGCCTCGGGGTGGTGCACCAGGTAGGTGTCCAGCGGGTCATCGCGGGCCACCATCACCCCGAGCGCCTCGCGCGTCCCTCGACCGGCGCGGCCGACCTGCTGCCACAGAGCGGCGCGGGTGCCCGGGAAGCCGGCCAGGAGTACGGCGTCCAGGCCGCTGATGTCGATGCCCAGCTCCAGCGCGTTGGTAGCAGCAAGGCCCAGCAACCGGCCGCTTCGCAGCGCCTCCTCGAGCTCGCGCCGTTCCTCGGGCAGGTAGCCGCCGCGGTAGGCCGCGACCTGGTCGACCAGGCTCGCGTCCACTTCGCCGAGCAGCCGGCGGGCGGTCGCCGCCACGGTCTCGGCGCCCCGGCGCGACCGGACGAACGCCAGGGTCCGCACCCGTTCCACGACGAGGTCGGTGAGGAGGTCGGCCACCTCGCTGGTGGCGGACCGACGCACGGGCGCGCCGTTCTCGCCAACGCCAGCGGTGAACGGCGGCTCCCACAGCGCCAGGGCGGTGCGGCCGCGGGGCGACCCGTCGTCGGTCACCGCGACGACCTCCAGACCGGTCAGCCGGCCGGTGGAGACCTGAGGGTCGGCGACGGTGGCCGAGGCGAGCACGAACGTCGGGCTGGCGCCGTAGAGCGCCGCGACCCGTCGCAGCCGCCGGATGATCTGGGCGACGTGAGCCCCGAACACTCCCCGGTAGTGGTGGCACTCGTCGATCACGACGAACTCGAGCGCAGCGAAGAAGCGCGACCAGCGTGCGTGCGCGGGGAGGAGGGAGCGGTGCAGCATGTCGGGGTTGGTGAGGACGTACTCGGCGTGGTCGCGGGTCCACTCGCGCAGCTCGGGGGTCGAGTCGCCGTCGTGGGTGGAGCAACGCAGTTCGGGCAGCCCGAGCCGTCGGATCGCGGCGAGCTGGTCCTGCGCCAGAGCCTTGGTCGGCGAGAGGTACAGGACCGACGCACCGCGCTGGCCCTTCGGTCCGCGGGCCGTCTCGATCGCCTCCAGGGCCGGAAGCAGGTAGGCCAACGACTTTCCCGAGGAGGTGCCGGTGGAGATGACCGTGTGCGCCCCGGAGCGGGCGAGGTCGGCGGCCTGGCGTTGGTGCGTCCACGGCTGGTGTACGCCGATGCGGCCGAACGCCTCCCGCACCGGGTCGCCCAGCCACTCGGGCCAGCTGCTGGTCCTCGCCTCGCGCGCCGGTGCGACCTCGAGGTGGGTCAGGCAGTCCTCTCGCCCGGGCGAGCTGCTGATCCGGGCCATCAGCCCGTCGAGATCCACCACCGGCACACGGCTAGTCTCTCAAGGAGGGGTGACAGACTGCCCACGGCGGCCGCGAGGTCGTGGTTCAATACCGTGACAGTCGCTGTGAGCAAGTGCGAGAGGGGGCCTTGGCGGCTCCCACTGGTTGAGGGAGAGACCGTGGATCTTTCGCTGCAGACCCGTGAGGTCGACAGCCGCACGATCGTCGCCGTGGGTGGCGAGATCGACGTGTACACGGCACCCAAGCTGCGGGACAAGATCACCGAGCTCGTCGGCGACGGCCACCACGACCTCGTGATCGACATGGAGGGCGTGGACTTCCTCGACTCCACCGGCCTCGGTGTCCTCGTGGGTGGCCTGAAGAAGGTGCGCGCGCACGACGGGTCCATGGAGCTGATCTGCTCCCAGGACCGCCTGCTCAAGATCTTCCGGATCACCGGTCTCGCCAAGGTGTTCACCATCCACGAGTCCGAGGCCTCGGCGCTCGGCGCCTGATCCCCACCTCAGCTCGGCCTCGCCGTACCTGCGTGTGAACCCGGTCACGGCGCTGTGTGCTGCGCCACGTAGACTCCGCGGCTGTCATCCACAGACAACACCCCGAGGAGAATCATGACCGGGTTTCACCCCGCCGTCGTGAACCTCGACGGCTCGAACCTCGTGCTGGTCATCATCGTCGCCGTGATCGCGCTCGCCGCGCTCGCGATGGCCGCGATGTTCCGCAAAGAGGTCCTCGAAGCCGACGAGGGCACGGACAACATGAAGAACATCGCGTACGCGGTCCAGGAGGGCGCCAACGCCTACCTGACCCGGCAGTTCCGGACGCTCGGCATCTTCGCCGCCATCGCGTTCGTAGCCCTGCTCGCGCTCCCAGCTGACGACACCGCAGTCCGCATCGGTCGCTCGGTCTTCTTCCTGGTCGGGGCGGGCTTCTCCGCAACGGTGGGCTATCTGGGCATGGGCCTTGCGGTGAAGGCCAACCTCCGCGTGGCCGCCGCAGCCAACAACGCCGGTCGCGACCCCGCGATGCGGATCGGCTTCCGCACCGGCGCCATGGTGGGCATGCTCACCGTCGGCCTCGGGCTCCTCGGCGCCAGCGTCGTGGTGATCCTCTTCAAGGACGAGGCCCCGCACGTGCTGGAGGGCTTCGGCTTCGGCGCCGCACTCCTGGCGATGTTCATGCGAGTCGGCGGCGGCATCTTCACCAAGGCCGCCGACGTCGGCGCGGACCTGGTGGGCAAGGTCGAGAACAACATCCCCGAGGACGACCCGCGCAACGCGGCCACCATCGCAGACAACGTGGGCGACAACGTCGGTGACTGCGCCGGCATGGCGGCCGACCTGTTCGAGTCCTACGCCGTGACGCTCGTCGCCGCGCTGATCCTCGGCTCGCAGGCCTTCGGCGACGCCGGTCTCGTGTTCCCGCTGCTCGTCCCGGCGATCGGTGCACTGACCGCCGTGCTGGGCGTCTACATCACCAACCCGCGGGCCGGCGAGAACGGCCTCACCACCATCAACCGCGCCTTCTACATCTCCGCGGCGGTGGGCGCCGTCGTCTCGGTGATCGCGGCCTACATCTACCTCCCCGGCAGTTTCGCGGAGTTCGACAACGTGATGGGCAGCGACATGGCCGGCGCCGGCGGCGACCCCCGCCTGATCGCTTCGGCCGCCGTGGTGATCGGCATCGTGATGGCCGCCGGCATCCTGGCCCTGACCGGCTACTTCACCGGCACCGAGCAGCAGCCCGTCAAGGGCGTCGCCGAGAGCTCCCTGACGGGCGCTGCCACCGTGATCCTCAGTGGTCTATCAGTCGGCTTCGAGTCGGCCGTCTACACCACGCTGGTGATCGGTGCTGCCGTCTTCGGTGCCTTCCTGCTCGGTGGCGCGACGCTGACGGTCTCGCTGTTCGCGGTGGCGCTGGCAGGTTGCGGCCTGCTCACCACGGTGGGCGTGATCGTGGCCATGGACACCTTCGGTCCGGTCTCCGACAACGCGCAGGGCATCGCGGAGATGTCTGGCGACGTGAGCCCCGGAGGCGCCCAGATCCTCACCGAGCTCGACGCGGTGGGCAACACCACCAAGGCGATCACCAAGGGCATCGCGATCGCCACGGCGGTGCTGGCGGCGACCGCGCTGTTCGGCTCCTACTCCACCTCGGTCTTCGAGGCGGTCAAGGAGGCCGGCGTCAACAACGACACCTTGGTGTTCGACGTCTTCAACCCAGGGGTGCTCGTCGGCATCCTCCTGGGCGCGGCAGTGGTCTTCATGTTCTCCGGTCTCGCGATCAACGCGGTCGCCCGTGCGGCCGGCGCCGTGGTCTATGAGGTGCGTCGTCAGTTCCGCGACATCCCCGGGATCATGGAGGGCACCGGTCGACCGGAGTACGGCAAGGTCGTCGACATCGTCACCAAGGACTCGCTCCGCGAGCTGGTCGCTCCGGGCGTGCTGGCCGTGCTGGCACCCGTGGCGGTCGGCTTCGGTCTCGGGGTCGAGGCGCTGGCCGGGTTCCTGGCTGGTGCCATCGGCACCGGCACCCTGATGGCCGTCTTCCTGGCCAACTCGGGTGGAGCCTGGGACAACGCCAAGAAGCTGGTCGAGGACGGCCACCACGGAGGCAAGGGATCGGGCGCCCACGAGGCGACGATCATCGGCGACACCGTGGGTGACCCGTTCAAGGACACCGCCGGCCCGGCGATCAACCCGCTGATCAAGGTGATGAACCTGGTCTCGCTGCTGATCGCCAGCGCCGTGGTCTCGATGAGCATCGGGGACGGCCAGAACGACGCGCTCCGCATCGTGATCGCCCTGATCGCCCTGGTCATCATCGTCTCGGCCGTGGTGGTCTCCAAGCGCCGCGCCAACGTGATGACCGACGACGCCCCGGTTGCGGTGGCGGCCAAGCAGTAGGTCACGCGAGCGGGCAGTTCTGCTCCGCCGTACGACGCCGACCGGGCACTTCCCGCACACCTGGTGTGCAGGAAGTGCCCGGTCGGTTTCTGTTTGCGTGTGTGCAGTGCCCTCTCGGCGTCGTACGGCGTGCGCGCAGCGCCCGGTCGGCGGATGGAGGAGCGGGCAGGGTCGGCCGACCGGCACAATGACTGCCCTGCGGGTGCTTGCCCGCGGGGGAGACCGAGCTGGAGGCGCCGTGTCCGACCCCGACTGGAGCGCCAAGCCCACCCTCGTGGGAGACCTGGTGACCCTCCGGCCCTTCCGCGAGGGTGATGCCGAGGCGATGCGCGACTGCTTCGACGCGGAGGTGCTGAAGCTGACGGGGTCGGTGCACAGCACGGCCGAGGCCAGGGCCGCGGCGCGCCTCCCGCTCGATGAGGCCACCCGGAGCTGGTACGCCACCCGCAACGACCAGGTCGACCGGCTCGACCTCGCCGTGGAGAACCGCGCCGGGTGCTGCGTCGGGGAGGTCGTCCTCAACGACTGGGAGCCGGGCAACCAGGGCTGCAACTACCGGATGCTGCTCGGCTCGCGCGGGCGTGGCCGCGGACTCGGCACCGAGGCCACCCGGCTGGTGCTGGCGCACGCCTTCGGCGTGCTGGGCCTGCACCGGGTGGGCCTGGAGTACTACGCCTTCAACCCGCGCGCCGGCCGGGTCTACACCAAGGCCGGCTTCGTCGAGGAGGGCCGTCGCCGTGACGCGCTGCGCTTCGACGACCAGTGGACCGACGCCATCGTGATGGGGGCTCTCGCCCCCGAGGTCCGGGCCGGCGCCTAGGCGAAAACCAGTCGCCTCGCGGGCGCAAGATCCCTAGCGTGGTGCGGTGCGCGTCCTTCCACTCCACCACCCCGGCGTCGCCGACCACAGGTCGGCGGGGCGGCTGCTGTGGTGGCTGGCGAAGGGCCAGTGGCGGACCCTCGTGATGGGGATGATCTTCGGGATCGCCTGGATGAGCACCCAGGCGGTGATGCCCGCCGTGATCGGTCGGGCGATCGACCGAGGGGTCACCGGGAAGGACACCGGTGAGCTGATGACGTACGCCGGCCTGATGCTCCTGATCGGGCTGCTCCAGGCCGCCAGCGGGATCATGCGGCACCGGTTCGCCGTCACGAACTGGCTCACCGCGGCCTACCGGACCGTCCAGCTCGTCGGCCGCCAGGCGGTCCAGCTGGGCGGCACCCTGCCGCGCAAGGTCTCCACCGGCGAGGTGGTGGCCATCGGCACCACCGACCTGTCGCACCTGGGCAACCTGATGGACGTGACGGCCCGCTTCGCCGGAGCGATCGTGTCCTTCCTGCTGGTGGCGGTGATCCTGCTGCAGACCTCGGTGACCCTGGGGTTGGTCGTCCTGGTCGGCGTACCGGCCCTGATGCTCCTCGTCGGGCCGCTGCTCTCCCCGCTCCAGACCCGCAGCGCCCGGCAACGGGAGCTGATGGGTGACCTCTCCAACACCGCCAGCGACATCGTCGGCGGCCTCCGAGTGCTGCGCGGGATCGGTGGCGAGCAGGTCTTCGCCGACCGCTATCGCCGCCAGTCGCAGGAGACGCGCCGGGCGGGCGTCCGGGTCGCCCGGCTGCAGTCCGTGCTCGAAGCGCTCGAGGTGTTCCTCCCCGGGGTGTTCGTGGTGGTGGTGGTCTGGCTCGGGGCCCGCTACGCCGTGCTGGGCCGGGTCACGGTGGGCGAGCTGGTGGCCCTCTACGGCTACGCCGCCTTCCTGATGATCCCGTTGCGCACCGCCACCGAGTACGCCAACAAGCTCATCCGGGCGCGGGTGTCGGCTCGCCGGGTGTGCCGGGTGCTGTCCCTGGAGTCAGACCACCTCGACCCGGTCGTGCCCGCCCCGTCGCCCCCACTGGGCGCCGACCTGCGCGACGAGCGCTCCGGCCTGCGCATCCGTCCGGGATCGATGACCGCGATCGTCAGCGAGCACCCCGACGAGTCGGCCGACCTCGCCGACCGGCTCGGGATGTGTGCTGCCGTCGTGGACGACGAGGTGCTGCTCGGCGGCGTACCCCTCACCGCGCTGACGCGCGCGGAGGTACGCCGGCGCATCGTCGTGTCCGACACCGGTTCGCTCCTCTTCTCCGGACGGCTGGGCGATCGCCTCGACGTCACCGGGTCGGGCGGGGTCGGGCAGGCGCTGGAGACGACGTCGTCCGCCGACATCATGGAGGCACTCCCCGACGGTCTCGACACCGTCGTCGCCGAGCGCGGACGCACCTTCTCCGGAGGACAACGGCAACGCCTGGTCCTGGCGCGCGTGCTCGCCCTCGATCCGGAGATCCTGGTGCTGGTCGAGCCGACCTCGGCCGTGGACGCCCACACCGAGGTGCGGATCGCCTCGCGGTTGCGCGAGCACCGGGCCGGTCGCACGACCGTCGTCACCACGAGCAGCCCGTTGCTCCTGGACGCGGTGGACGAGGTGGTGCTCCTCAGCCACGGGCGGGTGGTGGCGCGCGGGACCCACCAGGACCTGCTCGAGCGCGAAGCGACCTACCGCTGGGTGGTCACCCGTGAGTCCGAGGCCTCGGTCCGATGACGTCAGCCACCGACATCAGCCTGCCCGTCGCCGACAGCCGCGCGGTGCGCCGCCACGCGGCGAGGATCGCGCGCCGCCACCCGCGGATGCTGGGTGGGGCGCTGGCCCTGCACGCCCTGGCCGCACTGGCCGGGCTGGCGGCGCCGCGCCTGCTGGGCGACCTCGTCGAGGTGGTCGCTCGGGGCACGAGCGCCGGTCGGGTGGACCGGATCGTCCTCCTGCTGGCTGGCTTCCTGGTCCTCCAGAGCGTGCTCACCCGCTACGCCCGCTACGTCAGCCAGGTCCTCGGCGAGCAGGTGCTGGCGGAGCTGCGCGAGGACTTCGTCGACAACGCGCTGGCCCTGCCGATCGGCGTGATCGAGTCGGCGGGCTCCGGTGACCTCCTGACCCGGACGGGTCGCGACGTCGACCAGCTCGGCTGGTCGGTGCGCTGGGCGCTGCCGGAGTGGACGATCGCGGTCGTGACGGCGGCGGTCACCTTCGTCGCGGCCGTCAGCGTGGGATGGTGGGTGCTGATCCCCTGCCTCTTGGGCGTTCCGCCGCTCGTGGTCGGGTTGCGCTGGTACCTCGCCCGCGCCAAGGCCGGCTACCTGCGCGAGGGCGCGTCGTACTCCCGCATCAACGCGACGCTCACCGAGACCGTCGAGGGCGCGCGGACCGTCGAGGCGCTCGGGCTAGGCGCGGAGCGGATCGATGCGATCGACGAGGACATCAAGGAGTCGTACGCCGCCGAGCGCTACACGCTGTTCCTGCGCACCATGTTCTTCCCGAGCATGGAGCTGTCCTACCTGATCCCGACGGTGGGCACGCTGCTGCTGGGCGGCTACCTCTACATCCAGGGTTCGGTGTCGCTCGGGGACGTCACGGCCGCCACGCTCTACGTGCAGATGCTGATCGACCCGGTCGACCGGGTCGTCTCGATCCTCGACGAACTGCAGCTCGGCGCGGCCTCGCTGGCCCGGCTGCTCGGCGTCGCCCACGTGCCGGACGACCGCGCGGTCACCGGGGAGCAGCCCCGGGGCGAGGAGCTGGCCGCCGAGGACCTGCGGTTCGCCTACGTCGAGGGCCGCGACGTACTGCACGGCATCGACCTCCGGGTCGGGGTGGGCGAGCGCATCGCCATGGTCGGGCCGTCCGGTGCCGGCAAGTCGACGCTCGGCCGGCTGCTGGCTGGGATCCACCCGCCACGCACGGGCACGGTCACCGTCGGAGGGGTCGCGCTCGTCGAGCTGCCGCTGGAGGACCTGCGCGGACATGTGGCGCTGGTGACCCAGGAGCACCACGTCTTCGTGGGCACGCTGCGGGAGAACCTCGCGCTGGCGGCGCCCCCCGGTGCGGCCGACCCCGAGATCCGGGGGGCCCTCGCGGCCGTGGACGCCCTCGGCTGGGTCGACACCCTGCCCGAGGGGCTGGACACGCTCGTCGGCTCCGGCGGCCGGGCCCTCACTCCTCCTCAGGCGCAGCAGGTGGCGCTGGCCAGACTGGTGCTCGCCGACCCACACACGCTGGTGCTCGACGAGGCCACCTCGCTGATCGACCCGCGGTCCGCCCGGCACCTCGAGCGATCGCTGGCTGCCGTGCTCCATGGCCGGACGGTGATCGCGATCGCCCACCGGCTGTTCTCGGCTCACGACGCCGACCGGGTCGCCGTGGTCGAGGACGGCAGGATCGCGGAGCTCGGCTCGCACGACGAGCTCGTTGCCGCTGGCGGCTCCTACGCCGCCCTCTGGCAGAGCTGGAGCGGGAACTAGACCGGTCCTAGCGCACCCGGCCCCTACGGGGCCGCGCCACCCGGCCACTGGACGGGCTTGCGGTGTCGTTGACCGGACGCGCTACCTTGACGGGCAGCCCGAGGGGCCGCACGTCCCAGTCTGCGCAAAGGATGAGTAACCAAGAAGTGGCACACAAGCTCGTCATCGTCGAGTCACCGGCCAAGGCCCGCACCATCGAGGGCTACCTCGGTCGGGGCTATGTCGTCGAGTCCTCCATCGGACACATCCGCGACCTCCCTCAGAGCGCCGCGGACATCCCGGCGAAGCTGAAGGGCGAGTCCTGGGCACGCCTGGGCGTCGACGTCGACAACGACTTCGAGCCGGTCTACGTCGTCTCCCGGGACAAGAAGTCCCACATGACCAAGCTCAAGGGCCTGCTCAAGGACGCCGACGAGCTCTACCTCGCCACCGACGAGGACCGCGAGGGCGAGGCGATCGCCTGGCACCTGCTCGACGAGCTCAAGCCCAAGGTCCCGGTCCACCGGATGGTCTTCCACGAGATCACCCCCGAGGCGATCAACGCCGCGGTCGCCAACCCGCGCCAGATCGACATGGACCTCGTCGAGGCCCAGGAGGCCAGACGCATCCTGGACCGGCTCTACGGCTACGAGGTCAGCCCGGTGCTGTGGCGCAAGGTGATGTCCGGCCTCTCCGCCGGGCGCGTGCAGTCCGTGGCGACCCGGCTGGTGGTCGACAAGGAGCGCGAGCGGATCAAGTTCCGCGTCGCGTCGTACTGGGACCTCGAGGGCACCTTCGACGCCGGCGAGAAGCACGACCAGCGGATGTTCCCGGCCAAGCTGCACTCGATCGACGAGACGCGGGTGGCCCGGGGCAGCGACTTCGGTCAGGACGGGGAGCTGAAGGAGAACGCGAAGGTCGTCCACCTGTCCAAGACCCGCGCCGAGACGCTGGCCGACGCGCTGCACGACACCGACTTCGAGGTCCGCTCGGTCGAGTCCAAGCCCTACACCCGCAAGCCCTACGCGCCGTTCCGCACCACCACGCTGCAGCAGGAGGCGAGCCGCAAGATGGGCTACGGCGCCTCCCGGACGATGTCGATCGCCCAACGGCTCTACGAGAACGGCTACATCACCTACATGCGCACCGACTCCACGACGCTGTCGCAGACCGCGGTGGCGGCGGCGAGGGCACAGGCGCGCGACCTGTACGGCGCTGAGTACCTGCCCGACTCCCCCCGGACCTACGCCTCGAAGGTCAAGAACGCCCAGGAGGCGCACGAGGCGATCCGACCCGCCGGCGACTCCTTCCGTACGCCGGCCCAGAGCGGCCTCACCGGGGACGAGTTCCGGCTCTACGAGCTGATCTGGATGCGCACCATCGCCTCGCAGATGAAGGACGCCACCGGCAACTCGGTGACGATCCGGCTCGGCGGCGCCTCCAGCACCGGCGAGGACGTGGTGTTCTCCGCCAGCGGCCGGGTGATCACCTTCCACGGCTTCCTCAAGGCCTACGTCGAGGGCAGCGACGACGCCGACGCCACGGCCGACGACCAGGAGACCCGGTTGCCGAACGTTGCCGAGGGTGACGCGGTGAGCGCCGCGTCGATCCGGGCCGAGGGCCACCAGACCAAGCCGCCGGCCCGCTACACCGAGGCCACCTTGATCCGCGAGCTCGAGGAGCGAGAGATCGGCCGGCCCTCGACGTACGCCTCGATCATCGGCACCATCCTGAGCCGTGGCTACGTCTACAAGAAGGGGACCGCGCTGGTCCCCGCGTGGCTGGCCTTCTCGGTGATCCGGCTGCTCGAGGAGCACTTCGCGAGGCTGGTCTCCTACGAGTTCACCGCCGGCATGGAGGACGTCCTCGACGAGATCGCCGGCGGACGGCGCGACCGCGTCACCGAGCTGGGCGAGTTCTACTTCGGCAGCGGCGAGGTCGAGGGCCTCAAGACGCTGGTGGGCGAGCTCGGCGACATCGACGCCAAGGAGCTGGCGACCTTCCCGATCGGCGGTGCCGAGACCGGCATCGCCCTGCGAGTCGGCAAGTACGGCCCCTATCTCGAGGGTCCTGGCGACGACGGTGCCCCCTCGGCGAAGAAGGCCAACGTCCCCGACGACCTGCCACCCGACGAGCTGACCCTGGCCAAGGCCAAGGAACTGCTCGCCAACCCGGCCGGTGAGGAGACCCCCTTGGGGACCCACCCCGAGACCGGTCTCGAGGTGGTGGCGAAGAACGGTCGCTACGGGCCGTTCGTGACCGAGCTGCTTCCCGAGGACGCACCCAAGAACGCCCGGGCGCGCACCGGCTCGCTGTTCAAGGACATGTCTCTGGAGACCATCACGCTCGACCAGGCCGTCCGGCTGCTGTCGCTGCCGCGCGTGGTCGGGAGCGATGCCGAGGGTGTGGAGATCACCGCGCAGAACGGCCGCTACGGGCCGTACCTGAAGAAGGGCACCGACTCCCGCTCGCTGGAGCGCGAGGAGCAGCTCTTCGACATCACCCTGGAGCAGGCGCTGGCCATCTACGCCCAGCCCAAGCAGCGTGGTCGGGCGGCTGCCGCCCCGCCGCTGAAGGAGCTCGGCAACGACCCGGTGTCCGGGGCGCCCGTGGTGGTCAAGGAGGGCCGCTTCGGTGAGTACGTCACCGACGGTGAGTACAACGCCACGCTGCGCAAGGAGGACTCGGTCGAGTCGATCACTCTGGAGCGCGCAGCCGAGCTCCTCGCCGAGCGTCGCGCCAAGGGTCCCGCCAAGAAGGCCGCCAAGCGCGGGGCGAAGAAGTCGCCCGCGAAGAGGTCCACGGCGAAGAAGACCACCAAGAAGTCGACCGCCAAGAAGTCGGCGGCGAAGAAGTCCTGAGGCCGCGGCCCCAGACACCTCCCGCGTCGGTCACCCCTGCCCCCTAGGGTGAACCCGTGTCCGACCGCTTCCCAGGTGTCTATGCCTCGACCGGCGTCTTCGTCTGCTTCGAGGGCGGCGAGGGCGCCGGGAAGTCCACCCAGTCGGTGCTGCTCCGCCAGCGGCTCGAGGCTGCCGGCCACGTCGTCCTGCTCACCCGCGAGCCCGGGGACACCCCGGTCGGGGCGAAGGTCCGCGAGATCGTGCTGGACCCCGCCACCGGCGAGCTCGCCGACCGCACCGAGGCCCTGCTGTACGCCGCTGACAAGGCCGAGCACATCCACGCGGTGGTGGGGCCAGCGCTGGCGCGCGGCGAGATCGTGCTCACCGACCGCTACGTCGACTCCACCCTGGCCTACCAGGGCGCCGGGCGTTCCCTCGACGGCGCGGACCTGGAGTGGGTGGCGCGCTGGGCCACCGGCGACCTGCGCCCGCACCTGACCGTGCTGCTCGACCTCGAGCCGGCCCACGGCCTGACCCGCTTCGCCGAGCGCGACCGGATCGAGGGTGAGTCGATCGAGTTCCACCAACGGGTGCGGGCGGAGTTCCTCCGGCTGGCCGCCGCGGATCCCGACCACTACCTGGTGCTGGACGCGCGGGCCCAGGTCGAGGAGATCGCCGAGGCGGTGCACGCGCGCCTCGTCCCGCTGCTCGATGAGTCGGCCCGATGACCGTCTGGGAGGACCTCGTCGGCCAGCAGCCGCTGATCGAGCGCCTCCAGCGCGCCGTCGCCGGCGACATGAACCACGCCTGGTTGTTCACCGGGCCGCCGGGCTCGGGCCGCTCCAACGCCGCCCTCGCGTTCGCCGCGGCCCTGCAGTGCGAACAGGGCGGCTGCGGCGGGTGCCCGTCGTGCCACCAGGTCACCGTCGGGTCGCACCCCGACGTGCGCGTCACCCGCACCGAGAAGCTGTCCATCGGGGTGGACGAGGTGCGCGAGCTGGTGCGCAGCTCCGCCCTGGCCCCGGCCGGCTCCCGTTGGCAGGTGATGGTCGTCGAGGACGCCGACCGGCTCACCGACCAGGCCGCCAACGCGCTGCTGAAGGCGATCGAGGAGCCGACCGTTCGGACGGTGTGGCTGCTCTGCGCGCCCACCGTCGAGGACGTCCTGCCCACGATCAGGTCGAGGACCCGGCTCGTCGTACTCTCCACGCCGTCGGTGGCCGACGTCACCGACTTCCTCGTCCGCACCGACGGGCTCGCGGTCGAGACCGCGTCGTACGCCGCCCGCGCCAGCCAGGGTCACATCGGCCGGGCCAAGGCGCTAGCGCGCGACGAGGACACCCGGCGCCGCCGCCGTGAGGTGGTCGCGATCCCGGGAAGGCTCACGTCGCTGGGCGCCTGCATCGCCGCGGCCGCGGATCTGCACGACCTCGCCAAGGAGGAGGCCGAGGCCCTCACCGCGGACCACGACGAGCGCGAGAAGCAGGACCTCGACCGGACCTACGGCGTCGTCGAGCGCGGTCGTCGTCCCCGCGAGTACGCCCCGGCACTGCGCGACCTGGAGAAGTCACAGAAGACCCGGGCCAAGCGCCGCGTCCTCGACGTGGTCGACCGGGGGCTGATGGATCTGATCTCGGTCTACCGCGACGTGCTCACCCTCCAGCTCGGCGCCGCCTCGGAACTGGTCAACGAGGAGCTGCGCGGCGAGGTCGTCGCGCTCGCCAACGCCTCCACCGCCGAGGAGAGCCTGGGCCGCATCGAGGCGGTGTTCGAGGCCCGGGAACAGATGCTGGAGTTCAACGTCCCGCCGCTGCTGGCACTGGAGTCGATGATGGTGGCCCTGCAGGTGCGCCGGGACTGATCGGTCGCCGCGGGCGGGCCCGTGGCCCGGCCCCCTACGCTGGGCGCCATGGCCCAGCCGTACCCTCCCGTCGCACCGCGACCCGGTCGCAGCACCACCGCGATCGTCGTCGCCGTGATCCTCGCGATGGTCGTCGGTCTGGTGGGCCTCGGCCTGGTCGGCTTCGCTGCGGTGGCCTACTTCCGGGGCAACGGCGGTGGTGACAGCGCCGGTCCCTCCCAGGCACCGCCGTCGCAGAGCGCCACGGTCCCGATGCCGACCGCACCACCGAGCCTCGCCCGCTTCTACAAGCAGCGTCTGAAGTGGCGGGCGTGCGGTGGCAACGACTGCGCCAGGCTGGTCGTCCCGCTCGACTACGCCACACCATCGGGCAGGGTCATTCGCCTCTCCGTGCTCCGGGTCCGGGCCTCCCAGCGCGGCCAGCGCGTGGGGGCGCTCGTGGTGAACCCGGGCGGACCGGGCGGCAGCGGCGTGCAGTACGCCGCAGCGGGTGCGCTGGTCTTCGGCCAGGAGCTGACCCGCTACTTCGACATCGTCGGCTTCGACCCGCGCGGCGTCGGTCAGAGCACGCCGTTGAAGTGCATGGACACCCAGCAGACCGACGAGCTCGTGGCCGCGGACCCGGACCCCGACAACCCGGCCGAGGTCCGCGACCTGGACCGGCTCACCAAGGAGTTCGGCGACGGTTGCCTGCGCGAGAGCGGGGAGCTGGCCCGGCACGTCTCCACCGTCGAGGCCGCGAAGGACATCGACATCCTTCGCGCCGCACTCGGTGAGCGCCAGCTCGACTACTTCGGGGCGTCCTACGGCACCTTCCTCGGTGCGACGTACGCCGACCTGTTCCCGGGCCACGTCCGGCGGATGGTCCTCGACGGAGCCATCGACCCCTCTTTGTCCACCAAGGAGCTCTCCCTGGGTCAGGCCCACGGCTTCGAGGTCGCCCTGCGCGCCTATGTCGGGGACTGCGTCAGCCGCGGTGGCTGCATCCTGGGCAACACCGTCGACGCCGGGGCGAAGCGGGTGCGGCGGCTGCTCGACGAGATCGACGGCGCACCTCTGGACACCGGCACCGACCGGGTGCTGACCGAGGGCCTGGCCACCCTCGGGGTGTGGCTGCCGCTCTACGTCAAGGAGTACTGGCCGGAGCTGACCGACGCCCTGACCAGCGCGATCGACCACGGTGACGGCGGTGCCCTGCTCCGGCTGGCCGACCAGTACACCTCCCGGGGACCCGACCGTTACACCGACAACTCCCTCGAGGCGCTCTACGCCGTCAACTGCCTCGACCACGACGACTTCATCGACAGCGCGCAGGTGCCCAGTCACTTCGCCGAGTTCGAGAAGGCGTCGCCGACCTTCGGGCGTGCCTTCGCCTACAGCCTCTCGACCTGCGCCTCCTGGCCGGTGCAGTCGGGCAACCGCAGCACCGCCCTGACAGCTGCGGGCGCGCCGCCGATCGTCGTGGTCGGGACGACGCGCGACCCGGCCACGCCGTACGCCTGGGCCAAGGCACTCGCCCGCCAGCTCGAGTCGGGCCGGCTGATCAGCCGCGACGGCGACGGCCACACCGGCTTCCAGCAGGGAAACCAGTGCGTCGACGATGCGATCGAGCGCTACCTGATCAGGGGCAGGGCCCCCAAGGACAACCTGTCCTGCTGACCCGGCTGGGGTGCGTGTCCGGCCCCGACGAGGGGCCTGCCGCCCGTTTGGATTGCCACGCCCACCCGGCCCTATACTCGTCCGGCGTGCCCGGCTGAACGGCCGGGCGCTGCGCCGCCTTAGCTCAGTCGGTAGAGCGTCTCACTCGTAATGAGAAGGTCGTCGGTTCGATTCCGACAGGCGGCTCCATGGGCGCCCCTGACCTGCACCACTGCGTCAGGGCCGGCCCACGTGGCGACGAGTCGACTACTTGCGCGGTAGCGGGTAGCCGATCCCGTCCATCGACGCCGTCTGCGGGAGGCCCATGGCGCGCAACACGGTGGGCATGATGTCGACCGACCGGATCGCTGCGTCGCTGCTTCTGTCGCTCGTCCCCGCTCCGTAGAACACGATCGGGATGTTCTGGGCTGCGAGCTGGGCACCGCCGTGGTCTCCGTAGACGCCAGCCACGGTGTGGTCTCGAAGAAGCCCGATGACGTCCGCACCGTAGTCAGCCGCCGAGGAGTCCACGATCTCCTGGCCGTGCTGCTGGAACCAGGACCACTCCGACTTCTTGACCTGGGTGGGCGGCGTGTTCCACGTGAGCGTGTAGTGGTCGCCGTCTCGGCGGTAGGTGGCCAGGACGCCAGTCATCCCGGAGACGATGTCCGTCGCCTCCTGGACCTTCTCTGGCGACTGGTCCTTGAGCCAGATCCGAATGGCCGAGTCCTGGTAGCTGATCCCGATGTTGTCCGTAGCCACCAGTGGCTGAATCCAGTCGGAGGGCTGTAGATAGTCGATGAGGGGCGTGTCGGCGTAGTACCAGTTGTAGAAGCCGCGGGAGTCGAAGGGGAAGCCGGCCGCCGCGTCATCGGTGTTGCCCAGGAAGTTCGTGGCGCCTGCATTCATCCCGTGGTCGGCGGTGACGACGACCAGGGTGTGGTCGAGCTCACCACTGGACCTCAGGGCGGCGATGATGCGCCCGACCTGTTCGTCCGCCACCCTGGTCGCGGCGGCCATGTGGGTCATCGGGTCGAAGCCGGGGTTGCCCGCAGCGCCGGGGTCGCCCTCGGCGCCCCACATGTGGGCTGCCTTGTCCACGCCCGGGAGGGTGACGAACACGCCGCTCCAGTCTTCGTGCGCCATGATGTCGATCGCCGCGTCCGCCGCCCACACGTCCCCGCCCTGGTGCGCCGGGTCGTGCCCCACGGTGTAGCGGTTCCCGTCGAGAGGGTAGAGCCGCGCAGGCAAGATATTGGTGTCGTAGTAGCTGTTCCGGTCCCCGTCGACGTAGTAGCGGCTCGAGCAGTCCGTGGGGCTCGGCTTGATGTACTCCGGGACATTGACGCCGTCGGGCTGCCTGGTGACCACGCCCGTGGCGGCGCAGAGCGACCGGGAGCCGAAGGTCACGGTGATGTCGCTGGTGCTGCCGCCGTACGTCCAGGCGGCGTACCGCTTGGGGCTGACGGTGGCGACCTTCTTGCCGGGGAACGCGGTGTGTAGGTAGTCCTGCAGCTTGGGGTAGCCGGCATGGGCCTGCAGGTCGTAGATCTGGTCCCGCGACAGGTCGCCGGGGAGGTAGAAGTCGTTCGGATCGGCGTCACCCGGGTCGAGGACGTTGTCGACGTCGCGGTAGCCCTCGTCGGTCCAGCCCATGTGCTTGGGCAGCAGACCGCTGGTGATGACGTTGTGGGTGACGACCGTCTCCGACCCCATGTGACCCAGGTAGGAGTTCTTGAAGTTGTTGCCCTTGACCATCAGCGCCTTGATGTTCGTCATGTCGTACTTGCCGACGAAGTCCTTGCGCAGGGCGTCGACGACGATGATGACGACCTTGGTGGGGGTCGCGGTGGGTGGGCCCCCCGGGGCCTTCTGGGTGACGGCTCCAGCGCCGCTGCCCATCTGTGCTGCGAGAACGAGAGCGAAGGCTGCGATGGGCAGCAGCACCACGAAGCCACGACGAGGGGTCCGCTTTCGATTCAGTGTCATGGTCCACACCCTTCACCAGGTCGCTGCCAGGCATCCCCGGGCAGGCAGCCCTGAAGAGGGCCACCACCACCTAATGTCCCCAGCAGGTTCGCTGGCAATGGTCATTCCGAGCCACCGCCACGCTCGTTCGTTAGTCACTTCGCGTGTCCGATTCGGCTCGCCCTCGGCACCCGCAGCAAACCCGGCGCGAAACGCCTCGCGCGTACCAGCTCTTGGTGGCAGAGGGCCCGGACGCGCGGACGACGCTGGTGGCCGCGAGCAGAACCGCCAACCCCACACCACCGCCAACCACCAGGAAGAACAGCCCGACGACCCACAGGCCGCTGGCATCTTCCCTGGATGCGTCCACAGCCCACGGAACCGCGAAACCAAGGTCTGCCGCTATCGCCAGGACGAAGATGGCGGCGGTCCGCGGGACCCGGAGGAAGGCGAGCACGGCCGCACTGACGATGGACAGCCCACACCCGGCGACCTGCCAAGTCCGGTACGGGCCCTGGGCCACTCCGTCCACGTCGTAGAACTCGTGGTCCCAGCCCAACCAGGCGAACCACATCGCTGCCGCGAAGATCGCCAGCGCAACTGCCGTTCCGCCGAGGCGGGTCCAGTTCGACAGTCTGATGCCTGGCGCCGCCCACTCAGAGCCTGCTGCTGCGTTCATGGGTTCAGCATGGGTCAGCCCGGTCTTGGGATGCATCCGCGTTCCTACTCAGACCGGCCGAGCGTCACGCTGGTACCTCACCCCTGCTTCATTGAGCGGCTGAGCGGCATCCGCCCACTGGGGCGACTATTGCCGCGAACCACTCGAACCAGACGAAATCAGAGTTAAGACGACTGACCCACCGTTGTCGGTACGCCCGAGGCCGGTCTACTCTCCGAAAATGGACGCCGTTGCTCGACACCACGTGACTGTCACCGGCCGACCCGACGGCCAGCCGATGGTCTTCGCCCACGGGTTCGGCTGCGACCAGCACATGTGGCGCCACGTCGCCCCGGCCTTCGAGGACGAGTTCAGGGTCATCAGCTACGACCACGCCGGCTGCGGCGCCGCGGCGCCGGAGGCCTACGACACGGCCAGGCACTCCACGCTGGGCGGGTACGCCGAGGACCTGGTCGAGATCTGTCACGAGCTCGGTGTCACCAACGGTGTCTTCGTCGGTCACTCGGTCTCGGCGATGATCGGGCTGCTGGCCGACCTCGAGGACGACGACATCTTCGCGAAGCTGGTCATGGTGGGTCCGTCACCGCGCTACATCGACGACGAGGGGTATGTCGGTGGCTTCAGCGCGAGTGACATCGACGAGCTCCTCGAGGCCCTGGGGAGCAACTACCTCGGCTGGTCCAGCGCGATGGCGCCGGTGATCATGGGCAACGACGACCGGCCGGCGCTCGGGGAGGAGCTCACCGACAGCTTCTGCCGATCAGATCCCGACATCGCCCGCCGGTTCGCGGAGGTGACCTTCCGCTCCGACAACCGTGCCGACCTTCCCCGGGTGCAGACCCCGACCCTGGTGCTGCAGTGCCAACGGGACGCGATCGCGCCGATCGACGTCGGTCGCTACGTCGCGGACAGGATGCCCAACGCGGAGTTCGCGCTGCTTGATGCCACTGGACACTGCCCCAACCTCAGTGCACCCGAGGCCACGATCGCGGCGATGAGACCGTTCGTCCGCAGTCCAGTCGCCACTGCTCCGTGAGCACGCCGACGAGCGCCAAGTTCTACGACGAGGCGCCCTGCGGCTACCTCACGACCTCGCTCGACGGCTTGGTGACCGCCGCCAACTCGACCTTCTGGGTCCTGACGGCCTACACCCCTGAGGAGGTCATCGGGCGGCGCACCTTCGCCGACCTGCTCTCGCCAGGCGGGAAGATCTACCACGAGACGCACTACGACCCGATGTTGCACCTGCATGGCCGGGTGCGCGAGGTCGCCTTCGACCTCGTTCGTGCCGATGGCAAGCGGCTTCCGGTCCTGGTGAACGCGGTCCTCGAGAGCGACGGGGCGGGTACGCCGACCTGCGTGCGCATCGTGGTCTTCGATGCCACCCACCGCCGCGAGTACGAGCGCGAGCTGCTGCGGGCCAAGGAGCGGGCGGAGGAGTCCGAGCGCCGGGCCAAGGAGCTGTCCCGAACGCTCCAGGCAACCCTCATCCCACCCGCACCGCCGACGATCCCCGGCCTCGACGTCTCCGCTGCCTACCGACCCGCCGGCGATGGCGCGGAGGTGGGCGGGGACTTCTACGACGTCTTCCAGGTGGGTGAGGGCGACTGGGTGATCACCCTGGGCGACGTGTGCGGCAAGGGCGTCGAGGCCGCCGTCGTCACGGCCCTGGTCCGGCACACCATCCGGGCTCTCGCGGTCCAGCTCGCCAGCCCGAGCGCAGTCCTGGAGACGCTCAACGAAGTGCTGCTGGGCCACGGCACCGATCGGTTCACCACCGTCGTGGTCCTCCGGCTGCGCCGGAGCAGGGACCGGTGGTCTGTGACCGTGGCCTGCGGCGGGCACCCGCTCCCGTTGCTGCTCGCTGCGACCGGTGAGCTCCGACAGGTCGGCGTGCCCGGATCGATCATCGGGATCCTCACCGAGGTGGAGGTCACCGACGAGCAACTTTGGATGGACGCGGGAGACCTGCTCGTCGTGAACACCGACGGCGTGACGGAGTCCCGCAGCGGCGACGGCGAGTTCTTCGGTGACGACCGGCTGCAACAGGCGGTGCTCGGGGCCGGCGGGTCGATGACCCCAGCGAAGCGCATCCTGGACGAGGCGCTCGGCTTCGAGGGAGGCAGGGCGGTCGACGACATCGCCGTACTCGCCATCCGGGTGCCACGTCAGGTCACCGACGCCGACGCGACGCGTGGCGGCCGAGCCGGTCTGCAAGGGGTGCGCTGACCTCTGACTGGGGTGCGCGAGGGCAGTGCTGTCGTCGGCACTGGGCGACGGCCATCGCAGAAACTAGAACCTGTTACATTTCGGGGATGATCCTCGATCGGTTCTCCGTGCTCGGGAAGGTCGCCGTCATCACTGGTGCGGGCCGTGGCATCGGTGCCGCCACCGCGCTGGCGCTGGCCGAGGCCGGCGCTGACGTCGTGTTGGCCGCCCGCTCCCTGGACCAGCTCGAGCAGGTCGCGAAGGCCGTCGAGGCCGTCGGCCGGAGGGCGTACGTCGTCCCGGCGGACCTGATGGACCTCGAAGCCGTTGGCGCCCTGGCCGAGGAGGCCTACGAGCAGTTCGGCCGGCTCGACATCGTGGTGAACAACGTGGGCGGCACGATCCCCAACGCCCTGCTGGACACTGACCCGGCCTACCTCGAGCAGGCCTTTCACTTCAACGTCTCCACCGCACACGCCCTGACCCGGGCGGCCGTCCCGCATATGCTCCGGCACGACGGCGGGGCGATCGTGAACATCTCCAGCGTCGTGGGGCGGGTGGCCGGCCGGGGCTACCTCGCCTACGGCACGGCCAAGGCGGCGCTGGCGCACTACACCCGGCTGGCCGCGGAGGACCTGAGCCCGACGATCCGGGTCAACGCGATCGCCGTCGGCAGTGTGCTGACCAGTGCCCTGGAGTTCGTCACCAGCGACGAGGCCACCATGCAGGAGATGACCTCGAAGACCCCGCTGGGCAGGGTGGGTGAGCCCGAGGACATTGCCGCGGCCGTGCTCTACCTGACTAGCCCGGCCGGCGCGTTCGTCACCGGCAAGGTGCTCGAGGTCGACGGCGGGCTGCAGGTGCCGAACCTGGACCTGCGCCTGCCCGACCTCGAGGCCGGCGCGGACCGGTGAGCGCCCCAACGAATGGACGAGTGGATGGACCAGGGAGCGCGCCGGTGAGGCGCGTCGTCGCCTGGTCCACCGGCACGGTCGGCAAGCACGCGATCGCCGGCATCGTGGCCCGACCGGACCTGGAGCTGGTCGGCGTCTGGGTCTCCAGTCCGGAGAAGGTGGGCAAGGACGCAGGCGAGCTCGCCGGGCTGGGCGGTGAGCTCGGGGTGATCGCCACCGATGACCGCGAAGCCCTCTTCGCCCTCCAGCCCGACTGCATCGTGCACACCGCGATGGTCGATGACCGGATCTTCGAGGCGATCGCGGACCTGACCGAGATGGTCGAGCGCGGTATCAACGTCGTCTCCAGCGGCCCGGTCCTGCTCTGCTACCCGACCGGGCTCGGGCTCGACGAGCTGGTGGGGGCGATCGACGGGGCCGGCGCGCGGACCGGGGCCAGCCTGCACGTGAACGGCATCGACCCCGGCTGGGCCAACGACGTGCTGCCGCTGGCGCTCACCTCGCTGTCGCAGCGGATCGATCTGGTCCGGGTCAGTGAGATCGCCGACTACTCGACGTACTACCAGCCGGTGGTGATGCGCGAGATCTACGGCTTCGGCGCCCCGATGGACGACGTCGCCATGCTCTGGCAGCCGGGGATCCTGACCACGGCGTGGGGTCCGGTGGTCCGCCAGATCGCGGCCGGCCTGGACCTGACCCTCGACCCCCAGCTGGAGGAGATCGTCGAGCGGGTGCCCGCCGAAGATGACCTCAGCACCGCGAGCGTCGACATCGCCCGGGGAACGATGGGTGCGGTGCGGTTCCAGGTCGTCGGCAAGGTCGACGGCGTGCCCCGCGTGATCCTCGACCACGTCACGCGCACCCACGTCGAGCAGATGCCCGCGTGGCCGCAGCCCCCCGAGGGCGGTGGGTGCTACCGGGTGGAGATCGAGGGAGAGCCGATGATGCGCCTCGACTTCACCCACCGTGGCGAGGCCGGTGACCACAACGTCTCGGGGATGATCGTCACTGCGATGCGACTGGTCAACGCTGTCGAGGCAGTGTGCGCCGCGCCGCCCGGGCTCGTCTTCGCCAAGGACCTTCCCCCGGTGACCGGACGTGGGTTGGTAGCGTCGCGGCGGTGAGCAGCCAGCGGCCGGGTGACCCGGAGAACGTTGGCCGGGTCGTCGACCGGGCCGGCCGGGGCGAGTGGGCCGAGGCGGGAGCGTTCGAGGTCTCGCCCGGAGTCCACCGGCTGCCGCTGCCGCTGCCGATGGACGGCCTGCGGGCAGTCAACGTCTACGTGCTCGAGACCGACTCCGGGCTGGTGCTCATCGACGGCGGCTGGGCGATACCGGAGTCCCGGCAGCTCTTCGAGTCGGGCCTGAAGCAGCTCGGCTACACGATCCGCGACATCCGCCGCTTCCTCGTCACGCACATGCATCGTGACCACTACACCCAGGCCTACGTGGTGGGCCGGGAGGTCGGGGCGCACGTGTCGCTCGGCCTGGGGGACAAGGCGACGATGGACCTGATGCACGGCGACTACCTGACGGAGGACCCGAACCTGCACCGGCTCCGGGCGGCCGGGGCAGAGGAGCTGGCCCAGGGGTGGCGCAGCATGATGCCGGCATCGTCCAGGTCGCTGGACGACTACGGGCTCCCCGATGAGTGGCTCGAGCGGGACGTCGTCATCGACCTGGGGGACCGGCGCCTCGATGCCGTGTCCACCCCTGGCCACACCCAGGGCCACTACGTCTTCGCCGACACCAACGCCTCGCTGCTCTTCGCCGGCGACCACGTGCTGTCCACGATCACGCCGTCGATCGGCTTCGAGCCGGCGTACGTCCAGCAGCCGCTGCGCGACTACCTCGACTCGCTCGCGAAGGTCCGTGCGATGCCGGACATGACTCTGCTGCCTGCGCACGGCCCAGTCACGTCCTCGTCGCATGCACGCGTCGACGAGCTGGTCGCCCACCACGACGTCCGGCTGGCCCAGTCGCTGGCGGCCGTGGAAGCCGGCGCGCGAACGGCCTGGGAGGTGGCGGGCCTGATCCCCTGGACCCGCCACGAGCGCAGGCGCGACGAGCTGGGTCCGTTCGACGCCGTGCTCGCCGCGTTCGAGACCCTGGCGCACCTGGAGCTGCTGGCGCTGCAGGGCCGACTCGTCCGGATCGACGGGGTCACCGTCGGCTTCCAGCCGTACGACGCTGCGGCGGGCCGCGAGCCGGCCGCAGCGCCCGTCGTCACGGCGTGAGCACGTAGAAGCGGAACATGTCGTGCTCGATCGGCGCGACCTCGACTTCGGCGAACCCCGCCTCGGCGGCATAGCGCCGCATCGTGTCGGGACGGAACAGCGCTCCGGTGCCCGCCGACCCTGGCTGGGACATGCCGACCGGAAGGCAGTGCAACACGCTCGCCGTGGCCAGCAGCCGTTCGATCTCAGAGCCTCCCGGGGCGAACTCCTCCTCCGCACGCTCATCCATCACCACCACACGCCCCCCGGGTCGCAGGGCGCGCCGTGCCGCCGCGAGCGCCTGCACCGGGTGGGCCATGTCGTGCAGCGCCTCGAAGAAGAACGCCACGTCGTGGGCGCCCTCACCGAGGTCGGTGTCGGCGTCGGTCACCTCGAACCGCACCCGGGTGCCGAGCCCGGCGTTGGCCGCGTGAGACCGCGCGTCCATCACCGACGCGTCGTCGCTGTCGACGCCCAGCACGCTCAGACCATCGAACGCCTGCGCCAGGGCGATGCTCGACCAACCCACGCCGGAGCCCAGGTCGAGCGCGGAGGCGTCCTTGCGTGCCAGCAGACCCGCGACCGCAGGCATGGCCGGGATCCACTCCTGGGTCAGCTGGCCCAGGAATGCCCCCCGGTTGAACAGGCCCTGGCCCAGGCGCACGTCGTCGCCGTACTCGCCGAAGCTGACCCCGGTGCCCTGCCTGAAGGCCTCCGGCAGCAGGTGCAGCGCGCTGCTGACCCCCCCGAGCAGGAGCGCCATCGAGGTCGCGTAGACGGGGGAGTCGGAGTCGGCGAGCACCAGCCGCTGGGCGGGGCTGGTGACGTAGCGCCGGGTCTCCGCGTCCCCCTCCGTCGCGACGTCGACCAGACCGCAGATGGCCTGCTGCTCCAGCCATTCGCGCGCATACCGGGCGTCGATGCCGGTCTCCACCGCCACCTCGCCGGCCGTCCGCGGCCGGGCGAGGGCGTCGTAGAGCCCCAGCTGGGAACCGAGCTTGACCGTCGACAGCTCCATTGCGCCGAGGAGCGCCTCGAAGAGGCGGCCCATCAGCTGACCACCGGCCTCCAGGTCCTGCTCGGCGACCGCTCCGGCGTCCGTCTCCAGGGTGGTCATGACCTGCTCCCCGCGAGGCGAGGTCCGAGCTCTCCGGTCTCGGCGGCGACCTGCGCCTGGGTCTCGGCGCTCCAGTTGCCGCCACAGGTGACGTAGAGCCGGGCGATGCGACCCTCGCGGACGGTGGCGATCAGCGCCCCGACCGAGAGGGTGTCCGCGTCGTCCAGGGTGCGGTAGGCGTACTCGGCCGTGAAGCCCGAGGGCGTCGGCTGGACGTCCCAGACCTCGAACGCTCGTGCCTTCGTCTCCCCCTTCAGGAGCGCGTCGAACTCCTCTCGGCCGGTCGAGCGCAACCTCCCGTGCGGCACGATCATGTCCATCTCGACGTCGTCGGTGAAGGCGTGCGGCACCGGAGTGCTGGTCTCGAGGGTCTGGCGCAGCTCGGCCGCCCCCTGTGCGGTCGCCTCCGTGACCGGCTCGAGGTTGTGGAACACGGTCGGCCCCGTGCCGAGGCTCGTCGCCCTGGCCGCGAAGTCCGACGTCGCCGGAAGAGCCGAGTTGACCATGGCCGACTCGTAGTCGGTGAACCAGTCCAGGGCCACGTAGTGACCGGGGTGGTCGCGGTCTGCGAACACCTGAGCTCCGGTGGTGGTGCGGGTGCCGTCGGTCGCGCGCTGCCACTCGCGCTCGAGCTCGGCGAACTCCTCGAAGCGGTCGGTGTGGAAGGAGATGATCTGCAGGAACATGGCGGTGGCCTTTCTCAGATGGGGTGTTGCTCTCACCCCCGAGGCGTGGGATCCGGCGTCACGGTGTGGGACGTGCCTCCCACACCGTCGGGGTCTCCGGGGAGTAGCAGCAGTAGGTCCCCGTCCTGACCGAGGCGCGGAGGTGGCGGCCGAGGTCGGGCAGCTCGGCGTCGATGCGGGCGATGGCGTCGCGGATCCGGCTGGTCACGGTCGTGCGGGCGCGCTCGGCGGGGTCGCCCGCCCGTCGGGCCCGACCCCCCAGCCCGTAGGCGGCCCCCAGTTCGGCGAGCAGGAACTCCCGCTCCGTCGCTGCTGCCTCGGACCCTGCCACGTCGCCGGTCGCCTCGGCTTCCTCCAACTCATCGTCGAGCACGCGGAGGCGTTTCCGGTAGGCCTCCTTGGCTGCCGGGTCGATCACCTCGCCCAGGTCGCTCCTCGGGGCCGCACCGGCACCGACGAGGTCGAGCGCGTGCACCTCGCGCTCCGGCTGCCCCAGGAGTACGGCGAGGTCGGCGATCCCCTTGACCGCCGGGATCACCGCCTCGCGTCCGCGCCAGCCGACGGTCCAGAACGCCCCGTCGCGCCGCAGCAGCCCGGTCGCCGGGGCCGTGGCCGGTGGCGCTGCCGATGGCGCCGGGCCGAGGGCTGCCTCCACCTCGGCGACTCGCTCGGCGATCCCGACCCTCCGGTAGAAGGCGAGTGCCTCGCCGAGCATGACCCGGCGCCGCTCCAGGGACTCCGGGTCACCACGTCGGGCCAGCAGTCCGGCGAAGCTGCGCCGCACGTTGGCCACGGCCAGGGGTGCACCCAGCCGGGTGTTCACCTGCAAGGCCCGCTCGAAGTGGTCCTCGGCTGCGTCGTACTCCTCCAGGAGCGTGGCCAAGTCACCCAGGTGTCGCTCCACCGATCCGGCGAGGGCTGCGCCGATTCCGTCGACGGCGCACAGGTGGCGCCAGGGCAGCAGGGTTTCGTAGAGCAGCCGGGCTGGGTCGCCGCCCACGTCGTTCTCCCAGAATCCGAGTGCCACCCCGCACAGGTTGGGCAGCCACTCCTTGTCCACCGAGACGGCCGCGAGCATCTGCGGGAACAGGGGCAGCGCCGCCTCCCGGGTGTGGCGGGGCTGGCCGGCGAAGAGGCGGATCAAGGAGACTCCGTCTCCGGCCAGCTCGGGGAGGACCCCGAAGGCGGCTTCGAGGTCGGCCAGCGCCTCGGCGTTGCGTCCCCGCTCGATCAGCGGCCACGCCGCCTGCACGACGCCCAGCACCGAGGCGTTCCTGCTGCCGCCGATCTCGCCGAGGCGGCCCACCTCGACGGCGCAGGCAGCCATCTCCTCCAGATCCCCGGCCAGGTGGGCCCGCAGCCCGCGCCACAGGGTCGAGTACCAGCCGTAGAACGGCTGCCGGAGCCGGTCGACCAGCCGGTCGAACTCGGCCACGTCCAGATCCGCCGCGGCGGTGTCGCCGCGTTCCCACCGGGCGATCACTCGGAGCCTGAGCCCGAGCAGCTCGAGGCCGACGTCGGAGCCCTCCCGGGCCAGGTCGATGATCTCGCCGGCTTCGGACTCGCGCAGGGCGACGTGGTCCGGCCCGGCCATCGCGTCACAGTGGGCGGCCAGCGCGCCGGCCAGTGCGATCGGATCGGTCAGGCGGCGCGCGATCGCGACCGCCTCGTCGGCGAGAGCGCGACGGCGATCGGCCGATGCGGAGAAGGAGAGTGCCACCGACAGCCGGGCCAGCACGTGGGCGCGGGCGGCCGAGTCGTCCGGTCCCAGCCGCACGAGCGCCTCCTCGAGCAGATCCGTCTGTCCGCGGTCCCACAGCCGCACCTCGAACCCGGAGAGCCCGGCTGCGAACCCGAGGGCGGCCTGCGCGAAGTACGCGGCGTCGCCGTCGCGGCGTCCGAGCTCGGCCGCCTCGAGGTAAGCCTCGCGCGCTCCGTCGAGATCCCCCGCGCTCTGCCTGGTCTCTCCGGCGAGCAGCAACAGGCCGCGCCGACGATCCGACGCCGGATCGGCCGTGTGCAGGGCGGACTCGCACCAGCGGACCGCCTCCTCGTAGGCCTGCACGGAGGCGGCGGCACGGGCGGCCTTCTCGGCGGCGGCCACCACCGCGTCCACCTCGACCAGCGGCAGGGCCCGCAGCAGGTGATGAGCGACCTCGGCCGCCTCCGACTGCGAGCCGTGACCCGGTTCCCGGACGAGGTCGGCCACCGACCGGTGCAGCTCGCGCCTCCGGGCCGGCGGCAGGGCGTCGTACACCGCATCCCGGATCAAGGCGTGGGCGAAGTCCAGCCGGTCTCCGTCATGGGTCACCAGCCCGGCGTCGACCAGGTCGTCGATCAGGCCCGCGAGCGCCGATGGGGGTACGCCGAGCAGGCGCCCCAGCCGCGCGACCGACAGCGAGGGCCCGAGAACGGCCGCGGCACCGAGGGCCGACTCCGCAGGCTGTGCCAGCCGGGCGACTCGTCGCCGGATCGTTGCCTGCGCCGTCGCGGGGACGCCGACAGCGAGGGAGTCGGTCCCGCGGGCCCGCGCGAGCCGGGCCATCTCGGAGACGAACAGTGGGTTGCCCCCGGTCCGCGCCGCCACGGCACGCGCCTCCTCGGCCCCCGCAACCCGACCCGCAGTGAGCGTGATCAGGGTCCGGACGTCGTCCTCGCCGAGCCCGACGAGCGGCCAGGACTCTCCGCGCGCGGCGACCTCGGCGGCGAGTGCCCGCTGCTCCGGGGAGTGGCCGAAGTCGTGGTCGCGCCAGCCGCAGGCGATGAGCATCGGGCGTGAGGCCAGATCCGTGGCGATGTAGCGCAGTAGGCGAAGCGAACCCTCGTCCACCCAGTGCAGGTCGTCCAGAACGAGCACGATCGGAGCTCGCACGCTGATCAGGTCGAGGACACCGGCCACGGCGTCGAAGAGCGGAAACCGGCCAGCCTCGTCACCGCTGCCACCGCCACGGCCGTCCAGCAGGGCGCGCGCTCGCTCGGAACGATCGCCCCACTCCTCCAGCGGAAGCACGGCGGCGGCGCCCCGCAGCACCTGCGACCACACCCAGAACGCGGGGGTCCCGGCGTCCTCCCACCCGGCTCCACGGAGGACCTCGGCTCCGTCGGCTCGGGCGACGATCTCCGAGAGCACCCGGGTCTTGCCGATGCCGGCGTCGCCGTGCAGCCAGAGCAGCGAGCCGTGACCGCCCCGACACTCCGCCAGCCGTACGTCGATCTGCTCAAGCAGGTCGGCGCGACCGAGCAGGGCTGGGCGTTCGGCGGTGGGTCCGGCACCGTCCACGTTCGGCTCCTCGCGCGTGCAGTGTGCCGCTCAGGCTAGTGCCGCATCCGGAGCCCGACCATGGCCCGGCCGGGAGGGCCCGCACGATCCCCGCTCGGCTAGGCTGGTCCACGTCCGACAGGGGAGCGCCCGCTATGGCGCTGAGAGTGCGAAGAGTCGCAGACCCTTGAACCTGCTCCGGTTAGTACCGGCGAAGGAAGTCGAAGGAGATTTCCCGATGAGAATGCGCTACCCCGCTGTGGCCACGGCCGTTGCCGCACTGATCCTGCTCGCCGCCTGTGGCGGCTCGACCGACGCCGGTGGCTCGGCGGCCGAGAACAAGACGTTGGTCGTGGCCACCCACGACTCGTGGGCGATGTCGAAGGAGGTGATGGCCGAGTTCAAGGCCACGACGGGCATCACCGTGAAGATCCAGCCGCAAGGTGACGCCGGGCAGCTGACCAACAAGCTGGTGCTCACCCAGGGGTCGCCACTCGCCGACGGCGTCTACGGCATCGACAACACCTTCGCCACCCGCGCCGTCGACGAGGGCGTGCTCGCGCCGTACGTCGCCCGGGCGCTGCCGGACTCGGCCGCACAGTTCCTGCTCGCCGGTGACGGGGCCGACCGGCTCACCCCCGTGGACTACGGCGACGTGTGCGTCAACGTCGACGACGCGTGGTTCGCCCAGCACGACCTGACCCCGCCGTCCTCGCTGGACGACCTGACCCGGCCGGCCTACAAGGACCTGTTCGTCACCCCGGGGGCATCGACGTCGTCCCCTGGCCTGGCCTTCCTGCTGGCGACGATCGGCGCGAAGGGCGACGGCTGGCAGGACTACTGGAAGAAGCTGATGGCCAACGGCACCAAGATCGTCGCCGGCTGGTCGGACGCCTACGAGGTCGACTTCACCGGCGGCGGCGGCAAGGGTGACCGGCCGATCGTCACGTCCTACTCCTCCTCGCCGCCGTTCACCATCCCCGAGGGCAAGACGCAGCCGACGACGAGTGCGCTGTTGGACACGTGCTTCCGCCAGGTGGAGTACGCCGGGGTGCTCGAGGGCGCCAAGAACCCCCGCGGCATGGGCAAGTTCATCGAGTTCATGCTGGGCAAGGAGTTCCAGGCGGCCCTGCCCGACAACATGTACGTCTATCCCGTCGACAGCGGAGTGCCGCTGCCCGACTCGTGGGCCAAGTTCGCCCGGGTCTCGCCGCAGCCGTTCGTCGTGGCCCCGGACGAGGTGACCAGGAACCGCACCGTCTGGCTGCGCGAGTGGCGGGACATCGCCACCCGATGACCTGGGTGCGCGGCCGGCTCTCTCCCAGGCTGACGACCGTGGCGGTCGCCGCGGTCCCCCTGGCTGCGCTGGCCGCGTTCTTCCTCTACCCCGTGGGCGGGATGATCGCCCGAGGCTTCTGGCCCGACGGCGCCTTCGACCCCGGCGCCGTCCTGCAGGTGCTCGGCCGAGGACGCGTGCACCGCGTGCTGTGGTTCACCCTGTGGTCGGCCGCCGTCGCCACGCTGGCCGCCGTCGTGCTGGGAGTCCCGGTCGCGTTCGCCCTGCACCGGTTGCGGTTTCCCGGCCGCGATCTCCTGCGGGCGCTGGTGGTGGTGCCGTTCGTGCTCCCCACCGTCGTGGTCGGCGTGGCCTTCCGGCAGCTGATCGCGCCGTCCGGGCCGCTCGGTGCGATGGGTCTGGACGGCACCTCCGGGGCGATCATCGCGGCCCTGGTGTTCTTCAACATCAGCGTCGTGGTGCGCACCGTCGGCGCCTTCTGGGAGGCGATCGACCCGCGTCGTGAAGAAGCTGCGGCAGCCCTGGGCGCCAGCCCGGCTCAGGTGCTGCGGACGGTGACGCTGCCGGCCCTGCTGCCCGGCATCGTCTCGGCGGCCAGCGTCGTGTTCCTGTTCTGCGCCACCGCGTTCGGCGTGGTGCTCACGATGGGCGGCCTGCGCTACGCCAACGTCGAGACCGAGATCTACCTCCTGACCACGCAGGAGCTCGACCTCACCGGTGCTGCCGCGTTGTCGGTGCTGCAGCTGCTCGTGATCACCGCTCTACTCGTCCTCGCAGCGCGGGTGAGGCGAGCCGGAGCGCACGTCGACCGGGCCACACGCAGTACGCCGCGGCCGCGGTTCCGGCACCTACCGGTGCTGCTCTGGACGACGGCGGTGACGGTCTTCCTGATGGCTCCGCTCGTCTCCCTCGTGCTGGCGTCGCTGCGCCGCGGTGAGTCGTGGGGACTGGCCAACTACCGGGCCCTGAACACGACCGGTGCCCGCAACGCGCTGCTCGTGCCGGCCACGGACGGCCTGGTCACGTCCCTGCAGATCGCCGTGGTGGCGAGCGTGATGGCGCTCGTCCTGGGCACGATCGTTGCCTTCCTGGTCTCGCGCCGACACCACGGCCGCGTCGGCAGGATGACCGGCGTGCTCGACGGGCTCTTCATGCTTCCGCTGGGGGTCTCTGCCGTCACGGTCGGCTTCGGCTTCCTGATCACCCTCGACCGGCCTCCGCTCGACCTCCGGACCTCGGCGCTGCTGGTCCCGATCGCGCAGGCGATGGTGGCGCTGCCCCTCGTCGTACGCACCGTCGCCCCGGTGCTGCGTTCCATCGACGACCGGCAGCGTCAGGCCGCCGCGTCCCTCGGTGCGGGTGCGCTACGGGTCCTCGCCACGGTGGATCTCCCCGTGGCATGGCGTTCCCTCCTCGCTGCCACCGGCTTCGCCTTCGCCGTCTCGCTCGGCGAGTTCGGGGCGACGAGCTTCCTCGCCCGCGACGACCATCCGACCCTGCCGGTCGTGATCTACCGGCTGATCGGCCATCCCGGCGCGGAGAACTTCGGGATGGCGATGGCCGCCTCGGTGCTGCTCGCCGCGACGACAACGGTGGTGATGCTGCTGGTACAGCGGCTGCGCGTCGGCTCGATGGGAGCCTTCTGAGATGGACCCGAACGGCACCGCCCGCGTCACCGGGCTGGAGGTCAGCGGCCTGACGGTCCGCTTCGGGGAGACCCTCGCGGTCGCGGAGGCGGACCTGCTGGTGCCGGCCGGCTCCGTCGTGGCGGTGCTCGGTCCGTCCGGGTGCGGGAAGTCGACCCTGCTGCGCGCGGTGGCCGGACTCGAGGCCCCCGAGGCCGGGCACATCCGCTACGACGGACGTGACCTGTCCGGCGTACCCACCCATCGACGTGACTTCGCGCTGATGTTCCAGGACGGCCAGCTCTTCCCGCATCTCGACGTCGCCGGCAACGTGGCCTACCCGCTCCGGCTCCGACACCGAAGTCGCGCCGAGCAGCGCGCCAGGGTCGAGGATCTGCTCGAACTCGTCAACCTGCAGGGGTACGGCGAACGGATGCCGGCCACGCTCTCCGGAGGCGAGCGGCAACGGGTCGCCCTGGCGCGATCCCTCGCCGTGCGCCCCCGCCTGCTGCTGCTCGACGAACCGCTCAGCGCGCTGGACCGTGGCCTCCGCGAGCACCTGGCCGTCGAGCTGCACGACATCCTGCGCGCCGCGGGTGCCACTGCCATGTTCGTCACACACGATCACGAGGAGGCCTTCGCCGTCGCGGACCTGTTGGCGGTCATGCGTGCCGGCCGCATCGTGCAGCAGGGCAGCCTGGAACAGGTCTGGGGCGCACCGGCGGACGGCTGGACCGCCCAGTTCCTCGGCTACGCCACGGTGCTGACCGGCGACTCGGCGCGGCGCCTCCGCGACGTCGCGGTGCCGGGCGCGCAGTGGAGCGCGGTGGCCCTGCGCCGCTCGGCGCTGCAGGTCGACGCTGCGGGACCGTTGCTGGCCAGGGTCGCCGAGGCCCGGGTGACCCCGGACCAGGTCCGGGTCCAGCTGGAGGTGGACGGGGTCGGCTCGCTGCCCGGGGTGGCCGATCCCGGGACCGACGTCCGGGTGGGCGCCGAGGTCCGGGTGGCGGTGGACCGGACGAGGATCGCCCCCGTGCCGGAAAAGTCGTTGTGAGTCGACCCTAGAATGCGCGTGTGAAGCGACGGGCCTATGCAGCGATGGTGACGATCGCCGTCGTCATGGGCCTGACGGCCCTGATCACCGGCCAGTCGCTGGGATACCCGTTCCGGGACCCGGACGGATTCCTGGGGCCGGCGTGGGTCCGACTGCCGCTGCTCTGTCTCGGCGCCTTCGTCGCCGACATCCTGCCGCGCACGCTGTGGCGTTCCCGTGGGCGGGTGGGTCAGTTCCGCAACGAGGCGCGGCTGCTGATCCGCGAGCACTGGACCAAGGAGCGCATCACCCTGGTGGTCCTCGGCCTGATCTGCTTCTACGTGACCTACGTCAGCTACCGCAACCTGAAGAACTTCCTGCCGTTCGTGGTCACCCGCAAGCATCGCCTCTCGGGAGACTACGAGCTCCACCGGCTGGACCAGTGGCTGCTGCTGGGCAACGACCCGGCCGTGCTCCTGCACAACCTGCTGGGCACCACGATCTCGGCACACGTGCTGTCCTACGTCTACTTGATCTTCTTGCCGATGGTGCCGATCTCGGTGACCATCTGGTTGGTCTGGTCGCGCAACGTGAGCTTCGGCTACTGGTACGTCACCGCGCAGTGCATCGCCTGGACCCTGGGGACCGCGAGCTACTACATGATCCCGACGCTCGGCCCGAACTTCGCCTTTCCCTGGCTCTACGAGGGGCTCGACACGACCGGGGTCTCGGCTCTGCTCGACTCGCTCTGGTACGGCAGACAGAACGTTCGATCCGATCCATTCGGCAACGGGGTGCAGTCGGTCGCGGGCTTCGCGTCCCTGCACGTCGCCATCACCCTGCTGATGGCCCTGGTGGCCCAGTACACCGTCCGGCACCGCATCATCCGGATCGTGTTGTGGGTCTACATGGCGATCACGGTCCTCTCGACGACGTACTTCGGTTGGCACTACATCGCCGATGACATCGCCGGGGCGATGATCGCGTTCCTCGCCTTCTACCTCGGCGGCATCGCGACCGGACAGAAGTTCGACGAGCACGGCCGCCACTCGCACCCGACGACCACCACCAGCGACGTACCCGTCGACACCGAGCCGCGCCCGATGGACCCCGTCAACTCAGTTCCGGGCTGACCCGGGGGCGAATCGGGGCGAACTGGACCAGACCAGTCGCTCGTCCCCGGCCTCTGACGAACAGTGGTCAGCAGGCGGGTCAGGACCCCCTCGCAGCGCGACGTTGCGCCACGGAACCGGCTCGCCCGATCCTCGCGACTGCCCGATTCCGACGACGGCCTCGGCACTCGGGGAGGACCGGCCGAGGCCGGCCATCGGACCGCCGCGAATGGGCCGGTTCGACCGGCAAATGGATGATCTGAGCGCAAACTCGACCCTACGGCGCCTCGCTCGGCGACTGGAGCGCCGGCCCCCGGACCACCCGCCGGGGCGCAAGGTGGTTGCGCCCGGAAGACGTTTTCCGGCGAACCGGACTCGCTCAGGCGTGGATCGGGCGAAGGCACGGAGAAGGCCGAAGCTCGGCGTCCGCTGAAGTTACAACGGTGTCATTGTCAAGGCGACACGCGGATTACATGGCGGTAGTTATGTGGAAAGTGTTCGCAATGTGACGGATGAGCCCTAGCGTGGCTCAAGTCTCGTGCCGTGGGGAAGCGGCGCGAGACCCTCTACGAAAGGTACTTACGGTGCGAACCGTCGCTCGTGTCGCCGTCGCTGCAGCAACCACCCTCGCGTTGAGCCTGCCGATGGCAGGTCCGATCACCGGAGTGGCGTTCGCCGACCGCACCGACCCCGTGCCCTCCCAGCAGCAGGTCGACCGCGCCAAGTCGGCGGTGGCCGAGAAGGAACGCAGCGTCAAGGGCATGGAGGCGGCGCTCAACGCCGCCGCTGCCCGCCTCGAGTCGGCCGTGACCCAGGCCGAGATCGCGGCGGAGGCCTACAACGGCGCCCTGTGGCGCCTCTCCGAGGCGCGCAAGGCCACCGACCTGGCGCTGGCCCGCTCCGCCCAGGCCGCCCAGGACGTCGAGGACCAGCGCTCCGGCATCGTCACCCTGGTCACCGAGAGCTACCAGAACGGCACCGAGCTCAACACCGCCACGGCGCTGATGAGCGACGAGGGGCCCGAGGGCCTGATGAACCGCTACGCGGTCGTGCAGAGTGCCGGGGACTCGATGCAGGCCCGCTACGACCGCTTCCGGGCCGCTTCGACCATCGCGAAGCTCTACGCCGAGAAGGCGCAGAAGGCACAGAAGCGTCAGCTGTCGATGGCCAAGGAGGCCAAGCAGCTCCGCGACTCGGCCGGTGCCGCGGCCGCCTCTGCAGGGATGGCGGCCAACCAGATCGCCATCCAGAAGGAGATGCTGGTCCAGGCACTCGCCAAGGCCCAGAACATCTCCGTCGGACTGGCCACACGACGCCAGAACGGTCTCGAGCGGATCGCGCGCCAGAAGGCCGCTGCCGCCGCGAAGGCCAAGCACCTCGCTGCGGAGGCCGCGCTGAAGAAGGCGGCCCAGGCGGCGGCCAAGAAGGCTGCCGCGGCCAAGAAGGACAACCGGGGTGACGACGCCGGCGACGGCCGCGATGGCGGCTCGGGCAGCACGCCGCCCCCCGGTGCCTATCCCGCACCCCCCATCGACTCCTCCCCACCCGGGGTCAGCGGCGGAGCCGACCGTGCCATCGCCTACGCCAAGGCCCAGATCGGCAAGAAGTACGTCTGGGGCGCAGCGGGCCCCGACTCCTTCGACTGCTCCGGACTGACGATGATGGCCTGGCGTGCCGGTGGGAAGTCGCTGCCGCACTACTCAGCGGCCCAGTTCACGATGGGCACTCGGATCTCGGTCGCGGCAGCCCAGGCCGGTGACCTGTTCTTCTGGACCTCCAACGGCAGCCCGAGCGGCATCCACCACGTGGCGATCGCCCTGGGCGGCGGGCAGTTCATCGAGGCTCCGCGAACGGGTGTGCCGGTGCGCTACAACTCGATCTACACCTGGTTCCCGGACTACGCCGTCCGCCTCTGACGCTCCCCCTCGGGACGGCGGTCTCTCCACCGCGGACAAGGCGACGCGGGTCGACGCGGTTTGCGGCACACTCGTGCGCATGCCCGACTACGTGCCGCCCAGCGTCGACGTGCCCGCCCTCACCGCACTCCTCGACGGCAAGTACGCCGAGATCCGGTCGCTGACCCGAAAGAACCTGGTCGCCTTCGCCGACGTGCTCGACGACGCCGTCGAGATGCCCCGGGTGGAGTTCCGTGACCGGGTGCTCCAGATCGTCCAGGAGATGGCTGCGACCGGAGCAACCGGGCTGGGCTTCCCCATCGAGTACGGCGGCGGCGGAGACATCGGCGCCTCGATCGCGGCCTTCGAGACGCTCGCGTTGGGCGATCTCTCCATCCTGGTGAAGGTCGGCGTCCAGTTCGGGCTGTTCGGCGGCGCGATCCTGCAGCTGGGATCGAAGAACCACCACGACGCCTACCTCGCCGACCTCGTCAAGGGCGACCTGTTGGGTTGCTTCGCGATGACCGAGTCCGGCCACGGCTCCAACGTGCAGGCGCTGGGCACGGTCGCCGTCTACGACCCGGCCACCCGCGAGTTCGTGATCACCACGCCGGACGACTCCTCGCGCAAGGACTACATCGGCAACGCCGCGGCCCACGCGAGCATGGCGGTCGTCTTCGCCCAGCTGCAGATCGGCGACCGGTCCGAGGGCGTGCACGCGTTCGTCGTACCGATCAGGGATGCGGAGGGGCGCCCCCTCGACGGGGTGCGCATCGAGGACGACGGCGCGAAGATCGGGCTCAACGGCGTCGACAACGGCCGGTTGTGGTTCGACGGTGTCCGCGTCCCCCGGTCCAACCTGCTCAACCGCTACGCCGAGGTCACCGAGGACGGGCGCTACCTCTCCGAGATCGACAACATCGACCGCCGCTTCTTCACCATGCTCGGCACCCTCGTCCAGGGCCGGGTCTCGGTCGCGGGTGCCAGCATCAACGCCAGCAAGGTCGCCCTCGCGGTGGCGATCAAGTACGGGAACCGTCGTCGGCAGTTCGGCGCGCCCGAGACCGGCGAGGAGGAGCTGCTCCTGGACTACGGCATGCACCAGCGTCGGCTGCTGCCCCTCCTGGCCAAGACCTATGCCCTGCACTTCAGCCAGGAGATCCTGCTCAACGAGCTGCACAACGTGCTGTCCTCCAACGATGCGCCCGACCGTCAGCGCCGGGCGCTGGAGTCGCGGGCCGCGGGCACCAAGGCCCTCGGCACCTGGCACGCGAGCCAGACCATCCAGGAGTGCCGGGAGGCCTGCGGCGGTGCCGGCTACCTGATGGCCAACCGGCTCGGGTCGCTGCGAGCCGACACCGACGTGTTCACCACCTTCGAGGGCGACAACCACGTCCTGCTGCAGCTGGTCGCCAAGGGCCTGCTGACCGACTACTCCTCGGCCTTCGGCGATCTCGACCAGCTCGGGATGGTGCGCTTCGTGGCGAGCCTCGCCGTCGAGACGGTGGTCGAGCGCACGAGCGCGCACAAGCTCCTCGAGCGGATCAAGGACGTGCTTCCCGGCGGAGGAGACGACAGCTGGGACCAGGAGGCGGGGCTGCTCGACCCGCAGTACCAGCTCGCCATGCTGCGCTGGCGGGAGGAGCACATGCTCTCCGGGGTGGCCCGCCGGCTCAAGCGGGGGATGGACAGCGGCATGGACACCGTGGAGGTCTTCAGCCGGGTGCAGGACCACGTGATCGCGGCCGGGCGGGCGCACGTCGAGCGGCTGGTGCTGGAGGCGTTCGTCGACAAGACCACCCCCATGGTCGACAGCGAGAACAAGCGGGCCCTGAACCTCCTCTGCGACCTGTTCGCGCTGTCCACCATCGAGGCGGACCGCGGCTGGTGGATGGAGCACGGCCGGCTGTCCAGCACCCGCTCGAAGGCGATCAGCCGTGAGGTGTCGTCGCTGTGCCGCAAGGTGCGCGAGGTCGCCGAGGACCTCGTCGACGGTTTCGGCATCCCGGCCGAGATGCTGCACGCCGAGATGCTCGACGCTCCCGGCGCCGACTGATGCTCGAACGGCTGCGCATCCCGGGTCTCGGCGGCTGGGACCAGGACCCCCTCTGGGGTGCCTTCTACGACTGGACCGTCGAGCACCCCCGGTCCGGGGGCATCCTGTGGCGGGCGGGGATCGGCAGCGACCTGCGGCGGCTGTACTCCGCAGCCGCCGAGATCGGTCGGCAGCCCGCCGGGTCGGCGGTCCTCGACGTGCCCAGCGGTGGGGGAGTCGCGCTGCGCGGGCTCCGCCCGGGACAGGGCGTCCGTTACGTCGCCGCAGACATCTCCCAGGCGATGCTCGACCGCACGATGGCGGTCGCCCGCGAACGTCACGTCGCGGCCCAGGTCGAGCCCGTGGTCGCCGACGTCGGCGGGCTGCCGTTCGCCGACGGCGAGTTCGACCTGATCGTCTCCTTCACCGGGCTGCACTGCTTCCCGGACCCGCACCTGGCCGTGCGGGAGATGGGGCGCGTGCTGCACCCGGGCGGGGTGCTGACCGGCAGCGCCCTGCTCAACGACACCGGTGTCCGCTACCTCGCCGTGCGCCGGGCGGGCCGGTTCGCCGGGCTGCTGGGCCCGGGGGCGACCACGGCCGAAGTGCGGGAGTGGCTGACCGAGGCGGGTTTCGTCGAGGTGACGGTGGAGCTCTCCGGCGCGATCGGCTACTTCCGCGGCCGCAAGGCCTGAACGAGACCGACGCCGGTCGTGACGGTGCTCAGTGCTCGGGGTGTTCCTTGGCCCGTTCGAAGGAGGCGCGCACCTCGGCCTCGGCCTCGTCGCGACCGACCCAGTTGGCACCCTCGACGGACTTGCCCGGCTCGAGGTCCTTGTAGACCTCGAAGAAGTGCTGGATCTCCAGGCGGTCGTACTTCGAGACGTGGTTGATGTCGCGCAGGTGCTCCAACCGCGGGTCGTGGGTGGGAACGCAGAGCACCTTGTCGTCGCCGCCGGCCTCGTCGGTCATCCGGAACATCCCGATCGCGCGGCAGGCGATCAGGCATCCGGGGAAGGTCGGCTGCTGGAGGATGACCAGCGCGTCGAGCGGGTCGCCGTCCTGCCCGAGCGTGTTCTCGATGTAGCCGTAGTCGGCCGGGTAGGCGGTGGAGGTGAACAGCATCCGGTCCAGACGGATGCGGCCCGACTCGTGGTCGACCTCGTACTTGTTGCGCTCGCCCTTGGGGATCTCCACCAGTACGTCGAACTCCACGGCTCTTCCTTCCACCAGACCTGCACGCCCCACAGGAGCATGCCCGGGGTTAGTCTCGCGCACAATCACCGGGAACGGCACATCGAGAGGGGTGAACGGCGGGGTGGGTGACAAACGCCACTGGCTGGTGCGCTGGATGGCCGAGCTCGTCGTGCTCACGCTCCTCGTTGCGGCCGGACTCGCCTACCAGTTCGACGTGGGCGAGCGCTGGTTGGGCTGGGGACCTGCGGATCCGAAGACCGAGCCGGCTGCCGTCGCACCACCTGAGGGGCTGCGGCTGCCCGAGGCGACTGTCGTCCCGGCCCTGGCCGGCGTCGTCCGGCCCGTGGCGGTCGATCCGGCGCTCGTTGCCGCGACGCTGCGACCGATGCTGGGCCGCGGAGCCCTCGGTCGCCACTTCGCCGTCCTCGTGACCGATCTCGGGACCGGTGAAGCGGTCTTCCGGCAGGGCGCCCCCCGGATCACCCCCGCCTCCACCGCCAAGCTGCTCACCGCCACCGCGGCGCTCGAGGCGCTGGGTCCGATGACCAGGTTCCGGACCTCGGTCCGTTGGGATCCAGCATCGCGGCAGCTGGTGCTGGTCGGGGGCGGCGACCCCTTCCTCAGCAGCAGCCCTCGCCTCGGTGCCGCCAGCTACCCGCGGCGGGCCGATCTCCAGACGCTGGCCCGTCGCGCGGTCGAGCAGCTGCGCCCGCTGAAGGTTGCCAGGGTGCGGCTCGCGTTCGACGACTCCTACTTCACCGGACCGGCCGACAACCCGGCGTGGCCCGGAAGCTACGTGCGGGAGGGGGTCGTCCCACCCATCGGGGCGCTGTGGGTGGACGAGGGCCGTTCGGCCACGGGCTACGGCTATTCCGCAGACCCACCGGCACGGGCGGCCGAGGTCTTCCGCGCCGCCCTGCAGGAGGCCGGGCTCCGGGTCCGCCCGAAGATCGTCCGCTCGACAGCCAGGTCCAACGACCCGGACCTCGTCTCGGTCGCGAGTGCACCGCTCGGTGAGATCGTCGAGCGCACCCTCGCGGTCAGCGACAACCAGGCCGCCGAGGTGATCGCCCGGCACGTGGGCCTCGCCGAGCGCCAGGACGGCTCCTTCCTGGCCGGGACCGCTGCGATCCTCGACGTGGTCAACGGGCTCGGCGTGCCGACCTCGGGCGACCGGCTCTACGACGGCAGCGGGCTCTCCCGGCTCGACCTCGTGCGGCCCGAGACGTTGGCCGCCGTTCTCCGGGTGGCCGCCTCGGAGGAGAAGCCCGAGCTGCGCCAGGTGATCACGGGACTGCCCGTGGCCGGCTTCACCGGGTCCTTGCAGTACCGCTTCGACAAGGGGCCGGCGGCCGCGCGCGGGCGGGTGCGCGCCAAGACCGGCACCCTCACCGGTGTGCACGGCCTCGCCGGTGTGGCCGACGACGTGGGCGGCTCACGGATGGCGTTCGTCGTGGTCGCGGACCGGGTCGCCGTACCCAAGACGCTCGAGGCCCGGCTGCTCATCGACCAGATCGCCGCTGCGCTGGGGGCGTGCACCTGCGGCGTAGGGTCGGCGTCATGAACTCGCTGGGGCCCTCGGGCAGACCCGGAATGATCGACTGGGACCTCGCCGTCAAGGTGGGTTCCCGCATCGTCGGAGAGGGCCCGCAGGTCACCCGCGCAGAGGCCGATGAGGCCGTCCGGGAGCTGCGTGCCGGCGCCGAGCGTTCGACGCCACTGGTCCGCGAGTTCACCGGACTGGTGGCCAGCGAGCGCACCGCGCCGGTCCTGGTCGTCGACCGGCCGGGCTGGATCCAGGCCAACGCCGACGGGTTCGCCACCGTGATCGCCCCCCTGATCGCGAAGCTGCAGGACAAGAAGGGCGCCCCGGGTCCGGTCGCGGAGGCGATCGGCTCCCGGATCACCGGAGTCGAGCTGGGGGCCATGCTCGGCTTCCTCGGCTCACGGGTCCTGGGCCAGTTCGACCCCTTCCACACGGCGCCGGGGGAGCAGGGACGGCTGCTGCTGGTGGCGCCGAACATCGTCCACGTGGAGCGCGAGCTGCACGCCGACCCCCAGGACTTCCGTCTCTGGGTGTGCCTGCACGAGGAGACCCACCGGGTCCAGTTCACCGCGGTCCCGTGGATGACTGACCACCTGCGCTCGGAGATGGCCCAGATCATCGGGTCCGTCCAGACCGATGCGGGGGAAATGATGGGTGAGCTCGCCAAGAAGGTCGGCGACCTGGTCTCCGGCAAGTCCGACGGCAGCCTGCTCGAGCTGTTCTCCGGGCCGGAGCAGAGGCAGGTGATCGAGCGGATCACCGGGGTGATGAGCCTGCTGGAGGGTCATGCGGACGTGGTGATGGACGGCGTCGGCCCCGAGGTGATCCCCTCGGTCGCCGAGATCCGGGCGAAGTTCAGCCGGCGCCGACAGGGTGTCGGCACCCTCGACCGGCTGCTGCGGCGGCTGCTGGGTCTGGACCAGAAGATGGCTCAGTACCGCGACGGCGCGATCTTCGTGCGGGCCGTCGTCGACAAGGTCGGGATGGAGGGCTTCAACGCCGTGTGGGCCGTACCCGAGAATCTGCCCACCAAGACCGAGATCCTCGACCCGACGCTGTGGATCGCCCGCGTCCACGGCTGAGACGGTTCCAGCATGGCGTTGCATCCCTCGGTCGCTGCGGTCCGCTTGGCGGTACGCCGCAGCCTGGCCGACCTCGAGCCAGGTGACACCGTCGTGGTCGCCTGTTCCGGGGGTGCCGACTCCCTGGCGCTGCTGTCGGCCACCGTGTTCGAGGGCAGGCAGCACGCGTGGCAGGTCCTCGGCGCCACCGTCGACCACGGGCTGCAGGAGGGGTCGGCCGAGCACGCGGACCGGGTCGCGGCGCAGATGCGCGGACTCGGCGTCACCGAGTCCCTGACCGCCCACGTCACCGTGAAGGCGCCGGGGGTCGGCCCGGAGGCGGCGGCCCGGGAGGCGCGGTACGCCGTACTCTCCGAGATCGCGGAGCGCTATGTCGCCAGCGTCGTACTGCTAGGGCACACGCTGGACGACCAGGCCGAGACGGTGCTGCTGGGGCTCGCCCGCGGGTCGGGTGGCCGGGCGCTGGCCGGGATGCGGCGCACGGCCGAGGTCTACCGGCGACCGCTGCTGGACCTGGGCCGGGCCGACACCGAGACGGCCTGCATCGCCCAGGGGATCGAGTTCTGGGTCGACCCGCACAACAGCGAGGAGCGGTTCGCCCGGGTGCGCGTGCGGACCAAGATCCTGCCCCAGCTCGAGGCGGAGCTGGGTCCGGGTGTTGCGCAGACCCTCGCGCGGACGGCGGACCAGCTGCGCGCCGACACCGAGTACCTGGACGGGGTGGCGGCGGCGGCGTTCGAGGCTGTCGCGGAGGACCGGGGCCTGGCAGTCGGTGGGCTCGCGGAGCTGGCGGAGGCGATCCGCACCCGGGTGCTGCGACTGGCCGCCCTGGCCGCCGGGTCGCCCGCAGCCGAGCTTTTCCAGCCTCACATCCTCGAGATCGACCGTCTGGTCACCGACTGGCACGGCCAGCAGTGGGTCGACCTTCCCGGCCACCTTCGCGCCGTCCGGGCCGGAGAGCACCTGCGCTTCGTGCCGTCGGTCCCCCGCGAGCAGAACGGTCACTGAAGCCGTTCGGCCAGCAGCCGCAGCGTCGTCCCCCTCGCCGGGGAGGCGTCGGCGGTCGTGCCGGTGAACGCCCCGGCGACGGGATGGATCATCACTTCGTCCACGTCGTGGACCGCGGCCAGCTCCCGGATCCGCTCAGCGGCAGCGTCGGGCGTCCCGATCACCCAGCGGCGGGACATCGCCGCCAGCAACCCCTGGTGCGCCTCGGCGACAGGCTCGCTCTCGGCGTCCTCGACGAGGCGCTGCGGGGTCAGGTCGCCCCCGGTCCGCAGCGCGACCATCGCCTGCAGCTGCGGCAGTGCGAGTCGGTCCGCCTCCTCCTGGGTGGGGGCGACGACGGCGTTCACGGTCACGAAGGTGCGCGGGGCGGCCAGGGCGTCGGAGGGCTGGAAGGTGGAGCGGTACAGGTGCAGGGCCTCGGCGGTGCCCTGGCCGGAGAAGTGGTGGGCGAAGACGTAGGGCAGACCACGCGAAGCGGCGAGCGCGGCGGAGTAGTCGGAGGAACCCAACAGCCACACCGGCGGCACCGAGGTGGCGTGGGGGGTCGCGTTGAGGGCGTGCATCCGGCCGCCGACCTGGAGGCCCACCCCCTCGGGGCTCATCATCGACAGCACGTTGTCGACGTACTCCGGGAACCGGTTGACCGCGTCCTCCGCCACGCCTCCGGCGCCGTGCCGCAACGCGTAGCTGGTGACCGGGTCGGTGCCGGGCGCGCGCCCGATGCCGAGGTCGATGCGGCCGGGGTGGGCCGCTTCCAGCAGCGCGAACTGCTCGGCGACGACCAGCGGGGCGTGGTTCGGCAGCATCACGCCGCCCGAGCCGACCCGGATCCGCGACGTGGCCGCGGCGACCATGGCGATCAGCAGCGGCGGGTTGGTGGCCGCGACGGCAGGCATGTTGTGGTGCTCGGCCAGCCAGTACCGGTGGTAGCCGTTCGCCTCGGCCACGCGGGCCAGGCTGCGCGTGGCTGCCAGGGCGTCGCCGGTGGTCTGGTCGCTGCGCACGGGCACGAGGTCGAGGACGGAGAGCTGCATTGTGGTGCCAACAGGACTGAGGGGTCGGGTGTTCCCGTCGTACCGCTGGCTGGTTGGTCGGACGCCGCGCCGCTTGGCGAGGGCTGTGGACGTCCCGGGGGTGGCAGGAGCCTGGTTAAGCGTCCATAACCCCGATTTACATGAGGTTCGGGGGGCTGTGGCAGGCTGCACCCATGGACGCAACGGACGTCGAGGGCGACCTCGTCAACATCCTGTTCACCGAGGCGGACATCCGGGCGAAGCTGGCCGAGCTGGCCCGCCGGATCGAGCGGGACTACGCGGGTCAGGACCTGCTGATCGTCGGCGTCCTGCGGGGCGCGGTGATGGTGATGGCCGACCTCGCGCGCGAGTTCAACCGCCACCTGGAGATGGACTGGATGGCGGTCTCCTCCTACGGGTCCGGCACCAAGAGCTCGGGCGTCGTGCGCATCCTCAAGGACCTCGACACCGACATCAGCGGTCGTCACGTGCTGATCGTCGACGAGATCATCGACACCGGCCTGACGCTGTCGTGGCTGACCTCCAACCTGGCCTCGCGCACCCCCGCGTCCGTGGAGATCTGCACGCTGTTGCGCAAGCCCGACGCGCTCCAGATGAACGTCGACGTGAAGTACGTCGGCTGGGACATCCCCAACGAGTTCGTCGTCGGCTACGGCCTCGACTACAACGAGCGCTACCGCAACCTGCGCGACATCGGCACCCTTGCTCCCCACGTCTATTCATGAGCGCTGGGCGGACCTGAGAGGATTGCGCGGTGAAGCAAATCCTGCGTAGTCCATGGCTCTGGATCCCCGTTGTGGTGATCGGTGTCCTCCTGGCCCTCCAGTACCTCGTCCCCAGCGGCGGCTACAAGGAGATCGAGACCTCCACGATGGTGGACCGGATCAAGTCCGGGGAGGTCAAGGAGATCACCTTCGTCGACGGCGGCGACCAGCAGATCCGGGCGACCCTCGACGACGGCAAGAAGGTGATGGCCACCTGGGTGACCGGCCAGCAGGTCCGGCTCGTCAACCAGGTCCAGAAGCAGGTCGAGGCCGGGACGATCGAGAAGTTCAACGTCAAGAACCCCAAGCCCAGCCTGCTCGGCCAGATCCTGGCGACCCTGCTGCCGTTCGCCCTGATCGTGCTGCTCTTCATCTTCTTGATGAACCAGGTCCAGGGCGGTGGCGGACGGGTGATGCAGTTCGGCAAGTCCAAGGCCAAGCTGATCACCAAGGACATGCCGAAGACCACCTTCGCCGACGTCGCGGGCTGCGAGGAGGCGATCGAGGAGCTCGGTGAGATCAAGGAGTTCCTCCAGGAGCCGGCCAAGTTCCAGGCCGTCGGGGCCAAGATCCCCAAGGGCGTGCTGCTCTACGGCCAGCCAGGCACCGGCAAGACCCTGCTGGCCCGTGCCGTCGCCGGGGAGGCCGGGGTCCCGTTCTACGCCATCTCCGGCTCCGACTTCGTGGAGATGTTCGTCGGCGTGGGCGCCTCGCGGGTGCGCGACCTGTTCGAGCAGGCCAAGGAGAACGCGCCGGCCATCGTGTTCATCGACGAGATCGACGCCGTCGGGCGGCACCGCGGCGCCGGCATGGGCGGCGGCCACGACGAGCGCGAGCAGACCCTGAACCAGCTGCTCGTCGAGATGGACGGCTTCGACGTGCGCGGAGGCGTGATCCTGATCGCCGCGACCAACCGGCCCGACATCCTCGACCCGGCCCTGCTGCGGCCCGGCCGGTTCGACCGCCAGATCGGCGTTGACGCGCCGGACCTGCGGGGTCGCGAGCAGATCCTGAACGTGCACGCCCGCGGCAAGCCGATGGCACCTGGCGTGGACCTGCTCTCCGTGGCACGTCGTACGCCCGGTTTCACCGGCGCCGACCTGGCCAACGTGCTCAACGAGGCGGCGCTGCTGACCGCCCGGCAGAGCCAGAAGCTGATCGACAACGAGTCCATGGAGGAGGCGATCGACCGCGTCATCGCCGGACCGCAGAAGCGGACCCGGTTGATGAGCGAGAAGGAGAAGCTGATCACGGCCTACCACGAGGGCGGACACGCCCTGGTCGCCGCGGCTCTCCCGGGCACCGACCCGGTGCACAAGGTCACGATCCTGCCCCGCGGCAGGGCCCTCGGCTACACGATGGTCCTCCCGGACGAGGACAAGTACTCCCAGACGCGGTCGGAGATGCTGGACAAGCTCGCCTACATGCTCGGCGGCCGTGCTGCCGAGGAGCTGGTCTTCCACGACCCGACCACCGGCGCCGGCAACGACATCGAGAAGGCAACCGCGCTGGCGCGCGCCATGGTGACGCAGTACGGCATGACCGACCGCCTGGGCGCGATCAAGCTCGGCGAGGCGGCGGGTGAGCCGTTCATGGGTCGGGACATGGGTCACCAGCGCAACTACTCCGAGGACGTCGCCGCGATGGTCGACGACGAGACCAAGCGGTTCCTCTCGACCGCCCACCAGGAGGCGTTCGACATCCTCGAGGAGAACCGCGACGTGCTCGACTCCCTCGTGCTGGCGCTGATGGAGAAGGAGACGCTGGACAAGGCCCAGGTGGCGGAGGTGTTCGTGCCACTGCGCCGGCGCCCGGTTCGCCCCGCATGGACCGGCTCCCCGGATCGGTCTCCCTCGAGCATCCCGCCCGTGGAGATCCCGGAGAAGGTCCGGGTGGCGGCCGCCGAGGGGACCTATCCGCAGGAGAAGGAGGGAGCGGTGATCATCACCCCTCCCGGTGACGACGGGGACACGTTCGGAGAGACCCCCACCTCATGAGCCTGGACCGGGTGGGTGTCGGGCGGGGTGCGATCGCCGCGTTCGACTACGCCCGCGCCGAGGCCGCGGTCCGTGAGCTGCTCATCGCGATCGGGGAGGACCCCCAACGCGACGGGCTCAAGGACACCCCCGCGCGCGTGGCCAGGGCCTACGCCGAGCTCACGGCGGGCCTGCACCAGGAGCCTCAGGACGTGCTCACCACCGTCTTCGACATCGGGCACGACGAGATGGTGCTGGTGCGCGACATCGAGCTGTGGTCCATGTGCGAGCACCACCTGGTGCCGTTCACCGGGGTGGCCCACGTGGGCTACATCCCCAACGAGAACGGCAAGATCACCGGTCTCTCCAAGCTCGCCCGACTCGTCGACGTCTACGCCAAGCGCCCGCAGGTGCAGGAGCGGCTGACCACCCAGATCGCCGACGCCCTCGTGGAGATCCTCGAGGCCCGCGGCGTGATCGTGGTGATCGAGGCGGAGCACCTGTGCATGACCATGCGTGGAGTGCGCAAGGCCGGGGCACGCACGATCACCTCCGCGGTGCGCGGGCTGATGCACCAGCCCGCCACGCGCGCGGAGGCGATGTCGCTCATCGTCGCGGCACGGTGAGCAGACCACGATGATCACCCGGGAGTCGTGGAGCACCGGGCTTCCCGACCTCCCGCGGCCGCTCGTGATGGGCGTGGTCAACGTCACCCCCGACTCCTTCTCCGACGGCGGCCGGTTCGACACCACGGACGCGGCCGTCGCGCACGCCCTCGCCCTGCGCGACCAGGGGGCGGACCTCCTCGACATCGGCGGTGAGTCGACCCGTCCGGGAGCGACCCGTCCGCTGGTCGCCGAAGAGCTCGACCGGGTCGTGCCGGTCATCACCGCGCTGGCCGCGGAGGGGGTCGCGGTGTCGGTGGACACGATGCGCCACGAGGTCGCCCACGCTGCGCTCGTGGCCGGTGCCGTGCTCGTCAACGACGTGTCCGGCGGGCTGGCCGACCCCCGGATCCTGGACGTCGTCGCCGACGCCGGGGCGGCGTACGTCGCGATGCACTGGCGTGGCCACTCCGCGGTGATGCAACAGCACGCCAGCTACGACGACGTGCTCGTGGAGGTCCGCGACGAGCTCGCCCAGCGTCTCGACGCGGCGAGGAAGGCGGGTGTGGACCCTGACCGGCTCGTCATCGACCCCGGCCTGGGGTTCGCCAAGACCGCCGAGCACAACTGGGAGCTGCTCCAGCGACTTCCGGAGCTCGAGACCCTCGGTGCCCCGATCCTGGTCGGTTCCAGCCGCAAGTCCTTCCTCGGCGCCCTGCTCCCCGGTCCGGACGGGGCGCCCCGCCCCGTGGATGACCGGGAGGACGCGAACGTGGCGCTCACCACGATCGCGGCCATCCAGGGGGTCTGGGGGGTCCGCGTCCACGAGGTGCGCGCGAGCCTGGACGCCGTCACGGTGGTCGCCCGCTGGCTCGTGTAGCCGTCACCGACGTAACCGCAGGTCAGGCGGCCAAGCGCGGAGGCCGGCGAGAGGGCCGTCACGACGCCGACGTGCCGCCGGTAGTGTCGGGGGACCATGAACCAGCTCCCCGACCGGCTCCCCGACCGGCTGGCCGTGCGTGGCCTCGCCGTCCGCGGACACCACGGCGTCTTCGACTTCGAGCGGAGAGACGGCCAGGAGTTCGTGATCGACCTCGTGCTCGGCATCGACGCCACGGCCGCAGCGGCCAGCGACGACTTGCAGGACACGGTCGACTACGGAACCCTCGTCGAGCAGGTCAGCACAGCCGTGTCGAACGACCCTGTCGACCTGATCGAGACCCTCGCCCAGCGAATCGCAGACATCTGTCTGCTCCATGCGCAGGTCGAGCAGGTCGAAGTGACCGTGCACAAGCCGAATGCCCCGATCCAGGCGACGTTCCAAGATGTCGCCCTGACAATCACCCGGAGCCGACAGTGACTGAGTCCCCCAATCCCAACATCGTGGATGCCGACACGATCACCGGCGAGATGCACCCCATCCGGCGGGCGGTGATCTCGATCGGCTCCAACCTCGGCGAGCGCCGCCTCAACCTGCAGGGCGCCGTCGACTCGCTCTCCGACACCCCCGAGGTCTGGGTCACCAGCGTCTCGCCGGTCTACGAGACCGAGCCGATCGACTCACCCGAGGACGCCAAGGACTTCTTGAACGCCATCGTGCTGCTCGACACCACGCTCTCCGCGCGCACCCTGCTCGACCGGGCGCTCGCCATCGAGAGCGCCTATGGGCGGGAGCGCGCCGAGCGCAACGCTCCGCGCACCCTCGACGTCGACCTGATCGTCGTCGGGGATCGCCGCGCCGATGAGGACGACCTCGTGCTGCCGCACCCGCGGGCCGCCGAGCGGGCGTTCGTCCTCGTGCCGTGGTTCGACGTCGAGCCCGACGCCGAGATCCCCGGGGCCGGGCCGATCTCGGAGCTGGTGGAGAAGACGGGTCGCGAGGGTGTGACCGCGCGCACGGACATCGAGCTGGAACTGAACTAGGCCGTGTCCGCCGAGCCCGACGAGGACGAGCGCCCACCGGAGCCGTCCGGTCGGATCGTCCCGACCGGACCGGGGCCGCTGGTGGGCTTCGGCGTCGTCGGTCTCGTGCTCGGCTGGGCGATCCGGCCGGCGTCCCTGCGGTTCGGGTACGCCGAGCCGCAGGTCCCACTCGCCTCGATCGCGCTGCTGGTGTTCGTGGCCGCGATCATCGGCGGCTCGGCGTACCTCACCAGGCGCGTGGTGCGCAGCCACCGACACGACCTGCTGCCCCACCAGGCCGTCAACCGGCTCGTCCTGGGCAAGGCCAGCGCGCTGGCCGGGGCGCTCGTCGCGGGGGCTTACCTCGGCTACGCGCTGGCGCAGCTGGGGGTCGCGGACCCCAACGCGACCGTGCGGCTGTGGCGTTCCGGGCTCGCCGGTCTCGCGGGGTTGGCCGTCACGGCGGCGGCGCTCCTGCTGGAGCAGGCGTGTCGTGTCCCGCCCGAGGACGACTAGCCGCCTACGCTGCGCATATGGCAGCCTCCCGCACCCCTATGCGTCGCCGGCAACGCAGCGTCCGAGTCACCGTCTCGGTCGTCCTGCTCTCGGTGGCCTCGGTCGCCGTCCTCGCCACCCTCCCCACCCAGTCCCCCCTGTGGCTCAGCCTCAGCTCGGTGGCAGCCCTGCTGCTGTCCTGGGCAGCCCTACGGATCATGTGGACCGAGGTGCTCCAGTCGCGGCGTGAGAACGCCGCCGACCGGTCCGCCTCCGCCGCCGCCTACCGCAACCTGTTCAGCCTGCGCGCCGCCGAGCACGCCGAGTTCACCACCGCGATGACCGAGCGCCTCGCCGAGGCGCACCTCTCCCAGCGTGAGCTCGAGGGGCTCGTCGCCCAGAGCGAGACCCGGGCTCACCGGGCGGAGACCAAGCTGGTCGCCGAGGCCCAGGCGCTGGTCTCGGTCAAGGAGCGCGTCCAGGAGCTCGAGGCGGCACTCGCCGTCCGTCAGGCCGAGGAGGCCGAGGCGCTCGCGACCTGGGAGGCCGAGGGTGGCGACAGCGTGGCCGGGCTGGTCGCCTGGGAGGAACAGGCCAGCCAGAAGGCGGTCGCGACCGACGACGACAAGGTGCTCAAGCACGCCTGATGCGTCAGCACGGCCTCACCACGACGTCGCTACGGTGGTCGGCGTGCCCCTCCAAGACGTGCCCAGCCAAGACGTTACCGACGCCCCCTCCCGGCCGCTCTCGCTGCAGTGGTGGACCCGGGACCGGTCCGGCCGGGTCGCGGTCGCGCAACCTCCGAGTCCCGCCCTGCTGGTCTGGTTCACCGCGGTGGTGCTCGGCTGGACCGGAGCCCTCGACGGCTCCCGGGCCGACCTCGTCGTCGGCATCGGCCACGGAGCCCTGCTGGTGTGGGCCCTCGACGAGCTCGCCCGGGGTGCCAGCCCGTTCCGCAGGCTGCTCGGCGGGGTCGTGCTGACCGTGAAGCTGGTCAGCCTGTTCGGCTGACCCGAGGGGGGCTCAGCCGTTGACGCTGGCCCGGAGCATCCGGTGCACCCCGTCCGGGGTGAGTACGCCGAGGAAGCGAGCCTTCTCTGTGACCCCGACCATCGAGCGGTCCTCCCGCATCATCAGGGCCATCGCGTCCTCCAGGGTGGCGGTCACCTCGATCGTGCCGCCCAGCTCGGCGGCCGTGACCCCGTCCATCGGCTCGAGGTGGGCCGGGTCGATCCGGGTGACGGACAGTCGTCGGAGGCCGCGTGATCCGCCGACGAACTCGGCGACGAAGTCGTCGGCCGGTGCTCCGAGCACGGCCGCCGGCTCGTCGTACTGCGCCAGGCGACCGCCATCGGCGAAGACCGCGACCCGGTCGCCCATCTTGATCGCCTCGTCGATGTCGTGGGTGACCATCAGCACCGTCTTGCCGAGCTCGCGCTGGAGCTTGATGAACTCATCCTGCAGCCGGCCCCGGACGACCGGGTCGACTGCCCCGAAGGGCTCGTCCATCAGCAGGACCGGCGGATCGGCGGCGAGGGCGCGGGCCACCCCGACCCGCTGTCGCTGTCCGCCGGAGAGCTGGTGCGGGTAGCGGTCCGCGAACTCCGCGGGGTCGAGGCCGACCAGGGCCATCAGCTCCTCGGCGCGCGCCCTCGCGGTCGTCTTGCTCTCGCCGTAGAGCAGCGGCACCGTCATCACGTTCGTGATGATCTTCTGGTGCGGGAACAGGCCGACCTGCTGGATGACGTAGCCGATCCCGCGCCGCAGCTGGACAGGGTCGGAGTCCGTGACGTCCACCCCGTCGAGCACGATGCGGCCCGCGGAGGGCTCGATCAGGCGGTTCACCATCTTCAGCGTCGTCGACTTGCCGCACCCCGAGGGACCCACCAGGCACACCATCGCTCCGCGGGGGACGTCGAGATCGAGCTCGTGCACGGCGACCGTGCCGTCCGGGTAGGTCTTGCCCACGCCTTCCAGGCGGATCATCGGTTCTGGGCTACCGTCTGCCTGTGACTCCACCGGGTGCACCTTCTGCTCAGAGTTGCCTGACCCGCAACGACTGGATCTGCGGGGAGTACCTCACCTCACGGGCGAGCGACCTGACCGCGGCCCTTGGTCAGCACGTCGGCATCGTGGTCACCTCGGTGCTGCTCGGCCTGGTGCTCGCCTTCCCGCTTGCCCTGCTCGCCAGACGTTACCGAAAGCTGGAGGGGCTGGTGGTCGGCACGACGACGGCCATCTACACGATCCCGTCCCTGGCGCTGTTCTCGCTGCTGGTGCCGCTGACCGGACTGGGCGTGGAGACCGTGGTGATCGGGCTCGGCCTCTACTCATTGACGATCCTGGTGCGCAACGTCCTCGACGGTCTGCGCGCGGTGCCGGCGGAGGTTCGCGAGTCGGCCCTCGGGATGGGCTACGCGTCGTCCCGGCTGCTGTTCCGGGTCGAGCTGCCGCTGGCCCTGCCCACGATCATGGCCGGGATCCGGGTGGCGACGGTCTCGGCCGTCGCGCTCACCACGGTCGGCGCGATCCTCGACTACGGCGGCCTCGGAGACCTGCTGGTTGCGGGCAAGCAGAGCAACTTCAAGGCCCAGGTGCTGGCGACCAGCGTGCTGTGCGTGCTGCTCGCCATCGCCCTCGACCTCCTTCTGGTCGCGGTGCAACGGGTGCTGACCCCGTGGACGCGCAAGGCGGTGGCGCCATGATCGAGGGTGTCATCGAGTGGTTCCGGGACCCTGCCCACTGGACCGGCAACGACGGCGTCCCGAACCGGCTCCTGGAGCACAGCCTGCTCACGCTGGTGGCGCTGCTTGTCGCTGCCTCGCTGGGCCTTCCGCTCGCGATCTGGCTCGGTCACCGGCGCCGGTTCGGCACGTTGGCGGTGAACGTCTCCAACGTGGGGCGGGCGATCCCGATCGTCGCGCTGCTCTCGCTGCTGGCGCTCGGGTTCGTGGGCAGCGGCGACTTCGGCCCGTTCGGCCGGGCCGGCCTGGCCACCCTGATCACCCTGGCGCTCTTCGCGCTGCCGCCGATCATCACCAACGCCTACGTGGCGGTGTCGGGTGTCGACGACGACCTGGTTGAGGCGGCGCGCGGCATGGGGATGTCGGAGCGACAGGTCCTGCGCCGCGTGGAGCTCCCGGTCGCGCTGCCGCTGATCGTCTCGGGGGTTCGCCTGGCCGTCGTACAGGTGTGGGCGACCGCCACCGTCGCGGCGCTGGTCGCCGGCCCGGGGCTCGGCCGGATCATCACCCACGGCTACGACAGCAACAAGCCGGCCGAGGTGGTCGCCGGCTCGCTGATCGTGGCCGTGATCGCGCTGATGCTCGAGGGGTTGATGGCGCTGCTGCAGCGATCGCTCGATCCCCTACCGGCCGGGAGTCGCTAGAGTTCGGTCGAGTGGGCTCGAGCAGCTGGCCCCCGGACACGCGCGGCACGGGCCGCGGGACACAGAAGGTGGGATCTCCATGAACACGTCTGCACGTCGCCTGATCGTCGCCCTGTCGGGGCTCCCGCTGCTGTTCGGGGCCGCGGCCTGCGGCAGCGACAGCTTCAAGGCCGGTAGCGACACGGTGACGATCGTCGGCCAGAAGTTCACCGAGGCCGACATCATGACGCAGCTCTACAAGCAGGTCCTCGAGAAGGAGGGCTACAAGACCGACGTGAAGAACCTCGGTGCGCGTGACATCTACCTCGGTCCGCTGCAGAAGGGCGACGTCCAGATCTCCGCCGACTACCTCTCCTCCATGACCGAGGCGCTGAACCGCAAGACCAACGGTGACGACGCCACCCCGGTGGCCTCGCCCGACCAGGCGGCCACGGTGGAGCAGCTGAACAAGCTCGGCACCAAGTACGGCATCACGGCGCTGGACCCGGCCAAGGCCGAGGACGCCAACGCCTACGCCGTCACCAAGGACTACGCGGCCCAGAACAACCTGACCACGCTCAGCGACCTGGGCAAGCTCGGCAAGCCCATCGCGCTCGCGGCGAACTCCGACTGCCCGGACCGCAGTGACTGCGCCAAGGGCCTGGAAAGCGTCTACGGGATCAAGCTCACCAAGGTCGAGCCGCTCGGCTTCGACTCCCCGGACACCAAGAACGCTCTGAAGAAGGGCGAGGTCCAGCTCGGTCAGGTCGCCACCAGCGACGGCAGCCTGGACGGCCTCGGCCTGGTGATCCTGGAGGACGACAAGAACTGGCAGAACGCCGAGAACCTGGTTCCGGTCGTCAACACCAAGTGGCTCAAGGGCAACCAGAAGGCCGCTGACGCGCTCAACAAGCTGTCCGGTGTGCTGACCACCGAGGACCTCACGGCGCTGAACGCCAAGGTCGACGGGGAGCGCCAGGAGGCCAGCAAGGTGGCCGAGGACTACCTGAAGGAGAAGGGGCTCATCTGACCGGGACATCGGCGCCGGCAGGGGTCGACCCTCGGCTGGCGCCCCTACGGGCACTGGCAGCGACGTACGCCGGACGCAGGCCGGTCAGGCGCATCGCGGTGGTCGGCAACGCGCCGATGGGGCCGTCGGCCGGCCGCGCGCGGCTGATCGACGAGTCGGATCTGGTGATCCGGGTGAACTCCTTCGTGATGGATCGCCCGGACCAGCCGCCCAACCAGGGCTCGCGGGTCGACGTCGTGCTCTGGAGCCGGCTGGTCCCGGCGACGCCGTTCCTGTTCGAGGACTACTCGCGCCGCCTCTACGTCCTGCTGGAGCCCATGCGGATGTTCGGACGCCCGGAGGTCTGGCCCACGTCCTGGCCCGCGGACCTCGGGTTCGTCGTGGCTCGCAATGACGCTGTGGCGATCCCGCTGAACCAGGCCCTCGGCAGCGCCTGGCAGCAGCAACGTCTGGCGCCGACCACCGGGACCACGGCGGCCTGGCTGGCCGTCACGCTGTTCCCGGAGGCCGAGGTGCTGCTGGCCGGCATCTCGTTCATCGACGACGCCGAGCAGACCGAGTGGCGCCACCAGTGGGGCGACTCGGTCGGTGTTGGTCCGGAGCACCGGATCGCCGATGAGGCTGCGTTGCTGCGAACCTGGGTGGCAGCCGGCCGCATCCGGGTCCTCTCGTTGACAGGAGACGTGTGATGTCGAAGCTGGGTGCGCTCGTTGCAGCGTCACGGGAGGTCCGGGCGCAGCGGCGCCGGATCGGGGACCTTGAGCGGGAGCTGGCCAGGCTGTCGCCCCAGGTGGCCGCGCTCGAGGAGCGCATGGAGCGGCTGGCCCGTCGCCTCGAGGACCGAGAGCTCGACGCCGCGGCGGGGGACAGTGCCGAGGCTCGCACCGTGCTCGAGGAGGTGCGCGACGAGCACGCCCGGGTGCGTGCCCGGATCACCGCGGCCACCGTGTTCGAGGAACGGCTCAGGGTCCTCGAACGGCATCTCGGCATCGACTCGGCAACCGGACGCCTCTCGACGCCCGACCCGGGTTCGCCGCCGGCTGAGTGAGCGGCTAGCCGCCCAGCTTCTTCTGCTCGACCTGCGCGTTGATCGCCACCAGCTCCGGATGGCCATCGAGCAGGGTGATGAGGTCCTCGGCGCCGAGCCGTTCGGCGCCGTGGTCCTCGATGAGTGCGCGGATCAGCGCCAGGTCCTCAGGGGTGTCGAGCGTGATGCGGTACGACGAGGCGTCGCTGGACCGGATCAGGTCGAGGAGCGTCATCCGGCCGGACGCGTTCGTGTGCAGGTAGGGCGTCACGTGCTCCCGCTCGGCCGGCCGGGTGGCGTGCTCGTCCGCGTCGAGCAGGGCCCGCGCGCTGAACACCTCGAGGTCGAGCCCTCGGGGGAAGGTGCGCCGCATCCCGTTGGAGACGTAGGCCCACGGGTCCTGCTGGTCCTCGAAGAGCCCGACCGCGGTGCGGATGAGCGCGCCGTCGATCAGCGGGCAGTCGGAGGTGACCCGGACGACGGTGTCGAGCTGCTGCTCCCGGACGAGTCCTGCGAACCTGGCCAGCACGTCGTGCTCGCTGCCGCGGTGCAGCCCCAGGCCGCGACGTTCGGCGATCGCCGCGATGGGGTCGTCCGCGGCGTTGACGGTGGTGGCGACGTAGACGTCGAGCCCGGCGGCGTCCAGCCGGTCCAGGTGGTGCTCGAGCAGGGTGCGGCCGCCGACCTCGATGAGCACCTTGCCGGGCAGGCGGGTGCTCGTCGTCCGCGCCTGGGTGACCACCCCGGTCCGGGTCACCCGATGGTCTCCGTCAACGTCTCGATGACGAGGTCGACCTGGTCGTCGGTCAGGTCCGGGAAGAGCGGCAGCGAGAGCTCCTCGGCGTAGAACGCCTCCGCGTTGGGGCACATCCCGCGGCGGTAGCCGAGCTCGGCGTACGCCGGATGCCAGTAGACCGGCATGTAGTTGACCTGCACGCCGATGCCGCGTGAACGCATCGCCTCGAAGACCTCGCGGCGCCGTCCGTCGAGGACGCGCAGGGGATAGAGGTGCCACGCCGGGTCGACGTCGTCGCGCTGCACCGGGGTGCGCAGTCCGTCGACCCCCGCGAGGGCGGCGTTGTAGCGGGCCGTGATCTCGGCGCGCCGCTGTTTGAACTGGTCCAGGCGTCGCAGTTGGGACAGGCCGAGCGCGCAGGCGACGTCGGTGAGCCGGTAGTTGAGACCGAACTCGTGGACCTCCTGGTGCCACGGGCCCTCGTCGGTGATCGCGAACCGGTCCGGGTCGCGCATCAGGCCGATGAAGTGGAACTCGTGCGCCCGCTTGGCCAGGTCGGGGTCGAGGAACACCGCCGCTCCACCCTCGCCGGTGGTCAGGTTCTTGGTCGGGAAGAACGACAGCGTGGTGATGTCCGCGAGGTCGCCCACCGGGCGACCTCGGTAGCTGCCGCCGATCGAGTGGGCTGCGTCGTCCAGGGTCAGCGCGCCGACGATGCCGGCGATCGGCTGGAGTGCGTCGTAGTCGGCGGGGTGGCCGGCGTAGTCGACCGCGGCGACCACGCGGGTGCGCTCGGTGACCGCGGCCTCCACGGCTGCAGGGTCCAGCAGCGCCGTGTCCTCCTCGACGTCGGCGAACACGATCTCGGCGCCCAGGATCGAGGCGCACGACGCCGTCGCGACGAACGTCATCGGGGTGGTCACGACCTGGTCGCCCGGACCGAGGCCGAGGCTGGAGTAGGCGATGTGCAGGGCCGCCGTCCCCGACGTGCAACTCACCGCAGGATGCCCGCCCGCCGCCTCGCCGACGGCCTTCTCGAACGCCGCCACCGTAGGCCCGGTCGTCAGCCAGTCCCCTCGGAGCACGGCGACCACGGCCTCGATGTCCTCCTCGGCCATGGACTGTCGGCCGTAGGGGAGCACCGTCAGATCCCGGTCTCGATGATCGAGCGGATCTCCTCCTGGGAGTACCACTGGTCGTTGCTGTCGGAGCGGAAGAAGAAGCCGTCCTCGACGGGGACGCCGTCGCTGGGCGGCTGGTAGCCCCACGTGGCGAGGTCGGGCTGGATGACGAAGTACTTGCCGTCGCGCACCATCACCGCGCGGCGCCCTTCCTCCGGGCTGATCATCTCCTCGTGCAGCTTCTCGCCGGGACGCAGACCCACGTCGTGCATGGGGGCGCCGGGCGCGATCGCCTGCGCCAGGTCGGTGACCTTCATCGACGGGATCCGCGGGACCAGCAGCTCGCCGCCCTGCATCATGTCGAAGGTGTCCACGACCATCTGGACGGCCTGGGGGAGGGTGATGAAGAAGCGGGTGCAACGCAGGTCCGTGATCGGGAGCGAGGAGCCGGCGTCGGCCAGCTTCTTGAAGAACGGGATCACCGAACCGCGGCTGCCCATCACGTTGCCGTAGCGGACGACGGCGAACCGGGTGTCGTACGCCGCGGCGTAGTGGTTGCCGGTGACGAACAGCTTGTCGGCGGTCAGCTTGGTGGCGCCGTAGAGGTTGATCGGGCTGGAGGCCTTGTCGGTCGACAGGGCCACCACGCGCTTCACGCCGGTGTCGATCGCCGCCTCGATGACGTTCTGGCTGCCCATCACGTTGGTCTTCACGAACTCGAAGGGGTTGTACTCCGCGGTGTCGACCTGCTTCAGGGCCGCGGCGTGGACGACGTAGTCGACGTTGTGCATGGCGCGCAGCAGTCGGCGCTCGTCACGGATGTCGCCGATGAACCAGCGCAGTCGCGGGTCGTCGTTGAAGAGCTGGCGCACCTCGTACTGCTTGAGCTCGTCGCGCGAGAAGACCACCAGCCGCCGGGGGTCCAGGTGCTCCAGCGCGTAGGTGATGAAGGCCTTGCCGAAGGAACCCGTGCCCCCCGTGATCAGGATGCTTGAGCCGTTGAGAATGGCCACCAGGCGGAGCCTTCCATGGGTTGGGCGGGAGCCGGTCGAGTGCGGGCCTGACGATACCCTGCAGGCGTGGTCGGCCTGGCTTGGAGGGCCGGGAAGGAACCGTGGACGTGCCGCAACCCCCCACCCGTGAACGCCTGGTCCTGATCCGTTGCGACGCGGGCCCGAGCTTGGGCGTGGGTCACGTCATGCGCTGTGTCGCGCTGGCCGAGGAGTACGCCGCCCGTGGGCTGGAGCCGGTCTTCGTCACCGACCTGGCCGAGGTGCCGTGGGCCCGCCATCAGGTCGAGGCGCGTGGCTTCCGGCATCTGCCGCCACCGGCCCGGTTCGGTGACGAGGTCGCCCTGGCCGTCGAGCTCGACCCTGCATGGGTGGTCGTCGACTCCTACGTCCTGCCCAGTGAGGTGTACGCCGGGTACCGCGGCGTCGGCGCCGGCTCGCTGGCCCTGGTCGACGGTGACCCGGCCAGGCGCCCCGCCGACATCTGGCTCGACCAGAACATCGGCGCCGAGGACGACCCGTGGTCCGTTCCGGCCGAGACGATCCGGCTCGCGGGCCTCGACTACGCCTTGATGCGTGACGACATCCGGCGACTGAGGCCGTCCGCACCGGCCGAACGGTCGGTCACCGTGCCGCAGGTGTTCGCCTTCTTCGGGGGCACCGACGCCTTCGGCGCGGCGCCCGTCGTTGCCGCAGAGCTCGCCGCCACCGGTTGCGCCTTCGACGCCCGGTTCGTGGCCGCGTCCGCGGACCTGGCGCGCCGTTGTCGCGAGGTCCCGCTCGCCGCCGGCCAGTCCCTGGAGGTCGTCGCCCCGCGGGACGACCTGGCCGAGGCCGTTGTGCTCGCCGATGTCGTCCTCAGCGCCGCGGGCACCTCGAGCTGGGAGCTGCTCTGCCTGGGAGCCGCCGCCGGCCTGGTCTGCGTCGCCGGCAACCAGCAGACGTCGTACGACCGGGCGGTGGGCGCCGGGCTGGTGGCCGGACTCGGGTATCTTGACTCGCTGCGGGCGAGCCCCGGCGCCGCCGGGGAAGTTCTCCAGGACCTCCTGGCCTCCGGGTCGGTGCGTGCTTCCCTCCGCCAAGGGGGCTGGCGCCGGGTGGACGGTCTCGGTCGGGTGCGGGTGGCCGATGCGTGCGCGGCGCGGTTCGATCGTTCGAGTCCGGGTTAGGGAGGTCGGGTGCACACAGCGAACCACTTCTACGGGCATGCCCACCTGTTCGCGGACTACGTCGGCATCCCGTTCCCGGTCATGCTCGACGGCTACCTCCAGCACGGCTGGAACCTGCACGACGGGTTCGCCGTCGGCACCGAGATCGTCCCCGGCGCCAAGCTCTTCGTCTGGGCCGAGTCGGTCGAACGCCGCGGCTGGGCGATGGGTCGGCGCAATTACCACGTCATCGGATCGGCCTGGGCCTACCTGATGCAGATGGAGCGACTTCGGCCGATGATTCCGGTCCCCGAGCACCGCTCGGGCACGATCTTCTACCCCTTCCACGGTTGGGAGGCGCAGGAGGTCGTGGGGGACCACGAGACGATGTTGCGCCAGCTCCAGGAGGTCGAGACCGGGCCCATCACGGTGTGCCTCTACTGGCTCGATCACCGCAACCCGGCGATCCGCGAGGTCTACGAGCGCGCGGGGTGTCGGGTGATCACCCATGGCATGCGCGGTTTCGCCTACCGCGGGACCGACCCGAACTTTCTCCGCAAGCAGTACGCCGAGCTGCTCGCCCACGAGCGGGTCGTGTCCAACCGGCTGGGCTCGGCGATCCTCTACGGCGCGTCGCTCGGCTGCAAGGTGGGGGTGTACGGCGACCCGATGGTCCTCGAGGGTGAGGACCCCGTCTACGGCGGGATCGAGCGACAGCAGCGCAACTGGCCCGAGCTGCACCAGGAGTTCGTCCCGCGGGGCTTGGTGGACGGGCTTGCCGAGTCAGAGCTCGGCATTCGTCATGTCCGGGAACCCGCGGAGATCATGGACCTGTTCCACTGGACCCGACCCGGACGGGAGGACGAGCGATGACCACCGCGCACGAGGGCATCAACCTGCTCGGCTCGGAGATGCTCACCTGGTCGGACCTCCGGGGCGAGACCGGCGGGTTCGGCGGTCTCGTGGCTCCGCACCTGCTGGGCGAGTTCTCCGGCGCCCGGGGCAGGGTGCTGGTAGCCGGGCCGGCCACCCCCGGCGTCATCGAGGGTGTGGCCCGACAGTTCGCCGCCACCGACGTGCTGACGAGGTCGTGGCTCGACGCCCAGGAGCTGCACTCGCAGCTCGGCAGCGAAGTGACCCTCCACTGCGGCCCGTTGGACCGGATGCCCCGGCCCGATGGCGGCTACGACGCCGTGATCGCGGTCTCGGGGATCGGTCGACTGCACAGTGCGGAGGAGGACACGCCGTCGTGGGAGACGGTCCTCGGTCACCTCGCGGCGCTGCTGAGCGACGCCGGCGAGCTCTACGTGGCGATCGACAACCCCGTCGGCATCGACCATCTGGTGGCGTTGCCCGCGGAGAGGCGACACCACGACGACTCGTGGCCGCAGGGCCACCCGCATGCGTCGGTCCCCGGTGGCACAGCCGAGGTCCTCGACCTGCTTTCCGGTCGGCACGGCTTCTCCCTGGTCGAGACGTGGTTCTGCCACGGCCCCCGGAACGCGCCACGGATCGCGGCGCCGAGCAGGGTCTTCGACGATCTTCGCTCCGACGGCGTCCTGCTCCGCGCTGTCACCGGCGCCTACGTCGAGACGACCCCGCAGGCGCCGACACTCCGTTCGGCCACCGACGTGGCCGGCGACCTCGTCCGCGCCGGCCTGGGAGCCGCCACCGCGCCGCTCTCGGTGCTGCACCTGCGCCGGGGTGAGGCGAGTGCTCCCGGTGAGTCACTCGTGGTGCTGGTCCAGGAGCACCACCAGGCGGACGACGAGCCCGTCGCCTACCGGCTGCAGCGAAATGAGTCCGGCTGGTCGCGCACGTTGCTGGTTCCCGAGCGGTCCGGCGACGTGGCGCCGGGGCTGAGTCGGAGCCTGTCGTTGCTCGAGGGTGGCGTTCCGGAGGGCGAGCTCCTGGCGGAGACCCTCGCCGACCTCTGCGCGGAGCACGACGTCTCCGGTGCTGGTGTCCTCGTGCGTCGCCTGCGCGACTGGCTCGGCGCCGAGCCCGGTAGCACCGTCGATCCAGCGCTCGTCCCCACACTCACCGGTGGCGTCGTGCTGAGCGCGGACTCCCTTCACCTCGTCGACCGCAGTTTCGTCGCCGCGAACCCGGCCGAGCGCGACACGGTCCTGCTGCGAGCCCTGCTGCGCTTCTCCGAGGACCTACTCGCTTCGGCCGGGCGTCATCCGTGGTCGGCCGCTGCCACGCCTCGAGACCTGGCGTCCTCGCTCGCCGCCGCCGCGGGGATCGAGGTGGACGCCCGGCTCTACGAACGTGCCGTGGAGCTCGACCGGGAGCTGCGCACGGCCAGCGAGCGCCCCTCCGACTTCGACTCGCCCCTCGGCGGTGCGGTCGGGGCCATGCCCTACGCCGAACTGGTGGAGCTGACCGAGAGCCTGGCCGCCCGCGCCGCGCAGGGGGACGCCCACGTGGTCTGGCTGCTCCGCGCCATGCAGCGCCGCCAGCGGGCCATCCGCAAGGCTCGTGGGAACCTCCGCGAGGTGAGCAACTCGCGCGAGTACCGACTTGGACGCCGGGTCTTCTGGGTCCGGGAGCGGCTCCGCCGCAGGAGTGCAACGGCGCGAGGAGCTGGGAAGGGCCCGCTCGGTGAGTGGCGTGAGCGCTCCCCGGAGGCCGACGCCGACGACCCGGACGGGCCCGTGGTGGTCGAGGAGCACCTGGTGCCCCCCGGCTACGTCCCGATCGAGCGGCGTGGAAGTGATCCCGAGCGGCCCGAGAGCGGACGACTAGAGCAGGTCGAGCGACATCGGGGTGCCCTTGGCGGCGTCGACGCGGAACGTCCGGCCCTCGATGTCGCGGAACGAGTCCGGCGGCATCCCGTCGGCGGGGCGGACCGAACGCACGTTGTCGGCGCTGACCGCCTCTCCGGCCAGGACGTCTCGGCTGACGAACAGGGAGCGGCGGAAGCGGAGGCCCTCCGCCTCGACCTCCTTGGGGCCGATCCTGGCCTCGCCCATCGCCTGCCAGGCGATCCTGGTCTCGGCGACCAGCGAGGCGAACTCGCCGGGGTCGAGGGAGAACTCGGCGTCCACGCCACCGTCCGCCCGCGACAGGGTCAGGTGCTTCTCGATGACCGTCGCCCCCAGGGCGACCGCCGCCACCGAGGCACCGATGCCGAGCGTGTGGTCCGAGAGCCCCACCTGGACGTCGAGCGCACCCCGCAGCATCGGGATCCCCCGCAGGTTCGAGCTCTCCGGTGGTGCGGGGTAGGAAGCGGTGCAGGCGAGTACGACGACATCGTCGTTGCCGGTGCCACGCGCCGCCCTCACGGCCTCGTCGATCTCGCCCATCGTGGCCGTGCCGGTGGAGATGATCGTGGGCAGACCGGTGCCGGCGATGGCACGGATCAGCGGCAGGTCGGTGATCTCGCTGGACGCCGACTTCATCAGTGGCACGCCCAGGCCGACCAGGAAGTCCACCGCCGTCGGGTCGAACGGTGCCGAGAACGCGACCATGCCCAGCTCGCCGGCCAGCGCGAAGATCGGCTCGTGCCAGTCCCACGGCGTGTGCGCCTCGGTGTAGAGGTCGTAGAGCCGCCGCCCCGGCCACAGCGGGTGGGCTTCGCTGAGCCGGAACATCGGGGAGTCGACGTCCAGGGTGATCGTGTCCGCGGTGTAGGTCTGGATCTTCACCGCGCTCGCTCCGGCCTCGCCCGCTGCACGCACGATGTCGAGAGCCCGCTCCAGGTCGCCGTTGTGGTTGCCCGACATCTCTGCGATCACGAAGGGCTCGTGGTCCGGGCCGATCTCGCGGTCGCCCACCCGGATCGCGCGGTGGGCGGCTCGGGACACGGGGGACACGGGGGGCACGGGGGTCATCTGCTGGCTCCTTTCGGCCGGCGACGGTCCTCGCGCCGGAGAGAGATCGGGTAGACGGTGATCTGGCGTCCGTCGACCTCACGTGCCTGCGGCTCGCCCTCGGTGAAGCGGAACCGCCGGTTCATCGTGCGGACGGCCTCGTTGCCGTCCAGCACCTCGCCGGTGAGCACGTCGAGGGCGAGACCTTCGGGCTCGTCGTCGAAGGCGTAGGCCTGCGCCTCCTTCATCACCTGCATCCAGGCCATCATCGCCGTGCCCTCGGCCGTGACCGTCCGGTGGTCGAGGAAGAACCCCCAGCCACCGGTCCGGGGAGTGCTCTCCAGATCGAGGTCGAAGAAGTTCACGATCCCGAGCGGGCGGCCCTCGTGCTCGAAGACGAGGACCCGTCGGGTCGGGTCGTCCTTCGTCCGTGACCACCAGGCGTGGTGCTCGTCGGTGCCGATCTCGTGCTGGTGGATGCTGACCTCGCGGTTGGCGGGCTGGTTGCGCCACTCGAGCATCGCGTCCACGTCGCGCTCGGTTGCCCTGCGCAGCATGCGTTCCTCCTCCCGGCCCGACGACCTGGGGGCAACGGTAGTCTGCCGCCATGGATGCCGTGTCCCGCGAGCAGTTGCGTGCCCTGATGGCCGAAGTCCTCGAGGCCCAGGGCAAGAGCCTCCCCACCGAGGAGTCGGCGGATCTCCAGGAGATCGGGTTCCGGTCGCTCGACTTCAGCGAGCTGGCGCTGCGCGTCGAGGACGAGATCGACGAGGAGCTGAACTTCGACGCGGCGGGCCTGCGCCAGATCACCACCGTCGCCGACGTACTCGACCTGCTCACCGAGATCCAGCAGTCCTGATGCTGCCGTGAGTTCCGAGATCCCCGGGGCCGGCAACGCCCTGGTCGACGCGCGCACGGGGCGTACGACGACCTGGGCGGAGCTCCCCGACTTCGAGCTGCCCGCTCCCGCGGCCGTGGTGGCACCGTCGTCGTTCCGCGCTCTTGCCGCGGTGCGAACCCACGCCCGCACCGGCGCCGAGCTGCTCGTCGTCGCCCGCGGCCGGATGGAGCAGGACCTCCGGGGCGAGCTTCTCGACGACGGCTTCAACGTGCTGGACGAGGACGGTGTCGAGAAGGCCACCGCGCCGCGCGATGCCGTCGGCGGACGGTTGTGGCTGCTCACCTCCGGTTCGACCGGCCGGCCCAAGCGCATCGGTCACACCCTGGAGTCGCTGACCACGGTGTCGGGGGAGATGGAGCCTCGACGGTGGCTGTGCCCCTACTCGCCCGGGACCTATGCCTGGTGGCAGGTCGTCACCCTGGGGCTCGGCAGCGCCGGACAGGACCTCGTCGTCATCGACCCCGCGAACCTGGACGGCTGGGTCCCCGCGGCGGTCGAGCACGGGGTGACCGCGGCCTCGGGAACCCCCACCTTCTGGCGGCAGGCGATCATGAACCACGGTCAGGACCTGGCGAAGGTCCCGCTGAAGCAGGTCAGCCTCGGCGGCGAACCGGTCGACCAGGCGGTCCTCGACCAGCTGAAGGTCATCTTCCCCGACGCCCGCGTCTCCTGGATCTATGCCTCCTCCGAGGTCGGCGCGTCGATCGTGGTCCACGACGGGCGAGCAGGCTTCCCGGTCGAGTGGTTGGACCGTGACTCCTCGGGTCGGCCGCGGCTGTCCGTTGCCGACGGGGAACTGGTGATCACCTCGCCCCACCACGGTGAGGGCCTCGAGGGTGCCGTACGCACCGGGGACGCGGTGGTCGTCCAGGACGACCGGGTGCTGATCACCGGACGCATCGGCTCCGACGAGATCAACGTGGGCGGAGCCAAGGTCTCGGCCGGAGTCGTCCGCTCGGTGCTGCAGGCCCATCCCGAGGTCGTGTGGGCCCACGTGCGGGGTCGCAAGGCACCCCTGGTGGGGAAGATGGTGGTCGCCGACGTGGTCCTGCGCTCGCGGGAGACCTCGGCGCCGGACACACTGGCCCAGATCGGCCGCTGGTGCCAGGACCGGCTGCCGGACTACGGCGTACCCAGAAGGATCAAGCTGCTGGACGCGATTCCGGCGAAGGAGACGTTGAAGAGCGATGTCTGAGTCCCCCACCCCCGACGAGGCCGAGGCGCTGGCCCCGGTCCCCGCGGCGACGGTCGTGCTCATCTCCGGTGCCTCGCGCGGCCTCGGGCTGGCGATGGTCACCGATCTGCTGGAGCAGGGCGTCAAGGTGGCTGCCTTCGCCCGCACGGTGACCCCGGAGCTCGAGCAGCTCGCGGAGCGCTACCCCGACGCGACCCACTTCGGGTCGGTCGACATCACCGATGCCAAGGCGTGCCAGTCCTTCGTCCGGGAGGTCGAGACCCGGCTCGGGGTCGTCGACGCCCTGGTCAACAACGCCGCGATCGGCCAGGACTCGCTGCACGTGCACACCCCGACCGAGCGCATCGAGCAGATCATCGCCACCAACCTGACGGCCCCGCTGGTGCTGACCCGATTCTGGCTGCGGCGGCTCTTGGGCAAGGGGCGGCGCGGCCGGCTGGTCAACGTCACCTCGATCTGCGGTCAGCGGGGCTACCCCGGTCTGGTGGCGTACTCCTCCACCAAGGGCGGGCTGGACGCCGCGACGCGCTCGCTGGCGCGGGAGTTCTCGGGCCGGGTGCTGGCCAACTCCGTGGCCCCGGGGTTCTTCGCCTCGGAGATGTCGGCGGTCCTGGGGCAGACCCAGCTGGCGGCCATCCTGCGTCGTACGCCGACCGGGAGGCTGACCACGCCCGAGGAGGTCGTGCCGGTCGTGCGCATGCTGCTCCTGGAGCACACCAACATCAACGGCCAGGCGATCGTGGTCGACGGTGCCGGCTCCATCTGACCTGCGGGTGGGCACCGAGGCCGAGATGGTCGGGGCGGTGACCAGGTCACGGCTTGCCGACGGCCGGGTCGTCGGCTGGTACGGCGACCCCGGCTGCGTCATCGATGCGGAGCGGGCCGGGGCGGATGTCCCGCCGGCCCTTGCCGCGCGGTTCGGGACCACCGGCTTCTGGGCTCGCTGGACCGCCGCGGAGTGCGCCGCCAAGCTCGCCGACGTGCCGATGCACCTGTGGCTGCGCGAGCAGGGACTGGGCCACGCAGGGGCCGAGGTGGAGACGTATGAGGTGGACGGTCTCGTCATCAGCGTGGCCAGTCGTGTGACGCACCCCACCGCCTGAATCCGTTCCCACCCGAGGGGCCGCCGCGTAGCCTCGAGGTGCACGAGTCATTGAGTAGTCCGGTACCCGAGAGGGACTGGAACGAAAGGCGATGAGTTCTGATGGCCCGAATCGGGGTTGTCGGTGCCGGCCGAGTCGGCGCCGTACTGTCCGCAGCGCTGCGCGCCGCCGGCCACGAGGTCGTGGCGGCTGCCGGTGAGTCCGCTGCCTCGCTGCACCGCATCGAGACGATGCTGCCAGGCGTGCCCGTCGCGAAGCCGACCGACGTCGCACGCTCGTGCGACCTGCTGCTCCTCACCGTGCCGGACGACATGCTGGAGAACGTCGCCACGACCTTGGTCGGGGCCGGAGCGATCCGGGCCGGACAGGTCGTGTGCCACACCTCCGGGCGGCACGGCGTAGCCGTCCTCGACGCGGTCACCGCCGTCGGCGCCCGCCCGATCGCGATGCACCCCGCGATGACGTTCACCGGCACCGAGCTTGACCTCGAGAGGCTCTCCGGCTGCGTGTTTGGCATGACCGCCGGCGACGGAGAGCGGGAGCTCGCCGAGGGCCTCGTGGCGGACCTGGACGGCATCGCGTTGTGGGTCCCGGAGAGCAAGCGGACGCTCTACCACGCGGGTCTCGCCCACGGGGCCAACCACCTGGTCACCCTGGTCAGCCAGGCGATGGAGCTCTTGGCAGCCTCCGGCGCCGAGGACCCCGCGGCGACCCTGAGGCCGCTGCTCAGTGCGGCGCTCGACAACGCGCTCGCCTCCGGTGACGCGGCGCTGACCGGCCCGATCGTCCGCGGCGACGTCCGGACCGTCCAGGCCCACCTCGACGACATCGCCGAGAGCGCTCCGGCCACGATCCCGTCGTACGTCGCGATGGCCAGGGCCACCGCGGACCGCGCCGTCCTCGACGGACGGCTGCTCCCGATCCGGGCCGCCCGGATCGCGGGGATGCTCGACGAGGCGCTGCGCCGCGTCGGCGAGCCTGCCCCCGGCCGCGTGGCCGCACCCGCGCCGCGTCGCGGGTCCCGCAGCGAGCTGCGATGACGCAGCAGCCCCTCCTCGCGGGCACCCGCGAGGAGTTGCAGGGCGCCCTGACCGGTCCTCGGCCCCACCAGGGGCCGTGCGTCGGCCTGGTCCCCACGATGGGCGCGCTGCACCGCGGTCACGCCAGCCTGATGGAGCGGGCCCGCGCCGACATCGGCCCTGACGGCACCCTGGTGGCCTCGATCTTCGTGAACCCGATGCAGTTCGCCGAGGGGGAGGACCTCGACCGCTACCCGCGCTCGCTGGAGACCGACCTCGAGCTGTGTGAGCGCGCCGGGGTCGACGTCGTCTTCGTCCCCGGCCCCGAGGAGGTCTACCCGCGGGGCGAGCCGCAGGTGAGCGTGGACCCCGGGCCGGTCGCCACCTTGCTGGAGGGCGTGACCCGCCCCGGCCACTTCCACGGCGTGCTCACCGTGGTCGCCAAGCTCTTCGGCCTGGTCCGACCCGACGTCGCGGTGTTCGGCGAGAAGGACTACCAGCAGCTGGTCCTGATCCGGCAGATGGTCGACGACCTCTGCCTCGGGGTCGAGGTGGTCGGTGCCGCCATCGTGCGCGAGGACGACGGGCTCGCCATGTCGAGCCGCAACCGGTACCTCGACGAGGATCAGCGCCAACGCGCCACGGCGTTGTCCCGCACCCTGTTCGCCGCTCGGGATGCGGCGAAGTACGGCCCCGACGCGGCCCTCGGCGCCGCGCGCCACCAGCTGCGGCACGCCCGGGGCGTCGACCTCGACTACCTCGAGCTGACCTCCCCCGACCTCGGTCCGCCCCCCGAGACGGGGGCGGCCCGGCTGCTCATCGCTGCCCGCGTGGGCGGCACCCGGCTGATCGACAACGTCGCCCTCGACCTGGATGGAGTGAGCTGATGCTCCGCACCATGATGAAGAGCAAGATCCACCGAGCCACCGTGACCCAGGCCGACCTGCATTACGTGGGCTCCGTGACCGTTGACGAAGACCTGCTGGAGGCCGCGGACCTGCTGCCCGGCGAGTTGGTGCACATCGTCGACGTCACCAACGGGGCGCGGCTGGAGACCTACACGATCGCGGGCCAGCGGGGGTCCGGCGTGATCGGCATCAACGGGGCGGCGGCCCGCTTGGTCCACCCGGGTGACGTGGTCATCCTGATTGCCTACGGCCAGATGGACACCGCGGAGGCCATCGAGTTCCGGCCGCACGTCGTCTTCGTCGATGCGGACAACCGCATCATCGGGACCGGGAGCGATCCGGCCGAGGCGCTGCCCGGGACCGGCCTGGTCAGGGGTGACCTGCGCGGGTTCGCTCCCTCGGACGTCACCTCGGGTCGGTAGCCGGTCGCGATGAGCTCCCTTCCCACGTCGCTGCCGGGCCGGCTCGCCGCCGGTGCCCCCGGCTGGACGACCGACGCGGACGTCGTCGTCGTGGGATCCGGCATCGCCGGGCTGACCGCCGCCCTCCGACTGCGGCATCAGGTCGGCACGATCCTCGTGGTCACCAAGGACGTGCTCTCCGCCGGCTCAACCCAGTGGGCCCAGGGCGGGATCGCCGCAGCCCTGGGGCCCGGCGACACCCCCGAGCAGCACGAGCACGACACGCTCGTCGCTGGAGCCGGCGCCTGTGACCCGGACGCGGTCCGCGTCCTGGTCAACGACGGCCCCGACGCCGTACGCGAGCTGATCGCGCTCGGAGCCAACTTCGACCGGTCCGAGGGGGAGCTGTCGCTGACCCGCGAGGGTGGCCACCTCCGGGACCGGATCGCCCACGCCGGTGGCGACGCCACCGGGGCTGAGATCCAGCGAGCGCTGGTCGCCGCGATCCGCGCCGCCCCTGACATCGAGGTGGTCGAGCACGCCCTCGCCGTCGACCTGCTGACGGCCGAGGACGGTGGCGTCGCCGGGATCACCCTGCACGTCATGGGGGAGGGTCAGCGTGACGGCGTAGGGGCCGTCCGCTGCCGCGCCGTCGTCCTGGCCTCGGGTGGGCTCGGTCAGGTCTTCTCCCAGACCACCAACCCCGCCGTCACGACCGGCGACGGGATGGCGCTCGCGCTTCGGGCCGGTGCGGCGCTCCGGGACCTGGAGTTCGTGCAGTTCCACCCGACCGTGATGTACCTCGGGCCGGACTCCCGCGGCCAGCAGCCGCTGATCAGCGAGGCAGTGCGCGGTGAGGGGGCGTTCCTCGTGGACTTCGAGGGCAACCGGTTCATGCGGGGGCAGCACGAGCTGGCCGACCTCGCTCCCCGGGACGTCGTGGCCAAGGCGATCACCCGCAGGATGCACGAGGAGGGCCACCCGCACATGTGGCTCGACGCCACCCACCTCGGCGCCGACTTCTGGGAACGGCGCTTCCCCACGATCCTGGCGACCTGTCGCTCGCACGGCATCGACCCGGTGACCGACCTCATCCCGGTCGCCCCTGCGTGCCACTACGCCTCGGGGGGAGTGGCGACCGACCTCTGGGGCCGGTCGAACGTGCCCGGCCTCTACGCGACCGGAGAGGTGGCGTGCTCGGGCGTGCACGGCGCGAACCGGCTGGCGTCCAACTCCCTGCTGGAGGGGCTGGTGTTCTCACGCCGGATCGCGGAGGTGCTGCCCGGCGAGCTGCGGGAGTACGCCGAACCCGCGGCCGACGATCGCACGTCCGGTGTCGTGGCTGCCGACGTCCGGCCCGCGCTGCAGTCGGTGATGACCGCCCAGGTCGGCGTGCTCCGGTCGGCGGAGGGGCTCGCCGCGGCCACCCACGAGCTGGCGGCGCTGGCCGAGAAGCCCGGCGAGCTCGGGACGGCCGCCTGGGAGTCGACCAACCTGTTGCTGATCGGCACCGCCCTGGCCGAGGCTGCGAGGCTGCGCGAGGAGACCCGGGGCTCGCACTGGCGTGAGGACGCCCCCGACCGCGACGACGCCCGCTGGTCCGGGCACTTCGACGTGACCATGGCCGGCGGCCACCTCGCCCTGGACTTCTCACCGTCCGAACCGTCCGACGGGAGCGTCGCGCGATGACGATGACGGCGTACACCGACCTGCCCCAGGCGCTGCTCGAGGAGCTCGCCGAGGCCGGCCTCGACCCGCGGGCCACCTACCGTGACGTCGTGGGTGCCGTCGAGGAGGACCTGCCCGGCGGCAGTGAGGACGTGACCAGCTCCGCGACCATCCCGGCCGAGGCGCGCGGGGTCGCAGAGTTCGTCTCTCGCGAGGCAGGCGTGGTGGCCGGACTGGGGGTCGCCGCCCTCGTGTTCGCCTACGTGTCGGGCGACCAGGTCGAGATCACCGGTCGGCTGGCCGACGGCAGCCCGGTCGGCGCCGGTGACGTCGTGATGCGGGTCGCCGGCCCCACCCGTGGCCTGCTCACCGCGGAGCGCACCGCCCTCAACTTCGCCTCGCACCTCTCGGGGGTCGCCACCGCCACCGCACGCTGGGTCGCCGCCCTCGAGGGGACCAAGGCGCGGGTGCTGGACACCCGCAAGACGCTGCCGAACTACCGGGCCCTGCAGAAGTACGCCGTGCGCTGCGGCGGTGGGGTCAACCACCGGTTCAGCCTGAGCGACATGGCCATGGTCAAGGACAACCACGTCGTGGCCGCCGGCGGTGTGGTGCCCGCCTTCGAAGCCGTGCGCCTCGCCCATCCCGAGGTCCCGGTCGAGGTGGAGGTCACCGACCTCGATCAGCTGCGCGAGCTGCTCGACGCCGGCTGCGAGCGGATCCTGCTCGACAACATGACCGATGACCAGATGGCCGAGGCGGTGCGGATCACCGGCGGCCTGGCCACCCTCGAGGCGTCGGGCGGTCTGACCCTGGAGCGGGCGCGCGACGTCGCGGAGACCGGTGTGGACTTCATCTCGGTGGGTGCGCTCACCCACTCCGCAGTGGTCTTCGACATCGGGATGGACCTGCGATCGTCATGACCCTCCTGTGCGCCGACATCGGCAACTCCCACACCGTCCTCGGCCTCGTCGACGACGGCGAGGTTCTCGATCACTGGCGGGTGGCGACCGACGAGCGACGGACCGCCGACGAGTGGGCGGTGCTGCTCAAGGGCCTGTTGCGCGAGAGCACGGTGTCCGACGGCATCCGGGGGATCGCCGTCTGCTCGACCGTGCCGACCGTGCTGCACGAGTGGCGAGACATGCTGGTCCGCCACTACGGGACGCTCCCCAACGTCGTCGTCGAGCCGGGGGTCCGCACCGGCGTACCCGTGCTGATGGACAACCCGCGAGAGGTCGGCGCCGACCGGGTGGTGAACGCGCTCGCCGCGGCCAGCCTGTACGACGGACCGGCGATCGTGGTCGACTTCGGCACGGCCACCACCTTCGACGTGGTCAGCCAGCGCGGGGAGTACATCGGCGGCGCCATCTCGCCCGGCATCGATATCTCGCTGGAGGCGCTCGGACGGCGAGGTGCCCAACTCCGACAGGTCGAACTGCTCCGTCCGCGCACGGTGATCGCGAAGAACACCGTGGAGGCGCTCCAGTCCGGGATGGTCTTCGGCTTCGCCAGTCAGGTCGAGGGCATCGTCGCGCGGATGATCGCCGAGCTCGGCGTACCCACCGAGTCGGTGCACGTCATCGCCACCGGCGGTCTCGCCCCGATCGTCGTGGAGGAGTGCCGGGCGTTCACCGCGCACCAGCCCTGGCTGACCCTGCTGGGACTCGAGCTGGTGTTCATCCGGAACTCGTGAGGCTCCCGTCGCACCTCCCGGTTGCGGCTGTTCGGAGGACCGGGAGGGTGCCGGATGATCCACCCCGTCCGGTTCTTCTAACCTTGGGCGCATGACCGACGCCCCCGAGCCGACCGACGACCTGCCCGAACAGCTGCGGGTGCGCCGGGACAAGCGCCAGCGGCTGCTGGACTCCGGGCGGCAGGCCTACCCGATCGCGGTCGAGAGGACCCACACGATCCTCGAGGTCCGGGACGCCTTCGACTCCCAGGAGCTCGAGCCGGACACGCGCACGGGCCAGCGGGTGGCGATCACCGGCCGGGTCATCTTCCAGCGCAACACCGGCAAGCTGTGCTTCGCCCGGCTGCGCGAGGGTGACGGGACCGAGATCCAGGTGATGCTGAGCCTCGCGGTGGTCGGCGAGGACTCGCTCGCGGACTTCAAGGCGCTGGTCGACATCGGCGACCTCCTCGCCGTTCGCGGCGAGGTGATCACCAGCAGGCGGGGCGAGCTCTCGGTCGAGGTCACCGACTGGGAGGTGGCGGCCAAGGCCCTGCGCCCGCTGCCCAACGAGCACAAGCCGCTCTCCGACGAGGCCCGCATCCGGCTGCGTTACGTGGACATGATGATCCGGCCCGAGGCCCGCGAGATGGTGCGGACCAAGGCCACCGTGCTGCGCAGCCTGCGCGCCACCCTGGACCAGCGCGGCTACACCGAGGTGGAGACGCCCATCCTCCAGCTCACCAACGGCGGCGCCGCGGCGCGGCCGTTCCGAACCCACCTCAACGCCCTCGACCAGCCGATGCTGTTGCGGATCGCCCTCGAGCTCGACCTGAAGCGGGCCCTGATCGGCGGGGTGGACAAGGTCTACGAGATCGGGCGGACCTTCCGCAACGAGGGACTGGACTCCAGCCACGCCGCGGAGTTCTCGATGCTGGAGGCCTACGAGGCCTACGGGGACCAGTTCACGATGATGGAGCTGACCCGGGCGCTGGTGCTCGACGCCGCCCGGGCCGTCGGCCGGACGGTCGTGCCGGGTCGGGACGGTTCGGAGATCGACCTCGAGGCGGAATGGCGGCGGGCCTCCATTCTCGACCTCGTCTCCGAGGCGCTCGGAGAACGCGTGGAGGTGGACACACCGGCCGAAACCCTGCGCAAGTACGCCGCGGCCCACGACGTGGAGCTGCAATCGAAGTGGGATACCCCGGAAATAGTTGTGGAACTCTACGAACAGCTGGTGGAGGATCACCTGATCAATCCCACATTCGTGATGGATTATCCGGCCGCGGTGAAACCGCTCGCCAAGCCGCATCGCAGCAAGCCGGGCCTCAACGAGGCGTGGGACCTGATCATCAACGGCGTCGAGCTGGCCCCGGCGTACTCCGAACTCAACGACCCCGTCGTACAGCGTGATCGCCTGGAGTCCCAGTCTCTCCTGGCCGCCGCGGGAGACCCCGAGGCGATGGAGCTCGACGAGGTGTTCCTCAAGGCGATGGAATACGGCATGCCGCCCGCCGGCGGAATGGGCCTGGGTGTGGACCGCTTGATTATGCTGCTCACCGGGGCCGGTATTCGAGAAACCATCCTTTTCCCGCTCCTGCGTCCGGAGTAGGCCCTGCAAAATCACGTTCGCTCGTGTTATCGTGCCAATCGCGGAATCCCCCCGGAAATCAATTCCACAAGGACGGCGATCATGGCTCAGAAAGTCAACATCGTGCTCATCGATGATATCGACCAAAGTGATGCCGACGAGACCGTGGGCTTCAGCCTCGACGGCAAGGACTACGCCATCGACCTGAACACCAAGAACGCCCAGGCCCTCCGCGATGCGATCGCGCCCTACCTGGCACATGCCCGCGTGGTCAGCGCTCGGGGCTCCCGCCGCTCGGGCAGGGCCACGACCGGCGCCGCCGCCTCGGAGATCCGCGCCTGGGGCCGGGAGAACGGCTTCAAGGTGCCCGAACGTGGCCGTGTCGCCGCCGAGGTCCGTGAGGCGTACGCCGCCGCCCACTGAGGACCCGGCGCCCTCGGCCCGCACGGTCTTCGACCCGGCGGCCGCGGACGTCAACGCCTACCGGTTGCTCACCGCACTGGTCGTGCCGCGCCCGATCGCCTGGGTCTCGACCTTGGACGCCGACGGGCACGGCAACCTCGCCCCGCACTCGTTCTTCACCGTCGCGAGCGGGAGACCACCGGTGGTGCTGTTCAGCTCGCTCGGCCGCAAGGACACCGTGCGGAACATCGAGGCGACCGGCGAGTTCGTGATCAGCTTCTCCTCCGAGACGATGCTGGACCAGATCAACGCCAGCAGCGCGCCGTTCGAGCACGGTGACGACGAGGCGGTCGAGCTCGGCATCGCGACCGAGCCCTCGGCGACGGTCGCGCCCGAGCGGGTCGCGGCCTCGCCGGCTTCGATCGAGTGCCGCCTCGAGCGGATCGTGGAGGTCGGCTCGGCGTACGTCGTCTTCGGCGCCGTGACCGCGATCACGGTGCGTGACGACGTACTCCAGGACGGGCACCCGGCGATGGAGCACCTGCGGCCGGTCTCCCGGCTGGGCCGCGACGAGTGGGGCCGTCCGCCCGAGGTCTTCCGCCTGACCCGGCCCAGCAGGCCCGAGGACGTCACCTGAGCGTGGCCGGAACGCACTGTTCGCTGAGAGCGATAACCCTCGCTGGCCGGAACACGTAGGCTGGGCGAAGGGTTGAACAGACCGTGCGGGTCGCGCGCGTCGACCCTGCAGAAGCCTGGAGGAGTAGCCCATGTTCGAGCGGTTCACCGACCGAGCCCGACGAGTCGTCGTGCTGGCCCAGGAAGAGGCCCGCATGCTCTCGCACAACTACATCGGCACCGAGCACATCCTGCTCGGGCTGATCCACGAGGGCGACGGCATCGCCGCTAAGGCACTCGAGAGCCTCGGCGTCTCGCTGGAGGCCGTCCGGGCCCAGGTCGAGGAGATCATCGGTCAGGGGCAGCAGGCGCCCAGCGGCCACATCCCGTTCACCCCGCGCGCCAAGAAGGTGCTCGAGCTGTCCCTGCGCGAGGCGCTGCAGCTCGGCCACAACTACATCGGCACCGAGCACATCCTCCTCGGCCTGATCCGCGAGGGCGAGGGCGTCGCGGCCCAGGTCCTGCACAAGCTCGGCGCGGACCTGAACCGGGTCCGGCAGCAGGTGATCCAGCTGTTGTCCGGCTACCAGGGCAAGGAACAGCAGACCGCCGGGACCGCTCCCGAGGCCGCGCCGTCGAGCTCGCTGGTGCTCGACCAGTTCGGCCGCAACCTGACCCAGGCCGCGAAGGAGGGCAAGCTCGACCCGGTGATCGGGCGTGGTCCCGAGATCGAGCGGGTCATGCAGATCCTGTCGCGGCGTACGAAGAACAACCCCGTGCTGATCGGTGAGCCCGGGGTCGGCAAGACCACGATCGTCGAGGGGCTCGCGCAGGACATCGTGCGCGGCGACGTCCCGGAGACGCTCAAGGACAAGCAGATCTACACCCTCGACCTCGGCGCCCTGGTTGCCGGTTCGCGCTACCGCGGTGACTTCGAGGAGCGCCTGAAGAAGGTGCTCAAGGAGATCCGCACGCGTGGCGACATCGTGCTGTTCATCGACGAGATCCACACGCTCGTCGGTGCGGGCGCGGCCGAGGGCGCGATCGACGCAGCGAGCATCCTCAAGCCGATGCTGGCCCGCGGCGAGCTGCAGACCATCGGCGCCACCACGCTCGATGAGTACCGCAAGCACCTCGAGAAGGATGCCGCCCTCGAGCGCCGGTTCCAGCCGATCCAAGTGGCCGAGCCGTCCATCGCGCACACGATCGAGATGCTCAAGGGCCTGCGCGACCGCTACGAGGCGCACCACCGGGTGACGATCACCGACGAGGCGCTCGTCGCCGCGGCGACGCTGGCCGACCGCTACATCTCCGACCGGTTCCTGCCCGACAAGGCCATCGACCTGATCGACGAGGCCGGTTCGAGGTTGCGGATCCGCCGGATGACCGCCCCGCCGGACCTGCGCGAGTTCGACGAGAAGATCGGCGAGGTCCGCAAGCGCAAGGAAGGCGCCATCGACGGGCAGGACTTCGAGGCGGCCGCGCGTCTGCGCGACGAGGAGAAGCAGCTGATCCTGGCCAAGGCCGAGCGCGAGAAGCAGTGGCGTGCCGGCGACATGGACGTCGTCGCCGAGGTCGACGAGGAGCTCATCGCCGAGGTCCTCGCCGTGGCCACCGGCATCCCGATCGTGAAGCTCTCCGAGGAGGAGTCGACCCGGCTGCTCAAGATGGAGGACGAGCTGCACAAGCGCGTTATCGGCCAGGAGGAGGCCGTCAAGGCGCTCAGCCGGGCGATCCGTCGTACTCGTGCCGGCCTGAAGGACCCCAAGCGCCCCGGTGGCTCGTTCATCTTCGCTGGGCCCTCCGGGGTCGGCAAGACCTGGCTGTCCAAGACGCTGGCGGAGTTCCTCTTCGGCGACGAGGACGCCCTGATCCAGCTCGACATGTCGGAGTTCAGCGAGAAGCACACCGTCTCGCGGCTGTTCGGCTCGCCTCCCGGGTACGTCGGCTATGAGGAGGGCGGCCAGCTCACCGAGAAGGTGCGCCGCAAGCCGTTCTCGGTGGTGCTCTTCGACGAGGTCGAGAAGGCTCACCCGGACATCTTCAACAGTCTGCTGCAGATCCTGGAGGAAGGTCGCCTGACCGACAGCCAGGGCCGGGTGATCGACTTCAAGAACACCGTCATCATCATGACCACCAACCTCGGCACCCGCGACATCTCCAAGGGCGTCAGCCTGGGCTTCCAGCAGGGCACCGACGTCTCGGGGAACTACGACCGGATGAAGAGCAAGGTGTCGGAGGAGCTCAAGCAGCACTTCCGTCCGGAGTTCCTCAACCGTGTCGACGAGATCATCGTGTTCCCGCCGCTGACCGAGGAGCAGATCGTCTCGATGGTGGACAACATGATCGCCTCGGTCGAGCTGCGCCTGAAGGACCGCGACATGTCCCTCGAGCTCACCCCGGCGGCCAAGCAGCTGCTCGCCACGCGCGGGTTCGACCCCGTGCTCGGCGCGCGTCCCCTGCGGCGTACGGTCCAGCGCGAAATCGAGGACGTGCTCGCCGAGAAGATGCTCTACGGCGAGGTCGGCCCCGGCCAGATCGTGCTCGTCGGCGTCGACGGTGAGGGCACCGACGCGCAGTTCACCTTCGTCGGCAACAGCAGGGGCGAACTGCCGGACTCCCCGCCGCTGGAGCACGTCGGTGGCCCCGACGACAGCGACGGCCCGGTCGACGTCACCAAGACCGACTGACCCCACCCGCCGAGACGGCACAAACGAACGGCGAAACCGCACCGAGACGTCGCAAACGAACGGCGAAACCGCACCGAGACGTCGCAAACGAACGGCGAAACCGCACCGAGACGTCGCAAACGCACGTGCGTTTGCGACGTCTCGGCGTGCTGGGGGCGTGCGTTTGCGACGTGTCGCGGGTTTCAGGTGGGCAGGGAGAAGTGCGAGGAGCCCGACTGGACGACCAGTCCGTCGGCGAGCAGGCTCACCAACGCCCGCTCGCGCTGGACCGGGTCGGGCCAGACCGAGTCCAGCCGTGAGGCGGCCACGCTGGACTCCGCCTCACGCAGCACCCTCATCAGCAGACCCCTGACCTGGCGGTCCGTGCCGGCCCAGGCCTGACCCCGGCGCGCGGGTCCGTCGTACGCCGGACTGCCCGCGAGGTTCCAGGCGCACTGCCCACGGATCGGGCACTCGCCGCAGGCCGGAGCCGAGGCCCGGCAGACCAGGGCCCCCAGCTCCATCACCGCGACCCCCCAGGCGGCTGGCTCATCCTCGGGCAGCAGCGACTCGGCCAGGTCGCGCTCGGCTCGGGTGGTCGACGTGGGCGCCTGCGCCATCCCGCCGGCCGCGCGGGCAAGCACCCGGCGAACGTTGGTGTCCAGCACGGCGTGCCGGCCACCGAAGGCGAACGAGGCGATCGCACTCGCGGTGTAGTCGCCCACTCCCGGCAGCGCGATCAACGCGTCGTAGGCCGACGGCACCTCTCCGTCGTGCCGATCGACGATCGCGGTCGCGGCGGCGTGCAGTCGGAGTGCCCGCCTCGGGTAGCCCAGCCGACCCCAAGCGCGCACGGCCTCGCCGCTCGAAGCATCGGCCAGCGCCGCGGGCGACGGCCACCTCCGCAGCCAGGTCTCGAACACCGGGAGGACCCGCGCGACGGGCGTCTGCTGGAGCATGAACTCCGAGACCATCACCGCCCAAGGGGTCGCGTCATCACCCCGCCAGGGGAGCTCGCGGGCGTGGTCGGCGTACCAGTCGAGAACCGGTCGGTGCAGTGCGCTCATCGGCCACCCACGGTGCACGGGGTGCGGCCGCGACGCAACTCCCGGCCCGACGGCACCCTCCACGGCGTTGCACCCCCGATCCCGGGCGCTCGCTGACTACGGTGGCCCGCATGGGCTCGGTGAGATCATCTGCACGCGGTCGGCTGCCCCGCCGCGTCTACTGGGTACGCCGAGGCTTGGTGCTCGCCCTCGCGTTCGGTCTCGTGTTCGGCCTCGGCAAGCTGCTCGGTGGGACCGGGTCGGACCAGCCGGACCAAGCCGTCACAGCGAGCACCGCCGCTACCGACCAGAGCACCTCCGCTGCGCCCATGGGTCCGGTGGCGGTGCCGAAGAGAGTGACCCGAAGCCAGTCGACGGCCGCGCCGATCCTGGCCGTACCCACCGGTCCGTGCAGCGACGACGAGGTCACCGTCCTGCCGGCCGTCCCCAAGGCCGCGGCAGGACGCAACATCGTCATCCAGCTCCAGCTGCTCGGCACCCAGCCGGCGTGCACGTTCAAGGTCGCCCCCCAGACGCTGGTCGTGAAGGTGACCTCGGGCAAGGATCGGATCTGGTCGAGCCAGGACTGCCCCAAGTCGATCCCGGCCACGACCGTCGTGGTGCGCAGCGGAACCCCGGTCACCGTGCCCGTCACCTGGAGTGGCAGGCGCTCGGACGACAAGTGCAGCACCGCCACCAAGTGGGCGCTGCCGGGCTTCTACCACGTGTTCGCGGCCGCTCTCGGGTCGACGCCGAGCGACGTCCAGTTCGAGGTCACCCTCCCTGATCGGCGCGTGGTGACGCGCACGGCGAAGCCCAAGCCGGCCAGGTCGCCGAGCCCGGGCGCCTCAGGCTCGAAGGGCCCTGCGACGCAGCCCTGATGTTCCGCGGCTGCTACACGTAGCGTTCGAGGATGCTCGACTCGGCAAGCCGGGACAGCCCCTCGCGCACGCTCCGGGCGCGCAACTCGCCGACACCCTCGACCGCCTGAAGGTCCTCGACGCCTGCGGAGAGCAGCTTCTGAAGCGTCTCGAAGTGCTCGACCAACCGGTCCACGACCGAGGGAGGCAGACGCGGCACCTTGGCGAGCAGCCGGTAGCCGCGGGGCGTGACGGCGCCGTCCAGGTGCTGGCCCTGGCCGAGACCCAGAGCCGAGGCGACGCAGGAGATGTCGACGAGATCGGTGGGCGAGAGTCCCTCCAGCTCGGCGATGACGGCCTCCGCCGGGCGCGAGCGCTTGCTGGGCTGGTAGTCGCGGACCACGAGCTCGCGCTCGGCGTCCACGCCGGTCACCAGCTCCTCAAGCTGGAGCGTCAGCAGCCGGCCGTCAGTGCCGAGCTCGTTGACGTAGTCGTCGATCTCCCGCGCGATCCGGCTCACCATCTCCAGGCGCTGGGAGACCACCGCGACGTCGCGGACGGTGACCAGGTCCTCGATCTCCAGTGCCGACAGGGTGCTGGAGACCTCGTCGAGCCGGACCTTGTAGCGCTCGAGGGTCGCGAGGGCCTGGTTGGCGCGGGCCAGGATCCCGCCTGAGTCCTCGAGCACGTAGCGGATCGAGCCGACGTAGATCGCGATGATCTGCATCGACTGGGACACTGAGATCACCGGCGCCCCGGTCTGCTTGGCGACGCGGTCGGCGGTGCGGTGCCGGGTCCCGGTCTCCTCGGAGTGGATGGTGTGGTCCGGCATCAGGTGGACGTTGGCCCGGTGGATCCGGGTGATGTCGCGGTCGATGACGATCGCACCGTCCATCTTGGCCAGCTCACGCAGCGCCGTCGCCGTGAACGGGACGTCCAGCGAGAACCCGCCGGTGAGGATCCCCTCCACCTCGCGGTCGTGGCCGAGCACGATGAGCGCACCGGTGCGACCGCGCAGGATCCGCTCGAGTCCGTCGCGCAGCGTCGTACCGGGGGCGATGCTGGCCAGCGTCTCGCGCAGGCGGCTGGCGTCGTCGAGACGTTCGGGGGTCACCACGGCGCCCAGACTACGGGAGCGAAGCGCGCGGTTCGCTCTCCTTTTCCAGGTCGAGCAGGCTCAGCGCACGAGCGATGTTGTCGACGTCGACGACGCGGAGGCCGTCGAGGACGCGACTGGAACCGGCACTCTGCGCCGACTCGGCGGGTACGACGGCCGAGCGGAACCCCATCCGGCCGGCCTCGGCCAGCCGCAGACTGACATCGCGGACGCGACGCAGCTCACCGGAGAGCCCCAGCTCGCCGATCGCCACCACGTTGCGGCCCAGGGGTTGTCCGAGTCCGGCAGAGGTGATGGCCAGCGCGATGGCCAGGTCGTTGCTGGGCTCGGTCAGCCGTGCGCCGCCGACGCTGGAGACGAACACGTCATGGTTGTGCAGCCGGACGCCGGCGTGCTGTTGCAGGACGGCCAGGATCATCGCCACCCGTGACGAGTCCACCCCGGACGTCGTCCGCCTCGGGCGCTCCGAGGTGGTGCGGGTCACCAGCGCCTGGACCTCGCTGAGCAGCGGCCGGCGGCCCTCCATCGCCACGGCGACGCAGGTGCCCGGAACCGGGCCGTGCCGGGTGTCGAGGAAGAGCCCGGTCGGGTCGGTGATCGCCACGATCCCCTCAGCGGACAGGTCGAAGCAGCCGACCTCGTCGACCGGTCCGAACCGGTTCTTCATCGCGCGCAGCATCCGCAGGCGCGACGTGCGCTCGCCCTCGAAGTGCAGCACCACGTCGACGAGATGCTCCAGCACCCGGGGCCCGGCGATGGTGCCGTCCTTGGTGACGTGGCCGATGATCACCAAGGTGATGTTGCGCAGCTTGGCCATCCGGATCAGGGCTGCCGAGACCTCCTTGACCTGGGTGACGCCGCCCGGGACACCGTCGATGTCACCCGCGCTGATCGTCTGCACCGAGTCGACCACCAGCAGGGTCGGTTTCACCGCCTCGACGTGAGCGAGCACCGCGCCGAGGTCGGTCTCCGCAGCGAGATAGAGCTCGTCCTCGATGCCGCCCGTGCGGTCGGCACGCATCCGGACCTGCGCAGCGGACTCCTCGCCACTGACGTAGAGCACGCGGTGTGCGAGCCGGGCCGTCTGCGCCGCGACCTCGAGCAGGAGGGTGGACTTGCCGACGCCGGGCTCACCGGCAATCAGGATGGCGGCACCCGGGACGAGGCCACCACCGAGCACCCGGTCGAGCTCGGGGACGCCGCTGGAGCGGGCGTGCGAGTCCTCGATCGGCACCTCACCGATCGGCCGCGCGGGCGCGGTCACCGGTCCGGCCTGCACCCTGCTCCTCGGAGCCGCCTTCTCCACGACCGTGCCCCACGCCTGGCACTCGCCACAGCGGCCCACCCACTTGGCGGCTTCCCATCCGCACTCGTTGCAGTGGTAGCTGGCCCGAGGGGCCTTGGCTGAGCTCTTCTGGACCATGACCGAACGCTAGGTGAGGCTGCCGACAGATCCGTGGCGCGACGTGCTCGTGTCCACAGCGCAATGGCGTCGCCTAGGATTGGAACGATCCAGAATCCGGGAGTCCCATGAGCCAGTCCACCAGCCGGCCAGAGCCTCAGCAGGGGCGGCACGCGGCATCGACACCGCCGACCCTGGCGACCGTCGCCGACGAGGCCGGGGTCTCGCGGCAGACCGTGTCCAACGCGCTGAACAATCCCGAGCTGCTGCGCCCTGACACGCTGACCCGCGTGCAGTCGGTGATCGATCGTCTCGGCTACTCACCCAACCGTGCCGCCCGTCAGCTGCGCACCCGCGCCTCGCACCTGATCGGGCTGCGCTTCGAGGCCGCCCAGGAGGGGACGAGCAACGCGCTGATGGACCGCTTCCTGCACAGCCTGGTCGAAGCGTCCTCGCACACCGGTCACCATGTCCTGCTGTTCTCCGGCGACCCGAACGACCCCGTGGACGGGTACGACGACCTGTTGCGTTCGACCGCTGTCGACGCGTTCGTCGTCACCGACACCTACGCCGGGACCCCGCAGGCGGCCTTCCTGCAGTCCCGAGGCGCACCGTTCGTCGCGTTCGGCCGGCCCTGGGACGACCCGGGCGCCGACCACGCCTGGATCGACGTCGATGGGGCGCACGGCGGGCGGATCGCCACCGAGCACCTCATCGAGCAGGGCCACGAGCGGGTTGCCTGGCTGGGCTGGGAGAAGACCTCGCGGATCGGCCAGGACCGCCGTCTGGGCTGGGAGACCGCGATGGCCGCCGCCGGACGGGACACGATGGGCCTCGCGGCCAGGATCAGCGACAACGTCGATGCCGCACGGATGGCGGCCCACGCATTGATGGAGGATCCATCGGTCACCGGCTTCGTGTGTGCGAGCGACACCCTCGGCGTCGGCGTACTCCATGCGTGCGCGGAGCGCGGTCTGCGTCCCGGACCTGACGTCGGGGTCGTGGGCTTCGACGACTCCTTGGCGGCGCAGGTCACCTGGCCCGGCCTCACCTCGGTGCGCCAACCCCTTGAGCAGGTGGCCGTGGAGCTGGTGCGCATCCTGCACACCGTCCTGGCCCACAAGCCGATCAGCGAGCAGGGCCGGATGCTCCAACCGACGCTGGTCGTACGCCGGTCCAGCCAGCGTCAGTAGCGCCGGCTCCACACGTTGACCGCATAGTCGACCGCGGTCCCGTGGTGCTCGGCGAGGAGCTCGCCGGCGACGTCTGCAGCGAACTCGATGCGTACGACGGACTCCAGGTCCTCGCGCGAGTCGAAGGTCCACGCGATGTCGACCGGATGGCGCTCCCAGCCGAGCCGGGTCCAGAACTCCTCGACCTCGACGTGGTCGTGGTGCTCGCCGTACCCCCGCTGGAACCACGCGCCGAACGTGGACCGGCTCGGATCGTTGTCGATCACGAAGGCCCGTGCGCCGGGCCGCATCACCCGGTCGAGCTCGGCCAGACCCGGCTCGCAGCCGGGCCCGAAGAAGTAGGCCCAGCGGGCGTGCATCAGATCGACCGAGGAGTCCGCCAATGGGAGGGACGTGGCCGAGCCCTGCACCACCGCGACGTTGTCGAGCCGGCGTACCCGACGACGCGCGATGGCGGCGAGGTCACCGTGCGGCTCGACTCCGGTGACGGATCGCGCCGTGTCCGCGAAGAGCGGCAGGTGGAAGCCGGTGCCACAACCGACGTCGAGGACGTCGCGCGCGTCCCACGGCGCCAAGGAGTGCATCAGTGCCGCGAGCGCGCCGGCACGGTCGACGGCGCGGTTCTCGATCTCGTAGACGTGCGGGTGGTTCCAGATGTTGGGGCTCGGAACGGCGCCCTTTGCGACGTTCTCGGGGGTGTCCAACGCTCAGATGCGAACGAGCCCGTTGGGCGTCTGGAACTGCGCGGCGATGACTCCCGGCGTGCCGTTGGGGGCGGCCCAATCGACCTTGACGTCCTCCAGCGGCTGGTCGACGGACTGGCCGAGCCACTCAGAGACCCGGGCCGGGTCGCCCGCGATCTCGAGAGCCTCGAGTGAGACGTTGCCGGTCGCGCCGGCGCTGGGGTGGTTGCCCGGAGCGACGTCCCACTGGATGAAGAACGGCAGTTGCGGGTCTGCCTGCAGGCCCTTGACGCCGAGCTGCTTCCAGAGCAGTTCGGTGCCGTCGGGGCGGTGCCGGTTGCCGTTCACTGCCTCGCGGCCCAGGCGCTGCTCGTGCGGGCGGATGTCGTCGACGGCCACCACCCAGCCGAGCCAGCCGCCGCCGAGCTCGGAGCGTGCGCGCACGGCCTGCCCGAAGGGCGCCTTGTCGGAGGCGGGGTGGTCCAGGACCTCGACGATCTCGAGGTAGGTGCCGTCGGTCAGCGGGAGGATTGAGTTCCGAGTACCGAACCTGGGGTGGATGCCACCGGTCACGAACTCTTCCCCCAGAAGCTGCGAGAGACGTTCGGTCGTGCCCACCAGTCCACCCGGTCCGGCTGCGAAAACGATGTGGTCGAGACGCATGCTTGATTCTCACCCGGCACGGTTCGACGCCTGACACCGGGGGTCGGCAGTAGCTCGCCGAGTGGGCACTGCGTGCACGTTTCTCCTTACCGTGTGGTCGATTCGTGCTCGGGCGTCGTACGCCGAGTGGCCGGTCGGCGTTCTCGGGCGTGCGTCCAGTGCCCGGTCGGCGCGTTGGAGCGTGCGCCGAGTGACCGGTCGCGGACTACGGGACTGGTGGGGAGGCGGGGTGCAGGGCGAGGGCGGACCGGGAGCGCAGGTGGGCCTCGCAGCGGCCGGCCAGGACGTCGTACGCCGGCTGACCCATCATCGCGATCAGCTCGGTGGCGTTGGAGACGAAGACCGGCTCCGCCCCGACGTGGGCCTCGGTGTTGCCCGAGCAGTACCAGTCCAGGTCGTGCCCGCCGGCCCCCCAGCCGCGCCGGTCGTACTCACCGATGCTCACCTCGGTGTACGTCGAGCCGTCGCTCCGCTCGACCTCGCGGAACTGGCGACGGATCGGCAGCTGCCAGCACACGTCCGGCTTGGTCTCGACGAAGTGCACGTCCTCGCGCAGGGCCAGCCCGTGCAGGGCACAGCCGTAGCCGCCCTCGAAGTCACGCGAGTTGTGGAAGATGCACGCGCCGCCGAAGACGCGGGTCTTGCGCTCGCCCTCGTCGTCGGTCTCCACCCATCTCTTGCGTGCGACCTCGCCGCGCTTGTTCAGGGCCTCCGAGCGGTTCTGCCACTGCGCGTCGTCGAGGCGCTCGACCCATGCGGCCACCCGGTCCTCGTCGGCCTTGTCGGAGAAGTGCGCGCCGAGGGTGCAGCACCCGGTGTCCGGGGACTCGGCGTAGATGCCCTGGCACCCGTTGCCGAAGATGCAGGTCCAGCTCGAGGTGAGCCAGGTCAGGTCGCAGCGGAACAGCTGGGCCGCGTCCGCCGGATCGGCGAACTCGATCCAGGCGCGCGGAAAGACGAGATCGACCTCGGGCACGACGGAACCCTAGCCCGGTAGCCTCGGGTCATGCGTCTGGGCGTGCTCGACATCGGCTCCAACACGGGGCACCTCCTCGTCGTGGACGCCTACCGTGGCGCGGCTCCGTTGCCCGCTTCCTCCTACAAGGAGCAGCTGCGGCTCGCTGAGCACCTCGACGAGGACGGCACCGTCACGCAGGCGGGCGTCGACGCCCTGACCGAGTTCGTCGGCCACGCGCTCGAGCTCGCCGAGGACAAGGGCTGTGAGGAGATCTACTCCTTCGCCACCTCCGCTGTCCGCGATGCCGGCAACTGCGACGAGGTGCTCGCCCACGTCGAGAAGCGCACCGGCGTGGACATCTTGGTGTTGCCCGGGGAGGACGAGGCCCGCCTGACCTTCCTCGCCGTACGCCGCTGGTTCGGCTGGTCCTCGGGCCGGCTTGCCGTGTTCGACATCGGCGGTGGCTCCCTGGAGATCGCCGGCGGCGACGACGAGGTGCCTGACGTCGCGTGGTCGCTGCCCCTGGGAGCCGGCCGGCTCGCGCGCGAGCACTTCGCGGACGGCCCGCCGGGGGAGAAGGGTTTGCGGAAGCTGCGCCGGCAGATCCGGGCCGACATCGCCCACGACGCTGGCACGCTGCTGCGAGGCGGCGCTCCGGATCACGCCGTCGCCACCTCGAAGACGTTCCGCTCGCTGGCCAGGATCTGTGGGGCCGCACCCTCCAGCGAGGGCCTGTTCGTACGCCGGATCCTGCCGGCCTCCGACCTGGACGAGTGGATCCCCAAGCTGCTCGACATGAGCGCGGACGACGTCGCGGAGCTGCCGGGCGTCTCGGCCGGCAGGGCCCACCAGGTCGTGGCCGGGGCGCTGGTGGCCTCGGCGGTGTTGGACATCTTCGACCTCGAGGAGCTGGAGATCTGTCCATGGGCGTTGCGCGAGGGCGTCATCCTGGACCGGCTCGACCAGCTCAGCGCCTCCGACTGAGGTCGGCGTGGGACCCCTGTTCGCCCTCTCGACCGCCTCGGTCTATCCCGAGACCACGACGCACGCCTTCGAGTACGCCTCTCGTCTTGGCTACGACGCTGTCGAGGTGATGGTGGGGATCGACGTGGTCAGCCAGGACGTGCGCAAGGTCCGCTCGCTGCGCGACTACCACGAGGTCCCGGTGTGTGCGGTGCACGCGCCGTGCCTGCTGATCACCCAGCGCGTCTGGGGGACCGACCCCTGGGGCAAGCTGGAGCGCAGCGCCGAGATGGCCTCCGAGCTCGATGCCGACGTGGTCGTCGTACATCCCCCGTTCCGCTGGCAGCGGGAATACGCTCGCGACTTCGTCGAGGGCATCGCCGACCTCGAGCGCCGAACCGGCATCGCCTTCGCGGTGGAGAACATGTATCCCTGGCGGGCCACGTCGCGGCGCGAGATGCAGGTCTACCAGCCGGGTTGGGACCCCTCGGATGAGTCCTACGCCAACGCCACGATCGACCTCTCGCACTCCGCGACCGCCCAGTCCGACCCGGTCGCGATGGCCGTACGGTTGGGTGGCCGGCTGCGGCACGTCCACATGACCGACGGCAGCGGCTCCCCCAAGGACGAGCACCTGGTGCCCGGTCACGGCAACCAGCCCTGTGGGCCGTTCCTGGAGCACCTGGCCACCACGGGCTTCGAGGGCCACATCGTGGTGGAGATCAACACCCGCAAGGCGGGCACGCGTGCGGCCCGCGAGTCCGACCTCCTCGAGGCGCTGGCCTTCACCAGGCTGCACTTCGCGACCGCCCCGGGGTGAGGTCGATCCGGGTCGGCGAACCATCCGCGTGGCACACCGGTGCGAGACTTTGCGCGTGAACAACCGCGGACGCCGGCCCGGCGCACCTGACACCCGTGCCGAGATCCTCACCTCGGCGCGCTCGCTGTTCGCCGTGCACGGCTTCGCCGGGACCACGATCCGCGCGATCGCGTCCGAGGCCGGCGTCGACCCCGCCCTGGTGCACCACTACTTCGGCACCAAGGACGACCTGTTCATGGCCGCGCTGCAGCTGCCGGTGGATCCACGCACGCTGCTCGCCCCGGTCCTCGCCGGCGGACCCGACGGAGCTGCCGAGGCGCTGCTCCGCACGTTCCTCCAGGTCTGGGACGACCCGGAGAAGCAGCTGGGCTTCCTGAGCCTGTTCCGAAGCGTGCTGCAGCCGGGGGGCGAGAAGCTGCTCAGCCAGGGCTTCGTCCCGGTGGTCCTCGGGCCTGTGGGGGAGGCGCTCGGCATCGACCGCCCCGAGGTCCGGATGCCGCTCGTGGCCAGCCAGATGCTCGGCCTGATCGTGTGCCGGTACCTGCTCCGGCTGGCCCCCCTGGACACCATGGATCCGGAACTGGTGGTGGCCACGTACGCGCCGACGATCCAGCGCTACCTCACCGGCGAGCTGCCCTGAGGCGCCGAACCTGCTGACTCCGACCCCTTGACTCCTCGGCGGAACGGTGGATAATTCAACACATGATGAATAAAGTGGTGGAGGTACGAGACCTCACCGTCGTCCGCGGCGGGATCGAGGTGCTGCGTGAGCTCGGCTTCGACGTGGCCAGCGGCCAGGTCACCGGTCTGCTCGGGCCGTCCGGGTGTGGCAAGACGACTCTGATGCGCTCGCTCGTGGGCGTGCAGCGGATCTCCAGCGGGACGGTGCACGCCTTCGGCGAACCCGCGGGTTCGGCGGCCCTGCGCTCCCGGATCGGCTACGTCACCCAGCAGCCCAGCGTGTACGACGACCTCACCGTCATCGAGAACCTCCGTTTCTTCGCCCGCATCCTCGGCGTCGACGACGACCGGGTCGAGGAGTGCGTCGAGACCGTCGCCCTGGAGGACCAGCGCACCCAGGTGGTCTCGCACCTCTCGGGCGGTCAGCGGTCCAGGGTCTCCCTGGCGGTAGCGCTGCTCGGCAGCCCCGGGCTGCTCGTCCTCGACGAGCCGACCGTCGGGCTCGACCCCGTCCTGCGCGTGGAGCTGTGGGGCACCTTCCACCGGCTCGCCGACCGAGGCGCCGCGGTCCTGGTCTCCAGCCACGTGATGGACGAGGCCACCCGGTGCGATCGCCTGCTGCTGATGCGTGAGGGACGGATCATCGCCGACGACACCCCCGACGGGCTGTTGACCAGCACCGGCTCCGCCGACATCGAGCATGCGTTCCTCTCCCTGGTGCAGGAGGCGGCGGCATGAGCCACCAGACCCGGTCGTCGGCCACGTCCCACGGCTCGATGAGCCCGACCGCCACCTTCGCCGTGACCGCCAGGGTGCTCACCCAGCTCAGGCGTGACCACCGCACCCTCGCCATGCTGCTCGTGCTTCCGTTCGCCCTGATGTCGCTGCTGTGGTGGATGTTCAACGACCTCCCCGGTGACGGCTTCTCCAAGCTGGGCCCGGCGCTGCTGGCGTTGATCCCGTTCATCATCATGTTCCTGGTCACCTCGGTGACCACGTTGCGGGAGCGGACCTCGGGCACCCTCGAACGGCTGCTGGCGATGCCGATGGGCAAGCTCGACTTCCTGATCGGCTACGCAGTCGCGTTCGGACTGGTCGCGGCGGTGCAGTCCGCGCTCGCCGTCGGTGTCAGCATCTGGCTGCTCGACCTGACCGTGGTCGGCAGCGTGTGGCTCCTGCTCGTCGTCGCGGTCGTCGACGCGGTGCTCGGCACCGCCCTGGGGCTGTTCGTCTCGGCGTTCGCGCGCACGGAGTTCCAAGCGGTGCAGTTCATGCCGGCGCTCGTGATCCCGCAGATCCTGCTGTGCGGGCTGTTCGTGCCCCGCGACGCGTTGCCCTCCGTCCTCGGTGCGATCTCCGACGTCCTCCCGCTCTCCTACGCGGTGGACGCGATGCAGACCGTTGCCGCCTCCACGGCCACCGGTGAGGTCTGGCGCGACATCGCCCTGGTCTCGGGGTACGTCGTGGCCGGGCTTGGCCTGGGCGCGCTCACGCTGCGCCGCCAGTCCGCCTGAGCGGGGCGGCACTCGCATCGCGCGGGTGTCCGTTTCTGACGCGTGCGCCCTCGGCGGTAACGTTGGCCGACGAGCCACATCCGAGGGAGGATCCGCGTTGCTCCGACAAGCACTCCTGCTGCTCGCCCGCAGCCACCAGGTCAAGGACGTCGTCACCCGCATCCCGGTGAGCAGCGGCATCGTGAACCGCTACGTCCCGGGGGAGGAGACCGCCCAGGCGGTCGCCGCGAGCGGCACCCTGATCCAGGACGGTCTGCACGTGACGCTCGACTTCCTGGGGGAGGACACCCTCGACGAGGCGCAGGCCGAGGCCACGGTGACCGCGTACCTCGACCTGCTCGCGGGCCTCGGCGAGGCCGGGCTCACCCGCAACGCCGAGGTGAGCCTCAAGCTCTCCGCCATCGGGCAGGCGCTGCCGGACATCGGTCCGAAGCTGGCCACCGAGAACGCTCGCCGGATCTGTCGGGCCGCGCGCAACGCCGGGACGACGGTGACCCTCGACATGGAGGACTACACGACCACCGACTCCACGCTCGCCACCCTGCGTGAGCTGCGCAAGGACTTCCCCGAGACCGGGGCGGTGCTACAGGCCTACCTGTACCGGACCGAGCAGGACTGCCGGGCCCTGGCTCACGAGGGCAGCAGGGTGCGGCTGTGCAAGGGCGCCTACAACCAGCCCGAGCAGGTGGCCTACCAGGACCGGCACGACGTCGACAAGTCCTACGTTCGCTGCCTCAAGGTGCTGATGGCGGGCGAGGGTTATCCGATGGTGGCCACGCACGACCCGCGACTGATCAAGATCGCCTCCGCCCTGGCCACCCGCAACGGCCGGATGCCGGGCAGCTATGAGTTCCAGATGCTCTACGGCATCCGCACCGAGGAGCAGAAGCGCCTGGCCGAGGCGGGGGAGAAGGTGCGCGTCTACATCCCCTACGGCCAGGAGTGGTACGGCTACCTGATGAGAAGGCTCGCCGAGCGGCCCGCGAACCTGACATTCTTCCTGCGTTCGCTGATCTCACAGAAGTAGCCGTCGGCCCGAGCGCAAGGAGGGCACCATGACCGTCGCCATCATCGGTGCCGGAGTGATGGGGGAGACCCTCCTCTCCGGCCTGATCCGAGGTGGGCACGCGGTCTCCGACCTCGTGGTGGGCGAGAAGCGCCCCGAGCGTGCCGTCGAGCTCCGTGCCAAGTACGCCGTCGAGGTCGTCGCCAACACCGAGGCCGCGACGCTGGCCGACACGGTGGTCCTGGTGGTGAAGCCGCAGGACATGGGTGAGGTGCTCACCCAGATCGCGCCGCACCTGCGAGCCGGACAGGTCATCATCAGCCTGGCCGCCGGCATCACCACGGCCTACATCGAGCAGCACATCCCCGAGGGGATCGCGGTGGTCCGGGTGATGCCGAACACCCCTGCGCTCGTGGACGAGGGGATGGCCGCGATCTCGCCGGGCACCCACTGCGACGAGGAGCATCTCGCCCTCGCCGAGGAGATGCTCTCGGTGACCGGCAGGGTCGTGCGGGTGCCGGAGAAGCAGCAGGACGCCGTGACCGCGATCTCGGGCTCCGGTCCGGCCTACCTGTTCTTCGTCGTCGAGGCCATGATCGAGGCCGGCGTACACCTCGGGCTGCCGCGGAGCACGGCCACCGAGCTCGTCGTGCAGACCGTGGTCGGCTCGGCCAAGCTCCTGCGCGAGACCGGCGAGCACCCGACGGTGCTGCGCGAGCGCGTCACCTCACCGGGCGGCACCACCGCGGCGGCGATCCGGCAGTTGGAGAACCACAAGGTGCGCGCCGCGTTCATCACCGCGATGGAGGCAGCTCGCGACCGCTCCGTCGCGCTCGCGGCCAGTGATGACTGAGCCAGAGCGCTCTTCGGCCGCGTCCGGCTGCCGCTCCTGCGTGGTGTACGACGAGACGCTCACCTCCTACGACTTCGGCCAGGCGCACCCGATGAACCCGATCCGGGTCGACCTCACCATCTCGCTGGCGACCTCCCTGGGAGTGCTCGACCGGCTGACCTGCGTGCCGGCACCTGACGCGACCGAGGACGATCTCGAGACGGTCCATCACCCGGCCCTGATCGAAGCGGTGATGGCGGCCGGTGCCGACCCGAGCAGGATCGACCCCGCCCTGGGCCTCGGCACGGAGGACAACCCGACCTTCCGGCACATGCACCAGGCCGCACGACACGTGGTCGGCGCGAGCATCGAGGCTGCTCGCCAGGTGTGGACCGGGGAGGTGGACCACGCGGCCAACATCGCGGGCGGGCTGCACCACGCGATGCCCGACCGGGCGAGTGGCTTCTGCGTCTACAACGACGTGGCCGTCGCGATCCGGTGGCTGCTGGCCAACGGCGCCGGCAAGGTCGCCTACGTGGACGTGGACGTGCACCACGGTGACGGGGTCGAGCGGATCTTCTGGGACGACCCCCGGGTGCTGACGGTGTCGCTGCACGAGACGGGGCAGATGCTGTTCCCGGGCACCGGGTTCCCCGATGACGTCGGCGGCCCCGGTGCCGAGGGCTCGGCGGTGAACGTGGCGCTGCCCCCCGGCACCTCCGACGCCGGGTGGCTGCGTGCCTTCCACGCGGTGGTCCCGCCGCTGCTGCGCGAGTTCCAGCCCGACGTGCTCGTCACCCAGCAGGGCTGCGACAGCCACCGTGACGACCCGCTGGCCCACCTGGCCCTGAGCGTCGACGGTCAGCGTGCCGGCTATCTCGCGCTGCACGACCTCGCCCACGAGGTCGCCGGAGGCCGTTGGGTCGCCTTCGGCGGCGGCGGCTACGCCGTGGTGGACGTGGTGCCGCGCTCGTGGACCCACCTGCTCTCGGTGGTCTCCGGGACGCCCCTGTCGACTGCGCTGGAGACCCCGGAATCGTGGCGCGCCCAGGTGCGGGAGCGGCTCGGCGTGCGGGCTCCGTCGCGGATGACCGACGGTCGCACCCCGGCCTATCGCGACTGGTCTGAAGGGTATGACCCGGACACCTGGCTGGACCGTGCGATCCAGTCCACGAGGGAGGCGACCTTCCCGTTCAACGGGCTGGATCCGCACCCGTGAATAGCGTTGTGCTATACCAGTGCAAGCGGACACGCCGACGTCTCACTGATCACTTTGGGGATTCTGTGGCACATTGGTCACTTCTGGCCCTATATTCTCCTCAGCGTGCACGTGGGGTCTGCGGCGGGGAAGTCGTGGGACGTGCGTGAGAAAGAATGGTGCGCCATGGGCACGAACCTCCCAGGAGACATCTCCGAGGTGAAGTTCCTTACCGTTGCCGAGGTTGCCTCGGTCATGCGGGTCTCGAAGATGACGGTCTACCGTCTGGTCCACAGCGGGGAGCTCCCCGCCGTTCGGGTGGGACGCTCGTTCCGCGTGAGCGAGGACGCCGTCAACGAGTACCTCAAGGCGAGCTTCTTCGACGCCGGCTAGCGCCGAGCCAGGGCGCACCCCCCGGTCGAGCACTCCCACTGCAAGTCCAGTGGATCAGACCCCAGGGGTGAAGACGGTCACTCCGATTCGTCTGTGCCGGTGGGCACCGATAGGCTGTGCCCTTCGGACGGGAAAGCACCCAAGGTGCCCCGACACACAGACGGATGGGTACGACGTGGGTTCTGTCATCAAGAAGCGCCGCAAGCGGATGGCGAAGAAGAAGCACCGCAAGCTGTTGAAGAAGACGCGCGTGCAGCGCCGTCGCCTGGGCAAGTAGGCCGGGCCTCAGGGGCTACCCACCATGGGTCAGGTCGTACTCGTCACCGGTGTCGCCGGCGACCTCGGGCGCCGCTTCGCGGCACAGCTCGCAGGGTCGGCGGAGGTCGAGCGCGTCATCGGTGTCGATGTGCTGCCCCCACGCGGAGACCTCGGGGACGCGCACTTCGTGCGCGCCGACATCCGCAACCCCGTGATCGCCAAGGTGATCGTGCGCGAACGCGTCGACACCGTGGTGCACACCAGCGTGCAGGCGACCGCTGCCGCGGCCGGCGCCAGGAGCTCGATGAAGGAGCTCAACGTCATCGGCACCATGCAGCTGCTCGCCGCCTGCCAGCAGGCGCCCGGCCTGCGCAAGCTCGTGGTGAAGTCCAGCGCAGCCGTGTACGGCGCCACCAACCGCGACCCGGCGATGTTCACCGAGGAGATGAACGCCAAACGGCTGCCCGGTGGGGGTTTCGCCAAGGACGTCACGGAGGTCGAGTCCTATACCCGCGGTTTCGCCCGTCGCCGTCCCGACGTCGCCGTCACCACGCTCCGGATCGCCAACGTCATCGGCCCCGCGATCACCACGGCGATGACCGGCTACTTCCGGATGCCGGTGATCCCGACCGTGCTCGGCTTCAACCCGCGGATGCAGTTCCTGCACGAGTCCGATGCCCTCGACGTCCTCGAGCACGCCACGACCAGCGACGCCTCCGGCACCTTCAACATCGCCGGCGACGGCATCCTCACCCTCGGCCAGGCGGTTCGCCGTCTCGGCCGGCCGACGATCCCGCTCCCGGCGTTCGCCGTACCCTCCTTCGGCTCGGCGATCGGGCAGTCGCGCAACGCCGACTTCTCGCCGGACCAGGTGGCGTTCTTGACCTTCGGTCGAGGACTGGACACCACCCGCATGCGCTCGATGCTCGGTTTCGAGCCCACGTTCAGCACCGCTCGGGCCTTCGCCGACTTCGCCTCCTCGATGTCACCCGGGATGTTCGGCCCCGAGCGCGTGCGGGCGACCGAGGCTGCCCTTGTCGGAGCCCTGACCCGCGGAGGTGAGTCACGTGGGTGACGCAAACGTGATCCCCATCGGCACTCGCGGAACGCCCGGTCGTGGCAGCGGTGATCCGAAGCCCTCGTCGAAGAGCCGCAGCCTGGCCGAACGCCCACCCACCCGGGAAACCCCGAAGGCGGCTCGGCGGCCCAGCGACGAAGCGGAGCCGCCCACCCCCCAGGAGGGCGTACGCGTGCCCGCCCAGAAGTCGGCCCAGAAGTCGGCCCAGAAGTCGGCCCAGCAGTCCGGGACCACGCCGGCCGCCAAACGCTCGCCCAAGCCGGCCGCCGAGGCCACGGCTCCCGTGGCTGAACGGGCGCCGGTGCGCGCCGACCATCGACGCCCGGGTCCCGGGATCCCCCCACTCGAATGGCTGAACGCGTTCACCTCCGCCTCCAAGGAGGTCTTCGGCGACAACTGGGAGCCCCGCCTCGCGGAGTTCCTGGCCTTCCTGCGGCGCCGGCTGACCGGCGAGTTCACCGTCGACGAGTACGGCTTCGACCAGGAAGTCACCGAGCGGCTGCTGATGGCCGCGCTGCGGCCGATCGCGGAGAAGTGGTTCCGGGTCGAGGTCCGCGGTGTCGAGAACATCCCCAGCGAGGGCGGGGCCCTGGTGGTCTCGAACCATTCCGGCACGGTCCCGATCGACGGCTTGATGACCGGCGTCGTCATCCACGACAACACCGGCCGGTTCCTGCGCCCACTCGGTGCTGACCTGGTCTTCAAGCTGCCCGTGGTCAGCGGGCTCGCCCGCAAGGGTGGGGCCACCCTCGCCTGTGGCGACGACGCGGAGCGGATGCTGCGCGGCGGCGAGCTGGTGGGGGTGTGGCCCGAGGGGTTCAAGGGCATCGGGAAGCCGTTCAGCGAGCGCTACAAGCTCCAGCGCTTCGGTCGCGGTGGCTTCGTGTCTGCCGCCATCCGGACCGGTGTGCCGATCATCCCGACCTCCGTCGTCGGCGCCGAGGAGATCTACCCGCTCGTCGGCAACATCCCGTCGCTGGCGCGGCTGGTGGGGATTCCCTACATCCCGATCACGCCGCTGTTCCCGCTGCTCGGTCCGCTGGGCCTGATCCCGTTGCCGTCGAAGTGGCTGATCGAGTTCGGTGAGCCGATCCGCACCGACGAGTACGACGTGGAGGAGCACGACGACCCGATGCTCGTGTTCAACGTGACCGACCAGGTGCGCGAGTCGATCCAGCAGACGCTCTACTCGCTGCTGATGCAGCGCAAGTCCGTATTCAGCTGATCGCCCGCCGTCCGCGCGACGGGGGCCGGGACGGGCGGTGGCTCAGGGGTTGAGCTTGCCGGTCACTTTGTCGACAGTGGAGGTCAGGCCGTCCTTGGTGGACCCGAGCAGCGTGCCGGGAGCGGAACCGTCACCGGTCACCCCTGCCAGGGTGCCGGTGACGCCGGTGACGAAGTCGGTGACCGCGGCCCCGGTGGTGAGTGAGGGCAGCAGTTCGCCGTCGCCAGTGATCGTGCTCGTCAGCGGTCCTGCCCTGCTCGGGGTCCCGCTCGAACCGGTGCTGCCCTGGTTCGGGTCGACCTTCGGGATCTCGCCCGCCTGCCGCTCGGCCGCGGCCTGCAACTCGGCAAGCGTGGCGGCCTCGATGTCGGTCTGGGCCTGGGCGATGGGTCGCGTGATCAGGTTGTCGAGCGAGGCGGCGGCGGCACCGGCGGCGAGGGAGGCCGGGGGCGCGACCGGAGGGGTCGTGCCGCATTCCCCGCACAGCACCCGGGCCTGCTGGTCGATGTCGGCGAGGGAGTCGGCAGCATCGATGAGCATGCCGATGGTCGTCGCGTCCGAGTTGGCGGCCATCCCGGCGATGACTGCCATCTGTGCGGCCGCGAACCGACGCACTGTGACGACGTCGGCGGCGTCGGCGTCGCGCTGATAGGCAGTGAAGAGCTTGTCGGAGCCCTGGTTCGCGGCGTTGCGGAAGGAGTCGAGCGTGCTGACGACCAGGGGGGAGCCGGTCGATCCGGCCGCCAACAGGTCGCTGGCCTCGCCGAGTCGGTTCTCGGCCTGACCGAGCAGCGCCCGGCCGGTGCTGGCGTCGCCGATGCGAACGGCGGTGCCCAGCGTCTCGGCGCCGCGCTTGATCGGGTAGAGGGAGTCGCCTGGAAGCGCTCCGGAGGCGGCGGCGGCCATCCCGGCGGACCCGGTCACGATCACCAGGGCTGCCGCCACCGAGCCGAGACGCCGTCGGCGGGTGTCGATGCGGACGGGTGCCCGGAAGGTTGCCCGGACGGGTGCTGCGTGGCGGCGTGCCACGGGGGGAGCAGGGACGAACTCGGACTCGGCCGCAGTCATGAGGCGGTCGCGGAGGTCGGCAACGAACGTGGCCCGGGGCATGACCTCGGGCTGGGTCCTGAGCAGCTCGACGGTCTCGAGCAGCGCTGCGTGACGGTCGGTCACGGCCTGGCTGGCGGTTCCGTTGAGGATGCTGTCGAAGTCCTCAGCCGCCCTGAGCGCGGGGAAGAGGGTTGTCATCGTGGTTTTCCTGCCCTGTGAGGGACTGTGTCGTGTCGTCTCGCATCGGTGTCGCGAGTCGGCGTGCACACTGACTGACCGCTCAACGAGGTGGGAACAAGGGAGGTTATGGCGAAACCAATGTTACCCATGGGGAACATTCTGGACATCACGACTGCATCCCCTCAGGCAGCACCTTCGCCAGGTTGCGCACGCCGCGCAGTTGCAGCTGCTTGACCGCTCCGGCGCTGCGACCGAGCACCTCTGCGGTCTCGGCGATGGAGAGTCCCTGGAGGAAGCGCATCACCAGACAGTCGCGCTGCTCGCCGGGCAATTGGCTCAGGGCGACCAGCAGGGACTCGTTGGTGAGGGAGGCGAGCACCGCGCCCTCGGGCCCGTCGGTGGTCGTGTCCAGAGCCGTCATGTCCTCGGTGGTCTGCTCAAGGCGGGTGCGACCGGCCTTGAAGTGGTCGGTGGTGAGGTTGCGGGCGATCGTCATCAACCAGGCGCCGAAGTCCTTGCCCTGCCAGCGGAAGGAGCTCATGCTCCGAAGTGCGCGGAAGAACGTCTCCGATGCGAGGTCCTCGGCGAGTTGGACTGACCCGACGCGGTAGTACAGGAAGCGGTACACGCTCGAGTGGTAATGGTCGTACAACTGGCCGAACGCTTCCGCGTCGCCGTTGCGGGCCAGTTCAACGAGCGCGATCAGCCGGCTGCCCTCGGCCTTGTCCTCGAGCGAGGAGGCGGCCTGGTCGGAGTCGTCGGGGCGTGCAGGCGATGGGTCGGCGGGGGTGGCGTGGTGGCGGGTGGCGGACCCGACTCGACGCTGACTGGTCTGGGTCAGCAGCCAGGCGTCGGCGAACTGGCCCCCGTCATGCCCGGTGCTGAGCAGTATCCCCGGCTGCATGACCTCCAACACGGCGCGGCGGAGTGCGTCGATGCCACGTGCCAGATCAGTTCTCGCCATGGACCCCACGTCGGCCTCCGCCGACGTCCTCCTCCACGGCACAGAGTACGGGCCGGGCCGCCGAATTGGGAACCGGTAAGTGACGTATCACACGGTATGGGGTGCGGGGGCCGAATCGGCGCGTTGGCGTCCCTCAGGTCACCCTTCGCCGGATGGCCGCCCCGGCGGCGAAGGTGCCGGCGGCGGCACCGGCGACGGCGGCGGTGAAGACTCCCGCCCGGGCAGCCTTGCGGCCGGTCCGGTAGTCGCGGATCCGCCAGCCTTGCCTCTTGGCGTGCTCCCTCAGGCGGGAGTCCGGGTTGATCGCGCACGGATCCCCCACCTCGGCGAGCATCGGCAGGTCGTTGAAGGAGTCGGAGTACGCCGAACACAGGGAGAGGTCGAGATCGAAGCGGTCCGCCAGCTCGCGCACTGCCACCGCCTTGGCGGGGCCGTGCAGCATCTCGCCGACCAGATTGCCGGTGTAGACGCCGTCCACGTGCTCCGACACCGTGCCCAGTGCCCCGGTCAGGCCGAGCCGGCGGGCGATGATCGTGGCGATCTCGATCGGGGCGGCGGTCACCAGCCAGACGCGTTGACCACGGTCCAGGTGGAGCTGCGCCAGCGCCCGGGTGCCGGGCCAGATGCGGTGCGCCATCCGTTCGTCGAAGATCTCCTCGCCGAGCGATTCCAGCTCAGCGACGGTGTGCCCGGCGATGAAGGAGAGGGCCGAGGCGCGCGCCTCGGCGACGTGCTCGGGGTCCTCGACACCGACGATGCGGAAGTAGGCCTGCTTCCACGCGGCCCCCAGGATGTCGCGAGTGGTGAAGAACTCCCGTCGATGCAGTCCCCTGGCCAGGTGGAAGATGGAGGCCCCCTGCATCACGGTGTTGTCGACGTCGAAGAACGCCGCGGAACGCGGGTCGTCCCGGACGCTCAGGGCGCTCTCGACCTCGGCGATGGCGGCCGCTGCCTCCCCCGCGAGCTGGGAGCGTCGCCGCAGGTTCGGGACAGGTTGGCTGGACCGGCTCGCGCCACGACGACCCGGCTTCGAGCCGGGCGGGCTGCCCGGAGTCCCGGGCGGCTGCGATGGGGTCACGCCCACAGACTATGCGCTGTCACGGGCCTGATCCGGGCGCCTGCCCCATGTGGGAGACTCGCCCGATGGAGTCCAACGTCGCCGAGCTGTTGTCTCGAGCGGCTGAGCACGAAGCGGACAAGATCGCCCTCTCCGAGGCCGCGTCGGGGCGAACCGTCACCTGGAGTGCGTTGGACGATCTGGTCCAGCGCTTCGTGCAGGGTCTCTCCGACGCAGGCATGGTGGCCGGTTATCGGGTGATGATCGCCACCGGCAACTCGATCGAGTTCGTGGCTGCCTACCTCGGGGCCCTGCGGGCCGGCATGGTCGTCGTACCGGTCAACCCGCGCAGCGCCACCGGTGAGCTGATCCGGATGCTGGCCGATTCCGGCACCCGGATGGTCATCGCCGACCCGTCGACGGTGCCCACCGTCCGCGAGGCGGTCAACGGTCTCGGTGAGGCGATGCTCGCCGCTGGGGTCGAGCCCGCGGGCCGTCCGCGCATCGTCACGGTCGGGACCACCCTGGAACCCGGTGAGCGCAGCTGGGACCAGTTGGTGGCGAAGCATGGCCGCCCCCCCGCCCTGCGGATGGACCCGGAGACGTTGGCGGTGCTCCTCTACACCAGCGGCACCTCAGGACGGCCGCGCGCCGCGATGCTGTCCCACCGTGCGTTGCTCGCCAACATCGACCAGGTCGCCCGGGTCGAGCCGGCGATGATCACCGGCCGGGACGTGGTCCTCGGAGTGTTGCCGCTCTTCCACGTCTACGGGCTCAACGCGGTGCTGGGGCAGGTCGTGCGCCAGCACGCCCGGATGGTCCTGGTCGACGGCTTCGACCCCGAGGGGTCCTTGGACCTCATCGAGGACGAGGCGATCTCCGTGGTGCCCGTCGCGCCTCCGGTCTTCGCGTACTGGATGCAGGTCCCGGGTCTCGAGGACCGGCTGGGACCGGTCCGCCTCGTCCTGAGCGGTTCGGCACCGCTGGACGCGGAGCTCACCGATGCCTTCTCCGCACGCACCAATGTCTCCATCCATCAGGGGTACGGCCTGACCGAGGCCGCACCGGTGGTCACCTCAACGCTCTGCAGCAAGGCGCCGACGCCGCGCTCGGTCGGGGCCGCACTGCCCGGCATCGAGATCCGGCTCGTCGACGACGCCGGGCGGGAGCCGCACGACGAGGACGGCGGCGAGATCCACATCCGCGGCGACAACCTGTTCTCCGGCTACTGGCCCGATGGCGCTGACGGACCCGACGCCGACGGTTGGTGGGCGACCGGTGATGTCGGCTACCTCGACCCGACGGGGGACCTCTACCTCGTGGACCGGCTCAAGGAGCTGGTGATCGTCTCCGGGTTCAACGTCTACCCCAGCGAGGTGGAGGACGTCATCACCGAGCTCCCGGAGGTGGCCGAGGCCGCCGTCATCGGCGTGGATGACCCGATGACCGGTGAAGCCGTCGTCGCCTTCGTGAAACCGAACGCTTCGGGCTTGAGTGACGCCCTCGTCGAGGTGGTTCGCGCCCACTGCGAGCAGCGTCTGGCGCGCTTCAAGCAGCCTTCGCTGATCCACGTGGTGGACCAGCTGCCCTACACCGCCACCGGCAAGGTCCAGAAGGGTCGGCTGCGGGCCACCGAGCGGCGCCGTGCCCTCGGCCTGCTCGAGTGAGCCTCCGATGACCGGAGCGCCCCGCGTCACGCTCTACGGCAAGCCCGGCTGCCATCTGTGCGACGACGCGCGGCTGGTCATCCAGCGGGTCTGTGACGACCTCGGCACGTCCTTCGAGGAGGTCGACATCACCGGTTCGGCCGAGCTGGCTGAGCTGTACGGCGAGCAGATACCGGTCACCCTCGTCGACGGAGCACAGCACGACTTCTGGCGGGTCGACGAGCAGCGCCTGCGCCGCGCCCTCGGCTGAGCCGGCGCTCCGCGCCGGCCGGCCAACCCGGGCCACCCGCACCCCGGATGTCGTGACGCACGTCACGTGTGCTAGCCAGCATCCGGTCTCGGTTTGTTCGCACGTTCACAAACTCTTACAGTGACGTGATCCCCACCTGTGGAGCGTGCCAGAACCATGAGCAATACCCGGATTCCCGAGGCGACGGTAGCCCGTCTTCCGGTGTACCTGCGGGCGCTCAACGCGATGATCGAGGCCGGCACCGACACCTGCTCGAGCCTGGAGCTCGCGACCGCGGCAGGCGTCAACAGCGCCAAGCTGCGCAAGGATCTCTCGCACCTCGGCTCCTACGGAACCCGTGGGGTCGGGTACGACGTGGAGTACCTGCGCTACCAGATCTCCCGTGAGATCGGCCTGACCCAGGACTGGCCCGTGGTCGTCGTCGGCATCGGCAACCTGGGCCACGCCCTCGCCAACTACTCCGGCTTCTCCTCGCGCGGTTTCCGCACGGTGGCGCTGCTCGACGCGGACAGCAGCCGGCACGGCGAGGTCGTGGCAGGGCTCGAGATCCGAGGCTTCGAGGACCTGGCCGAGGTGGTGGCCGAGTTCGGCGTCGGTATCGGCGTCATCGCCACCCCTGCGATCGCGGCGCAGCCAGTGTGCGACCGGATGGTCGAGGTCGGCATCCGCAGCATCCTGAACTTCGCCCCGACCATCATCTCGGTGCCCGAGGGCGTCGACGTACGCCGCGTGGACCTGTCCAGCGAGCTGCAGATCTTGGCCTACCACGAGCAGCGCAAGACCACCGACTCCGCTCTCCGCGAGGCCGTGGGGGACCGCGGATGAGCGTCCTGGTAGTCGGAATCTCACACAACAGCGCCTCGGTCGAGGTGCTCGAGAAGGTCGCGCTCCAGAGCGAGGACCAGCACAAGCTGGCCCGCGAGGTCGCCGACACCGAGCATGTCGTCGAGGCCGCGGTGCTCGCCACCTGCAACCGCACCGAGGTGTACGCCGACGTCGACCGGTTCCACGGCAGCGTCGAGTCGATCTCGCGTCTGCTCGCTGACCGCGCCGGCAGCACCGCGGAGGACCTTCTCGCCCACCTGTACGTCCACTACGACGACGGGGCGGTCTCGCACCTGTTCCACGTCGCGGCCGGGCTGGACTCGATGGTCCTGGGCGAGAGCCAGATCCTCGGCCAGACCCGGGAGGCGCTGCGCGTGGGCCAGGAGGTCGGCTCGATCGGGCCCTCGCTCAACGTGCTGTTCCAGCAGGCGCTCCGGGTCGGAAAGCGCTCCCACGCGGAGACCGACATCGACCGCGTCGCGCCGAGCCTGGTCTCCGCCGCCCTGGACCGTGCGGCCGACCACGTCGGAGAGCTCACCGGCAAGCACGTGGTCGTCGTGGGCGCCGGCTCGATGGCCAGCCTCGCCGTCGCGACCGCCTCCCGTGCCGGGGCCGCGTCGATCGTGGTGGCCAACCGCACTCCCGAGAACGCCGCGCACCTGATCGCGGAGTACGGCGCCTCGGCGATCCCGCTCTCCTCCCTGGTCGAGGCGTCCGGGCCGGTCGACGTACTCATCTCCTGCACCGGTGCGGCCGGCGTCCTGATCACGGCCGAGGAGCTCGCCTCCCGCCGCGTCGACGAGCGCCCGCTGGCCGTCATCGACCTCGCGCTGCCGCACGACGTGGACCCCGCTGTCGCGGACCTCCCGCAGGTGCGGCTGATCGCGCTGGGCACGCTGGCCGCCGAGCTGGAGCACACTCCGGGCGCCGGTGATGTCGAGGGCGTCCGCACGATCGTGGCCGAGGAGCTGGCCGCGTTCCTCCTCGCGCGTCGCAGCCAGAGCGTCACTCCAACCGTCGTGGCGCTGCGCACGATGGCCACCGGCGTGGTCGACGCCGAGCTCGAGCGACTGATCGCGCGGCTGCCGGAGCTGGACGAGGCGACCCGCGCCGAGGTCGAGAAGACCATCCGCCGAGTGGCCGAGAAGCTGCTCCACCAGCCGACCGTGCGGGTCAAGGAGCTGGCCAACGAGTCCGGCGCCGTCTCCTACGCGGCCGCCCTCGCGAAGCTGTTCGCCCTCGACCCCGAGGCCGTGGAGGCCGTGACCCGGGTGGAGGGGATCGTGTGAGCACCCCCATCCGGATCGGCACCCGCGCCTCCCTTCTGGCCCGCACCCAGAGCGCCATCGTCGCCGCGGCACTGACCGAGGCGACCGGTCGCGAGACCGAGCTCGTCCTGATCCGCACCGTCGGGGACGACTCCGCGAGCCCGCTCGTCGACCTGGGTGGCAGCGGTGTGTTCGTCAGCGCGTTGCGTGAGGCCCTGCTCGCCGGCGAGGTGGACCTCGCGGTGCACTCGCTCAAGGACCTGCCGACCGCGTCGGCAGCCGACATCTCACTGGCGGCCGTGCCCGTCCGCGAGGACCCCCGCGACGTCGTGGTGGCCCGCGACGGACTCACCCTGGGTGAGCTCCCGCAGGGCGCCCGGGTCGGCACCGGCGCACCTCGCCGGGTCGCCCAGATCGAGGCGCTCGGACTCGGCATCGAGCTCGTCGGGGTGCGTGGCAACGTGGACACCCGCCTGGGCAAGGTGGCCTCCGGTGAGCTCGACGCCGTCGTGCTCGCCCGTGCCGGACTGGCCAGGCTCGGCCGCGCGGCTGAGGCGACCGAGGTGCTCGACCCGCTCCAGGTGCTGCCCGCTCCGGGGCAGGGCGCGCTGGCAGTGGAGTGCCGGACCGACAGCGACCTGCTCGACCTCGTCCGCACCGCTCTCGACGACCCGGGGACGCGCGCCTGTGTCGAAGCCGAGCGTTCCCTGCTCGCCGAGCTCGAGGCGGGCTGCTCGGCGCCGGTGGGCGCACTGGCCGAGGTCGCCGAGGGCGACCACGGCGACGAACTCTGGATCCGCGCAGTCGCGCTGTCACCCGACGGCGCCCTGTTCGTACGACGATCCGCCTCGGGGCCTCTCGACGATCCCGTCGGGGTCGGCCAGAAGCTGGCAGCCGAAATGCTGGCCGAGGGCGCTGCCGAACTGATCAACCGACCACCGAAGTAGCGAGAAGGCGATTGTGACCAAGACGAACACGTCCAGCACCCCTGCTGCCACCGGCGGCCGCCCCCTGAAGTGGGTGTCCTTCGTAGGCAGCGGTCCCGGCGACCCCGGACTGCTGACCGTCCGCGCGGTCGAGCTGCTGCACGAGGCGGAGGTGGTGATCACCGAGGTGCCCGGGCACGAGGAGCTGGTTCGCACGCTGCTCGGACTGCCCGCCCCGGAGCCGACCGATCCTGCCGACCCCGACGCGTCCGTCCAGGGTCCAGGCCCCGTCTTCGTCGACGGGGGCTTCGGTGAGGACGGCCAGCCGCTGACCCACGCGTCGCGGGCCAAGGTCGTGGTGCGCCAGGCCAAGACCGGCAGGCGCGTGGTGCGGCTGATGTCGGGGGACCCCTTCGTCTACGCCTCCGGCCCCGAGGAGGCCCTGGCGTGCAGCAAGGCCGGCGTCGGCTTCGAGATCGTGCCCGGCGTCTCCTCGGTGACCGCGGTCCCGGCGTACGCCGGCATCCCGCTGACCACCAAGAACCATCGCGAGCTCGCGGTGGTGACCTGCGGCGACGCCAAGATCGACTGGCAGCCCTACGCCACCCACCCGACCCTGGTGCTGCTCTCCGCAGTGGCCTCGATCGGCGAGATCGCCGCCGAGCTGATCGCCGCCGGCCGGTCGAGCGAGACCCCGGTGTCGATGACGCGGACCGGCACGCTGACCTGTCAGGAGACCATCGTCTCGACGCTGGCGAACATCGCAGCGGACGTGCGCTCGGCCAAGATGACCCCGCCCGCGATCACCGTCGTCGGCCCCGTCGTGGACCTGCGCGAGACGCTGTCGTGGTTCGAGACCAAGCCGCTGTTCGGCTGGCGCGTCCTGGTGCCGCGCACCAAGGACCAGGCCGGCCTGCTCTCCTCGCGGCTGCGTGGCTTCGGCGCCGTGCCCGAGGAGGTCCCCACGATCTCCGTGGAGCCGCCGCGCAACCCGCAGCAGATGGACAAGGCCGTGCGCGGGCTGGTCGAGGGCAGGTACGAGTGGATCGCGTTCACCTCGGTCAACGCCGTGCGTGCGGTGCGCGAGAAGTTCGAGGAGTACGGCCTCGACGCCCGCGCGTTCTCCGGTCTGAAGATCGCGGCGGTGGGCGACAAGACCGCCGCCTCGCTCGCGGACTGGGGCCTGAACTCCGACCTGGTCCCGACCGGTGAGCAGTCCGCCCGCGGCCTGCTCGAGGACTGGCCGCCCTACGACGACGTCCTCGACCCGATCAACCGGGTCTTCCTGCCCCGCGCCGACATCGCCACCGAGACCCTCGTCGCCGGCCTGATCGACCTGGGCTGGGAGGTCGACGACGTGACGGCCTACCGCACCGTGCGGGCGGCCCCGCCGCCGGCGCCGACCCGCGAGGCGATCAAGTCCGGCAAGTTCGACGCCGTGGTCTTCACCTCGTCCTCGACGGTGCGCAACCTCGTCGGCATCGCCGGCAAGCCGCACGCCTCGACGATCATCGCGGTGATCGGTCCCGCTACGGCGAAGACCGCCGAGGAGCACGGGCTGCGGGTCGACGTGATGGCTCCGAACCCCTCGGTCGAGGACCTCGTCCACGCGCTCGCCGACTTCGGCGCCGCGCGCAGGGACTCCTTCACCGAGTCGGGCCAGCCGGTCACCAAGCCCTCCGAACGCCGGGCCTCGACCCGTCGCAAGGCGAGCTCGAAGTAGCCGAGGGGGACAGTGGTGGGCTTCCCGGAGATCCGGCCGCGTCGGTTGCGTCGTACGCCGGCGCTGCGGCGGATGGTGGCGCAGACCACGGTCCGTCCGAGCCAGCTCGTGCTGCCGCTGTTCGTGCGTGAGGACGCCACCGAGCCGCGGGAGATCTCCAGCATGCCCGGGGTCGTCCAGCACACCCGGGGGAGCCTGAAGAAGGCCGCGGCCGAGGCGGTCGGCGCGGGTCTCGGAGGGGTGATGCTCTTCGGCATCCCGGCGGTCAAGGACGCCACGGGTTCCGGTGCGATCGACCCGACCGGGGTCCTGAACCGGGCGATCACCGACGTGGTCGCGGAGGTCGGTGACGAGCTCTCGGTGATGTCGGACCTGTGCCTGGACGAGTTCACCGACCACGGACACTGCGGGGTGCTGGACCCCGACGGCCACGTCGACAACGACCGCACCCTGGAGATCTACGGCCAGATGGCCCTGGCGCAGGCGGCCGCCGGGGTCGACCTGGTCGGCCCGAGCGGGATGATGGACGGCCAGGTCGGCGTCATCCGCCGCGCGCTCGACGCCGAGCAGCACACCGGGGTCGGCATCCTGGCCTACTCCGCGAAGTACGCCTCCGCGTTCTACGGACCCTTCCGTGAGGCCGTCGACTCCTCGCTCGAGGGTGACCGCCGGACCTACCAGCAGGACCCCGCGAACCTCACCGAGGGTGTCCGCGAGGCGCTGCTCGACCAGTCCGAGGGAGCCGACATCGTGATGGTCAAACCCGCCCTGGGCTACCTCGACGTGGTGCAGGCCGTTCGCGCGGCCGTGGACGTGCCGGTGGCGGCCTACAACGTCTCGGGGGAGTACGCCATGGTCGAGGCCGCAGCGGCACAGGGCTGGATCGACCGGGACGCCGCGGTCCTGGAGACCCTGACCTCCATCCGCCGCGCGGGCGCCGATCTGATCCTCACCTACTGGGCGCTGGACGCGGCCCGGATGCTCGCCGACTGACCGGTCGGGCTACCTGGTCCCCTACTGGTCTTCCAGGGCGGGGCTGAACGCGGCTCGGAGTTGCTCGGGCCACGGGGTCTTGGTCATCGTCCGCGGGTCCACGGCGACGTGCCGGAGCCGTCCCTCGGCGAGCAGGTAGTCCCCGCGCCGGAACGTGTGCGTCGTGGTCATCGACGTCGTCGTCAGCGCCTCGAGCCGCACCTCGATGTCGATGCTCGTCGTCGAACCGGGCCGAGGCCAGGAAGCGCGCGGACGACTCGGCCACCACGACGTCGACGCCCAGCGGGACCAGGTCGCTCAGCGGCCCGAACAGCGCGCGGATCCACTCGGTGTGCGCGATGTCCATCCAGGTGTAGTAGTGCGCGTTGAACACGATGCCCTGCATGTCGCACTCGACGTAGCGCACCCGCAGCCGGTGCGTGAAGGCTGTCGCTCTGGCTCACCCGGCGAACCTACTCACCGGGAGCGCAAGGACCCCCGGCCGGCTGGCCGGGGGTTCTCGTCGCGTGTGGAGTCGCTCGGCCCGCCATGCAGGCTTGGTGTAGGTCGATGCAGCGCCGGCCCGAGCCGGGTGTCGGGCCTTGTGATACAACGTCAGCCGGTGAACCTGCAGGCCTTGTCAGACAGCGTCAGCGTCTTGACCGGGTCGGGGGCCGGGGTGCTGCCGCCACCGCCACCTGTGCCACCCGTGCCACCGACGACCCCGCCGACGGTGCCGGTGACGGTGTCGATGAGTCCGGTGGTGGAGCCGGTGCCACCGGGAGCGGTCGGGCCGCCGGTGGGAAGACCGGTCCCGCCACCGCCGGTGGAGGTGCCGGCGCCGCTCGTGCCGCCGCTCTTCTTGGCCGCCGCCTGGCGCTGCTGGCGCTGCTTGGCCGCCTTGTAGCTGCGGTCGATCGCGGAGGAGTAGCTGGAGGAGAACGACGTGCCGCCGTAGGTGCCCGAGGGAACCGCGGTGTACTCGCCCTGGCTGTAGGCCTCCATCAGGCGCAGCACGAGGTTCACGTAGTCCTGGCTGTGGTTGTAGCGGTAGACCGCTGCCTCCTGGCCCTTGCGCTCCGACAGGTTGTCCTTGCCCGAGCAGAGGTAGACGCCCGCGGCGAGCGCCGAGTCGTCGATGTCCTGGGGGTTGCGCTTGCCGTCACCGTCGGCGTCGACCTTGACGACCTGCCAGGTCGAGGGGATGAACTGCATCGCCCCGACGGCCCGGTCGAAGACCGCGTCCTGGTCTAGTTGACCACCGTCGGTGTCCTGGATCGCCTGGGTGCCGTTCTTGCCGTTCAGCGCGATGCCGAAGATGCCCGGCTTGCTCACGCCGTCCTCGGTCAGGGTGTTGCCGCCGTAGCGACCGTGGTCGGACTCGACCCGACCGATCGCCGCGATCAGCTCCCACGGGACGTTGCAGGACTTGTCGGCGGCGTTGATGATCTGGGCGCCGCGCTGGTAGGCGGCGAGGGCGGGGGACGGAATGCCGTCGCTGGAGGCGCCGGCGACGACCGAGTCGGCCGAGCCGTCGGGGACGGCGCCGGCGATGGAGCCGGCGACCGGGACGCTGGCGGGCGCCTCGATGGCGTCGGTGGGGACGGAGGTGCCGTCCGGGAGGGTGCCCTTGTCGGCGGAGGAGGCGGTGGCGCTCGAGGTGACCAGGCTGGCCGTCCACACGCCCGACATGAGTGCGAGCGGGACCAGGGCGAAGGCCTTGCTGCGGCGTGAGATGGGTCTGGTGCTCATGCGCTGTCTCTCCCTATAGCGATATGTCGTCGACTGACCCCCGAGTCGTCAACAGCATCTAGAACGAACGGTGCCCCGGGTCCGTCACGCTCAAACGTTGCGTGTGACTGACGTCACGCTGCGTGATTCCCCCGGGGCTTGCATGTTCCAGACGAGCTGCGCCACAGGTTATGACGCGAATCGCCCGATTGCACCGGTTGTTTACCAACATCTCAGCCTGTGGCGCTTGTTCGCTGCGCCGACCGGTTCGCCGGGGCGGGTGGTGGTCGGGGAGAATACGGTCGTGCCCGGTCCGACCGTCCCCCCCACCACGGCTTCTGCCGCCTGGTTCCGTCGTGCCCAGGAGGTGACTCCCGGCGGTGTCAACTCTCCGGTCCGGGCCTTCAACGCCGTCGGTGGAACCCCGCGCTTCATGGCCTCGGGCTCGGGGGCCTGGCTCACCGACGTGGACGGGAACGAGTACGTCGACCTGATCTGCTCGTGGGGTCCGCTCCTGCTCGGCCATGCGCACCCCGACGTTCGGGCCGCGATCGACGAGGCGGTCTCGCGCGGTACGTCGTACGGCACCCCGACGCGGAGTGAGGTCGAGCTCGCGGAGGAGATCGTCGACCGCACGCCGGTCGAGCAGGTGCGCCTCGTCTCCAGCGGCACCGAGGCCACGATGTCGGCGATCAGGCTGGCCCGCGGCTTCACCGGGCGAGAGCTCGTCGTGAAGTTCGCCGGGTGCTACCACGGTCACGTGGACTCCCTGCTGGCCGAAGCCGGCTCGGGGCTGGCGACCCATCGCATCGAGGGCGCGGTGCCGGGCACGCCGGGCGTTCCCGCTGCCGCCACCGCGGCGACGCTCGTGCTCCCCTACAACGACCGGGCCGCGGTCGAGGCCGCCTTCGCGGCGCGTGGCCAGGAGATCGCCTGCCTGATCACCGAGGCATCGCCGGGCAACATGGGAGTGGTCCCCCCCGACCCGGGCTTCAACCGGTTCCTCGCCGAGACCTGCGCGCGGCACGGGGCGCTGTTCGTCTCCGACGAGGTGATGACGGGCTTCCGGGTCTCGCGCCGGGGCCAGTGGGGTCTCGACGGTGCGCTCGAGGGCTGGCAGCCCGACCTGGTCACCTTCGGCAAGGTGATGGGCGGAGGGCTGCCGGCGGCCGCCTTCGGTGGTCGCGCCGATGTGATGGGGATGCTCTCCCCCGACGGCCCCGTCTACCAGGCCGGCACCCTCTCGGGGAACCCGATCGCGACCACGGCCGGACTCACCACGCTGCGGATGGCCACCGACGAGGTCTATGACCACATCGACGCGGCCGCGGGGACCCTCGCCCTCGCCGCGGGTGAGGCGCTGACCCGGGCCGGAGCGCCCCACGTGGTGCAGTCGAACGGGAACATGTTCAGCGTCTTCCTCGCCCCCGACGGCGACCGGGTGCGCGACTACGGCGACGCCTCCACCCAGGACACCGGCGCCTACCGGGCGTTCTTCCACGCCATGCTCGACCGGGGCGTCTACCTGCCCCCCAGCGCCTACGAGGCCTGGTTCCTCTCCGCGGCCCACGACGACCGGGCGATCCAGCACGTCATCGATGCCCTGCCCGAGGCCGCAGAGGCGGCAGCCGCTGCCATCTCGACCCGCACGGGCGAGCCCCGTCCCGCCAACGTTGGGAGCCACGACCGGTGAAGACGATCGTCCACCTGCTGCGCCACGGCGAGGTGCACAACCCCCAAGGCATCCTCTACGGCCGGTCGACGGGCTTCCACCTCTCCGAGCGCGGCCGTGCAATGGCCGACCGGGTGGCCGACCGGATCGGGGACCGGGACATCACCCACGTGTTCTCCTCACCCCTGGAGCGGGCCCAGGAGACGGCGGCACCGCTCGCCGCGGCTCGCGGGGTCACGGTTTCGCTCGAGGACCGAGTGATCGAGTCGACCAACATCTTCGAGGGGAGCCGGTTCGCCATCCGCGACTCCCTGCTGCGGCGACCCCAGGTCTGGACGAAGCTGTGGAACCCGTTCCGGCCTTCGTGGGGCGAGCCCTACAAGGACGTGGTGGCCCGGATGTGGCCCGCCGTACTCGATGCCCGCGCCGCGGCGGAGGGGCACGAGGCCGTCGTGGTCTCCCACCAGCTGCCGATCTGGGTCACGCGGCTCAAGGCCGAGGGCCGCTCCTACCTGCACGACCCGCGCCGGAGGCGCTGCACCCTGTGCAGCCTGACCTCGTTCACCTTCGACGGCGAGCGACTCGTCAGCGTCGGCTACTCCGAACCCGCAGGTGACCTGATCCCACTGGCCGACCGCAACGCGCCGTTCTCGGCGGGTGGCGCCGACCCCGAGCACGAGCCGCCCTCCTGACCTTGAGACTCCCACTCCACCTCGTCCTCGTCGTGCTCCTCCTGGGTACGGCGACCGCGGCCTGCGGCAGCGCACGCGGGACCGGCGACAAGGGGTATGTCGACGGCAACGGCATCATCACCCGGCTCGCTGTCGCCGAGCGCAAGCGCCCGGGAGCAGTCAGCGGCACCACGCTGGAGGGCAAGGAGCTCTCCCTGGAGGAGTACGCCGGCAAGGTGATCGTGCTCAACGTGTGGGGGTCGTGGTGCCCGCCGTGCCGCAAGGAGGCCAGGACCCTGGCCGCCGCCGCTCGTGAGCTGGCGCCCGAGGGGGTGGTGTTCGTCGGGGTGAACACCAAGGACTCCAGCCCCGACCAGGGGTTGGCCTTCGAGAAGCGCTACGACGTCCCGTACCCCTCCTTCTTCGACCCGTCCGGCCGGCTGCTGCTGGCCTTCCACGGGACGCTGAACCCGAGCGCGATCCCCAGCACCGTGGTGATCGACAAGCAGGGCCGGGTCGCCGCCAGCATCCTCGGCGAGGTCCCCAGCCAGCAGACCCTCGTCGACGTCGTCCGGGACGTGGCGGGGTGATGGGCCGATGATCGCGCTGGACCTCGGCGACTGGTTCGCCCGCACCGCCTACGAGGGCAACCTGCTGCTCGCCGTGCCCGTCGCCCTGGTGGCCGGGCTGGTGTCCTTCTTCTCACCGTGCGTCGTCCCCCTGCTGCCCGGCTACCTCTCCTACGCGACCGGCCTCTCCGGCGCCGACCTCGGCGAGGCGCGACGCGGCCGGATGCTGGCGGGGTCGCTGCTGTTCGTGCTGGGCTTCTCCTTCGTCTTCGTCTCCTTCGGGGCGCTGATCGGCGCCGTGGGGGAGTGGCTGTTCACCTATGAGCGGCCGATCACGATCGTGCTCGGGAGCTTCACGATCCTGCTCGGGCTGGTCTTCGTCGGGGTGGTCCCGTGGATGCAGCGGGACTGGCGGATCCACCGGGTGCCGTCGGTCGGCCTGGCCGCGGCACCACTGCTGGGGGTGCTCTTCGGCCTCGGCTGGGCGCCGTGCATCGGCCCCACCCTGACCGCCGTCACGACGCTCGCGCTGAACGAGGGAAGTGCCGGACGAGGGGCGTTCCTCAGCTTCGTCTACTGCCTGGGCCTCGGCCTGCCGTTCATCGCCGCTGCCCTGGCCTACCGCCGGATGCTCGGGGCGATCGGCTGGGTCCGCCGGCACCAGCGCTGGGTCACCGCCTTCGGCGGGATCATGCTCGTCGCGGTCGGCCTCCTGCTCGTCACCGGCTGGTGGGACGTGCTCGTCGACTGGATCCGGACGTGGTTCTTCCCCGGCTTCGAGGCCGGCGTATGAGCCACGAGCCCGCCCCCGCCCTGAGTCCCCGCGAGCTCGCCCGGTGGACCTGGCGACAGCTCACCTCGATGCGGACGGCCCTGATCCTGCTGTTCCTGCTCGCGCTCGCGTCGATCCCCGGCTCGGTGATCCCGCAGCAGTCGGTGGACTCGCTGCGAGTCTCGCGCTGGCGGGAGCAGCACCCGGACCTCGCGCCGGTCTACGACCGGCTCGGCCTGTTCTCGGTGTTCGACTCGGTGTGGTTCTCCGCCATCTACATCTTGTTGATGATCTCGCTGGTGGGCTGCATCATCCCGCGGCTGAAGGTCTACTGGGACGGCGTCCGAGCCCAGCCGCCGAAGGCGCCGCGGAACCTGTCCCGACTCCCGCAGCACACGCAGGTCGAGACCCACGAGGACCCCGAGGCGGTGCTCGACCGCGCACGCTCGGCGCTGCGCCGCAAGCGGTATCGGCAGGTCCTGTCGCCGGTGACGGGCGACGACGGCTCGCGCTCGCTCAGCGCCGAGCGCGGCTACCTGCGCGAGGCCGGCAACCTGCTCTTCCACCTCTCCGTGCTCGTCGTGCTCGTCGGCGTCGCCGTCGGTGGGCTGTGGGGGTTCAAGGGCGGCGTCATCGTGGTCACCAAGGACGGCTTCGCCAACACCCTGAGCCAGTACGACGACTTCCGGCCAGGCGGACTGTTCAACCCCGACGACCTCACGCCCTTCGAGTTCACCGTCGACAGCTTCGACGTGACCTTCATCCGCGAGGGCCGCGAGGCCGGCATGGCGCACAAGTTCGCCGCCGACCTGGAGTACCGCACCTCGCCGCAGGCGCCGGAGCGGAAGCGGCAGATCTCGGTGAACCACCCGCTGGACATGGGCGGGACGGACGTCTTCTTGATCAGCCACGGCTACGCCCCGCACATCACCGTGCGCAACGCCGACGGGTCCGTGGCGTTCTCCGGCCCGGTCGTGTTCCTGCCGGAGGACAGCACCTTCCGCTCCCTCGGGGTGGTCAAGGTGCCCGACGCCAGCGCCGCCCAGATCGGGCTGGAGGGCGAGTTCTACCCGACGTACGCCTTCACCCAGGCGACCGGTCCGTTCTCCGCGTTCCCCGACGCCAGGAACCCCGCCATCTCGATGCTGGTCTACCGCGGGGACCTCGGCCTGGACGACGGCGTCCCGCAGTCGGTCTACGCCCTGGACAAGTCCGGGCTCGACCCGGTCAAGAAGCCCGACGGCAAGCCGATGCGCGTCGACCTCGCGTTGGGGAGCAGCGCCACCCTGCCGGACGGACTCGGCACGGTGACGCTCGACGGCGTCAGCCGCTTCGTGAAGCTGCAGATCAGCCACACTCCCGGGCAGCTGATCGCGCTGGGCGGCGTCGTGCTCGCCCTGATCGGATTGCTGGGCTCGCTGTTCATCCGCCCGCGCCGCATCTGGGTCCGGGTACGCCGCGAGGCCGGGCGTACGCTCGTCGAGGTCGCCGGGCTCGACCGCAGCACCGGCGGCGACCTCTCCGGGGAGATCGCCGCCCTCACCGCCGCGCTCAGCCCGGCAGCAGCCTCCACAGGACAGGGCTCCACCACTCAGGGCTCCACAACTCAGGGCCCCACAGAACAGGGAGAGTCGTCGTGACCCACGAGCAGTTCGAGGTGCTCAGCAACCAGGCGGTGGCGGCGTGCGCGGTCGTCTACTTCCTCGCCGTGCTCGCCCATCTGGGCCAGTGGGCCGCCGGCCGCAAGGTCGAGGAGCCCGTCGGCCGCGTCGCCGAGCAGCCGGTGACCGTCGGTGGCGGTGGCACCACCGCGGCCGAGGCCGTCGAGGAGGTCGAGCCCGAGCGGATGGAGCTGTTCGGCCGGATCGGCGTCGCCCTCACCGTGGTGGCGGCCGGGGTGCAGTTCGTCGCGGTGGTCAGCCGTGGCCTGGCGGCCGACCCCGTGCGGGTGCCCTGGGGAAACATGTACGAGTTCACGCTGACCGGCACGCTGGTCGTCACCGTCGGCTACCTGTTGCTGTTCCGCCGCTACTCGCTGTCGTGGCTCTCACCGGTCGTCACCGGGTTCGTCCTGGTCACCTTGATGATCGACGTCCTGGTGCTCTACACGCCCGTCGTGCCGCTGCGCGACGCCCTGCAGTCGCCGTGGCTGGTCATCCATGTCGTGGCCGCGATCATCGCGACCGGCGCGTTCACCCTCGGGGGGATGTGCTCGGCGCTGTTCCTGGTCAAGCAGCGGTGGCTGGAGCGGCAGCCGGAGGGCGGGTCCCGGGCGGGCGGCTACCTGGCCCGGCTCCCCGAGCTGAACGTCCTGGATCGGGTGGCGTACCGCACCCACGCCTTCGCGTTCCCGATCTGGACCTTCGCCGCCCTGATCGCCGGCCCGATCTGGGCCCACTACGCGTGGGGACGCTACTGGGGCTGGGACCCCAAGGAGGTGTGGGCGTTCATCACCTGGGTGGTCTACGCCGCCTACCTGCACGCGCGTTCGACGGCGGGGTGGAAGGGCCGATCCGCGGCCGTCGTCGCGCTGGTCGGACTGGCGACACTGTGGTTCAACTTCGTCGGGATCAACTTCTTCTTCGGCAGCGGCAGCCAGCACTCCTACGCGGCGCCGTCACCGACGGTCGTGGTCGTGCAGACTCACACGCCCTCGTCCTTGCTGTGACGCCGCTTGCGCTCCAGCTCGCGCAGGAAGTCCTCGTCGTCGTCGGGCCCGACCGGGCCGCGCGGGACCGGTTTGCCCCCGGATCCACCGCCTCCCTGGGCCCGGCGGTCGATCAGCCAGAACACGGCATAGACGACCGCCGCGAGGAAGGCGAGGAAGACCAGCAGACGGAGCATGCTCCCAGCCTAAGTGGTGGGCGGTTAGGGTGGTCGGAATGAAGGAGTTCGTCACCTACACCGTGCTGCGGTTGATGCTGTTCGTCACGACGTACGCCGTGCTGGCCGGCCTGTGGGTGCTCGCCTTCGGCAGGGGCGGCATGCTGCTGCTGCCCTTCCTGGCAGCCGTGATCGTGTCCTCGCTGCTCTCGCTCCGTCTGCTCGCACCCCAGCGCGAACGTTTCGCTGGGGTGGTGCAGGCCCGGGCCGAGCGGGCGGCGACGAAGTTCGACGAGATCAAGTCCCGCGAGGACTCCGACTGAGCCGATCCGGCTCGAGGCTGGCCCCGGGCGGGTTCAGCGTGGGCTCAGCGCGGCTTGCGCTTGAGCTGCCGGTTGATGCGGGTCTCGGACTGACCCAGCATCTTGGCCAGCAGGGTCACGCGGTTGACGTAGGCCAACGCGCAGACGGCCAGGATGCCGATCAGGATGAAGAACCACATGCCCCCAGTGTGACACTCGGCTCCACGCGCTACAGGGTGCCGGAGGCCACTGCGATGGCGATGCCGGCCAGCATCCCGCCGGCGTACAGCAACCCGGCGAGGCCGGTCTGCTGCAGGACCGGGATCAACTCCGGACCGGTCGCCTTCTTGCCCAGCACGATCTCCACAGCGCTGATCGCCGGGCGTGCGGCGAGGAGCCCCAGGAGCGCCCACCACGTCGTCGTGAGGGCGACCGCGACCAGTGCCCCGAGCGCGGTGTCGATCAACAGGCCGTAGAACCGCCTGGTCCGGGCATCGCCGAGGGTCACCGCGAGGGTTCTCTTGCCCGACACGGTGTCGGTGGGGATGTCGCGGAGGTTGTTGGCGACCAGGATGGCGGTCGCGAACGCCCCCACCCCGACGGCGGCGAAGAGAGCGGACAGCTCGAAGGTCCCGGTCTGGACGTACGTCGTGCCCAGCACCGCCACCAGCCCGAAGAAAACGAACACCATCACCTCGCCGAGGCCCATGTAGCCGTAGGGCCGCGGGCCGCCGGTGTAGAACCACGCCGCGAGGATGCAGAGCAGGCCGATCCCGACCAGCCACCAGGCGGTGGTCGCAGCGAGCACCAGTCCGACGAGCCCCGCGGCGCCGAGCGCCAGGAACGCCGCGATCTTCACCGACCGGGCCTCGGCCAGGCCGCTGCCGACGAGCCGCACCGGTCCCACCCGGTTGTCGTCGGTGCCGCGGATCCCGTCGGAGTAGTCGTTGGCGTAGTTCACCCCGACCTGGAGGAGCAGCGAGACGGCCAACGCCAGCAGCGCCTTCCACCACACCGCCTCACGCTGCCAGAGGGCGATCGCCGTCCCCGCCAGCACCGGCGCGACAGCGGCCGGCAGCGTCCGCGGGCGCGCTCCGGCGATCCACTCGGTGGGGGTTGCCATGGTCGGGATTGTGGCAGGGGGCGGGCAGGCGGTTCACCACGGTCTCGTTTCGTGCGGGAAGGACCCCCTGGGTGCGGGTCGGGCCCGGTCCGCGGGCGTACGCCGATAGCGTGGCTGGTCGTGAGCAGCCTGCGACCCGTCAGTGGCACCGCCGAGGAGATCCTCGGGCTGCTGCGCGACTGGGACGCCGCCGACGATCCGGCGCCGCTGGTCATCGAGACCTCCGGCTCGACGGGTACGCCGAAGCGGGTGCTGCTCTCCCGTGCGGCGATGCGGGCCTCGGCCGCTGCCACCGAGGAACGCCTGGGCGGGCCGGGGCAGTGGGTGCTGAACCTGCCGCCGACCCATGTCGCCGGCGTCCAGGTGCTCTATCGCTCGGTGCTGGCCGGGACCGATCCGGTGGTCGCCTTCGACGTGGTCGCGGCGCGGGGCCGGCTGGCCGGCGGCCCGTCGTACCTCAGCCTGGTGCCGACGCAGCTGCACCGACTGCTCGCCGACGCCGCGTCGGTCGAGGCGCTGGGAGCGTTCGAGGCGGTCCTGGTCGGCGGGGCGTCCTTCGCGCCGGGGCTGAGGTCGCGCGCCGAGGCCGCGGGCATCGCGGTGGTCTCCACCTACGGCATGAGCGAGACCTGCGGCGGCTGCGTCTACGACGGGCTGCCGCTGTCCGGGGTGGAGGTCCGCATCGACGTCGACGGCCAGGTGCTGCTGCGCGGACCGGTGCTCTTCGAGGGCTACGACGGGGATCCCGGCCGCACCGCGGAGGTCCTCCGGGACGGCTGGTTCCACACCGACGACCTCGGCACCCTCGGCGGAGACGGCCGGCTCTGCGGTGACCGGCCGGGCGGACGACGTGATCATCAGCGGGGGTGTGAACGTCCCGGCCGCGGCCGTCGCGGCCGCCATCGCCGTCGACCCGGCGGTTCGAGCGGTCGAGGTGCTCGGGGTCGCCGACCAGGAGTGGGGGCAGCGTGTCGTGGCGGTGGTGGCGGCCCGCGTCCCGATCACCCTCGCGGCGGTCCGCGACCTCGTCGCGCCCCGCGCGTGGGCGCCCCGGCAGCTGGTGCTCGTCGAGGAGATCCCCGAGCTGGCGAACGGCAAGCCGGACCGGGTCGCGATGAGGGAGCTGGCCGCGCGTGGCTGACATCCGGGTGTTCTCGATCCCGCTCACGGTCCCGTTCCGCGGCATCACCGTTCGTGAGGGGGTGCTGCTCCGGGGCGACGCCGGTTGGGGGGAGTTCAGCCCGTTCCTCGAGTACGACGACATCACGAGCGCACCCTGGCTGGACTGTGCCCGCGAGGCGGCCGACCTCGGCTGGCCCGAGCCGGTCCGGTCCGCGATCCCGGTGAACGTGACCGTCCCGGCCTGCGACCCCGACCGAGCCCGCTCGATCGTCCTGTCGAGCAACGGCTGCCGTACGGCCAAGGTCAAGGTCGCCGAGCGCGGCCAGGACCCGGCCGAGGACGAGGCACGGCTCGAGGCCGTCCGCGACGCCCTCGGGGCGAACGGGTTGATCAGGATCGACGCCAACGCCGGCTGGTCGGTCGACGAGGCGGTCGCCAGGATCCCGTTGCTGGAGCGGGCCTCCGGCGGCCTGGAGTACGTCGAGCAGCCGGTCGCCTCGGTCGAGGATCTCGCCGTCGTCCGCCGGAGGGTGCAGGTGAGGATCGCCGCCGACGAGTCGATCCGCCGTGCGTCCGACCCCTACCGCGTGCGGGACCTGGAGGCGGCCGACATCGCGGTGCTCAAGGTCCAGCCGCTGGGTGGGGTGCGGGCCTGCCTGCGGATCGCGGAGGACATCGGCCTGCCGGTGGTCGTCTCCAGTGCCGTCGAGTCGAGCATCGGCATCGCGGCCGGGCTCGCCCTGGCCGCCGCCCTGCCGGAGCTGCCCCACGCCTGCGGCCTCGCGACCGTGCAGCTGCTCCGCGGCGACGTCGTCGCAGAGTCCCTGCTCCCGGTCGACGGCGCGATCGAGGTGCGCCGCCCCGACGTCGACGTGGCGCGGTTGGGCGCCCTCCCGGCCGACCCCGAGCGTGAGGAGTTCTGGCGGCGCCGGATGGCCGACGTGGAGTCGGTGCGGCAGGATCGTCGCTCGTGAAGCCGCCCTCGAACAGCGCGACCCTGGCCACCTGGCTGCTGGACCGGTTGGTGGACCGGGGTGTCACCGACGTGGTGCTCTGCCCGGGCTCGCGCAACGCACCGCTGTCGTTCGCGCTTGCTGCCGACGCCCGCATCCGGCTGCACACCAGGATCGACGAGCGGACCGCGGCCTTCGTGGCGCTGGGTCTCGCGAAGACCTCGCGCCGTCCGGCAGCGGTGGTGACCACCTCCGGAACCGCGGCGGCGAACCTGCACCCGGCCGTGCTCGAGGCCGCCCACGCCGGCGTACCCCTCGTCGCCGTGACGGCCGACCGACCGGCGCGGCTGCGCGGCACCGGCGCCAACCAGACGACCGACCAGGTGCGGCTGTTCGGCAGCGCCGCCGGCTTCGCGGACCTGTCCCGCCCCGACCAGGATGCGCTCGACGCCGCCTGGTTCCTCGACGGGCCGATGCACCTCAACTGCCAGTTCGACGAGCCGCTCGTCCCGCCGGAGAGTGCCCACCCCGCCGACCCCGGGCCGCGAACCGGCGATGGCGCCGCCGCCCCGGACCGGCGGTTCTCCACTGCCGATCCCGTGCCGCTGGCCCCCGGTCCACGAACGGTGGTCGTCGCCGGGGACGACGCGGGGCCGCCCGCGCGGACCCTGGCCGAACGTGCCAACTGGCCGCTCCTCGCTGAGCCCAGCAGCGGGTCGCGCACCGGCGCCAACCCGATCCGCACCTACCGGCTGCTGCTCGACACGACGCTGGGACACCGGGTCGAACGTGCCGTCGTCTTCGGGCGCCCCACGCTCTCGCGGCCGGTGACAGCGCTGCTGTCCCGACCCGATGTCGAGGTGGTCTCGGTCCCCACCCGCGGACGGTGGCCGGACCGCCCGTTCCCGGTGGCAGCCGAGCACGCCGCCGTGACCTGCGGGAACGACGACCCGGCCTGGCTGGAGGAGTGGCTCACCGCGGATCGTGCTCTCGGGGCCCGGATCGACGGCTTCCTGCGCGAGCAGGACGGACTGACGCCGTACGACGTGGCGGCGGAGGTGAACGCGGCCAACCCCGCCGGGGGGCTGTTGTACGTCGGGGCCAGCAACCCGATCCGCGACCTGGACCTGATGGCCACCGCCCACCCCGTCGGCCAGCGGCGGATGGTGATGGCCAACCGCGGGCTGGCCGGGATCGACGGGACCCTCTCCTCGGCCATCGGCGCCGCGCTGGGCCGCCCGCACAGCACCCGCGCGATCGCCTACGTGGGGGACGTGACGTTCCTGCACGACGCGACTGCCCTGATGCTCTCCCCGGCAGAGCTGCGGCCCGACCTGACCGTGGTCGTGGCCAACGACGACGGTGGCTCGATCTTCGCGACGCTCGAGCAGGGTGCGCCCCACCATGCCGACTCCTTCGAGCGGCTCTTCGCAACGCCGCACGGGACCGACCTGGCGGCCCTCTGCGCCGCGACCAGGACCCCGCACTGGCGGGTCACCGACCGCGCCGAGCTGGCGCACGCCCTGGCCAGCCCCAACGGCGGCATCGAGGTGATCGAGGCGGTGATCCGGCGCGACAACCGGCGCGAGCTGGACGAGGCGCTCCGGTCCATGGCCGTCGGGCCGGCCTGACCTGGCTGGGGAACCCGCCATGATGGGACCGTGCACACGGTCCTCACCCTGGTCGGCATCGTCTCCGTCGTCATCGCCGTCTCGGGGCTCTGCGCCAGGCTGGACCTCTCCTCCCCCCTGGTCCTGATCGCCGTCGGGATCCTCGGGTCCTACTTGCCGTTCGTCCCCGAGGTGGTGCTGCAGCCCGAGGTCGTGCTGTTCGGACTGCTGCCGCCGCTGCTGTACGCCGCTTCGCTGCAGACCAGCCTGGTCGACTTCAACGCCAACCGGCGCCCGATCCTGCTGCTGTCGATCGGCCTGGTCGCCTTCACGACCGCCGGCGTCGCCGTCCTCGTGCACCAGTTGCTGCCCGACCTCGGCTGGGCAGCCTGCTTCGCCATCGGCGCCGTGGTCGCGCCCCCGGACGCGGTGGCCGCGACCACGATCGGGCGCCGGATCGGCCTGCCCCGGCGCATCGTGACGATCCTCGAGGGAGAGTCGCTGCTGAACGACGCGACCGCGCTGGTGGCCCTGCGCACCGCCGTCCTCGCGACGGTGGCGTGGCAGGTCGTGGCAGCGCGCTTCGTCCTCGCGGCAGGGGGCGGGATCCTCGTGGGCCTGCTGTTCTTCCTCGGCATCGGGCTGGTCCGCAAGCACGTCACCGACCCGGTCCTCGACAGCGGGCTGTCCTTCCTGACGCCGTTCGCGGCCTACGTCGTGGCGGAGGAGATCAACGCCTCCGGCGTACTCAGCGTCGTGGTCGCCGGGCTGCTGCTCGGGCACAAGGCGCCGATCCTGCAGACGGCCCAGTCACGCATCGCGGAGCGGATGAACTGGCGCAGCATCTCCTTCCTGCTGGAGGGAGCGGTGTTCCTGCTGATCGGGCTGCAGGCCCGCACGATCATCGGCGACGCCGCGGCGGGAGGGGTGACGACGGCCCGCATCGTCCTCGTCTGCGGACTCACCCTGGTCGGGGTGATCGTGCTGCGGCTCGTCTGGGTCTTCCTCGCCCGCTACCTGCTCGTCCGTCCCGGGCCGGACGCGACGACTGGCCGCCCGCCGCCGTGGACCTACACCTTCCTTCTCGGGTGGGCGGGCATGCGCGGAGTCGTCACCCTCGCCGCAGCCTTCGTCATCCCGCCCGACACCCTGCACCGCGACGTGCTCCTGCTGGTTGCTTTCACGGTCACCGCCGGGACCCTGTTCATCCAGGGGCTCTCGCTGCCGTGGGTGGCCCGGCTGCTTCGGGTGCCGTCGCCTGACCCGGCGGCCGATGCCCTCGCCCGCGCCAACCTGCTGCACCAGGCGTCGCAGGCGGGCCTGGCCCAGCTCGATGAGATCGACGAGGACGACCCGCACGAGGTCAGCGAGAACATCCGCGATCGCGTGCGGCGCCGCGACTACGCCGCGTGGGAACGGGTCGGTGTGGGGACCGAGGAGACGCCCAGCGAGATCTACGCCCGGCGGCGCAAGGCGATGATCGACGCGGAGCGGCGCCGGGTGCTGGAGATCCGCGGCACCGGGACCGTGGCGCACGAGGTGGTCGAGCAGGTCCTCGCCATGCTCGACATCGAGGAGTCGATGCTCGACTACTCCGAGGGCGAGCGCGAACGGCTGCGAGGGCACTCAGTGGCCGGACCGACGGTCGGCGGAGGATGCGAGCACCTGCGCTCGGAGCCGCCTCCGGTCCAGCCCCGGACGCCGGGGCAGTGCGACGAGTGCATCGAGGAAGGCACCGTGTGGGTGCACCTGCGCCAGTGCCTGACCTGCGGCACGGTCGCGTGCTGCGAGTCCTCACCGCGCAAGCACGCGACGGCTCACTTCCAGGCGACCGGCCACCCCGTGATGAGGTCCGCCGAGCCCGGCGAGTCGTGGCGCTGGTGCTTCGTGGACGAGCTCACCGGCTGACGCCCAGCGAATCACGGGCCGGCGCCGCGGCGAACTCGTAGTCGGTGATCGGGAAGCTCTCGGCGGCGCGACGTGCGCTCGCCGAGGAGGTGGGCCGAAGGATCACCGCATCGCCCTCGTTGGTGAAGTAGTAGCTGCGGGCGGTCGAGCACGATCCCAGGTTGAAGACCGTGTCGTCCATCCGCAGCAGCATCCGGTCCAGGAACTCGGCGTTCGCGCGCTCGCTGATCTCGAACCTGCCGGCGCCACGGTCGCGGAGCTCACCGAAGACCCGCTCGAGGTGGCGCATCTGCACCTCGATGGTCATGAAGTAGCTCAGCCCGGAGTAGCTGTACGGCGAGTTCAGCGTCACGAAGTTCGGGAACGCCGGCACCGTGACGCCTTCGTAGGCGGAGTAGCCCTGGTCGCGCCACCACGTGCCCAGGTTGCGCCCGTCGCGTCCGATGACCTCGATCGCCGGGAAGTTGGCGTCCCAGAGGTTGAAGCCGGTCGCGAGCACGAGCGTGTCGATCTCGTGGTGGGTGCCGTCGGTCGTGACCACGCTGTTCGCGGTGATCCGCTCGATGGGCGTGGTCTCCAAGGTGACGTGCTCCTTGGTGAAGGTCGGGAAGTAGGCGTTGGAGAACGTCGGCCGCTTGCAACCGAAGCTGTAGTCCGGCGTGAGCTGGCGGCGCAGCTCGGGGTCCGCCACCTGCTTGCGCAGGTGCCGCTTGGACAGCGCGGCCGCGCCCCTGTTGAAGATTCTGGCCTGGCGGTAGTGCAGCACCGCTGTCACCATCATGGCCTCGAGCCAGGTGCTGTTGGCCTTGCGGGCGAGTCGCTGGGTCCACGGCAGCCGGGCGAACAGCCCGCGCACCGACCTCGGGATCCGGAAGTCGGCCTTGGGGGTCACCCAGATCGGTGTGCGCTGGAAGACGGTGAGCCCGGTGGCCACCTTCGCGATCTCCGGTATCAGCTGCACCGCGGTCGCCCCGGTCCCGATCACGGCCACGCGCTTGCCGCTGAGGTCCGCGTGGTCGTCCCACGAGGCGGTGTGGATGACCTCACCGGCGAAGTCGTGAACGCCCTCGATGTCGGGCAGCCGGGGCTGGGAGAGGAAGCCGGTGGCAGTGAGCAGGAAGCGCGAGGTGTGCACGGCCGGCTCGCCGGAGGCGGTGTCGGTGGCCACCACCACCCAGTGCCCCTCCTCCTCGTCCCAGCGCGCGCTCGAGACCGAGACGCCGAAACGCATGTGCCGGCGGAGGTCGTACTTGGTCGCGACGTGCCCGGCGTACTGCTTCAGCTCGGACCCTCGTGCGAACCAGTGGGTCCAGTGCGGGTTCGGCTCGAAGGAGTAGGAGTAGGTGACGCTGGCGATGTCGACGGCCAGACCGGGGTAGTGGTTGACGTGCCAGGTCCCGCCGAGGTCGTCCTCGCGCTCGAGGATCAGCAGGTCGTCGTACCCCAGCCGCTTGAGCGTGATCGCTGCGCCCATCCCGCCGAAGCCGGCACCGATGATGGTCACGTCGTGGTCGGTCATGACAGCTGTCCCCGTTTCTCGAGCACCGTTTCTTGAACCCCGTTCAATAGGGGCACTTTACTGTGGACCCATGCGGATCACGAAGTTCGGGCACGCGTGCGTGAGACTGCAGTACGACGACGCCGTCGTCGTGCTCGACCCTGGCGCCTTCACCGAGCCGGAGGCGGTCGACGGCGCCACGGCGGTGCTCATCACCCACGAGCACCCCGACCACTACTCAGCAGAGCACCTCCGGCGGACCGACGCGCCGGTCTTCACCATCGCGGCCGTCGCGGAGCGGATCCGCGAGGACGCCCCCGACGTGGCCGAGCGGGTGACCGTGGTGGCACCCGGAGATCTGCTCGACGTGGGGGTGCCGGCGCGGGTCGTGGGCCACAAGCACGCCGTGATCCACCCCGAGATGCCGCACTTCGACAACAGCGGCTACCTGCTCACGCTCGGGGACCTACAGGTCTTCCACCCGGGGGACTCCCTGAGCCTGCCCGAGGCCGAGGTGGACCTGCTTCTCCTGCCGATCAGCGCGCCGTGGTTGAAGGTCGGCGAGTGCATCGACTTCGCCCGTGACGTGGCAGCCCCGCGGTCCCTGGCGATCCACGACATGGTCTACAGCGACATCGGCCTGTCCCTGGTCGACGCCCACCTCGACCGGATGCTGGGCGAGCGGGCGCAGAGCTACGTCCGGCTGCGACCGGGTCAGGACCTCTAGCGGCCCAGTCGCCCGAGCAAACGCGGCCGTGCGTCGTCGGATCAGAACGGGGGCGGTCCCAGGATCACGATGGCTCCGGTCTCCTCCGCGGCAGCCTGGACGCGGCCGAAGTCGGTCTCGATCGGCTCGCTGCCGGCCGGGGCCGGTTCGCTCGCGAGCCGGTAGAACTGCTCGTCGCACCCGGGGGTCTGCACGGTGAGCATGCGGGTCTCGGGGGCGGTCACCATGAACGCGTGCGGAGCGCCTCGTGGGATCGCTACGACGCCGCCCTTGCCGAGTGCGCGCCGTTCGCCGTCGAGGTCGAGCAGGATCTCCCCGTCGAGGATGTAGAACGTCTCGTCGGACTCGGGGTGGATGTGCACGGGCGTCACCTTGCCCAGCTCGCCGACGAACTCGAAGAGTAGGAACGCGCCCCCCGACTCCTCCGAGGTCACCTTCCAGGTGTGCAACCCGCCACCGCAGAACCAGCGCTGCTCGCCCTCGCCGCTGTCGCGGACCGTCACGGCCAGTGTTTTCATCGGAATCCTCTATTCCTTCGTGGGACATGCGTCCCATGATGAAACTAGGGTACCGTGAAGCACATGTCAACGGCCTACGAGGAATCAGGGCGCCACCGGCAGAAGAAGCGCACCCGCACCGAGCTCGTCGCGGCGGCGCGCAGGCTGATCGCCGACGGCGGAGCGGCACCCACCGTCGCCGAGGCGGCCCGAGCAGCCTCCATCTCGCGGACCACGGCGTACCGCTACTTCGGCACCCAGCGCGAGCTCCTGATCGCCGCCCACCCCGAGACCGAACGCGCCTCGCTGGTTCCCGCGGGTACGGGCGACGACCCGGAGCAGCGGCTGAAGGCGGCGGTCAGTGCCTTCCTCGAGACGATCGTGGCCACCGAGACCCAGCAGCGAACGATGTTGCGGCTCTCGCTCGAGCCGGCCACCCGACCCGGCCAGCTGCCACTGCGGCAGGGCCGCGCCATCGGCTGGTTCGAGGACGCCCTGGCGCCGCTCCTGCCCGAGCTGGGGGCCGCGGCCGTCCACCGGCTCGCCCTCGGCGTTCGCAGCGCCGCCGGCATCGAGGCGCTGGTCTGGCTGGTCGACGTCGGCGGCCTGACCCGCCCGGAGGCCGTCGCCACGATGCAGACCACCGCCCTGGCCCTCCTGCGAGACGCGCGATCCGCCTGAAGCTGCCGCGCCGGAGTTTCGCGCCCACAGATTCACCGCAAAGAGGATGATGTGCGCGTGGGCGACTGGTTGAACCAACGAAGCGTGGTCGAGCTGCTGCTGCTCCTCCTCGGGGCCTTCGTCGTGCTCAACCTGATCGCCGCGCTGCTGGCCCGAGCCTTCCTGCGTCGCGGGCTGCGCGCGCCCTTCGTCGTACGGCGCATCAACCGGCTCTCCGCGTGGTTCGTCGCGCTGGTGCGGCGCCCGATCACCATCGCCGTCCTGGACGAGGTGGCCGACGTCATCCAGATCGGGCACTACACCAAGAACATCTCCGCCGCTCTCCTGGAGAACCACGACGAGCTGGTGGCGCTGGTTGCGGAGAAGGTCCGAGCGGACCCCGCGACCCGCGTGGTCAGCCGCCTCCCGGGCTACGACACGGTGGTCCATCAAGTCAGTGAGACCACGCTCCGGGTGCTGATCGAGATGCTCGAGGACCCACGGATGGACGAGCTCGTCTCCGATCTCCTGCGCAACAACCTGCAACAGATCAAGCGCGCGGTGCGCGAGCGGCAGCACGAGAACCTGCCGCCGCCGGCGCCGCCGGACCCCTCGCCGATGGTCCGCACCCGCACCGAACGCCGCTGACGGCGTTCAGTCGGCCAGGGCGTCCCGGACGGGGAGGAACTTCGCCTGCGCCTCGGCCAGCTCGGCCTCGGGGTCGGAGTCCGCGACGATGCCGCAGCCCGCGAACAGGCGCACCTGATGGCCGGCGATCTCGGCGGAGCGCAGCGCAATGCCGAACTCACCGTCACCGCCGGCGTCCATCCAACCCACCGGGCCGGCGTAGCGGCCACGGTCCATGCCCTCGAGCTCGGCGATCATGTCCACGGCGACCTTGGTCGGGGTGCCGCCCACCGCAGCGGAGGGGTGTAGCGCGGCGGCCAGCTCCAGGACGTTCGCGCCGTCGGAGTCGTGGACGACGCCGGCAACGTCGGTCGCCAGGTGCATGACGTTGGGCAGGTGCAGGACGAAGGGCACCTCGGGCACGTTCATCGACGTGCAGTGCGGCGCCAGTGACTCCGCCACCGACCGAACGGCGTACTCGTGCTCCTCGAGGTCCTTCGACGAGCGGGCCAGCTGTCCGGCCAGGGCCAGGTCGTGCTCGTCGTCGCCGGTACGCCGGATCGTGCCGGCCAGCACACGGGAGGTGACAAGTCCGCGCTCGCGTCGCACGAGCATCTCGGGGGTGGCGCCGAAGAGCCCGTCCACGTGGAAGGTCCAGCACATGGCGTACTGGTCGGCGAGCTGTCTCAGTGGCCAGCGCACATCGATGTCGGCGTCGGCGGTGGCGATCAGGTCCCGGGCCAGGACGACCTTCTCCAGCTCCCCGGCCCCGATGCGTGCCACCGCCTCGGCAACGACCGACTCCCAGCCGGCGCCGCTGATGGCGCCGTCGGCGAAGGTGACGTTGCCGGGCGCGAGCACGGGCGGCTGGCCGTCCAGCGGTGGGAGCGGGGTGAGCTCGTCGTTGCCGATGACGGTGACCCAGGAGCGCTCGCCGCGCCTGCCGACGACGATCCGGGGGACCACGACGACGCTCTCGCCAGGGTCGTCGGCGAAGGCGAAGCTGCCCAGGCAGACCAGTCCCGAGCCTGGGACACCGACCTCGTCGCGGACGACGGCGCTGCTGGTCACCGAGCGCCACCACTCGACGGCGTCGGTGAAGCGGTCCGGACCGGAGGTGCTGCGTCGCGCGGCGACACCCCACGCGACGATCCCGTCACCTCGGCGAAGCCACGCCATCGGGTGGTCCTCGGGGAGCAGGTCGAGCAGATTGGCCGGGACCCCCGAAGCCGCCACCTCGACGGTTCGCACGACGAGACGCCGGCCGGGCGCGTCGCTGGTGGGGGTCGGGCTGGTCACGAGGACCGAGCCTACGTGGTGGCCGATGACGCGATCGGGGGGCGGACCCATCAGGGTCCGCCCCACCTGGCGGGTCAGGACCAGTAGACGACGACCTTGTCGCCGACGGCCACCTGGTCGAAGAGCCACTTGATCCCGGCGTAGTCGCGCACGTTCACGCAGCCGTGCGAGGCCCCGCTGTAGCCACGGGCCGCGAAGTCCGAGGAGTAGTGCACGGCCTGGCCGCCGGAGAAGAACATGGCGAACGGCATCGAGGAGTCGTAGAGCTTCGAGACGTGGTCGCGCGACTTCCAGCCGACGTGGAAGAGGCCCTCACGGGTCGGGGTGTACGACGCCCCGAAGCGCACGGCCATCGTCCGGACGACCTTGCCCTGGACCACCCAGCGAACGGTGCGGCTCGACTTGTCGATGCACAGGACCCTGCCGGTGCGGCAGCGGTCGTCGAGCCTGGCCCGCGTCGAGGTTCCACCCGCCAGTCGGTTGGCCAGCTCGTCCGCGGTCGGTGCATGGGTCATCGCGGTGAGGCGGTTCAAGGTTCGCTGGTCGACGTACCCCGTGACCGCGATCTTGCGCTTGCCCTGGAAGCCGCGAACCGCAGCGGTGGTGGTGGGGCCGTAACGGTCGGTGACGTTCCCGGCGAACCACGCGATCTGGCGCAGCCTGGCCTGCAGGGCGCGCACCTTGGGGCCGGTGTCGCCCGGGCCCAGCAGCCGCTTGCCGGCGACCGGGGTCGTCCGCGGACGAGCCACCGGCAGCGGCGCGCTGACCTGTTCGTAGTTGCGCTCGGTCCGCGGCACGGTGGGTGCCGGCGTCCCGGTCGGCGCAGCGGCCGTCGCCGTCGGGACGTGGCGGGCCGATCCGACCAGCTTCGCGAGGTGCAGGCCCTCGCCCGCGCTCGCCCGGGCGACGCCGTACCCGAGCACGGACGTGCCCAGCAGGACCCCGGTCACCATGGCCACAGTGGCCACTCTGTTCACTCCAGCACGCATGTCCATATCCTCACCTGATCTGTTCTGTCACAACGTCCGACGCTCCGACGGGCGGTTTGGTTCTGGCTGCCGTCGAAGTGGCCGTGGTTGCTGCATAGGCTGTCGCGGTGACCACCTCACGACGTCGCTGTGCCGCGCTCAGGCCGCGGGGAACCCGATGACCCGGGCCGACCTCGACAAGTTGCCCGCCGAGGTGCAGGCGATGTTCGACGACGTCGCCCGGCGCTACGACCTCACCAACGACGTGCTCTCCCTGGGGCAGGACCGTCGCTGGCGTCGCCGGGTCGTCGAAGCCGTCGCCCCGGTCCCCGGGGAGCGGGTGCTGGACCTCGCCGCCGGGACCGGCACGTCGTCGCAGCCGTTCCGCGACCTCGGCGCCACCGTCGTGCCGTGCGACTTCTCCGTCGGCATGTTGAGCGTGGGCAAGCAGCACCGGCCCACGCTGCCGTTCACCGCGGGAGACGCGACCCGGCTGCCGTTCGCCGACGACTCCTTCGACGCGGTGACGATCTCCTTCGGGCTGCGCAACGTCGTCGACCCGGATGCCGGTCTGCGCGAGATGCTGCGCGTCACCCGGCCCGGCGGGCGGCTCGTGGTCTGTGAGTTCAGCTCGCCGACCTGGACACCGTTCCGCACGGTCTACATCGAGTACCTGATGAAGGCGCTGCCGTCGGTGGCCCGCGCCGTGTCCTCGAGCCCGGATGCCTACGTCTACCTGGCCGAGTCCATCCGGGCCTGGCCCGACCAGTCCGCGCTGGCCTCGCGGATCGCCGCGGCAGGCTGGCGGCAGCCGGAGTGGCGCGACCTCTCCGGCGGCATCGTGGCGCTGCACCGCGCCTACGCCTGAGCCCACCCGTGTCCCCAATTAGGCAACGTCGCCATGCCCAATTTGGGCCGTCCGGAGTGGTCTGGAGAGGTTCGGGGGGAGGGTTCGCGCGATGTGACGCAGACCTCTATGCTGAGCCAATCGCGAGTTCGTGAAGACATTCACATGTTCACGAACACGGTGCCGATCTCAGGAGGATCATGGAGCTCTACACGCCCGTCCTTGCCCTGATGGTCCTCGCCGCACTCTTCGCGATCGGCTCCGTCGCGATGAGCAGCGCCATCGGCCCCAAGCGCTACAACCGGGCGAAGCTGGACTCCTACGAGTGCGGCATCGAGCCCACCCCGCAGCCCGTCGGCGGCGGCCGGTTCCCGGTCCGCTACTACATCACTGCGATGATGTTCATCGTCTTCGACATCGAGATCGTCTTCCTCTACCCGATCGCGGTGGCCTTCGACGAGATGGCACTGTTCGGCCTGGTCGAGATGGTGCTGTTCATCGTCCCGGTGTTCGTGGCCTACGTCTACGTGTGGCGCCGCGGTGGCCTGGAGTGGGACTGAGCATGGGGCCGACCGGTAACCGCCCTACGAACAGGGACTGAGAAGCAATGGGTCTGGAAGAGAAGCTCCCCAGCGGAGTGCTGCTGACCACCGTCGAAGGCGTCGCCGGCTACATGCGCAAGGCATCCTTCTGGCCGGCCACCTTCGGCCTCGCCTGCTGCGCCATCGAGATGATGACCAGTGGCGGCCCGAAGTACGACCTGGCCCGCTTCGGCATGGAGGTCTTCCGGGCCAGCCCGCGCCAGGCCGACCTGATGATCGTCGCCGGCCGGGTGAGCCAGAAGATGGCCCCGGTGCTGCGCCAGATCTACGACCAGATGGCCGAGCCCAAGTGGGTGCTCGCCATGGGCGTGTGCGCCAGCTCCGGCGGCATGTTCAACAACTACGCGGTGGTGCAGGGGGTCGACCACATCGTGCCGGTCGACATGTACCTGCCCGGCTGTCCGCCTCGCCCGGAGATGCTGATCGACGCCATCCTCAAGCTCCACGACCAGGTCCAGGCGGGCAAGCTCGGCTCCAACCGTCTCGCCGAGATCGAGGCCAACGAGGAGTCCAGCCTCAACGCGCTCCCCACCAGCCAGATGAAGGGGCTGATGAGGTGAACGCGGGCAAGGAGACCCCCGGCACCGAGGTCGACGCCACCGACCGGATGCCGGAGAACCTGCCGGCGGCCGGCGGCGAGGAGATCGGTCGGCGCGAGGGCATGTTCGGTGTCCGCGGCACCGGTGACACCTCCGGCTACGGGGGCCTCACCCGTCCGGTCGAGATGCCCGGGCCCTCCTCCCCGCCGTACGGCGGCTGGATGGACGACGTCGCCGCCGCGCTCGCCGAGGCGAGCAGGAGCGCCGGCATCGAGGCGGCCGTGGAGAAGGTCGTCGTGCACCGCGGGGAGATCACCTTCTTCGTCCGCCGCGAGGACCTGTTGGCGATGGTGAAGCTGCTCCGCGACCAGGAGTCGCTGCGCTTCGAGTTCTGCGCAAGCGTCAGCGGGGTGCACTACCCCGACGACACGGGTCGTGAGCTGCACGCCGTCTACCACCTGCTGTCGATGACCCACAACCGCCGGATCCGGCTCGAGGTCACCGCGCCCGACGCCGACCCGCACATCCCGAGCGTGTGCGCGACCTATCCCACCGCCGACTGGCACGAGCGCGAGGCCTTCGACTTCTTCGGCATCGTCTTCGACGGCCACCCGGCGCTCACCCGCATCCAGATGCCCGACGACTGGCCCGGCCACCCGCAGCGCAAGGACTACCCGCTCGGTGGCATCCCGGTCGAGTACAAGGGCGGCACCATCCCGCCGCCCGACCAGCGGAGGTCCTACACCTGATGGCTTCGACAAGCTCCACCGACTCGACCACCGGCGCGACCACCGAGGACGACGCCTACGCCCCGCAGTCCGAGACCAGCCAGGGCCGCGTCTTCACGGTGACCGGGCAGGACTGGGACTCCGTGGTCGAGGGGATCTCCGACGAGCACGACAACAAGGTCGTGGTGAACATGGGTCCCCAGCACCCCTCGACCCACGGCGTGCTGCGCCTGATCCTCGAGCTCGAGGGCGAGACCGTGACCGAGGCCCGGTGCGGGATCGGCTACCTGCACACCGGCATCGAGAAGAACATGGAGTACCGCACCTGGGTGCAGGGCGTCACGTTCTGCACCCGGATGGACTACCTGAGCCCGTTCTACAACGAGATGACCTACAGCCTGGGTGTCGAGCGGCTGCTCGACATCGAGGCCGACATCCCGGAGAAGGCCCAGGTCATGCGGGTGCTCCTGATGGAGCTGAACCGGATCTCCTCCCACCTGGTCTGCATCGCCACCGGCGGCATGGAGATCGGTGCCCTGACCGTCATGACGATCGGCTTCCGCGAGCGTGAGCTGGTGCTGGACCTGTTCGAGCTGATCACCGGCCTGCGGATGAACCACGCGTTCATCCGTCCGGGCGGCGTCGCCCAGGACATGCCGCCCGGCGCGCTCGACCAGATCCGCGACTTCGTCACCCTGATGAAGAAGCGCCTGCCTGAGTACGCCGACCTGTGCAACGCCAACCCGGTGTTCAAGGCCCGCCTCGAGGGCGTCGGTCACCTCGACCTCGCCGGCTGCCTCGCGCTCGGCATGTCCGGGCCGGTGCTGCGCTCGACCGGCTACCCGTGGGACCTGCGCAAGGACCAGCCGTACTCCGGCTACGAGGACTACGACTTCGACGTACAGACCTGGGACACCGCCGACTCCTACGGCCGGTTCCGTATCCGGGTCAACGAGATGTGGGAGTCCCTGCGCATCGTGGAGCAGGCCGTCAACCGGCTCGCCGACCTCGAGGGCGCCCCGGTGATGGTGGGCGACAAGAAGATCGCCTGGCCCAGCCAGCTGTCCATCGGCAGCGACGGCATGGGCAACAGCACCGACCACATCAAGCACATCATGGGCGAGTCGATGGAGGCCCTGATCCACCACTTCAAGCTGGTCACCGAGGGCTTCCGCGTCCCCGCCGGGCAGGCCTACGTCCCGATCGAGTCGCCCCGCGGCGAGCTCGGCGCACACGTGGTCTCCGACGGCGGCACCCGCCCGTTCCGGGCGCACTTCCGGGACCCGTCGTTCACCAACCTGCAGGCCACGTCGGTGATGAGCGAGGGCGGCATGGTCGCCGACGTCATCGTCGCCATCGCCTCCATCGATCCCGTGATGGGAGGGGTGGACCGATGAGCGACGAGCGCATCCCCGGCGTCGACGACGGGACCAACGCAGCGGCTGTCTCGACGACCCAGGTCGACCAGGAGGCCCGCTTCGACGAGGCCACGTATGCCGAGCTCCGTGAGATCGGCGCCCGCTACCCGCAGGCGCGGTCCGGCCTGCTGCCGATGCTGCACCTCGTGCAGAGCGTCGACGGTCGGGTGACCGCCCGCGGCATCGAGGCCTGCGCCGAGATCCTCGGCATCAGCGCCGCCGAGGTGAGTGGTGTCGCCACCTTCTACACGATGTACAAGCGTCGTCCGGTCGGCGACTTCCACGTCGGCGTCTGCACGAACACGCTGTGCGCCATCATGGGCGGCGACCAGATCTTCGAGCGGCTCAAGGACCACCTCGACGTCGGCAACGACGAGACCACCCCCCAAGAGGCGGGTCGGCGGTCGATCACCCTGGAGCACATCGAGTGCAACGCCGCCTGCGACTTCGCGCCCGTGATGACGGTCAACTGGGAGTTCATGGACAACATGACCCCGTCCTCGGCCACCCAGCTGGTCGACGACCTTCGCGCCGGCGTCGAGGTCCACTCCACCCGGGGCCCGCGGGTGTGCACCTGGCGCGAGGCCGAGCGCATCCTGGCCGGCTTCCCCGACGACCTGGCCGACGATGGACCCGGGGCAGGACCAGCCTCGCTGGTCGGGCTGAAGATCGCCCGCGAGCAGGGCTGGAAGGCCCCGTCGACCGACGCGGACGACCGTTCCAACCCCGGTGGTGAGGACGAATGACCGACATGCTGACGCCCGTACTCACCGACAACTGGGACGCGGAGAGGTCCTGGACGCTGGCTTCCTACGAGCAGCAGGGCGGGTACGCCGGCCTGAAGAAGGCCCTCGCGATGACGCCCGCCGAGGTCGTCGACGAGGTCAAGGGCTCCAACCTGCGAGGCCGTGGCGGTGCCGGCTTCCCGACGGGCATGAAGTGGGGCTTCATCCCGCAGGACAACCCGAACCCGAAGTACCTCGTGGTCAACGCCGACGAGTCGGAACCGGGCACCTGCAAGGACATCCCGCTGATGATGGCCAGCCCGCACACGCTGGTCGAGGGCGTCATCATCAGCTCCTACGCGATCCGTGCCAACCATGCGTTCATCTACGTGCGCGGCGAGGTCCTCCACGTCGTGCGCCGGCTGCAGCGTGCGGTGCAGGAGGCCTACGAGGCGGGCCACCTGGGCCAGGACATCCACGGGTCCGGCTACGGCCTCGACCTGGTGATCCACGCCGGCGCGGGTGCCTACATCTGTGGCGAGGAGACCGCGCTTCTCGACTCGCTGGAGGGTCGTCGCGGGCAACCACGGCTGCGGCCGCCATTCCCTGCGGTCGCCGGGCTCTACGCCAGCCCGACCGTGATCAACAACGTGGAGTCGATCGCGTCCGTGCCCAGCATCATCGACCGCGGGGCCGAGTGGTTCGCCTCGATGGGCACCGAGAAGTCCAAGGGCTACGGGATCTTCTCGCTCTCCGGTCACGTGACCAACCCCGGTCAGTTCGAGGCGCCGCTCGGCATCACCTTGCGGGAGCTGATCGAGCTCGCCGGCGGCATCCGGGACGGGCACGAGCTGAAGTTCTGGACCCCGGGGGGATCGAGCACCCCGCTGCTCACGGCCGAGCACCTCGACGTACCCCTGGACTTCGAGGCGATCGGCGAGGCCGGGTCGATGCTCGGCACCCGCGCGCTGCAGATCTTCGACGAGACCACCTGCGTGGTGCGGGCGGTGCTCCGCTGGACGGAGTTCTACAAGCACGAGTCGTGCGGGAAGTGCACGCCCTGTCGCGAGGGCACCTGGTGGCTCGCGCAGACCCTCGCGCGCCTGGAGCAGGGTCAGGGGACCGAGGAGGATCTCGAGCTGCTCCTGGACCAGTGCGACAACATCCTGGGCCGTTCGTTCTGTGCGCTGGGCGATGGGGCCACCAGCCCGATCAGCTCCTCGATCCAGTACTTCAGGGACGAGTACCTCGCGCACCTCACCCACGGCGGCTGCCCGTTCGACCGCGAGGCGTCGACCGTCTTCGCGAAGGTGGAGGCACGCGCATGACCCTCTCGACGAAGTCGGCCACCGAGGTGGAGAAGTCCGACGAGGTGACCGTGACCATCGACGGCATCGAGGTGTCGGTGCCCGCGAACACCCTGGTGATCCGGGCAGCGGAGCGGGTCGGCGTGCAGATCCCGCGCTTCTGCGACCACCCGCTGCTCGCCCCGGTCGGTGCCTGCCGCCAGTGCCTGGTGGAGGTGCCCGACGGTGGCAACGGCCGACCCATCCCCAAGCCGCAGGCGTCGTGCACGCTCACCGTCGCCGAGGGGATGGTCGTCAACACCCAGGCCACCTCGGCCGTGGCCGACAAGGCGCAGCAGGGGATCATGGAGTTCCTGCTCGTCAACCACCCGCTGGACTGCCCGGTCTGCGACAAGGGTGGCGAGTGCCCGCTGCAGAACCAGGCGATGAGCAACGGGCGTGGCGAGACGCGGTTCACCGAGAGCAAGCGGCTGTTCCCCAAGCCGATCAACATCTCCGCCCAGGTCCTGCTCGACCGCGAGCGGTGCGTGCTGTGTGCCCGCTGCACCCGCTTCTCCGAGCAGATCGCCGGCGACCCGTTCATCGCCCTGATCGAACGCGGTGCCCTGCAGCAGGTCGGCATCTATGAGAAGGAGCCGTTCGAGAGCTACTTCTCCGGCAACACCATCCAGATCTGCCCGGTGGGTGCGCTCACCTCCTCGGCGTACCGCTTCCGCTCCAGGCCGTTCGACCTGATCTCGACCCCGTCGGTCGCCGAGCTCGACGCCTGCGGCTCGGCCATCCGGGTGGACCACCGCCGCGGCAAGGTGATGCGTCGTCTCGCCGGCGACGACCCGAGCGTGAACGAGGAGTGGATCACCGACAAGGACCGCTTCGCCCACCGCTACTCCACCCTCGAGGACCGGTTGCCGCACCCGATGGTCCGCGACGAGGACAGTGGAGAGCTTCGGCCGGCCAGCTGGCCCGAGGCCTTCGCCGTCGCGGCTCGCGGCCTCGCCGCTGCGGGCAAGGTCGGGGTGCTCACCGGTGGCCGGCTCACCGCGGAGGACTCCTACGCCTACGCCAAGTTCGCCCGGGTGGCACTGGGCACCAACGACATCGACTTCCGAGCTCGACCGCACTCCGCCGAAGAGGCCGACTTCCTCGCCTCGACCGTGGTGCTGCGCGGACCCGACGCCGGGGCCGTGACCTACGCCGACCTCGAGTCGGCCCGCTCGGTCGTGCTCGTCGGGCTGGAGCCGGAGGACGAGGCCGGGACGGTGTTCCTGCGGCTGCGCAAGGCCGCTCGGGCTCGGCTGCTCCCGATCTACTCCATCGCTCCCTTCACCTCCCGAGGCCTGCACAAGATGTCCGGCACCCTGATCCCCACCCGCCCCGGTGACGAGACGGCCGCGATCGAGGCTCTCGCCCACGACGGTGACGTCGCTCTGGACAGCGGCACGCTGATTCTGGTCGGCGAGCGGCTCGCGGCCGTGCCGGGGGCGCTCACCGCGGTAGCGACCCTGGCCGGCACCACCGGCGCCCGGGTGGCGTGGATCCCGCGACGGGCCGGTGACCGCGGTGCGGTCGAGACCGGTGCGCTGCCGAACCTGTTGCCGGGTGGCCGCCCGGTCGCCGACGCCGCGGCCCGGGTCGACCTGGCCACCGCCTGGGGGGTGGACAGCCTGCCTGCCAAGCCCGGGCGTGACGGCGACGCCATCATCGCCCGCACGGCCAAGGGCAAGACCAAGGGCCTGGTGATCGGAGGCGTCGACCTCGCGGACCTGCCCGACCCCGAGCTCGCCCGCAAGGCCGTGGCCAAGGCGAAGTTCGTGGTGGCCCTGGAGGTGCGGGCCTCGGAGGTCACGCGTGCCGCCGACGTCGTCTTCCCGGTCGCCCCGGTCACCGATCGTGCCGGCAGCTTCGTGAACTGGGAGGGCCGCGTCCGGCCGTTCGAGAAGGTGCTGCACAACCCGTCGTCGCTGCCGGACCTGCGCGTGCTGGCCGGGATCGCCGAGGAGCTCGGCACCCCGCTCGGGTTCCGGACCCCGGAGCAGGCGTGGCAGGAAATGGTGCAGGTCGGCCCCTGGGACGGCGAACGCGCAGCAATGACCGCACCCGACCAGGACGCCGAGACTCCTGCCCCCACCGGCCTGGTGCTCGCATCGTGGAAGCAGCTGATCGACGACGGGCGGATGCAGGACGGCGACGAGGAGCTGCGCCAGACCGCTCGCAAGCCGGTCGTCGTGGTCGGCCAGGAGACGCTGGCCGGACTCGGGGTGGGTGTGGGTGATCCCGTGACACTCGCCGGTCCGCTCGGTTCGGTGGTCCTACCCGTGGCTCTCGGCGACCTCGCCGACGGCACCGTCTGGGCGCCGGCCAGCGCACCGGGCGTCTCGGTCCGGCACCTCGTCGGCCCGGCCGGTTGCCCTGTGACCCTCACCGGAGGTGCCTCGTGACCGGCTCGATGATCCCTGCCCTGGCGCAGCACGCCACCGGTGGCAGCCTGAGCACCTTCGGCCACGACCCGTTCTGGCTGATCGTCGTCAAGGCCGTGTTGATCTTCCTGGTGCTGGTCCTGCTGACGCTGTTCAACATCTGGTTCGAACGTCGCGTGGTGGCTCGGATGCAGCACCGCATCGGCCCCAACGTGCACGGCCCGTTCGGGCTGCTCCAGAGCCTGGCCGACGGCGTCAAGCTGGCGCTGAAGGAGGATCTCATCCCGAAGGCGGCCGACAAGGCGGTCTTCGTGATGGCGCCGGTCATCGCCACGGTGCCCGCCTTCGTGACGTTCTCGGTGATCCCCTTCGGGCCCGAGGTGAAGGTGCCGTTCACCGACATCACCACCCCCTTGCAGCTGACCGACATGCCCGTCGCGGTGATCTTCGTGATGGCGATCGCCTCGATCGGCATCTACGGCATCGTGCTCGGCGGCTGGTCGTCGGGATCGACGTACTCACTCCTGGGTGGGCTGCGTTCGAGCGCCCAGATGATCTCCTACGAGGTCGCGATGGGCCTGGCCCTCGTGGCGGTCTTCCTGCACGCGGGCTCGATGTCGACCTCGGAGATCGTCGAGGCCCAGGACAACGTCTGGTTCGCCTTCACGCTCATCCCCTCATTCGTGATCTACATGATCGCCATGATCGGGGAGACCAACCGCGCCCCGTTCGACCTGCCCGAGGCGGAGGGCGAGCTGGTCGGTGGGTTCCACACCGAGTACTCCTCGCTGAAGTTCGCCCTGTTCTTCCTCGCCGAGTACATCAACATGGCCACCGTGTCCGCTCTCGCGACCACCCTGTTCCTGGGCGGCTGGAAGGCGCCGTGGCCGATCTCGATCTGGGACGGCGCCAACACCGGCTACTGGCCGTTCGTGTGGTTCATGGGCAAGGTGATGTTCTTCATCTTCTTGTTCGTCTGGCTGCGCGGGACGCTGCCCCGGCTGCGGTACGACCAGTTCATGGCGTTCGGCTGGAAGGTGCTCATCCCGGCCTCCTTGGTCTGGATCGTCGCCGTGGCCGCCATCCGCGTGGTCGACCTGCGCGGGGGCTTCGACCGGTCGGTGCTGATCGGCGCTGCTGTCGTCCTCCTGCTGCTCGCGGCCGCGACGTTCTTGATCCCCGAGAAGCAGAGTGCCGAGGCGGAACCCGATCCAGGGCCGTTCGACGCCTTCGCCGGCGGCTACCCCGTGCCCCCCATGCCCGAGAGGGAGGAACGCTGATGGCTACCGCCAAGGAGCTGCTCTGGGACCCGGTCGCCGGGTTCGGAGTCACCTTCCGCACCATGTTCCGCAAGGTCGTCACCGAGCAGTACCCGTTCGAGAAGCTGCCCACGGCGCCACGCTTCCACGGGCGTCACCAGCTCAACCGGTGGCCCGACGGCCTGGAGAAGTGCATCGGCTGCGAGCTGTGCGCCTGGGCCTGCCCCGCCGACGCGATCTACGTCGAGGGCGCCTCCAACACCGACGACGAGCGGTTCAGTCCCGGCGAGCGCTACGGCCGCGTCTACCAGATCAACTACCTGCGCTGCATCCTGTGCGGGCTGTGCATCGAGGCCTGCCCGACCCGCGCGCTGACGATGACCAACGAGTACGAGCTGGCCGACAACAACCGCGCCGACCTGATCTATGAGAAGTCCGACCTGCTCGCCCCGCTGCTGCCCGGCATGGAGCAGCCGCCGCACCCGATGCGGCTCGGCGACGACGAAGGCGACTACTACCGCGGGACGCTGCGACGCCACGACCCCGAGGAGCCAGCGGAATGATCACCTTCTGGATCCTCGCCCCGGTCATGGTGGTGTGCGCGCTCGGCCTTCTGTTCGCGCGCAAGGCCGTGCACTGTGCGCTGCTGCTGGCCGTCGTGATGATCAGCCTCGCGGTGCTGTACGCCGTCCAGGACGCGCCCTTCCTGTTCGCGGTGCAGATCATCGTCTACACCGGGGCGATCTTGATGCTGTTCCTGTTCGTGCTGATGCTCGTCGGAGTCGACTCCTCGGACTCGGTGGTCGAGACGATCCGCGGCCAGCGGCTCTTCGCCGGACTGGTCGGGCTGCTCTTCGGGTCCCTGCTCGTGATCGGGGTCGCCCAAGTCTCGGTCGGCACGGTCACCGGGCTCGCGGCTGCCAACAAGGACGGCAACGTCCCGGGAATCGCCCAGATCCTGTTCACCAGATACGTCTTCGCCTTCGAGGTCACCTCGGCGCTGCTGATCACCGCCGCGCTCGGCGCGATGGTGCTGGCCCACCGGGAGCTGCTCACCCCCAAGCGCGGCCAGGCCGCCATGGCCGCCCAGCGAATGCGCGACTACGCCGACCACGGGCTGCACCCGGGCCCCCTGCCGCCACCCGGCGTCTTCGCCCGGCACAACGCCGTCGACACCCCGGCCCTGTTGCCCGACGGCACCCCGGCGGAGGCGTCGATCTCGCGGGTCCTCGCCGCGCGAGGGTCGGTCAACCAGGAGCCCGGCAGCGCCGGCCAGGTCGAGAGCATCGGTGGCAGCGACGAGACCGTGCCTCCCCGTGACGACACCGGGAAGGCGGGCCGTTGATGAGCGACACCCCCTTCATCGTGCTCTCCGCGATGCTGTTCACCATCGGTGCCGTCGGCGTGCTCGTCCGGCGTAACGCGATCGTGGTGTTCATGTGCGTGGAGCTGATGCTCAACGCCAGCAACCTCGCCCTGATCACCTTCTCGCGCACGAACGGGAACCTCGACGGCCAGATCGCGGCGTTCTTCGTCATGGTCGTGGCCGCCGCCGAGGTCGTCGTCGGGCTCGCGATCATCATGACCATCTTCCGCACCCGCCGCTCGGCCTCGGTCGACGACGCCAGCCTGCTGAAGTACTGAGGTAATCCGAGTGATCACATCTGTCATCAGCGTCCTGACCGAGGCTGGCCAGGAGGGCCACGTGCCCGTGGTGGACCCCGGCGCCGCCGGGGCCCTGGCCGTCCCGCTCGCGCTGGTCGTCGCGCTCCCGGCGCTCGGCGCCGCGTTCCTGCTCCTGGGCGGGCGGCGCACCGACCGCATCGGTCACCTGGTGGGCTCGGCCACGGTCATCGGGTCGTTCGTCTTCTCGCTGTTCCTGTTCTTCGCGCTGCTCGGCCGCTCCACCGGCGACCGGCAGATCTCGGTGGACCTCTGGACGTTCTTCACCTCCGGTTCCTACGAGGTGAAGCTGGGCCTGCTCTACGACCCGCTCTCGGCACTGTTCCTGCTGCTGATCACCGGGGTCGGTTCGCTGATCCACGTCTACTCGATCGGCTACATGGAGCACGACGAGCGCCGCCGTCGGTTCTTCGCCTACCTCAACCTGTTCGTCGCCGCGATGCTGGTGCTGGTCCTCGCCTCCGACTACGTCGGGGTCTTCATCGGGTGGGAAGGGGTCGGCCTCGCGTCGTACCTGCTGATCGGGTTCTGGCAGGTCAAGCCGACTGCCGCCGCGGCCGCCAAGAAGGCCTTCGTGATCAACCGCGTCGGTGACATCGGCCTGTCCCTCGGCATCGGCCTGATCTTCGTCACCTTCGGCACCACCTCCTTCGACAAGGTCTCCGCGCTCACCTCGGGTGCGTCGTACGGCGTGATGACCGCGATCGGCCTGCTGCTGCTCCTCGCGGCCTGTGGAAAGTCGGCGCAGTTCCCGTTGCAGACCTGGCTGCTCGACGCCATGGAGGGCCCGACCCCGGTCTCCGCGCTGATCCACGCCGCCACCATGGTGACCGCGGGCGTCTACCTGATCGTCCGATCCCAGTTCATCTTCGAGTACACCGCCGACGCCCGCCTCGGCGTCGCCGTGATCGGCACGATCACGCTGCTGATCGGTGCCTGGATCGGTTGCGCCAAGGACGACATCAAGAAGGTGCTGGCCGGCTCCACGATGAGCCAGATCGGCTACATGGTGCTCGCTTCCGGGCTGGGCGTCGCGGGCTACGCGTTCGCGATCTTCCACCTGCTCACCCACGGGTTCTTCAAGGCCAACATGTTCCTCGGTGCGGGCTCGGTGATGCACGGCACCAACGACGACGTGAACATGCGTCACTACGGAGCCCTGCAGAAGTTCATGCCGGTCACGTTCCTGACCTTCGCGATGGGCTACCTCGCGATCATCGGCTTCCCCGGCTTCGCCGGCTTCTGGTCCAAGGACAAGATCATCGAGACCGCACTGTCGCAGAACCTCGCCCTGGGCATCTGCGCCCTGCTGGGTGCCGGGGTGACGGGGTTCTACATGACCCGGCTGATGCTGCTGACCTTCTTCACCGAGAAGCGCTGGGAGCCGGGCGTCGACCCGCACGAGTCGCCTCGGGTGATGACGGTCCCCCTGATCGTGCTGGCGGCCCTGTCGGTGCTCGGCGGCCTGCTGCTGGTCAACGACTGGATCGTCTCCTTCCTCTCGCCCGTCGTGGGCGTTGCGCCGCACGAGGAGCCTCCGCTGCCGGCACTGGCGATCACCGTGCTCGCGGTCCTGGTGGTCGCGGTGGGAGTCGCGCTCGCGTGGTTCCTGGTCGGCAAGCGTGAGGTGCCGCGGGTGGCCCCGACGAAGGTCTCGGTGTTCACCGCCGCGGGTCGCAACGACCTCTACGCCGACGCGTTCAACGACGCGGTCATCGTCGGTCCGAGCCAGCGCTTCACCGGGGGCCTGGCCACCTTCGACACCACGGTGGTCGACGGCGGGTTCGTCGGCTCGGCCTCGGCGCTCGGCGGCTTCTCCGGGCGACTGCGGATGGTGCAGAACGGCTTCGTGCGTTCCTACGCCCTCTCGCTGCTGGCCGGCGCCGCCCTCGTCCTTCTCGCACTCGTGGTGGTGAACCTCGCATGACGATCCCCTGGCTCTCCATCCTGTTGCTGCTGCCCATCGCCGGCTCGGTGCTGCTGGCGCTGATGCCGGCGCGGGCGAACGGCACCGTCCACAAGCAGATCGCCCTCGGCTTCTCCGCGGCGACGCTGTTGATCGCGATCGGGATCGCGATCGGCTACGCGCCGGACGGTGGCATGCAGTTCACCGAGGACCTCGTCTGGATCAAGCTGTTCGGCGCGCACTACGCGCTGGGCGTGGACGGCATCGGGCTCACCCTGGTGATGCTCACCGTGATCCTCACGCCGGTGGTGATGCTGGCCTCGTGGAACGACGGTGACCACGGTTCCTGGGGCGCGAAGGGCTTCTTCGCGTGGATCCTGGCGCTCGAGGGGCTCTCGGTCGGCGTCTTCGCCGCGACCGACGTGTTCTTGTTCTACGTCTTCTTCGAGGCCACCCTGATCCCGGTCTACTTCCTGGTCGCCGGGTACGGCGGTCCGACGCGGGTGCGCGCGGCGGTGAAGTTCCTGCTGTTCTCGCTGGCCGGCGGGCTGATCATGCTCGCCTCGGTGATCGGCCTCTACGTCGAGTCGGCGAAGACGGCCGGCGGCCCGACGTACCTGATCAGCGAGCTGGCCAAGATCGACTTCGGCACCGACGTGGGCCGCTGGATGTTCCTCGGGTTCTTCATCGCCTTCGCGATCAAGGCGCCGATGTTCCCGGTTCACACCTGGCTGCCGGACACCGCCGAGGCCGCGACGCCGGGCACCTCGGTGCTGCTGGTCAGCGTGCTCGACAAGATCGGCACGTTCGGGATGATCCGGTTCTGCCTCGAGCTGTTCCCCGAGGCCTCGCGCTGGGCGACGCCGGTGGTGGTCGTGCTGGCGATCATCAGCGTGCTCTACGGCGCCTTCATGGCGATCGGCTCCAACAACATCCCGCGCCTGATCGCCTACACCTCGGTGAGCCACTTCGGCTTCATCGTGCTGGGCATCTTCGTGATGAACAGCCAGGGTCTGTCGGGCGCGAACCTCTACATGTTCAACCACGGCCTCTCGACTGCCGCGCTGTTCCTGGTCACCGGCTTCCTGATCTCCCGTCGCGGTTCGGCGCTGATCAGCGACTACGGGGGCGTGGAGACGGTCGCGCCGGTGCTGGCGGGACTGTTCCTGGTCGCCGGCCTGTCCTCGCTCTCGCTGCCGGGCCTCTCGCCGTTCGTCTCCGAGCTGCTCGTGCTCGTGGGTGCCTTCGTGCACTCCGCGTGGGCCGCTGCCTTCGCGGTGCCGGGCATCGTTCTTGCGGCCGTCTACATCCTGTGGATGTACCAGCGCACGATGACCGGCCCGGTCCACCCCAGCGTCGTCGGGATGCGTGACCTGAACACCCGTGAGGTCGCGTCGCTGGCTCCGCTGCTGCTGCTGATCGTCGTGCTGGGGTTCTTCCCCAAGCCGTTGCTCTCGGTGATCAACCCGTCGGTCGACCACACCATGTCCGAGGTCGGCACCAGCGACCCGCAACCCGCCGTTGGTGAAGGGGAGGCCCGCGAATGACCGGCTTCGAGGCTCCGAAGATCGAGTACTTCACGCTCTCACCGATCCTGATCGTCCTCGGCGTGGCCGTCCTCGGCGTACTCATCGAGGCGCTGGCACCCCGTGGCCGTCGCTATCTGGTGCAGGTCGTGCTCGCACTGGCCGGGCTGGTCGCCGCCTTCGTGACCGCCACCGTGGTCTTCGTCAGGCTGGACCCGAGCTCGGCCACCCCCAAGCTCGGCAAGGTGACCGCGATGGGCGCGCTCGCCGTCGACGGCCCGGCCCTGTTCTGCTGGCTGCTGGTGCTCATCCTCGGCGCCTTGAGCGTGCTGCTGTTCGCGGAGCGGCAGCTCGAGGGCGGCGTGACGTCCTTCGCCGGCCAGGCCGCTGCCCTGCCGGGGACCCAGGCCGAGCGCGAGGCCTCCACGAAGGGCCTCGAGCACACCGAGGTGTTCCCGCTGATGATGTTCGCGATCGGGGGAATGCTGATGTTCCCCGCCGCGAACGACCTGATCACGATGTTCGTCGCGCTCGAGGTGCTCTCGCTGCCCCTCTACCTGCTCTGCGGGCTGGCGCGCCGTCGCCGCCTGCTCAGCCAGGAGGCAGCGCTGAAGTACTTCCTGCTGGGTGCGTTCAGCTCCGGCTTCTTCGTCTACGGCATGGCGCTGATCTACGGGTACGCCGGTTCGATGGGCTTCGCCCAGATCGCCGAGGCCGTTGCCAGCGGATCCGGCAGCCGGGGGCTGCTGCTCGCGGGCATCGGCTTGTTGGCCGTCGGCCTGCTCTTCAAGGTCGGCGCGGCGCCGTTCCACGCCTGGACCCCCGACGTCTACCAGGGCGCACCGACCGCGGTCACCGCCTTCATGGCTGCCTCCACCAAGGTGGCGGCGTTCGGCGCCCTGCTGCGCCTGTTCTACGTCGCCTTCGGCGGGAACCGCAGCGACTGGATCCCGATGATCTGGATCATCGCGATCCTCACGATGGTCGTCGGCTCGGTCCTCGCGCTGACCCAGACCGACATCAAGCGTCTGCTCGCCTACTCCTCCATCGCGCACGCAGGCTTCCTCCTCACCGGCTTCCTCGGCATCCGCTCGCTCACCGACGTCGCGCCGGGCAGCCTCACCGGCGTCTCTGCGGTGCTCTTCTACCTGACCACCTACGGCTTCACCACGCTGGCCGCCTTCGCGCTGGTCACCGTGGTCCGCGACGGTGGCGGCGAGGCCACTCACCTCTCCCGCTGGCAGGGACTGGGCAAGGAGTCGCCGCTGGTGGCGGGGCTGTTCGCGTTCCTGCTGCTCGCGATGGCGGGCATCCCGCTGACCAGTGGATTCACCGGCAAGTGGGCGGTATTCGCGGCCGCCCTCTCCGCCGGCGCCTGGCCGGTGGTGATCGTCGCGGTGCTGATGTCGGCCGTCGCGGCGTACTTCTACGTGCGCGTCATCGTGCTGATGTTCTTCGCCGAGCCGGTGGGCGACGGACCGAGCGTGACCACCCCGAGCGTCCTGACCGGCACCGTGATCGCCGTCGGAGTCGCGGCCACGATCCTGCTCGGCGTGGTCCCCGGCACCCTGATCGACCTCCTGGGCCGCGTGGGAGTATTCATCAGGTGACCGACCCCCGAAACCGCTCGCTTTGAGTTCCTCGCTCGCCCTGCCGATCCTCGACGCCGAGCTGGAGGCGCGGCTTCGATCCCGGATGACGGAGGTCGAGGAGGCGCTGCTCGGACATGTCGAGACCGAGGCCAGGTTCGTCACCGAAGCCGCCCGCCACCTGATGCAGGCCGGCGGCAAGCGCTTCCGTCCGCTGCTGGTGCTGCTGGCCGCCGAGACCGGTGACCCCGGCGCCGCTGGGGTGCTGACCTCGGCGTGTGTGGTGGAGCTGACCCACCTCGCCTCGCTGTACCACGACGACGTGATGGACGAGGCCGACATCCGCCGTGGCGCAGCCTCCGCGAACGCGCGGTGGGACAACCACGTCGCGATCCTCACCGGCGACTTCTTGTTCTCCAAGTCCTCCGAGCTCACCGCCGACCTCGGGCCCGATGCGGTGCGCATCCAGGCCAGGACGTTCACCCGCCTCGTGGAGGGCCAGATCCTCGAGACCTTGGGGCCGGGTGAGGGCGACGACCCGCTGGAGCACTACCTGAGGGTGGTGGCCGGCAAGACCGGTTCGCTGATCGCGACCTCGGCCCGCTACGGCGCCCTGTTCGCCGGCGCCCCGGTCGAGGTACAGGAGGCCCTGACGGCGTACGGCGAGAAGGTGGGCGTCGCCTTCCAGCTCTCCGACGACATCCTCGACATCGCCTCCGAGAGCGAGGAGTCCGGCAAGACCCCCGGCACCGACCTGCGTGAAGGGGTCCCGACCCTCCCGGTGCTGTTCGCGCAGCGATCCTCCGACCCGGCGGACGCACGCCTACTCGAGCTGCTTGCCTCAGACCTCTCCGACGACAGGCTGCACGGCGAGACCCTGGCCCTGCTGCGGGCACACCCCGCGATGGCCGAGGCGCGTGCCTACGTCGTCTCCCTGGCCAACGACGCCAAGGACCTCCTCAAAGTGCTCCCCGAGGGCCCCGCCCGCACCGCGCTCGAGGGATTCGCCGACGTGGTCGCCACCCGACACTGGGCCTGACGGTTACCGGTCCCGAAGACTTCCGTACGTCACAAAGCACGGGAAGTGCATGTTTTGGGTGGGAAGTCCCCGTCGTTCGATGGCGACCGGATGAGAGTTCGATGACCGTCTCTCCGGGGCGGGACCCGTCTCGCCGCACGAGCCTAACGTGGGGAACGCTCATTTTCCGTGACAGGAGGCCGCACCATGTCGGTTCAAACGAAGGTCTCGGCAGGCGATCAGATGACGATGGGAACAGAGCCGTTCCTGAATCAGGGCCGACGGGCGGTCGCGGTGATGTGCCTGATGGGCATCGCCTTGGTTCACCTCCTCGACCTGGAGGACAAGCTCGCTGAGGTGCAGTACATCGGGGTGCTGTTCATCGGCCTCATCGTCGCTGCACTCGTGCTCTCTGAGCTGCTCATCCGAAGCGACCACGCGTGGGTCTGGGCAGCTGCAGGAGCCCTCGCTGCCTCGACCCTCGTGGCCTACGCCCTCAGCCGGTCGGTCGGCCTGCCGGGCGAGGGCGGCGAGGAGATCGGGAACTGGACCGAGGGTCTCGGCCTGGCCTCGTTGCTGTTCGAGGCATGCCTCGTGTGGCTGGCTGCGGTTCGGCTCACGGGCTCGGCCGCCCGCGCGGCCGGCCAACGGTGACGCTTACCTGAACCACCCGGGCCGTCAGAGCGCACTGGCCTCGGCAGCCAGCCGCAGCTGTCGGCCCCGGTGGCGAAGGGTCGCGGTGGTGAAGATCGCGAGCGCGAGCCAGACCAGGGCGAAGCCCGCCCACTTCACCGGCGACATCTCCTCGTGGAAGACGACCAGGCCGAGCACGAACTGGATCGTGGGGGCGAGGTACTGCAGCAGCCCGATCGTGGTCATCGACACGCGAATGGCCGCGGCCCCGAAGCAGATCAGCGGGATGGCCGTGACGAGTCCGGTGGTGGTGAGGAGTACGGCGTGGCCGGCGCCCTGTGAGGCGAAGGTGCCCCGGTCAGCCACGGACAGCCACACCAGGTAGCCAACCGCGAGGGGGATCAGCAGCACGGTCTCGAAGGTGAGGCTCTCCACGGCGCCGACGCCGGCCTTCTTCTTGGCCAGCCCGTAGGTGCCGAACGACGCCGCGAGCAGGAACGCGATCCAGGGCGGGTGCCCGTAGTCAACCGTGAGGACGACCACCGCGACCCCGGCGATGCCCATGGCCAGCCACTGCATCGGCCGCAGCCGTTCGCCGAGCACGAAGACACCCAGCAGCACGGTGACGAGCGGGTTGATGAAGTAGCCGAGCGACACCTCCACGACCCGGCCGCTATTGACGCCGTAGATGAACCCGCCCCAGTTCAAGCCGATCACGACGGCAGCGATCGACAGGATCGCGAACAGGCGCCGGTCCCGCACGATGGCCCGCAGCTGCTGCGTACGTCGAAGCGCCACGGTCAACACGGCCAGGGTGATCAGGGACCAGCAGATGCGGTGAGCCAGGATCTCCAGGGCACCGGCGGGTTCGAGCAGCGGCCAGTAGAGCGGGAACAGCCCCCACATGCCGTACGCAGCGGCTCCGAGCAGGAAACCTCGGCGCTGGTCGGTCACGTTGGGAGCGTATCCGTCCTAGGATCGGTTCCATGGGTGGGTTCTCCGTGGAACGCAGCACAGTGATCGACGCCCCGGCGCACCGGGTTCACGAGCTGGTCAACGACTTCCACCACTGGGCCGCCTGGTCCCCGTGGGAGGATCTCGACCCCGCTCTGCAGCGCACCTACACCGGACCGGACCATGGAGTGGGGGCGCGCTATTCCTGGTCCGGCAACCGCAAGGCCGGCCGAGGCAGCATGGAGATCGTGCGCTCGACCGCCGAGGGCGTCGACGTCCGCCTCGACTTCCTCAAGCCGTTCAAGTCCTCCAACGACGTGCGCTTCAGCCTCACCCCGACCGGCGAAACGACCAGGGTGAGCTGGGTGATGTCGGGCCAGCAGCAGGGACTCATGGCCGTGCTCGGCCGCTTCGTGAAGATGGACAAGCTGGTCGGACCCGACTTCGAGAAGGGCCTGGCCCGACTCAAGGCCGTCGCCGAGGAGCGCGGCTAGGCCGGGAGCAGGATCAGATCACGGTCCAGGTGTCGCCGCCGCTGACCAGGCTCGCGAGCGCCCCCCGCTGGTCCTCCTGGCCGGCCGAGGCCGTCACGATCTGGGCGCGGGCCTGGTCGTCGTACGTCGGCCGGTCGACGGCCCGGAAGATCCCGATCGGGGCCTGGTGCAGGACACCCGCATCGGTGAGTCGGGACAGGGCGAACGCGGTGGTCGGGTCGGCGTGGTGAGCGTCGTGCACCACCAGGTCGGACTCGGGGACGCCCTCGGCGGTCGAGCCGGTCGAGACCTCGACGACCTCGACGCCGCCACCGGCGGATCGCGCGATGCCCCGGTGACCCTTCCCGTCCTCGCCGGGCGTGCCGAACCGTATCGGCTGGCCCTGCACGAGCGGGATGATCGCGTCGTCCTTGGTGTCCGGGGACTTGATCGCGTCGAAGGCGCCGTCGTTGAAGATCGGGCAGTTCTGGTAGATCTCCACCAGCGCGGTGCCACGGTGCGCGGCGGCGGCGGCCAGCACCGAGGTGAGGTGCTTGCGGTCGGAGTCGATGGTGCGCGCCACGAACGACGCCTCGGCCCCGAGGGCCAGCGAGACCGGGTTGAACGGGTGGTCGACCGATCCGGCCGGCGTCGACTTGGTGACCTTGCCGGGCTCGGAGGTGGGGGAGTACTGACCCTTGGTGAGGCCGTAGATGCGGTTGTTGAACAGCAGGATCTTCAGGTTCACGTTGCGCCGCATGGCGTGGATCAGATGGTTGCCCCCGATCGACAGCGCGTCGCCGTCGCCGGTGACGACCCACACCGACAGGTCCTCGCGTGCCGTGGCGATGCCGGTGGCGATCGCGGGAGCGCGGCCGTGGATCGAGTGCATGCCATAGGTCTCGAGGTAGTAGGGGAACCGGGAGGAGCACCCGATGCCCGAGACGAAGACGATGTTCTCCCTGCGCAGGCCAAGGCCGGGCAGGAACGACTGCACGGCCTTGAGTACGGCGTAGTCGCCGCAGCCCGGGCACCAGCGGACCTCCTGGTCGGAGGTGTAGTCCTTGCCGGTCAGCTTCTCCTCGGTGGTCGGGACACCTTGGAGGCCGGGGAAGGGCAGCTCGGCGGTGGTCACTTGACGACCTCCCTCTTCTGCGAGTCGTCGTGCAGGCCCGCTTCGGCGGCGGTCGCCTCGCCGGTGGTGGTGTTGATCAGGTCGGTGATGGCTTCGGCGAGCTCGGCGGCCTTCAACGGCAGGCCGCGCACGTGGTTGTAGCCGACGACGTCGACGAGGTACTTCGCCCGGATCAGCATCGAGAGCTGGCCGAGGTTCATCTCGGGGACCATCACGGCGTCGTACCGCTTCAGGATGTCGCCGAGGTCCTTGGGGAACGGGTTCAGGTGGCGCAGGTGGGCCTGGGCGACGTCCATCCCGGCCTTGCGGACCCGACGGGCGGCGGCGCCGATGGGTCCGTACGTCGACCCCCAGCCGAGCACCAGGACCCTCGCCTGGCCGGAGGGGTCGTCGACCTCGGTGGGCGGCAGGGACTCAGCGATCCGGTCCACCTTCGCCTGGCGGATCCGGACCATGTAGTCGTGGTTGCCCGGGTCGTAGGAGATGTTGCCGTGCCCGTCGCTCTTCTCCAGGCCGCCGATGCGGTGCTCGAGGCCGGGGGTGCCGGGGATGGCCCAGGGGCGGGCCAAGGTCTCCTCGTCACGCAGGTACGGCCAGAAGTCCTTGACCGGCGCGGCCTCGGGGTTCTTGGGGTCGACGGTCTCGTGGTTGGGTCCGGTGGCGAACGCCGGCTCGATGGCCGGGAGCTCGTCGAGCTCCGGGATCCGCCAGGGCTCCGAACCGTTGGCCAGGTAGCCGTCGGAGAGGAGCATCACCGGTGTCCGGTAGGTGACCGCGATCCGGATGGCCTCGACGGCGGCATCGAAGCAGTCGCCGGGGGACTGCGGGGCCACGATCGGCAACGGGGCCTCCCCGTTGCGGCCGAACATGGCCTGGAGCAGGTCGGCCTGCTCGGTCTTGGTGGGCAGGCCGGTCGACGGCCCGCCGCGCTGGACGTCGATGACCACGAGCGGCAGCTCGGTCATCACCGCGAGCCCGATGGTCTCGGACTTCAGCGCGATGCCGGGGCCCGAGGTGCTGGTGACGCCCAGCGACCCGGCGAAGGACGCCCCGAGCGCGGCACCGATCCCCGCGATCTCGTCCTCGGCCTGGAAGGTCGTGATCCCGAACCGCTTGTGCTTGCTCAGCTCGTGGAGCACGTCGGAGGCAGGGGTGATCGGGTAGGTGCCGAGGAAGATCGGCAGCCCGGACTGGACGCTCCCGGCAACGAGACCGTAGGCGAGCGCGAGGTTCCCGGTGATGTTGCGGTAGGTCCCGGCCTCCATCGGCGCCGGCTTGATCTCGTACTGGACGGCGAACGCCTCGGTCGTCTCGCCGAAGTTCCAGCCGGCCTTGAACGCGGTCACGTTGGCGTCGCGGATGTCGGGGGCGTTGGCGAAGCGCTTCTCGAGGAACGCGATGGTCGTCTCGGTGGGCCGGCCGTACATCCACGACAGCATCCCGAGGGCGAACATGTTCTTCGCGCGCGAGGCGTCCTTGCGGGAGAGGCCGAACTCCTTGACCGCCTCGACCGTCATGCCGGTCAGGTCGATGCTGCTCAGCGCGTAGTCGGCGAGGGACTCGTCCTCGAGCGGGTTGCCGGCGTAGCCGGCCTTGGTCAGGTTGCGGGCGGTGAAGTCGTGGCTGTCGACGATGATCGCGGTGCCCGCCTTCATGTCGCCTAGGTTGGCCTTCAGGGCCGCCGGGTTCATCGCCACCAGGACGTCCGGGGCGTCGCCGGCGGTGAGGATGTCGTGGTCGGCGAAGTGCACCTGGAAGGACGAGACCCCGGGCAGGGTGCCCTGGGGTGCCCGGATCTCCGCGGGGAAGTTGGGCAGCGTCATCAGGTCGTTGCCGAAGGCTGCCGACTCCTGGGTGAACCGGTCGCCGGTGAGCTGCATCCCGTCACCGGAGTCCCCAGCGAAACGGATGATCACCCGGTCGAGCTGCTTGACCTGCTTGGCCACCGTGCCTGTCCTTCTCTCCTTGTCGCCGGTGCGGGGCCTGAACCCATACCGACAGTACGTGAAGCAATCGTACGTCCAGATAGAACGCGTTCCAGAACGGTCAGCCGGGGTGAGACCACGCGCTGATCAGGGCTGCTCTCCCAAGGAGCCACGATAGTCTCCCGGGCCAATCGGGAGCGGGAATCTCTCCACCCGGACGGTCTCACGGACGTGATCCGGGCCTCACCGGGCGGCGGCCGGGGGTCTAGCCTCGCCCCATGAGCAACGCAGCCAAGGCCTCTGAGCTCCTCGCCCTGCACCGGGCGCCGGAGCTGCTGACCGTCGTCAACGTCTGGGACTCCATCACCGCGAAGGTGGTGGCCGAGACACCGGGCACCAAGGCGTTGGCCACCGCCAGCCACTCCATCGCCGCGTCCTGGGGGTACGAGGACGGGGAGAACATCCCGGTGGACCTGATGATCGAGGCCGTGGGGCGGATCGTCGCGGCGAGCGAGCTCCCGGTCACCGCGGACCTCGAGGCAGGGTACGGCGACGCCGGCGAGACCATCCGCAAGGCGATCGGGGTCGGCATCGTGGGAGCCAACCTCGAGGACCAGATGAAGCCGCTGGACGAGGCCGTCGCCGCCGTCGACGCCGCGATGAAGGCCGCGCGCGACGGGGGCGTCCCCGACTTCGTGCTCAACGCCCGCACCGACGCCTTCGTCAAGGGGCGCGACCGGGACCAGGCCGAGGTGCTGGCGGACGCAGTCGAGCGGGGCAAGGCGTTCCTCGATGCCGGCGCGTCTGTGGTGTTCGTGCCCGGCGCGCGCAGCGAGGAGCAACTGACCACGTTGATCGAAGCCTTCGGCCCCAAGCGCCTGACGGTGATCGGCGCGGGCACCCTGCCGCTGGCGCGCCTGGAGGAGCTGGGAGTCGCGCGCGTCTCCTACGGCCCGATGTCCCAGCGGGTCGCCCTGACCGCCCTGCAGGAGCTGGTCGAGGAGATCCACCGGGGCGGGGTCGTCCCGTCGAACATGCGGCCGCTGAACTGAGGTGCGGGCGATGCGCGTCCGGCTGCTCGCCCCGCTGCTCGTCCTGGCCGGATGCAGCCAGGCCCTCCCGCCGACGGAGCCCCGGAACCCCGCGTCGGTCGCGGTCGGCCTGACGCTGACCCGCGCGGACGGTTCGTCGTACCGCATGGGCGACGCGGTGGCCGAGTGCCGTGGCCGGCCGGGGCATCCGGGCGTCGAGGTGGTCGCGCTGACCACCCCGGCCGTCATGCGGGGCAGGGAGCCGTTCCTGCGCGTCGAGGTCGCCCCGGGCGTCACCGGGAGCCGGTCGCTGCCGCTGGCCGTGCGGTCCCGGGGAGTCGGTCCGTCCGACGTGGTGATCGTCGGTGTCGATCCGTGGCGCCGCAACGGTCTCTCGGGGTCCGCCGGAGGTTCGCAGGGGACCGTGCGCGTCATTGAGGCGACCTGTCACCCGGAGCCGCGGCTGACGTTCGTGATCCGGGCGCGACTGGGCAGTGCCGCCGGCCGGCGGCCGGTGGACGTCGTCGGGGGACTGGCGTCGATCCCTGGCGACGCGGATCGCGGCTAGGCCTCGCAACGAGCCTTCAGCGCGGCCGCGTGGCGCCGGAATCCGTCCTGGACGCGCCCGGGGCCGGCCAGCGGCACCAGCGGTCCGGAGAACTCCTCGACGGTCGCGTAGTGGGTGGGGCCTCCGGCCACCTGGCTGAGCCGCTGGTAGCGGGTGCCGCGGATCAGCCCCAGCCGTGCCGGCAGGCCCTCGTAGACGTAGGCGAGCGTCGCGCGCCAGGTGCCCTCGTCGTCGTACGGCGGCTCGACCACGCTGATCCGCTCGGGGCTGGTCGCCCCGCCCCCGTTCGCCCAGCGCACGTGCAGGGTGATCGGATCGCCGACCTGGGGAGGGCTGGGGCAGTCGGCGCGCACGATGAACGGGTTCCACTCGCCGTAGGAACCCGTGTCGAGCATGGTCGCCCAGACGCGGTCGATGGATGCGGCGATGTCCACCGACGCCCGTGGGTTCACCGGTAGTTGGCGAACTGCACCGCGAAGTCGTAGTCCTGCGACTTCACGAGGGCCTGGACCGCCTGGAGGTCGTCGCGCTTCTTGCTGCTGACGCGCAGCTCATCGCCCTGCACCTGGACCTTGACGCCCTTGGGTCCCTCGTCGCGGATCAGCTTGCCGACCTTCTTCGCGTCCTCGGAGGAGATGCCTTCCTTCAGGGCGATGCTGATCTTGGTCTCCCGGCCGGAGGGGCGGGGCTCGCCGGCGTCGAGGATCTTCAGGGACTGCTGTCGCTTGATCAGCTTCTCCTTGAACACGTCCAGCACGGCGTTGGCGCGGTCCTCGGCGTTGGCCGAGATCTCAATCCCGTCGTCGCCGGACCACTTGATGTCGGCGCCGGTGCCCTTGAAGTCGTAGCGCTGCGAGATCTCGCGGGCCGCCTGGGAGAGGGCGTTGTCGACCTCCTGGCGGTCGATCTTGCTGACGATGTCGAACGACGAATCGGCCATCGTGGGGGGACCTCCATCCGATTTAAGTCTTCGGTCGGTGCTGCGCTATCCTCGGCTGCGCCGCTGGCCCACACTAACGGGCGGCGTGCACGGCAGGTTGTCCGAGTGGCCAATGGAAACGGACTGTAAATCCGTCGGTGTATACCTACGCAGGTTCGAATCCTGCACCTGCCACCAGCGTGAATCGGGTCTCTGACCTGTTCGTCGTGGGGGTGAGGCACCTCGAGGGGTGTCTCACCACTTCGCTCCGTTCGACTCAGATTCCGCGTGAGCCGTCGAGCGTCTCGCGGATGATGTCGGCGTGGCCGGCATGGCGCGCCGTCTCCTCGATCATGTGGAACAGGACGTAGCGCACGTTGCACTCGATGATGTCCGAACGCGCGCAGGGACTGTCGAGATCCATCGACGCCGCGACGGAGCGGGACTGCGCGATCTGGTCGCGGTAGTTCGCGAGCCAGTAGTCCACAGTGTCGTCCTCGTCGACCATCAGGTCGGCGTCCCTGGGCTCTGTCCTGGTCGCCGGCCACCCGTCGGGGAGCTCGCGTCCGCCCATGATGACCTGGAACCAGCGGCCCTCCCAGGTCGCGGCGTGCTTCACCAGCCCCAGCAGCGACAACGAGCTCGCGGTCGGTGCCTGTCGGGCGCTGGCATCGTCGAGTCCTTCGATCTTCCTGATCAGCCCCTCGCGCTGCGCGTCGAGGAAGTTGTCCAGGGCCGCGCGCTCCGAGGCGAGTGCAAACTGCTCGTTCCGATCGTCTGACATGCGGCGATGCTAATCGCGACCCAGAGGTCGACGTACCGAGGTGTCGACGACCACCGCTCCGCGGTTGGTCCGCGTCAGGCGAGCCAGCACCAACCCCTCCGGTGCCGCCCTACCCCGAGCAACCACAGCCAGTTCGGGTTGCTCGACCCAGCGGGTGAATTCAACTGAGTCGTCCGGGCCTGGCACTGGGCACTCAGGGACCTCGTGCCACTCGATCACGACGTCGCGCACCCACCGTCGGCTGCTCCGGTGCGGCTCGAGGCGAAGCGTCAGCGGCGTCGTCACGATGATCTCGCGCCCCAGGGCGTCGATACCCACCCCCGGACTCACCCGCACCCGCCCCCTGGTCACGACGACGTCCAGCCCCGAGACCGTGCCGTAGCCGTGCAGGCGATTGAGGAGATACCGCATCTCGCGGTGGTACTCCTGCTCGACAGACAGGTCGGCTGCGGTCAGCCAGGCGCCTGCAACGAAGTTCACGCGACGGGGTGGGTCGGCCATGGTGAAGTATCCACCCTCGACGAGCGCCGCATCCGGCTCGGCTGTTCGTGCGCCGATGGCCGCCCGTTCGGGGCTTGCCGTCGGGCCGCCGATCGCGGGATCGTGGCCTGATGCACGCGATCCGTGCGGCGCACGCGTTCGACGGCACCCGGTTCCTGCCCGGTGGGGCCACGGTGCTCCTCGACGGCGACCGCATCGTTGGCGTCGAGACCGGCCGAGTCGACCTGCCTGCCGGTGTCGACGTGGCGGAGTATGCGGGCACGGTGCTGCCCGGGCTGTTCGACTGCCACAGCCATCTGGTCGCGGACGGGACGTTGGGAGGTTTGGAGCGCGTCGCCACGATGAGTGACGAGGCGATCGACGCGGTCATCACGGATTCGCTGACAGCCCAGGTGGCCGCCGGGGTGACGACGGTGCGGGACCTCGGGGACCGACGATTCCGCACCCTGGCGTTCCGGGAGCGCCCGGGCCTACCGCGCGTGGTGGCGGCGGGGCCGCCCCTCACGACGCGCGGCGGGCACTGTCACTTCCTCGGCGGAGAGGTGGAGGGCGACGCACGTGCAGCCGTAGCCGCGCATGTCGAGCGTGGCGTGGACCTCATCAAGGTGATGGCCTCGGGTGGTTTCGCCACCCCGGGGACCGATCAGCTGGGCGCCCAGTTCAGCGTGGTCGAGCTCACCGCCTTGGTTGCGGAAGCACACCGGGCCAGCCTGCCGATCGTCGCGCACGCCCACTCCCTGGCCGGGATACGTAACGCCCTGGCGGCCGGCGTCGACGGGATCGAGCACTTCACCGGTCTTTCCACCGACGGCGTGCGCATCGACGACGCTGTGCTGGACGAGGTCTCCCGGCGCAAGGTGCATGTCGACATCACGGCGGGCGACGACCGTGCCTTCCATGCCCAGATGCCGCCAGCGCCGCCGCCTGTGATGAAGCTCCTGGCGCAGTTCGGCCTGACCAGCTTCGAGGAGTTCTACGAGGCGCGGATCGCCATGTTCTCCCGGTTCCGAGAGCACGGGGTCTCCGTGATCGCCGGCGTGGATTCCGGGATGCTCCCGACCAAGCGACACGGCAACGCCTGGCGCGCGGTCGCCGACCAGGCGGGGGGCGGCTATCCCGTGACGGAGGCACTGGCGAGCGCCACGTCGCTCGCCGCAGCGGCGTGCGGGCTTGCCTCCGAGACCGGTCGGCTCGCCGCCGGGTACGCCGCCGACGTACTCGTCGTGGACGGAGACGTCTCGCAGGACGTCTCCCGTCTCAGCCGCCCCCGTGAGGTTCTGGTTCGCGGGACCCGCCTCCAGTTCGGTTGATGCGCCCGACGGCCGCAGGGCCGGTCGGATGGGTGACAACCCGCGGAGTCGTGCGTAGGTTGCTGCTCATGTCCTGGTTCCGTCGGGCCTCGGCCCTGCTGTCCCTGATGATCCTGTCGCTGGTGCTCGCCGCCTGCGGGAGCTCGGGTGATTCGTCGAAGTCGAAGTCGAGCACGATCACGCTGTACACCTGCGTGAGCGACACGACGATCGGCCCGGTCATCAAGACCTTCGAGGCCGACCATCCCGGCACCGCGGTCAAGCTCTATCGCGCCCCGACCGGCGAGCTCAACGCACGCATCGCGGGCGACGTGCGCTCCGGTGGGCTCCGAGCCGACGTGGTCTGGGCCTGCGACCCCCTGACGATGATGGGGTACGTCGGCCAGGGGCTGGTCGGCGGCTGGACTCCGAAGTCGCCGATCCCGGACGAGTTCCGCACCGACGACTACGTGGGCCTCGCCGTGCTCTACATGGTGGCCGTCACCGGGAAGGGCGTCACCCCGCCCGCCTCCTGGGCCGACCTGACCGGCCCGGGCTATGACAAGGGCGTGGCCGTGCCCGACCCCACGGTGGCGGCCTCGGCTCTCGGCGCGCTCGGCTACTTCTCCGGCGCCCCGGACTACGGCATGGACTTCTACGCCAAGCTGAAGAAGAACGGCGCGACCCAGGTCAGCACTCCCGACGACGTCGTCAACGCCGTCGCCGAGGGCAGCCAGTCCGCCGGGATCACGATCGCCAACTCGGCGTACGCCGCGAAGAAGAACGGCTCGCCGATCGAGGTGACCTGGCCGACCCCCGGAGCGATCGCGGTCTACGGCCCGATCGCACTGGCCAAGAAGACCAAGAACGCCGCGGCGGCGAAGCAGTTCATCTCCTACGTCGCAAGCAGCGCCGGACAGACGCAGATGGCGCAGCTCGGCTCCTACCCGACGCTGGAAGGGGTGCCGGGCCCGACCAAGCCGGCCGATGCCGCGGTCGTCTCCCCGGAGTGGTCGGGCCTCGCCACCAGGAAGGACGCACTGCTGGCGCAGTACCAGAAGCTCTTCGGTGGGTAGACCAGGCTCGCGACCCAGCGGACCCGCGCTCACCGCGGTGATCCTGACCGCCGCTGCAGCTGCGGCAGTGGTGGTCCTGCCGCTCGTCACGATGGCTCGGACCGCCTGGACCGAGGGCGACGGTCGGCTGGGAGCCGTGCTGGGCCGTCCGGGACTCGAGGCGGCCGTCGCGCACACTCTCCTGTTGGCCCTGGCCGTCACGCTGCTCGCGGTGCCCGTCGGGACCGCCCTCGCCCTCGTGCTCCGCCGTCCCGGCCTCCCCGGCCGCAGGCTGCTGCGCGCCGGGGTGCTGCTGCCGGTGCTGGTGCCGGACTTCGTGCTGGCCTACAGCTGGCTGCGGGCGTACGGCCGGTCCGGGTTCACCGACGACACGATCGGGGTGGCCTGGACGGGCATCCAGGGGCCGGTCGGCGTCGCGGTCGTCGTGGCGGTCAACGCGGTGCCGGTCGCATTCCTCATCGTCGCGGTGGGCCTGGCCGCCCGTGCCGAGCCTGCCCAGGAGCGGGCAGCGCGGGCGTCGGGGGCCGGCGGGTTCACGGTGCTGCGGACGATCACGCTGCCTCTGCTGCGACCGGCCCTGGCGACGGCCTCGGTCGTCGTGTTCGTGCTCACCCTGGGAACGTTCGCGATCCCACTGGTGATGGGCTCCCCGGCCGGGTTCGGCACCGTGACCACCCGCATCTACGCCAACCTCGCGCGCAGCAGTGACCCGGCGGCTTTCGTCGAGGCCATCGTTCTGGCGCTGTTGCTGGTGCTCATCGCGGTCGTCGTGGTCGCACCTGCCGACCTGCTGCTCGGACCCCGGCTGCGGGTCACCCGTCCTGCCACGACAGACCCGGCAGCGACCACCCGAGCTGGAGGCACCAGCGGCTGGTGGGCCGCCACGGCGGTCACCGGCTACCTGGTGCTGGGGGTCGGCATCCCCCTGATCGCGCTGGTGACGACGGCCCTGACCAAGGCGGTCGGGCTGCCTCCGGTCCCGGCGAACTGGACCGCGCGGAACTTCGGGTCGGTGCTCACGCTGCGCAACACCGAGGCCCTGGGCCGCAGCCTGGTGCTCGCCTTGGTCGCGGCCTCGGTGCTGCTCGTCCTCGGTGGGTCGGTCGCAGCGCTGGAGCGGACCCGCCTCGGCCGCGGCACGGGGATCCTGCTGATGCTGACCTTCGTCCTGCCCGGCTCGACCCTCGCGGTCGCGCTGCTGATCACCTACGGGCGGTGGCTGGGCGGAACGCTGCTGCTCATCCTGCTCGCCTACCTGGCCAAGCTGTGGGCGTTCGCGCACCGCCCGATCTCCGGCGCGCTCGACCGGCTTCCGCCCGACGAGCTGTCAGCAGCCCGGGTGAGCGGCGCCTCGCTCCCCGTCGCGCTCCGGACCGTGGTGCTGCGCCCACTGGCGCCGGCCCTCCTCGTGGCCTGGCTGGTCTGCTTCTTGACCGCGCTGCACGAGGTGACGATGTCCTCGCTCCTCTACGGGCCCGGCAGCGAGACGCTGGCCGTGGTCGTGCTGAACAGCGCGGAGCTCGGCCAGGTCGGCAACACCGCGGCGCTCTCGGTGCTGCTCACCGTGCTGCTCCTGCTGCCGGCGGGGCTGGGCTGGTGGGGCATCCGTCGGCTCGGCGTCCAGCGAGGAGCCGGGCATGCGTGACGCCCTGGAGGTGCGCGGACTGTCGGTGTCCTACGGCGGCACGCCGGCCCTGTCCGACGTACACCTCCGGCTGGCGCAGGGGGAGATGCTGGCGCTCCTCGGCCCGTCGGGCTCCGGCAAGTCGACGTTGCTGCACACGGTCGCGGGCTTCCACGCCCCGCGCGCCGGCGAGGTCTGGCTGGCCGGCGAGCTGGCGGCGTCGTCGGAGTCCGCGGTTCCACCGGAGCGCCGCAATGTAGCGATGGTCTTCCAGAACTACGCCCTGTGGCCGCACCTGACGGCGTTGGACACCGTCGCCTACCCGATCCGGCGCCGGGGCGTGCGTCGGACCGAGGCGAGGCGTGAGGCGGCGCTGGTCCTCCAGCGCCTGGGTGTCGGCGACCTCGCCCAGCGGCGTCCCGCGGAGCTCTCGGGTGGGGAGCAGCAGCGGGTCGGGCTGGGCCGTGCCCTAGCCGGCAACGCCTCGGTCTACCTGTTCGACGAGCCGACCGCCCACCTGGACACCCACGTGCGAGGGATCTTCCTGGAGGAGATGCTCACCCGGCTTCGAGACACCGGGGCCGCCGCCCTGTACGCGACCCACGACGCCGAGGAGGCACTCGGGGTCGCGGACCGGGTGGCCCTGCTTGCGGCCGGGCGGGTGGTGCAGGTCGGCACTCCCGAGGAGGTCTACCACCGGCCACTGGACGTGTGGGCGGCCCGGCTGACCGGGCCGGCCTCGGTGCTCGAGACCGCCGACGGCCCGGCGGTGGTGCGTCCGGAATGGGCCCGCCTGGAGGGGGACCGCACCGGACGGGTCGTCGACGTGCGCTTCCGCGGGCCGCACTCGGACTACCTGCTCGAGACCGGCGAGGGTCGGCTGCTGGTCCGGGACGCGGGGACACCACGCCACGGCCGGGGCGATGAGGTGGGGTGGCGGCTGGTCGAGTCCTGGCTGGTTCAGCCGTCGAGGAGCGCTGCCGGGCCCGAGTGAAGGTTGCCCTCGTTGACGATCTGCAGATGCCGCACGGTGTAGGAGCGGAGGAAGCCGACCTGCTGTTCGCTCAGCCGGTCGCAGACCCACTCCCAGTGCAGCGAGACCCAGTCGCCCGGCTCGAGCCCGGCGACCATCCCCACCCCGTCGAGGGAGCGTACGGCGGTCTCGGTCTCCTTCTCGCCGATGCCGAGCTCGTGACCGTCCCACGTCAGCGGCCGGGACTCGACGATGACCTGGTCTCCCTGGACAGCTACCACCTTGCCCCAGCGGATCCGGCAGCGGTCGAGCACGGTCAGTGCCTGCTTGGCCTTGCGCCGGTCACTGAGCAGCCCGGTCCACGGGTAGATGCAGAACACCGCGAAGCTGTGGTGCGGAACGGCGCCGGCCAGGACGCTCTCGGTCAACGTCGGGAACCTGGGCCCCGTCATGTGACGGAACCGCTCCTCCATCGAGTCGCCGATCGACTTGGTGTCGACCAGGTCGAGGCGCGGACTTCCCACCCAGTAGGCCTCCACCACCCGCCGGTCCAGGGGGTCGTCCAGGCCGGTGGCCGAGGCGATCAGCTGGAGATAGGGCCACGCGCCCTCGAACTGCTGCGACATCGCGCGCAGCCCCCGGTCGTCGGCCCCGGCCACGCCGTACTCGAAGAACGACGTGTGGTCGACCGGGCCGCAGAAGCCGTGGGAGTTCGGCGGGAACGCGTAGCGAGCGAACAGCACGGGTCCTGGCAGGGCCACCTCGCGGATCGGAGCGCCAGGCTCACCCACGCGACTGCTCGGGGTCGAGGGGCTGCCCCATCATCTCCAGCCCCGCGAGCGCCTCCCGTGCCTGCGCCTCGTCGACGGCCTGAACAGCGAAGCCCATGTGCAGCAGCACCCAGTCCCCGGGTGCCGGCTGCTCGTCGAGCATCCCGATGTTCACCTTTCGCTGTGCGCCCTGCACGTCGACGAGTGCGACCTGGCCGGCTCCCTCGTCGGCGATGCCGACGACCTGTCCGGGGATTCCGAGGCACATGCCGGGCTCCTCTCTGAGCGGCCCATCACTTCCCAGCACAGTAAGGCGCGTTGACGCAGGCGGCAACGCCTCGGGCGTTGCGAGGCCCTGACGGGCTCAGCGCGGGGGTGGGGAGCCCAGGACCTCGCGGGCCCTTACGTAGTCCGTCTCGTCGAGCTCGCCACGGGCGAACCGCGCGGCCAGCAGGTCATTCGGCGACGGACGGACCGGCAGTTCGCTCGGCGGCCGGATGCGCCCTCGGTCGAGGAGCCGGATCGTCGCGAAGATCGCCAGACCGACCAGGCTCAGCAGCACGATCGTGGTCAGGACCATCACGAACCAACCCCAGCCGGATCCCATCCCGCCGCACCCCTCGATCTCCTCGTAGCGCCCCTGGCAGTGGTTCCACATGGCGTCTCTCCTCTGCTGCTTCCGGGCGTTCCCGGCGGCGACTCGCGTCGGATCGCGACGTCTCCACGTCCCACGCTAGGGCGATCCACCGGGGCCACCGAGTGCCGAAGGTCCCGACCTGGCAAGGACCCCGGTCCTGCGCGGGCTGGGTGTACAACGGACGCATGAGTGCAGCGAGCAAGATCCGTGTCTACCTGCTCGATGACCACGAGGTGGTCCGTCAGGGGCTGCGGGCCCTGCTGGAGGCCGCGGGCGACATCGAAGTGGTGGGCGAGTCGGGGTCGGCGGAGGACGCAGCCAACCGGATCCCGGCGATCCGCCCCGACGTCGCGGTGCTGGATGCCCGACTCCCGGACGGTTCGGGGATCGAGGTGTGCCGATCGGTACGCGCGGTGGACCCGACCATCCAGGCGCTCATCCTGACCTCCTACGACGACGACGAGGCGCTGTTCGCCGCGATCATGGCCGGCGCGGCCGGCTACGTGCTCAAGGAGATCAGGGGCACCGACCTGGTCTCGGCAGTGCGGCACGTCGCGGCGGGGGGCTCGCTGATCGACCCGACCTTGACCGAGAGGGTCCTGGAGCGGGTCCGAAACGGTCCGGCGACCGCCCCCGAGCTGGCCGAGCTGACCGAGCAGGAGCTCAAGCTTCTGGCTCACATCGCGGAGGGTCTGACCAACCGGCAGATCGGCGAGCGCATGTTCCTCGCGGAGAAGACGGTCAAGAACTACGTCTCCAGCATCCTGGCCAAGCTGGGGTTGGAACGACGCACCCAGGCGGCGGTGCTCGCCTCGAAGCTGCTGGTGGGCGAGGAGAACCGGCCGGGTTGAGTCCGAGCGGCGGCAGGCACGGGACCATGGCCACCCGGAGCGGTGACCAACAGCCCTGCCCGGCGTGGGCGATGCACGAAATCCTTGAGTCACCAACGACCCAAGGAGCTGTTGACCATGACCGCCATCCAGTCATCCCGCGTTCACGCGGGGTCCACGAGTGAGACGACCGCCCCGGAGCGGGGCCACGCCGTCGGGCGGGCGCTGGCCACGCTGAGGATCGCCTACGGGCTCACCTTCTTGTGGGCCTTCGTCGACAAGCTGTTCGCCCTCGGCTTCCACACCGGCTACGACCAGGCAGGCAAGCTCGACCGGTTCGGTCCCGCGGCCTGGATCAACGGTGGCAGTCCCACGGAGGGGTTCTTGAAGTTCGGCGCCGACGGTCCGTTCAAGGGCTTCTACAACAGCATCGCCGGGACCGCGTGGGCCGACACCCTCTTCATGCTGGCCCTGCTCGGGATCGGGCTCGCACTCACGCTCGGCATCGGCATGAGGCTGGCCGCGGCTTCCGGTTCGCTGCTCTACCTGATGATGTGGAGCGTGGTGCTGCCGCCGCAGAACGAACCCCGTCCTCGATGACCACATCCTCGGCGCCATCACTCTGGTCGTCCTCGCCCTCCTCGGTGCTGGCGCGACGTGGGGGCTGGGCAAGGCCTGGGCCGCGACGGAGATCGTCCAGAGGCACCCCGTGCTCGGCTGACCACACCCCCGACGATGGCCACCCACGACACGCTCGTGGGTGGCCATCTGTCGTCCTGGCGTTGATTCGGCTCAGCCGAGGGGGACCCGCCAGAGGAAGGCAGTGCCGTGAGGTTGGTTTGGTCCGACCTCGAGCGTTCCCCCGAGCGCAGTTGCGCGGCGGCGGGCGTTGCGCAGCCCACTCTCCGCGCGGTCCTCACGCGGGCCGACGCCGTCGTCGGTGACGGCCACGTGCAGCAGTCCGTCTCGGGCTTGCACCTCGATCTCGGCATGATCGGCGATCGCGTGCCGGGCGATGTTCGAGAGTGCCTCGCGGAGCACGGCGAGCACCTGGTCCCTGATCGCCTCCGAGACCGCGGTGTCGACAGGCCCGAGCGTACGAACGGTGGGGGAGAAGCCGAGGACCGGCGAGTACTCCCTTGCCAGGTTGCGCACCTCGGCCCGCAACGAACCCAGCCGGCGGTTCTGCAGGGCGAAGATCGTGCCGCGGATGTCCTTGATCGTCTGGTCGAGTTCGTCCACGGTCTGCTCGATGCGGGTGGCCACCTGGGGGTTCTCCGCAACAGAGCTGATGCCCTGGAGCTGGAGGCCGGTGGCGAACAGCCGCTGGATGACGACGTCGTGCAGGTCTCGGGCGATGCGGTCACGGTCGGAGATGAGGGCCAGCTCGCCGCGGTCCTCGACGGCCTGGGCACGGTCGAGCGCCAGTCCGGCCTGGTCGGCGAAGGATGTGAGCAGCTCGCGCTCCTCGAACTCGTCCGGACGGTGACCGGCGTCGAACAGCGCCACCAGGACGCCGGAGCCGGCCAGATGGGCACGCAACCGGATGATCAGCGCCGTGTGCTGGCCGGCTGAGATCTGGAGCGGGCCGTGCCGCAGAGCGGGGTCATCGATGACGGCGGCGATCGCGTCCAGGCTGGCGCGGACCTGGGCCTGCTCGGGACCGTCGATGCTCGCGATCAGGGCGGCGGCGCCCTCGGGCCGCTGCACCACCGCGGCGGCGCGGGCACCCGAGACGACGAGAACAGTGTTGGTGATGTGCTGCAGAGCCCGGGGCAGGTCCACGGGGGGCTGGAGCGCATCGGCGAGCTCGACCGACGCCTGCAGCCACTGTCGCCGACGCTCGCTAAGTCCGTACGCGCGGGCGTTCTCGATGACGTAGCCGGCCGCGCTGGCCAGGGCAAGGACCAGGCTCTCGTCCTGGGTGGTGAAGGGCACGCCCCCAGCCTTCTGCGTCAGGTACAGGTTGCCGAAGACCGTCCCGCGGATCCGCACAGGTACGCCGAGGAAGGTGACCATCGGAGGGTGGTTGGCCGGGAAACCGTAGGACAACGGGTGCGCCTGGATGTCGTCGAGGCGGATCGGCTCGGGATGGTCGATCAGCAGGCCGAGGATGCCCCGTCCACGCGGGAGGTCACCGATCAGCTCGCGGTCGTGCGGATCGATCCCGGTGGTGACGAAGTCCACCAGCTCCCCGCCGCCGCCGATGATGCCGAGGGCGCAGTACCGCGCCCCGGTGAGCTCGGTCGCCGACTCGATGATGCGCGTGAGGACGCTGTGCATGTCGAGATCGGAGGAGATCGCGATCACCGCGTCGAGCAGGGCCCGGGCGGACCCGGGGAGCTCGGGCGGGGTGGGGTCGGGGGACATGGCCCCCAGTCTGGCCCCCGGCTGGCCCCACGGGTGCGCGGCTCGGCTCACCTGGCGCTGAGCGGGACCGGACCGATCCGACGTCCGGAGAGCTCATTCCAGCGCACGCGCAGGTGCAGGTTGCGCGTTCCGCTCGCCCAGGGCTCGGGCTGGGAGACCTCTCGGATGTGCTCGATCTCGGCGGGATCGGTCACGAAGCTCGCCCGCCCGCGGGCGACGACGCTCCAGCCGCGTCGCTCGTCGTGGTCCAGCTCGTCCACCTCGATGGCCACCACCGAGTCACGCGCGAAGGTGCCCAACAGGCTGTAGGGCGAGGTGCGCAGGATGATCGCGTCGTCGACCACGGAGTAGTTCACCGGAATGATCTGTGGGCCGTTCGGGGTGGAGAAGGCCACCCGTGCCGTTCGGGAGGCGCGAAGCCGTGCCTCGCAGTCGTCTCGGCTGAGCTCCAGCGTCTCCGTCATCGCACACCTCGTTCGTCGGGTCGGTCCACTCCAGTCTCGGACGGGACCGAACCGAGGCGAAGGGCCGTTGGTCCCGTCATCGGCAGCCGTTGCGCCCTCGGCGCACCGGCCCGAGGGGATGCGTCAGTGCACCAAGGGCGCGAGGAAGCGGCGGGCGTAGGCGCGCACTGCGTGCTCGTCGGTGACGTCGAGAGCTCCGCCGGGGTTCAGCAGGTAGGTCCAGGACAGCCGCAGCATCAGCTCGGCCACGGTCTGCAGGTCCTCCTCGGGCATCGTCGCCCCGCTGCGACGCAGCGTGGCCGCCACCCGTTCGGCCGAGCCGAGCACCAGAGCGCTGTGCGAGGCGGCGCCGGCAGCCGTGATCAGGTCCGGCTCGGTCTGGGCGAGACGGGCCAGCAGCGGGATCTCGCGGGTCAGCCGGAGGCCGTGGGTGAAGCACTCCACGACGGCGTCGTTCGGCTCCAGGTCGGCGGCCACCCGGTCCAGCTCGAGCAGGAACTCGTCGAACTGGCGCAGCAGGACCGCCTCGAGGAGGGACTCCTTGTTCGGGTAGGCGCGGTAGAGGGTGCTGCGGCTCACGCCGGCGGCGCGGGCAACGTCCTCGACGTTGGCCCGCCGGGCGCCGTACTGCTCGAAGACCCGGCGGGCGGCGTCCAGGATCTCGACGCTCATGGCCGGATCCGCTCCAGGGTCACCGGGACGCCGTCGCGCGGAAAGGGCAGTGCAGTGAGATCGATCGGCCAGACGTAGCCCTCCGGGACCGACCAGCGGTAGTTGCGCAGGAGCTCGTGGAAGATCGCGCGGACCTGGATGCCGGCGAAGTGCATCCCGATGCACTTGTGCACGCCCGCCGCCGAACGGCTCGAACGCCAACCGGTGCGACCTGTCCTCACGCCTGTCAGGTGCGAAGCGGTCCGGGTCGAAGCGGGTGGGGTCCGGCCACAGCTCGGGCAGGTAGTGGTTCATGTACGGCGACACCGTGACGAACGAGCCGGCGGGCACGTGGAAGCCGTCGATGTCAGCGTCCCGTACGGCGACCCGGGGCAGCGACGGAACCGGTGAGCACAGCCGCATCGACTCCTTCATCACCCGGTCGAGGACGTCGAGGGAGAGCACGCCGTCGTAGTCGACGTCTCCGGTAGCCATCGACTCCTCGCGCGCCCGCTCCTGCCACTCGGGGTTCGTCGCGAGGTGGTAGGCCATCGAGCTCAGCGTGATGGTCGTGGTGTCGTGGGCTGCCATCAGCAGGAAGATCATGTGGTTGACGATGTCGTCGTCGCTGAACTCGTGGCCGTCCTCGCTTCTGGCCCGACAGAGCTGGGCGAACAGGTCGACACCCCCGTCGCGACGCTTCGCCGGGAGGTGGGAGCGGAAGAAGTCCTCGAGGAAGGCGCGGGCCTTCAGGCCCTTGGCCCACGGGCTGCCGGGGATCGGCTTGCGGATCACCGAGGTGCCGGCCCTGACCGCAGCGACGAACGCCTTGTTGACCCCGTCCTGCTCCTCGCGGCTGAGGTCGACCCCGACGAAGGTCTCCAGGGCCAGGTCGAGGGTGAGTGCCTTGAAGAGGTGGTGCAGCCGGGGTTCGTCCTCGGACTCCCACTCCTCGAGGTTGGTGCGGATGTGCGGCGCCATCACGGAGTGGTAGCTGCGCAGGGCCTCGTTGGTGAACGCCTGCTGGAGGATGCGCCGGTGGTGCAGGTGCTCGTCGAAGTCGAGGAGCATCAGCCCGCGGTGGAAGAAGGGTCCGATGAAGTGTGACCAGGCCGGACCGTTGGCGAAGTTGCGCTCCCGGTTGACGAGCACCTGCTCGGCCATGTCGGCGCCGGCAGTGACGTAGATGCGGACGCCGAAGACGTTGAGCCGGAAGACCTCGCCGTAGGCCTCGCGCAGAAAGGCGTTGTGGCCGATCGGGTTGAACCGCAGCTGAAGCAGGTGGGCGAGGCCGAGCACGGGCCCGCGGACCCGGGTGAGGCCGGCGGGGGTGTTCACGGCCACTCGCGACCTCCACAGCATTGGAATGTTGGAACAAATCTGTTTCAATGTACCACCATGAGCGTGGACCTGAGCGGGGCGGCGGACGCACATCCGGGCACGCCCGCCGAACCGCACCGAGGTCGCCCGCTGGGTCCCGACTCGCTGACCTGGCGCTACTTCGGCGACAACCGGATGGCCCTGCTCGGGCCGCGGGCGGCGGTGCTGCAGAACATGCTCCCGGAACTGGGCCAGGGCGTGGAGGACCACTCGGTCTGGTTCGCCGACACCCTGGGCCGGCTGCAGCGCAGCATCCCGCCGATCTTCGGCACCGTCTACGGCGCCGACCCCGAGGCCACCGGACACGAGGTGCGGGACTTCCATCGGCCCATCAAGGGCCGGATGCCGGACGGGTCGCCGTACAGCGCGCTGAACCCCGGGACCTACTACTGGGCGCACGCGTGCTTCGTCGAGCACCTGCTCACCGCGACCGACACCTTCATCCGGCGGCTCAGCCCGGCCGAGAAGGAGCAGATCTTCGCCGAGTCGGTCACCTGGTTCTCCAGGTACGGCGTCAGCTCTCGCGGCACGCCGCAGACCCATGCGGAGTTCCAGCGCTACTTCGAGCGCTCCCTGCGCGAGCGACTGGTCGCCCACCGGACCGCCTCCTACGGTGTCGGCTATGCCACCAAGGGCTGGCCCCGGCCCCAGCGGGTTCCGAGGGCGGTGTGGTGGCTGGTCCGCGGCCCGGTCAACGCGGCGAGCTCCGCGCTCACGATCGGCGGGATGCCCGCCCTGGCCCGGGAGACCCTCGGCCTGCCCTGGGACGAGCGGCGGGAGCGTCGCTACCAACGCTTCGCCCGGGTGGCGCGAGCAGTGCACGGGCTCTACACCCGGCTGCCTGGCCGCCTGCGGATGCACCCCATCGCCGTGCGCGCCTACCGGCGTGAGGGTCGGGCCGCCTGAGCGCCCCCTAGATTGGGGGGATGGCCGACCGCTCGCCCTTGGGGCTGCTCGACACCGACTTCCTGATCGCCGAGGAGGACCGGGCGATCCAGCGAACGGTCCGGCGCTTCGTCGACGAGCGGGTGCGGCCGAACATCGCCGAGTGGTACGAGAACGGGAGTACGCCGGTGCGCGAGATCGCCCTCGAGCTCGGCGCCATCGGTGCTCTCGGAATGCACCTCGAGGGGTACGGCTGCGCCGGCACGAGTACGACGGCCTACGGGCTCGCGTGCCTCGAGGTCGAGGCAGGGGACTCGGGGATCCGTTCGCTGATGTCGGTGCAGGGAAGCCTGGCCATGTTCGCCATCCGCGCACACGGATCCGACGCGCAGCGGCAGGAGTGGCTGCCCCAGATGGCCACGGGCGAGAAGATCGGCTGCTTCGGACTGACCGAGTCGGACTTCGGGTCGAACCCCGCCGGCATGCGCACCCGCGCCCGGCGCGACGGCGACGACTGGGTCCTCGACGGCACCAAGATGTGGATCACGAACGGCTCCATCGCCGACGTGGCCGTGGTCTGGGCCCAGACCGACGACGGGATCCGCGGTTTCGTCGTACCCACCGACACCGAGGGGTTCTCCGCCCCGGAGATCAAGAAGAAGCTGTCGATGCGCGCCTCGGTCACCAGCGAGCTCGTGCTCGACGGGGTCCGGCTTCCGGCCGAGGCCGCGCTCCCGGGAGCGACCGGCCTCCGTGGTCCGCTCAGCTGCCTGACCGAGGCCCGCTTCGGGATCATCTTCGGCTCCGTCGGCGCCGCTCGCGACTCCCTGGAGGCCACGATCCGCTACGCAGGCGAACGGCACATCTTCGACAAGCCCCTCGGCGGCTTCCAGCTGACCCAGGCGAAGCTCGCCGACATGACCGTCGAGCTGGGCAAGGCGATGCTGCTGGCCCTGCATCTCGGGAGGCTCAAGGACGAGGGTCGGATCACCGCCGAGCAGGTCAGCATCGGCAAGCTCAACAACATCCGCGAGGCGATCAAGATCGCCCGCGAGTGCCGCACGATCATGGGCGCCGCCGGCATCACCCTGGAGTGGCCGATGCTGCGCCATGCCAACAACCTCGAGTCGGTGCTGACCTACGAGGGCACCAGCGAGGTGCACCAGCTCGTGGTCGGCAAGGCGCTCACCGGCCAGGACGCCTTCCGCTGAGCCGAGAACGGCGAGTGCCACGTCACATCCGGCAACCGTGTCTCGATGCCACGGTTTCGCCGCGTGTGCCCTAGGCTGGGGTCACAAGGATCGTTCGGTCTCGCCTCGGTCCTGATGCGTGTCGCAGCTTCCAAGCTCCACGCCGCCCGTTCCTCGATGGTTCCTTCATCATGGCTTGTGGTGAGACACCCACACAGTTAGCGATCCCCACATGTCCTTCACCGACCTTGGTGTGCCCTCCCCGCTCGCCGCCATCCTGGCCGAGTCCGGCATCACCGTCCCGACCCCCATCCAGGCCGCCACCCTCCCCGACTCGCTGGGGGGCCGCGACGTGCTCGGCCGCGGCCGCACCGGCTCCGGCAAGACCATCGCGTTCCTGCTTCCGGTCGTGTCCCGCCTCACCGCCTCCGCCGGGCGCCGTACGCCGAAGCGCCCCCGGGCACTGATCCTGGCGCCGACGCGCGAGCTGGTCAGCCAGATCGACGCCGCGCTCGCGCCCCTCGCCCGCTCCGCAGGGCTCAAGACACGCACCGTCTTCGGTGGCGTCGGCCAGGGTCCGCAGGTCCAGGCGCTCCGCTCGGGCGTCGACATCCTGATCGCCTGCCCCGGCCGCCTCGAGGACCTGATCAAGCAGGGCGTCTGCGACCTCGGCGCCATCGAGGTCACCGTCCTCGACGAGGCCGACCACATGGCCGACCTCGGCTTCCTGCCGGCCGTTCGCCGGCTGCTCGACCAGACTCCAGGACGCTCCCAGCGGATGCTGTTCTCCGCGACGCTGGACGCCGGAGTGAACGTGCTCGTCAAGCGTTACCTCGACAACCCGGCCACGCACGAGGCCGACTCGGCCATGTCTCCGGTGTCGGCGATGGAGCACCACGTGCTGCACGTGCACCGCGACCAGCGCGTCCCGGTGCTGGTGGACCTGACCAGCGCTCCCGGCCGCACGATCGTGTTCACCCGCACCAAGCACGGTGCGAAGGCGCTCGCCCGTCAGCTCAACTCACGTGGCGTCACCGCCGTCGAGCTGCACGGCAACCTGGCCCAGAACGCACGGACCCGCAACATGGAGGCCTTCCACTCGGGCCGGGCGAGCACGCTGGTGGCCACCGACATCGCTGCCCGTGGCATCCACGTCGACGACGTCGCGCTGGTCGTCCACGCGGACCCGCCGGCCGAGCACAAGGCGTACCTCCACCGTTCGGGGCGCACGGCCCGAGCCGGTGCCGCAGGCACGGTCATCACGTTGATGACCGACCAGCAGGTCAAGGACGTGCGCGCCCTGACCCGCGCGGCCAACATCAACCCGACCACCACCCGGGTCTCCGGCCCCGAGCACGCCATGCTCAAGCAGCTGGCACCCGGGGAGCGCGTCCTGGTCGCCGGCGGACTGCCCGACGACCGGCCCGCGCAGCAGGAGAACCGGCGTCCCCGCTCGGGTGGCGGTTCCGGTGGCGGCGGTCGAGGCAACGGACGTCGCGGAGGCAGCGCCGCCCGGCCGCAGGGCGTGTCCCGCTCCCCACAGCCCGGCCGCTCACGCGGTCGCCGAGGTGGCTCCGGCTCCGCCCCGCAGAGTGGCGGTCACAGCGCAGCCTCGTTCAGCGGCAACCGCCGAGGCCGCTGACTTCGTGACCTCCGTGGCACGCTGGTGCCATGGAGGTCCTCACGCCGCGTGATGTTCCACTCGGTGGCCTGCGGGCGATGACGGTGCGTCGCACCCTCCCGCAACGGCAGCGCTCTCTCATCGGCGCCTGGTGCTTCGTGGACCACTACGGGCCCGACGACGTCGCCACCGCGGCGGGGATGGTGGTGCCGCCACATCCGCACACCGGCCTGCAGACGGTCAGCTGGCTGTTCACCGGCGAGATCGAGCATCGCGACTCCGCCGGGCACCACGCGATCGTGCGGCCCGGTGAGCTGAACCTGATGACCGCCGGCCGGGGCATCAGCCACAGTGAGTACTCCACCCCAGGCACCACCACGTTGCACGGGGCCCAACTGTGGCTCGCCCTGCCGGACCGGCACCGGCAGGTCGATCCCGACTTCGAGCACTTCGCACCCGAACCGATCCGCGGCGCGACCTGGGAGGCCCGCGTCTTCCTCGGCTCGCTGCTCGGCGCGACCTCACCCGTGCGGACCTACAGTCCGCTGCTCGGTGCCGAGCTCACCCTCGCTGCCGGTACGACGCTGCGGCTGTCCCTCGACCCGGCGTACGAGCACGGACTGCTGGTCGATGCCGGCGAGCTCACCGTCGACGGTGAGGCCCTCCCCACGCACGGGCTCGGCTTCCTCGCGGCCGGCGTGGACGGCGCCGAGCTCACCGCCTCGCAGCAGACCCGGTTGCTGGTCCTGGGTGGCCCGCCGTTCGGCGAGCAGATCGTCATGTGGTGGAACTTCATCGGCCGAGAGCACGAGGAGATCGCGGCCATCCGCGCCGAGTGGGAGGCCCTGCTCGGCGGGGGGTCGGTCGACCGCTTCCTGCTGCCGGAGGGGGATCCGCTCGGTGCCCTGCATGCGCCGCCCCTGCCCAACGCCCGCATGGTCAAGCGCGGATGAGCAGCCGATGAGTGGGCCGGTCACCGGTGCGGACGGCCTCGCGCGCTGCCCGTGGGGGAGCGAGCCCGGGATCCTGCGTGATTACCACGACGCCGAGTGGGGGGTCCCGGTGACCGGCGAGGGGGCGATCTTCGAGCGGCTGAGCCTGGAGGGCTTCCAGGCCGGCCTGTCCTGGCTCACCATCTTGAACAAGCGCGCGCGCTTCCGAGAGCAGTTCCACGACTTCGACGTCGACCTGGTCGCGGCGATGACCGAGTCCGACGTGGAGCGCCTCATGCGGGACCGGGGAATCGTGCGCAACCGCGCCAAGATCGAGGCCACCCGGCGCAACGCGGGAGCCGCGATGGCACTGCGCGGGGAGGGTGGCCTGGAGGTGTTCGTGGATCGCTTCCGGCCCGACCACGACCCTGCACCGTCGACCCTGGCCCAGGTGCCGACCACTTCGGGCGAGTCGATCGCCTTGTCCAAGGCGCTGCGCACGCGTGGTTTCGGCTTCGTGGGTCCCACCACGATGCACGCGCTGATGGAGGCCACCGGCCTGGTCGACACCCATCTCGTCGGGTGCCACCGCCGCGGCATCGCCCGCTAGGAGCGGGTGGCCGCCCGGCCGCTAGCGTTCGGCCATGGCCCCCGACGACCACACCCCCCGGACCCGTGTGCACGCCTTCACCGACGACGCTCTCGGGGACCGCGATGCCGTCGGGCTGGCCGCGGCGATCCGTGACGGTGAGGTCAGTCGAGCCGAGGCGACCGACGCCGCGATCGCGCGGACCCGGAGACTCGACGAGGATCTCGCCGGCCTTGCCGTCGACCGCTTCGCGGCGGCGGCGACCGAGGCGGCCGCTCCCGCCGCCGGGTTCTTCGGTGGACAGCCGTCCTTCGTCAAGGACAACAGCGATGTTGCGGGTCTTCCCACGCAGCAGGGCACTCGCGCCTTCGTTGCGCGACCGGGCGATCTCGACGGCGACTTCGCCCGCATGTTCGGCTTGATCGGGGTCTCCGTGATCGGCAAGACCCGGCTCTCGGAGTATGGCTTCAGTGCCAGCGCCGAGTTCGAGCACGATCCGCCCGTCCGCAACCCCTGGCACACCGGGCACAGCTCCGGGGCGTCCTCGGCGGGGTCGGCCGCCTTCGTTGCGGCGGGCGCAGTCCCGATGGCCCATGCCAACGACGGCGGCGGCTCGATCCGGATCCCTGCGGCCTGCACGGGGCTGGTCGGGCTCAAGCCCACCCGCGGGCGCACCCCGACCGACAAGCTGAACCGCGAGATGCCGGTCAAGATCGTGCACGATGGGGTGGTGACGCGCTCGGTGCGCGACACGGCCGCCTTCGTCCGGGAGTGCGAGCGGGTCTACCGGGACCTGAAGCTGCCGCCGGTCGGGGACGTCACCGGCCCGGGCAAGCGCCGACTGCGCGTCGCGCTGGTCACCGACTCGATCGGTGGGCGCCGCACCGATCCCGAGACCGTCGGCACCGTGCTCGAGACCGCAGCCCTGCTCGAGGGGTTCGGACACACGGTCGTTCCGGTGGAGGCGCCGGTCCCCGCGCACTTCGCCGAGGACTTCCTGCGCTACTGGAGCCTGCTGGCCCTGTTCCTCTCCGCCACGGGGAAGAACACCTTCAACCGGACCCACGACCGGGCCAAGCACGACAACCTCACCAAGGGGTTGGCCAACCACGCCGCGCGGAACTCGCTGCGGATGCCACTCACGATCGCCCGGCTCCGGTTGTCGCAGCGGTTCAGTCGGGCCTTCTTCGCCGACCACGACGTGGTGCTGTCGCCGACGTTGGCACTGCTCACCCCCGAGCTCGGCTGGCTGGACCCGACGCAGCCCTTCGAGACGCTCATCGAGCGGCTGATGGACTGGGTTGCCTTCACGCCCCTGCAGAACGCGACCGGCGACCCCGCGATCTCGCTGCCGATGGGGATGTCCACCGGTGGACTCCCGATCGGCGTACATCTGGCTGCCGCGCAGGGAAACGACCGCCGACTGCTCGAGGTGGCCTACGAGCTCGAGGAGGCCCGGCCGTTCGTCCGGATCCAGGACTGAGGATCGAGCCTCGCTCGCGACCGCCGCGAACCGATTTCAGGTATCCCCTTTGGCCTGTGTATTCTGCTCGCTGGCCCACGGACAGTCATCTGGGCCGCGCCCCTTTAGCTCAGTCGGCAGAGCGTCTCCATGGTAAGGAGAAGGTCTACGGTTCGATTCCGTAAAGGGGCTCGAGGAATCACCCGAACCACCCGGAATGCAAGGGTGGCCGTGTGTGTTCTCATGGCGGGGTAGCTCAGGTGGTTAGAGCACACGGCTCATAATCGTGGTGTCGCGGGTTCGAGTCCCGCCCCCGCTACTCGGCATCAGGTAGCACCCTTAAGGCGAGGAAGAAGGCACGAACGTGGCCAGCAAGAGCTCTGACGTCCGCCCCAAGATCACTTTGGCCTGCGTGGACTGCAAGGAACGCAACTACATCACCAAGAAGAACCGTCGCAACGACCCGGACCGCATGGAGCTGAAGAAGTTCTGCCCGCGTTGCCGCAAGCACACTGAGCACCGCGAGACCCGCTGAACCCGGACTCTCCACAGCACGAAGCGGCCGCCGGCATTGCCGGGGCCGCTTCTGCGTTCTCCGATACCGTCATCCGCGTGCCCGCCTCCACTCCTCGCACCCTGGCCGACCTGACCACGCTGCGCCTCGGTGGCCCGGCGGAGGATCTGGTGGTGGCCGACGACGAGGCGACGGTGATCGACGCGGTCCGTTCCGCGGACGCCAGCGGCGTACCGGTGCTGGTGGTCGGTGGAGGCAGCAACCTCGTGGTCGCCGACGAGGGGTACCCCGGCCGGGTCGTCCTCGTGCGCACCCGCGGCATCCGGGAGGAGTCCGATCTCTGCGGTGGCGCCATGGTGGAGGTCGCAGCCGGTGAGCCCTGGGACGACGTGGTGGCGACGGCGGTGGAGCGGGGCTGGGTCGGCGTCGAGGCGCTGTCCGGGATCCCGGGAACCACCGGTGCCACCCCGATCCAGAACGTGGGCGCCTACGGCCAGGAGGTCGCCCAGACCGTCGCCCGGGTCCGCGTCTGGGACCGAACGACGGCCGAGGTGCGGACGTTCTCGGCCATCGAGTGTGGCTTCGGCTACCGCACCAGCAGGTTCAAGCGGGATCCCGACCGCTTCGTCGTGCTGGCGACCACGTTCCAGCTCAGGCTCGGGAATCTGGGCGGCTCGGTGCAGTACGCCGAGCTCGCCGACGCGCTCGCGATGGAGACCGGAGACCGGGCGCCCGCCCGGGACGTGCGCGCCGCGGTGCTGGAGCTGCGGCGTCGCAAGGGGATGGTGCTCGACGCCGACGACCACGACACGTGGAGCACCGGATCGTTCTTCACCAACCCGATCATCGCGGCAGGGCGCGTGCCCGACGGAGCACCCTCGTGGCCACAGCCGGACGGCCGGGTGAAGACGAGTGCGGCCTGGCTGATCGAGCGGGCCGGCTTCGCACGGGGGTACGGCACCCCCCACGTGCGCGTCTCCACCAAGCACACGCTCGCCCTGACCAACCGCGGGGGAGCGACCACCGCCGAGCTGGTCGAGCTGGCCAGGACGATCCGCGGCGGGGTCCGGTCACGTTTCGGGATCGAGCTGGTCAACGAGCCGGTGCTCGTCGGGTGCGAGCTCTAGGTGTAGCCACCATCGGCGGTGACGCCGACGACGAGCAGCACCGCGAACGCGATCAGCGCCAGCAGCACGAGCAGGGCGATGACCGAGCCGATGATGCCCATGATCATCCCCGCGCGCGCCTGGCTCTCCCCGCCGAGGCGTCCCTGCGAGGCCTCGATCTCCTTCAGCGAGTTGCGGCCGATCGCCCACGCGAACGGCGAGACCAGCAGCGGCAACCCACACAGGATCAGGGCACCCACGAGGCTGACCAGGCCGAGGACGAGCGCCAGCGTCGCCTGTGGCTGGTCGGGAACCGGTGGGTTGAACGCGGTGTACGGCGGCTGGCCGTACGGGGGTTGGCCGTACTGGGGTTGGCCGTACTGGGGTTGGCCGTACTGAGGCTGGCCGTGCTGAGGCTGGCCGTACTGAGGCTGGCCGTACTGCGGCGGGTTGGGCTGTTGCGGGGCCTGGCCGTAGCCGGGCTGGGCGTACCCCTGCTCGTGAGGAGTGGTGGGCTGGGCCGAGGTCGGGTTGAACACCGGTCCACCTGGGGAGACCGGCGCGGTCGGCTCGGCTGCCTGCTCGTCCTCCGGGTCGCTCTCGGGTCGCGCTGCGTCATCGCCGGGATAGGTGCTCATGGGGCCATTGTCCCCAACCAGGCGTCGATCTCAGCCAACCAGGTCGACTTGTCCTCCTCCGGGGCCCGTGAGGCACGGACCGAGGATCGGGCCAGGTCCGCCAGCTGGGCGTCGCTGAGCTCGTGAGCGGCGCGCATCGTGGCGTACTGCCCGGCCAGGCGGGACCCGAACAGGAGCGGGTCGTCGGCCCCGAGCGCGATCGTCGCGCCGGCCGCCATCAGCTCGGGCAGCGGCACCGACGTGGGGTCGGAGTAGACGCCGAGCGCCACGTTGGACACCGGGCAGATCTCCAGGGCGATGTCGCGGGCGACGATGAGCTCGAGCAGGTGGGGATCCTCTGCTGCGCGGACGCCGTGGCCGAGCCGTCCCGCGTGCAGCAGCTCCACGCACTGCCGCGCCGACTCGGGCCCGAGCAACTCACCTCCGTGCGGGGTGAGCAACAGCCCGGCGCGCTCGGCGATCCGGAAGGCCGCTGCGAAGTCACCGGTGTTGCCGCGGCGCTCGTCGTTGGAGAGCCCGAACCCGACGACTCCGCGGCCGGCGTACTGCCCCGCCAGGCGAGCCAGGGTGCGCGCGTCGAGCGGATGTCGAGTGCGGTTGGCGGCGATCACGACGGCCATCCCGATGCCAACGGTCAGCGAGGCCTCCCGGACCGCGTCCAGCACGAGATCGGTGAACTCCGTGATGCCGCCGAACAGCGCGGCGTACCCGCTCGGGTCGACCTGGATCTCCAGCCAGCGGGAACCCTCGCGCTTGTCGTCCTCGGCGGCCTCACGCACCAGTCGGCGTACGTCGGCCTCCGTGCGTAACACCGACCGGGCTACGTCGTAGAGCCTCTGGAACCGGAACCAGCCCTTCTCGTCGGCCGCCGACAGCTGGGGTGGCCAGTCGCTGACCAGTGCGTCGGGAAGCCGGTGGCCGTCGCGCTCGGCGAGCTCCAGGAGGGTCGCGTGGCGCATCGATCCGGTGAAGTGCAGGTGCAGGTGAGCCTTGGGAAGCTGCTCGAGCCGACGACGCTGCGCGGGCTCCGAGTCCTGGCTTCGGTCGTCGGTCCCGTCGTGTTCCCCCGGGTGACCCACCGGTTAGGCGAACAGCTTCTGGAGGCGGGTGATGCCCTCGACCAGTTCGTCGTCACCGAGGGCGTAGGACAGCCGCAGGTAGCCGGGCGAACCGAAGGCCTCGCCCGGCACCACGGCCACCTCGGCCTTCTCCAGGATCAGCTCCGCGAGCTCCGCGGAGGTGGTGGGGGTGGCGCCGTCGACCTCTCGACCCAGCAGGCCCTTGACCGAGGGATAGGCGTAGAAGGCCCCCTCCGGTTCCGGACACAGCACGCCATCGATCTCGTTGAGCATGGAGACGATGGTCTGCCGGCGGCGGTCGAAGGCGACCTTCATCTCATCGACGGCCGTGAGATCGCCCTCGAGTGCCGCGATGGCCGCGCGCTGCGCCACGTTCGCGACGTTGGAGGTGGCGTGCGACTGGAGGTTCCCGGCCGCCTTGACGACGTCCTTCGGGCCGATCATCCAACCCACCCGCCACCCGGTCATCGCGTAGGTCTTGGCCACACCGTTGACCACGATGCAGTGGTCCTGGGTGCCGGGGCACAGCACCGGGAGCGAGCCCGTGTCGATGTCGCCGTAGACGAGGTGCTCGTAGATCTCGTCGCTGACGACCCACAGGCCGTTGCGCTCTGCCCAAGCGCCGATCTCCCGGATCTCGTCGGCGGAGTAGACGGCCCCCGTGGGGTTCGAGGGGGAGCAGAACAGCAGGACCTTGGTGCGGTCGGTCCGAGCGGCCTCGAGCTGCTCGACGGTGACCTTGTAGCCCTGGGTCTCGTCGGCCAGCACCTCGACCGGCACGCCACCAGCGAGCCTGATCGCCTCCGGGTAGGTCGTCCAGTACGGCGCCGGCAGGATCACCTCGTCGCCGGGGTCGAGGATCGTCGCGAAGGCGCCGTAGATGGCGTGCTTGCCGCCGTTGGTGACGAGCACCTGGCTCGCTTCGACCTCGTAACCGCTGTCGCGCAGGGTCTTGGCGACGATCGCCTGCTTCAGCTCGGGAAGGCCGCCGGCCGGGGTGTAGCGGTGGTTCCTCGGCTCCCGGCACGCCTCGACCGCTGCCTCCACGACGTACTCCGGTGTCGGGAAGTCGGGCTCGCCGGCGCCGAAGCCGATGACCGGCCGCCCCTCCGCCTTGAGCGCCTTGGCCTTCGCGTCCACCTTCAACGTGGCCGACTCGGCGATGCCGCCCACCCGGGCGGAGACCCGGGCCGTGTTCTCGTAGGGGTTCTGAGGGGGGGTACTCATGACTTCATCGTAGTCATTTGGACTTGCCCTCCGGTCCCCCCGTACACTCCGTCATTGGTGGAACTCACCATTGCTTGCCATGCCCGGAACCCGGTTCCGCGAGGCGAGCGGAGATCCGCCGTAGGGCACTAGCTCAACTGGCAGAGCATCGGTCTCCAAAACCGAAGGTTGGGGGTTCAAGTCCCTCGTGCCCTGCGATACGCGAGGCGAGATCAAACCAGGACAGCGGCAATCGGAAGAAGGCAGATCGTGTCGGACAGCTCACCGGTCAAGAAGGGCGTGGCTCGCGAGCGAACGAGCCCGATCACTTTCTATCGACAGGTGATCGCCGAGCTCCGCAAGGTGGTGTGGCCGACCCAGCAGCAGCTGGTCACCTACCTGATCGTGGTGCTGGCCTTCGTGCTGGTGATGATCGCCTACGTGTCTGTGCTCGACCTGGGCTTCGGCAAGGCCGTGTTCGCGCTGTTCGGCGAAGGCAGCAAGGGCAAGTAGGCGCCAGGGCCGTAGCCCGGCCGAGAAGTGCAGCAGCGAAGAGAACTTTTCAGAGCAAGACGGAGATGACGGAGTAATCGTGTCTGAGCAGTACGACGAGCAGCCGGTCGAGGGCGACCCGACCGAGGCCGCGCCTGTCGAGACCCCGGAGGAGGTCGTCCTCACCGACGAAGTCACCGGGGACACCGCCGTGGTCGTGCCGGCCGAGGAGGTCGAGCCGGAAGCCGAGGCCGACAGCCCCGACAGCCCCGACGCAGACGCTGAGACTGAGGCAGATGCAGGGGACCTCGAGGCCGCCGCCGAGGTGGCGGACGTCGAGGACCCGCTCGAGGAGTTCCGCGCCGCGCTGCGGGCCAAGGAGGGTGACTGGTTCGTCGTGCACACCTACTCCGGGATGGAGAACCGGGTGAAGGCGAACCTCGAGAACCGCATCACCTCCTTGAACATGGAGGAGTACATCCACGAGGTCATCGTCCCGACCGAAGAGGTCGCCGAGATCAAGAACGGCCAGCGCAAGCTCGTGCGTCGCACGGTGCTCCCCGGCTACGTGCTCGTCCGGATGGACCTCACCGACGAGTCCTGGTCCGCCGTCCGCCACACGCCGTCGGTCACCGGCTTCGTGGGGCACAGCCACCAGCCGGTGCCGCTGAGCCTCGACGAGGTCGAGAACATGCTGGCACCCGCCGTCCAGGCCGAGGCCGAGGCTGCGGCCGTGGCCGAGGGTGGCGGCACGTCTCCCACGAAGACGGCTTCGCGCCAGCAGGTCGCGGTGGCAGACTTCGACGTCTCCGACTCGGTGATGGTCGTCGACGGCCCGTTCGCGACACTGCACGCGACGATCACCGAGATCAACGCGGAGAGTCAGAGGGTCAAGGCCCTCGTCGAGATCTTCGGCCGGGAGACCCCGGTCGAGCTGAGCTTCGACCAGATCCAGAAGGTCTGAGTTCAGGAGCAACAACCAGGTGGCAGAGCCTGGCCGGTGAGAGCCGGCCGAGTTCGTCGAGACCACGAAACGCACAACTGTCGAAGGATCCACACGAAATGCCTCCCAAGAAGAAGAAGATCGCTGCCCTGGTCAAGGTGCAGCTGCAGGCCGGCGCGGCAACGCCCGCGCCGCCGGTCGGTACCGCTCTCGGTCCGCACGGCGTCAACATCATGGACTTCTGCAAGGCGTACAACGCCCAGACCGAGGCCATGCGCGGCAGCGTCGTACCCGTAGAGATCACGATCTACGAAGACCGGTCGTTCACGTTCATCACCAAGACTCCGCCGGCCGCGGAGCTGATCAAGAAGGCCGCTGGCGTCGCCAAGGGCTCCGGCGTCCCGCACACCACCAAGGTCGGCAAGCTGACCAAGGACCAGGTGCGCGAGATCGCCACGACGAAGCTCCCCGACCTGAACGCCAACGACATCGACGCAGCCATGAAGATCGTCGAGGGCACCGCCAGGTCGATGGGCATCACGACCGACTGAGACAACCAGCAACACGTGGCAGAGCCGCGCTGGCTCACCCAGACCACAACCTTCGTAGAAACAGAGGAAAGAACATGCAGCGCAGCAAGACTTACCGCGCCACCGCGGACACGTTCGACCAGGACGAGCTCCACGCCCCGATGGCGGCGATCAAGATCGCCAAGGGCGGCGCCAAGAAGAAGTTCGACGAGACCGTCGACGTGGCCATGCGCCTCGGCGTCGACCCCCGCAAGGCCGACCAGATGGTGCGAGGCACCGTCAACCTGCCGCACGGGACCGGCAAGACGGCCAGGGTCCTGGTCTTCGCCAACGCCGAGAAGGCCGACGCGGCCCGCGAGGCCGGGGCCGACATCGTCGGTGGCGACGAGCTGATCGAGAAGGTCAACGGTGGCTGGCTCGACTTCGACGCCGTCGTCGCGACCCCCGACATGATGGGCAAGGTCGGCCGACTCGGTCGTGTCCTGGGTCCCCGCGGCCTGATGCCCAACCCGAAGACCGGCACGGTGACGCCCGACGTCGCCAAGGCCGTCTCGGACATCAAGGGCGGAAAGATCGAGTTCCGCGTCGACCGGCACTCCAACCTGCACTTCATCATCGGCAAGGCGTCCTTCTCCGAGCTCCAGCTCGCCGAGAACTACGCAGCTGCCCTCGAAGAGGTCCTGCGGCTGAAGCCGGCCAGCTCCAAGGGCCGCTACATCAAGAAGATCACGGTCTCGACGACGATGGGCCCCGGCGTCCAGGTCGACCCGAACCGCACCCGCAACGTGGCGGGCGAGGACGACGCCTGACCCAGGCTCCTGGTCAGGCAGCACCGAACGGCCCGGTTCCCTCGAGGAACCGGGCCGTTCGAGCGCCCGGGAACGAGTGCGGTGCCACCGATTTGGCCGGAGGGCTCCCGTGCCCGTATCGTGGCGTGTCGTAGCCGAAGACCGCCGGCCGATCACCCCCGGGTGATCCGAAGGTTCGCTGAGAAGTGGACGACCCGCGTAGGTGACACCGAGTGAGACGCCCAGCGTCAGACGCCCTGTGCACCTGCACCAGGGCGTTTTTGCTTGTCCGGTCCGAAGCATCGGGACGTCGTGCAACCCGCATGACGTCCGCGCACATCACGTGCACGAGCTGGAAGGAGACCCATGGCGCGGCCAGAGAAGGCAGCAGCCGTCGCGGAGATCGTCGAGGCATTCAACGACTCCACGGGCGCTGTGCTGACCGAGTACCGCGGTCTCACCGTGAAGCAGCTGCAGGAACTGCGGCGAACCCTCGGCGAGAACGCCCACTACGCCGTGGTCAAGAACACGCTGACCAAGATCGCTGCCAAGCAGGCGGGTGTCGATGGTTTCGACGACCTCCTCAACGGCCCGACCGCCATCGCCTTCATCAACGGCGACCTGGTCGAAGCGGCCAAGGGTCTGCGTGACTTTGCCAAGGCAAACCCCGCCCTTGTCGTCAAGGGCGGCTACGTCGACGGTGCCTCGATGGACGCCAAGGAGATCGCCAAGCTGGCCGATCTCGAGTCCCGCGAGGTCCTCCTGGGCAAGCTGGCGGGCGCGATGCTCGCTTCGCTCAGCCAGGCCGTCTACCTGCTCAACGCCCCGATCTCGCAGATGGCCCGGCTTGCCGGCGCCCTGCAGGCGCAGGCGTCGCAGGACCCTTCGATCCTCACTGGTGGTGCCGGCGAGCCGGCACCGGCCGAGGACTCCGCAGCGGAGGAGGCCCCCACACCGGGGACCGAGTCCACCGAGGCTCCGGCCGAGGACGCTGCCGCCGAGGACGCTCCCGCGTCCGAGGAGACCACCCCCGAGGCCGCCGAGAGCACCGAGGCCTGACAACCCGTCCGCGGCATCCACCGCCGCGTACATCATCGAAAGGAACGCCACCATGGCGAAGCTCAGCACCGACGAGCTGCTCGACGCTTTCAAGGAGATGACCCTCCTGGAGCTCAGCGAGTTCGTTAAGCAGTTCGAGGACACCTTCGGCGTCACCGCGGCCGCTCCGGTTGCCGCTGCCGCTGCCCCCGCCGCCGGCGGCGCCGGCGACGCGGGCGAGGCCGCAGCCGAGCAGGACGAGTTCGACGTCGTCCTCGAGGCCGCAGGCGAGAAGAAGATCAACGTCATCAAGGAGGTCCGTGCCCTGACGAGCCTCGGCCTGAAGGAGGCCAAGGACCTCGTCGAGGCCGCCCCCAAGGCTGTGCTCGAGAAGGTCACCAAGGAGGCCGCAGCGAAGGCCAAGGAGTCCCTCGAGGGCGCCGGAGCCACCGTCTCCGTCAAGTGAGTGCCGTCGCGTCTCACGACGCGACGACCTGATCGCCACGCCGGCCGTTGCACACCCGTTGGGTGCGCAACGGCCGGTGTTCGTTCGCCCAGCACCGACGTTTGCCACGAGTGGGTCCACATCGGGAGATACCTGCGCGAGTTGCTGACGTAAACGTAACTCTGGCGTAACTTAGCCAGCGACTGCTCGTTTCTTAGCGTGGTGGGGGGTACCACGCGCGGACCATCACGTCCGGGCCTTCAGACGTGTTCGCGAACCGGAGGGAGACACCCCGTGGGTGTTGAGATCGAGATCAAGGATCTGACCAAGAGCTTCGGCAAACAGCTCATCTGGGGCGACGTGAACCTGACCGTCCCGGCCGGCGAGATCTGTGTGATGCTCGGTCCCTCCGGAACCGGCAAGTCCGTGCTCCTCAAGACGATCATCGGTCTGCTCAAGCCGGACAAGGGCAGCGTGGTCATCGAGGGCGTCGACATCGCGTCGTGCCCCGAGAAGGACCTCTACGAGATCCGCAAGCTCTTCGGGGTGCTGTTCCAGGACGGCGCCATGTTCGGCTCGATGAACCTCTACGACAACGTGGCGTTCCCGTTGCGTGAGCACACCAAGAAGTCCGAGACCGAGATCCGCAACATCGTGATGGAGAAGATGGACCTCGTCGGCCTGCTCGGCGCCGAGGACAAGCTGCCCGGTGAGATCTCCGGCGGCATGCGCAAGCGTGCCGGTCTGGCCAGGGCGCTCGTGCTCGACCCGGAGATCGTGCTCTTCGACGAGCCCGACTCGGGCCTCGACCCGGTCCGCACCTCGTTCCTGAACCAGCTCATCGTCGACCTGAACGCCCAGATCGACGCGACGTTCCTGATCGTCACCCACGACGTCAACACGGCCCGCAAGGTGCCCGACAACATCGGCCTGCTCTACCACAAGCACCTCGCCATGTTCGGTCCGCGGGAGATGCTCCTGTCGTCGGAGGAGCCGGTGGTGCGCCAGTTCCTCAACGCCCAGGTCGTCGGCCCGATCGGCATGTCGGAGGAGAAGGACGCCGACGAGCTCGAGTCAGAGAAGGACATGGAGCTTCCTCCCGCTACCCCCCATTCCTCTTCAGCTCCTGCCGTCGAACGGTCAGCCGCGGCGCAGCCAGCGGACTCCCGGCGCCTGGTGCCGCGAGAACGGAGTAACCCCCCCTCCGGGTTCCTTCGAAGAGAACATGCCCATGACGACCGGGGTGTGATCGGCTGATGGCAACCGCTGTGGCCAACCGGGTATTGGCCCCGATCGGAGCGGCTGGCAAGCTCTTCGCCTTCGGGTTGGACGTCGGGCGCAACCTGTTCCGTCGTCCCTTCCAGACGCGCGAGTTCCTCCAGCAGGCATGGTTCATCGCCTCGGTGACGATCGTGCCCACCGCCTTGGTCGCCATCCCCTTCGGCGCGGTCATCGCGCTGCAGGTCGGTGGCCTGATCAAGCAGTTCGGCGCGCAGTCGTTCACCGGCTCCGCCGCGGTCCTGGCAGTCGTCCGCGAGGCCGGACCGATCGCGACGTCGTTGCTGATCGCCGGCGCTGGCGGCTCGGCCATCGCGGCCGACCTGGGCGCGCGCAAGATCCGGGAAGAGCTCGACGCGATGATGGTCCTCGGCATCGACCCGATCCAGCGGCTCGTCGTACCCCGGGTGCTCGCGTGCATGCTGGTCGCGGTGTTCCTCAACGGCCTGGTCAGCGTCGTCGGTGTGATGGGCGGCTACTTCTTCAACGTCGTGCTCCAGGACGGCACGCCCGGCGCCTACCTGGCCAGCTTCACCGCCCTGGCGCAACTACCGGACCTGTGGCAAGGCATGGCCAAGGCCCTCGTCTTCGGACTCATCGCGGCCATCGTCGCGGCATACAAGGGCATGAACGCCGGAGGTGGCCCCAAGGGCGTCGGCGACGCGGTGAACGAGTCGGTCGTCATCACCTTCATGCTCCTGTTCGTCGTCAACTTCGTGATGAGCGCCATCTACTTCCAGCTCGTTCCACCGAAGACGGGTTGACGACATGGCCGACCTCAAGCAGATCTACGACAAGCCGCTGTCCTCCCTGGACAAGATGGGCGAGGAGCTCGCGTTCTACCTGCGCGCCATCGCGGCCACTCCGCGGTCGATCAAGCGCTACCCCAAGGAGATCCTGCGGCTGCTCGCCGAGGTCACGCTCGGCTCTGGCGCCCTGGCCGTCATCGGCGGGACCGTCGGTGTCATCACCGCGATGGCGTTCTTCACCGGCACCGAGGTGGGTCTGCAGGGGTACGCCGCCCTGAACCAGATCGGCACCGCGGCGTTCTCCGGCTTCGTCTCCGCCTACTTCAACACCCGTGAGATCTCCCCGCTGATCGCCGGCATCGCCCTCGCGGCGACGGTCGGCTGCGGCTTCACCGCCCAGCTCGGCGCCATGCGCATCTCCGAGGAGGTCGACGCCCTCGAGGTGATGGCCATCCCCTCGATGCCCTTCCTGGTGACCACCCGGATCGTGGCGGGCCTGGTCGCGATCGTGCCGCTCTACGTGGTCGGCCTGCTCTCGTCGTACTTCGCCACCCGGCTCACCGTCACCCAGTTCTTCGGGCAGAGTGCCGGAACCTATGACCATTACTTCAACCTGTTCCTACCACCCAGTGACGTGCTCTGGTCCTTCGGAAAGGTCTTGGTGTTCGCCGTCGTGGTGATCCTGATCCACTGCTACCACGGCTACAACGCCAGCGGCGGCCCCGCCGGTGTGGGCGTGGCGGTGGGTCGCGCCGTGCGGACCTCGATCGTCGCCATCAACGTGATCGACCTGTTCTTGTCGATGGCCATCTGGGGCTCCTCGACCACCGTCAGGTTGGCGGGCTGAGTCATGGGCAAGCTTCTCGTGAACAACCGGGTCCTCGGTGTCGTCTTCATCGGCATCCTCGTGCTGGGCGTGTGGCTGGTCAACGCCGTCTTCACCCAGAAGTTCGTCTCCTTCGACCGCGTCGCCCTGAGCACCAGCACGGCCGGACTCAACCTGCCCGCCAGGGCGGACGTGAAGATCCGCGGTGTGATCGTCGGTCAGGTCATGTCGGCTGAGTCCAAGGGTGAAGGCGCCGACCTGGTGCTGGGCATCCGCCCCGACGAGATCCAGCAGATCCCGGACAACGTGACCGCCTCGATCCTCCCCAAGACGCTGTTCGGCGAGAAGTACATCGAGCTCAGCATCCCGAGCACGGCGTCCACGGTGTCCCTCAGGGACGGTGGCCGGATCGCGCAGACCAAGCTGCCCATCGAGGTCGAGAAGGTGCTCAACGACCTCTACCCGTTGCTTCGCACCGTCCAGCCGGCCGAGCTGAGCTACACCCTGAACGCCCTGGCAGACGCCCTCGAAGGTCGCGGCGACAAGCTCGGGGAGAGCCTCACGACCCTGGACGGCTACCTCAAGCGCTTCAACCCCCAGGTCCCCGCCCTGATCGAGGACATCAAGCTGCTGGCCACGGTGACCGACACCTATGCCGACGTCGTCCCGCAGATCGCAGCGACCCTGCGCAACACGGTGAAGACCGGCGACACGCTGGTCTCGAAGGAGCAGAAGCTCAACGCCTTCCTCAAGGACTTCGCGGCGTTCTCCGACACCTCCACGGAGTTCCTGGACGCCAACGGGAACAACATCATCCGCCTCGGGCAGCTCAGCGAGCCGATCCTCGCGCTTCTCTCGCGCTACTCCGGCACCTTCCCGTGCCTGCTCGAGGGCATCGTCAGGCAGGCTCCCCGGTTGGGCGACACCTTCCGTGGCTTCGTCTTCCACATCAACCTGCGGACGTTGCCGCGCCAGCCGCGCGCCTACACGCGAGCCGACCGGCAGGTCTTCGGCGCGGACAACGCCCCGAACTGCGCCGGCCTGCCCAACCCGGCCGTCCCGTACGACCGACTGTTCCCCAACATCAACGACGGTGCCGACAACCTGGGCAAGGGTGACAACCAGCGGGCGGCGACAGGCTTCGCGAACAACGCGCAGCCGCGCCCGCTCTCGGTGGGGATGTCCGGCACCCCGTCACAGAAGGCACTCATCAACTCCCTGACTGCTCCCGTTCTGGGGATTCCCGTGGACCAGATGCCCGACCTGACCGCGCTTCTCTTTGCGCCGGCCATGGCAGGGACGGAGGTGAGTGTGGGATGAGCATCCTCGACAAGAAGACCCGCAAGGACCTCGTCAAGCTCCTCATCTTCATCCTGGTCACGTCGCTGTCCACAGGCGTCCTGATCATCCTGATCGGCAACCTGAGCTTCGAACGGACGCGCGACTACAAGGCGGTCTTCTCCGACGCCACCGGTGTGGTCAAGGGTGATGACGTCCGGATCGCCGGTGTGAAGGTCGGGGCCGTGAAGGGCGTCGAGGTCGTCGACCGCACCCGCGCCCTGGTGAGCTTCAAGGTGGCCGAGAGCTCCATCGTCACGCAGAGCTCGACCGCCCAGGTCCGTTACCGCAACCTGGTCGGTCAGCGGTACATCTCCCTGACCCAAGGGGTCGGTGCCCTCGACAGGTTGCCGGCCAAGGCCACGATCCCGATGGACCGCACCCAGCCGGCCCTGGACCTCTCGGTCCTCTTCAACGGCTTCAAGCCGTTGTTCGCTGCGCTGTCACCGGCGGACATCAACAAGCTCTCCGCCGAGGTCATCGCGGTCTTCCAGGGTGAAGGCGGCAACCTGAACGCGCTGCTGCAGAGCACCGCCTCGCTGACCAACACCCTCGCCGACCGCGACAAGGTGATCGGCGACCTCGTCGACAACCTGAACGCCGTACTGAAGACCCTCGCCGGCCGCGACAAGCAGCTCAGTGAGCTGATCGTGGAGTTCAAGAACTTCATGGCCGGACTGGTCAAGGACAAGGACGCCATCTTGGGCTCCCTCGACTCGGTGTCCGCTCTGGCCACCGAGACCTCGGACCTCGTGGTCGGCATCCGGCCGTCGTTCGTCAAGGACGTCAAGGGGCTGCGTGGTGTCGCCACCAACCTGAACAAGGGACGCGAAGAGATCGACCGCGCGCTCCAGGTCCTGCCCGTGAAGCTCACCAAGATCGGACGTACGGCCATCTACGGTGCGTTCTTCAACTTCTACCTCTGCCAGTTCCAGGGGTACGTCAACGTCAAGACGCCCAGCGGTACCCAACGGTTGCCGGTGAACTACGACGTCAAGGGCGGACCGAGGTGCAACCTCTCATGAGCCTTCCCTTCCGCGAGCGCAACCCCGTCAAGATCGGGGCCCTGAGCCTCGCCTTCATCGCCGGCCTGATCGGGGTGGCCTTCAAGGCGGGCGACCTGCCCTTGATCGGCGGCGGCGACACCTACCACGCCGCCTTCTCCGAGGCGAGCGGCATCAAGCCCAACGACGAGGTCCGCATCGCCGGCGTCCGGGTCGGCAAGGTGACGCAGGTCGAGCTCGACAAGGACCACGTCAACGTGACGTTCAAGGTCGACACACCGTCGAAGTTCGGCACCGAGACTGCAGCCGAGATCAAGGTCAAGACGCTCCTCGGCGCCATGTTCCTGGCCCTCCAGCCCGCCGGTCCCGGCCAGCTCAAGGAGGACAGCACCATCCCGGTCTCCCGCACCAGGTCGGCCTACGACGTCGTGCAGGCCTTCTCCGGTCTGGCGGATCGCGCCGAACGGATCGACACCGACCGCTTGGCCGAGTCGATCAACACGATGGCGGCGTTGACCAAGGACACTCCCGCGGCGTTCCAGAGCACCCTCCGGGGCCTCTCGCGGCTCTCCGAGACCGTCGCCAGCCGCAACGACCAGATCGGGGAGCTGCTGAAGAACCTCAACACGGTCTCCGGCGTGCTGTCCGAGCGGGACGAGGACATCATCAAGCTGATGAAGGACAGCGACGTGCTGATGACGGCGTTGGTGGCCAGGCGCCAGGCCGTCCACGAACTGCTCGTGTCCACGAGCCGCTTCTCCTCCGAGCTCACCTTGCTCGTCAAGCAGTCGCGAGCCGATCTCAAGCCCGCGCTGAGCAACCTCCAGGGTGTGGTGAACCTCTTGATCAAGAACCAGTCCAACCTCGACGAGAGCCTGCGACTGATGGCGCCGTTCTACCGCGTCTTCACCAACACGCTCGGAACCGGTCCGTGGTTCGACACCTGGATCGCCAACATGCCCCCCGTCCCGAAGGCCGGGTGAGGAGCATGTTGCGCAGGATCAACCCCCTGATCGCGGTCATCGCCACCGTCGCGGTCCTCGCTGCCCTCGTGGCGCTGTTCTGGCCCGGCAACGAGCCCAAGTACGTCGTCGCGGACTTCCCCCGGACCGTCTCCCTCTACGAGGGCTCCGACGTCAAGATCCTCGGCGTCGCCGTCGGCAAGGTCGACTCCGTCGTCCCCTCCGGCACCACCGTGAAGGTGAAGTTCCACTACGACTCGGACCAGAAGGTGCCAGCCGACGCCAAGGCCGCCGTCATCTCGCCGTCCATCGTCGGTGACCGCTTCATCCAGCTCACCCCGGCCTACAAGGGCGGAGACGTGCTCCCGGACAACGCACGGCTCGGGGTGGACCGGACCGCGACCCCGCTGGAGCTCGACGAGATCTTCGGCAGCATCAACGACCTCAACATCGCCCTGGGACCCGACGGTGCCAACAAGGCCGACGCCGGTGGCATCGGACCGCTCACCAGGTTGCTCGACTCGACCGCGCGGAACTTCGGCGGCCAAGGTGTGGAGTTCAACAGGACCCTGAAGAACTTCGGTGCCTTCAGCAAGACGCTCGCCGACAACAAGGACCAGCTCTTCGGGACGCTGAAGCAGGTGGAGGACTTCACCAGCACGCTGAAGAAGAACGACGACACCGTGCGCCAGTTCAACGACTCGCTGGCCGGCGGCGCGAACCTGCTGGCCCAGGAGCGCGAGGAGCTGGCAGCCGTGCTGAAGAACCTCAGCATCGCGATGAAGCAGGTCCGCGGCTTCGTCAAGGAGAACCGCTCGGCGCTGACCAGCAACATCACCGGTCTCAACCGGATCTCCAAGACCCTGGTGAAGCGGCGTGACGCGCTGGACAAGACTCTGCAGTACGCCCCCGCCGCGCTGAACAACCTCTTCCTGGCCGGCAACGTCAAGAACGGCACGCTGGACACCCGCGACAACCTGGGGGAGCTGTTCACCCAGCTCGAGGCCGACCCCGCGACCGTGCTGTGCACGTTCGTCTCGCAGGGCCCGGGTGGCGACGATGCGTGCGCCCTGATCAAGCAGGCACTCGGCAAGCCGTCGTTGCCGCGGGCGACCCCCTTCGCGGGCGACCCGTCGAGCCAGCCGACGGTGATCGAGCCGATCGATCGTAGCCTCGGCGGAATCCTGGGAGTGACCCGATGATGGCCCCCCTGTCCCGTCTCCGTCGTCGAGGGTCGGCCCTGGTGGCCGGTCTCGCCGCAGGCGCGGTTGCGCTCTCTGGGTGCTCGGTCTACGACGTACCGCTCCCCGGTGGTGCCGACACGGGCGACAACCCGATCCAGGTCAAGCTGATCTTCCGTGACGTCCTGGACCTGGTGCCGCAGTCGACGGTCAAGGTCAACGACGTCACGGTCGGCAAGGTGAAGTCGATCAAGCTCAAGGGCTACATCGCCGAGGTCACCGTCGCGCTGCCCAAGGACATCAGGCTCCCCGACAACGCCAAGGCCGAGATCCGCCAGACCAGCCTGCTGGGCGAGAAGTTCGTCTCGCTCTCCCCGCCCGAGGACCCCGGGACCGGACGGCTCGCCAACAACGACGTGATCGGACTGGACCGGACCGGTCGCAACCCCGAGGTCGAAGAGGTCTTCGGCGCGCTGTCGCTGCTGCTCAACGGCGGTGGCGTCGGGCAGCTCAAGACGATCGCCGCAGAGCTGAACAACGCCTTCGACGGGCGTGAGAGCGACGTCCGCTCGGTGCTCGACCAGATCCGCCTGTTCATGAGCCAGCTGGACAACAACAAGGACTCCATCGTCGCGGCACTGGAGAACACCTCCCGCCTGGCCGTGCAACTGCGCAAGCAGGACGGCACCATCAAGAGCGCGCTCGACAACATCCCGGAGACACTGCGCTCGGTGAACCGGCAGCGCGCCGACCTGGTCAAGCTGCTCCAGGCACTGAACCGGCTCAGCGGGGTGGGGGTCCGGGTGATCAAGGCCTCCAAGGAGTCCACGATCAACAGCCTGCGCGACCTGGCCCCGGTGCTGGAGGGCTTCGCGAAGGCGGGGGACAACTTCCCCAAGTCCTTCCAGGTCTTCTTGACCTACCCGTTCGTCGACGAGGCCATCGGTCGTGACCCGCAGGTTGCCCGCAACCTGCACATGGGTGACTACACCAACCTCTCGGTCAACCTCGACATCGACGTCGACGAGCTGGGCACGCCGCCGCCCACCAGCCCCGCGGACGGCTGCAAGCAGCTCCGCGACCAGGTGATCCAGGGAATCAAAGACTCCGATCTCCCGCAGCCGGTCAAGGACGAGCTCATCGCCGCGGCCAAGAAGGCGCCGTGCGACCAGCTCGACGACAGCAACTTCTTGACCCAGCAGCTCACCCAGCTCTGCAAGCAGGCCCCCATCCCGGGCGTCTGCTCGGCCGGCGGCACACCGACGCTGCCGGCGCTCCCCGGCGGTCTGCTGACCCTCCCGCGCGGCCAGCTGGGCAGGGCTACCGGGTCCCCGAGCCGATCGACCCGTTCGGCCTGGCTGAGCGCGGCATCGACCCGGGCATCGGCACGATGCTCCTCCAGGGGGTGGCAGAGGTCCGATGATCACTTCACGCACCAAGAAGCAGCTGTTGGTCTTCGTCATCCTGACCCTGCTCGGCGTCTCCTTCGTCGGGGCCCGCTACGCCCGGCTGGGCAGGCTGTTCTACGACTCGGCGTACGCCGTCAGCGCGCACTTCGCGCAGTCCGGCGGCATCTTCGACGTCCGCCGAGGTGACCTACCGCGGCGTCAGCATCGGTCGCGTCTCGGAGATGAAGCTCACCGACGAGGGCGTCGACGTGATCCTGGCGATCGAGAACGAGCGACGACCAGATCCCGACCGACATCCATCGCGCTGGTCGGCAACAAGTCGGCCGTCGGCGAGCAGTACGTCGAGCTCCAGCCGCAGCGAGGACGCCGGTCCCTACCTGAAGAACGGCTCGGAGATCGAGACGCCGCAGACCCAGATCCCGGTGTCCACGACCGAGATCCTGACCAACCTCGACAACATGGTGACCAGTCGGTGCCGCAGGCCGACCTGCGCACGGTGGTCGCCGAGCCGGGTGCCGCGTTCAAGGACGCTGGCCCGAGCCTGTCCCAGATCATCGACACCTCAGAACTCCTTCATCGAGACCGCCGAGGCCAACTTCGAGATGACCACGGCGCTGATCCGCGACGTCGCGGTGGTGCTGCAGACCCAGGTCGACAAGGGCTCCGCGATCACGTCCTTCGCCAAGGACCTGGCGCTGTTCAGCGGCACCGTGGCCGACAACGACCGCTACCTGCGCTCGCTGATCGACAACGGCTCGGCCACCGCCAACGAGCTGCGCACCTTCCTGGAGCAGAACCAGGTCGACCTCGGCGAGCTGATCAACAACCTGCGTCACCACCAACGAGGTGACCGTCAAGCACCTCAAGGGCATCCGGCAGGTCCTGGTGATCTACCCCTACGTCGTCGCGGGTGGCTTCACCGTGGCCAAGAAGAACCGCCAGGGGCACTACGACGCCCAGTTCGGCCTGATCACTCCAGGAGGACCAACGGTCTGCGAGCAAGGGCTACGAGGCGCACCGACCGGCGCAAGCCGCAGCGACACCGGCAACCGTCCGATGAAGACCAACGTGGGCTGCACCGACCCGACGCAGGACCTTCCGCGCCGGCGAGAAGGCTCCGGCCAACCGCACCGGAACGGCCTACAGGTCACCGGTGGCGACGTACGATTCGACAGACTGGCAAGGTGGTCCTGGTCCGACCAGGACCCCAGTGCCAACATCGCCTACGACGGCGGGGCCGCGAAGCTGTTCGGCGAGGACTCCTGGAAGTGGATGCTGCTCCAGCCGTCGTTGCCCGACAACCAGGAGTAGTCCTTGAGTGAAGCTGTCGCAGGCCGGGATCGACGATCCCGGAGGTCGACGGCCGCCCCGCGCTGCGCCTGGGCGCCCGGTGGCGTGCGTCTGCTCAGCGCCGTCCTGGTGGTGCTCCTGGTCGGCGCGGTCGTCGCCGCGGTGGTGCTCGCCGGCAAGGCGCACGCCGCCGACGAGCGCCAGAAGGACAGCGGGCCGCCGCGGCGCCGTGGCCGAGCAGTTCGCGCTGCGGATGGACAAGGTCGACGGCACCGACTTCGACGGCTACATCAAGGGCATCAACGAGCTGCTCACCACCAAGGCGAAGACCAAGAACACCGAGGTCTTCGACGTGATGAAGCAGAGCTACGAGACCGCCAAGGTCAAGGGGACCGGCAAGGTGCTGCTCACCGCGGTGGGCGACTCCGACGCCGACTCCGCCAACGTGCTCGTGGTCCACGACGCCGCGGTGGAGACCACGCAGGGCAACATCGACCACCACTACCGCTGGACGGTCAGCCTGGTGAAGGTCAAGGGCTCCTGGCTCGTCGACGACTTCAACCCGGTGAACTGAGAACGTGCCGCCGGATGACCTCCGCCCCCACCCCCACCTGGTACGACGTCCTCGGCGTCGCCCCGCGACGCCAGCCCCGAGCAGATCAAGGCCGCCTGGCGCAGCTCCACCGACAAGTTCGAGCCGGGCTCGGGCTCGAGCCAGTTCCGGATGTTCAGCGAGGCCGCCGACGTGCTGCTGGACCCCGAGCGGCGGGCGGCGTACGACGCGTCGCTGGACGCCGACCGCCAGCCGCCGGGCCGCCGCCGGTCGTCACCGACCTCGGCCGTCGCGGACGCCCCCGCGCCGACCCCGCAGCTCCGGCACCGCTCGAGCGCAGGGAACCGCGAGCCGCCAAGCCGGTCCGCGGTCCGCGCCGAGGCGCGAGCCGCGCCACCCGCGGGCGCCGGTGTCGCTGGCGCTGCTCGCGCTGCTGACGGTGGCGCGCTCGGTCCTGGCCGGCTACTACGGCGCCCAGGTGCGCAGGACGCCCGGGTCGCCGACGCCCGGAGCCAGGCCCCGGCAGCTGCGGAGCGGGCCGCGAAGGCGCTGCTCGTCCTACGACTACCAGCAGCTGCCCGACCGACCGGGAGCGCGCCTCGGGCTTCCTGACCGAGAAGTACAAGAAGGAGTACCTCCGGACCTTCTCCTTGCTGGAGAAGAACAAGGACGGCACCCCCGGTGCCGCCGTGCAGACCAAGGCGGTGGTCAAGGCCACCGTGCTCGGCTCCGGTGTCGTGGACGCCGAGGACGGCGTGGCCCGGGTGCTGGTCTACGTCAACCAGGTCTCCGAGAAGGCGGGCCAGGACCCCCAGATCTTCCAGAACCGGGTGGCGATGACGATGGAGCAGGACGGAAATCGTTGGCTCGTGGACGACCTGAAGAGCTACTGAGGGGCTAGCACTTCCCCGCAGGGCAGCACGCCTGACGCACCCCGGGGTTGTCCGGGGCTTGTGTCATGTTGTAATCTGACTCTTTGCGCCCTCCCTCAAATGCGTCCTGCCTGCCCGGTGGCTGGTTTGTGGTGGGTTGGTGCCGCATCACGTGAGCCTTGGAAGGACCCCTCTTGGCCGCCTCGCGCAGCAAGAACAGCTCCATCAACAGTCCCCGCCGCATCTCCTTCGCCAAGATCGCCGAACCACTCGAGGTTCCGCAGCTGCTGGCTCTCCAGACCGACAGCTTCGACTGGCTGATCGGCAACGAGAAGTGGCAGAACAAGGTCGCCGAGCGTCGCGCCGCCGGCGAGGAGCTCTCCCAGAAGTCGGGGCTGCACGAGATCTTCGAGGAGATCTCCCCGATCGAGGACTTCTCCGAGACGATGTCGCTCTCGTTCGAGAACCCCGTCTTCCTCGACCCGAAGTACACCGAGGAGGAGTGCAAGGAGAAGGACTTCACCTACTCCCGCCCGCTCTACGTCTCGGCTGAGTTCACCAACGGTGAGACCGGCGAGATCAAGGGTCAGACCGTCTTCATGGGTGACTTCCCGATGATGACCCGCAAGGGCACCTTCATCATCAACGGCACCGAGCGTGTCGTGGTCTCGCAGCTCGTCCGCTCGCCCGGTGTGTACTTCGAGCGGTCGGCCGACAAGACCTCCGACAAGGACATCTTCACCGCCAAGGTGATCCCGTCGCGCGGCGCGTGGCTGGAGTTCGAGATCGACAAGCGCGACATGGTCGGCGTACGCCTCGACCGCAAGCGCAAGCAGAACGTCACGGTGCTGCTCAAGGCCCTCGGCTGGACCAACGAGCAGATCCGCGAGGAGTTCGGCGAGTACGAGTCGATGATGCTGACCCTCGAGAAGGACCACACCGAGGGCCAGGACGACGCTCTGCTCGACATCTACCGCAAGCTGCGTCCGGGCGAACCGCCCACGCGTGAGGCTGCGCAGACGCTGCTGCAGAACTACTACTTCAACCCCAAGCGCTACGACCTGGCGAAGGTCGGTCGCTACAAGATCAACAAGAAGCTCGGCACGCACGAGGCCTTCGACCAGCAGACGCTGACCATCGACGACATCGTGGCGACGATCCGCTACATCGTGCAGCTGCACGCCGAGAAGCCAGAACCTGGTCGACGCCGCAGGGCAGCTGAGATCCTCAACGCCCACGAGCGAGCCGATCGAGGTCCGCAAGGACGACATCGACCACTTCGGCAACCGGCGCATGCGCACGGTGGGCGAGCTGATCCAGAACCAGCTCCGCACGGGCCTGGCCCGGATGGAGCGGGTGGTCCGCGAGCGGATGACGACCCAGGACGTCGAGGCGATCACGCCGCAGTCCCTGATCAACATCCGGCCCGTGGTGGCGGCGCTGAAGGAGTTCTTCGGAACCTCGCAGCTCTCCCAGTTCATGGACCAGACCAACCCGATCGCCGGTCTGACGCACAAGCGTCGTCTCTCCGCGCTCGGCCCGGGCGGTATCTCCCGTGACCGCGCGCAGATGGACGTGCGTGACGTGCACCCCTCGCACTACGGCCGCATGTGCCCGATCGAGACCCCTGAGGGTCCCAACATCGGTCTGATCGGTTCGCTCGCCTCCTACGGACGGATCAACCCGTTCGGCTTCGTGGAGACGCCGTACCGCGTGGTCACCGACGGTCACGTCACCAACGAGATCCACCACCTCACCGCCGACGAGGAGGACTCGCGAGTCATCGCGCAGGCCAACGCCGTGCTCGACGACAACGACAACTTCGTCCAGGAGCGGGTGCTGGTCCGGACCCGTGGCGGTGAGACCGTCGACATCCCGCGCAACGAGGTCGAGTACATGGACGTCTCGCCGCGCCAGATGGTGTCGGTCGCGACCGCGCTGATCCCGTTCCTCGAGCACGACGACGCCAACCGCGCGCTCATGGGCGCCAACATGCAGCGTCAGGCCGTGCCGCTCATCAAGAGCGACGCGCCGCTCGTCGGCACCGGCATGGAGTTCCGTGCCGCGGTCGACGCGGGCGACGTGGTCACCTCCGACGTGGCCGGTGTCGTGACGAGCGTGTCGGCCGACGAGGTCGTGATCATGACCGACGAGGGCGGGGACAAGTCCTACCGGCTGCTGAAGTTCACCCGCTCCAACCAGGGCACCTGCATCAACCAGCGCCCGCTGGTCAACGAGGGTGACCGGGTCGAGGTCGGCTCGCCGATCGCCGACGGTCCGTGCACCGACGAGGGCGAGATGGCGCTGGGCACCAACCTGCTCATCGCGTTCATGCCCTGGCAGGGTCACAACTACGAGGACGCGATCATCCTCTCCCAGCGTCTGGTGCAGGAGGACGTCCTCACCTCGATCCACATCGAGGAGCACGAGGTCGACGCCCGCGACACCAAGCTGGGCCCGGAGGAGATCACCCGCGACATCCCGAACGTCAGCGACGACCTGCTCGCCGACCTCGACGAGCGCGGCATCATCCGGGTCGGCGCGGAGGTCACCACCGGTGACATCCTCGTCGGCAAGGTGACCCCCAAGGGTGAGACCGAGCTGACCCCGGAGGAGCGGCTGCTCCGCGCGATCTTCGGCGAGAAGGCGCGCGAGGTCCGCGACACCTCGATGAAGGTGCCGCACGGCGAGTCGGGCACGGTGATCGACGTACGCGAGTTCAGCCGTGAGGAGGGCGACGAGCTGCCCCCCGGCGTGAACCAGCTGGTCCGCGTCTACGTGGCCCAGAAGCGCAAGATCTCGGTGGGCGACAAGCTCGCCGGCCGCCACGGCAACAAGGGCGTGATCGCGAAGATCCTGCCGATCGAGGACATGCCGTTCACCGAGGACGGCACCCCGGTCGACGTGATCCTGAACCCGCTGGGTGTCCCGCGACGGATGAACATCGGTCAGATCCTCGAGCTCCACCTCGGCTGGCTGGCCAAGAAGGGGTGGGACCTCAACCTCCACGCCGACCCGGCCGACTCCGACTGGAAGCAGCGCCTGATCAAGATCGGCGTCGACAAGGCCGACCCGGACACCAATGTCGCGACCCCGGTCTTCGACGGTGCCCGCGAGGACGAGATCGTCGGTCTGCTCGGCTCGAGCCTGCCCAACCGCGACGGTGTTCGCATGGTGGGGGAGAACGGCAAGGCCACCTTGTTCGACGGTCGCTCCGGGGAGCCGTTCCCCGAGCAGGTGGCGGTGGGCTACATGTACATCCTCAAGCTCCACCACCTCGTCGACGACAAGATCCACGCTCGTTCGACCGGCCCGTACTCGATGATCACCCAGCAGCCGCTCGGCGGTAAGGCCCAGTTCGGTGGCCAGCGCTTCGGTGAGATGGAGGTCTGGGCCATGGAGGCGTACGGCGCCGCCTACGCCCTGCAGGAGCTGCTCACGATCAAGTCCGACGACGTGCCTGGTCGCGTCAAGGTCTACGAGGCCATCGTCAAGGGCGAGAACATCCCCGACTCCGGTATCCCCGAGTCGTTCAAGGTGCTCGTCAAGGAGATGCAGTCGCTCTGCCTCAACGTCGAGGTGCTGTCGCAGGACGGCAGCGCGATCGAGATGCGCGACGCGGAGGAAGACGTCTTCCGCGCCGCCGAGGAGCTCGGCATCGACCTGTCCCGCCGCGAGCCCAGCAGCGTCGAGGAAGTCTGAGGCAAGCCGGGCGGCTCCCACCGGAGCCGCCCGGCACCTCAGTCCCCCCACACATACAGTTTCAAAAGAACGAGGGAAGCAGCCACCGTGCTCGATGTGAATTTCTTCGACCAGCTCAAGATCGGCCTGGCCACCGCGGACGAGATCCGCGGATGGAGCCACGGCGAGGTCAAGAAGCCGGAGACCATCAACTACCGCACGCTCAAGCCCGAGCGTGACGGCCTTTTCTGCGAGAAGATCTTCGGTCCCACCCGGGACTGGGAGTGCTACTGCGGCAAGTACAAGCGCGTGCGCTTCAAGGGCATCATCTGCGAGCGCTGCGGCGTCGAGGTGACCCGTTCCAAGGTTCGTCGTGAGCGGATGGGCCACATCGAGCTCGCCGCCCCGGTGACCCACATCTGGTACTTCAAGGGTGTGCCCAGCCGGCTCGGCTACCTGCTCGACCTCGCCCCGAAGGACCTGGAGAAGGTCATCTACTTCGCGGCGTACATGATCACCAGCGTCGACGAGGACGCCCGTCACCGGGACCTCTCCGACCTCGAGGGCAAGATCGGTCTGCAGCGCAAGAGCCTGGAGAACCGTCGCGACGTCCAGATCGAGGAGCGCGCGCAGAAGCTCGAGAACGACCTCGCCGCACTCGAGGCCGAGGGCGCCAAGGCCGACGTCAAGCGCAAGGTCAAGGACGGCGCCGAGCGCGAGATGGCTGCGGTGCGCAAGCGCTCCGACGCCGAGCTCGCTCGCCTCGACGAGGTCTGGAGCACGTTCAAGACCCTCAAGGTCCAGGACCTGATGGGCGATGAGCTGCTCTACCGCGAGATGAAGAACTGGTTCGGCAAGTACTTCGAGGGCTTCATGGGCGCCACGGCGATCCAGAAGCGGCTCGAGACCTTCGACATCCCCGCCGAGGTCGAGTCGCTGCGCGACACGATCGCCAACGGCAAGGGCCAGAAGAAGGTCCGGGCGCTCAAGCGCCTCAAGGTCGTCGACGCCTTCCGCAAGACCGGCAACAGCCCGATGGGCATGGTCCTCGACGCCGTCCCGGTGATCCCGCCGGACCTGCGCCCGATGGTGCAGCTCGACGGTGGCCGGTTCGCGACCTCGGACCTCAACGACCTCTACCGCCGCGTGATCAACCGGAACAACCGCCTCAAGCGGCTGCTCGACCTCGGTGCGCCCGAGATCATCGTCAACAACGAGAAGCGGATGCTCCAGGAGGCCGTCGACTCGCTCTTCGACAACGGCCGTCGTGGGCGCCCCGTCACCGGCCCGGGCAACCGGCCGCTGAAGTCGCTCTCGGACATGCTCAAGGGCAAGCAGGGTCGTTTCCGTCAGAACCTGCTCGGCAAGCGCGTGGACTACTCGGGCCGTTCGGTGATCGTCTCCGGTCCGCAGCTCAAGCTGCACCAGTGCGGTCTGCCGAAGTACATGGCGATCGAGCTGTTCAAGCCGTTCGTGATGAAGCGCCTGGTCGACCTCTCGCACGCGCAGAACATCAAGTCCGCCAAGCGGATGGTCGAGCGCGCCGTACGCCCCGAGGTCTGGGACGTGCTCGAAGAGGTCATCGCCGAGCACCCGGTGCTGCTCAACCGGGCACCCACGCTGCACCGCCTCGGCATCCAGGCCTTCGAGCCGCAGCTGATCGAGGGCAAGGCCATCCAGATCCACCCGCTCGTCTGCTCGGCCTTCAACGCCGACTTCGACGGTGACCAGATGGCGGTGCACCTGCCGCTGTCCGCCGAGGCCCAGGCCGAGGCGCGGATCCTGATGCTGTCGACGAACAACATCCTCAAGCCGTCGGACGGTCGTCCCGTGACCATGCCTACCCAGGACATGATCATCGGGATCTTCTTCCTGACCCGCGCCGACGAGGGTGCGGTCGGCGAGGGCCGTGCGTTCTCCTCGATCGGCGAGGCGATCATGGCGCTGGACAAGGCGCGAGATCACGCTGCAGTCCAAGGTCCGGATCCGGCTCGACGGGCGTCGTGCCCCCGGCCGGCACCGAGCTGCCCGAGGGTTGGGAGCAGGGTGACCCGATCACCCTCGACACCACCCTGGGTCGCGCGCTGTTCAACGAGACGCTGCCCGCGAACTACGAGTACGCCGAGTTCAACGTCGGCAAGCGCGAGCTGGGCCGGATCGTGAACAACCTCGCCGAGCGCTACACCAAGGTCGAGGTGGCCAACAGCCTCGACGCCCTCAAGGACACCGGTTTCGCCTGGGCCACGCGCTCGGGTGTGACGGTCTCCATCGAGGACGTCGTGACCCCGGCCGACAAGCCGGAGATCCTCGCCAAGTACGACGCGAAGGCCGCCAAGGTCCAGTCGCAGGCCGAGCTGGGCCTGATCACCGACGACGAGCGTCGCCAGGAGCTCATCGAGATCTGGACCCAGGCCTCCAACGAGGTCGCCAAGGCGATGGAGGCCAACTTCGACAAGAACAACCCGATCTACATGATGGTCGACTCCGGCGCGTCCGGAAACATGATGCAGATGCGTCAGGTCGCGGCCATGCGTGGTCTGGTGGCGAACCCGAAGGGCGAGATCATCCCGCGCCCGATCAAGGCGAACTTCCGTGAGGGCCTCTCGGTCCTGGAGTACTTCATCTCCACCCACGGTGCCCGCAAGGGTCTCGCCGACACCGCGCTGCGCACGGCCGACTCGGGTTACCTGACCCGTCGTCTGGTCGACGTCTCGCAGGACGTGATCATCCGTGAGGACGACTGCGGCACCGAGCGCGGCATGCCCAAGGTGATCGGTGTGCGCGGCGAGGACGGTGTGGTCCGCAAGGACGAGAACGCCGAGACCTCGGCGTACGCCCGCACCGCGGCCGTCGACATCCTGCACCCGACCTCGGGCGAGGTGCTGGCTCGTGCCGGCGCCGACCTGGGCGACGTGCAGATCGAGGGTCTGGTCGCGGCCGGCATCGAGGAGGTCAAGGTCCGCTCCGTGCTGACCTGTGACGCCAAGACCGGCACCTGCGCCAAGTGCTACGGCCGTTCGCTGGCCACCGGCCAGCTGGTCGACATCGGTGAGGCGGTCGGCATCATCGCCGCGCAGTCCATCGGTGAGCCCGGCACGCAGCTGACGATGCGTACCTTCCACACCGGCGGCGTGGCCTCGGCCGACGACATCACGCAGGGTCTGCCCCGTGTGGTCGAGCTCTTCGAGGCCCGCTCGCCCAAGGGTCGTGCGCCGATCGCCGAGGCGGCCGGTCGCATCGAGATCGAGGACACCGACAAGTCGCGCAAGGTCATCTGGTCACCCCCGACGACGGCTCGGAGGTCCAGGAGTACCCGGTCAGCAAGCGTTCGCGCCTGCTGGTGGGCGACGGCGACCACATCGAGGTCGGCGAGCAGATCACCCAGGGAACTCCCGACCCGCAGGACGTGCTGCGCATCCTCGGTGTCCGCAAGGCGCAGGAGCACCTGGTGGCCGAGGTCCAGCAGGTCTACCGCAGCCAGGGCGTGTCGATCCACGACAAGCACATCGAGATCATCGTGCGGCAGATGCTGCGCCGCGTCACGGTGATCGAGTCCGGTGACACCAAGCTGCTCCCGTCCGACCTCGTCGACCGGGTGCGCTACGAGGAGGAGAACCGCCGCGCGGTCTCCGAGGGCTCCAAGCCCGCCTCGGGTCGTCCGGTGCTGATGGGCATCACCAAGGCCTCGCTCGCGACCGAGTCGTGGCTCTCGGCGGCCTCCTTCCAGGAGACCACCCGAGTGCTCACCGACGCTGCCATCAACGGCAAGTCGGACTCGCTGCTGGGTCTGAAGGAGAACGTGATCATCGGCAAGCTGATCCCGGCGGGCACCGGCCTCGAGCGGTACCGCAACATCCGGGTGGAGCCCACCGAGGAGGCGCGCGCCGCGGCGTACGCCGTCACCGGTTACGACAACTACGGTGACGACTACTTCGGCTCTGGCTCCGGCCAGACCGTCGCCCTGGACGACTTCGACTTCGGGTCCTACCAGAACTGATCGAACGCACCACCGTCTCGACGGCCCCCCGGCTACTGCGCCGGGGGCCGTCGTGCGTCGACGTGCGTGGTCGGTTTCGCGTGCCAGGCCGCCCAGAGCCGTCGCCGAGACGTCGCAGAACCCGATCGCCTCTTCACACACCGGCCCAGATGTGAGAAGACAGAACGCCGTCGGATCTCGCCGACGAGGTCGACAGTACCGACACAGAGGCTTGTCTCACCTGGGAACCGTCTCGCCGCGCGCTGGCGGTCGCCCCGGCCAGCGCAACTCTCGTCCGCCCCGAGCGACCAACCAGCCTCTTGCGAGAATGTGCCGGTGACTGCGACCCCAGCCGCCTGTCGGTGCGATGCGGACCGACGTCCTGGTCGTGGGAGCCGGGCCGGCGGGCTCCTCGGCCGCGGCATGGGCGGCCCGCGCCGGGCTCGACGTCGTGCTCGCGGACGCGGCGGTCTTCCCCCGCGACAAGACCTGCGGTGACGGCCTGACGCCGCGGGCGATCGGCGAGCTCGAGCGGCTCGGGCTCGGCGACTGGATCCGGGCGCACACCGTCAACCGCGGTCTGCGTGCCCACGGGTTCGGCCAGACGCTGCTGCTGCCGTGGCCAGGTGGTTCGCTGCCCGACTACGGCTCGGCCGTGGCCCGCACCGAGCTCGACGACCAGATCCGCAGCACCGCCATCAAGGCCGGCGCGCAGGGGATCGACGGGTGCCCGCGCGGTCGACGTACGCCTCGAGGGCGGACGGGTCGCCGCCGTCGTCTTCGACCGCGCGGGAGAGCGGTTCGAGGTGGCCTGCAAGCGGGTGATCGTGGCCGACGGGGTGCGCTCGCCGCTGGGCAAGCTGCTCGGCCGCGAGTGGCACCGCGACACGGCGTACGGCGTCGCCGCGCAGGTCGTACGTCGACTCGACCCGGCATGACGACCCCTGGATCAGCAGCCACCTCGAGCTGCGGGGCGAGTCGGGCGAGATCCTCTCCGGCTACGGCTGGATCTTCCCGCTGGGCGACGGTCAGGTGAACATCGGTGTCGGCACGCTGGCCACCGAGAAGCGGCCGGCCAAGGTCGCGCTGCGCCCGCTGATGCAGTTCTACGCCGACGAGCGCCGCGAGGAGTTCGAGCTCTCCGGCGACCTGCGGCTGCCCACCTAGCGCGCTGCTGCCGATGGGCGGCGCGGTGAGCAACGTCGCCGGACCCAACTGGGCCCTGATCGGGGACGCCGCCGGGTGCGTGAACCCGCTCAACGGCGAGGGCATCGACTACGGCCTGGAGTCCGGCCGGCTGGTCGTCGACCTGATGGCCGAGCACGACGACCTGTCCACGGCGTGGCCCGACCTGCTCCGTGAGCACTACGGCGAGGCGTTCTCGATCGCCCGCCGGCTGGCCGGCCTGGTCACCGTCCCGCGGCTGCTGCCCGCGCTCGGTCCGGCCGGGATGCGCTCGGACTGGCTGATGACGCTGGCCCTGCGCTGGATGGGCAACCTGGTCACCGACGAGGACCGCGACCGGGCCGCCCGGGTGTGGCGCTGGGCCGGCCGCCGATCGGTGCGGCTGGACACCCGCCCGCCGTTCAGCTGAGCCGCCAATCCGCCGCACGTCGCGCGCCGAACACCTACGGTGGGCGCGGCCCGGTCGAGATGAGGTGGGCGTGGATCCGGTCTACCGGGTCGTCAACGCCCTCGGCCGCGCCGCGCTGCGCGCACTGGGGCTCGACGTGCGCTGGACCGGGCTCGAGCACCTGCCCACGAGCGGGCCGGTGGTGCTGGCGGCCACCCACGTCTCCTACCCGGACTTCGTGCTGATCGAGCGCGCGGCCATCGAGGCAGGACGCTACGTGCGCTTCCTGACCCGCCACGACGTCTGGCAGGTCCCGGTGGTGCCGTGGTTCATGGACCGGATGCGAGCACGTGCCGGTCGAACCGCCAGGTGCCGGTGCACGCCTACCTCCGCGCGCGAGCGGCTGCTCGAGTCGGCGAGGCGGTCGGCGGCTTCCCCGAGGCCGGCATCTCCTACTCCTTCACGGTGCGCCCGCTGATGCCCGGCCTGCTCCACCTGGCCCGCGCGACCGGCGTACCCGTCGTCCCCGTCGCGCTCTGGGGCAGCCAGCGGGTCTTCTCCGTCGGCGACCCCGAGCCCCCGATCGACCTGACCAGCGGCGCCGCCGGGTCGACCTCGCCTTCGGCTCCCCGTTGTACGTCGGACCGCAGGACGACCCGGATCGAGGCCACCCACCGGCTCGGGCATGCGCTCACCGGCCTGCTCGAGGGCCTGCAGCGGCAGCCGCACCACCGTCCCCGTCCCGGCGAGGTGGCCACCTGGTACCCCGCCCACCTCGGCGGCCATGCCCCGACCCGGCACGCAGGCCAGCTCCTGGACGTGGTGCCGTTCAACGCGGTCAGCCCGAGCTGGGGGCCGGACGTGCACGCCTACGACGCAGGATGCTCCCACCGGGTCCACCAGGACGTTGAGCCGGGTCGAGACCGGGGACCAGGCGAGGAACAGCGCCAGCGGCACGGCCAGCACGGTGACCAGCCCGAGCGACAGCGGCCAGTGGTCGGCCGCCCAGCCCTTGAAGCCGGCGAACTCGGCGCCGAGCACGAAGAAACCGTGGAAGAGGTAGACCACGAGGGTGGCGCCGCCCAGGGCGGTGAACCAGCTCTTCGCCCGCGGCACGACGGTGAAGAACGCGAAGGCGCCGACCAGCCGACGATCAGCACAGCAACATCCGGATCGTGATCGCGCGCAGGTTGTCGGGGTCGAGGGCGTCGTAGCGGGTGCGGTAGTAGAACCACTCGGTGGCGAACCAGTCACCGGAGAAGCGAGCCGCGACGAACAGCAGGATCAGCAGCACCGCGGCGCCGTACCAGCGCGCGCGACGGGTGCGCAGCAGGCTCCAGTGGCCCTCGTGCATCTTCAGCCCCAGCACGAAGAACGGCAGCAGCCCGAAGATCCGGGCGTTGTCGAGGATGTCGTTGGCGTAGAGGCCGGCCAGCAGGCTGATCGCCACGGCGACCACCACCTTGGCCGGCATCCGCTTGAAGATCGGCGTCATCAGCCGCCAGAAGAACAGCGCGGAGAGGTACCACATCGGCCAGTGCGGGTTGGCCCAGAGCCCTCGAAGTCGACGCCGCCGACCTCGTGCCGGTAGACGCGAAGAGCGCCCTCGAAGAGCACGTAGGGGACCGCGACGGTGGTGACCAGGCCCCACAGCCGGGCTTCGGCGTCCACTCGAAGGACTTCGAGAGGTAGCCGGTGACGATCACGAACGCCGGGATGTGCCAGGCGTAGAGGAAGTGGTAGATCCAGTTGTCGTAGACCTTCGCCGTCGCGCCGGGATCGTCGGCGAAGAGGGGGAGCAGCGTCCAGGAGTGCCCGATCACGACCAGGACGACCAGCGTCATCTTGGCGTTGTCGAACCACGGGTCGCGCGGCTTCGCCGAGGTTGGCCGTGGGGCGGGCGGGAGGACGACATCGGGCACCGCCACAAAGTACCCGCCCGGCTCAGGCTCCTAGACTGCGCTGCATGTCCCGGGACGAGGAGCAGCTGCCACGACGCCAGCGGGTCGCGGCGTACGCCGTGATCGTGCGCGGCGGGGACATCCTGCTGTCCCGGCTGGCGCCCTCGGTCTCCGAGATCGAGCTGTGGACCCTGCCCGGTGGCGGGATCGACTTCGGCGAGCACCCCGACGACGCGGTCGTGCGCGAGGTGCGCGAGGAGACGGGGCTGGACTGCGAGCTCGGTGCGCCCGTCTGGATCGGGTCGGTCCGGCGGGCCGTCGACCGGGACGCCGAGGGGATCACCGACATGCACTCCGTGCGGATCGTGTACGACGCGTGGGTGGCCGCCGACGCGCCCCCGCCGAGGGTCGTCGAGGTCGACGGCTCCACGATCGACGCGCGGTGGCTGCCGGTGCACGACGTCGAGTCGGGCGCCATCCCGACCGTGCCGATGGTGCGCGAGGCGCTGGCCCAGCACCGGCCGGCGCAGCGCCAACGGCTCGCGGCGTACGCCCTGGTCGTGCGCGACGGGAGCCTCCTGCTCACCCGCAACTCGGTCCGCGGTCCGCACCCCGGTCGCTGGACCTTGCCCGGCGGCGGCGTCGAGCACGGCGAGGCGCCCGGTGTCGCGGTCGCCCGGGAGGTCGAGGAGGAGACCGGCTTGGTCACGACCGTCGGCAGCCTCCTGGGCGTGCACGACGAGCACTTCACCGGGACCGCCCCGCGCGGTCGCGAGGAGGACTTCCACGGCGTGCACATGGTCTTCGAGGCGACCGTCTCGGCGGGCGAGCCCCGCGTCGTCGAGGGAGGCGGCACCACCGACTCGGTGACGTGGGTGCCGCTCGCCGAGATCGAGTCGGGGTCCGTGGAGGTGTCCGCGGTCGTGCCCGCCGCGCTGGGAATGGCCCGAGGTCGATAGTTTGGGCTCCATGAGCGAGTCGGTCTTCACCTACGGCGCCCCCGGCCTGAAGTTCGGTGAGGGCGCCTCGGACGAGATCGGCTACGACCTCTCCCAGTACGACGTCCGGCGGGTGCTCGTGATCACCGACCCCGGCGTCGCCGCGACCGGGCACCCCCAGCGGGTGGCCGACCAGATGGGCCAGTTCGGCATCGAGGCCAGCGTCTACGACGGCGTACACGTCGAGCCGACCGACGCCAGCATGGAGGCCGCGATCGCACACGCCCGCGACACCGGCCCCTGGGACGCCTTCGTCGCGGTCGGCGGCGGGTCGGCCATCGACACCGCCAAGGCGGTCAACCTGCTGACCACCAACGAGGGCGAGCTGATGGACTACATCAACGCGCCCGTCGGCAGGGCGCGCGCGCCGAGGCACCCGCTCAAGCCGCTCGTGGCGGTGCCGACGACCACGGGTACGGGCGCCGAGTCGACCACCATCTGTGTCCTCGACGTCCTGGCCCAGAAGGTGAAGACCGGCATCAGCCACCCGCGACTGCGGCCCACGCTGGCGGTCGTCGACCCCGCACTGACCCTGACGCAGCCGGCCGGGGTCACCGCCGCGGCGGGGATGGACATCCTCTGCCACGCCCTGGAGAGCTACACCGCGCGCCCGTACGCCGCCTTCGAGCGCAAGCAGCCCGAGCAGCGGGTGCCCTACTGCGGCGCCAACCCGATCTCCGACATGTGGTCGGAGAAGGCGATGTCCCTGCTGGCGACCGCCTTCCGGCAGGCGGTGCGTCACGGTGACGACGCGGAAGCGCGCCACGAGATGGCGCTGGCCGCGACGTTCGCCGGCCTGGGCTTCGGCAATGCCGGAGTGCACATCCCGCATGCGAACGCCTACCCCATCGCCGGCCGGGTCAGGGACTTCCACCCCGAGGGCTACCCGACGGACGAGCCGATGGTGCCGCACGGGATGGCGGTCTCGCTCACGGCGCCCGAGGCGTTCCGCTGGACCTTCGACGCCTCGCCGGAGCGCCACCTCAGGGCAGCGAGCCTGCTGGCGCCCGACCACGGCTACGACGGCCCCGGCGCGCTGCCGTCGGTGCTCGCCGACCTGATGCGGGACATCTCGATCCCCAACGGCCTCGGCGCCGTCGGCTACGACGAGGGCGACGTCGACGACCTCGTCGAGGGCACGATGAAGCAGCAGCGCCTGCTCGCCACCGCGCCCCGCGAGGTCACCGAGGACGACGTCGCCGCGATCCTCACCGGATCGCTCGAGCTGTGGTGAGCCCGGAGCCCACGACCGACCTCCTCGAGGCGCTCCGGCGTGAGGGCGTCGGGGACGTCGACGACTCCGTCCTCGCGAAGTCGCTCTACGCCAGCGACGCCAGCCTCTACCGGATCCCGCCTCGCGTGGTCGTGCGCCCACGGGACAACGAGGAGGTCGCGGCGACCCTGGTTGTCGCGCGCGAGACCGGGGTGCCGCTGACGATGCGGGGTGCCGGGACCTCGATCGCCGGCAACGCGATCGGTCCCGGGATCGTGGTGGACACCAGCCGGCACCTCAACCGGATCCTCGACGTCGACGCGGAGGCCCGGACGGCGCGGGTGCAACCCGGCGTCGTGCACGCGTCCCTGCAGCGGGAGGCGCTGGCCACCGGCCTGCGGTTCGGCCCCGACCCGTCCACCCACACCCGCTGCACGATCGGCGGGATGATCGGCAACAACGCCTGCGGCTCCCGAGCGCTGGGCTACGGCCGCACCGTCGACAACGTGGAGTCGATGAGGGTCCTGCTGGCGGACGGCACGGCCGCGGACACCGGGCCGGGTCTCGCGCCGCCGGACGCCCTCACGGAGCTGGTCGACCAGCACCTCGAGGTGGTCCGCACCGAGTTCGGCCGGTTCGGTCGCCAGGTGTCCGGCTACTCCTTCGAGCACCTCCTCCCCGAGGCGGGTCGGCGCTTCGACCGGTTCCTGGTCGGCACCGAGGGCACCCTCGGGATCGTCCTGGACGCCACCGTCCGTCTGGTCGAGGACGCGCCGTTCCGCGCGCTCGCGGTGCTGGGGTACGCCGACATGGCCGAGGCGGCCGACGCCGTCCCGGACCTGCTCACCCACCCGCTGGTGGCCTGCGAGGGGCTCGGCCAGCGGATCGTCGACATGGTCCCGGGCCACCCGGACCTTCCCGCCGGGGGCGGCTGGCTCTTCGCCGAGGTCACGGCGGCCAGTGAGGCGGAGGCGGAGTCGCTCGCGCGCGCGGTCGCGGCCACGGCCGGTGTGCGCCACGACGTGGTCACCGACCGTGCGGCCCAGGCCGCGCTGTGGCGGATCCGGGAGGACGGCGCCGGCCTGGCCGCGCGCTCCCTGTCCCGTCCTGCGCAGGCCGGTTGGGAGGACGCCGCCGTCCCGCCAGCGAGGCTGGGCGCCTACCTGCGCGAGTTCGAGGCCCTGCTGCGCGACCGCGGGCTCGACGGAGTCCCCTACGGGCACTTCGGCGACGGCTGCGTGCACGTGCGGATCGACTTCGAGCTCGGCGACACCGACGGTCGCGAGCGGTTCCGGGGGTTCGTCGAGGACGCGGCCGACCTGGTGGCTTCCTACGGCGGCTCGATGTCCGGCGAGCACGGCGACGGCCGTGCACGCTCGGAGCTGTTGCCCCGGATGTACTCACCCGAGGCGATGGCGCTCATGCAGCAGGCCAAGCGGATCCTCGACCCCGGCAACCTGCTCAACCCAGGGGTGCTCGTCGACCCGGCACCGTTCGACTCCGACCTCCGGCTCGCCGCGACCATCCGCCCCATGCGTACGACGCTCCGGCTGGCCCACGACGCGGGCTCCTTCGGCGATGCCGTGCACCGGTGCACCGGGGTCGGCAAGTGCCTGGCCGACAACACGGCGAGCGGCGGCGTGATGTGCCCGTCGTACCTCGCCACCCGGGAGGAGAAGGACTCCACCCGCGGTCGCGCCCACGTGCTCCAGGACGTCGCCAACGGCACCCTCGGCTTCGACCACCCGGCCGTCGCCGACGCCCTCGATCTCTGCCTGTCCTGCAAGGGGTGTGCGCGCGACTGCCCCACGGGCGTGGACATGGCGACGTACAAGTCGGAGGCCCTGTCGCAGAGGTTCAAGGGGAAGCTGCGTCCCCGATCGCACTACGCCCTGGGTCAGTTGCCCCGCTGGGCCAGGATGACCCCGCCGAGACTGGCGAACACCATGCTCCGGAGCCGGACGGTCGGGCGGATCGCCAAGGCCGTGGCGGGAGTGGACCAGCGCCGGAACCTGCCGCGCTTCTCGGCGCAGCCGCTGAGGGGGCGGCGCACGCCCGTCGCGAACGTGGACGTCTGGATCTGGGCCGACTCCTTCACCGACAGGTTCGCCGCCGACACCGGCCGAGCGGCCATCGGGCTGCTCGAGTCGATGGGGCTCCGGGCGGCTGTCATCCCGGAGCCGGCCTGCTGCGGACTGACCTGGATCACCACCGGCCAGCTGAGCGCCGCCCGCCGGATCGTCGGCCGAGCCGTGAGCACCCTGCACGGCTACGTGGCCACCGGTACCCCGGTGATCGGTCTGGAGCCGAGCTGTCTCGCCGCGATCCGGGAGGACGCCGGCCAGCTGCTCGACGACCCGCGCGTGGCCGAGGTCAGCGCCGGCGTGCGCTCCCTGGCCGAGTTCCTCGCCGAGCGGGTGGCTGCCGGGACCTGGACGCCCCCGGACCTGGGCGGTGTCGAGGTCGTCGCGCAGCCGCACTGCCACCACCACGCCGTCATCGGCTGGGAGGTCGACGCCGCGCTGCTCGCCGAGACCGGGGCGAGCGTGACCCGGCTGGGGGGCTGTTGCGGGCTGGCCGGCAACTTCGGCGTCGAGGTCGGCCACTACGAGACCAGCGTCGCCATCGCCGAGCACGATCTGCTCCCCGCCGTGCGCGGGGCGGGGGAGAATGCCGTCGTACTCGCCGACGGGTTCTCCTGTCGCACCCAGCTGGACGACCTCACGGGGCGGCGCGCGCTCCACCTGGCCGAGCTGCTCCATCCCCGTTTTGACCCGGCCACCCCCAGCCGGTAATCTCGTTCCTTGTGTCTGGTTGATCCAGACCTGTCTGCGTGCCCTGATGGCACCGCACACCACCGCACCAATGCACGAGGCTTCATCATCGTGCCCGGCAAGGCGCCGGGCACTGAGAGCAGAACAGAAAGGGAACCAACCAGGTGCCCACGATTAACCAGTTGGTCCGCAAGGGCCGCCAGGACAAGGTGTCGAAGAGCAAGACACCCGCCCTGAAGGGTTCGCCCCAGCGACGCGGCGTCTGCACGCGCGTCTACACCACCACCCCGAAGAAGCCGAACTCCGCCCTGCGCAAGGTCGCCCGCGTGCGCCTGTCCAGCGGCGTCGAGGTCACGGCCTACATCCCGGGCGTCGGTCACAACCTCCAGGAGCACTCGATCGTGCTCGTCCGCGGCGGCCGGGTGAAGGACCTTCCCGGTGTCCGTTACAAGATCATTCGCGGCTCGCTCGACACCCAGGGTGTCAAGAACCGCAAGCAGGCCCGCAGCCTGTACGGCGCCAAGAAGGAGAAGAGCTGATATGCCGCGCAAGGGCCCCGCTCCCAAGCGGCCGATCGACATGGACCCCGTCTACGGGTCACAGCTCGTCTCCCAGCTCGTCTCCAAGGTGCTGCAGGACGGCAAGAAGCAGGTTGCCCAGCGCATCGTCTACGGCGCGCTCGAAGGCACCCGCGAGAAGACCGGCACCGACCCGGTCGTCACGCTCAAGCGTGCCCTCGACAACGTCAAGCCCGCCATCGAGGTGAAGTCCCGCCGCGTCGGTGGTGCCACCTACCAGGTGCCCATCGAGGTCAAGCCCAACCGCAGCACCACGCTGGCGCTGCGCTGGCTGGTCGGCTACGCCGCCGACCGTCGCGAGAAGACGATGTGGGAACGACTGATGAACGAGATCCTCGACGCCTCCAACGGCCTCGGTGCCGCTGTGAAGAAGCGCGAGGACACCCACAAGATGGCCGAGTCCAACAAGGCCTTCGCGCACTACCGCTGGTGACAGCCCGTACGGCGCCGCCCACCCGGGGCGTCGTACGGCCACCGAGTCCATTGCTTTCAGCCAACCCGAGGGGATCGAAGACCTACCGTGGCCGTCGACATCACCACTGACCTCAACAAGGTCCGCAACATCGGCATCATGGCGCACATCGATGCCGGTAAGACCACCACCACCGAGCGGATCCTGTTCTACACCGGGATCACCTACAAGATCGGTGAGGTCCACGAGGGCGCCGCCACGATGGACTGGATGGAGCAGGAGCAGGAGCGCGGCATCACGATCACGTCCGCCGCGACGACCTGCTGGTGGAAGGACCACCAGATCAACATCATCGACACCCCCGGGCACGTCGACTTCACCGCCGAGGTGGAGCGTTCGCTGCGCGTCCTCGACGGTGCCGTCGCGGTCTTCGACGGTGTGGCCGGCGTCGAGCCGCAGACGATGACGGTCTGGCGCCAGGCGAACAAGTACTCCGTCCCCCGGATGTGCTTCGTCAACAAGCTCGACCGCACCGGTGCCGACTTCTGGCGCTGCGTCGACATGATGATCGAGCGGCTGAACTCCACCCCGCTGGTGCTCCAGCTCCCGATCGGGGCCGAGGGCGACTTCCTCGGTGTCGTCGACCTCGTCGGCATGCGCGCCCTCACCTGGCGCGGCGAGACCACGATGGGCGACGACTACGAGGTCGAGGAGATCCCGGCCGAGCTGGCCGAGCAGGCCGCGGAGTACCGCGAGAAGCTGCTCGAGACGCTCGCCGACGCCGACGACGCGATCATGGAGAAGTTCCTCGACGAGCAGGAGTTCTCCGTCGGGGAGCTCGAGGCGGCCATCCGGCGCGCCACCCTGGCCGACAAGATCAACCCCGTCCTGTGCGGCACAGCGTTCAAGAACAAGGGCGTCCAGCCCCTGCTCGACGCCGTCGTGAAGTACCTCCCCTCGCCGCTCGACATCGACGGCATCCAGGGCCACTCGGTCAAGGACGAGGACGAGGTCATCGTCCGCCAGCCCTCCGACGACGAGCCGTTCTCCGGCCTCGCCTACAAGATCGCCACCGACCCGCACCTGGGCAAGCTGATCTACGTGCGCGTCTACTCCGGCAAGCTGGAGGCAGGCTCCTCGGTGATGAACTCGGTCAACGGGCGCAAGGAGCGAATCGGCAAGGTCTACCAGATGCACGCGAACAAGCGTGAGGAGATCGCGTCGGTCGGCGCCGGACAGATCGTGGCCGTGATGGGCCTGAAGGACACCAAGACCGGCCACACCCTGTGCGACCCGTCCCACCCGGTGATCCTGGAGTCGATGACGTTCCCGGCCCCGGTGATCGAGGTCGCCATCGAGCCCAAGACCAAGGGTGACCAGGAGAAGCTCGGCACCGCGATCCAGCGGCTCTCCGACGAGGACCCGACCTTCACCGTCAAGGCGGACGAGGAGACCGGACAGACCATCATCGCGGGCATGGGCGAGCTCCACCTGGAGATCCTCGTGGACCGGATGAAGCGCGAGTTCCGCGTCGAGGCCACCGTCGGCAAGCCGCAGGTCGCCTACCGCGAGACCATTCGTCGCAAGGTCGAGAAGCACGGCTACACCCACAAGAAGCAGACCGGTGGTTCCGGCCAGTTCGCCAAGGTGCTGATCTCCCTCGAGCCCAACATCGACCCCGAGACCGGTCACGGCGGCGGCTACGAGTTCGTCAACAACGTGTCCGGTGGTCGCGTGCCGAAGGAGTACATCCCCTCGGTCGACCAGGGTGGACAGGACGCCATGGAGTTCGGCGTACTCGCCGGCTATCCGATGGTGGACGTCAAGTACACCCTCGAGGACGGCGCCTACCACGACGTCGACTCCTCCGAGCTGGCCTTCAAGATCGCCGGCAACCAGGCGTTCAAGGAGGCCGCACGGATGGCCAAGCCCGTGCTGCTGGAGCCCATGTTCGCCGTCGAGGTCGTGACCCCGGAGACCTTCCTGGGAGACGTCATCGGCGACATCAACTCGCGCCGCGGTCAGGTGCAGTCGATGTCCGAGCGCTCGGGGGATCGCGTCGTCGATGCCCTCGTGCCGCTCTCAGAAATGTTCGGGTACGTTGGTGACCTGCGGTCCAAGACCTCCGGTCAGGCTTCGTACTCGATGGAGTTCGACTCGTACGCCGAGGTTCCCCAGAACGTCGCCGACGAGATCATCAAGAAGGTTCGCGGCGAGTAAGGTTCTCACCGCACCTCGGCACGACAAGTCCCATACGAGTCAAGTACCAATAAACAGGAGGAGCCCCAGTGGCTAAGGCGAAGTTCGAGCGGACCAAGCCGCACGTCAACATCGGAACCATTGGTCACATCGACCACGGCAAGACGACGTTGACGGCAGCTATCACCAAGGTGCTGCACGACAAGTTCCCGAACCTCAATGAGGCTTCGGCGTTCGACCAGATCGACAAGGCTCCCGAGGAGCGTCAGCGCGGTATCACCATCTCGATCGCGCACGTCGAGTACCAGACTGAGGCGCGTCACTACGCCCACGTCGACTGCCCCGGTCACGCCGACTACATCAAGAACATGATCACGGGTGCGGCGCAGATGGACGGCGCGATCCTGGTCGTGGCCGCGACCGACGGTCCCATGCCCCAGACGCGTGAGCACGTGCTGCTCGCCCGCCAGGTCGGCGTGCCCGCCCTCGTTGTCGCGCTGAACAAGTGCGACATGGTTGACGACGAGGAGCTCATCGAGCTCGTCGAGATGGAGGTGCGCGAGCTCCTCAACGAGTACGAGTTCCCGGGCGACGACGTCCCCGTGGTCAAGGTTGCCGCCTTCCCGGCGCTCCAGGGCGACGAGAAGTGGGGCGAGTCGATCCTCGAGCTGATGAACGCGGTGGACGAGTCCATCCCGCAGCCCGAGCGTGAGACCGAGAAGCCCTTCCTGATGCCCGTCGAGGACGTCTTCACGATCACCGGTCGTGGAACCGTCATCACCGGTCGCATCGAGCGCGGCATCGTCAAGGTCAACGAGGAGGTCGAGATCATCGGCATCCGCGAGGGCTCGCAGAAGAGCACCGTCACCGGTGTCGAGATGTTCCGCAAGCTCCTCGACGAGGGCCAGGCCGGCGAGAACGTCGGGCTGCTGCTTCGCGGCACGAAGCGTGAGGACGTCGAGCGCGGCATGGTCGTGATCAAGCCGGGTACGACCACCCCGCACACCAACTTCGAGGCCTCGGTCTACATCCTCTCCAAGGAGGAGGGCGGCCGTCACACGCCGTTCTTCAACAACTACCGCCCCCAGTTCTACTTCCGGACCACGGACGTGACTGGCGTGGTGACCCTTCCCGAGGGCCGCGAGATGGTCATGCCTGGCGACAACACCGACATGCAGGTCGAGCTGATCCAGCCGATCGCCATGGAGGACGGTCTCCGCTTCGCGATCCGCGAGGGCGGCCGCACCGTGGGCGCCGGTCGAGTCACCAAGATCACCAAGTAGTCGAGCGCGTGGGGCCCCGAGACCGCAAGGTCTCGGGGCCCCTTCCGCTTCCCGGTCCGCACCTGCGCCTCCCGAGTGCGGTCCACCGCCGCCGATGGAAAGCCCAGCCATGAACAGCCCCCGTCCCGCCCGTCCGCACCAGAAGTTCACCGAGGACGGTCGCCGGATCAGCGAGGTGCTCACCTACTCCCGTCGGGGCAGCCGGTTCACCCCCTCCCAGCAGGAGTCGTGGGACGCCCACCACCTCGACTGGGTGGTCGAGGAGGAGCGCGTGGACGCCCCGGGGTTCGCGTGGGGCACGGTCTTCGGCCGCGAGGCCCCGATCATCGTGGAGATCGGTTCGGGCGTGGGGGAGGCCACCGCTGCGCTCGCGGCCGCGCGGCCGGCGTACGACGTGGTGGCGCTCGAGGTCTGGCGACCCGGGATCGCCCACACCCTGGGCCTGCTGGCGCAGGCCGGTGCCGAGAACGTGCGGCTGCTCTCGATCGACGCCATCTGGTGCCTGGAGCACCTCTTCGAGCCGGGCCAGGTCGAGGAGGTGTGGACGTTCTTCCCCGACCCGTGGCCGAAGAAGCGACACCACAAGCGACGCCTGGTCACCCCCGAGTTCGCGGCCATCGCGGCCTCGCGGCTGCGCCCCGGCGGTGTCTGGCGACTGGCCACCGACTGGGCGGAGTACGCCGCGACGATTCGGCGGGTCCTCGACGCAGAGCCCGACCTCGAAGGCGGCCCGGTCGAGCGCTGGGCCGACCGCCCGGTCACCAAGTTCGAGCGCAAGGGCCTCGCCGTCGACCGTCCGATCACCGACCTCTGCTACCGCCGCCGCCCCTGACCCTCTCCTCGTAATTCGCCGACCGGTCAATCCGCGCACGTCGTACGACGCCGAGCGGTCACTGCGTGCACGCGGGGTGTGACTCGACTGACCGCTCGGTGCTCCTGAGCGTGCGCGCAGTGCCCGGTCGCGAACTAGGGGGCCGGCCGCACCAGCCCGCACTCGTAGGCGAGGACCACGGCCTGGACCCGGTCCCGCAGGCCGAGCTTCATCAGCAGCCGCGCCACGTGGGTCTTGACCGTGTTCTCGCTGACGAACAGCGTGGTCGCGATCTCCGCGTTCGACAGGCCCCGCGCCACCTGCACCAGCACCTCGGTCTCGCGCTCGGTCAAGGCGTCCAGCGAGGGCCTCTCGACCGGCCCGATGCCGTGCGCGAACTGCTCGATCAGCCTGCGGGTCACCGAGGGCGCGAACAGTGAGCCGCCTTCGGCGACGACCCGGATCGCCGTGGTGAGCCGCTCCTCGGGCGCGTCCTTGAGCAGGAAGCCGCTCGCGCCCGCCCGCAGCGCGTCGTAGACCACGTCGTCGAGGTCGAACGTCGTGAGAACGAGCACCCGCGGAGGGTCGGCGAGCGCGGTGACCGCGCGGGTGGCGTCGATCCCGTCGAGCTCCGGCATCCGGACATCCATCAGCACGACGTCGGGGAGCGTCTCGGCGCACAGGCTGACCGCCTCACGACCGTCCGCCGCCTCGCCGACGACTTCGATGTCGGGCTGGTCACTGAGGATCATCCGCAGGCCGGTGCGCACCAGCGGCTGGTCATCGGCGAGGACGACTCGGATCATCGTGCCTCCGTCAGGTACGGCAGCCGCGCGTGTACGGCGTACCCGCCCTCGCACGGGCCCGCGTCGACCGAGCCGCCGGCAACCGACGCCCGTTCGCGGATCCCGACCAAGCCGTGGCCCGCGGCCCCGGGAACCACGTCGACGATGCCGGTGTTGGTCACCACGACCTGGAGCTCGTCCTCGCCGTAGCGAACCTCGACGCGTGCTCGGGCGTCGGGACCGGCGTGCTTGAGCACGTTGGTGAGCGCCTCCTGGACGATCCGGTAGGCCGAGAGGTCGAGGCCGGGCGGGACCGGGACCGGTTCGCCGCCGATCTCCAGCTCCACGGCCAGGCCGGACCCGCGGACCTGGTCGACCAGTCGGTCGAGAGCCTCCAGGGACGGCGCCGGTGCATCGCGGCCGCCCGGGTCGTCGGCGTCGCGAAGCAGCGAGAGCAGCCGGCGCATGTCCGCCATGGCAGCCGTGTTCGTCTGCTCGATCGCGGCCAGCGCTCGCTTCACGGCGCCGTCGTCACTTCCCACCATCTTGCGGGCCCCCCTGGCCTGCAGCACCGTCACGGCGATCGCGTGCGAGACCACGTCGTGCAGCTCGCGGGCGATGCGGGCGCGCTCGGCGGCGATCGCCCGCTCGGTCTCCTCGGCGAGCGCGAGATTTCTGGCCCGCAGCTCGCGCTCCCGTTCGCTGCGCAGTCGCACGACGAGGCCCGCGGCCCACGGGGTCCCGACGAAAGCGAGGGCGAAGAACACGTCGGCGGGTTGGTGGGCGCCGTCGCCGATGACGAAACCGACAACCGTGGCGAGGACCCCGACGGCGCCGAGCCAGGCCTCCAGGGCGCGGGCATTGGCCCCCAGGGAGTAGAGGTTGAACAGGAAGATCGCCACGAACGCGATCGAGTTCGCGTCGAAGCGGGGGGCGAAGTGCACGACCGCGAAGTTCCCGGCGACGACGATGAGGAACACCACCATGGGGGCACGGCGCCTGAGCACCAAGGTCATGGCGGTCGCGATCGCCAGCGGCACGGCCACGTCGCGATCGGCCCGTGGGTAGAGCAGCAGCTCGGCCACGTAGATGCAGGTCAGCACCACCGCGATCACCAGGTCGCGATGTCGACGGAGCGCCGCGAACAGCTGCATGAGAGCCACGGTAAGGCGTCACGGGACCCTGGAGGGTCACTCCTGAGGATGACTCGCGTCGTCGCCCCAGGGGGTGACTCGCGTCGCTGACGTGGGCGACGACAGGAGGGACTGGCCGGCCAAGACTGGCGGGGACCACACAGTTCCAGGAAAGGACAGTCCGATGACCACATCGCCCATCACCGCAACCGAGACCTCCGATCGCGTCACCGCGCGAAACGCGATGATCCCGGCCGCCATCGCCAGCACGGCGATCGCCGTCACCCTCTCGTACCTCGGGGCGCACGACAACCGCGAGCGCCTGGTCGAGCTGGGACTCCAGATCGTCGCCGCCGGCGTGCTCTTCGGGGTCGTCGTACCCCGCGGCCTGCGTCAGGAGAGCGCGGGTGGACGCGCGCTGGTCCTGGGTGCCCTGGCCCTGCTGATCGTCGTGCCGGCGTTCTGGAGCGGTCTCCCGATCCAGCTCGGTGCGGCCGCGTGCCTGCTCGGGTACGCCGGAAAGCGGGCCGACACCGGTTCCGGCAAGGCCATCGCCAGCCTGGTGCTGGGACTTCTCGCCGTCGTCGCCTACCTCGCCATCTACGTCGGCGACTTCGTCAACTCCAACGTGATCGGCTGATCCACCACCCGCCGCGGGTCCGAGCACCGGACCCGCGGCGCTCGGCTGCCAATGCGTCCTGCGAGCCACCCGACGTGTCAGACTTCTCCCGTGAGCGACGTACACCAGTCCTACTCCTATCCGCCGCCCCCGCAGAACCACCCCCAGGCGACCACGATCCTGATCCTCGGCATCTGCGGGCTGGTGCTCTGCCAGGTGCTCGGGCCGTTCGCGTGGTCCATGGGCAACAACGCCCTGCGCCAGATCGACGCCTCGCAGGGCCAGCTCGGCGGCCGCGAGACCGTCAACGTCGGGCGGATCCTGGGGATGGTCTCCACCTTCTTGCTCGTGCTCGGCGTGCTGGTGCTGGTCGCGCTGCTGGTCTTCGGGCTCGCGGTCTCCTCCACCACCAACTACTGACGCTGCCGTCGACGGGGCCGGGCCGGGTTCGATCGGGTGGCCGGATCCGTGCGGAACCTGGCAGCGCTCACCACGGGCCGCGGGGCCGTGCCGCCCTAGACTCACCAGGTGAGCCGGACCGACGTCGAGGTGCGCACGAGTGTTCGGGCCTGGTGGGTCGCCGCGGCCACGATGGCCGCCCTGGTCGCAGCAGCCGGCTTCCGTTCCTCGACCGGTGCGCTGCTGGAGCCACTGGAGCAGGAGTTCGGCTGGTCCCGGGCCACCACGTCGGGCGCGGTCAGCCTCAACCTGATCATCTACGGGCTCACGGCGCCGTTCGCCGCGGCGCTGATGGAGCGCTTCGGCGTACGCCGGGTCGCCGCGGCGGCGCTCCTGATGGTCGCTGCGGGTGCCGGGCTGACGCTCGTGATGACCGAGTCGTGGCAGCTGTGGCTGCTGTGGGGGGTGCCGATCGGCCTCGGCACCGGCGCGATGGCCCTGGTCTTCGGGGCGATCGTCGCCAACCGCTGGTTCGTCCGCCACCGGGGCCTGGTCACGGGCATCTTCTCCGCCGCGAGCTCGACGGGCCAGCTGGTCTTCCTGCCGGCCATCGCCCAGCTCGCCGCCGGACCGGGCTGGCGCTGGGCGGCGGGCCTCGTGGCCGCGTTCTCGCTGCTGCTGGTCCCGGTGGTGCTGGTCGCGCTGCGTGACCGGCCCTCCGACGTGGGAGAGGTGCCCTACGGCGCCGACGCGGCGTACGTCGAGCCGGTGTATGACCGGTCCGGGCCCGGGCCGGCGGCCCTGGCGGTCTCCACCTTGCGCCAGGTCAGCCGACGCTGGACGTTCTGGGCGCTGTTCTTGTCCTTCTGGATCTGCGGCTGGTCGACGAACGGCCTGATCGGCACGCACTTCATCCCGGCGGCGCACGACCACGGGATGCCCGCCACGACCGCGGCCGGGCTGCTCGCCCTTATCGGCATCTTCGACATCGTCGGCACGATCGCCTCGGGCTGGCTGACCGACCGGGTCGACTCGCGCTACCTGCTGTTCGGCTACTACCTGCTGCGCGGGCTGTCCCTGCTGGTGGTCCCCGCCCTGCTCGGGCCGGACGTCCAGCCGAGCCTGTTCCTGTTCATCTTGTTCTACGGCCTCGACTGGGTGGCGACGGTGCCGCCCACGGTGGCCCTGTGTCGCACCCACTTCGGCCTGGAGAGGTCCGGGGTGGTCTTCGGTTGGGTCTTCGCCGCGCACATGGTCGGGGCGGGTGTCGCCGCCTCCTACGCCGGCTGGATCCGGCAGGGCTTCGGTGACTACTTCTGGGCCTGGATGACTGCGGGGGGACTGTGCATGCTCGCGGCCATGCTGGCCCTGTCCATCCCACGGTTCCCGAGCACCAAGCCGGATGCCGAGGGGGACACGGGCCCGATGCCCTGGCCGGGCTGCGGGGAGGAGACCGCCCAGATCTAGGGTGAATCACCCCAGAACCGGACGGGATCGCGCGTGCGGGCGACCCGATTTGGCGCTGGACGGGAGTCTCTGTCAAGATAGTGCGGTTGCTCCGGCGGGATTGCCGGGGCGCGGACATTGACTACTGAACAGGTTCTCCTGAGCTGCCAACCGGCGGTTGTGAAGTGGTTGCGCGTCTGCGCCGCACCAGGAGATCCCGTTCTGCCCGGTCCCCCGGGCGCCTTTCCAGACAACGACCAGCACGAGATCGTGTGCGTCGCGCGCGTCGAGAACAGCGCGACACGCCCGACCGCGGGGGTCGGAGAAGTCAGACAGAGCGGAGCAGGGCGGTTCGCCTCACCGAGGTGGTCCGAGACAGTCGAGAGCTACGAAGCGAAGGACGTTGTTTGATGGCGGGACAAAAGATCCGCATCAGGCTCAAGGCCTATGACCACGAGGTGATCGACACCTCGGCGCGGAAGATCGTGGACACCGTGACCCGTACGGGCGCGAAGGTCGCCGGCCCGGTGCCGTTGCCGACGGAGAAGAACGTGTACTGCGTGATCCGCTCGCCGCACAAGTACAAGGACTCCCGCGAGCACTTCGAGATGCGCACGCACAAGCGCCTCATCGACATCATTGACCCCACGCCCAAGACGGTCGACTCGCTCATGCGACTCGACCTGCCTGCAGGCGTCGACATCGAGATCAAGCTCTGAGGTCCACCATGAGCACTTTCGAACGCAACGTGAAGGGCCTGCTGGGCACCAAGCTCGGCATGACCCAGACCTGGGACGAGAACAACCGCATCGTCCCCGTGACCGTGATCGCCGCCGGCACCAATGTGGTGACCCAGGTGCGCACGCCCGAGAAGGACGGCTACAACGCCATCCAGGTCGCCTTTGGCGAGATCGACGGCGCCAAGGTCACCAAGCCGGCTGCCGGTCACTTCGACAAGGCGGGTGTGACCCCGCGTCGCCACCTCGCCGAGATTCGCACGAGTGACGCCGCGTCGTACGAGATCGGCCAGGAGCTCAGCGCTGCGCTGTTCGCCGCCGGTCAGGAGATCGACGTCACCGGCACCAGCAAGGGCAAGGGCTACGCCGGCGTGATGAAGCTGCACGGCTTCCACGGTGTCGGCGCATCCCACGGTGCCCACAAGAACCACCGCAAGCCCGGCTCCATCGGTGCCTGCGCGACCCCGGGCCGTGTCTTCAAGGGCACGCGCATGGCCGGTCGCATGGGTAGCGACACCGTGACGACACAGAACGTCACCGTGCACGCCGTGGACGCCGAGAAGGGCCTGATCCTGCTCAAGGGTGCCGTTCCCGGCCCCAAGGGTGGCCTCGTGGTCCTCCGCTCGGCTGCGAAGCAGAACGAGGAGGCCGGAGCATGAGCGCCAAGAGCGTGAAGGTGGATTTCCCCGCCGAGATCTTCGACGTCGACGCCAACATCCCGTTGATGCACCAGGTCGTGGTGGCTCAGCAGGCTGCGGCTCGCCAGGGCACGCACTCCACCAAGTCCCGCGGTGAAGTCCGCGGTGGTGGGCGCAAGCCGTACAAGCAGAAGGGCACAGGTCGCGCCCGTCAGGGGTCGACCCGTGCGCCGCAGTTCGTCGGCGGCGGTGTGGTCCACGGACCGCATCCGCGTGACTACGACCAGCGCACCCCCAAGAAGATGAAGGCAGCCGCCCTGCGCGGTGCCCTCTCCGACCGGGCCCGCTCCGGCCGCATCCACGTGGTGGAGTCGCTGGTCGGTGGCCAGAAGCCGTCGACCAAGGACGCTGTCGCCGCCCTCGTGGGGCTCAGCGACACCCGTCGCCAGCTGGTCGTGCTCGAGCGCGACGACGCCGTCACCTGGCTCTCGCTGCGCAACGTGGCCACCGTGCACCTGTTGGCCGTCGACCAGCTGAACACCTACGACGTGCTGCTCTCCGACGACGTGATCTTCACCAAGGGGGCCTACGACGCGTTCGTCAACGGCACCGCGGCGTCGAGCACGCGCAAGGCGACCATCGTCGAGGCCCCGGGCAACGACGCGGCCGTGGTCGACGAGGCCCCCGCCGCGAAGGCTGCATCGGCCGCGAAGGCCACCAAGGCGCCCAAGGCCGCACCCGACGCCGAGGCTGAGGTCGAGGCCGACGTCGAGGAGTTCCCGGGTTCGGCTCTGCCGCTCGAGAACGGCGAGGCGCCCGAGGGCTATGAGGTCAAGGGCAACAAGGACTCGATGAAGTACCACGCCCCTGGCGGTCGCTGGTACGACGCGACCGTGGCGGAGGTCTGGTTCAAGACCGCTGCCGACGCCGAGGCTGCCGGGTTCGTCAAGGCCGGCTCGAAGAAGTCGATCGAGCAGACCCACGCCGAGGAGGAGGGCGACAAGTGAGCACCCTGCACAAGGACCACCGTGACGTGCTGATCGCACCGGTCGTGAGCGAGAAGAGCTACGGCCTGCTCGACGCGAACAAGTACACCTTCGTCGTCCACCCGGACGCGAACAAGACCGAGATCAAGATCGCGGTCGAGAAGGTGTTCGACGTCAAGGTCACCTCGGTGAACACGATGAATCGCAAGGGCAAGTCCCGCCGTACCCGCACGGGAGTGGGTCGTCGCAAGGACACCAAGCGCGCGATCGTCAGCCTGGCCGAGGGCCACCGCATCGACATCTTCGGGGGCCCGGTCTCCTGACCGGACCCACGACTAAGGAACTGACATGGCTATCCGCAAGTACAAGCCGACCACCCCGGGCCGTCGTGGCTCGTCGGTCGCCGACTTCGTCGAGATCACCCGGACGACGCCGGAGAAGTCTCTGGTCAAGCCGCTGCCCAAGAAGGGCGGCCGCAACAACCAGGGCCGCATCACCACGCGTCACCAGGGTGGCGGGCACAAGCGCGCCTACCGGATCATCGACTTCCGTCGCTACGACAAGGACGGCGTGCCGGCGAAGGTCGCGCACATCGAGTACGACCCGAACCGCACGGCGCGCATCGCCCTGCTGCACTACGCGGACGGCGAGAAGCGCTACATCGTGGCGCCGCTCGGCGTGAACCAGGGCACCCCGATCGAGTCAGGCCCCACCGCGGACATCAAGCCGGGCAACAACCTGCCGCTGCGCAACATCCCGGTCGGTACGACGATCCACTGCATCGAGCTCCGGCCCGGTGGCGGCGCCAAGATCGCCCGTTCGGCCGGCAACAGCGCCCAGCTCGTCGCCAAGGAGGGTTCCCGTGCGCAGCTGCGGATGCCCTCCGGCGAGATGCGCTACGTCGACGTTCGCTGCCGCGCCTCCATCGGCGCGGTCGGCAACGCCGAGCAGTCCAACATCAACTGGGGCAAGGCCGGGCGCATGCGCTGGAAGGGCCGCCGCCCGACCGTGCGTGGTGTGGTCATGAACCCTGTCGACCACCCGCATGGTGGTGGTGAGGGCAAGACGTCCGGTGGACGTCACCCTGTGTCCCCGTGGGGCAAGCCCGAGGGCCGTACGCGCAAGCGCAAGGCCAGCGATGCCCTCATCGTCCGTCGCCGCAAGACCGGCAAGAACAAGCGCTGAGTAGGGAAGAACAGACATGCCTCGCAGCCTGAAGAAGGGTCCCTTCGTGGACGGCCACCTGATCAACAAGGTGGACCGCCAGAACGAAGCCGGAACCCACAACGTGATCAAGACGTGGTCGCGTCGCTCGATGATCGTGCCGGCCATGATCGGTCACACGCTCGCCGTGCACGACGGACGCAAGCACGTCCCGGTGTTCGTGACCGACTCGATGGTCGGCCACAAGCTGGGCGAGTTCGCCCCGACCCGCACCTATCGCGGACACGTCAAGGACGACCGGAAGAGCCGTCGCCGCTGATCGCGGTGACAGCCAAGGAGAGATTGAGCTATGAGCGTTACAGAGCGTAGGCGCACCAGCGCCCGCCGCGACTCGCTTCTGGGTGACGAGCCCGGCGCGTTCGCCAGCGCGCGCTTCGTCCGGATCACCCCGATGAAGGCACGACGGGTCGTGGACATGGTCCGCGGTCTTCCCGTCGACGATGCGTTGTCCCTGCTGCAGTTCGCGCCGCAGGCGGCCAGCGAGACCGTGTACAAGGTGCTGGAGAGCGCCGTGGCCAACGCCACGACGACCGAGGACCTGGACCGCGGCGAGCTGGTCGTGAGCAAGGCGCTGGTCGACGAGGGTCCGACGATGAAGCGTTGGCGCCCCCGTGCGCAGGGCCGGGCCACCCGGATCAACAAGCGCACCAGCCACATCACCCTGGTGGTGCAGCCCGCAGTGGCTCCCGCCGCCGGCAACAAGACGAAGGGACGGAAGGCCTGATGGGTCAGAAGATCAACCCGAACGGGTTCCGCCTCGGCATCTCCACCGACCACAAGAGCCGGTGGTACGCCGACAAGCTCTACAAGGCCTACGTCGGCGAGGACGTCGCCATCCGCAGGCTGCTGTCCAAGGGCATGGAGCGGGCCGGCATCTCCAAGGTCGAGATCGAGCGCACCCGTGACCGCGTGCGGGTCGACATCCACACCGCCCGCCCGGGCATCGTCATCGGTCGCCGCGGCGCCGAGGCGGACCGCCTCCGAGGCGAGCTGGAGAAGCTGACCGGCAAGCAGGTGCAGCTGAACATCCTCGAGGTCAAGCAGCCCGAGATCGACGCGCAGCTGGTCGCCCAGGGCGTCGCCGAGCAGCTCGCCGGTCGCGTGCAGTTCCGTCGCGCCATGAAGAAGGCGATGCAGACCTCGATGCGTTCCGGTGCCAAGGGCATCCGGATCCAGTGCTCCGGTCGGCTCAACGGCGCTGAGATGTCGCGCTCGGAGTTCTACCGCGAGGGCCGCGTGCCGCTGCACACCCTCCGGGCGGACATCGACTACGGCTTCTACGAGGCCAAGACCACCTTCGGCCGCATCGGCGTGAAGGTCTGGATCTACAAGGGCGAGGTCGCCGGAACCCGCGCCGAGCGCGAGGCCCAGGCTGCTGCCCGTGCCGGTGCTCCCGGCCGCGGCCGTGGTGGCCCCGGTGGCGCCCGCGGCGACCGCGGTGCCGAGCGTCCGACTCGCGGCACCCGCGGGGACCGTCCGGCCCGCACCGAGGCACCCGCTGCCCAGGAGACCGCCGCCGCGACCGCCGCCGCGACCCCCGCCGCAGCGCCGGTCGCCGAGGCTGCCGCCTCGACCGCAGCCGCCGCTACCACCAACGGGGAGGCCTGAGCACCATGTTGATGCCCCGCAGGGTCAAGCACCGCAAGCAGCACCACCCCAAGCGGACGGGTGCTGCCAAGGGTGGAACGAAGCTCGCTTTCGGCGACTTCGGCATCCAGGCGGTCGAGGGCCACTACGTGACCAACCGTCAGATCGAGTCCGCGCGTATTGCGATGACCCGTCACATCAAGCGAGGCGGGAAGGTGTGGATCAACATCTACCCCGACCGTCCGCTGACCAAGAAGCCGGCTGAGACCCGGATGGGTTCCGGCAAGGGGTCACCCGAGTGGTGGGTGGCCAACGTCAAGCCGGGCCGTGTCATGTTCGAACTTTCCGGTGTTCCTGAGGACATTGCTCGCGAGGCCATGCGTCGCGCGATCCACAAGCTCCCCATGAAGTGCCGTTTCGTCAGCCGTGAAGCAGGTGATTTCTGATGGCGACCGCATACGAGCTCGACGACCTGAACAACGTCGACCTCGAGACGAAGCTGCGTGAGTCGAAGGAGGAGCTTTTCAACCTCCGGTTCCAGGCCGCAACGGGCCAGCTCGAGAGCCACGGCCGCCTCAACGCGGTCAAAAAGGACATTGCCCGGATCTACACCGTGGTGCGTGAGCGCGAGCTCGGCATCAGGAGTGCTCCGGAGTCGAAGAAGGATGGTGCTGCATGAGCAACGAGGCAGTCAGCCCGGCGTCCGCCGGGGAGCGCTCGGCGCGCAAGGTCCGTGAGGGCCTGGTCGTCAGCGACAAGATGGACAAGACCGTCGTCGTCTCGGTCGAGGACCGGGTCAAGCACGCCCTCTACGGGAAGGTCCTGCGCCGCACGAGCAAGCTGAAGGCCCACGACGAGCCCAACGAGTGTGCCGTCGGTGACCGTGTCCTGATCATGGAGACCCGCCCCCTCTCAGCGACAAAGCGCTGGCGTGTGGTGGAGATCCTCGAGAAGGCGAAGTAGGAGACAAGACCAATGATTCAGCAGGAGTCGCGACTCAAGGTCGCCGACAACACGGGTGCGAAGCAGATTCTGTGCATCCGCGTGCTCGGTGGCTCCGGTCGGCGCTACGCCGGCATCGGCGACGTCATCGTCGCCACCGTCAAGGACGCGATCCCGGGCGGCAACGTCAAGAAGGGCGACGTCGTCAAGGCCGTCATCGTGCGCACCGTCAAGGAGCGCCGCCGTCCCGACGGTTCCTACATCCGCTTCGACGAGAACGCAGCTGTGATCCTCAAGGCCGACGGGGAACCCCGTGGCACGCGCATCTTCGGCCCCGTGGGCCGCGAGCTGCGCGACAAGAAGTTCATGAAGATCATTTCGCTGGCACCGGAGGTGCTCTGAGATGAGCGTCAACATCAAGAAAGGCGACACCGTCAAGGTGATCGCAGGCAAGGACAAGGGTGCCGAGGGCAAGGTCATCCAGGTGCTCCGTGAGGAGCAGCGGGTGATCGTCGAGGGTGTCAACCGGGTCAAGAAGCACACCAAGGTCGTCAACCAGGGCGGCCGCGCCGGCAACACCGGCGGCATCGTGACCACCGAGGCCGCGATCCACCTCTCCAACGTGATGGTGGTCGAGGGCAAGGGCACGACCCGCCTCGGCTCGAAGCGCGTGGAGATCACGAAGCGACGCCCCGACGGTTCGACCTACCAGGCCCAGCGGAGCGTTCGCATCTCCCGCAAGTCCGGAGACGAGATCTGATGAGTGAGACAGTGACCGAGACCAGCACGATCCCCCGCATGAAGGCGCGCTACCGCGAGGAGATCATCCCCGCCATGCGCGAGGAGTTCGCCTACGCCAACGTCATGCAGGTGCCCGGCCTGACCAAGATCGTGGTCAACATGGGTGTCGGTGAAGCCGCCCGCGACTCCAAGCTGATCGAGGGTGCGGTCAAGGACCTCACCGCGATCACCGGCCAGAAGCCGCAGGTCACGAAGGCCCGCAAGTCGATCGCCCAGTTCAAGCTGCGCGAGGGCATGCCGATCGGTGCCCACGTGACCCTGCGCGGAGACCGGATGTGGGAGTTCCTGGACCGGCTGCTCGCCCTGGCGCTGCCCCGCATCCGTGACTTCCGCGGTCTCTCGGCCACCCAGTTCGACGGCCGTGGCAACTACACCTTCGGTCTCACCGAGCAGGTCATGTTCCACGAGATCGACCAGGACAAGATCGACCGCTCCCGGGGCATGGACATCACGGTGGTGACCACCGCGACCAACGACGACGAGGGTCGGGCGCTGCTGAAGAAGCTCGGCTTCCCGTTCAAGGAGATCAACTGACATGGCGAAGACTGGACTGAAGGTCAAGGCAGCTCGCAAGCCGAAGTTCGCGGTGCGCGGCTACACCCGCTGCCAGCGCTGCGGCCGCCCCAAGGCTGTCTACCGCAAGTTCGGCCTGTGCCGGATCTGCCTACGCGAGATGGCTCACCGCGGTGAGCTGCCCGGCGTGACGAAGAGCTCCTGGTAACTCGCTCCGAGACGGGCCTGGCGGCCCTCCCCGAAGCACCCAAACAACAATGATCGCTACAGGTCGTCCTGAGATGCAGGCCGAAACCGGAGTGGAGAAAGGGCCGAGACGGCCATGACCATGACTGACCCGATCGCAGACATGCTGACGCGTCTGCGCAACGCCAACCAGGCGTACCACGACTCCGTGTCGATGCCGTACAGCAAGCTCAAGCAGGGCGTTGCCGAGATCCTCAAGCAGGAGGGGTACATCACCTCCTTCGAGGTTCGCGACGACGAGGGTGTCGTCGGCAAGACGCTGCTCGTGGAGCTGAAGTACGGCCGCAACCGCGAGCGCTCGATCGCCGGTGTACGCCGGATCAGCAAGCCCGGTCTGCGCGTCTACGCGAAGAGCACGGCACTGCCCAAGGTGCTCGGCGGCCTCGGCGTCGCGATCATCTCGACCAGCCAGGGGTTGCTCACCGACCGCCAGGCCAACCGCAAGGGCGTAGGTGGGGAAGTCCTCGCCTACGTCTGGTGACCAGGGACCAGGAGGAATAGCAATGTCGCGCATTGGCAAGCTGCCCGTCCCGGTTCCTTCCGGGGTCGACGTCCAGCTCGAGGCGAACACCGTCACGGTCAAGGGCCCCAAGGGCACCCTGAGCCACACGGTGGCCGCACCCATCACCGTCGAGAACGGTGAGGGCACCCTCGAGGTGAAGCGTCCCAACGACGAGCGGGAGAGCAGGTCGCTCCACGGCCTGACCCGCTCCCTGATCCACAACATGGTCGTCGGGGTCACCGACGGCTACGAGAAGAAGCTCGAGATCGTCGGCGTGGGCTACCGGGTGCTCTCCAAGGGCCCGACCCAGCTGGAGTTCCAGCTCGGCTACTCGCACTCGATCACGTTCAACGCCCCCGACGGCATCACGTTCACCGTCGAGGGCCCCACGAAGCTCGGTGTCCAGGGCATCGACAAGCAGTTGGTCGGCGAAGTCGCTGCCAACATCCGCAAGCTGCGCAAGCCGGAGCCCTACAAGGGCAAGGGCGTTCGCTACGCGGGAGAGCACATTCGCCGCAAGGTCGGAAAGGCTGGTAAGTGACGATGGCTATCTCACTCAAGGCTGGCAAGCACACCGCGGCTCGCGTCGCGTCCCGTGCGCGTCGCCAGATTCGCGGACGCAAGAAGGTCAACGGCACTTCCGAGCGCCCGCGCCTGGTGGTCACCCGCAGCTCGAAGCACATCACGGTGCAGGTCGTCGACGACCTGGTCGGCAAGACGCTCGCGTCCGCCTCGACCATGGAGTCGGACTTCCGCTCCTTCGAGGGCGACAAGACCGCCAAGGCGCGCAAGGTCGGTGAGCTCGTCGCCGAGCGCGCCAAGACCGCTGGAGTCGACGGAGTGGTCTTCGACCGCGCCGGCAACAAGTACCACGGTCGCGTCGCGGCCCTCGCGGACGGCGCCCGCGAGGGCGGCCTGACCTTCTGATCGCCCGAACTTTTTAGAAACGGAAGAGGTAGAACTCATGAGCGGACCCCAGCGCGGACAGCGCGCCGGCGGTGAGCGCCGTGGAGGCCGCGACAACCGTCGTGGTGGAGACGGCGCCGACAAGAGCAACTACATCGAGCGGGTCGTCGCGATCAACCGCGTCGCCAAGGTCGTCAAGGGTGGTCGTCGCTTCAGCTTCACCGCCCTGGTGATCGTCGGCGACGGCGACGGCATGGTCGGCGTCGGCTACGGCAAGGCCAAGGAGGTCCCGGCCGCGATCGCCAAGGGCGTCGAGGAGGCGAAGAAGAGCTTCTTCCGCGTCCCGCGCATCCAGGGCACGATCCCGCACCCCGTCCAGGGTGAGAAGGCCGCGGGCGTCGTACTCCTGCGTCCCGCTGCTCCTGGTACCGGTGTGATCGCCGGCGGCCCGGTGCGTGCGGTGCTCGAGTGCGCCGGCATCCACGACGTGCTGAGCAAGTCGCTGGGCTCCTCCAACCAGATCAACATCGTGCACGCCACGGTGGAGGCGCTGCGCTCCCTCGAGGAGCCCCAGGCCGTTGCCGCTCGTCGTGGCCTTCGGGTCGAGGACGTGGCTCCCGCGGCGCTGCTCAGGGCTCAGGCCGAGGGCGTCGAGGCGGCCAAGGCACAGCCGGCAGGGGTGCAGTGATGGCGCGCCTGAAGGTCGAGCAGATGAAGTCCACCATCGGCTGCAAGAAGAACCAGCGCGACACGGTTCGGTCGCTCGGTCTCAAGCGGATCGGCGACGTGGTCGTCAAGGAGGACCGCCCCGAGGTTCGGGGCATGGTTCACACCGTGCGTCACCTGGTGACGGTCACGGAAGTTGACGGAGAGGGTGACCCCACATGAGTTTGAAGCTGCATCATCTGCGCCCCGCTCCGGGCGCCAAGACCGCCAAGACCCGCGTGGGTCGCGGTGAGGCGTCCAAGGGCAAGACCGCAGGCCGCGGAACCAAGGGCACCAAGGCCCGCTACCAGGTTCCGGTCGCCTTCGAGGGTGGGCAGATGCCCATCCACATGCGGCTGCCGAAGCTGAAGGGCTTCAAGAACCCCTTCAAGGTGGAGTTCCAGGTCGTAAACCTGGACCGGATCAGCGACCTGTTCCCCGAGGGCGGCACCATCTCGGTGGCCGATCTCGTGGCCAAGGGCGCGGTTCGCAAGGGCCGCCCGGTCAAGGTCCTCGGCCAGGGCGAGATCTCCGTGGCGGTGCAGATCACCGCGGACAAGTTCTCCGGCTCGGCAACCGAGAAGATCGCGGCCGCCGGCGGAAGCACGACGGAACTCTGAGAACCCCGCTGTTCGTTGCCGACAGGGCAGGACGATCTTCCCGGACTAGCGCCGTGGACGGTCTTCCTGCCCTGTTAGGCTTCCACGGATTTGGTCAGCAGGCAGGCCGCGACCAGTCGCAAACCCGAAAGAGGAGCACGTGCTAGGCGCATTCGTCAATGCATTCCGTACGCCGGACCTGCGCAAGAAGCTGCTGTTCGTGCTGCTCATCGTGGCGATCTTCCGGCTCGGGTCGCAGATCCCGACACCGGGTGTGAACGTGCCCAACGTCCAGGCGTGCTTCGAGGCGACCAAGGACAGCGGCATCTACGGCCTGATCAACCTGTTCTCGGGCGGGGCGCTGCTCCAGCTCACGATCTTCGCGCTCGGGATCATGCCCTACATCACCGCCAGCATCATCTTGCAGCTGCTCGTCGTGGTCATCCCGCGGCTGGAGACGCTGAAGAAGGAGGGCCAGGCGGGCCAGACCAAGATCACCCAGTACACCCGCTACCTCACCCTCGCCCTCGCGATCCTGCAGGCCACCGGCATCGTGGCCCTGGCTCGCTCCGGCAACCTGCTCCAGGGCTGCACCAAGCCGCTGCTCTACAAGGACAGCACCATGATCGCGCTCCTCATGGTCCTGGTGATGACCGCCGGCACCGCCGTGATCATGTGGCTCGGTGAGCTGATCACCGAGCGTGGCATCGGCAACGGCATGTCGATCATGATCTTCACCCAGGTCATCGCGACCTTCCCGGCCGCGCTGTGGGGCGTGCAGAAGGCCAAGGGCCCGTGGGTCTTCGGTGCCGTGGTCGTGATGGGCCTCGTGGTCATGGCCGCCGTCGTGTTCATCGAGCAGGCACAGCGGCGCATCCCGGTGCAGTACGCCCGCAGGATGGTCGGCCGCAAGATGTTCGGCGGCTCCTCGACCTACATTCCGCTCAAGGTCAACCAGGCCGGCATCATCCCGGTCATCTTCGCCTCGAGCCTGCTGTACCTGCCGGCGATGGCGGTGCAGTTCAACCAGAACTCCGACTCCGTGGTGGTTCGCTGGATCGCGACCTACTTCGTCAGGGGGGACCACCCGCTCTACATGGCGGCGTACTTCTTGATGATCATCTTCTTCACCTACTTCTACGTCGCGATCACCTTCAACCCCGAGGAAGTCGCGGACAACATGAAGCAGTACGGCGGTTTCATCCCCGGGATCCGGGCGGGAAAGCCGACCGAGGAGTACCTCGCCTATGTCCTCTCCCGCATCACGCTGCCGGGCGCCCTCTATCTGGGCCTGCTCTCGCTGATTCCACTGGTCGCCCTCGTCTGGGTCAACGCCAACCAGAACTTCCCGTTCGGTGGCACCTCCCTGCTCATCATGGTCGGCGTCGCGCTCGACACGGTCAAGCAGATCGAGAGCCAGCTCCAGCAGCGCAACTACGAAGGATTCCTGCGCTGATGCACCCCACGAAAAGACCCGCTGCGCTCCTCGTTCCGCAGGGACCCCGCGGATGAGAATCATCCTGATGGGCCCTCCCGGGGCAGGCAAGGGCACCCAGGCCACCCACGTCGCGGAACGCTTCGGCATCCCGGCGATCTCCACCGGGGACATCTTCCGCTCCAACGTCTCGCGCGGAACCGAGCTCGGCCGCAAGGCCAAGAAGTTCATGGACGCGGGTGAGTACGTCCCGGACGAGGTCACGAACCTGATGGTCCGCAACCGGATCGACGAGCCCGACGCCCAGCCTGGCTTCCTGCTCGACGGCTACCCCCGCACGCTCGCGCAGGTCGAGGAGCTCGACGGGATGATCAAGTTCACCGGGCACGAGCTCGACGGCGTGGTCGTCCTCACCGTGGACAGCGAGGAGCTGGTGCAGCGCCTGCTGCAGCGGGCTCGGACCGAGGGTCGCGCCGACGACACCGAGGACGTCATCCGGCGCCGCCAGGAGATCTACACCGAGCAGACCGAGCCGCTGATCGAGGTCTACCGTGACCGCAAGCTGCTGGTCGAGGTCGACGGCGTGGGCGAGGTCGACGAGGTGACGAGCCGGATCTTCTCGGCCCTGCAGGACGTCCACGAGAGCTGAGCGGAGGCACCGATGGGCTTTCGTGACCGCGGCGTCGAGATCAAGACGCCGGAGCAGATCGCCAAGATGCGCGTCGCCGGCCTGCTCGTGGGCGAGACCCTCGAGCTGCTGCGCTCCTCGATCCGAGCCGGCACCAGCACCGGTGAGCTCGACGCCATCGCTGAGAAGAACATCCGGGACGGCGGCGGCACGCCGTCGTTCCTGGGCTACGGACACCCGCCCTTCCCCGCCACGATCTGCGCCTCGGTCAACAACGAGGTGGTCCACGGGATCCCGGGTGAACGTGTCCTCGAGGACGGCGACGTCATCTCGATCGACTGTGGCGCCATCGTCGAGGGCTGGCACGGGGACGCTGCCATCACCGTGGCCGTGGGTGAGGTGCGCCCCGACGTACTCGAGCTGATGCGGGTGACCGAGGGGTCGATGTGGGCAGGCTTCGCGGCTGCGCGCCTCGGCGGCAGAGTCACCGACATCTCGCACGCCGTGGAGAGCTACGTGCGCTCCCAGCCGCACCCCACCGGTGGGGAGTACGGCATCCTGGAGGACTTCACCGGCCACGGCATCGGCACCGCGATGCACCAACCGCCCAACGTGCCGAACTACGGCCGCCCCGGGCGCGGACCGAAGCTCGAGCGCGGCCTCGCCCTCGCCGTGGAGCCGATGGTGACCCTCGGGAGCAAGCACACCGACCTCGCCGAGGACGAGTGGACCGTCCTGACCGATGACGGGAGCTGGGCGGCCCACTACGAGCACAGCTTCACCCTGACCCCCGAGGGCGCCTGGATCCTGACCGCCGTCGACGGCGGCCAGGCCAAGTTGGCCGAGCTCGGGGTGCCGTACGGCGGGGAGTGACCGGACCGTGCGTGAAGCTGTGACGCCGTGAAGCCCTTCCTGCTGCTGTCCATCCGCGCCGAGGCGGTGGCCGCGGAGAACGAGTACGAGTCGTTCCTCCGGTTCTCGGGGCTGCCCGAGGAGGAGCTGTCCCTGGTGAACCTGACCGAGGAGGAGCTGCCGGAGGTCGATCTCGCGGCCTGGTCCGGCATCCTGCTCGGCGGCGGGCCGTGGAACGCCAGCGATCCCGAGACCGCGAAGAGCGACGTCCAGCGCCGCGCGGAGCATTCGTTGGCCCGGCTCCTCGACGACGTGGTCGCGGCCGATTTTCCGTTCCTCGGCGCCTGCTACGGCATCGGTGTCCTCGGCGTCCACCAGGGCGGACTGGTGGACCGCTCGTGGCCGGAGCCGGTGGGACCGCTCTCGGTGACGCTCACCCCCCTCGGGGTCCGCGATCCGGTGTTCTCCAGCGTGCCGACGGCCTTCGCGGCGTACGGCGGACACAAGGAGGGACTCAGCCTGCTGCCGGAGGGGGCCAGCCAGCTCGCGACCTCGGCCGACTGCCCGGTGCAGGCCTTCCGGGTCGGCAAGAACGTCTACGCCACCCAGTTCCACCCCGAGCTCGATGAGCGGGGCGTCTGCACCCGCATCGAGATCTACAAGGATGCGGGCTACTTCGACCCGGGGGAGGCCGAGGCGCTCAAGGACCGTGCGCGGGCCGTCGAGGTGGTCCATCCGATGACGGTGCTGGCCAACTTCGTGGGCCGCCACCGGCGCTGAACCGCACCCGAGCGCCGTCATTCGGGGTGGCCGACCTGCCTGCCGGGGCGGTCGAGGGAGCCGCTGGCCCGATTAACGGTTGACCCGAGGTTTCCCCTAGACTGGCTTGTCGGCCCAACGTGGGCCCGTTTTGTGGTGCCTCGCGGCTGCCCGAAAAAGCGCTGACTCGCCCAGGTGAGTCGGTCGCGCCTCGGGGAAATGAGGTTCACGGAGCGGCGCACGAGGTCCACTGGCACCAGCCAGGCGGTTCCCGGGCCAACGGTAGACAGACGATCAACAGATTGCGGAGGACATGCCGAAGAAAGAAGGCGTGATCGAGATGGAGGGCTCCGTCGTGGAGGCCCTCCCGAACGCCATGTTCCGGGTCGAACTGACCAACGGACACAAGGTGCTCGCCCACATCAGCGGCAAGATGCGCCAGCACTACATCCGGATCCTCCCCGAGGACCGCGTAGTGGTGGAGCTGTCGCCGTACGACCTCACCAGGGGTCGCATCGTCTACCGGTACAAGTAAGCAACAGCCGACCGAGCGAGAAGGGGCTGACATGAAGGTCAACCCGAGCGTGAAGAAGATCTGTGACAAGTGCAAGGTGATTCGTCGCCACGGCCGCGTCATGGTGATCTGCGAGAACCCGCGACACAAGCAGCGTCAGGGCTGAGCCCAGCCGTTGTCAGCAGAACAACTGAACACATCCATCACGTGATCGCTTAGGTCCCGACACTCGATCAGCGAGTGAAGAGACCGAACCACCTCCGGAACGGATGGCCGGAGCTCCTGCTGCGAGGCAGGAGACGCGACGCGACCAGACCACCGTGCTTCATGAGGGGCAAGAGCCCTCGAAAGGAATGGCCACTACATGGCACGCCTCGTTGGTGTCGACCTCCCGCGCGACAAGCGCATCGAGATCGCACTCACCTACATCTTCGGCATCGGCCGAACCCGCTCCCAGCAGATCCTCGCGGCGACCGGGGTCGACCCGAACGCCCGCGTCCACACCCTGGGCGACGAGGAGCTCGTCAAGCTCCGCGACGAGATCGAAGCCAACTTCAAGATCGAGGGCGACCTCCGTCGAGAGGTTCAGGCCGACATCCGTCGCAAGATCGAGATCGGTAGCTACCAGGGCCGCCGGCACCGTATGGGCCTGCCCGTTCGTGGGCAGCGCACCAAGACCAACGCGCGTACCCGCAAGGGTCCCAAGCGAACCGTCGCCGGCAAGAAGAAGGCCAAGTAAGGCCGCAGGTGTCCCCCGGCAGGCCACGCGCCCGCCGCCGGACCGCTTCGAATCCCCAGCTTCCAGACCTCAAGGAGTAAGCAATGCCCCCCAAGAGCCGCACCGCGGCCGGCACCAAGAAGGTGCGCCGCAAGGAGAAGAAGAACATCGCTCAGGGCGAAGCCCACATCAAGAGCACGTTCAACAACACCATCGTCACCATCACCGACCCGACCGGCGCGGTCATCGCGTGGGCCTCAGCCGGCACCGTCGGCTTCAAGGGCTCGCGCAAGTCCACCCCGTTCGCCGCGCAGATGGCCGCCGAGGCCGCTGGTCGCCGGGCGATGGACCACGGGATGAAGAAGATCGACGTCTTCGTCAAGGGTCCGGGTTCGGGTCGCGAGACCGCCATCCGGTCGCTGGGTGCGGTCGGCCTCGAGGTCGGCACCATCCAGGACGTCACCCCCACCCCCCACAACGGTTGCCGCCCGCCCAAGCGTCGACGCGTCTGACCACCGAGACCTGAACAGGAGACTTAGAAATGGCCCGTTACACCGGTCCCATGACCAGAAAGTCGCGCCGTCTCGGTGTCGACCTCGTCGGCGAGGACAAGGCGTTCGAGAAGCGCCCCTATGCCCCCGGCCAGCACGGTCGTACCCGCGTCAAGGAGAGCGAGTACCGCAACCAGCTGCAGGAGAAGCAGAAGGCACGCTTCACCTACGGCGTGATGGAGAAGCAGTTCCACAACTACTACGACGAGGCGAGCCGTCGCCCCGGCAAGACCGGCGACAACCTGCTGCAGCTGTTGGAGTGCCGCTTGGACAACGTCGTCTACCGCGCCGGCTTCGCTCGGACCCGGCGTCACGCGCGCCAGCTCGTCGTGCACGGCCACTTCCGGGTGAACGGCAAGAAGGTCGACATCCCGTCGTACCAGGTGGCCGCCCACGACGTCATCGACGTGCGTGAGAAGAGCCTGGAGATGACCCCGTTCATCGTGGCCCGCGAGGCCCACGGCGACCGGATCGTGCCGGCCTGGCTCGAGGCGATCCCGTCGCGGATGCGGGTGCTCGTGCACTCGCTGCCAGTGCGGGCTCAGATCGAGCTCCCGGTCCAGGAGCAGCTCATCGTCGAGTACTACTCCAAGAAGTAACCACCGCCTACCCCATCCCCCGTGTTAGTTCGAGTCCGTCAAATATCGGGTGGGCTCGGAAAGGAAACGCAAAGTGCTCATCGCTCAGCGCCCGACCCTGTCGGAAGATGTCGTCGACGAGTTCCGTTCGCGGTTCGTCATCGAACCGTTGGAACCCGGCTTCGGCTACACGCTCGGCAACTCGCTGCGTCGTACCCTGCTCTCCTCGATTCCTGGTGCCTCGGTCACGAGCATCAAGGTGGACACGGCTCTTCACGAGTTCTCCACCGTCGAGGGCGTCAGGGAAGACGTCACCGAAATCATCCTCAACCTCAAGGGCCTCGTCGTCTCCAGTGAGCACGACGAGCCCGTGGCCATGGTGCTTCGCAAGTCGGGTGCGGGGACCATCACCGCCGCCGACATCGAGGTGCCGGCCGGCGTCGAGGTCCACAACCCCGACCTGAAGATCGCCACCCTGAACGCCAAGGGCAAGATCGAGATGGAGCTCATCGTCGAGCGCGGTCGCGGTTACGTCAGCTCCGTGCAGAACAAGGGCGCGGACAACGAGATCGGCCGGCTTCCCGTCGACTCGATCTACAGCCCCGTGCTCAAGGTGACCTACAAGGTCGAGGCCACTCGTGTGGAGCAGCGCACGGACTTCGACAAGCTGGTCATCGACGTCGAGACCAAGCCCTCCATCACGCCGCGTGACGCCATCGCCTCGGCGGGCAAGACGCTGGTGGAGCTGTTCGGTCTGGCTCGTGAGCTCAACGTCGAGGCCGAGGGCATCGACATCGGCCCCTCGCCGGTGGACGAGCAGCTGGCCCAGGACCTCGCCCTCCCGGTCGAGGACCTGAACCTGACGGTTCGCTCCTACAACTGCCTCAAGCGTGAGGGCATCCACACCGTGGGTGAGCTCATCTCGCGCTCGGAGCAGGACCTGCTCGACATCCGCAACTTCGGTGCGAAGTCGATCGACGAGGTCAAGGCCAAGCTGGTCGAGATGGGCCTGTCCCTGAAGGACAGCGCCCCCGGCTTCGACCCTGCGACCGCCCTGGCGGCATACGACGACGACGACGACTCCTTCGTCGAGGACGAGCAGTACTAAACCCCTCTACTCCGGTACCTGACACGGCCGGGGAGAATCGAGAGAAGCAATGCCTACTCCCAAGAAGGGCGCCCGCCTCGGCGGTAGCCCCGCCCACCAGCGGCTGATCCTGGCCAACCTGGCGACCGCGCTGTTCGAGCACGGCCGGATCACGACCACCGAGGCCAAGGCGCGAGTGCTGCGCCCGTTCGCGGAGAAGCTGATCACCAAGGCGAAGAAGGGCGACCTGCACAACCGTCGCGAGGTGCTCAAGACCGTTCGCGACAAGTCGGTCGTGCACACCTTGTTCACCGACATCGGGCCGACCTTCGCGGAGCGTCCCGGCGGCTACACCCGCATCACCAAGCTCGGCCCGCGCAAGGGTGACAACGCGCCCATGGCGGTCATCGAGCTGGTGACGGAGTCCTACACCCCGTCGGCGCCGAAGCAGAAGAAGGCCAGCGAGCCGGCTGCTGCTGCACCGGCCGTCGAGGTCACCGAGCACGAGGAGGACGCCCCCGCTGAGGTGGTGGCGACCGACGAGTCCGGTGAGACCCAGGTGGTCGAGACCGAGGCAGCCGACGTCGACACCGCCGAGGCGCAGTCCGAGGCAGTGGCGGACGACGCCGAGCCGACCGACGACGCCGAGGCCGCCGAGGCCACCGAGGCCAAGGACGACGAGCAGGGCTGACCCACCGCACCACCCGCAGCATCCTGCAGGGGCCTGTCACCACATCGTGGTGGCGGGCCCCTGTTGTCCGTCCTTGGCTTCAGCCGTCAGCCCGTGCCGTCCGGCTCAGCCGCGCGCCTGCCGTACGTCGAGGCGGAGCAACCGGCTGGCGAGGTCCACGGCCGGCCCCAGGACGAGGATGACCGCGATCGTGCCCGGGCCGATGGTGGCCCCCAGCAGCCAGCCGACCAGGGCCCCCCCGCCCTGAACGGCGCTGTAGCTCCAGCGGAACGGCAGCGGCGGGTCCCAGGCCAGCGCCGCACCCTCGGCAGGACCCGCTCCGAGGTGGGTGCCCAGATAGGCCGCGATGCCCAGCGCCAGGACCGGGAAGGCCGCGGCCAGGAGCAGCACCTGGCCGAACAACGAGCCTGGTGTGTCCAGGACGGGCAGCAACCACGAGACCGTGAACCCGACGACCACGATCTGCACGAGGGTGCCGAGTCCGGGGATGACCTTCCGCAGGGCCGAGAGCAGCAGGAAGGCGACGCTCACGAGGAGGTTGGCGACGACGAACGGGATGCCCCCGCCGATCGAGACGCCGTTGACCAGCGTCGAGTAGCCGTCAGAGCCGAGGTCCGCGGTGAGCAGCATCGCCACGCCGATGCCCAGCACCACGCAGCCGCCGACCAGGAGCGCCAGGCGGCGGGGGGAGGGAACCTGCACGTGCGCAGCATCGCAGACCACGGCGCGACAGCTGGCGATAGGTTGTCGCGGTGCGGCTGCGACTCGACCTTGCCTATGACGGCGCGGGATTCCATGGCTGGGCGCGCCAGCGCGACCTGCGAACCGTGCAGGGAGACCTCGAGCCGGCCCTCGACCTCCTGCTCCGCACCCGCGGCAGCGCGCTCACCGTGGCCGGGCGCACCGACACCGGAGTGCACGCCCGCGGACAGGTGGCGCACGTCGACGTGGACCCGGATGCGCTGGCCGCTGTCGCCGGCCGCAGCGCCGACTCGCCCGAGGACGCGATCCGTCGCCGGCTCAACGGCGTGCTGGACGCCGACGTCCGGATCCTGCGGGTCACCGCAGCACCTGCGGGGTTCGACGCCAGGTTCTCCGCCATCTGGCGCCGCTACGCCTATCGGATCGCGGACCGGGCGGAGGCCGTCGACGTCCTACGGCGCGGGCATGTGCTCACGCGGGCGCACACCCTGGACCTCGAGGCGATGAACAAGGCGGCGGCGGCGCTGATGGGCGAGCAGGACTTCGCTGCGTTCTGTCGCCGACGTCCGGGCGCGACCACGATCCGCACGCTCCTGGAACTGCACTGGGAGCGGGAGGAGACCGGGGTGGCGGTGTGCAACGTTCGCGCCGACGCGTTCTGCCACACGATGGTCCGCTCGCTGGTGGGATGCCTGATCGCCGTGGGTGAGGGCCGCCAGGAGGTCGGCTGGGCCACGGACGTACTTCGGGCCGGTCGACGCGACTCGGCCGTGACCGTTGCACGGGCGCACGGGCTCACCCTGGAGGAGGTTCGCTACCCGCGGGACTCCGACCTCGCCGACCGCGCCCGGGAGTCGCGCACGATGCGCACGCTCAGCCCCCGCGACGACTGAGTCGGACCAGTCGGTCGGCCTCCACCTCGTAGCGGCTCGCTCGCCCCGCACCGGTGGCGAAGAAGCGCCGGCGGAGCGAGCCCTCCACCCGCAGGGCGTCACCCGGGGCCAGGCCGCGGGTGGTGCGCTGGGTGCGCTTGCTCCAGCAGGCCACGTCGATCACGTCGACGGTCCGCTTCCCACCACTGGACGGTGCGGCACGGTCGACCACCAGTCGCAGCGTCACCAGCTCGTCGCCGCTCGGCATCGTGCGGCGCTCGGGCGCGGCGCTCACCCGGCCGACCAGGGTGACGAGGTTGCAGCTGGCCCCGGTGTCGGTGGTGTCGGTGGTCCGGGTGGTCTCGGTGGTCTCTGCCGTCTTCGTGGACTGCCTCATGGGCCAAGCACAACGGGTACGCCGGCCCGACGTGTGCCGCGGTCTGGGAGCTGTGGAAAGGTTGGCGTGCTGCAGACCTGTGCACCCCGGATGGCCGAGGAGGATCGCGTGCCGGAGCACTACTTCACCGCCGATCCGGCTACCCCGTTCAAGCGGGTGCCGGTGCGCGCGAACGTCTGGGGGCAGTGGCTGGAGCTCACCTCCGGCTCAGGTGTCTTCGCCCAGGGACGCCTCGACACCGGCACCGGCGTCCTGCTCCGGGAGACGGCGCCACCGTTGGGGGCCACCGAGGTGCTCGACCTCGGGTGCGGCTACGGCGTGATCGGGCTGGCGATCGCCCTCGCGGTTCCCCAGGCTCGGGTCACCGCGGTCGATGTCAACGAGCGGGCCCTGCTGCTCGCCCGGGAGAACGCCGAGCGGCTGGGCGTCGCGGATCGGTTCACCGCCGTGCTGCCGGACGAGGTGGACCCGGCCGCGACGTACGACGAGATCTGGTCGAACCCGCCGATCAGGGTCGGCAAGGCGGCGCTGCACGACCTGCTCCTGCGCTGGCTGCCGCGCCTGCGAACCGAGGGCCGAGCCGTGCTGGTGGTCGGCAAGAACCTCGGGTCGGACTCGCTCACGACCTGGCTGGGCGAGCAGGGCTACCCGACCGAGAAGCAGGCCAGCGCCAAGGGCTTCCGAGTGCTGGAGTCGCGGAAGGGCTGAGGTGCGCCCCGCCGCCGATCCTCCGGGCGGCCCGTCGATGATGAGCGGGTGCGCACTCTCCTCCTGATGGCCCTTGCGGTCGTCGCGGTCTCGCTCTCCGGGCCGCTGATGGCACTGGCCGTGGTCCCGCCGTTGGCGATCGCCTTCTGGCGCAACGCGTTCGCCACCGTCGCGCTGGCCCCCTCCGCGCTGGTCGGGCGGCGCGAGGAGCTGGCCGTCCTGCGCGGCCGGCCGCTGGGCCTCGTCGTGGCCTCGGGCGCCGCGCTGGCGGTGCACTTCGCGACGTGGGTGACGTCGCTGACCCTGACCTCGGTCGCCTCGGCGACGGCGATCGTGTGCCTGCAGCTGGTCTGGATCGTTGCCTGGCAGCTGGTCGGTGGGGATCGGTTCGGACGGCTGGTGGTCACCGGCCTGGTCCTGGCGTTCCTCGGAGTGCTGGTGGTCTCGGGGGTCGACTTCAGCCTGTCGCTGCGCGCACTCGTCGGCGACGGTCTGGCCCTGGTCGGCGGCATGGCGGCAGCGGTGTACACGGTTCTGGGCTCGCGCGCCCGTCGTACCGCCTCCACGACGACCTACACGTTCGTCTGCTACGGCACCTGCGCGCTGATCCTCGGCGTCGCCTGCGTGGTGGCCGGGCAGGACCTCGGTGGTTATCCGCCACGTCAGTGGGGCCTGCTGCTGCTGGTCACCGCGACGGCCCAGCTCCTGGGGCACTCGGTGTTCAACCATCTGCTCGCCACCACCAGCCCGATGCTGGTCTCGCTGGCGCTGCTGCTCGAGGTCCCCGGAGCCGCCCTGATCGCGGCGGTCCTGCTCGGACAGACCCCACCCACGGAAGCGATCCTGGGGCTCGCCGTGATGCTGGTCGGGATGGCCCTGGTGGTGCTCGGAAACCCGGGCCGCGTGGCCGAGCGGATGGTCGAGGCCCCCGTCGACTGAGCGGTGCAGGTGCGTCGGGCGATCGAGGGTGCTCGCCGCTCCCAATCAGCTCCGGGGTGGCACGACGCGTGGACCTCGGGTGATAGTCAGCACATGGGAAAGCTTGTCTATGACTTCGCCGAGGGCGACAGGGACCAGGTGGAACTTCTCGGGGGCAAGGGAGCCAATCTCGCCGAGATGACCAAGCTGGGGCTTCCGGTGCCGCCGGGATTCATCATCAGCACCGAGGCCTGCCGCCAGTACATGCACGCCGGGCGGGAGCCCGAGGGGCTGGCCGCAGAGGTGGACGAGCACCTCGACGCGCTCGAGGAGGCCATGGGCAAGCGCCTCGGCGAGCCCGGGGACCCGCTCCTCGTGGCCGTCCGCTCGGGGGCCAAGTTCTCGATGCCCGGGATGATGGAGACCGTCTTGAACGTCGGCCTCAACGACGAGTCGGTGCAGGGGCTGGCCAAGGTCTCCGGCGACGAGCGGTTCGCGTGGGACTCCTACCGCAGGCTGCTCCAGATGTTCGGCACCACCGTCCTGGGGATCGACGGGTCGGTCTTCGCCGACGCCCTCGACGCGATCAAGGCGGACCGCGCCGTGGAGCACGACACCGACCTGCAGGTCGCGGACCTGCAGGCACTCGTGGACACGTTCAAGAAGTCCATCGAGGACCACGCCGAGCGGCCGTTCCCGCAGGACCCCCGCGAACAGCTGAGCCGGGCGGTCGACGCGGTGTTCGACTCCTGGAACACCGATCGCGCCCGTCTGTACCGGCGCCAGGAGCACATCTCCGATGATCTGGGCACGGCGGTCAACGTGGTCGCGATGGTCTTCGGCAACCTCGGACCCGACTCGGGGACGGGAGTGGCCTTCACCCGCGACCCGGCCAGCGGCAATCAGGGGGTGTACGGCGACTACCTGCAGAACGCCCAGGGCGAGGACGTCGTCGCCGGCATTCGCAACACCGTGCCGCTGGCCGACCTGGAGCGGTTCGACAAGACGTCCTACGACGGGCTGCTGGAGATCATGGCGACCCTGGAGCGGCACTACCGCGACATGTGCGACATCGAGTTCACCGTCGAGCGCGGGAAGCTGTGGATGCTGCAGACCAGGGTCGGCAAGCGCACGCCCGAGGCGGCCTTCCGGATCGCCCGTCACATGGTCGACGAGGGGCTGATCGACTCCGACGAGGCACTGCGCCGCGTGACGGGGGCCCAGTTGGCCCTGCTGATGTTCCCCCGCTTCGATGACGCCGCAGAGCGTCGCCTGCTGGGCAAGGGCATGGGTGCCTCGCCCGGCGCAGCGGTCGGCCGGGCCGTGTTCGACTCCGAGACGGCCGTGGAGTGGGCAGAGCGCGGCGAGGACGTTCTGCTCGTCCGCAAGGAGACGAACCCAGATGACCTGCACGGGATGGTGGTCGCCAAGGGCGTGCTCACCAGCCGCGGTGGCAAGACGTCACACGCGGCGGTGGTGGCTCGGGGAATGGGCCGGACCTGCGTGTGCGGGGCCGAAGGGCTCGACGTCGACACGGCCGCGGGCCGCTTCACGGCCCGGGACGGCACCGTCGTGGAGGAGGGGGAGGTCATCTCCATCGACGGCACCACGGGGGAGATCTTCGCCGGTTCGGTCCCGGTGACGGACTCGCTGGTGGTGCGCTACTTCGAAGGCACCCTGCCGGACGACGAGCGCACCGACCTCGTCGAGGCGGTCGACGAGCTGGTCTCACACGCCGACGACCTGCGCCGACTCGGCGTACGCACCAATGCCGACACGCCACAGGACGCGGGCCGGGCCCGTCGGTTCGGCGCCCAGGGCATCGGGCTGTGCCGCACCGAGCACATGTTCCTCGGCGACCGCAGACGGCTGGTGGAGAACCTGATCGTGGCCGAGGACGAAGCCGGCCAGGAGGCGGCCCTCGCCGAGCTGCTGCCGCTGCAGCGTCAGGACTTCACCGAGATCCTCGAGGCGATGGACGGCCTGCCGGTCACGATCCGGTTGATCGACCCACCGCTGCACGAGTTCCTTCCCGACATCACCGATCTCTCGGTGCAGGTCGCGCGCGAGGAGGACCACTCGACCCCGGACGCCCGGCACAGACGGCTGCTGGACGCGGTGAAGCGGCTGCACGAGCAGAACCCGATGCTGGGGCTGCGCGGCGTCCGGCTGGGCATCGTGATCCCCGGGCTGTTCACCATGCAGGCACGCGCCATCCTCGAGGCTGCTGCGGCCCGGCTGGAGGCCGGGGGAGACCCGCGGCCGGAGATCATGATCCCCCTCGTCGGTGCGGTCGAGGAGCTGGAGCTGGTCCGGGCCGAGATCGACCGGGTCGCCGAGGAGGTCCAGCGTGACCGTGGTGGTCAGATCGAGTTCACCGTCGGCACGATGATCGAGCTGCCCCGCGCGGCGCTGACGGCAGGTGCGATCGCCCGAGCCGCCGACTTCTTCTCCTTCGGCACCAACGACCTGACCCAGATGACGTGGGGGTTCTCGCGCGACGACGTCGAGGCCGCGTTCTTCTCCACCTACCTCGAGCACGGCATCTTCGAGGTCTCGCCGTTCGAGTCGCTCGACACCGAGGGAGTGGGCGAGCTGGTGCGCACGGCCGTCGCGCGGGGCCGCGAGACCCGACCCGACCTGCACCTGGGTGTCTGCGGGGAGCACGGCGGCGACCCGGCGTCGATCCACTTCTTCCACGACGTGGGTCTGGACTACGTCTCGTGCTCTCCGTTCCGGGTCCCCGTCGCCCGCCTCGAGGCGGGACGCGCGGTGCTGCTCGCCTAATCCGGTCGCGCGGAGGGGGCGTTCTCGCGGACAATCACCTCTCGTGGGTCATGTAGAGGTTGCCGGGGTTCGCTATGAGCTGCCCGATGGACGGGTGCTGCTCGACGATGCGTCCTTCCGGGTCGGCGAGGGCGCCAAGGTGGCCCTGGTCGGGGCCAACGGCGCCGGCAAGACCACCCTGCTCAAGATCATCACCGGCGACGTCGTACCCCATGAGGGTGCCGTGACCCGGTCCGGAGGCCTGGGCGTGATGCGCCAGATGGTCGGCGCCGGCCTGGGGTCGGGAGGCGAGGCCCCCACCGTGGCCGACCTGCTGCTCTCGGTCTCACCCCCACGTGTCCGGACGGCGGCCAGCGAGGTGGACCGGCTCGAGCTGAGGCTGATGGAGGTCGACGACGAGCCCACCCAGATGGCCTACGCGACAGCGCTGGCCGAGTTCGCCGACGCCGGCGGCTACGACATCGAGGTCGTCTGGGACACCTGCTGCACGAGTGCGCTGGGCCTGGGCTTCGAGCGCGCCAAGTACCGCGACCTGACCACGCTCAGCGGCGGTGAGCAGAAGCGGCTCGTGCTGGAGTACCTGCTCGCCGGCCCCGACCAGGTGCTGCTGCTCGACGAGCCGGACAACTTCCTCGACGTCCCGGGGAAGATCTGGCTCGAGGGCCGGATCCGCGAGTCGGCGAAGACGATCCTGTTCATCAGCCACGACCGCGAGCTGCTGGCCAACACCGCCACCCGGGTGGTCACGGTCGAGCTCGGCGCGGCGGGCAACACCGTGTGGACGCACCCGGGCGGGTTCGCGTCGTACCACCAGGCCCGGAGGGACCGGTTCGCGCGGTTCGAGGAGCTGCGCCGCCGCTGGGACGAGGAGCACGCCAAGCTCAAGGCCCTGGTGTTGCGCTACAAGATCAAGGCGGAGTTCAACGACGGGTTGGCCTCGCAGTACAAGGCGGCCCAGACGCGGCTGCGCAAGTTCGAGGAGGCCGGCCCTCCGGTCGCGCAGCCCCGCGAGCAGCAGGTGACGATGCGGCTCAAGGGTGGCCGCACCGGCAAGCGCGCCGTGGTCTGTGAGCGGCTGGAGCTGACCGGCCTGATGAAGCCGTTCGACCTCGAGGTCTGGTACGGCGAACGGGTGGCCGTGCTCGGTTCCAACGGGTCCGGCAAGTCGCACTTCCTGCGACTGCTCGCGCGCGGGGGCAGCGACCCGGATGTCGAGCACCGGCCGGTGGACGACACGGCCGTCGCGCCCGTCGCGCACACCGGTCGCGCCAAGCTCGGGGCGCGTGTTCGGCCGGGCTGGTTCGTGCAGACCCACGAGCACCCCGAGCTGGTTGGACGGACGCTGCTGGAGATCCTGCACCGCGGCGACGACCACCGCGACGGGATGCCGCGCGAGCCGGCCTCGCGGGCGCTGGACCGCTACGAGCTCGCGCACGCCGCCGACCAACGCTTCGAGTCGCTGTCAGGGGGACAGCAGGCCCGGTTCCAGATCCTGCTGCTCGAGCTCTCCGGGGCGACCCTGCTGCTGCTCGACGAGCCGACCGACAACCTGGACGTGGAGTCGGCCGAGGCGCTGGAGGAGGGGCTGGAGCGGTTCGAGGGCACTGTGCTCGCGGTCACCCATGACCGCTGGTTCGCCCGCGACTTCGACCGCTACCTCGTCTACGGCGCCGATGGCGACGTCTACGAGTCCGACGGTCCGGTGTGGGACGAGGGCCGGGTCCGGCGTACCAGGTAGTCCGCCGAGCGGGCACTGCGCACACGCAGGAGGTTGCCGAGCGGGCACTGCACGCACGCTGGAGGTCGCCGAGCGGTCAGTGCGTGCACGATCGGGGTCGCTGAGCGGTCAGTGCGCGCACGCAGCGGCGTGAGCGGATTGCCCGGTCGGCGTCGTACGGCGTGAGCGGATTGCCCGGTCGGCGTCGTACGACGTGAGTGGATTGACCGGTCGCGGGATAGGGGGGGAGGTGAGCCTTCTAGGCTGGCGGGCGTGTCCCGTCGCGCCGTCGTACCCGCTCCGCTGCTGGTGCTCGGCGGCGTGGTCTCGGTGCAGTTCGGGGGAGCGCTCGCGGCGACCCTGGTCCCCGAGATCGGCGCGGGTGGGTCGGTGCTGCTGCGCAGCGGCATCGCCGCCGTCATCCTCGCCGTGGTCGTCCGGCCCCGGCTGCGTGGACACACGGGGCGTGCCTGGGCAACCGTGGTGACCTTCGGCGTCGCGCTGGGGCTGATGAACTGGACCTTCTACGGATCCCTCGCCCACCTTCCCCTCGGCGTGGCCGTCACCGTGGAGTTCCTCGGCCCGCTCGTGCTGACCACCGTGCTCTCGCGGCGGCCGCTGGACTTCCTCGCGGTGCTCGCCGCGGCCGTGGGGGTCCTGCTGATCTCCGAGGCCCTGACGGTGCCGCTGGACGAGCTCAGCTGGGTCGGCCTGCTGCTGGCGCTGAGCGCCGGGGGGTTCTGGGCCGCCTACATCCTGCTCAGCTCGCGCACGGGGGCGGCCTTCGCGAACCTGGACGGACTGGCCATCGCCCTGGTCGTCGCTGCCGTCGTGGTGCTGCCGGCGGGGCTGACCAGCAGCAACCTGTGGACCACCGAGCACCTCGTCAAGGGCCTGGGTCTGGCAGTCCTGTCCTCGCTGCTGCCCTACTCGCTGGAGCTTCTGGCGCTGCGTCGCCTGGCGGCGGCGGTCTTCGGCATCCTGCTCTCCCTCGAGCCCGCCGTGGCCGCCCTGGCCGGACTGGTGGTGCTCGGCCAGCGCCTGGCTCCCCTCCAGATCGCCGGCCTCGGTCTCGTCGTGCTGGCCAGCGCGATCGTGATGGGCGTCAAGCGTCCCGAGGAGCCGGGCCGCATCGAGGCTGCGTGACCTTTCCCGGGTTGGCCTGCCGTGGGAGGCTCGACGGAACCGAGCAGAGGGAGCCCGATGACCGAGCACGCCGCAGAGCTGGACGCACCGAGGTTCCTGGACGACCGGTTGGCTCACTGGGCGCGGGCCACCCCGGACGCGGAGGCGTTGACGTATCTCGGGCGTACCTGGACCTGGGCGCAGTGGAACGACAGGGTGCGCCGGCTCGCCGGTGCGCTCCGCGCCCTGGGAGTACGGCGAGGCGACGTGGTCTCCTTCCTCGACAAGAACCACCCCGCCTGCGTGGAGCTCTCCCTGGCCGCGGCGTCGCTGGGGGCAGCGAACGCGATCATCAACTTCCGGCTGGCCGGTGACGAGGTCGACTACGCCGTGAACGACGCGGGCGCCAAGGTCCTGCTCGTCGGGTCCGAGCTGATGCCGCTGATCGAGAAGATCCGGGATCGCCTCACCACGGTCGAGCACATCATCGAGGTCATCCCCGAGGGGGGCGACACCGACGCCTACGAGGCGATGCTGGCCGCCGCGGAGCCGACAGGTCGCGACCCCGAGGTCGAGCCGGGGGACACCTGCCTGGTGATGTACTCCTCCGGGACCACCGGCCGCCCCAAGGGGGTCGCGCTGAGCCAGGCGAACATGCTCGCCCACACGGTGAACGCCCACGACGGCTGGGGATTCGACGAGGGCGACAAGAACATGGTGGCGATGCCGCTGTTCCACGTCGGTGGCTCGTCCTACGTGTTGTTCGGGATCCACGACGGCGTCCCGAGCGTGATGACCCGCGACCCGGACGGCGCCTCGCTCGCCGGGGCGATCATGCAGGGCGCCAACCGCACCTTCCTGGTGCCGGCGGTGCTCGCCCAGGTGCTGCAGTCGGGCGACGACGCGATCAAGATCTTCGGCCAGCTCAAGACCTACTGCTACGGCGCCTCGCCGATGCCGCTCCCGTTGCTCCGGGCGGCACTGGAGGCGTGGCCGGACACCGAGTTCATCCAGGTCTACGGGCTCACCGAGGTGTCGGGCGTCATCACCCACCTGATGCCGGAGGCCCACCGCGACGACGAGCACCCCGAGCGCCTGGTCAGCGCCGGCCAGTGCATCCCGGGCGGCGAGGTGAAGGTCATGGATCCCGCCACGCTGGAGGAGCTGGCCACCGGGGAGCACGGCGAGCTCTGGTTCCGTACGCCGCAGCTGATGGTCGGCTACCTGAACAAGCCCGAGGCCACCGCCGAGGTGATCACCGAGGACGGCTGGTTCCGCACCGGTGACATGGGCAAGGTCGACGCCGAGGGCTTCGTCTTCGTCGAGGACCGGCTCAAGGACATGATCATCTCGGGCGGGGAGAACATCTACTCACCGGAGATCGAGCGGGTCCTCGCCGAGCACCCCGCGGTGATGGAGGTGGCGGTGATCGGCGTACCCGACGACCGCTGGGGCGAGAGCGTCAAGGCGGTGGTGGCGCTCAAGCCGGACGCCTCGGCCAGCGAGGACGACCTGATCGCCCACTGCGCCAAGCACCTCGCGAAGTTCAAGTGCCCCAAGTCGGTCGACATCCTGGAGGCGCTGCCGCGCAACCCCACCGGGAAGATCCTCAAGCGCGACCTGCGCCAGCCCTACTGGGAGGGACGCGACCGCGCGACGATCTGAGCCGACTACTTCCAGCGCTCCGCGGCAGGGACGAAGTCCAGCGTCCGGTGCCCGGTGTAGATCTGCTTGGGGCGGGCGATCTTCTGCTCCTTGTCCTGGACCAGCTCCAGCCACTGGGCCAGCCAGCCGGGCGTCCGGCCGATGGCGAACATCACCGTGAACATCTCGGGCGGGAACTGGAAGGCCTCGTAGATCAGGCCGGAGTAGAAGTCGACGTTGGGGTAGAGCTTGCGCTTGACGAAGTACTCGTCCTCCAGGGCGATCTTCTCCAGCTCCTGGGCGATCTCGAGGAGCGGGTTGACCCCGGTCACCTCGAAGACGTCGTCGCAGGCCTTCTTGATGATCTTGGCGCGCGGGTCGTAGTTCTTGTAGACGCGGTGCCCGAAGCCCATCAGCTTCTCGTTGCCCTCCTTCACGCCGTCGATGAAGGCGGGGATGTTCTCCTTGCCGCCGATCCGCCGCAGCATCCGGAGCACCGCCTCGTTGGCTCCTCCGTGCAGCGGACCGTAGAGGGCACCCACGCCGGCGGCGACCGCGGAGTAGGGGTCGACCTGCGAGGAGCCGACCGAGCGCACCGCGTTGGTCGAGCAGTTCTGCTCGTGGTCTGCGTGCAGGATGAACAGCACGTCGAGCGCCTTGACCAGCCGCTCGTCGGCCTCGAAGCGTCGCTCGCTCATCTTGAACAGCATCGAGAGGAAGTTCGCGGTGTAGCCGAGGTCGTTGTCGGGGTAGACGAACGGCTTGCCCTGCGCGTGCCGGAATGCCCAGGCGCCCAGGGTGGGCATCTTGGCGATCATCCGCACGATCTGCATGTGCCGGTTGTCGGCGTCGCCGATGTTGCCGGACTCGGGGTAGAACGTCGACAGCGCGCCGACGGAGGCCATCAGCATGCCCATCGGGTGGGCGTCGTAGCGGAAGCCGTGCATGAAGCCCTTGACGTTCTCGTGCAGGAACGTGTGGTGGGTGATCTCGTGCACCCAGGCGTCGTACGCCGGCTTGCTGGGCAGGTCACCGTGGATGAGCAGGTAGGCGACCTCGAGGAAGCTGGACTTCTCGGCCAGCTGCTCGATCGGGTAGCCGCGGTACTCCAGGATCCCCTTCTCGCCGTCGATGAAGGTGACCGAGCTCTTGCACGAGGCGGTGTTGACGAAGCCTGGGTCGTAGGTCGCCAGCCCCGGCAGATCGTCGTCGGTCCTGATCTGGCCGAGGTCGGCGGCCCTGATCGTGCCGTCGGCGATGGGGATCTGGTATTCCTTGCCGGTCCTGTTGTCGCGGACGGTGAGGCTGCTGTCAGCGGTCTCGGTCACGTCGGCTCCTTGCGTCGAGCTGAATGGTCGCAGGGGGTGTCCCCGGATGTGTCCCCGGTGTGTGCCCAGGGCATACGCTCATCAACCTATGCCCACGAGGGCAGAGGTCGGGCACCGGTCTCGTTTTGACGCTTGGCCCCGCCGACCGGTAATCTTGCCGGTCGCGCCTCCTGCCGCGTCGGAGCCCCCTGTGGGGTGGCCCCGATGCAGTCCCGTTCAGGTCCTCAGACCAGCACGACGGGCAGTGTTCGTCAGAAGGCGTGGCACCACCACTGCCCGGGAATCAGCCCGGGCGGCCACGAACGAGTCAGATAGGCAACCACGTTGCGTACGTACAGCCCCAAGCCCGGCGACATCCAGCGCGAGTGGCACGTCATCGACGCCACCGACGTGCGCCTCGGCCACCTCGCCGTCCAGGCAGCGAACCTGCTGCGCGGCAAGCACAAGACGATGTTCGCGCCCCATGTCGACACCGGTGACTTCGTCATCGTCGTGAACGCCTCGAAGGTGTCCCTCTCCGGCGACAAGGCGACCAAGAAGATGTCCTACCACCACTCCGGCTACCCGGGCGGCCTCTCGGCCACCCCCATGGGTGTGCTGCTCGAGAAGGACGCCCGCAAGGCCGTGGAGAAGGCCGTCTGGGGCATGCTGCCCAAGAACCGCCTCGGTCGTCAGATCATCAAGAAGCTGAAGGTCTACTCCGGCCCCGAGCACCCGCACACCGCTCAGAAGGCGCAGGCCTTCGAGATCACCCAGATCTCCCAGTAAAGACTTCCGGACCAGAGAAACCAGGCAAAGGAACATCGTGGCTGACGAAACAGAACAGACCAGCGAGGAGACCTTCGAGGTCAACGAGCAGGGGGTGGCGTACTCCTCGGAGAGCGCCCCCAGCGCGGACACCCCGGCCCGCCCCGCCACCATCGCCCCTGCTGCGGCCACCGGCCGCCGCAAGGAGGCAGTGGCCCGCGTGCGGATCACCCCCGGCACCGGCAAGTGGACGGTGAACGGTCGTGACCTCGACAGCTACTTCCCGAACAAGCTGCACCAGCAGGTCGTCAACGAGCCGTTCGCGACCACGCAGCTCGAGGGCCGCTTCGACGTGATCGCCCGCATCCACGGTGGCGGCATCACCGGCCAGGCCGGCGCGCTGCGCCTCGGCGTGGCCCGGTGCCTGAACTCCATCGACGAAGAGGCCAACCGCCCCGACCTGAAGAAGGCCGGGCTGTTGACCCGCGACGCACGCGTGATCGAGCGCAAGAAGGCTGGTCTGAAGAAGGCCCGCAAGGCGCCTCAGTTCAGCAAGCGCTGATCAGCGAACGCTGATCCGCAGCCTGCAGTGACACGCCTTTTCGGCACCGACGGGGTCCGGGGTCTGGCCAACGGTCATCTGACCGCTGAGCTGGCCCTGGACCTGTCCGTCTCCGCGGCCCACGTCCTGGCCGAGCGCGGCACGTTCGCGGGTCACCGACCGCTGGCTGTGGTCGGCCGCGACACCCGCATCTCGGGGCAGTTCCTCGAGGCCGCCGTCGTGGCCGGGTTGGCGTCGGCCGGAGTCGACGTGCTCCTCCTCGGAGAGCTGCCCACACCGGGCGTCGCCTGGCTCACCGGGTCCCTCGGTGCCGACCTCGGCGTGATGCTCTCGGCCTCGCACAACCCGATGCCCGACAACGGCATCAAGTTCCTCGCCCGCGGCGGCGTGAAGCTCGACGACGCCATCGAGGTGGCGATCGAGAAGCGGATGCGCGAGCCCTGGGACCGACCGACCGGCGGCGACGTTGGTCGGGTGCGCCCCCACCCCACCGCCGTCGAGGAGTACGCCGGTCACCTCGTCTCCACCCTGAGCGGTCGCCTGGACCGGCTCAAGGTCGTCCTGGACTGTGCGCACGGCGCGGCCTGGGAGGTGGGTCCCCGAGCGCTGCGCGACGCGGGCGCCGAGGTCGTGGCGATCTGCGCCGAGCCGGACGGGCTCAACATCAACGACGGGTGTGGGTCCACCCACCTCGACGTCCTGCAGAAGGCTGTCCTCGAGCACGGGGCCGACGCGGGCTTCGCCCTCGACGGTGACGCCGACCGCTGTCTCGCGGTGGACGCCGCGGGGGAGATCGTCGACGGTGACCAGATCCTCGCGATCCTCGCGCTGGCGATGCGGGAGGCAGGTGAGCTGCACGCCGACACGGTCGTGGCGACGGTGATGAGCAACCTCGGCTTCGTGCATGCGATGAAGGCCGCCGGTCTGGGTGTGCGAACCACCAAGGTGGGCGACCGCTACGTGCTGGAGGCGATGAAGCTCTCCGGCTTCACCCTCGGCGGTGAGCAGAGCGGCCACGTGATCATGAGCCGCCATGCCACCACCGGCGACGGGTTGCTGACGGCCCTGCACGTGCTGGAGCGGATGGCCTCGGTCAGCGAGAGCCTCGCCGGGCTCGCGGGCGTGATGTCGCGGCTTCCGCAGGTGCTGGTGAACGTGCCGAACGTCGACAAGTCCCGCACCGACGAGGACTTCGTGCTCGCCGCGGCGGTCGCCGAGGCCGAGGCCGACCTGGGCGACACCGGTCGGGTGCTGCTGAGGCCCTCGGGCACCGAGCCGCTCGTCCGGGTGATGGTCGAGGCAGCGACGGCCTCGGAGGCGCAGGTCGTCGCCGACAAGCTGGCCGACGTCGTACGCCAGCAGCTGGCTCTCTAGCCGGCAACGCCCGACTGAGCGCGGAGCACGGCCACGACGTAGTCCGCCGCCGGTGGGAGCAGGTCGTAGGAGCCGAACACCTGGTCCACCGTCAACCCTGCCTGCGCGGCGTGGGCGCGGAACGTCTCGAGGGGGTAGCGGTGGCTGTGCATCGGCCCGTTCTCCGGGTGGAACCCCACGAGCAGCCCGCCACCGGGTGCGAGCAACGCGGCGAGCGTCTGCAGGGCGCGCACCTCGGTGTCCTCGGCGAGATAGACCATCACGTTGCCGACGACCACGATCAGGTCGTACGCCGTGGGTCGGTCGGCCTGCTCGAGCAGGCCGGCGGAGAGGCCCAGGATGTCGGACTCGATCACCGGCACGTCGGGGAAGCGCGCGCGTGAGCGGCTGATCAGGTCGGGGTCCTTCTCGACGGCCGTGACGTCGTGGCCGCGCGCCGCGAGGGCAGCCGCCACCCTGCCCATGCCGGAGCCGGCGTCGAGGATCCGGGCGGCGCGCGGGACCAGCGCGTCGGCGAGCCTGGCCTCGCCGTCGACGTCCTCGCCGGCGTCGAGCAACTCCTCGAAGCACTGCGCGTAGCGGGACTCGGTGCCGCCGACCAGCACCTCCCAGCGGGTGCGCGGGATGTCGCTCACGGGGTCAGTCCCCGGTGGCGCATGCGCGTGCTCACGCGTTGCCAGACCAGGCGCTGGACCAGCAGGGCGGTGGTGCCCGCGAGCACCATGCCGACGAGGTTGATGCCCAGCTGCTCCAACGCTGCGCCGGCCTCGCCCCACAGCCCGCTGGCCAGGCAGACCGCGAGCGTGCCCACGGCGGGGATCGTGGTGACGGAGATGAAGACCCCGACGAGCGGCCCCGACTTGGCGGTGGTCAGGGACAGGGTCCCGGCGGTGCCGGCCAGGCAGGCCACGGCGAAGGACCAGCCGTTGGGCTGGATGATGAAGTCCGTGAGCGGCCCGGTGGCCGCTCCCTGCTGGGTGAACCCTCCGAGGTGGTAGACCACCGACCACACCGCAGTGGCGATCGCCGCGGCGATGGCGAAGCCGGTGACGAGCGAGCGGAGGGCGGTGGGCAGCATGCTCGGCCGCGGACGGGCCAGGGCGAAACAGACCGCGGCGATCGCCGCGAACTCCGGTCCCACGACCATCGCGCCGACGATCAGGATGGGCTGGTCGTTGATGCGACCCGCACCCGCGATCAGGGCGGCGATGGTCATGAACGCGACGAACGCCCAGGACAGCCGCGAGTCGTCGCGCAGCCGCTGCTCGACCGAGACCCAGACGACCGCGTCGTCGGGGGCTCCTGGCGCGATCCGCTCAGCCTCCTCAGCCGCGTCGGAGAGGATCGTGTCGATCGCGTCGATGCTGATCGAGCCACGGTGCTGGACATCGAGGTCGCGGAGTCGGCCGATCACCCCCGTGGCGTTCTCGCGGGCGACGTCGGCCAGCACCAGGCAGCCCTCGGGCTTGCGGAAACCGCCCGGGATCACGGCGAGGTTGGTCACGGTCTCGTCGTCGGCCAAGAGCGCGACGACGTCGTCGGAGAGCTCGTCGGGGACTCGCAGTCGCAGGTGCAGCACGGGGCCAGTAAATCCCAGATCGGGTCAGAGCTTGCGCAGGCGGACCCAACGCACCGAGTGGTCGTGGTCCTTGCGGAGCACGAGGGTCGCGCGCGACCGGGTGGGCTGGACGTTCTGCTTCAGGTTGGGTCCGTTGACCTCGTCCCAGATCCGGTTCGCCTCATCGACCGCCTCGTCGTGCGAGAGCGCGGCGTAGCGGGCGAAGTACGACGCCGGGTCCCGGAAAGCGGTCTCGCGCAGCCTCAGGAAGCGGTCGGTGTACCACCGCCGGATGTCGGTCGTCGCCGCGTCGACGTACACCGAGAAGTCGAAGAAGTCGCTCACCGCGAGGCCGCTGCGGCCGTCGGCTCGCACTCCGGCGGACTGCAGCACGTTCAGGCCCTCCACGATGACGATGTCGGGCCGGGAGATGACCACCTTCTCGTCGGGGACGACGTCGTAGACGAGGTGGGAGTACGTCGGCGCCTCGACCTCCTCCTTGCCCGACTTGATGTCCACGACGAACCGCAGCAGCGCCTTGCGGTCGTAGGACTCCGGGAAGCCCTTGCGGCCCAGGAGCCCCCGGCGGCGGAGCTCGGCGTTGGGGTGCAGGAAGCCGTCGGTGGTGACGAGGGAGACCCGTGGGTGCTCCGGCCAGTGGGCGAGCATCTGCTGCAGCACCCGAGCGGTGGTGGACTTGCCGACCGCCACGGAACCGGCGAGTCCGATGACGAACGGGGTGCGCGGGGGCTGCACCTGGTGCAGGAACTCCTCCTGGCTGCGGTGCAGCCGGCCGGCCGCCTCGACGTAGAGGCTGAGCAGGCGGGACAGCGGCAGGTAGACCTGCTGCACCTCGTCGAGGTCCAGCTCGTCGCCGAGCCCCCTGACCTGCTCGATCTCGGCGGAGCTCAGCGGCTGCTCGGTGGCACGTCCGAGGGCGGCCCACGCGGCGCGGTCGAGCTCGACGTACGGCGAGCTCTCGCCCGGTTGTGCACCGCTCGACATGGCGGCAACCCTAGTGCCGTCCCCGGCCGCCCTAGACTTGCGTCCATGTGCGGAATCGTCGGGTACGTCGGAGACAAGCAGGCCCGTGACGTGGTCATCGAGGGGCTGCGACGTCTGGAGTACCGCGGCTACGACTCCGCGGGCATCGCGTTGATCAGTGACGGCGTCATCGCCTCGGACAAGCGGGCGGGGAAGCTCGCCAACCTGGAGAAGGCCATCGAGGAGAGCCCGCTGCCACCGGCGACGACGGGGATCGGCCACACCCGGTGGGCCACCCACGGAGCGCCGAACGACGTCAACGCCCATCCGCACCTCGGCCAGGCCGGCCGTGTCGCCGTCGTGCACAACGGCATCATCGAGAACTTCGCGCCGCTGCGCGACGAGCTCGAGCGCAACGGCCATGACCTGGTCTCCGAGACCGACACCGAGGTCACCGCACACCTGATCGAGGCGGCGCTCGCCGACACCGGTGACCTGACCTCGGCGATGCAGGCGGTCTGCCGACAGCTCCAGGGCGCGTTCACGCTGGTGGCCGTGGACGCCCAGGACCCGTCGGTCGTGGTCGCCGCACGGCGCAACTCCCCCCTCGTGGTGGGGCTCGGCGAGGGCGAGAACTTCGTCGGCTCCGACGTCGCCGCCTTCATCGAGCACACCCGCGAGGCGCTCGAGCTCGGGCAGGACCAGATCGTCACCATCACCCGCGACGACGTGAAGGTCACCGACTTCGACGGCCAACCAGCCGAAGGTCGGGCCTACCACGTCGACTGGGACCTCTCCGCGGCGGAGAAGGACGGCTACGACTGGTTCATGCGCAAGGAGATCTTCGAGCAGCCGCGCGCCGTGGGCGAGGCCCTGCTGGGCCGCCACGACGGGGCCGGGAACCTGCAGCTCGATGAGGTGCGGATCACCGAGGACGAGCTGCGCGACATCGACAAGATCGTGGTGATCGGCTGCGGGACCGCCAACTACGCCGGCCTGGTCGCGAAGTACGCCATCGAGCACTGGACCCGGATCCCCTGCGAGGTCGAGCTCGCGCACGAGTTCCGCTACCGCGACCCCATCCTGACCCGCAACACGCTCGTGGTCGCGATCAGCCAGTCCGGGGAGACGGCCGACACCCTGATGGCGATCCGCTACGCCCGTCAGCAACGCGCCAAGGTGCTGGCGATCTGCAACACCAACGGCTCCACGATCCCGCGCGAGTCCGATGCGGTGATCTACACCCACGCGGGACCCGAGATCGGGGTGGCCTCGACCAAGGGCTTCCTGACCCAGTTGATCGCGTGCTACCTGCTCGGCCTCTACCTGGCGCAGGTCCGGGGCACGAAGTACGGCGACGAGATCGTCGGGGTGGTCCACGAACTGGAGAAGATGCCCGGCCACGTCCAGCGGATGCTCGACGCCGCGGAGACGGTCTACACCCTGGCCGGCAAGCTCGCCGGCACCCGGTCCGTGCTGTTCCTGGGGCGGCACGCGGGCTTCCCGGTGGCCCTGGAGGGAGCGCTGAAGCTCAAGGAGCTGGCCTACATCCACGCCGAGGGCTTCGCGGCCGGCGAGCTCAAGCACGGTCCGATCGCGCTCATCGAGGAGGGGCTCCCGGTGATCTGCGTGGTTCCCCCGCGCGGGAGGGACCAGCTGCACGCCAAGATGATCAGCGCGATCCAGGAGGTGCGGGCCCGCGGGGCCTACACGATCGTGCTGGCCGAGGAGGGCGACGAGGACGTCGCGCCGTACGCCGACGAGATGATCTCCCTGCCCGTCGTACCCACCCTGCTCCAGCCGGTCGTCGCCACCGTCCCGCTCCAGCTCTTCGCCTGCGAGCTGGCCACCCTGATGGGCCACGACGTCGACCAGCCGCGCAACCTGGCCAAGTCCGTCACCGTCGAGTGACCGTCCCGCGGGCCGTGCGGCCGTGATCGTGGGCGTCGGCACGGACGTGGTCGAGGTGGTCCGCCTCGAGCAGTCCCTCGATCGCACCCCGACCCTGCGGGCGCGGCTGTTCACCCCCGCCGAGCGCGACCTGCCGGCCGAGTCGCTGGCGGCGCGCTTCGCGGCCAAGGAGGCGCTGGCGAAGGCGCTGGGTGCACCGGGCGGGCTGTCCTGGCAGGACGCGGAGGTGGTCGTGGACGACGCGGGGCGGCCGCGCTTCGAGCTGCGGGGGACCGTCGCTTCCACGGCAGCCGACCTGGGGGTCGAGCGGGTGCACGTCTCGCTGTCCCACGACGGTGGGGTGGCCCTCGCCTTCGTGGTCCTGGAAGGGCCCTGACGCACGCGCGTCACCTGTCCGGCCGCATCCGGGGCCACTAGGTTGGGACGATGCGAAGCGCTCACACGGTCGAGGAGGTGCGGGCGGCCGAGGCCGAGGTGATGCGCCACGCGCCCGACGGCGCGCTGATGCAGCGGGCCGCCTTCGGGCTGGCCGTGGCGGTCGCGGACCTGCTGGGTGGGGCGTACGCCGCCAGGGTGCTGCTGCTCGTCGGCGGCGGCGACAACGGTGGCGACGCCCTGTGGGCCGGCGCGATGCTGGCCAGGCGGGGGGCGGCCGTCGAGGCGGTCCTGCTGGCCGAGCGGGTGCACGAGTCGGGCTTGGCCGCCCTGCGGGCAGAGGGCGGACGGGTCGTGAGGATCGACCACGCGCACCCACCCGACGTGATCGTGGACGGCATCGTCGGGATCGGTGGCCGGCCCGGACTGCGCGAGGACGCGCGGGCCGCGGTGGAGCGCTTCCTCGGCGCCCTGGTCGTCGCGGTCGACGTGCCGTCCGGCGTCGAGGTCGACACCGGCCGGCTGAGCGGTCCCCATGTCACGGCCGACCTGACCGTCACGTTCGGGACCCACAAGGTCGCCCACCTCGTGGACCCCGCGGCGCGTGCTTCCGGAGTGGTGCACCTGGTCGACCTCGGGCTGGAGCTGCCGCCCGCCCGGGTCGAGTCACTGCAACCGGCCGACGTCGGCGCGTTGTTGCCGGTGCCCGGCGATCTCGACCACAAGTACTCCCGCGGCGTCGTCGGCATCCGGGCCGGCTCGGATGCCTATCCGGGAGCGGCGGTGCTGTGCACGTCCGGAGCCGTGGCGGGGCTCGCCGGGATGGTCCGCTATCTCGGCGCCGCGGCGGACGCGGTCCGCGCCCGGCACCCCGAGGTCGTCGTGGCGCCCGGCCGGGTGCAGGCCTGGGTGGTCGGCTCGGGCGGCGACGCGGATGCCGCGAAGGCCCTGTCCGAGGCGCTGGCCGACGGCGTTCCCACCGTCGTGGACGCCGACGCGCTCCCGTTCTTTGAGAAGGGTCCGCGCGACGTCGTACTCACCCCGCACGCCGGCGAGCTGGCCCGGATGCTCGGCGCCGAGCGGGAGGCGGTCGAGGCCGACCAGCTCGCGTTCGCCCGTCGCGCGGCGCGGGAGTACGACGCGGTGGTGCTGCTCAAGGGCCGACACACGCTCGTCGCCCAGCCCGATGGGCTCGTCCGGGTCACGACCACCGGCGTGCCCTGGCTTGCCGTTGCCGGCGCCGGCGACGTGCTCGCCGGCCTCGTCGGCTCCCTGCTCGCCGCCGGGTTGCGGCCCTTCGACGCCGCCTCCGTCGGCTCCTGGCTGCACGGGGCCGCGGCGACCCGGGCCAGCCGGGGGGGTCCGTTGACCGCGTCGCGGGTGGCCGACGCCATCGCGACGTCGGTGCGGCACCTCCTTGCCTGAGGCGCCCGGCACGGAATGGGATGATGGCCCCGCCATGAACGCTGCCCCACCCAGTCCGCACGCCGAGGTCGTCGTCGACCTCGGCGCGGTTCGTCACAACGTACGTCGGCTGCGGGAGATCGTCTGGAGTTCGCGACCCGGGCAGCTGATGGTCGTCGTCAAGGCCGACGGCTACGGCCACGGGATGGTCCAGGTCGGCCGGGCCGCCCGCGAGGCCGGCGCAGAATGGCTCGGCGTGGCCACGGCAGCCGAGGCACTCGCGTTGCGCGACGCGGGCGACGTCGGACGGGTGCTCTGCTGGCTGTCCGCGCCGGGGGAGGATCTGACGCCGCTGGTCCGGGAGGCAGTCGACATCACCGTCTCCTCGACGCAGCACCTCGACGATGTCGTGCGTGCCGTGGCCGAGGCGGAGGCGGTCGCGCGGGTCCAGCTCAAGTTCGACACCGGTCTGTCCCGGAACGGCGCCCCGCGATCTGCCTGGTGGGATCTCGCCTCCGCGGCGCGGCGGGCCGAGGAGGACGGCGACATCCTGGTGACCGGACTGTGGTCCCACTTCGCCTGCTCCGACGAACCGGACCACCCGGCCAACGCGGCCCAGGAGGAGTCCTTCGCCCGGGCGTGCGCTCTCGCGGTCGAGGCCGGGCTGCGCCCCGAGGTGCGCCACCTGGCCAACTCGGCGGCGGCGATCCTGCGGGCCACCTCGCGCCATGACCTGGTCAGGGTCGGCATCGCCGCCTACGGGCTCAGCCCGGTCCCGGACGTGCTGACCAGCGAGCAGCTCGGACTCGTGCCCGCGATGACGGTGCGCGGCGCCCTCGTGCTCGCCAAGGACATCAGACCCGGCGACGGGGTCTCCTACGGCCACACGTTCAGGGCTCCCGGTCCGATGCGGGTGGCGCTGGTTCCGATGGGCTACGGCGACGGGGTGCCTCGACATGCGTCCTCGGTGGCGGAGGTGCAGCTCGAGGGCGGCCGACGCCGCGTGCTGGGTCGGGTCTGCATGGACCAGTTCGTGGTCGAGGCCCCCGGCGCGCAGGCCGGTGACGAGGTGGTGCTGTTCGGGCCCGGGACCGGCGGCGAGCCCACGGCGCAGGACTGGGCACGCTGGTGCGGCACCATCAGCTACGAGATCGTCACCCGGATGGGCGGTCGCCAGACCCGGGTCTGGGTCTCCGAGGACCCGACAGACGACGTGGATGAGGTGCCGTGAGCACAGGCCGCGCCGGTTCACCCCAGCCAGGCTCGCTCGGAGCATCCCGATGAGCGCGCGACGCTCCCTCGCCTACGCCGCCGGCGGTCTCGGTGCGGCAGCCGTGGCCGCCATCGCGACCGGCGTGGTGGTGGAGCGCCGGGTCGTGCGTGCCCGGAAGGCCGGTGGCGCCGAGGCCGACCGGCTCGGCGCGCTCCGGTCGGCCCCGGTCGAGGTCCGCTGCGAGGACGGCGTGGTGCTGTACGCCGAGGTCGACGAGATCGCGCCGTACGTCACGGTCGGCAAGCGTCGCAAGCGCGACGACGTCACCCTGGTGTTCGCGCACGGGTACGCCCTGAACCTGGACTGCTGGCACTTCCAGCGCGAGGCCTTCCGGGGCAAGCACCGGATGGCGTTCTACGACCAGCGCTCCCACGGACGGTCCGGCCGCTCGGAGCGGGAGAACGCCACGATCGACCAGCTCGGTGACGACCTGGCGACGGTGATCCGCAGCCTGGCACCCCACGGGAAGGTCGTCCTGGTCGGGCACTCCATGGGCGGGATGTCCATCATCGCGTGCGCCGAGCGGCACCCGGAGCTCTTCGGCAAGCAGGTCAGGGGCGTCGCGCTGATCTCGACCACGGCCGGGGGGCTGCGCCCGCACCGGACGCTGAGCCGCTGGATCCCCGACAGCCTGGGCCAGCTGGTCGCGCCCCGGGTGATCGCGGCGCTGGCCAAGGCGCCCGAGCTGGTGGACTCGGCGCGGCGGCCGGGGTCCAACGTGGGCTTCCTGGTCGCTGACCGGTTCGCCTTCGGCGGCGAGGCGCCGGCTGCGGAGGTGGAGTTCCTCGACGAGATGCTGGCGGGGACCTCCTTCGACGTGCTCGCCGAGTTCTTCCCGAACTTCTCCGACCTCGACAAGTTCCACACCCTCGAGGCGCTCAAGGGCGTGGCCACCAGCATCATCTGCGGCACCCGCGACAAGCTCACGTCCATCGGGCACAGCCGCAAGCTGGCCCAGCACCTCCCCGGCGCCGAGCTCGTGGAGTGCGAGGGCGCCGGGCACATGGTCATCTTCGAGTCGCGCAACCAGGTCAACGCAGCGCTGGAGGACCTGGTGGTGGCAGCGTCGCGATGACCCGGCAGCAGGCCCCGGACACGACCCGGATCAGCACGGTCGACGGTGACCGCGCCGCCGACGTGCTCCAGGTCGTCCACGAGGCGTTCGGCGACCGGGTCGTGCTCGATCCGCCCGCGACGGCGCTCGAGGAGACCATCGAGACGGTGCGGGCGTCCCTTGACGCCCACGGCGGCCTGCTCGTGGAGCACGACGGCAATCCGGTGGGGGCGCTGCTCTTCGAGCCCCGCGGGCGGCTCTTGGGGCTGCGCCGCGTCGGCGTACTCGCGCCCGTGCGGGGTCTCGGCGTCGCCGCCCAGATGGCCTCCCGTGCGCGCGAGATCGCTGAGGAGCGCGGCTTCGGCGGGCTCGAGCTCGAAGCGCGGGTGGAGCTGCCGGGCACCATCAACTTCTGGCGCAACCTCGGGTACGTCGAGTCGCACCGGGCGGGCAACCGGCTCACCATGCTCCGGCTGCTGCCGCGCACGTTCACGTTGCCGACCGCTGAGGACACCACCGCGTTCGGTCGTCGGGTCGCCGGCCTGGTTGGCCGCGGTGACCTGGTGATCCTGACCGGGGACCTCGGTGCGGGGAAGACCACCCTGACCCGCGGTCTCGGGGGTGCGCTCGGCGTGCGCGGCGACGTCACCTCGCCGACGTTCGTGATCGCCCGGGTGCACCCGTCGCTGACCTCGGGCCCCTCGCTCGTGCACGTCGACGCCTACCGCCTGGGCGGAACGGCCGAGCTCGACGACCTCGACCTCGACACCGACCTCGACGAGGCCGTGACGGTCGTGGAGTGGGGGGAGGGGCTCGCCGAAGCGCTGTCCACCGACCGGCTGGAGCTCGACCTACGACGCGGCGACGACGACGTACGCACGCTGATCCTGACGCCGGTCGGTCCTCGGTGGCGGGAGCTCGAGCTGTAGGTCGGGCGTGCTTTCGCGATCCATCAGGGGGCGCGTCGTCTGGGGCGCAGGATGCAGAAAAGCCTGTGTGGACAGGGCGTCTGGGCCTGGAAGCTGTCGGTGGCCGGTGCTTGAATTGATGACATGACAACGACCGAGCAGGAGCAGTGGCTGGACAGCCCTGCCGACGTGCTCGGGTTCGCGCGGGCCTGTCGGGCCGAGGCCGATGCCGCCGAGGCGGGGGTGTTGCTGGCGGCGGCGACCTGGGCCGAGCAGCACCCACCGGAGTCGATCCACCCCGCCGCGACCTGGGTCGCCGGTGGTGCCGAGACCGGGCTGCCGTTGGCCGGGGAGGGTGCTCCCTCGGTGGCGGAGTTCTGCCTGGCCGAGTTCGCCGCAGCCCTCGGGGTCTCGACCGAGTCCGGGCGGGCGCTGGTCGCCGAGGCGGTCGAGCTCAAGCACCGCCTGCCCCGGACCTGGGCCAGGGTCGGGTCCCACGACCTCCCGGCGTGGAGGGCCCGCCGGGTCGCCGCGGCCACCCTGGGGCTCTCGCGTCAGGCCGTGAGCTTCGTGGACGTGCAGGTGGCGCCGTTCGCGCACAAGATCGGCCCCGCGGCGCTCGACCGGCTGGTCGCCGAAGCGGTGGCGCGGTTCATGCCCGCCCAAGCCCTCGAGGACGCCCGTCGTGCCGCCGACGGCCGGCACCTCACGATCCACCACCGACAGGTCTCCTTCACCGGCACCAGCTTCGTCGAGGGCGAGCTCGACCTGGCCGACGCCCTCGACCTGGACGCAGCGCTCTCCCAGCGCGCAGAGTCATTGAGGGCCGCCGGCTGTCCGGAGTCCCTGGACGTGCGCCGCTCGATGGCCGCCGGCGAGATCGCCCGTCACCAGCTCGCGTTGGATCTCGGGGGCGGGGCCGAAGGGGCGACGTCCGCTGCCGGGCGGCCGCGGCACGTGGTGCTGCACGTGCACCTCAGCGAGCGGGCCCTCGGCTCGGGCGCCGGCCCCAACGGGTGCGCCGAGCTGGGACGGATCGAGAACACCCGTCAAGGGATCACCGCCGAGCAGGTCCGGGGCTGGTGCGCCAACCCGGATGCCGCGGTCGTGGTCCGGCCGGTGATCGATCTTCAGGACCACTACGCCACCGACGCCTACCAAGTCCCCGACCGGCTCCGGGACCAGACCGAGGAGCGCGACCACACCTGCGTTTTCCCGTGGTGCACGCGCTCGGCACGAGGCTGCGACTGTGATCACGTGATCGCCCGCGACCGCGGCGGGACGACCTGCAGCTGCAACATCGCGCCGCTCTGCCGGCGACATCACCGGCTGAAGACCAAGACCACGTGGACCTACACCGTCCTCGAGCCCGGGAGCTACCTCTGGTCGAGCCCGCACGGCTACCAGTTCCTCCGCGACCCGTCCGGGACCCTCGACGTCACGCCCGATCGGCGACCGTCAGGCGGATCGCCCTGCCAGCTCCGCCGTACCTCGGCCGATCCCCCCGAGCACTAGCTCCACCGCCCCGGCCCCGTCGACCCAGCCCGTCGACGGGCGCCAGGGCATGCCTGACCGGGGTAGCAAGCTTGAGGGTGAGCCTCGCGACGGGTATTGCACGCTCATGCCGAGATCAGTGCGCTGTGGCCCTGGACGCGCGCCGGGCATGTGGTGACCAAGAGTCTTGGTCAACCGAAGAACGCGGCTTCGACGGTCGACGGCCAAAGGCATAGCAGTCGCCCGCCGTCGGGACCGGTTCGAAAACCGTGGACGGCGCCCGGAGGGATGAAGACAAAAGTGCCAGGTCCGATGCCCTCGGCCGGATCAGCGTCGGTGTAGAAGGTGTACAGACCCTCGAGCACGTAGAACGCCTCGGCCTCGTCGTGGACGTGAGGCGGATTGTCGAAGTGCGGCTCCTGCCACGCCTCACCGAGCGCCCAGTGCCCGCCGGTTTCGGTCCGGGCCGCCTTGCGGGTGATGTGCGCCTTCAACTCGCCCATCGGCAAAATGATGGTGTCCCCTTCGGCCGGACCGCGCAGGATGACTTTCGGTGCGTCTCGCTCGTCCATGCTCAACTCTCCATCGAATGGCGATCAGTCAAACAAGCATGACCCTGATCCGCCGGCGACGCGAGATTTCTTAGCCATACTCCACGAGTCGTCGACTTCCGTTCGGGCGTCCGGATCTGCCGCTGTCGGTGCGGAGCATCCGACCATGCCGCAGATAGTCCGCGCTGCGGCCATCCAGGCATGCCGCGATCTGATCGTTCCTGCCGATGAGCGCGCGTCTGAACAACGATCACGGGCATGTGGGGCAGGCTCCGGGCGCGATTGCTGAACACAGGCATGTATCTCGTGTTCCTTGTGTGGTTCCTTTGCGCGGTGGCTATCGCAACGGGTCCGCTCGAGGTCGAACCTAGGCGCAGCAACCTGTGGGTCGTGGTGCTGATCCTCCTAGCGCCATTCGCGGTGATGATCACCGTCGAGGAACTCGTTCACCGGATCAAGAATGGACCACAAGCGCCGGGTCGCCATTCGCGAGACGACTGGTGATCCGACCTGTCTCTTGAGCCGGGCTGCGGAGGTCGATCACAACCCGGATCCTTGTCATCCACCCATCCGATCATGCCGCGATCCGCGCTCACTCACCGATGCGCGGGCCTGGTGCCATGCTTGGACGGTGGGTGACCAGCCGGGTCGGGACAGATCTCGAGCCTTCCATCGACTTCAGAGGATGCCGTCGGTGGCCTCTGGGCGAGCTCTGATCCTCGCGATGGTGGTGCTGCTCGTCTGCGACGTGATCGGCGGCCTCCTTGGCGTCGTCACGGGAGCCGAGACATGGGCCACGGCGTGGGGTTTCAATACCGTCTCCACGGTGCCGCTGCCCGTTGGGGCAGCGCAACTCGCGCTGGCCTGGTTGGCGGCACGGAACGTGCGGCCTCCGGGCGGCCGGATCGCGGCGGTCCTCCTCAGCGCGTTCTGCCTGCTCAGCGTGCTGTTCGGGTTGTTCGACGGTGACCTGATCGACAACGCCGCGTCCGACGGGTTGATCTCAGTAGGAGTCCTCTGGGCAATGGTCCTGCTGGCGGTCACCGCGGCTGTCGGTCTGCTCGCCGTGGTCCGGGCCAGGCAGCTGCGCCGTCCTCGCTGAGGCCGGTACGCGTGTTGTGGGCCGACCCGGTTCGGACGATCATCGGGGACAAACGTTGGGGAGGTGCATCGTGAGCAACACCGATGAGGACTCAGGCGCGTTCCACGTCGTCGCGCAGGACTCCGTCGAGCAAGAGCCTGCCGACCCGGACCGCTTCATCGGAGCCGTGACCAGGGCCGACGTGCTCGAGCGGAGACGGCCCGGTGGCCTGGCGGGCAACGTCTTCTCCTATCGTCCGGGCGCCAGATCGAACTGGCACGTGCACGAGGGCGAGCAGGCGCTGGTCGTCGTGGACGGAGAGGGCCTGGTCCAGTGGGAGGGGCTGGAGGCGCCGCGGCGAGTCCAGGTCGGCGACTGGGTGCACGTCGTCCCCGGTGTCGCGCACTGGCACGGCGCCACCCCGGACAGCGCGTTCACCCATCTGGCGATCACCGCGACCGGAGGAACCGAGTGGTTCGGGCCGGTGTCCGCCGACGACTACAGCGGAGGAGCCGACCCGGGTCCGACGTCCGCCCCGGAGGACTAGCACCTAGGCTCGGCACGTGCTGCTGGCCTTCGACACCGCCACCCCCCACGTCACCGTCGCCCTGCACGACGGGACGTCGGTGCTGGCCACCTTCGAGTCCGGGGAGTCCATGCGCCACGGCGAGATGCTGGCCCCAGGGGTCGCGCAGGTGCTCGCCGAGGCGGGGGCCACCGCCGGCGACCTGACCGCCATCGCCGTGGGAGTCGGGCCGGGCCCGTTCACCGGGCTGCGCGTCGGCCTGGTCACCGCCCGGACGCTGGCGTTCGTCCGGGGCATCCCGGTCCACGGCGTCTGCTCCCTCGACATCCTCGCGGCGGAAGCCATCGACCGGGGGCTCGAGGCCTTCATGGTGGCCACCGACGCGCGCCGCAAGGAGGTCTACCTCGCGTCGTACGCCGGCAACGAGCGGGTCTCGGGCCCTGAGGTCCTCAAGCCGGCCGACGCGGCCACGTCGCAGCCGGTGGTGGGGTGGGGGGCGGTGCTCTACCCCGAGGCGTTCCCGAACGCGCAAGGACCGGTGCACCCCTCGGCCGCGGTGCTGTGCGACGTGGTGCTCCGGGAGAGGTTCGCGCTGCTCGAGCCGGACCCGCTCTACCTGCGTCGCCCGGACGCCATGGAGCCGGGGAAGCCCAAGCGGGTCAGCTGAGCGGTCGGCGGGCCAGCGGTCCGACGTACATCAGCAGCAGGTTGACCGCCACGACCACGGCGATCGCCACGGCCCAGCCCGTGGGCACCACCACGAACGCGGCCACGACCCCGGCGCCGAGCACGACGATCTTGGTCAGCAGGCGCAGCGCCGGGGACTCCATCCGCGCCCGTGGCGCCGCGAACAGGGCCCAGAGCGCGATGGCCACGGCCGGCAGGACAGTGGCCAGGGCGATCCTCTCGATGGCCGAGCCGCCGGTGCGGGCGCCGGCGACCGCCAGCATCACGAGCGCGGCGATCTCGATCAGGAAGGCCACGACGTCGTTGACGTTCACGTCGACGGGATCGGGGCGCGGGTCGGTCACACCGTCAGTGTGACGTGGGCGGCCACGGGAAGAACATCGAGGTCCGCCTGGCGTACTCCGGGTAGCCCGCACGCTTCATCATGGTGCGCTCGAGCAGCCGGGCGCCGCTGGCGAAGACGAGGAAGTACGTCATCACGACCGGCGCCAGCACTGTCGCCAGCGCTGGCAGCGGTCCGGCCGCCAGGCCGCCGATGATCCAGATGCCCCACCACACGCACGAGTCCCCGAAGTAGTTCGGGTGCCGGGTGTAGCGCCAGAGGCCCCGGTCCATCACCGGAGCATGGTCCGGATCGGCCCGGTACGCCGACAGCTGCGCGTCACCGACGGACTCGAAGACCAGCCCGATCGCCCACACGACCACGCCGAGGTAGACCAGCCAGGACCACCGGGTGCCGGTGACCGAGGCCACCTGCACCGGCAGCGAGATGAACCAGATGGCCAACCCCTGCACGACGAAGACCCGTTTCACGGCCTCCCCGAAACCGCCGTCGCCGAGCATCGCGGCGTACCGCGGATCCTCGGTGGCACCAGGCCCGATCTGGCGCGGCGCGAGGTGCCAGGTCAGCCGGAGGCCCCAGAGGCCCACGACGCCGAGCAGCAGCCAACGGACGGGCTCGTCGCCCACGATCGCGCTCACGAGCGCGACGAACACGAACCCGAGGCCCCAGATGACATCGACGACCGCGACCCGGTCCACGCGCCTGGCGATCAGCGCCGTCACCGTCATCAGGACGGCGACAGCGGCCAACGAGGCGGCCAGGACTGCTAGGAGCGTCACCGAATGGTCACCAGGTCCGCACCGGCGGAGTCGTGTGCTGACCGCCTGGACGCACCATCAGGATCTGGTCGACGCCCATGCGGCCGTCGCGGAAGGCCATCGCTCCGCCGACGAGGTAGAGGCGCCAGACCCGCACGGCCTCCTCGCCCACGAGCTCGGTGAGCCGCGGCAGGTTGGACTCGAAGTTCTCCAGCCACCCGGTGATCGTGCGAACGTAGTGCTCGCGCAGGCCCTGCACGTCGCGGACCTCGAGGCCGCCACGCTCGAGGAACGCGACCGTCTCGCCGATGGGGCGCATGTACATGTCGGGGGCGATGAACTGCTCGATGAAAGGCCCACCGCCGGGATGGCCGTTGCGCCCGCCCGACCGCGACATCTGCTGGATCAGCACCCGCCCGCCGGGCTTCACGGCGTCGTGCAGCACCCGGGCGTAGGTCGGGTAGTTCTCCTGCCCCACGTGCTCACCCATCTCCAGCGACCCCACGGCGTCGTAGTCACCCGTGGCCTCGACCTCGCGGTAGTCCTGGAGCCGGATCTCGACCATTCCCTCGAGCCCACGCTCCGCGATCCGCGCATCGATGAAGCGCTTCTGCTCCGCGGCGATGGTCACGCCGGTCACCTGGGCGCCGTACTGCTCGGCAGCGTGCAGGGACAGCGATCCCCAGCCGCAGCCAACGTCGAGGAACCGGGCGCCGGCTCCGAGTCCGAGCTTCCGGCAGACGAGGTCGAGCTTGTCGCGCTGCGCGTCCTGGAGCGTGTACGACGGCTCCGTGGAACGCCAGTAACCCGAGGAATAGGCCATCTGCGGGTCGAGGAGCAGGGAGTAGAACTCGTTGGACAGGTCGTAGTGGTGACTGATCGCCCGACGATCACGCACCAGGCTGTGCAACCGGCCACGCACCCGCGCCTGCGACCGGGGCGCTGCCGGGGGGCGGCCCAGGGCGCCGACGCTGATCGCAGTGCGCAGAGCCCGGGCGAAGGCTCCGAGGGAGGGGCGAACACCGCTGAGACCACGCTGCCGAGCCACCGACCAGAGGTGGGACAGCGCCGCGTCGAGGTCGTGGTGCACCTCGATCTCGCCGCTGACGTAGGCCTGGGCGGCGCCGAGCTCGCCCGGTCGCCACAGCAGCCGGCGGACGGCGTCGCGCGAGCGGAGCTCGACCAGCGGGGCGTCGGCCGGGCCGGCCTCCGAGCCGTCCCACCCACGCAGCCTGACCGGCAGGTCCCCGCCGACGAGCGGCTGCAGGGCCGACTCGAGGCGATGGGCTACGCCGCGTCGGCTACCTGGGCCGCCGGCGCGCGACCCGGTGTGGCGGTGCCGCGCGGTGGTCGTGGGCGCGCTCACGCGGGGACACGCTCGAAGGCGAGCTGCTGCACGTCGAGGTAACCCGAGGCGAACCCGGCCCGGGAGTACTCCAGGTAGAAGTGCCACATCCGCTCGAAGGTGGCGTCGAAGCCCAGCTCGCGCACCCGGTCTCCGGCTTCGCGGAAGCTGAGGTCCCAGCGCTCGAGCGTCTCCGCGTAGTGCTTGCCGAAGGAGAGCCTGTCGCTGATCCGGAGCGTCGTGTCCGCCCTGGTGATCTCGTCGATCGCCGTGACCGAGGGCAGGAACCCGCCGGGGAAGATGTACTTGTTGATCCAGGTCCAGGTCCGGCGGGTGGCCAGCATCTGGTCGTGGGGCATCGTGATCGCCTGGATCCCCACCTTGCCGCCCGGAGCCAGCAGCCGGTCGATGGTCTGGAAGTAGGTCGACCAGAACTCGTGGCCCACCGCCTCGATCATCTCCACGGAGAGGATGGCGTCGTAGCTGCCCTCGATGGCGCGGTAGTCGCTCAGCGCGATGGTGACGCGGTCGGCGTACCCGGCCTCGGCGACGCGGCTCTCGGCCAGCTCCAGCTGCTCGCTGGACAGCGTCACCGAGTGCACGGTGGCGCCGCGGCGGGCGGCCCGGATCGCGAGCTCGCCCCAACCGGTGCCGATCTCCAGGACCCTGCTGCCCTCGACCACGCCGGCCTGGTCGAGCAGCCGCTCGATCTTGCGGCCCTGGGCGTCGGCCAGCAGCTCGCTGCCGTGGCCTTCGGGCGGGGCAGCCTCGAAGTGGTCGCCACGGTTGACCAGTGAGGTGTCGTAGAGAGCCGAGGAGTAGCTCAGCGTCTCGTCGAGGAAGAGCTGGAACATCTCGTTGGACAGGTCGTAGTGGTGCGAGATGTTGTCGCGGGTGTTCTTCTCGGTGTTCTTCTGGGCGCGCGGCGGGCGGCGGACGTAGGCAGCCCGGAGCTTCTGCAGCGGCGCCGGGATGAGGTTGGTCAGCTCGGCGGCCAGCACGGTGAGGAACCCACCGAGGTCGATGGCCTCCCAGGCGCCGGTCATGTAGGCCTCGCCGAAGCCGATCAGGCCGTCGCGTCCGAGCCGGGCGTAGAACTCGTCGGGGCGGTGGATCGTCATCGCGGGGCCCCCCGAACCCAGCGTGTCGGTGCCCTCGTGGACGGTGACCGGAAGACGGCGTACGGCGGCCCGGAACAGCCGGCGGGCGATCCGTGCGGACACCTCAGCCTTCAGGCCGGTCGGCGGGGTGTCGAGTCCGGGCCAGGCAGAAACGGGGCGTGCGGCGGTGGTCGTCATCAGACGCCTTCCTGTCGTGAGTGTTGGGGACGCTTGCGGATCCCGAGTCGCCGTGCCCAAAGCAGGAGGCCGTGGGCGCGGATGAACAGTGCGCCCCGGAGCGCGGCGGGGGCGCTGCGCAGCGGTGACGTGGTGGTGGGGGTGCCGTCGAGGGAGGCGGTGAAGACCGCTCCGTCGTCGCTGTGGAGGGTGACCGTCACGTGCAGGCGGTCACCGGGGGTGGGGACGGCGATCTCGTAGTAGCCGTCGGTGCCGTGGAACGGCGAGACGTACATCTGCTTCTCGGTGCGGGCCCGACCCTGCTCGTCGGGGTGGACGAGATAGGCGTGCCGGTCGCCGTAGGTGTTGTGCACCTCGACCACCACCCCGGCGAGCGAGTCGTCACGGCGGTGGCACCAGAAGACGCTGATCGGGTTGAAGCAGTAGCCCAGGGCGCGGGCGTTGGCGGCCATCACGATGCGACCGCCGTCGGGCTCGACGCCGTTGAGGGCCAGGAAGTTCTCGACGTTGGACTTGATCGATGTGCCCGGGTCGCCGAGGTGGTCGCGGGACTCGAAGCTGCCGAGCACCCCGTGGTGCGGCAGGTGGTCGAGGTCGACCAGCCAGGTGCGCGAGCTGTTCGTGAACGTGCGCCGGAACGGCCTGCGCCGGGTGTGGCGGATCGTCGTGGCGTACGTCGCGGCCTCGACGGGACGCGGCTGCGCCGTACCCCACTCGACGCCGAGGCGGCGGGCCGCCTCCACGCCCGATCGGGCGCCGTCCTCGTGGAATCCCCAGCCGTGCCAGGCGCCGGCGAAGACGAGCCGGTCGCTGTCGCACTCGGCCAGCCGGCGCTGGGCGGCGACCGACGCGGGGGTGTAGATCGGGTGCTCGTACTCCATGGTCGCGATGACGCTGTCCTGGTCGACGAGGTCCTGGCCACCGAGCGTGACGATGTAGCGGCGGCCGTCCGAGCTCTCGGGAAGGCGCATCAGCCGGGACATGTCGTAGCTGACCGTCACGGTGCGGTCGACGTCGGCGGGACGGCGCAGGTAGTTCCACGACGCGCGGGCCCGGGGGTTGCGGGGCAGCACGCTGGCATCGGTGTGCAGCTGGGCCACATTGGGGGAGTACGGCATCGCGCCGAGCAGCTCGCGCTGGGCCGCCGTGGGCTCCGCGAGCATCTCCAGCGCCTGGCCGGGGTGCGTCGCCACGACGACCGCGTCGAAGGTGTCGACCTGGCCGTTGCCGTCGGTGACCTGCACGCCCGTGGCCGTCTCCAGCACCGAGGTGACCTTGGTGCCGACGCGGATCTCCGCGATGCCGGCGGCGACCCGACGGACGTACTCGTGCGAGCCGCCGGTGACGGTGCGCCACTGCGGGGAGCCGAAGATCTGCAGCATGCCGTGGTGCTGGAGGAAGCTGAACAGGTAGCGCGCGGGGTACTCCAGCGCGACTGCCGGGTCACAGGACCACACGCAGGCGACCAGGGACTCCATGAAGTGGGTGCGGAACATCGGCGAGAAGCCGCCGCGCTCCAGGAACGAGCGCAGGGTCTCGTCGTCCACACCGGTGGTCTCGGCCAGGACGTTCCGCGCCATCTTGTGGAAGCGGGGGATCTCCACGAGCATCCGCAGGTACGACGGGCGTACGGCCATCCGCCAGGTCGGGAACAGCCCGGCGAAACCGAGGGCGCCGGCCCACTCGATCGCGGTGTCGTCCGAGCGGACCGACATCGACATGTCGGAGTCCTGCGTCTGGACCCCGAGCTCGGCGAAGAGACGCAGCAGGTTGGGGTAGGTCCGCTCGTTGTGCACGATGAACCCGGTGTCGATCGCGACCGGGCCGTCCGGCCCGTCCACGACGTGGGTGTCGGCGTGCCCGCCCAGTCGTGAGTCCCCCTCGAAGAGGGTCACGTGGGCGGCGCGGCCGAGGACGTGGGCGGCCGTGAGTCCGGCCACCCCGCTGCCGACGACGGCGACACGGGAGGGTGTGGGGTGGCTCATGCCTGGGCCTTGTCCAACTCGATCATCGCGATCGGCGCGGAGGTCGGCTGCGGTGAGCCGTTCTCGGGCTCGACCGTGATGCCGACTGCGGTGGCGTTGGCGGTGTCGCCCTTGAGCAGCACCTTGTGGTCCCCGCGGCCGGTCATCAGGCCGGCGGGTGCCATGTTGCCGGTGGAGTCGCGCAGCCACAGCTCGAACGCCTTGCCGGGGGGCGGCGCGACCATGTTGCGGGTCAGCACCACTGCGCCGCGCTCGCTGACCGAGCGAACCACGGTCGCGGACGAGCCGTCGGTGAAGTCGATCGAGACGCGCTTGGCGTCGGAGGCTCCGAGCACCCGGTCGGCGGCGCTGAGCGTCGTGGAGGTGGTGTCCTGCCACGGCTGCCAGACGACGCCCGTGCCCACTGCGGCCACGACGGCCGCGGCTGCGGCCAGGGAGGCCAGCCGCACACGGCGGCGGCGCATCGGGACCACGTTGCTGACGGTCTCGGCGGGCTCGGGGCCCTCGACGACCTCGGGAGGCAGCGGCCGGATCGAGCTGATGCCGGAGAGCACGGACTCGCGCAGCGAGGCAGGAGCCTCGGTGGCGACGGCGTCGGCCATCACGGCAGCGGCCTCGCGCAGGCTGGCCACCTCGTGCTGGCAGTCCAGGCAGTTCGGCAGGTGCCGCTCGAAGAGCTCTCGTTCATCGTCGTCGAGGGCGTTGACGACGTATGCGCCGGACAGCGCGTGCAATGACTCGGTCACTGTCCTACTCCCATCGTGTCTCGTAGACGGATCAGTCCGTCTCTTATTCGTGTCTTGGCTGTGCCCACTGGAATGTCGAGCATGGTGGCGACCTCCGTGTGGGTGTAGCCCTTGAAGTAGGCCAGCTCCAGCGCTTCACGCTGGACCTCGGTCAGGGAGCCCAGCGCTTGCCGGACCCTTCGTGCTTCCATCGAGGCCTGTGCTGCCTCGGCGGTGGAGTCGTGGTCGACTCCTTGGCTCGTCTGGTGGTACGTCGTGTCGCGCCTGGTGCTCGCCTCCGCGGAACGGACCCGGTCCACCGACTTGCGGTGCACCATCGTGAGCATCCAGGAGACGGCGCTCCCCTTGGCCGGGTCGAACCGGCTGGCGGTGCGCCAGATCTCCAGGAACGCCTCCTGCGCGACTTCCTCGGCCTGGCTCGGGTCACGGACGACCCGCAGTGCCAGTCCGTAGGCCCGCGCCGACATGGCGTCGTAGATCTGGGCGAAGGCTCCCTCGTCCCCGCGACCCGAGCGCTTGAGCAGCTCGGCGAGGTGCCGACCGTTGTCGGAACCGATCGCTGTCACGGGGGGTCCTGATCCCTCCGGCTCCCCTGTGGGGGAGCCGGAGGCACCGGAGTTGATTGGATTCACAAGGGAACCTTCGCAGATCGATCTGGTGGTGAGCGTCAGCTCTGGGGTGAGAGGACGCCGTCGATGACGTAGACGGTGGCGTTGGCGGTGGTGATGTTGCCGCAGACCACGTTGGCCTTGGCGTCACCGACCGTGAAGCTCTCGCCGGATCCTTCGACGGTCACCTCGTCGCCAGCCAGCGTCTTGTGCGTGCCGGCGAGCTCGTCGGGGCTGAGTCGACCCGCGACCACGTGGTGGGTGAGCACCTTGGTCAGGGCGGGCTTGTCGGCGAGCAGGGCGTCCAGGTCCTTCTTCGGGATCTGGTCGAACGCCGCGTTCGCCGGGGCGAAGACGGTGATCTCCGGAGCGGCGTTCAGGGTGTCTCCCAGGCCGGCGGCACCGACTGCGGCGACCAGCGTGGAGAGCACCGGGTTGGCGCTCGCCGCGGTGGCGACCGGCGCGGTGGACATGCCCTGGAACGAACCGGCACCGTCCTTGGGGATCGAGGAGCAGGCGGCACCGAAGGTGTCGGTGCTCGCGTCGACCGTCTCGCTGGGGGTGGTCTTCTCCGAGGGGGTCGGGGTGGCCGAGCTGTCCTCGGAGCTGGAGCCGCAGGCAGCCAGACCCAGTGACATGGTGAGCGCCAGGGCGGTGAGCCCGGCTCGCTGGATGGTGTTCGTCTTCATGGTGGTGCCTCTCTTCGACGGATGTAGGAGTTGTTCGGAGCGGCGACGGCGGCGGATTGGAAGCATTCGCCCATGTCTCCGGGTTGTTCAGCTGACGGTGACGACGACTTCCTGGACACCGCTGGAGCCGTCGGGGAAGCCCGTGGCGCGCTTCTCGGTCTGCACCTCGCCCAGCAGGTTCGTGGCGCGTACGGCGATCTGGTGGCTCCCGGACTTCGCGTCCCAGGGCAGGTACCACTGGCGCCAGTACTCCTCGCCGCCGCTCGGGCCGAGCTTGGCTTCTTGCCACTGGCCGCCGTCGAGGCGCACCTCGACCTTGGCGATGCCGTCGGGCTGGGCCCAGGCGACGCCGCCGATCACGGTCTTGCCGGCGCCGATGGTGGAGAGCGGCCGGGGAGTGTCGACCCGGCTGGACAGCTTGATGGGGGCGTCGATCGCCCACTTGCGCTTCGTCCAGTAGGCCTCTTGCTTGGCGAAGGTCGTCAGGGTGAGCCTCTGCAGCCACTTGGTGGCGCCGACGTACCCGTAGATGCCGGGGGTGATCAGCCGGACCGGGAAACCGTGTTCGCGCGGCAGCGGCTGGCCGTTCATCCCGAACGCGAGCATCGTGTTGCGTCCGTCCAGGGCGGTCTTCAGCGGCGTGCTGATGGTGAAGCCGTCCACGGCGGTGCTGAGGACCTGGTCCGCCTTGTCGCCGACCCCGGCCAGGTCCAGCACGTCCTTGAGGGGTACGCCGAGCCAGCGGGCCGAGCCGACCAGGCTGCCGCCGACCTCGTTGCTGACGCAGGTCAGGGTGATGTCGTGCTCAACCACGTCCATGGCCATCAGATCGGCGAAGGACAGGTTCAGCTTGTTCTGCACGTCCCCGTCGACGCTCAGCGTCCAGCCGCCGAGGTCGACGATGGGGGCGGCGAGGTTGGTGTCGACGCGGTAGAACTTCTCCAGGGGCGTGACGAACGGGCTGACACCCGGGTAGCTCGCCTCCAGGCCGGCACCGAGCGGAGGCAGCGGCTTGGCCGCCTGCGGCAGGACGATGTCGGAGATCTTGTTGCGGGCCCGGATGATCAGCTGACCCGTGCCGGCCAGGACGACCGCGGCACCGGTGAGCACGCCGGCGCCGACGAGGAAGCCGCGCCGGGAGGTGCTGGGGACGCCCCGGGAGCCGGTGAAGGCTGCCCGGGGCGTGCCCCCTCCCCTCGCCAGGTAGACCAGGACGACGAGCCCGACGATCGCGGTGACGATCGAGGGGACGGCGTCGAGAGGTCCGGCCGCCGGCTGTGCCAGTGCTGCTGCTCCCGCGGCGGCTACAAGGAGCACCAGCAGGCTGGCGCCGGCGGCCAGACGTTTGTGGGCGATCACGCCGGCCACGCCCGCGAGGACGAGGGTGCCGACGAGAACGCTGCCGATCAGGACGGGCTTGTCGGCCGTCCCGAGCTCGCGGACCGCCCAGACCTTGATCGGGGTGGGGGTCAGGTTGATCACGGCTGTGCCGACCGCGAGCACGGGCGAGGCCGCCGGGTTCAGGAGGGAGGCGACGAGGTGCCCCGCTGCCGTTCCTGCCAGGGCGGCCAGGATGCCCGCTCCGAAGTTGACTGCTCTGCGTTGATCGGGCATGCAGGTTGTTCGTCGCCGCGTGGCATCCGGATGGGTCAGGATGGCGGAATGGTCGAGGACGGCATCAGGGTGACGGTCCGGCCCGCGGGGCCGCCGGACGTCGAGGCGGTGGCCCGGCTGGAGTCGGACTGCCTGGGCGCCGACGCCTGGAGCGAGGGGCTGGTGCGCGAGGGCATCACCGGGAACCTCCCGACCGTGACCTATCTGGTCGCGGAGCTGGCCGGCACGGTCATCGGGCATGCGGTCACCTCGGCGGCGGGCGACATCGCCGAGCTCCAACGGATCGCCGTGGACCAGCGGTGGCGGAGGTCGGGTGTGGCGAGCGAGCTGCTCAGCGCCGTGCTCACCGAGCTGCTGACCACCGAGTCGGACCGGCTGCTGCTCGAGGTGCGCGAGGACAACGCCGGCGCGATCGCGTTCTACGCCCGGCACGGCTTCGCGGAGATCGACCGCAGGCCGCGGTACTACTCCGGTGGCGCGACCGCCGTGGTGATGAGCCGGGGGCTCAGCAGGTCAGCCTGAGAAGGCCTCGAGCCGGCGTACAGCCAGCTCGCTGTAGATCGTGGCCATGTCGGGCAGCACCGCCGGGTCGAAGTCGGCTCGTGGGCTGTGGTTCATCGGTGCGTTCTCCGGGTCGAGCCCGGGCATCAGTGCGCCGATCCCGATGAAGGCCCCGGGCACGGCGGCGATCACCCGGGAGAAGTCCTCGGAGCCCGAGATCGGCACCGGCAGCTCCTGGTAGCGGCTCTCGTCGAGAGCCTCCCGCACCACGTTCGCGCTGAACTCGACCTCGGCGTCGGTGTTGACCGTGAGGGGGTACTCGTCGACGTAGTCGATCTCCACGTCGACCCCGTGTGCCTGGGCCACCCCGCGCAGCGTCTCACCGATCGTCTCGCGCAGCAGCGCTGCGTTGGCCTCGGAGAACCGCCGCACGGTGGCCTCGAAGCGGGCAGTGTCCGGGATGATGTTGCGGCGGGTCCCGGCCTCGACGACCCCGACCGTGAGCACGACCGGGTCGAACATGTCGAAGCGGCGGGTGACCATCGTCTGGAGCGAGGTGATCATCGCCGCCATCGCCGCGATCGGGTCCCGGCCGCGGTGCGGCGCGGATCCATGGCCCCCCTGACCGCGCACCGTGACGTGCAGTGCGTGGGAGGCCGACATCATGGTTCCGGGACGGCTGGCGAACTGGCCAGCGGGCAGCATGGAGGAGAACACGTGCATGCCGTACGCCGCGTCGGCACGTCGCCCCGCGGCGTCGAGAACACCCTCCTCGATCATCACCCCGGCACCGTCCCAGCCCTCCTCGCCGGGCTGGAACATGAACACCACGTCGCCCCGGACCCGGTCACGGTGCTGGGACAGCAGCCGGGCCGCCCCGACCAGGCCGGCCGTGTGCAGGTCGTGGCCACAGGCGTGCATGGCCCCGTTGGTCGCAGCGAAGTCGAGTCCCGACTCCTCCGCGACCGGCAGGGCATCCATGTCCGCGCGCAGCAGCACGGTCCGCGGTTCGGTCTCGTCGCGCCCACCCCCGCGGAGCACGGCGGTGACCGAGGTGGTGCCGGTCCCCGTGGAGACCTCCAGGCCGAGGCCGTCGAGCTCACGCAGCACCCTCTCCTGGGTCCTGGGCAGGTCGAGACCGATCTCCGGCTGCTGATGGAGCTCGGCGCGCAGGTGGGCCAGGTCCTCGGCCATGCCGCGGGCGTCGTCCTGCAGGTCCATGGGTGCTCCTCTCGGTCGGTGGTGCGGCTCAGGGCAGGTAGTACGTCGGGTTCGGCATCTTCACCTGCTGCTCGGCGTGGCCGCCGATCAGGTCGCTGAACTGGTCACCGAAGTTGGCGACGATGTCGTAGCCGAGGTCCTCCACGTGCTTGCGGGTCTGTGACTTGTACTCGATGGTCGTGCACTTCGCCGCGGCGCAGGTGATGTAGGAAGGCTGCTGGCTGCTGCCCACCCCGGTCCACTTGGTGAAGTACAGCTCCGGGGTGAAGCCCCGGTAGCCGACGTCGGACAGGTTGCCGAGGGTCGCGGCCTTCTGGTTGTCGTTGCGTCCGGTCAGGCCCACGATTGCACAGCCGGCATCACCGAGGGTGTTCACCAGGTCGACCATGCCGGGCGTCGCGGGGAACCGCTTGGGCTGGACCCACTCGTCGTTCTGGACCGTGGGGCTGAAGTTGAAGTGCATGGCGTTGTCCTCCATGTCGTAGGTCCACAGCGTCGTGTCGTCGGCGTCCATCACGATCGCGGGGTTCCCGCCGTTGGCCCTCTCGGTGGAGCAGGTCTCGGAGAGCTCGCTCGTCTTCGCCGCGGCCAGGGTGCCCACCTCGCTGATGTAGGGGGAGGCGGACTTGTCCGAGATCCCGGCGCTGCTGGCGTGGTAGTAGGTCCGGATCGTGGACTTGACCGAGTCGATGTTGGGGATGCCCTCGCCGCCCTCGGTGGCGCCGCTGGAGCCGTTCGGGGCCATCGTGAACTCGCTGCGGGGCCGGAGCGCGGGCTCGGTCACGCCGGGCAGGTTCGGGCTGGGCAGGTAGTACGTCGGGTTGGGCAGCTTGAGCACCCGGTCGGCGTACCCGCCCTGGAGGTCGGACCACTGGTCGCCGACGTTGAGCACGATGTCGTAGCCCATCGCCTCGATGTGCCGCCGGGTGCCGGCCTTGTACTCGACGGTGGTGCACTTCGCCGCCGCGCAGGTGATGTAGGACGGCTGCTGGCTGGCGCCGGCGCCGGTCCACTTGGTGAAGAAGTTCTTGTTCTTGAACGGCTTGTAGCCGACCTTGCGGAGGTTGGCGAGGGTGGCGGTCTTCTGGGCGTCGTTGCGTCCGGTGAGGCCGAAGACGGCGAAGCCGCGCTTGCGGGCCTGGTTCACGAAGTCGACCATCGCCGGCGTCGCGGGGAAGCGCTGCTCCTGCACCCAGGTGTTCTGCAGGGCGGGGTCGAAGTTGAAGTGCATCGCCGCGTCCTCCATGTCGTAGGTCCAGAGGGTGGTGTCGTCGGCGTCGAAAATGATCGCGGGCTTCGAGTGCGCCCGCTTCTTGCCGTGCGAGCGCCGCTTGACCTGGTCGAGGTAGGCCCACTGCGCTGCCGTGGTCGCCTTCAGCTCGCTGATGTAGGGGGAGGAGGCCTTGTCCGAGATCCCGGCCGAGCCGGCACCGTAGTAGGTCCGGATCGTCGACCTCACCGAGTCGATGTTGGGGATCCCCTCGCCGCCCTGGGTGGCACCGCTGGACCCGTCGGGGGCCATCGTGAAGTGCGTGCGGGGGGTGAGCACAGGGTCGGCGGCGGTGGCCGGTGCGCCCGCGAGCGCGGTGGTGAGGAGGAGGGCGGCGGTGGCGGCGGACGCGCAGGCGCGCAGCAGGTTGACTGGCATGGATCGAACTCCCGAGAGGTTGAGTCGGACAACTTCGGCACGCTACCTCCGAGGGGGAGCCGAGGGGAACCCCGGCGCGCTGGGCACAATGGGCCGGTGACCTCGCAACCGCTCGTCCTCGGCATCGAGACCTCGTGCGACGAGACGGGCGTCGGGATCGTCCGCGGCCACACCCTGCTGGCCGATGCGGTCGCCTCCTCCGTGGAGGAGCACGCGAGGTTCGGCGGCGTCGTACCGGAGGTCGCGTCCCGCGCCCACCTCGAGGCCATGGTGCCGATGGTCCAGCGGGCCTGTGCGACGGCCGGAGTCGGCCTGGCCGACCTGGACGCGATCGCGGTGACCGCCGGCCCGGGGCTGGCCGGGGCGCTGCTGGTGGGCGTGGCGGCCGCGAAGTCGCTCGCGTTGGGGCTGGACAAGCCGTTGTACGGCGTGAACCACCTCGCCGCCCACGTCGCCGTCGACCAGCTGGAACACGGCCCGTTGCCCGAGCCCTGCCTGGCGCTGCTGGTCTCCGGCGGTCACTCCTCGCTGTTGCGGGTCAGTGACGTGACCGACTCGGTCGAGCCGCTCGGGTCCACGATCGACGACGCCGCGGGTGAGGCGTTCGACAAGGTGGCGCGGTTGCTCGGCCTGCCATTCCCCGGCGGCCCCCACATCGACCGTGCGGCCGCCTCGGGCTCCTCGGTGGCGATCGACTTCCCGCGCGGCCTGACCTCGCGCAAGGACCTCGAGCGGCACCGCTTCGACTTCTCCTTCTCCGGCCTGAAGACCGCCGTCGCCCGCTGGGTGCAGGCGCGGGAGCAGTCCGGGGAACCGGTCCCGGTCGCCGACGTCGCCGCCTCCTTCCAGGAGGCGGTCTGCGACGTGCTCACCCGCAAGGCCGTGGACGCAGCGCTGGCCGAGGGGATCGAGGACCTCCTGATCGGCGGCGGCGTCGCGGCGAACTCCCGGCTGCGGGTCCTCGCGACCGAGCGGGCCGCCGCGCACGGGATCCGCGTCCGGGTCCCCCGCCCGGGCCTGTGCACCGACAACGGGGCGATGGTGGCCGCCCTCGGCGCCGAGATGCTGGTCCGCGGCCGCACCCCCTCCTCCCTCGACCTCCCCGCCGACTCCTCCATGCCAGTCGACCGCCTCCTCGCCTTGTAAATCGGGGTTATGGACGCTTAACAAGGCCCGTGCCGGGGCAATTGCGTCCACAACCCTGGCCAAGCCAGGCGAACCTGGTGGACCGCTCCCGCCGCACAGGTGCCGGGGGCGGCCCCTCGGTCCACAGCGGGCCCGACATCGGCTGGTGCCCGCCGCCGGCGGGCCGAATCGTGCAGGCATGACACCCACCCTCCGAGCCGTCGCCAACGCCCAGCACGGCGTCTTCACCCGCGGCCAGGCCCGCGACGCCCGCCTGACCGAGCGGGAGATGAAGACGGCTACCGGGCCGGGCGGCCAGTGGGTCGTCGTACGCCGAGGGGTGTACGCCGAACGCTGGGAGTGGGACCACGCCGACGAGGCCGGCCGGCACCTCATGCGCGTCGCGGCGGCGACGCTGTGCGCCCGAGAGCCCTACGTCGTGAGCCATTCCTCGGCGGCTGTCCTGCTCGGACTCGACTGCCGGCCGGTGTGGCGCGAGCTGATCCACGTCAGCCATCCGGGCGTCCTGGGTGGTCGCACCGAGGGCGGGGTGAAGCATCACCCGGCCGGCATCCCGGACGGTCAGGTCCTCGAGGTGGGAGGAATGCCCGTGACGTCTGCCGCACGCACGGCGGTGGACATCGCTCGCGAGTACGGCAAGGAGGATGGCGTGGTCGCCTGTGACCAGGTCCTGCGAGCAGGCGGGTCCCGGGACGAGCTGGAGCGGGTGCTGGCGCAGATGCGCTATTGGCCCAACGTGACCCGGGCCCGGGCGGCCGTGGCGCTGGCCGACGACGGCGCGGAGAACATCGGCGAGAGCCTCGCCCGGATGCTCGTGGTGGAGCTGGGCTTCGGGCGACCGGCGACCCAGGTCTGGATCGAGGACGGCGGTCGCCGGGCTCGGGTGGACCTGCTGTTGCACGGGCACGTCTTCGAGTTCGACGGGCGTCAGAAGTACGTCGGTCGCGAGCAGGGAGGTCTGGCGCAGGGCGCGCCGGAGCACGTCCTGTGGCAGGAGAAGCAGCGCGAGGACTGGCTCCGGTCGTTGGGTTTCGGCGTCTCCCGGATCGTGTGGCTTGACCTCTTCGGGGCGGCGCGCCGGGAGGCCGTGACGCGTTTGGGTCGGGAGTATCTTGCGACACAGGATCGGCAGGGCCGGCAGCGCGCTTCCTGATCGTCGTACGACTTGGCAAGGCGTGTGGACGGTTCGCGCCCGGAACAGGCCTTGATAAGCGTCCATAACCCCGATTTACAAGGGGGAAACGGCAAGAGGAGTGCAGATGCAGCAGGTCCAGGGAGTGGTGGCACGGGCCAAGGGCGAGCCGGTGACGATCGAGACGATCAACGTCCCAGATCCGGGACCTGGGGAGGCCGTGGTCAAGATCCAGGCCTGCGGGGTCTGCCACACCGACCTGCACTACCGGGAGGGCGGGATCAACGACGACTTCCCGTTCCTGCTGGGTCACGAGGCCGCAGGGGTGGTCGAGGCCGTCGGGGTCGGGGTCGAGGAGGTGGCGCCGGGAGACTTCGTGGTGCTCAACTGGCGAGCCGTCTGCGGCGACTGCCGGGCCTGCGATCGGGGCGAGCCGTGGTACTGCTTCGCCACCCACAACGCCACCCAGAAGATGACCCTGGAGGACGGCACCGAGCTCTCACCTGCCCTCGGAATCGGGGCCTTCGCGGAGAAGACGCTGGTCGCCGCGGGTCAGTGCACCAAGGTCGACGCCGGCGCCCGCCCGGCGGCGGTCGGCCTGCTCGGGTGTGGCGTGATGGCCGGCCTGGGTGCGGCCATCAACACCGGAAACGTCGGGCGCGGCATGTCCGTGGCGGTGATCGGGTGCGGCGGCGTCGGTGCCGCCGCGATCGCCGGGTCCGCTCTGGCCGGCGCGAGCCGCATCATCGCTGTCGACATCGATGATCGAAAGCTCGCGGGCGCCACGAGGATGGGCGCCACCCACACGGTGAACAGCACGGACACGGACCCGGTCGCGGCCATCCAGGAGCTGACCGGCGGGAACGGTGCCGACGTCGTCATCGATGCCGTCGGCCGACCCGAGACCTGGAAGCAGGCCTTCTACGCCCGCGACCTCGCCGGGACCGTCGTACTCGTGGGCGTCCCGACGCCGGAGATGAGGATCCCCGACATCCCGCTGATCGACGTCTTCGGGCGAGGTGGCGCGCTCAAGTCCAGCTGGTACGGCGACTGCCTGCCCAGCCGGGACTTCCCGATGCTCGTCGACCTCTACCAGCAGGGGCGTCTCGACCTCGATGCCTTCGTCTCCGAGGAGATCAGGCTCGAAGACGTGGAGGCCGCGTTCGACAAGATGAGCGACGGTGAGGTGCTGCGTTCGGTGGTGCTGTTCTCCTAGGGTCGGGCCATGAGCTCTGTGCGAATCGACCACGCCGTCTCCAGCGGGACGTTCACCCTGGACGGGGAGACCTTCGAGGTCGACAACAACATCTGGGTGGTCGGCGACGACGACGAGTGCATCGTCATCGACGCCCCGCACGACGTCGAGGACATCTTGAAGGTGGTCGGCGGCCGCTCGGTGAAGGCGATCCTGTGCACGCACGCCCACGACGACCACGTGCGGGTGGCCCCGGAGCTGCGCCGGCAGACCAGCGCCCCGATCCTGATGCACCCCGCCGACGGGCCGCTGTGGGAGCTCACCCACTCCGACCACCTGTGGGACGTCGACCTCGAGGACGGCCAGACGATCAAGGTGGGTGGCGCCGCCCTGAAGGTGCTGCACACACCCGGCCATGCACCGGGTGCGATCTGCCTCTACGTGCACGACCTCGGGTGCGTGTTCACCGGCGACACCCTCTTCCAGGGCGGCCCCGGCGCCACCGGCCGGTCCTTCAGTGACGCCGACCAGATCGAGGAGTCGATCCGGACCAAGCTGTTCGCGCTGCCCGACGAGACCGTCGTACACACCGGTCACGGAGCCGACACCACGATCGGCGCCGAACGCGAGACGCTCGGCTGAGTCCGGTCCCGCTGCCTAGAACGGCTGGACGAGCAGGGCGGTGCCCTTGCCGGCGACGCGGGTCAGCACCAGCGTCGCCTCGGCGTCGCCGGAGAGGGCCAGCCGCTTGCGCAGCTCGTCGGGTACGACGGCCACGCCCCGCTTCTTGATCGTCAGCCGGCCGATCCCGCGCTCCTTCAGGGCGGCCTTCAACGGCTTCTCGCGGTAGGGCAGCTCCTCGACCACTCGATAGCTGCGGGCGAACGGCGTCTTGAAGGACTGCTCCGAGGTGACGTAGGCGATGTGCTCGTCGACGAGGTGACCGCCCACGCCTGCGGCCACGGCCGTCACCAACCCGGCTCGGATGACGGCGCCGTCCGGCTCGTAGAAGTACGCCGCCACGGCTCCCGTCGGGGCGCCCGGGTCGTCCTCGTCGGTCAGCGTGGCCAGGCCGGTCTGGCCGATCACGGTGGCTCGGCGCCGGGTGGTGGCGAGCCGACCCGACCAGAGGACCGCCTCCTTGACCTCACGGTGGTGGCTCACCCACTCCGCCTCGACACCCTCCGGAACGATCTCGTGCGGGATGCCCGGCGCAGCTTCACCACGGCGTCGCCGGTGAGCAGTTCCTGCACGAACGACCACGGCGGGGTCCAGTCGTCGACGTCGAAGCTGCGGCCTGCGCGGGCCGCGTCGCGCAGGGTCGGCGTACGCCGCGTCGAAGGGGCTGGTGTCGATCGCGGTGGCGTCGGCCACCATCACCGCTCCGCCGAGCCCGAGGGCGGCCAGGTTGGCCTCGGCCACTGCCACCCGCAGGGGATCCTCGTCGACTCCGGCGCAGGTCATCCCCGCCCGGGCGAAGGCGAGCAGGTCACCCCCGATGCCGCAGCCCAGGTCGATGACGGTGTCGGTGCCCGCGGCCTGCAGCCGTGCAGCGCGGTGGGTGGCCACCGGCAGCCGGCTGGCCTGCTCGAGGCCCTCGGGGGTGAAGTACATCCGTGCGGCCAGGTCGCCGAACTTGGCCTCCGCCCGGCGCCGCAGCCCGACCTGGGTCAGGGCCGCGGCCACGTGCTCGGCCGACGCGGATCGCCGCAGCGCCGCCTGCACCTTCAGCGAGTCCACCTCGTCGGCCTCGGCGGCGCGTCCGAGCAGGCGCTGCCCGTCGTCGCCGAGCAGCCAGCGGAAGGCGTCGAGGTCCACGTCGGGAGTCTGTCACTCGCGCGGGTCATTCCTGGGCCGAGCGCCCTCCACGCGGCCCCGTCTGGCACTCGGTTGGCCAGAGTGCTAGTTTCTGCATTGGCACTCTCCCGGTGAGTGTGCCAGCGCTTGTGCCGAGTACGACCCCCGCGACGGCGTACCCAACACAGGCAGCAAACTTCGAAACCAACGATGTGTGGAAAGTGGAGGTCGGCAACGTGTCGGTCAACATCAAGCCTCTCGAGGACCGGATCGTCGTCCAGCCCCTGGACGCCGAGCAGACCACGGCTTCTGGCCTGGTCATCCCCGACACCGCCAAGGAGAAGCCCCAGGAGGGCGAGGTCCTGGCGATCGGTCCGGGCCGGATCGACGACAACGGCAACCGAGTCCCGCTCGACGTGAATGTCGGCGACAAGGTGATCTACAGCAAGTACGGCGGCACCGAGGTCAAGTACGCCGGCGAGGAGTACCTCATCCTCTCCGCGCGCGACGTCCTCGCAGTCGTTTCCTGATCCATCCCAGGTCGAGTGCTCAGGTGGCTGCGTAGCAACCACGTGGGCACTCGACTCATTTCCCAGGAGGAATGAATGCCCAAGATTCTGGAGTTCGACGAGAACGCTCGTCGCTCGCTCGAGCGTGGCGTGGATGCTCTCGCCAACGCCGTCAAGGTGACGCTCGGCCCGCGCGGCCGCTACGTCGTCCTCGACAAGAAGTGGGGTGCGCCGACGATCACCAACGACGGTGTGACCGTGGCCCGCGAGGTGGAGCTGGACGACCCGTTCGAGAACCTCGGGGCGCAGCTCACCAAGGAGGTCGCCACCAAGACCAACGACGTCGCCGGTGACGGTACGACGACCGCGACCGTGCTGGCCCAGGCGATGGTCCACGAGGGCCTGCGCGCCGTCGCGGCCGGCGCCAACCCGATGAGCCTCAAGCGCGGCATGGATGCGGCCACCGAGGCCGTCACCAAGGCGCTCGGTGAGGCCGCTCGCGACGTCGACGACCGCAAGGACATGGCCGCGGTCGCCACCGTCTCCAGCCGCGACGAGGTCATCGGCGAGCTGCTCGCCGAGGCGTTCGACAAGGTCGGCAAGGACGGCGTGATCACCGTCGAGGAGTCCAACACCATGGGCACCGAGCTGGAGTTCACCGAGGGCATGCAGTTCGACAAGGGCTACCTGTCGCCGTACTTCGTCACCGACCAGGAGTCGATGGAGGCCGTCCTCGAGGACCCCTACATCCTGCTGCACCAGGGCAAGATCTCCGCGATCTCCGACCTGCTGCCGCTGCTGGAGAAGGTCATCTCGGCCGGCAAGCCGCTGTTCATCCTCGCCGAGGACGTCGAGGGCGAGGCCCTGTCGACCCTGGTGGTCAACAAGATCCGCGGCACGTTCAACGCCGTCGCGGTCAAGGCCCCGGCCTTCGGTGACCGGCGCAAGTCGATGATGCAGGACATCGCCACCCTCACCGGTGGGCAGGTCATCGCCCCCGAGGTCGGCCTCAAGCTCGACCAGGTCGGTCTCGACGTGCTCGGCACCGCCCGGCGCGTCGTGGTCACCAAGGACAACACCACGATCATCGAGGGTGGTGGCTCGCACGAGGAGGTCACCGGCCGCGTCAACCAGATCAAGGCCGAGATCGAGCACACCGACTCCGACTGGGACCGCGAGAAGCTCCAGGAGCGCCTCGCCAAGCTCGCCGGCGGCGTGTGCGTCGTCAAGGTCGGTGCGGCCACCGAGGTGGAGCTGAAGGAGAAGAAGCACCGCATCGAGGACGCCGTCTCCGCGACC
>CAVXFX010000005.1:0-155790 GCA_963761205.1 uncultured Actinomycetota bacterium
AGATGACCACGAAGCTGACCACGAACGACAACAGCAGGTCGCCGTGCTCGGCGAGCAGTGAGCGGACGTGGGAGGTGTCCACCTCGCCGGCCACCTCGACGAGCGGGAGGACGAGTAACGTCATAGCGATGGCCACGACCGCATCGGTGAGCGTCACGACCCGCACCAGCCCAGGCCCCTCCACCGTCGCGGTCACCCGCGGGTTCGCGTTGGCCGGGGCCTTCACCTGGCCACCACTTCCGAGGACTCCGACTGCCGCTGACGCTGTCGCCGGTGCGGCGTGCCGGCCGAGCAAGCCCGCCAGGCGGGCGTGCGCCGGCCCGCCTGCGTCGGCCATCACCTCGGGACCGAACACCCCCGGCACCCGGTACGCATCCACGCCACCCTGCCTGCGAGGAGCTCGAGGACGTCTTCACACAGGCGCTCGTCGAGCAGGTCGGTCTGCTCCGTGGCGACGGCGAGGTCGACTCCGTGGCCTACGAGCTCGAGCAGGTGGATGACCGCTGCGAAGCTGGCGGGCAGCGTGCCCAGCGAGATCGTGACCATCCCGGACATGGCGTCTGGCCCGCGCCACGCCGCAATGTCCAGTTCGGCTGCGTCGGCGAACGCCCGGGCAGGGTCGAGTCCGAGCCAGTCCGCCTCATGCTCAGCTTCCGGCACGCGGCCGGTCAGCTCGGCCGCGAAGATCCGCATCCCGCCCACCACGTGGTTGACCACGTCCCGTACTGACCATTCCTCGCACGGCGAAGCTGCCGGCCACTGCTCCTCGCGGGTGCCTGCGATGACGTGCCCCACCACCTGCACGCCTTGTTCAATGCCATTCAAGACGTCGAGTTCGTATTCCATCGTTCCTCCCAGAGTTGTCGACTTACAGGTGTTAGGTTAGACCCATTGCCTAACACCTGTAAAGTGATCTGTATGACAACTTCTCGGAAGCCAAATCGCCGTGGTGAGGGCGCGAAGTTGCGGGCTGAGATCGTGACCGGCGCGGCCGCTGTCCTCGAGGAGACCGGCAGCGAGGACGCCGTCACGTTGCGGGCCGTGGCCCGCAGGGTTGGCATCGCCGCCCCGTCGATCTACGGCCACTTCGACGATCGCGACCAGATCCTGCTAGCCGTCATAGCTGACGCATTCGCTGACTCGACGCCGCCCTCGTGGCCGCGATCGCCGACATAGAGCCGCCGACCAACTGACTGCGGCGTGCGCCGCGTACCTGACGTTCGCCATACCCGACCGCACCGCTACCGCGTGATGTTCGCCCGCCACCGCACCGGAGAGGCAGGAAACATGAACGAAACCCGACCCACCGAGGAGCGCGTCGGAGCAGCCGGCGTTCGGCCGGCTCGTGGACGCCGTCGCCCGGCACCCCGACACCGCCGGCGCATCGCCACTCGAGCCAGCAAGTCGCGCTCTGGGTGGCCCTCCCTACGCGCTACATCTCGCTACGCGACGCCGTCCCCGCATTCCCTTGGCCGCCAGAGCAAGCCATGCTCGACGACCTCATCGCAGCGCATTCTGCGGCCCACAAGTAACCGGGACAGCGCGTGACACCGTCCTGCCTGCCATTCGCATTGAGTGCGGCGCCGAGGAACCAACCGTGACCGGCGTAGTTCTACGCCCACTCGGAGCACAAGACCTCCCCGCCATGCAGGATCTGATCGACGCCGATCCGAGCTACGTCGAGCGCGTCGAAGGCCGCCCACCGACCGCGGACGACGCCCGCGCGCTACTCGCAGCGGCACCCGCCGGTTGGGGAGGACGACAAGGTCGTTCTGGGCGCCTTCGTAGGGGACGCGCTGGTAGCGGTGGTTGACCTTCTCCTTGGCTTTCCCGCAGCCGGGACAGCGCACATCGGGCTGCTGCAGGTGCACGCCCGCCACCAGGGTCAAGGCTTCGGCCGGAGTACCCACAATGCCCTTCTCAACTGGGTCCGAGGCCACTGGCCCGGGACCAGGATTCTGAGGGCCGCCATCGTGGCCACCAACGCCACCAGCGCTGACCATTTCTGGTGGATGGGTGATGGTGCCTACCGGTAGTCCTCTGCCGTACGACGTCAGCGCCAAGCAGTCGACTGTGCAGATCTGGACGCGCGCAGTCCAACTGTGACGACCCCCGCCCAACGGCGACGTCGCGCCCCGGTCCCGAGCTTCCTAGGGGCAGCGAACGCCGGCATGGTGCAGACCGTCAAGCGCACCGCGACGACTGACGGGCTGGTCAACCTTGAGGGGAAAAGAACCATCGGGCGTCCGTAGGCACCGGCTCCGACGCCGTACTGGCCGCCCGCACATCGGCTACCTGTGCGAACGTCCCGGTCGCCGAACCTCACGCGGGAACGCAGCAGGTGGCCGAAGCGGATGTCTCGCCACCGTCCTGCATGACCCGTCCGGAGAACATCGTCGGTACGGGGCGTTGTACGGGACGAGTCCTTGGTCTGAGTCGGCCGCTCTAGCCGCGGCCGCCAAGGCCGGTGTCACCGAAGAGCAGCGCTCCCACGCGGTTGGCAACTTCACGGCGGATCGGGTCGGTCACGTGCTGATATCTCGCGGCCATGGACGTGCTCGACCAGCCCATGATCGACATGACGGTCCGCTCGGGGACGCCCAGTACGAGGAGCACGGTGGCGGCGGTGTGGCGTGCGTCGTGGAGACGGGCGTGGCGCACCCCGGCACGCTCGAGCAGGACCCGCCACTCGTGGTAGTCGCTGTTCGGTGCGATCGGCCGGCCGAGCAGTGTGGTGAACATCCAGCCGCCCTCCTGCCAGAGTGACCCGGCGCGGATGCGTTCCTCCAACTGCTGCCTGCGATGGTCTTTCAGCAGTGCCACGAGTGCGTCGGGCAGTCCGACCACTCGGTTGCCAGCGGCGGACTTGGTGGCGCCGACGATGCCGTTGGTCTGTCGTCGTTGTGGGCAGTAGCCGGCCGTTCTGCCACAGTCGCGGTCGCACCCGTGCTCGTAAACAGGCCGCAGGCGCGTGGCGCGCACCCGGAGCGACCTTGCCTCCAGGTCGATGTCCTCCCACCGCAGAGCGAGGGCCTCGCCCTGGCGCAGGCCGAGCGCCAGCGCGATGGCCCAACGAGCCCCGTTGCGCCGCTCCTGTGCGGCTCCGAGCAGTCGCTGGACCTCTCCGACGTTGAACGGTTCGACGAGCTCAGTTTGGATCCTCGGAGGCCGGACGAGCTGGGCGGGATTGCGGGCGAGGTGCGAGCGACGCTCGGCCTCGCCCAGAGCCGTCCGAAGAGTGCGGTGGACTTGGTGGACGGTGGCCGGCTTGGCACCTGCGTCTGCCATCCGGCGATGGACGGCCTCGACGTGCTCCGGTTCGAGGCGGTCCAGCCGCAGGTTCCCGATGACGGGGAGGAGATGCTTGGTGATCGCCGTTCGGTACGCCTGGTAGCTCGAGTCCCGGATGTTGGGGCGGGCGATCTCCTCCAGCCAGTGGAGGAGCCACTTCTCGACCGTCCAGGCCCGGCCGGCCTTCGGCACGCGGGCCTCGTCGCGGAGCCTCTCGAGCGCGCGGACCTTGGCAACGACCCTGGCCTTGGACTTACTCATCACGTGGCGGCGGTCCTCGCTACCGTCGTCCTTCCGGCCAACGGTGACCCGCCCGTGCCAGTGGCCGTCTTTGCCGAGGTAGATGCTCGACTGACGGTTGCCTGCGCGGCTCATGCTCAAGCTCCAGGATCCGGTTCGTGATGGCGCAGTCGGTCGACGTACTCCTCGATGCATGGGGCGGGGATGCGTCGGAGTCCGCCGATCTGGACGGACTCGACTTCGCCGGTCATGACCAGTCGGTACATCGAGGTTCTCCCGATGCCGAGCCGCAAAGCGGCCTCCTCGACCCGCAGCAGCAGGATGGGGACGAAGTCTTCGTCGCTGTTCGCAAGCGTGTTCATGGGCAACTCCTCGTGGCGTGGCGTCCGGTTGGCCGGAGACCGTCGCCCGTCGTGAAGCGCCGCGCCTGGTCACCGGTGTTCGGACTTGTCTTCCACTTCAACCGCACACGACTCCCCGAGTGGACTGTGTGTGAGCGAGCCAAATGGCGAATGTGAGCCATAGTGAGGCGCTCGGTGAGTTCCATACTCCGAGCCTCCTGGCGACGACTCGCTGCGTCGAACCGAGATGGCCTTCCTGTGGATAGTGCCCCGAGGGCCGACCGCCGGGGACGCGATCCTTACCTACGAGGGGTTACGGCACCTATCAAGGTGGTCAGCGAGCGGAGCGTCGAGTCCCACTTCGGATCGTGGAGCTGACCTGCGCGAGCCAACTCGGCCATGTGGTCGAGCACCCGCCGGCATGCGACAGGTGAGGCCATGACCCGCTCAGCGCACTCGTTGACGCCGTGGGCGTCCTGTTGAACGACCTTCTCGACGATCTTCACGGCGATTGCGCCGTTGGCGGCCGCGCGTCGCTCCTCGTACGCCGCCCGCTTGCAGCGCTCGGAGCACCAAGTCGCGGGACGCCCTGTGGACCGTGGCTGCGGCATCGGCCCGCCACATCGTGGGCAGACGGGCATGTCCATCACCGCAGCCTATCGTTTCGTGCGGACGAAACCGTTCAGGCGAGTGCAAAGGGTGTGTCGTCAGGGCTTCGTCGGTGCCGTGAGCGTGTCCACTCGGGCACCGCTGCGCGGTTGAAGGGGCATGGACAAGCTTCGTGAAGGTAGGGCGCTCTCGCGTCAGGGCAATCGGATTGCGGCGCGGTACCGCGAGGAGCGCCGTCGCATTGACCGGCTGGTCCGCGAGACTGAACGCCGGTCCCCTGAAGCCTCCGAGAGGCGTGCCCGAATCCGCGGAGCAACCCGCGCCGGCAAGGCCGCCAACAAGTCGCGCGAGCAAGCCACGAGGCGACTCGTGGACGCGTTGCGAAGGCTCATCGCCGAGGGCCTCAGTGTCCGCGAGAGCGCCGAGAGGGTCGGCGTGAGGTTCCGCGAGGCCCGCAGCCTCATCCGAGCAGCGGAGGTGGCCGATGCAGTGCGGGACCAGGACGTCGGCGGTCAGGTCTAGCCTGAAGTGATCGAGGATCCGCGGCCGACAACCGTCGTGGGATCCGAATCGAAGCACTCTGACGCACTAGCGTTTGGCGAGCAACCGAGGAGGTGAACGCGGTGATCGACTACTACTCGAAGCCGATCCTGACTGCGCGGGAGACCGCGCGCTACCTCGGCATGCCCGAAAGCACCCTCGACGTCTGGCTTCTCGACTCCGGCAAGCCTCCGCTCGTCCACGCCGTGCAGCCCGAGCGTCGAGGCTGGCCGCGCGTTCCGTTCGTAGGCGTGATCGAGGCGTACGTGCTGCGCGCACTTCGCGACCTGAAGCTGCCAATGGATGACATCAGGAGGGCCGGCGAGCTCGTGCGCCAGGAGTTCGACGACCCCTACGCACTGGCCCACCGTCGCATCGTCACCGATGGGGTAGCGCTATTCGTGAGGATGGCCGATGAGTCCTACGTGCACGCTCGGGATCGTCAGATCGCTATCTCGGATGTTCTGGAGGAACATCTGAAGCGGATTGACTGGGGCCCCGATGGCAACGCCAAGCGACTCCATCTGCGTGACTTCCCGGCAGCTGCCGACGTCATCATCGACCCGCGTTTTGGGTGGGGTGCACCCGTGTTGGGTCAGTCCAAGGTCAAGGTCGAGGACCTCGTGACACTCTGGCGAAACGGCGAGCGGCTCGCGACGATCGCCGACGAGTACGGCCTGACCGTCGACGTCGTCGAGGATGTCCTCCGCCGAGCGGCCTGAGTTCTTCCTGGACCGCAGTCTCGGAAGGATCACGGCCTCGAGACTGCGATCGGCCGGTTACGTCGTACATCTCATCGCGGATCACTACCCCGACGACGCGAGCGACGTTCCCGATGAGGAATGGATCGCGGAAGGCTGCTCGCGCGGGTGGGTGCTGCTCACCAAGGACAAGCGGATCCGCTACCGGGCCGAGGAACTGGAGGCCCTGCAAGAGGGCCACCTGTTCTGTCTGGTCAGCGGCAACATGGACATCGATGCCATGACCCAGGCTTTCCTGGATGCGCTGCCGAAGATCGAACGGGTGGTCGGCGAGGAGCCCGTCGGGTTCTGGCACGTCTACCGCGACGGCAAGATCAAGCGCATGTGGCCGTGACGCCGGCCGCCTCTCCTAGTCTCAGTTCTAGTCTCAGTTGTTCTCGTCCGCACCAGTCCGGGCCCGATCGTCGACGCTGGATTCACGCTCAGCGAAGGACGGCGAACACCCCAGAACCGCCCATCCCAGAGTTGGAAAGCGGGTTGGGTTAATAGCCCTCAGGGGTTCGAATCCCCTATCCTCCGCCATGCCTGCAGCCCGGATCGTCAGCGCCGCTCGTCTGCTGGCGCTGGTGACCGTGCTGATGGTGGTGGCACCGGCGTCGACGGACGAGCCGCTGCGCGCCACCTCACCGCCACCACTCACCGCGCCGGCGGTCCCCGTCGCTCCGCAGCGGACTCACGTCGTGGCCCTCGGTGACTCGGTGACCTCCGGCTACAGCTGCGACTGCACCCCCTTCCCCGACCTGTACGCCGCCGCGGTGGCCCGACTCGGCAGGACCACGCCGAGCGTCAGCAACCTCGCTCGGGCGGGCCTGGACACCGCGGGGTTGCTCGACCAGCTCGGCGATCCGCGGGGCGAAGCAGCCGGCGACCTCGCGCACGCCGACATCGTGCTCGTCACCATCGGCGCCAACGACTTCGCGGACGCCCGCGACGACGTGGTCTCGGGTCGGTGCCCGGCCTCGGCGAGCGACCCCTGTCTCGACCCGGTGGTCGAGACGCTCGCAACACGCTTCGACCGGCTCCTGCACCGGATCCGGGCCCTCGCCGCCCGGAGCCCCCGCATCGTCGTCACCGGCTACTGGAACGTATTCGAGGACGGCTCGGTCGCCCGTCGCACCTTCTCCGCGGCCGGCATCCGCAGCACCCGGTGGCTGACCGCCGACGTCGACCGGACCTTGCGCGAGGTGGCGCTGCGTTCCGGCGGCACCTACGTCGACCTGACGGCCGCCTTCTCCGAGCCACCTGACGGGCCCGACAGCCTGCTCGCCGAGGACGGCGATCACCCGAACGCCGCCGGCCACGCCGCGATCGCCCGCGCGCTCCTGGCCGCCGGCCTGCCGACCCGCTGACCGGGTCGACTCCGATTCAGGCCCGGTTCAGCCGACGGGCCTAACGTCGGCTCTGAGGTGCTCGTGATGTCGCTGACCGGAACCAACGTGCTGGTGCTCACCGGCCTGCTCGCCGCGGCCGTGACGGTGCTGACCGTCGTGCTGTGGCGTCGCCTCGGCGGGCCGGGGCTCGGCCAGGTCGTCGCCCGGGTGGGGCTGGTCGTGCTCGCCCAGGCGCTCGCGGTCCTGCTGGCCGGGTTGGCGCTGAACGACTACGGCTACTTCTACGGCAGCTGGGGCGAGCTGCTCGGGTGGACCCATCCGAGCGGCCAGATCAGGCACGGGCGCCTCAACGCGTCGGGTCGGCTGCAGGTCTCGACCCTGATCCCCGCCCAGGTCGGCGGGGCGGCCCGGGCCGCCTCATCGCCACGGTGGAGCCGGTTGGGCAGGTTCGACCAGGTCCAGGTGCATGGAGCCATCTCCGGCCTGAGCGAGCACGCCGACGTCTACCTGCCGCCGGAGTACTTCCAGAAGGCCTGGAGCCACCGCAGCTTCCCCGCGGCTCTGCTGATGACCGGCTACCCCTCGGCCAACCACGCGGTCAGCCGGCTGCTGCGCTTCGCCACAGCCGAGCGGCGCGACGTACGCCTCGGACGGGCGCAGCCGGTCGTCCTGGTGATGATGACGCCCAACCCCGCCTTCCCGCGCGACACCGAGTGCACCGACATCCCCGGCGGCCCGCAGGTGATGACGTTCTTCGCCCAGGACGTCCCCCAGGCGGTGTCCTCGACCTTCCGGGTGCGGCACGGCGGCTGGGGGGTCGCCGGCGACTCGACCGGGGGCTACTGCGCGACGAAGTTCGCGATGACCTACCCCTCGGTGTTCTCCGCCGCGGTCTCGCTCTCGGGTTACTACGCGCCGGTGCAGGACCAGACGACCGGGAACCTGTGGGGAGGCTCGACGGTGCTGAGGAACCTGAACAGCCCCGAGTGGCGGCTCGCCCACCTGCCGCCACCGCCGATCTTCATGCTCGTCACCAGCGGGACCGGCGAGCGCGGCCGGAAGGGCATCTCCGACGCACGGCGCTTCGTCGCGCTGGCCAAGCCCCCGATGCAGGTCGACACGTTGTACGTCCGGGGCGGCGCCCACAACTTCGGCACCTGGGACAAGGAGATCCCGCAGGCGATGACGTGGCTCTCGGCGCACCTGTCGAAGGTTCCGGGCTACCCCTGATCGCGGCAGGTGAGCGCCTGGATCGGCCTACTTCGACGTGGGGAAGTGGAAGGTGGCCCCTGAGTTGCCGGGACTGGCGTGCTCGCTGCGGGGCCAGCGGGCGGTGACGACCTTCGCGCGGGTGTAGAAGCTGACTCCCTCGGCGCCGTGGACGTGCTTGTCGCCGAAGAGGGAGTCCTTCCAGCCGCCGAAGGAGTAGAACGCCATCGGCACCGGGACGGGCACGTTGATGCCGATCATCCCCACGTTCACGCCGCGCTGGAACCGACGGGCGGCCTCGCCGCTGTTGGTGAAGATCGCGGTGCCGTTGCCGTAGGGGTTCGCGTTGACCAGCGCGATCGCCTCGTCCACGTTGTCCGCGCGGAGCACCGACAGCACGGGCCCGAAGATCTCCTGCTGGTAGACGTCCATGGTGGTGTCCACCCGGTCGATGACGGTGGGGCCGACGAAGAAGCCGTCCTCGAGACCGGTCACGCTGAGCCCACGTCCGTCGACAGTGATGTCCGCGCCCTGCCTCTCCCCGGAGTCGATCAGGCCGAGGATCCGCTGCTGGGCCTCACGGGTGACGACCGGGCCCATCTCGCTGTCGGCGTCGCGACCGGAGCCGACCTTGACGGCGCGGGCACGCTCGTTGACGGCCTCGACGATCCGGTCCGCCGCGTCGCCGACGGCCACGGCCGCCGAGATCGCCATGCACCGCTCACCGGCGGAGCCGAATGCGGCCGCCGCGAGGTGGTCGGCGGCGAAGTCGATGTCCGCGTCGGGAAGGATGATCGCGTGGTTCTTGGCTCCCCCGAGGGCCTGGACCCGCTTGCCGCTGGCAGTGCCCCGCTCGTGGATGTACTTCGCGATCGGGGTGGACCCGACGAAGGAGACCGCTGCCACGTCAGGTGAGTCGAGGATCGTGTCGACGGCCACCTTGTCGCCGTGCACGACGTTGAAGACGCCGTCGGGGAGTCCCGCCTGTTGCCACAGCTCGGCGATCCTCACCGAGGGCGAGGGGTCCCGCTCGCTGGGCTTCAGCACGAAGGTGTTGCCACAGGCGATGGCCACCGGGAACATCCACATCGGCACCATGGCGGGGAAGTTGAACGGGGTGATGCCGGCGACCACGCCGAGCGGCTCGCGGAACGAGAACGTGTCGATGTCGGTGGAGACCTGGTCGGAGTAGTCGCCCTTGAGCAGGGACGGGATGCCACAGGCGAACTCGACCACCTCGAGTCCCCGCTGCACCTCCCCGAGGGCGTCGGAGAGGACCTTGCCGTGCTCGTCGGTGATCAGCTCGGCGATGTCGGTGGCGTGGGCGTTGACCAGCTCACGGAAGGCGAAGAGCACCTTGGTGCGCCCGCTGACCGATGTCTGCGACCACGCGGCGAAGGCTCCCTTCGCCGCCGAGATCGCCGACTCGACGTCGCGGGCGTTGCCGAGGTGGACCTCGGCCTGCTGCTGGCCGGTGGCCGGGTTGAACACGGCCGCGGTGCGATCGCTCTCGCCGGGGGTGTGCCTACCGGCGATCCAGTGCTCGATGGTCCTCATCGCTTGCCTTCCTGACGACTCTGTTCGCGCAGCCGACCATCCCCAACGGGCGCGCGCCGTGATCGATCGCTCATCGGCGACGGCCGGTGCCGAACATGCCGCGCACCACCTCGCGGGCCGCGGTGCGCATCACCTGGCGGAACGTGGTCGAGGTGACGACCTCCTCGACCATCGACTTGTCCTTGCGGGTCGAGCGGCTGCGCGGCTTCGAGGTCGCCCGCTCACCCTCCTTGCGGAGCTTCTCCTCGGCGGTGGCCTGCTCCGCAGCCTCCGCCTCCTCCTGGGCCTCCTCCTCGGCTCGGGCGGCGCCCGCCTCGAGCTTGGCGGCCAGCATCTCCCTGGCCGACTCGCGGTCCACCGCCTCGGCGTACTTGGCGAACAGCGGGGAGACCTTGACGGCCTGCTCCATGGCGGCGTTGTCGGCCGGGCCCATCAGGGACTCGGGCGCGGGCAGCCGCGTCCAGGCCACCGGTGTCGGCGAGCCCTTCTCGTTCATCACCGTCACGATCGCCTCACCGATGCCGAGGGACAAGATGACCTTGCCGAGGTCCTCGTAGTCGGAGTGTGGGTAGGTGTTCACGGTCTGCTTCAGCGCCTTGGCGTCGTTCGGCGTGGCCGCACGGAGCTGGTGCTGGATCCGGGAGCCGAGCTGCGCCAGCACCTTGTCGGGTACGTCGGTCGGCGACTGGGTCACGAAGAACACCCCGACGCCCTTGGAGCGGATCAGCCGCACCGTCTGGGCGATCGCGTCGAGGAAGGCCTTGGAGGCGTCGTTGAACAGCAGGTGTGCCTCGTCGAAGAAGAACACCAGCTTGGGCTTGTCGATGTCGCCGACCTCGGGCAGGTCGTGGAACAGGTCGGCCAGCAGCCACATCAGGAACGTCGAGAACACCGCGGGGCGGTCCTGCAGGTTGGGCAGCTCGACCAGCGAGATCAGGCCCTTCCCGTCCGGGGTGGTGCGCAGGAAGTCGCTGGTCTCGAACTCGGGCTCGCCGAAGAACGCGTCTGCGCCCTGGTCGGAGAAGCCGATCAGCTCGCGCAGGATCACCCCGGCGGTCGCGCTGGACAGGCCGCCGAGGTCCTTCAGGTCGGCCTTGCCCTCGTCGGAGGTGAGGTACTTGACCACCTCGCGCAGGTCCGCAAGGTCGAGCAGCGGGAGACCCGCCTTGTCGGCGTAGTGGAAGACCAGCCCGAGAGTTGACTCCTGGGTGTCGTTCAGCCCGAGGACCTTGGCCAGCAGGGTGGGTCCGAAGGCCGTCATCGTGGCGCGGAGCGGGATGCCGGTGCCCTGCCCGCCGAGCGCGAAGAACTCGACCGGGAAGCCCTCGGCCTGCCACTCCTGACCGAGCGACACGGCCCGCTCGGTGAGCTTGGGGCTCTCCTCACCAGGCACCGAGAGGCCGGACAGGTCACCCTTGATGTCGGCGGCGAAGACCGGGACTCCTGCTGCGGAGAGCTGCTCGGCCAACAGCTGCAGGGTCTTGGTCTTGCCGGTGCCGGTTGCCCCGGCGACCAGGCCGTGCCGGTTCAGCATCGCCAGTGGGATCCGCACGGGTACGCCGGCCAGGGTGCTGGCGTCGGTCATCAGGCCGCCCAGCTCGAGGGCCTCGCCCTTGAACGCGTACCCAGCCGCGACCGCGGCGACCAGGGCGTCCTGGGGACCGGGCGGGGCCGCGGAGTCTGCCTCCGAAGCGGCCGGTTCCGGGGTGGGCTGCGGCGTCTGCTCGCTCATGGTCTCGACACTAGTCGTCGGTGCCGGCCATCACCTCTCCCTATGATGAGCGGGTGATCTTCAAGCGGGTGGGCGACGGACGACCGTATCCGGCCCACGATCTCGGGCCCGGCGACTGGGCGGCGCTGCCCCCTCGACCGGTGCGGCTGGACCAGCTCGTCACCACCAAGGACACCCTCCAGCTCGCCGCCCTGCTGGACGAGGACTCGACGTTCTTCGGCGACCTGTTCGCCCACGTCGTCGAGTGGCAGGACGACCTCTACCTCGAGGACGGGTTGCACCGCGCACTGCGCGCCGCCCTTCAGGGGCGCAACGTGCTGCACGCCCGCGTCCACGTGGCCGGGGGCTGAGTCGCGTGTCTGCCCGCCGGATCACGACCGCGGTGACGCTCGCCGTGCTCCTCGTCGTGGTGGGGGCGATGGCGGTCTACGGCTTCAAGGCGGCGACGGCGCCGCTGCCCGGCGGCAGCTCCGCGGACCCGACCTGCTCCCCGGTCGAGACCGACGTGAAGGAGTTCATCACCCGGCCCGAGGTGCAGGTGAGCGTCTTCAACGCGAGCAAGCGCAGCGGCCTGGCCGGCAGCACGCTGGACAAGGTCGAGGCTGCGGGGTTCCGCGCCGGCAACGCCGGCAACGCGCCCACCGACGCGAAGGTTCCGCGCGTGGTGGTCTGGACGACCAAGAAGGACGACACGGCGGCGCAGCTGGTTGCGTTGGCGTTCGGCAAGCGCACCGAGGTGGTGGTCACCGAGAACGACCTCGGCCCGGGCGTCGACGTGCTGGTGGGCAACCGGTTCAAGGGTCTGGACCGCAAGGCGCCGAAGCGGCTGAAGCTCCCTGTGCCGGTCGAGACCTGCGTCGCGGTCCAGTGACCCCCCGGCAGCGCGGCTAGGGCGCTGACCGGCCCAGCCACTGCGCGAGCCGCCCCCCGAGGGAGACGGCCCGAAGCCGCTTCTCGGTGGCGTCGCGCTGCTTGCGGGGCGTGACGACCAGGACGTCGTCACCGCGGCGCAGGACCGTACGGCGCTCCGGGACGAGCATCGCGCCCTCACGCACGATCAGGGCCACCGAGGCGCCCGGAGGGAGACGGAGCTCGCCGACCTCGACGCCGTGCATCAGCGACTTCGGCGAGATCGTCACCTGCAACAGGTCGGCCGCGATCCGCTCGAGCGGGGCCGCCTCGACGTCGAGGTCGCGCGGTTCGCTGCGCCGGGCGACCTTGAGCAGCTTGGCGACCAGGGGGAGGGTCGGCCCGGTGGCGAGCGTGGAGATCACCACGATGACGAACACGATGTCGAACAGCCGGGTCGACCCCTCGATGCCATCGGCCAGCGGGATGGTGGCCAGCACGATCGGCACCGCGCCGCGCAGCCCGGCCCAGGACAGGAAGACCAGCTCACGCCTGCCCATCGGCTGCACCAGCGAGGCGATCGCGACCGAGAGCGGCCGGGCCACGAACGTCAGCGCCGTCCCTGCCACCACCGCCAGGCCGACGGTAGACAGGTCGATACGCCCCGGCGACACGAGCAGGCCGAGCATCACGAACAGCCCGATCTGGGCCAGCCACGCCACGCCCTCCGAGAACGACCTGGTGGCTGCCCGGTGCGGCAGCTCGGCGTTGCCGAGGATCAGCGCCGCGACGTACACCGCCGCGAAGCCGGAGCCGTGCAGGGCGGCGCTGCCCGCGTAGGCCAGCACGGCGAAGGAGAGCACCGCCAGCGGGTACAGGCCCGAGCTCGGCAGCGCCGAGCGCCGCAGCAGCCACGCCCCGCCGAACCCCACTGCGAGGCCGCCCACCACGCCGACGCCCAGCTCCAGGACGATCTCGCCCAGGAACCCCAGCAACCCGTGGGTCTCGCCCATGCTGATCAGGGTGACCAGGACGACGGTGGGGGCGTCGTTGAGCCCGGACTCCGCCTCCAGGGAGCCGGTCAGTCGCCGGGGCAGGGGCACCCGCCGCAGCACCGAGAACACGGCCGCGGAGTCGGTCGGCGAGGTGATCGCGCCGAGCAGGACGGACAGCTCCCAGCTCAGGCCGAGCACGTAGTGGCCGAACAGGGCCATCACCAGCACGCTGATGGCCACGCCGACGGTGGCCAGCGAGACGCCGAGCCGCATCACCGGCCGGATCTCGGGCCAGTGGGTGGTCAGACCACCCTCGGCCAGGATCAGCATCAGCGCCCCGAAGCCCAGCGCGTGGGCCACCTCGGCGTCGTTGAAGCGCAGCCCCAGGCCCGCATCCCCCAGCGCCACGCCGATCAGCAGGTAGACCAGCAGGCTGGGCAGCCCGATCCCGACGCTGAGCCGCACCGCGAGGATCGCCAGCAGCAGCACCCCCGTCCCGACCAGGAGGACCTGGTCGAGCGTCTGGACGTCGAGTGTCATGGGTGGCACCTCGGCGGGTTGTGGGTGGCGGGCCCAGTCTAGGGGAGGTCGACCGACTAGAACTTGTTCTAGTTTGCTCGTATGCTCGCCCCGTGAGCACCACTCTCCCCGAGCTCGTCGACGCCTCCGCGGTTCCGGGGTGGAGCGACGAGGTGGACATGGTGGACGTCGTCGTCGTGGGCTTCGGGATCAGCGGCGCGTGTGCGGCGCTCGAGGCGGCCCGGGGCGGGGCCTCGGTCGTGCTGCTCGAGCGGGCGGCGGAGTACGGCGGCACCAGCGCGATGGCCGGGGGGCACTTCTACCTCGGCGGCGGCACGGCGGTGCAGCGCGCGACCGGCGTCGAGGACTCCGCGGAGGAGATGTTCAGGTACCTGATGGCCGTCAGCCTCGACCCGGACGAGGCGAAGGTCCGCGCGTTCTGTGAGGACAGCGTCGAGCACTTCGACTGGATCGAGGCGCTCGGGATGCAGTTCGAGCGGTCGCTCTACCTGGAGAAGGCGGTCATCCAGCCCGGCACCCAGGGCCTGATGTTCACCGGCAACGAGAAGGTGCACCCCTTCCGCGACCTCGCCCGACCCGCGCCCCGCGGCCACAAGGTGCCCCGGCCCGGCGACACCGGCGGCGCCAAGATGGTGCTCGACGCCCTGGCCGCCCGGATCGCCGAGACCGACGTGGACGTGCGCTACGAGACCGGCGCCTCGAACCTGGTCGTGCAGGACGGTCGGGTCGTCGGCCTGGCCTGGCGGCGCTTCGCCGAGCGCGGCTACCTCAAGGCGCTGGCCGTGGTGATCGCCGCGGGCGGCTACGTCGGCAACGACTCGATGGTTGCGGCGTACACCCCCCAGCTCGGGTCGAAGCTGTTCCCGCTGGCCTCGACCTACGACGACGGCCTGGGCATCCGGCTCGGCTCCTCGGCCGGGGCGGAGCTGAGGTGCATGGACCAGGCGTTCATCACCGCGCCGTTCTACCCGCCCGCCCGGCTGGTCACCGGGATCGTGGTGAACAAGCTCGGCCAGCGGTTCGTCGCCGAGGACTCCTACCACTCGCGCACCTCCGGCTTCGTGATGGACCAGCCCGACCAGGCGGCCTACCTGATCGTCGACTCGGCCCACATCGAGCACCCCGACTTCGCCCTGTGCCCCTTCATCGACGGCTGGGAGACCCCCGAGGAGATGGAGAGCGCGCTCGGCATCCCCTCGGGCGCCCTGGTGGCCACCTTGGCGTCGTACAACCAGAACGCCGCGCTGAAGCAGGACCCGGACTTCCACAAGCACCCCGACTGGCTGGAGCCCCAGGACACCGGCCCGTGGGGTGCCTACGACCTCACCCTGGGCAAGGCCATGTACGCCGGATTCACGATGGGTGGGATGCGGGTCAGCGTGGACGGTGAGGTCCAGCGCGAGGACGGCTCGGTCGTCGCCGGCCTGTACGCCGCCGGCGCCTGTGCGGTGAACATCGCCCAGGACGGCAAGGGCTACGCCTCCGGCACCCAGCTCGCCGAGGGCTCCTACTTCGGCCGCCGCGCCGGCCGCCACGCCGCCGCGAACGCCATGTAAATCGGGGTTATGGACGCTTAACAAGGGGTACGCCGCTCGCCAAGCGTCCACAGCCCCGCGGTAGAAGATCCGGAAAATCCCTTTGCGAGGGGCCGGTGTTCCGCTGGAATGAGCCCATGGCAGCCACCCGCGCGAAGCAGAGGTCCCGCACCGCCCCGCACCTGGTCGAGCCGCAGCTGAAGTACGTCACCGACGCCACCTTCAAGGAGTTCCACGGGGCGATCGCCCGGGGCTTCCAGGAGACACCGCGCCCGGAGATGGCGGCGTTCGACCGCGAGATCTTCGACAACGGGCGGATGTTCGGGTTCAAGGTCGGCCGGCGCTGGGTCGCGACCTGCGGGGACTTCGAGCGCCGACTGACCGTTCCGGGCGGCGCAACGGTGCCGACCGCGGCGGTCACGGTGGTCACGGTCCACCCGCCGTACCGGCGTCGCGGCCTGCTCACCGCGATGATGGCCCACCAGCTGGAGCAGGTCGCCAAGCGCGGCGAGCCGCTCGCCGCCCTCTGGGCCTCGGAGTCGCTGATCTACGGCCGGTACGGCTACGGACCGGCCACCAGCCGCGCGGTGCTGACCGGCACCAACCGCCGGCTCAGCTTCCGTCCCAGCGTGGGGTTGGCCGGCTCGGTCGACGAGGTCACCCGGGGGGAGTTCCTCAAGGTGGCGCCGGGACTGCACGGCTCGATGCGGCCGGAGCGACCCGGGACCATGCTCCGCGACAAGTCGGTGTGGGAGTTCGCCCTCTTCGATGAGGAGTTCGCGCGTCGGGGCTGCTCGGAGATCCGCTACGTCCTGCACTACGACGAGGCCGGCGACGCCGACGGGTTCGCCACCTACCGGTTCAAGGAGAAGTTCGACGCGGAACCCGAGGGCGACGTCCGGATCAGGGAGGTGTGGGCCGAGGACCCCGCGGCGTACGCCGGTCTCTGGCGCTACCTTCTCGACCTCGACCTGGCCCGCACGTTCCACCTGTGGAGCTCGCCCCTCGACGAGCCGTTGCGACACCTGGTCACCGACCCCCGCGCCGTCCTCACCTCGATCACCGACAGCCTCTACGTCCGCATCGTCGACGTCGAGGCCGCACTCAGGGCTCGCAAGTACGCCGCCGGCGTCGAGGTGGTCATCGAGGTCGAGGACCCGTTGCTGCCGGCGAATTCGGGCCGCTACCGGCTGGTCACCGACGGCGACCCCGAGGGCTCCACCGCCCAGGTGACCCGGGTGACCTCGGCGCCCGACATCTCGATGGGCATCCTCGAGCTCGGCACGATCTACCTCGGCGGCGTACCTCTCGCGGACCTGCACCGCGTACGCCGCGTCACCGAGCACACGACCGGTGCGGTCGCGGCCGCGTCGACGGCGTTCGGATGGCACCGGGCCCCGTGGTCCTCGGACATGTTCTGAGTCGTCCGGCGACCGGTCACAATGGGGGCTCCACGCAACGCAAACGGCAGGGGCCCACCATCAGCAGACGATTCGAGGAGCTCGCCTCGCAGGAGACCCGGCTCGGGCTGATCACCCTGCGCCGTCGCATCGACCCGCAGATCGGCGTCGAGATCTACGAGGTGAAGCTCGACGACGAGTTCTTGATGTCGAGCCTGTTCACGGTCGCCGAGCGGGAGCTGGCCACGATGGGGCTCGCCGCTGCTCCCCGCGAGAGTCTCGATGTGCTCGTCGGAGGGCTCGGGCTCGGCTACACCGCGGTCACCGCCCTCTTGGACGACCGCGTGCGCTCCCTCACCGTCATCGACGCGCTCGGTGAGGTGATCGCCTGGCATCAGCAGGGCCTCCTGCCCGAGGCGGCCGTCCTGACCTCCGATGCCCGCACCAGGCTCCTCGAGGGGGACTTCTTCGCGCTGATGCGCGGCGAGGCCGAGCCCGATGAGGCAGTCCCAGAGCGGTTCCACGCGATCCTGCTCGACATCGACCACTCCCCTCGCGACGTGCTGCATCCCAGCCACGCCGCGTTCTACACCTCGGCCGGACTCGCTCAGCTGAGGGAGCAGCTCACCCCCGACGGCGTCTTCGGCCTCTGGTCCGACGACCCGCCTGACGAGGACTTCCTCGCCGCGCTCACCGAGGTGTTCCGCGAGTCCGCGGCGCACGTGGTGACCTTCCCGAACCCGCTCACCCGCGGCGAGTCGACCGCGACCGTCTACGTCGCCACCCGATAGGCACTGACCCATGACCAACGCGATGCAGGTGGCCAGGCGCGCAAACGTGCCGCCCTTCCACGTGATGGACCTGCTCGCCGCGGCGCAACGACGGCAGGGCAGCCACCGCGACCTGGTCAACTTCGTCGCCGGACAACCCTCGACCGGGGCGCCGCGGGCCGTCCGCGAGGAGGCCAAGCGGCTGCTCGACGACGGGGTGCTGGGCTACACCGTCGCGACCGGCGTACCCGGCCTGCGTGAGGCCGTCGCCGCCCATCACCGGCGTGCGTCCGGGATCGACGTCAGCCTCGAGGACGTCGTGATCACGACCGGTTCCTCCGGGGGCTTCCTGCTCGCTTTCCTCGCCGCGTTCGAAGCCGGGGACCGGGTGGTGATGGCGCGGCCCGGCTACCCCTGCTACCGCAACGTGCTGACCGCGCTGGGGTGCGAGGTGGTCGAGATCGACTGCGGCGCCGACACCCGCTTCCAGCCGACCGTCGAGCAGCTCGCAGCGGTGCCCGGCCCGGTGGCTGGTCTGGTGATCGCCTCGCCCGCGAACCCGACCGGCACGATGCTGCTGCCCGACGACCTCGACGCGATCGCGCGCTGGTGCGAGGACAGCGGGGTGCGGCTGGTCAGCGACGAGATCTACCACGGGATCACCTACGGCGAGGGCGGCGTACGCAGCGCTTGGCAGACCTCGCGGACGGGGGTGGTCTTCGGGTCCTTCTCCAAGTACTTCTCGATGACCGGCTGGCGGCTCGGCTGGATGCTGGTGCCCGAGGACCTGCGCCGACCGGTCGACGTGCTCACCGGCAACTTCACGATCTGTCCGCCGACGCTGAGCCAGTACGCCGCCATCGCCGCCTTCACCGCCGAGTCCTACGCCGAGCTGGACGGCCACGTGACGCGGTATGCCGGGAACCGGGCGCTGCTGCTCGACGGGCTGCCGCGGCTGGGCATCGACCGGCTGGCCCCGGCCGACGGCGCCTTCTACGTCTACGCCGACATCGGCCACCTCACCGACGACTCCCTCGGCTGGTGCCTGCGGCTGCTGGAGGAGACCGGGGTGGCCACGGCCCCGGGCATCGACTTCGACACTCGCCGGGGCAACGAGTTCGTCCGGCTGTCCTTCGCGGGGAGCGCGGCGGAGATCACCGAGGGGCTCGACCGGCTGTCGTCCTGGCTGGCGTGAGTCAGATCGCCGGCGGCGGAGGCGGCGGAGGTGCGTCTTCGCTGGTGATCGGCACCACGACCGACGTGCCCGTCAGCCGCAGGCCGCTGGCCCGGTCGAACCGCACCGTGAAGTGCTCGACCTCCTCGTAGATCGCGTCGTCGACGATCGGGATCTCGACCGTCATCCGCGTGGAGCCGACCGGGAACACCACCGTGCGCGCCACCGGGCTGAAGTCCGCCCCGGACGTCGCGGTGCCGCTCGCAGTCGTCACGCGCACCGAGACCTGGCGACTCGTCGGCCGGTCCAGGCTCAACGTGAGCCGGGCCGGCACCCGGCCCGCCTCGCTGCCACCGGTCACGCCGACCTGGAGCGTCGGCACCGGGATGGCAGGTCGGCCGGAGCCGTCGAGGTCGGTGAAGCAGTAGCCCCGGGCGCGGGCCTCGCGCACGATCCTGGGCACCGCCTCGACCGAGACCGGGGAGCGCCGGACGCCGTCGTGCTGGAGGACGATGTTGATCTGGTGCGGGCGCAGCCGGTTCAGCACGCGCGCCGCGATCTGGTTCGACGTGCCGCCCTTCCAGTCGCGGGTGTCGATGGTCCACAGCACCGGCACCAGCCCCAGGCGACGAGCGATCCGGTTGACCCGCGCGCTCGTGGCGCCGTACGGCGGCCGCATCAGCGCGCTGGGTCGCAGCCCGTGACGTCGCAGCTCGGCGCGGGTCGAGGTCAGCTCGTCACGGATCGCGGCCCGGCCGAGCAGGGTCAGCTTGGTGTGCGACCAGGTGTGGTTGGCGACCACGAAGCCGCTGCGCGCCACCAGCCTGGCCTCCCCCGGTGAGCTGCGGACCTTGCTGCCCACCAGGAAGAACGTGGCCGGCACCTGCCGCTCGGTCAGCAGCCGCACCAGCCGGGGGGTCACCCCGGGGGCGGGACCGTCGTCGAAGGTCAGCGCCACCAGCCCGGCCGAGCAGGGGCGCGCGGCGGCGTCGGCCGCCGGGGCGGGAACCAGCACCGCGCCGAAGACCACGAGACAGGCCGCGGCCCTGCCGATCCTCACCTGTTCATGGTGCCAGCGACAGGTGGTGCTTCGGTGCCGAATCGCTGCTCCGGCGCTCCTGCGTCGTGCGTGCTGCCGGGACCGGCCTCACTTCCCCCGGTTGAGGAAGGCGGTCATCGCGGCCCGCGCCTCCTCGGAGCCGAACAGCCGGGCGCTGAGCGCGGCCATCTCCGAGGCGTTGGCGTCGAGGTGGGCCAGGACGTCGCGCGCCAGCAGGGCCTTGGTCTCCCGCAGCCCCTGCGGGTGCCCTTTGGCCAGGTCGGCACACACGCTCGAGACCTCGGCGTCGAGGTCGTCGGGGGCCACCGCGCGGGTGACCAGGCCCATCGCGACGGCTTCGGCGGCGCCGAAGCTGCGGCCGGTCAGGAACGTCTCGGCCGCACCTCGGCTGGTCAGCCGCGGCAGCACGGTCAGCGAGATCACCGCCGGCGTCAGGGCGAGCCGGACCTCGGTGAACGCGAACGTGACGTCGTGGCCGCAGATCACAACGTCGCTGGCGGCCACGATGCCGAGGCCTCCGGCGCGCACCGGGCCGGCCAGGCGGGTGACGACCGGGCACGGGTGCGAGACGATCCGCCGCTGCAGCGCGACCAGCGCCTGCGCGCCCTTTTCCATGCCGCCCTCGGCCGCCTCGGTCAGGTCCGCACCGGAGCAGAACACGCGGTCCGCCGACCGGATCAGCACCACCCTGGCGTCGTCATCGGACTCCGCCCGGTCGAGCGCGTCGAAGAGCTCGGTCAGGAGCCGCCGCGACAGGGCGTTGCGGTTGTGCGGCGAGTCGAGGGTGATCGTCGCGACCCCCTCGGCGAGGTCGTAGCGCACCAGCTGGTCGGTCATCGTGCTCCTCGGGGCGGAAGGGCCATGTAAATCGGGGTTATGGACGCTTAACAAGGCCTGGACGGCCGGAAAAGCGACCATAACCCCGCGGTAGATGGGCGGGGTCGGCCTCAGTAGGACTTCGGCAGGCCCAGTGAGTGCATCCCGACGAAGTTGAGGATCATCTCCCGGCTGACCGGGGCGATCCGGCCCGCCCGCGCGGCGACGAGGAGCCCGGCGACGCCGTACTCCTGGGTGATGCCGTTGCCGCCGTGCGACTGCACCGCCCGGTCCGCGGCGTCGCAGGCCGCCTCGGCCGCGGCGTACTTCGCCATGTTGGCCGCCTCGCCGGCGCCCATGTCGTCACCCTCCTCGTAGAGCGCCGCCGCCTTCTGGGTCATCAGCCGGGCGAGCTCGATCTCGATCTTGGACTGGGCGAGCGGGTGCGCGATGCCCTGATGCGCCCCGATCGGCGTCCCCCACACCTCGCGCTCCTTGACGTACGACGTGGCCTTGTCGAGCGCGTAGCGAGCCAGACCGGTCGAGAACGACGCCGCCATGATCCGCTCGGGGTTCAGGCCCGCGAACAGCTGGACCAGGCCGCCGTCCTCGTCGCCGACCAGCGCGTCGGCCGGCAGCCGTACGTCGTCGATGAACACCTGGAACTGCAGCTCCGGGCTGACGATCTCCATCGGGATCGGGGTGAAGCTGAAACCCGGGGCGTCGGTGGGTACGACGAACAGGCACGGCTTCAGCTTCCCGGTCTTGGCGTCCTCGGTGCGCGCGACGACGAGCACGTTCGCGGACTCGTCCACCCCGGAGATGTAGATCTTCTGGCCCTTGAGCAGCCACTCGTCGCCGTCGCGGCGCGCCGTGGTGGTGATGTTGTGGGAGTTGGTGCCCGCGTCGGGCTCGGTGATGGCGAAGGCCATCGTCTCGGTGCCGTCACAGATGCCGGGCAGCCACTTGTGCTTCTGCGCCTCGGTGCCGTACCTGCTGATCACGGTCCCGCAGATCGCCGGCGAGACGACCATCATCAACAGCGGGCATCCTTGGGCGGCGAGCTCCTCGCACACCGCGGCCACGTCACCGATGCCGCCGCCACCGCCGCCGTACTCCTCGGGGAGGTTGACCCCGAGATAGCCGGCCTTGCCGATCGCCAGCCACAGGTCGGTGGTCTTCTCGCCGTTGCGGGCCTGGCGGGTGAAGTACTCCCGCCCGTAACCACGGGCGAGCTTGGTCACCTCGCGGCGCAGGGTGGCTCGCTCCTCGGACTCGGTGAAGCTGCTCATGTCGGGTCTCCTTCGGGGGTGGGCTGGTCGGCTGGGTCGGTCTGGTCGGCTGGGTCGTTCTGGTCGGGCGGGGTGACGACGGCGAGCACCTCGCCCGAGGCCACCTGCCGGCCCACCTCGACGGTGAGCTCGGACAGGACACCGTCGGTGGGTGCGGTGATGGTGTGCTGCATCTTCATCGCCTCGAGCACGAGGACGGTCTGTCCGGCCGTGACCTCGGCGCCCACCTCGAGGGGTACGGCGATCACCGTGCCGGGCATCGGGGCGAGCAGCGACCCCTGCGCCACGACGGCCGCGGGGTCGACGAAGCGGGGCCGCTCGCGCAGGCGGACCGAGTGCCGGGGACTGTCGACGAAGAGCTCGCGGGGAGCACCCGCGCCGGCCGATGAGGCGACCCCGACGTACCTCGTCTCGACGCCGGCCACGTCGAGCACCACCGACGAACGGGAGGCGCTGACCACCGCCAGGTCGTCGCGGGTCGCGTGCACGTAGCCGGCCCGACCTCCGAACCACTCGACGACCTGCTCCTGCTCGTCGAGCTCGAAGACGGTGCGCTGCGGCTGGGAGACGACGTTGCGCCACGCGACCGGAAGGGCGTGCTGCACCCGTCGAGACTCCCGGTCGTGCTCGGCGAGCATCACGGCCGCAGCGAAGACGAACGGCTCGGGGTCCGGCCGTGCCGGGGACAACACCTCCGGGTGCCGGGTGAAGAAGTCGGTCCCGACCTCCCCCGCCAGGAAGGCAGGGTGCCGAAGGCAGGCGACGAGCAGGTCCCGGTTGGTGGTCACACCGTGCAACGTGGCCCGGCTCAGCGCGTCGGCGAGCCGGCGGGCCGCCTGCGCGCGGGTGGGCGCCCAGCTGATCACCTTGGCGAGCATCGCGTCGTAGTGCGTGCCGACGTCGTTGCCGGCCTCGAAGCCCGCGTCGAGCCGCAGGCCCGAGCCGGTCAGCGGCGCGAACTCCACGGCCACCCCGGGGATGTCGAAGGACTCCAGGCGACCGCTCTGCGGCTGGTAGTCCGCGGCCGGGTCCTCGGCGTACAGCCGCACCTCGATGGCGTGCCCGTCCGGGCCCGAGGAGTGCACGGCGAGCGTCGTGGGGTCCTCGGCCGCGGCAAGCTGGAGCTCGACGAGGTCGACCCCCATGACCGCCTCGGTCACCGGGTGCTCCACCTGGAGTCGGGTGTTCATCTCCAGGAACCAGAACCGCGTCGTGTCAGCGGCGTCCACGAGGAACTCCACGGTGCCGGCGCCGACGTAGCCGATCGCCGAGGCGGCCGCCGAGGCGGCGGCGTACATCGCCTCCAGGGTGCTGTCCTCCAGGCCGGGCGGGGGCGCCTCCTCGACGACCTTCTGGTGTCGCCGCTGCAGCGAGCAGTCCCGGGCGCCGAGCACGGAGACGTTGGTGCCGCCGTGGTCGCCCCAGACCTGGACCTCGACGTGTCGTCCGTGCTCCACGTAGGGCTCGACGAATATGGTCCCGTCGCCGAAGGCCGACTCCGCCTCAGCCTGGGCCGCTGCGATCTCCCCCGGGAGTTCGGCCAGCGTGCGCACCACCCGCATCCCGCGTCCTCCGCCGCCGGCGGAGGCCTTGACCAGGAGCGGGAGGTCGGACTCGGTCGCGGACTCCGGGCTCAGGTTGTCCAGCACGGGCACTCCGGCCGCCGCCATCAGGGCCTTGCTCTCGACCTTGGAGCCCATCTGCTCCATCGACTCCGGGGTGGGGCCGACCCAGACGAGGCCGGCGGCGAGCACCGCCCGCGCGAAGTCGGCGTTCTCGGACAGGAAGCCGTAGCCGGGGTGGATCGCGTCCGCCCCGGCCTTGCGCGCTGCCTCGATGACGGCGTCGGTCCGGAGGTACGTCTCCGCCGGGGTGTTGCCGGGAAGGCGTACGGCGAGGTCGGCCTCCCGCACGTAGGGCAGGTCGGCGTCCGCGTCGGAGTGCACCGCCACGGTCTCGACGCCGAGACGCCGGCAGGTGGCGAACACCCGCCGCGCAATCTCGCCGCGGTTGGCGACTAGCAGTCTGGTGATCGTCATGGGGGGAGTCACATCCTGAAGACGCCGAAGCGGTCGGTGCCCGCGATCGGCTGGTTGCTGATCACGGACAGGCAGATGCCGAGCACGGTGCGGGTGTCGCGCGGGTCGATCACGCCGTCGTCGTAGAGCATCCCGGAGAGGAAGAACGGCAGGCTCTGCTCCTCCACGCTCGCCTCGATGAAGTCGCGCATCCCGGCGTCCGCGGCCTCGTCGTACTCCCGGCCCTTGGCCTCGGCCGCGGCACGCGCCACGATGCTCAGCACCCCAGCCAGCTGGGCGGGGCCCATCACCGCGGACTTCGCGCTCGGCCAGGTGAACAGGAACCGCGGGTCGAACGCGCGGCCGTTCATGCCGTAGTTCCCGGCGCCGTAGGAGGCGCCCATGATGATCGAGATGTGCGGCACCGTGGAGTTGCTGACCGCGTTGATCATCTGGGCGCCGTGCTTGATGATGCCGCCCTGCTCGTACTCCATGCCGACCATGTAGCCGGTCGTGTTGTGCAGGAACAGCAGCGGGCAGTCGATCTGGTTGGCCAGCTGGATGAACTGGGTGGCCTTCTGGGCCTCCTCGCTGAACAGCACCCCCTGGGCGTTGGCGAGTACGCCGACCTGGTGGCCGTGGATCCGGGCCCACCCGGTGACCAGCGAGCTGCCGTAGAGCGGCTTGAACTCGTCGAAGACGACGGTGTTGTCGCCGCTGACGCCGTCGGCCAGGTGCTCGATCACCTCCCGCGGGTCGAACGGCTCCTTCAGGTCGGTGGGGATCAGGTCCAACAGGTCGTCGGGATCCCGCTCCGGCTCCCCAAACCGCCGAGACGTCGCAAACTCACGCCCAGAACCCGCCGAGACGTCACGTTCGAACGGCTTCTGGCGGTTCAGCCGGGCCACGATGCGGCGGCCGATCCGCAGGGCGTCGTACTCGTCGACGGCGAGGTAGTCCGCGAGACCGGAGATCCGGGCGTGCATCTCGGCACCGCCCAGCGACTCGTCGTCGGACTCCTCACCGGTGGCCATCTTGACCAGCGGCGGACCACCGAGGAAGACCTTCGCCTGCTGCTTGACCATCACCGTGTAGTCGCTCATGCCGGGGACGTAGGCCCCGCCGGCGGTGGAGTTGCCGAAGACCAGGGCGATCGTCGGGACCTTGGCCGCCGAGGAGCGGGTGATGTCGCGGAACAGCTTGCCGCCCGGGATGAAGATCTCCTTCTGGGTCGGCAGGTCCGCGCCCCCGGACTCGACCAGGGCGACGGTGGGCAGCCTGTTCTCCTCCGCGATCTGGGAGGCGCGGAAGACCTTCTTCACGGTCCACGGGTTGGAGGCGCCGCCCTTCACCGAGGGATCGTTCGCGGTGATCATGCACTCCACGCCCTCGATGACCCCGATGCCGGTGACGACGCTGGCGCCCACCGTGAAGTCCGAGCCCCAGCCGGCGAGCGGCGACAGTTCGAGGAAGGCGCTGCCCGGGTCGATCAGGAGCTCGATCCGCTCGCGGGGCATCAGCTTGCCGCGGGCATGGTGACGTTCGACGTACTTCTCCCCGCCGCCGGCGACCGCCACGGCGTGCTGGTCGTCGAGCTCGGCGATCTTGGCGAGCATCGAGTCGCGACGGGACGGTACGTCGTTGTTAGTTTGCGACGTCTCGGCGGTCTCTGGCCGTTCGTTTGCGACGTCTCGGCGGGTCATGGGGTGGTGTATCCCAACAGTCGGGCGGACAGGTCGGTGAGCACTTCGGTCGCTCCTCCTCCGATGCCCAGGATCCGGGCGTCGCGGTAGTGCCGCTCCACCTCGGTCCCGTGCATGTAACCGGTGCCGCCGTGCAGCTGCACCGCCTGGTCGACGACGTAGGCACAGGCCTCGACGGCCGTCTGCTTGGCCAGGCAGGCCTCCGCGATCAGGCTCTCCCCGGCGTCATGGCGCTCGGCGATCTGACGGGTGTAGGCCCGGGCCACGTCCACCTGGCGGTGCATCTCCACGAGCTTGTGCTGCACCACCTGGCGGCTGATCAGCGGCTGGCCGAACGTCTCCCGCTCGCGGCAGTAGGCGGCCGTCAGGTGCAGTGAGCGGGCCGCGATCCCGTAGGCGTGTACGGCGAGCGCGATCCGCTCGACCACGAACTGCTCGGCGATCAGGTAGAAGCCGGCGTTCTCCTCGCCGACCAGGTTGGCCACCGGCACCCGGACGTCGACGAAGGACAGCCCCGCGGTGTCGGAGCAGTGCCAGCCCATCTTGGCCAGACCCCGGTCGACGGTGAACCCCGGCGTCCCCTTCTCGACCACGAGCAGGCTGACCCCGGCGTGACCCGGACCCCCGGTGCGGACCGCAGTGGTGACGAAGTCGGCGCGGAGCCCGCTGGTGATGAACGTCTTTGCCCCGTTGACCACGAAGCTGTCCCCGTCGCGGACCGCGGTCGTCCGGATGCCGGCCACGTCCGACCCGCCGCCCGGCTCGGTCACCGCCAGCGCGCCGATCCGGTCGCCGGCCAGCGTCGGACGCACGAACGCCTCGATCTGCTCGGGCGTGCCGTGCGCGGCGATGTGCGGGAGCGCGATGCCGCCGGTGAACAGCGCCGCCGCGAGGCCGGACGATCCCCCCGCCTCGAAGAACGCCTCCTGCATCGCCGTCGAGTCCAGCAGGGCACCCCCCTGGCCGCCAACCGACTCCGGGAAGGACAGTCCGAGCAGGCCGGCCTTGGCGGCGGCAAGATGGAGGGCGCGCGGGACCTCCCCGTCGTCCTCCCACTGCTGCAGGTGCGGCGTCACCTCGCGTTCCACGAAGGTCCGGGTCGTCTCCTGGAGCGCGCGTCGGTCGTCGGACCAGGTCATCGGCGTACCTCACCCTTCGCGGCTTCGAGTCGAGAACATGCCCTCACAACAGCTCCTCCGGAACACTGACCAGCCGGGAGCGGAGCCACTCGCCGAGGCCCTTGGCCTGGGGGTCGAAGCGGGTGCTGGCGGCCACGCCCTCGCCGAGAAGGCCGTGGATCAGAACGTTCACGCCGTGCAGGTTGGGCAGCGCGAAGACCTCGACGTCGAGGTCGGCCGCCTCCGGGACGAGCTCGCGCACCCGGTCCACGGTGACGAGGCGGCTCAACCACTGGGCGCGTGCGTCGCGCCGCTCGCCCTCGCGAACCCAGAGTCCGACGTTGGCGTCGCCCCCCTTGTCGCCGGACCGGGCGTGCACGAAGGTGCCCAGTGGGACCCGACGGGTGACCGCGTCGTCGGGCACCCCCGGGATCGACTCGGGGGGTGGTGCCTGCTGCTCGGGCACCGCGCCGGGCGGGGCGACGACGGGCGGGGCGACGACGGGCGGGTCGGGGATCACCACGGTGGTGCCGTCGGGCAGGTGCACGGTGTGCTCGAGGACCCCGCGATCGACGTACGCCGGCCGGTAGACGCCGTACGGCGAGGCCGGTCCGGGCGGGGAGGTCAGCGTGAAGCCGGGGTACGACGCCAGGGCCAGCTCCACCGCGGCTCCGGTGAACGCCTTGCCCGCGACCGCCGCTGAGTCGTCCTTCACCACGCAACGCAGCAGGCACGAGGCGCCCTCCTCCGTCTCGGCGTCGGGCTCCGGGGACCGACCGATCGACCACGTCACCGATGCCGCCGAGAGCCGGCCGCCGAGCTGGGTGCGGAGCCAGGCCGCCTTCTCCTCGATGTCGAGGCCGGTCAGCACGAACTCCATCTGGTTGCGGAAGCCACCGAGCGCATTGACGCAGACCTTGAGCTGCTCCGGCGGCGCGGCTCCCCGGACGCCGCTGATCCTGACCCGGTCATCGCCGGCGGAGGAAAGCTCGATCGTGGAGAGGTCGACGGTGACGTCGGGGCCGAGGTAGTGCTCGGACTGCACCTCATACATCAGCTGCGCCGTCACGGTGTCCACCGAGACCAGCCCGCCGGTCCCGGCCTGCTTGGTGATCACGCAGCTCCCGTCGGGTGCGATCTCGGCCACCGGGAAGCCGAGCGGCTCACCGTCGCGGGGCAGGTCGAGGAAGCCGGAGAAGTTGCCGCCGGTGGCCTGAGTGCCGCACTCGATGACGTGGCCGGCCACGACGGCCCCCGCCAGCTCGTCGTACTGCCCAGGGGTCCAGCCGAACCGCCAGATGGCAGGGCCGACCACCACCGAGGCGTCGGTGACTCGGCCCGTGACGACGATGTCCGCGCCGGCTTCCAGGGCACGGGCGATGCCGAAGGCGCCAAGGTAGGCGTTGGCCGTCAGCGCCCCGGGCAGCCCGAGCTCGGCCGCACGCGGAGCCAGGTTGTCGCCGTCCACCCAGGCGATCTTCGGCGCCAGGCCGAGCTCGGAGGCGACCTCGCCCAGCCGGCCGGCCAGTCCGGCGGGGTTGAGCCCGCCAGCGTTGGAGACGATCCGCACACCCGTGGTCAGGGCCAGCTCGAGGCAGTCGGCGACCTGGGTGACGAACGTGCGCGCGTAGCCCAGCGACGGGTCCTTGAGCTGGTCCTTGCCCAGGATCAGCATGGTCAGCTCGGCGAGGTAGTCGCCGGTGACGACGTCGAGCTCGCCGCCCTCGAGCAGCTCGCGCATGGCCGAGAGGCGGTCGCCGTAGAAGCCGCTGCAGTTGCCGACGCGAAGGACCTCGCTCATGCGCTCGCCTCGCGCCCCGGACCGGGCGGGCCGGCGAAGGCCTGCGCGATGTCGAGCCAGCGATCGGCGTCGGCGCCCACCGCCTCCAGGTCGAGGTCGTCGCGATGGCGGCGCTGGGTCACCCTCAGGCAGAAGTCGTATGCCGACCCGGTGACCGTCTGCGTCGCCTCTGGCGGACCCCACTCCCAGAGCTCGCCCGATGGGGAGCGCAGCTCGATCCGGAACGCTGACTCGGGCGGCTCGAGGCCGTGCACGCCGAAGGAGAAGTTGCGGGTGCGCACTCCGAGATGGGCGATGTGGCGGACCCGGTCGGTCCGCTCCGGCTCGATCCCGAGCGCCTCCGCGACGTCGAGCGAGTGCGCCCACGTCTCCATGAACCGCGCCGTCCCCATGGACGTGGGGCTCATCGGAGGACCGAACCAAGGCATCTTCTCACCGGTCGGGTACGCCCGCAGCGCCTCGTGGAGGCGGGGACGCGCGGCCCGCCAGCGGGCCAGCAGGTCGGCCGGGTCTGCCTTGGCTCCTGCGAGGGCCTGCGCGTCCACGAAGCCTTCCGGGTCGCCGATCGCCTCGAGCACGAGCTCGTCCCAGGCCGCCTTGTCGGTAGCGGCCGCCACCGCGACCTCGTCGGTCCATGCCAGGTGCGAGATCTGGGTCGCGACGTCCCAGCCGGCGGCCGGGGTCGGCGTACGCCACCCGTGGTCGTCGAGGGCAGCCACCATCGCCTCGAGCGCCGCACCCTCGTGGGCGAGGTCGGTCAGGACCTGGTCGAGGATGCCGTCGGTGCCGCTCATGGGTGCCTCAGCTCGTGGTCGAGGGTGTGCGCCCAGGCGTCCAGGATCTTGCGCCTGCGGGCGTTGTCGTCGCTGATCGTGTTCGCGAGGCCGAGGCCCCGCACCAGGTCGAGGGTGGCCTGCACCAGCTCGCGCACCCGCGGTTGGCCCTCGTCGACACCGAGGGCGGCGAGGGCGATGGTGTGCGCCTCTCGGCCGACCCGTTGCTCCAGGGGTACGACGGCCGCGCGCAGTGCCGCGTCGTTGCGGGCCGCGACCCACAGCTCCAGCGCCGCCGTGAACACCGGGCTGGTGAAGTGCTCGGCGAACATCTCCAGGACCGCACGGGTCCGCCGTTTGCCGGTCGGTAGCCCGAGCGCCGCTCGGCGCAGCTCCTCGCCCCGCACCTCGCTGAGGTGCTCCACGGCGGCCAGGACCAGGGCGTTCTTGGTCGGGAAGTGATGCAGCTGCGCGCCCCGGCTGACCCCCGCTCGCTGAGAGACGAGTGTGGTCGAGGTCCCGCTCCAGCCGTGCTCGACCAGGCAGTCGACCGTGGCCTCCAGCAGCCGCTGGCGCATGGCGCGGGTGCGTTCCTCCTGCGGGACGCGCGGTGGCGCCGGCCGGGTGGTGGGCATGTCGCCATCCTGGGGCGCCAACAACAAACAGTCAAGCCTGCTTCTTATTTTCAGTGACGCCGTCGCTCTGTCGCCCTACGCTGGCGCTGCTGCCGAGCCGCGCAGCCCGACTCCCCTGCTGGAGGTTCCGTGAGCGCGTCACCAGAGTTCACGGCCCGGCAGGCTCTCGTGCGAGTCCTGGTCAACCCCTCGCTGCGACGGATCCAGCTGGCCTTCGCCGGTTCGATGCTCGGCGACTGGGCCTACGCCACCGCGATCACCGTCTGGGCCTACTCCGAGGGCGGCGCGGCCGCGGTCGGGGTCTTCCAGGCAGTGCGGTTCATCGCCATGGCACTGGCAGGTCCGCTGGGAGCGACGATCGCCGACCGGGTGCCGCGCAAGACGTTCATGATGACCACCGACGTCATCCGCGCCGCGATGGTCACCGGCGCCGCGCTGTGCCTCGCCTTCGACGCCCCGGCCATCATCATCTACGTCCTCGGCGTCACCACCGCCGTCGTGGGCGCGCCGTTCCGCAGCGCCCAGGCCGGGTTGATCCCGAAGCTGGTCGAGGCCCCCGAGGAGCTGACCGCGTCCAACGCCGTGGCCGCCAACCTCGAGAACATCGTGGTCTTCGCCGGGCCGGCGCTCGGGGCGTTGATGCTCGCCTTCACCGACGTCCAGACCGTGTTCTGGTTCAACGTCGCCAGCTACGTCTGGTCGTTCGCGATGGTGGCCGGCGTACGTGTCCCGCACCGCGACCCGGTGGTGGGGACGCCCGTCGCGACGACGCCCACAGGGGACACCCTCACCGAGGAGGCAGCGCCGGCCAAGGCCGGATTCCTGCGTGAGGTCACCGCAGGCTTCGCCATGCTCGGTCGCGACCGGGATCTCGGTCTGGTGGCGATGCTCGCCGCCGCCCAGGGCCTCATCTGGGGCGCCCTGACGGTGTTCGTGGTGCTGATGGCGGTCACCATGCTGGGCGTCGGCCCAGCGGGGGTGGGCTATCTCAACGCGGTCCTCGGCGTCGGGACCGTTCTCGGCGGGATGGTGATCCTGACGCGCACCACCAAGGGCCGCTTGGGCCAGGACATGGTGTTCGGCGTCCTGGGCTGGTCCCTGCCGCTGCTACTCCTCGCGATCTACCCCTCGCCGGTGACCGCGATCGTCGCACTCGCGATCATCGGGCTGATGGACCCGTGGGTGAACGTCGGACTGGAGACGATCCCTCAACGCATCGCCCCGGACGCCGTCATCTCCCGGGTGTACGCCGCGGTGGAGAGCGCCCTGATCGCCGCGATGGCGCTCGGCGCCGCCATCGCCCCGTTGCTGCTGCACCTGCTGGGGTTCCGGGGCTCGCTCACCCTGCTCGGGCTGCTGGTCACGGTGGTCGCGGTGCTGTCGTTCGCCCGGATGCGACGCCTCGACGCGCGCCTCACCGAGCCGGCCGAGGTCGGCCTGCTCGCCAGCCTCCCGCTGTTCGCGCCGCTGAGCCGGCCGACGATCGAGGGCCTGGTCCGCAAGCTCGAGGCCGTCACCTTCCTCGCCGGCGAGGTGATCGTGCGCGAGGGGGCGGTCTCGGACCTGTTCTACGTGATCGTGTCCGGGTCGGTCGAGGTGACCCAGGACGGACGGGTGCTTCGCACCGAGTCGGCCGGGGAGTTCTTCGGCGAGATCGGCCTGCTGCGCGACGTACCCCGCACCGCCACGGTGACCGCCACGAGCGACACCGCGCTGCTGGCCCTCGAGCGCGGCGACTTCCTGGCCGCCGTCAGCGGCCAGCAGGACGCCAGGACCGCGGCAGAGGAGGTCGTCTCGCGCCGGCTCGCCGTCTGAGGGCCGCGGTTCTCACGGTCCAGTTCTGCCGAGGGAGCGTTCCATCTCCGTGCCCTCTGGTGCATTGTGTGACTCAGCGCGACCCGCGCCGGCGTCCAGGGGGAGGTTCAACGTGTCGGTTTGCCCCGGCTGCGGCACTCCGGACCAGCACGAGGGTGCGCGCTTCTGCTTCAACTGCGCCACGCCGCTGCAGGCACCCGGCTGTCCCGCGTGCGGTTTCGAGGTCCCCCCGGGCGCGAAGTTCTGCCCCGAGTGCGCAGCCCCGCAGCCGGGCGCTCCAGCCACGCCGTCCCCGTCCCCGGCCGGTGCACACCCGGTCGCCTCGCGTCGGATCACCAGTGTCCTGTTCGGGGACCTGGTCGGGTTCACGACCCTGTCGGAGACCCGGGACCAGGAGGACGTCAGGGAGCTGCTGAGCAGCTACTTCGAGTCGTGCAGCCAGGTGATCGCCCGGTACGGCGGGACGGTGGAGAAGTTCATCGGGGACGCGGTGATGGCGGTGTGGGGTGTCCCCACGACCCATGAGGACGACGCCGAGCGGGCGGTGCGGGCCGGGTTGGAGCTGGTCAACCTGATCGCCGCTCTGGGCGCCGACCTCGGGGTACCGGACCTGGCGATGCGGGTCGGGATCGTGACCGGCGAGGTCGCGGTGACCGTCGGCGCCAGCCAGCAGGGCATGGTGGCCGGCGACGCGGTGAACACCGCCTCGCGGGTGCAGTCCGCCGCCGCGCCCGGGCAGGTCTGGGTCGATGAGACGACTCGGCTGCTGACCAGCGCCGCGGTCACCTATGCCGACGTGGGTAGCCACTCGATGAAGGGCAAGGCCGACCCGATGCCGCTGTGGGCGGTCCGCGCGATCGTGGCGGGGATGGGCGGCTCTCAGCGCGCCGACGGGCTCGAGGCGCCGCACGTGGGCCGCGACCGGGAGCTCCGGCTGGTCAAGGAGCTCTTCCACGGGGTCGAGGAGACCGGCAGGCCCTCGCTGCTGGTGGTCAGCGGTGAGGCCGGAGTCGGCAAGTCCCGGCTGGGCTGGGAGTTCGACAAGTACACCGACGGCGTCACCGGCACCATCTGGTGGCACCAGGGTCGTTGTCTCTCCTACGGCGAAGGCGTCGCGTTCTACGCCCTCGCCGAGGCCATCCGCGTCCGGCTCCAGCACCTCGGCGCCAGGGTGGACGGTGCGCCCGACGAGGCGGCCGACCAGACCGAGCTTCTCGAGGAGGGGCTGGCACGTCTGGTCCCCGATCCGGACGAGCGTGCCTGGCTGCAGCCTCGGCTGGGGGCGCTGCTCGGCGTGAGCGCCGTGGGTGCCTACCAGCGCGAGGACCTGTTCTCTGCCTGGACGACGTTCCTGCAACGCGTCAGCGGCAACGGCGACCCGGTGGTGCTGCTGATCGACGACGCCCAGCACGCCGACGACGGCCTGCTCGACTTCGTCGAGCACCTGCTCGCCGTCGGGACCTTTCCCTGCTTCGTGGTGCTGCTGGCGCGGCCCAGCCTGCTCGAGGGCCGGCCCACGCTGGCGACCAACCGACGGGCACATGTGCTCCATCTGGAGACGCTCTCGCCGTCGGAGATGAGCGCGCTTCTCGACGGCCTGGTCGCTGGGCTGCCCGACTCCGCACGCAACGCACTGGTGGCCCGTGCCGAAGGCATCCCGCTCTACGCCGTGGAGACCGTGCGGTCGCTGATCGACCGTGACCTGGTCGTGCCCCGCGGCGGCCAGTACGTCCTGGCCGACCCCGCCAGCCTCGACCTCGACGCCGTGGCCGCTCCGGCCTCGCTCCAGTCGCTCATCTCCGCCCGCTTGGACACCTTGAGCCCCGAGCTGCGACGACTGATCGACAAGGCCAGCGTGCTCGGGAGCTCGTTCACGCGTGAGGCCATCGCCGGTCTGTGCCCGGACCTCCCGGATCTCGAGGGCGCGCTGGCCCAGCTCGTGCGACTGCAGCTGCTCAGCCAGGAGTCCAGTCGGTTCAGCACCGAGATGGGGCAGTACCGCTTCGTCCAGACCGGTGTGCGCCAGGTCGCCTACGGCACCCTGTCGCGCCGTGATCGCAAGGCCAGCCACCTCGCCGTCGTGGCCCAGCTCGAGGACGAGGACGACCCGGCCGACGAGCTCGCCCCGATCATCGCCCAGCACTACCTCGAGGCGCTCGACGCCGTCCCGGACGAGGCCGACAGCGCCGACCTCGCCGCAGCGGCCGTCGACCACCTCCGTCGTGCGGCCACCCGGGCCAGTGCGCTGGGGGCACCGGCCGAGGCGGCTGGGCACCTCACGGCTGCGCTCGCGCGCACCGCCGAGCCCCGGGCGCGCGCCTCGATCGAGCTGGAGCTCGCCCGGCAGCTGCAGCGGACCGCTGACCACCAGGGCGCCATCGTGCACTCGGAGGCTGCCCGCGACGCCTTCGACGAGCTGGACGACGCCGTCGCGGCCGGTGCCGCAGTCGCCGTCCTCGCCCGCGCACTGGCCACCCTCCTCGGCGACCGCGAGACCGCGATCACCGTCGCGGAGGCCAGGCTGGACGTGCTCCGCGGACGCGAGGACGCCACCGGCGTACAGCTGGAGCTGCTGAGGGCAGTCATCGGGGCCAAGTTCTCGGCCGGCCTGCCGACCCGGGATCTGTGCGACGAGAAGGCGTTGTTGGCCGATCGGGTCGGAGACCCGACCGAGATCGCCGACTCCTACATCAGCCTGGCCCTGAGCTACGGAGCCGCTGGTGCCCTGAGCCTGAGCCGGATCCTGATGCAGTCGGCGGCCGATCTGGCGCAGCGCAACCACGACTCCCCGATGCGAGCCCGAGCCCTGGTGAACCTGATCTCCATGTGGGCCGAGGACGACATGGCGCAGGCGCTCGACGTCGCTCGGGAGGCGGTCACGCTCTCCAGGGGCCTGGGGGACGCGATGTGGGCCTCGAACGCGGCGATCAACTGCACCTTCACCCTCGTCCTGGCAGGCGAGTGGGGCGAGGCCGAGCTGCTGATCTCCGAGGACCGGGGCTGGGAGCTCCAGCAGCCCATGTGGACGCTGGCCGAGTGCTACCTGGCGGTGAGTCGCGGCCGGACCTGGCAGCCTCGTGTGGAAGCCGAGAGCGTCGAGATCGCTGACGAGGAGGGAGTCGTGGCGGGCTTCCGGACTCTGGTGCGCGCGCTGTCCTCGGCTGCCAGCGGCGATCCGGCCGCAGCCGCACTCGCGGTGGACGCCGTACGGCACATCCACGGTGTGGTCGAGATCTTCGACGACTTCGTCATGGTCCTCGCGATAGCCGCCGACATCGCGCTCAGGCTGGACGACCACGAGGCACTGGCCCAGCTGGACGCCCTCGTGGACGGACACCACCCGGGCACCCACTCCCGCGGCCTGCGAGCACTGCGCGCGCACCACCGCGGCCTGGCCGCCATCTGGGAGGGGGCGGAGCCCTCGGTGGTCGAGCAGCACCTGCGCACCGCCCTGGCGGAAGCGCAGACCTGGGGGTCGGGCCTGGTCCAGGGACGAGTCGCGGCCGACCTCGGGATCTGGTTGACCCAACAGGGCCGTGCCGACGAGGCCGCCACACCACTCGAGATCGCGCGCGCCCAGTTCTCCCGGATGGGCTCGACGCCGTGGCTCACCGACCTCGAGGGCAGGCTCAGCGGCGTCAGTGCCTGAGCGGCGGGCACCCTCGTCCGCTCACGGCGTGATCGCCGCGTTCCGGTGCGCCTGGATGCTGGCGAGGCTGAGTTCGGTGGTGTAGACGGCCAGCTCGTCGAGGTCGCCGGCCAAGTAGGTGCCGGTCGGGTTGCCGGTCCAGCCGCTCATCGCCTCGCCACCGGCGCGCCAGTAGCCGGTCAGGGTCAGCACGGTGGCAGTCGTGTTCCCCTGGAGCACCCCGTCGACGTACAGCTGCATCCGCTTGGTTCCCCCGGTGAACGTGGCCACGACGTGGTGCCAGGAACCGTCGTTGATCGCCGCCAGGCTGGCAACAGTGACCTTGCTGCTGCCGACGCCGAAGTAGACCTTCCCCGTCGGCGCCAGGTAGAGCTGCCGGTCGATCGTGGTGGAGGTGGTGGAGCCCGTCTGGTTCCCGAAGCCGAGGATGCGCCCTCCGGCCGTGGAGGTCGTCCGCACCCAGGCCTCGAGACTGAACACCGCCGGGCCCGCTGTGGAGGCGTTCGCGTTGATGAAGTTCGACGTCACCGAGATGGCCTTGTCGGTCGGCTCGGAGACCAGCGGGCCGGTTCGCCCCCACACGTAGCCCGCGTTGACCACGGTGCCCGGGCGCGCGTTCGGGCTCGCGTCGGCGACGACCGTGCCACTGGACGCCGAGAGGCGCCAATACAGGAACGGCGCGTCGGCCAGTACGGCGGTGCGGTAGGGATGGAAGTCGGCGGCCGCGTTCATCGCGTTGCCCGCGTTCGTCGCAGCGTTCAGGAAGGCTGCGTCGGCAGGCACGGATCCAGAGGCGGCGACCACACCGGCGGTCACGACCACCGCCAACTGACGCCGGCGCAGCCGGCCACTCCGGCGCTGTCCGTCGGCACCCCCCCGGAACCTGCCCCGGGGCGCTCCACGGTGCGGGCCGGCCGCATTGACGCACCAGGCGAGGAGGGCCAGCAGTGCGCCCAGCTGCAGCCACTTGCCTTCGGTGACCCAGAGCATCGGGCGACCCACCAGGGGCACGCGGAGCACGCCCAGTCCGAGGATGTCATCGGCCTCCACGTGCGAGGAGTCCTGCTGGCGGTTGGCGTCGCCACGGAGAACGAGTCGGCCCTCCCCGTCGCGACTCACGATGCGGTGGGTCCTGGTCCGACCCGCGTGGTCGGGGTCGCGGGCCATCACGACCTGTCCCACGACGAGACTCGCGGATGGCACGGGCCTGGTGAGCACCACGTCCCCAGGGACGATCCGCGGCTCCATCGACCCGGACATCACCACGCTCGGGGTCCACCCGGCCACCATCGGCAGCACCGACCACACCATCAGCGCCGCCAGGGCGGAGAGCACAGCCCGGGCGGCAGCGACGCGCAGCACCCGGCCCCATCCCTGCTCCGCCAGCGGAGTCGGGACGGTTTCGGATGTGCGCGACGTGGCCATGGGCCCCCGGACCTCCAGCCTGCGGAGGTCAGCTGTTCTGGGACTCCCAGGTGAAGCCGAGTGCCGCCGTACCGCCCTGGGACGTGTCCGGAGTGGAGGCGCTCAAGGTGTAGGTGATCCGGTAGGCCTTGGTCTCGCTGGCTGCGCCGGTCGGCGCCCAGGACCCGACCCCGGTGGCGAAGCTGGTCTTCGTGGTGCCGAACGAGGCCAGCGTGCCGGTGAACACCGTCGACCCACCCGTGAACCCTGCGCAGCTGCTGAACGTGGCGCCCGTGCCCTCCTCGACAGTGAGCGTGAGGTAGGTGGCGAGCGCATTCGTCGTCGAGTAGGTCGTGCCGTACAGCTTGACCGTGGAAGGCAGGTTGCCGGTCGAGGTGACCGCGATGCACTTGGTGCCAGTCGATCCGGGCTTGAGACCGCTGGCGGCGAACATGGCGGTGTTGCTGTCGTCGTCGGCGAGCGTCACGGTTCCGGCCGTCCAGTTGTTGGTCGGGTTGGAGGTCGTGGAGGAGAAGGCCGAGTACGTCGAGTGCCAGACCAGTGCTCCGCTGAGGAGGACGGCCGCCGGAATTGCCGCGGCGGCGACGAGTCGCTTGTTGCGCACGCTGTGTGTATCGGACATCTGCTGCTCCAGGTACGAGACCCCCGAGTGGGGCCATGCCTCTGCATCATGACCGGCGAAATGTCGGTTTTGCAGGAAAAACCGGGATAACTAACAAATCTGGGCGAAACCGTCAAATTGGACTAGTCCGCCTCGTCTCAGGCTCGGTCAGGTCCGCACGCGACGCTGGCTGCGCCGGCGCTCCTTGGCCAGCTCCGCCCGGTAGCTGTGGAAATCCACCTGGATGGTGTGCCGCTTGGAGGCGACGTAGCGCTTGCGGAGCCTCTTGTCGTACGACGCGATCTGTCGGCGCATCTCCCGGGTCGAGGGCAGCGCACCCACACCCGTGATCAGGTCGCCGACCCACTCCGCCTGCGCCTCCGCCAACGGCATGATCGCACCGAGCGGCTGGATCAGCCCGACGAAGTAGAGGCCGCGATGTTCGGGGTGCACCACTCGGCGGTAGAGATCCACGTGGTTGTCCGCAGCGGGCACGACGGTGTCGGGCAGGAAGGGGAAGCAGACCTTGTAGCCGGTGCAGTAGACGACCACGTCGTACTCCCCCGAGGAGCCGTCGGTGAAGAAGACCTTCGAGCCCTCGAAGCGGTCGATGTCGGGCCGCACGGTGATGTCGCCGTGGCCCAGCCGGTTGAGCAGGTCCTGGCTGACCGTCGGGTGGGCGTGCAGCACGCGGTGGTCGGGCTCGGGCAGACCGTAGTCGGTGACCCTGCCCTGCACGAGACGCAGCAGCACCGCCATCGAGAGCTGCTGCAGCCGCAGCGGACCTCGTGCGAGGGGTGAGTCGGTGAGGTGGTCGGTCGGGATCCCGAACATGTACTTGGGCAGGATGTGGGCACCCCGCCGCATCGCCAGGTCGGTCGACTCCGCCACCCGTGTCGACTCCACCGCGATGTCGCACGCAGAGTTGCCGATGCCCAGGACCAGCACCCGCTTGCCGACCAGGGGCTCCGGGGTCCGGTAGTAGTGGGCGTGCAGCTGCTCGCCCGGGAAGGACTCGGCGCCGGGGAAGGACGGCTCCGGCCACCGCGGGTCCCAGTGGTGCCCGTTCGCGACGATGACCTCGCGGTAGGTCCGCGTCTGGGGCTCCCCGCCGTCACGCGACCGCACCGTGACGGCGTACCCGCCGGGGGTCGGCTCGACCAGGGTGACCTCGGTGCGGAAGCTGACCTGCTCGCGCAGGCCGAAGTGGTCCACGAAGTCGTCGAAGTAGGCCGCGATCTGCCGGTGGTCGGGGTAGTCGGGCAGCGACTCCGGCATCGGGTAGGCGGCGTACTCCATCAGCTGGCGCGAGGTGTTGATGTGCAGGGACTCGTAGGCCGAGGACATCTCGTTGTCGTTGCCGAAGCGCCAGTTGCCGCCGATCTGGCTGCCCGCCTCGAACCAGTCGAAGCTCACGCCGCGTGCGGACAGCACCTGCGCGGCCGTGATGCCCGACGATCCGGCGCCGATGATGCAGGCCTGGGCTGCCGTCGGGGGGGTCATGGGGCCACAGCCTACGGGGGCTCGTGAACTGCCCGTATACATTGCCCGGGTGACGATTCTCGACGACGCCCGCGAGGGCATGAACCCCGACATCCGCATCCAGGACGACCTGTTCGGCCACGTCAACGGCGCGTGGTTGGAGACCGCGGAGATCCCCGGCGACCGGGCCGCATGGGGGCCGTTCGTGATGCTGGCCGACACGGCGCAGACGCACGTCCGCGCCATCATCGAGTCGTGCGCCGACGGCACCATCGTGGGCGACGAGGCCCGCAAGGTGGGCGACCTCTTCTCCAGCTTCATGGACGAGGACCGCATCGAGGCCCTCGGCCATGAGCCGATCGAGCCGCTGCTCGCGCAGATCGACGCCCTGACCGAGGTCGCCGAGCTCGGCGGCTTCCTCGGGTTCTTCGAACGGCGCGGCGGTGGCGGACTGTTCGGGTCCTATGTGGACAGCGACGACCGCGACTCGGACCGCTACCTGGTCAACGTCCTCCAGGGCGGCATCGGGCTGCCCGACGAGAGCTACTACCGCGAGCAGAAGTTCGCCGAGATCCGCGAGAAGTACCTCGCCTACCTCGTCCGCATCCTGACCCTGGCCGAGCGGCCCGACCCCGAGGGCACCGCCGCCCGCGTGCTCGCGCTGGAGACCCGCCTGGCCGAGGGGCACTGGGAACGCTCAGACACCCGTGAGGTGCTGAAGACCTACAACCTCCTCCCGCTCGAGAAGCTCCGGGCCACCGTGCCGAGCTTCGACTTCGACGCCTGGGTCACCGCGCTCGGCGGCACCGCGGCGACCATTGCGGAGACGGTGGTCCGGCAGCCGTCGTACTTCGCCCACCTCGAGACGGTGCTGGCGGACACCCCGATCGAGGACTGGCGTGCGTTCCTCAGCGTCCGCGCGATCCGGACCGCTGCGGCGTACCTCCCCCAGGTCTTCGTGGAGGCCAACTTCGACTTCTACGGCCGCACCCTCGCGGGCACACCCGAGCTGCGGGCGCGCTGGAAGCGGGGCGTCGGGCTGGTCGAGGGGGCGCTGGGAGACGCGGTGGGGCGCGAGTACGTGTCGCGGCACTTCCCGCCCCGGTCCAAGGAGCTGATGGACGAGCTGGTCGCGAACCTGCTGGAGGCCTACCGCCAGTCGATCACCGACCTGGACTGGATGACCGAGGAGACCAAGCAGCGGGCCTTCGAGAAGCTCGCGACGTTCCGGCCCAAGATCGGCTACCCGGTGAAGTTCCGCGACTACTCCGGCCTGGAGATCAACGCCGACGACCTTGTCGGCAACGTGCTGGCGGCCACGGCGTTCGAGACCGACCGCGAGCTGCGCAAGATCGGCGCGCCGGTCGACCGGGACGAGTGGTTGATGCTCCCCCAGACCGTCAACGCCTACTACAACCCCGGCACCAACGAGATCTGCTTCCCCGCCGGCATCCTGCAGAAGCCGTTCTTCGGCCCAGACGCCGACCCGGCCGAGAACTACGGCGGCATCGGCGCGGTCATCGGGCACGAGATCGGGCACGGCTTCGACGACCAGGGCGCCCACTACGACGGCGATGGCAACCTCAACGACTGGTGGACCGCCGACGACAAGGCCGCCTTCGAGGTCAAGTCACGGGCCCTGATCGAGCAGTACGACGCCTACGAGCCGCGCGACGTCCCGGGTGAGCGCGTGAACGGGTCGCTCACCGTCGGGGAGAACATCGGCGACCTCGGGGGCCTGACGATCGCGCTCAAGGCCTACGAGATCTCGCTGGGCGACGGGGAGGAGCGGCGGTTGGCCGAGGAGCCGGACGAGCGTGGTTTCACCGGACGACAGCGGCTGTTCTTGAACTGGGGCTACGTGTGGCGCACCAAGCGTCGCGCCGAGCTGGCCCAGCAGTACCTCACCACCGACCCCCACAGCCCCCCGGAGTTCCGCGCGAACATCGCACGCAACCTCGAGGAGTTCCATCAGGCTTTCGGCGTACAACCCGGTGACGGGCTGTGGCTCGATCCCGAGGACCGCGTCCGGATCTGGTGACGAAGGGGTGGCAACTCTTGTCCCGCACCGACAGCCGGCAGTAGGCTGAGACGCGCGGTGCGTATGACGAAACGAGTTGCAAGATGCGCAACAAAGTTGCCACCAAGAACCAAGCGGTCCGACGGCTGCTGACCCACGCCCGGTTCGAGGTGCTGCCCACCGCCACCGCGGAGGAGAAGGTGCTCGCGTCGGTGCCGCGCGACGTGCCGGTCACCGTCACGGCCTCGGGCGCCAAGGGTCTGGAGGCCACCCTCGGTCTGGCCGAGTCGCTCTCGCGCCAGGGCTACACGACCGTGCCGCACCTGGCCGCGCGGATGATCAGCGGACGCGCCGAACTCGTCGAGATCCGCGCCCGTCTGGCCGAGGCCGGCATCACCTCGGTGTTCGTGCCCGGCGGCGACGTCGACCCCGTCGGCGACTACCCCGACGCGTTCAGCCTGCTCGAGGACCTCGCCATGCTGACCGAGCCGTTCACCCACATCGGGATCGCCGGCTATCCCGAGACCCACCCCAAGATCACCGATGACCTCACCGTCCAGTCGATGTGGGACAAGCGGCGCCACGCCACCCATGTGGTCAGCAACCTGACCTTCGACGCCGGGGCGGTCCGGCTCTGGGTCGATCGGTTGCGCGCCCGCGGGGTGACGATGCCCCTGCTGCTCGGCATGCCCGGCCCCATCGACCGCGCCAAGCTGTTGGCGATGGCGACCAAGATCGGCGTCGGCGAGTCCACCCGGTTCCTGGCCAAGCACAAGAGCACGCTGGCTCGGCTCGCGGCACCAGGCGGCTTCACCGGCGAACGGTTCCTCCAGGAGTGCGCCACCACGGCGGCCCGGCCCGAGGCGCTCATCGAGGGCCTGCACATCTTCACCTTCAACCAGATCGCCGAGACCGAGGCCTGGCGCCAGGACCTACTCGCCCGCCTCTGACCCGCCCGCCGAGACGTCGGGGTGGAGGAGGGTGGCGAGGGCGCGTTCGAGGCCTCCGGCCCCGGTGGGTACGACGGTCAGCGGCAGGCCGATCCGAGCAGCGGCCGACTCTGCCGCGTCACGGAGCTCGGCGGTGTCCTCCTGGGCCAGCCAGACCACGCGCGTGTAGTGCCGGAAGTAGTCGTCGCGCAGCTCCGGCCACCGATCCAGGCCGAGCTCGGTCTCCACGGTGCGGGTGAAGGACCGGACCAGGAAGTCGGTGAGCAGGTAGGTGCCCGGTTGGTCGGCGAAGAAGGCCTCGATCCGATCGGCCCCGGCGTACACGTCGTAGCAGTGCAGTCCCTCCAGCCGGCGCAGGCCGAGCCGCGCACAGACGTCGTCGAGCGCGCCGTAGGTGCCGCAGTCGGCGTACCCCACCAGCACCTCGGTGTAGCGACCCCGCAGCTCGGTCGCCAGCCGTTCGACCTCACCGGCGATCAGCTGCGGCTGGTTGTGCAGCAGCGGGGGCAGCGGGTGTACGTCGACGTCCCAGCCGTTCTGCTCGATGATCCGCGCAGCTGGTTGCGCGATCGCCCCGCACGCGATGAACGCGACCCCGGCCCGGCCGGCGGCCTCAGCGTCCGCCGGGGAAGGCGAGCTGGTCGACGAAACGGTCGTTGAACTCAGGTCGGTCGGAGAGCTCGACATAGGTCACCTCCTCCAGCAACGTGGCTGCGCCGGTGCGCTCGCGCAGCGAGAGCAGCGCCATCTTCGCGCCCTCGCCGGCGACGTTCCCAGCCGAGACGATCCGCAGCACGGGCAGCTTCGGCACCAGACCGATGCGGACCGCCGAGGCCGGTGAGAGGTAGGAGCCGAACGACCCGGCGAGCAGCACCTGCTGGATGTCGTCGTGCTCCAGCCCCAGCTCGTCGAGCAGCAGCGCCCAGCCCGTGGCGATCGCCGCCTTGCCGAACTGCAGCTCACGCACGTCGCGCTGGGAGAGGTAGACGCACTCGTTGACGTCGGCGTCGGGAGCGGGTCGGTGCAGCACGAAGACGCGCTCCTCACCGATCCTGGCCAGCCGGTCGGCCAGCCCCGGCAGCTCGATCGCCGCCGCGTCGTCGGCCAGGAACCGGCCGCTGGCGTCGAGCAGCCCGACGCGCACCAGCTCGGCGACGGCGTCGACCAGGCCGGAGCCGCACAGCCCGCGCGGCTCCACGTCGCCGATGACCTGCAGCTCCACCTCGCCCTGGCCGGCGTCGATCCGCACCACCTCGATCGCCCCCTCGGCGGCCCGCATCCCGCAGCGGATGGCGCCGCCCTCGAAGGCCGGGCCGGCCGGAGCGGCGGTGGAGAGGATGGTGTCGCCGTTGCTCAGCACGATCTCGCAGTTGGTGCCGACGTCGATGAACAGCCGGGTGCGCTTGTCCCGGTCCATGCCGGTGGCGAGCATGCCGGCGACGATGTCGCCGCCGACGTAGGCCCCCAACGAGGGGAACAGCACCGCGCGGGCACGCGGGTGCAGGTGCAGCCCCAGCTCCGCAGCGAGTACGACGGGCGGGCGGGCCGTGCTCATCACGAACGGGGCCACACCGAGCGGCTCCGGGTCGATCCCGAGCGCGAGGGCGGTCATCGTCGCGTTGCCGGCGATCGCCACCTCGTAGACGCCGTCGGGGTCCACGCCACCCTCCTTGCAGACCTGCAGGGCGAGCTCGTCCATGGTCTGCCCGGCCAGCGACTGCAGTCGCTCCAACGCCTCGGGATCCATCATGGTGGCGCTGATCCGGGTGATCACGTCACCGCCGAAGGGTTGCTGCATATTCAGCCGTGAGGCCACCGCCACCGGCGTCCCCGTCTCCAGGTCGAGCAGCGTGGCGACCACGGTCGTCGTGCCCAGGTCGAAGGCGATCGCGTGCCGCTGCCCGCTGGTGTCGCCGGGCTCGACGTCGATCAGCGCCTCGTCGACGACCACCGCGGTCACCTTGAAGTCGGCCTCTCGCAGCACCTTCGGCAGCCGGCGCAGCAACGCGAGGTCGACGGTCAGCTCGAGGTCGTCGATGGCGTCGGTCAGCCGGACGAGGTCGCTGCGCTGGTCCGAGAGCGACGGATCGGCCAGCTCGACGTACCGCTTCTGCACCGCCGGCCGGAGGATCACCTGCCGTCCCACCCCGACCGTGGCGGCCTTGGGCCGCGTGGTCAGCGGGGGAACCACCACGTCGAGGTCCTGGGTGGCGGTCGCGAGGCAGGCCAGCCGCCAGCCGGCGCCGAGGTCGTCGGCGGAGAAGGTACGCCGGTCGTGCCGCGAGATCGGCAGCGGGACGTCGACGCGGACCTTGCACTTGTGACAGGTGCCGTGCCCGCCACAGGTCGAGTCGATGGCGATGCCGTTCCAGGACGCGGAGTCGAAGACCGTGACACCCGGCGGCACCCGGACCTGTCGGTCCTGACCGCCCTCCACGGTGAAGGACAGCTGCACCCGACCGGTGCCGTCGTGCGGCTCGACGGGGGCGCCCGACGGGACGATCAGACCCTCCCGCCCGACGTCGGCGATCGAGAGGGTGGGCTCCACGCCGTCCGGCGGAGCGGTCACGTGGCCGCGGCCATCGCCGCCCGGTGCCGGGAGATCCATGCCGTCCCCCACTCGTCGTGGCCCATCAGCAGGTCGGTGGCCTTGACGGCCGCGACCACCGCTGGGGTCCGGGTGTCCATGATCGCGCTGGTCAGGCCCGCCGTCATCGCCATCGTCAGGAAGGTGCCGTTGAGCTCGTGCCGCCCGGGCATCCCGAAGGAGACGTTGGAGGCGCCGCAGCACATGTTCAGCCCGTAGTCGTCGCGGATCCGCCGCATCGTCTCCAGGGTCGAGAGCGTCGTGGTGATGTCGGCCCCGATCGGCATCGCCAGCGGGTCGATCACGATGTCCTCGATGGCGATGCCGTACTCCTGGGTCGCCACGCGGACGATCTTCTCCACCAGGGCGAGCCGCTTGTCCGGCTCCATCGGGATCTCGTCGACGTCGTTGGGCAGGGCGATCACCGCAGCGTCGTACTTCTTGACCAGCGGGAGGATCTGCTCGAGCCGCTCGTCCTCGGCCGTCACCGAGTTGACCAGCGCCCGACCGTGGTACGCCGAGAGCCCGGCCTCGAGGGCCTCCACGACCGAGGAGTCGATGCACAGCGGCAGGTCGGTCAGCCCCTGGATCATCGTGACGACCTTGGCCAGCAGTTCGGCCTCATCGACCAGCGGCACGCCCATGTTGACGTCGAGGACGTCTGCTCCGCCGGCAACCTGGGCCGCGACGTCACGCTCGACCGCGGAGAGGTCGCCGGCCTTGATCTGGTCCTGGAAGATCCGCCGTCCGGTGGGGTTGATTCTCTCGCCGATCAGACAGAACCGGTGCTGCCGCCCCAGCACGACCTCGCGGGAGGCCGACCGGATGCGGGTCTCGTGCATCGGGGCGCTCATGCCGAGACCTTCGCGCGCCGGTCCTTCAGCAGGGCCTTGGCCCGCTTGACGCAGCTCGATGCGTCCGCGGCGTAGCCGTCGGCGCCCACGGCGTCGGCGTACTCCTGGGTGACCGGAGCCCCACCGACCATGATGATCACGTCGTCGCGCATGCCGGCCTTCTGCAGCGCGTTGATGTTGGCCTTGAACATCGGCATCGTCGTGGTCAGGAACGCCGAGAAGCCGACGATGTCGGGCTGGTGCTCCTGGATCTTCGCGACGAACGTCTCCGGTGGCACCTGGACGCCGAGGTCGATGACCTCGAAGCCGGCACCTTCGAGCATGATGTTGACGAGGTTCTTGCCGATGTCGTGCACGTCGCCCTTGACGGTGCCCATCAGGAACTTGCCGACGGTCTCCACTCCGGTCTCGGCGAGCAGCGGTCGCAGCACCTCCATCGCGCCGGCCATCGCGCGCCCGGCGATCAGCATCTCGGGCACGAAGAAGTCGCCGCGCTCGAAGCGCGCACCGACCTCCTCCAGCGAGGGGATCAGGGCGTCGAAGAGCAGGTTCTGCGGCTCCATCTCCATGCCCAGCGCCTCGTGGGTGAGCTCCAGGACGCGGGGGGCGTTGCCCACCAGTGTCTCGTCGTAGAGCCCTTTGAGAATCTCTTCCGGTGTCATGCCACGCCCTCCGTGTGGGTGCCGTGACGGAGGAGCAGGGACAGCGCCTCCGTCTGGTCTGTGAGCAGCCGACCGATCTGGTCGACGCGGTCCTCGAGCCGGGCCGTGGGTCCGGAGATCCCCACGGTCGCGACCACGTTGTCCTCCGGCCCGAAGACCGGTGCCGCCACGCCCGCCAGTCCGAGCTCGAGCTCGTCGCGGGTGACGGCGAAGCCGCTGGCGCGCACCGCGACCAGGTCGGGTTGCAGCGCCTCGCGGGTGCGCAGGGTGCGGTCGGTCGGGGCCTCGAGCCGGCCCGCCGGCAGCTCGAGCTCGCCCCACGCGAGCAGCACCTTGCCCAGGGCCGAGCAGTGCGCGGGAACCTCCACGTCGGTCCAGTCGCGGGCGCCGAGGAGGAAGGTCGAGTCCACCTGCGCGATGTGGGCAACCCGGCCGCGGTTGGCCACCGCGAGGTGCACGGTCTCGCCGGTCTCGGCGCCGATCTTCTCCAGCATCGGCAGGGCGAGCCGGGCCAGTTGGGCGTTGCGGTCGTGGCGGGCGGCGTACAGCACGAACAGGGGTCCACCGATGTAGCCCCCGCCGGTCGTGCGCTCCACCAGCCGGGTGCGCTCGAGGGCCGCGAGCAGTCGCGAGGTGGTGGAGCGGGCGAGGCCGAAGACCTGGCTCAGCTCCGCGAAGGTGACCGGGTCGTCGGCCTCCACGACGTGGGTGAGCAGGGCAGCCGCGCGATCCACGGCCTGGGTGCCGCCGGAAGTCTCGATGGCCGATCCGCCTGTCACTCTTGACCGCCTCTCGGGTTTCGGTGGATGGTGTCCGTGAGGGTGTTCCCACGATGTGGAACGTCCTGCCCACATGGTGAGGCTAGGTTTCCTGGCCCCGCCGGTCAAGCACCGATCCGCAGAAAGCCGGGAGTCACCGATGTTCCGCAACCAGATGCCGCGCTACGAGATCCTCTCCGAGCAGGCGATGAGCACCCTCGACGGCGGCTGGCGCCGACTCGTCTCCGAGCTCGGCGTGGAGTTCATGAGCCAACGCGCCCTGGACCTGTTCCGCGAGGCCGGCCAGCGGGTGGAGGAGAACAAGGTCTTCTTCGACCCCGAGTTCGTGCTCGCCCAGGCGGCGAAAGCTCCTCGCGAGTTCGACGTACAGGCACGCAATCCGGAGAACAGCATCCACATCGGCGGCGAGATGATGTCCTTCGGCGCGGTCTACGGCCCGCCGTTCGTCCGCGAGGGTGCCGTACGCCGCGACGCGACGATGTCGGACTTCACCAACTTCACCAAGCTCGCGCAGTCATTCTCGACCCTCGACTCGGCCGGCGGAATCATCTGCGAGCCCAACGACACCCCGCTCGACAGCCGCCACCTCGACATGACCTATGCGCTGGCGACGCTGACCGACAAGGTGTTCATGGGCAACGTGGTCTCCGGGCCGAACGCCCGCGACTCGATCGAGATGGCCTCGATCCTCTTCGGTGCGGGCCAAGGCCGCGAGGCCGGGCGGGCCAGCATCACCGCGACGCCGGCGATGATCTCGCTGATCAACTGCAACTCCCCGCTGCGCTGGGACGACCGGATGCTCGATGCGCTGTTCGAGTACGCCGAAGCCGGCCAGCCCGTCGTCCTGACGCCGTTCATCCTGATGGGCGCGATGTCGCCGGTGACGATCCCCGCGGCGCTGGTGCAGCAGATCGCCGAGGCCCTCACCGGGATCGCGCTGGCGCAGCTGATCAATCCCGGCTGCCCGGTGATCTTCGGGTCGTTCCTCTCCAACATCGACATGCAGTCCGGCTCGCCGACGTTCGGCACCCCGGAGTCCGGCATCGGCCTGCTCTGCACCGGGCAGATCGCCCGCCACTTCGGGCTGCCGTTCCGTTCCGGCGGCACGCTCACCTCCTCCCAGGTGCCGGACGCGCAGGCCGGCTACGAGGCGCTGATGACGATGCTGCCGACGTTCCTCGCCGGCGCCAACTGGGTGATGCACTCGGCCGGCTGGCTCGAGGGCGGACTGGTCGCGGGCTACGAGAAGTTCATCGTCGACATCGAGCTCCTGCAGATGATGCAGGCGGAGTTCACCCCGCTGGAGATCAACGAGGAGTCGCTGGCCTTCGGCGCGCACGAGGAGGTGGGACCCGGTGGCCACTTCCTGGGTGCGATGCACACCATGGAGCGGTTCCGCACCTGCTTCTACCGGCCGCTGCTGTCGTCCTCGGAGAACTATGAGCGCTGGACCCGCAACGGCGGCCTCGACGCGGCCGCCCGCGCCACCAAGATCTACCAGGAGCGGCTGGTCTCCTATGAGCAGCCGCCGCTCGACGAGGCGATCCGCGCGGAGCTGGAGGAGTTCGTCAACCGCCGCCGCAAGGAGCTCGGCGACTGATGGCATCGATGTCACCCGGCCACGCCTCGACCAACGCCAGCACCCCCTCGGGGGACTTCGTCGTCATCCTGGACTGCCCTGACCAGCCGGGCATCGTGCACGCGGTCTCCGGGTTCCTGGTCGCGAACGGCGGCAACATCATCGAGAGCCAGCAGTTCGGCGACCCGCTCAACGGCCGGTTCTTCATGCGCATCGACTTCGCGATGGCCGACCCGACCGCGACCGCGGAGACGCTGCGGAGCAGCTTCGAAGAGGTGGCTCAGCGGTTCGAGATGACCTATGAGATCTGGGAGACGAGGGCGCCGTACCGCACCCTGATCATGGCCAGCAAGCAGCTGCACTGTCTCAACGACCTGTTGTTTCGCTGGTCCACCGGCAGCCTGCAGATCGACATCCCGTTGGTGGTCTCGAACCATCCCGACGCCGAGCCCCTGGTGCGGGGGTACGGCCTGGAGTTTCGGCACATCCCGGTCTCGCCCGAGACCAAGCCGCAGGCAGAGGCCGAGCTGATGGCGCTGCACGACGAGCTCGGCATCCACCTGGTGGTGCTCGCTCGCTACATGCAGGTGCTCTCCGACGACGTGTGCCGGCGGCTCTCCGGCCAGGCGATCAACATCCACCACTCGTTCCTGCCGAGCTTCAAGGGCGCCCGCCCCTACCACCAGGCCTTCGAGCGCGGGGTCAAGCTGATCGGGGCGACGGCGCACTACGTGACCGCCGACCTCGACGAGGGCCCGATCATCGAGCAGGACGTGATCCGCGTCGACCACGGCCACACGCAGGACCAGCTCACCGCTGCTGGACGCGATGTCGAGGCCGCCGTACTCTCCCGCGCCGTGCGCTGGCACTCCGAGTCCCGGGTGCTGCTCGACGGCAACCGCACCGTCGTCTTCCGCTGACCGGAGATCCGGTCGGCGGCCGGCGAGTTGGCGAGGCTTGTGGACGCCTGGCCCCCGGAACGGGCCTTGTTAAGCGTCCATAACCCCGATTTACATTGCGGTGCGTCAGGCGAGGTGGCTGGCCTGGACGGCGAGGAGGTCGACGCGGTCGTTCATCGGGTGGCCGGAGTGGCCCTTGACCCAGCGGAAGCCGACGTCGCCGCGCTCCTCGACGAGGTCGATCAGCGGTTCCCAGAGGTCGCGGTTGGCGACCGGCTTCTTCGCGGAGTTCAGCCAGCCACGGGTGCGCCAGCCGGTCCACCAGGAGTTCTTGAAGCAGTTCACGACGTACGTCGAGTCGCTGACCACCACCAGCGGGCCGGGCAGGGCGCGGATCGCCTCGAAGGCGGCGCGGACCTCCATCCGCTGGTTGGTCGTCGCAGGGTCGTGCCCCGAGCCCTCCGGGCCGTCGAGCACCGCCCACGCCCAGCCGCCGGGTCCCGGGTTGCCCCGGCACGCCCCGTCGGTGAACACCTCCGTGGTGCCGACCGGCACTGGCGGATCCTCACCCCGCAGCGGCACGGGCTCCCCGACTGCCCCGACCGACAAGGCACACGCATCGTGCACCCACCCCGTGCCGTCGCCCGCCCGGGCGATCACCGCTCCCGGCTCGATGCGCCGGGCGCAGGTGGCGCACGTCGTGGCATATCTCGCCTGCATCGGGGTCTCGACGTCTCCTCGGCTTGCCCGGAGGTCCGCTGGGAGCGGACCAGCCGGGATCATCGCACGGATCAGCGGTCTGCCCGCGGCGGCGGGCGGGGCCACTGGCGGGGCCACTGGCGGGGTTGCGTCAGCCGGTCTACGGTTGCGCCATGAGCAACGCGACGTCGGTCACCCCGGCAGCGGGAGTGCAGTCGGTGGACCGGGCGCTGCGGATCCTGGAGATCCTGGCGAGGTCCGGCGAGTCCGGTGTCACCGGCATCGCCACCGCCCTCGAGGTGCACAAGAGTACGGCGTTCCGGCTCGTCGCCACGCTCGAGCAGCACGGGCTGGTCGAGCAGGTCGAGGGTCGCGGGAAGTACCGCCTCGGCGTGGGGTTGCTCCGCCTCGCCGGCGCCACCAGCGCGCGGCTCGACGTCGTCCAGGAGGCCCGGCCGCTGTGCAAGCAGCTGGCGGCCAGCACCGGCGAGACGATCAACCTGGCCACGCTCAGCGGCAACAGCGCGCTCTACCTCGACCAGATCGCCGGCCCCTCGGCCATCCAGCCGCACAACTGGGTCGGCCAGCACATCCCGCTCCACGCCACCAGCAACGGCAAGGTGCTGATGGCGTGGCTCGCGGAGACCGAGCTCGATGACCTGCTGGGTCGGATGCCGGCCTACACCGGAGTCACGATCACCAGTCGGGCCAAGCTCCGGCGCCAGCTCGAGACCGTCCGCGAGCAGGGGTACGCCGTGGCCGTCGACGAGCTCGAGGTCGGGCTGACCGCGATCGCCGCCCCGGTGCGCAATGCCCACGGCGACGTGATCTGCTCGATGAGCCTCTCCGGGCCGACCTTCCGGCTCCCTGCGGAGCGGGTGACCGAGGTCGCGCCCCTGCTCGTGGAGGCGGCCGAGGAGCTCTCCCACCGGCTCGGTTGGGGCGTCCGCTGAGCGCCGCCGACCCCGGCCGAGCCAGGTAGACGATAGGTTTCGATGTCCTCACGAGGGTTGACGCCGACCCGGTGCGGTCAGCATTGTGTTTCGTATAACGCCTAGTGGTTGCAAATAGCGCAACGATTCGGGCGAGAACGGACTCGTACATGCCCGAGAACTACATCGACGGTGAGTGGACGTCCGCCCGAGCGGGTGGCCGCCGGGAGATCCGCTGCCCGGCCACCGGCGAGCTGGTCGCCGAGATCGACGAGTCCAGCTCGTCGGACACCACCGCAGCGATCGCCGCCGCCCGGGCCGCGTTCGACGACGGCCCCTGGAGACATACGAGCGCGCGGGAGCGGGGCGACCTGCTGCTCCGCGTCGGGGACCTCCTGCAGCGCGACCGCGCGGAGCTGGCCCGGATGGAGTCGCTGGACACCGGCAAGCGGCTGGTGGAGAGCGAGCTGGACATCGACGACGTGACCAGCGTCTTCCGGCACTTCGCCCACGCCGCCGACGCCGAGGCGGGGCGCGTGGTCGACACCGGCCGCTCCGACGTGGTCAGTCGCGTGGTGCATGAACCCGTGGGTGTGTGCGGACTGATCACCCCGTGGAACTACCCCTTGCTGCAGGTCTCGTGGAAGGTCGCTCCCGCACTGGCCGCGGGCTGCACCTTCGTGCTCAAGCCCAGCGAGCTCTCGCCGCACACCGCCATCCACCTGATGCGGCTGCTCGACGAGGCGGGGCTGCCCCCGGGCGTGGGCAACCTCGTCGTCGGCGACGGGCCGAACGCCGGTGCCCCGCTCAGCGAGGACACCCGCGTCGACCTGGTCTCCTTCACCGGAGGCCTGGCCACCGGCAAGCGGATCATGGCGGCGGCCAGCGGCACGGTGAAGAAGATCGCTCTCGAGCTGGGCGGCAAGAACCCCAACATCGTCTTCGCCGACGCCGACCGGGAGAGCGCGCTCGACATGGCGCTGACCGCGGTCTTCCTGCACTCCGGCCAGGTCTGCTCGGCGGGCGCCCGACTTCTCGTCGAGGAGTCCATCGCCGAGGACTTCGTGGCCGAGCTGGTCTCCCGGGCAGACGGGATCCGTCTAGGCGGCCCGTTCGACGACAAGGCCCAGACGGGCGCCCTGATCTCGCAGGCCCACCTCGACAAGGTCACGGCGTACGTCGAGGCCGGGATCGCCGAAGGGGCGACGCTGCTCCTCGGCGGGCAGCGGGTCACCGAGGGCGACCTGGCCGACGGGTTCTTCTTCGCCCCGACCATCCTCGGCAACGTGCACTCGGCGATGTCGGTCGCCCAGGACGAGTCGTTCGGGCCGGTGCTGACCGTGGAGACCTTCACCGACGACGACGACGCAGTCCGGATCGCCAACGACTCGATCTACGGCCTGGCCGGTGCGGTGTGGACCCAGGACGCCGGCCGGGGTCAGCGGATCGCGGCCCGGCTGCGGATGGGCACCGTGTGGATCAATGACTACCACCCCTACGTCGCCCAGGCCGAGTGGGGCGGCTACAAGCAGTCCGGCATCGGCCGTGAGCTCGGGCAGGCCGGGCTCGAGGAGTACCGCGAGACCAAGCACGTCTGGCACAACATCGCGCCGGCGCCCCAGGGCTGGTTCGGAGGCGGCGCATGAGCCGACGGCGCGACCACTGGGACTACGTCGTCGTCGGCGGTGGATCGGCCGGCTGCGCCCTGGCCAACCGGCTCAGCTCCGATCCGTCGATCTCGGTGCTGGTCCTGGAGGCAGGACGCTCGGACTTCCGGATGGACCCGTTCATCCACATGCCGGCCGCGTTGCCGTTCCCGATCGGCAGCCGCTTCTACGACTGGAAGTACGAGACCGAGCCGGAGCCGGAGATGCACGGTCGGCGGATCTACCACGCCCGCGGCAAGGTGCTCGGCGGCTCCAGCTCGATCAACGGGATGATCTTCCAGCGCGGCAACCCGCTGGACTACGAGCGCTGGGCGGCCGACAAGGGCCTCGAGGACTGGGACTACCTGCACTGCCTGCCCTACTTCAAGCGGATGGAGACCCTGCTCGTCGACGGCGAGCGCCGTGCCGACACCTGGCGGGGTGGCAGCGGACCGCTGGTCCTCGAACGTGGGCCGGCGACCAACCCCCTGTTCGGTGCCTTCTTCGAGGCCGCCCAGGAGGCCGGCTACCCGCTGACCGACGACGTCAACGGCTACCGCCAGGAGGGCTTCGCGCGCTTCGACCGGAACCTGCACAGGGGCCGCCGCCTCTCGGCGGCGCGGGCCTACCTGCACCCCGTGATGGACCGACCCAACCTGCGCGTCGAGACCCTCGCGATGGTCACCGGCATCCGCTTCGAGGGCCCCCGCGCGACCGGGGTCGACTACCTCCGGGCGGGGCGCCGCCATCGCACGGCGACGGCCGGCGAGGTGATCCTGTGCGGCGGGGCGATCAACACCCCCCAGCTGATGCAGCTCTCCGGCATCGGCAACCCCGAGCACCTCGAGCCGCTCGGCGTACCCATGGTCCACGAGCTCCGAGGGGTCGGGGAGAACCTCCAGGACCACCTCGAGGTCTACATCCAGTACGCCTCGAAGCTGCCCGTCTCGATCGCCCCCGGACTCGCCTGGCACCGCCGTCCGGGCATCGGCTACAACTGGCTCTTCCACCGCAGCGGGCTGGGGGCCACCAACCACTTCGAGGGCGGCGGCTTCGCCCGCAGCAACGAGGACGTGGACTGGCCGAACCTGATGTTCCACTTCCTCCCGGTGGCGATCCGGTACGACGGGAGCTCCCCCACCGAGGGGCACGGCTACCAGGTGCACATCGGCCCGATGTACGCAGATACCCGCGGCTGGGTCCGGATCGAGAGCCGCGACCCCAAGCAGCACCCGAAGATGCTGTTCAACTACCTCTCGACGCCGAACGACAAGCGCGAGTGGGTGGAGGCGGTGCGTGTCGCACGCGACATCCTCAACCAGCCGGCCTTCGAGCCGTTCAACGCCGGGGAGCTCTCCCCGGGGCCGTCGGTGGAGAGCGACGAGGAGATCCTCGACTGGGTGCGCAAGGACGCCGAGACCGCGCTGCACCCGTCCTGCACCGCCAAGATGGGCCTCGACGACATGTCGGTGACCGACCCCGCCTCGATGAAGGTGCACGGGCTCGAGGGTCTGCGGGTCGTCGACGCGAGCGTCTTCCCCTACGTCACCAACGGCAACATCTACGCCCCGGTGATGATGGTCGCCGAGAAGGCCGCCGACCTGATCCTCGGCAACACCCCGCTCGCCGCGGCGCAGGTGCCGTACTACCGGCACCGCGACGGCGCACCTCTCTACCCGCCCGGAGACAGCCGCAACAGCACCCAGAGGCCGCCACAGCCCCCACAACCACCGCCAGCCGACGTCGAGGAGCCCGCATGAGCGAGACCACCACTGACCAAGGCAAGCCCGGCACCGACTCCTCAGGTCGGCTGTGGACCGGCGCGGGACTGGAGGTCCGCAACCTCTGGAAGATCTTCGGCGCCCGGGCGGAGAAGATCATCGGCACCCCCGACGCCGACCTCTCCCGCGCCGACCTGAAGGCGAAGACCGGCTGCGTGGTCGGGATCAAGGACGTCTCCTTCGACGTCGCGCCGGGCGAGGTCTTCGTGGTGATGGGACTCTCCGGCTCCGGCAAGTCGACCCTGGTGCGCTGCCTGACGCGGCTCATCGAGCCCACCGCCGGCACCGTCCGGATCGGCGACGCGGAGGTCACCGGCGCCTCGGAGTCCCAGCTGCGGGAGCTGCGACGTACCCAGGTCTCGATGGTCTTCCAGCACTTCGGCCTGCTGCCGCACAAGCAGGTGATCGACAACGTCGCCTACGGGCTCGAGGTGCGCGGCATGGGCAAGAAGGAGCGCCGCGCCAAGGCCGGGGAGGTCATCGACCTGGTCGGGCTCCAGGGCTATGAGAAGAACTACCCCGACCAACTGTCGGGCGGCATGCAGCAGCGGGTCGGCCTGGCCCGCGCCCTCGCGGGCGATCCCCAGATGCTGCTCTTCGACGAGCCCTTCTCCGCCCTCGACCCGCTGATCCGGCGCGAGATGCAGAACGAGGTGATCCGCCTCCACAAGGAGGTGGGCAAGACGATGGTGTTCATCACCCACGACCTGGCCGAGGCGCTCAAGCTCGGCGACCGGATCATGATCCTGCGCGACGGCGAGGTCGTGCAGGTCGGCACCCCCGACGAGGTCGTCGGCGCTCCCGCGGACGAGTACGTCGCCGACTTCACCTCCGACGTCCCGCGCTCCCACGTCCTGACGCTGAAGTGGGTGATGCGCAAGCCGCGCCCCGACGACTCCACCGAGGGTCCGGTGATGACCTCGACGACGATCGTCCGCGAGGCCGCTCAGGCGGCCCTGGCCTCCGCGCACCCGGTGCGCGTGGTCGACGACGGACAACTCGTGGGGATCGTGGACGACGACGCCATCTTGCGGGTGGTCGTGGCCGAGGAACGGACCTCGGCGCCGTGACCACCACCGCGACCAGCACCGGGTCGGCGCCCGCGGGCCGGAGGGAGGAGCGGCCTGCCGAGGTCGAGTCGTCCCGCGGCATCCCGCGCTGGGTGATTCTGCTCGGCCTGCTCGCGGTGTGGATCGCGGTCTGGTCGATGACCAAGGGCACCAACACCCTCGACCTCCCCGGGCGCCAGCACACCGACGTGCACGACTCGCTGACCGGGTTCCGCGACTCGGTGCTGGCCAGCCGCGACACCAACCCGGTCATCCAGCTGACCACCAGCATCGCCGAGGTCTTCCGCAGCGTCTTCGACTGGCTCCAGCGGATGGTCACCGTTGCGGACTTCCCCCGGCCAGTGCCCCAGATCGGCTGGCTGGGAGTCACCGCGGTCGCCTCGTGGCTCGGGCTCGCGTTCGCCAACTGGCGGATCTCGCTGCTCGTGGCCGGGACCTTCACCTCCTTCGGGCTGCTCGGCTTCTGGAGCGACTCGATCGAGCTGCTCCTGGTCACCGGCATCGCCGTCGCCATCGCCCTGCTGATCGGGATGCCGCTCGCCGTACTCGTCGGCATCAGCGGCCGCGCTCGCGCAGTCATCACCCCGGTCCTGGACCTGATGCAGACGATGCCGACCTTCGTCTACCTCCTGCCGGTCGTGCTGTTCTTCGGAATCGGCGTCTCCGGCGCAGTCGTGTGCACCCTGATCTACGCGCTGCCCCCACTGATCCGGATCGGGGGCTACGGCATCAGCGCGGTCTCGGAGAGCACCATCGAGGCCACCGACTCCGTCGGCCAGACCTGGTGGCAGCGGTTGGTCAAGGTGCAGATCCCGATGGCCCGCAAGACGATCATCGTGGGACTCAACCAGACCACGATGGCGGCCCTGTCGATGGCGATCATCGCCTCCTACGTCAACGGGCCAGGCCTCGGCAAGCCCGTGCTCCGCGCCCTGATCCGCAACGACGTCGGGGGCGCGATCGTGCCCGGGCTGCTCATCGTCGCGAGCGCCATCATGCTCGACCGGGCCACCACGGCGGCGAGCGAGCGGGCCGAGCTCGAGGCCCGTGGACACGGGCTCGTGGGCCGTCCGCGCCAGGTCGTCCTCGGCGTCACGGCCGTGATCGCCATCGTGCTCGTCTGGTACTCCCGCACCGGAGTGGACGCGGCCGTGTTCCCCAAGACCGGGATCGGTCGCACGCTGGCCGACGCCCTCGACGGTTTCGTCTCCAGCGTCGTCAACGTCCTCGACGGACCGGCAGGTGCCTTCAAGGACTTCATCACGGCGCTGCTGCTGAACCCGATGCAGTCGCTGCTGGCCCAGTCGCCGTGGTGGCTCGCGGGACTGGCCCTCATCTCCATCGCCGTGGTCCTCGGCGGCCTCCGCGCGGTGGTGGCCACGGTCGTCTGTTTGGCCGGGATCCGCTACTTCGGCCTGTGGCACGACGCGATGATCACGCTGAACATGACCTTGGTCGCGACGCTGCTGGTGATGGTGCTGGCGCTCGTCTTCGGTGTCTGGATGGCCCGCAGCCTGCGGGCCGACCTCCTGCTCCGCCCCCTGCTCGACGCCGGGCAGACCATCCCGGCGTTCGTCTACCTGATCCCCGTGCTGGCGCTGTTCGGCCCCACCAGGTTCACCGCCATCGTCGCGGGCATCGTCTACGCCGCCCCCGCCGCCATCAAGCTGGTGGCCGACGGGGTCAAGGGGGTCCCGGAGACCACGCTCGAGGCCTCCCGCTCGACCGGCACGACCGCCTGGCAGGAGATCACGAACGTGCAGCTGCCGATGGCCCGGGGGTCGCTGGTGCTGGCCACGAACCAGGGCCTGCTCTACGTGCTGGCGATGGTCGTGATCGGTGGCCTGGTGGGTGCCGGGGCGCTCGGCTACGACACCGTCCTCGGCTTCTCGCGCAGCGAGGAGTGGGGGTACGGCGCCGCGGCCGGCATCTCGATCGTCTTCCTCGGCATCATGGTCGACCGCATCGCCAAGGCGACCGCGGAACGGGCCGGCGGCCGGCAGGCCGCGGTGACCGAGGACGGGCGCCAGCGGTGGCGCCTTCCGTGGAGGACCAACGCGGCCTCGGGGGCCGCCCAGTGACCGGCCTGCGCAGGGGCCGAGAAGGGGAAGTCCCCAACCAGGGGCAAGAGTTTCGGAGAATCAACAGCAGGAGACAAGGATGAGGATGACAGCCAGAAGGACCAGACGTGTTCTAGCGCTCGTGGCGTGCGCGTCACTCGCCCTCACGGCGTGCGGAAGCGGCTCCATCGACGACCAGACCAAGAAGAACGCAGCCGGGGCGGGCGGCAAGGGCAGCTGCGGGGAGCTGAACCTCGCGGTCAACCCCTGGGTCGGCTTCGAGGCCGATGCCTACGTGGTCGGCACCGTCGCCGCGAAGAAGCTGGGCTGCAAGGTCAACTACAAGGAGCTCAAGGAGGACGTCTCCTGGCAGGGCTTCGGCACCGGGGACGTCGACGTGGTGCTCGAGGACTGGGGTCACCCCGACCTGGAGAAGAAGTTCTTCGCCGAGTCCGGCGACGGCAGCGCCGAGGACCTCGGCCCGACCGGCAACAAGGGGATCATCCACTGGTACGTGCCGCCGTGGCTGGCCGAGAAGTACCCCGACATCCTGGACTACCAGAACCTGAACAAGTACGCCGACAAGTTCAAGACCTCCGAGTCGGGCGGCAAGGGACAGTTCCTCGGAGCGGACCCGTCCTACGTCCAGTTCGACGAGGCGATCATCAGCAACCTGAAGCTGAACTTCAAGGTGGTCTTCTCCGGCTCCGAGGCAGCGAGCATCCAGGCCTTCGAGAAGGCGGAGAAGAACAAGGAGTTCCTGATCGGCTACTTCTACGAGCCGCAGTGGCTCTTCGCCGAGATCCAGCTCAAGGCCGTCAAGCTGCCGCCGTACACCGACGGCTGCCAGGACGTGCCGGCGAAGGTCGCCTGCGACTACCCCGAGACGGTGCTGAAGAAGATCGCCTCCACGCAGTGGGTCAAGGAGGGCTCACCGGCCGTCGACCTGGTCAAGAACTTCTCCTGGACCAACGACGACCAGAACGCTGTCGCGAAGTACATCGCCAAGGACGGCATGTCCTCAGAGGACGCGGCCGCCAAGTGGGTCGATGACAACTCCGACAAGGTCGATGCCTGGCTGGGCTGACCTGACGCACGACGCCTCGTGCCCGGGACGGCCTCACGGCGGTCCCGGGCACGGACGTTTCCGGGCACATCGTCTCCGTGCTTGACACCCCCGGGCGAACGGGTGACGATGGACCAACGAGTTTCTCAATACGCATTGCGTCGCGTCATGCGCAACACCAGGAGGTCCCCGTGGCTGCCGTTCCCGCCACCGCCCAGGTCGTCGTCATCGGAGCCGGCATCGTCGGCAACAGCCTCGTCCACCACCTCGCCGAGCTCGGCTGGACCGACATCGTCCAGCTCGACAAGGGGCCGCTGCCGAACCCCGGCGGATCGACCGGCCACGCCTCGAACTTCATCTTCCCCGTCGACCACTCCCGTGAGATCGCCGATCTGACGCTGGACTCGATGGAGCAGTACAAGCAGATGGGGGTCTTCACCGAGTCCGGGGGCTTCGAGGTCGCGCGCACGCCCGAGCGGATGGAGGAGCTGCGCCGGCGGATGTCCAGCGCCAAGGCCTGGGGCATCGAGGCCGACCTGGTCACCCCGGAGTTCGTCACCGAGAAGGTGCCGTTCCTCGACCCCGACCAGATCATCGGCGCCTTCTGGTCCCCGACGGTCGGCGTGGTCGACTCGCTGCGGGCCGGCACGATCATGCGCGAGAGCGCGCTCGCCTCTGGCGCGCTGACGGTGGTGCCCAACGTCGAGGTGACCGACCTCGATGTCGAGGACGGACGGATCCGCCGGGTGCACACCGACCAGGGCGCGATCGAGGCGCCGTACGTCGTGATCGCCTGCGGTGTCTGGAGCCCCAAGATCGGCGACATGGCCGGGGTGAAGATCGCCCTGACCCCCGCGGTGCACCAGATGATCTCGGTCGGACCCTGCCCGCAGCTCGCCGAGCGCGAGGGTGAGATCTCCTTCCCCATCGTGCGGGACATGGACGCTCTCTGCTACGAGCGCCAGCACGGCGCCGACATGGAGGTCGGCTCCTACGCGCACCGGCCGATCCTGCACGAGCCCGAGGAGATCCCCTCGATCGACCAGGCCAAGCTCTCCCCCACCGAGATGCCGTTCACCGAGGACGACTTCGACCCGCAGCTCGAGCAGGCGCTGGAGCTGATGCCCGAGCTGCTCGGCGCCAACGGGGCCGAGATGCGCTACGCCATCAACGGCCTGCTCTCGCTGACCGCGGACGGCTCGCCGATCCTGGGCGAGAGCGAGGTGGCCGGCCTGTGGGTGGCGGCCGCGGTCTGGATCAAGGAGGGTCCCGGCGTCGGCCGGGCCGTGGCCGAGTGGATGACCCACGGCCACTCCGAGATCGACATCAGCCACAGCGACATCGCCCGCTTCCACGACCACGAGCGCGAGCGTGCCCACGTGCGCGCCCGCACCAGCGAGTCGTTCATCAAGACCTACGGGATCGTCCACCCCAGCGAGCAGTACGAGTCCGACCGCGGCGTCCGGTGGGCGCCGATGGCGGAGTCCCAGAAGGCGCTCGGCGCGGTGTTCTACGAGACCGTCGGCTGGGAGCGGCCCTGGTGGTACGAGTCCAACGCCGGGCTCCTGGAGAAGTACGGCGACGCCGTGATGCCGCGCGAGCACGAGTGGGACGCGCGCTGGTGGAGCCCGATCATCAACGCCGAGCACCTCGCCATGCGCGAGAACGCCGGCGTGATCGACCTGACCGCCTTCGCGATCTTCGACGTCACGGGGCCCGGCGCGCTGGCCTCGGTGCAGCAGACCTGCGTCGCGCAGTGTGACGTGGCGGTCGGGAAGGTCGTCTACACCTCGGTGCTGGACGCCAAGGGAGGCTTCCTCTCAGACCTGACCGTGATGCGGCTCGGCGAGGACCACTTCCGGGTGGTCACCGGCGGCGCCCACGGGATGGTCGACCGCCAGTGGTTCACCCGGCACCTCACCGACGGGGCCGAGCTGGTGGACCTGAGCGAACGGCTGTCCACGATCGGGGTCTGGGGACCACGCGCCCGCGACATCCTGGCCGGGCTCACCGCCGAGGACGTGAGCGACGAGGGCTTCGGCTTCCTGTCCTGCCGCGAGATCGCCGTCAAGGGCGTGGACCGCCCGGTCCTGGCCTCGCGCATCTCCTACGTCGGCGAGCTCGGCTGGGAGCTCTACGTCCCGTTCGAGGCAGCGGCTCAGCTGTGGGACGTGCTGCTCACCTCCGGCCAGGACCACGGGGCCGTCCCGGTCGGGATCGGCGTCTACGGCACCACCGGTCGCCTGGAGAAGGGCTATCGCGCCTTCGGCTTCGAGCTCGACGCCGAGCGGACGATCGTCGAGGCAGGGATGCAACGACCCAAGGTCAAGGCCGCCGACTTCGTGGGACGCGGGGCCTACCTGGCCCAGCGGGAGACCCCTCCGGCGGCCGTGCTGTGCACGCTCACCGTCGACGACCACACCTCGGCCAGCGGGATCAAGCGCTACATGCTGGGCAACGAGCCGATCCTGACCCGCGACGGTGGCACCCTGACCGACGGTCACGGCCACCATCCCTACGTCACCTCGGCCGGCTCCGCGCCGTCGCTGGGCAAGCACATCCTGCTCGCCTACCTCCCGCCGGAGCAGGCCACCATCGGCAACGAGCTGGCGGTGTCCTACATGGAGGAGCTCTACCCCGTGACGGTCGGCTCGGTGGACGCCACCCCGCTGCTCGACCCGGGCAACGCCCGGATCCGGTGACCAGATGAGCGAGCAGGCGACAGAGTCGGGGCCTCGCGTCCTGGTGTGCATCAAGCGGGTCCCGGACTTCTCCGGCGAGGTACTGCTCGCCGAGGACGCCCAGTCGGCGGACGCCCGGTTCGTGGGCTTCACGCTCAGCAACCACGACAGCTGTGCGGTCGAGCTGGCGGTGCAGCTGGCCGCCACGGGCGGCGGCACCGCGACGGTGGTGGCCGTCGGCGACCTCGACTCGGCCGAGCAGCTGCGCACCGCCCTCGGCGTCGGCTGCACGGCTGCGGTGCTGGTCGAGGCGGACCCGGTCTCCCTCGGCCCGGCCGACGTGGCCCGCGAGATCGCCGCCGTGGTCCGCGACCACGAGTCGGCGGGATCGGCGTACGACCTGGTGCTGCTGGGCAACGACGCCGCCGACTCCGGCGACTTCCAGGTCGGTGTCCGGCTGGCCCACGAGCTCGGCCGACCCGTGGTGACCGGCGTCTCCACCGTCGAGGTCGCGGGCGGCACGGCGACGCTCCGGGGCGACGGGCCCGAGGGCCGGGAGACCTACGAGGTGCCGTTGCCGGCGGTGGTGACCGTGATGGAGGGCGGCGTCGAGCCGCGCTACCCCACGATCACCGGTCGGATGAAGGCCAAGAAGATCGAGATCGAGACGCGCTCGCTCGCCCACGAGCCCCGGGGCAGCGGACGGGTGCGGCTGACCCTGCCTCCCGCCGCACCGTCGACGGCCGAGGTGCTCGGTGAGGGTCCGGGAGCCGCGGGCACCGTCGTGGACCTGCTGGCCCGGCTGGGGGTCGTGCGGTGATCGTCGTCTACGTCGAGACCACGGCGGACGGGGTCAGCGAAGTCTCCCTGGAGACCGTCACCTTCGCCCGCGGCCTCGCGGCCGCCGGCGGCGGAGTCCCCATCGACGCAGTGGTGGCAGGAGCGCTGCCCGAGGGCGCGCAGGCCGAGCTCGCGGCGTACGGCGTCCGCACCGTGCACCACGCCGGCGGGGAGGACTTCGCGAGGTTCTCCGGCGCCGCCACCGCAGCCGCGGTCGTCGCGGCCCGGGAGGCGGGCGGGTCCGTGGTGGTGATGGCCGGCGGGACCAACCGCGGCAACGAGGTGCTGGCTCGGGTGGCGACCAGCCTGGATGTCGCGATGGCCGCCAACGTGGTCGCCTTCCACGGCCTCTCCCCCTTCGTGGTCACCCGTCAGGTCATCGGTGGAGCGGCCCTGGAGGAGGTCGCGCTCGCTCGGCGTCCGGCCGTGTTCAGCGTCGCCGGTCACGCCGTCGAGCCGGAGCCCGCGGAGGCCCCCGGCGCCGGCGAGGTCGCGGCGCTCGAGGTGCCCCTGACGTCGGCGGACCTCGCCGTTCGGGTGGTCTCGGTGGAGCCGAGCAGCGACGAGGGCTCCGGGAGCCTGAAGTCCGCCCGCGTCGTGGTCGGCGCCGGGCGGGGCGCCGGCGGCCCTGACGGGTTCGCCGACGTGATCGAGCTCGCCGAGCTGCTCGGTGGGTCGCTCGGCGTCTCCCGTGTCGTCACCTCCCTGGGCTGGCGGCCGCACCACGAGCAGGTGGGGCAGACCGGCAACCGGATCGCCCCGGAGGTCTACATCCCCTGCGGCATCAGCGGAGCCATCCAGCACTGGGCCGGGTGCGCCAGCTCCAAGGTGATCCTGGCCATCAACACCGACCCCGAGGCGCCGATGATGACGAAGGCGACCTACGCGGTCGTCGGCGACATGCACGAAGTGGTCCCGGCGATCATCGAGGAGATCCGTCGGCGACGGGCCTGAAGGGCCGGGGCGAGCCGGCCCGCCTACGCTGGCCGGCGTGAGAAGGCGACGGTGGGCGGTCTGGGTCGTCGCCGGCGTGCTCGTCCTGCTCGCCGTCGGACAGTTCGAGCGGGCCCGAACCCGCTGCGGGGACGACGTCACCAGCCATCCGGCCCCGGAGTCCCGCTCGCCGTTCCTCGACGCCTCCCAGCGGCGCGAGCAGCCCGACCGCGAGCGCGACACCCTGGTGGCCGCGCTGGCCGCGGACCCCGCACCGGTCGGCGCCGTGGTCGGGGCCGTGGGCTACCACTACCAGCAGTGGGCCCAGGTCTCCGCGTTCGCGCAGGGGATCGGCATCCGCACCCGCGACAACCCAGACTTCACCATGCTCGACGACCAGACCCTGCGGCCGCGATGGAGCGTCGAGGTCGAGACCAAGCGGTCGACGTACGACGCCAGCGCGGACCGCTACCTGGTCGCCACCATGCCCGTCGACAAGGCGCCGGACCTCGTCTACCTCGACGCCGACGACGGCACCCGCGCCTGGTGCACCACCCTGGACGGCGGGCCGGTGCGCCCCCAGGACCCGTTCGCGACCCAGCTCCTCGACGGTGGTGACGTCGCGGTCGTGGGTCCCGGCGACGACGCCCGCGAGCGGCTGGTCCGGCTGACCGGTCAGGACGGCTCCCTGGTCTGGCAGCGCCGGATCGACGCCGGCTCGGGGGACTTCGTCGGCGACCTGGGAGAGGACACCCTCCTCGTCGGCGGGCGGTCGCAGTCCGACCTGTTCGACGCCGAGGCGCTGGCCAAGCGCCGCGCCGGGCCGTCGCTGGCCCTGGTCTCCGCGCAGGACGGGCGCACCCTGTGGACCCGAGAAGCGGGCGACCGCGGGGACCTGCACGTCCTGGGCACCGACCCGGTCTCCGGCCTGGCCGCCCTCACGGAGTGGGACCCCGCGACCAGTGCGGCCAGGTTGAAGGTGCTCGACCGCGACGGCAACCAGCGCTGGTACGCCGTCCCGGCCCGCGGGGACGACTTCGACGCGACCCTGCGTGCCGGGCGGGTGCTGGTGCGCGCGGGCAGCCAGTGGTCGGCGTACGCCCTCACCGACGGGCACCGGCTGTGGACCAGGGCGTTCCCGGACCAGCCGCAGTTCCTGCCCTACGGGTTCGCGCTCGACTCGGTGCCGCTCCTCGACGACGACCACGTGCTCATCGGCGGCACCACGGCGCTGCACACCCTCGACCTGGACACCGGCGCGATCACCTCCGCGGCCCTGCCCCTCGACGGCGTCGCCACCACGTACTGGCCCTACCAGCTCGCGGTCAGCTACGGCCTGATCGCGGTGGCCACCAACACCGGGGCGGTGGTGGTCCGGCGCGAGGCCGTCCCGAGCACGCCGTGACGGCCCCGTCACCGCGGGTTGATAGAAGGGGTCCATGACCACGAGCACGCGGGACGACGCCGAGAAGCACCTCCGCGCCCTCGTGGGACGTGACGACGCCCGGTTGCACGAGGACCAGTGGGCGGCCATCGAGGCGCTCGTGGTGCATCAGCGCCGGGCTCTCGTGGTGCAGCGCACCGGTTGGGGCAAGTCGGCGGTCTACTTCGTCGCCACCGCGCTGATGCGCGAGCTCGGGGCCGGACCCACGGTGATCATCTCGCCGCTTCTGGCCCTGATGCGCAACCAGATCGAGGCAGCCGGGCGGGCGGGCATCCGGGCGGCCACGATCAACTCCACCAACCTGGAGGACTGGACCACGGTGCGCGCCCAGGTCGACGCCGGCGAGGTGGACGTGTTGCTCGTCAGCCCTGAGCGGCTGAACAACCCGTCGTTCCGAGACGAGGTGCTGCCCCAGCTCACCGAGACGGCCGGCCTGCTGGTCGTCGACGAGGCCCACTGCATCTCCGACTGGGGCCACGACTTCCGCCCCGACTACCGCCGGATCCGGCAGATGCTGACCACCCTGCCGCCGGGCATCCCGGTCCTGGCCACGACGGCCACCGCCAACGCCCGGGTCACCGCGGACGTCGCGGAGCAGCTGGGCTCAGACGTGCTCGTCCTGCGCGGGTCGCTGGATCGCGAGTCCCTGCACCTCGCCGTGCTCGAGCTGGAGAGACCCGAGCAGCGACTGGCCTGGCTCGGCCAGCACCTCGGCAGCTTCGACGGCTCCGGCATCATCTACACGCTGACCGTCGCCGCCACCCAGGAGATCGCGGAGCACCTGCGCTCGCACGGCCACGCCGTCGCGGCGTACTCCGGGCAGACCGAGGCCACCGAGCGACTCTCCCTGGAGCAGGACCTGCTCGCCGGCCGGCTCAAGGCGCTGGTCGCGACCAGCGCGCTCGGGATGGGCTTCGACGCGCGGCTCGGGTTCGTGGTCAACCTGGGAGCACCGGCCTCGCCGGTCTCCTACTACCAGCAGGTCGGGCGCGCCGGGCGCGGGACCGACCGGGCCAGCGTGATCCTGCTGCCCGCCCACGAGGACCGCGACGTCTGGCGCTACTTCGCCTCCCTGGCGTTCCCGCCCGAGCAGCACGTCCGCACCACCCTGCGCGTCCTCGCCGAGTCGGGTACGCCGTTGTCGACGGCTGCGCTCGAGACGCAGGTCGACCTGAGCCGCACCCGCCTCGAGACGATGTTGAAGGTCCTCGACGTCGACGGGGCGGTGAAGCGGGTGCGCGGGGGCTGGACGGCCACCGGACAGCCGTGGGCCTACGACCAGGAGCGCTACGAACGCGTCGCCGCGGCGCGACGCGACGAGCAGGCGGCGATGCTGGCCTACGTCGCGGCCGACACCTGCCGGATGCGCTTCCTGCGCGAGCAGCTCGACGACCCCGAGGCCGCCGACTGCGGCCGGTGCGACAACTGCGGCGGGCTCCAGCTGAGCCGCGACATCTCCGGCAGCGCCGTCGCGGAGGCCGGCGACCGGCTGCGCCGACCCGGCGTGACGCTCGCGCCCCGGAAGATGTGGCCCACCGCCCTGGCCAACCTCGGCATCGACCTCTCCGGCCGGATCGCGACCGGCGCCGAGGAGGGGCGGGCGGTCGGACGGCTGACCGACCTCGGGCACGGCCAGGCACTGCGCGCACTCTTCCGCCCCGACACCGAGGACGGCCCGGTGCCGCCGCACCTCGTCGAGGCGGTGCTCGAGGTCCTGGGCGACTGGCACCCCGCCTGGCCCGCGCGACCCACCGGTGTCGCCTACGTCGAGTCCTCGCGGCGCCCGCAGCTGACCCGGGACCTGGCCGAGGGCGTCTCCCGCTACCTGCAGCTGCCGCTCGTCGCCCGCTGGCAGATCGTCGACCAGGGAGTGCCACCGGGACAGGGCTCCTCCAACTCGGCGCACCGGGTCGCCGCGGTCCGCCGGCGCTTCGACCTGGTGCTGGACGAGCCCCTCGACGGAGGGCCCGTGCTGCTGATCGACGACCTCGTGGCGACCGGTTGGACGATGACGATGGCCGCCATCTCGCTGCGCGCTGCGGGCGCCGACGCGGTGCTCCCGCTGACGCTGGCGCTCGAGTCCTGAGCAGCCCGGGCGTCCTGAGGGGTTAGCCCGAGAGACCGGATCGGGGCAGGATGGCGGGCATGGACCACGCCCCGACCGTGCCGAAGAAGCGCCGAGCCGCCACCAGCGCGTCGTACTCCATCACGATGCGGCTGCACACCGTCGTCGACCCAGCGGTGGTGGGCCGGGTGGCGACCGCCATCGCCTCGGGCGGCGGCATCGTCACCGCGCTCGACGTCGCGGAGTCGCGCCATGACCGGCTCGTGCTCGACGTCACCGGGTCGGCGAGCGACTCCGAGCACGCCGACGAGATCGTCGCTCTCGTCGCGGACCTCGACGGCGTCACCGTGCACAAGGTGTCCGACCGGACCTTCCTGCTGCACATCGGCGGCAAGATCGAGGTCTCGTCGAAGGTGCCGCTGCGCACCCGTGACGACCTGTCGATGGCCTACACGCCAGGAGTCGGTCGGGTCAGCCTCGCGCTCTACGAGCACCCCGAGGACGTGCCCCGGCTGACCATCAAGGGCAACAGCGTCGCGGTCGTGACCGACGGCTCCGCGGTGCTGGGCCTGGGCAACATCGGACCGGGTGCGGCGTTGCCGGTGATGGAGGGCAAGTGCGCCCTGTTCAAGCGGTTCGCCGACATCGACGCCTGGCCGATCTGCCTCGACACCCAGGACACGGACCGCATCGTCGACGTGGTCGCCGCCATCGCCCCCGGCTTCGGCGGCATCAACCTCGAGGACATCGCCGCCCCTCGGTGCTTCGAGATCGAGGCCCGGCTGCGTGAACGGCTCGACATCCCGGTCTTCCACGACGACCAGCACGGCACCGCGATCGTCGTACTGGCTGCACTCACCAACGCGCTGCGCTGCGTCGAGAAGACCCTCCCCGAGGTGCGGATCGCCGTGGCCGGTGCCGGCGCGGCGGGTACGGCGATCGTGACGCTTCTGCTCGCCGCCGGTGCTCACGACGTCGTCGTCTGGGACCGGGAGGGCTGCCTCTCCGCGGACGATGACTCCCTCCCGCCGGTGAAGGCCGAGCTCGCCTCCCGCACCAACCCACGCAGGGTCCGCGGCGACCTCCGTGCCGGCCTGCAGGGCGCCGACGTGTTCATCGGGGTCAGCGGACCCGGGGTCCTGGAGGCCGAGTGGATCACCGAGATGGGGCCGCAGCCGATCGTCTTCGCGCTGGCCAACCCGGACCCGGAGATCGACCCCGCCGAGGCTGGGCGCTACGCCGCGGTGGTCGCGAGCGGACGCAGCGACTACCCCAACCAGATCAACAACGTGCTGGCCTTCCCCGGGGTGTTCCGTGGCCTGCTCGATGCCCGAGCCAGCGACGTGACCACCGAGATGCTGCTCCGCGCCGCATCGGCGATCGCCATGGTCGTCACCGACCGTGAGCTGAACGCCAGCTACATCATCCCCAGCGTCTTCGACGAGAAGGTGCCCAAGGCCGTCGCCGCGGCCATCCGCGGCACCGAGGACTGAGCGGCTCACCCCAGCATCGAGGCGTACGCCGCCTCCAGCTCGTCGCTCATCGAGGCACCCCCGTGCCCCTCGTCCTCGACCACGACGAGACGGCTTCCTGGCCAGCGACGGTGAAGCTCCCACGCGGTGACCAGCGGACCGCTCACGTCGAGGCGGCCGTGGATCAGCACGACGGGGAGATGGGACACGGCGTCGAGCCCGTCGAGCACGTCTGACTCGCTGAGCCAGGCGGTGTGCGCCCAGTTGTTGACCACGTGGGTGGCGACCAGCAGCTGGGACTCCGGATCCAGGACGGCGAAGTGGGGCTCGTGCTGCGGGTCCAGGGAGACGTGGGCGTCCTCCCAAGCGCACCACGCGCGTGCGGCTGCTGCCCGAACCTCGGGGTCGGCGTCGGTCAACCTCTCGAGATAGGCGTCCAGCAGCGGCTGTCCGGATCGGCGGCCCGATGCCGCGTCGAGCTCGGCCCATTCGCGGGGGAAGATGCGACCGACGTCCTCGCTGATCCACTCGATCTCGCGACGCGCCGAGGTGGTGACGGCCGCGAGGACGATCCCGGTGACCCGGTCGGGGTGCGTCTCGGCGTACGCGAGGGCGAGGGTCGAGCCCCACGAGCCGCCCGAGACCAGCCACCGGTCGATGCCCAGGTGCTCCCTGAGCCGCTCGAGGTCGCGGACCATCTGCTGGGTCGTCAGGGTGCCGAGGTCGAAACCCGGCTCGGTGGCGAGCGGGCGGCTGCGACCGCAGGCGCGCTGGTCGAGGCCGACGATGAACCATTCCTCGGGGTCCAGCCGGCGACGGTACGTCTCACCGAGGCCGCTGCCCGGCCCTCCGTGCAGCCACACCATCGGTCTGCCCGCGGGGTTGCCGGAGGACTCCCACCAGATCTCGGCACCGCCCTCCACCTCGAGCAGTCCCGAGGCGTGCGGCTGGAGCGGCGGGAAGGTCATGGGCTCAGGCTAGGGGTGCATGCGCGACGGCCGTGGGGCGTCGGGAGGTTCTGTCGTGGCCACCGGCTAGGTTCGTCGCTGAGGTCAGGGAGGCGAGTCGGGCACGTGAGCTTCGTTCCGTTGCAGGGTCGCGCGACGCTGATCCCGGCCCAGCCCCCGCGCAACAGCGAGGTGGAGTTCTCCGGCCCGGTGCGGACCGTCCGGATGCCGATGCGAGGCGCCATCCCGGTGCTGACCCGGGCCATGCGGGTCACCGACGCGCACCCCTCGGTCGGGCTGCTCAGCGGCGCCACCCTGATGGCGATGAAGCTGGTCGCCGCCGGCCGCGTGCGGCTCTCCGAGGCGGGTGACTCCTGGCGGGTCGGTCCGCTGAACCCCGACGACGACGACCGGCTGCGCGCCCTGGCCACTGCCCGGGCCCACGGGGACACCGGCGTCGACGAGGCCGAGGACCTGATCCGCCAGCTCCTCGACGCCGTGGCCGACTCGATGACCCGGCCGCCGAGCCTCAGCGCGGAGCGGCCGGCCACCCGGCCGTCGCTGGCCGAGCGCCTCGACTCCCACCGGGACGACGACGCCGACCTGCCCGACCGGGTGCGCGTCTCTTTGCGCGTCGAGGCTCCGGAGGAGGTGCTCGAGGGCGGCGGGGTGGTCGTCGTACTCCAGGCGCACGACGTCGACGACGACGCCCACTTCACCGACGCCGACCGGCTCTGGCTCGGCGAGGGGACCGGCTTCTCCCGACGCGCGAGGTTCAACCTCGGTGCGGCCCTGCGCAAGGCCGTGGTCGCCTGGGGCCCGCTCGACCGGTTGCAGCGCCAACAGGTGCCGGACCGGATCCTGCTCGACGCCGAGGAGCTCGCCGACCTGCTCGAGCACGGGCTGGAGTCGCTCGACAGGATCGGGGTCGACGTCTTCTGGCCGCGCGGTCTGCGCGGCGAGCTGATCCCGCAGGCGCGGGTCGAGGTCGCCGGCGGTCCGCGCGAGGGCCCCTTGATGGAGGGCCTGTTCGGCCCCGACGCGCTCTTCGAGTTCGACTGGAAGCTGGCCCTGGGCTCCGAGGCGCTGACGGAGGAGGAGATGGCCACGCTCGCGGGTGCGACCTCCCCGGTGATCAAGCTGCGCGACAACTGGATGATCATCGACCCGACCGTCGCGCGCCGGGCCCGCAGGCGGAAGGCCGCCCGGAGCATCAAGCCGGTGGTGGCGCTCCGGTCCGCGCTGACCGGGACCATCGAGATCGACGGCGAGAACGTGCAGGTCCACCCCGGCGCGACGCTGGAGAAGGTCCGGGGACGCATCGTCGACGCGTCGGTGGTCGCGCCGCTGCCCACACCGGGGGGGCTCGACGCGACCCTGCGCGACTACCAGCGCCACGGCCTCACCTGGCTGGCCGAGCTCACCGGGGCCGGGCTGGGGGCCTGTCTGGCCGACGACATGGGCCTGGGCAAGACGATCACGCTGATCGCGCTGCACCTGCACCGCCGCGAGCGCCGGCTGGCCTCCGGGCCGACGCTGGTGGTGTGCCCGGCCAGCCTGATGGGCAACTGGGAGGCCGAGATCCGCAGGTTCGCCCCCGGCGTCGCCGTACGCCGCTTCCACGGGCCGACCCGGTCGGTGGAGTCGCTGACCGACGGCTTCGTGCTCACCACCTACGGCACCATGCGCCGCGACCACGCGACCCTGGGAGCAGTGGCCTGGGACCTGGTCGTGGCCGACGAGGCCCAGCACGTGAAGAACGCCACCTCCTCGACCGCGCGCAACCTGCGCACGATCGAGTCCCGGTGCCGGGTGGCGCTGACCGGCACCCCGGTGGAGAACAACCTGACCGAGCTGTGGGCCATCCTCGACTGGGCCACCCCGGGTCTGCTCGGCTCCCGCAACGCCTTCCGCAAGGTCTGGGCCGCACCGATCGAGAGCGGGGTCGACCCCTCCGTCGCCCGGCGGTTCGCCCAGCTCGTCGAGCCGTTCCTGCTGCGCCGGCGCAAGTCCGATCCCGGGATCGCCCCGGAGCTGCCGGCCAAGACGGAGACCGACCAGGTGATCGGACTGACCCGGGAGCAGGTGGTTCTCTACGAGGCGCTGGTGCGCGAGTCGATGGAGCGCATCGAGCGTGCCGACGAGGACTCTCGCCGGGGCTTGGTCCTCGCACTGCTCACGGGGCTGAAGCAGATCTGCAACCACCCGGCGCACTACCTCCGGCAGGCCGGTGGGCGGCTGACCGGGCGGTCGGAGAAGCTCGACCTGGCCGACGAGCTGCTCGGCACGATCCTGTCCGAGAACGGCTCGGTGCTCGTGTTCACCCAGTACGTCGCCATGGCGCGCCTGCTCGAACGCCACTTCGCCGCCGCCGCCATCCCCACGCTGTTCCTCCACGGCGGCACCCCGATCCGGGCCCGGGAGCAGATGGTGCGCGACTTCCAGGCCGGCGCGGCACCGGTGTTCCTGCTCTCTCTCAAGGCGGGCGGCACCGGGTTGAACCTCACCCGGGCCGACCACGTGATCCACTACGACCGCTGGTGGAACCCCGCCGTCGAGGACCAGGCCACCGACCGGGCCCACCGGATCGGCCAGACCCGTGCGGTGCAGGTCCATCGGCTCGTCACGGAGGGCACGATCGAGCAGAAGATCGGCGTACTCCTCGAGCGCAAGCGCAGCCTGGCCGAGTCCGTGCTGGGCTCCGGGGAGGTCGCGCTGACCGAGCTGAGCAACGAGGAGCTGCGCGACCTCGTGACCCTGCGACCCCCCCATGCCTGACCCGATCGTGCTCCCGCGGTTGGTCCGCAGGCGCGGAGCCGCGGCCCGGAGCACGACCTGGTGGGGCAAGGCGTTCGTGCGCTCCTTCGAGGAGAGTGCCCTGCAGGTCGAGGACCTCGGCGGCGCCCGGACCCTGGCACGGTCAGGTCGACTGGGCGCGATCGTGGTGCTCGACGCCATGTCCTCGGCAGTCGTCGACCCCGCCACCGAGTCCCCGTTGATGGCACAGGTGAAGGTGATGCGACTCGACGACGAGGAGTGGACCACCTTCGCCCGGGAGGCGGCTAGGGAGAGCGGGTTCGCCGCGGCCCTCGAGGCCGGCGATCTCCCGGCGGAGCTCGTCGAGCACGCCGACGAGGCCGGCGTCGAGGTGCTCCCCGGCCCGGCCGAGATCGACACCGCCTGCGAATGTGACGCGTGGGCACAGCCCTGCGTGCACGCACTGGCGCTGCTCTACCAGCTGGCGTGGCAGATCGACCACGACCCCTACGTGCTGCTGCTGCTCCGGGGCCGCACCCGCGAGGCCCTGCTGGCCGAGGTGGGGGCCCTCGCCAGCGGTGCCGAGACACCGGGTTCCTCCGAGCGCGAGCAGGCCCGCGTCCGGGCGGCCCAGATCCTCGCCCTCGCCGCGGACGCGCCCGATGGCCACGGCCTGGCCGACGCCACCGTGGCGGCGTACGACGAAGCCGTCGCCCGCCTGCTCTGAGGCCCCGCTCGGCGACTTCGGGCGGGTGCTGTGGCCCGGAGAACATGCGAATGTGGCTCATACGACGGAAGGGCGACCCACCCGCCCCACCAGCGACATTCGCATGTTTGACCAGCCCCGCGGGCCGCCCCACCCACCTGCCAGGCCGCGGGAAGCGCCACCAACATGCCAATGTGGCTTGTACGGCGAACTGGCGACCCACCCGCCCCAACCGCGACATTCGCATGTTTCCCCGGCCCCCCGACCGCCCCGTCAGCCCGTCAGCCCGTCAGCCACCCGGCCGGTCAGCCGCAGCCGAGCGCCTTCTGGGCCATCGCGGAGAGCAGCACCCGCATCTCGTCGGCGGGCAGGAAGGCGCTGTGTGGTGTGGAGTTCAGCAACCCGAACGCGGCGTGGACGCTCGTCCGCGCCTGCTTCGGTGACAGGTCGGGGCGGATCGCGCGCAGCTGCTTGACCCAGACCTCGACGTACTTGCGCTGGGTCTCGCGCACCTTCTCGCGCGCCTCCAGCGGCAGCGCCGACCAGTCCCGGTCCTGGACCACGATCAGCGGCTTGTGGTCGAGGGCGAAGGTGACGTGCCAGTCGATCAGTCCTCGCAGCGCCTCGTCGGGGCCACCGGCCTCCCGCACCCGCTCACGCCCGACGCTCAACAGCTCGTCGCTGATGCTCACCAGCATCTCGGCCAGCACGGCATCCTTGGACCGGAAGTGTCGGTAGAGCGCGGGCCCGGAGAAGCCACAGGCGGCGCCCAGCTCGGCGATGCTCACCCCGTGGAAGCCCTTCTCGGCGAACAGCTCGGCCGCGATGGCAAGGATCTGCTCACGACGAGTGGTCATGCAGGAGAGGATAGCCACCGAGGTTAACGATCGCTAACATGGGTTCGGAGCGAGGGAGGAACCGTGGTTTCGACAGTGACGACCACCGGCATGCAGGAGCTCGTCGACGAGCTCGGCGAGCGATCGGCGCGGGTGCGTCAGGGCGGCTCGGAGTCCGCCCGCACCAAGCACACCGACCGCGGCAAGATGCTGGCCCGCGACCGGATCGACGCCCTGCTCGACCCGGGCAGTCCCTTCCTGGAGCTGAGCCCGCTGGCCGCCTTCGGGATGTACGGCGCGGAGGACGACGACTTCGCCGTCCCGAGCGCGAGCATCGTCACCGGCATCGGCCGCATCGAGGGCCGCGAGTGCGTGGTCGTCGCCAACGACGCGACCGTCAAGGGCGGCACCTACTACCCCATCACCGTCAAGAAGCACCTCCGCGCCCAGGAGGTCGCCCGTGCCAACAAGCTGCCGTGCGTCTACCTCGTCGACTCCGGTGGCGCTTTCCTGCCCATGCAGGACGACGTGTTCCCCGACAAGGAGCACTTCGGCCGGATCTTCTTCAACCAGGCCAACCTGTCGGCTGAAGGGATCCCCCAGATCGCGGCGGTGATGGGCTCCTGCACCGCCGGTGGCGCCTACGTCCCCGCGATGTCGGACGAGACCGTGATCGTGCGCGACCAGGGCACGATCTTCCTCGGTGGGCCGCCGCTGGTGAAGGCCGCGACCGGCGAGGTCGTCACTGCCGAGGAGCTCGGCGGCGGCGAGGTGCACGCCCGCAAGTCCGGCGTGGTCGACCACCTCGCCGAGGACGACGCCCACGCGCTGGCCATCCTCCGCTCGATCGTCGCGACCTTGCCCACGTCCGGTGCGGGCACCGAGTCGCCCGTCGAGGTCGAGGAGCCGGTCGCCGATCCCCAGGAGCTCTACACGGTGGTGCCGACCGACACCCGCACGCCGTACGACGTCCGCGAGGTGATCACCCGCGTCGTCGACGGCAGCCGGTTCCACGAGTTCAAGAAGCTCTACGCCGAGACGCTCGTGTGCGGCTTCGCGAAGATCTGGGGGCACGACGTCGGCATCGTGGCCAACAACGGCATCCTGTTCGCGGAGTCGGCCCGCAAGGGCGCGCACTTCATCGAGCTGTGCAACCAGCGCCGGACCCCGATCGTGTTCCTCCAGAACATCACCGGCTTCATGGTCGGCAAGGAGTACGAGAACGCCGGGATCGCCCGCGACGGCGCCAAGCTGGTCACTGCGGTCGCATGCTCGGTCGTGCCCAAGTTCACCGTCGTGATCGGCGGCTCGTTCGGTGCCGGCAACTACGGCATGTGCGGCCGCGCCTACGACCCCCGCTTCCTGTGGATGTGGCCCAACGCCCGCATCTCGGTGATGGGCGGGGAGCAGGCGGCGGCCGTGCTCGCCACCGTCAAGCGGGACGCCCTGGAGGCCAAGGGCGGCGAATGGTCCGCCGAGGACGAGGAGGCCTTCAAGGCCCCGATCCAGGAGCAGTACGACCGGCAGGGCTCGCCCTACTACTCCACCGCCCGGCTCTGGGACGACGGCATCATCGACCCGCTCGACACGCGTCGCGTGCTCGGCATGGGCCTGGCGGCCGCGACCAACGCGCCCGTCCCGCCGCCCTCCTACGGCATCTTCAGGATGTGAGCGCCACCGTGTCGACCACCCCCGTCACCCGGCTGCTGATCGCCAACCGCGGCGAGATCGCGCGCCGGATCATCCGCTCGGCCCGCGCCATGGGGATCCACACGATCGCCCTGCACACCGAGCTGGACCGTTCCGCGCCGCACGTGCGCGACGCCGACGAGTCGGTGGCCATCGGGTCCTACCTCGACATCGACGCCGTGGTGGCCGCCGCCCTCGCCGCCGGAGCCGACGCCGTCCACCCCGGCTACGGGTTCCTCTCCGAGCGCTCGGCCTTCGCTCGCGCCGTCGAGGACGCCGGGATCACCCTGGTCGGCCCCAGCTCCGCGGTGATGGACCAGATGGGCCGCAAGGACGCAGCGCGCGAGATCGCGATCGCCGCGGGCGTCGAGGTCGTGCCGTCCTACGGGCTCGGCGTCGGCACCGCCTCGCTGGACTTCCCCGTGCTCGTCAAGGCGGCGGCAGGCGGCGGCGGCAAGGGGATGCGCATCGTCCGCACGGCCGGGGAGTACGACGAGGCGGTGGCCGCCGCGAAGCGCGAGGCGCTGTCCGCCTTCGGCGACGACACCATGCTGATCGAGAAGTACGTCGAGTCCGGCCGCCACATCGAGGTGCAGATCCTCGCCGACCGGCACGGCAACGTCGTCCACCTCTACGAGCGCGACTGCTCCACCCAGCGGCGGCACCAGAAGGTGCTCGAGGAGGCACCCGCCCCGACGATCACCGACGAGCAGCGAGCCGGCATCACGGGCGCGGCGGTCGCCCTGGCTCGACAGGTGGGCTACGTCAGCGCCGGCACGGTGGAGTTCCTGCTGGACAACAGCTCGGGCGAGGCCTACTTCCTGGAGATGAACACCCGGCTGCAGGTCGAGCACCCGGTGACCGAGGCGGTCGTCTCGACCGCCTCGGGCGGCCACATCGACCTCGTCGAGCTCCAGCTCCGCGTCGCGGGCGGCGAGCAGTTGCCCTTCACCCAGTTGGACCTGCACCTCGAGGGTCACGCGATCGAGGCGCGCGTCTACGCCGAGGACTCCTTCGGCGGCTTCCTGCCGCAGGCCGGCGTCGCCAGCCACGTCCAGTGGCCGGCCGCAGCGCGGGTGGACGCGGCGCTGGAGAGCGGCCAGGTCGTCAGCACGTCCTACGACCCGATGCTGGGCAAGGTGATCGTGCACGGTCGCGACCGCGAGGAGGCGCGCCGCCGTCTGGTCGCCGCCCTCGACGACACCGCGATCCTCGGGCTGACCACCAACACCGGCTTCCTGCGGGCCCTGGCCGCGAGCGAGGAGTTCCGCGACTGCGCCATCGACACGGCGTGGCTGGACCGCAACGAGCTCGAGGCGCCGACCGCAGCCGTTCCGCGCGCACTGGCTGCGTGGGCCGGCGTACCCCGTCCCGACGAGCTGTCCCCGTTCCGGTCCGACGGCTGGCGGCTCGGCGGCGAGCGAGCCCCCGTGCTGGTCGACCTCGACCCGGTGGTCGTCGTGCGCGAGGACAGCGTGGACGGCGTCGCGGCGGTCGAGCTCTCGCACGCTGACCGGACGCTCCCCCGGCTCCAGGGCACGCTCTTCGACCTGACGTTGGCGCTCGACGGGGTGGCCCACCGGGGCATCGGCTCGGTCGGCACGCACCGCATCGAGGTGGTCCACCAGGGCCAGCGGTTCGTCTTCCAGCGCCCCGACGTGTTCGCCGCCCACGGACCGGAAGCCGGCGCGGGCAGCCTGACCGCCCCGATGCCCGGCACGGTCCTCGCCGTCGACGTGAGCGAGGGCGAGGAGGTCGTGGAGGGTCAGCGGCTCGGCGTGCTCGAGGCGATGAAGATGGAGCTCGCCCTGACGGCTCCGTTCGCCGGACACGTCACCACCGTCGGCGCAGCCACGGGCGCACAGGTGACTCTGGGACAGTTGTTGTTCGAGGTGGAGGCGACCGATGGGTGACGAGCAGCTGCCGGGACGGGTCACGATCTACGAGGTCGGCCCGCGCGACGGCCTGCAGAACGAGAAGACCGTCGTTCCGGTCGAGGCGAAGGCCGAGTTCATCGAGCGCCTGCTCGCCGCGGGACTTCCCATCGTGGAGGCGACCAGCTTCGTGCACCCCACGTGGGTGCCGCAGCTGGCCGACGCCGGCGAGCTGATGGAGCGGCTGGGTGCGGCCGGCCGGGCCCTGCCGGTGCTGGTGCCCAACGAGCGCGGGCTCGACCGCGCGCTGGAGCTCGGCTGCGAGCACATCGCCATCTTCGGCAGCGCCACCGAGACCTTCGCGCTTCGCAACCTCAACCGCAGCCTCGACGAGCAGTTCGCGATGTTCGAGCCGACCGTCACCCGGGCTCGCGACGCGGGCCTGGACGTCCGCGCCTACGTGAGCATGTGCTTCGGCGACCCGTGGGAGGGGAACGTGCCGATCGACCAGGTGGTCGGCGTCGGGAAGCGACTCTTCGACCTCGGCGCCAGCCAGCTCTCGCTGGGCGACACCATCGGGGTCGGCACCGCGGGCCACGTCACCGACCTGCTGACCGCCTTCAACGACGCCGGACTGTCCGACGACGTCCTGGCAGTCCACTTCCACGACACCTACGGCCAGGCGCTGGCCAACGCCCTCTCCGCGCTGCTCCACGGCGTCACCACCTTCGACGCGAGCGCCGGTGGCCTCGGCGGTTGCCCGTACGCCGACAGTGCCACCGGCAACCTGGCCACCGAGGACCTGGTCTGGATGCTCCACGGCCTCGGAGTCGAGACCGGGGTCGACCTCGACGCCCTCGTGCGGACCAGCGCCTGGATGGCCGGCGTACTCGGCCGACCCAGTCCCTCCCGGGTGGTCACGGCGCTGACCCCGCGTGCCTGACTCCTCCCGCACCGGCCCTCCCGGTGGTCGAGCGCGGTCCGGACGCGGCAGAATGCGCGCATGAGTCGCCGCGTCTTCCTCCACGTCGGGACGCCGAAGAGCGGCACCAGCTACCTGCAGGACAAGCTGGCCCTCAATCGCGACCTCCTGGAGGCCCAGGGTCTCGACTACGCGCGCACCAGGACCGGTGGCCACTTCGAGGCGTCGCTCGACCTGATCGGTGAGCGCTGGGCCGGCGCCGAGAAGGCGGCGGCGGGCCAGTGGGACGCACTCGTGTCGAGCACCCGCTCCACCAAGCGGGACCTGCTGGTCAGCCACGAGATCCTGGCCGCGGCCCAGCCGGACGCGGTCCGCCGGGCGATGGCCTCCTTCGCCGACGACGAGGTGCACATCGTCCTGACAGCGCGGGACCTGGGACGGCAGATCCCGGCCGAGTGGCAGGAGCGGGTCAAGCACCGCGGACGCCGCGACTACGCCCGGTTCCTCCAGGCACTCGTCCGCAACCACGACCGCACCGACTGGCGGATGTGGTTCTGGCGCGTCCAGGACCTTCCCGCCGTCCTCACCAACTGGGGCACCGGGCTGACCCCCGACCGGATCCACCTGGTCACCGTGCCCCCGCCCGACGGGCAGCCCAACGTGCTGTGGGAGCGGTTCGCCGGTGTCCTCGGGCTCGACCCGACCCTCGACTACGCCGAGAGCGAGACCACCAACGCCTCGCTGGGTGCCGCCGAGGTCACCCTGCTCCGCCGGCTGAACATCGCGCTCGCCGAGCGGAAGGTGCCCAGGGAGACCTACGTCGACTGGGTGCGCGAGATGATCGTCAAGGAGGTCCTCGCCGGGCGCCCGGACCCGCAGCGAGCCACCGTCCCGAGTGAGCGCCACGCCTTCGTCGATGAGGTCACCGACCGCTGGCTGGACTGGATCGAGCAGTCCCGCATCGACGTCGTGGGCGACCTGGCCGACCTGCGACCGGCCTGGCCGGAGCGAGACGCGCCCTGGCCGGACCCCGACGAGCCCGATGCAGCGGTCGTGGCCGATGCCGCGGTGGCCGCCCTCGCGCACGTCATCGACGAGATCTCCCGCGGCACCGCCAACCAAGGACCCGTGGCCCGGATCGCGCGGCGGTTGCGCAGTTGAGCCAGCTCTCGCACGACGAGGCCGTCGCCTCCTGGGTCGCCCACCTCCGGGCGGGGGGTACGACGACCTGGTCGGCCTGGCGCGAGCGCGACCATCTCGACGTCGCGCCGGCCGAGATGCCGGCGGCGCCCACCCACGACGCGGTCCACCTCGAGGTGGTGCGGCGTCTCAACGAGGTGGCCGGATCGGCCGACCCGGACCTGGCCGACCTGGTGCTCCGCACCGGCGCCCCCGGACGAGGCATGATCGACGTGCCGCTGCCGTGGCCCGGCGAGGAGCCGACGTTCGGCTTCCCGGCGGTCGAACCCGAGGAGCTGCCCACCGAGGAGCTGGTCCGGCTCGCCGTCGGTGTGCTCGCCCACCTGCTCCCCCGCGTACCGTCCACGCAGCCGGCGCCGCCACCGGCGCGGTGGCCGTTGCCCTGGCGCACCAGGTTCCGGTTGCACGGCTCCCCCGGCTCCGTCGCCGGCCTGCGCCGGATGCTCCTCGACCAGGGACTCGTGGAGTCCGGCTGGCGTCCCACCCACGTCGTGGTCGCCCGACCGGTCGAGGTGATGATGGCCGAGCACTGGGCGGCCGGGGTGCTGGAGGGCGGCAGCCTGAGGTGGAGCACGGTGTGGCGGCGCGCGATCGCTGCCGGTGCCCTCCCCGAGCGCACGGACCCCGGCCGTCTTGCGGACCGGCTGAGTGGCCGGAGGCACGAGCCCGTCCACGTCGTGGTCGCCCGCGACCCCGACCGGGCGGCGGCACTCGTCGCGCGCGTCCTGCGCGCCCGCCCGACGCCGTTGGCCCCGACCGCCGACGGACCCCGGACCGACCTCCTGCGTCGGGTCAACCGGCTGCTCGCCCTCACCGCCGGGCCGGAGCGGGTCCGCGCCCTGGCCGGCGTCCTGGTCTCCCACGTCCTCCCGGAGGCGCCCGGGGACTCGAGCCCGGCCCCGCCGGCGAACGCGCGCGGCTGGGCCGAGGAGCGGGCCGCGTCGATGGCCGACAGCCTCCGCGGCGCTGGCTACGCTGTGCACGGCGACCCCGGGGAGCTGGCCCCGACCGAGCAGCCCGAGCCCGGGGGCGTCGACCGTGACCGCACCCTCACGCTGGCCCTGGCGGCCTGCCTGCGGGCCTGGCAGCTGCAGGGAGGGGCTCGATGACCGGCCGAGTGTTCCTGCACGTGGGAGCTCCCAAGACCGGGACGTCCTTCGTCCAGGACATCTTGTTCAGCAACCGGGAGGCGCTGCGGGAGCAGGGGATCCTCTACGCCGCCGACCGGCACGACGCGCACTTCCTGGCCGCACTGGACCTGATGGAGCTGCCCTGGGGCGGCCTGGAACGTGAGGCCGTCGGGGCGTGGGACCGGCTTGCTGCCGAGGTCCGCGAGTGGGACGGCACGGCGATCATCAGCCACGAGATCCTCGGCCCCGCCTCACGGGTCCACGTCGCGCGAGCGATGGAGTCGTTGGGGGACGCCGAGATCCACGTGGTCATGTCCGCTCGCGACCTGGTCCGGCAGATCCCCGCCGAGTGGCAGGAGAACATCAAGCACCGCCGGACGATGACCTACGCCCGCTTCCTGACCAGGCTGCGCGAGGAGTCCCGCAGCAGCCAGGTCGCCCAGTGGTTCTGGGGCGTCCAGGAGGTGCCCGGCGTGCTCGACCGCTGGGGCGAGTCGCTCCCCCGCGAACGCGTCCACCTCGTGACGGTCCCTCCCCCGGGCGCGAGCCCCACCCTGCTGTGGGAGCGGTTCGCCGGTGTGTTCGGCATCGATCCGCAGGAGTTTCCCCCCACCGACCGCGCGAACGCCTCCCTCGGCGTCGCCGAGTCGGCGATGATCCGGCGCCTCAACACCCGGCTCAACGACGTACTCCCCAACCACCACTACCGGACGTTCGTGCGCGAGCTGCTCGTGCACCGCAACCTCTCGCAGCGGTCGGACTCGGCTCGGGTGACTCTCCCCGAGGACGCCCACGCCTGGGCGAGGGACCTGAGCCGCGGCTGGGTCAGCGAGCTCGCGCTGCGGGGGTACGACGTGATCGGCGACCTCGACGACCTGCTGGCCGGGGAGCCGCGGCCGTTCGTCGACCCGGATGCCTGCGACGACACGGAGGTCGCCGACGCCGCCCTCGACGCCCTGGCGATCATGACCCGCGAGACCGCCCGGCTGCGCGACGCGGAGATCGAGCTGCACTCGGTGATCGAGGACCTGATGGGCCAGCTCGACCGGTTCCACGGCACCCGCAGCTACCAGGCCAAGGAGCGCCTCGTCGGGCTGTCGCAGTCCAATGTCGTGGCCCGCGGCGCGCTCTCGGCCTACCGGCGCGTGCGGGGCAGGAACTCCCGGTCGACGTAGCGGCCGATCTTCCAGGTCGAGAAGCCGTCCGTGCCGGCACCGACGAGTCCGCCCACGAGAGGGACCCGCCTGCCCACGGTGGTGGCGATGCGCTTGCCGGCCACCTTGGTGAACAGCTCGGCCGCCACCTCGTTGGCCATCACGGTGTCCAGGGACGGGTCGTGCACCGGGGCGGTGGCGAGCGCCATCGGGGTGCCGGGCAGCTTCTTCTTCTTGATCAGTGACAGCATCCGCTCCTCGCCGAGCAGGCAGGCCAGGATCGCGTTGCGGGTCCGCTTGTCGTTCAGGTCGTAGCCCCGCAGGTGCGCGATGCCGGCCACCATCCGGCACTGGATCAGCGCCAGCCCGGTGATGTTGGTCGGCACGGTCACCGTCATCGTGATCAGGCCGCCGATGTTGGTCAGGAAGCCCTGCGCCCCGGCCAGCCGGACGTTGTTCTCGATCACCTCCCGGATCGCGGCGTCGACATCGCCCTTCTGCTCGTCGAGCTGCTTCTCGGCCGCCATGGCGGCCCCGTCGAGCGGCCCCACGCCGCGGATCGCGCGGTCCATCGCCTGCTGGACGAAGCCGGCGGTCAGGTTGGGCGCGATCTCGGTGATCTTCGGAGCCAGCTGGGCTCCGAGTCGCTTGGCAAGGCTCATGGGGCCAGCCTACAAACCTTTCCCACGAGTCTCCTGCCACGATGTTCGGATGCCCGTCGAACCTCCGCCCTCCCCGTGGACCTTCCCCTCGCCGCGCACCGTGGAGGGCGACATCGTGGCGCTCGGCGGCGACCTCGAGCCGGGCACCCTGCTCGCGGCCTACCGAGGCGGCATCTTCCCGATGCGCATCGAGCGCACCTCGACCGAGATGGCGTGGTGGTCACCGGTCGACCGTGGGGTGCTGCCACTGCGGGGGCTGAGGGTCAGCCGCTCGACGCGGCAGTCGGCCGCCCACTTCGAGATCCGGGTCGACACTGTGTTCCGCGAGGTCGTCGAGGGCTGCGCCGACCCCGGCCGCGACGGTGGCTGGATCGCGGCCGACATCGCCGCGGCGTACCAGCGCCTGCACGAGCTCGGGTGGGCACACTCGGTGGAGGCGTGGCGTGACGGCGAGCTGGCGGGCGGGTTGTACGGCGTCGCGATCGGCGGCCTGTTCGCCGGAGAGTCGATGTTCAGCCGGGTCCGCGACGCCTCCAAGGTGGCCCTGTGCGGACTGGTCGACCTGCTCAGCGACGAGCACGTGGACCGCCGCCTGCTGGACACCCAGTGGCAGACCCCGCACCTGGCGAGCCTCGGTGGGGTCGAACTGCCGCGCGAGGACTACCTGTTCCTGCTCGCCGAGGCCCTGACCGTGCCGCTGCCGGCGGTCTGGCGCTAGACGACCAGGGGGTCGGAGTCGCCGTCGCCCACCATCGGGCGGCCTGCGGCCACCCACTCGAGCATGCCCCCGTCGAGGTTCACGGCGTCGACCCCGAGCTGTTGGAGGTAGGCCGTGGCCTGGGCTGATCGGCCGCCGACCTTGCACACCACCAGCACGCGCCCGTTGTCGGGCAGCTCCTCGCGCCGTTCGGGCAGCTGGGTCAGCGGTATGTGCACCGCCCCGTCGATCCGGCCGTGCTGCCACTCCACCGGCTCGCGCACGTCGAGCACGGTGAGGTCGTCGGGGAGGGGGTCGGGAACCTTGGACACCTCGATCGTCGGCACTTGCATCATGGCCACGACGTTACTTCAAGAACCTCGAGGTCCGGCGATCAGCCAGCGGCTTCCCGCCGGTCTGGCAGGTGGCGCAGTACTGCAGGCTGGAGTCGGCGAAACTCACCTCGCGCACCACATCGCCGCAGACCGGACACGTCTGCCCGGTGCGCCCGTGCACCGCCAGGTGGCTCTTCTTCTCGCCCTTGAGCTCGCTCGCCGCCAGGCCGCTGGAGCGGGCCACCGCGTCGCCGAGGACCTGTCTGATGGCGTCGTGAAGAGTGCGCAGCTCGGTCTCGTCGAGGCTGCTGGCCGGTTTGAACGGCGAGAGTCTGGCAGCGTGCAGCAACTCATCGGAGTAGGCGTTGCCGATGCCGGCGATCGTGCCCTGGCTGCGCAGCACACCCTTGAGCTGGGCCCGGCCTGCGCGTTCCAGGATCGAGGCGAGCACCTCGATGGTGAAGTCGTCGGCGAGCGGGTCGGGGCCCAGCCGAGCGATGCCCGGGACCTCGGCGGGGTTCCGTACGACGTGCAGAGCCAGGCTCTTGCGGGTGCCGGCCTCGGTGATGTCGAGCCCGGATCCGTCGTCGAGCACGATCCGCGCCGCCAGCGGCGACTTGCTGCTCGGACGTGGCGGCAGCTCGGGGACCTGCTCCTTCCAGCGCACCCAGCCGGCGCGGGCCAGGTGCAGCACGAGGTGGGTGCCCGAGACGTCGATGTCGAGGAACTTCCCGTGCCGGCTGACCGAGTCGACCATCCCACCGGCCAGCGCGCTGATCGGGGGGTCGTAGGTCTTCAGGCAGCTGAAGGCCGCGATGTCGACACGCACCACGGCGCGTCCGGCCAGCCGTCTGGCCAGGTCCTGCACCAGCGCTTCCACCTCGGGTAGTTCGGGCACGAGGAAACGGTAATGCGTCCGACCACTCTCGCTACGACTCGCTAGCGAAATCTAGGGGAATCCCTAGACGCCCCGATAACCTCCGATCGTGGACCCGATCCGGAACCCCTACGCCCCCGGCGCCGGGCAGCGACCCCCCGAGCTGGCTGGCCGCGACCGCGAGCTGAAGCAGTTCGAGGTCACCCTCGAGCGAGTGGCCGCGGGCCGTCCCGAGCGGAGCATGGTGCTCTCCGGCCTGCGTGGTGTCGGCAAGACCGTGCTGCTCAACGCGCTGCGCAGCCTCGCGGTGAAGCGCGCCTGGGGCACCGGCAAGATCGAGGCCCGTCCGGACCAGTCCCTCCGGCTGCCGCTGGCGCAGGCCGTCCACGCGGCCGTTCGCGAGGTCGCCCACCGACACCGCGACCCCGACCGCGTCGACCAGGTGGCCGGCGTACTCAAGGCCTTCGCGCTGCGCACCGAGCTGCGCGACCGCAAGGCGGCCCACCGGCAGAGCCGGTGGCAACCACCCATCGACGTGGCCGCCACCCAGGGGCGCGCCGACTCCGGCGACCTGGAGCTCGACCTGATCGAGCTGTTCACCGACGTCGCCTCGCTGGCCGGCGACCTCGGGGTCGGGGTCGCCCTGTTCATCGACGAGATGCAAGACATCTCCACCCCCGAGCTCGCCGCTCTGTGCGGGGCCTGCCACGAGATCAGCCAGCAGGGGGCACCTCTCATCGTGGTCGGTGCGGGACTCCCGCACCTCCCGGCCGCGCTGGCCGCGTCCAAGTCCTACGCCGAGCGGCTGTTCCGCTACGTCTCGGTCGACCGGCTTCCCCGCCCGATGGCCGAGCGGGCCTGGACGCTGCCCGCCGACAGCGAGGACGTGGCCTACGAGCCCGCAGCGCTCGAGGAGCTCTACCGGCTCACCGACGGCTACCCCTACTTCGTGCAGGCCTACGGCAAGGTCACCTGGGACGTCGCGGTGCAGACCCCGATCCGCGCCGCGGACGTCCACTCCGCCGCTCCCGAGGCGGAGTCGGAGCTGGCCATCGGCTTCTTCGGCGCCCGCTACGACAGGGCGACACCGGCCGAGCGCGACTACATGGTGGCGATGGCCGACCTCGGTGAGGGCACCGACGACCTCGCCGTCAGCACCGCCGACATCGCCCGTCTGCTCGCCCGCAAGCCACAGTCGCTGTCCCCGGCTCGCGACGGCCTGATCAAGAAGGGCCTGGTGTTCTCCGGAGAACGCGGCACGGTGGCCTTCACCGTGCCCCACTTCGGGAAGTTCCTGCGCAGCCAGCGCTGACGGCGGCACCAGAGCGCCCCAGAGCGCCCGGGCGCGCGCCGATCACCCAGCACAAAGTCCGGCCCGGGTCCCAGCCACACGCCGGAACCCGTGCACAATGTCGGCATGGTCAACGGCCGGCCCCAAGTGGTGGCGCACCGTGGCTCCAGCGCCAAGCTGGCCGAGCACACCCTGGGCGCCTACGTCGCGGCCCTCGACGAGGGCGCCGACGCCTTCGAGTGCGACGTACGCCTCACCGCCGACGGCCACCTGGTCTGCGTCCACGACCGGAACCTGCGACGGACCGCCCACCGCAACGGCGTGATCTCCGCGATGGAGCTGGCCGAGCTCGAGGCACTGGACTTCTCGTCGTGGAAGAACCCCTGGGCCGAGCTCGATGACGAGGCACCCGACGTCGACCCCGAGCTCGGCAAGGTGCTGACGCTGCGACGGCTGCTGGAGACCGTGGCCGACTACCCACGCCGGGTCGAGCTCGCCATCGAGACCAAGCATCCGACCCGCTACGCCGGACTGGTCGAGCGCCGGCTCGTGCGTCTGCTGGAGGAGTTCGGCTTCGCAGGCAGGGACTCGCCCGCCCGCGTGATGTCCTTCTCGTGGGTGGCGCTGCGTCGCATCCGCCGGCTGGCACCCGACCTCGAGCTGGTGCTGCTGGTCAGCTCGCCGAACCACTGGTGGCGCTCGAGGCCGTTCGCGGAGCCGGACTGGATCGCCGGGCCGGGGATCGAGCTCCTGCGGGAGCACCCCGACCTGATCCGCCGCATCGTGGAGGGCGGGACCCGGGTGCACTGCTGGACCGTCAACTCCGATGCTGACATCGACCTGTGCCTGGAGCTGGGTGTCGAGGCGATCATCACCGACAAGCCAGGAGCAGCCATGACGTATCTCGGCGCGAGCGACTCCTGAGTTTACGGTTCGCCACTCTGGGCAACATCTGTTCACAGGTTCCACACCGAAGGCGAGGGACGTCATGGCGCGAGGCGGCGGGACCGACCCGGACCGTGAACCGTTCGCGCTCGTGCTGCCGTTCGCTCCCGAGAGCGCGGCCCTCGCCCGCCAACACCTGATCGAGTGGCTGAACGGACTGACCCACAGCGCCGAGAAGCGCGACGACGCGCGGCTGGTGGTCAGCGAGCTGGTCGGCAACGCGGTGCGCCACGCGCGCCCTCTGGCCGACGGCACCATGCAGGTCGCCTGGAACAGCTCCGAGGACACCCTGGACATCGCCGTCACAGACGGTGGCGCCCTGACCACACCGGAGCGGATGGACGCCGGAGTCTCCGACCTTGCCGGTCGTGGTCTGGCGCTCGTGGAGTCGGTGTCCGCCCGCTGGTGGGTGGAGACCACCCGGTCCCGCACCACGGTGCACGCTCGGGTCTCGCTGATCTGATTCGGGCCAGCGCCCAGGCAGCCCCCGGGAAAGTGGAGCCACTGTCTAGTCTTCGCCCATGGGCAAGAAGTCACGCGACCGGAACCGCAACCTCGACACCTCCGAGCCCGCCGCAGGAGCTGAGTCCGTCGGCCCCCGCTCGCCGTGCCCCTGCGGGTCCGGGCGGCGCTACAAGGCCTGTCACGGCACCACGTCGGGGGCTCCGACCGTCTTCACAGCCCGGCCCTTCGCCGGGCTGCCCTCGGAGTGCGACGTCGTGGCGCTGCGGGAGTTCGTGCCCGCGGCGACCGCCCCGCTGACGCTGCGCGAGCCCGGGCGCGACGTCCTGCTCTGCTCGCTGCTGCCCGGCGCCGCACCGGCGTTGGTGCGCGAGGACGGGACGATCTGGCTGGGTCTCCAGGTCCAGCACGCGTACGGCGACGCCAGTCGCGACCTGGCCGCCGTACTCACCAAGGCCCTGGACGCCGAGCACGGCACGCTGGTCGGCCTGACGCAGGCGCCGGACGACGGCCCTCGTCTCCAGGACCTGCTCAGCCAGGACTCCCTGGACGTCACCGTCCACGCCGGCTTCGACTACTGGCTCGGTGACGTCGACGATCCGGACGGCAGCCTGGCCGCCACCTTGGAGCAGGCCAACGACGCGGCAGCGCCGACCAAGCGGCTGGACGGCGTCGAGGCGGCGTACTGGACCTCGATGGGCAACCGGGAGTATCTGCGCTGGGTGCTGCCCGACGACGAGGACCTGGTGCTCGACGCCCTGGCGCGGCTGCACGCCGCAGGTGCGGACAATCTGGTCGCCGGAGACCGCATGATCGGCATGTTCCGTGCCCACGGCCTGGTGGCTCCGGTGTGGGATCTCCCGGTGGGCACCGGGGCCGAGGCACTCCATGCCCCCGCAGCGGGACTCGCAGATCGGCTCGCCGCGGCGATCGCCGAGACGGCTCCGCTGACCGTGGAGGAACGGTCCGCCCGAGCCGGTCTCGCGAGCCGTCAACTAACGATTCGCTGACCCAATTCGAACCACTGTCGATCTTCGGTTGTGAGCGCTTTGCAGATCGACTACATTCGGGTTCGCCCGACCGATGCTGTCCCCCCCGTCAGCACCGGTCGGGCATCTCAATTCTCCCGGGGCCGGCTCAGGCGGCGTCGCGTGCGATCGGACACGACATGCAGCGCGGGCCGCCACGGCCCGAGCCCAGCTCCGAGCCGGAGATCGCGATGACCTCGATGCCTGCCTCCTCGAGCCGGGTGTTCGTCTCCACGTTGCGCTCGTAGGCCACGGCCACCCGCGGCGCCACGGCAAGGGTGTTGTTGCCGTCGTCCCACTGCTCGCGCTCGGCCGTCACGGGGTCCAGCCCGGTGTCGATCTGGTGCAGCGTGTCGATCCCCATGGCCTTGGCGGCCGCGACCAGGAACGGCTCGGCGCCGGCCACCAGCGGGGTGCCGTCGTCGGCCGCGGTGACGGCGTGGGCGGTGAGGTGGTCCGCGACGTTGGGGTACATCACGATCTTGTCGACGTCGACCATCGTGCACACGGTGTCGAGGTGCATCGTCGCGCGCTCCTGGGCGATGGGTACGGCGAGCACCGTGTGTGCGGCCCCCTCGGCGAAGACCTGGCGGGCCAGCCGCTCGACCCCTGCGGGCGTCGTACGCTCCCCGACGCCGACGGCCAGCACGCCTGGCGCGAGCAGCAGCACGTCGCCGCCCTCGACGTGCTCGCGGTGCCACCCGTGGATCTTGGGCGACTGGGCGAACCGCGGGTGGTCGGTGTAGATCAGCTCGGTCAGCTGGCTCTCCCGCTCGCGGGCGGGCATCGCCAGGGAGGTGATGGCCACCCGGTCACCGATCCACACGCTGGAGTCGCGGGTGAACAGCAGGTTGGGCAGCGGGTCGATCAGGAAGTCGTCGCTGGCCAGCAGGCTGGTGACCAGGCCGAACCCGCCCCGCACCTCGTCGTTGCGCAGACCGGCGGTCAGGACGTCCTTGAGCTCCTCCGGGGCGAGGTCGTCGAGCGCCGAGCGCAGGTAGGTGCGCAGGGTGTCCCCGAACCGCAGCGAGCCGGTGACACCCTCGATCGCGTGCGCCCGCGCCTCCTCGCTGGCCAGCGTCTCCACGAGCAGCTCGGTCAGGTAGAGCACCTCGACGCCTCGGCTGGTGAGCGCCTCGGCGAAGGCGTCGTGCTCCTCCTGCGCGCGGCTCACCCAGGGGATGCCGTCGAAGAGCAGCTTGTCGTTGTTGCGCGGGGTCAGGCGCTGCAGCTCGGGGCCGGGCCGGTGGAGCATCACGGTCCTCAGCCGGCCGACCTCGCTCGAGACGCCGGGAGGGATGCTGCCGGTGGGGTCATCACTCATGCAGGCAGCCTAAGGGGCGGCCACGCCGACCTCGGCGGGCGTGCGGCTCAGGCCAGGAGCTCGACGGCGGTCACGACGGCGAGCGTCAGGCAGACCCCAGCCCCGACGTAGTGGATCACCGAGAGCCTGATGTGCCGCAGCAGGACCCGGCCGGCCAGCACCGCGAGGCCCGAGACGACCAGGAGTGCGCTCCACGCGCCGATGAACACGCTGACCGGGTGGCCGTACTTGGCGATCATGCTGATCGTCAGCAGCTGCGACAGGTCGCCCCACTCGGCGGCGAAGAGGACCAGGAACGAGGCGAGGACCGCCTTGAGGCCGGTCCGCGACTGCGCCGCGGCAGCCTCGAACTCCGCCTCCTGCTCCGCCTCCTCGGCGTCGGCCCCCGGCGCCGAGCGGAGCAGCACCACGGCGCCCGCCAGGAAGATGACCAGCGCCACGCTCCGGACCAGGGTGTCCGGGAGGTACGTCGTCAGGTGGCCGGCGAGCACGGCGATCAGGGTCTGGACGAAGAACGCCAGCCCGACGCCGACCCAGACCGCGAACGGCCGGTAGCGGGTGGACAGCACCAGGGCCGCGATGAAGGTCTTGTCGGGCAGCTCGACCACGAAGATCGCCCCGAAGACGATCGCGATGACGACGAGCGACATCAGGCGAGCCCCTGCGCGGCCGCCACCGCCCGCGCCATCAACGCCTTCACCGGGTGGCCCGTGGCCCGGGCGGCTGCGGCGACGTCCTCGAACTCAGGCTGCACGTTGAGCACCTCACCGTTCAGCCGGGCGATCTTGACCCTGACCGGATGGCCGTCGATCTCGACGCTGGCCATCTCCCGGTCGAGCTCGTGCTTGTCCAGGCGGGTCTCGCGCATGCCGATGGTCGAGGACTGGCGATACACCTCGCGGCGTACGACGTCGGCCCGCTCGGCGGCCACCAGCACGCTCAGGGTGTGTGCCGGTCGGCCCTTCTTCATCACGATGGGCGTGAGCCAGGCGTCGCTCGCCCCGGCCTCGAGCAGCGTCGCGATCACGACGGGCCAGATCCTCGGGTCGAGGTCGTCGACGTTCGCCTCCAGGAGCAGCGCACCGCCAGGGGCCGCCCCTCGCTCCTGGACGGGGTCGCCCAGGAGCAGGCGCAGCACGTTGGCGTGCCCCGCCGGGTCGCGCCCTCCGGCACCGACACCCACCGCGCGGACCGTCATCGGGGGCTGTGGGCCCCAGTCGTCGGCCAGGGTCGCCAGCAGGGCGGCGCCGGTGGGGGTGCAGAGCTCGTGGTCGACCGGGCCACCGGCGGTCGGGACCCCGCGCAGGAGCTCGACCACCGCCGGCGGCGGAACCGGCAGGCGGCCGTGCTCACCCTGCACCGTGCCACCGCCCACCGACACCGTCGAGACGACCACGCGGTCGAGGCGGAGATGGACCACGCCTGCGCAGGCACCGACCACGTCCGCGATCGAGTCCAAGGCCCCGACCTCGTGGAAGTGGACGTCCTCGGGCGCGCTGCCGTGGACCCGGCCTTCGGCCTCGGCCAGCCGGGAGAAGACGTCGTGGGCCAGGGACCTCACGTCCTCGTGCAGCCCGGCCCCGGCCAGCAGCTGCTCGATCTCGCGCCAGGTGCGGTGCTCGGCGGTGTCCGCGACCGCGACGTGGCACCGGGTCGCGGCGAATCCACCGCGCTGCACGGTCTCGCTGTCGAGGCGGACCTGCCCGGGCGCCACCTTCTCGATCGCGGCGCTGAGCACCCCGAGCGGCACCCCAGCCCCGAGGAGCGCGCCGAGCATCATGTCGCCGCTGGCTCCCGAGGAGGCGTCGAGCCAGGCGACGGACTCAGGCATCCCGGGCTCCGCGGGCGTTGCGGGCCACCCGGGCAGCGAACACACCGGCCCCGTAGCCGTTGTCGATGTTCACCACCGCCACTCCCGGCGCGCAGGAGTTCAGCATGGCCAGCAGTGCCGCGATGCCCCCGAAGGAGGCGCCGTAGCCGACGCTGGTCGGCACTGCGACAAGAGGTACGCCGGTCAGGCCGCCCACCACGCTGGGCAGCGCGCCCTCCATCCCGGCCACCACGATCAGGCAGTCGGCCTCCGCGAAGCGGTCACGGGCCTCCAGCAGCCGGTGCAGCCCCGCGACGCCGACGTCCTCGATCCGCTCGACCGCGGCGCCGTACACCGCGACGCTCAGGGCGGCCTCGGCGGCAACGGGTGCGTCCGAGGTGCCGGCGCTGATCACCGCGACCAAGCCGCGGGCGGTCGGGAACGGACCCAGGGTGACCGCCCTGGCCACGTCGTCGACGCTCGCCCGGGGGAGCTCCGCGCGGACCACCGCGATGGCCTCGGGCGAGAGCCGGGTGGCGAGCACGGCGCGCTCCGGATGCCGCTCGTGCAGGGTGCTCAGGATGCCGACGACCTGCTCCGGGGTCTTGCCGGCGCCGTAGACCACCTCCGGGTCGCCCGTGCGTGCGGCGCGATCGAGGTCGACGCGCGCGTAGCCCAGGTCCGCGGTGCGCTCGCTGGAGGACTCGGTCACGGGCCCAAACTATCCGGCCCGTCGCGGACGCTCACTCCGGCTCGTTCCCGGAGTCCTCGCCCAGCTTGAACGGCGTGGTCACGCCCTCGTAGGCCAGGTGGGTCACCAGCCCCTCGGTGGCGTGCTTGAGGTTGTGACAGTGGTCCATCCAGATCCCCGGGTTGTCGGCCAGGAAGGCGATCTCGTAGCTCTCCCCGTTCCGCACGTCGAGCGAGTCGAACCACCAAGGGCTTCCGGTCGCAGCCACCCCGTCGCGCGAGAGCACCACCGCGTGGTGCCCGTGGAGGTGCATCGGGTGCAGCTGGCCGCTGTGGTTGGAGATCCGCATCCGGACCACGTCACCCTCCCTGACCGTCATCATCGGCATGTCCGGGTAGAGGTGGCCGTTGACGCTCCACCACAGCCCGGGGCGGCCGTCGAGGAACCCGGGCCGTCGCCCGATGGAGTACTCGAAGTTCCGGTCGAAGCTGCTGGTGTCGATCCCGGTGGGGGCCGGGGTGCCGTAGTGCAACGGGTCGACGTCGTCCTCGGGCTGCTCGGGCAGTGGTGCCTTCGAGCCCGCGGGTCCGACCACGAACCCGATGTCGCCGAGCAGCTGCACTCGCGTCGCCGACCCGTCCGTCGGCACGCTGACCTCGACGTCGGCACGGCCACCCGCCGGGATGTGCACCCCCTTGCCGGTCACCTCCCCGGCTTCGGTGACGTCGTACCCGTCCATCGCCAGCACCCGGAAGGGACCGCTCACCCATGCGGTCTGCGGCCCGTTGTCGGTGTTCACCAGCCGGACCCTGACCCGTTCTCCGGGCGCAGCCTCGATCCGCTGCTCGCCCGTGCGGCCGTTGAGCGTCTGGTCGCCCCCATAGACGTGCGCGATGCCGAGGACGTCCCGCTCGGTCGAGGGGGTCGCCGGACGCACCACGAGGCCACCCAGCAACCCGCCGGCCACCTGCTCGTTCGACATCTGGTGGGAGTGGTACCAGAACGTCCCGACGTGCGGGGCGACCCAGCGGTAGGTGAAGTCGTCCCCCATCGGCACGGCGTCCTGCGTCACGCCGGCGACCCCGTCCTCGGCGTTCGGGACGTCGACGCCGTGCCAGTGCAGCGCCACCCCACCGCGGACCGACTCGTTGTGCAGCCGCACCTCCACGAGCTGGCCGACCGTTGCCTCGATGACCGGGCCGGGCGAGGACCCGTTGAGGGTGAAGCCGTCCACGCGCTGGCCAGAGGCCAGGCGGAACCGCTCGGCGCGGGCGGTGAGGTCCACCACCACGTCCGGCGGGCCTGTCGCCTCGGTGTCCAGGCTCGGGACGCTCACCGATTCCCCATCGTCGGTCCCGCCCATCCCGCCCATCCCGTCGTGGCCGGCCCCGGCCGCCGGGCGTGGCCCTCCCCCGTAGTCGGCGTACCCCATGCTCATCGCGGTGTACGCCGAGGGCAGGCGGCTGTGCCACCACATCCAGCCCACCGGGCCGACCAGGGCCACGCTGAGCGCGACAGCGACCAGGAGCCTGACCCGGTCGCGGCGCGTCACGCCCGTGCGGCGACCTCGTCCGAGGCAGCGGGCGTCCCGACCAGGTCAGCCCGCTTGGCCGCATGCCAGGCCAGCCAGAACAGCAGCAGGGCGTTGATGCCGTGCAGCAGACCCAGGAAGGGCAGGCCGTGACCGAGGATGCCGAGAGCCACCTGGAGCACGATCCCGCCGAAGACCATCCCCGCCCACTTGGCCCCACCGGGCACCTTGGCGAAGAAGGAGACGATCAGAAAGATCAGGCCGACCAACGGGATCAGCATCTGCCCGTTGATCCCGTGGATCATGAAGCCCCTCTCCTCGGTGAAGAAGAACGTGTCGGACTCCATCTTGGACTTGCTCAGGCTGTTGCCGTCCTCGATCCACTTGCCGAGACCGAACACCGCCCACGCAATCGCTGAAGCCTGCACGATGATCAGGACGTCGATGGCATAGGCCAGGAACTTGTAAGCAGATCGCATGGCCCCGATGGTGCACCCATGTCGAACTTCGCGCATCATCCGAAATGATGGAATTTGACTAGTCCGACTGGTCCGTTTGCACTAGTCCTGCCGCATTTCAGGCAGATCGGAAGTCGTCGGCCGGATAGACGCCCAGGATCTTGACGTCGGTGGTGAAGAACGCCAGCTCCTCCAGCGCCCGGCTCAGCCCCGGGTCGTCGGGGTGGCCGTCGACCTCGGCGAGGAACTGGGTGGCGGTGAAGTGCCCGCCCACCATGTAGCTCTCCAGCTTGGTCATGTTCACCCCGTTGGTGGCGAATCCGCCCAGTGCCTTGTAGAGCGCCGCGGGCAGATTGCGCACGTTGAAGATGAAGCTGGTGACCACCGGCCCGCTTCCCGGCTCCGCCTGGACCAGCTCACGGGAGAGCACCACGAAGCGGGTCGTGTTGTGCTCCTCGTCCTCGACGTCGGAGGCCAGCACCTCGAGCCCGTAGGTCTCGGCAGCGAGGGGCGGCGAGATGGCGGCCTGGCTGAGGTCGCCCGACTCGGCCACCTCGCGGGCGGCACCGGCGGTGTCGCCCGAGATCACCGGCCTCAGGCCGTGCTCGCGGATGACCTTGCGGCACTGGCCCAGCGCGTGCACGTGGCTGTGCACCGTCTTGATGGAGTCCAGTGTGGCCCCCGGGAGCACCATCAGCGCGAACTGGATGCGCAGGAAGTGCTCACCGATGATGTGCAGGTCCGAGTCCGGCAGGAAGTGGTGGATGTCGGCCACCCGGCCGGCGATGGAGTTGTCGATCGGGATCATGGCCAACCCCGCCTCGCCGGACTCGACCGCGGCGAAGACGTCCTCGAAGGAGGCGCACGGCATCGGCTCCCAGTCGGCGTAGTGCAGCTTGCAGACCATGTGGGAGTTGGCTCCCGGCTCGCCCTGGTAGGCGATGCGGGGCCTTGCCTCGCTCTGGGCTCGCGACGAACTCACGTGGGCGAGTCTCGCATGTCGCCGCCGCGGATCCGTCTACGCTCCCGGCAATGGAGACCTTCCTGGCCGTGCTGGCCCTGCTGCTGTCGCTGGCCGCTCTCGCGGTCGCCGTCGCGGGCCGTCGTACGCCGGGCGGTGGCAGGTCGCGCGCGGACGCCAGCGGCCTGCCGCAGGACGCACGTGCCCTGCGCCAGGAGGTCGCGGCGCTGAAGGCCGAGCAGGCACAGGCCCTGCGCCACGTCGCGGTCATCCGCTACGACGCGTTCGCGGACACCGGGGGTCAGCTCTCCTGGTCGCTGGCCCTGCTCGACGACTCGGGCAGCGGGGTCGTGCTGAGCTCGATCCAGGGCCGCAACGACTCGCGCAGCTACGCCAAGAACGTCGCCGGCTGGACGAGCGAGGCCCAGCTCTCGCCGGAGGAGTCCGACGCGATCGCCCACGCACGTCCCTAGCGAGAGCGCCCAGGACCCGGATCGGCCCTAGGATCCGGACCGTGAACATGCTGACCCCGTTGGCGATCCGGCTCGGTGCGATCTCCTGGCTGCCCCGGCTGCTGCCCCAGATCACCGCCATCGACAAGTTCATCCAGCGGCTCAGCCGTGGCCGACTGACGCTGCTGAAGCTGGCCGGACTGCCGAACCTGATGCTCACCGTGGCGGGTCGCAAGTCCGGAGTGCCCCGCACGACACCGCTGCTGTGCGTCCCGCACGGCGCGGGACACCTCGTCGCAGGCTCCAACTTCGGCGGGGCCAAGCCGCCGGTGTGGGTGGTCAACGTGCGCGCCGCCCAGGAGCGCGGGGAGCCGGTCGGCGTCCGCATCGACGGGGTCACCCGGCAGGCCGCGGTCCGCGAGGTCGTCGGGCCCGAGCGCGAGCAGGTGTGGGCGCAGATGATCCGGACCTGGCCCAACTACGCGAAGTACGCCGAGCGGACCGACCGGGTCATCCCGGTGTTCCTGCTCGACCCGAGCTGACCTGCCTCAGCGCGGGACGCGGACGAGCAGGCGCCCGTGCACGCAGGTGGCGCGGATCTCCCGCCCCGGGGCGATCAGGTCGCCGTCGAGCTGGCGGGGTGTGTCGACATGGGTGCGGACGACGACCTCGCGGCCGGTCATCCGGGTGATCGTCTCGTCCGTGCGCTTGTTCTTGGTGATCACCCGAAGGGCCAGCGGGAGCCACGACAGGAACCGACGGGGATACAGCAGCACCACGTCGAGCAGCCCGTCGTCGATGACGGCATCCGGGATCAGCGGCATCCCGGCCTGGAGGAAGCCGACGTTGCCGATCACCAGGGTCCGGGCTCGGTGCCGGGTGAACTCCCCACCGTCGACCGAGACCTCGATGCGGATCGCCGGGAACATCATCGACTTCAGCCCCGACCAGACGTAGGCCAGCCAGCCGAACTTGGCCTTGATGTCCTCGTTGACGCCCTCCATGATCGCGGCGTCGAAGCCCATCCCCGCCATCACCAGGAAGGTGGCGTCCTCCATCCGGTCGCCGCTGACCTCGACCATGTCGATGGCCCGGTCCTGGCCGTTGAGCCCGACGTCGACCGCGGAGCGCAGGTAGAGCGGGATGTCGAGGTTGCGGGCCAGCAGGTTGCCGGTGCCGGCGGGAACGATGCCGACCGGGATCCCGGTGCCGGCGAGCTCCTCGCAGACCGCCCGGATAGTGCCGTCGCCCCCGATGGCCAGCACCAGGTCGCACCCGCTCACGGCGGCCTCGTGCGCCATGCCGTAGCCGGTGTCCTCGACCGTGGTCTCCCACCAGGTCACCGAGGAGTACCCCGAGTCGGTCGCGAGTGCGCCGACCATCACCCGGAACTCGCCGGGGTCGTCGACCTTGGAGGGGTTGAGGATCACGGCCAGCTTCTTGCGCCGGCTCGGCAGGGCCTCGGGCAGGGGCTCGTTGACCAGGGCCAGCGAGCGCGGTCTCGGGTCGTAGACGCCGAGCCAGAACAGCACGAGGCCGGCGCCCAGGAGGTACCCCGCCAGTACGTCGGAGACGTTGTGCACGCCCAGGTAGATCCGGTCCGCGCCGACCAGGAGCGCCAGGCTCACCCCCAGCACGACGACGAAACGTCGTACGCCGCGGCGCCGCACGAGCATCATGGTGAGCACGATCATGACGCCCATGGCGGCGGCGATGCCGGAGGAGTGCCCCGACGGGAACGAGAAGCTCTTGAGCACCTCGATCGGGTCGTCCCAGACCGGCCGCTCGCGGCCGATCACCTGCTTGACCAGCGCCGTCACGCCGCCGACGCTGATCATCACCGCAGCCGTCCAGATGGCAGCCCGGCGGTGCTTCTTCAGGGCCAGGGCCACCACCACGGCCAGGCTCGCCACGGCCTCCGGGAGCGTCGTGGTGGCCAGCGCGAGGTAGTGCCAGAACAGGTAGACACCGTGGTTGGCTCGGGTGAAGGCCTCTGGCCCGGTCCCGATCGTGGTGTCCAGGTCGATCAACGGAGCCCAGGCGTTCTTGACCAGGACGGCGATCAGCGCGAACAGCACGAAGCAGAGAGCGCTCCAGGCGAGCCGGCTGGGGCGCAGGTTTGCCTCGGTCACGGTGCCGTCCTGTGCTGTCGGTGGATCTCGTTGTTGCGGGAGACCAGCGTGCCAGTCACTGCCGCGTCCTCGCTCCCGGGGTGCGGGCGTTCGCCTATTTTCGCGGCATCGGGTGTGGGACCATGGGACCCAACGGAGTCGTGCATTTCTCCATTCAAGACCATCTGATCCGGCAGGGGGCCACATGCGTCGTCACCGTTCCCACGCGGCCCCCGCTGCGGCCGCTGCTCTCACCGTCGCGCTGCTGGTTTCCGCCTGCGGCAACTCCGGCGTGGTCACCAAGCCCGATCCCAAGGCGGCCGGTGACGCGCCTGGAAGCGTCGACACGAGCGCCGGGGAAGGGGACTGGCTGCTCGGTGTCACCACCGCCGGTGGCGAGGACGCCGAGACGAGCAGCACCGTCTACATCACCTACAACCCCTCCACCGGGGAGGCCACGCAGCGTGCCCTTCCGGGCGTCAAAGCCGGCAGCACGGCGCCCGGCGCGGGCGCCCTGCTGGTGAGCACCGACCACCAGTGGGCGATCCCCGACACCGGCATCGCCACGGCGGAGGGGAAGAGCGGTCGGCTGACCGTCTACTCCGTGAGCGACGAGACGACCAAGGTGCTCGACATCCGCGCCCTGACCGGCGAACGGGACCTCAAGGCCCTGGGCTGGGCCTTCGACCCCCAGCGACCCGACACCCTGCGCGTCGTCGACTCCGCCAACCGGGTCTGGGCGGTCAGCGTCACCGGCACCGACGCGACCCAGGAGGGCGTCCTGGAGAAGGGTCCCTGGCTGTTCACCGACGGCTTCAACCGCAACACGGGCCAGCCCTGGGTGGAGAGCATCGACAGCGACGCGACCATGCCCGCCGGGAACGGCGCCGCCGACACCGCCCCGGTCACCCGCGACGGTGGCACGGTCCTCGCCTCCGACAGCGAGGAGCCGGCCACCCTGCCGAAGAGCCCCTGCCGACTCGGCGGTGGCTTCACCGACGGCGCTGGCGTCACCTGGATGTTCTGCACCGACAAGCCCGAGGTGTCGACCTACTACCTCGCCAAGGACGCCCAGGAGTGGAAGGCCTACGGCAAGCCCAGCGCCGCGGTGGCTCCCGCCGCGTCCGGCGTGACCGTGGTGCTCCCACCCGCTGAGTAGGTGCGGTCTCCCCGGTTGGTTAGTCTCGGGCCGTGATCGACCCACGCCTGCTCCGCGACGCTCCCGACCTGCTGCGCACCGCCCAGGCCAAGCGCGGGCTCTCCGAGGCCAGCATCGATCAGGCGCTGGAGGCCGACGCGGCACGCCGTACGGCGATCGCCGACTTCGAGCAGCTGCGCGCGGAGCAGAAGCAGCTCGGCAAGCTGATCCCGCGCGCCACCGGTGAGGAGAAGGCTGGCCTGCTGGCCCGGACCAAGACGCTCGCGGCCGACGTGAAGGTGGCCGAGGCGACGCAGGCCCAGGCCGAGCAGGACTGGCGCGAGGCGATCTACGCGATCCCGAACCCGGCCGCCGAGGAGTCGCCGGCCGGCGGCGAGGAAGACTACGTGGTGCTCTCCGAGCACGGGACGCCCCGCGACTTCGAGGCCGAGGGGTTCACCCCACGCGACCACGTCGAGCTGGGCCGGATCCTCGGTGCCATCGACGTGGAGCGGGGCGCGAAGGTCTCCGGCTCGCGGTTCTACTACCTCACCGGACCGGGCGCGGACCTCGAGCTCGCCCTGGTCAACATGGCGATGGACCAGGCCCGGGGCGCCGGATTCACCACGATGATCCCGCCGACGCTGGTCAAGCCCCGGGCCATGGAGGGCACCGGCTTCCTGGGTCAGGCAGCCGACGACGTCTACCGGATCGAAGGTCAGGACACCTACCTCGTCGGCACCTCGGAGGTCCCCCTGGCGGCCTACCACAGCGACGAGATCCTGGACGCCGAGTCGTTGCCGCGCCGCTACGTAGCCTTCAGCCCGTGCTTCCGCAAGGAGGCCGGCTCGCACGGCAAGGACACCCGAGGAATCATCCGGGTGCACTGGTTCGACAAGGTGGAGATGTTCAGCTACACCACGCTGGAGGAGGCCTCCGCCGAGCACCTGCGCCTGCTGGCCTGGGAGCAGGAGTGGCTGGAGAAGCTCGAGCTCGCCTACCGCGTCATCGACGTGGCGGCCGGCGACCTCGGCCTCTCCGCGCAGCGCAAGTTCGACTGCGAGGCCTGGGTCCCCACCCAGGGCCGCTACCGCGAGCTCACCTCGACCTCGAACTGCACCGACTTCCAGACCCGTCGGCTCGACATCCGCGGACGGTTCCCCTCCGGCAGCTCGACCTCCGGCAGCGACGTCCGGCCGATCGCGACCCTCAACGGCACCCTGGTCGCGATTCCGCGCACGATCGTGGCCCTGCTGGAGACCCACCAGCAGGAGGACGGCTCCGTGCGGGTCCCCGCGGCACTGCAGCCCTACCTGCAGGGCCGGGAGGTCCTCGAGCCGCTGAGTGCCCGCGCCCTAGACGGTGGCTGAGCTTGTCCAAACCTCCACCGCCCGAGGGCTGGCAGCCCCGACTCGTAGCCCTGGACATCGACGGCACCCTGCTCCGGTGGGTCGAGGGCGCCGGGCAGAACTACGAGGAGATCACCCCGACGCTGTACGCCGCCGTCCAGGCCGTCGTCGACGCCGGCGCCCATGTAGTGCTCGCCAGCGGGCGCTCGCCGCACGGCATGGACAAGATCGCCGACCTCTTCGACCTGCCCCGCGAGGGGGCCGATCGGCTCTGGGTGGTCGCCTCGAACGGCGCGGTGGTCTTTCGCTACCCCCCGCTCGAGGTCGTGCACGAGGAGACCTTCGACGCCCGCGAGGCCGTGCGCCAGGTCCTGGAGCACCACCCCGAGGCCCTGGTCGCCGTCGAGGAGCGCGGCGTCGGCTACCGCGTGAACCGGCCCTTCCCCGACGGTGAGCTGTCCGGGGAGATGATCGAGACCGAGCTGCAGGAGATCGTCGCCGGGCCGGTCAGCCGGGTGATCATCCGCGACCCCAACGCCTCCGCGGACGACTTCGTGGCCCTCGCCGCGCGCCTGGGCCTGCACGGCACCGACTACGTCGTGGGCTGGACGGCGTGGCTGGACCTGGCGCCCGTCGGGGTGTCCAAGGCCTCGGGGCTGCAGTACGTCGCCGCCCGCCTCGGCCTCTCCAGTGACGACGTGCTGGCGATCGGGGACGGCCGCAACGACATCGAGATGCTGCGCTGGGCCGCCCGCGGGGTGGCGATGGGTCAGGCCGTCGAGGAGGTCCACGCCGCGGCCGACGCCAGCACCGGGACGGTGCACGACGAGGGGGCGGCTGCCGAGCTGCGGCACTGGTTCCCGTGATCCTGCCCGACAGCGTCACCACCGAACGCCTGCGACTGCAGCTGATCACGCCCGAGGACGCCGCCGGGATGCTGGCCGGGAGGCGCCGGGTGTCCTGGCATCCGGACTACCCCCGCAAGGACGACCAGGACGCCGCCGCGATGGTGCGCGCCGGCGACCCGCACGCGAGCTGGGGGCCGCGGCACATCGTGCGCTCCTCCGACGGCGTGGTCGTCGGGTCGATCGGCTTCTTCGGGGCGCCCTCCCCGGCCGTCGACGAGGTGCTCGAGACCGAGGTCGGCTTCGGGCTGGTCGAGGCGGCCCGCGGCCACGGCGCCGTCGCGGAGGCGCTCACCGCACTGCTCGAGGAGACCGACCGGGCCGGCGTCCGCATCCGCGCCAGCGTGCAGCCGGAGAACCGGGCGAGCCTGCGGGTGCTGGCCCGCTGTGGCTTCACCCAGCTGCGCGGCGCCGGGGAGGACGGCGACCTGGTGATGGTGCGACCGCTCGGCTGACCGAGCGCCGGGTCCTTCGGGGCCTAGAGGTACATCCCGCCCTGGGAGCCGTGCTCGCCGCCGTCGTCATCCTCGCCGGTCACCGAGCCGTGGGAGCCCGGCATCCCACCCTGCATCCCACCGGGCATCGTCCCCGGGGGTAGCGCCCGCATCTGCTCGAGCTGGGAACGGGCGGCCATCTGCTGGGCGTAGATCGCGGTCTGGATGCCGTGGAAGAGACCCTCGAGCCAGCCGACCAGCTGGGCCTGGGCGATGCGCAGCTCCGACTCGGTCGGGGTGTCCTCCTCGAACGGGTGGATCAGCCGGTCGAGCTCGTCGTCGAGCTCGGGGGCCAGGCCGTCCTTGAGCTCCTCGATCGAGGTGTGCAGCACGGTGGCGAGCCGCTTGCGGCCGGGCTCGTCGAGCGGTGCCGACTTCACCTCCTCCAACAATTGCTGGACCATCCGGCCGATCCGCATCACCTTGGCGGGCTGTTCGACCAGGTCGGTCAGGTTGCGCTCCCCGCCCCGGTCGTCGCCGTCGTCGACATCGCTGCCAGCGGTGGCCGGCACCGTCACCGGGTTGCCGTCGGGGCCGATCACCAGCATCTGGTCCTCCGGGGTCTGCTCGTCCGATGTCATCGACATGCCCTCGACCCTACCGAGCCACCGTGAGCAGGATCTTGCCGCTGTGGGCTCCCGACTCCATCAGCGCGTGGGCACGGGACACCTCCTCCAGCGGGACCCTCTCGTGTACGACGGAGCGCACCTTGCCCTCGCCGACCAGTGGCCACACGTGCTCGACCACCCCGCGGCAGATCGCGGCCTTCTCCTCCGCCGGGCGCGAGCGCAGCGACGTCGCGATCACCGCACCGCGCTTGGAGAGCAGGGCGGCGATGTCCAGCTCGCCCCGGGTGCCCCCCTGCATGCCGATGATCACCAGGCGGCCCTGGGTGGCGAGCGCGGAGACGTTGCGGCCGAGGTAGGAGGCGCCCATGTTGTCGAGGATGACGTCGGCGCCCCCGGCCTCCTTGACCACCTCGACGAAGTCCTCGTCGCGGTAGCTGATCGCCCGGTCGGCCCCCAGCGACCGGCACAGCTCCAGCTTCTCCTCCGAGCCCGCGGTGGCGAACACCCGCGCGCCGAGCGCCTTGGCGAGCTGGATCGCGAAGTTGCCGATGCCACCGGCACCGCCGTGCACGAGCAGCGTCTCGTCGGGCTGGAGGGCGGCGACCATGAACACGTTGGACCAGATCGTGCACGCGACCTCCGGGATCGCGGCCGCGGCCTCGAGGTCGACGCCCGGAGGCAGCGGCATCACCTGTCCCGCGGGGACGGCCACCTTCTCGGCGTACCCACCACCCGCCAGCAGGGCGCACACCTGGTCGCCGACGGAGAGACCGTCGACGCCCTCGCCCACCGCGCTGACGCGGCCCGAGCACTCCAGCCCCAGCACGTCGGAGGCACCCTTCGGCGGGGGGTAGAAGCCCATCCGCTGCAGGGTGTCCGCGCGATTGACCGCGCTGGCGACGACGTCGATGACGACCTCACCCGGTCCGGCCTCGGGGTCGGGCAGGTCGGTGAGGATCAGGGCCTCGGGACCACCGGGATCCGGTGCGATGACGGCGCGCATGGCGCCAGCCTAGAGGCCGGTCCGCGGGGGACTGCTACGCGTCGATCTCGGCCTCTTCGATCTCGATCTCGAGATCATCCAGCTCGTGGTCGAGCTCCTCGGGCGCCTTGTCCCAGCGCACGGCGAGTCCCGAGGCCAGCCCGGCGAGGCGTTCGACCTCGATCGGGTTGCCCTTGGCCAGGGCGGCGGCGTAGCCGAGCAGGAACGTGGTGATCGGGGCGGCTTTGCGCTCGACGTTGTGGGCCGCATCGCGGGCCAGGTCGAGGATCAGCGCCTCGTCCACCTCGGCCTCGATGTCGAGCTCGTCGCACAACTCGTCGATCCAGTCGTGGAGGTTCACTCCCACAGTCTTGATCGCATGCCGCCATGGTGCAAGACCCAAGCCGACTACGGCGCGTCACCCGTCCAGGTGTTCGCGCACCTCGGTCAGGTCTGCCCAGGTGTCGACGTCCCGGGACTCCCAGGAATGGGCCGGGACCTCCGCGAGCTCGAGGTCACCGACCAGCCGGTGCATCGCCAGCCCGTGCTGCCCTTCGAGGTCGGGTGCCGCGGCGAGCAGCGCCTCGGTCCGGTAGACCGCGCAGAGGTACTGGCGCCGGCCGTCGTCGTCGACGAGCAGGGCGCCGTCCGCGGCGGCGGACAGCATCAGCCGTCGCAGGGTCGCGGACGTCACGAAGGGCATGTCCACGGCGAGGACGGCGACCAGGCGAGGGGCCCGCGGGAAGCCGCCCAGCCCGGCGAGCAGACCGGCGGCCGGTCCGCCACCCTGGGGGTCCTCACGCAGCCAGGTCACCGGCCGGGCGGTCGGGACCTGGTCCCCGACCACGACGACGTCCGGGACCTCGGCCAGCGCGCCGAGCGCCCGCTCGAGGAAGGTCGTGCCGCCGACCTCGATCGAGGCCTTGTCGGCTCCCTGGAAGCGCACGGCACCTCCCCCGGTCAAGACGATGCCACCCAGCTCGACTGCGATGGGACTGGTCACATCGCGCATTCTCGCAGGCGGCCCCGCCCGGCCGTCTGGCACTGTGGGGGTCATGGCCGACCAGCTCCGCGTCCGGCTGGCGCAGCGCGCCTCCGGCCTCGATCCCAGCGAGAACCGGGCTGCCCTCGACGAGGTGGCCCCCGGCGTGGGCGAGACCGACCTGGTGGTGCTGCCCGAGGCGTTCGCCCGCGACTTCGGCGAGCCCGGCTCCGACCTCTCGGCGTACGCCGAGGAGCTGGGCGGGCCCTTCGCGAGCCGGCTCGGTGAGCTCTCGCGGACCACGGGATCTGCCTGGCTGGCCGGGATGTTCGAGGTCTCCGACGACCCGGCGCGGCCGCTGAACACCCTGGTGCTGGCCGACGGGGACACCGCGGCGGCGTACCGCAAGATCCACCTGTACGACTCCTTCGGCTACCACGAGTCGGCCACGGTGAGCGCCGGACCGCTGGAACCTGCCCTGGTGAGCGTGCGCGGCTTCCCGCTGGGCCTGATGACCTGCTACGACCTGCGGTTCCCCGAGCTCGGCCGCTCCCTCGCGGAGCGCGGGGCCGAGGCCCTCGTGGTGCCGGCGGCCTGGGTGGCGGGGCCGCGCAAGGTCGAGCACTGGCGCACCCTCCTGCGGGCGCGGGCCATCGAGAACACCGTCTGGGTCCTCGGCGTGGGCCAGCCCGGCCCGCGCTACACCGGCCACTCGATGGTGGTCTCCCCCGAGGGCGACGTGGTCGCCGAGGCCGACCAGGGCGAGGACCTGCTCGACGCCGTGATCGACCGGGCCTCGGTCGCGCAGGCGCGCGATACCAACCCGTCCCTGACGAACCGGCGGATGTGACGTCCAGGGACGCTGCCGCGCCCGGTGGCCGACGTCGGTCCGTTGATACCCTCCGGATCGTGTCGAGGGTCGAGAAAGCGCCTGGCCGGCGGAGGGCGGAGCCACCCCCGAAACCGGTCCGAGCCGCGCCCCCGCGGCGCGTTCGCGAGCAGCCCGCACGGGCGCGCTCCCGACGCCGCGCCTCACCACCGGCCCCCAGCCACGGCGCCGAGCCGCCGTCACCCACCGAGACCGGGCCGCCCCCCGTCAAGGGACGGCGCTGGCGGGCCTTCGCAGGAGTCGTGTGGGTGCTGGCCCTGCTCACGGCAGCCGTGGGCCTGGTCTATCTCCAGGTGACCGGGGCCGAGACGCTGTACCGCCAGGGCGCCGCCGGAGGCACGGGCGTCCTGCTCGCCCTCGGCCTCGCCGTCCGCAGCGGGGGCCGGCCGTTCCCCGCGGCCCTGCTGGCGATCGCCATCGGGGGAGCCGCCATCGGCACCCAGTGGGAACCGCTGCTGGCCGGTGCCGCCGTGGGCACCGGCGTCCTCGCCGCTTGCCTCGCCGTGCTGGGTACGACGCCGGCGGCGACCTACCGCGCGGTGATCCGCGAGATCGTGCTCGCCCAGGCGATGGCCTCGGTCGGCGCGCTGGCCGTCGCCGGCTTCAGCGTCGGCATCGACCCCACGAAGTTCGCCTACACCGTGCTGGCGCTGAGCCTGCTCGCGACGATCGCGATGGTCTACCGCCTCGGCGCCGGTCTGCACGGGCTCGGCCGCCGCGGCATGCTCGTGGCCGTGGCGGCGATCGCCATCCTGGCGGTCGCGCTCGCCTACAGCGAGGCGCTGGGTCGCTGGGGGTCCCCGGGCATGACCGAGCAGGTGGACACCGTCCGGTTCTGGATGCGCGACAACCTCGGCGCCGTACCGCACCCGATCGAGGTCCTGCTCGGCATCCCCGCGCTCGCCTGGGGGGTCTTCATGCGAGCACGTCGGCGCCAGGGCTGGTGGGTCAGCGCCTTCGGCGTGGCCGCCACCGCACCCGCGACCACCCGGCTGATCGACGAGGGCATGACACCGCTGAACACCACCCTGGCCGCGGTCTACAGCCTGGCGCTGGGCCTGCTGCTGGGCTACCTCGTGATCCGGCTGGAGCAGTCTCTGCAGGGCACCCGCGGCCGGCGGGCCCGCCGGGGCGAGGAGGCCACCGCCCACCGGCCCGAGCCGGGGCGGCTACGGCCGCTGCAATGAGCCCCGCCCACCGCCGGGCGACGAGCGCCTAGACTTCGCTGCGGTCCCTCGGGACCTGGAGGGGTGCCGGAGTGGCCGATCGGAACCGCCTTGAAAGCGGTCGCTGGCAGAGATGTCAGCCGCGGGTTCGAATCCCGCCCCCTCTGCCGAGACGTCGCAAACGCACAACCAAACACCGCCGACACGTCACAAACGCACGGGTAGACACCGCCGAGACGTCGCAAACGAACGTTCGTTTGCGACGTGTCGGCGAGGCCTACTCGGACCCGCCGAGCTCCAGCGACACCGAGTCGTAGACCAGGTCGTGGACCCGCTGCACGTAGTGCTCGAGGTCGCTCACGAGCCGGCTGAGCTCGCGACTGACCGCCTCGGGTTCCATCTTGTCCAGGACGACTGCGGCCAGCGAGGCCACTCTGGCGCGGAGATGGCGCCGGTTGCGGTTCGACGTGCGGGCCCGCGCGCTGAGCCAGCCGTCCCACTGGCGCACCTGCGGGTCCGACAGCGCTTCCTTGACCTCGGAGAGCCGTCCTCGGACCAGCCATCGCCACTCGGGCGAGGCCGCGTCGGTCTGGAGGACCTGGCGCAGTTCCCTGATTGCGGTTTCGAGAGGAGCCATCTCGAACCACCCTTCGGTGGGTGCCGTGACGGGTCACGACGTACGGGGGAGACTTGAGTGTGACTCAGGTCACCCCTGATCGACAAGACCCGATTTGGTGCGCGCCCCGCTTCGCCGATGTAATCCCTGGGGTGAGCACCACGCCCCCGCCCCCCTCTGCCGACCCGGTCGAGGTGGCGCTCGCCCCGACGATCCGGATCCGGCTGCTCGGCTCGGGGCTGGTCGCGATCGGTGTCCTCGTCGCCGTGGTGATGGTGGTGGCCGCGGTGGCCGACCTGCCCCGCGCGGTCGTCTCGGCGGTCGTGCTGCTCGCGGCTCTTGGTGTGGCCGTCCTCGGCCTCCTCCTGGGCGTACGGCGATGGGTGGTCCGGCTCGACGAGCACGGCTACCGGGTCCGGTTGCTCCGCTCCGCGGCGGTGCGGTCGGCCCGCTGGACCGACGTACTCGACCTCCAGGCGAGCACGGTCGCGGGAAACCGCTGCCTGGTGTTCCGCCTGCGCGACGGGCGTACGACGACGATCCCGGTCGACGTGATCGAGGGCGATCCGACCAGCTTCACCGAGACCGTGCAGGCTCATCTCGACCGCGGGCACGGCTACCGACGCCTGCGGACGACCTGACCTACCCGGAGGGCGGATTTTCCGCCACGGCCGCACATGGGTAACCTGTGGCCTGCTCGACCGGGAGGTGTCGCCTAGTCCGGTTTATGGCGCCCGCCTGCTAAGCGGGTTGAGGGTTGTGCCCTCTCGCGGGTTCAAATCCCGCCACCTCCGCAAGACCGATCGCCCCGGGTTCCTCACCGAAGCCGGGGCGATCTTCTTGCATGATCGTGCAATGCACAGGTCTGCGCCCCGAGGAACTGTTTCGCGGCAAACCGGGCGGGCAACATGAGGATGCCCCCCGAGGAAAAGGACCCTCCATGAACCCCCGCCGCATCGCACAGTCTCTCGTTGCCGCTCTCCTTGCCGTCGGTGTCTTCGCTGGCGCTGCCGCTCCCGCGGACGCAGCCATCCTCAAGTCAGGCACGGTCTCCTCACACGACACCGGCTGGGGCTGACCCTCCGACTCCCGAACCGGCCGCGGCCGGGTTGACCGGTCGGGCCTCTCGGGCCTCGATCGTGCTCCCCCGCCGCCCGGTCGGGATCATTCCCCTGCAGACCCCGGGTCCGCCGCCTCGGTAGGACTCGGGGTCGCTGCGTCCCCACCGGAGTCCCGGGCACCCAACGCGTAGCCGAGCTGGAAACGGGTCTCCACGCCGAACTCCTCCTTCAGCGCGGCGACGTAGCTCGCGTAGGTCCGCGTGCTCACCCCCACCCGCTTGGCGCTGGCGGGGTCGCTGTGCCCCTCTCCGAGCATCCTCAGCGTCAGCTGGCGGACCTCTGTGGCGACGTCGCTCTCCGACTCGCCACTGCGCTCGTCGTACTCCGTGGCCCGCTCCCAGGAGCGGTCGAAGATGTCGGCGAGGTACCGGACCAGGCTCGGGTCCGAGATCGCGACCGCCACATCGCTCGTCTCCCCGGGAATCACGGCCAGCCGCCGGTCGATCACGATCAGCCGGTCGAAGAACTCATCGAGCGTGCGCACCTTCGCGCCGCGCTCCATGATGAGGTCGACGTAGTCACGCGTGGCGGTGCTGCGGCGGGCGGTGTGCTGGTAGAGCGTGCGCATGGTGACCCCGCGCTCCAGGGCCCGGATGTCGCGGTCCACGGCCTGCTGGAGGATGACCGCCTTGCGGGCGCCCGCGGGCTGGGCGGTGAGCAGCTCGTGCTCGGCATCGTCGAGGGCCGCCTCGAGGAACCGGTTGATGCTCGGCAGGCCCCGGATGTGGGAGACCGGGCTCTCGTCGGCCGGCGTACGACGGAAGGCCTGGGCCAGCGACCCGAGGGTGTCGGCCCAGGCACTGGACTCGCCGAGGAGCTCGACCACCTGGCGGCCCAGCGGCGCCATCACGCCGGCCTGGACCGCCGCAGGGTCCACGGGGACGTAGCCGCCGTCCGCGCCGTCCTGGCGCAGCAGCCCGAGGTCCAGCAGCACCACCAGGGCCTCGTGGTCGTCGTGGCCGCGCGCGAGCCGGGGGTCGTCGACCGCCAGGGAGCCGGCCGCCGCGATCTCCCGGAAGATCTCGCCCGCGGGTCCGTCCAGCAGCGCGCGGCGCTCGGCCCCGTCCTCGATGCTCATGGGCGAATCATGCCCAGAAACGGGCAGAACCCGCACCCCGGGAGGGGTGCGGGTCCGTGCTCGTGTGTGGGGTGCGGCTCAGGCGCCGAGGCGGGCCTTGAGGCCGTCGAGCTCGGTCCAGAGCACGGCGGGCAGCTGCTCGCCGAACTTCTCGAACCACTCGGTGATCTGCGGGATCTCCTGCTTCCACTCCTCCACGTCGACGGCGAGGGCCTTGGCGAGGTCCTCCTCGGTGACGTCGAGGCCGTCGATGTCCAGGGAGCCGGGGGCCGGCACATGGCCGATCGGAGTCTCGACCGCGGCGGCCTGACCCTCCATCCGCTCGATGACCCACTTGAGCACGCGGCTGTTCTCGCCGAAGCCCGGCCACAGGAAGCCGCCCTCGTCGTTGCGGCGGAACCAGTTGACGTAGAAGATGCGCGGCATCTTCGCGGCGTCGTTCTCCTTGCCCATGTTGATCCAGTGGCTGAAGTAGTCACCGGCGTTGTAGCCGATGAACGGCAGCATCGCCATCGGGTCGCGGCGTACGACGCCCACCTCGCCGGTCGCGGCGGCGGTCGTCTCGCTGGACAGCGTGGCTCCCATGAAGGTGCCGTGCACCCAGTCGCGGGCCTCGGTCACCAGCGGGATGGTGGTCTTGCGACGGCCGCCGAACAGGATGGCGTCGATCGGGACGCCGCGCGGGTCGTCGTACTCCGGCGCCAGGATGGGGCACTGCTTGATCGGGGTGCAGTAGCGGCTGTTCGGGTGGCTGGAGAGCTCATCGGAGTCCGGGGTCCAGGGCTCGCCCTTCCAGGAGGTGGCGTGGGCCGGCGGGTTCTCCAGGCCCTCCCACCAGACGTCGCCGTCGTCGGTGAGCGCGACGTTGGTGAACACCGAGTTGCCGATGTTGATGGTCTTCATCGCGTTCGGGTTGGTGTGCTCGTTGGTGCCCGGCGCGACGCCGAAGAAGCCGTACTCCGGGTTGACCGCCCACAGCCGGCCGTCCTCACCGATGCGCATCCAGGCGATGTCGTCGCCGATGGACTCGACCTTCCAGCCCGGGATGGTCGGCTCGAGCATGGCCAGGTTGGTCTTGCCGCAGGCGCTGGGGAACGCGGCGGCGATGTACTTGGTGACGTTCTGCGGGTTGGTGAGCTTCAAGATCAGCATGTGCTCGGCCATCCAGCCCTCGTCGCGCGCCTTGGCGCTGGCGATCCTCAGGGCGTAGCACTTCTTGCCGAGCAGCGCGTTGCCGCCGTACCCGGACCCGAAGGACCAGATCTTGCGCTCCTCGGGGAACTGCACGATGTACTTGGTGTCGTTGCACGGCCAGGCAACGTCGTCCTGGCCCTCCTCCAGCGGCATCCCGACGGAGTGCAGCGCGGGCACGAAGTCGGCGTTGATCTCCTCCATCTTGCGCAGCACGTTGGTGCCCATGCGGGCCATCACGCGCATCGAGGCGGTGACGTAGGCGGAGTCGGTGATCTCCACGCCGAACATCGGGTGCTCGGCCTCAAGGTGGCCCATCACGAACGGGATGACGTACATCGTGCGGCCCTTCATGCAGCCGGCGTACAGCCCTCGCATGAGGGACTTCATCTCGTTGGGGTCCATCCAGTTGTTGGTGGGCCCGCAGTCCTTCTCGTCGACCGAGCAGATGTAGGTGCGGTCCTCGACGCGCGCCACGTCGGTGGGGTCGGAGGCCGCGTGGAAGGAGTTCGGCTTCTTGGCCTCGTCGAGCCGCGTGAAGGTGCCGCTGGCGACCAGCGCCTCGGTCAGCTCCACCCACTCCTCGTCGGAGCCGGTGCACCAGTAGATGCGGTCCGGGGTGGTCAGCGCGGCGGCCTCGTTGACGAAGGCGAGAATGCCCTCGTGCGTGGTCGGCGCTCCCTCAGTGGTGGCGGTGGTGCTGTGCGACGTGTCGGCGGTCATGCCAGGTGTCCCTCTCGAGCATTTCGCGGCTGCGCCCGGGGGGCTGGCCGGCCGTCGAGCGCATCGACGGTGTGTGTCCTTGAGTTCGTTCACGCGAGTGCCGCGCCGTTGCAGCAACCCGTTGGTGGTCCCTCAAGTTACGCCGCCGTACGAACGGGGGGTAACCGAGGTTGGCAGCGAATGTACGCGCGACGGCGGATTCGGCATATTGGATCGATCCAGCGTGGTTTCGGGTGATCAGGCTCACGCCGTGAGCCGCCTCGCCCGCCGGCTGACCGGGCTCGCGCGCACCGATTTCGGCCCGGCAGTCTTGGTCCGCTAACATTGCGCGGTCCTCAGGGACAGGCGCCCGTAGCTCAACGGATAGAGCATCTGACTACGGATCAGAAGGTTGGGAGTTCGAATCTCTCCGGGCGCGCCAGACCGTCGAAGCCGACCGGCCGGACCCAGGGCGCCCCTGACGTCGGCTTGGCAGTCGAGTAGACATGTGAGCGTGACTGCCGACTCTGCCGCCCCTGAACCCCGCGACGCCACCGAGGTCGGCTCGTCCGCCGCCCGGGCGGCTTGGGCCGAAGCGGCCCGCCCTGTCCTGCTGGAGGCGGCGGGTCGCTACCGCGGGCTGGTGACCTGGAAGCAGTTGTCCACGGCCATCCAGGAGTCCACCGGCATCACCACGAGCCAACCGGTGGCCAAGTGGATCGGCGACGTGCTCGCGCGCGTCACCGCTGAGTGCCAGTCGCGCGGTGAACCGCTGCTGGCCTCGCTCTGCGTCAACATGCAGGGCAGCGCGGGTCAGGGGTACGCCGACGCTGTCGAGGAGGCCCGCGGCACCCGCCCCACCGACCCCGACGAGCACGCGGCAGAGGAGCGGCTCAGCTGCTACCGCCACTGGGAGGCCGCAGGCCTGCCCGGCGATGGCGGTACGGCGCTGCGGACCGCCCACTTCAAGACGGTCCGCAAGGCCGCCACACCCAAGCCCGCCGCACGCGTGCCGGGCACGAAGGCCGCACCCCGCAAGGCTTCGACGGCCGCCGCAGCGCCCGCCCCGGAGGCCAAGCCGATCCCCATGTGCCCGCGCTGCTTCACCCAGGTGCCGGCCACGGGGGTCTGCGACTACTGCGACTGAGGCTGCGACCAGGGCACGCTCAGTGCCAGTCGCTGATCCGTACGTCGTCGGGCGCCGGCTGTCCCTTGCCGGTCTCCACGAGCTCCTTCAGGCTCATCAGGAAGGTCGCCCACTTGGTGCTGCAGTGGCTCATGAACTCCACCGGCTCACGCCAGCCCTCGTGGGTGAACAGCACGATCGTGTAGTCGTCTCGCTTCTGGAGCCGCCAGTCGATCTCGGTCCCGATCCACTCCTCCGGGCCGTCGATGACCCGCCACCGGACGTGGCCGGCGGGGTCTAGCTGGAGGATCTCCATGTCGAAGCCACCGACGTCGCCGAACCGGAAGACGAGCTTGCCGCCGACCTCGCTCGAGCCCTGCGTGTCGGTCGTCCACCACTCGGCCAGTCCCTCGGGGGTGGCCAGGGCGCGGTAGACCTTGTCCAGCGGGGCGACGGCGCCGACCCGGTGCAGGATGTCAACCATCTCGATCTCCTTCTCGTGTGTTGCTGCTGTGACGTTCGATGGCCTCGGCGAGGCGCTTGATCCGGCGGAGCCGGGCATCCCAGGTCGCGCCGACCGCGGAGAGCTGGGCGACAGCCTTGGCGAGCTGGGCCTCATCGACCCGGTAGTGGCGCTCGCGGCCGACGGGCGCGGCGTGCACCAGTCCGACGCGGTCCAGCACGACCAGATGCTTGGAGACGGCCTGCCGGGTGACGGGAAGCTGCTCGCTCAGCGAGGTGGCCGTGCCCGCGCCACCGGCCAGCAGGAGGTCGATCATCGAGCGCCGCATGGGATCGCCGATCGCCGACCACAGGTCGTCGTCGACCGCGGTGCTCATCTCGCTGCGACCTGCCGGGCGGCGTACTCCCCCAGCTTGGGCAGGTAGTGGTCCCACCCGTCCTCGTGCTCGCGGTACTGCTCCTCGAGTACGGCGACCTCCCAGCCCATCTCCCGGAACCCGGTCTCCGTCATCCGGACCTGGGTCCCCGCTCCGCTCGGGACGAGGTCGAAGGTGACCAGCAGCGAGGGGTCGGCCGCAGCCGGGCCCTTGGAACACCATCGGAACGAGAACCGCTTGGGCGGGTCGACCTCGACCACCGTGAGCGCCACGGTCGTCGTCTCACCTGTGTCGGCGTTGCGCCACACCAGCTCACCCGGGGCGCCCGCGACCGACTCGAACCGCGCGTCGTCGGGCCACCACTCCCTGATGTGCTCGGGGCGGCTGATCACCTCGAAGACGACCTCGGGTGCTGCCTCGACCTGGATGTCCCGCTCGATGGTTCCGTGTTCCATTGACGCTCACCTTTCGCAACCTTTGGTTGCACCAAGATAGCGCGGCCGATCCCTAACCGCAACCCTTGGTTGCGCTTGCGTCACACGGAGGCACGCTCAGCCCCCAGGCGTAACGGCCCGCCAACACGCTTCAACCAGCAGCGGCAGGTGCGATGGTTCCAGCTCCTCGCCGGCGGCGACGAGGCGAAGGACGGGGCCGAGGGCCAGGTCGTAGAGCACCCGCAGCGGCAGGGGGGTGAAGGCCTCGACCAGCTGGGCCGCCTCGAGGACGGCCATCACCGGGTCGCCGCCAGCGGCGAGCGAGCGTTCGTGGGCCGCGGCGGCGAAGGGCGAGCTGTCGACCTGGGCCAGGAAGCGCGCGCGGCGGGGGTCCTCGGCGAGGTGGTCGTAGGCGGCGCGCCACATCTGCTCGAACTGCTCCCGCGGCGAGGACTCGGGGTCGACGGCGGAGGCGGCGGCCTCCATCAGACTGCGCTTGACGTCGAGGTACGTCGCGTGGACGAGCTCTTCCTTCGAGGCGTAGTGGACGTACGCCGTCCCGGTCGCGACTCCGGCCTCCTTGGCCACGGCGCCCATCGAGGCTCCGTGGAAGCCCCGCTCGGCGACCAGCCGCACGACCGCGCCGCGGACTGCCGCGGCGCGATCGATGCGTGCGGTGGTCACTGGCCGAGGGCCTCGCGAGCCGCCGCGACGTCCAGCTTCACGCCGGTCTCGCGCTCGGAGACCTGCCACAGCGCATCGACGTGCTTGGTGAGGTCGAAGCGGCGCAGCACCGGACGGCGTACGGCGGGACCGTTGTTCGCGAACAGCGGGACGAAGAACTCCCCGCCCTTCGCGGCCGGGTCGGTCGCCGCCCGCAGCTGCGGCAGCGCGCCCTGCCGGGGCGACATGCCAACCCGCCGGGTCAGCATGTGGAAGAAGCCGCCGGCCCAGCCGCCGCCACCCTCGGCGACGGTCGTGGACTGCAGGTCGGTGTTCGACAGACCCGGGTGGGCGATCAGGCTCGTCGCCGCGACGCCGGCCCGGTCGAACTCGCGCTGCAGGCCGAGCCCGAAGTGGTAGTTGGCCATCTTGGCCTGCGCGTAGGCCTTCCAGGCGCCGTAGGAACCCTCGAGGTGCGGGTTGTCGGCGTTCATCGGTCGGCCCATGAAGCGGGCGACGCTGGTCACCGTCACCACGCGCGCCGCGTCGGCGGCAAGCAGGCCGGGCAGCAGGTGCGCGGTGAAGGCAAAGTGACCGAGGTGGTCGACGCCGAACTGGGTCTCGAAGCCGTCGACGGTGCGGCCCTCGGGCATCGCCATCACGCCGGCGTTGTTGACCAGGATGTCGATCGAGGGGTGGCCCGCGAGGATCTTCTCCGCGGCGGTGGCCACCGAGGCGAGGTCGCCGAGGTCGAGCGGCACCAGCTCCAGCGACGCGTCGGCATGCCGCGCACGGATCGTCTCGACGGCCGCGGCCGCCTTGGCCTGGTCACGGACCGCCATCACCACATGGGCGCCGGCACCGGCCAGGGCGATGCTGCTCTCCAGTCCGAGACCGCCGTTGGCTCCGGTCACCACGGCAGTGCGGCCGCTCAGGTCGGGGATGTCGGTCAGGTTCCAGCTCATGGGGGCTCCGTCGTCGTCGCTTCTGAATGAATGTTCATTCAGTGTCTCCCAGACGGCGTGGATACGCAAGCTGGCCCCAGGAGGCTCAGAGGGGTCAGGGTGCGATGCCGACGTACTTGACCGAGAGGTACTCCTCGATGCCCTCGGGCCCGCCCTCGCGGCCGAAGCCGGAGTGCTTGACGCCGCCGAACGGCGCGGCCGGGTTGGAAACGATGCCCTGGTTGATGCCGACCATCCCGAACTCCAGACCCTCGCTGACCCGGATCATCCTGCCGAGGTCGCTGGTGAAGGCGTAGGCGACCAGGCCGTACTCGGTGTCGTTGGCCATCGCCACGGCCTTCTCGTCCTCGGAGAACGTCGTGATCGGGGCGACCGGGCCGAAGATCTCCTCGCGGAACAGGTCGGCGTCAGGGGAGACGTCGGTGAGGACCGTCGGCTCGAAGAAGTACCCCGCGTCCCCGGTCGTCGAGCCGCCGGTCACCACGGATGCGCCGCGGCTGGTGGCGTCGTCGACGAGCTCGGTCACCTTGTCGCGCTGCTTGGCGTCGATGAGCGGGCCCACGGTGACACCGTCCTCGGTGCCGCGCCCGACCTTCTCCGCCGCCATCCGCTCGGCGAACCGGGTGGCGAACTCGTCGGCGACCGACTCGTGCACCAGGAACCGGTTCGCGGCGGTGCAGGCCTCACCCATGTTGCGCATCTTGGCGAGCATCGCGCCGTCGACGGCCCTGTCCATGTCGGCGTCGGCGAAGACGAGGAACGGCGCGTTGCCGCCGAGCTCCATCGAGACGCGCAGCAGCTGGTCGGCCGACTGCTTGACCAGCTGCTTGCCGACCGGGGTCGAGCCGGTGAAGGTCAGCTTGCGCAGCCGAGAGTCGCCGATCAGCGGCTCCATCACCTCGGAGGTCTGCGACGTCGAGATCACGTTGAGTACGCCGGGGGGCAGACCGACCTCGCGCATCAGGTCGGCCAGCGCCAGCATCGTCAGCGGGGTCTGCGAGGCGGGCTTGACCACCATCGTGCAGCCGGCGGCGATGGCCGGACCGATCTTGCGGGTGCCCATCGCGAGCGGGAAGTTCCACGGCGTGATCATCAGCACCGGCCCGACCGGCTGCTTCATCGTCATCAGCCGGGTGTTGCCGTCCGGCGAGGTGGCCCACCGTCCGGCGACGCGGACGACCTCCTCGGAGAACCAGCGGAAGAACTCCGCACCGTAGGTCACCTCGCCCTTGGACTGGGCGACCGGCTTGCCCATCTCCAGGGTCATCAGCAGCGCGAAGTCGTCGGCCCTCTCGGTGATCAGCTCGAACGCAGAGCGCAGCAGCTCGGCGCGTTCCCGCGGAGCGGTGGCGGCCCAGTCGGCCTGCGCGGCCACGGCCGCGTCGAGCGCGGCCGCGCCGTCGGCCTGCGTGGCCGAGGCGACCGAGGTGAGGGTCTCGCCCGTCGCGGGATCCTCCACCTCGATCCTCGAGCCGTCGGTGGAGTCGCGCCACTCACCGCCGATGAACAGGCCGGTGGGGACGTTGTCGAGCAGTTCCTTCTCGTTCATGGAACCCAACCTAGAACAGCGCCGAAGGGCTCAGGCGCAGGGGAACCACTGAGCGGCCGAGGCCGCGTTCGCCCGGTGGGCGGCGAACTGGGTCCGCATCCGGCTGAGCGCCGCACCCAGCGGGAAGATCTGCTCGGTGACCAGCTGGTCGGCGTGCTCGGCGCCCACGGGGTGCCAGTAGACGCCGGTCGCCGTCACGGTGAGCTCGGGGATCAGTGTTTCGACGGTGAGCTCGATGCCCTGCTCGGCCACGCCACGGCGCGCCAGCGCGCGGATGACCCGGTCCTCGCGGTCGATGCCCAGCTCCTCGAGGAACTCGTGGAACGGCTCGACGTGGTGGGTCTGCTCGTAGGGCAGGGTGGCCGCGACCTTCACCCGGAAGCCCTCCTGCTTGGCCGTCTTGATCCCGGCGACGGCGCGGGCCCAGGACCCCTGGCCGCGGTGGGAGTCGTGCACCTCGCTGGTGGGCGAGTCGAGGCTGATCTGCAGGGTCAGCCGCTCGCGGTCCATGCCGCGCAGCGCGTCGAGCCGCCGCCCGTTGAACAGCATCGCGTTGGTCAGCAGGGTGGTCGGCAGGGCGCGGGTGCAGGTGTCGACGAGCTCGGCGATGTCGGGCAGCAGGAAGGGCTCGCCGCCGGTGAGGATCAGCTCCGAGACACCCGCCTCGACCGCCTCCGCCACGAGCTGCCTCACCCGATCCGTCCCGAGGGCTGCGCGATCGGTCTGCGGGGAGGACCGGACGCAGCAGTAGTCGCAGGCCAGGTTGCAGTCGAAGTTGGTGTACATCCACAGCCGGGTGCCGGGGACCTGGTCGGGGGCCAGCCCGGCCATCGGGTCCGCGGCCGGGCCCCGCCGGATGGTGGCCACCCGGTCCGCCACCGAGACCAGCTCGTGCCCGCTCCGCTCGCACCAGGCGGCGACCGCCCGGCTGGAGCCGTCGTCGTCCACCTGCCGCAGCGGGACGGTGACCAGGCCGTGCCGGGGAGCACGGCCGACCTGCTCCACGAGGTCCAACAGCAGCCCGGCGTCCACCGCCGAGCCACCGAGGGCCGGGTCGTTCACCACCGCACGGAGATTTCCTGGTCCTTGACCGCCTGGAACAGCGACGCGTAGCCCTCCATCACCGGCGGCACCCACTGCCGCAGCCCCTCCATCTCGAGCACCTCGCGGTGCCGCGGGTTCTCCCAGTCCATCGCGAACAGCGCGGCCAGCCAGGGGTCCACCCGTGCGGAGTCCAGTCCGGGCAGGGCCGAGAAGTTGCAGTGGCTGTACGTCGGGGAGGTCCAGATCGCCTCGAACGCGCCGGGCATCAGCTCCTCGCGGCCGATCGCCGCCCAGGTGTTGATCCCGATGGCGGCGGCATCGGCCTCGTCGTCCAGCACGGCCCGCAGGGCGTCCAGCTCGCTGCGGCCGGTGTCGCCGTGCTTGCCCACGTCGGAGTTGATCCGCAGCAGCTCCACCTCGGAGTCGAGACCGGCCTCGTGCAGGTAGTGCACCGGCAGGATCGCGGCCTGCGCGGAGTCCTTCGACCCCAGCGCCAGCCGCCGTCCGCGCAGGCTCGCGATGCCGGACAGACCACTGCCGGCGCGGGCGACCAGCACCGTCTGGAAGACGGCATCGGTGTCGCGCATCGCCAGCGCCCGGCACTCCCCCTCGGTCTGGCCGACGGTGCGGACCCAGGCCAGGTTGGTGTTCCAGGCGAGGTCGATCGTGCCGGCCAGCAGCGCGTCGACCTGACGGCCGTAGTTGGAGAACAGCACGAAGTCGATCGGGGCGTCGGTGCCGGCGAAGTACTCGCGCATGCCTTCCCAGATCGGCACCACGTTGGCGGTGTAGGCGACGGCGCCGACGATCAGCGGCTGGTTCCCGCTCTCCGTCGTCATCAGAAGAGGTCCTGGCCGGTGATGGCCTTGCCGTAGAAGTCGTAGAGCACGTCCGCCGTCGGCGCCATCACGTGCCCTGCCCGGGCGTCGCGGAAGGACCGGTCGATCTGCAGGTGCTCGGAGAACGCAGCCCCGCCGCAGACCCGCATCGCGGTGTCGGTGATCCGCAGGGCGGCGTCGTTGGCGGCCGCCTTGACCCCGAGGACGTGCAGCACCGTGTCCTCGGCCGGCTCCGCGATCCGGGCGGCGGCCTGGTCGACGTACGCTCTCGTCGCGGCGAGGTCGATCGACATCTTGGCGAGCTGTGCGCGGATCGTGGGCAGCGCGGACAGGCTCTGGTCGAGGTGCTCGAGCTTGGCGGCGCTGGTGTGGCGTACGGCGGCGTCGGCGACCGCCTGGCTGAGCCCGACCGAGACGGCGGCGTTGCCGAGGTTGAACCACGGCATCACCGTGCCGAGCAGGATGTCGAACCCGCCGCCAGGCGCACCGACGCCGTAGGTCGAGGCGTCGTCGACCTCGAAGGTCATCGGGCAGGAGGCGTTGCCCCGCAGACCGAGGCCGTGGAACTGCCCGGACACGCTGATGCCGGGGGTCTCGGCGGGGAAGGCGAAGACGTCGACGGCGCCGTCGGTGTCCGCGTTGCCGGTCGTCGCGACGTAGACGTCGGCGTACCCCGCGGAGGTGACCCAGCTCTTGCGCGCATCGACGCGGACGTCCTCGCCGCGGCGTTCCGCGCGCGAGACCGGCGCCCAGAAGTGCGACCGGGAGCCCGCCTCGGAGAACGCGAGGGTGCCCAGGCTGCGCCCGTCGGCCAGCGCGGGGAGCATCTCGGGCCAGTCGGCGGGCGGGCCGGCCGCGACCGTCATCGCGGCGCTGACGTGCATCAGGTAGATCATCGCGGTGGAGCCGCAGGCGCCCGCCAACGAGCTGACCACCTCGACCAGCTCCTTCGGACCGGCCCCCAGGCCGCCGACCTCCTCCGGCAGGGTCAGCCCCAGCAGCCCGGACTCGCGCAGCGCGGCGACCGCGTCCTTGGGGTACGCCGCTTCGGAGTCGGTCTGGCGGGCGGCGCCACGGGCGGCGTCCAGCACGGGCTCGAGTCGGTCGGTCAGGGTCATGGAGGCGGTGTCCTCTGCTCGTCGGTCGGTGTGGTGGATGGGTCGATGGGTGGGACGAGTCCCACGATGAGCAGCCCGATCGCCAGGGCGGTCAGCAACGAGAACGTGGAGCCGTTGCCGTCCAGCCAGTTCGTCGATCGGCCGAACTGGACGAGCTGGAGCAGGGCAGCCAGGGCGAACCCGGCACCGGCGACCACGACCAGCAGCCGTTGCGCCAGCACCGCACCGAGGATCGCGACCAGGCCGAGGATGACGAACGTGGCGAGACCGCCGTTCCTGACCTGCACGAAGTTGTTGTTGCTGCTCGTGCTCAGGGCGAACACCGGGCTGAGCACCCCGGCGGCTCCCAGCACGAGAGCAGCACGGCCGAGCGGGTCGTGGGTGCTCATGATGCCCTCACCAGCACCTTCGCCAGAGGGGACGACGATTGCGCCCACCGTGGTCGGAGCACCCCGTCGAGGCCGCCGTACCTCCCGGCCGCCGTGGCGAACAGCGCGACGTGGGCCAGGATCATCAGGTAGTAGGACCACTCCCACTCGTGCGGCGCGTTCAGCACCGACAGCGTGATCGCCAGCGACTGGCCGATGCCGACCAGGGCCCAGAACCTCGTGGCCAGCCCGACGAGGAGGAACGCCCCGAGCGAGGCCTCGAGCAGCAGCGTCATCCAGCCGAAGAAGGTGAAGTTCGGCAGCACCAGGTGCTCGACCACCCAGGTGAAGGGCGGGAAGACCGGGTAGTCCACGGCGTACGTCGTGAACTTCTTCAGCGAGGAGAAGTCCGGTGGCCGTTTCCAGCCGGCGTTCTCGATCCACAAGAACGCCACCCCGACGCGGAAGGCGGCGAGCAGCCAGCGGGTCGAGGCGGTGGGTGGGGCGGTGGCGGGCGAGGACTCTCGCGACGGCGCAGTCGTGCTCATGACAACTCCCTCCGAAGCGCGCCGTCGAGGGGCTGTTCAGCGACTCGCGGCGACCCTTCTTGTCAGTAAACCCGACGAGCCCTCGGATCGCTTCCGGCCAACGTCCCAACTGCGGGGAATGCCCGCAATGACCTGCGAAGTCGCTGCCGGGCCGGTCTCAGCGGAGGCTGACGACGGACTTCCCGAGCGTCTTGCGGTCCGCCATCTCCTGCAGCGCCAGGCCGAAGTCCTCGATGGGGTACGTCGCACCGATGGGCGGGTCGATCACGCCGGACTCCATCATCGGCAGCAGCGCCTCCCACTGCTGGCGCATGTAGCCGGGGCGCACCATCGCGTAGGCCCCCCAGCCGACGCCACGGACGTCGACGTTGTTGAGCAGCAGTCGGTTGACCTTGACCGCGGGGATGGCGCCCGCGGTGAACCCCACGACCAGCAGCCGGCCCTGGGTGCCCAGCGACCGTAGCGAGTCGGTCATCAGGTCGCCACCGACCACGTCCATCACGATGTCGACCCCGCGACCGCGAGTCAGGTCCTTGACCGCGTCCCGGAAGCCGTCGACGAGGACGACCTCGTCGGCCCCCGCACCCCGGGCGACCTCGCCCTTCTCCGGAGTGGAGACCACAGCGATGGTGCGGGCGCCGTACCCCTTGGCCACCTGGAGGGTGGCGGTGCCGACACCTCCGGCGGCGCCGTGCACCAGCACGGTCTCGCCTGCCTGGAGGTGGCCGCGCTCGGCCAGCGCGAAGTGCGCGGTGAGGTAGTTCATCGGGATCGCGGCGCCCTGCTCGAAGCTCAGCGAGTCGGGCAGCGCGAAGACGCTGTCCGCACCGAGCCCCACCACGTCGGCGGCTCCGCCATGGCCCAGGCAGCAGGCGACCCGGTCGCCGGCGGTGAAGCCGGTCACCTCCGGGGCCGACCGTACGACGCCCGCGAAGTCGACGCCGAGGGTGAACGGGAGCTCCGGCTTGAGCTGGTACTCCCCTTGGCTGAGCAGCAGGTCGGGGAAGGAGATCCCGACGGCGTGCACCTCCACCAGCACCTGCGGGCCGAACGGGCCGGCCTCGGTGGGCTCCGGCACCTCCTCGACCGTGATCGCCGAAGGTCCGTCGAGCCGGGTCACCTGGACTGCACGCATGACCCGAGGCTAGGGGGTGCCGGGTGGGCCGCTCGGGGGCGGTCGATCAGCGGACGGCGACCAGCCGGGCCAGCTCGAAGTGCATGGGGTCGGTGTAGTTCCAGTCGCCGCCCCAGGCGAAGCCCCACTTCTTGAAGATGGTGACCACGGTGCGGTCCATCTTGCCCGCGATGCCGCGGTAGTTGTCCGCGGCATTGAGGTCGATGGCGGTGCCGAAGGTGTGGAAGCTGAGCCCCTTGGCGGGGTCACGCGCGATGAAGCGCGGCACGTAGCACCCGTCGTAGTGGTAGATCTTGCTGGCCAGGCCCCGTGTCACGACCTCGTTCAGTGCCGCCTTCAGCTGCGGCAGCATCACCCGGTGGCCCACGACCCGCCCGATGATCGGCACGTCCATCGCCACGATGTTGCGGCTCACCCACGCCGGGTCCGGGGTCACGGTGCCGTTGGGGTTGGCCCGATAGCTGAACGACCCGACCGCGGCCGCCACCGAGCCACCGGTGAGGAAGGCGGTCTGGGTGGCCTTGATGTCGAGGTCGGGGCCCAGGATCTGCACGCTGGCCTTCGCACCGGCGTACTGCTGCAGCTCCTTGCGGACGCTCTGCGGAGAACGCGATCCCATCGCGACCAGCAGCGCGTTGTGCTCCCGCATGCCCAGCTTGTCGGCCCACTTGGAGTTGACGACCGCGTCGATCTGCCGCGCCACGGTCGCCGGGAGGATCTGGGCGTAGGCGCCGATGTGGATGCTGCGGGCGTCGGCCTCGTTGCCCAGCCGCATGTTGCCGCCCTGCTGCTCCAGCTTGCGGCCCAGCGCGGGCTGTACGGCGATCTCGCCGCCCGCCACCCGGTCCCACACGGCGGTGGTCTGCGCTGTGCCGGGAGGCGTGAACCGGCGGAACGTCGCCGGGTCGACCGCGGCGTAGGTGACCTCGCGGTCGTCGACGAAGAACGAACCCATCGAGATGGGCTCCACCTGGGTGACGCCCTTGATCGCCTTGATCTTGGCCATCGTCGCGCTGTCCAGCGTGTCCTGGCCGAAGACCAGCACGTCGGAGGAGAGCAGGGGTGCGGTGAGCTCACCCGGCGGGTCCATCACCACGTCCGCGGGGACCTTCGCCGGCGTCGCCTCGCCGGTCGGCTTCGCCGTCTTCGTTGCCTTCGCCGTCGCCGTAGCCGTCGGGCTCGTGGACTTGGCGGCCTTGCTCGTCTGCGCGGTCTGGCCGGAGCAGCCCGCGACCACGAGCAGCGCGGCACACGCGACCGCGCGGCCACGCGTCGACCACGACCTCATGACACTCGCTCCCGCCGACAGGTGAGTCGGCCCCTCGTCGATGGTATCCGCCGGCTCCAGCGCCGGACCGCGCTTTGCGAACCTCGGGAGTTCCGTTGGTCTTGCGGCCGCCCTCGCCGGGCTCCTCGGCCTGGCGCGAATATCGATAATTCCCTTCCACAGTAGGGGTTCTGGGGCCGGAAACTGTCGGTGGTCGCTGGTTGACTCAGGGGCATGACGACGACCGCGGAGACCAGGATCGAGGAGCTCGACTGCCCCTCGGACGTGCTCGGCTTCGTGCGGTCCCAGCGTCGTGCCGCTGAGGTGGCCGAGGCGGCGGTGCTGGCTGGAGCGGCCCTGTGGGCCGAGCAGCACCCACCGGAGTCGATCCACCCGGCCGCGACCTGGGTTGCCGTCGGCGGTGGGGAGACCGGGCTGCCGTTGGCCGGGCAGGGTGCGCCCTTGGTCGCGGAGTTCTGCATCGCCGAGCTCGCCGTGGCCCTGGGGATGTCCAGCGACGCCGGCCGGGCACTGCTCGCCGACGCCGTCGAGCTCAAGCACCGGCTCAGGCGCACCTGGGCCCGGGTCCAGGCCCACCAGCTCCCCGCCTGGCGGGCCCGCCGGGTCGCCCAGGCCACCCTCGGCCTCTCCCTGGAGGCCGCCCGGTTCGTCGACACCCACGTCGCGCCGTACGCACACCGGATCGGACCCGCGGCCCTGGACCGGCTCGTCGCCGAAGCCGTCGCCCGGTTCATGCCCGACCAGGCGCTGGCCGACGCCGACCGGGCCGCCGACGGACGCCACCTGCGGGTCCACCACGACCACGTCACCTTCACCGGCACCTCCTACCTCGAAGGCGAGCTCGACCTCGCCGACGCCCTCGACCTCGACGCCGCCCTGACCCGCGGTGCCCAGGCATTGGCCGACAGTGGCTGCGCCGAGTCCCTCGACGCGCGCCGCTCGATGGCCGCCGGAGAACTCGCCCGCCGCCAACTCGCCCTCGACCTACAAGCCGGTGACACTCCCGCGCCCGGCGGCCGACCGGCCCCACCCCCACGGCAGGTGGTCCTCTACGTCCACCTCGCCCAGGCCGCGATCACCGGCACCAGCAGCCACCTCGACCTGGCCCGGGTCGAGAACCACCACCAAGGCGTCACCGCCGACCAGGTCCGCACCTGGTGCGCCAACCCCGAGACCACTGTCACCGTCAACCCGGTCATCGACCTCGCCGAGCAGATCGCGGTCGGCGCCTACGAGATCCCCGACCGCATCCGCGAACACACCGGACTACGCGACCACACCTGCGTCTTCCCCTGGTGCACCCGACCCGCACGGGCCACCGACCGCGACCACATCATCCCCTGGCCCCGCGGCTCCACCACCACCGACAACATCGCCCCCCTGTGCCGAAGACACCACCGCCTCAAGACCCACACCACCTGGACCTACACCGCCCTCGACCCCGGCACCTACCTCTGGTCCAGCCCCCACGGCTACCAGTTCCTCCGCAACCACACCGGCACCCGCGACGTCACCACGACCTGACCCGGCTGGGTCCCACTCGGGACCCTGGGACCGGGCGTCTCCGGGGCGCATCGCGACTGCTTGCTCGATTGGCCCAGGACCAGATCCGGACCCTCTGCTCCGTAGCGCAAGGCTCAGCGGCCCGCGGTCGCGGTCTTGAGCATCGGCGCGTCCCGCGAGAGCTCGCGGAACCCGACGCCGTAGTACAGCGCGCGGGCCTCGGGATGCCCGGGCGCGCCCAGGGAGGCGACCGTTATCCGCGTGGCCCCCGCAGCGCGCGCCAGCTGCATCCCCTGCACCAGCATCGCCCTGGCCAGACCCAGACGCCGATAGTCCGGATGCGTTCCGAGGGGCTCGAACTCGGCGATCCTGTTCTCTTCGTCGAGCCAGATGATCGTCGAGGACGCCATCGTTCCGTCCGGTGACTCCACCAAGAGGTGCAGGTCGCCGCGATACCCCGGCGCCTGCCGGACGCGTTCGTACCTCTCGGCCGTGTACGCCGAGGGAGCCCCGGCCGCGAGGGCCCGGCGCGCCGCCTCCGGGCCCGCCTCGTCGGCGGTGCGGAACCGGAACCCGTCCGGCAGTGAGGGCTCCTCGATGTCGGTGAGGTCCCGCTCGTTGAGCTGCGTCCAGAACCCGGTGTCACCGAGCGAGGACGGGTCGGTCTGGTAGCCGTGCGCCCCCCATCGCTCCAGGGCGAACCCATCGGCGGCGACTGGCATCGCCCCCCGCTCGAGGTCCGCCGCGACCTCGTCGTACCAGTCGATCACCTCATCGATCAGCCCGGCGTGGTCGGGGTGCACCTGGTAGATCAGGGAGGCGCCGGGAACGTCCCTGACCCCGCCATCCTTCAGACTCACCTGATGCGGAAGCCGCGCCCAGCCCCACGCCACCAGCTCACCGCCGGAGAACCACAGCCGACGAGGCCATGTCGCGCCGTCGCTGGTGTGCCGGTGGCCCCAGTTCCAGGCCAGCTCGCCGAACATCGCCTCGCCATTGACCAGGTCCAGGCGGATCGCGGTGACCCGCTGTGCCAGACCCTGCATGAGCTGCACGTCCGCGGCAGTCAGGAGCTCGAGGTTCGTCACAGTGCGTCACTGTGTCAGGGCTGCGTACAGCGGTCGACCGATTTTCCGGGGCCGCCGGCTCGGAGGTCGGCTCAGGGTGCCAGCGCGCGCTCGGCGATCCAGCCGATCGTCTCGGCCGTCTCAGCCGGGTCGCCGCTGGGCTGCATCACGTGGCTGAGCACCAGCCGCACCACCATGTCGATGAGCACCTCGACGCGATGCGGGTCGAGGTCGACCTGGTAGGTCGACACGTGCTCGCGGATCATCTGTCCGGCCACGCCCAGCAGTGCTTGGGAGTTGGTGGTCAGCAGTGGCAGCAGCTCGCTGTCGGCCCCCTGGCTGCTGCTCAGGATCGCGTGCAGCAGCGGGTCGGTGCGGGCCAGCTCGAGGACCCGGAAGGCAGCCGCCTCGATCGCTGGGACGAGATCGTCGGGGAAGTCGACGAAGGCGGAGTCGACGTGGCCGAGGAACAGCTCGAGCTCGCGCATCACCATCGCCTCGGCGAGCTGCGGCTTGCCACCGATCTCGTTGTAGACCGTCTGCCGGCTCACGCCGACCAGCTCGGCCAGCTTGGCCATCGTCAGGGCGCCCCAGCCGTGCTCGGCGGTGAACCGCGCCGCCGCCTGGAGCAGCCGATCACGGTGGGAGAGCGTGCTGCCGAGAGAGCTCATGCGGCCCACCCTAGTAAGCACCCCGAAGAGGCTGGCCATCGCCGAGTCAGCCCACCAGGGACAGGGCCAGCACCGGGCAGGCTTCGACGGCGGCGTGCACGCGGTCGCGTTCGGACTCCGGCGGCGACTCCTCCAGGATCGTCATCACCTCGTCGTCGTCGACCTCGAAGAAGTCGTGGGCCATCGCCTCGCACATGCCGAGGCCCTCGCACTTGCCCCGGTCTACCTCGATCCTCATGACGCCATCTCCGACTCGACCGGCACGAAGTCGATCTTCTCGCGCACGCCGCAGTCCGGGCAGCACCAGCTCTCGGGTACGTCGGCCCAGGAGGTTCCGGCGGCGAAGCCCTCGTGCTCGTCGCCGCGGGCCACCTCGTAGGTGTAGCCGCAACCCGGGCACCGCGCCGCCAGCACCTCGGCCACGTTCGCGAGTGTCAGCGAGTTCTCGAGCCGGGCTCGCTCCTCGGCCCGCTCGGCCACCGTCGCAGGCGTGGCGTACTTGGCGAGGATCCGGTCGCGCTTGCGCGGGCTGAGGTTGGCCCGGGTCAGGTCGCCGTTGAAGTGCGCGACCACCCGCGGGTCCATCACGCGCCGCCACACGGCCGGCACGATCGCGAGCACGATCATCCCGGCGTACCCGGTCGGCAGGACCGGGGACTCCTCGAAGTCGCGCAGCGTCTGGTAGCGACGGGTCGGGTTGGCGTGGTGGTCGCTGTGTCGCTGCAGGTGGTAGAGCAGCACGTTGGTCGCGATGTTGTTGGAGTTCCAGCTGTGGCTGGGCTCCACCCGCTCGTAGCGGACCCGGTCACCGACGCCGACCTTCTGGCGCAGCATCCCGTAGTGCTCCATGTAGTTGACGACCTCCAGCAGCGAGAAGCCGACGATCCCCTGGATCACCAGGTAGGGCAGGATCCCGACGCCGAAGAGTGCCATCAGCCCACCCCACAGCAGCGCCGACATCAGCCAGGCGTTCAGCACGTCGTTGCCGATCCGGAACGGGTGCTGCTGCTTGCGGGCGTAGCGACGCTTCTCGATGCGCCACGCGCTCTGCACCGAGCCGATGACCGTGCGCGGCCAGAACTGGTAGAAGTTCTCACCCATCCGGCTGCTGGCCGGGTCCTCCGGCGTCGCGACGCGGACGTGGTGGCCGCGGTTGTGCTCGATGTAGAAGTGACCGTAGAAGCTCTGCGCGAGGGCGATCTTGGACAGCCAGCGCTCGTGGCTCTCCTTCTTGTGGCCCAGCTCGTGGGCGGTGTTGATGCCGATGCCGCCGATGCAGCCGATCGAGATCGCGATGCCGAGCTTGCCGAAGGTGGACAGCTCGTCGACACCGAGCCACTCCGGGCGGGCGATCCAGACGAAGGCACCGAAGAACCCGAGGTACTGGATCGGCAGGAACAGGTAGGTGATCCACCGGTAGTACTTGTCCTGCTCGAGCCGCTCGATGGCGTCGTCGGGCGGGTTGGAGCGGTCGAGACCGGCGAACAGGTCGATGGCGGGTACGACGCCGAGGATGACGATCGGGCCGACCCACAGCCACACGCCCCAGCCGGTGAGCTGGTAGCCGGTGAAGGCGACCAGGGCCAGTGAGGGGACCACGAGACCGATCAGCCAGAGGTGGCGCTTGGTGTCGCGCCAGCCCTCGGTCGAGGCTGCGCTCACCGTCGAGTTCGCGATCGTGTCGCCGCCGGAGGTGGTGACCATCGGTGCATCCCTTCGTCGTTTTACATCTATCGATCAAATGTAAAGTCGTCCTCCGACCCTAGAGCGGATCGGAGGATTTGACAAGAGGCACGCGAATGTAAAGTCCGACGGGATCAGGAGGGGGTGAAGCAGAGCGTGCCGCAGACCTCGGTGGAGTCACGGAGGTCGGCCCGGATGCGATGTGGCCCCACCTCGACCCTCAGCACCAGCCCCTCGCCGACATCGAGATCGACCTGGCCGGCCCGGGTGTCCACCACCCGTCCGCGGGCGAGGTACCTGGCTCCGACCAGCTGCGCCAGCCCCTCCGCGGGCACCTCGGGTAGGAGGTCTCCCTCGGCCACCAGGTGCAGCGAGCCCGGCACCCGAGTCCCCGCCTGAACCCGCCGCAACCAGGGTTCGGGGGCGGTCACGGTCACCGTCTGCGCACCGAACCGCAGGGTCGCCGTGTCCTGATGGACCTCCACCACGTGGTGCAGGCGCCACCGCCGCCGGCGTCGCCAGAAGAACACCGCCCCCAGGGCGAGCACGGCGTCCGCCCCCAGTGCGACCACGGTGAACACGTGGCTCGCCACCCGACCCTGGGGTCGGTTCGCCTCAGGCCGGCCGGGCACGACCCGGACGGGGAGAACCTTCGACTCCAAGGCCCGGGCGTAGGTCTCGTCGTCGATGCGGGCCGAGAACCTCGTGCCCTCGGGGTCCACCGCCTTCGGCAGCCGGTAGTCCACGAAGTTGCGGCCCGAGACCCGACTGCCGTCGAGCACCGTGGCGGCCACCTCCCGGCCCGAGGACGCCACCGCGCGGTCGATGAGCGCCTCGTGGACGAACGGCAGGTTCACCAGGAAGACCGCCATCAACAGCACCAGGACACGTGTCACTGGACGGAGACTAACGGCACGGTGCCGGCACAGTTCCGGCAATTCGGGTACGCCGGCGGCTCGGAACGACTACCTTCCTCACTGGCAGGACCACGCACGAGGGGGGTCGGACATGCGCTCGGTGCGCTGGCTGTTGGCGGCAGGGCTCGCCCTCGCTGGGCTGGTGGCGCTGCCCCAGACCACGATCCGGCCGGCCGAGGCTGCGGCAGCGGCCCGCCCGAACGTCGTGCTCGTGATGCTGGACGACATGCGGTGGGACGAGCTGAAGTACGCCCCCAACGTGCGCCGCTACATCACCGACCGTGGGCTCCGCTTCGCCAACTCGTTCTCGCCCCTACCGCTGTGCTGCCCGGCACGGGCCTCGTTCCTGCTCGGGCAGTACGCCCACAACCACCGGGTGCTGAGCACCGCGGCGCCGTACGGCTTCGGCTCGCTCAACGACAGTCGGACGATCGCCACCGCGCTGCGGAGCTCCGGCTACAACACCGCGATGGTCGGCAAGTACCTCAACGGCTACGGGCAGATGCGCTCGCGCGTCACCGGTGGCCCGTCGAAGCTGTACAAGCCCGCTGGCTGGACCGACTGGATGGCGAGCGTGGAGACCCGCTGGCCGCGTGGCTCGCGCTACTCCGGCGGCACCTACAACTACAAGTCGTTCACCCAGAACATCAACCGCCGCGTGGTGATGCACCGTGGCAAGTACTCCTCCAACGTCATCGCAGACGAGGCCACGGCGCTGATCAACAAGTACCACCGCAGCGCCGCTCCCTTCTTCCTCTGGGTCACCCCGGTGGCGCCGCACCACGGGGCGCCGTTCGAGAAGCGGGACCCCCGCAACTACCGCAAGGCCAACGGCTTCGTCCAGGAGTTCCCGACGCCCTACACGCCGAAGTGGGTGCGCGGGAAGTTCAACCGCACGATCACCCACGCCCCGGGTGTCCCGGTCTCACACGCCGCCGAGGCGGACATCAGCGACAAGCCGCGGCGGTACGGCCGGTTCCTGGAGAACACCACCACCGAGAAGCTGCGGCTGCGCGACGTCGAGCGCCAGCGCGCCGAGGCCATCTACGCGTGGGACGTCCAGTTCGCCAAGATGATCTCGACGCTGGTGCGCACCGGTGAGTACGCCAACACCGTGCTGATGTTCACCTCCGACAACGGCTACTACCTCGGCGAGCACCGGCACCCGGTCGGCAAGGTCGAGCACCACGAGGTCTCCAGCCGCGTGCCGCTGGTCGTGGCCGGCCCGGGGATCCAGCGCGGGGTCCGCTACACGCCCGTGATGACCCAGGACCTCACCGCGACGGTCCTCGACCTGGCCCGAGCCGCTCCGCTCCCGGGGATGGACGGCACGTCGCTGTGGCCGCAGATGACCGGCCCGGACACGGGCTGGACCCGGCCGGTGCTGCTCGAGGCGTTGCTGTCGCTGCCCCGGACCAGCCCCGGGTTCCCTGCCGGGGTGACCGAGTTCGGGGTGCGCACGGGTCGCTACAAGTACGTGCGCTACTCCAACGGGGAGGAGGAGATGTACGACCTCCTCACCGACCCCAACGAGCTGACCGGGCGCCAGGATGATCCGGAGTACGCCGAGCTCAAGGCCGAGCTGGTCACCTTGTGGGAGAAGTACGCGGCCTGCCGCGGCGCCGAGTGCACCGACCCGCTGCCCGAGGAGTTCCACCTGACCCCGGGCGAGCTCCAGGCCGGGGAGACCAACGCCCTGCGGACCTGGGACCTCTACTACAACAGGTGACGCGGCTTGGTCTTCAACACCGTGTAGCCGGCCGACGTCGCTGATCCCGCTGCGTCCTCCGTGCCGAGGTATCGCACGTCGAGGAGATGCGAGCCCTTCTCGTCGGAGGTGGGCAACGTGATGGTCGCGACGCCGCCGTGCACGGTCGCGGTGCCGACAACCGTGCCCCGCTCGCGCACCTCCACGGTGCCGCCCTCGATGGTGCCGTGCTCGGTGGAGACCTCGACCCGGACCACCGGGTGGTCGACCTTGAACTCCACCGGGTCGGGGGTGACTGTCGCCCGGGAGGTCGTGGTGACCGGCCCGATCGGCAGGGCCAGCCCGACGACGAGCGGGTCGTGGTCCGAGGCCCGGTAGGGGCTGCTCTCGTAGAAGTCGGTGGCGTTGTAGTTGTAGCGGCTGTACTCCAGCGCGACCGACTCCACGGAGTTGATGTTCCAGACATCCGCACCGGTCACGGCGCCCAGCGCGGCGTCGTTGCCGAGCACGTGGTCCAGGGATCCGACCGTGCCGCCGAACAGGTAGGTGTGCGAGCCGGGTGACTCGGCGCGCCCGATGTCGGTGTAGCCGGCGTCCTCGAGGACCTGCATCGGGTCCTCCTTCGAGTAGGCGTTGAAGTCGCCGGAGAGGAAGACCAGCTCGGCCCCGAGGGCACCCTTGATCCGGTCGGCGAAGTCGACCAGCTCGTGGGCCTCGGCCACCCGCTGCGGGTTGGAGTTGCCCTGGCCGGTGCCGTCGTCGGGACCGGAGCTCTTGGACTTGAAGTGGTTCACGATGACCGCGAAGCGGGAGTACTTGCCCCCACCCACGGGCTCGAACGCCTGAGCCAGCGGGTCGCGCGCGATGTCGAAGACCGGCGCGTTGTCGATCACCGAGTCGCCGATCGGGTCCACGGTCGCGGCCCGGTAGATGAAGGCGGTGCGGATGACGTCCTCAGCGGACTGGTCACCGGCCGTGGGCGGCGTCGGCACGAAGCTCCACGTGCCGGGACCGGCGTCGGCGTTGAGCGCCGCGACGAGCGTCGCCACGGCCGCGTCGCGGTCCTGACCGAACTGAGCGGAGTTCTCGATCTCCTCCAGCGACACGACGTCGGCGCCGAGGGAGTTGATCGCGCGCACGATCTTGGCCTGCTGGCGCTCGAAGTTGACCTGGTCTGCGGCACCACGCGGACCCTGCGACCCGCCGGGACCCGTGCAGGTCCGCACGGTGACGTGACGGCCCGCGCGGTCGTCGTACCAAGAACAGGAGCCACCACCGGCGACGAAGTCCGCGCCAGTGGTCGGGAAGTAGTTGAGGACGTTGAACGACGCGACGTGCACGTTGCCGCCTGTGACGGCGGGCGCCGCGGTCCTGGTGTGCCCGAAGGTGGCGGGCCCGGCGTCGCTCGCGGTGAGCTGGGCGGTGGGCTGGAACTTCCAGGCGCCGTTGCGCCAGTCCAGGATCACCGGGGCGGTGAACGTCACCGGGGCGCCGACGCGGATCTGCCGCTCGCCGGTCAGGTAGGGCAGGGGGACGTCCTTCGACGAGGTGAAGAAGTTCAGCGACGACCCGTCGTCGAGGATCACGCTGCGAGCGGCGTTGTCGTCCTTGACGGCCTGGATCGCCGCGGCGTCCTGGGCGTCGGCCACCTCGGTCGGGGTCCAGAGCGGTTCGTTTCCGGCGGCCAGCCCGATCTCGGCGTACTGGTTCAGCGTGTAGTTGTCGGCCACCGTGAAGGACCCTTGCGGGGCGACGAGCATGCCCTCGAGGGACTCGCGGGCCGGCTCGGTCCGCGGGAGCGAGACGGTCGCGGGCCGGACCGGGACCGCCGGCTCGGTCAGTACCTTCACGTCACCGGAGGAGGCCGGCGTGAGCTCGGTGAGCCCGTTGAACTCGGTGACCTTGCCGGTGACCTGGGCGTGGTCGCCCACGTGGACCACACCCGTGGCCGCGGAGCCGAACACGAACACGGCGTCGGAGGCCTGGTGCGTCGCGGGGTCGAGGTCGCCCCCGGTGCCGGCGGTCTGGAGGTAGAAGCCGTTGAACCCACCGGTGGGGTACGCCGCGGTGACCAGCCCTGTCGTGACCACGGTCTGACCGACCAGAGGGCTGGTGCTGCCGGTGCCCTGGATCTCCGCGATCGTCCTGGACTGGGGCGCCGGGGGCGGGTCGACCGGACCGGCCGGAGCGGCCCCCGGGGTGCCGGCCGCCACCACGAGGTCGACGGAGTTGTCGTCGGTGTCCTTCGCCGCCGGAGTCCGCGCGACCGCGGTCGTGGCGCTGGGCGCCGCGGTCGCCTTGGTCTCGAAGGTGTTGCTGGAGCCGTAGCCGACGAGGTCGAGGACGGCCGGGTTGCCGGTGAGCGAGCCGGACGCTGGCGCGGTGAGCGCACCCGGCTGGTTGGCCAGGAAGATGGTCCCGGCGGTCGCGCTCATCGCGATGCTGCCGGTGGCGTCCGGTGTGGGGAGCGGCTCGCCCGCCGTACCGCCCCCCTCGGCGACGAGGTAGTAGCCCCCGGCGGGGATGGAGCCGCTCAGCGCTGTGATGCCGCTGGGGTTACCGGTGCCGTTCGAGGAGCGGTACTGCACCGACTTCCCGCTGAGGCTCACGGCCTGACCCGTGGGGTTGTGCAGCTCGATGTAGTCGTTGCGGAAGGTCGCGGTTGCGCCGCCTCCGCCGCCGTACACCTCGGAGATCACGACTCCGGTGCCGTCGGTGGCGGCGTCCGCAGGGACGGTCAGCGCGACGAGGGGCACCACGCCGGTGGCGGCAGCGGTGGCGAGGACGGCAGTGCGCCGCCAGCGGGGCTGGGTGGGCAGGGCAGGACGACGCGACATGGGGGGCTCCTCGAGAACGTGCGGATCAAACACAGCCGACGTCCTTCCTATCCCGGATCGGCGGTAGCCGGGAGTAGCGGGAGATAACGATCTGTGCCCGCTCGCCACCAGATAGTTTGAGGGCATGGCGGATCCGATCGGCATCGACTTCGGCGGCAGCGGCATCAAGGCCGCCCCCGTCGACCTCGCCACGGGGGAGTTCTCGGCGGAGCGCGAGCGCATCGAGACGCCCGAGAAGTCCACCCCGGAGGCCGTCGCCGAGGTGATGGCCGAACTGCTCGAGCGGTTCGGCGACGGCGGCGACTCGCCGGTGGGGGTGACCGTCCCGGGCGTGGTGCGCCACGGTGTGGTCGGCTCGGCGGCCAACATCGACGACTCCTGGATCGGCACCGACGCCGACAAGCTGCTCAGCAAGCGTCTCGACCGCGACGTGCACCTGGTCAACGACGCCGACGCGGCCGGCATCGCCGAGGGGCGGTACGGCGTGGCCCGCGGGCGCGAGGGTCTGGTCGTCGTGACCACGCTCGGCACCGGCATCGGCAGCGCGCTGCTGTTCAACGGCGTGCTCGTGCCGAACTCCGAGCTCGGCCATCTGGAGATCGACGGTCACGACGCGGAGAGCAGGGCCGCCAACTCCACCCGCAAGGAGGAGGACCTGTCCTGGGAGGAGTGGGCCAAGCGGCTGACGAAGTACTACCGGACCGTGGAGAAGCTGTTGTCACCCACCCTGTTCGTCATCGGGGGCGGGGTCAGCAAGCACGGTGCCGAGTTCGTGCCGCTCATCGACATCGAGACCGAGATCATCTCGGCCACCCTCCGCAACACCGCGGGCATCGTCGGCGCCGCCTGCGTCGCCGCGCGCCCCTAGACTTCACGGGTGGCGGTGACCGACGAGGCGATCCTGAGGATCAAGGAGATGCTGCTCTCCGGGGAGCTCCGTCCCGGCGAGCGTCTCCCGCCCGAGAAGGAGCTGAGCGAGAAGCTCGGGCTCTCCCGCAGCTCCCTGCGTGAGGCCGTCAAGGCTCTGGAGCTGATCCGCGTCCTCGACGTACGCCGGGGTGACGGCACCTACGTGACGAGCCTGGAGCCCCGCCTGCTCCTGGAGGCCATGTCGTTCGTCGTGGCGCTGCACGAGGACAGCTCGATCCTGGAGCTGTTCGAGGTGCGACGCATCCTCGAGCCTGCCGCCGCGGCGCTCGCGAGCCGCCGCTGCGGCCCCGAGGACATCGCACGCCTGCGCGGGATGGTGGACGACGTCGAGATCGACACACCCGTGGAGGACCTGGTCGCCCACGACCTGGAGTTCCACGGAGCGATCAACGAGCTGTCGGGGAACTCCTACCTGATGAGCCTGCTGGAGTCGCTGTCCAGCCACACGTTGCGCGCCCGGATCTGGCGGGGCCTCACCGAGGAGGGGTCGGTGGCCAGGACCCTGGCCGAGCACCGGGCCATCGTGGACGCCCTGGAGCAGGGTGACCCGGACCTGGTGCGCTCGTGCGTGAGCGTGCACATCCACGGGGTGGAACGCTGGCTGGCCAAGGCCGTGAGGCCGGGTTCGGACGCCGGCACACCCGGCAGCTGACACAGCAGGAGGGTGAGCCGGCTCGAGGCCGACCCACCCTCCTGCGTGGACTCACTTGTAGAGAACGGCCTGGATCTTCGGGTCGTTGATGTTGGTCTTGTCGTACCAGTAGAAGCCGGTGTCGATCGACTTCGGCAGGGTCTCGCCCTTGATCGCCTTCAGCGCCGCCTTGACCAGCTCCTCACCCATCCCGACCGGGTTCTGGGTGATCGCACCGGCCATCAGGCCGTTGTTGATGGCGTCGATCTGGGCCTGGCCGGAGTCGAAGCCGACCACCTTGATGCCCTTCTTGCCGCTCTCCTGGACGCCCTTGATGACGCCGATCGCGGAGCCCTCGTTGGAGCCGTAGATGCCGGCGACGTCGGGGTTGGACTGGATGATCGACTTGGTGATGTCGGCCGAGATCCCCTGGTCGCCCTTGCCGTACTGCACCGGCAGGAGCTGGATGTCGGGCGCGTTCGCCTTCATCCACTCCACGAAGCCGTCGCGGCGGTCGATGCCGGACTTGCTGGTCTGGTCGTGCACCACGAGGGCCACCTTGCCCTTGTTGCCGACGAGCTCGGCCATGTGCTTGGCGGCCTCGGCCGCAGCGGCCTTGTTGTCGGTGGAGGCGGTCGTGACCGGGATGTCGCTCTCGACGCCGGAGTCGAACGCGACCACCGGGATCTTGGAGGACTTGGCCTGCTCCAGAAGACCGGCGGCGGCCTTGCTGTCGAGGGCGGCGAAACCGATGGCGTCGGGGTTCTTGGCGAGCGCGTTGGTCAGCATGTTGACCTGTGCCTCGACCTCCTGCTCGGTGGCGGGACCCTCGAAGGTGATCCGGGCGCCCTGTGCCTTGGCCTCCTGCTCGGCTCCCTTCTTCACCGCCTGCCAGAACTGGTGCTGGAAGCCCTTGGAGACGATGGCGATGTAGGGCTGGTCACTCGACCCCTTGGACGAACCTCCGCCGTCCGAACCGCAGGCACTCAGGCCCAGGGCCATCGTGAGAGCGGCGGCAGCTGCGCCGAATCGACTGATCTTCATTGGTTGTGCTCCTTGTGTGTGATGGAACTGCTGACGATCGGGCGTGGAACGCCCAGGGACCTGCTCCTTGCGATGGACCGGAAGTGGATCTCAGGCCTCCCTCTTGCGGGCCATGTCCGCGTAGACGGCCACCAGGATCACGGCGCCGAGTACGACGTTCTGCCACTCCTGGGGGATCGACATGATCTGCAGTCCGTTGTTGAGAACGGAGATGATCAGCGCACCGATCACGGTGCCGACCACCGAGCCCTTGCCCCCGGCGAGCGACGTGCCTCCGATGACGACGGCGGCGATCGCCTGGAGCTCATAACCCGCACCCGTGGCGGGCTGGGCCGAGCCGAGCCGAGCCGAGATCAGCACGCCGGCCAGCCCGATGAAGAGACCGGCGAGGGTGTAGATGGTGATCTTCCAGCGGCGGACGTTGATGCCGGAGAGGGCCGTCGCCTCCTCGTTGCTGCCGATCGAGTAGGTGTAGCGGCCCAGGACGGTCCGGTTGAGCAGGATCACGGCGATCACCGCCGTCACCAGCAGCACCAGCACTGCGTTCGGGAGATCGATCCCCAGCAGCCTGCCGGTCGAGATCTTGATGAAGGCGGGGGCGTCGCTGAAGTAGATCGGCGCGCTGTGCGAGATCACCAGGGCCAGCCCCTGGGCCACCAGCATCATCGCCAGCGTCGCGATGAAGGGCGGCAGCCCGAGGACGGAGACGTTGAACCCGTTCACGAACCCGATCAGGCCGCCGAAGAGGACCGCCAGGAGGACACCCAGGGCGACCGGCATCCCCATGTTCACGATGAACACGCCGGACATCACGGCACACAGGGACATCCCCGTGCCGATCGACAGGTCGATCCCGCCGCTGATGATCACGAACGTCGTTCCCAACGCGAGGGTTCCGATGACGACGGTGGAGAACAGGATGTTCGTGACGTTGCCGTAGCTGAAGAAGCTCGAGCTCGCGAACGAGAAGAACGCGAAGATCACGATCAGGCTGGCGAACGCCAGCAGCTGCTGCAGCCGGTCCCTGAGTCCAGCCACCCACGACGCGGCACCGGTGGGGCCGGCTGCCGGACCGGGCGTGCTCACCGCGGTTTTCACTGGGGTGCTCATTGGTGGTTGTCCTTTCCGTCGATGGACCAGGGCGGCCCATCCGTCGAGCTGGCTGTCGTGGTGGAGGAGACCCCTGCGGGCACGTCGACGAGACCGAGCTCGGCCGCGTCGGCGAAGTTCTCATCGGGCCGCAGGGTCGCGAGGTGCATCACGCTTTCCTGCGTGGCCTCGTCGTGGCTGAGGATCCCGCTGACCCGGCCCTCGGTCATCACCACGATCCGGTGGGACATCCGCAGCACCTCGGGCAGCTCGGAGGAGATCATGATGATCGACATCCCGTCGGCCGCCAGGTTGTTGAGCAGCGCGTAGATCTCTTCCTTGGCGCCGACGTCGATGCCCCGGGTCGGTTCGTCGAAGAGCAGGATGTCGCACTCCTTGACCAGCCACTTGGCGATGACGACCTTCTGCTGGTTGCCGCCGGAGAGGTTCTTGGTGGTCTGCTGGACCGAGGGCGTCTTGATCCCCAGGGTCTTGACCATCTCCTGCGCCTTGGTGCGGATGCCCTTGAAGTCGATGAAGCCGAAGCGGCTGAAGTGCTCGGCCACCGACGTGAGCGCCACGTTGGAGGCGACGTCCTGCTCCAGGAGCAGGCCGAGGTGCTTGCGGTCCTCCGACAGGTATCCGATCCGCAACCGTGCGGCATCCGCGGGGTTGTGCACCTTGGTCTCCTGGCCACGCAGGCGGATCACGCCCGCCGAGATGCGGTCCGCGCCGACGAGGGCGCGGGCGACCTCGGTGCGGCCGGCTCCCATCAGCCCCGCGAACCCGAGGATCTCGCCCTTCTGCAAGGTGAAGGAGACGTCCTTGAGGAGCGCCGGGGTGCTCAGGCCCTCCACCTCGAGGATCGGCTCCCGGTCGGTCCGCATCCCCTCGGGCCCGGCGTCGGAGGCGAGAGTGCGGCCCACCATCAAGGAGATGACCTCCGGCATCGTCGTCTCGGCGGTGTCCACCGTGTCGATGTAGTTGCCGTCCCGGATCACCGTGATGCGGTCGCTGATCACCTTCAGCTCGTCCATCCGGTGGGAGATGTAGATGACCCCCGTCTGGGGGCTCCGGAACCGGCGGATGATGTCGTGCAGCGTGCTGACCTCGGCGTCGTTGAGCGCGGCCGTCGGCTCGTCCATGATCAGGACCTTGGCGTCGTACGACAGCGCCTTGGCGATCTCCACCATCTGCTGCTTGGCCACCGTCAGGCCCCCGACGACCTGCTTGGGGTTGAGCGGGAGGCCCAGGCGCTCGAGCAGCTCGGCGGTCTCACGCACCTGCGCGCGGTCGGAGACGAAGCCTGCCTTGGTCGGCTCGCGACCGATGAAGATGTTCTGGGCGACGGTGAGGTGCGGCATCAGGTTGAACTCCTGATGGATGATGCTGATCCCGCGCTCGCGGGCGTCCTTGGGCCCGGTGACCTGCAGGGTCTCGCCGTCCAGCCAGAACTCGCCGCTGTCGGCCGTGTAGATGCCGGAGAGCAACTTCATCAGCGTCGACTTGCCGGCGCCGTTCTCCCCCACCAGGGCGAGCACCTCGTTGCGCCGGAGGTTGAGGTGCATGTCGGAGAGTGCCTGGACGCCCGGGAACCCCTTGCTGACACCGCGGACCTCGAGCAGGTAGTCGGCTGGCTTGGTCATGGTCGGTTCCCTTCGCTCGGAACGACGCCTTTGCGGACCAGGACGTTGCCGTAGGTGCGGGTCTCGCCGGTCCGGACGATGAGGTACGCCGAGGCGGCAGCGTCGTAGAAGTCATGCCGATCGATGAACCGGGACTCCTCGACCGCCACCCCGGCGGCGCCGAGCAACTCCCGCTGAACCGGCAGGACCTCGCCATCGGCGGAAGCCATCAGGTCGACGGCGGGAGCGTCGTCGAGCGGAAGCACCGAGCAGACCGCGGCCAGCAGGTCGGGGGTGGTCGATCCGGGCAGCACGAGGAGCCGGTCGGCCAACCGGTCGGCGGGAAAGTGGGCGTCCGCGAGCACGACCGCGTCCGAGTGACCCATGGCGTCGAGGGCGGCGAGCAGGTCGCCGGTCAACAGCGGGTCGAGACCCAACAGCACGTGGTACCTCCTGAAATCGATTTCAGTAACGTACGTCACAGGCGGATCAAGCGTCAATGACCCGCCCATGTCAGTTTCCCCCCGTCTCGCCGATTCGGTAAGTCCGGCGGGCGGTCTGATGCAGGATCTGCGCCTGCTCCGCAGGCGACAGTTCAGCCACGAGCTCCCGGATCGGGTGCCAGTGCGCCAGGTACCCACCGGACGGGATCGTCATCGGCCAGTCCCCGCCGTACATCAGCCGAGCGGGACCGAAGCACTCCAGCGCCTGCTCCCACACGGGCCGCAGTGCCTGGGCTGTGAACGGCTGCCCCGGCACCTGGAGCCCGGAGACCTTGGCCACGGTGCCTGGCCGCGCCGCGAAGGCGCGCAGTCCGTTGGTCCAGTCGGGCATGGAGTCGGTGCCCCGGGGTGGCTTGCCGAGGTGGTCCAGGACAACGACGAGGTCGGGCAACGCGTCGGCCAGGGCTGGGAGGCGGTACAGCTGCCGCGGCCAGGCGTCGGGGACGTCGAACGGCAGCCCGCGCTCGGCCAGCAGACCCAGGGAGCGCCGGACGTTGTCGAGCTCCAGGAAGTCCTCGCGGGGGTCGTCGTGCACGAGGTGGCGTACGCCGCAGAACCACTCGTTCTCGGTCCACCGCGCCAGCTGCTCCGCCGCCGTCTTCGGGTCGTCGAGGCGGACCCAGCCCACCACTCCGGCGACGAACTCCGACGCCTGTGCCGCATCCAGCATCAGCTCGGTGTCGGCCTCGGAGTCCTCGGCCTGGACCAGGATCGCCGAGGCGATGCCGGCCGCGGCCAGAGTCGCCTCCGCCTCGTCCGGGGTGAAGCTCCGGTGCAGCTCGCCGTGCTCAGGGCCCAACCATGCATAGCTGCTCCGCGCGAGGTCCCACACGTGCAGGTGGCTGTCCAGCACCGGGATGCTCACCGGACCAGCCCCTCTTCGCGCAACGCCAGCCACAGGTCGTCGGGAACGTCGACCTCCATCGCCTGGGCATTCGCACGGACCTGTTCGGGTGTCGCGGCTCCCGCCACCACGCCGACCACGGCGGGATCGAGCAGCGGGTAGCGCACCGCAGCGACCGCCAGCGCGACGCCGTGTGCTGTGCAGACGTCGGCGATCCTGCGAGTCCTTGCCAGCACCTCGGCAGGCACGGGGCGGTAGTCGTAGCGGTCGGCGACGCTCGGGTCGGAGCTGGCCAGCAGGCCAGAGTTGAACACGGCCGCCGCGACGACCTCCACGCCGTTCGCACGACAGGCCGGAAGCACGTCGACGGACGCGGACTGGTCGGCCAGCGTGTGCCGACCGGCGACCATCAGCCGGTCGAGCTCGCCGGTTCGCACGAAGGCGGCCAGCGCCGACACATCCATCGAGGCGACACCGATCTGTGCCACGAGGCCGTCCTCACGCATTCCGACGAGACCCGGCAGGCCCTCGTCGAGGCTTGCCTCGAGATCGTGGCGCTCGGGGTCGTGCAGGTAGACCGCGTCGACGTGGTCCAGCCCGAGGCGTTCGAGCGACTCCTCCAGGCTGCGACGAAGTCCCGCGTCGCTGACGTCCCAGACCCGCTGGAGCCGGGCCGGCACGACGAAGTCGTGGGCGTCGTCCTCGGCTCCCGACCAATCCGGGTCGGGTCGGAGCAGCCGGCCGACCTTGGTCGAGACGGTGAACGAGTCGCGCGGCTTCGTGCGCAGGAAGGCGCCGAGGCGGCGCTCGGAAAGCCCGAGGCCGTAGTGCGGGGCGGTGTCGAAGGCACGGACGCCGCAGTCCCAGGCCGCCGCCAGGATCTCCTCCGCCGACTCGTCCGACATCGCGGCGTAGAGGTTGCCGATGTTCGCCGCTCCGAGGCCGAGTCGGCCGGCGCCCACGCTAGACATCGCAGCTCACGCGACCGGCTCCGCCGGCGAGTGGCGAGCAGCCTGGAACCGGAACTGCTCCTGGGACTCCGCCAACATCTCGGCCCCGGACCCCGGCGCCGTCGGTGCGTGGTACCGGCCACCGTGCACGTCGACCGGGGTCACGAAGTGCTCGTGCAGGTGGTCGACGAACTCGATCATCCGACCGTCGAGCTCACCGGAGACGGCGACGTAGTCCAGCATCGAGAGGTGCTGCACCATCTCGCACAGTCCGACCCCGCCGGCATGCGGGCACACCCGGACCCCGAATCGCGCCGCCAGCAGCAGCATCGCGACGTTCTCGTTCACCCCGGCGACCCGGCTGGCGTCGATCTGCAGCACCTGGAGTGCCTCGGCCTGCAGGAACTGCTTGGCCAGCACCCGGTTGGCGAGGTGCTCCCCTGTGGCGACGGGGATCGGCGCCACGGCCCGGGCGATGGCGGCATGCCCGAGGATGTCGTCGGGACTGGTCGGCTCCTCGATCCAGGCGACGTCGTACGGCGCGAGCTCGGCCATCCAGGTGATCGCCTCGTCGACGTCCCAACGCTGGTTGGCGTCGACGGCGATCGCGACGTCGGGCCCGCAGACCTCACGGGCGATGCGCAGCCGACGGACGTCCTCATCGAGGTCCGCGCCGACCTTGAGCTTGATCTGCTCGAACCCCTCGGCAACCGCCTCGCGGCACAGCCGGGCCAGCTTCTCGTCGTCGTAGCCCAGCCACCCGGGCGTGGTCGTGTAGGCGGGGTAGCCGTCGCGAAGCAGCAGCTGCTCCCGCTCGGCTCGCCCCGGAACGGCGCGGCGCAGGATCTCCAGAGCCTGCTCCCGGGTGAGGGCGTCGGTGAGATAGCGGAAGTCGACGAGGTCGACCAGCTCCTCGGGAGTCATCCGGGCGAGGAGCTGCCACAGGGGCAACCCCGCGCGTTTGGCCTTCAGGTCCCAGAGTGCATTGACCACGGCGCCGACCGCCATGTGCATCACGCCCTTCTCGGGGCCGAGCCAGCGCAGCTGCGAGTCGTGCACCAGCTCGCGCCAGAAGCCACCGAGGTCGCCGAGCACCGACTCGACGTCGCGGCCGACCACGAAGGCGCGCAGGCTCTCGATGGCCACGACCTGGACGTCATTGCCTCGCCCGATCGTGAACACGAAGCCGTGGCCCACGAGACCATCATCACCGTCAGTGTGCAGCTCGACGTAGGCCGCGGAGTAGTCCGGATCCGGGTTCATCGCGTCCGAGCCGTCCAGGGACAGCGAGGTCGGGAAGCGGACGTCGGCGGTCTTCATCGCGACGATGCGGGGCACGGCTTGGTTCCCTTCGGTGACCGACCGGGCCCTGCTGGCCCGCCGATGACAGCACCTTAGACATCGGATGTTTGTTGGTCAATGGCCTACCGCAACCGACTCAGATGTCGTAAGGTCGCGGTCATTCCCCCGCCAAGCCCGGCACAGAGGTCCGATTTCTGTGCCCATGACCCGACCGAGGAGGTTCCATGAGGTTCGCCCGTCTGGGGCCGGCTGGAGCCGAGCGACCGGTCGTGCTCGAGCACGACGCCACCTACGACCTGAGCGGTCTCACCGCGGACATCGACGGCGCCTTCTGGGCCGGCGACGGCCCGGACCGGGTGCGCCGAGCGCTGGCCGAGGGGACGCTGCCCGAGCTCGCCGGTGCGGCGGACCTGCGGGTGGGCGCCGCCATCGCGCGGCCGAGCGCGGTGGTGTGCGTGGGGATGAACTACGCCGCGCACGCCGCGGAGTCGGGCTCACCGCCTCCTGACCTGCCGATCATCTTCCTCAAGACGCCCAACACCGTGGTGGGGCCCCACGACCCGGTGGCGATCCCGCGCGGCAGCGTGAAGACCGACTGGGAGGTCGAGCTCGGCATCGTGATCGGGCGTCGTGCGTCGTACCTCGACTCACCGGCGCAGAGCCTGGACCACGTGGCCGGGTTCGTCGTCGCCAACGATCTGTCCGAGCGGGACTTCCAGCTGGCCGTCTCGGGGGGTCAGTGGAGCAAGGGCAAGTGCGCACCGGGCTTCAACCCGACCGGGCCCTGGGTCGCGACCCCCGACGAGGTCGACCACGCGTCGCTGCGGCTGCGCAGCCGGGTGAACGGCGAGCCAAGGCAGGACTCGAGCACCGCCGACATGATCTTCGGGGTCGAGTACCTCGTGCATCACCTCAGCCAGTACCTCGTCCTGGAGCCCGGCGACCTGGTGCTCACCGGTACGCCGGAGGGCGTCGCCCTCTCGGGGCGCTTCCCCTACCTCGCCGTCGGTGACGTCGTGGAGGTGGAGATCGACGGCCTGGGTACCCAGCGCCAGGTGATGGTCTCCGCCACGGAGCGTCCGCTGTGAGCGGGGAGCTCGACTCGCTGGTGGCCGTGGTCACCGGGGGTGGCTCGGGCATCGGCGCGGCCGTCGTCGCAGCGCTGCGCGCGCGTGGAGCCTCGGTCGCCGCCCTCGACCTGGACCCGTCCGGTGTTCCCGAGGGAGTGCTCGGGGTCACCGCCGACGTCTCCGACGACGCGTCGGTCAGGAAGGCCGTCGAGCAGGTCGTTGACCGCTTCGGCCGGATCGACCTGCTGGTGAACAACGCCGGCATCGGCGCCCAGGGGACAGTGGCGGACAACGACGATGCCGAGTGGATGCGGGTGCTCGACGTGAACCTGCTGGGCGCGGTGCGGGTCTCCCGGGCCGCACTGCCACACCTACGCCGCTCCCCTGCGGCATCCATCGTCAACGTTGCGTCCATCGCGGCCACTGCCGGGTTGCCGCAGCGCGCGCTCTACAGCGCGAGCAAGGGAGCCGTGCTGGCCTTGACGAGAGCGATGGCTGCCGACCACCTCGCGGAAGGGATCCGGGTCAACTGCGTCAACCCAGGGACGGCGGAGACGCCGTGGATCGACCGGCTGCTGGCCTCGGCCGAGGACCCGGCGGCTGAACGGGCCGCTCTGGAGAGGCGCCAGCCGCACGGCCGTCTGGTCGGCGCGCAGGAGATCGCCCATGCCGTCTGCTACCTGCTCAGTCCGGAGGCCGGCTCGACCACGGGAACCGCCCTGGCCGTCGACGGCGGGATGCAGGAACTCCGGCTTCGTCCGCGCACCTAGCGCGTTCATGGTGCAGAATCGCAGAAATCGTTTTCTAGCCCAGGACAACCATGACCGCCACCATCCGAGATGTCGCCGCCGCCGCCGGGGTCTCCCCCGCCACCGTCTCGCGGGTTCTCAACGGCAAGGTGAGGGTCGCCGACGAGCTCCACCGCAGGGTCGACGAGGCCGTCCAGAGCCTGGGCTACCGCCCGAACGGCCTGGCTCGCAGCCTGCGGACCCGGGCGACGATGGTGCTCGGGGCGGTCATCTCCGACGTCACCAACCCCTTCTTCACCTCGATGGTGCGCGGCTTCGAGGACGTCGCACAGGAGGCGGGCTACTCGGTCGTGCTGGCCAACTCCGATGAGGACGTGGACAAGGAGCGCCGCTACCTCGAGGTCTCGGCTGCGGAGCAGATGGCCGGCGTACTGCTGTGCCCGGCCTCGTCGGTGCGGACCGATGTCTCGGTCCTCGCCCGCCACGGCATGCCGATGGTGCTCGTGGACCGCAAGCTCAAGGGTGGCCACCTCGACAGCGTCAGCATCGACAACCACAGCGCCGCACGCGAGGCCACCCAGCACCTGATCGAGCAGGGATGTCGCCACGTCGCCTTCATCTCCGGCCCGACCACGACCACCACCGGCGAGCGCCGGGCAGCCGGCTTCCGGGCCGCCCTCAAGGCCGCCGGGCTCGGCGCGACGGTGATCCGGTCCGACTCCCGCGTCGAGGGTGGCTACCGCGCCGCCCTCGAGCTCCTCGACGCCACCCCCTCGATCGACGGGCTGCTGGTCGGGAACAACCTGATGGCGGTCGGCGCCCTCCAGGCGCTGCAGGACAGGGGCGTCAGGCTTCCCGAGGACGTCGCGTTCGCCAGCTTCGACGGCGTGATCTGGTCCGGCATCCTGCATCCGACACTGACCGTGGTGGAACAGCCCACCTATGAGATCGGTCGCCGTGCGGCCGGCTTGCTCCTCGGACGCATAGCGGATCCCGGGATCAGGGTGCGGGAGGTCGTCCTGCCGGCGGAGCTCCGGATCGGACAGACCTCGGCCGGCCATTCCGCGCCACGCTGAGGGAGAGCAATTCATGCGCCGCACCCTTGACCGTGAAATCGATTTCTGAGACGCTCGCCCACATGCAGAACGCAGTCCTCAGCGTCGACATCGGCACCTCGAGCAGCAAGGGCGTCCTGGTCTCCTACGAAGGCGCTGTGCTGGCCACGGCCACGCGCGAGCACACGGTCTCCCGACCCCGCCCGGGTCACGTGGAGATGGAGGCCGGCCCGTGGTGGGAGGAGTTCGTGGAGCTGAGCCGTGAGCTGCTGCAGGCCTGCCCGGCGTCGGTGAGCGCCGTGGGAGTGAGCGGCATGGGGCCGTGCGTGCTGCTGACCGACGAGGCGAACCAGCCGCTCCGGCCGGCGATCCTCTACGGAGTCGACACCCGGGCCATGGCGCAGGTCGACCGGCTCACGGAGAGGTACGGCGACGACGCGATCCGCGAGCGCGGCGGCTCCTCGCTCACCTCGCAGGCGGCCGGCGCCAAGGTGGCCTGGGTCGCCGAGGAGGAGCCGGAGCTGTTCGGCCGGGCGAGACGGCTGTTCATGCCGAGCTCCTGGCTCGTGCACCAGCTGACCGGCGCCTACGTCCTGGACCATCACTCCGCCAGCCAGTGCACCCCGCTCTACGACGTCGACCGTCACCAGTGGCACGGACCGTGGGTGGACGACATCTGTCCCGGCCTCCAGATGCCGCCGCTCCTGTGGTCGGGTGAGGTGGCCGGCACCGTGCACCGCGAAGCCGCGAAGCTGACCGGGATCCCAGAGGGGACCCCCGTGATCGCCGGCACGGTCGACGCGTGGGCCGAGGCACTCAGCGTCGGCGCCCACGAGGTCGGGGACCTGATGCTGATGTACGGCACCACCTTGTTCCTGGTGAACACGGTCGACGCCAAGGTCACCAGCCCCTCGCTATGGGGCACCGTCGGCGCCCTGCCGGGCACCCACAACCTGGCCGGAGGGATGTCCACCTCGGGCGCCATCACGAGCTGGTGGCGCGACCTGTTCGGCGGAGTCGGCTATGAGGAGCTGACCCGTCTCGCCGTCGAGTCCGGCCCCGGCAGCAACGGCCTGCTGATGCTGCCCTACTTCGCCGGCGAGCGGACCCCCATCCTCGACCCGCAGGCACGCGGCACCCTCGTCGGCCTCACCGTCTCGCACACCCGCGGCGACCTCTACCGAGCCACGCTGGAGGCCATCGGGTTCGGCATCCGGCACAACATCGAGACGATGCGCGACGCGGGCGGGGACGTCCGGCGAATCGTCGCGGTCGGCGGCGGCACGCAGGGCGACCTGTGGACCCAGATCGTCACCGATGCGACCGGCCTCGAGCAGGTCATCCACACCCACACGATCGGGGCGAGCTACGGCGGCGCGCTCCTCGCCGCGCAGACCCAGCAGGACGTCTCCATCGAGGACTGGAACCCGGTGCGCACGGTCGTCAAACCCCAGCCCGAGGCTGCAGCGGTCCTCGATGAGCTCTACCCCCACTACCGCGCCTTGTACCTCGCCACCCGCGACATCAACCACGCCCTGGCCAGCCGCCAGGTGCGATGAGAACCCACCTCGAAGGAGCACCCATGGCCGCCTACACCCTGCCCACCCCGAACCCGACACCCGAGGCAGCGCCGCAGACCGTCTACACCGTGGCGAGCGGCGACCTGAGGCTGAGCGCCAACGTGACCTGCTGGTCGGTGCAACAGCAGCTGGAGGCCGACCTGGGCGCGGCCGTGGAGGCTCTGGGCTGGCAGGTACGCCGCGGGCACGACGTCGACGAGACGAAGGGCCATGGCTTCATCGACAGCCAGCGCGCCGGCATCGAGGTGTTCAAGACGATCCCCCAGGGGGCGCCGCTGATCGTGGCCGAGGCCGTGTGGCAGTACAGCCACCACGTGCTCGCCGGGTTGCGCAGCCACGGCGGCCCGATCCTGCTGGTCGCCAACTGGAACGGCCAGTTCCCAGGTCTGGTGGGGTTGCTCGGCCTCACGGCGAGCCTGACCAAGGCCGGTGTGGCGCACTCGGTGCTGTGGAGCGAGGACTTCACCGACGCGTGGGCCGTCGACGGTTTGCGCACCTGGCTGGAGACCGGGTCGCTGGACCACGACGTGTCGCACGTGCGTGACCTGCCCGAGCTGGACGAGTCGCCCGAGGTCGAGCTGGGCCGGGCGCTGGCCCAGCAGCTGCTCCAGGAGAAGGCCATCATCGGCGTCTTCGACGAGGGCTGCATGGGGATGTACAACGCGATCATCGACGACGAGCTGCTCAACCCGCTCGGCATCTACAAGGAGCGCCTGTCCCAGAGCGCCCTGGTCGCAGAGATGAGCCGGGTCGACGACGTCGAGGCCGACCGGGTGCGGGCCTGGCTCGAGGAGGCCGGACTGAGGTTCCACACCGGCACCGACGAGGCCTCCGAGCTCACCGACGCCCAGCTGCACAGCCAGTTCAAGATGTACGTCGCCGCCCTGCGGATCTCTGACGACTTCGGGCTCGACGCGGTGGGGATCCAGTACCAGCAGGGGCTCAAGGACCTGGTGCCCGCCAGCGATCTGGCCGAGGGCCTGCTCAACAACGTGGAGCGCCCGCCGGTGCGCAGCAGGGACGGCTCCCGTGAGCTGTACGCCGGCAACGCCCTGCCGCACTTCAACGAGGTCGACGAGGGGGTCGCCGTCGACTCGCTGGTCACCAATCGGCTCTGGCGAGCGATGGGGATGGACCCTGCCACCACGCTGCACGACATCCGCTGGGGCGAGGAGTACGACGGCGAGTTCGTCTGGGTCTTCGAGATCTCCGGATCCGTTCCCGCAGCCCACAACGGTGGCTACGACAAGTCATGGACGATGCGTCAGCCCGCGATGTACTTCCCGCTCGGTGGCGGCACCCTGAGCGGCGTCTCCAAGCCTGGCGAGATCGTCTGGTCACGCGTGTTCTTGATGGACGGCGTCCTGCACGTCGACCTCGGCCGGGCGAGCGTCGTCGAGCTTCCCGAGGAGGAGACCCAGCGTCGGCTCGACGCGACCACGCCGGTGTGGCCGATCATGCATGCGGTCCTGCACGGCGTCAGCCGCGACCAGATGATGGCCAGGCACAAGGCCAACCACCTCAACGTGGTCTACGCACCCGACGCCGCCCAGGCGGACAAGGCGTTGCTCGCCAAGGCAGCGTTCTTCCACGAGTTGGGCGTCCGCGTCCACCTCTGCGGCGACGTCCCGCTGGGCTGACCGCCCTTCTTTCCGACGCCAACCTGCACCAGCCACCGAGGAGACGGACCAGATGAGTGACTACCAGCCGAGCGACACGCGCTACGACGAGATGGAGTACCGCTTCTGTGGCCGCAGCGGGCTGAAGCTGCCCGCTCTGTCCCTGGGGTTGTGGCAGAACTTCGGCACCGACCGTCCCGAGGAGACCCAGCGTGCGATCCTGCGGCGCGCCTTCGACCGGGGCGTGACTCACTTCGACCTGGCCAACAACTACGGCCCACCCTATGGCCGCGCCGAGGAGAACTTCGGGCAGTACCTCCGCGACGACTTCGCCGGTCTGCGCGACGAGCTGCTGATCTCCACCAAGGCCGGCTGGGACATGTGGCCCGGCCCCTACGGCCAGGGCGGCGGCTCCCGGAAGTACGTGCTGTCCTCCCTCGACCAGTCGCTGACCCGGATGGGGCTGGACTACGTCGACATCTTCTACAGCCACCGGTTCGACTCCGAGACGCCGGTCGAGGAGACGATGATGGCGCTCGACCAGGCCGTGCGCGCCGGCAAGGCGCTCTACATCGGGATCTCGTCGTACTCCGCGACCAAGACGCGCGAGGCGGCCAGCATCGCCCGCGAGCTCGGCACCCCGCTGCTGATCCACCAGCCGTCGTACTCGTTGCTGAACCGGTGGATCGAGAAGGGGCTGCTCGACGAGCTCGAGGAGCAGGGCATGGGCTGCATCGTGTTCACCGCACTGGCGCAGGGGCTGCTCACCGACCGCTACCTCGACGGCGTCCCGGGCGACTCGCGGGCAGCGCGCGGCGACAGCACCATCCCGCAGGAGAACCTTGAGGAGGCGACCCTGGGCCACGTGCGCCAGCTCAACGCGATCGCCGAGCGCCGCGGGCAGAAGCTCGCTCAGCTCGCGCTGCAGTGGGTGCTGCGCGACCAGCGGGTCACCTCGGCCGTGATCGGGGCGTCCTCGGTCGCCCAGCTCGACACCAACCTCGACGCGCTGCAGGGTCCGCCCCTGAGCGGCGAGGACCTCGCCGACATCGAGCGGTTCGCGGTCGAGTCCGGGGTCAACCTGTGGGCGGGCGTCACCGAGGACTGAGTCCAGCAACGACCGCCTCCGGCCCCGTCGGGTGCGTGGTCACGGCCGAACTAGGGTTGCGTCATGCCGGCATCACGCGTCCTCCCCACCGACGAGGCCACCGCCCTGATCGAGCTGGTCCGCGACATCGCCGCCCGCGAGCCGCTCCCCGCGTCGTGGAGGCCGAGGCCACCGAGACGTTCCCGCGGGAGGTGTTTCGCACGCTCGGGCGCGCCGGCCTGCTCGGCCTGCCCTACCCCGAGGAGTACGGCGGTGGCGCCCAGCCCTACGAGGTCTATCTCCAGGTCGTGGAGGAGATCGCCACGGTGTGGGCCAGCGTCGGTGTCGGGGTCTCGGTGCACGCGCTCTCCTGCTTCGGCCTGGCGACGGCCGGGACCGAGGAGCAGCGGGCCAAGTGGCTGCCCGACATGCTGGCCGGCGAGCTCCTCGGTGCCTACTGCCTCTCTGAAGCACACGCCGGCTCGGACCCCTCGGCGATGACGACCAAGGCCGTGCGCGACGGTGACGAGTACGTCATCACCGGTGCGAAGGCGTGGACCACGCATGGCGGCCACGCCGACTTCTACAAGCTGATGGCGCGTACGTCGGAGGAGCGCAACGGGATCTCCTGCTTCCTGGTGCCGGGCGACAGCGCCTGGCTCAGCGCCGACCCGCCGAGCGGAAGATGGGGCTCACCGGATCGGCCACCGCGACGATGCGCCTGGACGGCGTGCGCGTGCCGGCGGAGCGGCTGCTCGGCAACGAGGGCGACGGGCTGAAGATCGCGCTCGCCGGCCTCGACTCCGGACGCCTCGGCATCGCCGCGGTCGCCGTCGGCCTGGGGCAGGCGGCGATCGACCACGCGGTCGCCTACGCCCAGGAGCGTCGCCAGTTCGGCAAGCCGATCATCGACTTCCAGGGTCTGGCGTTCCTGCTGGCCGACATGGAGGCGGCGGTGCAGAGCGCCCGAGCGATGACCCTCCACGCGGCGCGGCTGAAGGACCGCGGTCTGCCGTTCTCCCGCGAGGCCTCGATCGCCAAGCTGACCGCGACCGACGCCGCGATGAAGGTGACCACCGACGCCGTCCAGGTGCTCGGTGGCTACGGTTACACCCGCGACTTCCCGGTCGAGCGCTTCATGCGCGAGGCCAAGGTGACCCAGATCTTCGAGGGCACCAACCAGATCCAGCGCCTCGTGATCAGCCGTTCCCTGGGCAAGGACAACACCGGAACCCTCCACACCGATCCTCAGGAGCGCTCATGACGTTCAGCCCCGCCGACCTGCCCGATCTCACCGGCACGCGGGCGGTGGTCACCGGGGCGAACTCCGGCATCGGTCTCGTCACCGCACGGGTGCTCGCGGAGCACGGCGCCGAGGTCGTGATGGCCTGCCGCAACACCGACTCGGCCCGACGGGAGGCGGTGCGGCTGCCGGACACGGTCCTCGTCGAGGAGCTCGACCTGGCCTCGCTGAAGTCGGTGCAGTCCTTCGCCGAGCGGTTCGCCGGGCCGCTGGACCTGCTGGTCAACAACGCGGGCGTGATGACGCCGCCGCTCTACCGCGAGAGCGAGGACGGCCATGAGCTGCAGTTCGGCACCAACCACCTGGGTCACTTCGCGCTGACCGCGCAGCTCCTCCCGGCGCTGCTGGCCGCTCCCGCCCCCCGCGTGGTGACCATCGCCTCGGTCGCCCACCACCGCGGGGACGAGTCCGTGCTCGAGGGCAATCCCGAGTCGTCGTACGAGCCCAGGAAGGCCTACGGGAACACCAAGCTGGCCAACCTGCTGTTCGCCCGAGAGCTCCACCGTCGCGCCACCGAGGCGGGGAGCAAGCTGGTCTCGACCGCCGCCCACCCCGGCGTCTCGGCGACCGGGCTGGTCGGCGACCCCAACGGGATGGGTTCGAACCGGATCGTCCACCTGACCGCGCCGTACTTCATGCCGCTGCTGTTCCAGTCCGCTGCCGCGGGCGCGAACCCGACCCTGTTCGCCGCGACGCTCGCCGAGGCGGGCTCCTACTCGGGGCCGCAGTCGCTGCGCGAGACCCGCGGCAAGGTGGGGCCGGCCAGGCTGAGCCGGCACGCTCGCAACGACGACCTGGGCCGGACCCTGTGGGGGCTCTCGGAGAAGCAGACCGGCGTCGGCTTCGACCTCAGCGCCTGAGGGGAGCCTCGACCACCAGCTCCACGGCGGCGCCCGGGCCGTCGAGGATGCGCGCCCTGCCCTGATGGGCCAGCGCGACCGACTGCACCAGATAGAGGCCGAGTCCCGACCCGGCGTGCTGCGGCTCGCGTCGGCGCGGCTGAACCGGTCGAAGGCCACCGACCTGAACTCCTCGGAGAAGCCGGTGCCGGAGTCCCGGACCACCACGCGCAGGCGCGGCTCGTCGTACGTCGCTTCGAGGGTGACCTCGCCCTCGCCGTGGCGGATGGCGTTGCGCAGCAGGTTGGCCACGGCGATCGTCAGCCACTGCCGATTGACCCCGACCACCACGTCGGGTGCGTGGACCTCCACGTGACGACCAGTCGGCACTGAGTCGCGAAGGGCGTCGCGCACGAGGTCGCCGAGGGCCACGTCGTCGCGATGCAGCGGACCGACCGCCCGAAGCTCCTCCAGCTCGAGCAGTGCGTTGGTCATCCCGACCAGGCGGTCCAGCTGGTCACGCAGCGAGCCGATCACCTCTGCCATCTCCTCGGGACTGCGCGGCCGGTGACGCGCCCACTCCAGCTCGGTGCTCATCAGGGCCAGCGGGGTGCGCAGCTCGTGCGAGGCGTCCGCGAGGAACTGGCGCTCCCGCGCTGCGCCCGCCTCGATCCGGGCGAGCAGGTCGTTGAACGTGTGGCCGAGTCGGGAGAGCTCGTCGTCACGGTCCTCGGCCACCGGCAGCCGACCGAACTCCTCGCTCCGGCCTGCTCGGCCGCCCGGCGGTAGGCCTCCACCGGGTCCAGCGCCGCCCGGGCCGTCCGGTAGCCCACGAACGAGGCGCCACCGAGCGCGAGCAGGTCGGCGATCGCGAGCTGGAGCAGCAGCTCGCGCAGGGCCTCGTCGTGCTTGCTGCGGCTGATCGCGGCGACGACCACGCGATCGCCCTGCGGGGTGGCGACCAGGCGGGCCTGGACCCGGTAGGCGCGGTCCGGTGGAGGGAGGAACGCGCCCACGTCGTAGTCGAGGTCGCCGCCCGCGGCCACCTGCGCCACCGTGTCGGCGCCGGCGAGGCGCGGGATGTCCTGGTTGCCGCCGACCTGGGCCCCGAGGTGTCGTAGAGCTGGAAGGTCTGGCCCGGCGTGTCCGACGGGGGCTGCTCGCCGGCCGCGATGGAACGCGCCGCGACGTTCGCCAGGCCGAGAGGTCCTGGTCGAGCTGGCGGTTCAGGGCGTAGGCGACGCGCCAGAACACGAAGGCCGCGGTCAGCAGGAGCACCACGGCCATGGCCGCCGCGACCGCCAGCACCAGCCGGGTGACGATCGGCCGGTTCGCCGACCAGCCGCTGCCACAGCCTCATCGACGTCAGCTCGAGGCGGTAGCCGCTTCCGCGCAGCGTGGTGACCACGACCTCGTCGGAGGCCTGGAGCCGTGCGCGGAGCCGGGACATGTGGACCTCGATGGCGTTGCTGCGGATGTCGACCTCGCCCTCCCACATCACGTCGAACAACCGCTGCCGCGAGACCACCCGACCCGCGTTGCGCATCAGCTCGCTCAGCATCGTGAACTCGCGGCGGGAGACCTCGGTCTCGAGGCCACCGATCCAGACCCGCTGTTCCAGGGGATCGAGGACCACGTCGCCGACGGTGACCCGGTGCTCGGCCGGCTCCCGACGTCGGCCGAGCGCCTTGAGGCGGGCGGCGAGCTCCTCCATGGCGAACGGCTTGACCAGGTAGTCGTCGGCCCCCGCCTCGAGGCCGGCCACCCGCTCGGAGACCGCGCCGCGGGCGGTCAGCATCAGGATCGGCAGGTCGATCCCCTCGCTGCGCAGCCGTCGGCAGACGTCGAGCCCGCCATCCCCGGGAGCATCAGGTCGAGCACCATCACGTCGGCCTCGAGCCGGCGACCCGCGTCGAGCGCGTCGAGGCCGTTGTGGCAGCCGGTGGTGGTGAAGCCGAGCTCCTGGAGGTAGCCGGTGACCAGCTCCACCATCCTGACCTCGTCGTCGACGACCACCACATGCACGTGGCAAGGGTAGGGGCGGCCCGCTCCCGTGCACCTTCATCCTGCCGTCACGTTCGGTTCCTACGGTCTGCGTCATGCAACTCAACGATCTCCTCGACCTCGTCGGTCGCCTCGGCATCGACGTCGTCGCGATGCTGCTGCTCGTCGGCTGGCTCTACCGCCGCCGGCTCGCCGCGCCGGAGATGACCCTCGTCTTCACCGCGCTCAACATCGGCCTGTTCGCGGCCGTGTCCTCGATCGGGAACGGCGACTTCCCGACGGGCGTGGGGTTCGGGCTCTTCGGCCTGCTCAGCCTGGTGCGGCTGCGGAGCACGGCGTTCACGCTGAAGGACGTCGCCTACACGTTCGTCGCGCTGGTCCTGGCGCTCGTCAACGCCCTCCCCGGGCGGAACCTGACGCTCATCCTGGTGCTCAACGCCGTCCTGCTCGTCGCGCTCTGGGTCGTCGACGAGACCCGCTCTCGCACGCCGGTGACCCGGGTGCTGCGGATCACCCTCGACCGGGCCGTCGGCAGCTCCACCGAGGCGGCCGAGCTGGTGGTCGAGAAGCTGCAGGTGGAGCCGCTCGACGTGGTCATCGAGGAGGTCGACCTGGTCCGCGAGACGACGCGCGTCGCGATCCGCTTCGCCGCGCCACCGGGCGCCTGGCGGCCGCCGGTGGAGGACCCGAGGCTGCGAACGAGGTGCTCGGTGCTCACTGACCTGATCCCCGACGGCCGCAGCGAGGTCTCGCTCGCCACCGTCCTCGGCGAGGCCCCGGCGATGACCCGCGTCGACCGCAAGTACCTCGTCCCGCTCGAGCCCGCCCGAGCCCTGCTGGGTGAGCTGCACGAGGAGTGGGGCCTGCTCACGATCGAGGGCAGGACCTCCACTCACTACCGCAGCACCTACTTCGACACCATCGACCTGGCCACGGCCCGCGCTCACGTCCAGGGCCGTCGCCGCCGGTGGAAGGCGCGAAGCCGCCTGTACGTCGAGGACCGCCTGTGCCGGGTCGAGGTGAAGGCCAAGAACGGCCGGGGCGACACCGTCAAAACGGTGGCGAACAGCCCGGCTGACTCCTACGGACGGCTCTCCCACCACGACCGCTCGTTCGTCGGCAGCACCCTCGCGCGGCACGCCATCCGGGTGGACCCGGCGGAGCTGCGCCCCACGATGGAGGTCACCTACGAACGCGCCACCTTCGCGCGCCTGGACGAGTCCCCGGCCCGGATGACCGTCGACTGGGGCGTGTCCTGCCACCTGGCCGGCCAGCGGGTGTGGATCGACCTGGACCACGTGCTGGTCGAGACCAAGGGCGGGGTCCGACCCACCGACGCCGACCGCCTCCTCACCCCGCTAGGGGTGCGGCCCCGCGGGTTCAGCAAGTACGCCGCCGCAGCGTCGGTGCTGCTCCGCGACCTCCCCGACAACAACGTCCGCGAGCTGCGGGGCCGCATCCTGCACGCGGACCCCGCCGAGGACGAGACAGGAGCCAGATCGCATGAGACGCACCTGCCCACCCGCTACCTGGTGGTCGCCGTCCTCGCCGTCCTCGCGGCGATCGGAGGGGGCTTCGGCACCTTCGCACTCTCCGGCTCCAACACCTCGGCCAAGGACCGGATCGGGGCGCACCCGCCCCCCGCGCTGTTCCCGGCCGCCGCCATCGCTCCCACCGAGAAGGACGTCGCCGCCCAGGCCACGCGAGCCCACGCCCTGGTGGCCCGGTGGGTCGCCCAGCACGGCCAGGCGCGCGACGACAAGGCGTTCGCCGCCTGGGCGGAGTCCGTCGTACCCAAGCCGCCGTCGGCGTCCGCGCGGACGACCGAGCTGACCGAGGTGCAGCGCGTCGCCGCGACCCGCACCAAGGCCGGTGTCGCGGCCGCGACCTGGCTCGAGGCCTACGGCAAGAAGGACGTGTGGAAGCTCTACGCCCACGACCAGGCGCGCTGCTGCCCGCCAAGGAGGGCGCCGCGCGCAAGGCAGAGTCAAAGCGAGCTGAAGCTCTCCAAGACCGTCGCCGACGCGCTCGGTCAGCGCTACCAGCAGTCCGCGCCCTACGTGCTGCACCCCTCGTTGCGGCCGGACCACGTGGTGGCCAAGGGCCAGGTCTGCCCGTGCTCCTACCCGTCGCGCCACGCCGCTGCCGGAGCCGCCGCCACGGCGTACCTCGGCGGCCTCGAGCCTGAGCGCCGCGCGGAGTACGCCTGGACCGAGGGGCAGATCGACTGGTCGCGGATCTACATGGCCGGTCACGTCCGCAGCGACGTCTCGGCCGGCGCGTTCCTGGGCGATCTGATCGGCGAGTACTACCTGATGACCCGGGCAACGACCGGGGCAACGACCCGGGCGAGCGGGGCCTGATCGAGCAGGATCTGTCGTGGCGGCCCTTCACTTCCCGAAGATCCGGGTCTAGGTTGTTGGACATCCGCGCGCGTCCCCCGACCAGCGCGCCCCCTTATCCTCGGGAGCCCCCATGAAACAGCTCGGTACACCTCGCCTGCGCCTGACGGCGGTTGCGGCAGCACTCGCCCTCACGGCGGCGGGAACGATCGGCGCCTCGGCCGCGCCATCGAGCCCTGGCAGCAACAGCCCGCAGACCAACTCCGACTCCGCTCGCACGACCGGGGTCGACCAGAGCAGCGCCATCGTGCAGCTGTCCCGCGCTCCGCTGGCCACGTCCAGCGCGACCGCGCCCGGCCGGGCAAGAAGATCGACTTCGACGGCCCGACCGTGAGGAACGAGCGGGCCCAGCTGGCCGCACAGCGCAACGAGCTGCGCCAGTGGCTTCGCTCCAACGCCCCGAAGGCCCAGATCACCGGTGAGTACGACGTGGCGCTGAACGCGGTGGCGGTGCGGCTCGGCGGCACCCCGCTCAGCACGCTGAACGGTGGCCCCAACGTGGTCAGCACCGGCTATGAGTCGACCTACGCTCCGACCGCCGTCAGCGACCCCGACCTCAGCCTGATCGACGCCCAGCTCGGCTGGGCCCAGGCCAACCCGGGCGCCCCACCAAGGCCGGCCACAACGTCAAGGTCGGGATCGTCGACACCGGCATCGACCTGACCCACCCCTGCTTCGACGACGCCGGCTACCCCTCCACGACCCAGCTCGGTGACAGGAACTTCACCAACAACAAGGTGATCGTGGCC
>CAVXFX010000006.1:0-236950 GCA_963761205.1 uncultured Actinomycetota bacterium
CAGCAACCAGCAAGTACCCAGCCCCGTCGGGGTCGAACGTGGTGTACTCCACGCCGAGTCCGACCCTCTGCAACTGGGCTACCAGTTCCTCGTAGCGGTACGGCCAGAAGGACAACCGCTCCGAGCAGGTACGAAGCGAACCGTCCGCCTCCACCTGCGTCACGGCGATCTCCATGTAGTGCTCCTGCTCCCAGTCCTGCGCGATCTGGGTGTAATAGATGACGACGGCGTCGCGACTGTTGCGGCGGACCATTCGATCGCGGACGTCCATCCGCGATCCGCGAGCACGCACGGCCTCCCACTTGCGCGAGGTGAGTGCCAGGCGGCCACCAGCGCGCAGGAGTCGTGCCATCGCGGCTAGCGCAGCCTGCCGACCGGCCGCGCCCTCTGCGTGACCGAGCGAGTTGCCCACACAGAACACCATGTCGAAGGTCGCGTCATCGAAGCGGTCGGGCAGTTCCTCCCAACTGACCTGGCATGCTTCGAGCGACACACCATGCTCTGCAGCGAGTTCTTCCGTCCGGCTGACCATCCCGGCGCTCGCGTCCGTCGCCACGACGTCCAGACCGAGACCGGCCAAGCCAACCGCGAGCTGGCCAGTGCCGCAGGCGCAGTCGAGGACACGCGCGTCGGGCGGCAGAGACGGCATGAGGTCATCGAACCTCGCGGCCGCGCCAGCCGGCGTCACCAGGTCGTCCCGGATCAACCACTCATACGCCTCGGACAGCGCCCCGTACCCCGCCACCGTGATCACCTCCGTCGAATCGCCAGCCGTCGTTTGCGTGCGGCACAGTGGAACACGGGGCGGAGTGGCGGCGCCTCCCATTACTCGTCGACGTGCGGCGCTGGCAGTCCCCAGGAGACGGCCTGATCGAAACGCTCCCAAGCGTGGTCGTTAAACGGTCCGATGGCGTCGAGCATCCAACCGGCGACCTGCTCGGCCTCCGCTCGCGTTCGGGCGGCCTGCGACTTGCTCACCCATCCGTGGTTAACGGCCTCATCGAGCTCGTCGTCGTCGGCAAACCCGACAGCCTTGCCATTGCGGCTCATCCTCGGGCGGTCATCCCCGGCGTCTGGCTGATCGGCCGGGAACCAGAGGTCGAGCTCCAGATCAACGAAGCGCCACACATCGCCCTCCCGCTCGACCGGCCGACACAGGTCAACGGTGACCCCAGTCCACGGCACCCGCCGCCACTGCGCTACCCAGCCACCCCGGTCAGACACGAAATGGAGAATGGGACAGCCCGGCTCCTCCGGCACTCCGGAGTAGCACTCGAGCTCGCGCCCATCGGACAAGCGGCCGGTGTACAACGTGCCCTCAGGGTGGAACAACCACGACCCGTGCGCGTCGTCACCAAGGTGGTAGGTGAGCCATGTCCCCTCGTTGCCGTTGAGCTTCTGCTTGGCCAGCCGGACGACGCGATGCACCCCGGAACCCTACGGGGTCGATCCCGCTCGCCTGGACACCGATCCTCTTCGCGCTCACCGAGCGGCTCACACCGCTGCCTGAGCGCCTCACAGCCGACCGAAACTGCCTCACAACGGAGGTGTGAGGCACCCAGCTGGCGCCCGAGCCGAGGCGAGCTCTGCGGACATCCTGCGGACACGAGCCCCGGAGAAGCATCAGAGGCGGCCTCCGGATCTCTCCGGAAACCGCCTCTGACCTGCTGTTTTTACTTTGTAGCGGGGGCAGGATTTGAACCTGCGACCTCTGGGTTATGAGCCCAGCGAGCTACCGAACTGCTCCACCCCGCGTCGGTGAGGCAAGGTTACGGGACGGCGCGCGGGTCCTCCAAATCGGGCCCGGCAGCCGGGCGAGGATCAGCAGGCTTGCCCAAGTCCGGGCGACGGGTTGTGCAGACCTGCCATTCCGCCCTTCGCGTCCGCGGTGGTTGAGTGCGGGCATGACTGCATCCGACGGCGGCACCGACGGCCCGCTCAGCGACCTGGTCGTCCTCGACCTGACCCGGGCCCTTGCCGGGCCGCACGCGGCGATGATGCTCGGCGACCTGGGCGCGCGGGTGATCAAGGTCGAGTCGCGCGCCGGGGACGACACCCGCGGCTGGGGGCCGCCGTTCGTCGGCGCCGACGACGAGCGCGAGTCGACGTACTTCCTGTCCGCGAACCGCAACAAGGAGTCGATCGTCCTCGACCTCAAAGATCCCGGCGACAAGGACGTCCTGGCTCGGCTGGTCGAGCGGTCCGACGTGCTGATGGAGAACTTCCGCGTCGGCGTGCTGGACCGGCTCGGCTTCTCCGTCGAGCGGCTGCACGAGCTCAACCCGCGGCTCGTGGTGCTCTCGATCACCGGCTTCGGCCACGACGGGCCGGAGGCGCTGCGCGCAGGCTACGACCAGATCGCGCAGGGCGAGGGCGGCCTGATGTCGATCACCGGGACCGAGCAGCCCACCAAGGTGGGGGTGCCGATCGCGGACCTGCTCGCCGGTATGAACGGCGCGTTCGGGGTGCTCGCCGCGTTGCACGAACGTACGACGACCGGGCGCGGCCGGGTCGTCCGCACCTCGCTGCTGGCCGGCATGGTCGGGGTGCACGCCTTCCAGGGCACCCGCTGGACCGTGGCCGGCGAGGTGCCCGGGCTGGCCGGGGACCACCACCCGGCCATCGCGCCCTACGGCATGTTCGAGACCGGCACCGCCCCGATCCAGATCGCCTGCGGGTCCGAGGGGCTCTGGCGTGCGCTCTGCACGGCGCTGGACCTCGACGAGTCCGATCCGCGCTTCGCGACCAACCAGCTGCGCGTCGGGCACCGCGACGAGCTGATCGCCCTGCTGGAGGCCCATTTCGCGACCGACCCGGCCGAGCACTGGCTGGCGCTGCTCGACGAGGCCGGGGTGCCCTCGGGCAAGGTGCGCACCCTGCAGGACGTCTATGAGTGGGAGCAGACCCGCTCCCAGGGCCTGCTGCTCGAGGTCGAGCACGCCACCCAGGGCCGGATCAGCCTGCCGGGGTCACCGCTCCGGTTCGACGACAACGCCCACTCGGGGGGCCGCAGCGAGCACCTGGCACCACCGACGCTCGACCAGCACGGCGCGGCGATCCGGGAGTGGCTCGAGCAGCGCGACTGACGAGAAGGCGCCCCAGCCGCGTGCTCACGGCCGGTCGATCAGCACGCAGCGAGCGGGCCGGGCGCTGCACCGCACCATCCGCTCTCCGCCCCTGCCACCGTCGCGGACCACGGGGGCGATCAGGTGCTGGCCGTCCTCCCAGGCCCAGGCCATCACCCGGAACCCCCAGCCCTGCGGCGCGGTCAGCGTCGCCCGGCCGGCGCCGTCGAGGCTCTGCACCTGGAGGGTGCCGACCGAGCTGACCTCCCCGCCCAACGTCCCTGGCTCGCTCCAGACCAGCCAACCGGACGGGCTGATCGCGAGGTCGTCATGGGGCGGGAGCGAGTCGAGCCGGGTGAACTCGCCGGCAGCGGAGATCGTCGCGAGATACGGCTGGCCGCTCGACCCGTCGGTGCCCTCCGCGGCGTCGACGACGATCAGCCCGGCCGGGGTGCCGCCCAGGACGAGCTGAGTGGGCGCGGTCGCGGGCGCGGGCGCACTGTCCGGGGTCGGGTTCAGGTCGACGGTGCTGTTGTCGCCGAGCGGAAGCCACAGCAGGTTGGTGCGCGACCCCTGGACGAGCACCTTGCCGTCGTCGGTGACTGCCCGGACGCGGACCGGGTCGCCGGCCCCCGCCTTGCCGGGGTACACCGGCACCGCGCCCATCCCCTGCCCGCCGCGGCGGGTGGCGAAGCCGGTCACCACGGAGCGGCCGTTCTCGCTCGCCACCATGGCGACGTACTTCCCGTTCGGGGAGATCACCGGAGGTACGTCGAGCAAGTGATCGATCTTGTTCGCCTGGGTCCTGCGGCCCCACCACCAGGTGTTGTCCGTGCCCTGCGCAAGCCACGCGTGCTCGGTGGGACTGACCGACCACCACTCGCCCGGCACCCGGTTCTCACCGACGTAGAGCTTCCGGTCCACCACGTAGGGGACCGTCGGCGCAGTGGTCGGGATCTGCGTGACCGGCTCCTCGCTGGGCGAGGCGGCGGGCGGCGCCGGCTGACGCTCGTCCCTGCCCCCGACCGTCTTCCCCACGGCGACCGCACCGGAGACGATCAGCACGACCGCCGCAGCCACCAGCAGCGGAGGCCAGTGCCGGCGGGTGCGACGCCGCACGCCCGCCTCCTCGGGCAGCACCGGCATGGGTGGGACCTGGATCCGGTCGGCCACCTCGCGCAGCTCTCGTCCCAAGGTCTCTTCGAGGTCGTCGTACATGTCAGTTCCCCCTCCCGTCGTGGACGTTCGAGCCGAGCGCGGCTCGCAACGCCCTCAGGGCTTGGTGGGCGGTGGACTTCACGGTGCCTGGTGCGCAGCCGAGCACGTCGGCGATCTCCGCCTCGCTCAGGTCCTCGTAGTAGCGGAGCACGATCACGGCGCGCTGGCGCGGTGGCAGCGACTTCACATGCGGCCACAACACCATCCGCTCCTCGGGGCCGCCGGCCGGCGCCGGACCCGCCTCCGGAGGAGAGTCGGTGAGCAGCTCGAGCCGTCGTCCCTTCGGTCGCCGATGGGACAGGTAGGCGTTGGTGACCATCCGGCGCAGGTAGGCCATCGGCGAGTCCGCCTGTTGGATGCGAGCCCAGGAGCGGTGCGCCTTCAGCAAGGTCTGCTGGGCGAGGTCCTCGGCGTCCGCGTGATGGCCGGTCAGCAGGTAGGCGTAGCGGTAGAGCGACGGCCAGGCGTGGCCGGCGTACTCCTCGAACGTGGTCGCACCCGAGCTGCTCGTCACGCTGTAGATCATCCGACACCACCCTTCGATTGACTGACGCTCGGTGCCCTCGCGGAGGTTGTGTCTCTACCCCGACGACTTCTGGTCCGCGGTTGACTGTCCCCATGACCCCCGAGGAGTTCCGAGCGGCCGCCCACGAACTGGTCGACTGGATCACCGACCGCCGGATCGAGATCGAACGACGGCCGGTGCGCCCCGACGTCGAGCCCGGCGACATCGCGTCCCGGCTCCCGTCGACGCCGCCCCCCGGCGGCGAGTCCGCCTCGGGCGTCCTGGCCGACCTGGAGTCCATCGTGGCGCCGGGCATCACCGAGATGCAGCACCCGATGAACTTCGGCTGGTTCCCCTCGAACGCGAGTCTCGCCTCGATCCTCGGCGACTTCGCCTCCTCGGGGATCAGCTCCCTGGGGATCTCCTGGGAGTCCTCCCCCAGCCTGACCGAGGTCGAGGAGGTCGTCGTCGACTGGCTGCGCCAGCTCACCGGCCTGAGCGACCAGTGGTCCGGCGTCATCCAGGACACGGCGTCCAGTGGATGTCTCGTCGCGATGCTCGCCGCCCGCGAGCGCGCCAGCGACCACGCCCAGGCCGACGGCGGACTGGTCCGGTTCGGCCGGCCCCTGCACGTCTACACCACCGACGAGGCGCACTCCTCGGTCCGCAAGGCAGCGCTGCTCGCCGGGTACGCCGCCCGCGACATCCGCCTGGTCGACGTCGACCCGTGGACCCGCGACCTGCGCGTGGACCGCTTGGCCGAGCTGATGCGCGCCGACGTCGAGGCCGGTGGCGTGCCCGCGATCGTGGTCGCCTCGCTCGGCTCGACCGGCGTGACGGCCTTCGACCCGCTGTCCGACATCGTCGAGGTGGCTTCGCCGTACGGCGCCTGGATCCACGTCGACGCCGCGATGGCCGGCGCCGCGATGCTGCTGCCGGAACGCCGCCACCTGTTCGCCGGCATCGAGGGCGCCGACTCGATCTCCTGGAACCCGCACAAGTGGATGGGCACCATCCTCGACACGTCCCTGCTCTATCTGCGCGACCCCGACCACCTGATCCGGGTGATGTCGACGAACCCGAGCTACCTGCGCTCCACCTCGGGCGGTACGGCGACCCAGTACCGCGACTGGGGGATCCCGCTCGGGCGTCGCTTCCGCGCGCTGAAGCTGTGGTACCAGCTGCGCATCGACGGCCCCGACGCGATCCGCGATCGGCTGAGGCGCGACCTCGACAACGCCGAGTGGTTCTCCGCGGAGATGGCGCAGCGTCCGGGCTGGGAGGTGGTCGCGCCGGTCCGGCTACAGACCGTCTGCCTGCGGCACACCCCAGCCGGCCCCGACGCATCCGACGCCGAGGCCGTCAGCGAGCACAACCTGGCCTGGGTCCGCTCGCTGAACACCTCCGGCCACGCGTTCGTCTCCCCCTCGCTCCTCGACGACGTCTGGATGGCGCGGGTGTCGATCGGCGCCGAGCCCACCGAACGACGGCACCTGCTGCGGCTGATCGAGATGATCGACCAGCACGTGGGGTAGCAGGCATGAAGGTCCGCCGGCGGGGTACTCGGACGCCCCACCCAGCACAGGAGGCCACATGTCGAGCGACGCCATCGTCATGCTGAAGGACGACCACCGGCAGATCCGCAAGCTCTTCGCGGACTTCCGCAAGGCCGGCCCCAACGCGACCAAGCGCAAGGGGCAGCTCGTCGACCGGATGATCGAGCTGCTGACCGTGCACACCTACCTCGAGAACGAGGTGATGTACCCCCGGGTCCGCGAGCTGCTCCCCGAGATCGAGGACGACATCCTGGAGTCCTATGAGGAGCACCACGTCGCCGACGTCCTGGTGGTCGAGCTCTCCTTGATGAAGCCCGACCACGAGCGCTTCGACGCCAAGACGACCGTCCTCATCGAGAACGTGGAGCACCACATCGAGGAGGAGGAGCAGGAGTGGTTCCCCAAGGTCCGCGACGGCCTGGGCCGCAAGGTGCTCCAGGAGATCGGCGCCGAGATGGCCGAGCGCCGGTCGAAGGCGCCGACCCGCCCGTCCCAGCCGGGCGCGCTGAAGAAGACGGTCGACGCCGTCATCAAGTGACGCCCGGCTGAGCGTGCCGCTCGAACTCGTCAGCCCAGATCCACGATCGCTGCGACCGGGCCGCCGCCGTCGGGGCCCTGGTGCGCGGCCGAGACGGACACGAAGACCGCCGGGTCGCCGGTCACCGCGGCGGTGACGCCACCAACGGCGGCCTTGATCTGACGGTGCCAGTGCACGTCGGAGTCGTCGAGCATCGCGTTGCGGCGTCCGCGTACGACGCCGTCCTGCGACACCTCGCACTTGAGGAACACGTTGACCAGCCGGCCGTCGAGGTCGGAGGTGTGCGGGCGCTCGGGCAGGTCCAGGCCGGCGTCCTTGATCGCGGCCCAGATGCCGTCGGCGTCCAGCGCGTCCTTCATCACCGAGTGCCCGATCCGGTAGCGGCCACCGACCCCGGGGGCGTTGCCCACCACGATCACCTGCGCCTGGTCGAGCTCGACACCGGAGGAGCACGACGCCACGGCGGAGAACAGCGAGCGGTCGTGCATCACGTCGGCGTCGGTGGGCATCTCGATCTCGCCGAGCGCGACGGCGATGCCGAGCGCGGTGGTGCCGTTGGAGAGGTCCATCGACTCGTGGGTGTGCTCGGTCCACACGGTCTTGCCGCGCGACTTGGCGTCGCGGATGGTGTGCACGGTGAGCAGCGGCGTCTTGGTCTGCACGTAGTGCACCTCGGCCGGGTCGGTGATCCCCGCGCGCTCCATCGCCACCGTGGTCGCCGCGGCGACCTTCTCGACCATCGCGACGCGGCCGATGTCCTCGGGCAGCAGCACCTCGCTCATCGCGAAACCGACGGTCAGCCGCGGCTCCTCCGACGGCGTGACGTCCTCGGGCGGCACGGTCGCGAAGATGGTTGCGTGCGGGCTGATCACGCCGTCGGTGCCGCCGGACCAGACGATCGGGATCTGCTTGACCTGGTCGGCCGGGGCGCCCTTCTCGACGAGCACCTCACGGAAGGCGCGGTCGGAGATGATCCGGGTGTAGTCGTTCACCCCGCCGTTGCCCTCGGTCTTGCCGATGATGGCGATCACCCGCTCGGCGTGCATCACCCCGTCGTCGATCAGCTTGGCGAGCTCGCTGGCGTCGGCGACCGAGTGGATCGGGACCTTGCGTACTTCGATGGCGTCGGGCATGTCACTGCTCTCCAGGTGGTTGGGATGGATCGGGTGTGACGACGGTGCCGAAGTCTCCGGGCACCGCGTCGGCGATGTGGGTCAGGTCGGTGATCACGGCCCGCGTGCCGCCGTGCTCCACGAACCGGCAGGCGGCGTCCACCTTGGGCGCCATCGAGCCGTTCGCGAAGTGGCCCTCGGCGGCCAGGGCGCGCAGCTCGGTGACGGTGACGCGTCCGATCGGGGTGGCGTCGGGTGTGCCGAAGCGCAGCACGGCCTGGGGCACGTCGGTGGCGATCACGAGTACGTCGGCCTCGACCGCCACCGCGAGCAGCGCGGCGCCGAGGTCCTTGTCGATCACGGCCTCGACCCCGCGCAGGGAGCCGTCGGAGTCCGCGACGACCGGGATGCCCCCGCCCCCGTTGGCGATCACGGTGAAGCCGGCGTCGACCAAGGCGGCGATGGCCGGCGCGTCCACGATCTCGCGCGGCTCCGGCGAGGCGACCATCCGGCGCCAGCCCTTCTCGCCGCGGTCCTCCCAGGTCTCGCCGTGCTCGACGAGCACCTGCGCCTCGTCGCGGGGCAGGAAGCGGCCGATCGGCTTGGTCGGGGTGGTGAACCCCGGGTCGTCGGCGGCGACGAGCGCGCGGGTCACCAGGGCCGCCGTACGCCGCTCGACGCCGCGGTGTCGCAGGGCTGCGTCGAGGGCGTTCATCAGCACGAACCCGAGGGTCGCCTGGGTCTGCGCGCCGCACCAGTCCAGCGGGACGGGGGGTACGACGGCCGCGGCCAACTCGTTCTTGACCAGCAGGTTGCCGACCTGGGGACCGTTGCCGTGGGTCACCACGACCTCGACGCCGTGGGCGATCAGGTCGGCGACGGCCTCGGCCGCGACCCTGGCGGCCGCGATCTGGTCCTCGACCGCCGCCCGTCCCTCGGCGTTCGTCATGGCGTTGCCGCCGAGCGCGAGCAGGACCCTCATGCGACGAACCTAGTGCCCGGCCGGAAGCCTTCGGTGCGCGCGCTCACAGCAGGTCGACCTCGGCGTGCGGGGCGCCGCCGGAGAGACGGGCGTAGCCCGGACCCCGGTCGAAGAACGCCTCGGAGGCGGTCGGCCGGGACGCGCGCTCGGCCGCGGTGGCGTCGGCGTCGTGCCCGAGCGAGTCGTCCTCGAGCGAGCCGGTCAGCACCACGCCGTACGACCCGAGGGCGGCCTCCGGGGAGACCTTGCGCCACACCACGTCGCGGACCACCATCGCCGGGTCGCGCTCCAGCGGGTTGCCCCAGCCGCCACCGCCGGTGGTGCGGATCCGGATCACCTCGCCGGCCGCGACCGGCTCGTCGTCGGCGAGGGCGTCGACCACCCGCTCGTTCGGGCCGCCCGCGTCGATGACGACCTCGAACGGCCTGCCTGCGAGCCCGCCCTTGACGCCCCAACAGGCCAGGATCGACCGGTCGGCGATCGACATGAAGTGCCCGTCCTTGAGCATCCGGATGTGCTTCTCATAGCCCAGTCCGCCGCGGAACCTCCCGGGCCCGCCGGAGTCCATCGCCAGGCCCAGGCTCTCGACCAGGAAGGGGAAGCGCGACTCGGTGAACTCGCTCGGCAGGTTCCGTGAGTCCGGGACGACGTGGATGGTGTCCTCGCCGTCGGCGTAGTAGCGCCCGCCGGAGCCGCCGCCGAGCACCTCGCGCATCAGGTAGGAGCGGCCGTCGAGGTCCTCGCCGTACACCCCGGTGTAGCGGATCGTCTCCTGGTCGGCCGGCATCCGCCCGTCCACGGCCTTGGCGACCACGCCCGCGAGGACACCGAGCAGGCGCAGGATCACGAACGTGCGCGCGTTGGTCGGCGCCGGGAAGACCGGCGTCAGCAGCGTGCCGGGGGGCGGGAAGCGCATCTCGATCAGCGGCACGATCCCCTCGTTGACGTCGAGCTCGGCCATCCGCTCGGGCGTCTCGGCCAGGTTGCGCAGGATCGGAGCGAGCCACTTCTTCAGGAAGACGCCGTCGCTGTAGTCGCCACAGTGGTTGATCGGTCCCTTGGCCTGCGGGCTGGTGCCGCCGAAGTCGAGGATCAGCCGCTCGCCTTCCGGGTCGTCGGCGGCCGTGCGGGTCAGCGTGATCCGCTGGGTGTGCAGCCGCGGCTCGTCGACGCCGTCGTGCTCGGCGTAGTCCTCCCACACCCACTCCCCCACCGGGATCTGGGAGAGGATCTCGCGCCGGTAGGTCGTGGTGGTGCGGTCGATGATCGCGTCGAAGCACGACTCGACGGTCTCGACACCGTAGCGGTCGAACAGCTCCCCGAGCCGGCGCGCGCCCATCAGGCAGGCGGAGCACTCGGCGTCGAGGTCGGCGGCCAGGCTCTCCGGCATCCGGGTGTTGCGGGTCATGATCGACAGCGCGGCACGGTTGGGTACGCCGGCGTCCCACAGCCGGATCGGCGGGACCATCAGGCCCTCCTCGAAGACGCTGGTCGCGTGGCTCGGCATCGAGCCGGGGACCGCGCCACCGATGTCGTCGTGGTGCCCGAAGGCCTGCACGAACGCCACGACCCGCCGCTCCCCCGCGGGTCCGGCGAAGACCGGCACGGTGACGCACAGGTCGGGCAGGTGGCCGATCCCGCCCTCGGAGCGGTAGACGTCGTTGTGGAAGAAGACGTCGCCCTCCGCCATCTCCTCGATCGGGAAGTCGCGGGCGACCGGGTGCACCAGGGCGGAGTACGAGCGGCCGGTCAGTTTGCGCAGCAGCCGGTCGTGGATCCCGGCCCGGAAGTCGTGGGCGTCGCGGATCATCGGGCTGCGCGAGGTCCGCCCGATCGCGGTCTCGACCTCCATCTCGACCGCCGCCAGGGAGCCCTGGACGATCTCGACCAGGACGGGGTCGGCGCCGGCACCCGCGTCGTCGGTGAGCATCCCGAACGGGAACTGGGTCGGCGCCCGGCGGCTGTCGTTCGCTGCGGTCGGCGTGGTCACTGCTCGCTCCTGGTCACGATGATGTTGAGGTGGTCATCCACCCGCGCCGAGAAGCCCGGGTGCAGCGGCACCGTCGAGCCGAACTCCTCGATGATGGCCGGGCCGCTCACCACCGATCCGGGGGCCAGGTCCGGTCGCCACAGCACAGGGGTCTCGACGTACCCGTCGACCGGCTCGAAGCACACGGGGCGCTGACCGGTCGGGGTGGTCGTCGGGCTCTCGTCGGTCGGGTGTCGCTTGATCTCCGGGCGCTGGATCGGGCCGATGCCGGAGACGCGGAGGTTGACCCACTCGACCTGCTGGCTGGGGTCCAGGGCGAAGTCGTAGCCGTAGAGGGCACGGTGCTCGGCGTGGAACCGGTCGGCCACGGCGCTGAGCACACCGGCGTCGACGTCGCCTTCGGGCACGCCGACCCGCACCTCGTAGGCCTGGCCGAAGTACCGCAGGTCGGCGGTGCGCACGAACTGGTGCTCGGTCGGCGCGAAGCCCTCGTTGTCCAGGGCGGCGCGGGCCAGGTCGGTGAGGTCGTCGTAGATCGCGGCGACGGCGGCCGGCTCGAGGAGCTCGGCCAGCGACACGTTGGTGCGCACGTAGTCGTTCTTGACGTCGACGGTCAGCAGCCCGAACGCCGAGACGTTGCCCGGGTTCGGCGGCACCAGCACGGTGCGCAGGCCGAGCACGTCCATCAACCGGCACAGCAGCAGCGACCCGGAGCCGCCGAAGGTGGTGAGCGTGAAGTCGCGGACGTCGAGTCCGCGCTTGACGGTGACCTGGCGCAGCGCGTTGGCCTGGTTCCACGCCGAGATCTCCAGCACGCCGCTGGCACACGCCTCGGGGCTCAGCCCGAGCTGCTTGGCGAGCTCCTCGATGCCGGAGCGGGCCGCGGCGACGTCGAGCGGGATCTCGCCGCCCAGCAGGTGCGGCGGGATCCGGCCGAGGAAGACGTGCGCGTCGGTGATCGTCACCTCGGTCCCGCCCTTGGCGTAGCAGATCGGGCCGGGGTCGGCACCGGCCGACTGCGGCCCGACCTTGAGGGTGCCTTCGGGTGAGAGCCAGGCGATCGAGCCGCCACCGGCACCGACGGTGACGACGTCGATCATCGGGATCTTCGACGGGAACGCCCCGACCGTCCCCTCGGTGGTCAGGGTCGGCTCGCCGTCGATGACCACCGAGACGTCCGTCGACGTACCCCCGCCGTCGCAGGTGAGCACCCGGTCGAAGCCGGCGACGCGGGCGATCAGCGCCGCCCCCAGTGCCCCGGCGGCGGGGCCGGAGAGCACGGTGGTGATCGGCTGGTGCACGACCTCGGCGGCGGACAGCACGCCGCCGTTGGACTTCATCACGTAGAACGGGATCTCGCGGTCGTCGAGGGCGTGCAGCCGGCTGGTGATGTTGGTGACGTACGCCGAGAGGCGGGGCTTGACCGCCGCATCGACCAGCGTGGTCATCGCCCGCTCGTACTCGCGGTACTCGCGCAGCACCTCGCTGCTCAACGAGATCACCGCAGCGGGGTGCTCCTCGGCGAGCACGGCCCGCATCCGCTCCTCGTGGTCGGGGTTGGCGTAGGCGTGCAGGAAGCAGACACCGAGGGTGGTGATGCCCTGGTCCCGGAACCAGCGGGCCGCGGCGCGGGCGCCGGCCTCGTCGAAGGGGCGCACCTCCGCGCCGGTGAAGTCGAGCCGGCCACCGACGCCCCGGACCTGGTCGCGCGGCACGATCCGGTGGGGCTTGACCCAGAAGTAGGAGTTGCCGTAGCCGTCGGGCACCGACTGGCGGGCGATCTCCAGCATCGACTCATAGCCCTCGTTGGTGATGAACCCGAGCCGGTCCACCTTGCCCTCGAGGAGCTGGTTGGTGGCGACCGTGGTGCCGTGGCTGACCGCGTCGATCGCGCTCGCGTCGGCCCCGAGCAGCCCGAGCACCTTGTCGATGCCCGCCAGGAAGCCGTCCGCCGGGTTCGACGGCGTCGACGGGGTCTTCGTGGTGACGAGATCACCGGACTCCTCGTCGAAGGCCACCACGTCGGTGAACGTGCCACCGGTGTCGATGCCGATCCGGATGGTGCGCGGGACGCTGGGGGTCATGCGTCGATTCAAGCGTGGGGGCCGGGCGGCAGCCACGGCAGATTGTGCCCATTGGGCGCGCCATCGTGCCCAGAAGGTGCCAACCCCCCGACGTACGACAGTTGATGCCGACAAAGGCGGATCCATCGCCTCTTGACCGACGACCACCGGCTCGGGATCGTCGGGCCGACACCTCTGGACCGATGCCGTGGGCTCTGCTAGACACGAGGATCGGACGGCTGAGAAGAGGGTGTCGAGATGGGACGATCCAGGACTCTCGTGGCGGTGGCCGCGACCACCGCGTTGGCGCTCAGTGGGGTGCTGACCGCGAGCGCCTCCGGGGACGAGAAGGCGCGCCACGACCGGCACGCCGACGGGTTCCGCACCTCGCAGCCGAGCATGGTGACCCCGGTCCGAGCGGGCGTCTCGGTGACGCCCCTGCTGACGGTCGGCGACCAGCTGGCCAGCGGGTACACCTTCGAGGCGGTCCCGGACGGGATCTCGCTCCTCCCCGGCCGAGAGGGCAAGGTCGACGTCTACGTCAACCACGAGACGAGCAAGGTGCCCTTCCCGTACAACACGGCCACCCCGACGGCCGCCAACGGCGAGAACGACTTCGACAACGCCCAGGTGAGCCGCCTGGTGCTGGACCGGCAGGGCGGCACCCTGAGCGGCGAGATGGCCATCGACAGCAGCGCCGGCTACCAGCGCTTCTGCTCCAACTACCTCGCCACCGCCAGCGAGGGCTTCCAACGGCCGACCCTGTTCACCAACGAGGAGTCGCCGGACTACGTCTACCGCGCCGAGAACTCGTGGCCGCCGGTGCCGGGGAGCGCCGCTGAGCAGGAGGGTGGCGTCGTCGTCGCGCTGGATGTGAAGAGCGGCAAGCACGTGCCGATCTACGGCATGGGGCGCCACAACCACGAGAACGCGGTCCCCGTGCCGGGCTACGGCAAACCGGTGGTGCTCTCCGGCGACGACACGTTCACCAGCGGCCCGCTCGCCGGCGGCGTCTTCCCCGCGGGCGCGGTGCCCGCGCAGTCGCAGGTCTACTCCTACATCGCGAAGAACTCCCAGTCGCTGATGAAGGACAAGGGCGACCTGTGGGCGTTCGTGTCCGACACCCCGGGGGTGAAGAACTACTACGACGTACTCCCGAACTCCGGGACCGATGTCACCGGCCACTTCATCAAGGTGCCGAAGAACATCGCGACCGGCATGAACGACGACGGCTCCACGATCAAGTCCACCGACCTGGGGTACCCGGCGCCGCCGAACAACGGCAACTGGCAGACCGACCTGCGGATCCCCACCCCGACCGGCATCGACGGGCCGCAGTGGGTGCTGGAGTACTGGAGCGACATCAACGACGTCTTCCAGTTCGTGCGCATCGAGGACATCGCCTACGACAAGCGCCCCGGCATGCACAACGTCGTCTACCTCGCCGACTCGGGCCGCGGGCGCACCGTCGCCGCGAGCCAGGACACGCCCAACTTCAAGTCGACCAACGGCCGGATCTGGCGGATGGAGCTGGACAAGGCGGACCCGACCAAGGTGACGTCGTTGACCGTGCTGGTGGAGGGTGATGACAACCCGGTCAAGACGCTCGCTGAGGTGCACCAGCCCGACAACCTCGAGTCGACGCAGTCCGGACTGCTGATCACGGAGGACCCCGGGTCTAGCCAACAGTTCCCGGTCGACTCGGTCGATGCGAACGCCACGACGGCGCGGCTGTGGTTCGCGCCGTTCTCAGGGACGCCCGACGTGGTCGCCAAGGTCGACCAGTCGGCCGACGGAGGCGCGACGGACGTCGACGGCCGACCGAACGGCAGCCTGGGCTCCTGGGAGTCGACCGGCATCGTCGACGCGTCCTCGGCCTTCGGGCCCGGCGCGTTCCTGATCAACGTCCAGGCGCACACCCTGTGGGTCGAGCAGGCACCGGGCGAGGACAACAACAACGACGGCCAGCCCGACTTCACCTACAAGCGAGAGGGCGGCCAGTTCGCGCTGATCAGGATCCCGGGGCTGAACTGACGGGCCGCCCGACGCTCAGCCCGACCTCGAGCACCTCGTCCAGCTCGATCCCGGCCGCCTTGCGCACCACGTCCTTCAACGGGATCAGGTAGCGGCCGTCCTTGGGGAACAGGGCCGTGGCGAACTCGACCTCGCTGATCCGCACCACCACCGGCACCTGGCCCCAGTACTCGATCCCCTTGGCGGCGAACTTGATGTCCGCGCTCTCATCCTCCGGGATCCGCACGAAGTAGAACGGCGCCGGTCCGCGCCACTCGACCACCGGGCCCTCGAACTCGAAGTCCATGCCATCCATGCTGCGAGTATGCCGCCGGCGGCCGGTCGCCAACCCTCCGATTCGCGAGAGGACCCTCTGCGGCCGTGACGATAAGTGCGTGCGCACATTTCCTGTATTCTGCCCGAGTGAGTGACTTCGATCCCGTCAGCGCATGGGCCGCTTTGCTGCGCACCCATGCTGCCCTGCTGCCCAAGATCGAGCGGGCGCTGGCCCCCACGGGTCTGCCGTTGACGTGGTACGACGTACTGCTCGTCGTCAACGCGGCGCCGGGTCGACGTCTGCGGATGACCGAGCTGGGCAAGCAGGCGGTGGTGAGCCGCGAGAGGGTGAGTCGCGTCGTCACCGAGCTCGAGCACGCGGGCCTGGTGGTTCGGGAGGCGAACCCCGACGACAAGAGGTCGTCGTTCACCGTGATCACGCCGGAGGGCCGCAAGCGCCTGCGTGCCAGCGCCCCGGTCTACCTGAAGGCCATCGAGGAGCACTTCCTCGCCCGCCTGAAGGACCAGGAGGTCCGCGTCATCGCCGGAGCCCTGGGCCGCATCCTCGCCGCGGAGGAAGACAGCACCGCCTGACTCTCGGCGCGTACCGAACCCCGCTGAATCACCGAGGCCTCGCGCTCGACCTTCCTGTGCGTGCGCACACACCTTGACAGCGCCGTCTCGTCGATGTAAGTATGTGCGTGCAACCGCACTTTACACCGAGAGGAACCGCGACATGACTGACCTCATCTCCCGCCCCGAGCTGGAGGAACTGGTGGCGAGCGGCGCCGTCGTCGTCGTCGACGCCCTGCCCGCGTCGTACTACGACCAGCTGCACCTGCCCGGAGCCCTCAACCTGGTCGAGTCCGACGTCGACGCGCTCGCGCCCGGCCTCCTGCCCGACAAGGTCGCCGCGATCGTCACCTACTGCTCCAACGAAGCCTGCGGCAACAGCCAAGCCGTGGCGAACCGGCTCGAGCGGCTCGGCTACACCGCCGTACGCAAGTACCGCGAAGGCATCCAGGACTGGGTGGCCGCCGGCAACCCGACCGAATCGACCAGGCCGCCTGACCACCCATCACCCATCACCCCCATCAACGAGCAAGGAGCACGACATGTCTGAGACCACCACCCACGAGATCGCCTCGCCGACCCGGACCGAGGACGGGCACACCCTGCCCGCTCCCGGTCGCTGGGAGATCGACCCCGGGCACACCGACCTGTCCTTCGTCGGTCGCCACCTGATGTTCACCAAGGTCCGGGGTCGGTTCTCCGACGTCTCCGGCTCGATCATCGTCGCCCCCCGCCTGGACGACTCGAGCGTCGAGGTCTGGATCAACATGGCGAGCGTGGAGTCCGGCAGCGACGTACGCGACGGACACATCAAGTCCGCGGACCTGTTCGACGTCGAGCAGTTCCCCACCGCCACCTTCCGCAGCACCTCGGTCGAGTGGCGCGGCAGCGGTGGGACGGTCCACGGCGACCTCACCATCCACGGAGTGACCCGCCGGGTCCCCCTCGCAGTGACCTTCGAGGGCTACGCGCGCGACCCCCAGGGCGGCGATCGAGGCATCTTCTCGGCACGCACCACGGTCAACCGCGAGGACTTCGGCATCACCTGGAACGTCGCCCTGGAAGCTGGCGGCGTGCTGGTCTCCAAGGAGATCCAGATCGAGATCGACCTCGAGACCGTCCTGAACCGCGAGTGACCCTCGCTACGCCTGTGCGGGGCGGACCGTCCCTTCCGCCCCGCACCAGGCGCAGTCCGGCGAGTGTCCACAACCCCGAGCGCTTCCAGGTTCTCCACAGGGATCGAACTGGTGCTCGAAACTGTCGGTGCTCGGGTCTAGGGTTTGTCCATGAGCAGCCAGGTTCTGGACCGGGCCCACCCGGTCGCCGAGTTCGCCGGACGCCTGTCCGCGCGACTGGTCGAGGTGGCCCAGACGTCGACCTGGTCGATGGACCCGGAGGAGCTGCGCACCGCGCTGGTCGACCTCGCCCGGGCCGAGTCCCAGCTCACCGCGTTGCGTTTGCGGGTGCTGGCCGAGGCCGAACGCTCCGGCGCCACCTCGGCGCAGGCGACCGCCACCGCGGCGGACTGGCTGGCCGTGGAGACCCACCAAACGAGGGTCGCCGCCCGCTCCGACCTGCGCCTGGCCCAGGGACTGGACTCCCACCCGCTGCTCGCCGACGCGGTCGGGTCCGGCGCGCTCAACCCGGCCCAGGCGCGGGTGATCCTGACCTGTCTGGACCGGCTGCCCTCGACCGGGGAGTTCGCCGTGACCACCGCCCAACGCGAGGCCGCCGAGCAGCACCTGGTCGATCTCGCTGCCCACCACGACCCGAAAGCGCTGATGATCCTGGGCCGGCGGATCTTCGAGGTGATCGCCCCCGAGATCGCCGAACGGTTCGAGGGCCAAGCCCTCGAAGCCGAGGAGGCAGCGGCGCTGCGCCGCACCACCCTGGTGATGCGCGAGGACGACGAAGGCACCTGCCACGGCCGCTTCCGGATCCCCACCCTGCACGCCCAGATGCTGCGCAAGATGCTCATCGCCCTGCACCACCCCAGCACCGACCCGGACCAACGCCCACCCACCCCGGTCGCCCACGGCCTCGCGTTCTGTGAGCTGCTCGAACGGATCCCAGCCACGTCGCTGCCCAAGGCCGGGGGCTGCTCGGCCACCATCGTGGTCACCCTCACCCTCGACCAACTCCGCAGCGGCCTCGGCGCCGCCGGACTCGACACCGGCGGCCACCTCTCCGCCGCCCACGCCCGCCGCCTCGCCTGCACCGCCGGCATCATCCCGATCGTCCTCGGCGGCCGCTCCCAGATCCTCGACGCCGGCCGCCGACGCCGCTTCCACACCGAGACCCAACGCCTCGCCATGACCGTGCGCGACCACGGCTGCACCGCCCAAGGCTGCGACCGCCCACCAGCGATGTGCCACGCCCACCACGACCAGCCCTGGTCGGCCCGCGGCCCCACCGACCTCAGCCACGGCCGACTGCTGTGCGGCCACCACCACCGCCGCATCCACGACCCCCACTACCGAACCACCCACCACCCCGACGGCACCGTCAGCTTCCACCGCCGGACGTAGGGCCAGTTCCTCCAGCGACCAGCGCGACCAGGACAACAGGGCTCGACCGCGCGACCGGAACGCGGGAAGATGGGCGAGAGCGTGGGAGGCTCGATGGACGCGACGAGTGAACCTGACGAGGGATCTCTGGCGCCGGTGGCAGATCTGTGGCGCTTCTACGTCGAACACGCGCAGCATGCTCGCGATCACGAGGGGCTTCGAGCCACCGTTTCCAGCACACTGGCAGCCATCGCGGCCGCGGTGGTGGGCCTCGCAGGGGTCGGCGGCCTCTCCAGGGCGGACATACCCGCGGGCCTGGTCGTCGTCGTCCTCAGCTCACTGGGAGTAGCTCTCAGCATCAAGCACTATGAGCGGTTCAAAATGCACACCGCGATCATGAGGGAGGTCCGAGCGGAGATCGACCGGCTCCAGGGCGAACGACGTGCGTCGGGGCTCACCATGCAGCAAGCACGAGATCGCGGTGTGGCTCGCCATCGCGAGAAGTTCGGAGTCTTCCGGGATCGGACAGCCACGGCGCCGCCTCCGACAGAGGGCGAAAGCGACCGAAGCAAGTCCACGGCCTCACCATGGGTGGACCGGATCAGGCTGCATGTCCTGTGGCTGGGCCTTCCGGTCAGCATCGGGCTGATCGGGGTGCTGGTCATCGTCCTCTCCCTCGTCGGGGTCTCTTCCGAATAGGGGCGGCGGATGCCCAGCCGGACACGTCACAGCTACATGGACCGGTTCGCGTCAGGCTGCTGCTGCTGCTCGCGTCGCTGGTGCAGGCGCTGCTGGGCCTCGGCGAGGAAGGCCAGGCAGGGCGCGTCGGCTCCGGGGTGCTTCTCGTTCAGGTGGAAGATCCAGCGGTCCATCGCCGCCATGAAGCCGTTGTCGGCGCCGGGGCGATAGGCCGACCAGCTGAGGTCGCCCCGGACGACGCAGGTGGAGCAGCTGATCTTGTAGACGAACTGCTGCTGCCCGTCGAGGTCGATCTTGACCTTCGCGAGCGGGCCGGCCTCTCCGGCCGCCTTCTTCTCACGAGCGGATCGGCTCGCCGTCATGTCGCACCCCTGTTGTCGTCGACCGGTGAGCCTACGCCCGCCGCTTGCGAGCGGATCCGCACGACCTCCACGGGCGGGACCCTTCTCCGCGCGGCTAACTTGGGGCAGGCAGAGAAAGACACGCGTCGAACCAACGAGGAGCACTGATGCGCTACGAGCGACTCGGCACCACCGGCCTGCAGGTCTCGGCGGTCACCCTGGGGTGCATGAGCTGGGGCGACGCCTCCCGGGGCGGGCACCCCTGGGTCAAGGACGAGCAGTTCGCGCGGGACACGGTCAAGGCGGCGGTCGAGGCGGGGATCAACGTCTTCGACACCGCCAACGTCTACTCCGCCGGCTCCAGCGAGGAGTTCACCGGCCGGGCCCTGAAGGAGTACGCCGCCCGCGAGGACATCGTGCTGGCCACCAAGGTGCACGGCCGGATGCGGCCCGGACCGAACGGTGCCGGCCTCTCCCGCAAGGCGATCCTGCACGAGATCGACGCCAGCTTGGCCCGGTTGGGCACCGACTACATCGACCTCTACCAGATCCACCGCTGGGACCCGGAGACCCCGATCGAGGAGACGATGGAGGCCCTGCACGACGTCGTGCGCTCCGGGAAGGCGCGCTACCTCGGCGCCTCCTCGATGTATGCCTGGCAGTTCGCCAAGGCCCAGCAGGTCGCCGCGTCCAACGGCTGGACGCCGTTCGTCTCGATGCAGAACCACTACAACCTGATCTACCGCGAGGAGGAGCGGGAGATGCTCCCGCTGTGCGCGGACCAGGGCGTCGGGGTGATCCCGTGGAGCCCGCTCGCGCGGGGGCGGCTGACCCGCGCGTGGGACACCACGACCGCGCGCACCGAGACAGACGAGTTCGGCGGCACCCTCTACCGCGACGAGGACGCGGTCATCGTCGGCAAGGTGCTGGAGATCGCTGAGCGGCGCGGCGTCTCGGCCGCGCAGGTCGCGCTGGCCTGGGTGATGGTCCAGCCCGCAGTGACCTCCCCGATCGTGGGGGTGACCAGGCCCGAGCACCTCGCCGACGCGGTTCGGTCCGTGGACCTCGAGCTCACCGACGACGAGGTCGCCGAGCTCGCTGCCGGCTACGTCCCCCACTCGATCTCGGGTCATCGCTGAGTGAGCCCGCCCATCCCGGCGGGCACCGAGATCGCGGAGATGACTATTGACCACGACTCTTCCCGGTTGACCTAATGGAGGCATGGACCCCGCCGTCGTTCACGGACGCGCGCCGGGCGAGCAGCCGACGTACCCGCAGGAACTGGCCGAACTGCTGCGCCTGATCGTGGTGACGGGCGTCCCGGTGGGCATCGTGGTGATCGGCGGTGGCAGTCGCCTCGCCATGTTCGTGCTGCGGCTGACCTCACCCGACACAGTCATCGGCCTCGAGTCCGACGACGGCTTCACCATCGGTCGGTTCAGCTTCGTCGACACCTACAACCTGCTGAACCTCGGCGGCAGCCTGGGCGTGGTCGGCGCAGCGGCGTGCGTCGCAGCGGCTCCCTGGCTGGTGGGACCTCGGCCGTTCCGGCTGTTCACCATGGGGCTGACGGCTGCCGCGCTCATCGGTTCGATGGTGATCGTCCCGGACGGGGTGGATCTCCTGGTTCTGCGGCCGACCTGGTTGGCGGTGGCGCTGTTCACGACGCTCCCGTTCATCGCGGCAGTGGTGCTGATGCTGGCCCTCGACCGGGAAGCCACCCACGACACGTGGGTATCGCGGGGACGGCGAAGGGTCTGGGTGCCGGCGGTCCTGCTCCTGGTCGTCCCGGCAAGCATCTTCGCGTTCCTGGTGGTGGGCCTCGTGGTCGCGGCGTTGCTGCCGATCCGGCGGCGCTTCCTGGCTCCGTTGGCTGGGTCGACGTTGGGCACGAACGCCGTGCGCGCCGTGTTCCTGACGGTCCCGGTGCTGGCGTTCTTCGCTTTGGCCGACGACCTGCGGGCCCTCTACTAGGGTCCGAGCGCCCGCCGCCCGCTCCGGAACCGACCGGAGTCGCGCACAACTGCATCACGCGTGATACTTTGCTCGAATACATCACGCGTGATGCTTTACCGAAGGGCGGGCTTCCCATGAGCACCTCGACCAATCTGCGGCTCGACGACCAGCTGTGCTTCGCGCTGTACGCCGCGTCGAATGCCGTCACTCGCGCCTACCGCCCGCTCCTGGAGGCCATTGGGCTGACCTATCCCCAGTACCTGGTGATGATGGTGCTCTGGGAGGAGGACGAGCAGCCGGTCAACGAGATCGCTACGCGTCTTGAGCTCGCCTCGCACGCGATCAGCCCGATCATCGCCCGGCTCGAGGCCGCCGAGCTGGTCACCCGCAGCCGGGTCCACCCCGACCGCCGCGTGGTCACCGTCGGGCTGACCCCCTCCGGCGCCGAGCTGGAGTCGGCCGCCTCGGCGGCCCAGGCCGACGTCGTCAGCCAGACCAGGTTGTGTGGGGAGGAGCTCAACGGCCTGCGCGAGCACCTGCACGACCTGGTCGCCCGGATGAACGACGACAGCGGTGTTCCGACCGGCTCTCCCAGTGGGGCCACGTCCTCGGGCAGCAGCCACGCGTGACCGGCACCGGCGTCCTGGACGCCGAGGCCTCCCGCCCACCCGGCCACCACGGCGACGCCCTGCTGCCGGAGCTGCTGCGACGCAGCGCGCTGGGTGACGAGGGAGCCTTCGCCGAGCTCTACCCCATCGCCGCACCGCGCCTCTTCGGGCTGGCCCTGCGAGTCCTTCGCGACCGGGACCAGGCCGAGGAGGTCATCCAGGAGGCCTTCATGGTCATCTGGAGCACCGGTGCCCGCTTCGACCCCGACCGCGGCAGCGCCCTCAGCTGGATGCTCACCATCGCCCACCGGCGGGCCGTGGACCGCGTGCGCAGCGCCGATGCCAGCTCCCGCAGGGACCAGGCCTGGGCGACGCACCTGGAGACCACGGTGCGCGACTCGACCGCGGAGTCGGGGGGCGAGCTCGTCGAGGCCGCGGTGGTCCGGCAGGCACTGCGCGCCCTGAGCCCGAAGCAGCGGACGGCCGTCTTCCTCGCCTACTTCCACGGCCTGACCTACGTCGAGGTGGCCACGTCCCTGGGCATCCCGGCGGGCACCGCCAAGAGCCGCATCCGCGACGGTCTGCGTGCCCTCAGCGACCTCCTCGCCCCGGAGGCGGGCGCAAGCCTCGCCCGCAGCTGAGCCGCCGACCTAGCGGGCCGCAGCCTCGAAGCCCGCCGCGATCTCCAGCAGCCTCCGCTCCGACCCATGCGGGCCGACGATCTGCACCCCCACGGGCAGGCCACCCGCCGTGTGACCGGCAGGGACCGAGATCGCGGGGCAGCCGGTCACGGTGATGAAGTACGCCGACCGCATCCAGTCGAGGTAGGTCTCCATCGGTTCGCCGTTGATGTCGGTCGGGAACTCCTGCTCGGCCGGGAACGGCGGCACCTGCGAGACCGGCAGCACCAGCACGTCGTAGGAGCCGAAGAACTCCCGCATCCGCTCCGCGAGGGTGGTGCGCTGGGTGTAGGCACGCGCGACGTCGACACCGGTCAGCGACTCCCCCAGCCGGATGTTCTCGGCCAGCGACGTCTTGAACTCGTCCGGGTTCGCGGCCAGCAGGTCGGCGAACTTCGCGTGCAGGTGCCAGGCGCGCAGGGTGCGGAAGGTGTCGTCGGCCACCGCGAGGTCGGGGTGGGCCGCTGTCACCGACGCACCGCCGGCGGTGAACAACGCGGCCGAGGCCTCCACCACGGCGCCGACCTCGTGGTCCACTGCGAACGCGCCGCCGAGGTCCACGGACAGGGCGACGCGTACCCCGGCCAGCGAGCCGGCCACGGGCGGGGCGAACGAGGAGCCCGGGTCGGCGAGTGCGTGCGGGACCCGCGGGTCGGGCCCGGCGAGCACGGAGAGCAGCAGCGCGAGGTCGCCGACGTTACGCGCCATCGGGCCGCCCACCGAGGTGGTCTCCCACTGGTTGTACGTCGGCCACTCCGGCACTCGTCCGAGCGAGGGGCGCAGGCCGACCACGCCGCAGAACGACGCCGGGTTGCGCAGCGAGCCCCCCATGTCGGAGCCGTCGGCGACCGGCACCATCCCCGTAGCCAACGCGCACGCCGCTCCCCCGCTGGACCCACCCGCCGAACGGGTCGGGTCGACCGGGTTCAGGGTGGTGCCGAAGACGCGGTTGAAGGTGTGCGAGCCGGCGGCGAACTCCGGCACGTTGGTCCGGCCGATCACCACCACCCCGGCCGCGCGTACCCGCTCCACCAGCAGCTCGTCGGTCTCGGGGACGTGGTCGGCGAACAGCCGCGAGCCGTACGTCGTCCGCCACCCGGCCACGGCATGGGTGTCCTTGAAGGCGAACGGCAGGCCGTGCAGAGCGCCGGGCTCGGCACCCCCAGAAGGAAGGGAGGCCAGGTGCTCGTCGGCGGCGGCCGCACCGGCACGCGCACGGTCCTCGTCGAGCGAGACGATCGCGTTCAGCTCCGGGTTGCGCTCGCCGATCCGGGCGAGGTGCAGGTCGAGCAGCTCGCGGGCCGAGATCTCCCGGTCCCGAAGCGCCCGGGCCATCTCGCGGGCGGTCGAGTCGGGAGTGAGAGCCGCACCGCTCACCGGCGCCGCCGTCCGAGGACCGCGCCGGCGACCACACCGAGGAGCACCAGGCCGGCCCCCACCGCGACACCCTTGAGGAAGTCCGGGCCCACGGCCGCGGATCCTGCTGCCGACGCGGGGGCGGTGAACACCTGGCCCTCGCCGACCGCACTCTGGGTGACCTCGACGGCGGGCCGCGCCTCGGTGCCGGTCAGGACGGCGTCGACGTTGCCGAAGAACTCGCTGGCCATCCGCCGGGAGACGCTGGTGAGCATCCGCTGGCCGACGCCGCCGACCATGCCACCGACGATCGCCTCGGCGTCGTAGGTGACGGTGGTGGTGCCGTCGCCGCCGGCGGCGAAGCCCACCTTCACCTCGGCACCGATGGTGCCGGGGGCTCCGGCGCCCTGGAGCGTCATCAGCAGCGAGTGGTGCGGGTCGAGGTCCGCGAGCGTGCAGGACCCGGCGTAGGTGCCCCGGATCGCGGCCACGCCTGCGGTGACGGTCATCGAGTAGGCGTTCTCGCCGGCCGACTCGAGGCGCTCGCAGCCCGGGATCGTGCGCACCAGCACGGTCGGGTCGAGGAGCGCGTCCCAGACACGGTCGACGGGGGCGTGCAGGACGGACTCACCGGTGAACTTCATGGGGTCTCCTCGGAGTGCTGGGCGCGGAGCTCGAACAGGTCGGAGGGTGAGATCGGCATGGCCGTGATCGGGAACCCCTCGGCGTCCTCGATCGCCGCGGCGAACAGGGCGCTGGCGGGAATCACCCCGGCCTCCCCGGCGCCCTTGATGCCCAGTGGGTTCAGCGGTGAGGGCGTCTCGAGGTGGTCGATGTCGATCCGGTCGGGGACCTCGGTCACGTAGGGCATCAGGAAGTCCATGAACGAGGCGTTCTGGAGCTGGCCGTGCTCGTCGTAGGCCATCCGCTCGTAGAGCGCGCCCCCCACGCCCTGGGCGACCCCACCGTGGATCTGCCCCTCGACGATCATCGGGTTGATCAGGTGGCCGCAGTCGTGCACCACGGCGTACTTCAGGATCGTGATCTCGGCGGTCTCGGGGTCGGTCTCGATGATCGCGGCGTGCATCCCGGAGGCGAAGGTGGCGCGCTCCGGGGAGTAGAAGTCGCGGCCCTCCAGGCCCGGCTCCTCGTCCTCGGGGACCGGCGGCTTGCCGGGGTCGCCGACCGAGAACTGGGTGGCGGCCTTGGAGGCCTCGTCGAAGGCGTAGCGCAGCGGGTTGGACAGCACCGAGACCGTGCCCAGGTCGATCGAGGTGCCCGGAGCGCCCTTGACGGAGACGACGCCGTCGACGATCTCCAGGTCCTCGGGGTCGACCTCGAGCGCGTCCGAGGCGATCTTGAGCACCTTCTCCTTGACCCGCTTCGTGGCCAGGTGGATCGCCGAACCGCTCATCACCGCGGCGCGCGAGGCGAAGGTGCCCACGGCGTACGGCATCCGCCGGGTGTCACCCGTGACGACCTCGACGTCCTCGAACCGGCAGCCGAGCTCGTCGGCGACCAGTTGCGCGAAGACGGTCGCGTGGCCCTGGCCCTGCGTGGTCAGGCCGGTGGCGACCTTTACCTTGCCCGAGGTCTCGATGTGCACGTGCGCGCCCTCGTAGGGGCCGACGCCGGTGCCCTCGACGTAGCAGGCCAGCCCGATCCCGACCTGCCGACCGGCCGCCGCCATCTCGGCCTTGAAGGCGGGGAACTCGTCCCACGCGATCAGGTCCTTGATCTTGGCCAGCGACGCCGGGTAGTCCCCGGAGTCGTACTCCAGCTCGCGGCCGTCCTGGAAGATCAGGCCGTGGTCGTAGGGGAACTCGTCGGGCTGGATGAAGTTGTTCGCCCGGACCTCGGCGCGGTCCAGGCCGAGGTACGCCGCGATCGCGTCCATCGTCCGCTCCATCACGTAGCAGCCCTGCGGCCGGCCGGCCCCGCGGTAGGGGGTGACCATCACGGTGTTGGTGTAGAGCGACTCGAAGACGACCCGGTAGCTCTTCGGCTTGTAGGGACCGAGCAGCTGGGTGGAGGTGATGATCGGCACGATCAGGCCGTACGGCGTGTAGGCGCCGTGGTCGTGCCAGAACTGGACGTCCAGGCCCAGCAGCCGGCCCTCGTCGTCGAAGCCCACCTCGACGTGGTGCACCTGGCCGCGCTCGTGGGCCGAAGAGATGAAGTGCTCACGCCGGTCCTCGATGAACTTCACCGGGCGACCGAGCGCCATGGCCGCGAGCGGGACGAGGAGCTCCTCGGGCCAGGGGTGGTTGATCTTCACGCCGAACCCGCCGCCGACGTCCGGTGTGATCACATCGACCTGGCCGAGGTCGAGGCCGAGCTTCACCGCGACCGCTGCCCTGACCCCGGTCGAGGTCTGGGTGGACGTCCACACCTGAAGCCGGTTGATGTCGGGGTCCCAGCGGGCCACCGTGCCCCGGCCCTCCAGCGGCATGCAGGCGCTCCGCTCGATGGTCAGGTCGAGCTCGAGCCGGTGCGGTGCCGCGGCCACCGCCGCGGCGGCGTCACCGACCTCCTGCTCAAGTCGGGCCCCGATGTTGCCGGGGACGTCGTCATGGACGAGCACCCGCGCGGCCAGCGCGCTCTCGATGCCCACGACCGGCTCGAGGAACTCATAGCTCACAGCGATCCGGTCGACGGCATCCTCGGCGACGTAGCGGTCCTCGGCCACGACGAACGCGATCGCCTCACCGACATGGTTGACCTCGTCCCTGGCGAGTGTGTACTGGGTGCGGCCGTGGGTCAGGGCGGGGTGCGGGATCAGCAGCGGCAGCGGCTCGGCCATCGGGCCGGTCAGGTCGTCGTAGGTCCACACTGCGTGGACGCCGTCGAGGTCGAGCACCGCCGAGACGTCGATGTCGGTGATCCGGGCATGGGCGTGCGGCGAGCGCAGCACGGCGGCGTGCAGCGTGTCCGCCGAGACGGCCACGTCGTCGGTGTAGCGGCCGTGCCCGCGCAGGAACCGTTGGTCCTCGACCCGCTGGACCGGGGTTCCGAACAGCTTGGTGGTCACGACGGCTCGTCGCCGGCCAGCTCGGCGGCGCGCTCGACCGCCTTGATGATGTTCTGGTAGCCGGTGCACCGGCACAGGTTGCCGGCGATCATGTCCTTCGCCTCGTCGCGGGTCGGAGTCGGGTTCTCGCGCAGTCCGGCGGTGATCGTGGTCAGGAAGCCGGGCGTGCAGAAGCCGCACTGCAGCCCGTGGCACTCCAGGAACGCCTGCTGCACCGGGCCCAGTGAGCCGTCGTCCTCGGTGAGCCCCTCGACCGTGGTGATCTCGGCGTCCACCGCCGAGACGGCGAGCATCAGGCAGGACCGGGTGGGTCGGCCGTCGACCAGCACGGTGCAGGCGCCGCAGACGCCGTGCTCGCAGCCGACGTGGGTTCCGGTCAGCGCGAGGTCGTGGCGCAGCGCGTCGGACAGCAGCCGTCGCGCCGGCACCGAGATGTCGTGGGCGGCGCCGTTCACGACGAGGCGTACGTCGTGCAGCTGCTCGTTCACCGTCCACCCCCGACGGCGGGTTGCCCGGCCCGTTCGCGCGCGTCGGCGTGGGCAGCCCGCAGCACCCGGCGGGTGAGCACCCGGACCAGCTGGGCGCGGTAGGCGGCCGTGGCGTGGATGTCGGCGACCGGGTCGAGCGAGGCGAGCGCCAGATCGGCCGCGGCCTCCAACGCGTCCTCGCTCACCCCGTCGGTCAGAGCCGGGGTCAGGTCGATCACGGTGGGAACCTCGTTCACCGACAGGTAGCCCGCGCGCGCCTCGACCACCGACTCACCCTCGAGCCGCATCACCGCAGCCACCCCGCACAGCGCGTAGTCGCCGTGCCGGCGAGCGATCTCCGCGAACGCGACGCCTGATCCCGCCTCGAGGGCGGGGAAGAACGCCGAGACCGCGATCTCGTCGTGGTGCAGCGAGCACTCGAGAGGGCCGAGGAACAGGTCGGCCGCTTCGATCGTGCGACGACCGGAGCCGGACACCACCTCGATCGAGCCGCCCAGCAACGACAGCACGACCGGCATCTCCGCGGCGGCGTCGGCGTGCACGATCGAGCCGACGGTGGTGCCCCGGTTGCGGATGGTGGCGTGGGCGACCTGGCCCAGCGCCAGCGACACCAGCGGTTGGACCCGGCGTACCTCCGGTGAGGCGAGGACGTCGGAGTGCCTGGCCAGGGCGCCGATCCGGACGCCCTCGTCGCTCACCTCGATGTCGGCCAGGTCCGGGAGCCCGTTGATGTCGACGAGCAGCGACGGCGCGGCCAGCCGCATGGACAACAGCGGGATCAGGCTCTGGCCACCGGCGAGCACCTTGGCGTTCGGCTCTCCGGCCAGGGCCGCCGCCGCCTCGGCGAGCGTCCCTGGCCGGAGATAGTCGAACGGTGCCGGCTTCACAGTGCCCGGGTCACCTCATCGGCGCCGCGACCGGACTCCGAGGAGCGTCCCGAGCCCACCAGGTGGAAGAACGCGATCACCAGGATCGTGCCGAGCGCGATGCCGCTGAGCTCGAAGTCGCTGGTGATCTTCAGGGTCACGCCGCCGATGCCGGCGATGATGCCCGCGGCCAGCCCGACCAGGTTGACCGGGTTGCCGAAGTCCACCCGGTTCTCGACCCAGATCTTGGCGCCCACGAGACCGATCATGCCGTAGAGCACCACGGTGATCCCGCCCAGCACACCACCCGGGGTGGCACTGACGATCGCCCCGAACTTCGGGCACAGGCCCAGCAGGATCGCCACGCCGGCAGCGACGTAGTACGCGGCCGTCGAGTAGACCCGGGTGGCACCCATGACACCGATGTTCTCGGCGTACGTCGTGGTCGGCGAGCCGCCGAACGCGCTGGCCAGCGCGGTCGCGAACCCGTCAGCGCCGATGGCACGACCCATGTAGGGGTCGAGGTCCTCGCCGGTCATCTCGGCCACGGCCTTGACGTGACCGGTGTTCTCCGCGACGAGCGCGATCACACCGGGCAGTACCAGCAGGATGAACGCGAGCGAGAAGCTAGGTCCGTGCACCACCGAGACGCCGTCGGACAGGGTGCCGCTGGGGAACCCGATCCAGTCCGCGGACTTCACGAACGCCCAGGTGACCCGGTCGTGCTCCTCGACCTTGAAGTTGTTCAGCGAGTTCGGCGACATGATCTGACCGAAGATCCCGTCGAAGGCCCAGGAGACCAGGTAGCCGAAGATCAACGCCAGGAACACCGCGATCCGCGACCAGAACCCCGGGAACAGCACGGCGGCACACACCATGAAGGTGGCCGTCATCAGCGCGACCCACTGGTCCTGCGGCCAGTAGATCTGCGCGACCACGGGCGCCAGGTTGAACCCGATCAGCATGACCACCGCACCGGTCACCGCCGGCGGCAGGATCTTGTGGATCAGCCCCGAGCCGGAGAAGTGCACGAGCACGCCGATGAGCAGCAGCACGACGCCGGCGACCATGATCGCGCCGGTGACGTCGGAGGAGTCACCGCCCTGGGACCGGATCGCGGCGACGCTGGCCACGAACGAGGCGCTGGTGCCGAGGTAGCTCGGCACCTTGTTGCTGCAGATCAGCAGGAACAGGATCGTGCAGATGCCGGAGAACATGATGGCGAGGTTCGGGTCGAGGCCCATGACCAGGGGGAACACGAAGGTCGCACCGAACATCGCGACGACGTGCTGCGCACCCAGCCCTGCGGTGCGTCCCCAGGTGAGGCGTTGGTGGGGCGCGACGGCCTCACCCGGTGCGGGATGGACCACATCCCACTTGAACATCGATGCCATGGCTGTTCCTCTCGCTCGGTGGTTCCCGAGAAACCACAACCTAGTGAGGACCATCACACCGCGACGATGGCGACTCGTGCCGAAGGAACGCCGGTGTTGCTGGCAGAACCTGTGCACCCGTTTTCGGGGGTCAGACCAGGATCTCGAGTACGCGCAGGGCCACGGCGACGTCCAGACGCAGGTGCGGGTCGCGTGAGAGCGGCCCCAGCAGCCGCTCCAGCTTGCTCACCCGGTAGCGCATCGTGTTGTAGTGGAAGAACTGCAGCCGGGCCGCCTCCGCGACGTTGAAGTTGGTGTCGAGCAGCACCTGGAGGGTCTCGCGGAGGTCGACCGCCTCGACGGTGTCCTCGGCGAGCGGACCAAGGACGTCGCTGGCGAAACCCTGCAGCTCGCCCTTGTCCTGGATCAGCGCGATCAGCCGGTGCAGCCCCATCTGGTCGAAGAACGTCCGGGAGCCACTGCCGTGCACCCGGCGGCCGACCTCCACCGCCCGGCGCGCCTGGACGTAGGCCTCGGGGAGCGCGTCGAGGCTGGCGGCGGCCCGGCTCACCCCGACCGAGAACGGGCGCCGTCCGCCGCCCTTGTCGCCGGTGACCGCCTGCACCACCTGCTGGACGATCCGGTGCCCGGCCACCGGGTCCTCCTCCACCGAGCTGAGGGGCAGCAGGGTGACCACCTCGGAGGAGAAGTCGACGCTGGGGATCGAGGGGTCCAGGGCCCGACTCACCTGCGCCCAGGCGGCGGAGAAGCGCTCCTGCCACATCCGGCGGACCTGCTGGGAGACGGGACCCTCCTCGGCCGACGGCGGGTCCAGCTCGGCCACCACCACGACCACGGGCCGCCGCAGGTCCCAGCCGAACGTGTCGGCGTGCTCGGCGACGTAGTCCTCCCCGCCGGCACGTCGCAGGAACAGGTCGCGCAGGAAGTCGCCCTGGTACTTGTTCTCGACCGCCGTCACCGCCTCCTCGCGGGTGATCAGCAGGGCCGCCACCGCGGCGGCGCGTTCGAGGGCGCGTACGTCGGCAGCCGAGATCGGCGCTTCGGGTCGCAGGCACACCAGCCTGGCCACATCGCCACCACCGGCGGCCACCCGCAGGAGCCGGATCTGGCCGCCGCCGAGCGGGTGCCCGGACTCACCGATCCGCTCGACCCGGATCCGGCCGGTCTCGTCCGTCAGGTCCGCGGACGCGATCAGCGCGCGGCTCTCGTCGCTGATCGCCGAGGCCCGCTCCCTGCCGTCGGTGGAGGTGACCACAACGGCCAGGTCGAGCACCCGGGCCACCTCGGCCGCGATGCCGGCCAGGTCGCCGCCCTCGAGCACGATCTGGGTGAGGGCCGTGTGCAGCGCGTCCACCCGCGCCAGCGCCGCGCTCGCCGCCCGGTCGTCCGACGGCTCGTCGGCTATCAACATCTGCACACCCCTGCCACGATCGTTGGCACAACCTCACATCGGCAAACCGTAGCCCCGAGGTCTAGCGTCAGTGGACGTGATCCCCGTCAGCGCACCGCCCCGCGTCCGCGACCACCTGAGCGCCGCCGCTGACGGCCCCGTCCACGTCGTGCACCGCGGCGCCCATGCGGTGTACGTCGACGTCGCCGGCTGGTGCGTCGGCGTGGTCGACCAGCACGCCACCCAGGTGCCGTGCGCCCTCGGCACCCGCAGCCCCGACCTGGCCCGGCTCGGGAGCGGATCCGCCGACCTGCGCGACGGCGTCCTGCACCTGTCCGGGGTCCCGATGGTGATCGGTCGGCTGCGCGACGCCACCGTGCCCGACGTACGGCCAGAGCGCCTGCCGCGCGCCGCCAGCGCCACTGACCCGCTCGACGCCGAGGGCGTCGCCCGCCTGGTCGGTGCCGGCGACGGCCTGACCCCCCGCGGCGACGACGTGCTGTGCGGCTGGCTGGCCATGCACCGCGCGACCGGGATCGCCACCCCCACCATCGACGAGGCGGTGCGCGCGAGGATGCGTCACACGACCCTGCTCTCCGCGACCCTGCTCGACTGCGCCCTGCACGGCGAGGTGCTGCCGCAGTTCACGGCGTACGCCGCGGCGCTCGGTGGGCCACGGCTGGCCGAAGCCGAGGCCGCCCTGCTGCACGTAGGCCACTCGACCGGCGCCGGCCTCCTCGAGGGTGCCGTCCGGGCCGCCGCCGAGATCGGCGCGTCGGCGGGGGTGGCCGCATGAGCAGCGGGGAGGTGGTGCACGTCGAGCTCCGCCCCGGGGCGTACGCCGACTCGGTGACCCTGCTCCAGGTCAGCCGGACCGTCCAGGGAGTCACCGGTGTGGTGGCGGCCCAGGTCGCGATGGCCACCACCCTCAACGTCGAGGTGCTGACCCAGATGGGCTTCGCGGTCCCGGCCGAGGCCACCACCAACGACATGGTCGTCGCGCTGCGGCTCGAGGACCCGGCCGCCCTCGACCGTGCGCTGGCCGGCGTCGACCAGGCTCTGCTCGAGGTGAACACCCGGACCGCCGGGCCGACCGACCTGGCACCGCCGCGGACCACGGCCACCGCCCTCCGCGGGGTGACCGACGGCCTCGTCCTGGTCTCGGTGCCCGGGGCGCACGCGCTGGTCGAGGCGATGGACGCCCTCGACGCCGGCTGTGACGTGATGATCTTCAGCGACAACGTGCCGGTCGCCGACGAGGTCCTCCTCAAGCGGGTGGCCGCCGAGCGCGGGCTCCTAGTGATGGGACCCGACTGCGGGACCGCAGTGGTGGACGGGGTCGGGCTCGGCTTCGCCAACACCGTCCAACCCGGTCCGGTCGGCATCGTCGCCGCATCCGGCACCGGCTGTCAGCAGCTGCTCGCCCTGCTCGACCACGCCGACGTCGGGGTCGGCTCAGCGCTGGGGGTGGGCGGGCGCGACCTGTCCACCCAGGTGGGTGGCGCCTCGACGCTGCGGGCGATGGACCGGCTGGACGCCGATCCGGCGGTCGAGCTGATCGTGGTGGTCTCCAAGCCCCCGGCCGACGAGGTCGCCGCGGCCATCGAGGCGCACGCCGGCACCCTGTCCACGCAGGTCGAGTTCGCGCTCCTCGGGCCGGGCCGACCCGACCTGACCGCCGCGGCCGAGTCCGTCCTGGCCCGGCTCGGTCGCGAGGCCCCCGCTTGGCCCATGGTCCGACCGCCGACCCCGTTGGCTGCTGGCGCCGGGCGCTGGCTGCGCGGCCTGTTCGTCGGCGGCACCCTGTGCGACGAGGCGATGCTGATCGCGTCCGCGGAGCTGGGCCCGGTCCGGAGCAACATCCCACTGAGCGCCGACCTCGCCCTCGACCCCCACGACACGGTCGCCGCCCACACGATGGTCGACTTCGGCGACGACGCGCTGACCGCCGGCCGGGCGCACCCGATGATCGACCCGACCCTGCGCCTGGATCACCTGGCGCGGGCGGCGGCGGACGACCAGACCGCCGTGATCCTCCTCGACCTGGTGCTGGGCCACGGCTCCGAGCCCGACCCGGCGGCCGGGCTGGCCCGCGCGATCGAGCCCATCCGGCAACCGGTCGTGGTGGCGGTCGTCGGCACTCGCGCAGACCCCCAGGACCTCGATCGTCAGATGCGGCTGCTGGCCGATGCCGGCGCCGAGGTGTACCTCTCCAACGCGGCCGCCACCCGGCGCGCCCTCGAGCTGATGGGACACCAGTCGTGACCGCTCACGTCGTCAGCGTCGGCGCCGACCTCTTCGCCGAGGCGGTGGCCGCCCAGGCGGTCGAGGTGACCACCGTCGACTGGAAGCCCCCGATGCCCGGCACCGAGGCCGACCTCGCCACCGTCTCCGCCGACCCGCTGCGGCGCGAGGCCAACGCCCGCGCCCTGGCGGCACTGCTCGGGGTCACCGCCCGCTTGGTCGACGTCGCGCCGGCCGCGGACGTCCTCGGCCTGCAGCGCGGCGAGTTCCTGCACGCCGGGCCACCGATCACCTGGGACCGCGCCTCGGGCCCGCTCCGCGGCGGTCTGATGGCGGGAGCCGCCCTCGAGGGGCTGGTCGAGGACCCAGAGGACGCCGTCGCCCTGTTCGAGTCGGGGTCCTCGGTCTCGCTCGAGCCGTGCCACCACCGGGCCACGGTCGGGCCGATGGCGGGCGTAGTCACGCCGAGCATGTGGATGTTCGTGCTGGAGGACCCGGCGACCGGGCGACGTACGCACTGCTCGCTGAACGAGGGACTGGGCAAGGTGCTGCGCTACGGCGCCTACGGGCCCGAGGTGCTCGCCCGGCTGCGCTGGATGAGCGACGTCCTCGGCCCGCTGCTGCAGCAGGCGGTGCGCGCGACGGCCGAGGGGCCAGGTCCGGTGGACGTGACCGGCATCCTCACCCAGATGCTCCAGATGGGCGACGAGGCGCACAACCGCAACCGGGCCGGCACCTTGATGCTCCTGCGCGACCTCGCGCCGATGATGGTCACGAGCGGGTGGGACCAGGCCGACGTCGCGGAGGCACTCCGCTTCGTCGGCGGCAACGACCACTTCTTCCTGAACCTGGCGATGCCCGCCTGCAAGCTGGCGCTGGACGCTGCCCGGGGCATCGAGGGCTCGACGATGGTCGTCGCGATGGCCCGCAACGGCACCGACTTCGGGATCCAGACCGCCGGCACCGGCGACGAGTGGTTCACCGGGCCGGCCCAGGTCGCCGACGGCCTCTACCTCGGCGACTACGGTCCCGACGACGCGAACCCCGACATCGGCGACTCGGCGATCACCGAGACTGCCGGGATCGGCGGCTTCGCGATGGCCACCGCCCCCGCGATCGTCCGCCTCGTGGGCGGCTCGGTGCCCGACGCACTCGCCACCACCCGGCGGATGCACGAGATCACCCTCGGGGAGAACCCGCGCTGGTCGGTGCCGGTGCTGGAGTTCCAAGGGGTGCCCAGCGGCATCGACGTGACCCGCGTCTGCCGCACCGGCATCCTGCCGCAGATCAACACCGGCATGGCCGGGCGCCTCGCCGGCGTCGGGCAGGTCGGCGCCGGGCTGGTCACCCCGCCCGCGGAGATCTTCCCGAAGGCGGTCGCCCGGCTCGCCGAACTGGCCCGGAGCCGCCAGGACGCCTGAACCTACTTCTTCGCGGTCAGTGCGCGCTGCACCAGCGCCCGGGCCTCCTCCACCGCCTTGGCGTAGCCCTCGAGGTCGCCGGCCTTGAGCGCCGTGTCGGCCTCGGTGAACTTCTGGTCGGCCTGCTGGAGCAGCCGCAGCGCGGCGACCGGCAGGTTCTGGGTGTCGCCGCCCGAACCGGTGCCCGAGCCGGTGCCGGTGCCCGAGCCGTTGTCGATCGGCGTGGACCCGTCACCGCTGGCGCGGGAGAGCACGTCGTCCAGGGCCCCCGACAGCGTGGGGCCGATGCCGACCTCCTTGCCGAAGGAGGCGAGCACGAACGTCAGACCCGGGTAGTTGCCCGCCCCGCCCTGGCGCACGGTGTAGAGCGGCTGGACGTAGAGCAGCCCGTTGCCCACCGGCAGGGTGAGCAGGTTGCCGTACTTCGCCGTCACGTCGGCACGCTTGAAGGCGAGCAGCTGCCCGGCCACCTTGTCGTCACGCTGGAACTGGTTGGCGATCTGTCCCGGGCCTGGGACCTGGGTGTTGTCCGGCAGCCGCAGGATCTGGAACTTGCCGTAGGTGGCCGGGTTGGCAGCGTCCGCCCCGACGGACATGAACGAGGCGAGGTTCTGCTTCTTCGACGGGACGTAGACGCTGGTCAGCGAGAACTCGGGAGCGTCACCCGACTTCGTCGCCACCGACAGCCGGTAGGGCGGCTGCTTGCGGGTGGAGACCGAGGTGTCCTCGGGGACCTCCCACTTGTCGTTGCCCTCGTAGAACGTCTTCGGGTCCAGCACGTGGTAGGAGGCGATCATCTCCCGCTGGACCTTGTAGAGGTCCTCGGGATAGCGCATGTGCGCGAGCACCCCGGCGGGGATCTCGGACTTCTTCTTCACCACGCCCGGGAACGCCCGCTCCCAGACCTTCAGGATCGGGTCCGAGCTGTCCCATTCATAGAGGGTCACCGTGCCGTCGTACGCGTCGACGGTCGCCTTGACCGCGTTGCGCATGTAGTTGATCTGGTCGGTCGGCAAGGTGGCGTACGCCGACCGCGGGTTGACCGCGTCGGAGGTCATCTCCTGCAGCGACTTCTTCTCCGAGAGGGGGTACTTGTCGCTGGTGGTGTAGCCGTCGAGGATCCACACGATCTTGCCGTCGACCACCGCCGGCAATGCGTCGGAGTCGACCGTCAGCCACGGGGCGACCTTCTGCAGCCGCTCGCGCGGCGACCGGTCGTAGAGGATCTTGCTGTTCTCGTTGACGCGTGAGGACAGCACGATGTTCGCGTCACCGAAGTGCACGGCATAGAGGAGCTTGCGGAAGATGTTGCCGACCCCCACCCCGTCCACGCCGTCGTAGGTGTTGGTCTTCGACTGGCCCGGGTCGCCGCTGCCCTGCGGGATGTCGAGCTCGATGTCCTTGGTGGCGCCCTTGGCCTTGCCGACGATGGAGTACGGCGGGCTCTGCTCGCCGAAGTAGATCTGCGGGCGGTACCCGTCCGGCCCCTGGGAGTCGGTGATCGCTCCCCTGGGAGGCAGGTCCTCCTCGGCCCAGATCGGCTCGCCGTCGTTGCGTACCGGCTGGTCCTGGGTGTTGCGCTGGTTGCCGAAGGCCGCGATCAGGCCGTAGCCGTGGGTGTAGACCGTCTTCTCGTTGGCCCACTTCTTCTGCGCCTCGGGCAGCCCTTCGAGGTGCATCTCGCGGGCCGCGATCACGACGTCGCGCTCCTGACCGGCGACCGGGTAGCGGTCGACGTCGAGGACACCGGGGACGCTGTAGTAGCCGCGCACCTGCTGAAGCTGCTCGAAGGTGTCCGAGACCAGCTGGGGGTCGACCAGCCGGATGCCCGGCAGCGACGCGGTGTCGGCCCGCAGCTGTGCCTGGGAGAGCTTGGTCTGGGCGTCGTACTCGGTGACCGTGGTCTCCTCGAGCCCGAAGGCGGACCGGGTGGCCTGGATGTTCTTGCCGATGTAGGACGCCTCCTTGTCCGGCTCGTCGGGCTTGACCTGGAACCGCTGCATCAGACCGGGCCAGACACCACCGAGCAGGACGGCGGAGATCGCGAACAGCGCGAGGCCGACACCGGGCAGCAGCCAGGTGCGTCGCACGATGTTGGCGAAGAAGAGCAGCGCACAGATGACCGCGATGAACATCAAGATGTTCTTCGACGGCAGCACGGCGTGGTCACGGGTGTAGGTCATGCCGGTGACCAGTCCGCCCGTCTGGGAGGTCAGGTCGAAGCGGTCCAGCCAGTAGTCCACGCCCTTGAGGAGCAGGAAGACCCCGAACATCGCCGACAGCTGGGCCTGCGCGGGTCCGGAGACCTTGTCGGTGGCCGACTGCAGCCGGATTCCGCCGTACAGGTAGTGCACCGCCGCCGCGAGCAACAGCCCGATGAAGACCGCCGTCATGGTGAAGTCGACGATGAAGTGCAGCCAGGGCAGGTCGAAGACGTAGAAGCCGATGTCCTTGCCGAAGTAGGGGTCGGCCTTGCCGAAGTCCTCCTTGTTCGTCCACATCAGGTAGGTGCGCCACTTGCCGGTCGCCGAGATGCCGGCGAACACCCCGAAGACGAGGCTGACGCCGACGAGCAGCACCCGCCGCATCGGGGTGACCACCTCGCGGTAGCGCTCGAGGTTGGCCTGCTCAGGCGAGCGCGGCCGGAAGGACGGGCGCAGCCGGAACGCGAGGAACACGTTGACGCCGACCACCACCGCCATCAGCAGGCCGAAGACGACGAACAGCAGCACGCGCGTCCAGATCAGCTTGCTGAAGACCGCGCCGTAGCCGAGGCTGGAGAACCAGAGCTTGTCGCTCCAGACGCCCGCGAAGATCGAGAAGCCGACCACGAGGACGCCGACGACCACGATCGTCATCACCAGGGGGCGAGGCCGCCCAGGGCGGCGCACGGCGGGACCAGCGGGGCGGCCACCGCCGGGACCCCGTCCACCGGGCCCACCGGGTCCACCGGGTCCACCGTGCCCCCCGGTCGGGCCCTCGGGCTGGTCGGCGAAGAAGTCACTCATGGTCGGGATCTCCCGAATCGGTGTCGAGGGTGGTGTGCAGCAACTCTAGGAGCGCTGGCACGAGGTCGTTGCCGACGACGACGGACTCGTCGTCGTCGTGGGCGCGCAGCCGCAGTGCGCAGAAACTCTCGCCGCCACGGAGTGCACCGGCCACGATGCGGATCTCCTGGCGCTCGGGGTGTCCAGCCGCGAACTCCGCGGCCGAGGTGGGCTCGGTGGGCAGCTGACCCTCGGCGTCCGGTGGGAGCACCAGGCGCTCGACCACCGCAGCGCAGCCACTGACCTCGGGAGGCCAGACGATCCCGGCTAGGAGCTCCTCGAGCTCACCCGGGGCCGTCTCCTGCTCGACCGGCGTGAGCCCGTCGGCAGTGCCGGAGTCCACACCCAGAAGCTCGGCCAGGTGCGGTTCACGCCTGACCAGGTCGGCGGTGTCGACCAGCGCGAACAGCTGCGCCGGTCGGTCCCAGCCAGCGGCGGCGGCATGCGCCTCCACCTCGCGCACGACGGAGGCCAGGGCACTCGGGATCTCGCTCACCGGGTGCACCTCGTCAGCTCTGCCTTGGGGTTCTCGACCCAGGCCTGCACGTCCTTGATGGCCTCATCGAGGGTATTCACCTTCACCAGTCGCATCTTTGCAGGGTCGTAGTGTCCCCCGAGTGCGTCGGCGCAGTTCGCCGCGGGAACCAGGAAGAGCCGGGCGCCGTCGTTCTGCGCCCCCACGAGCTTCTGCTGGATGCCGCCGATCTCGCCGACGTTGCCCTTCGCGTCGATCTCTCCCGTCCCGGCGATCACCTTGCCATCGGTGAGCGAGCCCGGAGTGAGGATGTCGTAGATGCCCAGGGCGAACATCAGGCCAGCCGAGGGGCCTCCGATGTTCTGGTCGATGTTCACCTCGACGTCGAACGGGAACTCGTAGCCGGGCGCGATCTGGACGCGGACGGCGCTGGACTTCTTGTCCTGGGGCGAGGCCACCGTGGTGATGTCCTCGTTGACCACCTTGCCGGCGCGCTTGACCTGGACGGTGAGCGTGGTTCCGATGGGCCGGGGCCTGATCTCGCCGGTGAGCTTGTCGAGGCTGTCGACCTTCGTGCCGTTGACGGCGAGCACGAGGTCGCCGACCTTGAGCTTGCCGTCGGCGGGACCGCCCTTGTCGACCTGGGCGACCTTGACCGCCGAGGTGAACCGGATGTCCAGCGCGGCCAGGGCGGCCGCCACGGCGTTGTCCTGGGAGGAGACCATCTGGATGCCGGACTGGTCACGCACACTGGCCCGGGTGTCCTCGGGCGCGTAGATGGCCTTGTAGGGGTAGACGGCCTCGTTGGGACTGAGCCAGGCCCGGACAAGCTGCACGATGTTGACCTTCTGCTCGGGACCGCTGGGGATCACCGTGGTCAGGCGAAGACCGCCGCTGTCGCGGAACGACTCGTGCCTGGAGATCGAGATGATGTCGCCCTTGTCGTACTTCCCGAGCACGTTGACCGTGGGTCCGGGCGCGAAGGTCACGTAGGGGACCGGCTCCTGGGTCGCTACGACGGAGAGCGCGATGACCAGGGCGAAGGCGAGCAGCGCCGCCCAGGTGCGACGCTTCACGCGCCACTCCTGGCCACAGAGGCCACCCAGGTGATCATGGCGTCACCCTCTCACTCGGCCACAAGCGCGAGACCGCTGGCCCGATTCTTCGACCTAGGCGGAGCGGCGGGCCGGGTCGCTGCCGGGCTGGCTGCCGGGCAGGTCGCCAGACTGGTCGTCGAGCTGGGCGGGAGCGGCCGCCTGGGAGGGGCGTACGGCGATCCCGGTGCTGCGCTCGCGCACGGGGCGCGCTGCCGCGGACTGGCGGGTGACCTTGCTGGGCAGGTCCCGCATGATCGCGGCGGCGAAGCGCTCCTGGGCGGCGTCGGACCTGTCGGGCCCGGAATCCCGGGCGCGTCCGAGCCAGCTCACCCATCCCATCGCGACGACGGTGACGAGCGCTGGCGGCAGCCACCACAGCAGGATCTCCACTCCCCCATGATGCCGACCCACCCACCCACCCCACCCCAGCAACACACCCTTCCCCCCACCTCCCCGCCCAATTTCGCGACCGGTCAATCTGCGCACGCTCTGGGGCGCCCAACGGTCAATCCGCGCACACCCCGATGGCCCCTGGCGTGCGGCGATTGCCCGCTCGGCGACGTACGGCGTGCGCGCAGTGCCCGCTCGCGCTCCTAAGACGTGGGGCGATTGACCGGTCGCGCTCCTAAGACGTGGGGCGATTGACCACTCAGCGCCCCACGACGTGGGCGCAGTGCCCGCTCGCGTGACTATTTCGGGGACCCACGGATTCCGGCATGATCGAGCGCATGAGCTATCCCGAGTCGCGCTACCTCGGCGAGCAGGGCGAGGCCTCGGCCACGTTGCGAGGACATGACGCGCCGCCCGAGATCGTCTACCCGGGAGGCGCGACCGCGTCGTACCTCTCGACCGGCGCCAGCACCGAGGGGACCTTCGGCCTGTACCGGTGGTTCATGCCCCCGCGCTCCGGGGGGCCGGCGCTGCACTTCCACCGCACGATCAGCGAGTCGTTCTTCGTGCTCTCCGGGAGCGTGCGCCTCGATGACGGCGACCGCGAGGCGACTGGCGAGGCAGGCGACTACCTGCACGTCCCACCGGGCGGGCTGCACGGTTTCGGCAACCACTCCGACGAGCCCGCCTCGCTGCTCATCCTGTTCGCTCCCGGGGCGCCCCGCGAGGCCTACTTCGAAGGCCTGGCCGAGATGGCGAACGGCAAGGAGATCAGCCCGGAGGAGTACGCCGCGTTCCTGGTCGCCCACGACACCTACTTCCCCGGCACCGCGTGACGCCGTGGGTCACGGGGAGTTGACCCACTCCTCGCGACCGTCGGCGAAGACCTGGTGCTTCCACACCGGCACGCCGGCCTTGAGCCGGTCGATCAGGGCCCGTGAGGCGTCATAGGCCTGGCCACGGTGGGCGGCCGACGCCGCGACGACCACGGCGATGTCGCCGATGTCGAGCCGGCCGGTGCGGTGCACCGCCGCGAGGGCGATCACCTCGAACTCCTCTGCCACCCCGGCCGCGACCTCGTGCAACCGCTCGACGGCGGTCGGGTGCGCGGTGTAGTCCAGATGGTCCACCGACTCGCCGTGGTCGTGGTCGCGCACCACACCGACGAACAGGTTCACTCCCCCGGCAGTCGGGTCGTCCACGGCGGCGAGGACCTCGGTCGGGTCGAGGGCGTCCTCGCGCAGCTCGAGCAGCCGGATGGTGGGATTCTGGGGCGCGGACACCGGATGAGGGTACGCCGACCGGCCGACCGTTCGATCCCTTCGGGGCCAGGGCGGATGGCACGATCGGGTCAGCCCGGATCGCCCCGAGTGCCCCATCGCGAGGTGGATCGGCCGCGATTCACCCGGTGGTCCATCCCCGGCAATCTCCTCGTTAGCGCGCATACCTCACACGTTCGTGACCACGCGGGTCCGCCGGGCAGGTCATCTGCCAATGGCTCCCGCAGGGCATTTTTTCCGTGGGCCGAACGGCTTAGGACTGTCTCCAAGGGGGGGTCCGGTCTCGGTGCCGACTTGGCGCGGGGGGGCAGCGACTCGCCAGGAAGGAATACATCCGATGAAGAAGATCCAACTCACCAGGGGCGGCGCACGAATGCGCCGGCTCCTGCTCGTGGCCGCAATGGCGATGAGCCTCGGCCTGGTCGCGGGTCCCGCCGTCGCGGCGAACCCACATGTGGTGAAGGGACCCGATGTCAGCCTGTCGGGGAACACGCTCACGGTCGCGGCCTCGATCGCCGGCCTCGGCAACATCACCACGGTCGACTTCAGCCTGACCGGCATCGTGAACGTGTACTCGCGGTGCTACAACCGGGGCGGCAACAAACCCCAGGCAGACAACAAGCAGGAGACGATCAACGTCCAGGCCACCGGTACGTTCCCGGTGCGCAACGGCCGGACCAACGTGTCCTTTGCCATCTCGCCCGTCTCGACCCTGCGTTGCCCCGGCAACCAGGTCGTGAAGATCGAGTCGGTGAGCTGGGACCTGTGGCTGAACGGACCGGGCATCTCCGTGCACATCGTGGGTCCGTGACCCGCTGACGACCACCCGGAGACGCCAGGGCCCCCGACCCCCACGGCGGGGGCCCTGGTGCTCTTCACAGTCGGGCGGGCCCCGAGCACCCGGCCGCGGACCCGCCTTCGGCCCACGTTGGGCCGCGACCGGTAATTTGGTGGGCATGGACGATCGACCGGACGACAACCCGTTCAAGGGCACCCCCTTCGAGCAGATCTTCAACGCCCTCGGAGGAGCCGGCGGCGCGGGCATGCCCGACCTCTCCGGCCTGATGGGGCAGATGCAGGCCATGATGGCGCCGTACGACGGGCCGGTGAACTGGACCCTCGCGACCGACATCGCCCGGCGTACCTCCGCCCAGGAGCCCGACCCGAGTCCCGACGCCAACGACCAGACCCGGGTCGCCGACGCGATGCGACTGGCCGACCACTGGCTCGACGACGCCACCGTGCTCCCGTCGGGGGTGAGCACCACCGCCGCCTGGAGCCGGGCGGAGTGGATCGAGCAGACCACCGACGTGTGGCGCGTCCTGGTCGAGCCCGTGGCCGAGCACGTTGTCGGCGCGATGGGCGACGCGATGCCCGAGGAGGCCCGCGCGATGGCGGGCCCGCTGATCGGCATGCTCGGCAAGGCCGGCGGCGCGATGTTCGGCGGCCAGGTCGGTGCCGCCCTGGGCGGCCTCGCCGGCGAGGTGCTGACCGCGAGCGACATCGGGCTGCCCCTGGGCCCGACCGGCAAGGCGGCCCTGGTCACCCACAACGTGGCCGAGTTCGCCGCCGGGCTCGACGTCACCGATGACGACGTACTCCTCTACCTCGCGCTCCGCGAGGCCGCCCACCAGCGCCTCTTCGCGCACGTGCCGTGGCTGCGCCAGCACCTGATCTCCTCGGTCGAGGACTTCGGCCGCGGCGTCTCCATCGACGTCTCCGGGATCGAGCAGGCGATGGGCCAGCTGGACCCGACCAACATGGAGGCGATGCAGGAAGCCCTCCAGGGCGGACTGTTCGAGCCGCAGCAGAGCCCGCAGCAGAAGGCGGCGCTGGAGCGGTTGGAGACGACGCTCGCCCTGGTGGAGGGCTGGGTCGACGAGGTCGTCGGCCAGGCCACCGTCGAGCGGATGCCCGCGGCCGCCAAGATGCAGGAGGCCATCCGGCGCCGCCGTGCGGCAGGGGGGCCCGCCGAGGAGACCTTCGCCGCCCTGGTCGGCCTCGAGCTGCGCCCACGCCGGCTGCGCGACGCCTCCACGCTGTGGGGATCGTTGCGCTCGCGGCAGGGCAAGGAGGCCCGCGACGCCGTCTGGGCCCACCCGGACCTGCTGCCCACCGCCAGCGACCTCGACGACCCTCTGGGGTTCCGCGAGGACCTGCCCGAGGTCGCCGAGCTCAGCGACGAGGACTTCGACCGGGCCATCGGCGCCCTGCTGGACGGCGAGTCCGACCGGCCCGCGTCCGACGGGCCCGAGACGCCCGAGACAGATCAGACCGACGAGGACGGCGACCCGGCCCCTGGCGACAGGTGAGCCCGCACGCCGACGCGGTCGAGCTGCTCACTCGCTGGGCGGCGCCCGATGCCGAGCAGGAACGCCTCCGGGCGGAGTACGTCGAGCACCTGCGCTCGCATCCGGACGGGCTGGAGCGATCGTGCTTCCCCGACCACCTGACGGCCGGAGCGCTGGTGCTCAGCCATGACGGCAGCCAAGTGCTGCTGAACCTGCACCGCAAGGCCGGTCGGTGGTTCCACTTCGGCGGCCACACCGAGCCGGGCGATGCCACCCTGGCGGGCACGGCGCTGCGTGAGGCCACCGAGGAGTCCGGGCTGGCCGGCCTGGTGCTCGAGCCGGCACCGCTGCACCTGTCACGCCATGCGGTCGCGTTCTGCGACCCCCGAGGGGCGGTGGACCACCTCGACGTCCGGTTCCTCGCCCGCGCCGCGGCCGGCGTCGTGCCGGTGGTGAGTGAGGAGTCGCTGGACGTGCAGTGGTGGCCGGTGGACTCGCTGCCGACCGACGAGCCGGACATGGTGCAGCTGGTCGGGCTGGCACTCGCTCGCTAGGGGAGCTGCCCGGGGCCGTCCTCGTCGTCACAGGCGGTGAGGTCCAACGACGCAGCGGTGGCAACGCCCTCGAGATAGCCCTTGGCGCGCTCGGCCCGCGGGAAGCGGTCGACCCAGTGCCAGAACCGCTTGTTGTGGCTGGGCTCGATCAGGTGGGCCAGCTCGTGGAGCAGCACGTAGTCCACCACCCACGCCGGCATCGGCTGGAGCCGCTCCGACATCCGGATCTCCCCGGTCGCGATGGTGCAGGACGCCCAACGGGTGGTCATGTTGTCCACCCAGCGCACCGAGGTGGGCGCCACCTTGCCGTGCAGGTAGTCGGCGCACAGCTCGCGCGCGCGCCGCATCAGCTGGTCGTCGGTGCGTCGGCGGCGTCGCTCGGAGCGGTCGAGGCGGTCCAGCATCGTGGCCACCCACTCGGCCTCCTCGGCCCGGGTGAACCGGTCGGGGATCATCACGATCACCTTGCCGTCGCGGCGGTACGCCGAGACGGTGCGCTTGCGCCGCCGGGACCGGCGTACCTCCACCAGCGGGTCCGCCACCTCGGCGACTGCATCGGTCTGCATGGGGAGAAACTATCCGCCCGCGGCGACAGTTCGGTGGACGCCGTGCGGCCGTGCGCCGTCACCGAGCTCCGCGGCGGTCAGGGCCGGGCCCACTCCAGCAGCCGGTCGGCGGGCCAGGTGTTCACGATCCGGTCGGGGTCCAGGCCCAGGTCCTCGGCCCGGGCGCAGCCGTAGATCAAGAAGTCGAGCTGCCCGGGCGCGTGGGCGTCGCTGTCGATGGAGAACAGGCAGCCGATCTCGATGGCCTGCTCCAGCAGCCGGGTCGGCGGGTCGCGTCGTTCGGGCCGGGCATTGATCTCCACCGCGGTCCCGGTCTCCACGCACGCCTCGAAAACGGCCTCGGCGTCGAACTCCGACTGTCCGCGGACGCCGCGGTTGCCGGTCACCAACCGGCCGGTGCAGTGACCGAGCACGTTGGTGAACCGGTTGTGCACGGCCGCGACCATCCGGCGGGTCATCGGGGCCTTGTCCATCGCCAGCTTGGAGTGCACCGAGGCCACCCGTAGGTCGAGGCGGGCGAGCATCTCATCGGTCTGGTCGAGCGCCCCGTCGTCGAGGATGTCCACCTCGATGCCCTTGAGCAGCCGGAAGCCACCGGAGCCGGCGAGGTGCGCGTTGACCGCGTCGACGACCTCGAGCTGCCGGGTCAGCCGGCCGGCCGAGAGCCCGTTGGCGACCTTCAGCCGCGGCGAGTGGTCGGTCAGGACGAGGTACTCGTGACCGAGCTCGATCGCGGTGAACGCCATCTCCTCGATCGGCGAGCCCCCGTCGGACCAGTCGCTGTGCGAGTGCAGGTCGCCTCGCAGGGCCGCCCGCACTTCGGTGCCGCCCTCGACCAGGGGCCCGCCGGTCTCGCGCTCGAGCTTCGCCAACCGCGCGGGAGTACGCCGCGCCACGGCTGCCTCGATCACCTCGGCTGTGGAGGCCCCGATGCCGGGAAGGTCGCGGAGTGTGCCCGCGTTGACGCGGGCCGCCACCTCGTCGCCGAGCGGCAGGATCGTGGCCGCCGCTGACCGGAAGGCCTTGACCTTGTAGGTCTCCGCACGGCTTCGCTCGAGCAGGAACGCGGTCCGGCGCAACGCCGCCACGGGACCGGCGGCGTACTCGTCAGCCTCGCCCGAACCGCTGGTCTGCGTCACCGGCTCATTGTGTCCCTGTGGACTGTGATCCACAGCACAGGCCCGGTCCTCCACATGTTATCCACAGGGTTTTCCACAGCCGGTGGGAGAACCCGGGCGTTCTGGCGGGGCGTCGGGATTGACCGCTGGGGTCCGGCTCACCTAGCGTGGCGGGCAGTTGGGGCCCTCGATGACGCCGCTTCTGCGTTCGCAAGGGGAAGGCAAACGCCGAAGTCTCATCGGGGGCCTCCCTTGTGCCCCCGGACGGTCCAGCACGGCCCTAGAGCCCCCTGAACTGCGGCGCCCGCTTCTCGCGGGCAGCCTTGATGCCCTCCTGCAGGTCGGCCGTCGCCAGCGTGACGGGCTGGGCCAGCGCCTCCCACTGCACGCACGACTCGACGTCTCGGTGGCCGCCGTCACGGAGGGCCAGCTTGGTGTAGCGGCTGGCGATCGGCGCCGTGCCGGCGATCCCGATCGCGATGTCCTGGACCGCCGCGGCGAAGTCATCGGGGGCGAAGACGCGGGAGACGAGCCCCAACCGGGAGGCCTCCTCGGCGTCGACGATCCGGCCGGTGAGCAGCAGCTCGCGGGCGTTGGCCTCCCCGACCGCGTTCGGCAGCAGGTAGGTCGCCGCCATGCCGGGGTTCATCCCGAGCTTGACGAACGGTGCGCCGAGTCGCGCCCCGTCGGCGGCGTAGCGGATGTCGCAGGCCAGCGCGAGACACAGGCCGGCCCCGATGGCGGGGCCGTTGACCGCCGCGATGGTGGGGACCTCGAGGTCCCGGATCGAGAGCCAGGCCCGGTAGAAGGCCAGCATCCGGGTGCGCAGGTAGTCGACCTCCGCGTCGGGTTCGCTCGCGATCCAGCTCGTGTTGCCGCCCGAGCAGAAGGCCGAGCCCTCGCCGGTGACCACCACGACGCGGACCGACCGGTCGCTCGCGAGGGCCTCGATCGCGGCCACCCAGGACGCCGTCATCTCATCCGACATCGCGTTGCGCTGGGCCGGGTTGTCGAGCACGAGCCTGACGACTCCGTCCGCGGGGCGCTCCACTCGAAGGTGGGGAGAGGAGGTTGCGGGGTCATCGAGGGCTGCCATGGGCGCGAGATTACCGTGCAGGACACGGCTCGGCTGAGCGCACCACCTGCGCGGATTGAGCGTGAATGTGGTCTAGGGTCGATACAGGTTCGACCACGAACCCCGGCGGGTTTCCCCGACTCCCCGCCGAGACGACCAATGAAAACAGGAGGCCGTCATGGCGGAGACCTGGAGTGGCGAGTTCTACTGCGTGAAGTGCAAGGCCAAGCGCGAGGCATCGGGCGAGGTCCGGGTCAACGACAAGGGCACCCGGATGGCAAAGGGAGTCTGCCCCGTCTGCGGCACCAACCTCAACCGGATCCTCGGCAAGGCCTGAGCTTCACGCTCGAAGGACAGCCAACAAGCACTACTGCGGCGGGACCTCTCCTCCCGAGGGGTCCCGCTGTCGTGCGTTCGCTGGACCTGTGGATTGCCGTTTCGCGCCCGGCGAGGCGCGGCCTAGCGTCGCCAGATGACCGCCGATCCCGAGCCAGTCCTTCTTCAGCTCGCCGCCGGGCTGCGTGTCGTACGCCGGGGGCGTGACCGTCTCCAGGTTGGGCTGCACCGACCTCGTCGCGTGGTGCTTGACCGCAGCACGGCCATCGAGCGGGCGCTCGAGCAGGTGCTGGACCTCCAGCCTGTCGACCCCGATGAGGCGCCCGAGCTGGCCGGGGCGCTGCGGACGCTGACCGATCGCGGTGCCCTGGTGCCCCGGCGTGACGTCGCCGCCCGGTCGCGACGGCTCCGGTCGACGCGCGTGGCCGTAGTTGGTTCGCTGCCGGGTCTCGACGTCTGGGGCCTGCTCTCCGCGTCCGAGGTCCGACGCACCGACAGTCCGGAGGACGCCGACGTCGTCCTGGTCCTCTGCACCGGGGAGCTCGACCGTGAGGTCCTCGATCTCCTGATCCGCCGAGGCACCAGCCACCTCGTCGTACGCCTGGTGGACGGGGGTGCGATCCTCGGGCCGTTCACTGTCCCGGGCGTGACGGCCTGCCTGCGCTGCATCGACGCCCACGACGGACTGCGCGACCCCGACCACGTGGCCGTCACCGCGCGCTACGTGCGTGCCAGTGCGCGGACGCGGCCCGACGGGGTCGCGGACGTCGCCGAGCCCGCCCTGGCGACCCTCGCGGCGGCCTGGGCCGTCCGGGACGTGGTGACCTACGCCGAAGGTCGGGAACCGTCCACCTGGTCGCGAACCATCCATTTCACCGCAGAACCGACATACCGCACCGAACAGAGTTGGCTCCGGCATCCGCAGTGTGGCTGCACATGGTCAGCAGAGGCCCCAGACTCAGGCACCATGGAGGCATGAGCGACATCCCCCGCAGGGCAGTGGCGCGGACGGCGAGACTCGCCGCGCTGCCCCTGGGGTACGCCGGACGCAGCGCCCTCGGCCTGGGCAAGCGGATCGGCGGCGCCTCCGCGGAGGCGGTGCTGAGCGAGGTCCAGCAGCGCACGGCCGAGCAGCTGTTCCGCACCCTGGGTGAGCTCAAGGGCGGGGCGATGAAGTTCGGCCAGGCGATGTCGATCTTCGAGGCGGCACTTCCCGATGAGCTCGCGGCGCCCTACCGGGAGCAGCTGACGCGTCTGCAGGACTCGGCGCCACCGATGCCGACGATGACGGTCCGGGGCATCCTGGACCGCGAGCTCGGCGAGGACTGGAAGGCCCGGCTGGTCGAGCTCGACCCGGTGCCGGCGGCAGCCGCCTCGATCGGGCAGGTGCATCGAGGCCGGTGGGTCGACGGCCGTGAGGTGGCCGTGAAGGTGCAGTACCCCGGAGCCGCCGAGGCCCTCACCAGCGACCTGCGCCAGATCGCGCGGCTGGCACGCAGCATCGGGCCGCTGATCCCCGGACTCGACATCAAACCGTTGGTGGCCGAGCTCCAGGCGCGCACCGCCGAGGAGCTCGACTACCAGCTCGAGGCCGACGCGCAGCGAGTCTTCGCCGCGGAGTACCGCGACGACCCGGACATCGTGGTCCCTCCCGTCGTGGAGTCATCGGGCACCGTCCTGGTCACCGAGTGGATGGAGAGCGCAGGATCGCTGGCGAAGGTGATCCGCGAGGGCACCCGCGCCGAGCGCGACCACTACGGGCGACACCTGCTCCGGTTCATGTTCGAGACCCCCGCGCGCACCGGCATGCTGCACGCCGATCCCCACCCGGGGAACTTCCGGCTGCTGCCCGGTCCCGACGGCAGTCCCGGCCGGCTGGGCGTCCTGGACTTCGGCGCCGTGGCCCGGCTCCCGGGCGGGGTGCTGCCCCGGTCGCTGGGGGCCCTGATCCGGATCGCCGCCATGGAGGACTACGAGCAGCTGGTGACCGCGCTGCGCGACGAGGGCTTCATCCGGGAGCGGATCCGCATCGACGCCGACCAGCTGCGCTCCTACCTCGCTCCCTTCATCGAGCCGACCGAGGTGGAGGAGTTCCAGTTCTCGCGTGCCTGGATGCAGGAACAGTTCCGCCGAGTCAACGACCCGCGTGGGGACGCCTACGCGACGATGCTGCGGCTGAACATGCCCCCGGCGTACATGCTCATCCACCGCACCTGGGCCGGCGGCGTGGGTGTGCTGAGCCAGCTCGAGGCGAGGGTGCCGTTCCGGCAGACGCTGATCGACTGGCTCCCCGGCTTCGCGGACTGACCGGCCCGCTCACCACCACTCGGAGTCGAGCTTGCTCTCCATCGCGCGCAGGTGCGTGCGGGAGCAGTCGTCGCAGAACCACCGCGACTTCCCGTTCTCCACCGACGCTGTCCAGGTCAGCGGCGGAGTCTCGGACTCGACGACGGTTCCGCAGAAGGAGCAGGTCACCACGAACCCACGATAGGACGGCCCCGCTCCTGCTGACATGCCAAGACCCCGGAAACCATGAGGTTTCCGGGGTCTGGCTCTGGTGGTCGAGGAAGTCCGGCCGGCCTCAGATGGCACCGGCGACTGCGACTCGCGCCTGCGCGGCCACGCGTTCGGCCCTGCGGGAGACCCGCTCGGCCTTCTGCGACAGCCTCGCTGCCCGTCGCTGCAACCGGTTGACGGCTGCGGCCTGGCTGGCGCGACGACTCGCCTCGACGTCGGCGACGCGCGCGTGGTGCTGCTCGCGGGCCAGGTCGACACTCGTGCTGAACATCGTCGTACTCCGTTCTGATCTGCTGGTCATGTGGTCATGGGTGGTGCTGGTGCGACTAGGCGGCCGTGGTCACGGCGGCGTCCTTGCGGGGACGTCCGCGGGGGCGCTTGCGGGGGATCACCACTCCGGAGAGGAACAGCTCACCACCCCACACCCCCCATGGCTCGCGCCGCTCGAGGGCACCCGCCAGGCACTCCGCCCGGACCGGGCAGTCCTGGCACAGCGCCTTCGCGAGCTCCACGTCGCTGGGCGACTCGGCGAAGTACAGTTCCGCGTTCTGCTTGCGGCACGGCAGCTCCGTCTCGTCGACTGCGTGGTCGACAACGCTGATGCTCATCTGTCACCTCCTCGTTTCACTGGTCCTGGTTGTCGTTCGACTGGTTTTGGGGAAACACAAAGGCCGCGGATCCCGGTGTGGGTTCCGCGGCCTGGAGGCGACCGATCACGAGTGTGAACTCAGGTGATCGGCGGACTCCAGGAGTTGGGACCCATGACCATGCCGGCGTTGCCGAAGGTCGGGGCGATGGCCCGGGTGAGACCAGCGTGGCCATCCACGCGACGGAAGCCGGCCTGCGGGCAGAATCCACCCTTGGCGCCACCGAGGGTGGGCGCGACGAAGGGAGACCGCACAGTCGTGGTCTCGATGTTGAACAACATGTCGCACCTCCTCTGCCTCGCGCCGGGGGCCACAGTGGCCCGCCGATCTGGTGAGCGACACGGTACGCCGACCTCCACGGACCGTGCAATTGATTTATCGCAGATGATTCTCAGGCGATGATCTCGAGCAGCTCGTCGGCGTACTTGTCGAGCTTGGCCTTGCCGATGCCGTTGATCGACTGGAGTCCCTGGCGGTCGCGGGGACGGACCTCGGCGAGGGCCTCGAGCGTGGCGTCGGAGAAGACCACGAACGCGGGCACGCTCTGGGCCTCGGCCTGCTCCTTGCGCCAGGAGCGCAACGACTCGAACAGCTCCTCGTCGTAGGGCACCGGGCAGTCGCCGCAGTAGCCCCGGTTGCGCTCGCGGGAGCTGCTCAGCGGCCGCTGGCACTGCTTGCACACCGCGGCCCTCTTGCCCTTGCGGCGGGCCCCTCGGCCGGCGACCCCGGACGCGGCGCGGTCGGTGATCGACTCCGGACGCAGTCCGGTGAGGAAGCGGGAAGGCTTGCGCCTGGCCTGGCCGCCGGGGTTGCGGGCCAGCGACCAGGAGATCCACAGGTGCAGGCGCGCGCGGGTGATGCCGACGTAGAGCAGCCGGCGCTCCTCCTCCACGGCTGCGGGAGTGTCGGCGTAGGTGATCGGCATCGAGCCCTCCTGCACACCGACCAGAAAGACCGCGTCCCACTCCAGCCCCTTGGCAGCGTGCAGGGTCGCCAGGGTCACCCCCTCGGCCACCGGCGCGTGCTGCTCGTGGGCGCGCCGGTCGAGCTCGGCGACGAACCCGGACAGGGTCGGGGCGACCTCCCCCTCGGCGTACGCCGCGGCCTGCGAGACCAGCGCCTGCAGCGACTCCCACCGGTCGCGGGCCTGCCCGCGGGACTCGGGAGCGGCTGCTGTCCAGCCCATCCCCGCGAGCACCGCCTGGACGCGGTCGACGACGCCGTCCACACCGTCACTGCCCGCTCCCTCGCCGGCGCGGACCTCGCCGCGCATCAGCGCGAGCGCCTGCCGCACCTCCTGGCGCTCGAAGAAGCGGGCGGCGCCCCGGACGACGTAGGGGATGCCACGGGCCGTCAGCGCCTCCTCGAAGGCCTCGGACTGGGCGTTGATCCGGAACAGCACCGCCATCTCGCGCAACGGAACCCCGACGGCGTGCAACCGGCCCGCCTCCTCGGCCACCGACGCCGCCTCGGCCACCTCGTCGCTGGACTCGTGCCAGGTCACGGGAGGCCCGGCCTCGCGCTGGGCGCGCAGGAGGACGCTGGTGGTGCCGGAGTCCTTGAGCAGGCGGTTGGCCGCCTCGATCACCGGCGGCGTGGAGCGGTAGTTGCGGACCAGCTCGACGTTGGTCGCCCCCTCGAACTTCGTCGGGAAGTCGGTCAGGTAGCTGGCCTGCGCGCCGGCGAAGGAGTAGATCGTCTGGGCCGGGTCGCCGACGACGCAGATCTCGTTGCGCCCGCCGAGCCACAGGTCGAGCAGCGCGGACTGGATCGGGCTGACGTCTTGGAACTCATCGACGACGAACCACTTGTACTGTCGCCGCACCTCGGCGGCCACGCGTTCGTCCTCGCTCAGCAGGGCGGCGCCGATGAGCAGCACGTCCTCCATGTCCATCCGGCCCTGGTCGCGCTTGAGCTCCTCGTAGCTGCCGAACACGTGGGCCACCGTGCCTGCGTCGAGCCCACTCACCTCACGCCCCCGGCGCGGCGCGACCGACTCGTAGTCGTCGGGGCGCACGTTGCTGACCTTGGCCCACTCGATCTCGCTCGCGAGGTCGCGCAGCGTCGCCTGGTTGACCTCGACGCGGTTGCGCCGGGCCGCCGCGGCGACCGCGGGGATCTTCGAGGCGGTCAGCTCGGGGGGCTCGCCGCCGTAGACCTTCGGCCAGAAGTAGCGCACCTGGCGAAGCGCCGCGGAGTGGAAGGTGCGCGCCTGGACCGCGGAGGCGCCCATGGCGCGCAGGCGGGTGCGCATCTCCCCGGCCGCGCGCGTGGTGAACGTCACGGCGAGCACCTCGGTCGGGTTGTAGATCCCGCAGGCGACGCCGTAGGCGATGCGGTGGGTGATCGCCCGGGTCTTGCCGGTGCCTGCCCCGGCCAGCACCCGCACAGGTCCACGCAACGCCGTGGCGACCTCTCGCTGCTCCGGATCGAGCGCGCTGAGCAGGTCATCGGCGAGCATCGGAAATGATCTCCGTCCAGGCGTTGTTGGGGTGAGAGACGAGCGTAGACGCGAGAGAGGACAACCTGTGAGCCCAGAGTCCGCAACGGACACCTTCACGATGTACACCACCCCCTGGTGTGGCTACTGCCACCGCCTGCAGGGGCAGTTGGACCGTGAGGGGATCCGCTACGACGTCGTGGACATCGAGCAGGTGCCGGGCGCCGCCGACATCGTCATGTCGGCCAACAACGGCAACCAGACGGTGCCGACCCTGGTGTACGCCGACGGCAGCGCGCACACGAACCCCTCGATCGGTCAGGTCCAGCAGAAGCTGGCCGCACTCTGACCCACGCGGGTCACCAGTGCCCCGGCAGCGTGCCGCCGTACCAGCTCTCGACGAGTGACCGGGAGATGCTCACGCCGCCGGGCAGGACCAGTGACCCGTCCTCGGCGCCGCGATGCATCTGTTCGCGGGTGAACCAGCGCGCGTCGGCGATCTCGGACCCGTCGACGTCGATCTCGGTGTGCGTCGCCCGGGCGACGAACCCGACCATCAGGCTCGCCGGCAGGGGCCACGGCTGGCTGCCGAAGTAGGTCACCTCACCCACCTTGACGCCGGTCTCCTCCTCGACCTCACGTCGGACCGCGTCCTCCATGGTCTCGCCGGGCTCGACGAAGCCGGCGAGCGTGGAGAACCGGCCTTCGGGCCAGTGCGGGCCGCGGCCGAGCAGGCACCGCTCCTCCGCGGTGCCCGGCTCGCCGTCGGTGACCACCATGATCACGGCCGGGTCCGAGCGGGGGAACTGGTCCCGCCCGCACGCACCGCAGTGCAGCACGTGCCCGGAGTGACGAGCCTCGAGGGTGCCGCCGCAGCGTGGGCAGTGCCGGGTCGACCAGTGCCACTCGGCCAGGCCGATCGCGTGCAGGACCAGGGGGGCGTCGGCCGCGTCGTGCTCCCCCAGCGACTGCACCACGGCACGCAGCACGACCCACTCGTCCCGATCACCCGGGGCCTCGGATGGCTCCACGACGACCGCGAAGTGCTGCACGCCGTCACGCTCGCCCAGCAGGAGGCGCAGACCCTCGGGTGCCTGGGCCGGAGAGACCCAGTGGACCCGGCCGTCGACCGGGCGGATCCGGGCGCCGGCGATGACCAGCACCCGGGTGTCGGGATCCGCCCAGCGCTCGGCGAGCCAGTCCTCGTCGGTGCGCTGCAACCCGTGCCGGTCGTGGGCGTGCAGGGAGAGGGCGACGTGCGGGAGGCTGGCGGCATCGGTCACGCCTCGCAGGCTACCCAGTGCATGTGTCACCCTTCGAGGCGTGTGGAGCACGCTGCGCAGCCCGAAGTGGATCGGTCGACTCGTCGGGCTTCTGGGAGTCATGACCGTCGCCTCGGCCCTCTCCCCCGCCCTACGGCATCGGGTCCAGGACGTCACCGACGTCGTGCCCGTGGTGTTCCCCGCGGTGGCCACGACCGGGGCGGCGGCGGCCGGCGCGCTGCTCATCGTGCTTTCCCGGGCCCTGCGCCGCGGCAAGTTCCGGGCCTGGCTGGTGGCCACGGTCCTCACCGCGCTCTCGGTGGTGCTGCACCTGGTCAAGGGCCTCGATGTCGAGGAAGCGGTGCTGGCACTGGCCATCCTCGTCCTGCTGCTGGGAGCCAGGCGGAACTTCACCGCCCGCCCCGACCCCCGCTCGCTGTCCCGTTCCCTGCTCGTCCTGGTGCTCGGCACCCTGGTGGCGACGGTGATCGGGTTCCTGTGGCTGCGCCTGGACACCGATGGTCAGGCCCCCGGTACGACGGACGCCGCTCGGCTCGGCCACTCCTTCCTGGGGCTGGTCGGGCTGACCGGACCCGTCCGGTTCGTCGACGCCAGCGACGACACCCGGGCGACGTTCGCGCTCCTCATCCTCGGCGTGGCGCTCCTCCTGCTCCTGCTGCTCACCGCCATGCGGCCGGCAGACGGGCCCCAGCCGATGGGCGCCGAGGCACGCGACCGGGTCCGGGGTCTGCTGGCGGACTGGGGACACATCGACTCCCTCGGCTACTTCGCGTTGCGCGGGGACCGGTCCGTCGTCTTCAGCAGATCCGGCAAGGCCGCCATCAGCTATCGGGTGGTCGGGGGCGTCTCACTCGCTGCTGGAGACCCGATCGGCGACCCGGAGGCCTGGCCGGGGGTGATCGAGGCCTGGCTGAGCGAAGCTCGCTCCTTCGGCTGGACGCCGGCCGTTCTGGGCGCGAGCGAGCGCGGGGCCACGGCGTTCCACCGGGCCGGCCTGGACGCGCTCGAGCTTGGCGACGAGGCCACCGTCACGGTCGCCGACTTCTCCCTCGAGGGCCGGAGCATGCGGGTGATCCGCCAGGCGGTCTCGCGCTGCTCCCGAGCAGGGCTCGAGGTCACCAGTCAGCGGGTCCGCGACCTCGACCCGGGGACCCGCGCCGTGCTTCGACACAAGGCCGACGAGTGGCGCGACGGGAACGTCGAACGCGGCTTCTCGATGGCCCTGGGCCGGTTCTGCTCGGAGGAGGACGGCGAGTCGGTCGTCGTACTCACCACCGACGCCGACGGCGAGATCCGCGGCCTGCTCAACTTCGTGCCCTGGGGCAGCACCGGGCTCTCGCTCGACCTGATGAGACGCGATCGGTCCACCGAGAACGGCGTGGTGGAGCACATGGTCGCCGGGCTCTGGCGGGACTGCCCCGAGCTGGGCATCGAGCGGCTGTCGCTGAACTTCGCGGTGCTGCGCTACGTCTTCGCCCGTGGGGAGCAGCTCGGCGCCGGCCCGGTGCTGCGGCTGTGGCACGCGATCTTGATGGGGCTCTCCCGCTTCTGGCAGATCGAGTCGCTCTACCGGGCCAACGCGAAGTACCAGCCCGAGTGGCACCCTCGGTTCCTCTGCTTCGACAACGCCACCGACCTCGCCCGTGTCGCCACCGCGGCACTGCGCGCCGAGGCCTTCGTGGTCGCCCCCGGATGGCTGAAGCGGCGCCAGCGGGGTTAGGTTCTGCGCCATGAGCACCCACATCGGCGCCCGGTCCGGCCAGATCGCCCCGACGGTCCTGCTTCCCGGTGACCCGCTGCGAGCGAAGTGGATCGCGGAGACCTTCCTCGACGACGCGCGCTGCTACAGCGAGGTTCGCGGGATGTACGGCTTCACCGGCACCTGGCGCGGCCAGCCGGTCTCGGTCCAGGGGTCCGGGATGGGCCAGCCGTCGATGGCGATCTACGTCAACGAGCTGTTCAAGGACTACGACGTCCAGCAGGTCGTCCGGGTCGGCTCCTGCGGCGCCCTCACCGAGAGCATCGCCGTCCGCGACGTGGTCATCGCGTCCGGCGCCTGCACCGACTCCTCGATGAACCGGCTGCGGTTCCACGGGCTCGACTACGCGGCGGTCGCCGACTTCGGGCTGCTGCGCGCTGCCCACGACGCGGCCACGGCCCGCGACGAGGTCACCGCCCACGTCGGTCTGATCTTCTCCAGCGACTCCTTCTACTCACCCCGCGAGGAGCTGATGGGGCCGATGGTCCGCCACGGCGTCCTGGCCGTGGAGATGGAGGCGTGCGGGCTCTACACGCTCGCGGCCTCCTACGGACGCGCGGCACTGGCGATCTGCACGGTCAGCGACCACATCGTCACCGGCGAGGAGACGACCTCGGCCGAGCGCGAGCAGACCTTCGAGGCGATGGTCGAGATCGCGCTGGCCGCTGCGCTGCCCGGAGCAGCGACGACTCAGGTCTGAGCGGCGTAGTCGGGCTCCAGAACCGGCACGCTCGCAGCCGGCGCCGGACGGGCGTCGGTCGAGCGGAACGGAATCCGGACGCCGCAGATCGCGTCCGGGCGGAAGACGCACATGTCCCCGTTGGCTTCGAGCACGGCCACCCCGTGGCCGTCGTTGTTGATCACCCGGCCGGTGATCCACTCGCCGCCGACGTTGAGTCGCACCGGCATTCCCTCGTCCTTGGCGCGCTCGAGGGCGTGACCAACGGTCAGCAACATCGTGGTTCCGAACATCGGTGCCCCCTCGGTGGTGGTTTCCCCCAAGTTTGACGCCTTGCGAGACCAATAACCGCGCATTTGCCAAATATCGGCACGGAAACCCGGAAACTGGTCTACTTCGCCTCGGACAGCAGGTCGGGCTGGGCGGGGAGCCTCTGGCCGGGGATGTCCGCGGGCAGGTGTACGCACATGATCGCGTCCATCCGGAGCACGCAGAGCCCGCCGTCCTCGTCGGTCATCACGACGCTCTGACTGTCGGTGTTGGTCACACGACCGGTGATCCACTCGCCGGAGACGTTGAGCCGGATGATCGCGCCGTCGTTCTGGGCGCGGTCCAGGGCCTGGCCGATCGTGAGCATCATCGTGGTCCCGAACATGGCGCACCCCGTTTTCTCGTTGGAGCGAGTGTTGCCACCTCGACGTCCCAGCGGCAGACGTCCGGGCGATACGTCCACCAACGTCCGAATCGTGGTCTACTCCGCCGAGCCACCAGTGGTGACGATGGCCTCGAGTCCGTCGCGGTCCGCGAGCTCAGGCGGCTCCACCGTGTCCCCGGTGCGGACGTAGTGGAAGGCGGCGCGAACGCGCTCCAGCGGCTCGCCGGTCAGCTCGGCCCAGGCGAGGCGGTAGATCGCGAGCTGGAGTGCGTCCGCGCTCTGGGTCCGGTTGGTCTTCCAGTCCACGATCAGGTAGCCGCCGTCGTCCTCCCGGTAGACGGCGTCGATGCGACCGCGCACCACCTGACCGGCCAGGACGAGGGCGAACGACGGCTCGACGGCGTGAGGAACCCGGTCCGCGAACGGACCGTTCTCGAACCGCACGATCAGCTCACGCAGGTCATCCTCGTCATCGATGCCGACATCGCCGCGACCGGACAGCTCGTCGGGGTCCAGGAGGAGCTGCTGGCCGAAGCGCGCCTCGACCCACGCGTGGAAGCGGGTCCCGAACCGTGCGGCCGGGGAGGGCGGACGGGGCATGGGCCGGGCGAGGTCGCGCAGGAAGGCGTCCGGCTCGTCGCGCAGCCGCGCCAGCGAGGTCGCCGACAGACTGCTGGGCAGGGGCACGTCCACGGTCCCGGAGCGGTCCGACCTCGCCTCAAGGAGGAGGCGCTCCATCTCGGCGTCCCAGTCGCCCACGCGCGCGGTCTCGATCATGTCCAGGCCCTCGTCGGAGGCGCGAAGATCCGCCTGCAGATCTGCACCGGGACCTGCCTGGTCGACCAGCGCCGCAGCCGCCACCCGCAGCTCGGCCTCGCGGCCGACCCCGGTGAGTGGCCACGCTCGGGACAGGTCGATCGCGTCGTAGGGGTTGGCGTCACCCTTGGCGGGCTTGTCCTGCCACGGGGACACGACGCCCCAGGACTGGAGCTGGTCGCGCACCGCGACCTGGAACTCAGACGGGCCGAACGGGGTCTTCCGCCGACCCCAGAGGTGGGAGGTGACCGAGAGCCGGTGCACCGCCCGGGTGAGGGCGACGTAGCCCAACCGCAGCTCCTCCTGCCTGTCGTGGTCGCGGGTGGCGCTGCGGTAGGCCTCCAGGGCCGGCTTGTCGAAGCCGTGCAGCTGCGGCTGATCTGCTGCATCACCGCGCAGCGGCGCCGGGAGCACGGCGGGAGAGGAGGTCCACAGACTGCGTGAGGTGCCCGAGGGGAACTTGCTCTCGCACACGCCCACGAGGAACACCGAGTCCCACTCCAGCCCCTTGGCCCGGTGCACCGTGAGCAGCTTGACGGAGTCGGCCTCGGTGGGCGTGGCCACGTCCAGGCCCTTGCCCTGGTCGTCCTCGGCGGTGAGGTAGGCCAGCAGCGCGGGAAGGGTCACCTCACCGTCGATCGCCTGGAAGTCCGCGACCGCCTTGAGGAACAGGTCGAGGTTGTCCCGACGGGCCGCGGCCGCCGGGCTGATCGCGGAGGCCAGCTCGATGTCGATGCCGGTGGTGTCGACGATGCGGCGTACGACGTCCAGGATCGGCTCCCCGGCGCCGGCCCGGAGCATCCGCAGCTCCGCAGCCAGCAGCGCGAACCGCTCCCGAGCCTGCGTGGAGTACGCCGCTTCACCCGGATCGTCGAGCGCATCACCGAGGGCAGCCGTCTCGGCTGGGTCGGTCCCGTCCGCGATGGCGGTGAGCTCCTCGACGATCGATCCCCGGTCCTCGGTGCGGGCCGGCCGCCCGGCGATCTCGTTGGCCCGTGCGCTGAGCAGCCTCAGGTCGCGCGGACCGATGGCCCAGCGTGGCCCGGTCAGGAGGGTCAGCAGGGCCGGGTTGGCGGTCACGTCGTGGAGCAGCGTGAGCACCGCGACCACCTCCGCGACCTCAGGGAGGCGCAGCAGCCCGGAGAGCCCGACGATCTCGACCGGCACGGCGACAGCGGTGAGGGCGTCGAAGACGGCCTCGGCGGTGCTGTTGTCGCGGCATAGGACGCCGATGTCGGACCACAGGCCGGTGTGCACCTCCTGCACCTTCGTGGCCAGCCAGCTGTGCTCGTCGTCGGCGGTCGTGAACACCTCGGTGGACACGACCCCTTCGGCCTCGGTCGCCGCGGACAGGCGCGCCACCTCCGGCAGCTGGGCGTAGAGCGGCTCCGCGAGCCGGTTGGCGACCTCGAGGATCCGTCTGTCCGAGCGGCGGTTCACCGTCAGCGGCAGCACCGGCACCCGGCCGGACGCAGCCGGGAAGGTGTCGGCGAAGTTGAGGATGTTGGACACCGACGCGCCCCGCCAGCCGTAGATCGCCTGGTTGGGGTCGCCCACCGCCGTCACCGGATGGCCCAGGCCCTCCTCCGGGGAGGGGCCGGAGAACAGCCGGGCCAGCATCTGCGCCTGCGCGACCGAGGTGTCCTGGTACTCGTCCAGCATCACCACCTTGAACTTGCCCCGCTCGATCGCGCCCACCTCGGGCTGTTCGTCGGCGAGCCGCGCCGCGAGCGCGATCTGGTCGGCGAAGTCCATCAGCCCCAGGTCGGCCTTGAGCCGGCGGTAGGCCCGCACCAGTCCCATCAGCTCGGCGCGCCGATCGATGGTGAACACGGCGCCGCCCGGTGCCTGCCGGTAGGTCGACCGGTTGGCGCCGGCCGTCTCCTCCTCGACGGCCCGCTGGAAGTGGACCCGCGCCTCGGCGTCGAAGGCGAGCACCTCCTCGGGGCTGACGAGGTGCTCGGTCATGGCGCTGTCGAGGGCGAGCAGGTTCTGGATCACCGTGGGTGGATGGTCCGAGAGGTCCTGCACGTCGCCCACGTGCCGCTCGACCGCACGGCCACCGAGCTGATAGCGCGAGGCGTCGGTGATCACCCTGGTGTCGGGCTCGTGACCGATCCGGAGGCCGTGCTCGGCGAGCAGGGCCGCGGCGTAGGCGTTGTAGGTGACCACGGTCGGCTCGAGCTCGTCCTCGGGGTCCTCGCTGGGCTCGGCATCGAGTCCGAGGACCCCCGCCGTCGTCAGCGCCTCGCGGATCCGGCCGCGCAGCTCGCTGGCCGCCTTGGTGGTGAAGGTCAGCCCGAGCACCTCGTCGGCGCGGACCTGCCCGGTCACCGCCAGGTAGACGACCCGCGCCGCCATCAGGGTCGTCTTCCCGGATCCAGCCCCGGCGATCACGACGGCCGGTGACAGGGGGGCCGAGATGGCCTCCCACTGCTGGGGGCTGACCTCGTAGTCGGCCTTGAGCAACGCGCGGAGGTCGGCCGGAGAGCTGATCGTCCTCACTGCGAGAGCACCGCCCCGGCGCTCTTGGCCGGGCAGACCGGGATGAAGGAGCAGTTCTTGCAGTGGCCTCCCGGGGTGGCCGGGAAGTCCTCGGCGCGGAGGTACGCCGCCACGCGAGCCAGCTCCTCGCGCAGGACCACCCGCTCGGGGGCATCCTCCGCGTGGGCCGGTTGCTGTTGCACCACGGCATCCGGCGAGTCATCGGGGCTGCCGAGCTGGACGAGCTCTGCTCCCCCGCTCTGCGCAGGCGGGTCGGCCATCAGCCCGTCCATGGCCCCGTGGTCGACGGCGTACTGGTAGAGACCGAGCTGGCGGTGGCCGCGAACCGCCGGTCCGGTGGGCCGCTGCTTGCCCGACTTGAGGTCCACCACCACAACCTGGCCCTGCGCGTCGAGCTCGACCCGGTCGGCGTACCCGCTGATCCGGACCGTCTCGCCGGAGTCGAGGCTCACCTCGGTGTCGAAGTGCTGCTCGGTGCCCAGGAGCACCCGGTCGTTGTCGTAGTGCCAGCGCAGGAAGCGCGCCAGGGCGGCGCGGATGCGCCCGTGCTCGCGGCTGCGTGACCAGGGCGTCCGGAACTCCAGGCGGTCCCAGACCTCGGCCACGTGCTCCATCAGCTCATCGACGTCGTCGGGGCCTTCGGTTGCCTCCCCGCGGGCGACCCGGTCGGCGAGCGCGTGCACGAGCTGACCCACGCTGGCCGACTGGTGCTGGCGCCCGCTCCCCCCGGCCTCGCGCTCCAGGAACCACTGCGTCGGGCAGGTCGCCATCGACTCGAGCACGCTGGCCGAGACAGGCACTGGTCGGGCCGGGTCCCGCACCGGCTGCTCGGAGCGGCTCGGGCGGCGGGTGCCCCACCAGGACCCGGGGTCTGCCTGGGGGACGAGCGGTCGGCCGACCAGCTGTTCCGCCGACAGCCGGGCCAGCCGGACGGCGGCCGCCTGCCTGAGGGCGGGGCTGGTCTGCGGGTCCGTGACCGTGCGCCGGAGCTCGCTGACCAGCCCGGCCATCGACAGCGGGCGGCCCGGCCGGCCGATCACCCGCCGCGACTCGAGGGCCAGCTCCTCGAGGAACCTGGACGGCTGCTCGCCGTCGTCCTGGGGCGAGGCGACAGCGGTGACCACCAGGCGTTCACGGGCCCGGGTGCAGGCGACGTAGAACAACCGGCGCTCCTCGACGAGCAGCTCACGACTCGTGACCGGAGGGACCAGCCCGTCGACGCCGATCCGGTCGGCCTGGAGCAGCGTGCTGCGGCGGCGCAGGTCGGGCCAGCCCTCGGCCTGGACGTGCGCGACCACCACCAGCCTCCACTCCAGCCCCTTGGACCGGTGGGCGGTGAGCAGGCGGACCGCGGCCCCACGAACGCCCTGCTCGGCCAGGGTGTCCGCGGGAAGCTGCTGGGCGACCAGCGTCGCGACGAAGTTCCTCACGCCCAGGTGGTCGCGCTGCTCCTCGGCGCGGCCGGCGGCGTCGAACAGGGAGACGATCGAGTCGAGGTCGCGGTTGGCGCGGCGGCCTGCGCCGCCGCCGGACTCCGCGGCCCTGCGCAGCCGCTGTGGCCAGCTGGTGCCGGACCAGATCGTCCACAGCACCTCCTCGGCGGTGCCCCCCGCATCGAGCTGTTCACGGGCGAGGACCAGCAGGGCGTTGAGTGCTCGACCCCGGGCCGCCTCGTCGCCGCCGAGGCCCTCGAGGAAGCCGGGCCGGGTCACCGCCAGCCGCAGCAGCTCGGCCGACGGCCTGGAGGCGCACCCCGGCTCGGCGGCCAGCTTCTCCCGGGCCCGCAGGGCTCGCGCGAGTCGGCGTACGTCGCCGGCGTCCAGGCCGCCCAGGGGGCTCATCAGCAGCGCCTCGGCCCGGCCGGGGTCGACGTGCTCGACGTCGTCGGGGTCGTCGTTGTCGAGGTTGAGCACGGCCCTCAGCGCGTCGAGGAGGGGTCGCACCGACGGGTCGCGCACGAGGGGCACGTCGTCGCTGGCCACCTCGACGGGCACACCGGCCGCGCCGAGCGACCGGCGCAGCCCGGGGATGGACTGGCGCCCGGAGCGGACCAGCACCGCCATCTCGTCCCAGCCGATGCCGTCCTCGAGATGGGCGCGCCGGAGCAGGTCGGCGAGGTGCTCGGTCTCGGCCCGCTCGGTGTCGAACGTCGCGACGTCCACCCGGCCCGCGCCGTAGACACCGGGGTCGGCCTGCGGGTGCAGGAACGCACCCCGAGCCACCTCGGGGATCGCTCCGGGCAACGGCAGCCGGTGCGCGATCCGGCGGGTGGCGCTCAGCAGCCGCGGTCCGAACCGCCGGGTGTTCCCCAGCGCGGCCACGTCCGCCGGAAGCCCGTCGGCGCGCGGGAAGTCCCGCGGGAACTCCAGGATGCCCCGCACGTCGGCACCCCGGAAGGCGTAGATCGACTGGTGCGGGTCGCCGACGACCGTCAGGTTGCGGCCGTCTCCGGCCAGCGTCCGGAGCAGCGCGACCTGGCCGGGATCGGTGTCCTGGTACTCGTCGACGAAGACGTGGGTGAAGCGCTGGCGCAGCTCCTCGCGATGCGCCTGCGCCTCCAGGGTCGCCCGGCGGATCAGGTCGGAGTAGTCGGTGGCGCCCAGGTCGTCGAGGATCGTGAGGTACTGGTCGAGGAACAGACCCGCGGCGAGGTACGCCGGCAGCCCGTTGGTCCTCCCCAGCGCCGCCAGGGCCTCGCCGTCCAGGCCCTTCTCCCGGGCCCGGCTGAGCACGGCGTGCACCTCGCGGGCGAAGCCACGGGTGCCCAGGGCGCGATGCAGCGACCCGGGCCAGGAGATGGACTCCGGGGTGTCCACGAGGAGCTCGCGGAGCACGACGTCCTGCTCGGGCGCGCTGAGCAGACGCAGCGGCCCGGCGTACAGCTCGGGCGGTGAGTACTGGCGGATCAGGCCGTAGGCGAAGGAGTGGAACGTCGAGCACAGCGTCGTCGACATCGTGCGTCCCAGCCGAGCGGTCACCCGGTCGCGCAGCTGCTCGGCCGCCTTGCGGCTGAAGGTGAGCGCGAGGACGGAGTCGGGCCCGGCCCCGCGGTTCTCGATCCGGTCGACGATCGCCTCGACGAGCGTGGTGGTCTTGCCGGTGCCGGGGCCAGCGAGCACCAGCAGCGGGCCGCCGGGGTGGTCCACGACCGCCTGCTGGGACTCGTCGAGAACCGGCGGCAGGGCCGGGCGCGCGTCCGGACGGACCAGGCGGTAGGTCGTCTCCGGGCCGGCTCGGTTCACGCCACCACCCAAACACCCGCTGCCGACAGGTCGACACCGGGTCTGCCGGTGGGTCCCTGCCTCACGGCTGCCAGAACGCCTGCCGCATGGCTACCCGCCCCGAGTCGGTCATCGGCGTTCCTTCGTCCAGGTAGCTCGCCCGGGCATCCTCGCCGTGACTGGGCGGCAGTGTCCCGTCGGCCCGGACGACGCGCCACCACGGCACCGCTCCCCCGAACGTGGCCATCACCCGCCCGACCTGACGCGGCCCGCCGGTGCCGAGGCGGCCGGCGATGGCGCCGTAGGTGGTCACCCGGCCGACGGGGATCTCCTCGACGACGGCGAGGACGAGCTCGACGTACTCCTCAAGCTCCACGGCCCGATGATCGCACCGGACCCGGTCGGCTCACCTCAGTAGATGGTGGACTGGCTGAACGGCTCGGCGCTGAGCACCAGCCGCAACCGTGGCCGCCCGTGGCTGCGCGCGAAGGCCAGCTGAGGCTCCAGGCCCCCGACCAGCGTCCCGCCCGGCCCGGTGCCCACCGCGGACACCACGCCGAACGCCCGGCCCTGGTCGTCGAGGACACCGCTGCCGATGTCACCCCGGATGCCCGGGAGCGGCAGGTCGATCCTGGCCTGCCAGGCGTCACCGGACTGCACGGTGCCCGACTTCGGCGACAGCGTCGCCGCCCGGCCGGGCGACCGGCCGACGGTGAACACGCTCGCCCCGGCGGCGGGTACGCCGGCCAGGCCGGTCGGCCCTCCCCAGAACGGGAAGGCCGCGGCGACCCGGTGGCGGTAGCCGCGATCGACCCTGACCAGGGCGAAGTCGTTGGTCGAGCACAAGGTGGCGTCGCGGGTCCCGGCGCGGCGCATCGCGGTCCACGAGGAGTAGCGCAGCTTCCCCCAGCCCAGCGTGCGACCCCGGCTGCGCGAGGACGCCCCGGTGGCGAACCGCACCGGCGTCCCCAGTGCGCGCGAGCGCGGGACACAGCCGTTGCCGACACCCGCGCGGGCGGCGCAGCGGGCGGCGTACCCGAGGTAGGACCGGCCGCGAGCGTCCTTGAAGACGAAGTTCGCGGTGCAGATGCGTCCGGCGGTGATCATCTGCACGCCGGGGCCGATCGGGGGCGGGGCGGCAGCCGAGGCAGGAGTAGTGGGCAGGAGGAGGAGAACCGCGAGAAACGCCGCGATGGGGAGGGGCAGACGCAGCAACATGGACAAAAGGTGCCACAGCGCCTCACCTCCTGTCCGGAAGTGAGGCGCCGCGCCCGCCTGCGGAGTGGACCGCGGTCGGCCCACGCTTGACAGATCAGAGGATCGGTGAGAACCGCACCGTTCCCTTGACCAGCTGGAGGCCGGCGATCCCGGAGCGGGCCTGCGCGAACGCAAGCTCCTTGGCCAGGTCGCCGATGTTGTTGGACGCCGGCAGCGGGGCCAGCCCCAGGGTGGACAGGGTGCCGACCGCGGTGCCGTCCGCGGAGAGGAAGCCCGAGCCCGAGTCTCCCGGGACGCCGGGGGTGACGGTGTAGAGCGGGTGGCTCCAGCCGCCGTCGGCCGGGTCGTCACCGAGGCTGACGCCGGTGTGCGGCGAGAGGGTCGCGACCCCGAATCGCAGGCTGGAGTTGCCGTAGGTGTAGACCCGGTCCCCGGCTGCGGTGCCGTTGGTGTCGATGCCGCTGGGACCGCCCCAGAACGGGACCGACGGGTTCACCTTGCTGACGTCGGCGGCGTCGACCCTGACCAGGGCCAGGTCGTTGTAGGCACAGGTGTTGGCGTCCTTGATGCCCAGCCTGCGCTCGGTGATCCACGAGCTGTAGGCCAGCGTGCCCCGGCCCACGATGGTGCCCTTGGAGAGCAGGGTGCCGTCGTTGCTGAACTCCACCCGCGTGCCGAGCGGCACCGAGTCGACCTTGCACCCGTTGGTGTCGGTCGAGCCACCCTTGCCCGCGCAGTGTGCCGCGTAGCCGAGGTAGACGCGCCCGGAGCTGTCGGTGTAGACGAAGTTCGCGGTGCACTGGGCACCTGCGGTGTACATCATCGTGCCCGGGTGGATCTTCGCGGTGGAGGCAGGGGCCCACGTCGGCGCGGCGGTGGCCGACCCGGTGGAGGCGGCCATGCCTGCCATCGCGAGCGACGCGGCAGCAACGGCTACCAGGGTGCGTGACAGGCGCATGGGTGGGCCTTTCGGGTCAGGGGCGTGTGATGGCTTTCACAGCGCCAACGACCCAGCGGCCGACCTGGTTACGAACCGCCCCGGCACAAGGGACTATGCGGACAAAGGGCTGTCAGTACGTCGGCTGCGAGGGGTCGATCTGGTTGACCCAGGCCACCACGCCGCCCCCGACGTGCACCGCGTCGGAGTACCCGGCTCCCTTGAGCACGGCCAGCGCCTCGGCCGAGCGGACTCCCGACTTGCAGTGCAGCACGACCTGCTTGTCACCGGGCAGCTCGCCCAGCGCGTTGCCGTTGAGGAACTCGCCCTTGGGGATCAGCACCGAGCCGGGGATCTTGTTGATCTCGTACTCGTTGGGCTCCCGCACGTCGACGAGCACGAAGTCCCGCTCACCGTTGTCGCGCTCCTTGAGCATCTGCTCCAGGGTGCTCACCGAGATCGTCGAGCCGGCGGCGGCGTCGGCCGCCTCCTCGGACACGGCGCCACAGAAGGCGTCGTAGTCGATCAGCTCGGTGACGGTCGCGTGCTCACCGCACAGCGCGCAGTTGGGGTCCTTGCGCACCTTGAGCTTGCGGTACTCCATCTCGAGGGCGTCGTAGATCATCAGCTTGCCGACGAGGGGGTCCCCGATGCCGGTGAGCAGCTTGATCGCCTCGTTGACCTGGATCGAGCCGATGCTCGCGCAGAGCACGCCCAGGACGCCGCCCTCGGCACAGCTCGGCACCATGCCGGGCGGCGGGGGCTCGGGGTAGAGGCAGCGGTAGCAGGGCGCGTCGGCGCTCTCACCGTCGAGGGTGAGCGTCGGCCAGAACACGCTGGCCTGGCCGTCGAAGCGGTAGATCGAGCCCCACACGTAGGGCTTGTTCAAGAAGTACGCCGCGTCGTTGACCATGTAGCGGGTGGCGAAGTTGTCGGTGCCGTCGACGATCAGGTCGTAGTCGGCGAAGATCTCCAGGACGTTGTCGTTGTCGAGGCGCTCGTTGTGCACGATGACGTTCACCAGCGGGTTGGCCTCGGCGATCGACTCCTTGGCCGAGATCGCCTTCGGCTTCCCGATGTCGCTCTGCCCGTGGATGATCTGGCGCTGCAGGTTGGACTCGTCGACCTCGTCGAACTCCGCGATGCCGAGCGTGCCGACCCCGGCCGCGGCCAGGTAGAGCAGCGCCGGGCTGCCGAGTCCGCCGGCGCCGATGACGAGCACCTTGGCGTTCTTGAGCCGCTTCTGACCGGTCATGCCCACATCCGGGATGATCAGGTGCCGGCTGTAGCGGCGTACCTCATCGGTGGTGAGCTCGGCAGCTGGCTCGACCAGTGCGGGAAGGGACACGACTCGATCTCCTCGTCTCGGCGCAGCGTCATCGTTTGACGCCCTGGTGTGCAGAACACCTCGCACCCCAGCCATGTTCCCCGCGCGCCGCGATGGGCACGCGTGCTGCCCGCCATCCGGACACCCGCTCGGGGGGTCAGCGGGGTCAGCGGTCAGAGGAACGGCGCCTGCAGACCCGTCGAGGCCCCGATGCCCGCGACCCGGGCCAGTGGCTCGGCCACCACGACCGTGTTGGCCAGGTAGGTGGTCCCGTTCCAGTTCGTGCAGGTGATCAGCACCAGTCGGCCCGGCCCGGCGAGGTCGAAGATGTCGGTGCTGCGCAGGGCCAGCGCCTCGAAGCTGAGGTTGCGGACCGAGCGCACGGCGTACCTGATCGTGCCGTGGTCGGTGCGCAGCTTGACCAGGTCGCCGGGCACCAGCACCCGGAGGTTGTCGAAGGCACCGCCGCCGGTGTGCACCGTGTGGCCGGTGAGGACCGCGGTCCCCTGGGCGGCACCCGGCACGGCGCCCTCCTGCCACCAGCCGAGCAGCTGGGGGTCCGAGGGGGGCAGCAGCGTGCCGGTCTCGCCACTGATCGGGACCACCCCCGAGCGGACCGAGAGCCGCTCGACCGACAGCGCCTCGGGCAGGCCGGCCGCGGCGAGGTCCACCCTGGCGGGGGGCCTCGTTCCCGGCTGCACCAACCGCGGGACCATCGGGACCGTCGTGGACGGCGGCAGCACCTCGGGGTCCGCGATCACGCGGACCTGCGGCGCGTCGGCCGGCACCAGTGCGGTCAACAGGCTCGGCACCGAGGGGACCAGCCAGGGCAGTGAGGCGGCGGCCGCGAGCAGCACGACAACCAGTACGACGGACCGCCGAGCCGGTCCGACGTACTGGTCGTTGCTGTGCCTAGTTACCTGCGAGGACACCGCGTCGACGCGCCATCCCGAGCCCACCGGCGAGCATCACCAGGGCTCCGGCCAGCACCAGGGCGAGGCCCTGGTCGGTGCGGATCGCACCCAGGTCAGCGCTGGCGTTGCCGATGCCGGCGTGGACCACGCTGGGCGTCACAGCTGCCGCAGTCGTCGTCTTCGTGGGCGTCTTGGTCCCGCCCTTGGGCGGGGAGACCTCCTGTGAGCAGGGCTCGGTCCCGACCGGCTCACCGGCGCGGTCCGTGCCGGGCTCGCACAGGGTGGGACCCTCGACGACCACGCACTGGCCGGTCTCCGGGTCGAGCACCGTGCCCTCGTCGCAGACGGTAGGCGGCACGCACTCGCCCTCGTCATTAATCTCGTTGGGCTCGTCACAGTCGTCGTCCGGCGTCACGCACTCGCCGTTGTGCAAGATCTCGCCCTCGTCACACTCGGTCGGCGGGACGCTCGGGCACTCGCCGTTAACGGCGTAGACATCAACACGGCCGCCATGTTTGTGCTTGGGGGCGCCATTTCGGATGTGGGCCGACGCGGCGTCGGGCGGGATGACGGTCCAGCCGCTGGGACTGCCGTTCGGGTGGCAGATCGATTGACCCTGCCCGGTCGCATTGGCGGTGCTGGCGGTCGCGATGATCGCGAACCCGCTGGACATGAGCAGCACTCCGATGAGTGCCACGAACGCGGAGTAGCTCCGCGCGGAACTGCGACGCTTGGTACGCATGGGCCCAACCTCTTTCTCGAGAATTGCCTGAGTGCCCCCACCCATAGGCACATCAGACCGTCCGCGCGAAGGCATAAGCAACAAACGCCGTGAACCGGTCTAGCACCAATGAATGGACATTCCCCCACGTATCGGGTGGGGCTATTGACAACTGGCCTAAACGCGGCCTCAGCCTGCGGGTGTCCACCTCGCCCGGTTCGGGGCTCGGGTCCTTGTAGGCTTCGGGCGTGACGATGACCGGTCCCACGAACGAGCAGGCCCCGGGCGGAGCGATGACGGAGAACCCCAGCGGACGCGGCGTACGTCTCCCCCGCCGCGCCCGACGCGCCCAGCTGCTGACCGCGGCCCTCGAGGTGTTCGTCGCCCAGGGCTACCACGCGGCGGCGATGGATGACATCGCCGAGCGGGCCGGCGTCTCCAAGCCGGTGCTCTACCAGCACTTCCCGGGCAAGCTCGACCTCTACCTCGCCCTGCTCGACCAGTCCTGCGACACGATCATCTCGAGCGCCGCCAGAGCCCTGGAGTCCACCGAGGACAACAAGCTGCGCGTCGCCGCGACGATGCACGCGTTCTACGACTACGTCGCCAGCGCCGAGGGCGCCTTCCGCCTCGTCTTCGAGTCCGACCTGACCAACGAGCCGGCCGTTCGAGCCCGGGTGGACCGCGTCACCACCGAGTGCGCCAAGCTGATCGCGCACGTGATCGCCGACGACACCGGCCTGCCGGAGGAGCAGTCCCAGCTGCTGGCGGTCTCCCTGGTGGGAATGGGCCAGGTCAGCGCGCGGTTCTGGCTGCACGAGCGCGGCACGATCGACCAGGGCGCAGCGGCCAGCCTGGTCGCGGGGCTGGCGTGGCGCGGCATCGGTGGCTACCCGCGCACCGACTAGAGCCACCGACCCCAACCCACTCCAGCCCGCCCCCCGCACCATCCCGCCAACAAGGAGGTCCTCCGCATGGAGGTCAAGATCGGCGTCCAGAACGCCCAACGCGAGCTCACCATCGACACCACCCTCGACGCCGACGGCGTGCAGGAGGCGGTCGCCGAGGCCCTCAAGGAAGGTGGCGTCCTCTCGCTCACCGACATCAAGGGCCGGCGGATCCTGGTCCCCGGCGAGCGGCTGGCCTACGTCGACATCGCCACCGGCGTGTCGGGGACCGTGGGCTTCCGCTCCTGATCCGGGAACGACGACCGCTCAGGCGGTAGATCCAACATCCCGCAACCCTCGTGGGTCATCATGGTGGGGATGTGCCGCCTGCCGGCACCACCGTGACCCCGACGAAAGGAACGCCTCGTGATCAGCGCAATCCTCTGGGCCCTCATCGGCGGAACCGTGATCGGTCTCCTCGGCAAGCTCGTCGCTCCGGGCGACCGGGACAACATCCCGCTGTGGCTGACCATCATCTGCGGCATCGCGGGTGTCCTGATCGGCAACTTCCTCTACGGCCAGTTCTTCAACCCCGACACGCGGGGCGTCGACTGGTGGCGGCACATCTGGCAGGTCGCAGTCGCGGCCGTGCTGGTGATGGTGGCCGCCGGCGCGACCGGGCGCCGCAAGGTCTGAGGCTGACTCAGGTCAGGACGCGAGGCCGAGCTCGGCCATCCGCTTCGCGTGGTTCTCGGTGAGGCGTCCGAACATCCGGCTCAGCGCGGCGAGATCCATGCCGGGACGGTCGACTCCTCCGGCCAGCAGCGAGGCCAGTGAGTCGCGCTCGGCGGCGACGCGCTGGGCCTGGGAGAGCGCCTCCCCCATCAGGCGGCGGCCCCACAGTGCCAGCCGGCCGCCGACCCGGTGGTCGTTCTCGATCGCCCGGCGGACCCGGTCCACCACGAAGTCGGCGTGCCCGGCGTCGGCGAGCGAGTCGACGATCAACTGCCGGGTGCCCCCGTCGAGGTAGGCCGCGATCTCGACGTAGAAGTCGGCGGCCAGGCCGTCACCGACGTAGGCCTTGATCAGGCCCTCGAGCCAGTCGCTGGGCGCGGTGGCGGCGTGGAAGATGTCGAACGGCTTCACGAAGGGCTCCATGGCCACCATCGGGTCCACGCCGAGATCGGAGATCCGGGCCATCAGCGGCTCGATGTGGCCGAACTGGACGACGGCCATCTTGCCGAGCGCGAGCTTGTCCTCGATCGCGGTGGCCAGCCGGGCGTCGTCGGCCAGGCGCTCGAAGGCCGAGATCTCGCCGTAGGTGATCGCACCGAGGAGATCGACCACCGCGGCGCGGTAGCCGGGGTCCTCGAACGCGACCGAATCCTGCTCCGGACTCATGGCGGCGGGGAGGTCCTGGGGTGAGGTTTCGGCCATGTCGGCACCCTACCGATAGACTCGGGTGTATCCGCAGGCTTGATGCCCCCTTCTCGACACACTGTGGGCGGCACGCCGGCGGCGGTGAACACACCGGACTCGAAGCCATCCGACTCCTCGTGAGTCAGCACAGAACAGGCAAGATCCTGACCACCTTCAGAGAGCTCGGGGTTCTTCCCGAGATTGCAGACGCCCTCGAGCGTGCCAACATCGTGAACCCCTTCCCCATCCAGGAGATGACCCTGTCGGTCGCCCTGATGGGCACCGACCTGATCGGCCAGGCCCGCACCGGCACCGGCAAGACGCTGGCCTTCGGAATCCCCGTGCTCCAGCGAGCCGTCGCCCAGCACGACCCCGACTTCGAGGACCTCGCCGCGCCCGGCAAGCCCCAGGCCCTGATCGTGGCGCCCACCCGTGAGCTCGCGCTCCAGGTGAGCAAGGACCTGACCATGGCCGGCAAGGACCGCGGCATCCGCGTCCTGACGGTCTACGGCGGAGTCCCCTACGAGCCGCAGCTGGACGCCCTGGCCAGCGGTGTCGAGGTGGTCGTCGGTACGCCCGGCCGCCTGATCGACCTGATGAACCGCAAGTCGCTCGACATCTCCCACGTGAAGTCCCTCGTCCTCGACGAGGCCGACGAGATGCTCGACCTCGGCTTCCTTCCCGACGTGGAGCGGCTGCTCAAGCAGACGCCCGAGACCCGCCAGACGATGCTGTTCTCGGCCACGATGCCGGCCGCGATCGTCGCGCTCGCCCGCACCCACATGCGACACCCGATGAACATCCGCGCCGAGTCCGCCGCCGACGACCAGATGGTCCCGGCGACCGCCCAGTTCATCTACCAGGCGCACGACCTCGACAAACCGGAGATGATCGGCCGGCTGCTGCAGGCCGAGGGCGCGGACCTGATGATCGTGTTCACCCGCACCAAGCGGCAGTCCCAGCGGATCGCCGACGACCTCACCGAGCGCGGCTTCAACGCGAGCCCGCTGCACGGCGACATGGCGCAGGCTGCCCGCGAGCGAGCCCTCACCCGGTTCCGCGAGGGCAAGCTCCAGGTCCTCGTCGCGACCGACGTCGCGGCCCGCGGCATCGACGTCACCGGGGTGACCCACGTGGTCAACTACACCTGCCCCGAGGACGAGAAGACCTACCTGCACCGCATCGGCCGCACCGGCCGCGCCGGCGCCACCGGGATCGCCATCACGTTCGTGGACTGGGCCGACCTGCACCGCTGGAAGATGATCAACAAGGCGCACGACCTGCCCTTCGACGACCCGCAGGAGACCTACTCCAGCTCCGAGCACTTCCTGCACGACCAGGGCATCGCCCCCGGCACCAAGGGGCGCATCATCCCTGAGGGCACCATCGTGATCGAGAAGAAGCCGCGCACCGACGGTCGCGGCGGAAGCGGCGGCCGCGGTGGCAGCAGCGGCCGGGGTGGCAGCAGCGGCCGCAGCGAAGGCGGCGGTCAGTCTCGGGGACGCGGTCAGGGCTCAGCGAGCAAGAGCAGTCCTGCGGAGGGCGCCGCGAGCAGCGAGCCGTCCGGTGACCGTCCGGCTCGCAAGCGCAACCGCAGCCGCAGTCGCACTCGGGGTGGCAAGCCCGCCGGAGCCGGCGAGAACGGCTGACCTTCCGGCGCACTCAGGCCGTGACGACGACCTTGGTGCCCTCGGGCGCGAAGTCCCACAGTGTCCTCGCGTCCGGGAGCGCCTGTCGGATGCAGCCATGGGAGAGCGGGGTGCCCAGCTGGTCGAGCGTCTGCACGGCCTTGCCGTCCTTGGTCGGGATGCTGTGGAAGCCGATGGGGGCGTTGGCGCCGCGGGTGAAGCGCGCGAAGTACTCCATCGTCCCCGAGTCGTCGATGCCGACGGCATGCCGGGATCGCGAGTAGACGGCGTACGTGCCCGGCTGCAGGTTGTCGGTGACGCTGCCCGACACGAGGTAGCTCCGGACCAGCTCGCCGTCCGTGCCCACCAGCCAGACCCGCTGGTCGCTGATGTCGAACACCACGCGCTTGCCGGTGCCGCTCGACGCGGGCACGCCGGCCGCGTCGCCGGTCACCCGTGCCGCCTTCGCGGCTGGCGCACCGACGGAGGGGGACGGCGTCACCGCGGGGGTGCTGGGCGCCGGAGTCTCGGGAAGCGCGGCCGAGACGTTGCTCGCACGCCCGGCGCCGCCATCCGAGGTCGAGGACGCCACCGCGGGCCCGTCCTGCGGCAACACGCCGATGCCTCCGAGCAGGGTCACCAAGGTGATGGCCAAGGCGCTCCCGGCCGCGGAGATGCGGCCGTAGCGCGGGCGTGCTGCGCGCCGCTTCCCCGCCACGCTGGCGGGGCGCTCGAGGCGGCGCTTGGACATGCTCAGACCCGCTTCATGAGTCCGGCGGCGACGTCACGGTAGGCCTGCGCTCCCTTGTTGCTGCGGGAGGTCTTGAGGATCGAGCGGCCAGCGGCCGGCGCCTCGGCGAACCGGATCGACTTGGGGATCGGCGGCTCGATCACCTCGAGCCCGTAGGTCTCCGAGATCGTCTCGAGCACGGTGCGGGCGTGGTTGGTACGGCCGTCGTACATCGTCGGCAGGACGCCCCAGACCACCAGGTCGCGGTTGGTGAACCGCTTGACGTCGTGGACGGTGTCCAGCAGCTGACCGACCCCGCGATGGGAGAGCGTCTCGCACTGCAGCGGGATGAGTACGCCGGTCGCGGCCGTCAGCGCGGCCACGGTGAGCACGCCCAGCGAGGGCGGGCAGTCCAGCAGCACCCAGTCGTAGCCCTCGGTGTCCTCCACCGCCGTGCGGATGACGTACTCGCGGCCGGTGCGGGTGAGCAGGTCCGACTCGGCGCGGGCCAGCTCGATGGTCGAGGGCAGCAGGTCGACGCCGTCGTCGGTCTCGATGATCGCCTCGGACGGGTCCAGGCCCTTGGTCAGCACGTGGTGGATCGAGATCTCGAGATCCTCCGGGTCGATCCCCAGGCTGAACGTCAGGCACGCCTGCGGGTCGAGGTCGACCAGCAGGACCTTCTGGCCCAGCTCCGCCAGCGCGGCGCCGATCGAGGCCACCGTGGTCGTCTTGGCGACGCCACCCTTCTGGTTGGCGACCGCAAGCACGCGGCTGCTCACGGAGACCCCGCGGAGGTGTGGGTTGCTGTGGTCATGTCCTGGGGCTTCATCACCGCACATTGTGCCGCATGACGTGGCACCCGTTGCGCACGTGTCGCCGTGCTGGGCGGCATGTCGTCCGGCCCCGGCTCACCAGGTGGGGCGGGGCCCCCCGAACGGCATCTCCAGCGCCTCGGGCCCGAATCCCGTCACATCGGCAAGCAACCAGTCGTCGTGCAGCAGCAACGCCGCCGAGGCCGGCTTGATGACGAGCCACAGCCACCGGCCGTCGGCCTCACCGGCGAACACCGCCTGCGCCAGCATCTCGTCGTCGCCGGTGCCCTCGTGGTCCCCGTCGACCAGCCACATCGGCACGGTGCGACCCCCTGCTCGGACCCGGATCGAGGGGGGCCCGTTGCTGATCTGCGGTCCCGGGTCGTCGTACGGCGTGCCGCTGCAGCGGCCGCCCAGTCCGACGCCGGGGTCCTCGGCGACGACCGTCAGCTCCACGTTGCCGTCGAGGTCACTGGTGCCGACGGTGGTCGTGACGGTGGCCCGGACCCGGTCCTCGTGGCCGACACAGCCGAAGTCGGCGATCGACCAGCCCGGACTCATCGGCCACGGCAGGTAGGTCGGCATGTCAGCGGAGCGGCCGACCAGCTCGGCGAAGGACTCGTAGTCGGCCTGGTCGGGACGCCACAGCGGCTCGATCGGACCGTGCACCGAGCAGGCGAAAGTCGCTCCTTCACCGTGGACCGGCGAGGTGCATCGGGGACACGACGCCGCGAGCGACACGGCTTGAGGGTAGTGCTCAGCCGATCCAGCGCGCATCATTCCGCGGTTGGTTGATCCCCCGGCCAGTTCTTGTCCGGCGCCGGCACCGGCCGACCGGGCTGCTCGCCGCCACGCGCCGCGAGGTAGCTGTCCTTGGGCACCATCACCTTGCGGCGGAAGATGCATACGACCTTGCCGTCCTGGTTGTAGCCGATGGTCTCGACGTGGACGACGCCACGGTCGTCCTTGCTCTTGCTCTCCCACTTGTCGAGCACCCGGGTCTCGCCGTACAGCGTGTCGCCGTGGAACGTGGGAGCCACGTGGCGCAGCGACTCGATCTCGAGGTTGGCGATCGCCTTGCCCGAGACGTCGGGGACGCTCATGCCGAGCAGGATGGAGTAGACGTAGTTGCCCACCACGACGTTCTTGCCGAACTGCGTCGTCTCGCCGGCGTAGTTCACGTCGAGGTGCAGCGGGTGGTGGTTCATGGTCAGCAGGCAGAACATGTGGTCGTCGAACTCGGTGACCGTCTTGCCGGGCCAGTGCTTGTAGGTCGCCCCGACCTCGAACTCCTCGTAGCTACGACCGAACTGCATCTCCGCGTGCTCCTTCTGCCGGCGACTGACCGGTGGAAGTCTGTCACGGCCGGTCGGGCTGGGTGTCGCGCGAGTGTCCGCTTGGACCCCCGCCTACGCTGTGGCTCATGCCCAGCCTGCGCCTGGGTCGTCGACGCACGTCCTCGACGACCCCCAGCCCCGCCCCGACCGCGGCACCCTCGACGCGGCGCCGGCTGATGATCTGGGTGCTCACCTCGGTCATCACCCTGGGCTGGGCCATGCTGGCCAACCTCGGGCTCGACCTCACGATGTGGACGGTCAAGCCGTTCAAGCTCTGGTACGGCCCCTTCCACACCGGTGGGTGGGTGCCCAACGTCATCGTCGTGTGGCTGGTGATCGTGCTGGTGCTCGCGCTCACCGGCCGGCTGTGGCTGACCCTCGGCATCACCGGCATCCTCACGGTCGCGATCGGGGCCATCAACCTGGCGAAGCTGACGCTGCGCAACGACCCGGTGCGACTCAGCGACCAGTCGTTCCTCAACCAGCCCGGCTTCCTCGTGGAGATGGTGGGCCAGCGGAACCTCGTCCTCGGGGTGCTGGCCATCGTGGTGGTGCTGGGTGCCTCCTGGGGGATCGGCAAGCTGGCCCACCGGTGGCTGCCGCACGTCGCTTCGGGGTTGAGCCGACGGGGGGTGTGGGCGCTGCGCGGAGCCCGGCTCCTGGTGGCCCTCACCTGCCTGGGGCTGTTACACACCGCGGGCAACTTCAACGATCCGGGCAACCAGTGGCGGGCGGCGTACGACTCGACCGGGCTGCGCTGGCGCAGCTGGGACCAGCGCGCGAACTTCCTGCGCAACGGCTTCGTGGCCGGCCTGCTCTACAACACCCACATCAAGGCGATGGCGCAGCCGGCGGGCTACACCAAGGCGCGGATGGAGCAGATCGCCGAGCGCTACCGGACCGAGGCAGCCGCCCTGAACAAGGGCCGCACCGGGTCCCTGGCCGACACCAACATCGTCTCGATCCTCTCGGAGAGCTTCACCGACCCGGCGTGGCTGAAGAGCGTCGGCTGGTCCGAGGAGCTGGTCCCCAAGATCTCGGCGCAGATGAAGCAGACGGTCTCCGGGAAGATGCTGTCCCCCGGCTTCGGCGGCGGCACCGCCAACATCGAGTTCGAGCTGCTGACCGGCCAGTCGCTGAGCCAGTTCAACCCCCAGCTCGACTCGCTCTACGAGCAGGTCGTCGCGAAGTACTCGTCCTACCCCTCGGCCGTGAAGTGGCTCAGCGACCGGGGTCACTACCCCGTCGCCCTGCACCCGTTCTCGTTCCGGATGTACCAGCGGCCGAAGGTGTTCGAGACGTTCGGCTTCGAGAAGCTGATCGACAAGGACCACATGCAGAAGCGCTACCGTGTGGACAGCAGCCGCTACATCTCCGACGCGGCGGCCTTCGACGACGCCCTGCTGGAGATGAAGGGGCAGTCCAAGCCGCTGTTCATGCACCTGATCAGCATGCAGAACCACATGCCCTACCAGGACCAGTACAAGGACCCGATCCTCCCCGACCGCGGTCTGCCGGCGAACAAGGCGGCCCTGGCCGGGCAGTACGCCCGCGGGATCAGGAACACCGACGACGCGTTGGCCCGGTTCTTCACCCAGCTCAAGCAACAGCCGGAGCCGACCGTGGTGATCTTCTACGGCGACCACCTGCCGGCCCAGATCTACCCCGCGAACATCGCCCAGCGCGAAGGGTTCCGGGAGTCCCACGAGACACCCTGGCTGATCTGGAGCAACGACAAGGCCCTGAAGCACACCCAGCTGCCGACGCAGAGCCCGACGCAGTTCCTGCCGACGCTCTTCGACGCGACGAACACACCGATCCCGGCCTACTACGCGCTCCTGGAGGCCCTCGGCAAGCAGCTGCCCGCGATGGACCTCGGTCTCTACATCGACGCGCAGGACAAGCTGGTGAAGGAGAAGGACCTGACGTCGGCCCAGAGGCAGGTGCTGACCGACTACCGGCTCGTGCAGTACGACCTGAGCATCGGCAAGCGCTACAGCGAGAAGGTCCTGTTCGGGGACCCTCCGGCCTGAGGCTCAGACGATGCCGTGGAAGCGGTCGGGGACCCGCTGCAGCGGGCGCTTGCGCATCATCCGCACCTGACTGCCCCTCGGGGCGCGCCACCCCTCCCCCGGCACCTCGACGACCAGCGCCGCCAGCGCCTCGCCCTCCGGTGGCGCGAACTCCGGGTAGGAGACCGGCTCCGCGGCGCCCTGGTTGAGCTCGTCCAGCAGCGCCACGAGCTCGTCTCCGCCCCGGCGCCAGTTGGTGTTGTGGGAGCGCCCGTCCTCCGCGACAGCGGCCTGGCGGCGGTCGGCCACCTCGCGGAGCAGCTCGCGATCCGCGAACTTCAGGTGGAACATCCACAGGTCCGGGTCCACGCGGTACGGCGAACGGAGGCCGTGCGACGCGGCGTACCAGGGCGAGGCGGCGAACTTGATCGCCGGCTTGCACATCAGTGGCAGGAACTTCACCAGCCGGCGCTGGCCCAGGACCGGGCGAGAGAGGTCGAGCGCTTCCTCGAAGTCCACCGCGTGCACGACGTTGAGGCCCATCGCCGCCACCGCTGCGACGTCCGGCCCCTGACGCTCGATGAACTCGCGCAGACCGGCGTACACCTCCGGGTCGGGGACGATGAACTCGTCCGCGTCGCAGAACACCACGCAGTCGTAGAACGCCAGCAGCGCGGCGCTCTGGCCGGCCAGGAACGCCATCCGGGTGCTCTCGAACCTGCCCTCGCGCACGGGCGGGACACGCAGCACGTCACACGGCAGGTCATCGGTGGATCCGTCGACGGAGTTGTCGTCGACGACGTAGAGGTTCTCGGTCCCGAGCTGGGCACCGTAGTACTTGATCCACAGCGGCAGCATCCGTCCCTCGTCGCGGACGAACGTGAGTGCGGCGATGCGCAGGGGTGCTTCCGGATCACGCTCCGGAACGGGGTCGGCCCTCGGCGTACGACGAAGCAGGTCGCGCACCCTGCTCACGTGGTCTCCTGGCCGTCGACGGGGTCCTTGCGCGGGAGTCGGTTGACCAGGAAGGTCATGCCGTCCAGGGCGGCGTCGAGCTGCTGCTCCGCGGTGACCTGACGGGTGTGGATGCCCGGCACGGCCTTCGCCTCGAGCTCGTCGATGGAGCCGACCACGCGGAGGTCGAGCGCGCGGAGCTCCTTCAGGTCGGCCTTCGAGCGCCGACGGACCCAGCGCTCGTCGAGCCCGAGCGGGACGGTCTCGCGACCGCGCTTGACCAGCCCCCGCTTGGCGAGGGCACCCTTGACGTGCCGCTCGTACTGCTGTCGGGTGAGCTCGGTCTCGGCGAGCCGCTCGTTGAGCGCGCGCAGCACCATCGCCGAGGCCGCGTCGATCCCCGGGTTGCTGCGCACCTTGGTCTCGCAGACGTCCGCAGGGATCCCGGCCACCTGCGCGAACCGGTCCCACAGCACGGTCGGTGCGGCGCCCTTCGGCGGGACGGTGATCAGGGTGAAGTGGTCGCGGCCGACCGACTCGGCCCAGCGGCCGGAGATCTCGGAGATGCGCTGGTGGTTCCAGAACCAGCGGGCCGGCTTCTGGTCGGGGTCCTCGGTGCGCACGGCCTCGAGGAACTCCGGCCAGGTGCGGACGCCGCGGTTCTGCACCGTCTCGGTCCACATCGCCGGGATCGACCGGGCGAGGTCACGGGCGGTCAGCACCACCTGCAGGTCCGAGCCGGCGAAGGCCTCCTTGATCACCTCGATCTTGGGGCGGCGCCGCGGCGCGAGGAACTCCATCGAGACGATGGCGGTGCCGGCGTAGGCATTGATCTCCTCGACCATCCGCTGCCAGTAGCCGTCCACCGGCATGGGCGGCTGGCCCTCGCCGCCGTTCTCGGCGAGCTCGCGTACGGCGAGGACCTGTCCCCGCCAGCGCGGGCAGGCGTAGAGGATGCCGTGCTCGGCGAGGACCGCTCGGTTGGTGTGGAGAACGTTCTGGATGAAGCTCGTGCCCGACTTCATCGCCCCGATGTGGAGCACCACCCGCTTCGCCACACCGGGGAGCATAGGGCATCAGGGCCTGGCGCCATGCCGCTGCGCTGTTGGTCAGGAGCCCCCGCCACCGGCCTTGCGGCGATGCATCTTCGGTCCGGCGCCACCGGTCACCTCGGACCCGTGCGCCTTCTCCTTCACCGGGCCGTCCTTGTGCACCCCGCGCTCGGTCTGGTTCTTGCGGTCGAGCGCCTCGCGCATCTTGGCCTTGAGGTCCTCGTTGCCGTCCGTGTCAGCCATGCTTCCTCCGTCGAGTTGCCGTCCGTGTGACCGCCAGCCTCGCACGCGGCCGCAACGGGGGTCGAGTGCATTGCCGGGGGCCGGGCGCCGCACGCGTTCAGGTCCAGGGGACGGTCGCCTGGAGGACGGCCTCGGTGAGCGCGCCGGTCCGCAGGCCGGTGACCTCCTGGTAGTCGGGATCGGCCACCATCTGGCTGAACGCCAGCCGGTTCGGATAGCGCACCAGCAGCACCGCGTCCCAGGCCTGCCCGTCCTCCGCGACCAGCACGGTCGAGCCCTCGCCGGCGTACAGCACCTCGGCGCCGTACTTCGGCAAGAAGCGCTCCGCCAGGGAAGTGGCGTACTGGTCGTAGCTCGCCTTGCCCCCCTCGGCCCAACGCAGCAGGTTGAGCATCACCACAGGACCTCCGGGGTCCTCGGACAGGTAGCGCTTCAGGTCGGCGCCGCGCGGGTCGATGGCCATGTCGCCAGCCTTGCACGTGGCCTTCTCGGGGCCAGCGGCACGCCCTGGAGACGCGGGATCGGTGACCCGGCTCAGGACTTGAGCTTGTAGTCCTTGAGCAGGCTGCGGCCGATGATCATCTTCTGGATCTCGGCGGTGCCCTCGCCGATCAGCAGGAAGGCCGCCTCGCGGTAGAGCCGCTCGATCTCGTACTCCTTGGAGTAGCCGTAGCCGCCGTGGATCCGGAAGGAGGCCTGGACGACCTCGTTGCAGAACTCGGCGGCGAGGTACTTCGCCATGCCGGCCTCGACGTCGTTGCGCTCGCCGCGGTCCTTCATCCGGGCCGCCCGGACCATCATCGAGTGGGCGGTCTCGACCTTGGTCGCCATCTCGGCGAGGCTGAACAGGATCGACTGGTGCTGGGCGATCGGCTTGCCGAAGGTCTCGCGCTGCTGGGCGTAGGAGATGCCGAGCTCGAAGGCCCGGTTGGCCACGCCGGTCGCCCTCGCCGCGACGTTGACGCGGCCGACCTCGACGCCGTCCATCATCTGGTAGAAGCCCTGGCCGGGCGCCTCGCCGAGGATCTGGTCCGCGGAGATCTGGTGTCCCTCGAAGATCGCCTCGGTGGTGTCGACGCCCTTGTAGCCCATCTTGTCGATCTTCCCGGGGATGGTCAGGCCGGGCGCGGTCTCGCCGAAGCCGGTCTCCTTCTCGACCAGGAAGGTGGTCATGTTCTTGTAGACCGAGTCCGCACCCTCGTCGGTCTTGACGAGTACGGCGATCAGGTTGGACGAGCCGCCGTTGGTCAGCCACATCTTCTGGCCGTCGATCGTGTAGTTGCCGTCCTCGCCCTTCACGGCCTTGCTCTTGATCGCGGCGACGTCGGAGCCCAGACCCGGCTCCGACATGGAGAACGACCCGCGCACCTCGCCGGTGGCCATCCTCGGCAGGTACTTCTGCTTCTGCTCATCGGTGCCGTGCTGCATCAGCATGTAGGCCACGATGAAGTGCGTGTTGATCACGCCGGAGACGCTCATCCAGCCGCGGGCGATCTCCTCCACGGCGAGCGCGTAGGTCAGCAGGGACTCGCCCAGACCGCCGTACTCCTCGGGGATCATCAGCCCGAAGATGCCGAGCTCCTTCATCCCCTCGACGATCTCGGTGGGGTACTCGTCCGCGTGCTCGAGCTCGGTGGCGACCGGGAGGATCTTGGTCTCGACGAACTGACGGACCGACTTCAGGATCTCTTCCTGGATGTCGGTGAGGCCTTCGGTCTCGCAGAGGCGACCCATGGTGTGCGTCCTTCTCGGGTGGGCGATGTCGGGGATGGAACCAGCGCAACGTTATCCGGCAGTATCGCCGCGCCCTGCCCGAGTCCACCATGACCAACCTCACGTCCCTGGACGGCCGGACGTCGCTCAGCCGCGGCGAGCCTTCCCTCGCAGCAGCAGCTTGCGCAGGACCGGGAACCGAGTCGCCAGCGCCCGGCGCAGGCCGGGGTCCTCGTGCCCCCGGCTCACGGCCAGCTCGCGGCGCAGGGTACGGCGCTCGTGCCTGAGATCGCGTACGTCGTGCAGCAACCGGGCCACCAGCTCGACCGCGACCTCGGCGACCTCGTCCTCGGTGACCGACTCCGGCACTCGGCGCTCGGGCAGGTTGCCCGGCACCAGCAGGGACTCCACGTCCCCGATCACGTCGAAGCCCCGCTCGACGATGTAGTCGACCGCGTCCCGACCGCGCTGGCGGATCTCCGAGATCCGCTCGGGGGTGGGCCAGAACGGGTCGCCCTTGCGCGGCACCAGGCGCTCGTCGGCCAGGAAGGTGCGGATGTAGGTGCCCCGGTCGATGGCGGAGTTGAAGTCGCCGAGGTGGTGGTTGATCCGCCGCAGCGTCTCGGCCTCGACCACTCCCATCGACTGGTTCGGGAAGCTCTGGCTGAGGTCGACCGACTCCGGGTCGACACCGACCAGGGCTGCGAACCGCTCCCAGATCAGGTCCTTGGGAGCATGCCGTCCCGGCAGCGGCAGCAGGTGCACCCGGCTCGGCGGGAACCCGGGAGCCCACCGCTCCAGGACGCGGCGGACATCGAGGGTCCGCCAGTTCCACACCTCGGTGCCCTCGGTGGCCTCGACGGTGCTGTACTCCGCCATCGGCTCGGTGTGCCGGTTCTTCAGGCTCTCCTGCCAGCTGGCGCTGAACAGGCCGAGGGGCTCGCGCGCGGTGATCACGAGGTGCACCTCGGCAGGGGCCAGCTCCTCGACCATCCGGTGCGCCTGCTCGGCCGTGGCGGCCGCGAAGAACTCGTGGCTGATCAGGCAGGTGCCGGGCCAGGCCTCGCAGTCGGCCCGCACCCTGTCCCACGCCTGCAAGCGGTGCTCGTTGGAGACCGCGCGGAAACGCTCGTTCTCGTGCACGATCCGGGTCGACCACAGGTGGTCGTGCCGCGCCTCCCCCGGAAGCCGCAGCCCCTGCCGTTCGAGCTGGGCGCGGTTGCGCCACAGGATCGTCTGGAGGTACGTCGTCGCGGTCTTCGGCAGACCGATGTGCAGATAGACCTTCCTCGCCATGGCGGAGTCCCGCCCGCTCAGACGGTCCGGGAGTACTTCTCGACGGCCGCCGCGATGCGCTCCTGGTCCTGGGTGGCGATCGGGAGCAGCAGCTGCTCCACGACGTCGGTGATCTCCGCCAGCCGGATGTTGAGCTGGCGACACTCCTGCACCTCGGCCTCGAGCTCCTCGAGTCGTTGCTGCAGGCGGTCGAGCCGGTCACCGGCCACCGCGCGGGCGAGCCTGTCGACCGCGCGTTCCCTGATGCTCCGACCTGCCCGTCGATCGGCGTTCACGTCCGCCATTGCGCCACCAATCGTGTGACCGGGCGTCCCGGTTCCCCGGACGCCGTGTGTTTCCTGAACTGGGTGTTCAGCACGATATCGGCTCCCGCCTGCGTCAAGGTGCGCACGACCTCCTCGGTGACGACCGGGCGCAGCCGGTCCTTGCCACGCCCAGGCGGCTCACCGCCGGGCTCCGCACACAGGAAGTCGGTGTAGAGACGTCCGCCACCGGAGAGGGCCATCCGGGCGAACCGCGCGAAGGCCTCCCGCCCGGCCTGGTCGGTGGCGTCGAGCAGGTGGTGGGCCATCACGACGGGCGTCCCCTCGAACCGAGCCACCCGCGCGCCCTGTCCGAGCACGGTGCGCAGCTCGTGGAGGTTCATCCATCCGGTCTCGTGGTCCAGACCCTCCTCGGCCGCGACCCGGCGTACGGCGTTGGACGCGCCGTGGGCGTAGTCCAGGGTGAGCACGGGAATGCCCCGACGTGCCAGCCAGAGCGAGTCCGAGCCCCGGCCGGCACCCACGTCGACCACCCGGTCCGGGGTGCCCTCCTGCTCCACCACGAAGCTGGCCAGCGCGCTCGGCTCGAGGCCGGGCAGCTTGTCCTTGAGCTGGCTGTAGCGCCGGTCCCACTCGTTGCGGAAGATCCGGAGCCCGCGGAACCAGCCGTTGAGCCGGCGGTGGGTGGTCCGCGGCGTCTCGAAGTGGAAGGCGGGGTCCGGCACCCGCCAGCTGGGGCCGTAGGTCGCCTCGAGCAGCTTCTCGGGCCTCGCCGGGGCAGGCAGGGTGCGACCGGCCAGGGTGCACGTCCCGAGCGGGAAGACCCAGTCCTCGCGGAACGGCGTACCGATCTCGCCCATCAGGTAGAGGTGGCCGTCGAGGAAGTAGCCGCCGAACACGTCGAGGCCGCGACGCCCGCCGTCGGCCTCGATCACGTCGACCTTCAGCGCCGCGGCGCTGTAGCGGTCCACCACGAAACCGCGGTCCTCCAGGTCGCGCTGCAGCCGGAGGGACTCCCGGATCACGTCGACCGGATGGGTGTAGCGGCTGACGTAGCCGAGGTCGACGTCGCTGTCGTGGCCGATGAAGTCCTGCTCGCGCACGGCGCCCAGCAGGGTGCCGTAGGCGGGGAAGGCGTCCACGCCGGACTCGTGCAGCGCCGACAGGACCGCCTCGGTCGAGTCGAGCAACGGCGCGGTCTGCTCGGGGTCGCGGGTGTCGAACGTCGTGGCGATCCGGTTGGACTTGTCGATGCCCAGCGGCCGGCCGGCGGCGTCCTCCACGGCGATCCGCCCGGTCCCGCTGCCGAGGGACACGTCGGCCTCGAAGACCACCCGGCCGGAGACGTGCTCGACGACCGAGAGCCGGGTGGTGCCGTCGAGGAAGCGTCGCAGCATCCCGGGCCACGCGGCAACGCCGTCCTCGGTGTCGCGGAGCGTCCAGAACGACCAGATCCGGCGACCGTCGAAGAGCACGTCGACGACGCCGTCCTCACCGGTGGTCAGGTGCACACCGGTGTCGTCGACCAGGGTGACCACCGGCGGGAAGGGCCGACCGACCTCAGCCAAGTGACCGGGCCTCCACGAACTCGTTGGCCCGGGTCAGGTCCTCGTCGAAGTCGACCTCGACGATGCGGTACTGGGAGATGTCGAGCGCCTCGACCCGCAGGTCGTCCTGCTCGATGGCCAGCTCGATCCCCCGCTCGAAGTAGTCCTGGTCCTCCACCTCGTCGAGCCGCGCGATCAGCGTCGCCTTGTCCGCCGCGGCGATGAAGTTGATGCCCACGGCCTCGCCGAGGCCACCGACGACGCTCTTGGAGAGCTCGTTGATGTAGCCCTCCTCGTCCAGGGTGTACTTCACCTCCTCCTCCGCCACCGAGTCGGTGTTGACGCACACGAAGCTGCGACCCGTCTCGATGTGCTCGAGGATGAGCGGCAGCACCCGCGGGTCGAAGACGACGTCGCCGTTGAGCCAGAGCACGCCGCCCGGCTGGGACAGCTGCAACGCCTTGAGCAGGCTCTTGGAGGTGTTGGTCGAGTCGTAGACCTCGTTGTAGACGAAGGAGATGTCCGGCATCGCCTCGATGACCAGGTCGAGCTTGAATCCGACCACGGCCGTGACGAACACGTCGTCCCCGTAGGCGTCACGTAGGGAGTCCACAGCACGGCGCATGATGCTCTGGCCCGAGCGCAACGGGGTCAGCGGCTTGGGGTGCGGCTTGCCGAGACGGGTCCCGAGTCCCGCCGCGAGGATCACGACCTGCTTGGCCACTGGGGAACTCCTTGGGTGCACGGCTGCGGCGAACGATCCGGGTGAGCCTACCTAGCATTAGGGTTCGCTGCGTGAGCACCACTCCCACCCGCGTCTTCGCGGCCCGCCTCGCCGGGCTGCCGGTGTTCGATCCCCAGGGCGACCAGGTGGGCAAGGTGCGCGACGTGGTGGTGGTGCTGCGATCCGACGTGCTCCAGCCGCGGGTGGTCGGTCTCGTGGTCGAGGTGTTCGGTCGCCGGCAGATCTTCGCGCCGATGACGCGGGTCACCAACATCGACCCCGGCCAGGTGATCATCACCGGCCTGCTGAACATGCGCCGCTTCGAGAAACGGCCTGCGGAGACCCTGGTCGTCGGGCAGATGCTGGACCGCAAGGTGAAGATCCGCAGCAGCGGCACCGAGGGCGTGGTCTTCGACGTCGCCATGGAGCAGACCCGCACCCGCGACTGGGTGCTCTCGCGGGTCGCCCTCACCGAGGGAGCCAAGGGATTCCGCCGCCGGCCCCAGACGCACGTGGTCGAGTGGGACGACATCGAGGGGCTGCACCAGCGCCAGGACGACCAGGGCGCCGCGCACCTGATCGCCTCGCTCGCGGACCTGCGCCCGGCCGACGCCGCCAACGTGATCCACGAGCTGCCGCCCGAGCGCCGTGCCCAGGTCGTGGCCGGTCTCGACGACGAACGCCTGGCGCACGTCCTCGAGGAGCTCCCCGAGGAGGACCAGGTGGAGATCCTCGAGCACCTCGACTCCGAGCGTGCCGCCGACATTCTGGAGGAGATGTCCGCCGACGACGCGGCCGACCTGATCGCCGACCTTCCCCCCGAGACGGCCCGGACCCTGCTGGGGCTGATGGAGGCCGAGGATGCCGAGGAGGTGCGGCGGCTGATGGTCTACGGCGAGGAGACCGCCGGCGGGATGATGACCCCGGAACCGGTGATCCTGCCGCCGGACGCGACCGTCGCCGAGGCCCTCGCCCACGTGCGCAGCGAGGAGCTCACCCCGTCGCTGGCGGCGCTGGTGCACGTGTGCCGCCCGCCCCTGGAGACACCGACCGGCAAGCTGCTCGGGGTGGCCCACATCCAGCGTCTCCTCCGCGAACCCCCCTCCACCCTGGTGGCCGGCGTGCTCGACACCGGCATCGACTACCTGCGCCCGGAGGCCACCCTGGAGGACGTCTCGATGTTCCTCGCGACCTACAACCTCGTCGCTGCGCCGGTGGTCGACGAGGACGGGCGCCTGCTCGGGGCGGTGACCGTGGACGACCTCCTCGACCACCTGCTTCCCGAGGGGTGGCGCGACCGCAAGATCGGACGGACGTGACGCGGATGACCGACCGGGAGAAGAAGGACCGCAAGCCGGAGCGGAAGGCCGACGACCGCGCCCGCGTCGTCCGCCTGGACACCCCCCGGGACCTGCGCCGCCAGCTGCTGCGGCGCCCGACGGTCAACCACGACGCCTTCGGCAGCTTCGCCGAGCAGTTCGCCCGGTTCATGGGCACCGCCCGGTTCCTGATCTACATGACCCTGTTCGTCCTGTTCTGGGTGATCTGGAACCTGGTGGCCCCCCTGGACTTCCGCTTCGACAACTACCCGTTCATCTTCCTGACCCTGATGCTCAGCCTCCAGGCGTCGTACGCCGCTCCGCTGATCCTGCTGGCGCAGAACCGCCAGGAGGTTCGCGACCGGGTCATCAACGAGCAGGACCGCCGGGCCAACGCCCGGGCGCACGCCGACATGGAGTTCCTCGCCCGCGAGGTGGCCTCGCTGCGGATGGCCGTGGGCGAGGTGGCCACCCGCGACTTCCTGCGCTCGGAGCTGCGCAACCTCGCGGAGGAGCTGGGCGACTCCGACGCGGACGACACCGTGGAGAGCGGCTGAGTGCGACACGTAGGCTTGGCCCCATGACTTCCCCTGCTGTCGACCGGATCCACGCTGCCCTCGCAGGAGTCAACGACCCCGAGATCAAGCGCCCGATCACCGAGCTGAACATGGTGGAGTCCGTCGAGGTGGACGACACCGGCATGGTGACGGTCTCGGTGCTGTTGACCGTGTCCGGTTGCCCGCTCAAGGACACCATCACCCGTGAGGTCACCGAGGCGGTCTCCGCCGTCGAAGGCGTCACCGGGGTCGACGTACGTCTCGGCGTGATGACCGCCGAGCAGCGCGCAGGACTCCAGGAGATCCTCCGCGACGGCCACGCGCAACGGGAGATCCCGTTCGGCAAGCCCGACTCGCTCACCAAGGTCTATGCGATCGCCTCCGGCAAGGGTGGGGTCGGCAAGTCTTCGGTCACCGTCAACCTCGCGCTGGGGTTGGCCAAGCAGGGACTGCGCGTCGGGATCGTCGATGCCGACATCTACGGTCACTCGGTGCCGGCCATGATGGGCATCGCCGACGTACGGCCCACCCAGGTCGAGGACCTGATCATGCCGGTTCCCACGGCCAGCGGCGTCTCGGTGATCAGCATCGGCATGCTCAAGCCCCGTCGCGACCAGGTCGTCGCCTGGCGTGGCCCGATGCTCGACCGGGCGCTCGTGCAGATGCTCGCCGACGTCTACTGGGGTGCGCTCGACGTGTTGCTGCTCGACCTGCCACCAGGCACCGGCGACGTGGCGATCTCCCTGGGCCAGCACCTGCCCAGCGCCGAGGTCATCGTGGTGACCACCCCGCAGGACGCCGCCACCGAGGTGGCCGAGCGCGCCGGCACGATGGCCTCGATGATGCACCAGCGCGTGATCGGCGTCGTGGAGAACATGTCCTTTTTGCCCTGCCCGCACTGTGGCCCCGAGCACCGGCTCGAGATCTTCGGCACCGGCGGCGGCGCCCGGGTCGCGGCCAACCTCGGCGCCCGCTTCGGCTACGACGTCCCGGTGCTCGGCGAGATCCCGATCGACATCAGCCTGCGCGAGGGCGGCGACACCGGGAAGCCGGTGCTCGAGGCCGACCCCACCTCGCCCGCGGCGCAGGCACTCGGCAGCATCGCGCTCGGACTGGCCGGCCGCGGCCGGGGGCTCGCCGGCATGCAACTCGGCCTGAGTCCCACCGCGAAGGGCTGACCCACCGTGTTCGGGGTCGGGCTGCCGGAGCTGATGGTGATCGCGATCGTCGCCATCGTCGTCTTCGGCCCCGAGCGTCTCCCCGAGTACGCCCGCCAAGCCGGGAAGTTCGTCCGCCAGGTCCGCAACCTGGCCCAGGGCGCCCAGGCCCAGCTCCGCGAGGAGCTCGGCCCCGACTACGCCGACCTAAAGCTCAGCGACCTCGACCCCCGCCAAGCCATCCGCAAGCACATCATCGAGGCGATGGACGACGACGAGATCGATCCGGCTCCGGCCCCGGAGGTGCTTTCGCCGGGCGAGGTGCCGCCGTACGACTCCGACGCCACCTGAGCCGGCCGTGGCCGCCCGTCTCAGGCCGCGTGCACTTCCTCGGGCCGCAGCTGCGCCAACAGCTCGCCCTCACGCCGTACAGCGGATGGGGTGTGCCCCCGGTACCTCCGCTCGACCGCGACGAGCGCCCGGTGCAGCACCATCGCCCCGACGACGAGCGCGAGCACCCAGTGGGCCCGCGCAGGCAGCGCGGCCGTGACGAGGCTGCCGATCCAGATCACGACGCTGACCGCGAGCACGCCGTCCAGGATCGTGGTCCAGCGCTTCTCGCGCTGCACGCGCGCAAGGCCGTGCAGGTTCGCTGCACCCAGCCGGTTCGGTTGTCCCATATGAGCATTATGGGACAAATGCCGGAGTTTGTGGCGAACGCGCAAGATCTCAGCCGGTCTTGGCCGCCAGGCCGACCGACACGTCCAGGGTCTTGCCGCCGCGCTCGACGGTCAGCACGACCTTCTCGCCGGGGACGTGCGACCGGATCGCCACGACCAGGTCGATGGAGCCGGTGACCGGCTTGCCGTCGACCTTGCGGATGATGTCACCGACCTTGAGGTCGGACTTCGCCGCGGGCAGGCCCGGAGTGATCTGCTCGACCTTGGCGCCGTCGAGCTTCGGGGTGCCGCGCACGTTGGCGCCCATGATGGGGTACTGGGCCTTGCCGGTGCGCAGGATCTGGTCGGTGGTGACCTGGACCTGCTCGATGGGGATGGCGAAGCCGACCCCGATGTTGCCGGCCTGGTCCGAGGCGATCTGGGAACCCATCGAGGCGATCGCCGAGTTGACGCCCACGACCTCGCCCTGCAGGTTGACCAACGGGCCGCCGGAGTTGCCCGGGTTGATCGCCGCATCGGTCTGCACCGCGTTGATGTAGGAGTTGTCGTTCTCGCCCTCCCCCGTCGTGACGGGGCGGTTGACCGCGCTGATGATGCCGGAGGTGACAGTGGCCGAGAGGCCCAGCGGGGAGCCGATGGCCACGACGGTCTCGCCGACCCTCATCTGGTCGGCGGACCCGATCGCCGCCGGCGTGAGCGACTTGGCCTCCTCCGACTTGAGCACCGCGATGTCGTAGACCGTGCTGCGGCCGACGACGGTGGCCTTGAAGTGCTTGCCGGCCTGGTCGATGATCTCGATCGGACCGCCGTCCTCGTCCGCCTGGGCGACGACGTGGTTGTTGGTGATGATGTGGCCCTGGTTGTCGAAGACGAACCCGGAGCCGGTCGCGCCCTGGTCCTTGCCGTTGTACTCCGCCACGATCTGGACCGTGCTTGGGAGGACCTTCTCGGCGACCGAGGCGATGCTCGTGTTGTCGGCCGGCAGCGGAGCCGCCGTACGACGCTCGACCCGTAGCACACCACCGGAGCCGTCGCCCCCACCGCGGACGACCAGTGCGCCGGCCAGAGCGCCGCCGGTCAGCCCGAGCAGCAGCGCGGTCACCGCGACGGCGGGCCACACCCAGACGGGGAGGCGCGGACGGGCGGGCGGCGCGGGCTCGAGCGCGGGAACCGGGGGCTCGACCTGGCCCCAGTCGTGGCTGCTGGGCGGAGGCTGCTGGTCGTAGTAGACCGGCGGGTACGGGGCCGCCTGGGGTTGCTGGTCGGCGGGCTCGGGCCGGGGCAGCGGTGTGGTCGGCTCGTCCGGGTCGTTGTCGCTCACGACACCTATCTTGACCTACGCACCAATGCGATGGAGGTGTTGGTCTCGGCACCGGTCGAGGAACCCGTCGGAGTCCTGGCCGGATCGTTGTGGATCGTCGCCGGCGAGGGCCGTAGGGGGACCTCGGTGCGGCCCGGCCACGGACCGGTGACCGTGATCAGGCCCAGGACCGCGGCGCCGACCGCTCCGCCTCCGACGAGCACCGCTGCCGTACGTCGCCGCGTCGATCGCTTCTCGATCGCATCGACCGTCGCCCAGGCGTCCACGGCGTACAGCGAGCCCAGCAGCTGTGGCGGCGGGTCGGAGTCCGCCGGAAGGGCGAGGGAGCCGACCTGGCGCTTGGTCCACCCCTCACGAGCGACAAGGCGACGGCAGCCCGGGCACGTCAAGACGTGCGACCAGGCCCGCTCCTCCTCGCCCGGGGAGAGCTGACCGTCCACCAGGGCCGAGGCCTTGGCGCCGACGTGGCCGCTGAGGGACATCACCGCAGTTGCTCCACCAACCGTGGTCCGGCGAACCGGGTGCGGGCCGCGTGCGGGGCCCGGTGGGCCAGGGCTGCGCGCAGCTGTTCGCGGCCCCGGTGGATGCGCGACCGAACGGTGCCGAGCTTGACCCCGAGGACGTCGGAGATCTCCTCGTAGGTGAGACCCTCCACGTCGCACAGCACGACCGCGGCCCGGAACTCGGGAGTCAACGAGGCAAGGGCGGTCTCGACGTCGGCGTCGAACATCCGGTCCACCTGGGCCGCGTCCGGCGTCGGCAGGGCGCTGTGCAGCCTTGCCGCGGCCTCGTCACTGAGAGCGTCGAAGCGGATCCGCTGCTTGCGTCGGGCCTGGTCGAGGAAGAGGTTCGTGGTGATCCGGTGCAGCCACCCCTCCATCGTCCCGGGGGTGTAGGTGTGCAGCGAGCGGAAGACCCGCACGAAGACCTCCTGGGTGAGGTCCTCGGCGTCGTGCCTGTTGCCGGTGAGCCGGTAGGCCAGGCGGTAGACCCGCGCCGAGTGGTCGGACACGATCCCCTCCCAGCTCAGATCACCTGGCTGGCCGTTGGGTCGGTCGACGGGAGGATTCAGCATGGCTCCACGCTAGGGAGGCTCCCTGAGACAGGCCTGAAGGAAGGCCGGTAGTCAGCACAAGGAATCCACACGTCTGGACAACGAGTGAGTTGCCCGCCTTTGTTCCCGGCCGGCCCGTTGTCCCAGGCAGTGCGTCGCGCCTGCGTCGGCAGGGTCGCGCCGGGGGGTAGGGTCCGATTCTCAGGCACGCACGTCAGGAGACAGCCATCGTCACGCCAATGAAGCCCGCGAGCTGGAGCTACGCCGAGGAATTCGTCGTCGAGGACGAGGTCCTGACCAACGCCCGGGCGCGTGCGGAGGAGGTCGGTGTCGTCCCCGTCGGTTCGGGTGCAGGCGCCGCACTCCGGTTCCTGGCCTCGGTGCTCGACGCCAGAGCCGTGGTTGAGATCGGCACCGGCACCGGCGTCTCCGGCCTCTGGCTGATGCGCGGGATGCGCCCGGACGGCGTACTCACCACGGTGGACACCGAGGCAGAGCACCAGCGGCTCGCCAAGCTCGGCTTCACCGAGGCCGGCATCGCCTCGCAGCGGATACGGCTGATCCCCGGGCCGGCCCTCGACGTGATCCCACGCCTCACAGACGGCCACTACGACCTCGTGTTCTGCGACGGCGACAAGCAGGAGTACTCCGAGTACCTCACTGAGGCGCTGCGGCTGCTGCGCCCCGGCGGGGTGGTGGCCTTCGACAACGCCCTGTGGCACGACCGGGTGGCCGACCCGGCACAGCGGGACGCCGAGACGGTGGCGATCCGCGAGCTCGGCAACGCGATCCGCGACAACGAGTCCCTGGTGCCGGCACTGCTGCCGGTCGGCGACGGACTGCTCGTCGCGAAGAAGGTCTGGACGCCGGAGGTCTAGCGACCTACACGTCGTACGACGGAGCGGAGACGATGCCCTCCGGACCGACCGCGACTGCCACGACCTCGCACTCCTCGATCAGGTCGGGGACGGAGCCGATCATCTTCGACGGCGGCACCTCCGGTGCTCCGGCGGTGAACCGCTCCTGGAACGCCGCGCGTGCCGCGGCGTCGACGAACACGTAGCAGCCCTCGAACCACTCCCCCGCCCGCATCCGCCACGTCTTGAACCGCAGGCCGGCCAGCTCCTCGAACCGGGCGTGCGAGGTCTGGGCGACGTACTCGGCCAGCTGCTCCTCGACTCCACTGGGCGCCCCACGCAGGGACCAGCGCACGGTCAGTGCCGAGTGGGTGCGGTCGCTCACCGGCTCACGCCCGCGAGCGGATCGCGCTGACCCAGCCACTGCAGCAGCAGCCGCGCGCCGAACCCGGTCGGCCCCTCGGTCCACTCGAAGTCGTCCTTGGGGGCATCGCCCACCGAGGCGATGTCCAGATGAGCCCACGGGAGACCGCCGGTGAACGGCTTGAGGAACAGCGCGGCCATGATGCCCCCCGGACCGCCCGGCGCGTTGTCCGCGTCGGCGACCTTGGAGGCGAGCTTCGACTCGTACTCGTCGCTCAGCGGCATCCGCCACAGGGGTTCCCCCGCGCGCACTCCGGCCGCGTCGAGCGCGTCGGCCAGGGCGTCGTTGGTGGCGAACAGGCCGCCGACGTGCTCACCCAGGGCGACCTTGATGCCCCCGGTCAGCGTGGCGATGTCGACCAGGACGTCGGGCTCGAGCCGCTCGACGGCGTAGGCCAGCCCGTCGGCGAGCACCAGTCGCCCCTCGGCGTCGGTGTTGGTCACCTCGGTGGTGCGGCCGCCGTACTGGGTGATGACGTCCCCGGGCCGCATCGAGTCGGCCCCGACGGCGTTCTCGGCCAGCGGCAGCAGGCCGGTCACCCGCACCGGGCAGTCGATCTCCGGCAACGCCGCCAGGACGGCCGCGACGACGCCCGCACCGGTCATGTCGCGCTTCATCGTGACCATCGACTGGCCCGGCTTGATCGACAGTCCCCCACTGTCGAAGGTGATGCCCTTGCCGACCAGGACCACGTGGGCCGCCTTGCGTGCGCCCTTGGTGGGCCTGTACTCCAGCTGCACGAAGCGCGGCGGCGCGGCGGCCGCCTGACCCACGCCGGCGACCCCGCCGAAGCCCCGGTCCGCCAGCTGCTTCTCGTCCAGCACGGTGGCCTTGAGGCCGGCGGACTCGGCGCAGGTGACCGCCCGCTCGGCCAGCCAGCTCGGGGTCTTGATGTTCGACGGCACGCTTGCCAGCAGGCGGGCCTGCCAGCCGGCGCCTGCCGCGGCGATCGCCTTGCGCAGCGCGGTGCGGGTCTCGGTGCCTCCAGCGGTCAGGGCCAGGACGACCCTGGCCACCGGACGGTCCTTGGGCCCGTCGCGGTGCATCGAGAAGCCGAAGGAGCCGAGCGTCGCGCCCTCGACGAAGGCGGCCATGCCGTCCTCGTCACCGACCGCGGAGACCGAGGAGGCGACCGCCTCGCAGTTGATCGCGCGCCGGGCGACGGCGGCACCAGCGTGCCGCAGGTCGCCCGTGGTCCCTGCGCCGACCCCGACCATGAGGACCAGGCGCAGGTCCGCGTTGGGGACGTCGCCCGTGCGTAGGACGGGCAGCTCGGTCAGCTCGCCCGCACTCCCGGTGGCCTCGGCGGCGGAGAGGATCTCGATCAGGTCGACCCCGAGGTCGTCGGCGAGGTCGGCAGCACCCGGACCGAGGGACGCGCCGTCCTCGCCGGGGAGCACCGGAACCGCCACGATCCCGACACCCGCCAGTCGCGAGGGTGTGGCGGCACTGAGGGCGAACTCGGGCGGGAGGACCTGCGAGGGGAGCGACACCCGACGACCCTAACCGAAGGCCCCCGCCGTCCCTTGCGGGACCACGGGGGCCTGAATGGTCAGGGAGTGGGCCTCAGCCCACCACTTCCTTGAGGGCGTCGCCCAGGGCACCGGCCTCGACAGCGTTGAGCTCGACCACGAGCCTGCCACCGCCTTCGAGGGGAACCCTCATCACGATGCCACGACCCTCCTTGGTGACCTCCAGCGGGCCGTCGCCAGTCCGCGGCTTCATGGCCGCCATGTGCACACCTCTTCCCATGTCATTCACTCGTGCGCATGACGCGCCGTCCTCGGGACCATTATTCCCCATCCGCGCGGACCATCGGACCAATCGTCGGAACCCATGCGGCAGACTCGGCGCGACAGCCCCGATACCGACGAGGAGAACACCCATGAGCGAGCCCGTTCGCTACGACGTGAACGACGGCGTCGCGACGATCACGCTCGACCGCCCCGAGGCCATGAACGGCCTCGACGTGGCCACCAAACAGGCCCTCCTGACGGCGGTTCAGCGGGCCGCGACCGACCAGGAGGCGCGCTGCGTGGTGCTGACCGGGAACGGTCGGGCGTTCTGTGTCGGGCAGGACCTCAAGGAGCACATCTCCATCCTGGACAGCTCCGATGCCGAGTCGCTGTTCCGCACCGTGGAGGAGCACTACAACCCGATCGTCACGAGCCTGGCCACGATGCCCAAGCCGGTCGTGGCGGCCGTCAACGGCGTCGCAGCCGGGGCCGGCGCCAGCTTGGCCTTCGCGGCCGACTTCCGCGTCCTGTCGCAATCCGCCGGGTTCAACCTGGCCTTCGCCGGGGTGGCGCTCTCCTGCGACACGGGGTCCTCGTGGACCCTTCCGCGCATCGTGGGGCGCGCGAAGGCGATCGAGCTGTTGTACTTCCCGCGCACGATCGGCGCCGCTGAGTCCCTGGACCTCGGGCTGGCCACGAGCGTGGTGGCCGATGACGCGTTCGCAGACGAGGTGGCCACGCTCGCCGCTCGCCTGGCCAGCGGACCGACGGTCTCCTACGGGGCCATCCGGCGTTCGGTCGAGTTCGCAGGCGGGCACGGCTTCGCGGAGGCGCTGGAGTTCGAGGCCACGATGATGACGTTGACCGGCTCCACCGAGGACCACCGCAACGCGGTCACGTCGTTCGTGAACAAGGAGAAGCCCACGTTCTCCGGCAGCTAGCCGGACGCCTCAGACCTTGCCCAGGACGAAGAACGTCGTCCAGACGATCGCGCCGACCAGGGCGCCGAGGTGCCCGAGCATCGAGAGCCAGGGCCCTTCGGTCCACTCGTCGGTGGACCCCCCGGAGGCGTGCTTGCCCTTCGCCGGGAGCCAACGCAGCAGGATCAGCAGGCCAACCAGCGTCGTCGCCCACCACAGGGCGAGTCCCGCCACCCCGACGAGGGAGTCGACCCCCGCCAGGAGGTAGGTCCCCCACACGATGATGCCCAGGGCGCCGAGCGCCGAGTGGGCGTTGACGATGCCGAGCGGAATGTCCAGCCGGCCGGCGCCGGGTTCGTGCCGCTTGGCCAGACGCAGGCGCGTCAGGACAACGAGGACGACCGCGAGGGCTAGGAGGACCGTCGACACGATGAACGGGATCACCGGCTCAGTCTGCCCCATCGGAGGCCCCAGATTGGGGACCATCGAGTTGTGCCGCCAACCGGTCGATCAGCGCATCGACCTCGCTCGCGCGGTATCCACGCACCGCGGTGTTGAACCTGAGGGCACGCAGGTCATCGCCGCGGACCGGCCTGTCGACGGGCAGGAGCACGTCTGGCCGGTCGTCGTACTCCGTGCCGAGGGAACCTCCCCGGCCAGTCGCCACCACTGCCACCCCACCGATGGCGAGCACGATGAGCACGGCGAAGAACCACGTCATCGGCCGGCCACACCCTGGACCATCAACTGCACGGCCTCGTCCACGTCATCGGTGACCGCGATCATGTCCAGGTCCGCCTCGGAGATCTTGCCGTCGGCCAGGACCGTGCCGCGCAGCCACTCGAGCAGTCCCGCCCAGTAGTCCCGACCGATCAGCACGACCGGGAACGAGGTCACCTTCTGGGTCTGCACCAGGGTCAGCGCCTCGAAGAGCTCGTCGAAGGTGCCCAGCCCACCGGGCAGGGCGACGAAACCGCTGGCGTACTTGACGAACATCGTCTTGCGGGCGAAGAAGTAGCGGAAGTTCACCCCGACGTCGACCCACTCGTTGAGCCCGATCTCGAAGGGCAGCTCGATCCCGAGCCCCACGCTGACGCCACCGGCCTCGGAGGCGCCCCTGTTCGCGGCCTCCATCGTGCCCGGCCCGCCGCCGGTGATCACGGCGAAGCCGGCCTCGGCCAACCGGCGACCGAGCTCGAGCCCCTTGAGGTAGTAGGGGTCGTCCGGCGGGGTGCGCGCGGAGCCGAAGACCCCGATGGCCGGACCGAGCTCTGCCAGGGCTCCGAAGCCCTCGACGAACTCTGCCTGAATACGCAGCACTCGCCATGGATCCGTGTGCACCCAGTCGCTGGAGCCGCCGGAGTCCAGCAGCCGCTGGTCGGTCGTGGAGAGGTCGACCTGGGAGCCGCGGAGGACGGTCGGGCCCTTGCGCTTCTCGCGGCGACCCGCTCGGTCGTCGGTGCTCATGCGCCGGCGCCGTCGATCGCGCCCAGCCAGCGTCGCATCGTGGCCTCACATGAGTGCAGCTGCTCGATCGGCACGAACTCCTCCTGCTTGTGGGCCAGCATCGGGTCGCCCGGGCCGAAGTTGACCGCCGGGATGCCCAGGCCGGTGAACCGCGCGACGTCGGTCCAACCGAACTTCGGGTTGGGGGTCCCCCCCACGGACTCGACGAATGCCTTGGCCGCCGGCACGCCGAGCCCCGGCAGGGCACCGGGAGCAGAGTCGGTCACCTCGAGCTCGTAGCCGTCGAAGAACTCGCTCACGAAGGCCAGCGCCTCGTCCTCCGAGCGGTCCGGGGCGAACCGGTAGTTGACGGTGACCACGCACTCGTCGGGAAGCACGTTGGTGGCCACGCCGCCGCTGATCAGCACGGCGTTGAGGCCCTCGTGGTACTCCAGCCCGTCGATCACCGGCCTGCGGGCGTCGTACTCCCCCAGCCGGCGGAGCACCTCACCGGCCCCGTGGATCGCGTTGACGCCGCGCCACGAGCGGGCCGAGTGCGCCCGCTCGCCCCGGGTGATGACCTCGACGCGCAAGGTGCCCTGGCAGCCCGCCTCGACCACTCCGTCGCTGGGCTCCATCAGGACGGCGAAGTCCGCCTCCACCAGGTCCGGACGCTGCGCAGCGATCAGACCGAGCCCGTTGTGGACCTCCTCGATCTCCTCGCACTCGTAGAACACGTAGGTGACGTCGCGGTTGGGCTCGGCGAGACCGTGGGCCAGGCGCAGGGCGACCGCGACGCCGCCCTTCATGTCGCAGGTGCCCAGGCCGTGCAGGAGCGCGCCGTCGTTGCGGGCCGGCAGGTTGTGGTTCAGCGGCACGGTGTCGATGTGACCGGCGATCACCACCCGCTCCGCGCGGCCGAGGTCGGTGCGGGCGACCAGGGAGTTGCCGATCCGGGTCACCTCGAGGTGGGGGATCCCGCTCAGCGCCTGCTCGATCTCGTCCGCCAGCAGCCGTTCGCTCCGGCTCACCGACTCGATGTTCACCACGGCCTCGGTGAGCGCGACCACGTCGGAGTTCAGGTCCAGTGACATGCGCGCCATCCTGTCAGGCCCCCCGGCCCCGCGAGCGGGCACTGCACTCACGCCGTACGACGCCGAGCGGGCACTGCGCGCACGCCGTACGACGCCGAGCGGGCACTGCGCGCACGCCGTACGACGCCGAGCCGTGCATGCATTGACCTCTCGCTGCACCAGAGCGTGCGCGGATTGACCGGTCGCGGAACTAGCCGCAGTGCCGCGTGCGCCCAGCGTCTCCGGGGGAATCCAACCGGAGGGGGTCGGCCGAGGAGGCGGCCGGTAGCCTGAAGCGCATGTCCCAGCAGACTCCCTCCTCCGGCCTGCCCGAAACAGATCCCGCCGCGACCACGGCGTGGGGGCACGGCCTGGCGACCGTCGCCGAGGACGGCATCGTGCTCGACACCTGGTTCCCGGCGCCGGCCCTCGGCTCCGCCGCGGGAGGTACGCCGCCCGAGGCACTGGCCGCCCTGGCCCGGAAGCACCCCGAGCGTCGCGTGCACACCGAGGTCGTGACCGTCTCGATCGAGCTGGCCGTGCCGCCGGCCGACGCCAGCGACGCCTACCTGCGCCTGCACCTGCTCAGCCACCGGCTGGTCGCCCCCCACCAGGTCAACCTGGACGGCATCTTCGGAGTCCTCTCCAACGTCGTGTGGACCAGTGCCGGACCGTGCGCGGTGGACGGCTTCGAGGAGGTCCGGCTCGGCCTGCGCGCCGACGGACCGGTGCAGGTCTTCGGGATCGACAAGTTCCCCCGGATGACCGACTACGTGGTCCCGTCGGGCGTGCGCATCGCCGACGCCGACCGGGTCCGCCTGGGCGCGCATCTGGCCCCCGGCACCACCGTCATGCACGAGGGCTTCGTCAACTACAACGCCGGCACCCTCGGCGTCTCGATGGTGGAGGGGCGGATCAGCGCCGGGGTCGTGGTCGGCGACGGTTCCGACATCGGCGGCGGCGCCTCGATCATGGGCACGCTGTCCGGCGGCGGCAAGGCGGTCATCTCGATCGGCGAGCGCTGCCTGCTGGGGGCCAACGCCGGGATCGGCATCTCGCTCGGCGACGACTGCGTGGTCGAGGCGGGCTGCTACGTCACCGCCGGCACCAAGGTCACCGTCAAGGACCTGGAGTCCAAGCCGAAGGTGATCAAGGCCTCCGAGCTGTCCGGTGCCAGCAACGTGCTGTTCCGGCGCAACTCGGTGACCGGCTCGATCGAGGCCACCCCGCGGGCGGGCGAGGGAATCAGCCTGAACGCAGCCCTGCACGCCAACTGATGCATGCCCGATGAAGAGCTTTCGTCTCCTGCTGTTCCTGGTCGTCGTCGCCGTGGTCGTGGCCGTCGGCGTGGCGACCTGGCGCGGCTCGGGCCCCCTGCCCGACCCGGAGGGGTGCGCGGCTCGGGTCGGCGGTCGGGACGTGGCACTCGCCACCGACCAGGCGGAGAACGCCACCCTGATCGCCGCGATCGGCGTACGCCGCGGCCTGCCGGCCCGCGCCGTCTCGATCGCGCTGGCCACGGCCTACCAGGAGAGCAAGATCCGCAACCTCGCCCACGGTGACCGGGACTCCCTGGGGCTGTTCCAGCAGCGACCCTCGCAGGGCTGGGGAACCGCGCGCCAGGTGCGCGACCCGTACTACGCCATCAACGCCTTCTACGACGCCCTGGAGAAGATCAAGGGCTACAAGACGATGCGGATCACCGAGGCGGCGCAGAAGGTGCAGCGATCCGGCTACCCCGAGGCCTACGAGGCGCACGCGCCCGACGCCCGCGCCCTGGCCTCGGCCCTCACGGGCTACAGCGCGGGCGGCCTGTTCAGCTGCGTGGTCGACAAGAGCACCGAGCGCCAGACCGCCAAGGAGGTGATCCGGGTGCTCGAGCGCGCCTACGGCCCCCTCGACATCGCCCGCACCGGCACCCGGCAGGACGTCCGCGTCACCGTCCCGCGGGGCGCCGCGGGTCAGCGTCTGGGCTGGTCGATCGCCCAGTTCACGGTGGCTCACGGCGTGAAGCTGCGGCCCGAGAGCGTGCGCTTCGCCGGGAGGCAGTGGAGCAACGACCGGGCCTCGGAGAAGGGCTGGGTGGCGGCGCCGACGACCGATGCGACCACGGTCCGCATCGCGATGGGCTAGGCGAGTCGCCGAGCTGCCGCGCTGACCCGCTCATCGGTGGCGGTGAACGCCACCCGCACGTGCCGCTCGCCCGCGCGGCCGTAGAACGCCCCGGGAGCGACCAGGATGCCCAGCTCGGCGAGCCGGCGCACCGTGTCCCAGCACGACTCATCGCGGGTGGCCCAGAGGTAGAGCGAGGCCTCGGAGTGGTCGATCCGGAATCCGGCACCCTCGAGGGCCGCCCGGAGCGTCGTACGACGAGCCGCGTAGCGGGCGTGCTGCTCGGCGACGTGCTCGTCGTCGTCGAGGGCGGCGACCATGGCGCGCTGCTGGGGACCCGGCATCATCAGGCCGAGGTTGCGCCGCACGGCGAGCAGCTCCCCGACCACGGTCGGGTCACCGGCGAGGAACGCGCACCGGTAGCCCGCGAGGTTCGAGCGCTTCGACAGCGAGTGCACCGCCAGGATGCCCTCGAGCGAGCCGCTGTTGACGTCGGGGTGCAATACGGAGACCGGCTCACTCTCCCAGGCGCACTCCAGGTAGCACTCGTCGGAGACCAGCAGCGCACCCCGCTCCCGGCACCAGTCGACGACCTTGCGCAGGTGGTCGACGGGCAGCACGCGCCCGGTGGGGTTGGACGGCGAGTTCACCCACACCAGGGCGGGGTTGCGTGGCCCGAGCGCCGTCAGGGAGTCGGTCGCGACGGTCTCGGCGCCGACCAGGGCGGCGCCGACCTCGTAGGTCGGGTAGGCCAGCTGCGGCTGCACCACCAGGTCGCCGGACCCCAGGCCCAGCTGGGTGGGCAGTCCGGCGATGAGCTCCTTGGAGCCGATCGTCGGCAGCACCGAGGCCGCTGTGAGTCCGGTGACGCCGAACCGGCGGGCGAGCCAGTCGATGCAGGCCTGCCGGGTCTCGGGCAGGCCGATCGTGGCGGGGTAGCCGGGCGAGTCGGCGGCGGCGCGCAGCGCCTGCTGCACGACCTCGGGTGTGGGGTCGACGGGCGTGCCGATCGAGAGGTCGACGAGTCCGTCGGGATGCGCGCGCGCCTGCTCGGCGTACGTCGTGAGCTGGTCCCAGGGGAAGTCCGGGAGCCGGGAGGAGACCCTCGTCTTCACTCCTGGGGCTGGGGCGGGAGTGCCTCGATCAACGGGTGGTCCTTGTCGATCTCGCCCATCTTGGCAGCGCCGCCGGGGGAGCCCAGATCATCGAAGAAGTGCACGTTCGCGTCGTAGTACTCCTTCCACTGCTCGGGGGTGTCGTCCTCGTAGTAGATGGCCTCGACGGGGCAGACCGGTTCGCAGGCGCCGCAGTCGACGCACTCGTCGGGGTGGATGTAGAGCATCCGCTTGCCCTCGTAGATGCAGTCGACCGGGCACTCGTCGACGCAGGCACGGTCCTTCAGGTCGACACAAGGCTGGGCGATGACGTAGGTCACCTGGATCCTCCTGAAGCTTCGCAGTGGTGCGGGACGCCTCCAGCCTAGTATCCCATCGTGGCCGACGATGAGGTGCCCGAGGAGCGAACGGGGCTGGGCCGCGGCGAGCCCTCGCTCGGTCCCCAGGTGGTGGGCCTGCGAGTCGTCGTACGGCGCCTGCTGCGCGGTGAGACCGGCCCGACTGGCGGGCCGGCGATGACCGACGTGCTGGGGATCTGCGAGTCGTGGGCCGAGGGTGTCGTCACGGTCCGCCGTGAGGACGGCACCCGCGTCGAGATCGCGGTCGCGGACATCGTCGCGGGCAAGCCGGTCCCGCCACGGCCGCCGCGCAGGCGGCCCCGCTAGCCGCCGGCGCGGGTCAGGGCTGCGTCGGCGTCGGCTTCGGCTTCGGTGGCTTCCCGCAGCGCACGGTGTCGCGGGCGATGTAGTTGGTGTGGAACTTCTCCGTGCGCACGACCTTGGTCTGTCCCACTGGGTGGAAGTAGCGGAAGACGTTGATGCTGAACCCGGGCAGGCCCTCGAGCGCCTCGCAGTCCGGGTCCTGCACGTAGCGCACCTCGGGTTGCGTGGGGTCGGTGCGCTTCCCGGCCCGGGTGGTGATGTCCCACCTCTTGGTGGAGTACATCGACACGGTCGCGGCACCCTCCCGGCTCGGCGTGGACTTGCGCACGCTCGCCTCGATCAGCACGCCGTAGGGCGTGTCGTTGGTGAACCTGAGGTCCACCGATGGCCACGCGACCGTGGCCTCGCGCCCGACCGGATACCGGTCGATGAAGACCGAGTGCGGCTTGTGCTGCACGTCCTTGAGCCCCGCGAAGAACATGGCGTTGAAGGTCGTCGTGGCGATCTGGGAGACGCCACCGCCGAGGTCCTTGGCGAAGATGCCGTCGGAGACGACGTACCCCTCGGTGAAGCCGTTGGCCTTGGTCCGCTCCCCGACGGTCTTGTTGAGGCTGAACGTCTCCCCCGGCCGCAGCACGGTGCCGTTGATCAGCTCCGCCGCCCGCGGCAGGTTGACGTTGCGGTACTCGGCGTAGGGGAAGTTCGTCGTGAAGGTGCTGACCTGCCGGGTGATCTTCAGGGCCTTCGCCTGTGTCGTGGTGAAGGAGGGCTGGCTGAGCCGCCCGTCGACCGCGAGGCGCCGCTGCGCGCCCTGCTGTACGGCGGCATCGGCGAACCCGGTCTCGAGCTGACCCGGGTCGAACTCGACGCCGACCTTGGCCGGGATCAGCACCGGCCGGCCGCGCCGGATCACGAACCGGGCGTCGACCGGCTCCTTCCCGATCGTCTTCATGGCGGGCTGCAGCGCTGCGACCATCGCCTCCCCGTCGACGCGGGGGACCAGCTTGCCGTTGCTCGGGATCATCGAGAGCCCCTTGCCGAAGAGGCGGGGAGGTGCGACCACCTTCTGGCCGCCGAGCAGCAGCGTCACCGGAGCGGACATCGCCGGTTTGCCGAACGACTCCATCGCCTCCGCGACGTCGTCGTCGGTGATGTAGGGCTGGCGCACCTCGGTGGGCAGCTTCTGGGAGCCCCCGTGCAGGAAGCGGCGCTCGAGGATCGTCTCGGTGGCGCCCCCGTTCACCACGAGCCCGGGGCGAGACCTAACCGGGACCGCGGCGCCGTCGCGGAAGACGACCGAGCCTTCCACGGGCTGCTGACCCAGGGCCGCGGACAGCCGGTCGAGGGCGGCCTGCATGGCGTCCTGGTCCACCTGGATCTCGGCGCGGTGGTTGCCCCCGCCCGTGATCACCTCCCACATCCGGCGCAGGCTCAGCCGGGCCCCACCGGCGGCCTCCTCCACCGAAGCCGGGTAGTCCACCGAGAGGCCGGCCGCGGCCGGGTCGACCGCCGCGCCCCGGCCGTCACCGAAGGTCACCTCGATCGGTTCCTTCGCGCGCTCGGAGAGTCCGTCGCGCAGCTTGTCCTCGGCGGCGGCCGGCGACAGCCCGGCCACGTTGATGCCCTCGACCCGCGCGCTGCGCGGCATCGTGTCGCCCGCGTAGAGATACAGGCCGAGGTAGGACAGGCCGAACAGGGCCAGCAGCGCGAGCACCGTGAAGCCGGCGACGCGCGCGCCCAGCCCGCCCGAGGAACCCTCACCCACCTGCGCTCACCCGAGCCCGGCGAACAGGTCCGTCTCCAGACCGTCCGGCCCGGTCGGGCCCGGGGCACCCTTGGCGATCCGGAAGTGCTCGATGCCCCAGACCTCGTTGCCCTTGTTGTTGGCCAGGGCGAAGAACGGTCCGTCCACGGCGATCTGGGTGGCGTGCGCGCGCAGCGCCTCCATCTTCTGGTCGACGTAGCTCTCGCCGACCACGGCAGCGGTCAGGTCCTCGTCGTCGACCATGAACTTGGGCAGTGGACCATCGGGGTCCATCCCCTCGAAGGTGGTGGTGTCTCCCGCGGCCCGCAGGTCCCGGAGTCCTTCGCGCACCTTGGAGGCCGACATGGCGCCCCAGTAGATCTTGGCGATGTCGTGGGCCTCTCCGAGGTCACGGCGGTACGTCGGAACCGCAGCCAGCATCGCGCCGTACATCGCCACCCGGTGAGCCTGGATGTGGTCGGGGTGCCCGTAGCCGCCGAACTCGTCGTAGGTGACCATCACCTGCGGGCGCACCTCGCGGATCACCTCCACGAGGTGGGTGGCCGCCTCGGTGAGGTCGGCGTTCCAGAAGGCGTTCTCGTGCACCGAGTCGGCGGGTACCGCGTGCCCGTCGGCGTGCCACTGCATGCCGGAGTCGCGGTAGCGCTTGAAACCGCCGAGATGGCGGTAGTCGGTGACGCCCAGCGCCTTCATCGCGTTGTCGAGCTCGATCTTGCGCTGGTCGGCCAGGGTGTCGTCCCGGTCGGCGGCCATGTGCTCCATCTCGGGCACCAGGATCTCGCCCATCTCGCCCCCGGTGCAGGTCACGAGGGTGACCCCGATCCCCTCGGCGACGTAGCGCGCCATCGTCGCCCCCTGCCCGATGGACTCGTCGTCGGGGTGGGCGTGGACCAGGAGCAGGTGCTTGTTCATGAGGAGCAGCCTAGGACGCCGGGCCCACAGCCGGGCCCACAGCCGGGCCCACAGCCGGGCCCACAGCCGGGCTAACGCTCGCCCTTCAGACGTCGGGGCGCGTCCGGGAGGACCATAGGCTCCGGGGGTGCGGTCGGCTCCGGGGTCTCCAACCAACCGTCGTGCTGCTCCACCAGCAGCTCCAGCATCGCCACCGGCGCATCGGTCCGCACCGCCCAGGGATGGTCCTCGTCGTCGTCCTCGCCGGCAAGCGGCTGGCGCGCACAGGAGGCCTCGAAGCCGTCGCGGACAAGACGACCCGCCACGGCGCGGGCGTCGTGCTCATCGAAGAAGAAGCCGCGCAACTCGCCTGACATCAGTGCCGGGCTCCCAGCACGACGGCGACCTGGTCCACGAAGGCTAGGTCGGCCGCGAGCCACAGCACCTCGCCCAACTGGTCGGCGCGGAGCCAGCGAACTGCATCGTGCTCACGGGGGACCGGGTCGCCGGTGACGAGCTCCGCGGTGGCGACCCGGAGCACGAGGTCCACGCCCACGGCCGTCTCGCCCGAGAGCCACCCGGTGACCGCGACCCGGCATCCGAGCTCCTCACCGATCTCGCGGACCGCCGTGGCGACCGGGTCCTCACTCGGCTCCACCTTGCCGCCCGGGAACTCCCACCCGCCGGCCAGTGCGCGCGGGGTGGCCCGGCGGGCGGCGAGGACGCGCCGGGCGACCAGGATCGCCACGCCCACGACCTCCGCCATGCGTCGAATCTAGGCGGTGTCTACGTTGGTCTCGTGACCCGGGACAACGTGTCGACCATCCACCTGCGCCGCAGCGACGAGAACGGCGAGGAGATCGACGAGGCAGCGAAGCGGTTCGGGCGGCGGGTCGGCGTCGCCGGCGTGCTCGCACACCTCAACCGGCGCGCCGAGCGCACCAGCATCCCCGGCCGCGCGGCGGAGTGGGGGTTCCGGTGGAACCAGGCGGATCTGCTGACCGAGCGCTGGTGGCCGCAGGGGATCACCACCTCTGCCGACGCCAGCGACACCGAGGACGTCGATGGCCGTCGGCTGCTGATGACGAGCTGGTACTCCAAGAACGTCGACCGGGCCAACCACGGCAGCCGGGTCACGGTCGTGGACATCGACACACTGCAGTACCGCCATGTGCTGCTGGTCGTGCCCGAGCGCGCGGCCGACGGGCGGATCCAGCTGAGGCCGCTGCTCGTGCACGCCGGCGGCCTGGTGTGGTGCGGCCCGTACGTTCACGTAGCGGGCACCCGGCGTGGCCTGTTCACCTGTCTGGTCGATGACATCATCCGAGTCGAGTCCACGGCGCACACCTACGGCTACCGCTTCGTGCTGCCGGTGCGCTTCGCCTATGAGGCGACGGCCAGCGAGGGCACCGAGCAGATGCGCTACTCGTTCCTGTCCCTGGACCGCAGCTCGTCGCCGCCACAGCTGGTCGCCGGCGAGTACGGCGTCTCCGAGATGACCCGGCGCCTGGTCCGCTACCCCCTCGACCCCGAGAGCTACCACCTCGAGGCGCACGAGGACGGCACCTCCCGCCCGGTCTGGCTCGATGACCGCGGCCTGGGGCACATGCAGGGCGCGACCGTGGTCCGCGACACCTACTACGTGACGTCCAGCCGCGGGCGCTACCGCCTGGGCCAGCTGCACGTCGGACGTCCGGGTGAGTTCCGGACCTTTCCTCGGACGCTGCCGGTCGGTCCCGAGGACATCGCCTACTGGCCGTCGACTGACCTGCTGTGGTCGCTGACGGAGTACCCGGGCCGGCGGTTCGTCTTCGCGATGAACAGGGCCCAGTTCGATCGGCCCATGGCCTGAGAGCCACCCGCGCGACCCCCCAGGGGGGTGGCTCTCAGGCCACGACTGCGGCGTGCGCGCGGCTCAACGGCTGCAGCCCTCCGGCGGGGGCCGGCAGAGCCATCAGCACCAGCGCGCCACCCTCGGCCGAACGGCCCGCCACCACCCCTCCGCCGCGGGCCTCGGCGGCCGCGCGCACCAGGGCGAGGCCGAGACCCGTCTGTGCCTTGGGGTCGCGCGCGATGTAGGCGTCATGCGGCTCCGTCGTGCCGACCTCGCCCCGGCTCAGAGCCTGCACGAGCATGGGATCGATCCCCGGCCCGGAGTCGGCCACCCCGATCACGATTCGCCCGCCCACGACCTGGCCGAGGATGCGCACCGTGTCCCCGATCTCGGTGTAGCGCACGGCGTTCTCGATCAGCGTGTCCAGACAGGCGCGCAGGCGCTCCGGAGAACACCAGTGGCGGATCGGCTCCGCGTCCACCACCCAGTTCCGCTCCGCCAGCACGCTCCAGCGCTCCACGACCTCGCACAGGAGCAGGTCGAGCTCGACCGCCTCGAGGTCGACGTGGTCCTGCATCCGGATGGTCCGGATCAACCTGTCGCCCGCCTGGACCAGCCGCGCCAGCTCGTCGCGGATCACCCAGAGGTCGTTGCGCCGCGACGGGTCGGTCTCCTGGGCGAGCAGGATCTCGGCATAGCCGCTGGCGATGGTCGCCGGGGTCCGCATCTCGTGGGAGGTCATCCGGCTCACCCGCTCGCGCTGGGCGGCTCGCAGTGCGTCGTGCCGGGCCATCCGGCTGAGGGTGGCGAAGGCCAGGTGCCGCTTGCGGATGTTCCACACCACCACGAGGACCAGCATCGGCATCAGCGGGATCTCGGCGATCTCTCCCCACACGATCGCCCCGGTGGCTGCCCGGGTGACCAGGACGCCGCCGGTGACTACGGCGTAGACCAGGATCGCCGCGACGGTGCGGCGCCACTCCCAGGCCTCGATGCCGTAGGCGAGCGCGAGCCCGATCCAGGCCAGGTGGTAGGGCACGGTCTCCTGCCCCGGCAACATCCACATGAGCGTCGTGCAGAAGCAGGCGAACACGATCCAGGGCCCGAGGAGCCGGTCGGGGCTCGGCGAGAGGGTCTCGGGCATGGTCACTCCCCGTAGAAGCAGTAACCGACGCCGCGGACCGTCTCGATCGGCGGGTCACCCAGCTTCGTGCGGAGGCGACGCATGCACACCTCGATGACGTTGCTGCCGGGATCGAAGTCCAGCCCCCAGATGTCGTGCAACAGCTCGTCCTTGCGGCACACGTCACCACGACGCCGCATCAGATGGGCGAGCAGCCCGAACTCCCGTTCGGTGAGGACGATGTCGAAGTCGGCACCCCTGGCGCGACGACGGTCGATGTCCAGCTCGATCCCGCCGGCGCTCATGAAGCGGTCGCGGTTGCCCTCGCGTTGGCGGTTGTTGCTCACGAGGTGGCGACGTACCCTGGCGAGGAGCTCGGCGGCATGGAACGGCTTGCGCACGAAGTCGACGGCACCGCGGTCGAGCGCCTGCACCCTGGCAGCGACCTCGTCGACCGCGGAGAGCACGATCACGGGTGGTGAGTCCTGGTCGAGCTCCCCCACGCTGGCCAGCACCTGCAACCCGTTGCAGCGCGGCATCACCAGATCAAGCAGGACGAGGTCGACCACGTTGTCGCGAAGCTTCTCCAGCGCCTGCACACCGTCGTTCGCCGTGATGACCGAGTGCCCCTCGGCGACGAGGAACCGGGTCAGGAAGGTGACCACCCGCGGCTCGTCGTCGACTACCAGTAGATTGCTCATGAAATCCCCCTACCGAACCCCCCGACCGCCCGTCCCCGAGAGTGATCGGATCGCAACGCCTGGGTCTGGGGCAACTCGATGCCCGTAAGTTACGCCCACCCACGAGGCCCTGCCACCGGTGCCGGACGGAGTGGTCTGCTGGTGTAGGCCAGTCGTCGGCAAACCGCACGAAAAACGGGCGAAACCCGGCGATTTATGACCGCCGGATGACAACAGGCCGTCGGGATGCTGACCTGACCGGCGTCCAACGGGACCACCGCGGACCCCGGTCCAGGGCCGCACGTCTACGCGTCACGGAGCAGGAGCAACCGGCTCCGCCGGCAGGCACGTGGTCGCGGTGGGGTCCAGCAGCGGGTCGACCGGAGGCACGCCCGTGGGGTCGGAGGGAGCCGGGACCAGCAGCGGGTCGGGGGTCACCGAAGCCGGCGTACCTGCCGCCGCATCGGGCGGCGGACACGACGGATCCGGCGGGGGCGGAGGCGGAGGCGGAGGCGGAGGTTCTGTCACGACCGGCGGCGGCAGGGTGGGAGTGGGGGTGGGAGTGGGTGTCGGGGTGGGTGTCGGGGTCGGAGTCGGAGTCGGACTCGGACTCGGACTCGGCGTTGGCGTTGGCGTTGGCGTCGGCGTCGGCGTCGGCGTCGGCGTCGGCGTCGGCGTCGGCGTCGGCGTCGGCGTCGGCGTCACGGTCGGAGTCGGCGTGGGGACCGTGGCGGAGCTGGGCGAGGACGGCCGGGCCGCGGCGCTCAGGGCCGCGGAGTCCGGACCCGTGCGGGCGATCAGCGGCAATCCCCAGGCGGCCATTGCGGGTGGAGGGAGCAGACGGTCGAGGTTCTCCGCCTCGAAGGTCGCCTTCCAGGCCAGCACCAACCTGAGGTAGACCCGCGAGTGGTTGTAGGCGAGGACGGCTGCGGTGAGACCCTGCTCGGTCCCCAGGTCGCGACCCTGCCCGCACAGGTAGACCATCGCCGCGCCCGCGGCATCGTCGATGTCCTGCGGGTCGCGCACTCCGTCCATGTCCATGTCCACCGCGACGGCGCGCCAACTCGCTGGGATGAACTGCATCGGCCCCACGGCCCGGTCCCACACGCGGTCACCGTCGAGGCTGCCCCCGTCGGTGTCCCGGATCGCCGCCACGCCGGCCCCGTTGAGCACGGGCCCCAGGATCGGCGGTACGACGCGGTGCTCGGCGTCGAGCCGGTGCCCCTTGAGGTTGCCCGACTCCACGGCGCCGATGGCCGCGAGGATGGGCACGGTGATGTGGCACGCGGGTGGTGCGGAGGCAACGGCCACCTCGTAGGCCGCGAGCACCTCTGGCCAGAGCTCGTGCCCGGTCGCCCGAACCTCGACCGTCTGACCACTGGTGAAGCCCCGGCTGTTGACCTCGACCGAGTTGCGCACGAACAGCGGGTTCTCGGAGTCTCCCGGGTCGACCGGGGCGGGCACCGTGACCGTCGCAGGTGGTCGCGCGCCCGCCGACGGGTCGTCGAGGACCAGTCGCCCGTGGGTCGGGTGACCCGCTGAAAGGAGCAGCAGCGCACCCAGGGAGAGTGCAGCCGTCACCGATCGCCTCATCCGTCGACCCTCGCGCGGGAACGCCGCGTGGCGACCTAATGTGACCGGCCCGTCAGGAGAGTGTCATGGGCCGTCAGGGCGGGCAGGGCGGGCAGCAGAACCGGGAGCAGGGCGGGGCAGCAGGGCGAGCTGGCGCGACTGCGCCACCAGGTGACCCGCGGAGTCCCAGACCTCGCAGTCCTCCTCGAAGTAGCCGCCCGCGATGGTGCGGGTGGCATGACGGACGATCGCCCAGCCCTCCGCCGGAACACCCCGGACGTGGGCCGTCAGCTCGATCGTCGGCGCCCACCCCGGCATGCCGAGATCGAAGGTGACCGGCGGCAGCGCGTCGACGACCAGGAGCAACGCGATCGGGTCCAGCGGGCGGTCGTCCGCGAGCTTGAACCAGCCCTGGATGATGCCCGAGCCGCTGGGCTTGCCGACCGCCCAACCGACGTAGGCCGGATCGAGCCGAGTGCCGAAACGCTCGAGCAGCGGCGCGACCTTGCGGAAGTCCTCGGGGGCGAGCGAGGTCGGGAGGCAGTCCTCGACCGGCGGGAGGTTTGGCGGCGCCAACTCCCGGTGGATCTCGGAGGACGCCCCGGCCAGGTCGCCGAACACGGCCAGGGCGGTGATCCGCTCGATCTCCTCCCCGTCCACCTCCTGCACGAGGGTCGCCGACACGGTCGAGCGCCGGCCGCCGGCGCGCACGCGCCGCACCCGGACGAACGCGGGGCCGGGGACGGTCGGGGTGAGGTAGTAGGCGCTCACCGAGACCGGGTCGGGCTGGCCGGCCGGCGCGAGCTCGGCACCCACCGCGTTGCCGATGACCGCGAGCAGGTAACCGCCGTTGAGGCCACCGCCGACCACCCAGCCGGGGTCGAGGTCGGCGGCGTACTCCCCCGGGCCGGTGGGCACGATGGCGATCCCGCGGTCGAACTCGTAGTCCATGGCGCGACCCTAGTCAGCGCGTGCTCAGGGGTAGCCGGCGGCCGTCCCCCAGGACTCGCCGCGCGGGCTCTCGGCAGCGACGACGGGGCAGTGCGTGCCGACGAAGTTGGTGGGCATGCACCGGTTGCAGTGGATGCACAGGGACTCGGTGGCTGCATCGGCCGCGATCCGGTTGACCAGGTCGGGCTCGCGGAGCAACGCACGGGCCATGGCGACGAACTCGAAGCCCTCGGCCATCGCGAGGTCCATCGACGCACGGTCGGTGATCCCACCCAGCAGCACCATGGGCAACCCGACCTCGGCGCGCACGCGGCGGGCATCCTCGAGCAGGTAGGCGTCGCGGTAGGGATACTCGCGGATGAAGCGCCTCCCGACGACCCGCATCGCGGTCTTGATCGGTTGTGGCATCACCTCGACGAACTCCTCCACCGGTGCCCCGCCGCGAAACAGGTACATCGGGTTGAGCAGTGAGCTGCCCGCGGTCATCTCGAGGGCGTCCACGGTCCCGTCGCTCTCGATCCACTGCGCCGTCTGGATCGCGTCGTCGATGCTGATCCCGCCACGCACACCGTCGGTCATGTTGAGCTTGGCCAGGATCGCGATCCGGTCACCGACCTCGTCACGGACGGCGCGCAGGATCCCGCGGGCCACCTTGGCCCGGTTGAGCAGCGCCCCGCCGTACTCATCCCGGCGGTGGTTGAGCTTAGGGCTCAGGAACGCGCTCGCCAGGTAGCTGTGGCCGAGGTGCACCTCGACGGCGTCGAAACCGGCCTCGACAGCTCGCGCGGCAGCAGCGCCGTGTGCGGCGGTGATCCGCCGGATGTCGTCGACGCTCGCCCGCCTCGAGACCCCGCCGGACATGTTCGGGAACCTCAGGCTGGGTGCGAGGGCCGGGCTCCGGTTGCCCCGTGGATCGGCGACGGGGCCGGCGTGGCCCAGCTGAGCCGACGCCGCGGCGCCCTCGGCGTGCACGGCGTCGGTGAGAACCCGCAGGCCCGGCATCGCCTCGTCGGTCCACTGGATCTGGTCGGGTGCGGTGCGGCCCTCGGGGGCGACGGCACAGTAGGCGACGGTGGTCATCGCCACTCCCCCCGCGGCGTAGGCCCGATGGAAGGCGACCAGGTCCGAGGTGACCCGCGACCGGTGGCTCAGCCCCTCGTAAGTCGCCGCCTTGATGACCCGGTTGCGCAGCGTGAGCGGCCCGATCCGGCCGCTCGAGAAGACGTCAGGCGGAGGCGTTTCTAGAACGTGTTCCACCGGGCAAGGCTAGCGTCCACCCCGGTCACGAGCGCAGCGACCCAACGGCTGCAGTCGCAGCCTCGAGCTGGTCGAGCATCCGGTCGAGGCGGTTGGCGCGGCGCTCCTGCGGCGTGAAGGCGTTGCCGTCGAAGTCGGAGGCGTTCTGCAGCGCCACCTGGGAGCGGACACTGAACATGACCACGGCAGCGTGGATCCCTCGCCACTGCTCGACGGCACGGGTGCCGCCATCGAACCCGTAGCCGACGTAGCCGACGGTCTTGTTGTTCCACTCCGGGTAGAGCAGGTCCACGGCGTTCTTCATGGCTGCGGGTACGCCGTGGTTGTACTCGGGCGTCACCCACACGAACCCGTCCAGCGCGTCGACCGTGCGACTCCACCGCCGCGTCGTCTCCCGCTCGTACTCGCGGTTGGCCGCGCCGGCGTCGACGGCTTCGTCGAGCAGTGGCAGGTCGAAGTCCGCGAGCTCGATCAGCTCGTAGTCAGCGGCCGCCCTGCCGCGCGCGGCCTCGTGCACCCAGCGTCCGACGCCGGACCCCTTCCGGCCGGGACGGGTGCTCCCCACGACGATCCCGATCCTCACCGGCTGCCTCCTCGCTGTTGGTTCACTCTCGCGCACTCCGGCCCCGGCCGCTTGCGCCGACTAGAAGCGGCACGTCGACCCCTTGCCGACAGCCAGTCGTGGCCACTCGAAGCTGGACACTGCCGGTGTCAGCGGCTTGCGGGAGCCCGCGTAGGGACGTGCCCCCGACTCACTGACCACCCACAGGCGCCGGCCGCCCGCGCCGAACTGCAGGCCCTCGGCTCCCGGGACGAAGGCGATCCGAGCTCCGCTGGGCGTGACCAGCTCGCCGCACGCGAGAGTCGACCTGGTCAGGTACAGGCCGCCGTCGGGGCCGATCGTCGCGCCCTGCACGCGCGCGGGCACCCGCTGGCGGGCGACGGCGCCGATCTGCTTGCGCCCGGCCCGGCGTACGCCGAGGTCGAGCACACCCGCGCGCATCAGGCCCCGGAGGCCGAACCAGTGGATGCGGGCCCGTCCCTCCGTCACGAAGGGCACCAGGCCGAGCCGATCACCGGACAGGACGATGGAGGACCCGCGGACCGGTTCCCGGATCCGCCAGACCCGGCTGGCCCGCACCGTTGAGCCGGTCGCCGTGGACGGGACGACGAGCCACAGCCTGTTCTTCTCCGCGATCCACAGCCGACCGCCGGACTCGGCGATCCCGCCCCCGTGTCGGCAGTAGGTCGCGGGTCGCCGACCGACACGGCCCACGACGGAGAGCGTGGCCAGCCGCTTGCCCGTGCGCAGGTCGAGGTGCGTCAGCCGGCACGGCCGCTCGCCGTACCCGGGGGTGTGGCGGTAGCCGGCGACCCACGCGGTCCGGGCGACGACCGCCAGCCCCTGCGGCACCAGGTAGCGGCGAGGCCGCGGCAGCCAGAATGCGCGACACATCCGCCTGTGGTTGCCGAACTCGGCCAGCTTCTTGTGGGTGTACGTCGGCCGCGGCCCTCGGACCTCGCGGTGATCCACCCCGTGACACTCCGCCTTGGGTGCCTTCCGGGTTCTCGACGCCGGTCGGGCGAAAGCCAGGTCTGCGGAGATCGAAGCGGTCTCGACGCCCACTGGTCGCGCCGCTCGCCACCCGGCGGCGCCGCCGGCGACCACGCCCAAGACCGGGCCCAGGACCGGGCCCAGGACCGGGCCCAGGACCAGACCCAGGACCAGGGCCCCCCGGAGACCGCGCGTCAGCATCGCCCCACGCTAACGGCAGTTCTCCCGACGCCCCCGGATCCGACGGGTCCGGCGCGGCGGCGTTCACTCGGGGGGCTACTGACCCCCGCTGCCCGAGACCCCGGACATCACGACGGAGCGCCGGTCCGATGCCTTCGCCGCGCGGCGGCGGAAGACCACGGTTGCGACAGCACCGACGGTCAACAGCGCATAGACCGTCGCGGCGAACGGACTGGTGACCAGCGCCGAAGGGTCGCCTTGGCTGATGGCGAGCGTCCGGCGAAGCTGCTCCTCGGCGATCGGGCCCAGAATGAGACCGATCACGGCCGGGGCGATCGGGTACCCGAACCTCCGCATCACGTAGCCCAGGACCCCGATCCCGAGCAGCACCCACAGGTCCGTCCGAACCCCGTTGAGCGCGTAGCCACCGAGGGCAGCGAACAGCAGGATTCCCGCGTACAGGTAGGGGCGCGGGATCCGGAGCAGCCGCACCCACAGCCCGACCAGGGGGAGGTTGAGGACGAGCAGCAGGACGTTGCCGATGTAGAGGCTGGCGATCAGAGCCCAGACCAGGCTTCCCTCGTTCTGGAACAGCAGGGGGCCCGGCTGGATCCCGTAGCTCTGGAACGCCGCGATCAGGACCGCCGCTGTGGCCGAGGTCGGCAGGCCAAGGGTCAGGAGGGGGACGAGCACCCCAGCCGCGCTGGCGTTGTTGGCCGCCTCGGGACCCGCCACGCCCTCGATCGCACCTGTCGTGCCGAACTCCTCCTTGTGTCGCGACAGCTTCTTCTCGATGGCGTAGGACAAGAACGTGGGGATCTCCGCGCCGCCCGCCGGCATCGCGCCGATGGGGAACCCGAGGGCCGTCCCGCGCAGCCACGGACGCCACGACCGGCGGAAGTCCTGGCGTGTCATCCAGCTCCCACCGACCGGGATGACCCTCAGGGGTCCGTGGCGCATCCGAGACGCGACCCAGAGCGCCTCACCGACGGCGAACACGCCCACGGCGAAGGTGACCACGTCGATTCCGTCCGCCAGCACAGGGAGGCCGAAGGTGAACCGGCGCTGCCCGGTCAGGCTGTCGGTGCCGACCAGTCCGAGCAGCAGCCCGATCCCCAACGAGGCCAAGCCTCGTGCGGCCGACGATCCCAGGAGCGCTGACACGGTGAGGAGCGCGACGACGGTGAGTGCGACGTAGTCCGGGGCCCCCAGGTGAACGGCCAGGTCAGCAAGGGTGGGAGCAACGAGCGTCAGGCCGATGGTGGCGATCGTGCCCGCGACGAACGAGCCGATGGCGGCCGTCGCGAGCGCAGCCGCCCCCCGGCCGTTTCGGGCCATCCGGTTGCCCTCGAGCGCCGTGATGATCGAGGCTGACTCCCCCGGAGTGTTGAGCAGGATCGATGTGGTGGACCCGCCGTACATGCCGCCGTAGTAGATCCCCGCGAACATGATGAAGGCGCCCGTGGGGTCCAGGCTGTAGGTCAGCGGGAGCAGCAGGGCCACGGTCATGGCCGGGCCGATGCCCGGAAGCACACCGACGGCGGTGCCAAGCGTCACGCCGAGCAGCGCATAGAGCAGATACGTGGGCTGCAGCGCGACGCTGAAGCCCTGGATCAGGGATCCGATGTCACCCACGGAGCAGCCCCACGTTCTCGAAGAGGCCCGCGGGCAGCGTCACGCCGAGTCCGGAGACGAAGGCTGCCTGCACACCGAACCCGAGAACCACGCCGATCACGGCCGCCTTGACCGGGTTGCCGCCCAGCGCCCACGCGACCACGGTGAACAACAGGGCACCGGCGAGGGCCCACCCGAGCGTGTCGACGAGCAGGATGTGCAGCGCAAAGCCGGTCAGGAGCTTGGCGAGGGTGGGCCAGTCGGTCGGCGCATCGACGTCGACGTCCTCGCCCTCCTCGGGCGTGGCCCGCCCGCCCCGAAGGATGTCGAGGGCGATCACTGCCCCCGCGATGGTCAGAGCCACGCCGACGGCATAGGGGAACACCCGTGGCCCCACGACGTTCGAGCTGAGCGGGATCTTGATGCGGCCGGCGTCCACGATCGTGAACAGGCCGAGACCGACCACGGCGAGGGCGACCAGGACCTCCCCGACGGCGGCGTTCGCCACCGTCGGAGAGGTTCCCTCGGACTCGGGGCTCACTGCTAGCCGACCAGCCCGAGGTCCTTGAGCACGGCGGTGGTCCGCTCCTGCTCCGAGGTGATGAAGGCAGCGAACTCGTCGCCGGTCTGGAACGTGTCGGTCCAGCCGTTCGTGCTGAGCGCCTTCTGCCAGCCCTCCGAGTCGTGCATCTGGGTCACCAGGTCAACCAGGCGGTCGGTTGCGGCCTGCGAGATGCCCTTGGGGGCGACGACGCCTCGCCAGTTGATGAACTCGATGTCGTAGCCGCTCTCCTTCAACGTCGGTGCGTCGATGCCCGCGACCCGCTCGGGACCGGTGACTGCGAGGGCACGCAGCTTGCCGGCCTTGATCTGCTCGGCGTACTCGCTGACTCCGGAGATCCCCGCAGCCACCTTGTTGCCGAGCAGAGCCGCGAGCGACTCGCCACCTCCGCTGTAGGCGATGTAGTTGAGGTCGGCTGGCGTCGCGCCCGCGGCCTTGGTCAGCAGACCGGCGACGATGTGGTCGGTGCCTCCGGCGGAGCCTCCCGTGATCGCGACCTTTCGGCCGCTGGCCAACAGGTCGTCCCCGAGGTCCTTGATGGTCTTGTACTTGCTCTTCGCCGGCACGACGATGACCTCGTCCTCGGCGGTGAGGCGCGCGATCGGCGTCACGTCGTCCAGGGTCGACGGGGACTCGCTGGTCTCGATGGCGCCGACCATGACCAGGCCCATCACCATCAGGAAGTCCTCGCTCTTCTCGTTGGCCAGCTGAGCCAGGCCGATCGTGCCGCCCGCGCCGGGGACGTTGGTGACCGTGGTCGACTTGGCCAGCCCCGCGCCCTCGATCGAGGTGGACATCGCCCGGGCGGTCCCGTCCCAGCCACCGCCGGGATCCGCGGGCGCCATGATCTGCAGCCGGTTCACCGTCTTGGTGCTGCTGGAGTCGGTGGAGCTCGATCCCCCGCCGCATGCCGACAGGGCGAGCGCGGCGCAGGCGAGCAGGGCGATGCCCACACCCAGTCGGCGTGGGGAGCAGTTGGCGACGTTCGCGCCGGTGAGACGTGTCATCAGGAGTCCTCTTCGTTCTCTGGGGGGTGGTACGTCGAGCCAGACGGGACGCTAGGACGGCCCACAGCGAAGGACCATCCCTGTGGTCGTAGCGGTCGTACTGGTCGTATTGGTCGTGACGCCTTTCACACTTCTGTGAGGCACGATTGACCGGTGAGACGCCGGATCCCGTTGACGCTCCAGCTGCTGGTGATGCAGGTGGCGATCGTCCTAGTGACGCTCCTCGTGGCCGGGTTCCTCGCCGCGCACGTGCAGGAGGACCAGATCCGGCAGAGCTACGCCAGGCGGGTCCTGACCATTGCGCGGAGTCTCAGCGAGCTCCCAGCGGTCGGTAGCGCCTACGCCTCCGCAGACCCGACGAAAGCGCTGCAACCCCTGGCCGAACAGGTGCGGGTCGCGGCGGGCGCCGAGTTCGTCGTCTTCACCGACCGAAGGGGGATCCGCTACTCGCACCCGGACCCCGAAAAGATCGGAAAGGCTGTGTCCACCGATCCCGGTGTGGCGCTCGCGGGCAAGGAGTTCGTAGGCACTGAAACCGGCACCCTCGGCCCGTCGCTCCGGGCGAAGGTCCCTGTTCGCGACGCCACTGGGGAAGTGGTCGGGGTGGTGTCGGTGGGCGTCCTGGAGAGTCGGCTGGCCGCTGACCAGGCGGTCGTGATCCCCCGGCTCGTGGTGTGGCTGGCGGCCGCCGCATTCCTCGGACTTCTCGGTGCGGTCGGGGTCACTCGTCTGGTCCGCCGCCGGATCTTCGGTCTGGAGCCCGAGGAGATCGCCGAGCTGCTGCAGACGCGCGACGCGATGCTGCACGGCGTCCGTGAGGGCGTGGTCGCACTCGACTCCCGCGGGCGACTGGCCCTCGTCAACGACGAGGCGATGCGCCTGCTCAACCTGATCGAGAACCCCAGTGGGAGGCCTGCGGGCGAGGTACTGGAGGCTCATGAGCTGCTCTCGTTGGCGACCGGTTCAGACGACCTGACCGACCAGCTCATCCTGGTCGGCGAGCGGTTGCTGATGGTCAACAGCAGCGCCGCGCGCGTCGGTGACCGCGAGGTCGGGCGCGTGGTGACCCTGCGCGACCGGACCGAGCTCTTCGAAGCCCTGCGGGCGCTGGACGGGGAACGGGACATCGCTGATGCCCTGCGAGCCCAGGCGCACGAGTTCTCCAACAATCTGCACGTGGTGTCCGGGCTGATCGGCCTGGGCCGTCAGACCGAGGCGGTCGAGTTCATCGAGCGTGTGGGCGGCGGCAGCGGCACGTCGTACGGCCTGTCCCTCGTCGAGATCGAGGACGCGACGGTCTCAGCGCTGATCGTCGCCAAGGCCGCCACGTCCAACGAGCGCGGGGTGACTTTCCGGCTGGACCCCGAGTCCGAGGTGGTCGACGGGGCGGGGGACGACGTCCTCACCATCATCGGCAACCTGGTCGACAACGCGGTTGACGCCGCCGGAATCGGCGGGACGGTGGACCTTCTCGTGCGCAGCGGAGGCACGGGCGAGGTGGAGATCCGCGTCTGCGACGACGGGCCGGGGGTACCGACAGAGCTGCGCCGGCGCATGTTCCAGACCGGGGTCACCACCAAGGCGCCGACACTGGAGCACCAGGGGCGCGGCATCGGTCTGGCGCTGGTGTCGCGCATCGTCGAGCGTCGCCGGGGGGCCATCTCGGTCGAGAGCCGCACAGACGGTGGTTCGGTCTTCGCGGTCACCCTGCCGGCTACGTCGTCGACCAACGGTGGCCCCGATCACGCGGTGCCCTCATGACCCGGGACGCGGACGTGGTGCGGGTGCTCGTCGTCGACGACGACTTCGCCGTCGCCGGCGTCCATCACGCGTATCTCGACGCCATGTCCGAGTTCGAGGTCGTCGGGGAAGCGCACAGCGCCCGACAGGCGCTGCGCGCGGTCGAGGAACTCGATCCCGACCTGGTCCTGCTCGACATCCACCTCCCCGACATGTCCGGCCTGGAGGTGCTGCAACGCATCCGGTCAGGCTCCCGAGGCGAGCCCGTCGACGTCATCGCCATCACTGCCGCGCGAGAGGTGGAGACGGTTCGCGCGGCGATGGCGGGCGGCGTCGCCCACTACCTGATCAAGCCGTTCACGAGGCAGGCATTCCAGGAGCGGATGCTGGGCTATGCCTCCCAGCGCAGCGAGCTTCAGCGCCTCGCGGCTCGTCAGGGAACCGTTCGCGACCAAGTGGAGGTGGACCGGTTGCTGTCGGCGCCCCGCCTGGTCAATGCCTCCGTGGACCTCCCGAAGGGCCTGTCGAGGCACACCCTGGCGATCGTGGCGGCGGCGCTGAGGGATAGCGACACGGACCTCTCTGCCGGGGAGACGGCGCAGAAGTGCGGGCTCTCCCGCGTCAGCTCACGGCGCTACCTCGAGCAGCTGACCGCGATGGGACTGGCCGAGGTGCGGCCCCGATACGGCACGGCCGGCCGGCCGGAGAACGGCTACACCTGGAGCGGTGGGGTGACCTGACCGCGGCCAGAGCCCGACGTAGGCCATGCTGGGGCGGTGAGCGAACTCAACGTCCTCGGTGGGGAGCTGCAGGAGTGCGGCACCGACCCGGTGACCGGCTTCTTCCGTGACGGCTGCTGCAACACCGGGCCGCAGGACCTGGGGAGCCACACGATCTGCGCCGTGGTGACGACCGAGTTCCTCGAGCACCAGCGCAGCATCGGCAACGACCTGTCCACGCCACACCAGCAGTACGGCTTCCCGGGGCTCCAGCCCGGCGACCGCTGGTGCGTCACCGCGGTGAACTGGGCGAGGGCGTACGACGACGGGGTCGCCGCGCCGGTCGTGCTGGCCGCGACCAACGAGGCCGTGCTGAAGATCGTCCCGCTGGCGGCGCTGCGGGAGAACGCCGTCGACGTGCCGGCCGACCCCAGCTCGCTGGGGCCCTAGATTCGCCCGGTCGCGTGCTTTGCTTGCCGACATGCGCTCGATCCTGGTTGTCGTGGTGGCCACGCTGACCCTGGGCGGCTGCGGGAGCCCATCCCCGGGAGCGGCGCCCCCGACGACACCGCCGCCCCCCACCACGACCACCGCCACACCGACCAGTGCACCGGCCACAGGAAGCACGGCACCCTCCCCGGAGGCGACGCCCTCGGAGAAGGCCGTGAGCGGTCCGGGGATCAAGGCGGCCAGCAGCGACTACGGGAAGGTGCTGTTCGACAGTTCCGGTCAGGCGATCTACGTGTTCGCCAAGGAGACGACCAGCAGAGCGCAGTGCTACGGGGCCTGCGCGGTGGCATGGCCGCCCGTCCTCACCAAGGGCGAGGCGCAGGCGATCGGCGGCGTAAGCGCGAAGCTGCTCGGCAGCATTCGGCGCCGCGACGGCTCGCGCCAGGTCACCTACCAGGGTCGCCCGTTGTACTTCTACGCCCACGAGGGCAAGGACGAGGTGCGCTGCCACAAGGTCTCCGGGTTCGGCGGCCTGTGGCTGGCCGTCACCCCGAGTGGCGAGCCCGCCGCCTGACGCGGGCTCCTGACACGTTCCTCGGACGGGTCAACGATCGCCGGCGAGCAGCGGCTCGAGCGTCAGCTCAGGGTGGTCGCGCTCGACCACGCTGATCCGCCACTTGTCGGGAGCCAGCACCAGCAGGGTCCCGTCCGCACGGGAGAGCACCTCCAGGCTGCGGATCGCGTCGAGCTCGGCCGCCGAGGCCTGGTCGGTACGGCGCGCCAGGCTGTAGCCCAGCGTCTCCAGCCGGATCGGTGCGCCGAACTCGCTCTCCATCCGGGCCACCGCGACCTCGAACTGCATCGGGCCCACGGCCGCGAGCACCGGTGACTGGTTGCCGCGAAGGTCGGAGCGGAGGACCTGGACCACGCCCTCGCTGTCGAGCTGGTCCATGCCGCGCTTGAACTGCTTGTGCCGACCCGCGTCCTTGGAGGTGGCCACCGCGAAGTGCTCGGGCGCGAACGTGGCGATCGGCGGGAAGGCCACCGGTTCGTCGAGGTAGATCGTGTCCCCGATGGTCAGAGCGTTGGCGTTGACCAGACCGATGATGTCGCCGGGATAGGCCCTGTCCAGCACCGCGCGCTCGCGGCCGAACAGCGCCTGCGCGTACTTGGTCGCGAAGGGACGCCCCGACTGCGCGTGCGTCGCCACCATGCCGCGCTCGAAGACGCCGGAGCAGACCCGCGCGAAGGCCACCCTGTCCCGGTGGTTGGTGTCCATGCCGGCCTGCACCTTGAAGATGAACGCACTGAAGGGTGCGGCCACGTCGCGCACCTCCAACGGGCGCCCGTCAGCGTCCTCGTCCCCGAAACGGAAGGCGGCCGCAGCGGGAGCGAGCTCGATCAGGGTCTCCAGCAGTGCCGCGACGCCGAAGTTCGAGATCGCCGACGCGAACAGCACCGGAGTCGTGAAGCCGGCCAGGAACAGCTCCTGGTCGTGGTCGGCTCCGTCTGCGGCGAGGAGCTCGGCCTCCTCGACGGCGGCCACCCACGTCTCACCCTCCCGAGCCGCCGCAGCGTCGGCGGACATCCGCTCCTCCGGCGCGCGCGTGGCTCCTCCGGCGGTGCGGGTGTAGGCGACGTAGTCACCGGTACGCCGCTCCAGGACGCCCCGGAAGTCGCCGGCGATCCCCACCGGCCAGGTCAGCGGCGTCGGCTGGAGGCCGATCCGGTCCTCGATCTCCTCCATCAGGGTCAAGGCGTCGAGGCCGGGCCGGTCCCATTTGTTGATCACCGTGATCACGGGGATCCCGCGCGCCTTGCAGACCCGGAAGAGCTTCAGGGTCTGCGGCTCGAGGCCCTTGGCCGCGTCGACCAGCATCACGGCCGCGTCGACCGCGGAGAGCACCCGGTAGGTGTCCTCGGAGAAGTCCGAGTGCCCGGGGGTGTCGACCAGGTTGACGACGTGGTCGCCGTAGGCGAACTGCAGGGCCGCCGAGGTGATGGAGATCCCGCGAGCCTTCTCCATCTCCATCCAGTCCGACACCGTCGAGCGCCGCCCGGCCTTGCCGTGCACCGCGCCGGCCTCGGTGATCACCTGCGCGTGCAGCGCCAGCGCCTCGGTCAACGTCGACTTGCCGGCGTCGGGGTGGCTGATCACCGCGAACGTGCGCCGTCGTGCCGCCTCACGGGTCACCTCGGCGCGGCTGGCCTCGAGGTGGCGCGTGGCCCCGGGCGTCTCGGCGGGCGGAGAAGTCACGTGGTCCTGAATCGTCGGGGAGAGCCCGGCGACGGCGCGGGCGACTGCCCAGTCTACGAGTGCGGCCCGCGAGACCCGAATCAGTCGGGGCAGGTGGGGTACCTCCGCGGGTCGTTCGACTCCCGACGGGTCCGACGCCCGCTTGGTCCGGTTCTGGTTAGGCTCGCCCGGACACCCGGCAGTCGGAGAAGGTGAGGTCCGCGCGTGAACCACGCCGCTGCCGAGCCCGGGCTCGCCCGGGTGCTCCCGTTCCTGAGCTGGTGGCCGAAGGTGCGGGAAAGCACCCGGTTCGACCTCACCGCCGGTCTCACGGGCGCCCTCATCGTGCTTCCGCAGGGGGTGGCCTTCGCGACCATCGCGGGGCTGCCGCCGGAGTTCGGCCTGTACGCCGCCATGGTGCCGGCGGTCATCGCCGCCCTGTTCGGCTCCAGCTGGCACCTGGTCACCGGACCGACCACGGCCATCTCCATCGCCGTCTTCGCCTCGATCTCGCCCCTGGCAGAGCCCGGGTCGGCCCAGTACATCAGCCTCGTGCTGACGCTCACCTTCATGACGGGGTTGTTCCAGCTGGTCATGGGACTGGCCCGCATGGGCGCGCTGGTCAACTTCATCTCGCACACCGTGGTCATCGGATTCACCGCCGGCGCCGCCGTGCTCATCGCCGCCAGCCAGCTGAAGAACTTCCTCGGCCTCGACATCGCGCGCGGCCTGGACTTCCACGAGGTGATCTTCGAGGCAGCCACGCACCTCGCCGACGTCAACCCCTACGTCACGGCCGTGGCCGCCATCACGCTGACCGCCGGCATCGTCCTGCGTCGACTGCTCCCCAAGCTCTACATGATCCTCGCGATGGTGGTCGGGAGCGTCGCCGCGCTCGTCATCAACCACTACGCGGGCGGCGAGAGCGTCACCCACATCACCACGGTGGGCGCTCTGACCGCCAACCTGCCGCCCTTCACCCTGCCCGACTTCGGCCTCCAGGCCATCGGGCACGTCGTCTTCCCGGCGCTGATCGTGACGCTGCTCGGCCTGACCGAGGCCGTGTCGATCTCACGATCGATCGCGGTGAAGTCCGAGCAGCAGATCGACGGGAACCAGGAGTTCATCGGGCAGGGGCTGGCGAACCTCGTCGGCAGCTTCTTCTCCAGCTACGCCTCCAGCGGGTCGTTCAACCGCAGCGGAGTCAACTATGCGGCTGGGGCACGGACGCCGCTCGCAGCGGTCTACGCCTCGGTCTTCCTGCTGCTCATCCTGACCGGGGTCGCATCCCTGGCTGCCTACCTGCCGACCGCGGCGATGGCGGGCGTCCTGTTCCTGGTCGCCTACGGCCTCATCGACTTCAGCCACATCCGGTCGATCGTCACCACGAGCAGGGCGGAGACCGCGGTCCTGCTGGTCACCTTCGTCGGCACGCTGATCGACCTGGAGAAGGGCATCTTCCTGGGCATCATCTTGTCGCTGATGCTCTACCTGTCCCGCACGTCACGTCCCGACCTGGCACCCGTCGTTCCCGATCCGGACCCGGAGAGCTACTACTACGTGCCGGCCGAGGGGCACCAGGAGTGCCCCCAGTACAAGATGATCCGGATCCACGGCTCCATCTTCTTCGGCGCGGTCAGCCATGTGCAGCGGGAGCTGCAACGGATCGACGAACAGGACCCGCGGCTCAAGCACGTGATGCTGGCCGCGCGCGGCATGAACTTCGTCGACGTCGCCGGCGCGGAGATGCTCGTCCAGGAGTCCCGCCGGCGCCGCCGGCTGGGCGGAGGGCTCTACCTCTACCGCCTGCAGGGCGAGGTCCGTGAGCTCCTCGACCACGGCAACTACCTCGCGGAGATCGGCGAGGAGAACGTGTTCCCGACGAAGTCCCACCCGATCGACACCGTCTACCCGACCCTGGACCCGGAGATCTGCCGGAGCTGCACCGCCCAGATCTTCCCGCAGTGCCCTGTCGTCCTGCCCAACGGCGAGCCGCGCTAGCTCGCCCGACCCCTGGGTCGCCTCGATGAGCGACTAATCGGCCAGGAACTCCAACAGTGCCTCGAGGAACTCCTCCTCGTTCTCCCGGTGCGGCCAGTGGCCGGCACCGGCGAGGATGCGCACGTCGCACGGAGCGCTGAAGCGCCCCGGCGTCATCTCGTAGGCGCGTTGCAGGACCAGCGGCTCGTCGGCTCCTCCGACGACCAGCGCCGGCACGCCGACCTTGGCTCGGTAGAGCGGATGTCCTGGACGCAGTGCCTTGTAGTAGGCCATCGCACCTCGCAGCACCCGCTGGTCGCGAAATGCCTCCACGGCTGCCGCAACCGTGGCGTCCCGGACCGGCCCCCGCCAGCTCGGTGCCCAGCGTCGGTAGAGCCGGCCGACCATCCGCAACCCGAAGAGGTGGGCGGTGACCTGCGCCCAGGGCAGCTTGAAGTACACGAAGTGCCGCCCCGCCCAGGCCGCGCCCACGGACGGCTTGAGCGTCGCCGGGTGCGGGATGCCGAGGGCCACCATCTTGGTGACCCGGACTGGGTGCCTGGTCGCCGAGGAGTACGTCGCGTCGGCGCCCCAGTCGTGGCCGACGACCACCGCGGTCGCCTCACCCAGTGCATCGAGCAGCAGGGCCACGTCGTCGGCCTGGTCGGCGGTGTCGAACCCGCGGTCGCTGAGCGTCGCGGGGTGGTAGCCCCGCAGATACGGGGCCACCGTGCGGTACCCCGCGGCATTGAGCCGCGCCCGGATCGCGTCCCAGCTGGTCGGCAGGTCGGGGAAGCCGTGCAGGAGGAGCACGAGCGGGCCCTCGCCGCTGTCGACGTACCGGAAGGTCTGTCCGCCGGCCGCAGCCTCACGCCACTCGATCGTCACGGCCTGATGCTACTGACCCTCCGGCAAGGCTCGACGGTGCGATACCGGACCCCTACCATCGCCGCCATGGAGGTCACGGACTGGCTGCTCGAGGGTGATCCGGCGATCCGGTGGCAGGTCCTGCGCGACCTCGTCGGGGCTCCGGACGAGCAGGTCGCTGCCGAGCGCGCGCGGGTCGAGACCGAGGGCTGGGGCGCACGACTGCTCGACCTGCAGGACCCCGACGGCCAGTGGGACGGCGGTGCGTGCTTCCCCCGGCGCATCGCCGACGCCTGGCGTGCCGGCATCGAGCCGGACTTCTCCTCGGGCCAACCCTGGACCTCGACGCTGCCGACGCTGATGCTGCTGCACGACCTGGGCCTGGATCCGGCGAGCGAGGCTGCCCGCCGAACGGTCGCGCTGGTTTCGGCGAGCTGCCGGTGGGAGCACGAGGGCCAGAGGTTCTTCGACGGCGAGGTCGAGGCGTGCATCAACGGCCGCACGCTCTCGATCGGCGCCTACTTCGGCGCCGACGTCGACGGTCTGGTCACCGGCCTGCTCGTGGACCAGCTCGACGACGGGGGCTGGAACTGCTGGACCGAGCACGGCGCCACCGTCTCGTCGTTCGACTCGACGATCTGCGTGCTCGAGGGCCTCCTGGAGTACGAGCTGTCCGGCGGAACGGTTCAGGTGGCCGAGTCGCGCGGGCGCGGGGAGGAGTACCTGCTGGAGCGTCAGCTGTTCCGGCGCCGGAGCACCGGCGAGGTGCCGGCCGAGCGCTGGCTCCAGTTCTCCTGGCCGCCGCGCTGGCACTACGACGTCCTGCGCGCCCTCGACCACTTCCGCCGGGCCGGTGCCGCCCCCGACCCGCGGATCGCCGAGGCGATGCAGCTCGTCCGCGACAAGCGACGGCCGGACGGCCGCTGGCTGCTCGAGAACACCCACCCCGGCGAGACGCAGTTCGAGTTCGAGGGCGGCGACGGGCGCCCGAGTCGGTGGAACACGCTGCGGGCATTGCGTGTCCTCGACTGGTACGGCGGCAAGCGCTGACTCGTCGGCCTGGCGTCAGGCCAACAATGCGTCGACGTTGGGTAGGCCATCGAACCGCGAGAATGTCCCCGCCTCGGCGATCTCCCCGGCGGCCTCCAGGAAGCCGCTCCATGCGGTGCGTGCCAGCGTGCCGCCCACACTGATCCGGCGTACCCCGAGCGCTGCCGCCTCGGCAACGGTCGTGAACGGGGAGTTGATGAGCAGGTTCACCGGTTTGGGAGCTACCGCGGCGACGATCGCGGCAACGTGATCGAGATTGTCGATCCGTGGAGCGTAGAGACAGTCGGCGCCCGCTTCGGCGTACGCACGCAGCCTCCGGATGGTCTCGTCTATGTCCGGCCGCCCACACACGAAGCCCTCTGATCGCCCCGTGAGGACGATGCCCGTCCCGCTGTCGTCGATCGCTCGGCGCGCGGCGCGCACCCGCTCCACCGCCAGCCCGAATTCGAACAGGGGGTCGACCCCGTCGCCGGTCGAGTCCTCGATCGACAGACCGGCGATCCCCGTCTCGGTGGCCAACCTGACGTTCTTCTCGACGTGCTCCGGATCAACCGCGTAACCGCCCTCGAAGTCGGCGTTGACCGGCACGCTGACGGCCTCGACGACGACCCGCAGATGGCGAAGCGCTTGGTCGAGCGTCACCTGGTTGTCGGTGCGGCCCATCGTCCAGGCCAAGCCGGCACTGGTCGACGCCAACGCCGGGAAGCCCAACTGTTCCAGCGCCCGTGCGCTCCCCGCGTCCCACGGGTTCGGCATCACGAAGCATCCTGTGGCGTGCAGTCGTTGGAAGTCCGCGATCGGGTCGTGCTCACCGCTCATGCCACACCTCATCAAGGGTTTCCAGACTCCGCACTCTAGTCCCGTGAAGAGGCTTGATCGCGTGTCGGTCACCATGTATTTTACCTATCAGTTAATTAACCGATAGGAACATGATGAGCTCACACGTCGCATCGGCCGCCGAGGCGGAGCGCCTCGATCTGACCTTCGCCGCCTTGGCCAACGCGACGAGGCGCGGGATCCTGGCGCTCCTCACGCAGGGCGAGGCGAACGTGAACCAGCTGGCCGAACCCTTCGACCTCTCCCTCCCGGCCATCTCCAAGCACCTCAAGGTGCTCGAGCGAGCCGGGCTGATCGTGCGCGGTCAACGCGCCCAGTACCGGCCCTGCGCGCTCGACGCCGCGCCGCTCCAGCAGGTCTCGTCCTGGGCCGAGCAGTACCGACCCATCTGGGAGGCGCGCTTCGACCGGATGGACACCCGACTGCAAGAACTCCAACAACTCCAACAACTCCAACAACTCCGAGAGACGAGCACTGACGATGAGCGATGACAACGACGGCCAGAGCATGGTTATCGAGCGGACCCTCTCGGCCCCGGCGGACCTGGTCTGGAAGATGTGGACCGACCCAGAACGCTTCGCCGCGTGGTACGGCCCCGATGGGGCCACGATCCCGGTGGCCACGATGGATGTGCGCGTCGGCGGCGTCCGGCTGCTATGCATGGAGATGGTGACGCCAGACGGAACCATGCAGATGTGGTTCACCGGCGAGTACCTCGAGGTCGTGGAGAACCAGCGGCTCGTCTACACCGACTCCATGTCGGACCAGGACGGAAACGTGATGTCGCCGGAGCAGCTGGGCATGCCCGTGGGGCACCCGACCACGACCGAGGTCAGGGTCGACCTCGAGCCGGTCGAGGGCGGCACCAAGATGGTGCTGACCCATGTCGGCGTTCCCGCCGACTCCCCTGGCGCCATCGGCTGGGCGATGGCGCTGGAGAAGCTCGCCGCACGCGTCGATGAGGCGCACCGCAGCTAGGCCACTGGCCGGACGAGGACCACCGAGGGCACCCACTGACTCGTGCGTGGTGCCCGGCTCCTGGGTTGCCCGGGCCATCTGACGACAGCTGCGAGGCGGTCGAGGCCGGGGTCTGGGCAAAGCGGAGCCTCGGGGGCATCCTGAGGGCATGACCGACCGGGAGGACTTCCTCGCTTGGGTCAGGACAGCGCTGTACGAAGCCGAACTCGCGCTGCACAACGGCGACGAGGCTCCACGCAGGGCGCTCTGGTCTCGCAACGAGCCAGTGAGCGTCCTGGGTGCGTGGCGCAACGCCCAGGGGCAAGGTGAGCTCGACGAGCTCTTCAGCACCCTGGGCCGGAGCCTCTCCGACTGCACGTCGTACTCGTTCGAGCTCCAGGCGTACGACGTCGTGGGAGACATGGCCTATACCGCAGGGCTCGAGCACACCTCGGCCTCCGTCGATGGTGAGCCGCGGACGTACACCCTGCGGGCCACCCAGGTCTACCGCCGCGAGGGCGGCGAGTGGAAGGTGGCACATCGCCATGGCGACACCGTGACCGAGTGAGGGAGCCCCGAGGACCTCGCTCAGGGGTGCGCGGCGGTCAGGGACCTGCGGTCGAGCCAGCGCGGGACCGCTGAGCGATAGCCCTCGTACTCCTCGCCGAACATCTTCTGCAGGGCTGCTTCCTCCGCCGCGATCTGACGCCGGTCGATGAACGCGACGAAGCCGGCGACCGGTGCGAGCGAGAACCAGGAGCCCCGCCAGATCGCGTTCGCCACCAGCAGGCCCGCCAGCCCGACGTACATCGGATTGCGGCTGATCGAGTTCGCGCCGGTGGTGACCAGGAACGTCGCCTGCTCCGGGTGGAGCGGTTCGAGGGTCGTGCCGCTGCGTCGAAACCGACTCACCGACGCGCTGGCCAGCGACAGCGAGGCCAGCGACACGGCCGCCGCCCCGATTGTCCGGCCGGCGCTCCGACGCGGCGCCGAGCCGGCCAGCGCCCGCTGCGCCACCGCGGCGACAACAGCCACCAGTGGCGGAGGGAAACGCATCATGCGCCCACCCTGCTACGCCACCGGCCGGACTGTCGAGTCGTATCCGCCCGGTTGGCTCCTGCCAGGTCGTTCTCCTTACCGGGCCGCGGCCGACGCCCCGAACCCTGGCGTCGTTGATGTTGGTGGAGCATTCTTGGGCAGGTGACGAGGCCCATCGCCCGCCTCTTCGTGGCGCTCCTTCTCTCACTGGTGGTCGGTTGTGGTGAAGCCGAGCAGCGGGATGCTCGGCGCAACCCCGGGGAGCCTTCGCCCTCCTCGTCGAGTCCGGTCCCGATCTCGATCTGGGACGCGCCGGTGGTCGACAAGCGCTACTCGGTCGGCCGCGACCGCGTGGCTCTCGCGATCCGTTGCTGGGGACGCGGCCACCCGGTCGTCGTGATGGAGGGGGGCAGTGGGGAAGGCGGTCTTGGCCGGTGGGAGCGGAACCCGGTCACTGAGCAGCTCATCGCTCGGACCCAGGTGTGCGCCTACGATCGAGCAGGTGTGGGCCGGAGTGCGCCCGCGCCCAACCACGCTCGTGGGCTCGATGACGTGGTGGGCGATCTGCACGCACTCCTCGAAGCTGCCGGGGTCACGCCGCCGTACGTCATGGCGGGCGTCTCGGGCGGGGGCTTCTACGCGTTCCACTACGCAGGTCGTTTTCCCACTGAGGTCAGTGGTTTGGCTCTCATCGACACTCCGCCAGGACAGGCCCGGATGTCCGCGCAGGACCTCAAGGAGCTGGCGTGGAACAGCGCCGTCAACGCAGAGCACGTCGACTATGTGGCCGTGGAGCACCAGATGGCGGTGGCGCGACTGCCGATCCCACCCGTGCCGGTGACGGTGGTGACCGGGAGATTCGGTCAGTCTGCGGACGACCCCGAGAGTCAGAAGGTCTGGCTCACAGGCTCCACCTCACCTCAGCAGGTGATCCTGGAGACCGGCCACGACGTGGACCGTGGAGATCCGGCAGGCCTGGCCAGGGCCATCCTGCACGTCCTGAAAGCGGGCTAGGCGCCCTCGCCGGTGCCCCCGCAGAACGCTCAGCCGCCGAGCAGGACCGCGAGGCCGGTGCCGACACCGGTGACCACGAGCGCCACGATGAGGACCGCTGCGACGAGCTTGGTGTTCATCGCCATTGCCGGCGCCAGCCGTAGCCATCGCCGTTGCAGGCGTGGAGGACGGACACCTTCGTGCCGTCACGGAAGGCGCTGTCCAGTGGTCCCATCTGCCGAGCGTACGTCGTACCGCCGAAGGGTCCGCCATCGGCTGCCGCGTCAGCTCACCGTGAGTCACCGCGAGAAGTGACGCGCAATCCCGCGCCACAGCGGCGAATTCTCGAACAGTTCTTGATGCTCCTATCTGTGGTCAAGCGGCTTTGAGCCATTCGCGGTAGCGGTGGGCGAGGTCGTAGTCGGGGAAGGTGCCGTGCTCGGTGCGGCTGAGCTTGCTGGGGTAGGTGCTGAGTGCTTTGGCGGCTGCGGTGATGGTGATGTTCTTGGCGCGTCGGGTTGGTCTGAGGTCGGCGAGCTCGGGGGCGACGAGGTCTTGGGCGAGGGAGCGGTAGACCTCTCGGACAATGGCGCGTTTCAGGAGCCGCAGGATCTCGGCTTCGGACCGGTTCCGCTCGCGTTGTGCGACGACGTAGGCCCTGGTGCGTGGATCGGAGGACATCCGGACCAAGGCGATGGTGTGCAGTGCATGGTTGGCTGCGCGGTCGCCTCCTCGTGAGAGCCGGTGGCGGGTGGTCTTGCCGGAGGAGGCCGGGACCGGCGCTGTGCCGCACAGGGCCGCGAAGGAGGCCTCGGAGCGGAGCCGGTCGGGGTTCCCGCCGGCGGTGATGAGCAGCTGGGCTGCGGTCGTGGGTCCCAGGCCGTGGCGGGAGAGCAGGTGCGGGTTGACCCCACCGACGAGCTCGAGGAGCTGTGCTCGAAGATCGTCGGCTTGGGTGGTGAGGAACTGGTGGCGTTGGGCCAGGATCTTCAGCGCGGTCTGCACCGCCCGTGTAGTGGGGTCGCTCTTTCGTGAGCGGCTCGGACGGCAGTTGGCCAGTGCGGTGACCAGCCTTTTCTCCTTTAGCGTTCGGTATTTCTCGCGGACCTCATCGGGGGCGGTGATGAGCATCTGGTGGATCTGGTTCATCGCCGCGGTGCGGGCTTTGATCGCTGAGCGCCGCGCGATGTGCAGCGCCCGGATGGCCTCGATCTGCTCGTCCTTGGGCGCCGCGTCGGCGCGACCTGAGAGGACCGCGCGGGCGGCTTGGTAGGCATCAATGGGGTCGGACTTGCCGCGGCGGCGTCGCTCGGAACGGTCGGGTCGGTTGACCTCGCGGACCTCGATCCCAGCTGCCCTCGCGGTTCGGTTCAGGCCGGCCCCATAGGAGCTGGTGCCCTCGATGCCGATCACACCCAAGTCCCCGAACCCGGCCAGGAACTCCAGCGCGTGGCGGTAGCCCAGTGGGGTGGTGGGGAACTCATGGTCACCCTGTTCACGACCGACAAGATCAATCGCTGCGATGTGGATCGTGTCCGCGTGGGTGTCGGCTCCGCCGATCACACCGGGGTCGTGGGGTGGGTTCGATGTCATGATGGAACTGCCTTCCGTATCGATGGATGGTCGACGTCGGTCGGGCGGCAGACAGGACATTGATGAGGCTTTGCCAGGCTCTTATTAGGTCATGTCCGCCCGGCCGGCGAGCGGGATATTTCCCGGGCTCCGGACCGACCAATTGGTGGTCAACCCATCAGGGCGACAGTCAGTGGATGAGCCACGTAGCCCGGGAACAGAACCATCATCAATGTCGGTGGTCGGTGCTTGAATTCATCCATGACCCGCCAGCTGATCGACTCGGACAGCACCACCCTTGCGGGTGGTCTGGCGTGCGAGCTGGCGGCCGTGCGCAGGCAGCTGCGCGACCGGACGGTGACGCTGTGGGCGGCCCGGCCGCGGGCGGAGCTGATGGACGCCGTCGTCGAGGTCGAGGCGCTGAAGTCGACGCTCGACGCCCTGGAGCTGGCCATGGTTCGAGAGCTCGACGCCACCCGTGCCGTGCAGGCGGCTGGCTGGGCCTCGACGCAGGACTACGTCACCTCGGTGGCGGGTGGCCACAAGGGCACCGGCCCCGCAGCCGTGCGACTGGCCAAGGCCGTCGAAGCACCGGAGCTGACGCCAGTCGAGGACGCCCTCGCCGACGGCTGGCTCTCCACCGCCAAGGCGCAGGTCATCGAACGAGCCACGGACGCGCTGCCGGGAGACCGTGCCCTGCGCGCCCGTGGGGTGCAGGTGCTGCTGTCCGAGGCCAGGGCGCTCGATGCGACCGAGCTGCGCAAGCTCGGGCGCCGGCTGCTCGCCCTCGTGGACCCCGAAGGTGAGGATCGCCTGGCCGAGCGCGAGTTGGACCGTCTCGAACGTGCCGCCCACCTCGGCCGCCACCTCACCATCACCGACGACCAGTGCGGCGGGGCCTGGATCAGGGGCCGCTGCAGCACCGAGGACGCCGCGCTGGTCAAGGCCACCCTGATCCCACTGGCCGCACCCCACCCGACCGCAGGCCCCGTGTGCGACCCGTCCACCTGCGCGCTTCCCGGCTGTCGCCACGACGGCCGCGACCCGCGCGACCACGGGGTCCGGATGCTCGACGCCCTGGTCGAGAGCTGCCGTCGGCTGCAAACCGCCGAGGTCCTGCCCGAGGCCCACGGCGCCGTCCCACGACTCACCCTGACCATGACCCTGGCCGAGCTGCAGGAGCTCTCCGGGTTCGCCACCACCGAGACCGGTGAACAGCTCTCCCCCGCTGCCGTCCGACGCCTGTGCTGCGACGCCGAAGTCATCCCCGCGGTCCTGGGCGGCCAGTCGGAGGTCCTCGACGTCGGCCGCCTCCGACGCCTCACCACCGCCGCCATCTGGAAGGCCCTGGTCGCCCGCGACCAGCACTGCCGCTTCCCCCACTGCGCCCGTCCACCACTGATGTGCCACGCCCACCACATCGAGCACTGGGTCGACGGCGGGGCGACTTCCCTGCCGAACATGCTCATGCTCTGCGGACACCACCACCGCCTGATCCATGCCCGGCCGTGGAGCGTCCGACGGACCGCATCCGGCACCTACGAGTTCGACCCGCCCGGCCAGGTACGCCGCCAACCCAGCAACGGACCACCGCCCGACGACTGAGGTCGCAGACGAGGAGGCTCAGCCCACCTGCCGGCTCCGGCGGGCCGTTCCACGGTTGAGCGCCAGGTGTCCACCGAGGAACCCCGCGCCTGCTGCGACCGCGTTCCCCGCGAGGCCGAGCTTGGTGCCGGCGGCGTACGTGCCGCGCAACCGGGCGACAAGCGAGCCGAGGAGGAGGAAGGTGGCGATGTCGGTGCCAATCGCGTGCACCGCACCGATCCGACGCTCAGAACCCGACATCTCTGCCCAGTCGCCGGCGCCAGCAATCGCGGTTGGGACCGCTGCCGCCAGCCCGGCTCCGACCAGGAGCGTCGCGGAACGCCGGGCCTGAGCCCCACCGGCCAGGTCGAGAATCGAGGCACTCATCCAACACCCGAGCGTCACGTCGGTGAGCACAGGATGCACGGAGTGGCCAAGGGCGGCGGTGTGCAGCGGGCTGCGCCGCGCCCAGTCGAGCACCGGCCGGTAGACGAACTCCTGGGCATCGGCCACCCGCTCGGAAACCGGGCTCTCACCCACGGCCCGAGCCACCCTCTGCGGAAGTGGCAAGACGCCCACGGCGTCAGACTAACCGCAAACCTCTTTTCAGAGGTCGTCGAGGAAGCCGAGCACCCGCTCCAGGAGCAGCTTCGCCGCCTGGGGGTCGTGCGACGGCAGCGAGGAGTCGGCGAACAGGTGCTCGTCGCCGGGATAGAGGAACAGCTCCGCCTTCTCGGTCGAGGCGACCAGCTCCCGAGCAGCGTCGAGATCGCCCCCTTCCTCGGCGAAGAACGGGTCGGCGTCCATGCCGTGCACCTGCACCGGGACGCCGTCGGGCCACCGCTCGCCGAACTCCGCGACCGGCAGGCAGGCGTGGAACAGCAGCGCGCCGCGCGCGTCGGCGCGGGTCTGGGCGAGCCGTTGGGCGGGCATGGCGCCCAGGGAGAAGCCGGCGAAGACCAGCCCCGATGACGACTGTGCCTCCGCGGCGGCGACGCCGCGCTCGAGCAGGGCTCCGAAACCGACTCCGCGGGCGTGGGCCATCCCGTCGTCGATCGTGGCGAACGTTCGCCCGTCGAAGAGGTCCGGCGTGTGCACGGTGTGCCCTGCCCCACGGAGCTCGTCGGCGAAGGCCACCACTCCCGCGGTGAGCCCCTGGACGTGGTGGTACAGGACGATCTCAGCCATCATTCCTCATCTCCGAGTATCGATCCACTAATGCGGAACGTTCTGTGACAGTAGTCTGTTCAGACCATGTCCAGCAACCCCCCTCCTCCTCCGGACTACGAGCTCGCCGACCGGCTCGGGCTCACGTCGCCGGCCCAGGTCCGGGCGATCGGCAACCCGTTGCGTACGACCATCCTGGGTCTGCTCCACGAGCGGGCGGCCACCGTGACCGAGCTGGCCGGGGCGGTCGCTCGACCGAAGAGCACGGTGGCGCACCACGTCAAGGTGCTGGCCCAGACCGGGTTGGTGCGCGTCGTACGGACCCGCCGGGTACGCGCGATCGAGGAGCGCTTCTACGGCCGTACGGCGCGGATGTTCTACGTCTCCGCCGAGCCGGGCTCGGAGGCCATGCCGAGGGACTTCAACGACTTCGACGTCGCGGCCCGCGAGTCGGCCGCGGCGTACCGAGACGGGCTGCTGTGGGGCTTCATCCGGCATGCCCGCCTCCCCGAGGAGCGGGCCGCCGAGTTCTGGGACCGGATCGCGGCGCTGGTCCGCGAGTTCGACGAGCTGCCCAGATCCGGGGACACCGTCTACGGCTTTGCGGTCGGCATCTACCCGACCGACCATCCGCGGCTTCCGGAGACCGCAGACTGACACCGGGCCTGGGTGTCCGACGGAGGTGAGGCCTCACTGGAGCCGTCAGCAGTGCACCGCGGGGTTGTAGGGCGCGAGTAGTCCGGCGGGGTTCGGGGTGAAGAGCCAGGCGTGCAGGTCGTAGTGGATCGGCTCTCCGTCCTCGTGCCCGATCATGGGCCCGTCGAAGGGGACTCCCAGCATCGAGGGGCGGTCGTCGTCGGTCGCGAGGTCCTGGTCGCCGTCGAGCGCACCCCACTCCAGCGCACCCAGCGTCCGGCCGCCCTTTGCCGTCGGCACGTAGACCAGGACCGGCGGGTGCATCGGGTCCGGGTCGCCGAACGCGAACATCGGGTTGAAGTAGTGGTAGCCCATGGCGGCCGAGCCGTCGGCCAGCCTTGCTTCGGGATTCTTCGACGGCGGTCTCGGCCACGCCGATCTGCAGCCGGGGATGGCGGCGTACCAGATCTTCCTGCTGGTCATCACCGGCGTGGTCGGAGCGCTGGCCGCGGCCCGCGCCGCGCAGCTAGCGGCCTCGAAGCGGCGCGCCGTCGGCACGGCCCCCACAGTCGTCTGAGCTGCGCACGGTGCGCCGACCGTCGGAGAGGAGTTCGATCGCCATCTCGAAGGGGATTGCACCGCCGGATCGACGCGAGCGAGCCCGGGCATTGGCTGCGCGGGCCTGATCGATCTTCTGGGATCGGCGGTCAGGCGGTCGCGATGTTGCCCCCAATGGCGGTCAGCATCTCCGGTGTGATCTCCTTCACGCCGTGGTCGCTGCGGGCGTGTGCGCACACCTGCTCCAGGATGCGCTCTCGACTGTCGTCCTCGAACCGTGCCGTGCAGCCGGGGACCGCGTCGCCGCAGAACAGAGTGAACTTCATGATCGGACTTCCTCTCCCTCGGTGGTGCTCGCACGACTCCTTGTCGCGCGAGGGGGGCTCGAGTGGCGGGGCAGACGCACGAGCAGGACTGTGCCGTCCTCGTCGCCCTCGGCGCCGATGATGCCGCCATGCGCCACGGCGAGCGCTCGCGCCATGTAGAGCCCGGTGGTCACTCCCGTGGCGTCGTCGTTGTCGCTCCCGAAGGGGTCCATGAGTACCTGCAGGAACCGGTGCCCCAGGGGGTGACCCGTGCGGACCACCCTGATCTCGTGCCACGGCCCCTCCTTGACCACGTCGACTGCGACCGATGCGGGCTCGGGTTCGCGGGTGGCGATGGCCCAAAGGTCGCGCAGGATCCGGGCGAGCAGCTCGGCGTCGGCGTGCAGGGTGAGCCGTCCGCCGCGTCGTACGGCGGGAACTCCGGGCACCCGCTGACGCACCTCCTCGAGGGTCACGGGCCCCACCTCCAGCCGGAGCCGTCCCAGCGACGCAGCGGTGCTCAGCTCAACGTCCAAGATCGTCTCGGAGAGACGACCCAGTGCCTCAGACAGCTTCCCGAACGACGCCTGCACCTCGTCGACAGGGACGTCGCCCTCGGCGAGCACCATGGCCCACCCCTGCGCCACCGTCACAGGGCTGCGAAGCTCGTGGGCGAACGCCGCCAGAAAGCGGTCGCGCTGAACGGCGACCTCCCCATCGGGACGGTTCGTGACGACCGAGGAGCCGGCGGCCAGGAAGTCACCCACCCAGCGCTGTACCAGGGAGGCCTCGACGTTCCACGCGGCCGCCACGGAGTCAAGCGGCCTGCCCGCCAGCACGTCGAGCACCATCCGCACCCGCGGATCGACCCCAACCGTCGATCGCGGGGCGCGCGGGGCGGGGACGGGGTCGGCGCCCAGCGGGGCCACACCCGTGCGCTGGAACCAGCGCGCCTCGCTCATGCTCGCTCGCTGCGGCGTGGTCGGCGCCGTCCCCGGCTAGTACGCATAGCCCCAGGGGTCGGCGTACCCGAAGGCGTAGGCCACCGGCGGGGCGTCGCCGTTGTGGGCGGCGCAGAACTGGTCACGGGCAAGCGTGGAGCCCCCGCTCGTCGCGTAGGACTGGCTGTTCAAGATCGCCTGCGCGGCCGCGTTGGCCTGTGCCTCGATGTTCGCCGCGACCAGTGCTCGCGCGGCGCCCGTCGGCGCGGAGACCAGGGCCTCGGCGTTGCGCCAGGCGTTCTCGCGCCACCCAGAGACCATCTGGAACAAGGCTGCGTTGCTGAGCCCGTAGGGGTCCGAGGAGTCGTCGATCGTGGGGTCGAAGCGCGCCGCGAACTCAGCGAGCAGAGGCGCCGTCGCGTCGTACAGCCATGCCTCGACCGCGTCGTAGTCGGGCTTGCGCGAGGCGCCGTCCGGAGCCACGAGGCCGGACGCCGCCATCACGTAGGGCAGGTCGCGGTTGATGTGCGCGTTCATCCCCAGCAGCAGGTCACCTGAGGCGGTGACCTGCTTGGTCGCTGCCGCGTCGAAGGCGGTCAGCCACGACGGCGGCACGCTCGCCCGGTTGCCCGACTGCCAGTTGTAGTAGGCGTCCGTGTAGTACCGCGCGAACACCGCATCGACGTGGTTGAAGTAGCGCACGTCCTGGTAGTAGCCGGGGATGGCCCGGGTGTAGCCGTACAACTGCGTCATCCGCACGTAGGCCCGGGCGAACACCGCAGTGTGGGCGCAGGCCTTCGCGGTGCTGTCAGCGATCCGGCTCTGCTCCTTCAAGGTGGCGTTGAGGCAGTTCGGGCGCCCGGCCACGCAGTCGTTGTCACTGGTGGGCACGTACTCGTTGGTCCAGCCGGCGAGGTAGGAGGACCATGCGACGTACGGCGCCAGGTCCGCCTGCGCGGGCGCACCGGTGAGGGCGCCCAGCGTCGCCGTCAGGGCGGCGACGGCCGCCACCCCCGTCTTCCTCACACTGCGCAGCGATGCACGCACGAAGAACCACTCCCTCCCCAGGGTCCCCCGGTGGACCATGCAACACCGGGCGGGACAGTGGTGTCACTAGTCAGAAATGACCAATTCATCCACCTTGGAGGATCGGCCCCAGCCGCGAGGGCTAGGTCGTTGTGGATCACCCCGGCCGCCTCGGGGCGGTGGCGGGTGAGCCCCTGGACGTGGTGGTACAGGACGATCCCAGCCATCATTCCTCACCACGTCAAGGTTTGATCGAGACCGGGTGGGTGCGCGTCGCACGGACCCGCCGGGTACGCGCGATCGAGGAGCGCTTCTACGGCCGTACGGCGCGGATGTTCTACGTCTCCGCCTAGCCGGGCTCGGAGAGCATGCCGAGGGACTTCAACGACTTCGACGTCGCGGCCCGCGAGTCGGCCGCGGCCTTCGGCGACGGGCTGCTGTGGGGGTTCATCCGGCATGCCCGCCTTCGCGAGGAGCGAGCCGCGGAGCTATGGGACCGGATCGCGGCGCTGGTCCGCGAGTTCGACGAGCTGCCCAGATCCGGGGAAACCGTCTACGGCTTCACGGTCGGCACCTACCCGACCGACCATCCGCGGCTGCCGGAGACCGCGGACTGACGCCCAGTCCCGGCCTTCCGAATGAGGCGAGCCTCGCTGGAGCACCGACCCGCCCTCACGGGACCGGTGCCCGAGCTCACCTCTGGGCCTGGCCGAGCGGCAGGTCGTTGTCGGTGAGCAGGTAGAACTCAGCCACCGGGCAGGTCCCATGCTGCGCGATGCACACGGCATCGGGAAGGAGCCTCGCACAGACGTAGCCGTCGGCGTTGCCGGCTGCGTCGATCCGGGCCGGCGCGAGGTGTCCGGTGGCCGTCAACGAGGCCACGCTGGTCAGGGGGTGCCCGGTGGGGCAGCCCGTGCTGATCGGGTTGGCACCCGCGGGGGTCGTCCCTGTGAGGGTGGTGAAGAGGACCAGCACGAGGCCGGCCCCAACTCTGATCATGGTGCGCATCGTCGTCGCCCTTCGTCGTGAGCGAGCAGGGTCGCCCGCCGTACGTCGAGTCGTTCCACACCCCGGTATCGCGCCGGTATCGCGGACGCCCTCACCCATGTCGGGACAGGTCGGGTGTTCCGCCGCGAGCCGATTGCACCACCACCGTCCGGGGTCAGGTTGCGGCGGACGAGAGCGCCCGCCACCTGCAGCAGGTGCTCAGGACGCAGTCCCAGGTCCCAGGTCCCAGGTCCCAGGTCCCAGGTCCCAGGTCCCAGGTCCCAGGTCCCAGGTCCCAGGTCAGGATCTGCCCGCCGGTGGGCGATCAGCATCGCGGCGCCGTCGGAGCACATCGGACTGAATTCCTGGAGGGACTCTGCGCGGAAAGGAGGGTCACACCGCCTCTGACCTGGGCTTTGTCTCAATTCACACGGTGAAGCGGAACGATCACGCGGGTTTCGGCTGTTGTTGGTCATCGCCGACTGATGCCGGAAAACGCGGCCTGACCTGGGGAAACGCTGTTGCGGGACCATCGGGCTCCGTTGGCCGCCGTCGGTTTCCGTTGGACTTCTTGCCGACTGTTTGCGGACCGCTGGCGACGCACCGAGGCTGCGTCAGAGGCTGGCTCGATCTCGCCAGTAGCCCGGTCGGCGCTCGGCGTGAGCCACGGCCAGGATTGTCATCACCTCGTGCTCGACGAAGTAGACGACCCTGTAGGGGAAGCCGTTCACGCCCTTCGAACGCACGACCGGCGTGGGCGTGCGGGTGGAAGTCGAAGGCGAGGGTCATACGTTGCGCGCGGCCCGTCGGGCGGCGATGTCGGCAAACACCTGCTCACCTGAAACGGCCGTGACCGTGCCAATGACGATGTCGTCCACGCGAGACGAGAGCTCGTTCGTCCACGCCTCCTCGATCGCCTCGTCGTCAACGACCTCGACCGACTCAAGTAGCCGCAGGGCAATGCCCTTTGCGCACCGAGGGAGGCAGGGCAAGGCCAGCCTCATAGAACTCCGATGCGCTGAACGACATGGCGCCAGCGTATGGCTTGAGACCGACCGCACACCGGTCCCAAGCCATAGTCTGCCTGCGTTGCGGAAGCCGATCCGATTGCGGTGATCAGGCGGCGAAGGTGAAGTGCGCCGAAGCGGTGCGTCACGTCGTTCCCGGACGGGATAATGGGGGTTGTGACCCTTCCGTCCTACGACGTGGTGCCGGCCAACGAAGCGGCCTGGACAGACTTGGCGGCAGTGTTCGGGGTTCGCGGACCGGCCGCGCGTTGCTGGTGCCAGCGCTACAAGCTCGCCCCAGGTGAGGCCTTTGCGTCCTGCCCACCGGAGGAGCGTGCGGACCGATTGCGCGACCAGTCCGACGCGGGCCATCCGGGGTCAGGCGCCACGAGCGGCCTGGTTGCCTATGCCGAGGGCGAGCCTGTGGGTTGGTGCGCAGTCGAGCCGCGGACTGCGTATCACGGGCTGGTCCGCAACGCCAGCATGGCGGCCTGGGCCGGACGCGATGAGAACCGCACGGATGCCGGGGTCTGGGCGGTCACGTGTGTGCTGGTGAGGGGTGGTCACCGACGGCGCGGAGTCAGCCGCGCGCTGGTGCGGGCTGCGGTGGTGCACGCCCGGGATGCCGGGGCACGGGTGCTGGAGGGGTACCCGATGGCGACCGGCTCGGCCCTCAGCGAGGAGCTCCATCCCGGGGTGCTGAGCGCCTTCCTGGACGCGGGTTTCGTCCCAGTGCACCGACCCTCGGTTCGGCGCGCAGTCGTAGCGATACAGCTCTGATCGCCCTTCGCTGGCGGTTCGGCATCGCCGTCCACCGCGGGCCGTCGTCGGGCCCGTCGACGTACGACGATGGCATCAAGAACTTCAGCGGGAACGGCGCGCCAGCGCACGTCCCGACCGCGGGTCCGCTACCGGTGGCCCTCGGGATCCTCCTCCTGGGCACTGCCGAGAGCATGCCGGCGGTCCGCGGCACCGAAGTCGTCGGGGCGACTCGCGTAGGGATCCGACGTGTGGTCAGCGTCGACCACCCGGCCACCGATGGTGCGGACGACGGCGTACAGCGCCCCGACCACGACGATCGCGAGCAGCAGGAAGATGAAGAAATAGGTCATCGAATGCATCGACACGAGTGGGCCTCCAAGGCTCAGGTGCAGGGTGACCCGACGCCCTGGCTGGAAGAAACGAATTGCGAAGGTCGATGGCGACCCACGTCGAGTACAGGCGGGGACACCGGCAGCTGACTGTTCAGTCGGTCACCAGTGATTCGGAGCAGCGTCGCGTGTTGGATTGGTCACATCCCGGGAGTACCGGCCGTCCAGGGGCGACCGGGACGACCGTGAGGCGTCCAGTGGCCGAGGTGCTCGACGGGCTGGGGCAGCGTGGGGCGGCGTCGCTCGAGCAGACGGAAGGCCCCGACGCTCTCGACCCAGATCGTCACGTGCGTCGCAACCAGCGCGAAGCCACGACCACGACGCTGAACTCGTCGGTTGCAGCGATTCACACGTTGAAGCGGAACGATCACGCAGCGTTTCGGTGGTCGTTGGTCGTCGCCGACTGACACCAGAAAACGAGGGCTGACCTGCGGAAACGCGATCATGGAACCATTGGGCGTCGCTGACGATCGACGGTCTCGGCCGGACTTCTTGTGGCCGCCAGACACTCCGAGGAACTCGGCGTAGTAGTTGCGCCGCTGGGCCCGGTCCTGAGAGCGGTTGCTCTAGCCCGTTCGGGACGACCACAATCGACGATGTCATGACTTCCGCGCAGAGCACCGTCGGGCGCGATTCGGAACTCGCGTCGATCGGCGCGTTCCTGGACGCGGCCGGCGGTCATGCGACCGCGCTGCTCATCGAGGGAGAGGCCGGCATCGGCAAGTCCTGGCTGTGGCGCGAGACCGTATGTGCGGCCGAGGAGCGTGGGTATCGCGTGCTCGCCTGCCAGCCCACCAAGATCGAGGCGGGAATTGGCTTCGCTGGCCTGATCGATCTGCTGGGCTCGTGGGTGGACGAGACCGCAGCCGAGCTGCCGGAGCCCCAGCGTCGGGCGCTCGATGCTGCCCTGATGCGCAGGTCGCCCGACGCAGCCGTTGGTCAAGGGGCCGTTGCCGTCGCGCTGCTCAGTGTCCTTCGCAAGCTCGCTCGCGCAGCGCCGACTATGGTCGCCATCGATGATCCTCAGTGGCTCGACGTGCCGACCAGGCAGGCACTCGGGTTCGCGCTGCGACGCCTCGACGCCGAACCGATCGCGGTTGTCGTCACCCGGCGTCGTGAGCGGCTGGCTGACGTGCTCCTCGAGCACCTTCCGGTAACTCGGCTCGCGGTCCCGCCGATGTCGCTGGGCGCGACGTACCAGCTCGTGCGCGCACGGCTCGGCGTCACGCTCGCGCGGCCGGCACTCGTGCGGGTCTACGAGACGTCGGGGGGCAATCCGTTCTTCAGCCTCGAGCTCGCGCGAGCGTGGATCGATCGCGGCGGGGTTGCCGACGTCGGGCACCTCCCTGTGCCGGAGCACCTCGGTGATCTGCTCCGCAGGCGCCTGGAAGACCTGCCCGAGGGCACTCGGCGGGTGCTGCTTCTCACGGCCGCGATGGCGGCGCCGAGCGTGCAGGAACTACAGCAGGCGTGGGGCCACCCAGTCGAGCGCGACCTCGCCCGAGCGGAGATGGCCGGAGTGATCGACTCCAGCGACGGGACGGTGAGGTTCAGCCATCCGCTGATGGCCGCCACGGTGTACGACGCGGCGACGGCCGCGGAGCGGCGGATGGTGCATCGGGAGCTGGCCGATGCTGTCCGGGATCCCGAGGAGCGGGCCCGGCACCTCGCCCTCACGTCACCCGAACCCGATGAGACGCTGGCCGCGGCACTCGACGACGCGTCCGCCCGCGCGGCCCGGAGGGGTGCCACAGACGTGGCGGCAACCTACGCGCAGCGGGCCCTGGAGTTCACTCCTCCGGGCGATCGCGGCGCGTCCTTCCAGCGCGCGACCGCGGCGGGCGTGCACGCGATGGCCGCCGGTGACCGCGCCCGCGCCCGGGCCCTCTTCGAACGCGCCGTCGCCGATGCGCCCGCGGGCCCAGGACGAGCCGAGGCGCTGCGGTGGCTGGCAGAGCTCTCCGCGCCGCTCGGCCAAGGCATCGCGCTGTGCGACCGAGCGCTCCAGGATGCCGGCACAGATGCGGCTGTCGCCAGCCGGATCCACCGGACCAGAGGCGCGATTTCCTACTTCCTCGGCGACGTCCCGGCGGCCGAGCACCACGCCGGACTCGGCGTCGAATTCGCGGAGCGCAGCGGCGACGACCAGGCATTGGGCATGGCCATCGCCGAGTTGGCCCACTGGACCTACTGCGGCGGCGGAGGCGTACGCCGCGATCTCTTCGAGCGCGCGATCGCACTCGACGGCTCGGCCGGGGCATCCTCTCCACGCAGTCACCTGGCCAAGGTCGTGATGGACAACGACGGACATGACGAGGCTCGGGCGCTCCTCACACTCCTGCTCGACGAGACGATGGAGACCGGCGACCTCTACTCGGCATCGACGCACCAGTTCCATCTGGCCGAGCTCGACGTGTGGGCCGGAGACTGGACCGTCGCAATCGAACACGCCGAGGAGAGCCTTCAGCTGCGTCAGCACCTCGACCAGCCGGGCGCGCCTTTGTACGTCGAGGCGATGGCGCGCGCGTGCCTCGGTGACGTCGATGAAGCCCGGAGCCTGGCTGGGGCCGGTCTGGTGGAAGCGCGGCGCGCGGAGGACGTGGTCTTCCGGATGCAGAATCTGCATGTCCTCGGGTTCGTCGAGCTGTCGCTCGGCAACCACGAAGCAGCCCTTGCCCCTCTGGGCGAGGCGACCGATCTGATGCGGACGCGCTGGAACCGGGAGTTCGGCGACTGCCACGTGGTCCCGGACGAGATCGAGGCCCTCGTCGGACTGGGGGACCTGGCGCGGGCCGAGGACCTCGCGGAGTGGATGGACGAGGTCGCCCGAGCGACCCAGCGACCCTGGACGGTGGCCACCGGTGCCCGGTCCCGCGCGCTGGTCCAGGCGGCGAGGAACGACCTCGACGAGGCAGACGCGACCCTCGAACGGGCGCTGGCCGCACATGAGCGGCTGCCGAGGCCCCTCGAGCTCGGGCGGACGCTGCTGACCCGCGGCGTCGTTCAGCGCAGGATGAGACGCCGAGCGGTCGCCCGCGAGACGCTCGAGCAGGCCCTCGCACTCTTCGAGGGTCGCGGCGCGACCCTGTGGGCCGCGCGGGCACGCTCGGAGATCGCGCGCATCGGGGTGCGGACGGGAGCCCAGGTCGACCTGACCCCGGTCGAGCAGCGGATAGCGGCGCTGGTCGCGCAGGGATGCACCAATCGGGAGATCGCCGCCTCGCTTTCCTTGAGCAGGAAGACGGTCGAAGCGAACCTCTCGCGCTCCTACCGGAAGCTGGGCGTCCGCTCACGCGCGGAGCTGGTGGCGAGGTTGTCGGTCCAGCGTGAGCCGACCCCGACCCCGACCCCGACCCCGGGCGCCACGAACGTCTGACCATCGAGGGAGTTCCCCGATTACGGCGCTTCCTCGCCCGCCTAGCGTCTTCCTATGGATCCCCCACTGCAGGAGACCTTTCTGATGGAGCGCTACTGGCCTGGTGTCGGGCGGGCCGACGTCGCGACGGCGGAGGAGCGCCTCCGCCGCGCTGCGGGAGAGCTCACGCGCGACGGGATCCCGATCCGGATCGTGAACTCGGCCTGGATCCCGGCCGACGAGGTCGTGCTGACGCTGTTCGAGGCTGGCGAGGAGGACGACGTACTCGAGGTCGCCCGGCGCGGCGGCTACCCGTTCGACCGCGTGCAGCGCGTCGAAGTTGTCACAGAAGTGAGCCGGAGGTGGCGTGGTGATGAGGAGCATGTCTGAGACCAAGCGAGTTGACGGGGCGGATATCTCGGGGCTGCGCAAGGCCGTGCGCGGTCAGGTGCTGGTGCCTGGCGAGACGGGATACGACGAGGCACGGAGGGTGTGGAATGGGACTGTCGACCGGAGGCCGGCGCTGATCGCCCGCTGCGCCGACGTGGCCGACGTGCAGCGAGCCCTGGGCTTCGCGGTGGAGCACGACCTCCCGGTCGCAGTGCGCGGAGGCGGGCACAGCGTCGCAGGCTTCTCGACCTGCGACGATGGTGTGCTCATCGATCTCGGCCTGATGCGCACGGTGAGCGTCAATGCGGACGCACGTGTCGCGCGGGCCGAGCCAGGGGCCACGGGGGCCGACTTCGACCGAGCGACCCAGAAGCATGGTCTCGCCACCACGCTCGGGGTCGTGAGCACGACCGGGATCGCCGGGCTGACGCTGGGCGGCGGGATCGGGTGGCTGATGCGCAAGCACGGGCTCGCCTGCGACAACCTGCTGTCGGTCGACCTGGTCACCGCCGACGGCTGCCTCGTCACCGCCAGCGCGGACCAGAACCCGGATCTCTTCTGGGCCCTGAAGGGCGGGGGAGGCAACTTCGGCATCGTCACGTCGTTCGAGTACCGGCTGCATCCGGTCGGTCCGACCGTGTACGGCGGGGGCGTGGCGTTCGCTGCCGAGCACCGTCGTGCCGTCCTGGAGTCCTACAGGGAGCTGACCCGGAAGGCTCCGGACGAGCTGACGGCGTACACGGCGATGACCGCAGCTCCGGACGGCTCGCCCGTGGCCGCGATCGCCGCCTGCTACGCGGGCGATCCGGCCGAGGGCGCACGCCTGCTCGACCCCGCCAAGACCGCGGTCGGGGAGCCGCTGCTCGATGCCCTGGGGCCGCTGACTTACACCGAGCAGCAGAGCCGGATGGACGAGGGATACCCGCGGGGTGAGTACCACTACTGGCGCTCGTGCTTCCTCGAGGACCTCACCGACCAGGTCATCGACGTCCTGGTCGACCGGGCCAGCGACATCCAGGCGCCGCCCGCTCTTGAGCTCATCGTGGAGCACATGGGTGGCGCGATCGCGGCAGGTGACGGAGCCTTCGCGCATCGCGACGCGAACTACGACGTCCTCATCGCAGCCAACTGGACCGACCCCGCCGATCAGGACCGCTGCGTTGCCTGGGCGCGCGACACCGCCGCCGCACTCGAGCCGCACTCGCGCGGGGGCTACATCAACTACGAGCCCGACGCGGACGGTGCCTACGTACCCGGCGCGTACGGCGACCGCCTTGCCCGGCTTGGCGCGGTGAAGGCCCAGTACGACCCGCACAACTTCTTTCGTCTGAACCAGAACGTCACACCGGCACCATGAGCCAGCCCTGGCCGTCCACATCGACGACACCCGCCCGCGAACAGAAGGATTCGCGGCGCCGCCTCAGACGTTGAAGCGGAACTCCACGACATCCCCGTCGGCCATCACGTAGTCCTTGCCTTCCATCCGGACCTTGCCGGCCGCCTTGGCGGTGGCCATCGAGCCGGCGGCGACGAGGTCGTCGTAGGAGACGATCTCGGCCTTGATGAAGCCCTTCTGGAAGTCGGTGTGGATCACCCCGGCCGCCTCCGGAGCGGTGGCGCCCTGCCTGATCGTCCAGGCGCGGGCCTCCTTGGGGCCGGCGGTCAGGTAGGTCTGCAGGCCGAGCGTGTCGAAGCCGACGCGGGCGAGTACGTCGAGCCCGGGCTCCTCCACGCCCATCTCGGCGAGCATCGCGCGGGCCTCGTCGTCGTCACCGAGCTCGACCAGCTCGGACTCGAACTTCGCGTCGAGGAAGATCGCCTCGGCCGGCGCGACGATCGCGCGCATCTTCTCCTTCAGCTCCTCGTCACCGAGCTCGTCGGCGTCGCAGTTGAAGACGTAGATGTAGGGCTTGGCGGTGAGCAGTGAGAGCTCACGGACGAGGTCGCGGTCGATCTTCGTGGAGATGACCGGCGTACCCGCCTCCAAGTGCTCCTTGGCCTGCTTGGCCGCCTCGAGGTTGGCGTTGAGCGCCTTGTTCCCTCGGGCCTCCTTCTCCAGGCGCGGGATCGCCTTGTCCACGGTCTGCAGGTCGGCCAGGATCATCTCGGTCTGGATCGTGGAGATGTCGGACTCCGGGTTCACCTCGCCGTCGACATGGGTGACGTCCTCGTCGCGGAAGACGCGTGTCACCTGGCAGATCGCGGAGGACTCCCGGATGTGGGAGAGGAACTTGTTGCCCAGCCCCTCGCCCTCCGAGGCCCCGCGCACGATGCCGGCGATGTCGACGAACTCGACCGTTGCGGGCAGCAGCTTGGCGGAGTCGAAGATCTCAGCCAGCTTCCCCAGCCGCTCATCGGGTACGCCGACCACGCCCACGTTGGGCTCGATCGTGGCGAACGGGTAGTTCGCGGCGAGCACGTTGTTCTTGGTCAGGGCGTTGAAGAGGGTCGACTTGCCCGCGTTGGGGAGTCCGACGATTCCGATGGTGAGTGCCACGGGCGGGCAGTCTACGTCCGACCGGACCCGTGCCCGCAGGCCGGGGAGTGCTCAGATGACGCGAAGCCCCTTGCGCATGCGCCGCCGGAAGTCCCGCAGCACCAGCCGCGCGTGTGCCTTGCGGACGAAGGACGGGAGCATCGGGTAGGCGACGTTGAACACGCCCCAGAACAGGTCGTAGAGCTTCTGCTCGCGCCACGACCACGTCAGGCCGAGCACGTCGCGCACCTCGGCCGGCAGATTGCCCTTCGTCATCAGGTTCTGCAGCGCGATCGCGGGCTTGAGGAACCACGGCTGACCCTTGGTCGAGAGCAGCCGCTTCACGTAGCCGCGCACCAGCGGCTCGCTGCTCAGCCGGGTGGCGAGGGTGTCGTCCCAGTAGGCCAGGAACTCGGCGTACGTCGGGGGCCAGTCCTCCTCGCGGACCTGCAACGCGGTGCCGAAGATCCACGAGTCGCGGTAGAGGCGCTCCTTGGTCGCGGGGAGCATCGGACCGTGCACCTTCTCGTGCATCCAGATCCCGTTCCAGGCCAGGGTCGCGGCCACCCAGAGCTGGAGGTCGCGGTCGTAGGCGGTGTAGCCCTCGCCCCGCACCGTGGCGTGCGCACGGTTGACCATCCGGGCCACGGCGGCCTTCTCCTGCGGCGTGCCGAGGCTCAGCACGTAGACGTAGGTGAGAGTCGTCCGCAGGCGGTCGATCGGGCGCTCCAGGGTGTTGCTGTGCTCCGCGACGCCGCGACCGACGCCGAGCAGCGCGAGCTGGTAGAGCACCGTCGAGCCGGCACCGAGAAGCAGCATCCCCTCGTCGACGAAGTCGCCCAGCCGGAGGGCCGACTCCTCGAGATCGGGGTCGTCGACGGGCTGGGGAAGGGCGGGCATGTGTGCGACAATACAACAACGTTTGTCGCATGAGAACAGGACTCGGATGACGACCACCAGCGACGAGGCGATCCTCGAGGCGGCGCTGCAGCAGATCGCGGTCACCGGCGTACGCCGCACCAGCGCCGACGACATCGCCCGCCGGGCCGGGGTCAACCGCGCCACCCTCTACCGCCGGTTCGGCGGTCGTGAGGAGATCCTGCGGGCGGCGTACCTCCAGGAGACGGCCCGGGTGCTCGGGATCATCGAGGCCGCGATCGGCGACGTGCCCGCTGCGGGCACCCCCGGGTTCGACCCTGCGACCTACGTTGCCGACTTCTTCACGGTGACGATCAAGACGCTGCGGGAGAACCGGATCCTGCGCCAGCTCCTCGAGGCCGACCGGGAGGAGACGCTTGTCAGCCTGACCTTCGACGCGGGTGACACCATCGGGGTCTCGGCGGCCTTCTGCGCCGAGCGCATCCGTCAGCTCCGCGCCCACCTCGACCCGGTCCCGCGGGATGACGACGTCACCGCACTCTCGGTCACGCTGGCTCGGATCGCGCAGTCCCTGCTGCTCACCCAGTCCGCTCCCCCATCGCTGCGCACCCGCGCCCAGATGCAGGAGTACGCCGCGCTGGTGATCGTCCCGATGGTGCTGCCGTGCAGGCTCAGAGCTGCTCGAGCCCGGTGACGTCGAGGACCAGCTGGCCCTCGTCGTCGGAGGCGGTGAGGTCGACGGTCGCGGTGATCCGCCAGTCGTGGTTGCCCTCCGGGTCGCCGACGATCTGCTGCACCTCCCAGGTCCGCTCGTGCTTCTCGATCAGCAGCATCTGCGGGCCGCGCGCGTCCGGGCCGGTGTCGATGGCCTCGTGCTCGGCGAAGTAGTCGTCGAGCGCGTCGCGCCAGTCCTCGGCCGTCATGCTCGACCCCGCCTCGACCTCGAGCTCGCCGAGCTGCTCCCACCGGCGGAGCGCGGCCAGGTCCACCCGGCGGAACATCGCGTTGCGCACCAGGATCGTGAACGCCCGCACGTTGGCGGTGATCCGCTCCGGCTGCGGCGGCAGCACGTCCGGCGCGGCGCCTCCGCTCAGCCGGGTGGGGTCGCTGAGCTGCTCCCACTCGTCGAGCAGGCTGGAGTCGGTCTGGCGGACGACCGCCCCGAGCCACACCTCGATGTCCTCGAGGTCGTCGGTGCGGACGCGGTCCGGCACCGTCTGGCGCAGCGCGCGGTAGGCGTCGCCGAGGTAGCGCAGCACCAGCCCCTCGGAGCGGGTCAGCCCGTAGAACGCGACGTACTCCCCGAACGTCATCGCGCGCTCATACATGTCGCGCACGACTGACTTCGGCGACAGCGCGTCCTCCCCGACCCACGGGTGCCGCTGCCGGTAGAGCTCGAAGGTGTGCTCGAGCAGGTCCTGCAACGGCTTGGGCCAAGTGACGTCTTCGAGCAGCTCCATCCGCTCGTCGTACTCGATCCCGTCGGCCTTCATCTCCCCGATGGCCTGCCCGCGCGCGAAGTGCTCCTGCGCTCCGAGCACCGGTCGCGGGTCCTCCAGGGTCGCCTCGACGACCGAGACCACATCGAGCGCGTAGGTCGGCGCCTCGGGGTCCAGGGTGTCGAACACGGCCAGGGCGTACGCCGACAGCGGCTGGTTCAGCGCGAAGTTGAGCTGCAACCCGTCCTGCAGCCGAACCCGGCGCCCGTCCTCCTCGGGCCGGTCCAACAGCTCCACGACGCCGGCTGCCAGGAGCGAACGGTGCATGGCCGCCGCCCGTCGCATCAGCTGGCGCTGCGAGCGCTCGTCCTCGTGGTTCTCCCGCATCAGCTGGCGCATGGCCGCTGCCGGGTCACCCGGGCGGGCGATCACGTTGAGCAGCATCGCGTGGCTGACCCGCATCCGGGAGACCAGTGCCTCCGGCTGGGCCGCGACGATCCGCTCGAAGGCCTCCTCGGTCCAGGTCACCTGCCCCTCGGGCGCCTTCTTGCGCTGCACCCGCTTGAGCTTCTTCGGGTCGTCGCCCGCCTTCTTCACCAGCCGGTGGTTCTCCACGATGTGCTCGGGGGCCTGCACGACGACGGTGCCCGCGGTGTCGAAGCCGGCGCGGCCCGCCCGGCCGGCGATCTGGTGGAACTCCCTGGCCTTGAGCATCCGCTGCCGGCGCCCGTCGTACTTCGACAGGCCGGTGAACACCACGGTCCGGATGGGCACGTTGATGCCGACGCCGAGCGTGTCGGTGCCGCAGATGACCTTCAGCAGGCCGGCCTGCGCAAGCTGCTCGACCAGGCGGCGGTACTTCGGCAGCATCCCGGCGTGATGCACCCCGATGCCGTGCTTGACCAGCCTGGACAGGGTCTTCCCGAAGCCGGGGCTGAACCGGAAGCCGCCGATCAGCTCGGCGATCTTGTCCTTCTCCGCACGCGTGCAGACGTTGATGCTGGTCAGCGCCTGGGCGCGTTCCAGGGCGGCGGCCTGGGTGAAGTGGACGACGTAGACCGGCGCCTGGTGGGTGAGGAGCAGCTCTTCGAGCGTCTCGTGGAGCGGCGTCACCGCCCACTCGTAGCTCAACGGCACCGGGCGGGTGACGCTGGTGACCGCCGCGGTCGGGCGGCCGGTGCGCCGGGTCAGGTCCTCCACGAACGGGGTGACGTCACCGAGCGTCGCCGACATCAGCAGAAACTGTGCGCGCGGCAGCTCGAGCAGCGGCACCTGCCAGGCCCAGCCACGGTCGGGCTCGGCGTAGAAGTGGAACTCATCCATCACCACCTGGCCGATGTCGGCCTCGGCGCCCTCGCGGAGAGCGATGTTGGCCAGGACCTCGGCGGTGCAGCACACGATCGGCGCCTGGGCGTTGACCGCGGCGTCGCCGGTCAGCATCCCGACGTTGTCAGCCCCGAACACCTCGATCAGGGCGAAGAACTTCTCCGACACCAGGGCCTTGATCGGTGCGGTGTAGAAGGTGCGCTGGCCACGCGCCAGCGCCGTGAAGTGCGCGCCGGTGGCGACCAGGCTTTTCCCGGTCCCCGTGGGCGTGGAGAGGATGACGTTGGCGCCGCTGACGACCTCGATCAGCGCCTCCTCCTGAGCCGGGTAGAGCGTCAGTCCCTGCTCGCCCGCCCAGGTCTCGAACGCGTCGAACAGCGCGTCCGGGTCGGGTTCACCGGACGTGGCGGGAAGTCGGTCGAGGAGGGGCATCGCGGAGCCATCGTCGCCGACGCCCCCCGGATTCACCCAGCCGGGCCGACGTGGGGCCGGACAGGTTCACCTCGTTCCAGTCCGAACCATCGGCGGTGGCCGTGCGTTTGACCGGTAGAGGGGTCTCTCCGGACCCCGCGGCGAGAGGACCGACCCATGCGCGCACCCGCTCAGTCAGCAGCCGAAGCACGTCGCACGCCGATCGACCGACGACCCGTGATCCTGGGCGGGCTGGCCACGATGGCCACGACCGTCCTGGTCAGCTGCGGCTCGGGCCGGTCGTCGAGCACGGGCGGTTCCGGGGGCGGAGCGGCGTCGAACGGAGGGCTCGTGGCCGTGGCCGACGTGCCCGTCGGTGGCGCCGTGGGCGCCAAGGACGCCGCCGGCAAGCCGATCATCGTCGCCCAGCCCACCGCCGGAACGTTCGTCGCGTTCACCGCGACCTGCACCCACAAGGGCTGCACGGTGGCGCCGGCGGGCAAGGAGCTGAAGTGCCCCTGCCACGGATCGGTGTACGACGCCTTCACCGGCAAGAACCTCTCGGGACCGGCGCCGTCGCCGCTCGCGGCGGTCCCGGTGAAGGTCTCCGGGACAGAGGTGGTCTCCGGCTAGGCGACGCCGAGGCTAGGGGACGGCGTCCTCGCCGGAGAGCAGCTCGCCGCGGTGCCGCCAGGTCCAGACCAGGACCGTGCACGAGAAGGCCAGCGTCAGCGTCACGATCACCGCCTCGACGACACCGCCCGAGCCACTGGTGAAGATGCCGTTCTCGAGGTCGTAGAGCAGGTCCATGCAGAACAGGTAGACCCCCGAGCTGCCTGCGCAGAGCAACCAGAACAGCGCGCTGGGCAGCCTCCGCACCATCGAGACCAGGGCCATCAGGCACGCGATCCCGAGCCACGCGTCGGCCAGTGGGAAGGCATTCTCGAACGCGTAGTAGGCGGCGCTGTCGTCACTCGCGATCAGGTCGCGATTGCCGAACCAGAGCGACCAGTAGGCGATGTCCAGCGCGATGGCTCCGACGAGGAACCCCTGGATGACCCGACGCATCCGATCAACCGCACTCGACGCTGAGGCCGCCCTCGTCGGTGACGCTCGTGCAGTTCTGGTCGAACTGGGTCGAGACCACGCTGCCGAAGGTGAACACGCCGATGACCAGCACCAGGGCGAGCACGGACCAGATGGTCCCGATCAGGCCGGTCACGAAGCCGGCCGTGGCCAGGCCGTCGCCGCCGATGGCGCCGTTGGAGGCGGCGATCTCCTTCTTCGCGCCGCGCGCGATGATCATCGCCGGGATGCCGAGGACCAGTCCGCACATCACCAACGACGCGATCCCGAGGACCAGGCTCGTGGTGGCCTTGCCCGAGGTCGGCGGCGTGGCGTACGGCGGAACGCCGTACTGCGGGGCGCCGTACTGCGGGGCGCCGTAGGGCGGCTGACCTTCGGGGGGCTGCTGGCCGTAGCTCATGGCAGCACGTTAGGCCATCTCGCCCGAAGCGGCCCCGACTCCGGCGCATAGGCTCGCCGGGTGCGCATCGCCACCTGGAACGTCAACTCGATCCGCAGCCGCATCGACCGCGTGGAGGCGTTCCTGCAACGCCATGACATCGACGTCCTGGCACTGCAGGAGACCAAGGCGCGCGAGGACCAGCTGCCACTGATGGGCCTGACCGTGCTCGGGTACGACGTCGCCGCGGCCGGCTACAGCCAGTGGAACGGGGTCGCGATCATCAGCAGGGTAGGGATCGAGGACGTCGAGGTCGGCTTCCCCGGGATGCCGACCTGGGGTGACCCGTCCGAGTCAGAGGCCCGCGCGATCGGGGCCACCTGCGGCGGGGTCCGGCTGTGGTCGCTCTATGTCCCCAACGGCCGCAAGGTCGATGACCCGCACTACGTCTACAAGCTCGACTGGCTGGCCAAGCTGCGCGCGGCGGCGCGCGCCATGACCGGGGACGTCGCGCTGGTCGGCGACTGGAACATCGCCCCCCAGGACGAGGACGTCTACGACATCGCCGCGTTCGCCAGGGACACCCACGTGACCCCGCCCGAGCGAGCCGCCTTCCACGGCTTCATCGAGGACGGGTTCCTCGACGTCGTACGCCCGCACGCGCCGGGTCCCGGGGTCTACACCTACTGGGACTACTACCGGCAGCGGTTCGAGCGGAACAGGGGGATGCGGATCGACTTCGTCCTCGGCAGCCCGTCGCTCGCGGCGCGGGTCACCGGTGCCTTCATCGACCGCGACGAGCGGGCCGGGACCGGCGCCAGCGACCACGCCCCGGTGGTCGTCGACCTCGACTGACCGTCGGATCCGCGTTCCTGTCGGTGCCGGCTGGCACGCTCTCCCCATGGACGTTCTGCTTCCCTTCCTGACCCTCGTGATCGGGGCGCTGCTCGGAGCCATCACGGTGCTCGCGTGGACGCGCCGGACCGGCGAGCCAGAGGTGCTGCGGGCGCTGTCGGCCCGCGGCGAGGACCAGGCCGTGCTGCGCGACGGGCTGGACCGGCTGCACGACAGGTTGATGGACGTCGAGCAGCAGCGGGCGTCCTGGCAGGGACAGTTCCGCCAGCAGGTCGACGACATGCGGCACAGCACCGACCTGCTGCGGCGCGAGACCGGGGCGCTCTCCACGGCCCTGCGCAAGCCGCACGTGCGCGGGCAGTGGGGTGAGCTGCACCTGCGCCGGGCGGTCGAGCTGGCCGGGATGGTCGACCACTGCGACTTCGACGAGCAGGTCCACCTCGAGCGCGAGGACGGCAACCACCGCCCCGACCTCGTGGTGCGGCTGGCAGGCGGCCGCTCGGTCGTGGTGGACGCCAAGGTGCCACTGGATGCCCAGCTGGACGCCTACGCGGCCGAGGACGAGGACGAGGCCGCCGCCCACCTCCAGCGGCACGTCCGGCAGGTCCGCAGCCACGTCACCGCCCTGGCCGGCAAGGCCTACTGGCGCTCGTTGCCGGGCCATCCCGAGTTCGTGGTGATGTTCGTGCCGGCCGAGTCCTTCCTCGCCGCCGCCCTGGACGCCGACCCCTCGCTGCTGGAGTGGGCTGCCAGCCACGACGTCGTGATCGCCACCCCGACGACCCTGATCGCCCTGCTTCGCACCGTCGCGCACGGCTGGACCACCGAGGCGCTGGCCGAGCGCACGCGAGAGATCCACGAGCTCGGACGCGAGCTGCACGCCCGACTCGGGGTGATGGGCGGCCACCTCGACAAGATCGGCCGCTCCCTGAAGGGCGCCGTCGAGGCCTTCAACAGCGCGGTGGGCTCCATCGAGACCCGGGTCCTGGTGACCGCCCGGCAGTTCGAGGACATCGGCGTGACGCGGGACCGGCTCGCCCCCGTTCAGCCCGTGGAGCTGGCGCCCCGACCGCTGACCGCGGCCGAGCTGCTCGACGCCGTGGCCGAGTCGCGCCCCGAGCTCTCGGACCCTGCTGAGCTGCAGCAGCCACCATCCGGCGAGTCGCACCGATCGAGCGCCTGAGGCCGCCTACCGTGGCGGTGTGAGCGCACCCACCCTGTGGGAAGAGGGGACGATGTCCGGCAGCCGCGTCACGCGGTTGACGGTGTTCCTGGGGTTGTTGCTGCTGGCAATCGACGTGGCCGTCAGCCAGCGACTCACCCTGGTCTTCGACATCGGCTTCGTGGCCCTCTGCATCGGTGCCGCCCTCGCCGTGCGTCCCCGCGACTTCTTCCGTGTGGGCGTGCTGCCACCACTGCTGCTGCTGGGTTTCGTCACGTTGCTGGCGCTCGTCCACCGGGCCTGGGTCGCCGACCCCGCGGACAGCCCCGTCCAGGCGGTCGTCTCGGGGCTGGCGGACCGGGCGAACCCGCTGCTGACCGCCTACCTGATCGCGCTGGCCGTGCTCATCGTGCGCCAGCAGGTACGCCGCAAGCGCCGGCGCGCCATCGGGGTGGCTCAGGCGAACCGCGAGGGATCGCCGGCCCCGAGCCGGGTGATCTCGGGTGGGCCGTCGGAGAAGTCGACCACCGTGGTCGGTTCCGAGCCGCACTCGCCGGAGTCGATCACCGCGTCCAACCAGTGATCGAGCTCCTCCTTGATCTGCCAGCCGTCGGTCAGCGGGTCCTGCTCCCCCGGCATCAGCAGCGTGCTGGACAACAGCGGCTCGCCGAGCGCTTCGAGTAGGGCCCGCACCACGGGGTGGTCCGGGATCCGCACCCCCACCGTGCGCTTCTTCGGGTGCATCAGCCGCTTGGGCACCTCGGCCGTGGCCGGGAGGATGAACGTGTAGGCCCCCGGGGTCACCGACTTGATCGCCCGGAAGGCCGCATTGCTCAGGTGCACCAGCTGACCGAGCTGCGCGAAGTCGCGGCAGACCAGCGTGAAGTGGTGCTTGTCGTCGAGCTGGCGCAGCTGCTTGATCCGGTCGAGGCCGTCCCGGTTGCCGAGCTGGATGCCCAGCGCATAGCAGGAGTCGGTCGGGTACGCGACCAGCTGGTCGTCGCGCAGCATCTCCACGACCTGGGTGATGGCACGTGGCTGCGGGTCGACCGGGTGCACGTCGAGGTAGCGCGCCACCGGGCTACTGCCCCGGCGAGGCGTCGTGCGCGCGCCGCATGTCGCGGCGCAGCTCCGGCGGGAGCGCGAAGATCAGCGACTCCTCGGCCGTGTGCACGGCCTGTGCGTCGGGGTAGCCCCGCTCGGTGAGGAACGCGAGGACGCCGTCCACCAGGTCCTCGGGCACCGAGGCGCCTGAGGTCACGCTCACCTTCTCGACGCCGTCGAGCCAGGCCTCGTCGATCTCCGACTCGTCGTCGACCCGGTAGGCAGCCTTGGCGCCGGCCTCGAGCGCGACCTCGGCCAGCCGGACGGAGTTCGAGGAGTTGGCCGACCCCACCACGATCACCAGGTCCGCACCCTGGCTGATCTCCTTGATCGCCAGCTGACGGTTCTGGGTGGCGTAGCAGATGTCGTCGCTCGGCGGGTCGAGCAGGTTCGGGAAGCGCTCCCGGATCGCGGCGACGGTGGTCATCGTCTCGTCGACCGACAGCGTCGTCTGGGAGAGCCAGGCCACCTTCTCCGGGTCGCGGACGACGATGCCGGCCACGTCCTCGGGTCCCTGCACGAGCTGGATGTGCTCGGGAGCCTCGCCGGCCGTGCCCTCGACCTCCTCGTGCCCCTCGTGGCCGATCAGCAGGATGTCGTAGTCGTCCCCGGCGAAGCGGCGGGCCTCGTGGTGGACCTTGGTCACCAGCGGGCAGGTGGCGTCGATCGTCTTCAGGTTCCGCTCGGCGGCCTGTTCGTGCACCATCGGCGACACGCCGTGCGCCGAGAACACGACGGTGGCGCCCTCGGGGACCTCGTCGAGCTCCTCGACGAACACCGCGCCGCGCGACTCCAGATCCGCGACGACGTGCTTGTTGTGCACGATCTGCTTGCGGACGTAGACCGGCGAGCCGTAGAGGTCGAGCGCCTTCTCCACAGTGATGACGGCCCGGTCGACACCGGCGCAGTAGCCCCGCGGGGCGGCCAGCCGGACGGCGCGGTCGGCCTCGTCGGGCGAGAGGACCATCGGCGTACCCAGAGACGTCATGTCCCCAATCGTAGGCGGGACGGTCAGGGCCAGGGCCTAGGGTTCCCTCATGCCCCTGGAGACCTCGCCCGAGCATCCGGCGCCGGTGCGGCAGATCAGCCAGGCGATCGGCCAGTGGATCGACAAGCTGGGTCCCGTGTGGGTCGAGGGCCAGGTCACCCAGATCAGCAGGCGGGGCGGGATGAACACCGTCTTCCTCACCCTGCGCGACAAGCTCGCCGACATCTCGGTGCCGGTCACCTGCAACCGCGCGGTGATCGACTCGTTGCCCACACCGCTGGTCGAAGGGGCCCAGATCGTCTGCCACGCCAAGCCGTCGTTCTATCCCAACCGCGGCACGCTCTCACTCGCCGTGCGCGAGATCCGGCTGGTCGGTGAGGGTGAGCTGCTGGCGCGGCTCGAGCGACGTCGTCAGCTGCTTGCAGCCGAGGGACTGTTCGCCGACGAGCTCAAGCGTCCGCTGCCGTTCCTGCCCGGCAACGTCGGGCTGGTGACAGCACAGAACTCCGCTGCCGAACGCGACGTCCTCGACAACGGCCGCAGGCGCTGGCCGGGCGTCCGCTTCACCGTGCGGTACGCCGCCATGCAGGGAGTCAACGCGGTCCGCGACGTCATCGAGGCGGTCCAGGCACTCGACCGCGACCCGGACGTCGACGTGATCGTGGTGGCTCGCGGGGGCGGCTCGGTCGAGGACCTGCTGCCGTTCTCCGACGAGGCGCTGGTGCGCGCCGTCCACGAGATCGGCACCCCGCTGGTCTCCGCGATCGGGCACGAGCCGGACTCACCCATCCTCGACCTGGTTGCCGACGTGCGCGCCTCCACGCCGACCGATGCCGCCAAGCGGGTGGTGCCCGACGTGGCCGAGGAGGCCCAACGGGTGCTGCAGATGCGCGAGCGCGGCCGACGCGCCATCCGGGGGTACGTCGACCGCGAGCTCAGCCAGCTGGCGGCGCTGCGATCGCGCCCCAGCCTGGCCGATCCCCGCAGCGGCCTGGCCGAGCGGCTGCTCGAGGTCGAGGGGCTGCGCGAGCGGGGTCGTCGGTCCTTCCGGCACCGGCTCGACCGGGGAGAGGACGATCTCGGCCACCAGCTGGCCAGGATTCGGGCACTGTCCCCCCTGGCCACCCTCCGCCGCGGTTACGCCGTCCTCTCCGACGACCGGGGTCGGGCACTCTCCAGCGTCGCCACCCTCGAGCCGGGGCGCGAGCTCCACATCCGCGTCGCCGACGGCCGCATCGGCGCGACCGCCACCACCGTCGAACGCATCGACCTGCTGCCCACCACCCCAGACGAAGAGGACGCCGATGAGTGAGGAACTCTCCTACGAGGAAGCCCGCGACCGCCTGATCGAGGTGGTGCGCACCCTGGAGCAGGGCGGCACCAGCCTCGCGGAGTCACTGGCCCTGTGGGAGCAGGGCGAGGAGCTGGCCAAGGTCTGCCAGCGTGCCCTCGAGGGCGCCCGCACCCGGCTCGACCAGGCACTCGGCGAGGACGGCCAGGGCGGCTCGGCGGACTAGCCCCCGGCCCGGACCGCCGCGAGCGTGGAGCGGAACTGCGACGCCGCACCGGCTGAGTTCGGGTGGGCGGGCACGGCCACCGCGGCGCCGTTGACCGAGACGATGCCCAGGCCCTCGACGTAGCGCGTCAGCGGGGAGGAGCAGACGTGGTGCCCCAGCGAGGGCGTGTAGGTGTCCACGAACTGCGCGCCACCAGCCGCAGCCGCGCGCTGCACCATGGCGTTGAGCTTGCCGAAGGTGGCGTAGAGGTACTCCATGTCGGAGTTGCTGATCGGCACGGTCGGGTAGCAGCCGGTCTCGGGGATGCCCGCGAGGTAGTCGACCATCAGGATCCGCGCCTTCGGCGAGCGCAGCCGGATCTGCTGCAGCGCCCGCACGAGCTTCGGCTCGGACTCCTCGATCCGCTTGGCCAACTGGTCGACCCCGCCGGCGGTGTACTTCTCCTTGCACATCGCGCCCTGCGGCAGCGGGCTGATGCAGTCCATCGCGGCACCGGCGAAGCCGGCATCGTTCCCGCCGATGCCCACCGTCACGAGGTCGGTCGTCTTGGTGAGGCGGTCGAACTGGGCGGGGTTGGTCTCGCCCGTGGGCAGACCGGTCTGCGGGGCGTAGAAGTCGTCGGTGGTCGCCGACCCACAGGTGGCGTCGCGGAAGGTCGGGACCTTGAGCTCGGCGGCCAGCAGCTTGGGGTAGTTGCGGTGCGACTGGGCGCAGCCGGTGGGGGCGTACGTCGAGTCGGGCACACCGTCGGTGTCGGCGATCACCACGTCCGCCGACCAGGAGTCACCGAGCGCGACGTACTCCCGGTAGGTCGCGGCTGCGACCGGCTTCTTGGTCGACACTGCCCCGGCCGGGGCGATCACGGCACCCAGCGGCAGCGCCGTGGCCAGGCTGAGCAGAGCGGCGAGAAGAACTGACTTGCGCACGGATCCTCCGAGGGTCGACCGTTTCGAGGTACAACGCCGCCGGCCCCGATAGGTCACTCGTGCAGCGTTGCCGCGAACTCCCGGATGGCCGTTTCGGGGGCGCTCCCGACCACCACGACCGTCTCGGACTGGCCCTTCGGACCGGGCAGCGTGCGGACGACCGCGTAGTCGCCTCCCGAGTCGGTCCACACCTGCCAGGTCTCCCCGGCGATGGTGACGTCCGCGCCCCGCTCGGCGTTGACGTCGACGTGCTCGGTGACCAGGGAGCGCACGCTCGCGCCGGACTCCTCCACCCCGACGTACTTGCGCTGGTCGGTGAGCATCCCGAGGTGCCAGGTCGGCGACCCTCCGGTGGTGTACGTCGCGCTGGTGGCCGTCCAGCCGGCCGGAAGGCGCTCGGGGGCCAGCACGAGCAGCTTCGCGTCGGCCCGGCCGGCCCGCATCATCGCGCTGTAGTCCACGGCGCGGACGGGAGTGGGCTCCGGGTCGCTGGTCAGTGCTCGCAGCCCCGCGATGGCCAGCACCGCCACCACGGAGACGATCAACGCCCCGAGGAGGCCCCCGGTCGACCGCTGGTAGCGCGGTCGGCGCGCCCCGGGACCCACGTGGGGACCGGCTGCGGCGGGCTGCGGCGACTCGCTCATGCGGGACATCTTCTCAACCGGAGTGGAGGCTACGATCACTGCCATGTCCGAGAGCCACGTCCCCGAGTCGCTGTCCGTCGCCCCCGCCTACCCCGACCGCAACCTGGCACTGGAACTGGTCCGGGTGACCGAGGCCGCGGCGATGGCCGCGGGGCGATGGGTCGGGAAGGGCGACAAGAACGGCGCCGACGGCGTCGCCGTGAACGCGATGCGGGTGCTGATCTCGACCGTCGGGATGCGCGGGACCGTGGTCATCGGCGAGGGCGAGAAGGACAACGCCCCGATGCTGTTCAACGGCGAGGAGGTCGGCGACGGCGAGGGACCGGCCTGCGACGTCGCGGTCGACCCGATCGACGGCACCACGCTGACCGCCAAGGGCATGGCCAACGCGATCTCCGTGCTCGCGGTCTCCCCTCGGGGCTCGATGTACGACCCGTCCGCGGTGTTCTACATGGAGAAACTCGTCACCGGACCCGCGGCCGCCGACGTGGTCGACATCCGCTACCCGGTCGCCGAGAACATCCACCAGGTCGCCAAGGCGAAGGGCAGCAAGCCCGAGGACGTCACCGTGGTCGTCCTCGACCGCCCACGGCACCAGCAGCTCGTCGACGAGATCCGGGCCACCGGAGCCCGGATCAAGTTCATCACCGACGGCGACGTCGCCGGCGCGATCATGGCAGTGCGCGAGGGCACCGGCATCGACCTGTTGCTCGGCATCGGCGGTACGCCCGAGGGCATCATCGCCGCCTGCGCCATGAAGTGCCTCGACGGCGTCATCCAGGGCCGGCTGTGGCCGACCGACGACGAGGAGCGCCAGCGCGCCCTCGATGCCGGCCACGACCTCGACCGGGTTCTCTACACCGACGACCTAGTCTCCGGCGACGACTGCTTCTTCGTCGCGACCGGGATCACCGACGGCGAGCTGATGCAGGGGGTCCGCTACAAGGCCGGTGGCGCCTCGACCCACTCACTGGTGATGCGCTCGCGCAGCGGCACGATCCGCTCGATCCACTCAGAGCACAAGCTCAGCAAGCTCCGGGCCTACGCAGACGTGGACTTCGAGCACTGAGCGGACGGGAGCAGTCACCTTGATCGTCGTCGCGGGTGAGTCCCTCATCGACGTCGTCGTCGACCACGACGGCGACACCAGCGAGGCGCCGGGAGGCTCGCCGCTCAACGTCGCCGTGGGCATCGCCCGGCTCGACGTGCCGGCCACGCTGCTGACCCAGATCGGTCACGACGAGCGTGGGGGCCTGGTCGTGCAGCACCTCGAGGCGAGCGGCGCGGAGGTCGTCGCCGTGCCGACCCGCAGCGGCCGCACTTCGGTCGCGACCGCCCACCTCGACCGCGCCGGCGTGGCCAGCTACGACTTCGACCTCGAGTGGAGCCTGGCCCACCAGGAGCTGCCGCCCTGCCGCGCACTGCACGTCGGCTCGCTCGGCACCCTGCTGGAGCCAGGACGCGACAGCGTGCTCGACCTGGTCGAGCAGGCGTGCGCCCGGGACCTGTTCGTCAGCTACGACGCGAACCTGCGGGAGTCGTTCGTCGATGACCGCGACCGCACCTGGGCCGGGGTCCGGGCCCTGGCGGCACGCTGCACCCTGGTCAAGCTCAGCGACGAGGACGCCGGCCTGCTGGACCCTGATTCCGACCCTGACGACATCGCCCGCACTCTCCTGCAGGGTGAGAGGACCCGGCTCGTGATCCTCACCCGCGGGCCGGACGGCGCCACCGCGTTCGCCGAGGGTGGTCAGGTCAGCGCGCGACCGCGACAGATCAGCGTGGTCGACACCGTCGGGGCGGGGGATGCCTTCATGGCGGGGACGCTCGTGCAGCTCGCGGACCTCGGTGCTTTCGCGCACCCGGGTCCGGGACCCTCCACCGACCTGGAAGACCTCGAGCTCCTGCTGCGCGGAGCCGTCGAGGTCGCCGCGCTCACCTGCGAGCGACGCGGAGCGAACCCACCTCGTCGAGCGGATCTTCCCGCTGGATGGCCCGGCTGAGCTGCTGATCGCGCAGTGCCGCCAGGACGTGGTCCATCACCACCGGGTCGACCGCCATCCCGCAGTGGCTGGTGCGCACCTCGACGTGGGCGGCCGCGGGGTCCAGGCAGGCCTGCCAGTCCACGATGCCGTCGCGCTTGCTGTAGATCGCGGTGAAGGCGAGGTCGTCGGCGAGCGGCTCGTGGCTCTCCTCCCAGCTGAGCCGGGCACACTCGCCGCCGAGACAGTCCGGGCCCATCATCCCGCCGAAGCCGGCCTTGGTGAGTCGACTGAGCATGGCGGCGTCCCAGGCCAGCACCGTGTGCACGGCGCCGGGCGCGAGCACGGGACTGCCCATGCTGACGATGCCCTCGACCAGGTCCGGCCGGCGCGCGGCGAGCCCTCGGGCCAGCATTCCGCCGAGGCTGTGACCCACGATGGTCACCTTGCGGTCGCGTCGGACCGCGATCGCCTCGAGGCGCCGCTCCAGCCGATCAGCCGCCTGGCGGGTGCAGCCGGCATTGACCCGGATCTGGGAGCGGTAGGTGCGAAACCCCTGGTTGCGCAGGAAGGTCGACATCGCCTTGAGCGTGGCGTCCCCGGCCATGAACCCGGGCACGAGCAGCACCGGATCGTGAGCCGTGGTGCGGTGACTGCCGGCGTACGGCAACCGGGCCCTGGCCTTGCGGTCGGCGTTGGACCGTCTGACCAGTCGTGCCGCCTCGACCACCGTGCTGCCCTCGCGGGCAAGGGCACGAAGCCCGGTCGGACTCTCGAAGCCGGCTGGCCGCAGGAACGAACCGATGGGCGAGTTCACACGGGCGACGGTAGCGTTACCGATGACTTAACCGTGTATTTGGTGGAGTTTCGCCCACAGAAAAGAGCACCCCTGATGTCGGCTGTCGTCTCCGAAGAGCTGTTCGCGCCGGTCTCACCCGGTGTCGAGCTGTGCTACCAGACCTTCGGCGACCCCGGCGACGACCCGCTGCTGCTCGTGATGGGCCTCGGCGGGCCGATGAACTGGTGGGACCCCGAGCTGTGCCAGCTGCTCGCGGGAGCCGGCTTCTTCGTGGTGCGTTTCGACAACCGCGACACCGGTCGTTCCACCAAGCTGTCCGGACGGGTCTCGCGCAAACAGCTGGTCCGGTCGTTCCTCGGACGCGGCGGGCGCCCGCCGTACACGCTGAGCGACATGGCCGGCGATGCGTTCGGGCTGATGGACCACCTGGGCTGGGACTCCGGCCACGTCGTGGGCGTGTCGATGGGCGGGATGATCGCCCAGACGATGACCCTGGAGAACCCGGCGCGGGTCCGCTCGCTGACGTCGGTCATGTCCACGCTCGGGCGACGGACCGTGGGCTGGCAGCACCCGTCCCTGCTGCCGATGCTGATCGCCAGCCGCGGCCCCGGCCGGGAGGCGTACGTCGAGACCTCGGCCCGGCTCTGGCAGCGGATCGGCTCGCCCGGCTACCCCATCGATGACGACCGGGTCCGCTCGAGGGCGGGCGAGACGTTCGACCGCGGCGTCTCGGCCAGTGGCGTGATGCGTCAGATGATGGCCGTGCTGAACCAGACCGACCGTTCGCGGGCCCTCTCATCGGTCCGGATCCCGGTCGCGGTCGTGCACGGTGCGGCCGACAAGATGGTCCACGTCTCGGGCGGCCGAGCCACCGCCCGGGCGATCCCGGACGCGGAGCTCCTCGTCATCGACGGGATGGGGCACGACATCCCGGCGGACCTGTTCGAGACGTTCACGGACCTCATCCGGCGCACCGCCGACCGGTCGGCGCTCACCCGAGGGCGCGACGCCGACCGGACGGCCTGAGCGAACTCAGGCGCTCAGGCGGTCGCCTGAGGCTGCGTCGAAGACGTGCACGTGCTCCGGGTCCGTGGTCACGTGGAGCACGTCACCCTTGTGCACGGTGTCGCGACCCTTGACCCGCACGATCACGCTGCTCGGGGCTCCCTTGACGCCACTGGTGCCGTAGACGAAGGCGTCGGAGCCGAGCTCCTCCACCACCGTCACCTGGACCGGGAGTCCGCCATCCTCTGCGGACACCTGGCGCCACGACTCGGGTCGGACGCCGACGACCACGTCGCCCTTCATCCGCTTCGAGGCGGCCTCGTCGACCGGGACGAGGTAGTCGCCGATCTTCGCCTTGCCGTCCACCGCGACCGCTGAGAGCAGGTTCATCTGCGGTGAGCCGATGAAGCCGGCCACGAACAGGTTCACCGGACGGTCGTAGAGGTTCAGCGGGGTGTCCACCTGCATCAGGTGGCCGTCCTTCATCACCGCGACACGGTCGCCCATCGTCATGGCCTCGACCTGGTCGTGGGTCACGTAGACGGTGGTCACGCCGAGGTCGGACTGGAGCTTGGCGATGTCGGTGCGCGTCTGGACGCGCATCTTGGCGTCGAGGTTCGACAGCGGCTCGTCCATGCAGAACACCTGCGGCTTGCGGACGATCGCGCGGCCCATCGCGACCCGCTGGCGCTGGCCGCCGGAGAGCGCCTTCGGCTTGCGGTCGAGGTACTCGGTCAGGTTCAGGATCCGGGCAGCCTCGGCGACGCGTTCGGTGCGCTCGGACTCCTTCATCTTCGCCATCTTCAACGAGAACGCCATGTTGTCGGCGACCGTCATGTGCGGATACAGCGCGTAGTTCTGGAAGACCATGGCGATGTCACGGTCCTTGGGTGGCAGCTTGGTGACGTCGCGGTCACCGATGAAGATCGAGCCGTCGTTGACTTCCTCGAGCCCGGCCAGCATCCGCAGGGTGGTGGACTTTCCGCATCCCGACGGTCCGACGAGGACCATGAACTCCCCGTCCTTGATCTCGAGATCGATCCCGGGGACCGCTGGCTTGTCCATGCCCGGATACCAGCGTTGTGCCTTCTTGAACGTGACTGTTGCCATGAATCCTCATCTCCTCACCGGCAGGAACGTGCCGGACGATCCGTTGTAAGTGACGTGGCTCACACTAGCCACCTTCGAGGCTGAGCCCCAATCCGTCTGCACGCCAACCCACCCGGACCGGGTCCGTGAGCCCTCCGAGGAAGGCCCCGTCCTCGCCGCGGTTGCGGAAGGCGAGGAAGTGGGCGGCTCCACGGTGATGGACCACCTTGCCGACGTAGAGCGACTCGTCGGTCACCCGCACGGCGGCGCCGACGTCGACCGGTGCGCCGGGCCCGGCGACCGGGACCGACCACACCCCACCGGAGCCCGGGTCCGCTCCGGGCATCTGGTCGGCGAGGCAGGAGAACAGCAGCACCCAGCGGCCCTCGACCTGCACCACCTGGATCACCTCGAGCCACTCGAAGATCCCGGTCGGTCTGCTCAGCGGCGGTTGCACCCGCCAGTTCGCCAGGTCCGCGGACACGGCGTGCCCGATGACGCCGCGGCCGGCGACGGTGGCGGCATCCTGCGCTGTCAGGTACATGTGCCACGTCCCGTCGGCGGCCCGCAGCACCCACGGGTCGCGCCAGTGCTCCTCGGCGCCTGCGGACCGGGTGGCATACCAGCGCGGGTCCGCGAGCACGAGGGGTTCCGGTGACCGCTGCCACTGCGTCAGGTCCTCGGAGGTGGCGACACCGACGCGCTGCACCCGCTCACGCTCGACCTGGTTGAGGCCGGTGGTGAACATCCGCCACCTTCCGTCGTCGCCGCGCAGGCAGCAACCCGTCCAGGTGGCCAGGTCGTCGAAGGCCGGCGGGTGCTGCGGGGCCAGGGCATCGGAGCACACGGTCCAGCCGACGAGGTCCTCGGAGGTGGCATGACCGACCGAGGCGTTGTGGTGCCGCAGCTCCGGATCGCCCAGCGAGTCGGGCGCCTTGAGGAAGAACAGGTGGTGCAGACCAGTCGGCTCGTCGTACGCGGTCCAGAAGTCCCAGACGTAGTGCCCCTCGAGGGTGAAGCTCACGCCGTCGACTCACCGGGCTGCAGCACCAGCGGCAACCGGGTCGTCTCGGCCCGGGGCCAGCCGGACCCCATCAGCACCTCCACGGCGAGCTTGCCCATGGCGGCGAACGGAATGGCCAGTGAGCTCAGGCTCGGCCGCAACCAGGACGCCAGGTCGGACCCGTCGAAGGAGATCACCGCGACGTCTCCGGGCACGGCGAGGCGGTGCTCGTCGAGAGCCTCGTAGGCCCCCATCGCCACCCGGTCGTTCATGCAGATCAGGGCTCCCGGCCGGGCACCGCCGGCGAGCCAGGCGTCGACGGCGTCGTAGGCCGGCGCCACGTCCCAGGCGCACGGCACGATACCGGCCAGACAGGCACCACCGGCGTCCAGGGCCGAGGTGATCCCGCGCAGTCGATCCACCCCGGCCGTCGCCTCGGTCGTCGGGTCCTCCCCGACGACGTGGATCGAGCCCGCCACACCCCTGGCCAGCAGGTGCTCGACGGCCGCCCGACCTCCCGCCTCGTCGTCGGGAACGATCGCGGGCAGTGTCAGGTCGGGAGCCGTGCAGTTGAGCAGGACCGTGCGACCAGCCACCAGCCGCTCGGGTGGGTGCAGCCGGGAGGCGGAGCGGGTGGCGTAGATCAGGCCGTCCACCTGGCGGTCGAGCATCTCCTGGATCAGCAGCCGCTCGACGTCCAGGTCGCCCAGGGTCTCGCCGATCACCAGCAGGTGGTCACAGTCTCGGGCCGCCGAGCTGGCGCCGCTGAGCAGCTGGCTGGCGAACTCACCACTGGCGATGTGGTCCGAGATCAGGCCGATCGTCTGCGTGCTCGAGCCGCGCAGGTTGCGGGCCAGACGGTTGGGTCGGTAGTCGAGACGATGCATCGCCTCGCGCACCCGTTGCTCGGTCTCCGTCGAGATGCGCATCTGGGCGGACTGGCCGTTCAGGACGTAGGACGCGGTGGTGACGGAGACGCCTGCGCGCTGCGCCACGTCCGTGAGGGTCGCCCGCTTGGAATCCGGCATTGTGGGCACTCCCTCCGGGTGTGGACCATCCGAGACGAAATCGTTGCTTGACAGGCCCACACGCTGACCCCATAGGCTGCTGATTCGATTCAGCATGTGGCGTGGGTCACAGTACGGCTCAGTTCATCGCGTGTCCAAGGCTCGAACCTTCTGAGGAGAAGATGATGCGAATCCAACGGCGAGGGCGCACCTCGCTCATGGTCCTGACGGCCGCGGCCGTGGCCACAGCACTGACCGGATGTGGCAGCGGGGGCGGCAGCAGTGCCGACAGCAAGTCCGTGACCATCTGGAGCAGCATCGACCAGCCGGTCCAGGACGGCCTGAGCAAGGTGCTCGTCGAGAAGGCGAAGGCCAAGGGGCTCACGATCAAGTGGCAGAAGGTCAACAACATCAACCAGTTGATCATGCAGAAGATCCAGGCCAACGACACCCCGGACATCGCCCTGATCCCGCAGCCCGGTGTGGTCGCCGACATCGTCAAGCGGGGCAAGCCGATCGCCCTGGACGACGTCGTCGACAAGTCGGCCCTCGACGGCAACATGATCAAGGGCACCTTGGACGCGGGCACCGTCGACGGCAAGCTCTACGGCCTGCTCGTCAGCGCCAACGTCAAGAGCCTGGTGTTCTACAACAAGAAGGCCTTCGATGGGGCTGGCTACAAGGCGCCTGACTCCATCGACGCCCTCAACGCGCTCACCGACAAGATCAAGGCCGACGGGAACACCCCGTGGTGCATGGGCATCGAGTCCGACACCGCGACCGGGTGGCCGGCCACCGACTGGATGGAAGACCTCGTGATGAGGTTCGGCGGGCCCGACGAGTACAACAAGTGGGTCAAGCACGAGACGAAGTTCGACTCACCGGTCGTCAAGGAGGCTGCGGGCGAGTTCGAGAAGCTGATGTTCACCCCGGGCAACGTGCTGGGTGGGCGCAAGGCCATCGCCAGCACCAACTTCGGCACCGCAGGCAACCCGATGTTCGACGCCAAGCCCGGCTGCTGGATGTACAAGCAGGGCAGCTTCATCACCGGGTTCTTCCCGGACCCGGTGAAGGCCGACCTCGACGCCAACGTGGGTGTCTTCGGCTTCCCGCCCAAGGACGCAGGCGGGGAGAACCCGGTGCTCGGTGGCGGCGACATGGCGATGCTGTTCACCGACAACGCCGCCAGCAAGGACGTCATGAAGATGCTGTCGGAGACGGACCTCGGCAACGAGGCGGCGAAGAACAGCTCCTACATCTCGCCGCACACCGACTTCGACACGGCCAACTACGCCAACGACCTGACTCGTCAGGTGGCCAAGGTCGGGACCGACGCCAGCGTCCTGCTGTTCGACGGTTCGGACCAGATGCCGGGTGAAGTCGGCTCGGGCTCGTTCTGGAAGGACATGACGGCCTGGATCAGCGGTCAGGAGGACCTCGACACCGCGTTGAAGAACATCGACGCCAGCTGGCCGGCCAGCTGAGTCGTGACTCGATGACCACCGGCTGGGGGGTGTGGGGCGTTCAGCCTCGCACCCCCCAGCACCCTCCCTGTCTTCTCCAGCCCTGTTCCACCTCCAGCCCGGTCGCGGGCCCGGAAGGAGTGATCTGAGATGAAGGTCCTCATTGCCCTGCTGACCGTCACGGCCGGCATCGGCGCGGCGTTGGCGCTCTACTGGCTGCTCAACAGGCTCGCGGAGCTGATGCCCCCGAAGTGGGAGGAGCGGCTCAAGCCCCTCCTCTACATCCTGCCCGCCTACCTCGCCGTCGCCGTCTACCTGATCTACCCGGCCATCCAGACCACCATCGCCAGCTTCCAGGACGCGTCCTCGACCGCGTTCGTCGGCTTCGACAACTTCACCCGGCTGCTGTCCAACAGCGGCTTCCGGCAGACCCTGTTCAACACCCTGTTGTGGATCATCATCGTCCCGGCGGTGACCGTGGTCATCGGACTCGCGGTGGCTGTCCTGACCGACCGGCTGAAGCCGGCAGGTGAGAAGTTCACCAAGACGATCATCTTCATGCCGATGGCGATCAGCGCGGTCGGTGCCGCCACCGTGTGGCGCTTCGTCTACTCCGCCGAGCCGAAGGGCAGGCCACAGATCGGAGTCCTCAACGCCGTCTGGACCAAGCTCGGGTTCGACCCGGTGGCCTGGCTGCAGACCAGCAGCTTCCACTTCAACAGCGTCCTGCTGATGGTGGTGCTGCTCTGGGCCCAGGTCGGCTTCGCGATGGTGCTGCTCTCCGCAGCCGTCAAGGGCGTGCCCGGGGACACCCTCGAGGCCGCGCGCATCGACGGCGCCAGCGAGCGACAGACCTTCTTCCAGGTCGTGGTGCCACAGATCAAGGGCACGATCATCACGGTGTTCATCACGGTCACGATCGCGGTGATGAAGATCTTCGACATCGTCTACGTGCTGACCAACGGTGGCTTCAACACCAACGTGCTCGGAAACGAGTTCTTCAACCAGCTGAACACCAACTTCAACAACGGGGCGGCCGCTGCGATCGTGGTCATGCTGATGATCGCGGTGATCCCGGTGATGATCTACCAAGTCCGTCACTTCAAGCGCGAGGAGGCGGCGGCATGAGCGAGGCAGTCACCCCGATGCAGGCGGCCACGCCGACTGCCAAGCAACGCAAGAAGGCCTCGGCCTTCGACCCCAACCCCGCCAAGGCGGGCTGGCTGGTCAAGCTGGTGCTCACCCTGCTCTGCGTGGTGTGGATGGTGCCCCTGATCGGCACGCTGATCACCTCCTTCCGCACCACCAGCGAGGCGCAATCCTCTGGGTGGTGGACCGTCCTGGGCGGTCTCGGCAACATGTCGATGAACAACTACTCCGAGGCCATCGACAAGGCCAACATGGGCACGGCGTTCCTGAACAGCCTCTCGATCGCGCTCCCGGCCACGTTCATCCCGGTCCTGGTGGCGGCCTTCGCGGCGTACGCCTTCACGTTCATGGAGTTCAAGGGGCGTGACGTGCTCTTCCTGAGCATCGTGGCCATGCTGGTGGTGCCCAACTACGTCGCGCTGGTGCCGATGCTGAAGATCTACGGCGCGCTCGGGATGAACGGGACGTTCCCAGCCGTGTGGCTCGCCCACATCGGTTTCGGCATGTCGCTGGCGATCTACATCCTGCGCAACTACATGGCCACCCTGCCCAGGACCATCATCGAGTCGGCCAAGATCGACGGGGCCAGCCACTTCCAGACGTTCTACCGCCTGGTGCTGCCGATGTCGGTGCCCGCGCTGGCGTCGTTCGCGATCTTCCAGTTCCTCTGGGTCTGGAACGACCTGCTGGTCGCGCTGGTGTTCATCGGACCGGGCGAGAACGCGCCGATGACGATCGCGCTGACCGGCCTGCGCGGTCAGCTGGGGCAGGGCTGGAACCTGACCACGGCTGGCGGCATCATGACGATCATCGTGCCGATCACGGTGTTCCTGTTCCTGCAGCGCTACTTCGTCCGCGGACTCACCGCCGGCGCCGTGAAGGGCTGAGCCGAGGGGTTCATGCTCTTTCCCCGCCACCCGCGGGCAACGGCGACCGGGATCGAGCTGGTGCGCGACCCGGACGGTTTCCCCGTCCTGGTCGCGACCGGCCTGCTCGGTGCGGATGCCTTCGACACCCCTCTGCTCCCCAACGGCCCCGGCCTGCCGCTGCTGGGTGAGCACTCCCGTGGACGGTTCACCCGCCCGCACCTGCGCGGCCACCGGGCCGGTGGCAGGGACTGGTCCACCCGGTTCGAGTGCACCGCGATCGAGGATGGCGACACCGGGCTGCGCATCGAGCTGCTCGACGAGAGTGCGGCGCTGGGCCTGGTCACCGAGGCGGAGACGCTGAGCGGTGGCGCGCTCCGCGTGCGGCACACGGTGACCAACCGCGGTTCGGACGACTACCTGCTCGAGGGCCTCGAGGTGGTCGTACCCGCCGGGGACCATCTCGTGGAGGTGCTGGACTTCACCGGGCGTCACGAGGGGGAGCGCCAACCGCAGCGGCACGGTGTCACCGACGGGCTGTGGCTGCGCGAGACGCGCACCGGTCGGCCGGGGCTCGGCGCGGCCACGATGCTGGTGCTGGGGACGCCCGGCTTCTCCACGACGCACGGGGAGGTTCTCGGCGTGCACGTGGCGTGGAGCGGCAACTCGGTGCTCCGGGTCGAGCGCGACGCCGCCACCGGCACCACGATCGGGGGCGGCGAGCTGCTCCTCTCGGGCGAGATCCGAATCGCGCCCGGGAGCAGCTACAGCACCCCGTGGGTCCACCTGGCGGCCGCCGAAGACGGGCTGGACGGTCTCGCCGCCGCCTGGCACGCCCACCAGCGCAGCCTCCCCGCGCACCCCCATCACCAGCCCGTGGTGGTCAACGTCTGGGAGGCGGTCTACTTCGACCACGACCTGACCCGGTTGACGGCCATCGCCGACCGGGCGGCCGGTGTCGGTGTGGAGCGGTTCGTCCTTGACGACGGCTGGTTCACGGGACGACGCGACGACACCTTGGGACTCGGTGACTGGCAGGTCGACCCCGCGGTGTGGCCCGAGGGGCTCTCCCCCCTCGTCACGCACGTCCACGGCCTGGGCATGCAGTTCGGGCTCTGGATCGAGCCGGAGATGGTCAACCCCGACTCCGACCTCTACCGCGAGCACCCGGACTGGGTGCTCTCCTCCGGCGACCGGGTGCCGCTGCTGCATCGGCACCAGCTCGTCCTCGACCTCTCCCGCGACGAGGTGCGCGAGCACGTGTTCGGCCAGATCGACGCGGTCCTGGCGGCGTACCCGATCGACGCGGTGAAGTGGGACCACAACCGCGACCTGCTCGAGGCCGGCAGCGCCGCACTGGCCGGCGCCCCCGCGGTGCACCTCCAGACGCTGGGCTTCTACGCGCTACTCGACGACCTCCGCGCCGCGCACCCGTCCATCGACTGGGAGTCCTGCGCCTCCGGTGGTGGCCGCGTCGACCTGGCCGTGCTCGAGCGGGTGCAGCGGATCTGGGCCTCCGACATGACCGATGCCGTGGCCCGGCAGCAGATCCAGCGCTGGACCACGCAGCTGGTCGCGCCGGAGTACGTCGGGGCGCACGTCTCCTCGCCGACGTCCCACACCACGGGCCGCACCCTCACCCTGGGCTTCCGGGCCGCGACCGCGCTGTTCGGCTCCTTCGGCATCGAGTGGGACCTGACCGAGGCCAGTGCCGCCGACCTCGACGAGCTGGCCGGCTGGGTGAGCATGTTCAAGCGGTTCCGGCCTCTGCTCCACACGGGCCGGGTGGTGCGACCGGAGTGCCCCGACCCCGCGGTGCTGCTGCACGCGGTGGTGGCGGTCGACCGCTCGGAGGCGCTGCTGGCCCACGTCCAGCTCGACGAGTCCACCCACAATCGCGGTGTGCAGGTGCGCGTGCCGGGCCTGGACCCGGACGCGGCGTACACCGTCAGCTGGGAGGGCCCGACCGACCCGGTAGCGGTGAGCATGTCGGCGCCGCTCGCCCCGGACGGCCCCACGGGCGGCGTGCCGGTCACCGGACAGGTCTTGGCCAGCCGAGGCTTCTGGGTCCCCCGCCGGCGCCCCGAGACCGTCACGCTGGTGCACCTCCTCCGGCGCTGACTGGCTCGCGTAATCTCGGTGCGTGACCGACGAGCCCCTGTTCGCCTACTCCGACCTGCTGCCGACCGGGCCTGACGACACCCCCTACCGACTGGTGTCGACCGAAGGCGTCTCGACCTTCGAGGCCGACGGCCGGACCTTTCTGCGCGTCACGCCGGAGGCGATCAGGCAGCTCACGGCGGAGGCGATGCACGACATCGCCCACTACCTTCGTCCGGCCCACCTGGCCCAGCTGCGCAGGATCATCGACGACCCGGAGGCCTCCGGGAACGACCGGTTCGTGGCGATGGACCTGCTCAAGAACGTGAACATCTCTGCCGGCGGCGTGCTGCCCATGTGCCAGGACACCGGCACCGCGATCGTGATGGGCAAGAAGACCGAAGGAGTGCTGACCGGGGCCGACGACGGCGAGGCGATCAGCCGCGGCGTGTACGACGCCTACACCCGGCTCAACCTGCGCTACTCCCAGCTCGCGCCGCTGACGACCTGGGAGGAGAAGAACACCGGCACCAACCTCCCTGCCCAGATCGAGCTCTACTCCACGCCTGCCTCGGACGGGAAGCCGGAGTACAAGTTCCTGTTCATGGCCAAGGGAGGCGGCTCGGCCAACAAGTCGTTCCTGTTCCAGGAGACCAAGGCGGTGCTGAACCCCACGAGGATGCTGCAGTTCCTCGACGAGAAGATCCGCTCGCTCGGCACGGCCGCGTGCCCGCCGTACCACCTCGCGATCGTGATCGGCGGCACCAGTGCCGAGTTCGCCCTCAAGACCGCCAAGTACGCCAGCGCCCACTACCTCGACAACCTCCCGACCTCGGGATCGATCAGCGCCCACGGTTTCCGTGACCTCGACCTGGAGGAGGAGGTCTTCAAGCTGACCCAGTCCTTCGGCATCGGGGCTCAGTTCGGCGGCAAGTACTTCTGCCACGACGTCCGCGTGGTCCGCCTTCCCCGACACGGCGCGAGCTGCCCGGTCGCGATCGCGGTGTCCTGCTCCGCCGACCGGCAGGCACTGGGCAAGATCACCGCCGAGGGTGTCTTCCTCGAGCAGCTCGAGACCGACCCGGCGAAGTACCTGCCCGAGCCGGCGGAGGCTCAGGTGGAGGACGCCGAGGTGGTCGAGATCGACCTCAACCGCCCGATGGACGACATCCTCGCCGAGCTGGGCCGGCACCCGGTCAAGACGAGGCTCGCGCTCACCGGGCCGCTCGTGGTCGCACGCGACATCGCGCACGCCAAGATCAAGGAGCGGCTCGACGCGGGCGAGGAGATGCCGCAGTACCTCCGCGACCACGCCGTGTACTACGCCGGTCCCGCCAAGACGCCCGCCGGCTATGCCAGCGGTTCGTTCGGCCCCACCACCGCGGGCCGGATGGACTCCTACGTCGAGCAGTTCCAGGCCGCGGGCGGCTCCAAGGTGATGCTCGCCAAGGGCAACCGCTCCAAGGTGGTCACCGAGGCCTGCCACACCCACGGAGGCTTCTACCTCGGATCGATCGGCGGCCCGGCCGCGAGGCTCGCCCAGGACTGCATCAAGTCCGTCGACGTGCTGGAGTACGCCGAGCTCGGCATGGAGGCGGTCTGGAAGATCGAGGTCGAGGACTTCCCCGCCTTCATCGTCGTGGACGACAAGGGCAACGACTTCTTCACCGACCCGTCCGGCGCCGTGACCGTGCCGATCAGCGGGATCCGGGTGCGCTCTCGGGAGGAGTGATGTTCGAGTACGTCGAGGTGGCGCGCGCCGAGTCCGCGCGAGGTGAGCTGGTGCTGCGACGGCGCCTCGAGGAACGCGCGGCCGACACCCTCGAGCTGCGGGTCAACGGGGTGTTCGTGATGGACACCCGCGAGACCGGCTCGGAGACGGCCCTGGCCGCGGCCGCGCTGGATCTGGTCGACCACCCCCGCGACGTCGTCGTCGGCGGTCTCGGACTCGGCTTCACCACCCAGCGGGTGCTGGCCGATCACCGGGTCGAGCGGGTGATCGTCGTGGAGATCGAGGAGTCGCTGATCGGCTGGATGCGTGACGGCACCATCCCCCACGGCCCGGCGCTGTTGGCCGACAACCGGCTGCGGATCGTCAACGCGGACATCCAGATGGCCATCGCGGAGGCCACCTCCACCTACGACCTCGTGCTCCTCGACGTGGACAACGGGCCCGGGTACCTGGTCCACGACTCCAACTCCGGGCTCTACGAACGCGAGTTCATCGCCAGCACGGTGCGAATCGTCAACCGTGGTGGGGCGTTGGCCATCTGGTCGGCGAACCCCGCCCCCGACCTCCAGCGGGAGATGGAGGAGGCGTTCGGCAACTGCACCGAGCACCGCTACGACGTACTCCTGCAGGAGCGTCCGGAGCAGTACCTGCTCTACCTCTCGCGCCGCTGCTGAGGACCTCGGTACCGTCGAGTCATGAGCCCCGAGAACGCCCAGACCCGCACGGAGCACGACAGCATGGGGCCGATCGAGGTGCCCCGGGACGCCCTGTGGCGGGCACAGACCCAACGGGCGGTCGAGAACTTCCCGATCAGCGGCAGCACTCTCGAGCCCGCCCACCTGATCGCGATGGCGCGGGTGAAGAAGTCGGCGGCCAGGGTCAACGCCGAGCTCGGGATCCTCAGCAACGAGCAGGCGTCCGCCATCGCGGACGCCGCGGACCAGATCATCGCCGGCGACCACCACGACGCGTTCCCGATCGACGTCTTCCAGACCGGCTCGGGCACCAGCTCCAACATGAACATGAACGAGGTCCTCGCCTCGCTGGCCTCCGGCGCCGGGATCGAGTGCCACCCCAACGACCACGTCAACGCCAGCCAGTCGAGCAACGACACGTTCCCCACCTCGATCCACGTGGCTGCCGTGGAGGCGACCAGCAGGGACCTGGTCCCGGCGCTGGACCGGCTCGCCGGCTCCCTGGAGGCGAAGGCCGAGCAGTTCCGCGACGTCGTGAAGTCCGGGCGCACCCACCTGATGGACGCCACACCGGTGATGCTCGGCCAGGAGTTCGGGGGGTACGCCGCGATCGTGCAACTGGGTGTCGAGCGGCTCGAGTCGACGCTGCCCCGGGTGGCCGAGCTCCCGCTGGGCGGCACCGCGGTCGGCACCGGCATCAACACCCCGGACGGCTTTGCGGCGCGGGTGATCGCCGACCTCGCGGAGGAGACCGGGCTCGGGTTCACCGAGGCGCGCAACCACTTCGAGGCCCAGGGCGGACAGGACGCGCTCGTCGAGCTCTCCGGCCAGCTCCGCACGATCGCGGTCGGCCTGACCAAGATCTGCAACGACCTGCGCTGGATGTCCTCGGGGCCGACCACGGGCCTGGCGGAGATCCACCTGCCCGACCTCCAGCCCGGGTCGAGCATCATGCCCGGCAAGGTGAACCCGGTGCTGCCGGAGGCGACGCTGATGGTGTGCGCGCAGGTGATCGGCAACGACGCGACGGTGGCCGTCGCCGGGGCGAGCGGAAACTTCGAGCTGAACGTGATGATGCCGGTGATGGCCCGCAACCTGCTGGAGTCGATCAGGCTGCTCGCCAGCGTCGCGCCGCTGCTGGCGGACCGCTGCGTGGACGGCATCGAGGCCAACGAGGACCGGATGCGGACCTTCGCGGAGTCCTCACCCTCGGTGGTCACGCCGTTGAACAAGCACCTCGGCTACGAGGAGGCCGCCAAGGTCGCCAAGGCGGCGCTGGCGGAGGGCCGCACCATCCGCGAGCAGGTGCTCCGGATGGGGTACGTCGACCGGGGGGTGCTGACCGAGGCCGAGCTCGACCGCGCCCTCGACGTACGCCGGATGACCAGGCCGGGAACATGAGCGCGGGATGAGGATCTGGCTACGGTGATGGCATGACCGCAAGCCAGCGTCGCACCGTCATCGTCTCGGTGGTGGCGCTCGGTGTCGCGGTCGTCCTGGTGTGGGCGGCCTCCACCGGGCCGACGGGTCTGGTCGGTGGGGCGCAGCCTCCCGGTGACACCTCGGTGGCGCCGCGGGACGGTGCACCGACCTCCGCCCCCTCCCCCAGCGCCGAGGCGGAACCGCAGGCACGGTCCCGGCCGTCCGAGGGGGGTCGGCTGCTGGCCGACCTGGCCACCTACGTCGGCGTGATCGTCGGCCTCTGGTTCGTCCTCGTGCTGCTGCGGGTCCTGCTGACGATGATCAGGCGGCGGCTTCCGGAGGAGCAGCTCGTCCTCGACCTCGATCCGCTCGCCGAGGCCGACCGCCTGAGGGAGTCGCTGAGCCAGGACCGGACGCGGCACCAGGAGGCCCTCGACCGGGGGGACGTCCGCAGCGGGATCGTGGCCTGCTGGGTGCTCCTCGAGGAGTCCGCCGCGGAGGCCGGAGTCCCCCGCCTCCCGGCGGAGACGGCCACCGAGTTCGTGGTGCATTTCCTGCACCTGCTGGACGTGGACCCGCGACCCGTGGGAGCGCTGGCGGGGCTCTACCGCGAGGCCCGATTCTCCAGTCATCCGATGGCCCCGGGGAGCCGTGCCAGTGCCGAGGCGGCCCTCGACTCGATCCACCACGACCTCGGCCGGAGCCGGGTCCCGTGACGGCCGTGGGCTCACGGGCGTGGCTGGGCCGCGCCGTCCTGGCGATGGTGGCGGCGGTCGCCACCAATGCCAGCCTGACGGCGCTGACCATCGAGCACGACGCCATCCTGGTGACGCTCCTCGCCGTCGCCATCGTGGCGGCCGGCGCGCTGGCGCTCGAGGCGATGGAGGCGCTCGAGACGGGGGACCACCCGCCCTGGACCGTGGTGCGTGCCGACGCCCGACCGGCGTCGGGTGAGGACACCCGCACGATGATGTTCCGCCACCTGGTCGAGGCGCACCTGAGTTCCCACGACGCCGACGACGCGGTGGTCTGGCAGCTGGCCGACCTGGCCTCGCGGCGGCTGCGGCAGGTGCACGGTCTCCGGTACGCCGAGGATCCGGACCGGGTCAGCGAGCTGCTCGGCCCACTGCTCGCCGACTGGATCTCCCGTGACCGGCGGCACCGCTACCATCCCGATCATCGCCACACGCGTTACACGGTCGCCCAGCTGGGCGACGTGGTGCGCAGGATCGAGGAGCTGTGAGCCCCAGCGACGCAGTCACGGACGCCAGCGAACTCGCCGCCGGCGTACTCCAACGGGTCGGCTCGGTGGTGATCGGCAAGAGCGACAGCCTCCGCCTGGTGCTGGCGGGCATCCTCGCCGGCGGGCACGTGCTGCTCGAGGACTACCCGGGCCTGGGCAAGACCCTTGCGGCCCGCTCCTTCGCCCAGACCCTCGGCATCGAGTTCAAGCGAGCCCAGTTCACCCCCGACCTGCTGCCGGCCGACCTCACCGGCTCGTTCATCTACAACCAGCGCACCGGCGAGTTCGAGTTCCGGGAGGGTCCGCTGTTCACGGGCCTGCTGCTGGCCGACGAGATCAACCGGACGCCCCCCAAGACACAGGCGGCCCTGCTGGAGGCGATGCAGGAACGCCAGATCACCGTCGAGGGGCGGACCTTCCCGCTGGCCGCGCCGTTCCACGTGCTGGCGACCGCGAACCCGGTCGAGTACGAAGGCACCTACCCCCTGCCCGAGGCCCAGCTGGACCGCTTCTTGCTGCGGGTCGGTTTCGGCTACCCCACGGCCGAGGAGGAGTACGACGTCCTGCACAGCCGGATCGCCCGCAAGCAGGAGGAGGTCGTGCTCTCGCCCGTCACGGACTCCGCCGGACTGCTCGCGATGCAGGCGGCCGTCGAGGAGGTCGAGGTCGACCGCAGCGTCGGGGAGTACTGCGTCCGCCTGGTCGCCGCCACGCGCGGTCACCGCGACGTGCTGATCGGGGCATCCCCCCGCGGTTCGCTGGCCCTGATGCTGACGGCGCGGGCCCTCGCCGTGATCGCCGGCCGGGACTTCGTGCTCCCGGAGGACGTCAAGCAGGTCGCGCCCGCCGTACTCGCCCACCGGATCACCGTGAAGCCGGAGCTGTGGATGACCGAGGTCTCGGGCACCAGCGTCGTGGCCGGGCTGCTGGCCTCCGTTGCCACCCCGACGGCACGGGAGGCTCCCGTGAGGTCCCCCCAACAGTGACCGGCTGGCGGGCCACCGGCGCGCTGGTGCGGGCGACCGCGACGGCCTCCGCCGTCACGCTCGCGGCACTGGCACTCGGACGCCCCGACCTGCTGGTGCTCGCAGCGCCGTTCGCGCTGCTCTCCGCACTCGCGATGGCCCACGCACCGACCGGACCCGTCACCACCGACGTGCGGCTGGCCGACCGATGGCTGCACGAGGGTCAGAGCACGCGGCTGCGGCTGCAGGTCGAGGCCGCCGATGTGCTCGACCAGGTCACCGCGACGCTGGCCCCGCCGGCGTTCGTCGTCAGCCAGCCGGCCACCGGGATCGTCTCGGGGACTCCGCGCGCGGACCAGCCACTCCGCCTGGAGTTCTCGATCAGTCCTCGTCGCTGGGGCGTTCGCCCGGTCGGCAGCGGCCTCGTCGCGGCGACCAGCCGGTGGGGCGGCTACCGCTGGGGTCCCGACCTCCTCCCCGACCGGACCATCGTGGCGTTGCCCGAGGTCGGCGTCTTCACCTCCGGTGAGAGCCCCCACCCCGTCGGGCTGATCGGTCAGAACCGGTCACGGCGGGGCGGCGACGGCGCGGAGTTCTGGACGATCCGGCCCTTCCAGCCAGGTGATCGGCTGCGCCGGGTGAACTGGCGTACGACGCTGCGCACGGGGGAGGTCCACGCGGTCGGCAGCAACGCCCAGGAGGACAGCTCGATCCTGATCCTGCTCGACGCGGTGACCGATGTGGGGGCCAGTGGTGGCGTCGACGGCGCGGCCAGCTCGCTGGACCTGACCGTGCGCGCAGCCAGCGCCCTCGCGGCCCACCACATCCGCGTCGGCGACCGGGTCGCGCTGCGGGTCCTCGGACGGACCAACCTGGTCCTGGGCCCGGGCTCCGGGGTGCACCACCAGCGACGTCTCGAGGAGGTCCTGGCCCAGGTCCAGCCCGGCTGGCCGAGCCTGTTCGGCGCCCGGTCACTGCGACTACGCGCGGGTGCGGGCACGGTGGTCGTCGTCCTCTCGCCGTTGCTGACGCCCGAGATCACCACCGCGATGGTGACCCTGGCCCGGCGGGGACTGAGCCTCGTCGCGGTCGACACCCTGCCCGGGGACGCCCTTCCGCTCCAGGCGCGAGACGCCCGCTCGGCGGCCCGGCTGGCGTGGAGGATGCGGATGATCGAGCGCCAGGTGCAGGTCACCGAGATCACCCGCCGGGGGATCCCGGTGGTGACCTGGCGTGGTCCCGGAACCCTCGACGAGGTGCTCCGGCGACTCGCACGCCGGTCCCGACTCCCCCGGCCGGTGACCCGGTGACCGGCCACGCCGTTCAGGTGGGCGAACGCCGCAGGCTCTACCCCGACGTCGACCAGGCGGTGCTGCGCGCCATGGTGGTCCTCGGCGGCTTGACGGCGCTGGTGGCCGCGGTTGCGGCCGGGGCCAGGCCGGCGGGCTGGCAGCAGGTGCTCCTACTCGGGCTGGCGCTCCTCACCGCGACCAGACCGGACTCGGTCGCGGGCGTCGGGCTGCTGGCCGGCTCGGCGTACGTCTGGGCGCTGGCTCCGGAGTCGCTCTCGCCGCTGGTGCTGGTGGCCGCGGCAGGGATGGTGCTGGCGCACGTCTCGGCCACGATCGCCGCGCAGGGACCCGCCCGGATGCGGGTCGACCGAGGACAGGTACGCCGCTGGGCGGTGCGTGGCGCCGTGCTGTGGCTGGCGGCCGGGATCGTGTGGGGGCTGGCCGTCTCGCTGGCCGGGCTGCCGGATCGGCAGGTCGTCTACGCGGCCGGACTCGGCCTCGTGACCGTCATCGCGGTGGCGACGACGCGGTGGATCAGTACCAGCCGTGGCCCTGCTTGAACGACCAGGCCGAGCACGCCGACCCGTAGCGACTCTTGATATACCCCAGGCCCCAGCGGATCTGGGTCTCGGCACTGTCGGCCCAGTCGGGGCCGGCCGAGGACATCTTGGAGCCGGGCAACGCCTGCGGGATGCCGTAGGCGGAGGAACTGGGGTTGTCCGCGTGGACGTTCCAGTTGGACTCCTGCGTCCAGATGTTGTCCACGCAGCCGAACTGAGCCGGGTCGAGGCCGTACTGGGGCATCAGCGCCCGCGCCAGGGTCTTGGGGTCGGCGACGGTGAGGTCCTCGGTCTTGGTCACCGCGACGCCGGAGGCGTTGGACAGCGTCCGCGCCTTGGTCGTGTCTGCGGCCTCGCGTCGGTCACCGGCAGATCGCGACGCCCGCTGCTCGCGGTCGGTCAGCTCGGCCTGGGTGAGCCCGTCCGCGACCCCGGCGGATCCGGCCGAGGAGAGCGCAGTGGCGGCGTCGCCCAGGGGTGAGGAGTCGGCAAGCACACCGCTGGACACGGCGAGCCCGGTGGCCGCCACGGCGACTCCGGAGAGCAGGGCGGCGTTCTTGAGTCCGGTACGGACCGGCGTCGCGGGCGCGCTGCGGTGCTTGGGTACGTGCTTCTCAGACAAGGTGAAAGCCAAACGTTGACGACGGGGGACGTCGGTTGCGCTCAGACGTGCGCCGCCGTTGAGCATGGAGCCGGCGCGAGAACGCGTGGGGAAGAACCGCGCCTACCTTCCCCCATGAGCCGGGAGGTTGCAAGTTGAACCACCCAATTGGTCGGGTGGCGCTCCTCACCCGTAACCGGTCGCGGGCGACTTCCACGGTGCCCACGCTCACATCGTGACGTGTTCGAGCATCTCCGTGACGAGGGCCGCGATCGGCGACCTCTCGGACCTCGTCAGCGTGACGTGGGCGAACAGCGGGTGGCCCTTGAGCCGGTCCACGACCGCCACCACGCCGTCGTGGCGACCGACCCGCAGGTTGTCGCGCTGGGCGACGTCGTGGGTCAGCACGACCTTGGAGTTGGCGCCGATGCGGGAGAGCACCGTCAGCAGCACGTTGCGCTCCAGGGACTGGGCCTCGTCGACGATCACGAAGGCGTCGTGCAAGGACCGCCCGCGGATGTGCGTCAGCGGCATCACCTCGAGCATGCCGCGGTCGAGCACCTCGTCGACCACGTCGGAGGTGGTGATGGCCCCGAGCGTGTCGAAGACGGCCTGGCCCCAGGGCGACATCTTCTCCGACTCCGAACCGGGCAGGTAGCCGAGCTCCTGGCCTCCCACCGCGAACAGCGGCCGGAAGACCACGACCTTCTTGTGCTGGCGGCGCTCGAGCACGGTCTCCAGTCCCGCGCACAGGGCGAGCGCCGACTTGCCGGTCCCCGCCCGGCCGCCCAGCGAGACGATGCCGACGTCGGGATCCAGCAGCAGGTCGAGGGCGATGCGCTGCTCGGCCGAGCGGCCGTGGATGCCGAAGGCCTCCCGGTCACCGCGGACCAGATGGACGCGCTTGTCCGCCTTCACCCGACCGAGCGCGCTGCCACGCTCCGACATCAGCACCAGGCCGGTGTGGCAGGGGAGGTCACGGGCCTCGTCGAGGTCGATGACCTGGTCGTCGTACAGCTCGTCGAGCTCGGCCCCGGCGACCTCGAGCTCGGTCATGCCGGTCCAGCCGGCGTCCGACTCGTGGATCTGCTCGCCGCGGTACTCGGCGGCGTCCAGACCGACCGCCGAGGCCTTGATCCGCAGCGGCAGGTCCTTGGAGATCAGCGTGACGGCGTTGCCCTCGTTGGCCAGGTTGCGGGCGACCGCGAGGATCCGGGTGTCGTTGTCACCCAGCCGGAAGCCCGACGGCAGCGACTGCGGGTCCGTGTGGTTCAGCTCCACCCGGATCGTCCCGCCCAGCTCTCCGACGGGGACGGGCTGGTCGAGGCGGCCGTTCTCCACGCGCAGCTCGTCGAGCATCCGCAGCGCCGAGCGAGCGAAGTACCCCAGCTCGGGGTGGTGCCGCTTGCCTTCGAGCTCGGTGATCACGACGACCGGCAGTACGACTTCGTGCTCCTCGAACCGCTTCAGCGCCCCGGGGTCGGCCAGCAGCACCGAGGTGTCCAGGACATAGGTACGCCGTCCCGGAGCAGCCTTCGTCCCGGCCCTGGCAGCCGGGCTGGTCGTGCGGGGTGACTTCGCCCGCGGTGCCTTCTGGGCACCTTCTTGGGCGGCCGGCTGGGCGGATGCGCGCTTCGCTGTTGCCACGAGTTCCCCTAGTGACCGGTGCGCGCACTCAGCGCCCCGGTCCGTTAGCTGGTGTGCCCGGACCGGGATCGGCGCCGGAGGTCCGAGTGCTGGCCTCCGGTGGTGCTGTGGCCGTGATCTCTCACGAACTTCGCCCTCCTGGTATCGATCTGCATCCCCACAAACCGACACTCGCAACGTACGTCCGCGGATCGGCGCTGGCCCGGCGACACGCCCGAACGCGAGGGGCGGAGCCGTCCCGCCTCCGGCTCAGGAACCGAAGCGACGCTCGCGCTCGGCGTAGGCACGCACGGCGCGCAGGAAGTCCACCCTGCGGAAGTCGGGCCAGTAGGCCTCGCAGAAGTAGAACTCGCTCTGGGCGCTCTGCCACAGCAGGAAGCCGCCGAGCCGCTGCTCCCCGCTGGTGCGGATCACCAGGTCGGGATCGGGCTGGCCCTTGGTGTAGAGGTGCTCGGCGATGTGCTCGACGTCGATGAACTCGGCCAGCTCCTCCAGGGTCGTGCCCCGGCCCACGTGCTCGTTGAGCAGGGACCGGACAGCGTCGGCGATCTCGCGCCGTCCGCCGTACCCCACCGCGACGTTGACCAGCAGCCCGTCGACGTCACGCGTCGACTCTGCCGCGACCTTGAGCCGCTCGGCGATCGCGGTGGGCAAGAGGTCGAGGGCCCCCACGGGGTGCAGCCGCCAGCGTCCCTGCTCCGCCAGGCTCTCCACCGCGTCGCCGATGATGCCGAGCAGCGACTCCAGCTCACGCGCGGGGCGGTTCAGGTTGTCGGTGGAGAGCAGCCACAGGGTGACCACCTCGACGCCGATCTCCTCGCACCAGCCCAGCAGCGGCTCGATGTTGGCGGCGCCGGCCCGGTGCCCCTGCGCGATGTCGGCACCCACCGCCTTCGCCCAGCGCCGGTTGCCGTCGAGCATCACGCCGACGTGCTTGGGCAGGCGTTCGGCGGGAAGTCGACGCGCGAGCCGAGCCTCGTACGCCGGGTAGAGCACCCGTCGTAGCCCGCGCTTCCAGTCCGCCACGGTGCGACTGTACTCGCGGGCATCGCGCTGTGACCCCGCCCTCGTTCCTGTCGACAGGTGGGACGGCGCGGGTACTTTGGGCACATGCCCGATGGTCGTCCCCCACTCCCCCCTGTCACGACGCGCGTCACCGAGAACGCCCACGAGGCGGCCGACCAGGTGCGCAAGAAGGTGCGCTACGTCAAGGACGAGGTGAAGCCCAAGCTGCGCGGGTGGCTGCACGCGGGCACGACGCCGCTTGCGCTGGCCGCCGGGGTGGTGCTGATCGTCCTCTCCCCCACGCTGACGACCCGGGTCGGCTCGGCGATCTTCGCGTTCACCGCTTTCCTGCTCTTCACCGTCTCGGCGATCTATCACCGCGGCAACTGGTCGGCGCGGACGTGGGCGTTCCTGCGCCGCTTCGACCACTCCAACATCTTCTTGCTGATCGCCGGCTCCTACACGCCCTTCACCTTGATCCTGCTCCACGGCAACGCTCGCGTGGCGCTGCTGACGATCGTCTGGACCGGCGCGATCCTCGGGGTGCTGTTCCGGATCTTCTGGATCGACGCGCCGCGGTGGATCTACACCCCGATCTACGTTGCCCTCGGCTGGGTCGCGATCTTCTACGCCAGCGACTTCTCCTCAGCCGGCCCGGCGGTGATCACCCTGATCGCCGTCGGCGGCGGGCTCTACTCGATCGGCGGCCTGGTCTACGGCCTGAAGAAGCCCGATCCCTTCCCCTCCTGGTTCGGCTTCCACGAGGTCTTCCACGCCTTCACCATCGCCGCCTTCGTCTGCCACTACGTGGCGGCCAGCATCGCGACGTACCAGCTGAGGTGAGGACGCTGATGGGGTGCCCGCTGCTGACTACCCCGAGCCCAGCAACCCGAGGAGCTCCTCGACCGAGGTGACCGGTCGCTCGCAGACCAGGTTCCTGCAGACGTACGCCGCGGGCCTCCCGTCGAGAACGTCGCGCTCCGCCATCAGCTCGATGGTGCTCTCACCCCGAGCCGCGGCCACCACGACCGCACCACCGGGAGCGTGCCGCCGGGCGGCGCGCTCCAGGGCGTCCCGATCCGGACCAGGGGCGCCGACCACGGCCACCTCCACGGGCCCGGCCAGGGCGGTCTCGGCGGCCGCGAGCGACCAGCCCGCGAACCGGGGCGAGGAGTCCGCGATCCGGCGGGACACCAGCAGGGCCCGTTCGGCCGCGTCGCGGTGCCGGCCCGACCCGGTGAGGGCGGCGTAGGACAGCAACGCGTGCACCACCGACGAGTGCCCGCTGGGGCTGGCGTTGTCGGCGGGGTCGCGCGGGCGGACCAGGAGCTCCTCGGCGTCGTCCGCGGTGTCGTGGAAGCCGCCGTCCCCGGCCGCGAAACGGGTGAGCACCGTCTCGAGCAGCTCGCCGGCACGCTCGACCCAGACACCGTCACCGGTGGCGCAGGCGAGGGCCAGGAAGCCGGTCGCCACGCAGCCGTGGTCCTCGAGCACCCCGGCGTGCGGCCCGGCCGTGCCGTCGCGAGAGACCCGGAGCAGCCGTCCGTCGCGCAGGTGCACCGCAGCGAGGAACTCCCCGCACCGGATCGCCGCCTCGACGTACTCCGGGACGTCGAGCAGCGTCCCTGCCTCGACGAGGCCGCTGATCGCCAGACCGTTCCACGCCGCGACCACCTTGTCGTCGCGGTCGGGGCGGATCCGGGCAGCCCTCGCCTCGAGAAGCTTCGTGCGTGCGGCCTCCCAGCGGGCGGGGTCCTCCGGCGCATGGTGCAGCTGCAGGGTCGACGTACCTCCCTCGAAGGTGCCTGTCGGGGTCACCGACAGCAGCCCCGCGGCCCAGGCACCCTCCTCCGGCCCGAGCACGTCGGCCAGCTGGGCCGGGGTCCAGACGTAGAAGGTGCCCTCCTCGCCCTCGGAGTCCGCATCCAGGGCGGAGGCGAACGCGCCTTCGTCGGTGCGCAGCTCGGCCAGCAGGAAGTCCGCGATCCCACGGGCCACCGTCGCGGCGCCGGTGTCGTCGTTGACCGCCGCCCAGCGCGCGTAGACCGCGAGCAGCTGGCCGTTGTCGTAGAGCATCTTCTCGAAGTGCGGCACCACCCAGGCGCGATCCACGCCGTAGCGGGCGAACCCGCCGGCCAGCTGGTCGTGGATGCCCCCGGCCGCCATCGAGGCCAGCGTGCGTCCCGCCATCTCGACCGCCGCGGGGCCACCGTGGCGGATCAGGAACTCCAGCACCATCGACGGCGGGAACTTCGGAGCACCGCCGAACCCACCGTGCGCCTGGTCGTAGTCCTGGCCGAGTCGCTCGACGGCCGCGTCGAGCGCGGCGCGGTCGAACGCCACGCCTCCGCTCAGCTCGACCGACCGGGCCAGGGCGGCGCGGATCCGCCCGGACGCCTGCTCCACCTCGCCGGACCGGTTCGTCCACGCGTCGTCGATCGCCTCGAGCAGCTGCCGGAAGCTGGGCTGGCCGTGCCGGGGCCGGTCCGGGAAGTAGGTGCCGGCGAAGAACGGGCTGCCCTCGTGGTCGAGCACGCAGGTCATCGGCCAGCCGCCCTGGCCGGTCAGCGCGACGGTCGCCTGCATGTAGACCGCGTCCACGTCCGGGCGCTCCTCCCGGTCCACCTTGATGCTGACGTAGTGCTCGTTGAGGAACGCCGCCGTCGCCTCGTCCTCGAACGACTCGTGGGCCATCACGTGGCACCAGTGGCACGCGGCGTACCCGACACTGAGCAGCACCGGCACATTGCGGCGCCGGGCCTCGGCGAAGGCCGCCTCGCCCCACTCCCACCAGTCGACGGGGTTGTCCTTGTGCTGGAGCAGGTACGGCGAGGTGGCGGTGGCGAGTCGGTTCGGCATCAGGTTCCTTCCGGTCCTCGAACCCCCGACCATGCCATCCCCCTGCGCCCGTCGCTCAGTCGGGCGGCCAGGTCTTGGCGACCAGCGTCAGCACGTCGTACGTCGCCACGGGAGTGCCCTCGGCATTGGCGACGACCGCGTCCCAGCGCACCTCGCCGTAGTCGGCGCTCGCGCGGGGGGTGATCTGCTTGACGGTCAGGGTCACCGAGATCGAGTCGCCGGCCTTGACCGGGGTCAGGAAGCGCAGGTGGTCGACCCCGAAGTTGGCCAGCACCGGGCCGGGGTTCGGCTCGACGAACAGGCCCGCGGCCAGCGAGACCACGAGGTAGCCGTGGGCGACGATGCCGCCGAAGAGCGGGTTCGCGGCGGCCGCCTTCTCGTCGGTGTGGGCGTAGAAGGTGTCGCCGGTGAACTCCGCGAAGTGCTCGATGTCGGCGAGGCTGACGGTGCGCGACTCGGTGGTGACCGTGTCCCCGATCTCCAGGTCGGCCAGGCTCTTGCGGAACGGGTGGACCGGGGTCTCGGTGCGCCTCGCACCGGTCGTCCACTGGCCCGTGATCGCAGCCAGCATGTCGGGTGAGCCCTGGATGGCGGTGCGCTGCATGTGGTGCAGGACCCCGCGGATCCCGCCCAGCTCCTCGCCGCCGCCGGCGCGGCCGGGGCCACCGTGCACCAGCATCGGGAGCGGAGAGCCGTGCCCGGTCGACTCGCCGGCGGCGTCCCGGTCCAGGACCAGGATGCGGCCGTGCCAGGGAGCGACCCCCAAGGTGACGGTGCGGGCGACGTCGGGGTCGTGGGTGACCAGGGACCCGACGAGGCTGCCGCTGCCCTTGGCGGCCAGCACGACGGCCTCGTCGAGGTCGGCGTACCCGATGACGGTGCTGACCGGGCCGAAGGCCTCGATCTCGTGGGGCTCCCGGGCACCCGCGGCGGCGCGGAGCAGCACCGGCGACATGAACGCCCCGCGCTGGGCGTCGGCATCGACGACCTCGACGCTGTCGGGATCACCGAAGACGAGCTCGGCCGAGCCGCGCAGGGCCTGGACCGCCTTGCGGACCTCGTCACGCTGCTGCAGGCTCGCCAGCGGGCCCATCCGGACGCCGTCGCTGGCCGGGTTGCCCACGCTCACCCGGGACAGCCGCGCCGCGATCGCCTCGGTCACCTCGTCGACCCGGGCTGCGGGGACGAGCACCCGACGGATCGCGGTGCACTTCTGGCCGGCCTTGACCGTCATCTCGGTCACGACGCCCTTGACGAACAGGTCGAACTCCGGGTCGTCGGCGCTCACGTCGGGGCCGAGGATCGAGCAGTTGAGCGAGTCGGCCTCGACGCCGAGCTGGACCCCGGCGTAGAGCACCGACGGGTGCTGACGCAGGTGCGCGCCTGTGCTGGCCGAGCCGGTGAACGCCACGGAGTCCTGGACCCGGAGCTCCTCGAGCAGCCCCTCCGGGCTGCCGCAGAGCAGCTGCAGCGCGCCCTCGGGGAGGATGCCGGACTCGATGATCCGGCGTACGACGCACTCGGTGAGGTAGGCGGTCTGGCTGGCCGGCTTGACGATGCTCGGCAGACCGGCCAGGAAGGCAGGAGCGAGCTTCTCGAGCATCCCCCAGACCGGGAAGTTGAAGGCGTTGACCTGGACCGCCACCCCGGGGCGGGAGGTGTAGACGTGCTGACCGACGAAGGTGCCCTCACGGCCGAGCCGCTCGGCACCGCCGTCGAGGACCACCGTGTCGTTGGGCAGCTCGCGGGTGCCCTTGCTGGCGTAGCTGAACACGGTCCCGAAGCCACCGTCGATGTCGACCATCGAGTCGCGGGCGGTCGCCCCGGTCCGGGTGGACAGCTCGTAGAACTCCTCCTTGTGCCCGGACAGGTGCTTGGCCAGCGCCTTGAGCAGCCCGGCCCGCTCGTGGAAGGTCAGGGCGCGTACGCCGGGCCCACCGACCCGGCGTGCGTGGTCGGTCATCGCCGCCAGGTCGATCCCGGTCGCTGAGATCCGGGCCACCTCCTCGCCGGTGGTGGCGTCGAGCAGCGGCGTGCCCTCGTCGCCGGCGCTGAACCACGAGCCGGCGGAGTAGCTCTCGAGCAGTGCACTCACGGGTCTGGACCTTTCGTTGCACGTTCGGGGGTCGCATGCCAGACTAGTTACTGACCGATCGTTCTGTAAATCGGTTGGCGAAGAAAACCTGGAGGAGACCCATGACCGCCTCGAGTGAGCAGCTCGACGCCTTCGAGGCCACGATCGGTCGCCACGACCGGATCGAGCCGCGGGACTGGATGCCGGAGAAGTACCGCAGCACCCTGGTCCGCCAGATCGCGCAGCACGCCCACTCCGAGATCATCGGGATGCAGCCCGAGGGCAACTGGATCACCCGAGCCCCCTCGCTGCGACGCAAGGCGATCCTGCTCGCCAAGGTGCAGGACGAGGCCGGCCACGGCCTCTACCTCTACTCCGCGTGCGAGACGCTCGGCGTCTCGCGCCGCGAGCTCACCGAGAAGCTGATCGCCGGCAAGCAGAAGTACTCCTCGATCTTCAACTACCCCACGCTCTCCTACGCCGACGTCGGCACCATCGGCTGGCTGGTGGACGGCGCCGCGATCTGCAACCAGGTGCCGCTCTGCCGCACGTCCTACGGTCCCTACGGCCGATCGATGATCCGGATCTGCAAGGAGGAGTCCTTCCACCAGCGGCAGGGCTTCGAGCTGCTCGCGACGATGATGCGCGGCACCGCGGCGCAGCAGGCGATGGTGCAGGAGTCGGTGAACCGGTTCTGGTGGCCGGCGCTGATGATGTTCGGCCCGCCGGACGCGGACTCCCCCAACACCGAGCAGTCGATGGCCTGGGGGATCAAGCGCGACACCAACGACGAGCTACGCCAGAAGTTCGTCGACATGTCGGTGCCGCAGGCCAAGGCGCTCGGCGTCACGCTGCCCGACCCCGCCCTGGTGTGGAACGAGGAGCGCGGCCACCACGACTTCGGCCAGCCCGACTGGGAGGAGTTCTACAAGGTGGTCAAGGGCTCCGGTCCCTGCAACGCCCAGCGGATCGCCCACCGGCGTACGGCGCACGAGGACGGCGCCTGGGTCCGCGAGGCCGCGACCGCCTTCGCCCAGGCGACGGCGACGACGACGGCGACGGCGACGGCACAGGAGGCATCGTGAGCGAGATCCAGGACGAGTGGCCGCTCTATGAGATCTTCGTGCGCGGCAAGCGCGGGCTGAACCACGTGCACGTGGGCTCGCTGCACGCCGCCGACGACGAGATGGCGCTGCGGCACGCCCGCGACGTCTACACCCGGCGCAACGAGGGCGTCAGCATCTGGGCGGTCCGCGCCGACGCGGTCGCGGCGTCGAGCCCCGACGAGAAGGACCCGCTGTTCGCTCCGGCCGGCGACAAGGTCTACCGGCACCCGACGTTCTACAACATCCCCGACGACGTTCCCCACATGTGAGGGCTCCTCGATGACGCACGTGCACGACCACGACGCCGACCACGACTCGGTCTACGACGGCCTCCTCGGCGGCGACGACTCCCAATGGGCGTTCGGGACCGACTTCGAGGACCCGTTGGCCGGGGTCGACACCACGGTGCCCGCCGGCGTCGATGCCTCCGACCTCGCGGCGTACTGCCTGATGCTGGGCGACGACGCACTGGTGTACTCCCACCGACTCTCGGAGTGGTGCAGCCGCGCCCCCGACCTCGAGGACGACATCGCCCTGGCGAACATCGCCCTGGACCTGCTCGGCCAGGCCCGGCTCCTGCTGGCTCGCGCCGCCGCCGCCGACCCCGCCGTGGTCCCACCGCTGCCGGAGGGGTCCCCGGTCCCGCCCGAGGACGCGCTCGCGTTCTTCCGTGACGAGCGCTCGTTCCGCAACGTCCGGCTGGCCGAGCCCGGCAACGGCGACTTCGCGGAGACGATCGTGCGACTGCTGCTGTTCTCCGCCTGGCGCCTGGCGCTGCTGCAACGCCTGGCCACCAGCAAGGACCCGGTGCTCTCGGCGATCGCGGTCAAGGGCGTGAAGGAAGTGACCTACCACCGCGACTACTCCGCCCGCTGGTTCCTCACCCTGGCCAAGGGGACGGCGGAATCCCACCGCCGGCTGCTGGCCGGCCTCGATCGGATCTGGCCGCTGCACGACGAGCTCTTCCGCAGCCACCCGGTCGAGCGGTCGATGGCCGACCAGGGCGCCGGCGTGGATCCCGCCACCGTGGCCGAGGAGGTCGGCGTACAGCTTGAGCAGGTGTTCTCGGTCAGCGGCGTCGAGCGCCCCCAGCGCCCCGCAATGGGTGCGGTCCGGGGCGGCACGGGCCGCGACGGCGTCCACACCGAGGCGATGGGCCGACTGCTCGCCGAGATGCAGGTCGTCGCCCGCGAGCACCCGACGGGGACGTGGTGAGGATGACTGACGTTCTGACCCCTCCCGAGGAGGTCGTACGCCGGGCGCGTGAGCTCGCGGCGACGGTGACCGATCCGGAGATGCCGATGCTGACCCTGGCCGACCTCGGGGTGCTCCGCGACGTGCGCGTCGACGAGGACGGCACCGTGGTCGTGACGATCACGCCCACCTACTCCGGCTGCCCGGCGATGGCCACGATGCGCGACGACCTGGTGCACCGCCTCAACGACCACGGCCACCCCGACGTCGAGGTGCGCGTCAGCCTGTCCCCGGCCTGGTCGAGCGACTGGATCAGTGAGCGCGGCCGCCGTGCCCTGGTCGAACACGGCATCTCCGCCCCGGGAGTGGCCCCGCGACACGACGGCCCGATCGCCCTGAGCCTGCTGCCGACGCGGCGATCGATCGCCTGCCCCCGCTGCGGCTCCCCCGAGGTCGAGCTGACCTCGGAGTTCGGGGCCACCGCCTGCAAGGCGATCTACCGCTGCACCGACTGCCTCGAGCCGTTCGAGCACGTCAAGGAGATCTGAGCCGTGACCGTCTCCCAGACCGACGTCAACGCGGACGCCGCCGCCGCAGGGCGGCCGCGCCGAGCGCCCCGGGCGAGGTTCCACACCTTGACCGTCGCGGCGGTCGATCAGCTCACCGACGACGCCGCCGCGGTGACCTTCGAGGTCCCCGACGAACTGCGGGAGGAGTACTCCTTCGAGGCGGGTCAGTCCCTCACCCTGCGCCGCACCATCGACGGCCAGGAGCAGCGGCGTACCTACTCGATCTGCGCGCCGGTGGGATCGCGTCCCCGCGTGGGCGTGCGCGAGATCCCGGACGGACTCTTCTCCTCATGGCTGGTGCGTGAGGTTCGCCCGGGAGACCGGGTCGAGGTGCAGACGCCCACCGGCAGCTTCCGGGCCGACCCCGGCCAAGGTGGGCGGCACCTCTGCATCGCGGCCGGGTCCGGCATCACCCCGATGCTCTCGATCGCCACCTCCGTGCTCGCCAACCCGGACTCCCGGGTGACGCTGCTCTACGGCAACCGCACCAGCGCCTCGGTGATGTTCGCCGAGGACCTCGCCGACCTGAAGAACCGGTTCGGCCCCCGCTTCGACCTCACCCACGTGCTCTCCCGCGAGCCCCGCGACGTCGACCTGTTCTCCGGACGACTAGAGGCCTCCCGGCTGCGTCGGCTGATCACCGCACTGGTGCCGATCCACGCGGTGGACCACGTCTGGCTGTGCGGTCCCTTCGGCCTGATCGCCGACGCGAGAGCGGTGCTGGAGGAGCTGGGAGTCGCGCCGGAGCGCGTGCACTTCGAGCTGTTCTACGTCGACGAGCCGCCGCCCGAGCTGGTCCGCCCGGTGGCCGTGGTCGAGGGTGAGACGAGCGAGGTGACCGTCGTGCTCGACGGTCGCAGCACCACCGCGCCGATGTCGAAGGGGCAGACGATCCTCGACGCTGCGCAGGCGACCCGGAGCGACCTCCCGTTCGCCTGCAAGGGCGGCGTCTGCGGCACCTGCCGCGCGCATGTGAGCGACGGGGAGGCGGACATGCGCCGCAACTACGCCCTCGGTGACGACGAGGTGGAGCAGGGGTTCGTGCTCACCTGTCAGAGCTACCCCGTCAGCGACGCCCTGACCGTCGACTTCGACGCGTGAGGGCGCTGCCATGACCGACGAGGAGGCGGCCGACCTCGCCCGGCGCAGCGCCGAGGCGATGTGGTCCGGCGACGCGGCGAGCCGGATGCTCGGGATGGAGATCGTCTCGGTCGGGCCGGGCACCGCCAGCGTCTCGATGACGGTGCGCGCGGACATGGTCAACGGCTGGGACCTGTGCCACGGCGGGCTGATCGCGGCGCTGGCCGACAGCGCGTTCGCGGTGGCCTGCAACTCCCGCGGCGAGGTCACGGTGGCGGCGGGGTTCGACGTGACCTTCCTGGACCCCGTGCGGCTCGACGACCAACTCCTCGCCACGGCGCGGGAGACGGCGCTCCGCGGCCGCTCCGGGCTGTACGACGTCACGGTGCAGCGTCTCTCCGATGGCACCACCGTCGCCGAGTTCCGGGGACGCAGCCGGGGCACCGGCCGGAGCAACCCCGCCCGCGGCCAGCAGGCCTAGGGACCGGTTGAACGTCACCCGCGGCGACGTACGGTGGTGCGCATGGCGACGATCGACCTGACGGGTGAGAACTTCGAATCCAGCGTCCAGGAGAACGAGATCCTGTTCGTTGACTTCTGGGCCAGCTGGTGCGCTCCGTGCAGACAGTTCGCGCCGACCTACGAGGCGGCGTCAGAGGCCAACCCGGACATCACCTTCGGCTCGGTCAACACCGAGGAGCAGCACGAGCTCGCCGGCGCCGCCCAGGTCAGCTCGATCCCGACGCTGATGGCCTTCCGGGACGGCATCCTGGTCTTCAACCAGGCCGGGGCACTGCCACCGGCCTCGCTCGACCAGCTGATCGACGCGGTCCGCGCCCTCGACATGGACGACGTCCGCCGCCAGGTCGCGGGCTGAGCACGGGTCTAGCCTGAACGACATGGACTCCAAGGCCTGGGACGCGCGGTACGCCGCGAGCGAGCTGGTGTGGTCCGACGGACCCAACCAGTTCGTCGAAGCCGAGTTGACCCCCCTACCGCCGGGCCGCGCCCTCGACCTGGCCTGCGGCGAGGGGCGCAACGCCCGCTGGCTTGCCCGACGCGGCTGGCAGGTCACTGCGGTGGACTACTCGCCGGTGGCCATCGACAAGGGCCGGCGCCTCGACGACTCCGTCGACTGGCAGGTGGGTGACGCCCTCAGCGCTGAGCTGCCCACCGATCTCGACCTGGTCGTGCAGGCCTACCTGCAGATCCCAGCAGCGGAGCGGTCCGTCGTGGTGCGCCGGGCCTTCGAGGCGCTGGCCCCCGGCGGCGCCCTGTTCGTCATCGCCCACGACTCCTCCAACCTCACCGAGGGCACCGGTGGGCCGCAGGACGCCGGGGTGCTCTACACCGCCGAGGACGTGCTCGCGGACCTCGAGGACCGCCGCTACGAGGTGGTGCGGGCAGAGCGGGTGCCGCGCACCGTCCCCTCGCCGGACGACCCCGAGACGACCGCGACGGCCTGGGACGCCCTCGTCCACGTGATCCGCAGCTGACCCGCGACCGATCCGCCCCGGGCGCAGGTTCAGGAGGTGTGCGGGGGGTTGTCCTTGCCGGTGTCGAACAGGCCGGCGTCGGCGTTGTCGCGGGCCTTGCGCAGGTGCCGGGCCAGGCTGATCCCGAGCAGGGCGACGGCCACCGCGAGGAGCAGGAACACCACGAACGCCAGCCAGCCTGCCTTCACGTCCTCGGGCGCCGGGACCTTGTCGGCGCCGTGAGTCAGGAGGGGAGCGAGGTACATCAAGGCGTTCATGGCGCCATTGTCTCAGGCGTCGAGGTCGGCCCGGTCGCGGATCCCCGCGAACAGGTCGTCCTCGGGCAGCTCGCTGTCCACGAAGGACCGGGCGAGCTCGTAGTCCTCGGTCGGCCAGGCCTCCTGGTGCACCTCCAACGGGACGTGGAACCACGGGCCGTCGGGGTCGATCTGGGTGGCGTGCGCGATCAGTGCCTGGTCCCGGACCGGGTAGTACTCGCCGCACGGCACCCGGGTGGTGATCCGCGCGTCGTGCTCCGGGTCCGGCTTCCACTCGGCCAGCCACTCGACGTACGGCGACTCCAGGCCGCGCGCCAGCATGGCGTCGTGCAGCGCCTGCGTCCTGGGTCGGTTGAAGCTGTGGTGGTAGTACAGCTTCAGTGGCTGCCACGGTTCCCCGGCCTCGGGGAACCGGCTGGCGTCTCCGGCCGCCTCGAACGCGGCGACCGAGACCCGGTGGCACTGGATGTGGTCGGGGTGCGGGTAGCCGCCGTTCTCGTCGTAGGTGGTCAGCACGTGCGGGCGGAAGCTCCGGATGAAGCGCACCAGCGGCTCGGCCGCGACCTCCGGGTCCACTGCGGCGAAGCAGCCCTCGGGCAGCGGCGGCTTCGGGTCCCCGTCCGGCCACCCGGAGTCCACGAAGCCCAGCCAGTCCTGCCGTACGCCGAGGATCTCCCGGGCGGCCTCCATCTCCTGGCGGCGCACGTCGCTGATGTTGGCCAGCACCTCGGGACGGTCCATCTTCGGGTTCAGGATCGAGCCGCGTTCCCCGCCGGTGCAGGTGACCACGTGCACGTCGACGCCCTCGGCGACGTACTTCGCCGTCGACGCGGCGCCCTTGCTCGACTCGTCGTCGGGGTGGGCGTGCACATGCATCAGGCGCAACATGCCGCCAATACTAGAGATGGGGCGGGGTGACAGAATCGACGAGGTGAGCGACGCGAGGACCGACGAGCTGGCCGGGCGATACGGGACGCCCAGTCCCCAGCGACGCAAGGCGATCGTCGCCACGTCCGGTGTGGTGGGTGTGCTGGCGCTTGGCTGGCTGGGTTGGGCGGTGTGGTTCCAGAGCACCCCGGACGTCCAGTCCTCACTGCGCTCCTTCGAGGTGGTCGACACCCATCTGGTCAAGGCGGACCTGTTGGTCAAGACCCGCTCACCCAGCGTCGCGGCGTCGTGCCTGGTGCGCGCGTTCGGTGAGGACCACAGCGTGGTCGGTGAGCTGAACTTCACCGTCTCGGGCACGAGCGGTTCGACTCCCAGGTCGGTCAGCTTCCGCACCGAGCGGGGCGCGACGTCGGTCGAGCTGGTCGGGTGCACCTCACCGCGCCAGAGCCGTCCCCGCTGACCTGAGGCCCGCTCGCCTGATTCTGACCTCGAGCGGCTGGTTGATAGCATCGTCTACTTGCCCAACCGAACCCCACCGATCCCAGGAGCATCCATGACCGAGCCGATTCACGGCGATGTCGTCTGGCTCACCCAGGCGAAGTTCGACGAGCTCCAGGGTGAGCTCGCGGAACTGCGCGGCCCCGGCCGCGCCGACGTGGTCAAGAAGGTCAGCGATGCCCGCGACGAGGGCGACCTGAAGGAGAACGGCGGCTACCACGCCGCCCGCGAGGAGCTCGGCAAGATCGACGGCCGGATCCAGCAGCTCGTCGACATGCTCGAGCGCGCCAAGGTCGGTGAGACCCCCGCCGACGACGGTGTGGTCGAGCCCGGCATGACGGTGACCGTCAAGCTGGGCGGCGGCGACACACTGACCTTCCTGTTGGGTGCCAGGGAGATGGCAGGCGACATCGACATCCCCGTTTACTCGCCGCAGTCCCCGCTCGGCCAGGCCATCCACGGCGCCCGCCGCGGGGAGACCGTGACCTACACCCTGCCCAACGGCAAGGAGCAGAAGGTCGAGATCATCGAGGCCGTGCCGTACGCCGACTGAGGCCGCCCCTCGACGGAGCGTGGGTCACTCGATGACCTGGTAGCCGTGCTCCCGCAGCCGGGCGAGAACGCCCTCGGCGTGGTCGAGACCTCGGGTCTCCAGCTGCAGGCGCACGTCGACCTCGCCGATGTGCAGCGTGGTGGAGGTCCGGTCGTGCGAGACCTCCAGCACATTGGCGCCGGCGTCGGCGAGCTCGGCCAGCAGCCTGGCCAGGCCGCCCGGGCGGTCGGGGATGTGCACCTGCAGGTTCATGTAGCGCCCACCGGAGGCCAGGCCGTGACGGATCAGCTTGCCGAGCAGCAGCGGGTCCACGTTGCCGCCGGACAGCACCGCCACCACCGGGGTGCCGAAGGCCCTCGGTCGATCCATGATCGCCGCCACCGCGGCGGCACCGGAGGGCTCGACGACCATCTTCGCGCGCTCGAGCAGCAGCACCAGGGCGCGCGAGATCGAGTCCTCGGAGACCGTGATGACGTCGTCGACGTGCTCCTGGATCGAGGCGAACGGAACGTCGCCGGGGCGCGCGACCGCGATGCCGTCGGCCATGGTGGTCATCTGCTCCAGCGCCACCGGCTCGCCGCGTCGCAGTGACTCGGGGAACGCGGCGGCCTCCTCGGCCTGGACCCCGATCACCCGGACGTCGGGTCGCAGCGCCTTGATCGCGATCGCCACGCCTGCCAGCAGCCCCCCGCCACCGGTCGGCACCAGGACGGTCGCGGCCTGAGGGGCCTGCTCCAGGACCTCGAGTCCGAGGGTGCCCTGGCCCCCCACGATGTCGGTGTGGTCGAAGGGGTGGATGAACACGGCGCCGGTCTCGTCGGCGAACGCCTGAGCGGCCACCAGGGCCTGGGTGAGGTACTCGCCGTGGAAGCGGACGTCCGCGCCGTACCCCCGCGTCGCGTTGCTCTTGGGGATCGGGGCTCCCTCGGGCATGAACACCGTGGCCGTGATGCCCAGCATCTGCGCGGCCAGGGCCACACCCTGCGCGTGGTTGCCGGCGGAGGCGGCCACGACCCCGCGCGCCCGCTCCGCCTCACTGAGCCGCGAGAGCCGCACGTAGGCGCCGCGGATCTTGAAGGAGCCGGTGCGCTGGAGGTTCTCGCACTTGAGCAGGACAGGTCCGTCGACAAGCGCCTGGAGCCAGCGCGACTCCTCCATCGGAGTGGTGATGGCGACGTCGGCGATCAAGGCCCTGGCGGCCTCGATGTCTGCGAGCGTGACGGTGGTGGGACTACTCATGGCAGCCACCCTATGGTGAGGCGGATCACCCGCGATCAAGTTGCGTTGCGCAACTAATCTTGCGAGACTCGTCCGGTGACTTCCGACTCCGACGGCTACCTCTCCCACCGCCAGATCCTGGTGGTGATGGGCGGGCTGATGGTGGGGATGTTCCTCGCGGCCCTCGACCAGAGCATCGTCGGCACGGCGCTGCCCCGCATCACCAGCGACCTCGGCGGCTTCAGCAAGCTCTCCTGGGTGGTCACGGCCTACCTGCTCGCCTCCACGGCCTCCACCCCGCTGTGGGGCAAGATCTCCGACCTCTACGGTCGCCGGCTGCTCTTCCAGATCGCGATCCTGGTGTTCGTCGCCGGCTCGCTGGCCTCCGGCTTCTCCCAGGACATCGACCAGCTGATCGCGTTCCGGGCGATCCAGGGCCTCGGCGGCGGCGGCCTGATGGCTCTCGCGCTGGCCACGGTCGGAGACGTGATCCCGCCCCGGGAGCGCGGCCGCTACCAGGGCTACTTCGCGCTGACCTTCGGAGCGGCCTCGGTGCTCGGACCCGTCCTCGGCGGCTTCTTCGCCGACGGACCCGGCTGGGAGTGGATCTTCTTCATCAACGTGCCCCTGGGCATCCTCGCGCTGGTGGTCACCTCCGCCGCGCTGAAGATGCCCCACGTACGCCGGGACCACAGCATCGACTACCTCGGCGCCGCCGTGATCGTCGCCTCGGTCAGCTCGATCCTGCTCTACACCGCCTGGGCCGGCCCCGAGCGCGGCTGGGGTGACCGCAGCGGCCTCACGCTGCTGATCGGTGGGCTGGTGCTCGCCGTCGTGTTCGTGTTCATCGAGCTCCGGGCGACCGAGCCGATCATCCCGATGCGGCTGTTCCGCAACTCGATCTTCTCGGTGGCCAACGCGTTCGGCTTCCTGATCGGCATCGCCATGTTCGGCTCGATGATCTTCCTGCCCGTCTACCTCCAGGTCGTCCAGGGCATGTCGCCGACGCGCTCCGGGCTGGCGATGGTGCCGATGGTCGTCGGCATCTTCACCACCTCGCTGACCGCCGGCCAGATCATGTCCCGCACCGGTCGCTACCGCGTGTTCCCACCGACGGGTGCCGCGCTGATCGTGACCGCGCTGTTCCTGCTCTCCCGCGTCGGCGTGGACACGCCCTACTGGTACGCCGGCCTGTCGATGTACATCTTCGGGATGGGCCTCGGCCTCACGCTGCAGGTGATGGTGGTCGTCGTCCAGAACGCCGTGGGTCGCGAGGACATCGGCGTGGCCACGAGCTCGGTGGCGTTCTTCCGGCAGATGGGTGGGTCGTTCGGCACCGCGCTGTTCGGCGCGATCCTGACCAGCCGCCTCGGCGTACACATGGCCGAGCTGGTCCCGGGGGGCGCCGCGGCCGCGGACAAGGTCGACACCAACAACGTGGACGCGATCCGCCAGCTGCCCACGGCTGTCCGCGTGCTCGTGCAGGAGGCGTTCAGCCGGTCACTGGACGAGATGTTCCTGACGGCGCTGCCGATCGTGGTCCTCGCGGGCCTGATCGCGCTGTTCGTCAAGGAGGTCCCCCTGGCGACGCGTCAGGAGCCGGTCGTGTCCGGCGGGCCGCTCGCCCCCTCGTCGAAGGAGTCGGCGATCTCGTCGACGGAGACCCCCTCGGAGATCCTCGCGTCCTCGGGATCGGCCTCGTCAGCCTCCTCGGCGTCGGCACCCACCTCGGTGTAGGCCGCCAGGTGCTGCACGATCGCGTTCACCGACGCGGCGAGTGGCACCGCCATCAGGGCCCCCGGGATGCCGGCCACGATCACCCCGAGGGCGATCGCGACGATCACGCCCAGCGGGTGCACCGAGACGAACCGACCCATCAGGAACGGTTGGAGCACGTGCGCCTCGAACTGCTGGACGACCACGACGACGCCGAACATCAGCAGCGCGGTGAACGGCCCCTGAGCCACCAGCGCGACGAGGACGGCCACGCCGCCTGAGATGAACGCACCGATCAACGGGATGAACGCGCCGATGAACACCAGGACCCCGATGGCGCTGACGAACGGCACCCCGAGCACCAGGGCGCCGATCATCACGCCGATCGCGTCGGTGCCGGCGACGAGCACCGTGGCCTTGACGAACTGGGTCAGTGACTCCCACGCCACGCGACCCGACGAGTCCGCGCGCAGCCGCCCACCGCGCGGGAAGATCCGCACCACCCACGCCCAGATCAGGGGGCCGTCGGCGAGGAAGAAGTAGGTGGCGAACAGCACGATGAAGATCCCGGCGACGACGTGCCCGACAGCAGTGCCGACCTCGGTCAGCTGGCCAAAGGCGTCCTTGCCACGCGCGGCGAGCTGGTTCTGGGCGTCCTCGAGCAGGGTGTTGAGCTGCGTGTCGGTCACCTTCAGCGGCCCGGTGCGCAGCCAGTCGCGGATCTGACCCAGCCCGTCCCCGACCTGGTTGGACAGGTCGCCGACCCCCTGGGAGACCTGGGTGCCCACGAAGGTGAAGAGCAGGGCGATGAAACCTAGCCCGAACAGCACCACGAGCAGCGAGGCGACCTTGCGCGGCAGCCCCGCCCGCATCAGCCCGTGCACCACCGGGGTGACCAGCGCGGCGATGAGCAGGGCGACCACGAGGGGCAGCACCACGACCAGGAACAGGTTGAGCAGCCACAGCACGATCGCGAACGCCAAGCAGATCACCACGAAGCGCCACGACCACGCCGCGGCGAGGTCCACTCCGTAGGGGACCTGGGCCGGCTTCAGGTTCGACGGCCCGCCGACGATCTGTGGCTCGACCGTCTGGCGGCGCGCGGCCCGGACCTCGGCCCACTGGGCGGCGATGCGCTCGCGCAGCTCGAGGTTCTCGTGCTCGGCCCGCTCGACGCGGGCCGTCTCTAGCGAGCGCGCGCGCGTCCGATGGTCCTTGATCAGCCGCCGTGGGTCTCCTCGCACGTCGACAGGCTACGTGCCAGGGCCGCGGCGGCGGCCGGACGACGCACCGCGAGCAGGCCAACGGCTGCCAACACGTAGTCACGATCGACGACCACCCTCGGGTGCTCCGGCAGTTGCCATCCCTCGGCGGAGCGGCCGGTCAGGGCGCCGAGGATGCGTGCACCCACACCGACGGCCGCGTGCCGGAGCACGCCCCCGGACCCGACGAGCAGAGAGACCTCGCGGAGGTCCTTGCCACTTCGCTCGACCACCCGCCCGTCCGGCCCCACCACGACGCGGGAGCGACCGACGTGGCGACGCAGCGCCAGCACCGCGGCGGCCGAGGCGACCTGCTCGTCCTCGTCTCGCTCGGCATCGGTGGCCGGCAGGAAGGCCGGCTCGGCACTGCGGCGTACGACGGCGGGCCGGACGTCCTCGTCCAGCAATCCCGCCTCGTGGCCGGCCTCCCAGGTGCTCACAGCGCTCCACCGCATCCCGAGATCTCCCTCGACCGTGCGGGTCACCGGGGTGCTGGCCACGACCTCCTTGGACAGCCCGGCGTCCTCCGGGTCGAGCCGGACCACCGAGTGGACGTCGGTGGTGGCGCCCCCGATGTCGACCACGACGACGTCCTCACCCGTCTCCGCCGCCAGCAGCTCGACCCCGGTGAGGACGAGGTCGGGAGTCGCTCCGCGCACCATCGCGACGAAGTCACCTCGGCTGCTCAGGTGCTTGCCGCCGATGACGTGGGTCAGGAACATCTCCCTGATCGCCCGGCGAGCCGGTTCCGGCGCGAGCACGCCGATCCTCGGCACGACGTTGTCGCTGACGATGCAGGGCAGGTCCTCGAGCACGTCGGCCACGGCAGCTCGGGCCTCGACGTTGCCGGCGACCACCACCGGGCCGCGCCAGCCGCTGCCCGCCAGCCGTCGGGCGCCGGAGAGGATGCCGTCCACGTCGCCGCCGTCGGTCCCCCCGGTCAGCAGCACCACATCCGGACGAGCCCTGGCCCTCATGTCGCGGAAGGTCGCGTCGTTGTCCGTACGGCTCAGCACGGCGACGACCTTGCCGCCGCTGGACAGGGCCACCCGGCGACCGGCCTCGGCGGTGACCAGCTGCTCGTTGCCGACCACGGCGATCCGCAGTCCTCCGCCTGCGGAGGAGCACGCCAGCACCTCGGCGCCCGCGACGTCGGGCCAGTGGCGCGCCAGCTCGTCGCGACACGCGTCCAGCCCGTCCAGGACGTCGGTGTCGATCGTGGTGCGGTGGCTCGTCACGGCGAGGAGCGCTCCGGTGGCACCGTCGACCAGGGCCGCCTTGGTGAACGTCGACCCGAAGTCGACGCAGAGGAACAGCCCGGCCGGATCGCGCTCGGTCGGGTCAGCCAAGGGACCGGTCGAGGTCGGCGAGCAGGTCCTCGACGGTCTCGATGCCGACGCTGAGCCGGACCAGGTCGGCCGGCACCTCGAGGTCCGTGCCCGCCACGCTGGCATGGGTCATCCGGCCGGGGTGCTCGATCAGCGACTCGACGCCGCCGAGCGACTCACCGAGGGTGAACACCTCCGCCTTGCCGCAGACGTCGAGCGCGTGCTGCTCCCCGCCGGTGACCCGGAAGGACACGATCCCGCCGTACCTCTTCATCTGCCGGGTGGCCACCGCGTGCCCCGGGTGCTGCTCCAGCCCCGGATAGATGACCTCCTCGACGGCACGGTGGCCGCTGAGGAACTCCACCACCCGCTCGGCGTTGTCGCAGTGCCGGTCCATCCGCACCCCGAGCGTCTTGAGTCCGCGCAACACCAGCCACGAGTCGAACGGGCCGGCGACCGCGCCCATCGAGTTCTGGTGGAAGCCCACCTGCTCGGCCAGCTCGAGGTCGCGAACGACCAGCGCACCCCCGACGACGTCGGAGTGACCACCGGCGTACTTCGTGGTGGAGTGCACGACGACGTCGGCCCCCAGCACCAGCGGCTGCTGCAGGTACGGCGAGGCGAAGGTGTTGTCGACGACAAGGAGCGCCCCGGCGTCGTGCGCGACGGCGGCCAGGGCCTCGATGTCGCCGATGTTCAGCAACGGGTTGGTCGGCGTCTCGACCCACACGACCTTGGTGCGGCCGGGCACGATCGCCGCACGGACCGCCTCGACGTCGCTGACCGGTGCCGGACTGTGCTCGAGGCCCCACCGCTTGGCCACCTTGTCGATCAGCCGGAAGGTGCCGCCGTACGCGTCGTCCGGGATCACGACGTGGTCACCGGGGTTGCAGAGCGTGCGCAGCAGGGTGTCCTCGGCCGCGAGGCCGGAGGCGAACGCGAAGCCTCGTTCACCCTCCTCGAGCGCCGCGATGTTGCCCTCGAGCGCGGCACGGGTCGGGTTGCCGGAGCGGCTGTACTCGTAGCCGCCGCGCATCCCTCCGACGCCGTCCTGCTTGTAGGTCGAGGTGGCGTAGATGGGCGGGATCACCGCGCCCGTCATCGGATCGGGCTCGTAGCCGGCGTGGATCGCGCGGGTCTCGAAGCCGGACTTCTGTCGATGTTCCTGGGTCACACCGGCGAGGCTACTCGTCGGCCCGGGGGCGTTGCGCGGTGCTGCCGGGCAGGTCCCGCCGAAGCGCGGCCAGGACAGTTCCACGCGTAGCCGGGTCGGACCCGGCTCGTTGGGCCACCATGAGCGTCCCCCGCACCGTCACGGCCCTGGCCTGCGCGATCGCCCTCGCGGCCGGCCTCGCGTCGCCGGCGATCGGCGACGACCTGATCGACCCGACACCGGTCGACCCGGTGATCAGCGCCCTCCCGGCAGCACCCGTGCCCTACCGGCCCTATGCCGGTCCGGTGTGCCCCAGCGGCGACCCCGCCTGCATCGAGGCGGTCATCACCGAGATGCAGGCCCGGCTCGATAAGCTGGCGGCTTCCTGCGACCACGACGTGATCTTCTCGCTGGCCTACCTGCGGGTGACCCAGAACGTGAAGCAGGCCGCCGACACCGGCTACTTCCAGGACCGCACCTGGCTGACCCAGCTGGACGCGGTGTTCGCCCAGAAGTACTTCGAGACCCTCGACGCCTGGAGCGGCGGGCACAAGCGCCGGGTGCCCAGGGCCTGGCGGATCGCGCTGGCCGCCAGCGACGACCGCTCGATGACCGGACTGGGCGATTTCATGCTCAACATGAACGCCCACATCAACAACGACTTCCCGCACGCCCTCGCCACCGTGGGGCTCACAGCCGCGGACGGCAGCACGCACAAGCCCGACCACAACGCCTACAACCAGCGCCTCGACAGCCTCTACGCGCCCGTGTTCGAGGAGGAGGCCGCGCGGTTCGACCCGAGCTTCGACGACGCCGACGCGGGCCCGCTCGACGAGACCGGCGCCGGTGTGGTCATGCGCGGGTGGCGCGAGGCCGTCTGGCGCCATGCCGAGAACCTCGCCACCGCTCGGACACCCCTGCAGCGGGAGCTCGCCGAGCGCGCCATCGCGGACTACGCCGCCGGCCAGGCGGCCATGATCCGGCAGCTGTTCCGCTCCACCGACGGCTCCGCGGCCCGCGACGCGTGGTGCGCCGACCACGGCTGAGCAACACTGGCTGGACAACACCGGCTGAGAAGCATTGGGAAGGACGCGGGCACCTTCGGTGTTGTCGAAGGTGCACCCCACGAAAGGCGAACGATGTTCCTGCGCAGCAAGCCCAGTCTCCCCACTCCCGACCAGGCCCTGGCGGGCCGCTCGGAGCGCCCGTTCCAGCTGTCGGCCCAGCACCGTGTCCTGGACGCACCGCTGGTGACCGACGAGGTCCCGGCCGGCCACGAGGTCGCCCTGTTCGGCCTCGGCTGCTTCTGGGGCGCGGAGGAGATCTTCTGGCAGGTGCCGGGTGTCTGGTCCACCTCGGTCGGGTACGCCGGTGGCACCACCCCGCACCCGTCGTATGAGGAGGTGTGCAGCGGCCGCACCGGACACACCGAGGCCGTGCGCGTGGTCTTTGACCCGACCAAGGTCTCCTACGCCGACCTGGTGGCGAGCTTCTACGAGGTCCACGACCCGACGCAGGGTATGCGCCAGGGCAACGACACCGGCACCCAGTACCGCTCGGCGATCTACGTCACCTCACCCGAGCAGGAGCAGGTCGCCCGGGAGGTCACGGAGCGCTACCAGCCCGAGCTGACCAAGCGCGGCTACGGGCCGATCACCACCGAGATCCGGCCCGAGCAGACCTACTACTACGCCGAGGACCACCACCAGCAGTACCTCGCCAAGAACCCGTTCGGCTACCGCTGCCACAGCGCCACCGGGATCAACGTTCCGCGTAGCTGAGATTCCTCCGGCCTAGCGCCTCGGGCTCACCAGAGCCTCGACGATTGCTCGGCGCTCATGGCTCGCGTGGGGGTGCATGAGGAGCCCCTCTACGACGAAGACTCCGATCGCTGCCGTGGGTGCGAGGTCCGGTTCGGGAATGCCTGACCGCCTGAATCCACCGACGAGCAGCGAATCCACCAGGGCATGGAAGTTGTCGTGCCAGGTGTCGATCGCCGGCGAGGTCGCCGTTCGTGCGTGCACGACGGTGACGAGGCGCCGATACTGGTCGAGCCGGTCGACCGCCCACAGGATTTGGTCCCCCCAGGGTCGATCAGGAGCGAGCGCAGCTTCGGCCAGAGCCGAGCCGAGAACATGGTCCAGCACCGCGACGAGGAGGGCGTCCTTGTCGGCGAAGTACCAGTAGATGGTGTTGGTGGTGATGCCGGCGGCCGCGGCCACCTTCGACATGGAGGTCTCGTCGTAGCCGTTCTCGGTGAACAGGGTCGTCGCGGCGGCGACGATCTCGGCGTGCTTCGCTTCCCGGTCCTGCGGTCTGCGGTTACGAGGCATGGGTCACCTTATCTTGACTGCGGTTCAAGAAGTTCCTAACCTTTCTTGTACGTCATTCAAGAAAGCCCGAGGAGACTGCATGAACCAGCTCGCCGACGACAGTTGCACCTGGTCCGAGGACACCTTCCTGTCCCAGGGCACAGAGTGCGCGGTGCGCGTCTACCGGCCTGCCGGACAGCACACTTCGGTTCCGGTCATCGTCATGGCGCACGGCTTCGGCGCAGTGAGGGCACTGCGCTTGTACGCCTACGCCGAGGAGTTCGCCGCCGCCGGTTACGCGGTCGCGGTCTTCGACTACCGAGGCTTCGGCGACAGCGCCGGCACACCGCGACAGGTACTCGACGTCCCCATGCAGCACCAGGACTGGCGAGCCGCCCTGGCCTACGCCCGCGGCTTGCCGGAGATCGACCCCGAGCGCGTGGTGGCCTGGGGCACGTCGTTTGCCGGCGGCCACGTCATCAGCATCGCCGGCCAGGGAGAGCAGCTGGCAGCGATCATCGCCCAGGTCCCCCACGTCAGCGGCCCGGCGGCGGTCCGCGCCACCGGCGTCCTGCCCTCCTTGCGCGTCGGCATGGTCGGCATCCGTGACCAGATCAGCGCCTGGACCGGACGCGGCCCCGTGTACGTGAACGCGGCGGGCCTGCCCGGCGAGACTGCCGTGATGACCTCACCCGATGCCGTGCCCGGCATGGACAAGCTCATCGCGGAGTCGGGGCTCGAGATCGGGGACTACCCCCGCAACGTTGCCGCCAGAATCGTGCTCAAGATCGGCCTCTACTCCCCGAAGCGATGGGCTCGCGGAGTTACCTGCCCAGCACTCATCCAGATCGCCGACCAGGACGCCGTCACACCTCGCCACGTAGCAGAGGCAACCGCCGCCCGCATGGCCGCACCGACGATCCGCACCTACTCCGGCGGCCACTTCGACCCCTACGTCGAGCCGCTGTTCGCCACCGTGATCGCCGACCAGCTCGCGTTCCTGCGGCACCATGTTCCCGCAGACGCAAGCCAGCGCTGACCTTGGACACTTCCAGCGCCCGGGCACGCCGAGGACACCGCTGAGTATGTAACTCTCCTCCAGCAGACTCTTGTCTTCATCAAGGGCCGTCAGGTCCGGATGGCCGACTGGGTTGGCGAGCACCACCCCGAGATCGAGGTCCGCCGGTAGTGAGTCCGGCTGGGCAAACGTGGGACCGACCCGCTCGCGATCTGGCATCGTCGACCCATGAGCCTTGATCCGGTCGAGACCAACCCGCAGCACTACCGCGTCCTGTTCGAGAACGAGCAGGTGCGGGTGTTGGAGTACACCGACCAGCCCGGCGACGTGACGACGCCGCACGAGCATCCCGACAGCGTGATGTTCACCCTGTCCAGCTTCCGACGCCGCCTCGTCTCCGGCGATGCGGTGCGCGAGGTAGAGCAGAGTGCTGGTGGAGCCGGCTGGCTCCCCGCGCAGCAGCACCACGGCGAGAACATCGGCGACACCCCCACACACGTGCTGTTCGTCGAGATGAAGGGGTCCGGCGCCGCCGACGGTGCGCTCGGCCCCCAGGGCGGCTCGACCGCCTGACCTGGCGGCTCCCGCGGTCCGATCGGGCGCCGGGGGGTCCCCCCGAGCGTCGGGAGTCACCAACCGGTCGGCACACTGGAGCCCATGAGCGACCAGACTCCGCCCTCGGGCGAGCCCGTACCCGTCCCCGCCGAGGACTCCGGCGACGTCACCGCGGAGGAGACCACACCGCCCGCCGAGGCCGAGGTGGACGGGGCTGACGAGGCGACGCCGCCGCCGCCCACCGAAACCGAGGGCGCCACACCTCCGCCGGCCCCGGAGAAGAAGTCCCGCAAGATGTTCGTCCCGATCGTCGCCGCCGCCATCGTGCTCGCCATGGCCGCCGTGGCCGTCGGGGTCGTCATGTTCGTGACCGGGAGCGACAGCCACAAGATCGTCACCCCCTCGACTGCCGGCGACATGAAGCGCGCGACCAGCAAGGAGACCGAGCTCAAGCCTCAGCTCGACTCCGCGGAGCAGCAGTTCAAGACCCAGGCCAAGAACGTCAGCTACGTGAAGTCGGCCGTCTACACCCAGGCGGACAGCAAGCGCGGCCCCAAGGGCGACCTGGTCTTCCTCGGCGCCAAGCTCAGCAAGCCGCAGGTGCCGGCCAAGTTCGTGAGCAGCTTCGAGAAGCAGGCGACCGCCAACGGTTTCAAGGTCACCAAGGTCTCGGCCGGCGACGGCGGCGGCAAGGCCGTCTGCGCGGCCCAGACGGCCGGCACCCAGAAGATCGCGATCTGCGCCTGGGCCACCGAGGACTCCATGGGCGAGCTGGTCCCCACCGTTCCCGGCTGGGACACCGCCAAGCTCGCCAAGATGCTCCTCATCCTGCGCCCCGACGTCGAGCAGTCCGAGTAGCTGCGGCAGGCGGGGGTGCTGACCCGGTGGGGTCGCGAAGTCGACCCTGACACCCCGCTCCCGGAGCACCCCCGTCCGCAGCTCCACCGACCCGGCTGGGTCAACCTCAACGGCCGCTGGGAACACGCCTTCACGTCCACGGCCGACCGACCCTCGGCGTACGACGGGCCGATCGTGGTGCCGTTCTCCCCCGAGGCGCCGCTCTCCGGCGTCGGCCGGCAGCTGCAGCCCGACGAGTGGCTCTGGTACCGCCGTGGCTTCAGCCCACCACGGCCGCCGGCGGGAGGCCGGGTGCTGCTGCACTTCGGCGCCGTCGACCAGACCTGCACCGTGTGGGTCAACGGCCAGGAGGCCGGATCACACACGGGCGGCTACCTGCCGTTCACCCTCGACGTCACCGCTCACCTCGGCGCCACCGGCGAGGACGTCCTGGAGGTCCGGGTGCGGGACCTCTCCGAGGCCGGCGTGCACGCCCGCGGAAAGCAGCGCCTGGACCGCGGCAGGATCTGGTACACCGCGCAGTCGGGGATCTGGCAGACCGTCTGGCTGGAGCCGGTCCCCGCGAGGTACGTCGAGCGACTGGTCGTGGTCCCGCACCTCGACATCGGCGCCCTGGCGGTGCAGGTCGTGTCGTCCACGGGTTCGGAGTCCTCGGCTGCGGGTGAGGCCACCGTCCTCGTGAGCACCGGCGGCCGGGTTGTCGGCCGCGGACGCGGTCGTGCCGGCGAGGACATCCTGCTGCCGCTCGCTGAGGTTCGACCCTGGTCGCCCGACGACCCGCACCTCTACGACCTGGAGGTGTCGTTCGGGGAGGACCGGGTCACCTCCTACGCGGCGCTGCGCTCCTTCGGCGTCGCCGCGGACCACGCCGGTCGCCCCCGCCTGCTGCTCAACGGCGAGCCGTTCCAGCACGTCGGCGTGCTCGACCAGGGGTACTGGCCCGACGGGCTGCTCACCCCGCCGGGCGATGCCGCGATGGTGCACGACATCGAGACGATGAAGGGTCTCGGGTTCAACGTGCTGCGCAAGCACGTCAAGGTCGAGCCGCTGCGCTGGTACGCGCACTGCGACCGGATCGGCATGCTGGTCTGGCAGGACATGGTCAACGGCGGCGGCCGCTACCGACACCTGGTCACCACCCTGCCGGCGACGCGCCCCGTCCCCGTCAGCGACCGCCTGCACCGCGTCTTCCACCGTGGGGATGCCGCCGGACGCGAGGAGTTCCGCCGCGAGGTGCGCGAGACCGTCCTGCTCCTGGGCAACGTCGCCTCGATCGCGGTGTGGACGCCGTACAACGAGGGCTGGGGCCAGTTCGACGCCAACGCGGTCGCCGCCGAGGTCGCCACGCTGGACCCGACCCGGCAGGTCAACCACACCAGCGGCTGGGTGGACCAGGGCGGCGGCGACATCTGGAGCTTCCACCGCTACCTCCGGCCGTTCCGGATGCCCTTACGGCGGCGGGGACGGCGGCGGCGACGGCCGCGGGGACGGCGGGTCCGCCGGGTGCTGGCGCTGACCGAGTACGGCGGTTTCAGCCTGCGCGTGGAGGGCCACGACTGGAGCCCCCGCGAGTTCGGCTACCGCCACTTCGAGGACCAGGCCACCCTCGCGGAGGCCTTCGCCACCCTCCACGACCCGCTCGTGGCGGCCGTCCGCGACGGCTTGGCCGCGACCTTCTACACCCAGCTCAGCGACGTGGAGGACGAGCTCAACGGCCTGTTGACCTGGGACCGCGAGGTGCTCAAGATCGACGCCGACGTCGTCCGGCGGATCACGGCGGCCCTCACCGAGGCCGGGGCAGACCGTCGAGGTCCACCCACTCCTGGCCGACCACGCGCAGCTCGCCCTCGCCGGAGGTGAGCTCGGCGACGATCTCCTCGGCCATCGACCGGGCCCCGTGCGGCACCGCGAAGTGGATGAAGGCCTCATCGGTGTACTCCACGCCGAGCACCCGCGCGCCCCGTGCCCGCAGCTCGTGCTCGAGACGGCCGGCCACGGCGATGTCCGCCTGGAGCTCGCACACGTCCTGACGGACTCTCTCGAGGACACCCGCCTCGTCGATGGCGGCGCGGGTCGCCCCGGCGTAGGCCCGGGCCAGGCCGCCCGTGCCGAGAAGGGGGCCGCCGAACCATCGCGACACCACCGCGACCACGTCGGTCAGCTCACGCCCGCGTAGGACCTGCAGCATCGGCGCGCCAGCCGTGCCGTGCGGTTCTCCGTCGTCGCTGGACTCCTCCACGGCGCGCTCGGGTCCGATCACCAGCGCGACGCAGTGGTGTTGGGCGTCCCAGTGTTCGCGGCGCAACCGCTCGATCACGCCGCGCGCCGCCATCTCGTCGGGGACGCGGGCCAGCGTGCACCGAAACCGCGACCTGCTCACGATGATCTCGACCGTCACGTCGCCTGCGATCGTGAGGTACGAGGACTCGGACATGACCCGAACGTACCCACGCCCAGCGGTTTGGCACGATCGGTCCATGAGGATCGTCTCGCTGCTGCCGTCGACCACCGAGATCCTCTTCGCCGTCGGCGCGGGCCCGGACGTCGTGGGGGTGACCTTCGAGTGCGACCACCCGGTCGAGGCGAGGAGGCGCACCATCGTGTCGACCAGCGCCATGCCCCCGGGCCTCGACGCCGCTGCGATCGACGCGTTCGTGGCCGAGGCCATCAAGGCGGGAGAGGACCTCTACCACCTCGACGAGGGGGCCCTGGTCGGTCTCGACGCGGACCTGGTGGTGACCCAGGACCTGTGCGCCGTCTGCGCCGTGGACGTCTCCGTCGTCGACGACGCCCTGGCTCACCTGGGCTGCGAGGCCGAGGTCCTCACCATCGACCCGCACACCCTGGCGGACGTGCTCGACTCGATCCTCACCCTCGGCGACGCCACCGGGCACCCGGAGCAGGCCCGGGGGCTGGTCGCTGGTCTGCGCTCGCGGCTCGATGCTGTCGAGGCCACACTTGAGGACCGGCCACCACCGCGTGTGCTGGTCCTGGAGTGGACCGACCCGCCGTTCGCACCGGGTCACTGGATCCCCGAGATGGTGACTCGGGCCGGCGGGGTGCCGGCCCTCGGCCGTCCGGGCGAGAAGTCGGTTCGGGTGACCTGGGAGGAGGTTCGGGAGTCGGAGCCGGACCTCGTGGTGTGCGCGCCGTGCGGCTACCACCTCGACGGGTCGGTCGCATTGGCCGAGCAGGTCGTCGGCGCCGGTGTGCTGCCGCCCGACGTCCCGGTGTGGGCGGTGGACGCGAACGCTTCCTGGGCCAGGCCCGGACCGCGCCTGGTGGACGGCATCGAGGCGTTGAGCGCGATCGTCAGCGGGCTCTCCAGACCCGGTGCCGCACCGTCACCGCACACCGCCAGACAGGTGCGCTGAGCGCTGAGGTCGGGTGGTGGGGTCACCTCGAGAGGATCTCCCACCACCCCAATCCGGTGGTTTCTGGAAGTGGAGGGACCCGCAGTGCGGGCATTCCATGACCTCGGATCGCAGCACTTGTTCCCCGTTGGGTTGCGTGGATCTCAGTGCTGCTTCCACAGTAGGTTCCCGGGCCTGCGATTGCGAGGGATCAGGACAAAATGCTTGCGACAATCGGGACGTTTCTCGGTTCAGTCGCGGGCCACGAAGCTGAGCAGGTCCTGCCGGCTGAGTACGCCGACCGGACGCCCGTCCTCGTGCACCAACAAGGCGTCGGCGTCGCGCAGCGCGGCCACCGCCTCGGAGATCGCGGCACCGGCGCCGACGGTCGGCAGCGGCGGGTCCATGTGGTCCTCGACCTGGTCGGCCAGCCGTGCCTCACCAGCATAGAGCGCATCGAGGATGCGCCGCTCCGAGACCGAGCCGGCCACCTCGGCCGCCATGATCGGCGGCTCGGCGAGGACCACCGGCATCTGTGAGACGCCGTACTCCTGCAGGATCGCGATGGCCTCCGCAACGGTCTCCGTCGGGTGCGTGTGCACCATCGCCGGGATGTCACCCTTCTTCGCGTGCAGCACCTCGCCCACGCTCATCCCGGTCGACGAGCCGGCCAGGAACCCGAAGCGGGCCAGCCAGTCGTCGTTGAACACCTTGGTGAGGTAGCCCCGGCCGCTGTCGGGCAGGAGCACCACGATCACGGCGTCGGGGTCGTCGAGCTCCTGGGCCAGCTGGACCGCGGCGAAGGCGGCCATCCCGGAGGAGCCGCCCACCAAGAGACCCTCCTCGCGGGCGAGCCGGCGGGTGAAGGCGAACGAGTCGGCGTCGGAGACCTCGATGACGCGGTCGGCGATGGTGCGGTCGTAGGTCTCCGGCCAGAAGTCCTCCCCCACCCCCTCGACGAGGTAGGGGCGTCCCGAGCCCCCGGAGTACACGGAGCCCGCGGGGTCGGCGCCTACCACCTGGATCTCGGGGTTCTGCTCCTTCAGGTAGCGCCCGACGCCGGTGATGGTGCCCCCGGTGCCCATCCCGGTCACGAAGTGCGTGATCCTGCCGTCGGTCTGCGCCCAGATCTCCGGGCCGGTCTGCTCGTAGTGCGAGAGCGGGTTGTTGGGGTTGGAGTACTGGTCGGGCTTCCAGGATCCGGGGGTCTCGCGCACCATCCGGTCCGAGACGTTGTAGTAGCTGTCGGGGTGGTCCGGCGCCACCGCCGTCGGGCAGACGACCACCTCGGCGCCGTAGGCCTTGAGCACGTTGCGCTTGTCCTCGCTGACCTTGTCCGGGCAGACGAAGATGCACTGGTAGCCGCGTTGCTGGGCGACCAGCGCCAGCCCGACGCCCGTGTTGCCCGACGTCGGCTCGACGATCGTGCCGCCCGGCTTGAGCTCACCGCTGGCCTCGGCCGCGTCGATCATCCGTACGGCGATCCGGTCCTTCACCGAGCCGCCGGGGTTCAGGTACTCGACCTTGGCCAGGACCAACGGCGAGGCGTCACCGACGGTGCGACTGAGCTGGACGAGGGGGGTGTTGCCGATCAGTTCGAGAAGGGATTTCGCATAGTCCATGCGGTCAACCTATCTGGCTCCTAGGGTGGCAATTGCAAGCACCGACACACGCCAGAAGGGCACCAATATTCACATCGGCCCCACAGGACCCAGAAATTGGTGCATACTTCCCTCGATTCCATATACACGACTTGGTCCGCGGGACGAGGGAGACACGCCGAATGACTCGCCAGACGATGAGCAGCCGCCTCAAGTACGCCACCCGCGGCCTGGTGGCCGTGATGGCCTTCGGCGTCGCCGTCGCACCCGCCCTGGCGGCCGGTCCGGCTGACGCGGGGACGACCGACCCCAAGTACCGCAAGGTGAGCGCACCGAACGTGTTCTACCCGGTGACCGGCTCCCGGAGGGTCAAGGACCTGAAGAACTACTCCTCCCGCCACCGCGGCACCGACATCGTGGCTCCGTGCGGCGTCAACGTCTACGCGACCCACCCCGGCACGGTCTCGGTCGTCACCAGCACCAAGTGGTACAACCGCTACGCCGTGCGCGTGATCAGCAACTCCGGCGGCCTCGTCGTGACCTCGGCCTACCTGAGCCGCGTCACCGTCACCGACGGCCAGATCATCCAGGCGGGCCAGATGATCGGCTCGGTGGGCCGTCGCAAGGCGAGCCAGTCGTGCCGGGTCTACGTGGCCATCACGAACGGCACCGCGCGCTACAACCCCAGCGCCTTCCTCAACTCCTACGTCGGCAAGCCGGCTCCGATCAGCCGGCTGTTCGGCAACACCGGCCTCGCCGTCGCCTCCTTCAACGTGCTCGGTGCCAGCCACACGACCTCCGGGTCGCGGTTCGCGTCGTACTCGAGCCGCACGCCGCGGGCCTACAACCTGTTCCAGAAGTACGCCCTCGACGTCGTGGGGCTGCAGGAGTTCCAGAAGGTGCAGCGCGACCAGTTCATGGAGCTGTCCAACGGCACCTTCGGCGCCTTCTACTTCGACCCCGACGGCAGGCGCAACGACCCGGAGAACGCCATCATCTGGCGCAACTCCACGATGGAGTTCGTCGAGGGTGACACCTTCGACGTCCCCTACTTCAACGGCAACATCCGGCACATGCCGATGGTGCTGCTCCGTCAGAAGTCGACCGGGCTGACCGCGTGGTTCATGAACGTGCACAACCCGGCCGACACCAACGGTCCCGCGCAGCAGTGGCGCAACCAGGCGGTCGCCATCGAGAAGCAGAAGATGATCGACCTGCGGGCCAGCGGACGGCCGGTGTTCCTGACCGGCGACTTCAACGACCGCCGGGAAGCCTTCTGCCCGCTCACCGCCGGCATGCTGTCGATCTCGCCGAACAGCATCCCGAGCGCGACCACGTGCAACTACCCCAGGCAGACCTCCATCGACTGGATCTTCGCCGCGGGGCAGACGCGCTTCTCCAGCTTCGTCAGGGACACCTCGCCGCAGTCGCAGCTGATCAGCGACCACCCGATCGTGGTCACCCGGGCACACCTGCAGAACTGAGGGTGGCCGCTCCGTAGGATGGCCCGGTGGGGAACGCAGCGGCAGCACGCAGGCTTGCGGCCGCCGCTGCCTACGGCGGCGGCGGTCTCTCGGTGCTTGGAGCCTCGCTCTACGGCGTGCTCCGCGCGGAGGCGAGATTGGCGCGGCGCGCGATCGGCACCACGGACAACCGGGTGCTCGACGCCACCGGCTGGTACGGCCGCGGCCGGCCGGGCCCAGCGATCCGGATGGCCCTCCTGGGCGACTCGAGCGCTTCGGGGTACGGCGTCCGGAAGGTCGAGGAGACCCCCGGCGCGTGGCTGGGGTCGGGCGTCTCCGAACGAGCCGGCCGCCGCGTGCACCTGCGTGAGTTCGCCCGGGTCGGCGCCCAGTCCAGTGACCTCGTCCAGCAGGTCGCCGGCGCGCTGCCCACCAACCCCGACGTAGCGGTCATCCTGATCGGCGCGAACGACGTCACCCACTCGGTGATGCCCTCCGCCTCGGTGCGACACCTGTCCGAGGCCGTACGTCGCCTTCGCGAGGCCGACGTGGCCGTCGTGGTGGGCACCTGCCCCGACCTCGGGACGATCTCGCCGATCCAGCAGCCGCTCCGCCAGGTCGCGCGGATCTGGTCGCGCCGCCTCGCCGCGGCCCAGACGATCGCGGTCGTCGAGGCCGGCGGCCGCACGGTGTCCCTCGGGTCGATCCTCGGACCGGAGTTCGCCGCTGCCCCCGGGCTTGCTCTTCGGCCCCGACCGCTTCCACCCCTCGGCGGCCGGCTACGAGGCCCTGTCGCGCCTGATGGTCCCCTCGGTGCTGGCCGCCGTCGGCCTGGGCGAGGAGGGCGAGTCCGAGCCCCGGGTCGGACGCGGCGAGGCCGTGCTTCCGATCGGGTACGCCGCGGTCAAGGCGAGCCAGAACCCGGGCACCGAGATCGACGGCACCGAGGTCGGTGGAGCGATGCGGGGCGTGGGGGGCCGTTGGGTCACCCTGATGCGCCGCCGGTTGCTGCCGACCGGCTCGGCGGAGTCCCCCGAGGGGGTCAGCGACGACGAAGACGCCCCGGCCGAGAACTCGGCCGAGGCGCCCGCGTAGCGCCGTACGTCAGCAATCAGTCGCTGCCACGCAGGATCGCGAGGATCCGCAGGATCTCGATGTAGATCCACACGATCGTGACGGTGAGGCCGAAGGCCGCCCGCCACGACTCGCGCTCCGGCAGACCGGCCGCGATGCCGCGCTCGACGAAGTCGAAGTCGAGGATCAGCATCAACACGCCGAGGCCCAGCCCGACCACACTGGAGAGCAGGCCCATGGCGCCGAACCCGTTGAAGCCGAAGCTGCTGCCGAAGAACCCGAGCACCAGGTCGAGCATGCTGAGGGCGACGAAGCCGAACATCGCCCCGATCACCCACATCCGGAACTTCGCGCCGACCTTGATGTTGAAGAACTTGTAGGCAGCCAACGTCCCCGCGACCGCCGCAGCGGTGCCGGCGACGGCTCCGATGACGAGTCCACCCTGCCCGCTGCCGGGAGTGGCGAACATCGCCTCGAGCACCTTGCTGAACGCGCCGATGAAGACGCCCTCCACGGCCGCGTAGGCGATGACCAGCGGCGGGCTGACGACCTTCTTGAACGAGTTCACCATCGCCAGCACGAAGCCACCGAGGGCTCCGACCAGCGCCAGGGTGTACAGGCTGCCCAGCGAGGCCTCGGAGGTGAGCGGCGGGGTGAGCACCCAGGTGGCCGCGGCGGCGAGGACCACGACGCCCAGGGTCATGCCGGTCTTCTGCACGACCGAGTCGATGGTCATCCGGCCCTGGTCGACCTGGGTCAGCTGGCCCGGCGTCTGGCCTGGGGTCTGGCCGGGCGTGCCGGTGGACCACTGGGACGGGTCGCTGTAGCCCCCGGACTGCTGACCGGTGCCGGGGTACGTCGTGGTCGCGCTACCGCGGCTGTTGAAGCCCTCGGCTCGCGTGAAGATCGGGTTCTTGCTCTGCATGGCGTCCTCCTTGGAAGACTTCGGCGAACCGCCCACTCTGGCGTTCGCATGTCATCTCAGATCCTACCGAGACGGCATGGATTCCAACGATTTGGGACGCGGCACTGTTCCCGGAGACCTCCGGTGTGACGCGCCCCTCCTCGTGGTTACTGGAGCGGGTGGACCGGCCGGGTCAGCCGGCAGCCGCCATGCATGCGCCCTGGTTGCGGAAGGGGCGCCCGGAGGAGTCCTGGAGGTTCTTCCAGCCGTCCTTCTTGCAGTCTTCCTTGGCGAACGACGACTTCTGGAAGTCCCAGGTGGTGTCGTTGACGGTGACGCTGTCCACGTTGACCGTCCACCCGGGGTTGTAGGTGCCCATGAACACGCCGATCGAGTCGAGCGTGCCGCCCGGGTTGTCAGCCAGGATGCTGGCCCAGCTGTGGGCGGGGGGCCCACCGGGGGCGTCGGAGCTCCAGAACGTCCCTGCCATCACGTCCCACGTCTGCCAGACATCGTGGGCGATCTCTGTCGGGCCGTTCTGCCAGTAGGGCTCGTAGACGTAGTAGTGCGTGGCGCCGGCGGCGTCCTTGACGTAGAGGGCGAGGCTGGCGCTGGCGTAGACAGGACCCTCGATCGTCTTGGTCATGTAGGACACGTTGGTCACGTCGTTCAGCGCCGTGCCGATCGAGTGGTCGTACTCGATGGCCGAGGCGTTGTCATTCGGGGTGACGAGCTGCAGCGCCGAGCCACCGGGAGCACTCGCGTCCGTGACGAACTGGCCGCTGCCACCGGCCCTGGAGTCCACGGTCCAGCCGCGCAGATGGTTCTGTGTCACGGTGACGACACCGGCCGCGAAGGCCGCCGGCGCCAGCAGGCCGATGGCCAGAAAGGCCAGGACGGCGTTGGACCTGATCAGGTTGCGATACATCGGTTCCCCCAAGAGTTGAGCGCGAGTTGACCCCGCCTCCCGGGACCAAGCGCAAAGTAACCCCGGCCCGGGGAATGCGCCAGCCCTGTCTCCACTGCTGAACCGTGGCGTCTCGATACTCGGACGTGCCCCGGGTGGGGGTCGAACCCACACTGAACGGCGTCGTGGAGGCTTGCTGTCGCCGGACGAAGGTGAGCTACCCGTTGGACGATCGCAACTGACCTACCCAGACCGCCTCGCCAGTCCGGCGAGTTCTATCCACCAGTCGACCTTCGCTGGACGCCCGTCGTAGTCCTTTCGCGCGTTTGCCGCGCTGCTGCTCGGAAGGACGAAAACCTGCGCCTCGCCAACGGTCCAGCGCTGCACCCCCAGATCTGGCTTCCGATGGCCCAACGCCTTCGCAGCGACCTTGCCTGCCTCTTTGCCATTGAACGCCAGCCATTGAGGTGCAGCTGCAACAACGTGCCCGAGGACGCCTGATGCCCCTGAGTAGTCCAGCCCTCGATCGTGACTCTGGGCGACATCCTTGACGAGATCCGTGATGCCGATTCCCAAACTTGGCAACGCCACGTCCTCTTCCGGACGGAACACCCAGGGCGTGAAGCCGGACTCGTGCATGAGCCACCAGAACTTGTTGCTCGGCTGCGAGTAGTAGTGCCCGCGTTCAGCAGATGCCGTTGCAACTGCTGTGCCACAGAAGACGACTTTGAGGCCGGGCACGAGGATGTCAGGAAGGACTGTCATGACCTGAAGAATCCCAGAGGTCGGCGACCTCCGCGAGGCCTAAAATCAGTTGAGATTCAGACCGAACGGCTTCCGCGTCATCAGTGCCCGCTTGTAGTGCGACTCGGCCTCGTCGACCTCCGCTGCGGGCACGCTCGGGCCGAACACGCGCAAGAGACTGAACTGGAAGTGCCGAGCGTGATCAACGTTCAAGCCAGCCAACTCTTTCAGCCCCACGTTGCCGCCGTGGCCATTGTGGGCGTACTGCGACCACCGACCCAAAATCCGCTCCCCGCCGTCAGCCTTCCCGACGTACAGCTTGCCGGTGCTCGTATCGGCGATGAGGTAGATGCCCTGGACAGATCCGAGCGCCGTTCGCCACGACGCATAGCGCGAGTCTGCGATCACCTCGCGGAGCTCGGCGTGGGTAACGAGCACCCGGTCAAAACCAGGGAACGGGACGACCTCCGGGTCCGCGACCTCGACTACCGGGAGTCCCGCTGCGCTAACGCCACTCTTGGTCCAGTTGATCGTGTCCCTTGACCACTCAACGACGAGGCGGTTCGTTAGAGCGCCGAGGAACTCCGATTGGACGAGATCGAAGTAGCGATACTTGTCCGTTCGTGCCTCTACCACCTCACCACGATTCTCGTATGCGCTGACCAGGCGGGACCTTCGACCACCATCCGCCATGAACACGAGCCACAAGTGGGGCGGCATCTTGGGAAACTTGGGTGTGGTCAGGTCCTGCTCGCGGGTGTATTTGAGTAGTGCGTCGGGAGTGGCCTCGCTGGCAGCACGAATCCCGTCTGGCCGGTACGTGTGGCGCACGATCAGCACTTCGGCAAGGTTGTCGATCCCGGCTGCTTCCAGGACGTGGCCGAGGCACAGGGCGCCGCTCGGCGAGGGAAACGAAGTCATCGCAGAAACCTAGCGCGGACCCCAGACACAAGGCGCGCCGTGGAGAAGGGCCCCTGGGGGCCACCACCTTCCATCAATGTGTGCCCCGGGTGGGGGTCGAACCCACACTGAACGGTTTTTAAGACCGTTTCCTCTGCCGATTGGGATACCGGGGCTCGCCGGGGCCGTGGGTGGCCGCCGTGCCAGCGATCATAGAGAGGTCGGCACCGTGGGCCGGTCGGGCTGGAGATCTGTCAGGTGCTCCGGCCGATCTCGGCGGCACGTCCGAGCACCGCATCGAGCATCGGCACGGTCAACCGGCCGGTGAAGGTGTTCTGCTGCGAGGGGTGGTAGCAGCCGAGCAGGGTCACCGCGCCCAGGTCGACCTCCACGCCGTGCCCGAACCGTGGCCGGGGCCGCGGGAGGGCTGTGCCTGCCGCGGCCAGCGATCGCAGCGCCGCATCCCAGCCGAACCCGCCCAACGCGACCACGGCGCGGACGTGGGGCAGCAGCAGGGCGACCTCACGCTCGATCCAGGGCGCGCAGGTGTCGCGTTCCTCCGGCGACGGCTTGTTCTGCGGAGGTGCGCACCGCACCGCCGCCACGAGCCTGGCTCCGAGCAGTTGCTGGCCGTCGCCCGCGTGGGTCGCGGTCGGGCTGGTGGCCAGCCCCACCCGGTGCAGGGAGGCGAACAGCCAGTCGCCGGAGCGGTCGCCGGTGAAGATCCGGCCGGTGCGGTTCGCGCCGTGGGCGGCCGGCGCCAGCCCGATGATGAGCACCCGCGGCTCCGGATCGCCCCAACCGGCGATCGGCCGTCCCCAGTAGGGCTCGTCGGCGTACGCCGCCCGCTTGGTCCGCGCCACGTCCTCTCGCCAGCGCACCAGTCTCGGGCAGGCACGGCAGACCGAGACGCGCGCGTCCAGCTCGGGCAGCGTCGCCCTCGCCGCCAGCCTGGCCACTCCTCCCGGGCCGCGGGCGAGCGGCGGGATCGGATCACCCGGCCCGACCGGGTCCCCCGGCCAGCCGGCGCCCGGGGTGGCCGGGGTGGCCGGGCCGGTCGTCACGGGCGGCTCAGCGACGGCCGAAGGGCCGGTCGCCCGGGTCGCCGTGACCACCGGCAGCGAGCCGGATCTCGCGCTGCCGCTCGATGGCCTTGGTTCGTCGGGCCTCGGCCTTCTCGATCCCGCGGGTGTCGCGGACCGGCAGCTGGAGGAACTCCTCGGCTGCCATGCCGCTGTGCAGCTGCCGCCCGCGCTCGAGCTCGGCGTCCAGCTCGGCACCGAACAGCAGGGCCAGGTTGGTGATCCACAGCCAGAGCAGGGCCACGACCACGCCGGCCACCGAGCCGTAGGTCTTGTTGTAGGAGGAGAAGTTCGCCACGTAGAACGCGAACCCGACCGAGGCGAGCAACCAGATCAGGATCGCCACGAACGCGCCCGCCGAGATCACCCGGAACTTGGTAAACCGCACGTTGGGGGTGGCGTAGTAGAGCAGTCCGACGATGAACATCACCACGAGCGCGAGCAGCGGCCACTTGACCACCGCCCAGAGCGTCACCAGGTTGCCACCGAGGCCGACGGCGTTCCCGACCGAGTCGGCCACCGGTCCCGACACGATCAGGATGAACAGCGACAGGGCACACAGCACGACGGTGGCGATCGTGACCAGCAGCTGCATCGGCCGCATCCGCCAGGCGGGACGGCCCTCCTCGACCTCGTAGATCCGGTTCATCGCGCGGCTGAAGGCGCCGACGTACCCGGAGGCCGACCACAGGGCACCCAGCAGCCCGATGACCAGCGTGATCCCCGCGCTCTGGGTCGTGGCCAGCTCGGTCAACGTCGGGCGGAGCTGGTCGAGGGTCCCGCTGGAGACCAGCGGCGCCAGGATCTCCAGGATCAGGTCCACCGAGGCCTGGGCCTGCCCGAACACCCCCACGAGCGCCAGCAGGGCGATCAGGCCGGGGAAGACCGCCAGCACCGAGTAGTAGGTCAGCGCTGCCGCCAGGTCGGTGCCCTGGTCGTCGAGGAACTCGCGCACCGTCAGGCGGAGCACGAGGACCGGTGATCGTTTGGGGCCGCCGGTGTAGTCAGCCGGTTGCTCGCGGGTGTCCTCGAAGTCGGTGTCGGTTCGGTTGCGGAACATCATCTCTTCCCATCTGCTGTCGTCCCTCGAGAGACGAGGGACCAGGCGATCCCGTCGAGGATGTCGTGCTCGGAGACCAACATCGAGTTGACCGTCGTACGCCGCAGGATGCGGTCCAGGATCAAGCCACCGGCGCCGATCACGTCGGCCCGTCCCGGATGTAGGTAGCCCAACGTCTTGCGCTGTTCGACCGTCATCGTGAGCAGTTCGCTCACTGCGCCCTGCACTGCATCGGGCAGCAGCACGCTGCGGTGGATGACGGTGGGGTCGTAGCTGTCCAGCTCGAGTACGGCGGCCGCGATCGTGGTCACGGTCCCGGCGACGCCGATCACCGCCCCTGCGGAGGCGGGGTCCACCGAGCAGCCGTCGAGAGCTGCGTCGATGTCGGCGACGGCAGCGGCGATCTCCGCTGCGGTAGGCGGATCGCCGGCCAGGTGGCGCTCGTTGATCCGGACCGAGCCGATGTCGAGGGACTGCTGGCCCAGGATCGTGCCGTCGGCGTGGCCCAGGATGAGCTCGGTCGAGCCTCCGCCGATGTCACAGACCAGCAGCGGCTCCGGCAGGGGCGGGAGGTCCCGCACGGCTCCGGCGAAGCTGACCCTCGCCTCCTCCTCGCCGTCGAGCACCTCGGGCACCACCCCGACGCGCTCCTGGACGCCCCGCATGAACTCCTCGGAGTTCTCGGCGTCGCGCGCGGCAGACGTAGCACAGAACCGGATCTCGTGGACGTCGTGGGACGTGACCGTCTCCATGTAGTCCTCGATTGCGGCGAAGACCCGCTGCATCGAGGCGTCGGCGATGCGGCCGGTCCGGTCCACGCCCTGTCCCAGCCGCACGATCCGCATCTCCCGCACCAGGTCGCGGGCGGTCCCGGCGCCGGGGTCGAGGTCGGTGACGAGCAGCCGCAGCGAGTTCGTGCCGCAGTCGAAGGCCGCTACCCGAGTCATGGGTCCACCTCCGGCGTCACGCACGGACCGCCGGCCCACCACTCGCCGAGCGTGTCGAGCACCTCGTCACCCAGCGGGTTCACGCCGCGTCCCTGCGCCAGTGCCTGACCGGCCAAGACGTGCAGGCACTTCACCCGGTCCGGCATGCCGCCCGCGGACACCCCGGCGATCTCGGGCACCTCCCCGATCTCGTCCCGCGCAGCGAGGTAGGCCTCGTGAGCGCGCGCGTAGCCGGCCGCGAGGTCGGCGTCCTCGGCCAGGCGTTCGGCCATCTCGCGCATCAGCCCGGAGGCCTCGAGCGTGCCGATCATCGACGAGGCGCGGGGGCAGGTCAGGTAGAACGTGGTCGGGAAGGGGGTTCCGTCGTCGAGCCGGGGCTCGGTGGCGACGACGTCCGGGTTGCCGCACGGACACCGGTGGCCGATCGCGTGCATCGAGCGCGGCGGCCGTCCGAGCTGGGCCTCGATCACGATCTCGTCCTGGCGGTCGACGCTCACTGGTCGGGGGTGGGCGGGTTGATCTTGTCCGCCGGGACGGGGGCCTGCTTGGGGTGGTCGGCCGCCCGGAGGGTGCCGTAGACCTTGTCCCACCACGGGTCCGGCAGCTGACGGGCCACCGACGCCGGATCGGTCAGCTCGTCGGATCGCTGCAGGGGTTGGCCGTTGCGGTCGATCACCTGGTAGCTGGTCTCGCCCGGCAGCACCCAGCCGAACCGCTCGCGCGCCTGGGCCTCGACGTAGGCGTTGTCGGCCCAGCGCCGCTTCTCGCGCTCGAGCGTCCGGATGTCGCGCTGGGAGCTGTCGATCTGCGCGCGGAGGTCGTCTATCTGGGCTCGCTGCTGCAGGTAGGCGCGCATCGAGGAGGCGTAGGAGACCACGAGGACCGCCGCGACCACGACCAGGATCGCCATCCGGTTGGTGAACCTGGGGCGCGGAGCAGGAGCCGACGGCGTCCGCCCCCGGTCGCTGCCGCGCTGTCCGGGGCGGAGGCTGCCACGGGCGTTGCCCGGGCGCGCCACGTTGCGGGCACCCCGCGGGGTCCCGGTTCGTGCTCCGCGCTGCGGCGTACGACGAGTGGCCATCGAGGATCCGGGCTCAGCCCTGGTACCTCGGGAAGGCACCTCGGCCGGCGTAGCGGGCGGCGTCGTCCAGCTGCTCCTCGATGCGCAGGAGCTGGTTGTACTTCGCGACCCGCTCCGAGCGCGCCGGCGCCCCGGTCTTGATCTGGCCGCAGTTGGTGGCGACGGCGAGGTCGGCGATGGTGGTGTCCTCGGTCTCGCCCGAGCGGTGGCTCATCATGCAGCGGAAGCCGCTGCGGTGGGCGAGGTCGACGGAGTCCAGGGTCTCGGTGAGCGAGCCGATCTGGTTGACCTTGACCAGCAGGGCGTTGGCCTGACCGCCCTCGATGCCGCGCGCGAGACGCTCGACGTTGGTGACGAACAGGTCGTCTCCGACGATCTGGGTGCGCGAGCCGAGCTCGTCGGTGATCGCCTTCCAGCCGTCCCAGTCCTCCTCGTCGAGGGGGTCCTCGATCGAGACGATCGGGTAGGAGGAGACCAGATCCGCGTAGTACTCGACCATCTGGTCCGCGGTCCGGCTCTGCCCCTCGAAGGAGTACTTCGACTTCTCGTGGAACTCACTGGCCGCGACGTCGAGCGCCAGCCCGAAGTCGGTGCCGAGCGTGAAGCCCGCCGACTGGACCGCCTCGGCGATCAGGTCGAGGGCCGCGCGGTTGCTCGGCAGCTCGGGGGCGAAGCCACCCTCGTCGCCGACACCGGTCGCGAGGCCCTGCTTCTTCAGCACCGCCTTGAGGGCGTGGTAGACCTCCGCGCCCTGCTGCAGCGCCTCCCGGAACGACGCCGCGCCGATCGGCGCGATCATGAACTCCTGGACGTCGACGTTGGTGTCAGCGTGGGCGCCGCCGTTGAGGATGTTCATCATCGGGACGGGCAGCAGGTGCGCGTTGGGGCCGCCGACGTAGCGGAACAGCGGCAGGTCGGCGCTCGCCGAGGCTGCCCTCGCCACCGCGAGCGAGACGCCGAGGATCGCGTTCGCGCCGAGGTTGGCCTTGTTGGGGGTGCCGTCCAGGTCGAGCATGGCCTGGTCGACCAGGCGCTGGTCGCTGGCGTCGAGGCCGATGATCTCGGGCTCGATCTGGTCCTGGACAGCGCTCACGGCCTTGCCGGTGCCCTTGCCGCCGTAGCGCTTTCCACCGTCGCGGAGCTCGACGGCCTCGAAGGCGCCCGTCGAGGCACCCGAGGGCACCGCAGCGCGACCGAACGAGTCGTCGTCGAGCAGCACCTCGACCTCGATGGTGGGGTTGCCTCGTGAGTCGAGGATCTCCCGGGCGATGACGGTGTCGATGGAGGCCAAGGTAGTGCTCCTGGATCGGGTACGGCGCTGGGCAGCAGGCCCTTTCACCCTAACCGCCAAGCCGGAGGATCCGGCGTAGCACCCGCTCTGCTCAGCTCCCGGACTCGAAGATCAGCCCGCCATCGGAGCCGGTCGACCCCCAGGTGCGGCATTGCCGGGTGGTCAGGTCGCACCCGAGGACTCCCGTCGGCGAGCCGTTGCTCAGCGCGACGCCGTAGAACGTGGTGGGACCGGTCCAGCGCACCAGCTCGAACCCGGTGCCGGTCACGCCCGCGAGCGGGACGCGGTGACGTGACGCGGTCTCGAAGGCCATCAGCGGCCCTGCGTCGACGTCGATGAGCCCGTAGTCACCGGGTCCGACTCGCGCCGCCAGCGAGCCCCGCGGAGTGCTCGCGTCGCCGTCCGCGGAGCGCAGCTCGACCTTGATGCGTCTTCCGAGCCGCTCCTCGACCGGAACGGGACGCACCGTTGCCGCCGGCACCGCCTTGCCCTGGCGGGTCTCGTAGCCCTGGACGCCGGTGGCCCCGCCCTGGCCCGCAGCGGTCACGCGGATCCGCGAGCGGTCCGCGTTCGCCACGATCCCGGTGACCGACTCCAGGGCGGTGCCGCGGACGCGGTCGAGATCGGTGAACCAGACCTCGGAGGAGTCGATGAAGTAGATGCCTCCCGGGGTCACGACGAAGGCGTCCACGCGGCGGGGCGCGATGTCCAGGGTCCGATCGCCCACGTGCAGGACGCTCCCCTGCGCCCAGACCGGTGTCGTTCGCGCGATCCCGGCGCGCCCGACCGGCACGCTGTCGGGCATCGGCGCGCCCTGCGTGCCCGGGGTGGCGGTCGCACTCGGCGACGGGGGCGGGGTCATCTCGTCGTCGGCGACGATCGTGCACCCGCTGGTGCCGCCCATCAGGACCGCGAACACCGCCGCGGCCAGGCGTCTCATCCGCTGATCCGGCGTACGGCGTCGCGCAGGGCCTGCTCGGGGTCGACCCCGCTTGCACGGGCCTCGGCCACGAGGGCCAGGAGACGCTCACCCAGGTCGGTCGGGTCGGACGGCTCCGGGACCCGGCGGCCGGAACGCTCCAGGCGCTCGAGCACCTTGGCCGCGCGGTTCAGGGCGGGCAACGCCAGCGGGACGCCCTCGAGGGCGTTAGAGCGCTCCTTCTCGGCGTCCTTGACCGCCTGCCAGTTGTCGTTGATGCGCCCGGGGTCGGTCTCCACGAGGTCCCCGAAGACGTGCGGGTTGCGCCGGAGCATCTTGTCGCGGAGCCCTGCCGCGACGTCGTGGATGTCGAACTCCCCGGACTCGGCTGCGATGGCCGCGTGCAGGTAGACCTGCAGGAGGACGTCTCCCAGCTCCTCACGCAGGTGGGTGGGGTCGTCGCCCTCGATCGCCTCGATGGCCTCGTGGGTCTCCTCGAGCAGGAACCTGGCCAGCGTCCGGTGTGTCTGCTCGGCCTTCCAGGCGCATTCGACACGGAGCCGGCGCATGATCTCGACGAGCTCGATCAGCGGGGACTCGCCGGTCGGGGGAGAACCCTCCGCCAGTGGGGCGTGGTCGCCCGACATGCGGTCAGCCGCACTTCTGGCTGGCAGGCAGTCCGCCGACCCAGGCGGGGTCGGGCTGACGGCCGCCGGAGCCCTTCGCGAACGCCGAGGAGGCCCGGGACACGGACCCGTCGCCGCCTCCGGGGAAGCCGTTCTTGGCCGGCGAGAACCGTGAGTCGGTGACGACCTTGACCTTGGGGAGCCACTTCTCGCGCTCCGTCAGACCGGCATTGATCAGCTGCTCGGCGTTGTTGGGGTCGGGCTTCTGGCCGGTCTGGGCGGCTCCAGCCGCCACCAGGATGGCGCGCCCCCGGGCCCACGCCTTGAAGGCCGGGACCAGGGCGTCGCGCGCCTTCGCGGGCAGCGGCGTGATGCCGGGCTCGAACTGCGCGTAGAACCCCTCGACGACCACCGGGTCGGGGGTCAGGTTCTGGTCTGCGCCGAACTCATCGCTCAGTGCGGTGTCGATCAGCAGTCCCAGGGACTGCTGCCGCACGTAGGAGATCGGCAGGGGCGAGGAGTTGCCCCCCTTGGCCGCCAGGTCCGCGGCGGTGCACTGGGCCTCGACGAGGCCGTCGACCTGGTCCATCGTGATCCGCTTGCCGTCGACGGTCGCGGCAGTGCCGGGCGTGAGCTGGCCGCACCCGGAGACCAGGACCAGGGCGAGCACGGCGAGCGGGGCAGCCCAACCTCGAGGCTTCACGTTCTGGTCTCCTCACTGCCGGTGCTGGCACCGGCGACTGCCGGCTCGATCACGCCGTCGATCACCTGACGTGCCCAGTCGAGCAGCTCCGCATCGCGCGGCGGCTGCGCGCCGAACCCGGCCGGCACGGGGCGCGGCACCAGCATCGTACGCACGGACGGCTTGTAGAGGCTCTTGGGGTGCAGCCGGTTCAGGCGTACGACGCGCGACTCGGGGAGCTCGACGGGGTGGAAGCGGACGTACTTGCCCTGCAGGGTGACCTCGGAGAGACCGGCGGCGCGGGCGCGGGCCCGGAAGCTGGCCACGGTGAGCAGTCGCGCAACGGGGTCCGGCTGGACGCCGTACCGGTCGAGCAGCTCCTCGCGCACCCGCGCGACGTCCTCGTCGGAGCGGACCTCGGCGAGGCGCTTGTACATCTCCAGCCGGAGTCGCTCGCTCTGGATGTAGTCGTGGGGCAGGTGGGCGTCCACCGGCAGCTCGATCTTCACCTCGACGGCCTGCTCGAGCTGGGCACCGTCGGTGCGGAACTCGTGCACCGCCTCGCCGACCAGCCGCACGTAGAGGTCGAAGCCGACGTCGGCGATGTGGCCGGACTGCTCGCCGCCGAGCAGGTTGCCGGCCCCGCGGATCTCCAGGTCCTTCATCGCGATCGCCATGCCGCCACCGAGGTCGGAGTGCTGGGCGAGCGTGGCCAGTCGCTCGTGCGCGGTCTCCGTGAGCGGCTTCTCGGGCGGGTAGAGGAAGTAGGCGTAGGCGCGCTCGCGCGACCGGCCGACCCGCCCGCGCAGCTGGTGCAGCTGGGAGAGCCCCAAGGTGTCCGAGCGCTCGATGATCATCGTGTTCGCGTTGGAGACGTCCAGTCCCGACTCGACGATCGTGGTGCAGACGAGCACGTCGAAGCGCTTCTCCCAGAAGTCGAGCATGACCTGCTCCAGCTGGTGCTCCCCCATCTGGCCGTGAGCCGTGGCGACCCGGGCCTCCGGCACGAGCTCCCGGATCTTCGCGGCCGCCTTCTCGATGGACTGCACCCGGTTGTGGATGTAGAACACCTGCCCGTCACGCAGCAGCTCGCGGCGTACGGCGGCGGTGACCTGCCGGTCCTCGTAGGCGCCGACGTAGGTGAGCACCGGATGGCGTTCCTCCGGGGGCGTCGCGATGGTGGACATCTCGCGGATGCCGGTGATCGCCATCTCCAGGGTGCGCGGGATCGGCGTGGCCGACATCGAGAGCACGTCGACGCTCGTGCGCAGCCGCTTCATCTGCTCCTTGTGCTCCACCCCGAAGCGTTGCTCCTCGTCGACCACGATCAGCCCGAGGTCCTTGATCCTGATGTCGGGGTTGAGCAGCCTGTGGGTGCCGATGACGATGTCGATGCGGCCCTCGGCCAACCCGTCGATGACCTCGCGCGCCTCCTTGTCGCTCTGGAAGCGACTCAGTGCCCGCAGGATGACCGGGAAGCCGCTCATCCGCTCGGTGAACGTCGCGAAGTGCTGGGTGACCAGCAGCGTGGTGGGCACCAGGACGGCGACCTGCTTGCCGTCCTGCACGGCCTTGAACGCCGCCCGGACCGCGATCTCGGTCTTGCCGTAGCCGACGTCCCCGCACACCAGCCGGTCCATGGGTACGACGCGGCGCATGTCCGCCTTGACCTCCTCGACCGTGCTCAGCTGGTCGGGCGTCTCGTGGAAGGGGAAGGCGTCCTCGAGCTCGGTCTGCCACGGGGTGTCCGGACCGAAGGCGTGCCCCTGGGTGGCTTGCCGGGCGGCGTAGAGCTTGATCAGCTCGGCCGCGATCTGCCGCACCGCCTTGCGGGCACGACCCTTGCGCTTGGCCCAGTCCGCGCCGCCGAGACGGTCCAGGCTGGGTTGCTCGCCGCCGACGTAGCGGGTCACCTGGTCCAGGGCATCCGCCGGCACGAACAGCCGGTCCGGCGGGTGGCCGCGCTTGGACGCGCCGTACTCCAGGACGAGGTACTCGCGGACGGCGCCGTGCACCTCGCGCTGCCGCATCTCCACGAACTTGCCGACGCCGTGCTGCTCGTGGACGACGAAGTCGCCGGCCTTGAGCTCGAGAGGGTCGATCTGCTTCTTGCGGCGCGCCGGCATCTTGCGCATGTCGCGGGTGGTGGCCTTCTGGCCGGCGATGTCCTCGCCGGTGAGGATCACCAGGCCGGGCTGGTCCATCACCAGTCCGTGGGCCACGCAACCCTGGCGGACCTGGACCACGGAGTCATCCGGGTCGCCAAGCGGGTTGCCAGCCGGGTCGGCAGCGGGGTCGACCTCGCCGTCCTCGACCAGCCGTGCGGCGATGTCGTGCTCGCCGAGCACCTCGACCATCCGCTGCGCGGGCCCATGACCCTGGTGGATGGTGACCACCCGACGCCCGGCCGCGAGGTGCGCCCGCAGGTCGGTGACGACCGCCTCCACGTCGCCGCGGTAGCTCTCGGTGGGCTGGGCAGCCACCGCTCGCGACTCGTCCCCACCCCCCGGCAGGTCCAGGCCGAACGGGCTGATCCCCCACCACGCCTGCCCCTGGGCGAGGACCTGGCTCCGCACCTCCCCGAGCTCGCGCAGCGACGCCGCTCCGAGGTCGATCGGCGCCGTCCCGCCCGAGGCGGCCGCGGCCCAGCTGGCCCCGAGGAACTCCTCGCTGGTCGCCACCAGGTCGTGCGCCCTGGTGCGGACCCGCTCCGGGTCCAGGACCAGCACGTGGGTCTCGGGCGGGAGCAGCTCCACGAGCAGCTCCATCTCCTCGACCAGGGCGGGAGTCAGCGACTCCATCCCCTCGACCGCCATCCCCTCGGCCAGCTTGTCGGTCAGCTCACGCAGCTGCGGGTGCTGCTGGCCGAGCTCGGCCGCCTTGCGGCGTACGTCCTCGGTGAGGAGCAGCTCGCGGCACGGCGGAGCCCAGACCCGCTCCACCTTCTCCAGGGTGCGCTGGTCGGCGACCGCGAACGCGCGGATCTCGTCGATCTCGTCGCCGAAGAACTCCACCCGCAGCGGGTGCTCCTCGGTGGGCGGGAACACGTCGACGATGCCGCCGCGCACCGCGAACTCACCGCGCTTCTCGACCAGGTCGACGCGGGAGTACGCCGCCCCGGCCAGCCGGCGGACGACGTCCTCGAGCTCGACCTCCTGGCCCGAGACCAGCTCCACCGGCTCCAGGTCGGCCAGGCCCTTGACCTGGGGCTGCAGCACCGACCGGATCGGCGCCACGATCACCGTGAGCGGCCCGTTCCCCGGCTCGGTGCCGGGGTGCTTGATCCTCCGGAGCACCGCCAGCCGACGCCCGACGGTGTCGCTGCGCGGGCTCAGCCGCTCGTGCGGCAGCGTCTCCCAGGCCGGGTAGAGGGCCACCGTCTCCGGGTCCAGCACGTCGGCGAGCTCCTCGGTGAGGTCCTCCGCCTCGCGCACGGTCGCAGCGACCACCAGCACCGTGCGACCCGCGTCGACGAGACCCTTCACCACGAAGGGGCGCAGGGCCGCGGGTCCCGTCAGATCCAGCGTGGTGACGCCGCGCTTCGCGTCCCGCATCGAGGCAGCGAGCGCAGGCTCGCGCAGGACGAGGTCGGCCAGGCCGGCGAGACGCAACGGGGTCAGCTCCTTGCAGGTGCAGGCACGCACAACGGCCCCCAGCCGGTGCGACAGGGGGTGACGAACGTCCCCAGTCTACGGGTGGCGGAGGGTGGCGACGCCGCCCCTGCCCAGGGACGAACTCAGGTGGCCCAGGGGCCCTCGGGGGCACTGACCCGGGCCTCGTCGGCCTCCTGGTCGGTGAGCTTCTCCTGGCTCTGTCGCTCGGCCTCGACCCGGCGCAGGTAGTGGTCCACCTCCTCCTCGAGGCGCTCGCCGTCCCAGCCGAGCTCGGCACCCATCAGCTCCGCCGCCGGACGCGCGGAGGCGGTGCCGCGGTCGAAGGTCTCGATCGAGATGCGCGTGCGCCGGGTGAGCACGTCGTCGAGGTGCCGGGCCCCCTCGTGGGTGACCGCGTAGACCACCTCGGCAGCGAGGTAGCCCTCCGCGCCCGCCAACGGCTGCCCCAGCTCGGGTCGCCGGGCGACCAGGTCGAGGACCTCGTCGATCAGCCCGCCGAAGCGTCCGAGCAGGTGGTCGACGCGGGCGATGTCGAGGCCGCTGGAGCGGGCGATCGCGACCCGCTGGTTCGTGCGGGCCTCGAAGCCGCCGGCGCCCAGCAGCGGCACCCGGTCGGTGATGCTCCCCCGGACCACGCCATCAAGGGACTTCGCGGCCGCGTCGATGGCGTCCTTGGCCATCACCCGGTAGGTCGTCAGCTTGCCGCCGGCGATCATCACCAACCCCGGGACCGGCGCGGCGACGGTGTGCTCGCGGGAGATCTTCGACGTGGGTTCGGTCGCTCCCCGCAACAGCGGCCGAAGGCCGGCGTAGACGCCCTGGACATCGGTGTGGTCCAGCGGTGTGCGCAGCATCGTGTTGACGTGCCCGAGCACGTAGTCGATGTCGGCCCGAGACGCCGCCGGGTGCGCCAGATCGAGGTCCCACGGGGTGTCGGTGGTGCCGATGATCCAGTGCGCTCCCCACGGGATCACGAAGAGCACCGACTTCTCGGTCTTGGTGATGAAGCCGCACTCGCTGCGGATGCGGTCGCGGGGGACGACGAGGTGGACCCCCTTGCTCGCCTCGACATCAAGCGCGCCGCGGCCGCCGAGCATCTCCTGGACCTCGTTGGTCCAGACGCCGCCGGCGTTGACCACCACCCGCGCCCGGACCTCGATCGCCCGGTCGTTCTCGAGGTCCATCACGCGCGCACCGACGACCCGGTCGCCCTCGCGGAGGAATCCGGTCACCTTGGTGCGCGACGCGACGTGGGCGCCGTACGCCGCCGCGGTACGGGCGATGTTCATCACCAGCCGGGCATCGTCCACCTGGCAGTCGTAGTAGCGGATCGCGCCGCTGAGCTCGTCCGTGCGCAGGTCCGGGGCCATCCGGGCGACCTGCTTGCGGAACAGGTGCTTGTGCTTGGGGACCCCCATGTCGTACTTGCCGACCATGGCCATGCCGTCATAGAGCAGCAGTCCGGCACCGACGTAGGGCCGCTCCCAGGTGTGGTGCAGCGGGTAGAGGAACGGCACCGGCCGCACGAGGTGGGGGGCGATCCGCGTCAGCAGAAGGCCCCGCTCCTCCAGGGCCTCCTTGACCAGGGCGAAGTCGAACATCTCCAGGTAGCGCAGGCCGCCGTGCACCAGCTTGGAGGAGCGGCTGCTCGTCCCGCTCGCGAAGTCACGCTGCTCGACCACCGCCGTCGACAGGCCGCGCGACACGGCGTCCAGCGCCGTACCCGCCCCGACCACCCCTGCGCCGACCACGAGGACGTCGAGGTCCCCGGCCTCCATGGCGTCCAGCGCCTTGGCCCGCGATCCCGGACCCAGGTCAGCAGTGAGGCTCATGGGGCCAGTCTCTCAGTCGCGCCACGGGCTACTGGACGACGACCTCGATGCGCTGGAACTCCTTGAGCTCGGTGTAGCCGGTGGTCGCCATCGCCCGCCGCAGCGCGCCGACGAGGTTCATGGTGCCGTCGGCTACCCGAGAGGGACCGAACAGGATCTCCTCGAGGGTCCCGACGCTGCCGAACTCGACGCGCTCGCCGCGCGGCAGCTCGGCGTGGTGCGCCTCGGCGCCCCAGTGGAATCCTCGACCCGGCGCGTCGCTGGCCCGCGCCAGCGGCGAGCCGATCATCACCGCGTCGGCTCCGCAGGCCACCGCCTTGGCGATGTCGCCGCTCTTGCCGATGGACCCGTCCGCGATGACGTGCACGTAGCGACCGCCGGACTCGTCCATGTAGTCGCGCCGGGCGGCGGCGACGTCGGCGACGGCACTGGCCATGGGTACGGCGACGCCGAGCACCGTGCGCGTGGTGTGCGCGGCGCCACCCCCGAAGCCGACCAGCACACCCGCGGCACCGGTCCGCATCAGGTGCAGCGCAGCCTGGTAGGTCGCACAGCCGCCGACGATCACGGGCACGTCGAGCTCGTAGATGAACTCCTTGAGGTTCAGGGGCTCGGCCTGGGCGCTGACGTGTTCCGCGCTCACGGTCGTCCCTCGGATCACGAACATGTCGACGCCCGCGTCGACGACGGTCTTGGCGAACTCCTTGGTGCGCTGCGGGCTCAGCGAGCCGGCGACGGTCACTCCGGCGTCGCGCACCTGGCCCAGCCTGCGGGTGATCAGCTCGGCCCGGATCGGCTCGGAGTAGATCTCCTGCATCCGGCGGACGGCATCGACGCCCTGGAGGCCGGCGACCTCCTCGAGCAGGTCGGTCGGGTCGTCGTACCGCGTCCAGATGCCTTCGAGGTTGAGCACCCCCAACCCACCGAGCCTGCCGAGCGCGATCGCGGTGTCCGGGGACATCACCGAGTCCATCGGGGCGGCCAGGATCGGCAGCTCGAACCGGTAGGCGTCGATCTGCCAGGCCGTGGACACCTCCTCCGGGTCGCGGGTGCGCCGGCTGGGCACGATCGCGATGTCGTCGAAGGAGTACGCCCGGCGCCCGCGCTTGGCGCGCCCGATCTCGATCTCAGTCACCGGGTGACCCTATCGGTTGGGCTGGTCAGGTCGAGGTGCATCACCAGCAGGTCGGCGTAGGACGAGTCGGGCAGCCGGAACGCGTCGGGCACGATGCCGACGGTCTCGAAACCCAGCGAGTGCCACAGCGCGATCGCCCCGGCATTGGTCGAGACCACGGCGTTGAACTGGATCGCCAGGAAGCCGTTGGCGCGATGCCACTGCACGGCGTACTCCCCCAACGCGCGGCCCACCCCGCGGCCACGCGCAGCGCTGGCCACCATGAAGGAGGCCGTGCCGACGTGCGCGCCCTGGGCCGGGCGGTTGGGCCCCATCTTGGCGCCGCCGAGGACGGCCCCGTCCTGAGAGTCGACGGCCACGACGCGGTGGGCCGCGGCGCCCCAGAACGCCCGGGCACCGGCGTCGTCGATCGCAGGATCCAAGGCGTAGGTCGTGCCCTCCTCGACCACCTCGCGCAGGATCGGCTCGAAGTCCACCCAGTCGGCCTCGGCCTGGTCCCGCAGCCTGATCGATCGGCTCACGCCGCCAGTGTGGCAGCGAAACGATCTGAGTACCCGAACGCATGCGCGCGACCTGCCACGCCAGCCATGCTGGTCACATGTCCGAACCCACGTCGCGTCGCCCGGTCTCCCTGACGATTCTCGCCGTCGCGCTCGCCCTCGCCGCCGCGGCGACCACGCTCGCCGGCATCGGCCTCACCTTCGTGTCGAACTGCTGCGGCTCCTCGGAGCCGCAGGACCCGACCCCGTTCCTGGTCTGCAGCGCCGCCGCCGTGGCGCTGGGCCTGGCCGCGAGGTGGACGTGGTGGGGCCGCGGTTCACTGTGGGTGATCATCGCCACGGGCGCCGTCCTGGCGCTGGCGTTCGCGGTCTCGCCGACCTCGAGCGACCTGCAGGCGCTGCTGGTCCTCCTGACACCCGGCTGGCTGCTGCTTGTCCTGCTCCTGCGCCGCGACGCCGCGACGGCGTGGTTCGAGGGCACGTCAGGACGCGAGCGGGTCGATCAGCGCCAGGAGTAGTTGGGGGCCTCGGTGGTGATCTGGACGTCGTGCGGGTGACTCTCCTTGAGCCCGGCGGAGGTGATGCGCACGAAGCGGCCCTTGTCGCGGAGCTCGGAGATCGTGCGCGCGCCGACGTAGAACATCGACTGGTGCAGGCCGCCGATCAGCTGGTGGGCGACCCCGGCGAGCGGACCGCGGTAGGCGACCTGCCCCTCGATGCCCTCGGGCACGATCTTGTCGTCGCTCTGCACGTCGGCCTGGAAGTAGCGGTCCTTGGAGTAGGACTTCTTCCCTCGGCTCGACATGGCGCCGAGCGACCCCATGCCGCGGTAGGACTTGTACTGCTTGCCGTTGACGAAGACCAGGTCGCCGGGGCTCTCCTCGCAGCCGGCGAGCAGGGAGCCGAACATCACCGACTCGGCGCCGGCCACGAGAGCCTTGGCGATGTCACCGGAGTACTGCAGGCCACCGTCGGCGATCAGGGGTACGCCGGCCGGGCCGCACGCCTGCGCGGCGTCGTAGATCGCGGTGACCTGGGGTACGCCGACCCCGGCCACCACCCGGGTGGTGCAGATCGAGCCCGGTCCGACCCCGACCTTGACGGCGTCCGCGCCCGCGTCGACCAGCGCCTGGGCGCCCTCGCGGGTGGCCACGTTGCCCCCGACGATCTGGACGTGCCTGGTCGCCGGGTCGTCCTTGAGCCGGCGAATCATGTCGAGCAGCAGCCGGGCGTGGCCGTGCGCGGTGTCCACCACGAGCACGTCGACCCCGGCCTCGACGAGGGTGGTGGCGCGCTGCCACGCCTCCCCGAAGTAGCCGACCGCCGCACCCACGAGGAGGCGCCCGTCGGCGTCGTTGGAGGCATTCGGGAACTGCTCGGACTTCACGAAGTCCTTCACCGTGATCAGCCCGGCCAGCCGCCCCTGGTCGTCGAGGATCGGCAGCCGCTCCCGCTTGTGCTGGCGCAGCAGCATGGTGGCGTCCTCGCGGCTGATGCCGACCGGGGCCGTGATCAGCGGCATCGGGGTCATCACCTCGTCGACCTTGGTGCTCACCCACTCCGCCACGGGAGTGAACCGGAGGTCGCGGTTGGTGATGATGCCGAGCAGGCGGTGGTCGACGTCGACGACCGGGAGTCCGGAGACGCGGTACTCCCCGCAGATCTGGTCGAGCTCCTCCAGGGTCGCGTCCGGCCCGATGGTGACCGGGTTGGAGATCATCCCGGTCTGGGTGCGCTTGACCAGGTCGACCTGGTAGGCCTGGTCCTCGATCGAGAGGTTCCGGTGCAGGATGCCGATGCCGCCCTGACGAGCCATCGCGATCGCCATCCGGGACTCGGTCACGGTGTCCATGGCGCTGGAGATGAGCGGGGTGCGCAGCGTGATCGTCCGCGTCAGCCGGGTGGTGGTGTCGACCTCGCTGGGGATGACGTCGGTCTCGCCGGGCAGGAGCAGGACGTCGTCGTAGGTCAGGCCCAGCGGCGCGAACTTGGCCGGGAGCTCTTCGGGGACACCAGAGGTCATCAGGCGCGGGCCTTCCGGTAGGTACGACGGGTGCCCAGTCTAAGGCCCGGTCTACCGGCGACTCGTCAGCCGCCCGGGGGTCCCCACCGCGCCTCCGCGAGCGGCCCGGCCGGGTGGACCGTCCCGCTGAGGGTGAAGCGTGCCTGGAGGAGGCCACCGGAGACCTTGATCCGGGCCGAGAGGCCGGAGGTGGCCACCATCGGGACGAATCCCTCGTCGCCCGCCGGTGCGAGCAGCAACACCTGGTGGGCGCCGCGGGCGGCCGCCTGCGCGACGGACCGGGTCAGCAGCGTGCTGCCGATGCCGAGGCGGCGCCAGGCGGGGGCCACCTCGATCGTGAGGGTGTCGGGCTCGCCGGAGTCGAAGGCCGCGGCGCCGACCACGCGGCCACCGATCCGGGCCAGCACACCGGCGCCGGTCTCGTCGTACTCCACGCTCGCGCCGCGGGCCCCTGGACCGGCGCGGTCCATCGGCTCGGCGAAGCCGCGCAGCGCCTCCACCCGGGCGTGCTCGGTGGCGCTCCAGCGCCCGGTGTCGGTGCCGAGCAGCCGCTCGACCAGGGCGGGCAGGAGGGCGGGATCCCCCAGGACGTCCTGAGCGGCGTTCAGCCAGCGCGTCGGCTGGTCGAGCAGGTCGTGAGTGGTGCAGGGTTCGACGCTCACCTCGTCCCCGCCTGCACCACTCACGAGCTCGGTGACCGCCGCCGCGGTCCAGTGCTCGGGCGTACTGATCACGAGCTCGTCGGTCACGTGGCCGAGGTCGGGGAAGATCTGCAACCCGAGGATGTTCAGACCCGCGTCGCCGCAGCGGGCGGCCAGGCGCGCGAGAGCTCCGGGTCGTTCGGTCAGCGTGGCGCGCACCCGGAAGTACATGCGGTCACTGTGGCGGCGACGCGTTGCGCCCTTGCTCCGGGACTGTTTCCGGCGTGTCAACAATCGCTCACCCGCGTGTCCGACGGTGCTTGAGTGGTTGGCATGGATCCAGTGACCGCGGCGTTCGGGGCGGTGCCCCGCGAGGGCTTCCTGCCCCGGGGCGCGCGGCACCGGGCCGGCTTCGACGGACCCATCCAGATCGGTCACGGTCAGACCAGCTCGCAACCTCGGACGGTGGAGGCGATGCTCCGCCTGCTCGAAGTGCGCCCAGGACAGCGAGTCCTCGACGTCGGGGCCGGCTCCGGCTGGTCGACCGCCCTGCTGGCGCAGCTCACCGGTCCCGCCGGGGAGGTCGTCGGCGTCGAGCTCCTCCCACAGCTGGTCGAGTGGGGTTCGGCGAACCTCGCCCGGACCGGGTGCGGCTGGGCCCGGATCCGACAGGCCGAGCCGGGGATCCTCGGCGACCCCGGGGGCGCCCCCTTCGACCGGATCCTGGTCTCTGCGGCGGCCGGCGAGCTCCCCGGCGAGCTGGTCGAGCAGCTCGGGGACGACGGCAGGCTCGTCCTGCCTGTTCGGGGGACGATGACGCTCGTGGTCCGCCGGGGCCAGCAGGTGCAGACCAGCGAGCACGGCAGCTACCGCTTCGTGCCATTGCGCTGAGCGACGTACCGCCCTCAGCTGCCGCGTCCCCCAACGCGAAACAGCTGCTTCCCGTGCGTTGCGACGCACGGGAAGCAGCTGGTTCCCACGTAACCGTGGAAAGGCGTCAGCTCAACAAACGGGCCTAGTGCCCGTGTCCGTGGCCATGGCCACCGGCGTCGGGCTCCTCATCGACAGGCTTGTCGACGATCAGCGTCTCGGTGGTGAGCAGCATCCCGGCGATCGAGGAGGCGTTGACCAGGGCCGACTTCGTGACCTTGACCGGGTCGAGCACGCCCTGGGAGACCAGGTCGCCGTACTCGCGGGTCGCGGCGTTGTAGCCGTTGCCGGCACCGAGCTCACGCACCTTGGCGACCACGACGTAGCCCTGCTCGCCACCGTTCTCGGCGATCCAGCGCAGCGGCTCGGACGCGCTCTTGCGTACGACGCGGACGCCGGTTGCCTCGTCACCGGTCAGGCCGAGGTCACCCTCGAGCACAGACACGGCGTGGATCAGGGCGGAGCCACCGCCGGCGACGATGCCCTCCTCGATCGCAGCA
>CAVXFX010000007.1:0-133269 GCA_963761205.1 uncultured Actinomycetota bacterium
AAGACGTGGCCCTTGGTCACGTCACCCACGGGCACCGAGATCGGCCCGCCGGTGTCGCGCACCTGCGAACCGCGGACGAGGCCGTCGGTCGGCTGCAGGGAGATGGCGCGGACCATGCCGTCGCCGATGTGCAGGGCGACCTCGAGGGAGAGGACCTTCTTCTCCCCGAGGAACTCGAGGTCGACCTCGAGCTTGTTGTACATCTCAGGCATCGCGTCGACGGGGAACTCGACGTCCACGACCGGACCGATCACCCGGGCGATGCGACCTGTGCCGGCCGCGTCGGCCTTCTGGGTTGATTCACTAACAGTGGCAGTCATGTTCTCTCACTCACTCCCGGCGTTGGCGTCGGCAAGCGCGTTGACGCCACCGACGATCTCGCTGATTTCCTGGGTAATGCCGGCCTGTCGGGCCTGGTTGGCAATTCGGGTGTACTTCTTGATCAACTCATCGGCGTTGTCCGTAGCGGACTTCATCGCCTTCTGGCGTGCCGCGAGCTCGGAGGCCGCGGCCTGCAGCAGCGCGAAGAAGATCCGGCTCTGCACGTACCTCGGCAGCAGTCCGTCGAGGACCTCCTCCGGGGACGGCTCGAACTCATAGAGCGGCAGCACGTCGTCGGACTCGGGGGCTTCCTCGCCCTCCACGACCTCGAGCGGGAGCAGCCGGATGTCGCGCGGCTCCTGCACCAGCATCGAGCGGAACTGGGTGAAGACCACGTGCACCTCGTCGACACCGGGGGGCAGGTCCCGGTTCTCGCCGTCCATCTCGACCGTGCGCGCCTCGTCCTCGTCGTTGAGGAAGGCACCGATCAGGCTGTGCCCGATCGCCTCGGCGACGTCGTAGGTCGGCTGGTCGCTGTGACCGGTCCAGGCCTGGATGATCCGGCGGTTGCGGAAGCGGTAGAAGGCCTCGGCCTTGCGTCCGGAGACGTAGGTGTCGACCTGCATGCCCGCATCCTCGAGCCTGGTGCGCAGCCGCTCGGCCTCCTTCAGGACGCTCGAGGAGTACGCACCGGCCAGCCCGCGGTCGCTGGTGATGACCAGGATCGCGGCCCGCTTGGACTCCTCCGGTTCCGTGGTCAGGGCGTGGTCGACGTTGGAGTACGACGCCACGGCCGAGACCGCCCGGGTGAGCTCGCGAGCGTACGGCGCCGCCGCCTGGGCACGCTGCTGCGCCTTGATGATGCGCGACGCCGCGATCAGCTCCATCGCGCGCGTGATCTTCTTCATCGACTCCGTCGACTTGATCCGCGCGCGGTACTCACGCAGGGACAGGGCCATGGTTCAGCCCTTCTTCTGCTTGACGATCTGCTCCTGGTCGATGTCCTCGTCCTCCAGGGCCTCGTGCTCCTCGTGGCCGGCCTTGATCGACTTGCCCTCGCCGGTCTCGAACTGGTCGAGGAAGTCGTCGTAGGCCTTGGTCGCGGAGCTCTCGGTGTCGTCCTCGAACTTCAGGCTGGACGCGATCGTCTCCAGGACGTCCTTGTGCGAACGACGCAGGAACTCCAGGAACTCCTGCTCGAAGCGCAGCACGTCCTCGGTCGGCACCTTGTCCAGGCGACCCGAGGTGCCCAGCCAGAGGGAGATGGTCATCTCCGGCACCGGGTACGGCGAGTACTGCGGCTGCTTGAGCAGCGCCATCAGTCGCTGACCACGGTCCAGCTGCTGGCGTGATGCGGCGTCGAGGTCGGAGGCGAACATCGCGAACGCCTCCATCGCGCGGAACTGCGCCAGGTCGACCTTGAGCGAACCGGTGACCGTCTTCATCGCCTTGGTCATGGCCGCGCTGCCCACCCGTGACACCGACACACCTACATCGATGGCCGGGCGCTGGTTGGAGGCGAACAGGTCGGACTGCAGGAAGATCTGGCCGTCGGTGATCGAGATGACGTTGGTCGGGATGTAGGCCGACACGTCGTTCGCCTTGGTCTCGATGATCGGCAGGCCGGTCATCGAGCCGTGCCCGAGGTCGTCGGAGAGCTTCGCGCAGCGCTCGAGCAGCCGGCTGTGCAGGTAGAACACGTCGCCGGGGTAGGCCTCGCGACCCGGCGGGCGGCGCAGCAAGAGGGACACGGCGCGGTAGGCCTCGGCCTGCTTGGTCAGGTCGTCGAAGACGATCAGGACGTGCTTGCCGTCGTACATCCAGTGCTGGCCGATGGCCGAACCGGTGTACGGCGCGAGGTACTTGAACCCGGCCGAGTCCGACGCGGGGGACGCCACGATGGTGGTGTACTCCAGCGCGCCCGCCTCCTCGAGGGCGCCACGCACGGCGGCGATGGTCGAGCCCTTCTGGCCGATCGCGACGTAGATGCATCGGACCTGCTTGTCCGGGTCGCCGGTCTCCCAGTACTGCTTCTGGTTGATGATCGTGTCGATCGCGATCGTCGTCTTGCCGGTGGAGCGGTCGCCGATGATCAGCTGACGCTGACCGCGGCCGATCGGGGTCATGGAGTCGATCGCCTTGATGCCGGTGGCCAGGGGCTCGTGCACCGACTTGCGTGCCATCACGCCGGGCGCCTGGAGCTCGAGGGCGCGACGTCCCTCGTCCTCGATGTCGCCGAGGCCGTCGATCGGGGCGCCGAGCGGGTCGATCACGCGACCGAGGAACTTGTCGCCCACGGGAACCGAGAGGATCTCGCCGGTACGACGGACCGTCTGGCCCTCCTCGATGCCGGCGAAGTCACCGAGGATGACGACGCCGATCTCACGGGTGTCGAGGTTCAAGGCGATGCCCTGGGTGCCGTCCTCGAACTCCAGCAGCTCGTTGGCCATCGCGGACGGGAGCCCGCTGACGCGCGCGATGCCGTCACCGGCCTCGGCCACGCGGCCGACCTCCTCCTTGCTGGCCGCAGAGGGCTTGTAGTCCTCGACGTACTTCTGGAGCGCGTCCCGGATCTCTTCCGGACGAATCGAAAGCTCCGTCATCTCTGTGTGCCTCTTCCCTGTTTCTCGGGTCTGTCAGTTGTCTTCGGTGCGGCTCGGTCGGATCAGCCGGCGAGCCTGCGTTGAGCGTCCTCGATCTTGCTGGCGACGGTGCCGTCGATGACGTCGTCACCGATGTGCACTCGTAGTCCGCCCACGACCTCGGGATCGACCACGACCTGCAGGTGGACCGTCGTGTCGTACTGGGCGGACAGGGCCGCGGTCAGCCGGGTCCGGTCACCCTCGGAGAGCTCACGCGCCGTGTGCACGGTCGCGACCTTCTCTCCCCTGGCGTGTGCCGCGGTGTGCTGGTAGGCCTCCAGGGCGCCGTCGATGGCGCCGTGGGTGCCGTTGGCTGCCTGCTCGACCAGCAGCATCGTGGAGGGCAGCACCTGGCTCTGGAACAGGTCACGCAGGAGCGCACCCTTGTCGGCCGCCGACCTGGACGGGTCGGACAGTGCTGTTCGCAGGCCGTCGGCCTGGTCGATGAGCTGGCGCACGCCGAACAGCTCGTCGCTGATCTTGCCGCCGTCCTCACCTGCGGAGCGCACCGCCGCCAGAACGCCGAGCTCCTCGATGACGTCAGCGAGGTCACGCGGCTTGGTCCAACGGTGCTGCACCGCGGACTTGACCAGCGACAGGGTGGTGGCGCCCACGGCCTCGGCGAACACGTTGCCGGCCAGGTCCGCCTTGGCGGTGCCGTCGATCGATGCGTCCGTCGCGATCCGGCGCAGGGCGGGCTCTCCACGCAGCAGGGCTGCTACCCCGAAGAGCTCCTCCCCAAGGCCCTCAGCACTGCCTCCCGAGCTCTCGAGCTCAGAGACCAGCTGCGCCTGCGCCTCGGCGGATGCACCGCGCAGCATCAGCGGTCCCCGTCCCGCTGACCGGCTGCCTCGGCGGTCTCCATCGCCTCGAGGTCCGCCAGGAACCGGTCGACGACGCGGTTGCTGCGCTCGTCATCATCCAGCGCTTCTCCCACGATCCTGCCGGCGAGGTTGGTGGCGAGGGTGCCGACCTCGGCGCGCAGCGAGGCGACCGCCTGGCCGCGCTCCGCCTGGATCTGCGCGTGGGCGTGCTCGACGATCCGACCCGCTTCGGTCTGGGCCTGCTCGCGCGCCTCGGCAATGATCTGGGCGCCCTGCTCGCGCGCGTCCTCACGGATCTTGGCCGCCTGCTGGCGCGCGTCCGCGATCTGGGCCTTGAACTCGTCCTCGGCCTTGTGTGCGTCGTCCTTGGCCTCGTCGAGCTCGGCGAACTGACGCCGGATCGCGTCCTGGCGAGCCGTCATGGCTCGGTTGATCGGCGGGATGACGAACTTGGCGAGGACCCAGACGATGATCCCGAACGCGATCAACTCCACGACAAAGGTGCCGTTGGGCGCGAGGAAGTTGCTCGCTAGCGGGATCAGTCCCGCGGCCACCTGCAGCATCAGTGGTGTCCTTTACTCTCTGACTTCGATGGGTTGGGTCTGTCGTCGCAGGTGCGAGGTCACTTGCCCAGCACGAAGACGAACAGCGCCATGAACGCGAGGTTGATGAAGAACATCGCCTCGACCAGACCCACGGTCAGGAAGAAGATGGTCTGCAGACGTCCCTGGGCCTCCGGCTGACGGGCCACGCCCTCGATGTAGGACGAACCTGCCAGACCGTCACCGATACCTGCACCGATCGCGCCGCCTGCAAGGGCGAGCCCGCCACCGATGAACGCACCAGCAGCCTTGACGGCCTCATCGCTTACTGCCATGTCAGTTTCTCTCCTTGGTTGGGCGTCGGTTGCCCGACGCTCTGGTTACCTCTTGTGCGACTGCCCTCAGGTGAGGTCAGTGCGCGGGTTCTGGTTCGGCCGGCGCCTGGTCAGCGTCCGACCGCTCGTGCTTGTCGTGCTCGTCATGCTGCTCACCGTGGTCCTCGCCGTCGTGGGCACCGGCCATCCCGAAGTACAGAACGGTCAGCAGCGCGAAGATGAAGGCCTGCAGGCCGCCCAGGAACATGGTGTCGAACAGCTTCCAGATCACGTTGAACACGATCGTCAGGGCACTGCCGAGGGGAATGCCCGCAGGTGCCAGGCTGACCATGCCGGCGATCAGGGCCAGCATGATGCCGCCGGCGAAGATGTTGCCGAAGAGTCGCAGCGCCAGGGTGATCGGCTTGAGCAGGTCCTGCAGCACCTCGAGCGGGAACATCCAGGGCACCGGCTCGAAGTAGTGCTTGACGAAGCCCTTGAGCCCTCGCTCCCTGATGCTGAACGTCCAGACGCCCACCATCACAATGATCGCCATGGCGTAGGTGAGGTTCGTGTCGGCGGTCGGCGAGGGCAGAAGGTGCACGCCCTCGTTCAGCTCGGTGGGCAGGACCTCGATCCAGTTCGCGATCAGGATGAAGAAGAAGAGGGCGACCGCCAAGGGGACCACGAACGGGTTCACCTTGCCGAGGTTGGCCTCGACCTGCTTGGTGACCTCGCCGACGATCGTCTCCCACAGGATCTGGATCTTCGTCGGGACGTGGTCTTCCTGCTCGGCCGTCAGCTTCGCGCGCGCCCAGAACCCGAGGGCAATGACGATCAGCCCGGCGACGACGGTGACCCAGATCGTGTCCAGGTTGAAGGTCCACCCGAACAGGTGACCCTCGGGGTGCTCCCCCGGGTGGATCGCGATCTCGAGCGGCACGGGGACGGCTGCCATCACTGGGACTTCAACTCCTTGAGCAACGGGATGGTCGTCATCACCAGGGCGATGAGGCGGAACACGGCCAGGCCGAGCAGCAGGCCGATGCCCGCGGGCCAGAAGGCCACGGCGCAGCCGACGGCCACCACGGAGAGGACCGCCAGGCGGGTCACGGTCGACATCGCGAGCTTCTTGCGGGTCGGCTGCTCACCGGAGACGAGAAGCCTGAGCAGCCAGTGCTCGGTATAGAGGTGGTTCAGCAGCCCCAGGACGATGCCTCCGGCGACACAGCCGGCCAGCGTCCACTCGTCGAGCTGGATGAGGATCCAGAAGTCGGCCACGATCAGGACCGCGGCGACCATGATCACCTTGCGCTGGTCGGAGACGACGCGTGCGTAGGACGCGTTCTCGCCCAGGGCGACCTGGGTCGCGCCGGGCTCCGGGTCACGCGTGGGCGTGACGGGCTGTTGGGTCATGGGCGGCCCTCAGTCTCGCAGGGCGGAACGGACGCGGACCCAGAAACCTGCGGCCCCGGCGATGACCCCGACGGCGATGCCGGTGAGCGTCGCGGCCGGTGAGGTGCCTGCCGCGTTGTCGATGACGAGTCCGATGACCATCCCGCCGACGACAGCCGCTGCCAGGAGCCCACCGATGCCCGCGAGGTCGCGTCCACGCAGGGTGTTCCCGGTGCGCTCATCGCCCATGTGGCCGGTCCGCTCTCTAGAAGGCTCCGTCTGGGGGGTTCAAGAGTGCCGGAAGCGCTGGAAACCCGATCCCTGGCAACTTCAGCACCCGACCGCGCGAAACTACCACAGCGCTCAGACGCCAAGAACGCGGCGCTGGCCGAGATGCCGGGGCCCGAGCAGATGGCGCTCTGGGTGGGGGTCGTCATGATGGGCGGCCTCGTGGGATCGTCGGCGTGCGGCGGTCTTGTGAAAAGTAGCACAAGGTCTGGACGCCCTCGAAACCGGGGCCGGTCAGCGGGCGACCCGCTCCTCGCTTCGGGCTTCCCCGGGCCGTTGCACCCGAGGGACCAGGAACGTCAGGGCCGCCGTCACCAGCGTGAGCACGACGAGCAGGACGAGCGTCACCGGTCCGGAGTAGAGACTGACCAGGACCCCGCCGAAGGCGATCAGGGCGGCCCAGAGCCACATGATCAGCACGGCGCGACGCTGGCTGTGTCCGATCTCGAGCAACCGGTGGTGCAGGTGCTCCTTGTCGGGGTGGTAGAACGCCTGACCCCGTCTGGTGCGCCGGACCACGGCCATCACCAGGTCGGCCAGCGGAACGATCAGGATGGTGACCGGGAGCAGGATCGGCAGCAGGATCAGCCAGGACCCGTCGCTGCCACCCTGCTCGACCGAGACCGAGGCGAACTGCCCGGTCAGGGTGAGGGCAGAGCCGGAGAGCACCAGACCCAGCAGCATCGACCCCGAGTCCCCCATGAAGATCCTGGCGGGGAAGAAGTTGTGCGGCAGGAACCCGGCACACGCCCCGCCCATCGCGGCGCACAGCATTGCCGCGGTGATCGCAAGCGTCTCGCCGTTGGCGTCGGCGAGCTTGTAGGAGAACAGGAAGAAGGCGACCGCACCGATCAGCACCACCCCGGCGGCAAGCCCGTCCAGCCCGTCGACGAAGTTGACCGCGTTGACGGTGCCGACCACGAGCAGCATCGTCAGCAGCACGGCCTGGGTGGGGTCGAGCACGAACTGGCCGACGCCGGGGAGCTTGATCGACCAGAGTTGTACGTCGTTGAGCACCATGAACGCCGCAGCGACGATCTGGCCGCCCAGCTTGGTGAGTGCGTCCAGCTCGATCAGGTCGTCGATCACGCCCACGGCACAGATCAGGGCGGCAGCGATGAGCACGATGCCCGAGTCGTGGAACACGAACGGCTGGGAGGTGCTCAGGAACGGTAGGTGGCGTGCGACGAGGAGGCCGGCCCCGAGGCCGCCGAGCATCGCGACCCCGCCGAAGTACGGGATCGGCGTCGCGTGGACGTCGCGGTCGCGCACCCGCGCGACCGCGCCCGACCGGGCGGCGAGCTCGCGGGCGACGACGCAGAGCAGGTAGCTGACGACACCGGCGACCAGGAAGACGAGGAGGTACTCACGCACTGTCTAACCCGGTTCCCAAGCCTTCGAGGACCGTGCCCAGCTCGGCCACCGAGACCGCGCCCTCACGCAGCACCCGGGGTCGGTCGCCGGTGCAGTCCACGATCGTGGAGGGCGCGGTGCCACCGCTGGGTCCGCCGTCGAGGACGACCGCAACGGAGTCACCCAGCATCTCCTGTGCCCGGTCGGCATCGGTCGCGGCAGCTTGGCCGGAGAGGTTCGCGGAGGAGACCGCCAGCGGACCGGTGCGACCCAGGAGGTCCAGGGCCCCTTGGTCGAGTGGCATCCGCACGGCGACGGTGCCACGTGTCTCGCCGAGGTCCCACCGCAGTGAGGGCTGCTGGCGACACACGATCGTCAGCGGACCGGGCCAGTAGTGCTCGACCAGTCCGTCGGCCCAGTTCGGGAGCCCGGTTGCGAGCGCTGCCAGCGTGGTCTTGCTCGAGATCAGCACCGGTGGGGGCATGTCCCGCCCCCGGCCCTTGGCCTCCAGCAGGCGCCGCACCCCCTCGGCGTCGAACGCATCCACGCCCACGCCGTACACCGTGTCGGTGGGGAAGACCACGAGCTGTCCTCGGCGAACCGCCTCGACTGCCGCCGCGAGCCCCGCCTCGCGTCCCTCCGGGTCGGCCAGGTCGAAGCGCTCGGTCATGAGGTCATCGTGCCAGTCGGGCCGTGACAAAGCGTGGACGGCCTGCCAGATCACGATGGTCGCGCACTTCGGTCCAGCGACCGGTCGTGGTGAGCGCGAGGGCGGCGGACTCGCCCTGGACATCCGCGTGCTCCGCACCCACCCAGCCACCAGGCTTGAGCAGCGTTGCGGCGCGGTCCGCCAGGAGACGGATGGCGTCCAGGCCGTCGGAACCCGACCACAGGGCCAGAGCAGGATCGTGGTCACGAGCCTCGGGGGCGACCCCCTCGAAGGCCTCGAGCGGGATGTACGGCGGGTTGCAGACCACGACGTCCACGGTGCCCGCCAGATCGTCGAAGGCCGTGGCCATGTCGCCGAGCCGGAGGTCGACGTGGCTCCCGGTGAGGTTGCGTTCGGCCCACGCGTGGGCGGCGGGATCCAGCTCGACGGCGTGCACGACCGCGCCGGGCACCTCGTGGGCGATGCTCAGCGCGATGGCCCCCGAGCCGGTGCACAGGTCGATCACCACCGGCGCCTCCCCGGTCTCGATCACCTCGACGGCCCGATCGATCGCCCAGCCTGCGAGCAGCTCGGTCTCGGGACGGGGCACGAAGACGCCGGGTCCGACGTCGAGCGCGACGTAGCGGAAGTGGGCGACGCCGGTCAGGTGCTGCAACGGCTCCCGGGCGGCACGCCGGTCCACGAGGGCCCGGTACCTGGCCACAGCGTCAGGCTCGATCTCGGGAGCCGACAGCACGACGGTGCGCTCGACACCGAGCACCTCGGCCAGCAGCACCTCGGCGTCGTGCTCGGGGCTCGCGACACCGGCGTCGGCGAGGCGGCGCGCAGCGTGCCGCACGAGCGACCGGGCCGATGGGACGGCGTGGTCAGTCACCGAGCTCCGCGAGCCGCGTGGTCATGTCGGCGTCGACGCAGGAGGCGATGACCGCCTCGAGGTCCCCGTCGAGCACGCGGTCGAGGTCGTAGGACTTGTAGCCGGTCCGGTGGTCGGAGATGCGGTTCTCGGGAAAGTTGTAGGTCCGGATCCGCTCGGAGCGGTCGACGGTGCGCACCTGCAGTCGGCGAGCGTCACTCGCCTCCGAGCTGGCCTCCTCCTCCGCCGCGGCGAGGAGACGCGCACGCAGGATCCGCATCGCCTGGTCGCGGTTCTGCAGCTGTGACTTCTCGTTCTGGCAGCTGACCACGATCCCGGTGGGGAGATGGGTGATGCGGACCGCGGAGTCGGTGGTGTTCACGCTCTGGCCGCCGGGCCCGCTGGAGCGGAACACGTCGATGCGTAGGTCCTTGTCCTCGATCTGGACCTCGACCGGCTCGGCCTCGGGCAGCACGAGAACGCCGGCCGCGCTGGTGTGCACCCGGCCCTGGCTCTCGGTCACCGGAACCCGTTGGACCCGGTGGACGCCGCCCTCGAACTTCAGCAGCGCGAACGGTGCCTCGCCCGGCGCCGGAACACCCTTGGCCTTGACCGCAACGGTCACCGACTTGAATCCCCCGAGGTCGGACTCGTTCGCGTCGAGCACCTCGGTGGACCACCCGCGCCGTTCGGCATACCGCGTGTACATGCGGAGCAGGTCCCCGGCGAACAGGGCGGACTCCTCGCCCCCCTCGCCGGACTTCACCTCGAGCAGGACGTCCTTGCCGTCGGAGGCATCGCGAGGGATCAGCAGCTGCCGCAGGCGCTCCTCGGCCGTGGCCCGGCGAGTGAGCAGCCCCTCGGCCTCGGCCACGAACGAGTCGTCCTCCCCCGCCAGCTCCCGCGCGGCCTCGAGGTCGTCACCGAGCGTGGTCCAGTCAGCGTGGGCACGCAGGATCGCACTCAGCTCGGCGTACCGCTGGTTCAGCCGACGCGCCAGCGACTGGTCGGAGTGGATCCCGGGATCCGCCAGCCTGACCTCGAGCTCGGCGTGCTCCTCTGCCAGCTGGGAGACAGCTTCGAACAAGGGAGGCTACTTGTCGGCCTTCTTGGCGTAGCGGGCCTCGAAGCGGGCGACGCGGCCGCCGGTGTCGAGGATCTTCTGCTTGCCGGTGTAGAAGGGGTGGCAGTTCGAGCAGACCTCGGAGCGGATGGAGCCGCTGGTGGCGGTGCTGCGCGTGGTGAACGTGTTGCCGCACGTGCACGTGACGTCTGTGGAGACGTACGTGGGGTGGATGTCCTTCTTCATGGTTTCCTCTCGGGGTTCAGACCGCCGGGTCGCCCCTGGAGGGGCGTGAACCGGAGCCAGCGTCCAAGTGTGCCATCGAGTGTCGCCCGGGTGAAATCGACCGGGGCGAAATCGACCGGCACCGTGCCAACGCTGCGGGGGCGTCGGGTGTTCCCGCCCTCATAGGCTGAATCCGGTGCGCTTCATGTCGCCCCACTCGTGCCGCGACCTGCGCAGCGCGTCGATGCTGCCGCGCAGCCGCCACCAGGCGGTGAGCTGGCGGTAGCCGACGTTCTCCTCGACCGCGGCCCAGGCCGCGACCAGCAGCCCCGGAATACCCCGGTAGCGCCGGTAGGACAGCTCCTCGGCGAGCAGGGCCGCAAGGCTCATCATGATCGCGAAGGCGACCGAGGTGGCCAGCAGCGTGATCACGACCGGTACGTCGACCCAGCCAGTCGGCACCACGCCCACCTCGCCGAGTCCGAGCAGCGCCATCACGACGGCGAAGTAGATGAGCCCGAAGATCTCCACGAACGGCGCCAGGAGTTCGAAGACCAGGAACCACGGCATCGTGATCATCCCGATGAAGCCGTACCGCGGGCGCAGGATCATGCCGCGGTGCCGAATGAAGATCTCGGTGAGTCCGCGGTGCCAGCGCCGCCGCTGCCTGGCCAGCACCTGACGGGTCTCGGGGGCCTCCGTCCAGGCGACCGGCTCGGAGACGAAGACGATTCGACCGTCGACGTCGTTCTCGCCCATCCAGCGATACAGGCGTACGACGAGCTCCGCGTCCTCGCCGATGCAGTCGGTGGCAACGCCGTTGATCTCGAACAGGATGTCGCGTCGGAACATCCCGAACGCGCCGGAGATGATCAGCAGCCCGCCGGCCGCTGACCAGCCGGCCCGGCCGATCAGGAAGGCTCGGAGGTACTCCACCACCTGGACGCGCGGGAGCCACTTGCGCGGCATCTCGATCTTGGTGACGCGTCCCTGGGCGATGGCCGAGCCGTTGGCCACCCGGACGACGCCGCCCGAGGCGATCACCCGCTCCGGGTCGTCGGCGAAGGGGCGCGAGACGTGCAGGAGTGCGTCGGGGTCGAGCAGCGAGTCCGCGTCGACCATGCAGACCAGTTCCTTGCGCGCGACGTTGATGCCCACGTTGAGGGCGTCGGCCTTGCCGCCGTTGGTCTTGCACACCAGCATCAGGTTCATCGAGCCGCGACGACTGATGTAGCTGCACAGCACCTCGCCCCGGATGTCCACCATGGGTGCGCGTGCCAACGGGAACTCCACCATGTCGAAGGCCTCGATCATGGTGGCCACGGTGTCGTCGGTGGAGCCGTCGTCGATGACCACGACCTCGAAGTCGGGGTAGCGGAGCGAGGTCATCGCCTGCACCGAGGACACGATCGTCAGCTGCTCGTTGAACGCCGGCATCAGGACCGAGACACCTCGTGCCAAGGGCTCGGCGAAGCTCTCGTCGTACGCCGCGAAGTCGATCTTGCGCCGGTAGGCGGCGAAGTCGACCATGGCCAGCACCGTGAGCACCACGAAGCTGAGGTTGATCGCGACCGAGTAGGTGATGAACGCGATGCCCAGCCACTTCAAGAAGGCTGCCAGCCCGGAGCCGGCCAGCACGACCACCTCGGGCGACATCAGCGGGCCGCCTTGATCCCGTGGAGGGCGAGCGCCTCGGCGGCGTACGGTGACCGGCTGCTCTCCAGCACTGCTCGAGCGCCGGGTCCGAGCTCGAGAAGCGACTGCGCGGCCTCGCGGGAGACCTGGGGCTCCTCCTCGTCGACCACCTCCAGCAGGCTGTCGATGGCGACCGACGATCCGACCGAACCGAGTGCGTGCGCAGCGGCGACCCGGACGTTGGGTCGGTAGTCCAACAGCGCGGCGATCAGTGGCGGGATGCTCTCCGGCGAGCCGATCCGACCCAGCGCCTCCGCGCAGCTTCCCGCGAAGGAGGGGTTCTCCGAGGCCAGCCCCTCGGCCAGGACCTCGGTCGCGGCGCGGTCGCCGATGAGGCCCAGCACCACGGCGGCCGGGTCCAGGTGCAGGTGCTCACCGGAGTGCATCTCGTCGGCGAGCACCGTGCGCAGCTCCTCGGCGCCGGCGGAACCGAGGCGACCCAGCGCATAGACGAGATCGCGCGACAGTCGATGGTCGTGCTCGCCGAGAAGCAGCAGGGGACGTACGGCACGGGCGTCACCCATGTTGCCGAGCGCCCGGACGGCAACCCGGCGAACGACGAAGTGGGTGTCATCGAGCAGCGCGGTGACCTTGTCGAGGTGGGCGACCAGACCCAGCGAGCCGAGCTGGTGGGCACCCCGGCACCGGCGTACGGCCGAGCGGGATCCGATCAAGGAGACGGCGTGCGCCTCGGCACCCTTGGCCAGGAGGAGCGAGACCAGCACCTCGCGTGAGTCCCCCTTGAGCTTGGGGAGCATCGCGAAGATCTGCATCTCGATGTGGTCCCAGCGGCGGCCGGTGGCCGACTCCAGGTCGGTCCGCGCGGCCGCGGACTCGGCGTCCTCGCCCAGCACCAGGTCGAATATCTCGTTCCGGATCAGGTCGGCGCGGCGTGCCTGACGGACGTCGTAGGCGTCCCGCAGGGCCCGGATGACGACCAGCAGTACGAAGAAGGCGAGGGAGACCGCCGCGAAGGAGAGGAACAGGATCCAACTGACACGGAGGAAACCTGCGTGGTCCACCTGGTCAGCGACTCCGCGCGAGCACCGCGGAGACGCGAGACGCCAACTCCCGCGGGCTGAACGGCTTGACGATGTAGTCGTCGGCACCGGCCTCGAAGCCCTGCTCGATGTCGGACTCCTGCGCCCGAGCGGTGAGCATGATGATCGGTAGGCCATCCATCGAGGAGTCCTGGCGCAGTGCACGGGCGGCGTCGAGGCCGCTCATGCCGGGCATCATCACGTCAAGGATCACCAGATCAGGCTTCTCCGCCGTGCAAGCCTCGACAGCCGCCGCACCGTCACCTACGGGGACCACGTCGTGGCCGCCGTGGCGAAGCTTGAAGACGACGAGTTCGCGGATGTCCGCGTCGTCGTCGGCAATCACAATGCGAGCCATGTGGTTCCCCTTGTTCTGAGCTGTCGGCGGAACGGATGCCAACCGTGTTGAGCATATCGAGATTGGCGCGCATCCGTGGCAAATCGGACTCGTGTCCTACTCGTCGTGACCGTTCGCCATCGGCGTCGTCTTCTGCACCTGCATCAAGAACTCGAGGTTGTTCTGGGACTTCTTCAGGCGCTCGAGCAGGAGCTCGAGGGCCTGCTGCCCGTCGAGCGCCGACAGCACCCGGCGTAGCTTCCAGACGATGGCCAGCTCCTCCTTGCTCATCAGGAGCTCCTCGCGACGGGTGCCGGACTGGACGGCGTCGATCGCCGGGAAGATCCGCTTGTCGGCGAAGTCGCGACGCAGCCTGATCTCCATGTTGCCGGTGCCCTTGAACTCCTCGAAGATCACCTCGTCCATCTTCGAGCCGCTCTCGATCAGCGCGGTCGCGAGGATCGTCAGCGAGCCGCCGTCCTCGATGTTGCGGGCCGCACCGAAGAAGCGCTTCGGGGGGTACAACGCCGCGGAGTCGACGCCACCCGACAGGATCCGACCGCTCGCCGGCGCGGCGAGGTTGTAGGCACGGCCCAGGCGGGTGATGCCGTCCAGGAGTACGACGACGTCGTGGCCGAGCTCCACGAGCCGCTTGGCGCGTTCGATCGCCAGTTCCGCGACGATCGTGTGGTCCGCGGCAGGGCGGTCGAACGTCGAGCTGACCACCTCGCCCTTGACCGAACGCTCGAAGTCGGTGACTTCCTCGGGGCGCTCGTCGACGAGCACCACCATCAGGTGGCACTCGGGGTTGTTCGTGGTGATCGAGTTCGCGATCGACTGCATGATCATCGTCTTGCCGGCCTTGGACGGCGAGACGATGAGGCCGCGCTGCCCCTTCCCGATCGGCGCCGCGATGTCGATGACCCGGCCGATCAGGTTGGTCGAGGAGGTCTCCAGGCGCAACCGCTCGGAGGGGTAGAGCGGTGTGAGCTTGTTGAACTCCACGCGCTCCTTGGCTCCGTCGGGGTCGGTGCCGTTGACGGTGTCGAGGGTGACGAGCGGGTTGTACTTCTCCTTGCGCTCGCCCTCCCGGGGCTGACGCACCTGTCCGGTGATGGCGTCGCCCCGGCGCAGGCCGAACTTGCGCACCATCGACATCGAGACATAGACGTCGTCGTTGCCCGGCAGGTATCCACTGGTCCGGACGAACGCGTAGTTGTCCATCAGGTCGAGGATTCCCGCACACGGAGCGAGGACGTCGTCCTCGAGCACCTGGAGGTCAGGCTCGTTGCGGCTCCCGCGGTTGCCGACCTGGCCGCCGCCCGCGCCCCCGGCCTGGGGTCGCTCGGTGCGTTCGCGTCCCCGACGGCGTCGGTTGCGGCGGCTGCCGGCGTCGTCGTCGGCGTTGGTCCGGGCCCCCTGGTTCTGCCCGCCCTGGTTCTGGCCGCCCTGGTTCTGGCCGCCCTGGTTCTGGCCGCCCTGGTTCTGGCCGCCCCGGTTGTCGTTCGGGCCGCCCCGGTTGTCGTTGCCGCGGTGGTCGTTGCCGCGGTTCCCGCGGCTGTCGTTGTCGCGGTTGTCGCGCCCCGGTTGTCAGCGCCCCGGTTGTCTCGGTTGTCAGGGCCCCGGTCACGGTTGCCTCGGTTGTCGTTGTCCCCGTTGTCAGCGCCTCGGTTGTCATTGCCCCGGTCGTCATTGCCCCGGTCGTCGCGGCTGTCAGGGCCCCGGTCACGGTTGGCGCCGCGGTTGTCGTTGTCGCGGTTGGTGCCCGGGTCGCCGTCGGGGACCTGATTCTCAGCGGACCTGCTCTCAGCGGACCTGTTGTCCACAGACTTGCCGTGACGGGCCTTGCCCTGCGCTGCCTTCTTCTCCGCCGCCTTGTCCTCTGCTCCGGGGGCATCGTGCGCCTGCCCCCGACCGGCGTCGTCCTGGCCGCGTTCGCCGGCGCGGCTCTGGCTGTCGCCGCGGTCCTGGTTGGCCGGCTGGCGCTCGGCGCGCTGTCCGGTCTGCTGGCGGCTCCGCTCGCCGTTCTGTCCCCCCTGCGCGGACCGGATCGCCTCCACGAGGTCGCCCTTGCGCATGCCGGTTGCCTTGATGCCGAGCCCTCCGGCCAGCTGCTTGAGCTCGGGCAGCAGCATGGCGCTCAGACCGCGCTTGCCGGCTCCGGTGGTGGAGGCGCCGGCTGAAGCGGTCTCGGTGGTTTCGGTCATGCGGGGTTCCTTCCCCCTCGTCGGCTTGGCGGAGAGACCGCCAGCGGAACTGGTGCGGTAGCACCGATCACCCGGACTGGGTTGACTCGTGACACACACGGGTCGGACAACCAGTGCGGAGGTGATCGGTTGGGGCGCGTCGACGGGCATCGACTTCGGCGGAGTGGTCCCGGAGGCCGGTCGTGACGCAAACTCACATTAGCACGATGGCTCCGGGCCCCCCGACGGCTTGCCGCAACACCCGCCAACCCGGTGGCACCTGGTCCGCGAGGGCTCCGGCGTCGTCGGTGACGAAGGCCAACACCGTGGGCCCGGCGCCGGAAACCACCGCAGGGACACCGCGCGAGCGGAGCTCGTCCAGCAGGGCCAGCGACTCGGGCATGGCCGGCTCGCGCTGTCTCTGGTGCAAGAAGTCCTCGGTCGCACGCATCAGCAGCTTCGGCTGCCCGGCCAGCGCCGCAACGAGCAGCGCGGCCCGCCCGGTGTTGGCAGCAGCCTCGGCGTGCGGGACGGAGTCGGGCAGCAGTGCTCGCGCCGCCTCGGTCCGGACTCCGTACGGCGGGACGAACACCACGGCGGAGATCGAGGGGTCGACCGTTGACTGCTGGGCCCAGACCGCCTCGCCCGCCTGGCCGGAGATCACGAACCCGCCCAGCAACGCGGGGGCCACGTTGTCGGGGTGACCCTCGATGCGGTTGGCCAGCGACAGCGCGGCGGCATCGTCGAGCAGGTCCGCACCGTCGACCACGAGGCCACGCGCCAGCACGATCCCGCCCACGATCGCGGCGGAGGACGATCCCAGTCCCCGACTGTGCGGGATGCGGTTGGTGCAGTGCAGACGCAGACCAGGGGGCCGGACGTCCATCAGCTCGAAGGCGGCTCGCATCGCGCGGACGACGAGGTGACCCTCGTCGATGGGAACCTCCCCCTCCCCCTCGCCCTCGACCACCAGCTCGAGGCCCTCCGCGACGACCTCTCCGACCAGGGTGTCGGTGAGCTCGAGCGCCAGCCCCAGGCAGTCGAAGCCAGGTCCGAGGTTCGCGCTCGTGGCCGGGACCTCCACGGTCACGGTGCCCTCGACGAGCCCCGCCATGTCAGGTCAGTCCGGCCGCGGCGGCGGCCGCGTCCACGTCGGCATCGCAGACGGTGTCCACGAGGTCGGTGAAGGAGGAGAGGGCGGTGTCGATGTCCTTCAGGCCGTGTCCGGTGACGGTGACCACGACCTGCTGCCCGGCGTACCGCACGCCTTCCGACGCCTCTAGGAGCAGACCGGCTACTCCGGCCGCCGAGGCCGGCTCCACGAAGACGCCGTCACGTGAGGCGAGCTCGCGCTGGGCGGCCAGGATCTCCTGGTCGGTGACCTGGCGGAACTTGCCGCCGGACTGGTCGGCGGCCGCCATGGCGAGGTCCCACGAGGCCGGATTGCCGATCCGGATGGCCGAGGCCACCGTCTCGGGGTCGGGCACGGGGGTGCCGAGGACGAGGGGGGCGGCGCCGGCCGCCTGCCAGCCGCGCATGACCGGGAGCCTGGTGGACTCACCACGCTCGTGCGCCTGTCGGTAGCCGAGCCAGTACGCCGAGATGTTGCCCGCGTTCCCGGTGGGCAGGACGTGCACCTCCGGAGCATCGCCGAGGAAGTCGATGATCTCGAAGGACGCGGTCTTCTGTCCCTCGAGCCGCATCGGGTTGACCGAGTTGACCAGGGCGACCGGGTAGTGCTCGGCCAGCCCTCGGGAGATCCGCAGGCAGTCGTCGAAGTTGCCACGCACCATGATCACCTGGGCTCCGTGCAGGATGGCCTGGGCGAGCTTGCCGGCGGAGATCTTGCCCTGGGGCACCAGCACGAGCGGCTTGACGCCCGCTCGGGCGGCGTAGGCGGCCATCGAGGCGGAGGTGTTGCCCGTCGAGGCGCACACGACGGCCTCGGCACCCTGGCCGACGGCGACGGAGAGGGCCACGGTCATCCCCCGGTCCTTGAACGAGCCGGTCGGGTTGTCCCCCTCGACCTTGAGCCACACCTGCGCCCCGGTGATGTGTGAGAGCCACTGCGACTCGACCATCGGGGTCCCGCCCTCACGCAGCGTGACCGTCGGGGTGCCCTCGGGGATGTCCAGGCGGTCGCGGTACTCCTCGATGACGCCGAGCCACTGCCGACCTCCGGGGTGGCGGGGCACGTCGGCGCCGCTCATTCCGGGTCGCCCTCCACGCGCATCACCGAGGACACGTCGCGGACGTTGGCCATGGCGCGCAGGGTCTCCACGGTCGCGGCGAGGTCCGAGTCACTGGCCCGGTGCGAGACCACGACCAGCTGCGCGTCGTCACCCCGACCCTCCTGGCGGACGGTCTGGATCGAGACGTCGTGCTCGGCGAACGCGAGCGCCACCGCGGCGAGCACTCCCGCCTTGTCGTCGACGTCGATCTGCACGTGGTAGCGGGTCTGGGTCTCCCCCATCGGCAGCACGGGCAGGTCGGCGTACGACGACTCACCGGCCCCGCTGACGTTCTCCAGCCGGTTGCGGGCGACGGTCACGAGATCACCCATCACCGCGCTCGCCGTGGGCGCTCCACCGGCCCCGGGCCCGTAGAACATCAGCTGACCGGCGGCCTCGCTCTCGACGAAGACCGCGTTGTAGGCCTCGCGCACGCTCGCGAGCGGGTGGCTCCGCGGGATCATCGCCGGGTGCACCCGTGCGGAGACCGCAGGGCCGTCCGGCCCCTGCTCGAGCGCGCAGATGGCGAGCAGCTTGACCACGCACCCCATGTCGGCGGCCGAGGCGACGTCGCTGGCGGTCACCTCCGAGATGCCCTCACGGTGCACGTCGGCGGCAGTCACCCGGGTGTGGAAGGCCAGGCTGGCCAGGATCGCGGCCTTCGCCGCAGCGTCGAAGCCCTCGACGTCGGCAGTCGGGTCCGCCTCGGCGTACCCCAGTGCCTGCGCCTCCTCCAGCGCCTCGGTGAAGCCGCTGCCGACGCTGTCCATCCGGTCGAGGATGAAGTTGGTGGTGCCGTTGACGATGCCCAGCACGCGGGTGACCTGGTCGCCGGCGAGCGATTCGCGCAGCGGCCGCACGATGGGGATGGCGCCGGCGACGGCCGCCTCGTAGTAGAGGTCGCGTCTCGCGAGCTCGGCTGCTGCGAACAGCGCGCTGCCGTCCTCGGCCAGCAGCGCCTTGTTCGCGGACACGACGCTGGCGCCGTGCTCGAGCGCGGAGAGGATCAGCGTCCGGGCGGGCTCGATGCCGCCGATGACCTCGACGACCACGTCGATGTCACCGCGTGCGACCAGGGCCTCGGCGTCGGTGGTGAACAGTTCCTCCGGCAGGTCGACGTCGCGGGCCAGCCCGAGGCGGCGTACGGCGACCCCGACCAGCTCGACCGGGGCGCCCACGCGCGCGGCGAGGTCGCCGGCCCGCTCGTGCAGTAGCCGAGCGACCTGGGAGCCCACGACGCCGCAGCCCAACAGGGCCACCTTGACCGGGCGGACTGGTTTCGAGGATTGCTGGTTCATCGCACCCCCATCCTCGCATCGCTCACCCGACGCCGTGACACCTATCCGGCTGCTGGGTGGTCCGGTCAGCCGAGGTCGGTGGCGAGCAGGTCGTCCAGCGTCTCGCGGCGTACGACGACCCGCGACTCGCCATCGCCCACCACCACGACCGGGGGGCGCTGCGCGTGGTTGTAGTTGCTGGCCATCGACCTGCAGTAGGCGCCGGTCCCGGGAATTGCCACGAGGTCCCCGGGCGCCACGTCGCCGGGGAGGAACTCGTCCTTGACCAGGATGTCGCCCGCCTCGCAGTGCTTCCCGACCAGGCGGGTCATCAGCGCGGCGGCGTCGGAGACGCGGCTCGCCAGGGTGCAGGAGTAGTCGGCGTCGTAGAGCGCGGTGCGGATGTTGTCGCTCATCCCTCCGTCCACGGAGACGTAGGTGCGCACCGCACCTCCGTCCAGCTCGACCGCCTTGACCGTGCCGACCTCGTAGACCGTGCACATCGCCGGCCCGACGATCGCCCGCCCGGGCTCGATCGAGAGGCGCGGCACCTCGAGCCCCCGGGCCCGGCACTCCTCGCGCACGATCCGGCTCATCTCGACCGCGAGCTGCCACGCCTCCGTGGGGTCGTCCTGGGTGGTGTAGGCGATCCCGAAGCCGCCACCCAGGTCGAGCTCGGGCAGCTGCACCCCGAGGTCGGCGGAGATCTGGGCGTGCAGCGCGAGCACCCGACGGGCCGCGACCTCGAACCCGGAGGAGTCGAAGATCTGCGAGCCGATGTGGGAGTGCAGGCCGAGGAGTTCAAGGCCCTCGGCCGCGCTGATCTGGCGCACCGCCTCGAGGGCATCACCACTGCTGATCGAGAACCCGAACTTCTGGTCCTCGTGGGCGGTGGCGATGTACTCGTGGGTGTGCGCCTCGACGCCGGCGGTCACCCGCACCATCACGTTGACGGGTGCGGCGCCGGAGGAGCGCCGACTGGCAACCACCTCGGCCAGACGGGCGATCTCGTGGAAGGAGTCCACGATGATGCGCCCGACCCCGAGCTCGACCGCCCGGCCCAGCTCCTCGACGGTCTTGTTGTTGCCGTGGAAGCCGACCCTGTCCATCGGGAATTCCGCGCGCTCCGCGACAGCCAGCTCGCCACCCGAGCAGACGTCGAGGCTCAGACCCTCCTCGGCGATCCACCGGGCGACCGTCGTACACAAGAAGGCCTTGCCCGCGTAGTAGACGTCCCACCCCTCGAAGCCGTCGCGGAAGTCGCGCGCGCGAGCCCGGAAGTCCTGCTCGTCGAGGACGTAGGCCGGGGAGCCGTGCTCCGCGACGAGGTCGGTCAGCCGCACTCCCCCGACCTCGAGGACACCCTCGGTCTTGCGGGCGGTGCGGGACCATAGTTGCGGGACGAGCTCGTTGACGTTGCCGGGCTCGCGCAGCCACGCCGGCCCGCGGACCGAGACGGCGGCATGTGCCCAGCCGGCTTCGTGCGCCCGCACTCCCCTACATCCTCTCCGGGGCCGAGACCCCGAGTAGGGCGAGGCCGTTGGCCAGCACCGTGCGGGTGGCGTCGACCAGCAGCAGCCTGGCGCGGTGCAGGTCGCCGGCTGCCTCGTCGCCCATCGGGAGGACCCGGCAGGTGTCGTAGAAGCGGTGGTAGGTCCCGGCGAGCTCCTCGAGGTAGCGGGCAACCCGGTGCGGCGCACGGAGGTCCGCGGCACTCGCGACCACCCGCGGGAACTCCGCCAGCGCCCTGAGCAGCTCGCCCTCCTTCTCGTGGGTGAGGAGGTCGGGGTGCGACTCCCCCTCGAGAGCGAGGTCTGCGGCGTTGCGGAGCAGGCTCGAGACCCGGGCGTGGGCGTACTGGACGGTGAAGACGGGATTGTCGTTGGACTGCTTGGCCCACAGGTCGAGGTCGATGTCGATCATGGAGTCCGAGCTGTAGCGGGCCAGGGCGTAGCGAGCGGCGTCCACCCCGATGGCCTCCACGAGGTCGTCGATCGTGACCACCGTGCCCGCACGCTTCGACATCCGCAGCGGCTGACCGTCCCGGACCAGGTTGACCAGCTGGCCGATCAGGATCTCGAGGTTCTGGTGCGGGGTGTCGCCGAAGGCCGCGCACATCGCCATCATCCGGCCCACGTAGCCGTGGTGGTCGGCGCCGAGCATGATGAAGCAGCGGTCGAAGCCGCGCTGGCGCTTGTCGAGGTAGTAGGCGAGGTCCCCCGACAGGTAGGCACCCCGACCGTCGGACTTGATGATCACCCGGTCCTTGTCGTCACCGAACTTCTCGGTGCGCAGCCACAGCGCCCCGTCCTGCTCGTAGGTGTTGCCGAGCTCGGTGAGCCGATCCACGGCGCGGCCGACGGCACCGCTGGTGTGCAGGTTGTCCTCGTGGAAGTAGACGTCGAAGTCCACCCCGAAGTCGTGCAGGCTCTGCTTGATCTCGGCGAACATCAGGTCCACGCCCTCGGCCCGGAACACCTCGCGAGCCTCCTCCTCGGGCAGGTCGAGCGCGTCGGGCCGCCTGGAGAGCACCGCCTCGGCGATGTCGTCGATGTACTGGCCGCCGTACCCGTCCTCGGGGACCGGCTTGCCCTGGGCGCTGGCGAGCAGCGAGCCGCTGAAGCGGTCGATCTGGCCACCGTGGTCGTTGAAGTAGTACTCCCGGGTGACCTCGGCGCCGGTCATAGTGAAGATCCGGCCCAAGGCATCACCGACCGCGGCCCAGCGGACCCCGCCGATGTGGATCGGCCCCGTGGGGTTCGCCGAGACGAACTCCAGGTTGATCCTCTCCCCGGCGAAGGTGTTGGAGGAGCCGTACGTCGTACCGGCAGCCACCACGTCGGCGGCCACCTGACCCTGCGCGTCGGCGGCGACGGTGATGTTCAAGAAGCCGGGGCCGGCGATGTCGACCCTGGCGATGCCCTCGGACTCGGCCAACCGGTCGGAGAGCAGCTGGGCGAGCTCGCGCGGCGGGAGACCAGCCCCCTTCGCGAGCTTCATCGCGACGTTCGTGGCGTAGTCGCCGTGGCTCCGCTGGCGGGGTCGCTCCACGGTCACATCAGCGGGCACGCCGTCGGGCAGGACGAGGTCGCCGGCCTCGACCAGCGCGGTCAGCGCGTCGACGACGGTCGCGGAGATCTGGTGGGGAGTCACCACGCAAGCCTATCGGCGGGCACCGGTTTCAAACTCCCGCGTATCGCCCGGTAGTCTGCGTGCTCGCGCAGCATGGCGCATGCCTCCGTAGCTCAGGGGATAGAGCACTGGTTTCCGGTACCAGGTGTCGCAGGTTCGAATCCTGCCGGAGGCGCCCACCGGACTCCGCCCGGCCGCTCGGTCCGGCCAAACACGCAATTGTGTCGCGTGGGGCCAGATAGGCGTTCTTCCTCCCCCTCCGCGACATTCGCATGTTCGTCGCCTCCGCCCACCCAACCCCACGTCGCCCTCGACCACCCCGCTGCGCCAAACATGCAAATGTCTCGCGTGGGGCCAGATAGGCGTTCTTCCTCCCCCTCCGCGACATTCGCATGTTCGACGGCCCCCGGCCGGGCCGACGCACATCACCTGGCCAACGCCCTGCCCCCTGGTGTGTGGCCGGACGGGCGGCGGGTACGGACGCTCACGAGGGCGCGCCCCAAAGCGGCGCCTCCCCTGCGGTTCTCCCGGGTTGGGGTCTAGCCTTGCCGGGTACCCACACTTACGCGCGTTGGAAGAGGCGAAACTGGCCGTGCCCGAGCCAACTGAGGACACCTCGATGTCGGGGTTCGGAGCCAACGAATGGCTCGTCGACGAAATGTACGAGCGCTACCAGAAGGACCCGGAAAGCGTCGACAAGGTGTGGTGGGACTTCTTCGGCAAGGACCAGCGCCCCAGCGGCGGGCGGACCGCCCAGACCGCGGCGCAGCCCGACCGCACCAACGGGGTCGTGACCGAGTCGACCGGGGCACCCAAGAGCCGGCCCGGTGGGCAGCACAAGGCGCCCGAAACCGCCCCGGCACCACCCGCGGAAGAGGCGAAGGCGGAGCGATCCGAGCCGACGGCACCCGCCGCCACAGCACCGAAGCACGCCGAGAAGACCGAGACGCAGGAGAAGAAGACGGACACCGTGCAGGCCGCCAAGCCGACCCCCAAGGAGCCGGAGAAGAAGACCGAGGCGGAAGCCACCGACGAGCCGAAGTACACGATCCTGCGCGGCGCCCCCGCACGGACCGTGCAGAACATGGACACCAGCCTCACCGTCCCGACCGCGACGAGCGTCCGCTCGGTACCGGTGAAGTTGCTGTGGGACAACCGGATCGTGATCAACAACCACCTCGCCCGCGCCCGCGGCGGCAAGGTGTCCTTCACCCACCTGATCGGCTACGCCCTGGTCAAGGCGCTGACGACCATGCCCGAGATGAACGTCGGGTTCGACGTCGTCGACGGCAAGCCCAACCTGATCACGCCTGCGCACATCAACCTCGGGCTCGCGATCGACCTGCCCAAGGACGACGGCACCCGTCAGCTGCTGGTTCCCAGCATCAAGGCCGCCGAGGGGATGGACTTCGCACACTTCTGGACGGCCTACGAGGAGCTGGTGCGCAGGGCGCGCAACGGCAAGCTGGCCGTCACCGACTTCCAGGGCACGACGATCAGCCTGACGAACCCCGGCACGATCGGCACCAACCACTCCGTTCCTCGGCTGATGAAGGGTCAGGGAGCGATCATCGGCGTCGGCTCGATGGAGTACCCGCCCGAGTTCCAGGGTGCCTCCGAGGAGACGCTCACCCGCAACGCGATCAGCAAGATCATGACGCTCACCTCGACCTACGACCACCGGGTGATCCAGGGTGCGCAGAGCGGGGAGTTCCTCAAGCGCGTCCACGCGCTCCTGCTCGGCGATGACCACTTCTACGACGAGATCTTCCGCTCGCTCCGCATCCCGTACGAGCCCATCCGCTGGTCGTCGGACATCTCCACCAACCACGACGACGAGATCAGCAAGCAGGCTCGGATCCTCGAGCTGATCCACGCCTACCGCGTGCGCGGGCACATGATGGCCGACACCGACCCGCTGGAGTACAAGCAGCGCAGCCACCCCGACCTCGAGGTCGAGACGCACGGCCTGACCCTGTGGGACCTGGACCGCGAGTTCGCCACCGGCTCCTTCGGCGGCGAACGTCGGTTCATGAAGATGCGCTCGATCCTGGGCATCCTGCGCGACTCCTACTGCCGCACGGTCGGCATCGAGTACATGCACATCCAGGACCCGGAGCAGCGTCGCTGGATCCAGGAGCGGGTCGAGCAGCCGCATCAGAAGCCGCCCCGTGAGGAGCAGCTTCGCATCCTGCTCAAGCTCAACCAGGCGGAGGCCTTCGAGACCTTCCTGCAGACCAAGTTCGTCGGTCAGAAGCGCTTCAGCCTCGAGGGCGGCGAGACCACGGTCCCCCTCATCGACGAGATCTGTGAGGCAGCGGCCGAGGGGGGGCTCGACGAGGTCACGATCGGGATGGCGCACCGCGGCCGGCTCAACGTGCTCGCCAACATCGTCGGCAAGAGCTACAGCCAGATCTTCCGCGAGTTCGAGGGCAACATCGACCCGCGCACCGTCCAGGGCTCGGGAGACGTGAAGTACCACCTCGGCGCCGAGGGCGAGTTCCTCGCCGACTCCGGCGACAAGATCAAGGTGTCGGTCGCCGCCAACCCCTCGCACCTCGAAGCGGTCGACCCGGTGCTGGAGGGGATCGCGCGCGCGAAGCAGGACATGCTCAACCAGGGCGAGAAGTTCCCCGTGATGCCGCTGCTGGTGCACGGTGACGCGGCGTTCGCCGGACAGGGCGTGGTGGCGGAGACGTTGAACCTCTCGCAGCTCCGCGGTTACCGCACCGGCGGCACGATCCACGTCGTGGTCAACAACCAGGTCGGCTTCACCACCTCACCCGCGGCGTCTCGATCCTCGCTCTACTGCACCGACGTCGCTCGGATGGTCCAGGCGCCGATCTTCCACGTCAACGGCGACGACCCCGAGGCCTGCATCAGGGTCGCCCGGCTGGCCTTCGAGTACCGCCAGGCGTTCAACAAGGACGTCGTCATCGACCTCGTCTGCTACCGCCGCCGGGGCCACAACGAGGGCGACGACCCGTCCTACACCCAGCCGCTGATGTACGACCTGATCGAGCAGAAGCGCTCGGTGCGCAAGCTCTACACCGAGTCGCTCATCGGTCGCGGTGACATCACGCTGGAGGAGGCCGAGCAGGTCCTCAAGGACTATCAGCTTCAGCTCGAGCGGGTCTTCACCGAGGTGCGCGAGGCCGGCTCGGTCCCGGAGAGCTGGACCACGGTCCCGGACTACCCCGAGAAGAGCCACGAGGACTTCACCACGGCCATCCCGAAGGAGACGCTCAAGCGCATCTCCGACGCCTACGTCAGCGCCCCCGAAGGGTTCACCGTGCACCCGAAGGTGCTGCCGCAGCTGCAGCGCCGCGCGGCGGCGATCAACGAGGGGCCGATCGACTGGGGCACGGGCGAGATCCTGGCCCTGGGCTCGCTGTTGATGGACGGCAGGCCCGTCCGGCTCGCCGGGCAGGACTCCCGCCGGGGCACGTTCGTCCAGCGCTTCGCGACCATCATCGACCGGCGCAACGCCAACGAGTGGACGCCACTGGCCAACCTCTCCGAGGACCAGGGGCAGTTCTACATCTATGACTCCCTGCTCTCGGAGTACGCCGCCCTCGGGTTCGAGTACGGCTACTCGGTGGCTCGACCGGACGCGCTCGTCGCCTGGGAGGCCCAGTTCGGCGACTTCGTCAACGGCGCCCAGATCGTGATCGACGAGTTCATCACCGCCAGCGACACCAAGTGGAGCCAGTCCTCGGGCGTCGTACTCCTGCTGCCGCACGGCTACGAGGGCCAGGGGCCCGACCACTCCTCGGCCCGGATCGAGCGCTTCCTCACGATGGCCGCCGACGATGCGTTCGTGGTGGCCCAGCCCTCGACCCCGGCCAGCTACTTCCACCTGCTGCGCCGCCACACGCTCGGCGACGAGCACCGACCGATGATCGTCTTCACGCCGAAGTCGATGCTCAAGCGCAAGGAGGCCGCGTCCCAGCCGGAGGACTTCACCGAGGGGACGTTCAGGTCGGTGATCGGCGACGCACTCGCCGACCCCGAGAAGGTCGAGACGCTGCTGCTGTGCAGCGGTCGCATCACCTGGGACCTGATGGTCGAGCGGGGCAAGGTGCAGGGCGACTCGCTGACCACGGCGATCGCCCGGATCGAGGAGCTCTACCCCTCGCCCGAGACGCACGTGAAGGCCGAGATCGCCCGGTACCCGAACCTCAAGGACATCCGCTGGGTCCAGGACGAGCCCGCCAACATGGGCCCGTCCCCGCACTTCCAGCTGAACCTCTTCCGCACCCTCGACCGCGAGGTCAAGATCATCGCGAGGTCGGCGTCGAGCTCGCCATCGGTGGGTCAGCACTCGCGTCACGTCGAGGAGCAGAAGGCGCTCCTGGCGGCGGCGTTCGCTGCCCCGGAGGGCGCTCGGGTCGAGAGCTACTGAGCCGTGTACTTCACCGACCGCGGGATCGAGGAGCTACAGGCGCGCCGGGGCGAGGAAGAAGTCAGCCTCGCCTGGATTGCAGAGCGGCTCCAGGAGTTCACTGACGTCCACCCGGAGTTCGAGACCCCTGTGGAGCGGTTCGCGACCTGGCTGGCACGGCTCGACGACCCCGACGACGAGTAGCGCGTCAACGCCGCCCGTGGATCCGGCGGCCCCCGTCGATGTCGTGCAGGATCCGCCACAGGTCGGCCTCCCGGCCGGCGTCGGCGCCGAACGGCAGTCGGGGCATGCCCGAGGTCCTGCGGTGGGTGCGCTCCATCAGGACGGCGATGCCGCCCAGGAGGAGCAGGAGGACTGTGGCTGCGAGGTAAGTAGTCATGGCAGCAAGTTTGCTCTCAGCAGTTTCCTGCCACCAGTGGCAGGATTGACACGGTGCGCATGTTTCCTGCCATAATGGCGCCATGGCACTCACCCGCGTGGCCCTGGTCGTCCCACAACGGCCGCTGATGTTCGAGCTCGGCGTCGTCCATGAGGTCTTCGGGGTGGACCGCAGCGAGGACGGCGTCCCACTGATCGACTTCCGGGCCTGCTCGGAGCGGCCCGGAGAACCGATCGCGATGGCCAACGGCGTCTCGATCACCACCTCCCACAGCCTGGCCGACGCCGACGACGCCGACCTCGTCGTCGCACCCGCCTACGACTACGAGAACCCGCCGTCCGAGGCAGTTCTCGACGTCTTCCGACGCGCCCACGCCCGTGGCGGCTACCTGCTCTCGGTCTGCTCGGGGGCCTACCTGCTGGGCGAGGCCGGCCTGCTCGACGGCCGCACCTGCACGACCCACTGGCGCCACGCGGCCGACCTGGCTCGTCGCTTCCCGGCCGCGACGGTCGACCCCGACGTGCTGTTCGTGGAGGACGACCGGATCATCACCAGCGCGGGCACCGCGGCGGGAATCGACGCGTGCCTGCACCACGTGCGATGCGAGCTCGGCGCGGCGGTCGCCACGAAGATCGCGCGGCGCATGGTGGTGCCTCCCCAACGCGACGGCGGCCAGCGACAGTTCATCGACCTGCCCGTGCCCGAGTGCGGAATCGGCAGCATGGCACCACTGCTGACCTGGATGCGCGAACACCTCGCCGAGGAGCAACCCGTGCGCCTGCTCGCACGCCGGGCAGCGATGTCAGAGCGGACCTTCGCCCGACGTTTCGCGGCCGAGACCGGAACCACCCCCGGCAAGTGGCTGCTGGCCCAGAGGCTGCACCACGCCCGCATGCTGCTGGAGGGCAGCGACCTCCCGGTCGAGACCGTGGCGACGCGCGCCGGGTTCGGATCGGCTGCGCTGCTCCGACACCACTTCAGCTCCCATGTGGGCGTGGCCCCGGCCGAGTACCGACGTACGTTCCGCACACCGGACGAGGCTGCGGGCTGACCGCGCCCCGGCACTAGGGTCGGCCCATGCCCTTCCCCCCGGCGCCATGGCAGATGCACGGACAGCTCTGGTTGTCGTTGTTCCGGGTGCGCGAGGGCGACCATGCCGACCGCCCGCCGGGGGTGTACGGCGCCGCCATGGTCGCCTACCAGCAGCCGAGCCCGCTGACCTACTCCGAGCTGCTCGTCGCGCGCCCCGTCGGCGGACGCGCAAGGATCACCGACATCTGGGTGGACTCCCCCGACTCCCGCGACGGCGGCCGGGAGCTGTGGGCGATCCCCAAGGACCTCTGCGACTTCGACCGCACCACCACCGGCAAGCTGGTGCAACGGACGTCCTGGCGGGCCAGTCTCGACGGGCGGCCCATTGCTTCCGCGCGGTTCCGCGACGTCTCCAACGCGACCTTCCGCGCACCCTTCAGGGGTGGCACCTCACAGCATCGCGCCGACGGCGAAGAGGTCGTGGCCCGAATCAAGGGCAGCGCCAAGGCGCTCCCGTGTCGCGGGGCGTGGGAGTTCGACGACTCAGGCCCACTTGCCTGGCTCGCCGGGAAGCGTCCGCTTGCCTCGTTCCGGATGGCCGACTTCTCGATGCTCTTCGGCTGACCGTTTTCAGCAGGACGACGGCGTGCGGCCCTACTCGGCGTCCTCGGACTCCTCGTCGTCATGGTCATGGCTCGCCCGGCGTGCCGCGTCGCGGATCTCGAAGATCTCGGTGGCGAAGCCGCCGACCGTCCTGGTGATCTCGCCGACGGCCGTGGTGATGATCGTGACCACCGCTCCCACCGTCTGGCTCGCGGCGCTCACGCCGTCCTGCACCGCATCCTTCCGGATCTCGGCCTTGCTGAGCTTGTCGTCCATGCCGCCAGTCTCTCAGGCGGCCACGGCATCGGCGGAAGGCGCCTGCTGCTCAGCAGTCGGCGTATCCGACGGCCGGCGCCTGGGGGGCAGGGCGAGCCGGCAGATCTTGGCTGCGACGCTCGCGAGCTGCCTGCCGAGCGGGCCGGAGTTGTACGCCACGCCGTAGCGCTGACAGATCTCGCGGACCTCCTCGGCGATCTCCGGGTACCTGCGGGCCGGCAGGTCGGGGAAGAGGTGGTGCTCGATCTGGTGCGAGAGGTTCCCGGTCATCGTGTGGAACAGCTTGCCGCCGGTGATGTTGGCCGAGCCGAGCAGCTGCCGGTAGTACCAGTGACCGCGTGACTCGCCCTCGCACTCCTCCTCACTGAAGGTGGCGACCCCGGCCGGGAAGTGGCCGCAGAAGATGATGTTGAAGGCCCAGATGTTGCGCACCAGGTTGGCGGTCGCGTTGCCCACGATGGTCAGCGGGAACAGCGGGCCGGTCAGCGCCGGGAACAGCAGGTAGTCCTTGAGGGCCTGCTTGCGGATCTTGCGCATCAGCCCGGCATGCAGGGGCTTGTTGTCGGCGAGGCTGCGCTTGCCCGCGACGATGTTCTCGACCTCGAGGTCGTGCATCGCGACCCCCCACTCGAAGAAGACCATCAGCAAGAAGGCGTACACCGGGTTGCCGAGGTAGTAGGGGTGCCACTTCTGGTCCTCGTCCATCCGCAGGATCCCGTAGCCGACGTCGCGGTCCTTGCCGAGGATGTTGGTGAAGGTGTGGTGGATGTAGTTGTGCGAGTACTTCCACTGGTCGCTGGGGCAGACGTTGTCCCACTCGTACATGCGTGAGTTCAGGGCGGGGTCGCCCATCCAGTCGTACTGGCCGTGCATCACGTTGTGCCCGATCTCCATGTTGTCCAGGATCTTGGAGACGCTCAGCGCCGCGACGGCGAGCGGCCAGGCCGGCGGGAGATACATCAGCGCACGGCCGGCGATCTCGAACTGCCGCTGCCGCTTGAGGATGTTGCGGATGTAGGTCGCGTCCTCCTCGCCGAGCTGGCCGATCACGCGCTGGCGGATCGCGTCCATCTCGGCGCCGAAGGCGTCGAGCTGCTCGGGGGTGAGAGTGCGGTTCTTCTCGGTGGTGCTCATGTCAGGGGTTCCTCTCGTGAGGCGTGGTGGTGGGTGGTCCGACGCGGGGGTCAGAGGTCGACGACGCAGTCGCCGACCGGGGCGGAGACGCAGATGCGGATGTCCTCGTCCGGCAGCGAGGACTCCTCGCCGGTCAGGACGTTGCGAACTGTTCCCTCGGTCTTGCGGGAGGTGCAGGTGAAGCAGATGCCCATGCGACAGCCGAACTCGGGCTCGAGGCCGAGGGCCTCGGCCTGCTCGAGCAGGGACGCGCCGCTGTTGGCGGCACTGGAGCCGGCGCGGGTGAAGGAGACCTCGCCCTCGGCCGAGCCGGTGGAAACGGCGGGGGTCTTGAAGAACTCGGTGCGCAGGCGCGGGGAGTCCACGTAGGCCTCCGCGACCAGCGCCATCATCGGGGCCGGTCCGCATGCCCAGGTGTCGGTGTCCCGGAAGTCGGGCACCAGCTCGGCCAGCGCCTCGGCACTGAAGTGCTCCGAGCCGTGCCGCAGGTGCACGGTGACGCCGTTGTCCTCGCGGGCCATCCGGGCCAGCTCGAGGGCGAAGATCTGGTCCTCGGCCGAGCGGGCGTAGTGCAAGAAGGTCACCCGGCGGTTGGTGCTGCCGTCGTACCCGTCGCGCAGGAGCGTGCGGACCTGGGACATGACCGGCGTGATGCCGGAGCCACCGGAGATCATCAGCAGATGGTTGTTCGTGGGCGTCGCTGGACTCTCGGTGAGGGTGAACCGACCCTCGGCCTGGCTCAGGTGCACGACCTGGCCCGGCAGCGCCTCTTGGACCAGGAACTTGCTCACCCGGCCCTCCTCGTGGGCTCTGACGGTGATGGTGATCCGCTCGCCGGGGCCGGACGCGGCCGATGAGATCGAGAAGCACCTGGTGGTACGACGGGCGCCGCCGATCTCAACGCCGACCTGCACGTACTGGCCGGCTCGGTGACCGTGCCACGTGCTCGTCGGCTCCAGGGTCAGCGTCGCGACGGGGTGCTCGCCTGTCGTCTCCAGGGTCTTCTCCACGACGGTGGCACGGACTTCCCGGGCGGCCCACATGGGGTTGAACAGCTCCAGGTAGCGGTCGACGCCATGGGGCGAGGTCAGCGCTGCGAGGGTGCGGGAGCCGAGGATGCGCTCGACCACGGGTTGACGTAGGGGCATGTCCTCCTCCTTCAGTTTGAGTGAACGTGTGTTCACTCAAAGGATGGGGGTCCCCCAACGTCGCGGTCAAGGTACCGGGGGGTGATGCCTGCCACCCTGCTGACAAAACGGACTAGGGTCGTGGCCATGACGAGGACGATCTTCACGGGTGGAATGGTCTACGACGGGACGGCGGGACGCCCCTCCGAGGGCGACGTCGTCGTGGAGGACGGCCGCATCGTCGACGTCGGTGCCGGACTCGACGGCGACGTGGCGGTGGACTGTTCCGGCGGCTTCGTCTCGCCGGGCTTCTTCGACTGTCACGTCCACGTCACCCTCGACTCGCCCAGCCAGATGCAGATCCTGCAGACGCCGTTCAGCCTGCAGTTCTACAGCGCGGCCGCCAACTTGAGGAAGACCCTGGAGACCGGGATCACCAGCATCCGCGACGCCGGCGGTGCCGACCTCGGGGTCAAGGAGGCCGTCGAGCGGGGGATGATCCCCGGGCCGCGGATGCAGATCTCGATCATCATGCTGAGCCAGACCGGCGGCCACGGCGACGACTGGTCGATCTGCGGGGGTGAGGCGCCGTTCTTCCTGCCCCACCCCGGCCGGCCGAGCGGAGTGGTCGACGGACCCGTCAACGTGCGGCAACGAGTCCGGGAGGTGATCCGGGCCGGGGCCGACGTGCTCAAGGTGGCCACCACAGGCGGCGTCCTGTCCCCGCGTGACGACCCGAAGCACGGCCACTTCCGTGACGACGAGATCGCCGAGATGACCGCCGAGGCCACCGCGGCCGGCATCCACGTGATGGCCCACGCCCAGGGTGCCGGCGGCATCAAGGCGGCGCTGCGCAACGGCGTCCGCTCCATCGAGCACGGGATCTACCTCGACGACGAGGCGATCGAGATGATGCTGCAACGGGGCGCATGGCTCGTCCCGACGCTGCACGCCCCCCGGGCGGTGATCGCCGCAGCCGAGGCCGGGATCCCCATCGCCCAGTCCTCGGTCGACAAGGCGAAGTCCGTCACCGAGGCGCATCGCGACAGCGTGGGACGGGCCCACCAGGCCGGGGTGCGCATCGCGATGGGCACCGACTGTGGTGTCGGCCCGCACGGCACGAACCTCGAGGAGCTCGAGCTGATGGTCGAGGCCGGACTGTCCCCGCTCGACGCCCTCTACGCCACGACCGGGTCGGCCGCCGACCTGCTCGATGTCGCCTCGGACCGAGGCACGATCCGGCCGGACCAGCGTGCCGATCTCGTCGTGGTGGACGGCGACCCGGAGGACGTGAGCGGGTTGGGCCACCGGATCCGCTCGGTCCACCTGGACGGCGTCGAGGTCAGCCGGCGCGCCTGACGGCACCGGTTGAGGCAGAGGGAGTCCGAGTGCACGCACGTACACCTCGGCGCCCGCCGAGCAGTAGTCTCGACCGCATGGAGAAGTCCGTGACGACGCCTGGCACCGCGCCCGGGCAGGCGGGTGAGTCCCGGCTCGAGCGCAAGGGCCGGACCCGGCGGGCGATCATCGACGCGGCGCTCACGCTCCTCGACGAGAGCAGCCTGGTGGCGCTCTCGTTGCGCCAGGTAGCCAAGGAGGTCGGCATCGTGCCGACCGCGTTCTACCGGCACTTCGCCTCGATCGAGGAGCTCGGGCTGGCCCTGGTCGAGGAGTCCTTCGCGTCCCTGCGCGAGCTGCTGCGCGACGTACGCCGCAGTGACCCGACGTATCGCAACATCATCGACAGCTCGGTCGCGGTGCTCCGCGAGCACGTCGGCAACCAGCACGCCCACTTCTCGTTCATCGCGCGCGAGCGGGTGGCCGGTCCCCCGTCCGTCCGAGCTGCGATCGGCCACCAGCTCGAGCTGGTCGAGCGGGAGCTGGCGGCCGACCTGGCCAGGCTCACCGACCCGGCGCACTGGTCGACCGAGGACCTGCGGGTGCTGTCCAACCTGATCGTGACCTCCATGGTCGGCACCACCGAGGCGATCCTCACCGCTCGCCCCGGCGCCGAGGGAGCCGTCATCGAGCAGGCTCGGACCCAGCTGCGGATGATGCTCGTCGGCGCGCTCCACTGGCGATCGCGCAGCTAGCGGTCTCCTAGGCCGGGTTGCCGGCGGCAACCGCTGCTTCGGCGCCGCCGTCTGCGCCGCCGTCTGCCCCACCATCTGCCTCGGGTGCCGTTGCCGGCTCGAGCCGGGCGGGGAGCAGGGCCACCAGTCCGAGCACCACCAGACACAGGCCGGCACCCACCGCGAAGGCCCAGCGCAGTCCCTCGACCGAGGCGGCGAGGGGCGTCACGCCCTCGCTCACCAGGGTCGCCGTGCGGCTGGTCATGATCATCACGACCAGGGCCGCCCCCATGGCGCCGGCCACCTGCTGGGTGGTGCCGAGCAGCGAGCTGCCGTGGGAGTACAGGCGCGGCGGCAGCGCGCCGAGGCCCATCGTGAACAGGGGCGTGAACAGTGCGGCGAGGCTGACCATCAGCACGACGTGCACGATCAGGATCTCCCACGTCGGCGTCGCGGTGCCGACGAACGCCAGCGCCGTCATGGCGGCCACCAGCCCGGCCGCCCCGGGGAAGACGAGGACCCGGGCGCCGCGGGCGTCGTACACCCGGCCGACCCTCGGACCCAGCAGTCCCATCGCCAGACCTCCCGGCATCACCAGCAGGCCGGTCGCAAGCGGCGACATGCCGCGGACGTTCTGCAGGTAGAGCTGGAGCAGGATCATCGACCCGAGCATCGCCATGAACGCGACGGACATCGCGGCGAGGGAGACCGTGTAGACCCGGAGCCGCAGGGTGCGCAGGTCGAGCAGCGGCCGGTCGGTGCGCTGGAGCACCAGCTGACGCCACACGAAGATCCCGACACCGAGTGCGCCGATCACCAGCGCTGCGTACGCCGCTGAGCGGTCGCCCACCGCACCGGCCTCGCTGAGGCCGTAGACCAGGCTGCCGAAGCCGACGGCGGCGATCAGCACGCTCGCCCAGTCGAGGTTTCCGGCCGTGGGGACGCCGACGTTGCGTAGCCGGCTCAGTCCCGCCACGGCGATCCCGGCCGCGACCGGCAGCACCACGAGGAAGATCCAGCGCCAGGACAGCGCATCCAAGATGATCCCCGACACGGCCGGCCCGAGGGCTGGCGCGACCGACATCGCCAGCGTCACGTTGCCCATCACGCGACCGCGCTCGTGGACCGGCACCACCGCCATCAGCGTCGTCATCAGCAGCGGCATCATCACCGCCGTGCCGCTGGCCTGGATCACGCGGGCGAGCAGCAGCACCGGAAAGGTCCAGGCGGCGGCGGCCAGCAACGTCCCGACGCAGAAGACCCCCATCGAGAGCCCGAAGGCGAAGCGGGTGGTCACTCGTTGGAGCAGCCAGCCGGTCGTCGGGATCACCACCGCCATCGTCAGCATGAAGGCGGTCGAGAGCCATTGCGCGGCGGTCGCGTCGACCTGGAAGTCGACCATCAGGCGCGGGATGGCGTTGATCATGATCGTCTCGTTCAGGATCACCACGAACGTGGCGCCGACGAGCCAGCGCAACACGGCGTAGTCGGCTGCGGCTGGTGCCGGCGGGGCAGCGGCGGCGGGATGCATGCGGAAACCTCGTTCGTCGTCGTGGGGCAGTCTCAGGGTGCCGCCCGCGTCAGGGGGTCGGCAACTGCATTAGACCCGCCCCCACCGACAAACTCATCGGTGTCGAGGCCGGGCGGGCGGGGTGATGGGTTCGGGGTGATGGGTGCGGCGAAGGCCCGACCAACATGCGAATGTCGCTGGTGGTGGCGATGAGCGGCGCACGAGCCCCACGCGCAACATTCGCATGTTCGGGGGCGGGGCCAGCGGGTCGGGTGGGCGGGTCGGGGGCGCCACCGGGCCAAACATGCAAATGTCGGCGGCGGTGACGGTGAGGTGCTCACGAGCCCGACGCGCGACATTCGCATGTTCGTGGCGGGCCCCGGGCGGGGTCCGGTCTCGGGTCCGGGGCGGGTCTCGGGCCCCGGTGGGCGGGATGGTCTCCGCCTCGGGGCTTCAGGGGCCGGGGCTCACCGTGAGGTCTGGGATCGTGGCGTCGCGGGGCAGGTCGAGGACTCGCAGGATCTCCTCGGCGACGGTCTCGGGACGGATCCAGGCGCCCGCGTCGTACTCCCTGCCCTCCTGCTCGTGCACCCGCTGCTGCATCGGCGTTGCTGTCCGGCCCGGGTAGACGCTGGTCACTCGCACCCCGTGGTCCGACTCCTCGGCTCGCAGGGCGTCGGCGAGGGCGCGCAGGCCGAACTTCGACGCGGCGTACGCCGACCACCCCGGATTGGCTCGAAGGCCGGCTCCGGAGTTGACGAACACGACGGTGCCGCGTTGCGCGCGCAGTGCGGGGAGCGCCAGCCGGGTCAGCTCCACCGGCGCGAGGAGGTTCACCTCGAGATGGGCGCGCCAGTCGGGCACCGCGAGATCCGCGACGCTGCCGAGCGTCACCACGCCTGCGGCATGGACGACCGAGTCCAGCTCCGACGGGAGGTCGAGACCGGCCACGGCGCCCTCGACGGACAGGTCCGCGACGAGGACCTGCGCCCCGTCGTAGCGCGCAGCGAGCTCATCGGCGCGCTCGGGCGACCGCGCCAGCAGCACCAGCGAGTCGCCGCGAGCGTCGAGCCGCTCGGCCAGGGCAGCCCCGATCCCCGAGCCGGCGCCGGTGAGCAGGTGCGTGGCCATCAGAGGGTGAAGACGATCTTGCCGAAGACGTCGCCCTCGGCCATCGCCGCGAACCCGTCCCGGGCCTTTGCCATCGGCAGGGAGCGGTCGATCAGCGGGCGCGCGCCGCTGGCGTCCATCAGGTTGACCAGCGCGGCCAGCTCCGTCCGGGTGCCCATCGTGGACCCGATCACCCGCAGCTGCAGGAAGAAGATCCGGGTCAGTTCCGCGTCGTCCAGTTTGGGCCCGGACGTCGTACCGGAGACGACGAGCGTGCCCCCAGGCCGCAGCGCGCGGATCGAATGGGACCACGTGGCTCGGCCCACCGTCTCCATCACCGCGTCCACCTTGGTGGGCAGCCGGGCGCCGGTCTCGAAGACTTCGTGGGCCCCGATCTCCAGGGCTCGCTTGCGCTTGATCTCGTCGCGGCTGGTGGCGAGCACCTTGAGTCCGCCCGCGCGGGCCAGAGTGATCAGGGCCGTGGCCACGCCGCCCCCCGCGCCCTGCACCAGCACGGTGTCGCCGGGCTTGAGGCCGCCCTGGGTGAACAGCATCCGGTACGCCGTGAGCCACGCCGTCGGCAGGCAGGCCGCCTCCTCGAACGACATCGACTCGGGCTTGGGTACGACGTTCACCTTGGGCACGGCGACCCTGGCCGCCAGAGTCCCCTGGTGCCGCTCGCTGAGCAGCGACCGCTTGGGGTCGAAGGTCTCGTCGCCGCGCCAGGCCGGATCACTCACCACGGCGTGTACGACGACCTCGTTGCCGTCCTCGTCGAGGCCCGCCGCGTCGCACCCCAGGATCATCGGCAACGCCTCCTCGCGCAGCCCGACACCGCGCAGCGACCACAGGTCGTGGTGGTTCAGCGAAGCGGCCTTGACGGTGACCGTCGTCCAGCCGTCCGGCACCTCGGGTTCGGGGCGCTCACCGACCACCAACCCGTCCAGCGGGTCGTCGGAGGAGAAGGACTCTGCGTAGACGGCGAACATGGTTCGACCCTAGCGACCGGCCTCAGCGGCGTGCGACCCCGTCGCGCCGAGCCGCCTCGGCGACGGCAGCAGCCACCGTGGGTGCCACCCGGGGGTCGAACGCCGAGGGGATGATCAGCGCCTCGGTGACCTCGTCGGCGACGATCGCCGCGAGCGCGTGGGCCGCCGCAAGCTTCATGCCCTCGGTGATCGCGGTCGCCCTGGCATCGAAGGCACCCCGGAAGATCCCGGGAAAGGCGAGCACGTTGTTGATCTGGTTCGGGAAGTCCGAGCGCCCGGTCGCCACCACGCGTGCGTGCCGGTGGGCCACGTCTGGGTGGACCTCGGGCATCGGGTTCGCCAGGCCGAAGACGATCGAGTCGCTCGCCATCGAGGCGACCATCGGTTCGGGCACCGTGCCGCCGGAGACCCCGATGAAGACGTCGGCGCCGAACATCACGTCTGCCAGCCCGCCGCTGCGCCCGGTGACGTCGGCAGTCACCTCAGCGAGCGCCAGCTTGGAGCCGTTCATCGCGTCCCGGCCGGCGCGCAGCACGCCCGTGCGATCCACGACCGCGATGTCACGGATGCCCGCGGCCAGGAGGATGCGGGTGACCGCCACGCCGGCGGCACCGGCACCGGAGACGACGACCCGTGTGCCGGCCTTGTCCCGACCGGTGAGGCGCAGGGCGTTCTCGAGGGCGGCGAGCACCACCACCGCCGTACCGTGCTGGTCGTCGTGGAAGACCGGGATGTCGAGGGCTCGCTTGAGCCGCTCCTCGATCTCGAAGCAACGGGGAGCGGAGATGTCCTCCAGGTTGATGCCGCCGAAGCTCGGTGCGAGCCGGACCACCGTGTCCACGATCTCGTCGACGTCAGTCGTCGCCAGGCAGATCGGCACCGCGTCGACCCCACCGAACTGCTTGAACAGCACGGCCTTGCCCTCCATCACCGGCATCGCGGCGCGCGGACCGATGTCTCCCAGACCCAGGACGGCGGTGCCGTCGGTGACTACGGCGACCGTGTTGGAGACCCACGTGTAGTCGTCGGCCAGCTCCGGCTCGGCCGCGATGGCCTCGCACACCCGCGCCACACCCGGGGTGTAGGCCATCGAGAGCTCCGCGGGGCCGTTGAGGGCGACTCGCGACGCGATCTCCATCTTGCCGCCGGCGTGCAGGGCGAAGACGGGGTCGTGGGCGCGCGGGTTCTCCAGGTCGGGCATTTGATCCGATGCAACCATGACAGGTACTCCAGAAGGACGTGGGTCAGCGGTTCGAAAGAGGCGGATCGACGCCGGACCGATGGGTGGGTCCGCGGATTCGCGACGCAGATGGGGGGTGACCCCGGATCCCCATGGTCGCACAGCATCGGTCAGCAGGGCGCCCCACAGGGAGAATGTGGCGGATCAGACACCCGGCTCCGGCGTCCCCCGCAGCAAGCCCGGGCGGGGCCAGAGCCGACCCAGTACGACAGCCAGTACGTCGTCGTCGGCGATCGGGCCGGCCGACCACGAGTCGCGGCCCTCCCGGTCGTTGTCGCGGACCACCCACCACCCGTCGGCCGAGTGGTGGTCCAGCCGCTTGACCGCCACCACGCCGTCCGCGAACCGCACGACCGCGACCCTGCCCGGGCGGGGAACGGCACCGTGGGCGACGAGCAGCCGGTCGCCGTCACGCAGGGTCGGTGCCATCGACCGGCCGCGCACGATCGCCATGCCGAGCCGGCCACTGACCACGGGCAGCCGCATCGGAGACATCGGGTCACCTCCCTCGTCGAGCGGGCTCAGCGTCCGGGTAGTGTCGCAGGCGAGTTCGGGCGCTCGAGTCACGCGGCGCCCACCCGTCAGTTCCAGCACTCTCTTGGAGAGGAACCCCACCAGATGATGAAGAACGCTCTGTTTGCACCGACGATCGAGGTCTCCGCCCACTGCGACCTGCCCTGCGGCGTCTATGACCCCGCCCAGGCACGCATCGAGGCCGAGTCGATCAAGGGAATCATCGGCAAGGTCAAGGACAACGAGGACCCGGACTTCCGCACCCGCGCGATCGTGATCAAGGAGCAGCGCTCCGAGCTGGTCAAGCACCACCTGTGGGTGCTGTGGACCGACTACTTCAAGCCCCCGCACTTCGAGAAGTACCCGCAGCTCCACCAGCTGTTCAACGAGGCCACCAAGCTGGCCGGCGCCTCCGGCACCAAGGGTGAGCTCGATGAGGCGAAGGTCGATGAGCTGTTGGCCAAGATCGACGAGATCGCCGAGATCTTCTGGGAGACGAAGAAGGCCTGAGCGAAGCTCAGGACTTCTCGTCTGGAGGCGGCGTTGAGCCCGCGAAGCGCCAACGTGCGTCAGGCCTGCACCCGCTCAGGACTTCTCGTCTGGAGGCGGCGCTGAGCCCGCGAAGCGCCAACGTGCGTCAGGCCTGCACCCGCTCAGGACTTCTCGTCTGGAGGCGGCGCCGAGTTCGCGAAGCGCCAACGTGCGTCAGGCCTGCACCCGCTCAGGACTTCTCGTCTGGAGGCGGCGCCGAGTTCGCGAAGCGCCAACGCGCGTCAGGCCTGAGAAAAGTCTGCGGCCGGGGGTGGCCCGTTCCGCGCCCGTTCGGGGGGTTGGTACGCGGAACGGGTCTGACCCGATGATGGCAGATCCCGGCGTTCAGCGGGCGCAGCGGGCTGGGTGGTCTATCTGACCCTCCACCCGGGCCGATCGTTGTGCGGCCGTGCTGTCGTGTTCTGGGGGCAACAGTCGCGATTCGGTCCTTCCGGTCGGCCGGCCGGGACCGCGACGACGTGCGGGGACGTCCTGTCCCGAACGCGCACGCAGCGCGCCCAGCAGCACTACGCTGTTCGGGAGAGACCACGTCGCGCAGCCGGAGGACGACCACTGTGACAAATCGCCCCGACGTCGAGCTTCGGCTCCCCGCCGAAAGCGTCTACGTAGCCGTGCTGCGGATGACGACCGCCGGCCTGGCCGCGCGCCTCGACTTCACCCTCGACGACATCGAGGACCTGCGGATGGCTGTCGGCGAGGCCTGCGCACTCGTGCTGGAGCACGCCGACTCCGGCGGCGACATGCACGCCACCTTCGACCTGAGCGACGGCTCGATCCGGGTGGCCGTCTCGGCGGACAGCTCCGGCGAAACCGAGCCCGACATGGACAGCTTCGGCTGGCAGGTGCTGACCGCGCTCACCAGCGACGTCGTGACCAAACGCGAGGAAAGCCTGCGCTGGGTCTCATTCACGGTGCGCTCCAGCATCGCGGTCTGAGGTCATGCCGCCTCTGCCCGACGAGCCACGGGGGAACACCGCCCCCAAGACGGCTCACCGGGCGACTCGGGACCTGAGCATGCAGCTCTTCAGCGAGCTCACGGCTGCCGACACGGCCGAGGACCGACGCGTCGCCTGTCGCGAGGAGCTCGTCCGCCTGCACCTGCCCCTGGTGGACCACTGCGCCCGCAGGTTCATGAATCGCGGGGAGCCCCTCGAGGACCTCGTCCAGGTCGGCACCATCGGACTGATCAAGTCCGTCGACCGGTTCGACCTCGAGCGCGAGGTGGAGTTCTCGACGTACGCCACCCCGACGATCATCGGTGAGATCAAGCGGTACTTCCGCGACAAGGGCTGGGCGGTGCGTGTCCCGCGGCGCCTGCAAGAGCTGCGGATGTCCATCAGCGCGGTCGTCGGTGAGCTGTCCCAACAGGTCGGGCGCTCTCCCACACCGCGCGAGATCGCCGAGCGGCTCGGCGTGACCGTCGAGGAAGTCCTGGAGGGCATCGAGTCGGCGAATGCCTACTCCACCCTGTCCCTGGACGCCGGCGACCAGAGCGACGACGGCGGGAGCAGCATCCTCGACACCCTCGGGGTGGACGACGACGCGCTCGCCCACGTGGAGATCCGCGAGTCGATCAAGCCACTGATCGAACGCCTGCCGCCCCGGGAGAGGCGGATCCTGCTCCTACGGTTCTTCCGTGGCATGACCCAGTCGCAGATCGCCGAGGAGATCGGGGTCTCACAGATGCACGTCTCCCGGCTGCTGCAACGGACGCTGGAGCAGCTGCGCACCTCCATGAGCGAGGCGAACTAGGCGCGGTCGGCAGCCTTCTCGAGCGCGTCGATGGAGCGGGGGTGCAGCAGCCCCGCGAGCACGAGTGCAGCAACCACGGCGAGGGCGATCGCGATCGGCAGGGTGTCGCCGTCACGGAAGTTCCACGCCAGGCCGAGCCAGATCAGCTGCGCCAGCAGCACCGGTCCGCGCGACCACGGGCGGATGGCGTGCATCCCCCACGAGCAGCCGAGGAGCACGACGCCGTACGCCACGAAGAAGGCCGCCGTGGTGATGCCCATCACCAGCCGGTCCGAGTCGAGGCTGGCCACCTCGGTGATCCCGAACATCACCGTCACCAGGCCCTCGATGAACGTGAGGCCGGCCGCTGCCGCCAGCGGGGCCGGGGTGCCGTACCGGGAGTACGGCGACCGGGTGGTGGGGTCCGGCTCCGGCTCGTCCGCGCTTCGGTCGTAGGAGTTCTGCACGGGCAGGAGCCTATGTCGCCGTCGGATTCACCCCGTCTGCGGTGCCCGGTTGTGACCAACCCGACCATGCAGGGGGTTGTCATCGGGCCCGGGAGTTGCAACGATCAAACCCGTGCGCCGCAGCATGAGTTGCGCAGCGCTCACCAATCCCGGTCGGTTGCGCTTGCGCATGAGCCGGGTCGAGATCGTGAAAGCGTTCACTAGTCAGTTTGGAGGGTTGCCCCAGTCATGGATTGGCGCCACCGTTCGGCGTGCCTCGATGAGGACCCGGAACTGTTCTTCCCGATCGGCAACACCGGGCCCGCGATCCTCCAGATCGAGGAGGCCCGGCAGGTGTGCCGACGCTGCGACGTGCGCGAACAGTGCCTCGCATGGGCCCTCGAGGCCGGGCAGGACCACGGTGTCTGGGGCGGCCTCAGCGAGGACGAGCGGCGGGCGCTGAAGCGCCGCAACGCGCGGTCCCGCGTGCGCACTGCCTGATCCACGACGACCCGGCCAACGGTCGGTCAGCGACGTTGACCCGCCACATCGGGGATGTCGACCACGACCCGGGTGCCAGGCCCGTCGGGCCGCGCACCCAGGCTGATGTCACCGCGCAGCTCGTCGACGAGCGTGCTCACGATGGACAGACCCAGGCTGGCCGACGTGTCCAGGCCGAAGCCGGCCGGGAGCCCGCGGCCGTCGTCCTCGATGGAGAGTCGCAGGCCCTGCCCCGCCCGGGCGCAGGTGATCTGGATGGACCCCTGCTGGTCCGCGCCGAAGGCGTGCTCCACGGCGTTCTGGATCAGCTCGGTGAAGACCATCGCGAGCGGAGTGGCGGCGTCGGAGCTGATCGACCCGAACGAGCCCGAGCGGCTGGTGCGGATCTGACCGCCGCGCGAGGCGACGTCGGTGACCAGCCGGGTGAGACGGTCGGTCACGTCGTCGAAGTCGACGGTCTCGTCGAACGCCTGGCTCAGCGTCTCGTGGACGACGGCGATCGCCCCGACCCGGCGTACCGCCTCCTCGAGCGCGACGCGCCCCTCGGGTACGCCGATCCGGCGCGCCTGCAGGCGCAGCAGGGCTGCGACCGTCTGCAGGTTGTTCTTCACCCGGTGGTGGATCTCACGGATGGTGGCGTCCTTGGTGACCAGCTCGCGATCTCGGCGCCGCAGGTCGGTGACGTCGCGGAGCAGCACCAACCCGCCGGTGTGCACCCCGGCCGGACGGAGGGGGATGGCGCGCAGGATCACCGTCGCCGACCCGTTGCCGAGCTCGGTGTCGCGAGGCATCCGGCCGCCGAGAACGGCGCTGATCGTCTCCTCGTCGGTGCGTAGGCCGGGCGGCACCAGGTTTCGGGTCACCTCGGCCAGGGACTGGTCGCTGAGGTCACCGGTCAAGCCGAGCTTGCGGTAGACCGACAGCGCGTTCGGGCTCGCATAGGTCACCCGACCGGCCTCGTCGACCCGGATGAAGCCGTCCCCGACCCGCGGCGTGTCCGCGTGGTCCGATCGCTGCCCGGGGAACGGGAAGGACCCGTTCGCGATCATCTGGGAGAGCTCGCTGGCGGTCTGCAGGTAGGACAGCTCCAGGCGGCTGGGGGTGCGCACCCCCTGCAGGTTGGTGTTGCGAGCCACCACGGCGATGAAGCGGTCGCCGCGGCGGACCGGGATCGCCTCCACCCGGACGGGCACGTCGTCGCGCCACTCGGGATCGCCCTCGCGCGCGATCCGTCCCTCGCGGAGCGCGGAGTCCATCAGGGGTCGACGGCCATCGGGGAGGAAGCTGCCCACGATGTCGTCGACGAAGGCCGTCGGGCCCGTGGTCGGGCGCATCTGCGCGCCGGCCCAGAAGCCACCGCCCTCGGCGGCGGGCAGCCACAGCACCAGGTCGGCGAAGCTCAGGTCGGCGATGATCTGCCAGTCCGCGACCAGGAGGGTGAGCCAGTCGAGGTCGTCCCCGGAGAGGGTCGTGTGAGCCCGGGCGAGGGCCTTCATGGACGGCACCCCGCCAGCCTAGGAGACGCGGGGCCGGGTCCGTTCCCGTCCCCGCCCGGGTGACACAATGCCGCCATGGCGTCGGGGTTCTGGGAGCAGGTGGTGGCCGACGGTCTCCGGGTGCCCGACGACCGTCCCCTCGACGAGATGACGGCCGACCTGACCCGCATGCTCGGCGACCCGGATCCCGGCATCCGCGACGGCATCGCCTTCCCCACCCTCGGCACCTGGATCAGTGAGGGGATCTACGACGACCTGCTGCGCGGCCTCGGCGACGGGATGTGCGCGGGGCTCGAGGTGGGGCTCGGCCGTGCGCGCGGCGACGCCATCTACCGGCGCAGCTTCTCCGCCCTGGTCCTCACCGAGTGCATCGACCGTGACACCGAGACCGGACTGCTGGGCCGGGACACCATCCTGACCTGGGGTGATCGGATCGCCAGCTGGCTGGTCCGCGAGCGCGACCTGCGCGGTTTCGTGCCCGGTCAGGGCTGGGCCCACGCGGTCGCGCACGGCGCGGACGCCATCGGCGCACTGATGCGCTCCCCGAAGATGGAGCAGATGGAGCTCGTCGTACTCCTCGACGTCGTGGCCGACAGGTTGCTCTCCCCCACCGAGACGTTCTTCGACTGTGGCGAGGGGGACCGGCTCGCGGCCGCATGCATGCACGGCCTGCGGCGCAACCTCGTCGGCCTCGACGTCCTCGAGCGCTGGGTCGCCCGCATCGCGGCGGCCGCGGTGCCCTCCGGAGACGTCGACAACAACCCGTTCCACGTCGCCGGCAACGCCCAGGGCTTCCTCCGGAGCCTGCACCTGCAGCTGGCGCTCGCCCCCTCCCCGCCGGGCCTGCGTGCGGACCTGCTCCTCGTGGTCATCGAGCAGCTACGGGCCACCAACGGGCCCTACCTGAGGCAGGCCTGACGCCGTCGAACGCAGCGGCTAACCTCGCGTCATGACCACGGCACCCGAGCAACCCCCGGCCGCGAGCCCCGACTCCCCCGACGTCGGCCCCGGCTTCGTCGAGGCCCACTCCGGGCAGCATGCCGTCGCGGTGGCGCGCGCCCACGGCGTCGAGGTGATGTTCACCCTGTCCGGCGCTCACGTCTTCCCGATGTACGACGGGGCGGTGACCGCGGACCCGCCGATGCGGATCATCGACGTGCGCCACGAGCAGACCGCTGCCTTCGCTGCGGAGGCGACCGGCAAGCTCACCCGCGCGCCGGGCCTCGCGGTGCTGACCGCCGGACCGGGCGTCACCAACGGGGTCAGCGCCATCACCCAGGCACAGTTCAGTGGCTCGCCGCTGGTCGTCGTGGGAGGGCGCGCGCCCGCCAACCGCTGGGGCACCGGGTCCCTGCAGGAGCTCGACCAGCCGCCGATCCTGGCGCCGGTGACCAAGCTCTCCCGCACGATCCACCAAGCCACCGACGTGGCCGAGGGGATGCACGAGGCCTTCACCGTGGCCGGCTCTCCCCACCGCGGCCCGGTCTTCGTCGACATCCCGATGGATGAGTTCTTCAACACCGCCTCCTCCGAACGCCCGGTCGTACGCGAACGTGACCGCGCAGAGCCGGACGGCGACGCGATCACCGAGATCGCCGAACTGCTCGGGCAGGCCTCCCGACCGGTGCTGGTGCTGGGCACCGACGTCTGGGCCGACGGCGCGGAGCACGCGGCGCTGCGACTGGTCGAGGCCATTGGCATCCCCGTGATCACCAACGGCATGGGTCGGGGCGTGATCCCGGGCGGGCACCCCCTCCTGGTCACCAAGGCTCGTGGCGCGGCGCTCGGCGGGTCCGACCTGGTCGTGGTGGCCGGGACCCCGCTCGACTTCCGGCTGGGCTACGGCGTGTTCGGCGGCAAGGAGGAGGGCACCAACCCCGCGCGCGTCGTACACCTCGCGGACTCGGCGGCCCAGGTCTCCCGGCACGCCGACCTCGCGGCCGAGGCGTCCGGCGACCTGACCCTTGTGCTCGGCGGTCTCGGCGAGGCCGTCCACGCCCTGGTGCGGAAGCCGGACTGGGCAGGCTGGGTTGCGCGTCTCCAGGACACGGTCAAGCAGGCCACCGTGCGCGACGGTGAGCTGCTCTCCGCCTCGGCCGACCCGATCCACCCCGCCCGCATCTACGGCGAGCTGGTCCCCCGGCTGGCCGAGGACTCCATCGTGATCGGTGACGGTGGTGACTTCGTCTCCTTCGCGGGCAAGTTCGTGGAGCCCAAGCGACCTGGCGGCTGGCTCGATCCAGGGCCCTACGGCTGCCTGGGCGCCGGTCTCGGCGCCGCGATCGCCGCGCGTCTGGCCCGCCCCTCGGCGCAGGTGGTCCTGCTCTACGGAGACGGCGCTGCCGGGATGTCGTTGATGGACGTCGACACGCTGGTGCGCCACAACCTCCCGGTCGTGATGGTGTGCGGCAACAACTCGGCCTGGGGACTGGAGAAGCATCCGATGCAGATGCTCTACGGGTACGACGTCGCAGCAGACCTCGCCCCGCAGACCCGCTACGACAAGGTCGTCACCGCCCTCGGTGGTGGTGGCGAGACCGTGACCGACCCGCGCGAGATCGGGCCGGCCCTCGACCGTGCTTTCGCTGCGAACGTCCCCTATCTGGTCAACGTGATCACCGATGTCAATGCGCCCTACCCCCGCAACACCTTCGGCATCTGACCCGATGTCCTTCGAGGTGCGGCCGGCCCGACCCGATGAGCTCGAGGCGGTGGGTCGACTGACCGTCCAGGTCTACGTCGGCGACGGCTACATCGACCCCGCCGACCGCTACGTCCTGGAGCTGGCAGACACGCCCAGCCGCGCGGCCGGGGCCGAGCTGTGGGTCGCGGTCGACGGCGAGGAGATCCTCGGGACGGTCACCTACTGCCCCCTCGGGTCGCCCTTCCGGGAGCTCGCGCACGGCGACGAGGGCGAGTTCCGGATGCTCGTCGTGGCACCCTCCGCTCGGGGTCGAGGGGTGGGCAAGGACCTCGTCGAGCTGTGTCTGCGGCGCTCCCGCGATCTCGGGTACGCCGGCGTACGGATGTGCTCGCTGGCCCAGATGACCTCGGCCCACCGGCTCTACGAGCGGCTCGGGTTCACGCGCGTGCCGCAGGACGACCGGGAGCCGGTCCCCGACATCGTGCTGCTCGCCTACGCGGTGGTGCTCTGAGGTCAGCCGACCCGGGACATGAAGCGCCCGGCGTCGACGACCACCCGGGTCACCTCGCCTGACCCGACGAGCCTGCCGTTGTCCCGGGCCGCCACGCTGAAGCGGAGCAGCCGCCCGTCGACATGGACGACCGTGGCACTGACACTCACGCCCGCCCCGACCGCCGAGGGGGCGAGGTGCTCGATCGAGACGCGGGTGCCGACGCTCGTCTCGCCATCGGCGAGGGCAGGTGCGATCGCTGCGCAGGTCGCCGCCTCGCACCAGGCGAGCAGACGAGGGGTGCCGAGCACCGGCAGGCTCCCCGAGCCGACCGCATCGGCGGTGTCGTCCTCGGTGACGGTGCGTTCGATGGTGGCGCTGAGGCCCTGGGTGATGTCACTCATGGATGTTCACCCGGAAGTCTCCCCTCGTGGCGCTCGTGCTGGCGCCGATCCGAGGGGTCGCCGAGCAGGACTCAGGCGTTGGGGCGCTTGCCGTGGTTCGCTGCCTTCTTCTTGCGAGCGCGCCGCTTGCGGCCAGTCTTGCCCATGGGATTCCTCCTGCGTTGAACGACGTGGAGCCCCACGATGTGCTCGCTACGAGCAGCCGGGGCGGCCCCCATCCTCGCAGGTGGCCGGCCACAAGACGAATCGGCGGGGTGCCCGCAGCACCGTGAGAGGGAGGCTCAGCCCTGCTCGGTGATCGTGACCTGCACCTGATGGATCGAGAGCAGCACGCGTTGGCGCAGGCCGTCGGGAGCCACCTCGGCGCACGAACGGGCCACCAGGGTCTTCACGGTGCGCTCGAGGTCGTAGCGGGCCAGACACGGCCCACATTCGTCGAGGTGATGCTGGATCTCGGCACAGTCGGCCTGTTCGAGCTCGTTGTCGATGAAGAAGAAGACTCGTCCGAGCACTGCGGAGCAGTCGGTGGCTTCCCCCGGCGTCTCGGTCATGACGCGCCTCCCTTGGTCCCGGCCGAGAGCAGGTCGTTGTCACGGACATAGTCCTGCAGCATCTCGCGCAGCTGGCGACGTCCCCGGTGCAGGCGCGACATCACCGTGCCGATCGGCGTCTCCATGATCTCGGCGATCTCCTTGTAGGGGAACCCCTCGACGTCGGCGAGGTAGACCGCGAGCCGGAAATCCTCCGGGAGGCGCTGCAGTGCGTCTTTGACGTCGGAGTCCGGAAGGTGCTCCAGCGCCTCGGTCTCCGCGGACTTCAGGCCCGAGGAGGAGTGCGACTCCGCGCGGGCGAGCTGCCAGTCCTCGACGTCCTCGGCCATCGACTGCTGCGGCTGTCGCTGCTTCTTGCGGTAGGTGTTGATGAACGTGTTGGTCAGGATCCGGTAGAGCCAGGCCTTCAGGTTCGTCCCGGGCTTGAACTGGTGGAAGGAGCCGTAGGCCTTCGCGAACGTCTCCTGCACGAGGTCCTCGGCGTCGGCCGGGTTGCGAGTCATCCGCATCGCGGCCGAGTAGAGCTGGTCCAGGAACGGCAGTGCGTCCCGCTCGAAGCGCAGCTGCCGCTCCGCGTCGGTCTCGGTGGACAGGTCTGTCTCGTCCGGGTCGGGTTGCGCCGGGTCAAGGAAGTCGGGGTCGGTGTCGCTCATCGTCGCCAACAGTACAGAAACCTCCACGGGGGACGGCCGCTCGAGCGTGCAGGTCACCCCGGGCCTCCTGATTTGTACGACGGTGGGACTGTCACCGACACAACACCCGATCAGTCGGTCCGATTCCCGGCGATCTCGCGGACCACCCACTCCAGGGTCGCCTCCAGCACGACTGCCAGGGCCTCGGCCTGGCTCAGCGGTGCCGATGCGGGCACCTTCAGGGAGTGGTCGGCGGCCGGCACCACGGTCAGGTCGACGCTGCTGGGGAACTCATCGGGGGTGCCGAACGGGTCGCGCTCGCCCTGCACCACCAGGGTCGGCACCCGGGCGCCGACCAGCTCGGGGAGCCGGGACTTCTCCGGCTTGCCCGGCGGGTGCAGCGGGAACGAGAGCGCCAGCACCCCGCGGGCCCCGGCAGCCCGGGCGATCCGGCAGGCCGAGCGGGCTCCCGCACTGCGCCCACCGAGCACGAGCGGGCTGCGCATCCGCATCGTGTCCAGCACGGCGGTGAAGCACTCGTCGATCACGGCTGGGGCCGGGGCGATCCTCTTGCCCTGGAGGCGCCAGGGCATCTCCACCAGCGTCACCGAGATGTCCTGCTGCGGCAGCGTGCGGGCGAGCCGGACCAGGTCCGGTGCGTCGATCCCTCCCCCGGCACCGTGGGTGAGCACCAGGGTCGCGATCGGGCGCTTGGCACGTCGTAGGACGATCCGGGCATCGCCCCTGGGGGTGGACACGAGCCGTTCGACCGGCATCAGCTCTCCTCGAGGGGAAGGGGTACGACGAGCTCGGGGCCGTTGTTCCGCACGTTGGAGACCAGGGTGGAGACAGGGAAGGCCTCGAGCCGACCCGGCGCCGCCGGTTCAAGCAGGCCGAGCAACGTGTCGCGATCACTCGTTCGGGGATCGAGCCACGCGGCGTAACGGTCCGGGGCCAGCATCAGCGGCATCCGGTCGTGGATGTGACCGAGGGAGTCCTCGGCGGCGGTGGTCAGCACGGTGCAGGTCCACCGGAACCGGTCCGGGTCGTCCTCGGCGCGGTCCGGGTCGCGCCAGATCTCGTAGAGCCCGGCCATCGCGAGCACTCCACCGTCCTTGGGCTTGATGAAGTAGGGCTGCTTGCGGGGCTTGCCCTTGGCCGTGAGCTCCTCGGTCGGGTACCACTCGAAGTAGCCGTCCGCCGGCAGGATCGCGCGGCGCCGCTCGAACGCGCGTCGATAGGCCGGCTTGTCGCCGACCGTCTCCATCCGGGCGTTGATCATCCGGTTCCCCACGGAAGGGTCCTTGGCCCAGAACGGCACCAGGCCCCAGGTGAGCACTCGGAGCTGACGCTCCGGGGGCGCCTCCCTGTCCTCACCGGGCGGCCGCTCGACAACGGCGTACACCTCCTTGGTGGGGGCGACGTTGTAGTCGGCATCGAGGCGAGGAGCTTCGGGGCCTCGGATCTCGAACTCCTCGACGAGGTCCTCCGGTTGCCTGCTGGAGGCGTAGCGGCCGCACATGCCCACAGGCTAGGGGCTGGTTCAGGTGCGCGCGATCTCATCGAGCAGGCAGGCGACACCGTCGTCGGTGTCGGGCAGCCCCTCGATCCACGTCGCGGCGCGGTTGCCCGCGGGGCCTCGGTCGGCCAGCAGGCTGTGGAGCAGCTGGACCCGGCGGGGCAGCAGGTCCCCGCGTTCGACGATCGCGACCAGGCGCGACCTGCTCACCTGGCCGATCGACTCGTCACCGGAGAAGACCAGCCGGGTCACCTCGGCGAACTCGACCAGCCGTAGTGCCGCCGAGAACGGGTCCTCCCGCGAGCCGGTGACCGCGAGCAGAGGGAGGTCGACGACCACCAGCGCGTGGCTGGTGCTCGCCGAGAGCCCCCTCTGCTCGGCGGCGCGATAGACCTCTGAGAGCCTGGCCCGCAGGTGACCGCGGCTGGCCAGACCCGTCAGGGGGTCTTCGCACGAGAGTTGATGGACATAGCCGAGAGTCTCCTCGCCCCAGGCCACTCCCAACGCGCGCACAGCCCGAAAGTCGGGCTCCCCTCCCAGGACTCGTGCATAGGTGGACCGCAACCCGTCCAGTGCCTCACCCAGGTCGGCACCATCACGGGCGAGCGCACGGCCCACCACTGCGCACGCGTCATGCGCGTCGTCTCCGGCAGCAAGGCGTTCTCCGACGGCGTCGAAACGCGTGGGCAACCCATGCCACACGTCCTCGGCCGGCTCGGCCTTCCTTGCCGCCCCGGCGTGCGCGCCCCTGCGAGTCAACGTCGCAAAGATGCCCATGCCCATCCTCTTCTCTCCCTGAGGTCACTCCCCCACGGGTGGCCTCACCGAAGAAACGGGGTCGAACCGGTTCCATGACGCGAAATTAGGAATAAAATCCCCGTACGTCCCATCCCTCGAGCGTGAGCAGCTGCTGCCATGAGCACCACCGACGTCACCGTGATCGAGTCCAGCGACCCGGAGCTGATCTCACGCGTGCGCGCCGGCGACGTCAGCTCCTACGGGACGCTCTTCTCTCGGCATGTCGATGCGGCCACCCGGCTGGCCCGGATGCTGGTGGGCTCCCCCGACGCCGACGACCTGGTCTCCGACGCCTTCGTCAAGGTTCTCAACGTGCTGCTGGGCGGTGGCGGCCCGGACGTCGCGTTCCGCGCCTACCTGCTGACCGCCGTACGCCGCCTGCACGTGGACCGGCTGCGTGGTGAGAAGCGCGTGAGCACCACCGGCGACATGACGCCGTATGACCCGGGGGTGCCGTTCACCGACACGGCCGTGGCCGGGTTCGAGGGAGGCGCTGCCGCGAAGGCCTTCGCCTCGCTGCCCGAACGCTGGCAGCTGGTGCTGTGGCACCTGGAGGTGGAGAACCAGAAGCCCGCCGACATCGCCCCGCTGCTCGGCATGAGCGCCAACTCCGTCTCCGCCCTCGCCTACCGCGCCCGTGAGGGACTGCGCCAGGCGTTCTTGAACATGCACTCCGGCGAGCTGGTCAGCGACTCCTGCCGCGAGACGCACGGCCTGCTCGGCGGCTACGTCCGCAACGGCTTGTCCAAGCGCGACAGCTCCAAGGTCGAGGAGCACCTCGAGCACTGTCGTCCGTGCACCGCGGTCTACCTCGAGCTGGCCGACGTCAACTCGTCCCTGGCCGCGCTGCTCGGGCCGGTCCTGCTCGGTTCGGCCGCGGCGGGCTACCTCGGCGCAGGCGCCAGCGGGGCCGCTGGCGGCGTGGGCGTGGTTGCCCTCCTCGATCGCGCCAAGGACTTCGTCCTGAGCAACGCGACCACGGTGGCCGCCACGGCGACGGCGGTCGGCGTCGCGGTCGTCGCCACCGTGGTGGTCGCTGCCGGTGGCCCCGGCAACCGGCCCGCCGCCGGCCCGCCCGTGGCGCGGCCACCGGTGGCCGACTCCCCAGGGACCTCACCGGCAACCACGACCAACGACGACCGCGCGGCCCACGTCCAGCGGCGATCGCTCCGCAAGCAGGCGACCTCCTCCACGGCAACGGCTCCCCTCACCGGCACCGGGTCCATGACCGGGACCGCGGGTCAGGACGAGCAGGCCGTCTCGACGCCGCCGAAGGCCGACCCCGCGCCGAATCCCCAGCCAAAGCCCGATCCGAAGCCCGATCCGAAACCCGATCCGAAACCCGATCCCAAACCGGTCCCGAAGCCCCCACCGGCGTCGAGCGCGGACGTGAGCGTCACCGTCCTGGTGGGCGTCAACGTCGCTGGACGCCGCATCGTCACCGTGACGGTGGCCGGACTCCCTCCGAGCGCGAGCGTGGACCTCACGGCCACCAGCTCCACGGGCAGCCTGCGCTCCCAGCCCCTGGCGGCGTGCCGGCGCTCGAGCCGCCAGCTCGCCTGCCTGGTGTCGGGAGCCCGACCGGTGCTGACCTTCGAGAACACCGGCAACTCCGGTGCCACCTTGACGTTCAAGGTGGCCTCGGCGACTGGGTTCACCGATCCCGCGCCCGGCAACAACTCGGTGACGGTGCAGGTTCCGAGGCAGCAGGGCTGAGCTGGTTGAGCAGCCGGTCATCGGGTATTGATGTACGCATGACAGCCACCCGACTGATCGCCCGTCCGCTGCTTGCATCGATGTTCGTGGTCGGCTCGGTGAACGCGCTGAAGAACGCGCCGGCGCTCGCCATCAAGGCCAAGCCGGTCACCGACCGGATCCGACCGGTGCTGGCCAAGGCCGCCCCGCAGCTGAAGGTTCCCGAGGACACCGTGACCCTGGTCCGACTCAACGCTGCCTCGCAGCTGCTCGCTGCCGGGGCGCTGGCCACCGGCCGTGCCCCGCGCCTGTCCAGCACGTTACTCGCGGCCTCGCTGCTGCCCACCACGGCGGCCGGACACAAGTTCTGGACCGAGACCGACCCGGCGAGCCGGGCCAACCAGAAGATCCACTTCTTCAAGAACCTCTCCATGCTCGGGGGGCTGATGCTCGCGGCCGTGGACACCGAGGGCCGCCCAGGGGTCGCCTGGCGCGCGAAGAACGCCGCCACCGGCGTACGCCGCGAGGCTCGGCACCGCACCCGGGAGGCCAAGCTCGAGGCCCGGCTCGCCGCCGGGCGCGTGGGCCTCTAGCCTCAGGGCGTGCCTGCACGCCTTGACCCGTGGCCCGCGCCGTTCGCGCGCGGTCCTGTCGACACGAGCATCGTGCTGCCCGGTTCGAAGTCGCTGACCAACCGGGCCCTGGTGCTCGCGGCCCTGTCCGACGGCGCATCGGTGGTCCGCGGTGCCCTGCGCTCCCGCGACACCGAGCTGATGGCGACCGCGCTGGGTGCCCTGGGATCGACGGTCGACCACTCCGGGGAGGACTGGGGCGTCGCACCAGGCCCGCTGCGGCCCGCCGAGATCGACTGCGGACTGGCCGGGACCGTGATGCGGTTCGTGCCCCCGGTGGCCGCGCTGGCCGCGGGCGCGGTCGGCTTCGACGGCGACCCGCACGCCCGCACCCGCCCGATGGCCGGCATTCTCGACGCGCTGCGCGCGCTCGGCGTCACCATCGAGGACCAGGGCCGCGGCACCCTCCCGTTCACGGTCCGCGGCGCCGGTGCCGTGCGCGGCGGCCCGGTCGACCTCGACGCCTCCGCCTCCAGCCAGTTCGTCTCCGCGCTGCTCCTCGCCGGCGCTAGGTACGACGCAGGTGTGAGCGTGCGGCATACGGGACGACCGGTGCCCTCGCTCCCCCACATCGACATGACGGCTGCCTGCCTCGCCGACCACGGGGTCGAGGTCGAGGTCGGCCGGGACAGCTGGACCGTCGCGCCTGGCACGATCCGCGCCGTCGACGTCACCATCGAGCCGGACCTGTCCAACGCCGCGCCGTTCCTGATGCTGGCGATGACCAGCCGGGGGCGCGTGCGGGTCCCGGGGTGGCCGCTGACCACCACCCAGCCGGGCGACGTGCTGCGCGAGATCCTGAGTCGGATGGGAGCCGAGGTGGCGCTCGACGGGGACGCCCTGACCCTGACCGGCACCGGAACCATCAGCGGCATCGACGTGGACCTGCACGACGTCGGTGAGCTCACCCCGGCGATCGCCGCCCTGTGCGCCGTGGCCGACGGACCGTCGCGGCTGCGCGGGATCGCGCACATCCGCGGACACGAGACGGACCGGCTCGCCGCCCTCTCGGCCGAGCTGCGTGGCCTCGGTGCCGACGTCACCGAGCACGAGGACGGGCTCACGATCTCTCCAGCGGAGCTGCATCCCGGCACCTTCCGGACCTACGCCGACCACCGGATGGCGCATGCGGCCGTCGTGGTCGGCTCGGCGGTCGACGGCGTGCTCGTGGAGGACGTGGGCACCACGGCGAAGACCTTCCCCGGGTTCCCCGAGACGTGGGCGAGGATGTTCGCGTGAGCACCGCATGACGACCGGTCGGTACGGCGAGCACGACCCGGAGAGCTACGAGCGCCCCCGTCGGCGTACCCGACCGAGGACGAAGGACCGGCCGAGCTACGACGACGCCGTCCCGGGGGTCGTGGTCACCGTCGATCGGGGCCGCTACACCTGCCGGGTCGGCGAGGACGACACGATCGTGACCGCGATGAAGTCGCGCCCGCTCGGTCGCAAGGGGGTCGTGGTCGGTGACCGAGTGCGGCTGGTCGGTGACACCTCGGGTGCCGACGGCTCGTTGGCCCGGATCGTGACCGTCGACGAGCGCAGCACGGTGCTGCGACGGACCGCCGACGACGACGACCCGGTCGAGCGGGTCATCGTCGCCAACGCCGACCAGCTCGTCGTCGTCTCCGCCATCGCCGACCCCGAACCCCGCCAGGGGCTGGTCGACCGAGCACTGGTCGCGGCGTACGACGCGGGGATGGAACCCCTCCTGTGCCTGACGAAGGCGGACCTGGGCGATCCCGAGGCGGTGCTGGCCGGCTACCGCCCGCTCGGTGTCCCCTACGTCGTTACCGAGCGCGGCGCCGACCTCGGCGAGATCGTGGAGCGCCTGGCCGGGCGCACCAGCGTCCTGCTGGGGCACAGCGGGGTTGGCAAGTCCACCCTGGTCAACGCCCTGGTGCCCGAGGCCCAGCGTGAGGTCGGCATCGTCAACGCGGTCACCGGACGGGGACGGCACACGTCCACTAGCGCGATCATGCTCGCCCTCCCCGGTGGGGGCTGGATCGTGGACACGCCGGGGATCCGCTCCTTCGGGCTGGCCCACGTCGATCCCGACCACCTGATCGGCCACTTCCCGGACCTGCATGACCTCACCGAGGCCTGCTCGCGAGGCTGCACGCACGGCGACGGCGAGCCCGAGTGCGGGCTGGACGAGGCGACCGGCCAGCAGGTCGAGCGGGTGCGGTCGTTCCGGCGACTCCTGGCCAGCCGCGAGGCCGGCGACCACTACTAGCAGTCCGGGCGGTCAGCGCCCGGACCACACCGCCCGGGCCCCGGCGTCGCCGGTCAGCACGACGAGGACGAGCACTGCGACAGCCGCCACCGCGAGAACGACCAGCAGGGGCTTCTCCAACGCGGCAACGTGGCCGGCCCGGTCGCTGCCGCCGGACAGCCGGGTCACGTGCGGCAGCGCCCAGAACGCCAGCACGGTCAGGGCGGCCAGCACCCACATCGCGAGCAGCAGCCGGCCGCCCCACTGTTCGTGGTTGCGGATCAGGGGCGAGTCCAGACCGCGGGTCTTCTTCAGGTCCTGCCCGGTCAGCTTGGCGACCTGGACCGTGACCGCTGCGCCCACCGCGAGCAGCAGGGCCGGCCAGCGGGCCAGCCAGCGCCACCTGGGCAGGAGGAGCGCGAAGACCGCCAGGGAGGCGAGGGGGACGAGCACCACGGCTGCGTGCACGACCAGCGGGTGGAGAGGGACCCCGTTGATCTCCATGGCCGAAACCCTAGCGCCGGAACGGGTGGACCCGCCGGGGAATACCCTGTGCCCATGCCGTCCGACTTCACCGACGACCTCCGTCTGGCACACGTGCTGGCCGACGACGCCGACTCCACGTCACAGAACCGGTTCAAGGCCCTCGACCTGCACGTGATGAGCAAGCCCGACCTGAGCCCGGTCACCGATGCGGACAAGTCCGTCGAGGAGGGCATCCGCCGGACGTTGTCCCGGGCCAGGCCTCGCGATGCCGTGATCGGTGAGGAGACCGGTTCCACGGGGCACAGCCAGCGACGCTGGGTGGTCGACCCCATCGACGGCACCAAGAACTTCGTCCGCGGCGTACCCGTCTGGGCGAGCCTGATCTCACTGCTGGTCGACGACGAGGTCGTCGTCGGCGTGGTGTCCGCCCCGATGCTGAACCGCCGTTGGTGGGCGATGAAGGGCGGGGGCGCCTGGACGGGCAAGTCGCTGCTGCGCGCGACCGCCTGCCAGGTCTCCGACGTCTCGCGCATCGAGGACGCGTCGCTGTCCTACTCCTCGTTGTCCGGCTGGGACGAGCGCGGTCGCCTCGACGACTTCCTCTCGCTGTCCCGGCGCTGCTGGCGCACCCGGGCGTACGGCGACTTCTGGTCCTACATGCTGGTCGCGGAGGGGGCGGTCGACATCGCCACGGAACCGCAGCTGGAGATCTACGACATGGCCGCCCTGGACATCATCGTGCGCGAAGCGGGCGGCTTCTTCACCTCCCTCGACGGGGAACCCGGCCCGATGGGCGGAAGCGCCCTGGCCACCAACGGCAAGCTGCACGACCAGGCGCTGGCGTTCCTCGGGTCGCTCCCGGACCCCCACGAGCCGCACCGGGGTGGCACCCTGCACGACCTCAGCGCACGTCGCGGTGAGCCGGCCGGCAGCAGCGGTCCCGACGACCTCGAGGAGTGAGCAATGTCCACCATCCGCACACTTCCCCTGTCCTCCGCATCGCCCGCGCACTAGATTCGTAACTGCAGACCTCGACGTCACTGCTCAGCGAAGGGGCCGACCATGAAGATCAGCGAAGTGATCCGTCACAAGGCAAGTGCGGAGGTCATCACGATCTCCCCGGACGCCAGCGTGCGCGACCTGCTCGCGCTGCTCGCCGAGCACAACATCGGCGCGGTCATCGTGAGCGGGGACGGAAGTGCGGTCGACGGGATAGTGAGCGAGCGCGACGTGGTGCGCAAGCTGAACGGCGACGACGACGTGCTCGGCGCCCCGGTGTCACAGATCATGACCGCGGGCGACTCGGTGCACACCTCCCAGCCCGACCAGGACCTCGACTCACTGCGCTCGATGATGACCGAGCACCGGATCCGCCACGTCCCGGTGGTCCAGGACGGCCGGCTGGTCGGCGTGGTGAGCATCGGTGACGTGGTGAAGAGCCACATCGACCAGGTCGAGTTCGAGCGCGACCAGCTCGACTCCTACGTCCACCAGACCTGAGCGCCGACTCTCAGCCGTCCTCGCCGGTGGCGTCCAGCCACAGACAGAACGCGTGCCCGGCCGGGTCCAGGCACACCCGGACGTCGCCCTGTGGCTGCGCCGGCGCCAGGCTCGCCCCGCAGGCGAGGGCGTGCCGCACCGCGCCGTCCAGGTCGGTGACTCGCACGTCGAGGTGCATCTGGATCGGGGGCTTGCCGGGCTCGGTGGGCCACACCGGCCGCTGGTAGTTCACGTCCTCCTCGAACGAGACGCGGAGGTAGTCGTCGCCGTGCCCGATCACGACCCAGCCCGGCTCGTCGGTGAGCACCTCCCAGCCGAGCAGCCGCGCATAGAACGCTCCCGAGGGCACTCGGGTCAGGCGCATTGATGTTGACGGTGCTGAGCCGGATGCCGTGTGCCATGGATCGGAGTGAACCACCTGCCACAGCCTCGGTCGAGCGTGAAATGCTGGCGCCATGACTGCAGACAAGCCCGAAGTCGACTTCCCCCACGGCCCTCCTCCGAGCGAGCTCGAGGTCACCGAGGTGACCCCTGGCGACGGCAAGAGGCCACGGCCGGCAGCACCGTCTCGGTGCACTACGTCGGCGTCGCCCACTCCACCGGTGAGGAGTTCGACGCGTCCTACAACCGCGGTGCCCCACTGGACTTCCGTCTCGGCGCCGGTCAGGTCATCTCCGGCTGGGACCAGGGCGTCGAGGGGATGAAGGTCGGCGGCCGTCGCCAGCTGGTCATCCCGCCCCACCTCGCCTACGGGGATCGCGGCGCCGGCGGGGTCATCAAGCCGGGCGAGACGCTGATCTTCGTGGTGGACCTGCTCGACGTGCGCTAGACACCCGGTCTCGTCAACCGGTCTGGTCAACCGGTCTCGTCAGCCGGTCGCGTCAGCCGGTCGCGATCGCCAGCAGGGTCCTCTCCGCCACCCCGAGCTTGACCCCTCGCCGCCACACTGCGGTCAGCGGACGCCCCAGGTCGATGCCGTCCACCGCGACCTCGACCAGTTGTTCGTTCCGCAGCTCGTCGCGGACGGCCAGGATGCTCAGCACGGCCGGTCCGGCTCCGGCCCGCACCGCACCCCGGACGGCGGCGTTCGACCCCAGCTCCAGCAACGGCTCCGTCGGCCCCAGCGGGGCCAGCAACCGGTCGAGGGTCTCGCGCGTCCCGGATCCGGGCTCACGCACGATCAGCTGGGCCGCGGCCAGGTCCGCAGCGCTCAGCGGACGCCGCCGACGCGCCCACGGGTGGTCGGGGGCCACCACCACGGCCAGCCGGTCCCGGGCGACGACCTTCCTCGAGAGCCGACGGTCCGACAACGCGGTCTCCACGAGCCCCAGGTCGGCCAGCCCCTCGTGGACCAGGTGCTGGACCTCCTGGGAGTTGGTGACCCGCAGCCCCACGTGCAGGTCGGGCCGTGCCGCCCGCAACGAGGAGAGCCAGGCCGGAACCAGCGCCTCCGCGATCGTCATGCTGGAGGCGACCCGCAGGTCGGGAGCCTCGTGGGTGCGCATCGCGGCGACGGCATCGAACATCTGGTCGACCGTCCCGAAGACCCGGCCGGCCCAGTCGGCCACGACGCGCCCCTGCGGGGTGAGCCGTGAGCCCGACCTCGAGCGGTCGATCAGCGGCACCGACAACGACCGTTCGAGAGCGGCCACCCGCTTGCTGGCCGCCGGCTGGCTGATCCCCTCCTGACGCGCCGCCTCGGTGATGCTCCCGACGGAGCCGATCGCCATCAGCAGGCGCAGTGACATCAGCTCGGGCAATCGGGTCATAACCCCAGACTATGACACCATAACCAGACGTGGTCTAGCGCCCGCCAGTTGCTTCGCCCGACGATGGACGGGCCCGGCTCGAGGAGGACACACGTGCAGTACGGCTTCGCGATCGACCAGCGGACCTGCATCGGTTGCCATGCGTGCACCGTCGCCTGCAAGACCGAGCACGACATCCCGGTCGGACAGTTCCGGACCTGGGTCAAGTACGTCGACAGCGGCTCGTTCCCGGACACCACAAGGTCGTTCGGGGTCATGCGGTGCAACCACTGCACGGACGCGCCCTGCATCAAGATCTGCCCGACCGAGGCGCTGTTCAAGCGCGACGACGGGATCGTCGACTTCGACTCCGACCGGTGCATCGGCTGCAAGAGCTGCATGCAGGCCTGCCCCTACGACGCGATCTACATCGACGACGACACCCACACCGCAGCCAAGTGCAACATGTGCGCCCACCGCGTCGATGAGGACCTCGAACCAGCCTGCGTGGTGGTCTGCCCGACGCATTCGATCTGGGTCGGTGACCTCGACGACCCCAGCAGCGGCATCGCCAAGCTGGTCGCCGAGCACGAGACGGCCGTGCGCAGCCCCGAGCAGAACACCGGCCCCAACGTGTTCTACCTCGGCGCCGAGCGGGCCGTGCTCGACCCGCTGGCCGCACCGATCGAGGACACCTACCTGTGGGCCAAGCCGGACGCGCACAGCCTGGAGACGGCCGGCGACATCCCGATCGACCCGGCGACCAACGCTCGGACCACCCTCGACACCGCCCACCCCCGACCGTGGGGCTGGCGGGTCACGACGTACCTGTGGACCAAGGGGATCGGAGCGGGCGCCCTGGCGCTGGCGGGCCTCGCCCACATCCTCGGCATCGAGCTGGGCGGCATCGGTGACTACGTGGCGCCGCTGCTCGGCCTGTTCGGCGCGGCCACCACCGGAGCGCTGCTGGTGTGGGACCTGAAGCGACCCGAGCGCTTCCTCTACATCTTCCTCAAGCCGAACTGGACCTCGTGGCTCGTCCTCGGGTCCTACGTGCTGTCCGCGTTCTCCGGGGGTGCGGTGCTGTGGCTGCTCGCCGCGGCGTTCGACCTCGGCTGGCTGATGACGGTCCTGGCGTGGCTGGCGATCCCTGCCGGGGCGATGATGGCCGGCTACACGGCCTTCCTCTTCGGCCAGGCCGAGGGCCGGGACCTGTGGCAGTCGCCGGTGCTGTTCTGGCACCTGCTCGTGCAGGCCGTGATGGTCGGCAGCGGCGCCCTCGCCGTCGCCGGGCTGTTCGGCGACCTGAACGACGATGCCTGGACGCTGATCACGGTCGCGTTCGTGGCCGCGTCCCTGCTCCACCTGCTGCTGCTCTGGGTGGAGTACGCCGGCACGCACACCAGCGCCCAGGCGCGGGTGGCCGGCCACATCATCACCCGCGGTCGCTACGCGCGGACGTTCTGGCTGGGCGGTGTCCTGCCCGTCGGGATCGCCGTCGTCCTGGGCGCTCTCGCCTTCGCCTCGGACATGTCAGGGGCCGGCGGCGTGCTCCTGGCCGCCGGTGGCCTGCTCGTCCAGCCCGCCCTGATCGCCTACGAGAGCGTCTTCGTGCGAGCGGGCCAGGACGTGCCGCTGTCATGACGGTGACGAACCGCTCATCCGAGAACGGAGCCCCGATGAAGCTGCCCGGCGAGCGCACCCACGAGCGGCTGCGGAACTTCCCGCCGGTGGAGGACTGGGACCACCACGTCGAGTACGACGCCAAGGCGCACCCGCGCAAGGTGCCGCACGAGTACATGCTGGTGCCCACCACCTGCTTCAACTGCGAGTCGGCGTGCGGCCTGCTCGCCTACGTCGACAAGTCGGACATGTCGATCAAGAAGCTGGAGGGCAACCCGGCGCACCCGGGTTCCCGCGGCCGCAACTGCGCCAAGGGCCCGGCCACGATCAACCAGATCAACGACCCCGAGCGGATCCTGCATCCGCTGCGCCGCAAGGGCAAGCGTGGCGGCGGCAAGTGGGAGCAGGTCAGCTGGGACGAGGCGCTCGACGACATCGCGGGCCGGATCCGCGCCGCCATCGTCGAGGATCGCCGCGACGAGGTGCTCTACCACGTGGGACGCCCCGGCGAGGACGGCTTCGCGGAGCGGTTCCTGCTCGCCTGGGGCGTCGACGGGCACAACTCGCACACCAATATCTGCTCGGCGGGGGCCCGGCTCGGCTACTCCCTGTGGGGCGGGTACGACCGCCCCTCGCCGGACTACTCCAACGCCAAGGTGATCCTGCTGATCTCCAGCCACCTGGAGGCCGGCCACTACTTCAACCCGCACGCGCAACGCATCATGGAGGGCAAGCTCACCGGCGGCGCGAAGGTCGTCGTCCTCGACCCGCGCCTGTCCAACACCGCCTCGCACGCGGACCTGTGGATGGCACCGTGGCCCGGCAGCGAGGCGGCGATCCTGCTGGCCGTCGCCTCCCACCTGCTGCGCACCGACCAGGTGGACCGCGACTTCATCCAGCGCTGGGTCAACTGGTCGACGTACATGGAGCACCGCCACCCCGAGCTTCCGGGCGACGACTTCGACGCGTTCATGGGGGCGCTGACCGAGGACTACGCGGAGTACACCTTCGCCTACGCGGCGCAAGAGGCACGGATCCCGGAGGAGCAGGTCGCCGAGCTGGCCGAGATCGTGGCCACCGCGGGTTCGGCGCTGTCCGCCCACGTCTGGCGGGCCGCCACCGCCGGCAACCTCGGCGGCTGGCAGGTCTCCCGCGCGCTGTTCTTCCTCAACGTGCTGACCGGGAGCGTCGGGACCAAGGGCGGCACCAGCCCCAACGGGTGGGACAAGATCATCGCCCACGGACCCAACGTGCCCGAGGGGCACGACCTCTGGAACGAGCTGCTGTGGCCGGCAGAGTTCCCGATGTCCACCAACGAGATGTCGATCCTGCTGCCGCACCTGCTGCAGGACGGCCGCGGCAAGCTGGCGATGTACTTCTCGCGCGTCTACAACCCGGTGTGGACCAACCCCGACGGCTTCAGCTGGTTGGAGGCGTTGACCGACGAGGCGCTCGTGGAGTGCCACGTGGCGCTGACCCCGACCTGGTCGGAGACGGCCACCTTCGCCGACTACGTGCTGCCGATGGGGCACAGCACCGAACGTCACGACACCCAGTCCTATGAGCAGTACGCCGGGAAGTGGCTCGGCTTCCGGCAGCCGGTGACCCGGGTGGCGATGGAGAAGATGGGTCACGCCGTCTCGGACTCCCGCGAGTCCAACCCCGGCCAGGTCTGGGAGGAGAACGAGTTCTGGTTCGACCTCTCCTGGCGGATCGACCCCGACGGGTCCCTGGGCATCCGCAAGTACTTCGAGTCCCCCTACCGGCCCGGCGAGAAGGTCACCGTCGACGAGTACTACCGCTGGGTCTTCGAGAACAGCGTGCCGGGCCTGCCCGACGCCGCGGCGGCCCAGGACCTGACCCCGCTGGAGTACATGCGCAAGTACGGCGCCTTCGAGGTCAGCAAGGACGCCTACCGGCTCGACGAGCGCGGGCTGACCGAGGCCGAGATGGAGGGGACCACCGCGGACGCCCAGGGCGTGCTGCGCCGGCCCACCACCGACGAGTCGACGCCTCCGCTCGTGGGCGAGGCCGGTTCGGTCGGGCTGGTCCACGCCGACGGGACCAAGACCGCGGGCTGGCTGACGCCGTCGCGCAAGCTGGAGCTGTTCAGCGACACGATGGTCGACTTCGGCTGGGAGGAGTACGCCGCCCCCGGCTACATCGAGTCGCACGTGAGCCACCGCTCGGTCGACCAGCAGAACAACGAGATGGTCCTGATGCCGACCTTCCGGCTGCCCACCCTGATCCACACCCGGTCGGGCAACGCGAAGTACCTCAACGAGATCTCCAACACCCACCCGCTGTGGATGAACTCGCTCGACGCGGCCCGGTTCGGCCTCGAGACCGGCGACCTCGTCCGGGTCAACACCGAGATCGGCTACTTCGTCGCCCGGGTCTGGTCCACCGAGGCGATCCGTGACGGCGTGCTCGGCCTCTCCCACCACATGGGCCGCTGGCGCACCTCGGAGAAGGCCGGCTCCCGCTGGGCGATGGGGCTGGTCGACCTCTCCAACGACGGCGACGGTGTGTGGAAGCTGCGCTACAAGGAGGGGATCAAGCCCTTCAAGAGCAACGACCCCGACAGCGAGCGCATTCACTGGGAGGACCCAGGCGTCCACCAGAACCTCACCTTCGCCGTCCATCCGGACCCCCTGTCCGGGATGCACTGCTGGCACCAGAAGGTCAGGATCGAGAAGGCTCGTGCCGAGGACCAGTACGGTGACGTCGTGGTCGACACCAAGCGCTCCCGCGAGGTCTACCGGGAATGGATGGCCACCACCCGACCGGGGCCGAGCCGGTCCGGGATGCGCCGACCGGAGTTCATGATGCGACCGGTCAAGCCACGCCGCAAGGCGTTCCGCGCCCCCGGTGGAGAGCCTCGATGAGCCTGCTGTCCAGGCGATCCGACTCCCGGGGCTCCGCCTCGGTGGTCGACCCGCTGACGGTGCGCGAGGCCGTCTCCGCGGTGCACCACCCCGAGCTCGACCTGACCCTGGCCGAGGCCGACCTGCTCGGCTCGGTCGACGTCGGCCGTTCGGGCCAGGTCACCCTGGCGGTCCGGGTCACCACCGCCACCGGCGAGGTGCCGGCCGACGTCGTGGCCGAGGTTCGCGCTCGCGTCGGCGCACTCGACGGGGTGCGGTCGGTCGAGGTCCGACCCGAGGCCATGACCGAGCCGCAGCGGATGGCTCTCGCCTCGCTGCTCCGGTCGGGCCGGCCCGAGGGCCGGCGCCCCTTCGACCAGGACTCCGGGACCCGGGTCTACGCCGTCGCCAGCGGCAAGGGCGGGGTCGGCAAGTCGACGGTGACCGCCAACCTCGCGGTCGCCCTGGCCCAGCAGGGGCAACGGGTGGGCGTGCTCGATGCCGACGTGTGGGGCTACTCGGTGCCGCAGCTGTTCGGCGTGCGCGAGCGACCGGTCGCCCTGAAGGGGATGATGCTGCCGGTCCGTGCCCACGGGGTGGCCCTGATGTCGGTCGGCTTCCTGGTCGAGGAGGAGCAGCCCGTCGTCTGGCGTGGCCCGATGCTGCACAAGGCGATCGAGCAGTTCATCTCCGACGTGCACTGGGGTGAGCTCGAAGTACTCGTGGTCGACCTGCCGCCGGGCACCGGCGACGTGACGCTGACCCTGCTCGAGCTGCTCCCGGACGCCCAGCTGGTCGCTGTCACCACTCCGCAGCTGGCCGCCCAGCAGGTGGCCACCCGGGTCGGACGGATGGCCCGTGACGTCCGCATGCCGGTGGCCGGGGTGATCGAGAACATGAGTGCGGCGGTCTGTGAGTCGTGCTCGGCGCAGACGGCCCTGTTCGGCGAGGGAGGCGGCCAGCGGCTCGCCACGGCGATCGATGCCCCGCTGCTCGGCCGGGTCCCGCTCGATCTCCCGCTCCGGGTGGCCGGGGACCAGGGCGTGCCCGCCGTCGTCGCCGCTCCCGACGCCCCGTCCGTGGTCGAGCTCCGGCGCATCGCACTGGCGCTGCCGACGGTCCGGCGCAGCCTGATCGGTCGCTCGCTCCCGCTCTCGGTGGTCTGACGTGGGTGGGGACAAGCGCTGGCCACGCTGGGTCTACGGGCAGGGCGAGGAGCCGGACTACCGGTTCAGCTTCGCCAACGAGCGCACCTTCCTGGCGTGGGTGCGCACCGGGTTGGCGCTGCTCGCCGCCGGCGTGGCCGTCGACGCCTTCGACCTCTCCTTCCCGCGCACCGTGCAGACGCTGCTGGCCGGGCTCCTGGTCGCCCTCGGCCTGGCTGCCGCAACCGTGGCCTGGTTCCGGTGGGCCGCCGCGGAGCGCGCCATGCGGCTGCGGGCACCGCTGCCGTCCTCGCCCCTGGCCCTGCTGATCACCGTGGGCGTGGCGCTGACGGCGCTGACCGCCCTGCTGGTCAGCCTCTTCTGGTGAGCGCTCCGGTGGTGCCCGGCACCCCGAACGAGCGCACCGCACTGGCCTGGCAGCGCACCGCCCTGTCGCTGATGGTGGCCGCCGTGGCCGTGGTCCGGCTGACGTTCGGCGACCTGGGCCCGGTCGCGCTGGTCGTGCTCGCCTGCTCGCTGCCGCTGGCCGCCTGGGTGCTCGTGGAGAGCCGCCTGCGCTACCGGGACCGGGCGGAGGTCGCGAAGCGTCGTCGCGCCCACGACGGGCTGGCCGGCCTGGTGCTGACGATCGTCCTGGCCTCGCTGGCACTCACCGAGCTGGCCGCGATCGTGCACTCCGCCTGAGCCGCACGCCGGGCGACGGCTGCCCGCTAGCCGGCCGACGCCACCCGGACCGCCCGGGGACCCAGCTCGACGACGTCGCCCGGGACCAGCTGGCGCCCGCGGCGGGTCTCGACCTCACCGTTGACGGTGACCGAGCCCTGAACCATCAGCTCCTTGGCGTCGGAGCCGCTGTCGATCAGGTTGGCCAGCTTCAGGAACTGCCCCAGTCGGATCGAGTCGTCCCGGATCGGTACCTCGTCCATGTCGTCTCCTCTAGATCGCCAGCGAGACCGCGTGGATGATGACGCCCACCAGCCCGCCGACGATGGTGCCGTTGATCCGGATGAACTGGAGGTCGCGCCCGACGTGCAGCTCGATCTTGCGCGCCGCCTCGCGTCCGTCCCAGCGCTCGATGGTGTGGGTGATGACGGTGGTCAGCTCGTCGCCGTAGCGGCCGACCGCCCAGACCGCGAAGTCTGCTCCCCAGGTCTCCAGCTTCGCGCGGAGTACGTCGTCTCGACCGATCCGCTCCCCGAAGGCGACCAGCTCCCGGGCCGCCCGCTCGCGCAGCGGCCCGTCGGCGTCCTCCAGGGCATCCATCAGCGCCGTACGGAACGCGCTCCACAGCGACATGCCGGTGGTGACCATCTGGGGCTGCTCGAGCACCCTCAGCTTCAGCTTCTCGGCCCGTTCCTGGGTCGAGGGATCGTTGAGCAGGTCGTGGGCCAGCTGACGCAGCAGGCTGTCCAGCGCCTTGCGGGCGTGGTGCTCCGGGTCGCGCCGGATGTCGGCGATCCACCGGATCGCCTCGAGGTGCAGCCTGCTCGTGACGGCCTCGTTGAGCCGGTCGGGTGCCCACCAGGGAGCCCGTTCCCCCAGCACGTCGGCGAAGGTCTCCTGGTTGTGCACCAGCCACCGGTGACCCTCCTCCAGCGCCAGGTCGACCAGTCCGTGGTGGGCGTCGTCGGCCACGATCTCCTGGAGCAGTCCCCCGGCCACCGGGGAGATCGGCTCGGCCATGAAGCGCGGGATCAGCACCTCCCGGACCACCGAGGCGACGTCGTCGTCGCGCAGCTTGCGCAGCCCGATCGCGACGACCGTGGCGCTCTCCTCGACCACGCGACCAGCGTTGGCCGGGTCTGTGAGCCACTCCCCCACGCGTCGGGAGACGTCGGCTGCGTCGAGGCGCTCGCGGATCACCGTCTCCTGCAGGAAGTTCTCGGCGAAGAACTCCTCGAGGCTCTTGCCGAACTCGTCCTTCTTGCGCGGGATGAGGGCGGTGTGCGGGATCGGCAGCCCCAACGGGTGCCGGAACAGCGCCGTGACGGCGAACCAGTCCGCGATGGCGCCGACCATGCTGGCCTCGGCCCCGGCGTTGACGAACCCGAGAAACCCGGTGCGGTCCAGCGTCAGGAGGTAGACGACGGCCGCGAACAGCAGCAGGCCGAGGGCGACCGACTGCATTCGGCGCAGCCGGGTGCGCCGTACGCCGTCGGCCTCGGTGTCGGGGGTCATCAGGGAATCGGTCATCGCAGGGAGAACCTATCGACCCAACCCTCCACCGCGGCAGGTCACCGGGAACAAAGACCCATCCGTTTCGCTTCAGGCTTCGAACCACCTGCACAACGCCGATCCGAGGAGACACCCACGTGCCGACCCTGAACGACTTCACCGCCCGGACCATCACCGGCGAGGAGCAGCCGCTCGACGCCTACCAGGGCAAGGTGGCACTGGTGGTGAACACCGCCTCGCGGTGCGGCTTCACCCCGCAGTTCGAGGGCCTCGAGCAGCTGCACCAGCAGTACGCCGACAAGGGCCTCGCCGTGCTGGGCTTCCCCAGCAACCAGTTCGGCGAGCAGGACCCCGGCTCCAACGACGAGATCGGCGCCTTCTGCCAGAAGAACTACGGCGTCAGCTTCGCGATGTTCGAGAAGGTCGACGTCAACGGCGACGACGCCCACCCGCTCTACCAGTGGCTGCGCGGCGAGAAGGGCGGTCTCCTCGGCGAGAAGATCAAGTGGAACTTCACCAAGTTCCTCGTCGGCCGCGACGGTGCGGTGATCAAGCGCTACGGCTCGACGACGAAGCCGGAGAAGATCGCCCGGGACATCGAGAAGGCGCTGGCCGCCTGATCGGCCCCTGCGGGACGGGTGGTACCAGGCGGTAACGTGGCCAGCACGTCCGCCGGTAGTCAGGAGTCCCGATGCAGCTCGCGTTGAGCGAGGAGGAGGCCGCGTTCCGCGAGGAGATGCGGACCTTCTTCACCACCAAGGTCCCCCAGGAGATCCGCGACACCGTCGCAGCCGGGCGACACCTCGGCAAGGACGCGATCGTGGAGACCCAGCGGATCCTCAACGAGGCGGGGTACGCCGTGCCCAACTGGCCGGTGGAGTGGGGTGGACAGGACTGGACGCCGCTGCAGCGCCACATCTGGCACGAGGAGATGCTGCTCGCCTGCGTCCCGCCACCCCTGGCGTTCAACGCCAACATGGTCGGACCCGTGATCGCGAACTTCGGCTCCGAGGAGCAGAAGAAGAAGTTCCTCCCGGCGACCGCCAACCTGGACATCTGGTGGGCCCAGGGCTTCTCCGAGCCCGACGCCGGCTCCGACCTGGCCTCACTCAGCACGAAGGCGGTCCGCGACGGCGACGACTGGGTGATCAACGGCCAGAAGACCTGGACCACGCTCGGCCAGCACGCCGACTGGATCTTCGTGCTGTGCCGCACCGACCCTGAGGCCGAGCGCAAGCAGAAGGGCATCAGCTTCATCCTGTGCCCGATGGACGCCGAGGGCGTCACCCTGCGCCCCATCCAGTTGATCGACGGCGGCCACGAGGTCAACGAGGTCTTCTTCGAAGACGTCCGGGTGCCCGTCGAGAACCTCGTGGGCGAGGAGAACGCCGGGTGGAGCTACGCGAAGTTCCTGCTCGGCAACGAGCGGGTGGGCGTCGCCCCGGTCGGCGTCACGAAACGGGCACTCGCCTCCGTCAAGGAGATCGCCGGGCAGACCGGGCAGCTGGAGGACCCGCTGGTGGCGGCCCAGATCATCGAGCTCGAGAACGAGCTGCTGGCCCTGGAGCTGACCGCCCTGCGCGTGGTCGCCAACTCCAGCGACGGCAAGCCACACCCGGCGTCCTCGGTGCTCAAGCTCAAGGGCAGCGAGATCCAGCAGGCCGTCTCCGAGCTGATGGTCGACGTGGCCGGCCCCCTGTCGCTGGCCTCCGGGGCAGCCGAGGGCTCCGACGTGCCGGACTGGGCCAGGCTGGCGGCGCCCAACTACCTCAACCTCCGCAAGGCCTCGATCTACGGCGGCTCCAACGAGATCCAGCGCCAGATCATCGCCGGCACGATCCTGGGCCTCTGAGGCCCGACGAGAGGGACTGGAACATGGACTTCACACTCGATGGCGAGCAGACCGCGCTGCGCGACGCCGTACGCGCGCTGCTCAAGGGGTACGACGCGGAGCACCGCCGGGAGGTCGTCGCCGAGGACCCGGGCTTCGACGAGGCGATGTGGGGCCGGCTGGCCGAGATGGGCGTGCTCGGCCTCCCGTTCGCCGAGGACGACGGCGGGATGGGGGCCGGCCCGGTCGAGGTGTCGGTCGTCGCCGAGGAGTTCGGCCGGGTGATCGCCCCCGAGCCGTTCGTCGAGGCGGTCGTGCTGGCCGGTGGCCTGGTGGCGGCCTGCGGCAGCGACGAGCAGCGCAAGGAGGTGCTGGGCGGCCTGTCCTCCGGCGAGCTGGTCCCCGCGTTCGCCTGGTCCGACCCCAGCGGCGGCGAGGGCGGCGTCACCGTCGACGCCGGCGACACCCTGACCGGAGTCAAGGAACCGGTGCTGGGTGGCGGCCGAGCCGACGTCCTGGTCGTCTTCGCCGAGGGCAGGCTGTTCCTGGTCGACGGCGCCGACACCGAGCGCACCTCCTACGCCACCTTCGACGGCGGCCGCGCCGCCCGGGTGGCCTTCGACAAGACCCCGGCCACCCCGCTCGGCGACGGCGCTGATGCCACCGAGGCGACCAAGGACGTCATCGCGGCCGCGACCGTTGCCTACTGTCACGAGGCGCTGGGCGCGATGGACACGGCCCTGCGGCTGACCACGGACTACCTGACCACACGCAAGCAGTTCGGGGTCACGCTGAACCGGTTCCAGTCGCTGACCTTCCGCGCGGCCGACATGTACACCTCCCTGGAGCTGACCCGCAGCATCGTCACGTGGGCCACGATGGTGCTCGCGGACGAGGCGTCCACGCCCGAGCGCAAGCGCGAGGCCGCGGCCCGGGCGAAGCTGCAGGTCAGCCGCGCGGGACGGCACGTGGGCCAGGAGGCCATCCAGCTGCACGGGGGCATCGGGATGACGGCCGAGTTCATCGTCGGCCACCTCACCGCGCGCCTGACCGCGATCGACCACCTGCTCGGGGACGGCCGCCAGCAGGTGAAGAACCTCTCGCGGCGACTGACTTCCTACGGCGTGGTCGAGCCGCTGCCCTGATCAGCCGCCGAACCAGAACCCGCGGCCGCCGTACCAGTCGCTGAGGTGCTCGGGACCGCTGCTTCGCCCGGTGCGACCGCCGAGGTAGCTGCCGACCACGGCGGCTCCGAGGTCGTCGAGCTCGGGAGAGACCACCCGGCCGTCGACCCGCTTGGCGAGCTGGTCCAGGAACCGCGCCAGGCCGGGGTCCTCACCGAGCCGGAAGATCGTCGTCTGGGCGCCGAGGCGGGCCGCGTTGTCCAGCTCGCGCACCGACCAGGCGACCGTGAGCGGGTGCGGCGGGTAGGAGAAGAAGACCTCGCCGTCGGGTTCGAGGTGGCTGGTCGGCTCGCCGTCGGTGACGATCAGCAGCACCGGCTGGGCGGTGGGGTGCTTGCGGAAGTGTCGGTTGGCCAGCAGCAGCGCGTGATGCAGGTTGGTGCCCTTGTCCCACATGGCGTCCAGGGCCGTCAGCTGTTCGATCTCCATCACGTGGGCGGACCTGCCGAAGCCGATCACTTGGAGATGGTCGCCGCGGAACCTGCTGGTGATCAACTGGTGCAGGGCGAGCGCAGTGCGCTTCATCGGCACCCAGCGGTTGGCCATCGCCATCGAGAACGAGGTGTCCACCAGCAGGGCGACCGCCGCCCGGGTGCGCGCCTCGGTCTCGTTGACCTCGACGTCGCGGATGTCCAGACGGAGCCCGGAGCGGGCGTCTCGACCCTCGCCGGCAGTCCTGACCACGGCGTTGGTCACCGTCCGGGTCACGTTCCACGGCTCGGTGTCCCCGAACGTCCACTCGCGGGTGGCGCCGCTGAGCTCTCCGGCCGCCCCGGCGTGCCGCAGGTCGCGCTGACCCTGGCGTCCCGACATCCGGTTGGCGACGTCGCGCAGCAGCGCCCGGCCGAGCTGCCGCATCGCCTTGGGCGAGAGCTTCAGCTGCCCGTCCGAGCCGCGCTTGAGGTAACCGGTCTCGTTCAGCGCTCGCTCGAGCCCGGCCAGCGTGCGGGCGTCGACTCCGGCCGTCTCGCCGAGCTGCCTCTCGAGGAGCTCGAGGTCGACGTCCTCCATCCGGGCGCCGCCGTAGGACTGCGAGAGCTGCTCGGCGAGGTCGTCGAGCTCGGCGAGGTCCTGCAGCACGCCCGTCCCGTCGCCCAGCCCGAGTCCCTCCTCGCCGCCGAACTCCTCGGCGCCGCCCCAGTCCTCACCGGGGCGGAGGGCGCGCAGGTTGTCGTCGAGCTGGGACAGCGACTGCATCAGCTCCGGTGAGCCGAACGCCTGCGCAGCCAGGGCATCGAGCTCGTCGCGCTGCTCCTGGGTCATCGAGTTGCGCATCCGCTGCGCCGCCGCCGCGCGCTGGGCGAGCGCGTCCATCAGCTCGTCGATGTTGCTGGGGTTCTCCGGGAAGAAGTCGCCGTGCTTGTCCATGAAGTCCGCGAAGTCCCGGTCGACCTCCGCCGCGTCCTCGCTGGTCGCCGCGAGGCGATGCTTCTCGAGCAGCCGGTTGAGGTCCGCCAGCATCTCGTTGATAGCCGCGCGGTCCTCGTCGGTGGCGTTCTCCAGGGCCTGCTTCATGCCCTTGAACCGCTGGTCGAGCAGCTCCCGGCCGAGCAGGTCCTTGATCTTCTCGTAGTCCGCCCGCGCCTCGGAGCTGCGCCAGTCGTAGCCGCCGAGCTCGGTGACGGCGGCCGCCGTGCTCGCCGGGAGGTTCTCGATCTGCATCTCGGCGAAGCGGGCGTCCTCGTCGAGATCGCGGGCCAGCTGCTTGCGCTCGCTGAGGACGGCGTGCTCGAGCAGCTCACGCACCTCCTGCAGGGTGCCGTCGAGGTTGTGCCGGCTGAGCAGCTCCCGCCGCTTGGCGGCCACCCGACGGGCGAGGTCGTCCAGCCCGCGCTGGTCCTTGCCACCGCGGCGGAGGAACTCGCGCATCGCCCGCTCCGGCGAGTAGCCCGCCATCACGTCCTCACCGATGGAGTCCAGCGCCTCGGCCAGGTCGACCGGTGGGGCGAGCGGGTCCGGGCCGCCGGCGTAGCGGCCGTAGCGGGTGCGGGCCCTAGCCATACACGGTCTCGCCGTCGGCCGTGTCCTTGCTGACCTTCTGGGCCAGGAACAGTCCCTCCAGCGCCAGCTCGATGGCCCCGGCGCGCTCGCCGTCGTTGGTGGCGTCGAGCCGGTCGCAGACCTCGTCGTACACCTCCGACTCGCCAAGCACGGGCAGGCCGGTGAGGAAGTCGCGGGCGGTGACCTGCTCGCCGGTAGTGATGCTCGCCCCGTTCTCGATCGCGTGCACCAGCAGACCCAGGTCGAGGCCGGCCAGGCGCGAGCGCACCGTCTCGGCGGTGGCCTTGCGGAGCAGGTGCTCGAGGACCTGGGCCTCGCGACCCTCCTCACCGGTCTCGAACTCGACCTTGCCGCCGAGCACGTCGATCGCGGTCTCGAGGTCGACGACCCTGGCCACGGCGTGGTCCTCGCCCTGGGAGGTGGCGCGGTGCAGCGCGGCGGCAGCGATCGTCTCGGCACCGGCGATCGCGAAGCGGGCCGAGACCCCGGAGCGTTGGTCGACCGAGCTGGAGGCCCGCAGCGCGCGGGTGAAGCGAGCGAGGATCTCCACGAGATGGTCGGGTACGTCGGCGACCAGCCGCGCCTCCTGGCGGATCACGGCGATCTCGTCGTCGAGCTCGACCGGGTAATGGGTGCGGATCTCCGCGCCGAAGCGGTCCTTGAGCGGGGTGATGATCCGCCCACGGTTGGTGTAGTCCTCGGGGTTGGCGCTGGCGACGACCAAGGTGTCCAGCGGCAGTCGGAGCACGTAGCCCCGGATCTGGATGTCGCGCTCCTCCATCACGTTGAGCATCGCCACCTGGATCCGCTCGGCGAGGTCCGGCAGCTCGTTGATGGCCACGATCCCCCGGTGGGAGCGGGGAATCAGGCCGAAGTGGATGGTCTCCGGGTCGCCCAGGTGTCGGCCCTCCGCGACCTTCATCGGGTCCACGTCACCGATCAGGTCGGCCACGCTGGTGTCGGGGGTGGCCAGCTTCTCGGCGTACCGCTCGTCGCGGTGGCGCCACTCGACGGGCAGCTGGTCCCCGAGCTCGACCGCACGCCGCTTCGACTCGTGGGTGATCGGCGCGTACGGGTGCTCGCCCAGGTCGGCGCCCGCGATCACGGGCGTCCACTCATCGAGCAGTCCGACGAGGGTGCGCAGCAGCCGGGTCTTGCCCTGCCCCCGCTCACCGAGCAGCACGATGTCGTGGCCGGCCAGCAGGGCCCGCTCGAGCTGGGGGATGACCGTGGACCCGAAGCCGTGGAGTCCGGGCCACGGATCACGCCCCTCCCGCAAGGCGGCGAGCAGGTTGCCCCGCAGCTCCTCGCGCAGCGACTGCTGCTCGTGCCCGCTGGCACGAAGCTCTCCGAGAGTGCTGACGGCGGGTGCGGTGGTGGTCACCTCGTCCACGCTACTCAGCCTGACAATCATGGTCGTCGGTGGAAGCGGATGCCGTCGGGTGCGGGTTGGTGGATGTAGCCGTGGTCGTGGATGCGTTGGTGGTGGAAGTGGCAGAGCGGGACTGCCTGATCGAGATCGGTTCGGCCTCCTCGATGCCATGGCTGCCGGTGGTGGAGCTCGCACCAGGCGAAGGGTCTTTCGCAGCCGTCGGCGGCGCAGGTCTGGTGCTTGATGCCGATGGCGAGGCGTTGGGGTTCGGAGAAGAGCCGGTTCTCGCGGCCGAGGTCGAGGGCCACCGACTTCGAACCGAGGACGGCGGGCAGGATCCCGGCACCGCAGGCCAGGCGGCGGGCCTCGCCGGCGGAGATGATCTCCCCGGAGTCCAGGCCGGCGGTCCTCAACGCACCCCGCAGGACGGTGTGGTCGATGGTGACGACCACGGTGGCCGCGGTCTTCGGGTGCAGGTGGTCGGTGGGCAGGTGCTCGAGGAGCTCTGCAAAGGCCACGCCGCGGCGGTGCCGCCAGTCGAAGGCGCGGTCGCTCCCGTGGCCGGGGTCGGTCGAGGCCCGCATCCGTCGTGGTGCGGTCATCGACTCGATGACCTTGCGGAGCACGGCGGCGGCCAGGGTGGGGACGGTGAAGTGGCCGGTGATGGTGCCGTCCTGGTTGTCGTGGAAGGTCAGTGTGCACTTCTCGCGGGCGGCTTCCTCCTCGGAGCGCACCAGGTCGTTCTCGTGGGCGTCGACGAGCGCCTGGTCGGGCTCGACCGCCTCGATGGCACGCCTGGCGAGGCGGCGCAGCTGGTCGGGGCTGAACCGCTCGGCCTTCTCGACCAGGGCTGACTCGACGGCCGCACGCTGCTCGGCACTGACCCCGGCCGGCAGCTGGTCGGCGGCGTGGAGGATGACCGCGGCGTGGGCGGGGGAGACCAGGCCCTCCTCCAGCGCCTGCGCGGTGGCGTCGTGCCCGCTGCTGAGTTCCGTGGCCAGCGCGACCTCGCGGGCTGCGTGGCTGCGGGAGGTGTTGGTGTGCCGGGCGGTCCAGGCGTCGGTGCCGCAGAACCCGGCCGCCCGGGCGGCCCCGGCCCGGTCCGCGGCCGCGAGCATCTTGAGCTTCACCGCCTCCACCCGGCGGATGATCCGCTCCAGCGCCCGGACCGCGGTCGCGTGCTCCCCGCTGACCAGGGCCGTGCCCGCGTCACCCAGCATCCGGTCCAGGGCCGCGTCGATCTCGGCCACGCCCGCGAGCACCGGTTGTCCGGTGTCGGGGTGCAGGTCGGGGGTTGCGGTCATGACTCAATTCTGAAACGAACACATGTTCGAGTCAAGCGGTGGATCGCACCTGTGGAGAACTTTCACGGATTCGCATCTGCCACCCGCCCTCCGCACGCCCGGACCCCTACGGGCTGGGGAGTACGACGCCCGCTGCGGCTGGCTCGACCGCGGCGAGGCGTACTCGACGTCGCCCGAGCAGCTGACGCGGCCCCGGTCCGCCGAACTCTCAGGACGGGGCGCAGGTCTTCGTGATGTAGGTGTCGAAGGCGTCGAGGTGGGCGCGGTCGGTCTTGTTCAGCTTCTCGATCTTCTTCACCAGCGCCTCACGGCTCTTGGCGGCATCGGTGTAGCCGACCAGCTCCTCGAAGCCCGTGCGGGCGTCCTTCGAGATGCCCTTGGGGGTGCCGATGTCCTTCAGGTCGGCGACCGACTTCTTGGTCTTGCTCCAGGACTTCTCGCTGTTGACCTTCTTCAGCTGGGCGCAGAAGTCCTTCTTGGAGGCGTCCTCGGGAGGGCCCCCGCATCCGCTCAGCAGGGCTGCGCTGGTCACGACGGCGATGACTGCGGTGGCAGGCTTCATGTCGGGCCTTCCTGTTGGGGGGTGGTCAGCACACCAGCAACGCCGGTGCGCACGCAAACGGGTGCAGTCTCAGGGCTTTGCGTGGGCACCACGGTGTGAGACCGAACGGACCGCGAGCGCGAGGAGCCCGAGGCCGGCTGCCGCGAGCACCGGCGTCCACGGGACCCCGCCACCGCGTCGGGGGACCTCCCTCGCCACGGCGGCCACGTTCTCGGCCTTCCCGGGCGCACGCTGCTTCTCCATCCGGTTCAGGGCCGCGGTCGCCTCGTCCACGGCCCGGGGGTCGACGGTCTCGTCGGTGAGGTCGGGGGTGCTCGCGTCGCCGTCCGCGCCACCGACCAGCCCGCCGAGCGACGAGAGGCCGAGCGACCTCGCGCCTGCGGAGGGCGCCTGCGACCGCGGGCCGGCGACGGTGCCGGTGCCCGTGCTGCCGGTGCCGGTCGCGGGGATCGAGGCGAGCACGCTCTCACTGACGAACCCGTGGCGGATCCGCTGCGGGTGGTCGCCCACGGGGAGGTAGGCGAGCTCGGTCTTCTTCTTGAAGTCGAGTACGGCGACCGAGTCGGCGTCGCTCAGTGAGATCCAGCAGGTGTTGTCCAGCCCCTCGGTCGTCCAGTAGGGCTTGCCGTAGTAGTGACCGGTGCTCTGCTGGTCGAAGATCTGGTAGCTCATCGTCTTGCGGTTGACGAGCGCGGCGTAGTCGTCCATCGTGCCGGCCGCGCAGAGCGTCGTACCCGCCTTGTCCATGGACAGGCCGTGGTGCGCGGAGTCGTTGACGTACTGCTCGCGCGGCATCTCGGGCACCCGGTTGGGCAGGTCCACGACCCGGGTGACGGCGCCTGTGCGCGGCTCCGGGATGGTGCCGGTGCTGTAGCTCACGCGGCCGTCCAGGTCCCTGGCCTGGGTGTCGAACTCGACCAGCCCGTGGAAGTAGGACACCTGGTAGTAGATGAACCGCTCGCCGGGCGCGATCGCCATCGGGCGGACGGCCGAGCTCATGTCCGGGTGGCCGGCCTCGGCCAGCTCCTTGCCCATGTCCCAGCGCTGGGCGATGGAGAAGTCGCTGTTGTTGACGATCTCGAACCAGCGATCGCCCTTGAGCGCGTCGTGGAGGGGGCCGATCTTCACCGGGCCGACACCGGTCGCGTCACCGGGTGTGTAGACCTTGCCGATGCTGGCGTGGAAGATCCGCGAGCCGTCGGCGCTGTAGTTGTTCTCGTGGGGCGTCTCGCCGGACTCGAAGGTGCGCATCCGGTCGCCGATCTTGACCGCGGTCCCGTTCACGGTCTCGTCGACCATCGAGAACTCGATCACCTGGCGCTCGGTGGAGTCGCTCACCAGCAGTCGGCGCCCGTCGGGCGAGAGACCCATGTGATCGGTGCGGTAGCCGTCCATCTGCTGCTCGCGCACGATGCTGTCGGGGTTGCCGGCCACGGCCTTGGCGACGTCGATCCAGACCACGTCGGCGAAGCTCGGGCGCGAGACGGCGACGTAGCGGCCGTCGGCGGTGGTGAACATGTCGTCGACGTACTGGTCGTGGCCCTCCCCCGGTCCCTGCTGGATGGCGATGTAGTACGCCAGCTTCGCCGGGTCCTTCTGGATGTCGGCGAGCTCCTGATCCTTGTCGGGGATGAAGTCGATCCCCCGCTTCAGCACGGTCAGCCGGTGTGCGTCGACGATCGACGCGGTGCCCGCCCAGTTGTTGCCGACCAGCATCACGTCCCGGAGCCCGGTCGCCGCCTTCGGTGCGGCCGTCGCGGAGGTGGTGCCCGCGCCGGCGAGAAGTGCCACGGGCAGGGCCAGCAGGGTGAGCACGAGAGTACGGCGCATGCCCCTTCAACGAGGCAGGGCGAGTCGCGTCACGTCACCGGCTGAGCAGCACCGACGAGCCGTGACCGAACAGGCCCTGGTTGGCGGTGATTCCGACCCTCGCGCCGGCAACCTGGCGCCCTTCGGCCTGCCCGCGCAGCTGCCAGGTGACCTCGCAGACCTGGGCGAGCGCCTGGGCCGGCACGGCCTCGCCGAAGCAGGCCAGACCTCCGCTCGGGTTGACGGGGATCCGGCCGCCGATGGTCGTCTCACCGGCGCGCAGCAGGGACTCGGCCTCGCCGCGCTTGCACAGCGCCAGGTCCTCGATCCAGTCGAGCTCGAGCGCGGTGGACAGGTCGTAGACCTCGGCCAGGCTGACGTCAGCCGGATCGATGCCGGCCTCCTCGTAGGCAGCCTGGGCGATCGACTCCTTGAAGGTCAGCTCCGGCGCCGCCCCGGTGCACGGGTCGGTGGACAGCAGCGGCATGTCGATCACGGTGTTGGGGAAGGTCGGCGTGACCGTGGAGATCGCCCGCACGCGAACGGGGTCCGCCGCACCGTGCCGCCGGGCGTACTCCATCGAGGTGAGGACCACCGCAGCCGCACCGTCGGAGGTCGCACAGATGTCGAGCAGGTGCAGCGGGTCCGAGACGACGGCACTGTTCAGCACGTCCTCGGCCGAGACCTCCTTGCGGTAGCGCGCGTTCGGGTTCGCCAGGCCGTGCCGGGCGTTCTTGACCTTGACCTCGGCGAAGTCGGCCTGCGTGGCGCCGTAGAGATCCATCCGCCGGCGCGCATACAGGGCGAAGTAGCCGGGGTTGGTCATCCCCAGCAGCCGGAAGCGCAGCCAGTCGGGATCGTCCCAGCGCTCGCCGGCGTTGGGTGCCAAGAAGCCCTTGGGGGTGGTGTCGGCGCCGACCACGAGCGCCACCTCGCAGAGCCCGGCCAGGATCCGCGCCCGTGCCGTGTCGAGGGCCTGGGCACCCGTGGCGCAGGCGGCGTACGACGTGGCGACGCGGGCACCGTTCCAGCCCAGGGCCTGGGCGAACGTTGCCCCGGCGACGTAGCCGGCGTAGCCGTTGCGCACCGTCTCGCCGCCGACGACCAGGTCGACGTCGGCCCACGCGACCTCCGAGTCCTCCAGCGCCTCGCGGGCGGCGTGGACCCCGTAGCTGACGAAGCTGCGGCCCCACTTGCCCCAGGGGTGCATGCCGACTCCGAGGACGGCGACGTCGTTGTTCACTGGCTGGTCTCCTCACCGAGCTCGACGACCGGCTTCCAGCGCCAGATCGTGCGCGTCCCCGACTCGTCGGTGTAGAGCGGCTCCACGACCAGCTCCACCTCGCTGCCGACGCGGACGTCCTCCACGCCGTAGCCCTGCGCCAGCTGTCCCAGCACGACCAGGCCCTCGGGCAGCTCGACCGCCGCGATCGCGAACGGCTCGTACGGGATCGCTCGCCGGGATGTACGGCGGCGGGGGTTGGTACTGGGAGTCGGTGTAGGACCAGATCGCCCCGCGGCGGGACAGCTCGGTCGCCTCGAAGTCCTCGCCCGAGCACGTCGGGTTGCGGCAGAACCCCTCGATGGCGGGGAAGAACACCGCTGCACACGTCGTGCACTGCGAGCCGATCAAGGCCGGTTCGGGGCCGGTGGTGAACCAGCCGTCGATGGCCGGTCGCACCGACCCGGTCGCTGCCTCGGGCATCAGGGCCTCCGCACTGGAACTAGAACAGGTTCTCATTCTCGCACATGTGTCACCCTGTGCCCCGTGCCCCTGACCGCCGTGCTGATCGTGCTGGGCGCCCTGCTCCTCGCCGCGCTCGTCGCGGTCGCCGTCCTCGGCACCCGGCTGGCCGCCGCCACACGCCGGATCAGCGAGCTCGAGGAGCTCGAGACCTCGGTGCAGGTGGCGCAGGCGCGCAGCCCTCGCGCGGTCCAGGCGGCGGGGCTGGCGATGCGCACCGTCGTGGAGACCGCCAGCCGGGTGCGCGAGCACGGGGTCCGCGGAATGCTGGTCTCCTCCATCGAGGACCTCACGACCTGGGCCCTGGAGGACCACAGCGAGATCGTCCGGGTCGCCGACGCCGACGGCACCGTGACCATCTTCTTCTCCGACATCGAGAACTCCACGTCGCTCAACTCCGAGCTCGGCGACGACCGGTGGATGCAGGTCCTGGCCGCGCACGACCGGTTGCTGCACACCTACATCGACAAGCACCGCGGCCACGTGGTGAAGAACCAGGGCGACGGCTACATGGTGGTGTTCTCCACCCCGGAGCTGGCCCTGGGTGCGGCCGTCGACATCCAGCGCGCGCTGAGCGCCAAGCGGCAACGCAGCCGCCGGCTCCGACGGACGCCGATCCGCGTCCGGATCGGCCTGCACACCGGCACGGCCGTCGAGCGCGACGGCGACTACTTCGGCCGCAACGTGGCGATGGCCGCCCGGGTGGCCTCGATGGCCGACGGCGGCGAGATCCTGGCCAGCAGTGACCTGGCCGAGCGGCTGACCGACACCAGCGGCTACACGCTCACCGGGACCGACCCGGTCGAGCTCAAGGGGCTCCCGGGCGAGCACCGGCTGTTCCTGGTCGTAGGCGTGCCCTGATCGCACGCCCACCTGCGTGAAACGATTCGCGGGTGTCCCGTGTCCTGGTCGTCGACGGCGCCAACGTGGTCGGCGCACGTCCCGACGGCTGGTGGCGCGACCGGCCGGGCGCTGCAGCCCGCCTGCACGGCCGGCTCGCGGTGGCCGACACGGCGTACGACGAGATCGTGCTGGTCCTCGAGGGGAAGGCCAAGGCGGGAGTGCCGGCCGGTCGTGACGGCCATCTCCGGACGCTGCACGCGCCGCGGGCCGGCGACACCGCCATCGTCGAGGCGGCCCGCGTGGCCCGCGACCGCGAAGACGACGTCATCGTGATCACCGCGGACCGTGGCCTCGCGATGGCGGTGGAGGGGCTGGGATGCCGGACGATGAGCCCGACCTGGCTCCTGGAGCAGATCGGCGGCTGAGTCCTGTCCCGGGAGGCCCGAGACGTCGCCTCGAGGGTCAACGGGCTCAAGTAGCCTGCCGGCCACCATCGGGGGGTGGGATGGCCGACAGGCTACGCCTGTGGGAGCGCATGCGCGTTCGGCCTGGTTCTGCCGGGCGCTCGCGGGCCACCTGGGTGAACAGACCGGTCGTGTCCGGGGTCTCTGCCAGGTCTCAATCAGGTTCTCGCGCTGCAATCTCGTGCACCGCTTCTCCCCCGATCCTACGCCCCTCCAGCCAGCAACGGGAGGGCTGGCGAAACGCAGGCTGACCGACGGGGTGGGCGGCCGGAGGCAGCCGGCCGGCTCAGGTGGCGGCGATCCAGTCGACGGTGCGTCGCGCGATCTCCGCGCCCGCGTCCTCCTGGACGAAGTGGCTGCCCTCGAGACGTGCGTGTGGCTGGCCGCTCGCGCCGGGGACGTGCTCCTGCAGCGGGCGGTCCGCGCGGCCGAGGATCGGGTCGCCCGCGCCGAACAGGGTCAGGAACGGCTTCTCCCACTCGCCCAGGACCCGCCAGGCCTCGCGGTTCGCTGGAACGGCCGGGTCCTCGGGCGTGATCGGGACCAGCTTCGGGAAGGCGCGCGCTCCGGCCTTGTGGCGGGTCGAGGGGAACGGCGCGTCGTACGCCGCGATCTCGTCGGCCCGCAGCTTGCGCTTGGTGCCGGTGGCGACGATGCGTCCGATCGGGAAGACCGGGGAGTACGACGCGAACGCGCGCCAGGCCTTGAACGCGAGCGGCACACCGCGCTCGGCGGTGGGCAGGAAGCCGTTGGCGACCACGATCCTGCTGAACCGGTCCCCGTGCTCGGCGGCGAGGCGCAGCCCGAGCAGCGATCCCCAGTCCTGGCAGACGAGGGTGATGTCGCGGAGGTCCGTGGCCTCCAGCCACTCCGCCAGCCAGTCCACGTGCCGCTGGTAGGAGTAGTCGGCGACCGAGGTCGGCTTGTCAGACCTGCCGAACCCGAGCAGGTCCGGGGCGACGGCGCGCAGCCCCGCGCCGGCGAACACGGGAATCATCCAGCGGTAGAGGTAGCTCCACGAGGGCTCGCCGTGCAGCATCAGCACGGGCGCCGCGTCGCGTGGCCCCTCGTCGACGTGGTGCATGCGCAGCCCGTCGCGAAGAGTGACGTAGTTCGGCGCGAACGGGAAGTCCGGGAGGTTCTCGAAGCGTTCGTCGGGCGTGCGTACCGATTCCATGGGTCTCCCTGGTTGGGGGCGGTCCGGGCAACTCACCCACGTGGAGCATCGCAGTTGGGTGAAACCGACCCCTCGTCTGGTGGCGAGCCCTAACGTGGCTCCATGCGTCCTGCCCGTTTTGTCCATCTTCTCGCCATCTGCCTCGCGGGACTCGCCGTGGCGACCTCGTTCGGCGGGGTGGGCGGTCAACCCGTCGGCGGCCACGCCGACTGGGCCGACGACGCCCAGCCGGTGGCGACCAGGTACCCCACCAACGCCGCGAAGATCTTCCGGTGGGGCAACGCCCAGGTCAAGGACGAGTTCAAGGCGCCCCTGAGCACCCGCTGGAGCGTCAGCGATCCGCGCCTGGTGCGCAACCAGCACGGCATGCTCACCCTCGACACCGCCGACAGCCAGGACGACGTGACCGCGACCCTGACCGGCGGCGACCGGCGGTACGGCCGCTGGGAGGCACGCGTACGCGGCCGTCAGTACGGCACCTCGGGGACGCCGCACCGCGTGGTCTGGGAGCTCGCCGCGACCGGCGAGGACCACTGCGGCGCCCGGGACATCGTGCTCGCCGACTACACGCTCGGGACGAACCTCGCGACCATGCACGTGCGCAACCTGCCGGACGCGGACTTCACCACGGCCAAGTCACTGGCGCTGAGCGGCAACCAGTTCCACACCTACGCCGTGGAGGTCACCCCCGACCACGTCTCGTGGTTCGTGGACACCCGGGTCGTGATGACCGAGCGCCGTGACGCCGCCCGGACCGGGGCGACCTACAGCATGCGGTTCCGGCTCGTCGGCACCCCCGGCGCAGTGATGCGCCGCGGCCGGATGCAGATGGACTGGGCGCGCTACTACACCCTGGACCGAGCCAACGCCCAGTCGATCGCGGCGCCACAGGCCACGCTGTCGAGCTACCGCGACGCCTGCTGAGCCGGCGGTTCAGCCTGGTCGCTACGTCGCGTCGACCACGATCACGTGGAGCTGGCGAGGTCCGTGCACGCCTTCGACGCGGTCGAGCTCGATGTCGCTGGTGGCCGACGGGCCACTGATCCAGGTCAGTGCGCGGGTCGGGTCCAGGCGGCTCACCGCGTCCGGGACCCCGGTGACCACCTGGTCGGTGCGGACGATGCAGACGTGCTTGTCCGGCACGAGGGTCAGCGCCCGGCGGCCCTGCCCCGGACCGTGGTCCAGGACGATGGTGCCGGTCTCGGCGATCCCCACCGTGGCCTCGGTGACGACGGCGTCGATGGCGTCGAGCTCGGCGGCCGAGAGGTCGTCGTCGGTCCGGGAGCCGGGCACCTCTACCCCCAGCCCGTCGGGTACGACGACCGAGCAATCGTGCACTGCCGCCGCGACGCGGTCGGCGAGCTCGTCCGGCGTGCACCGCTCCACCACGGCGCGGTAGTCGGCCACCCGCTCCACGAACAGGTCCACCGACCCGGCCCCGGCCGGGATCCGCTGTGCCGGAGGTGGCGGCGCGACGGCACCGGCGGTGGCCTCGCGCACCCGGGCGAGGATCTCCTCGCGGGCGCTCACGACCGGCCTCCGTCGGTGCGCCGCCACCAGGCCCGGAACGACTCGCGCGGCGGCGTGGGGAGGTCGCGGGCGCCGGTCCACGCCGAGGCGAGCGGCAGCCGACGTGCCAGCCCGGTGCCGAGTCGGGCGAGGCGCTCGGCCAGACCCAGCCTCCGCGAGGACCCGAAGGTCGCGGCGACACCCTTCATCGCCAGCGCCTCGGGCTTGGGTGCTCCACCGCGGTGGGCGTCGACGACCTGTGCGCGCAGGTCCACCAGCACCGAGGGGATGTCGATCTTGACCGGGCAGACCTCGTAGCAGGCGCCGCAGAGCGAGGAGGCATATGGCAGCGAGTCGGTCTGCGGGTCCTCCCCCACGCCCTTCATCAGCGGGTTCAGGATCGCGCCGATCGGGCCGGGGTAGACCGAGCCGTAGGCGTGACCGCCGACGCGCTCGTAGACAGGGCAGACGTTCAGGCACGCCGAGCAGCGGATGCAGCGCAGCGCCTGGCGACCGACCTCGTCGGCCAGCGCCCGCGTCCGGCCGTTGTCGAGCAGCACGACGTGCACCTCCTGCGGCCCGTCGCCGGGGGTGACCCCCGTCCACATGGAGGTATAGGGGTTCATCCGCTCCCCGGTCGAGGAGCGCGGCAGGAGCTGGAGGAACACGTCGAGGTCGGCGAAGGTCGGCAGCACCTTCTCGATGCCGACGACCGAGATCAGCACCTCCGGCAGGGTCAGGCACATCCGGCCGTTGCCCTCGGACTCCACGACGACGAGCGTCCCGGTCTCGGCGACCGCGAAGTTGGCCCCGGAGACGGCGACCTTGGCGCGCAGGAACTTCTCGCGCAGGTGCAACCGGGCGGCGCCGGCCAGCGCGGCCGGGTCGTCGGTCAGGTCGTCTGGAGCTGGACGCCCCGCGGCGGCCATCCGCTCCAGGAAGATCTGCCGGATCTCGGCCCTGTTGCGGTGGATCGCGGGCACCAGGATGTGCGAGGGCAGGTCGTCGCCGAGCTGCACGATCAGCTCGGCGAGGTCGGTCTCCCACGCGGCGATCCCCTCGGCCTCCAGGGCCTCGTTGAGACCGATCTCCTGGGTGGCCATCGACTTGACCTTGACGACCTCGTCGACGCCGTGGGAGCGCGCCACCTCGGCGACGATCCGGTTGGCCTCCGCGGCATCGCGGGCCCAGTGCACGGTGGCCCCCTGGGCGACCAGCCGCTCCTCGAGCTGCACCAGATGGCCCTCGAGGTCGGCCAGGACGGCGTCCTTGATCGCCGCGCCCGCCGTACGCAGGTCCTCCCAGTCGGGCACCTCCGCCACCACGCGCGCCCGCTTGTCGCGGATCGTGTGCGTCGCATGGGCCAGGTTGTGCCGCAGCTGGGTGTCACCCAGGGCGGCGCGAGCCGCTTCGGGAAAGGGCGGCATGCCCACGAACGTGCCGCCCATCAGGCGATTCCTTCCGTGGAGGCCAGGATCTCGGCCAGGTGCATGGTGCGTACGCCGGACCGCTGCCGGGTGAGCAGGCCGCCGATGTGCATCAGGCAGGAGCTGTCACCGGCCACCAGCACCTCGGCGCCGGTCTCGCGCACGTGACGGGCCTTGTCGGAGCCCATCGCCACCGACGTGTCGGCGTTCTTCATCGCGAAGGTCCCGCCGAAACCGCAGCACTCCTCCGCCACCGGCAGGTCGACCAGTCGCAGCCCACGCACCTCCTGGAGGAGTCGCGTCGGCCGGTCGCCGACCCCGAGCATCCGCAGCGAGTGGCAGGTCGGGTGGTAGGTCACCGTGTGCGGGAACGACGCACCCACGTCCGTCAAACCCAGCTGGTCGACCAGGAACTCGGTCAGCTCGAAGACCCGCGGAGCCGTTTCCTCCACGGCGGCGACCAGCGCTGCATCACCCGAGCGGCGGGCGACCGCCTGGTGCTGGTGGCGAGCCGATCCGGCGCACGACCCCGAGGGCGTGACGATGGCGTCGTAACCGGCGAAGGCCTCGACGAAGGACCGCAGCGCCGGGACCGCCTCGTCGAGGTAGCCGGTGTTGACCATCGGCTGCCCGCAGCACGTCTGGGCCGCCGGGAACTCGACGTCGACGCCGAGGCGGTGGAGCAATGTCACCACGGCCTGGCCGACGTGCGGGAACAGCGCGTCGTTGATGCAGGTCACCTGCAGCGCCACCCGCATCGTCAACTCAACTCCGCCCTGAGATCACGGCGCGCGAAGAAGTTCATCGCAATGAACGACAGCACCGTCACGTCGTCCTGGTTCAGTCCCTGGACTGCAGTGTGCACCAGTCCGCGGTCGGGGCGCGAGCGCGAGGGGCGGGCCGAGGTGACGCTGACGCGGATGTGCAGCCGGTCACCAGGTCGCATCGGCGCCGGCCACCGCAGCTCGTCGATCCCCGGCGAGGCCAGGCTCGCGACCGCGGACACGTAGTGGTCGACATAGAGCCGCATGCACAGGGCGATGGTCTGCGCGCCGCTCGCGATCAGCCCACCGAAGGGACCGGTGCGCGCCCAGTCGGGATCGGTGTGGATCCGCTGCCGGTCGTACTGCCGGGCGAACGCGACGATGCTGTCCTCGGTCAGCGGCAGGTGGCCGAACTCGTAGACCAACCCCGGCTGGTAGTCCTCGAAGTAGCGGTCGCCCACCGGGGCGGGCAGGTCGGTGTCGGTGAGCAGCCTGGTTGATGGGGTCATCACAGCACTTTCCCACTCGCCGTCACTTCCCAGCCTCGGCTCCCGCATTTTCGTCCGACGGCTGGCCCGGAGCTCGGTTTCCGGAAACGGGATGAATCGGGAAGCGCGCGGCTTAGCATTGCCCGAGTCGGTCACGGAGGTGGGGATGCGCGCAGGGTGGGCCACCCGGAGGTCGCGCGCCGTGAGTCGGGAGATGTCCAGGACGGAACGAGCGCTGGCCGAGAGCAACGAGCGGTACCGCTCCCTGTTCGAGTACAACCCCCATGCGGCCTTCTCGCTGGATCTCGAGGGCCGTTTCACCGCCGCCAACGTGATCGCCGAGGACGTCAGCGGCTACACCGCCTCCGAGCTCGCGGAGCTTAACTTCAGCCAGCTCATCTGCACCGACCACCTGCCCCGGGCGCACGCCGCCTTCGCCGCTGCGGTCAACCGAGAGCCGCAGAAGCTCGAGGCCAACATGTGGCACCGGGACGGTCACGTGATGGAGCTGAGCCTGACGGTGGTGCCGGTCGTCGTGTACGACGAGGTGGTCGGCGTGCACGGCATCGCCGAGAACGTCACCGAGCGCAACATGATGCGCCGCGAGCTCGAGCGCAACCGCCAGCTGGCGCAGGAGGCGAATGCCGCCAAGTCGATCTTCCTGGCCAACATGAGCCATGAGGTGCGGACCCCGCTGACCAGCGTCCTGGGGGCGGCGGAGCTGCTCGTCGAGGGTGGGCTGACCCCGGGCCAGGACCGGCTGGTCGAGATCGTCCACCGTGCCGGCCAGCGGCTGCTGCGCCTGGTCAACGACATCCTGGACATCTCCCGGATCGAGGCCGGCAAGGTCGACGTACACCGCGAGCCGATCGACCTGCGGGCACTCCTCGCCGAGACCGCTGAGTGGGCCACGCCGATGGCTCGCAAGGCGGGCGTGGACTTCAGCTGCACCCTGGAGCCGGGACTCCCGGCGACGATCCTGGGAGACGCGTTGCGCATCTCCCAGGTGCTGACCAACCTGTTGGGCAACGCGCTGAAGTTCACCGAGCACGGCTCGGTCCGCCTGGTCGTCGGGCCGACCCGCGCGGGCCAGGAGCCGCCCGGGGTGCGTTTTGTCGTGGAGGACACCGGCATCGGCATCCGCCCGGCCGACCTCGAGACCTTGTTCGCTTCGTTCACCCAGGTCGACCCGTCCGCCACGCGCAAGCACGGCGGCGCCGGCCTCGGTCTGGCGATCTCGCGCGAGCTCGTGACGATGATGGACGGGACGATCGGTGCCTCCAGCGTTCTGGGCGAGGGCAGCACGTTCACGGTGACCCTTCCGGTCACCGACCGCGTCGCCTGACCCGCGCGACGCAGTTCACGCGTGCCGCTACTGGGACTCGGCCAACGCATCGGTCAGCAGGGACACCAGCGCCTCGAGCTGTACGTCGACCGAGGACGACACGTCCTCGCCCGCACCGTCGAGCGCCCGGGCGGCCAGCCCGGCCTTGCTGTCGATGAGCTCGGCGATCCGGGTGTCGATGGTCTGCGCGGCGATGATGCGCCAGGCCGTGACGGGCTCGTCCTGACCGATGCGGTGGATGCGGTCGATGGCCTGCGTCTGCTCCGCGTCCGTCCACGAGAGCTCGGCCAGCACCATGTTGGAGGCGACCTGCAGGTTGATGCCCACACCGGCCGCCGTCAAGGAGCACACGACGATCGAGACCTCGGGGTCGTTCACGAACGCCTCGATGTTCTTCTTGCGCGCCGAGGGGGTCTGGTCCCCGCGGATCGAGGAGTAGCGGATCCCGCGCTTGGCGAACGTCGCCTCGGCGACGTCCATGACGTCGACGTGCTTGGCGAAGAACACCACCTTGCCCACGTTGCGGGCGAGCTGGGCTGCGTAGTCGGCGGACAGGCCGGCCTTCGCCTGACCGATCCGACGCATCATGCTGAAGACGTTCTCGCCGGTCTTGGTGCTGGTGTCCTCACGCTCCCACGTCGCCACCCGCCGGACGAGCTCGTGGTCGATGCCGTCGACGACCGGGCCGGACCTGCGCGTCGCGAGGGCACTCTCGTAACGTCCCACGAGGCGACGGGCGAGATCGCGCTCCGCCTCGCGGATCGATCGTCCGGCCTCGTCGTCGAGCTCGACGGGCAGGTCGGCGATCCGTCGGGCAGGGATGTCGGCGGCGACGTCGACCTTGCGGCGACGGACGATGCCGAGGTCGATGACGGCGCTGCGGGCCGCGGGGTAGAACCCAGGGTCGAGCGGGGTGGTGCCGGACTCCTCGAGGGCGTCCATCAGCTCGCCGAGCGGCGCCTTCGCGTCGATCCAGCCGAGGAACTGCCAGATGGTCAGGAAGTCCTCGATGTCGTTGATCAGGGGGGTGCCGGTGAGGGCCATCAGCAGGGGGCGGCCGGCGCGGGCGCGGATCCGCTCGGAGAGCTGGAGCGCATGCTGGGAGCGCTGTGACGACTTGTTCTTGATGAAGTGCGCCTCGTCGACCACCATGCCGCGGAACCCGAAGTCGCCGAGCCAGCCCACGTGTCGGTCCAGCACCTCGTAGTTCACGATGACGATGTCGGCGAAACCGTCGATCGTGTGGCCGTCGCCGTGGATCACGGTGGCCGGGCGGTTGGGGGTCCAGAGTCCTGCCTCGTGGGCCCAGTTGGTCTTGACGACGTTGGGCACGACTACGAGCAGCGGGAAGGCCTTTGCCGCCTGGGCTGCCAGGAGTGCCTGGGCCGTCTTGCCGAGACCCGGCTCGTCTGCGAGCAGGAAGGTCCGGTGTCCGGCGGCGACCGCGGCGACCACCTGGGCCTGGTGCGGCATCAGCTGCAACTGGCCGGGCGCCTGGAGCGACGCCGGCTCGGGCAGCGGCATGCAGGCCGACGCGCCGCTCCCGGCGTACTCGAACGACCTCAGCAGCGGCCCGAGCAGCTCCCAGCCGGACAGCCGTCGGGCCCGGGGCTTGTTCTGCTCGGCGGAGGCGAAGTCGGGCGTCAGGAACGGGTTGGCGAGCTGCCGCGAGACCACCGACTGGGGCACCACCCGACGTTCGGTGGCGGCGACGGTGTCACCGGGCTCCTTGGGCGGCAGCTCGACCGGACCCGCATCCACGCCGCCGGCCTTCAGCAGGTCACGCTTGAGCGCCCTGGCGGCGTCCGAGACGACCGTGTCCTCCGCCAGCAGCTGCAGCAGCGAGGTGTCGCGCGCCGCGGTCTGCGCGAGGATCGTCGCGACCCCGTCGAGTCGCTTGAGCTGGCCGGCCCGCTGGGCGTCGCCGAGGGTCTCGTCCGCCTTCACTCGGGCCCGCTCCTCGCGCACCAGGAGGGCGACGACCTGGAACTTGGTCCGGATCGAGGCCATCACAGATCCGCGCTGCACCGCAGCCTCGACCTCACGCACCACGCGGGCGAGCACCGGGATGATGCCGTCGTTGTCGAGCTCGCGCACCCGCCGCTGCTGGCGGGGGGCGGACCGGCGAGCGCCCGATTGGCGCGTGCCACGTCGAGCCACGGACTCCTCCTCTGGAGTACCCGGCTGCTCGCCGCGGCGGACGTGTCGAGGTCCGAACGCGGTCCGCCGCCGGAGGCGATGGGACGTCGAGCTGGGAGGGCCCGGATGGCCGCCCCTGAGGCGTTGCGATCCCACGGTGCGACAGATCGACGCGTGGGGCCCCGAACGGGGCCACGGTGTGGAACCTGCGACCACCTTTCGGCGGCCGCGTCACCGACGGTCGGACTGGCGTCGTGGATCGAAGGGCGCCAGGGTCGAGCGAAGGTGCTGACACCCATAGTACCGCCAGTCGGCGTACGCCGTGGGCAACACCCGGATCACGGGCAGTCGGGCGGCGGGTTCCCCACGGGCGGCGCCGGCAGACTCAGTCGACACCCGGCAGGCGTCCCGCGTCGAGCGGCGTCGAGTGCCGGCGCCAGATCTGCCAGCCGTCGGCGCCACGCCTCCAGACGTCGCTCAGGACGAAGGTGCCCGACCTGTCCGAACCGAGGACCGTGGCGACCATCCGGACCCGGTGGAGGACCGCTGCGCAATCGCCGTTCACGTCGACCGACTGCTCCTCGGTGTCCCACTCGTCGACCAGATAGTCCGGCAGCAGCGCGAGCCATTGCGCGCGAGGCATGACGGCAGGTACAGGCTGGACGAGCACCAATGCGTAGTCCGGATGCAGGACCTGTTCTGCCAGCGCCAGGTCTCGCTGCAGCACGACCCGGTCGAACCTCGCCATCGCCGCGACCAGGTCTCTGTCCGCCACCATCGGGCCACCCTAGACCGACGAAGAAGGATCAGCGCTCGATCGTGAGGGGGATGCTGGAAGCCAGCCGACCGTTCACCGGGTTCCCGGGTCAGGACACACCGCGAACACAGAGGAGACTCATACCCGTGCCAGCACCGACCACCCCCGACGTCGAGTTCCCCGGCCAAGAGCCGCCCGCACCCCCGACCGCGCGACGGGCTGCCGGGCTGCACAGTGCTGACGGAACGGGACTGCTGTGGACCGGGGTGGTCGTGGTCGCCTGGGTAGCCCTCGCGACGTGGCAGCCCACGACGACGTGGCACCTGGCCCCGGCCTTCCTCGCCGCCGCGTGGCCATGGGTGGTCGGACAGGACCTCGCGCCGGGTGACACCTCCGCGCGGCGCCGCATCCTGGTGGCCGTGGGCGGTGGCCTGGTGACCGCCTCGGGCACCGCCTTCGCGCTCGCCGGAGCCGGGCTGCTCGAGGGCCCGACGTTCACCGGGCCCGGCAGCGTCGTGGCCGAAGCCCTCGCGCTGGCCACCGCTGGGGCCGTGATCGCCGCCATCGTGGGGCTGCTCCGCGCCCGTCCGGCACCGGCCGCGGCGACGGCCAGAGTCGGGAGCACGACCATCGCGACCTCGGAGCAGGTGGTGGTCGTCGAGGGCAACGCCTACTTCCCCGTCGACGCAGTCCGCGAGGGCGTCCTGCAACCCAGCCGGACCAAGACCGTCTGCCCGTGGAAGGGCATCGCGACCTACTACGACGTGCACGTCGACGACCACGTCCTTCGCAACGCCGCCTGGACCTATCGGCACCCGATTCCACTGGCCCGGAGGATCCGGGGGCGGGTGGCGTTCTGGCACAGCGTCGAGGTCAGCCGGCCCGGCGAGCGCCCATGATCGCCGCCCTCGCGACGGGCGCGGTGGCTGGGATCGCCCTGGGGTACGTCCTGCAGCGTGGGCAGCTCTGCTTCCACTCGGCGATCGGCAACTCGCTCGACCGCCGCTTCCTGCTGGCCCGCGGCTGGGCGCTCGGGGTGGCCCTCGCCTCGGTCGGCCTCGCCGTACTCTTCCTGCTGCCGGGCACCGACGGCCTGAACCGGGGACTCGCCTTCCGGCCCGTGGCGAACATCGTCGGCGGACTGGTGATCGGCGCGGGCATGGTCGTCGCGAGGTCCTGCGTCTCCGGCCTGTTCTACAAGCTCGGCTCCGGCATGCTCGGGGCGCTGGTCGGACTCTCGGGCTGGGTGCTGGGTGAGCTCGTCGCACGCGAGATCGCGCTGCCCGGGCCGACCCTCCTCCGTGGTGGGGAGTCCGCGACCCTCCCGGGGGTTCTCGGCGTGCCCAGGCTGCTGGTCGCCGTGGTGGTCCTCGCGGCCGTGGGGGTCTGGCTGTGGCGCCGGCCGGGCCGCGACCGGCCCCGGAAGAAGTGGCAGTGGGGTTGGCTGCCCCTCGGCGTCGGCCTCGGCGTCGTCATCACCGCCGGCTGGGCCCTGGCCGCGCTCGGAGGCTCGGGCTTCGGGCCCAGCACGGTCGGGGCGAGCGCTTCGGTCGCGGCGGGGTCCCCCAACTACTGGTTGGTCGCCTTCCTGCTCGGCATCGTCGCCGGCGGCACCCTCGCCGCCCGCACGGCAGGGGGCTTCCGGGTGCGCGGCGAGGCGCCGGTCCGCTACCTCCAGCTCGCCGCCGGGGGCCTGCTCCTCGGTGCAGGCGGCTGGATCGCTGGCGGCTGCAACGTGGGCCACGGACTCTCCGGTGTCGCCCAGCTCAACGTGTCCTCCGCGGTCGTGGTCGCCGCGATGGTGGCCGGGGTGGCACTGGCGCGGCGAGTGCGCCCCCGCTCGCGGGTGGACGCTGTCCTCTCCTGACCCCGGCGCGGTGCCCTCCGCAAACTTCGGGTGCTCGCGCGGCTGAAAGGCCGGGCGGCCTGCCGGACAGATGTCATCGTGGAGACCATGCAGGATGAGCGACGGGCCCGGTTCGAGGCCGTCATCGGCGAGGTCGGCGAGCCGCTGCGCCGCTACCTCGTCCGACGCGCGGACCCGGAGACGGTCCAGGACGCCCTTGCGGAGGCCTTCTTGGTGATCTGGCGGCGCCTCGACGACGTACCCACGGGAGCCGTCCTGCCGTGGTGCTACTCGGTGGCCCGCAACTGCCTGGCCAACGAGCAACGCTCCGCGCGGCGGCAACGCAGCCTGGTCGCCCGAGTTGCCCGGCTGTCACCATCCCCGGGGCAGTACACGACGCCGGACCCCCCGGACCCGGAGCTGCACGAGGCACTGGCTCGGCTCGGGAAGCAGGACCGCGACCTGCTCACGCTGTGGGCGTGGGAGGACCTGCGCCCGGCCGAGATCGCGATCGTGCTCGACATCACCGCCAACGCCGTCAACATCAGGCTGCACCGGGCGCGACGACGGCTGGGGGACCTGTTGTCCACGGGTGGACCGGAAAGCCCTGGGGCCGAGCCGGACACAGACGGGTCAAGAACAGGAGGGGACCATGACCGACGATCTGGAACGTCGCCTACGGCGGGCTGACCCGGCGGGCACCGTGCCCGGACGGGGGTCAGCCACCCCTTCGATCCGCGAACTGATGGAGGCTGCCATGCAGGACACCACGAACACGACCACCACACCGACCCCTACGAACCGACGCACCCCCCGGTGGCTGCCGGCCGCTGTCGCGGCCGCCGTCCTCGTCGTCGGAGGCGCGAGTGCCGCCGTGGTGCTGACCAACCGCGACGCACCCCCCGCGTCGGCTCCCAAGCCGTCGCTCACCTTGGAGTTGCCCGACTCGACCACGAGCAGCTCCTGCATGCAGTTCTCCGTCGACATCCTGGCCGACATGCCCACGGCGTTCTCGGGGACCGCCGTCGAGACCGACGACCGGAGCGTCGTACTCGAGGTGGACCGGTGGTACCGCGGCGGTGACGCCGGCTACGTCGAGCTGATCAACAACGTGGGCCCGATGACCTCGATCGACGGCATCGAGTTCACCCGCGGGCACCGCTACCTGGTGACCGCGAGCGAGGCGCGGACGGTGAACTCGTGCGGCTACACCGCGGAGTGGAGCGAGCAGATGGCGGCGGACTTCGAGACCGCGTTCGGCGGTTGAGTGGGGCGTAGCCTCGCCTGTCAGCACGCAGATCCTCCACAGGCGGGAGCCCCACCATGAGCGAGACCCCCACGTCAGGCCGGGTGCTGCAGATGCGGCTCGTGGTCGAGGCGAGCGACTACGACGAGGCGCTGCACTTCTACCGTGACGTGCTGGGGGCGACCCAGGAGCTGCAGGTCCACGGCGAGGACGGCGAGAAGGTCACGATCCTCGACGTCGGACGCGCCACCCTCGAGCTCTCCAACCCCGCCCAGGTCGACATGATCGACCGCCTCGAGGTGGGCCGCCGGGTCAGCCCGCACCTGCGCATCGCCTTCGAGGTCGCCGACGTCGAAGGGGTGACCGCCGAGCTCGTGGACGCGGGTGCCGAGCTCGTGGCTCCGGCGACGCGCACCCCCTGGGACTCGGTGAACTCTCGGCTCGGTGGACCCTCTGACCTTCAGCTCACGCTCTTCCAGGAGCTCGCCGACCGGGAGTGAGTGCCGGCGTGACGAGCCGCCCGGGGGCGGGGGATGCCGCGCGCCGCGCCTACGATGAGCCCGGCAGCAGGACGCCTCGGACCGAAGGGCACCCGTGATCGCAGGACGGTACTCACTCGACCGTGAGATCGGTCGCGGCGGCACGGGCGCGGTCTGGCTCGGCCGCGACGAGGTGCTCGGGCGGCAGGTGGCCCTCAAGCGCATCGGCCTGCTGCCCGGAGCCGACAGCACCGACCTCGCCAGGGCCGAGCGCGAGGCGCGGCTGAGCGCACGGCTCAACCACCCGCACGTGGTCGCGGTCTTCGACGTCGCCGACGACGCCGAGTCGCAGGCCCGCTGGCTGGTGATGCAGTACGTCGATGGCAGCACGCTCAGCGAGCTCGTCCGGGACGAGGGCAGGCTCTCTCCCGACGACGCGGCGGTGTTGCTGTGGCAGGCAGCCGACGCGCTCGTCGCGGCCCATGCGGCCGGCATCGTGCATCGCGACGTGAAGCCGTCGAACATCCTGGTCGACCGGAACCGCCAGGTGATGCTCACCGACTTCGGCATCGCCCGGGTCACCCTGGACCCCTCGTTGACGCAGACCGGCCTGGTCACCGGATCACCGGCCTACCTGGCCCCCGAGGTGGCAACGGGCGGTCGTGGCCACGAGGCCGCCGACGTGTGGTCGTTGGGGGTCACCCTGTTCCATGTGTTGGCCGGCCGGCCGCCGTACGAGATCGGCGACAACGTGCTGGGGGCGATGTACCGCATCGTGAACGAGGAGCCGCCGCGGCTGGACGACGCCGGCTGGCTGACGCCACTGCTCGAGGGCACGATGGTCCGGGACCCGGAGCAGCGATGGTCGATGGAGCAGGTCCGCGACTTCCTTGCGGCCCCGCCCCAGCAGGCTGTCCCAACGGACATCGTCGAGCCGACGCCCCTCGAGGAGGCCGACGAGGCCGATGGCACCCGCGTGCTGGCGCCCGTCACGCAGCCGTCGGCGCCGTTCGTCCTCGCGCCCCCGACGGCGGACTCGCCCGAGCCCCGACGACCACCTGCCAGGAGGCTGTTAATCGGACTCGGGGTCGTCGTCGCGCTCGTCCTCCTCGTCGCCGTGGTCACGTCCCTGTCGGGACGCGATCCTTCCTCGGGCCCGTCGGCGAGCCCCGGCAACAGGTTCGACCTCGTCGGCCGCCTCGAAGCCGACCAAGGCGGGGATGGAGTCCTTCATCCGCGACTACGTGTCCGCCGTCTCCGCGGACCCGACACCTCGTGGACGATGCTGACCCCGAAGTTCCAGCGTGAGAGCGGCGGCCTGGACACCTATCGCAGGTTCTGGGGCGGTGTCACCAACGGACGCGTGCTGAGCATCTCCGCCGACCCCGCCAACCTCACCGTCAGCTACCAGGTCCGCTTCGACAACTTCAACAACGGGCCTGGCCCGACCGTGCTGGACCTGAAGTTCGAGGATGGGAAGTACCTCATCGACGGGGAGCGCACCCAGGGGTTCAAGCCTGCGGGGTGAGTGCCGCGAGCTCAGGCCGGGGTGTGCCGGCGAGCGAGGACAGCTTGAGCCAGCTGGGCAGGGCGCGCCGAGCCTGCTCCTCGCCGTTAAGGGTCAGGTCGCCAGAGCGAAGCGCTGCCGGCCAGCCCAGATCCCCACGCCACACCAACGTCAGGGTCCGCAGACGGGACTCGATCGCGACGCGTACGTCGAAGCCGGGGTCCACGTCGCAGACGTCGACCCCGTCGGTCGTGATCACGATCCACCACTCACGGTTGGGCGGAGCCACGTCGGTGAAGGCGAAGTGCAGCACGGTGCGGCCATCGGGCAGCTCGTCCAGGGCGATGTTGCGGTGGATGTCCCACATCAGCAGGTGCGGGTCGAGGTCTGCATCCCCGATCTCGGGGACCCAGCGGATGCCCCATCCACCGAGAGCCAGCACGATCGGTTCGAGCTCCTTCCCGGCACGGCTCAGCTGGTAGCTGACCCGGTTGCCCTCCTGACTCCGCTCGACGACCCCCGCGCGGACCAGCGTCTGGAGCCGCTTCGACAGCAGGGCGGGCGACATCCGTGGGAGTCCGCGCCGCAGCTTGTTGAAGTGGCGGCTACCCATCATCAGCTCCCGGATCACGAGGAGCGTCCAGCGCTCGTCCAGGAGTTCCATCGCCTTCGCGACGGGGCAGAACTGTCCGTAGCTGGCGGGCATTGCTCCGCCGCCTTCCCTCGGGGAACGCCGACCCCCGGCATCCGGCGACAGCGAGCGGCCAAGGCTACGCCCCGTCGACCATGTCGCGAGCAGGTACAGATCTGGAACTGTGCACGACCCGCCGAGCGGGCGAGCATCAGGGGTGCACCTCACGCTGGCATCACGGGCAACTGACCTGCGAGCCGCACTGACCAGGTGTTGCGTCCCAGAAGGGGAACCTCATGACCACGGACCACGTCACGACCATCGTCAACGCAGTCGACAAGCTCAATGCCGGGGACGTCGATGGCTACGTCACCGGGCTCTACGCTCCCGACGCGGTGTTCCACGGTTTCCCCGACGCGTTCGCCCCCACCCGGGACGGCATCGCGGAGTTCTTCCGCACCCTGGTCAGCGCCGTGCCCGACGCCAAGATCGCGGCGGAGGACGTCATGGTCGACGGTGACCGCGTCGCGCTTCGCTTCGTCCTCACCGGCACCCACCGCGGCGACCTCTTCGGCGCCGAGGGCACGGGCAGGTCGCTGGAGGTGGAGGGCATCACCGTGGTGCGCTTCGTGGACGGCGTGGTCGCGGAGCGATGGAACCGGCTCGACGACATGGCCCTGATGACCCAGCTGGGCCTGCTACCCGCCGCCGCACCGGCCTGACCGAGGAGTGGTCCAGCTCGTGCTCGGGCGCAGGCGAACGCCCTAGAGTGCGTCGGGCGCAGCCGATCCGGTGACCAGCCGGGCCCCCTCTCGGTCAAGACGAGGTTGGAAACTGTGGACTGGTACCGGATCAAGACGGCCTTCACCGGCCTCAAGCGGCTGGCCACACTGCCCGAGGAGGACAAGCAGGCCTGCATCGAGGCCTACCGGTTCTTCCAGCGGATGCAGGCGGGCGAGCCGACCGAGACCGCCGACGAGACCCGGGCAGTGGCCGACTACTACAAGGTGCTCAACAACCTGCTGTCGGTCTTCGACCTGGAGAAGCTCTACATCCCCCCGATGCTCGACGGGTCCGAGGGTCTGTACGCCAACCAGCTGCTGGTGGAGAAGGAGGTGCTGCGCGAGCTGCACCTCTCCGACCCGGCGAGCTCACATCTGCTCGACATGGGGTGCGGACGGGGCCGGATCGCCCACCACTTCGCGACGCTGACCGGCGGTCAGGTCTCGGGCTACAACATCGACCCGAACCAGCTGGAGAACGCCGAGGAGTGGGCCGCCCGCTGCGAGATGAGCGATCGGCTGCACTTCAAGCTCGGCGACCACCATCAACCGCTCGACTACGAGTCCGAGAGCTTCCACGGCTGCTTCTCCTTCCAGGCCGTGTGGCCGTTCTTCAAGAAGGAGGAGCTCGATGCCCATGCCCGCGAGATGTACCGCGTGCTCAAGCCGGGATCGCGCTACGCCTGCTCGGAGTACCTGCTGACGCCCCACTTCGACTGGAAGAACGACGAGCACGTCGCCCTGCACCGGTTGTTCCTGCCGACCCTGGCGGCCACGCAGTCGATGTACCCGGCCGACGTGTGCGCGGCCCTGGAGCGAGCCGGCTTCCACATCGTGCTCTCGGCCCCCTCGAAGAGTGAGGCCTGGCCGCTGTGCGAACAGAAGCGGGACCTGATCCTCCGTGGCCGCCGGGTGGTTCGCGCCCTCGAGAAGATCCGGGTCGTCCCGGCCTGGGTCGAGGAGTCGCTCGAGCTACTCCAGACGGGCGGGCAGGCGTGGACCGAGGCGGAGCGAGCGAAGATCGCGGACCTGAACTGGAGGATCGTGGCGGAGAAGCAGTGAGCGCTGGGCGTCGCGGGGCCTCTGCCGGCTATCCGTACGCCGCAGCCCGCCAGCGCTGGTAGGCCTCGGCGAGCGCCGGGAGGTCCTGAGGCTCGGAGACGCTCGCCGGGCGACTCTGCCTCAGCGTCGGACCTCCTGCCAGCGACACTGCTCCCGCGGCGGACGCGCTCCGCATCGGCAGATGGTGAACCGGCCGGCCGAGGACATCGGCCAGCAGCTGCCGAACCCACTCGTCGCGAGCGCCACCACCCACCACGAGCACCCTGCTCACCTCGACGTCGAGCAGCTCCCAGGAGCGGCGAACCAGGAAGGCCTGGGCCTCTGCCGCCGAACGTGCGGCCAGCGCCGGTTCCGGCGGACCGCTCCCCTGCCCGGTGATCCATCCGGCTCCGGGTTGCGACGGCGCCAGGCCGCCGCGTTCGGTCACGACGAACGGCCGGAACAGGTTTCCGTCCGCGCCGGGGGCGGTCTGCTGGGACATCGCGGAGAGTTCGTCCCAGGTGATGCCCAGCTGCTGCTGGGCCCAGGAGAGCGCGAGCCCGGCGTTCTGGGCAGCCACCATCGAGTAGTGGTCGCCGCGCACTCCCGCATAGACGTGGGTGTCGTTCCACCCGGAGCAGGTGGGGGGACCGGTCTGCGGATCGATGACCTGCGCACCGGTGCCCAGGTTGACCACCACGTCGCCGGGCTGCCAGCCGCCCACGGCCTGTTCGAGGGTCACCAGGGACACCGGGGTGTCCCCGCCACCGACCACGACGTCGGCCTCCCGCCAGGTCCCGACCAGCTCCATCGAAGGCCGGACCTGCGGCAGCAGGTACGCCGGGACCAGGGCCGAGGCCTCCGCCGACCAGGACGCACCGGCCACGTCCCACAGCAGCGTGCCCGACGCGTCAGAGGGGTCGCTGCCGAGACCACCCGGCACCAGGTGCTCTCGCACCAGGTCCTTGGGCAGCGAGACCCGCGCGGCGCGGGCCACCGCCTCCGGCTCGTTCGCGGCGAGCCAGGCAAGCACAGGTCCGGTCATGCCGGCCGACCACGGGTTGCCGAGGCGGCCCAGCGCCTCGGCGGGAAGATCGTCCCAGCGGGGCCGGAGGCCATCGGCCCTCGAGTCCGGCCAGAGCACGGCTGGACGGACCGGTGCGCCCGATTCGTCGACGAGGACGGTTCCGTGCATCTGTCCGGTGACGCCGACGGCTCGCACGTCGTACGCCTCGGCCATCGGTGCCAGCAGCCGGTCGACCGCGCGCGTCCAGTCGCCCGGGTCGGCCTCGGCCTGGTGCGGGTGCGGCCGCTCCAGGAGCAGCGCCGACTCCTGCTCGCTCAGGGAGACACCGTCGCCGTCGACGGCGATCACCTTCAGCGAGCTGGTGCCGACGTCGACACCCAGCCAGGCCGGCGTTCTCACGCCCTCAGGTGCCGGGTCATGAACTCGTAGGCGTGGCGGGCCAGGTCCTCCCCGTCGTCCCACAGGTTGCGCCAGACGGCGAGCTGGTTGGACAGAGTGGGGTGTACGACGGCGCTGCTGAAGCTCTCGAAGACCACAGGTCCGTTGTACTCCACCTCCCGCAGGGCGCCGAAGAACGTGCCGAAGTCGATCGTCCCGGTGCCGTCCACGTCCACCAGCGTCGTCCTCATCTTGTCGACAGGTCGGTCCCGCCGAACGGTACCCGAGTTGAAGATGTTTGCAAGTTGTGTAACCTTCATGTTGTGCGGAAGCGGTCCGTGCGAGCAGGCCGAGGAGTCAGGGCGTGGGTCCGGTCATGAGTGTTCCGCTCTACCAGGCGAAGGCAGAGTTCTTCAGGACGCTCGGTCATCCAGCGCGAATCCGGATCCTGGAGCTGCTCTCCGAGCGCGACCATGCCGTTCACGAGCTGCTGGAGCGGATCGCCATCGAGCCGAGCAACCTCTCCCAGCAGCTCGCCGTGCTCCGTCGTACCTCGCTCGTGGTGTCGCATCGACACGGCGGCGAGGTGGTCTATTCGCTGAGCGTCCCCGAAGTGCGCGACCTGCTCCTGGCAGCCAGGAAGATCCTCTCGGGGATCATCGCGGCGCAAGGCGAGCTCGAGGCCGAGCTGACCAGCCGCCCACGGGCGTGAACGAGGCCTCACCCGCGGGGAGAGCGGCTTTCGCCCGGACGAGACGGCTGGTACCGCGTCGTGCGGACTGGGCCCATGCCAGACCCAGGCGTGACCTGACCGCCGGGTTGATGGTCGGGCTGGTCGCACTCCCCCTGGCCCTCGGGTTCGGGGTCAGCTCTGGGATGGGAGCGACCGCCGGACTGGTGACCGCGATCGTCGCGGGCGCCGTGGCCGCGATCTTCGGCGGGAGCCGGGTCCAGGTCAGCGGACCGACCGGCGCCATGACCGTGGTCCTGGTGCCCATCATCGCGGTCTACGGGCCCGACGGCGTGCTCGTCGTCGGCCTGCTGGCCGGAGTCATCCTGGTCGGCCTCGGCTTCGCCGGAGCGGGTCGCTTCATCCGCTACGTCCCGGTCCCCGTCGTGGAGGGGTTCACCGTCGGAATCGCGGTCATCATCGCCCTGCAGCAGGTGCCAGCCATCCTCGGTGTCGACGTACACGCGGAGAAGGTCCTGGCCCTGGCCACCCGCGCCGTTCGGGCCTGGGCCGCGCACCCCGAGGGGGTGCCCCTGGCGATCACGATCGCCGTCATCGCCTTGACCCTGGCGCTGTCTCGGTTCGTGCCCCTGCTCCCGGGGTCCCTGATCGCCGTGGTCACCGCGACCGTGGCGAACTCCGCGTTCGGCTGGGGTGCGGTGCCGATCGGCCATCTCCCGAGCCATCTCCCCGCCCCGTCGCTCCCCTCCATCCCCTGGAGCGCGCTCGACGCGCTGGTGCTTCCGGCCGTCGCCGTGGCCGCTCTGGCAGCCCTGGAGAGCCTGCTGTCGGCGACCGTCGCCGACGCCATGAGCGTCGGTCAACACCACGACTCCGACCGCGAGCTGGTCGGTCAGGGCCTGGCCAACCTGGTCGTCCCGCTGTTCGGCGGCATCCCTGCCACGGCGGCCATCGCGCGCACCGCGGTCAACGTCCGATCCGGTGCAACCTCGCGGCTCGCCGCGGTGACCCACGCTCTCGTGCTCCTGCTCATCGTGCTGGCCGCGGCCCGGTGGGTCGGTGAGATCCCCCGCGCGGCGCTGGCCGGCGTACTGATCGCCACCGCTGTCCAGATGGTGCGGGTCTCCAGCCTGGCCGCCCTGCTCCGTTCAACACGGGGAGACGCCGTGGTCCTGTCCATCACCGCGGTCGCCACGGTCGTCTTCGACCTGGTCACCGCCGTGCTCATCGGCCTGGTCGTCGCAGGGTTCTTCGCGCTCCGGCAGACCGCACGGTCTGCGCGTCTCGAGGAGGTGCCCCTCGATGAGACGGACCACGCGGATGAGGAACGGTCGCTCCTCGACGAGCACATCGTGGCGTATCGCCTCGACGGGCCACTCTTCTTCGCGGCCGCGCACGACTTCCTGCTCGAGCTGACGGACGTGACCCGCGTGCGTGTCGTCATCCTGCGGATGTCGCGCGTCACCGCCATCGACGCCACGGGCGCCCAGGTGCTCGCCGACACCATCAGCCGGCTCGAGAGCCGACACGTCACCGTCCTGCTGTCCGGTGTGCAGTCGCACCACGAACAGGTGCTGCGCCAGCTCGGCGTCTACGGCCGCCTCGCCCACGAGCGACACCTGTTCACCACCACACCCGAGGCCATCGCGCACGCCCGCGCACACGCCTCTCGGGGATGACCGGGCGAACCCGATGTTCACCCTCGACCCGTCGGCAGACGGACCGAAGTGGTCGGTGTGAGGATCAGCCGCCGGCGACACCAGGTCGGCGGGCGGACGCGACGTACGCCAGTCCGGGGATCCGGAGCCCGTCGGGAGTGTCGTACGACGCGAGCCGCGTGCGGACCGTCTCCCGGATCCGCGCCAAATGCTGCGGGGGCAGGCCGCCCAGCACTCGCTTCATCGGACCTGCGAGGGCGGTGCGCAACTGCCAGTAGTCCTCGAACGAAGCGTCGTGGGTCGGCACGTCCACCTCCGCGACCCGCACCAGCTCGAGACCGGCCCCGGACAGGGTGCTCTCGAGCTCACCGCTGCCGGCCAGGGAGAACGGACCCGGGACGCCGGCTGGCGGCACCGGAGTGCCGGTGTGCTCCTCCACGGCGTCCGCCAGGACGCCCAGCCACGGGTTGCGGCTCCGCGGCCCCCACACGGCGACGGCCACGCGCCCGCCGGGCCGCACGACGCGCGCGATCTCGCGCGCCGCCTGCCCTGGGTCGAGGGCGAACATCAGTCCCTCCCGGCACACGACGATGTCGAAGGAGGCGTCGGGCTGATCGATGTGCTCCAGGTCGAGGACCTGCGCGGTGATTTCTACCGACGAGTCGACACGACCTTCCCACCGGGCCGCGTTGTCACGAGCGATGCCCACCATCTCCGGAGCCACGTCCGAGAGGACGACTCGCCCTCCGGGTGCGACCCGGTCGGCGATGGCCAGGCCCAGACCTCCGGCGCCACAGGCCAGCTCGAGCACCTCCTCGCCCCCTCCCGGCGCGACAGCCTCGATGATCAGACGGGTCACGCCCTCGGCGCGGTCCTCGACGTGGTCGGCATGTTCACCCCAGGACCCGGCGACAGAGCCCCACATCCGATGCACCCGGTCGCGGATCTGCTCCACGGTCGGCCGTTGCGCGCTGTCGGTGGTCATGGGTCGCCTCCCTCAAATATTAGATACACCTTATGTGTAACGAATATGCCCTAGAGTATCCCCGTGCCGGACGAAGTCAAGACCCCGCGGAGCTATGACTCCTCCCTGCGCACCCAGCAGGCGGCGTCGCGGCGCCAGGAACTGGCCGTGGCGGCACGCGAGCTCTTCCTCGAACGCGGCTACCCGGCGACCACGATGGACGCCGTCGCGGCGTACGCCGAGGTGTCGCTGAAGACCGTCTACAACGCCTACGCGAGCAAGTCGGGCCTGCTGAGGGCGGTGTGGGACCTGTCCCTGAAGGGCGACCTCGACCAGACCCCCGTCGCCGAGCGCCCCTGGTACTCCGCGGTCCTGGCCGAGCCCGACCCCCTGCGCCAGATCGCACTCACGGCCGAGAACTCTCGCATCGTCAAGGAGCGCATCGGGCCCCTGCTCAGGGTGATCCGGGACGCTGCCCCCGTTGACGACGACCTCGCAGCCCTGTGGGAGCTGATCCAGACCGACTTCCTGGCCAACCAGCGGGTGATCGTCGAGAGCCTCGCCGCCAAGGGGGCGCTGCGATCAGGTCTCGACACCACCCGCGCGACCGACCTGCTCTGGATGCTCAACCACCCCGATGTCTGGCTGCTGCTCGTGGACCGACGGGGCTGGTCGCCGGTGGAATGGGAGCGCTGGTTCACCCAGGCCTGCCGGGAGCAGCTGCTCGCCCCCCGTTGAGGCGACAGGGCCCACTCGCGCAGTCCGCACCACCGACTGAGAATGAAACGGCCACTCCCCCGGATGCCGCTCCGGCGCTAGCATCCGGGGATGAGCCAGCCGGCCCCCGAGGCCAAGGTCAGGGGCGCGTGTCCGCACGACTGTCCTGACACCTGCGCGTGGACGGTGACCGTCCAGGACGGTCGCGCGATCTCGCTGGAGGGCGACCGCGATCATCCGTTCACCGCGGGCGGGCTGTGCACCAAGGTCAACCGGTTCCTGGACGACCGGGTCTATCACCCGGACCGCTTGTTGCACCCGATGCGGCGCACCGGACCGAAGGGCTCGGGCCAGTTCGTCCGGATCGACTGGGACGAGGCGATAGCCACGATCGCCACCCGGCTCTCGGGGATCATCGCGACCGACGGCGCCGAGGCCGTGATGCCCTACAGCTACATGGGAACCCAGGGCCTCGTCCAGGGCGAGGCGGTCAGTGAGTCGTTCTTCGCCCGGCTGGGCGCGACGAGGCTGGTCCGGGCGGTGTGTGGAAGTGCCGGCAACTCCGGCGAGGCGGTGACGATGGGCCGTGGAGCGGGCCTGCCTCCCGAGGAGCTCGTCCACTCGCGGTTCATCGTGCTGTGGGGCACCAACACGCTCTCGACCAACCTGCATCTGTGGCCGTTCATCAGGGCGGCCCGCGAGGCGGGCGCCACCGTGGTGGTCATCGACCCGGTCCGCACCCGTACTGCCAGCGCCGCGGACTGGCACGTTCGTCCACTCCCGGGGACCGATGCGGCCCTCGCCCTCGGGTTGATGAACGTGATCGTCGCCGAGGGCCTGGTCGACCAGGAGTACGTCGATCAGCACACCGTTGGCTACGAGGAGCTGTGTCGCCGCCTCGAGGACTATCCCCCCGAGCGGGTCGCCCAGCTGACCGGGCTCGAGGCTGACGAGATCCAGCGGCTCGCCCGCGCCTACGCCGCGAGTCGACCGGCTGCCATCCGGCTGCTGGTCGGGATGGAGCATCACGAGCACGGAGCGGCGATGTTCCGGGCCATTGCGTGCCTGCCTGCACTGGTCGGGGCCTGGCGTGAGCGGGGCGGCGGCCTGTGCCACATGACGGTCCACTTCGCGCTAGAGGTCGACCACGGGTGCGGAGTGGAGGTGCCCGAGCAGCCGACCCGCGAGGTCAACATGGTGCAGCTCGGCCGTGCCCTGACCACGCTGCGGCCGCCGCTGAAGGCACTGCTGGTCTACAACTCCAACCCCGCAGCAATCGCTCCCGAGCAGAACCTCGTCTTCGAGGGTCTCGCTCGCGAGGACCTGTTCACCGTGGTGGTCGAGCACGTGCTGACCGACACCGCGCGCTTCGCCGATCTCGTCCTACCGGCCACCACCCAGGTCGAGCACCATGACGTGATGTGGTCGTGGGGTCAGACCTACGTCGCCTGGAACGAGCCCGCGATCCCGCCCGTGGGTGAGGCGTTGTCCAACGCCGAGATCTTCCGCAGGCTGGGGCGCCGGATGGGCTACGACGACCCGGTGTTCACCACGCAGGACGCGGCCCTTGCCGAGGCTGCCGTCGCGCCGTTGGGTGCGGATCGGGTGACCGAGCTGAAGGCCCGCGGCTGGCTGCGTCTGGACGGTCCCGACGACGCGATCCCCTACGCGAACGGCGGGTTCGCGACGGCCTCGGGCAAGGTCGAGTTCTTCAGCGCGGACCTCGAGTCCCAGGGCCTGGATCCCCTGCCGGCCTACCGGCCCGCGCAGGAGGGCCCGCAGGGCGACCCGACGTCCGCGAGTCGCCATCCCCTGATCCTGCTCACCGCCAAGGGAGCGCACCACTTCCTCAACTCCGGCTATGTCCACGTCGAACGCGCCCGGCGAGCCGAGCGGGAGCCGTTGCTGGACATCCACCCCGTCGATGCCGAGGTGCGTGGGATCGCCGACGGGCAGACCGTACGGGTGTTCAACGACCGCGGTTCCCTGACGCTGCACGCACGGGTGGGTGACCGGGTCAGGCCGGGAGTTGTGTCCGTGCCGTCGGGTTGGTGGGCGTCCGCCTCCCCGTCCGGCCGCTCCGCCAACAGTCTGACGGCCGACGGCCTCTCCGACCTGGGCGGAGGCGGCGACTTCCACGACACGCTGGTGGAGGTCGCCGCCGAGGCAGCTGGGTACGCCCAGGACGGCGCTGGTGGTCAGCCGTCCTGATGCGGGATCAAGAACCACGCGGCCGGGATCCGGGCTGCGCCGCACGTGTTCTCCTTGACCGTCCCGCGCATACCGGTGGTGTTCGGGTTGATCTGCTGCACGGCGCCCAGGACGAGCCGGTCACCCGTGCTGCAGTCGGCGGAGGCAGCTGAGCTGGTCAGCGTGAGCTCGGAGCCGCGGAAGGACCACGTGCCCTGGTCGACCGGTTCGCCAGACTCGCCCGCGAGGAAGTAGGAACCACCGGGGTCGATCTCGATGGCCTGCCCGCCTCCCTCGGCCAACCAGAGGCCGTACAGGGTGGCCTTGTCCGAGACTCGCTTCCAACCGGGATCCTGGGAGAGGACCATCTCGGTCAAGCCCTGGGACGTCGGCAGCACCTGCTCCCACACCAATCTCCCGGGCCCCGTGAGGGAGCAATCATCCAACGTCTCGATGGTGCGGACGGACCGCATCGCTCCGGACTCCGGGAGAGCCGCGTGCATGGCGAACTGTTTGCCGGAGCAGCCGGACCGGGCGTCGTCGGTGGCGGTCACGGTGATCACGTCACCGTCGATCTCATAGGTGCCCGTGGTGGCTGGCTGGCCGAAGATCGTCCCGTGCTGGTCGAACCGGACGGTGCCGTCCTCGCGGAACTGCACCACGGTGGTGCCGTTGTCCTCCCGCCAGACTCCGGCGATGAGCTGGGGCGTCGGGACGCTCCCGGTGAGGAAGTCCGCGTTGCCGTCACTGGGGTCGGTGGGTGGTTTCGCCGCAGGTGCGCCCTTGTCGTCCCCGCCGAACGTCTCGAACGCCGCGACCCCGAGGACCGGGATCAGGACGGCTGCCGCCACGGCCGCTACCGCCGCCGTCACTGTGCGCCGGCCACTTCGCCGCGCCGTACGCTGCTCCACTTCCAGGCGGGCCTCGCGCAGGTCTGAATCGGTCATGATGATGCCTCCTGTCACTGCCGCGATGTCCCGCGCGAGCCGCTCCTCGATGCTGCTCATGGGGTCACCTCGATCCTCTTCTGAAGTACCTGCAGCCCGCGGTGTTGGTGGGCCTTGACCGAGCCGTCACTGATCCCGAGCAGTTGGGCCGTCTCGGCGACGGACAGCTCGAGGACGAACCGGCAGGCCAGCACCTCTCTCTGGCGTCGCGCCAAGGTCCGCATGATCGCGACCACGGATCCGACCTCGTCGCGGACCACCGTCGTCTCCTCCGGGCTCGCGGACGGTTCGCGCACGAGCATCAGCGGTCTCGGGGCTCGCTGGGTGATCTGACGCCGCACCCAGGACCGACAACGGTTGAGCACTGCGGATCGGAGGTACGCCTCGGCGGACTCGGGATCGCGCAGCGAACGCCGGTGACGGTGCAGCGCCACGAAGGCGTCCTGGACGGCGTCCTCCGCAGCCTCCCGGCTTCCCAGCATGACGACACCGAGCCGGAGGAGGTCGGCGTAGTTCTCCCGGAAGAGCAGGTCCACGAGCTCCGCGCGAGTCGGCTCGACCGCCCAGTCGGGCCGGCTGGTCCCACGCCGCTCACCCAAGAGCCTCTCCTCCGGACCGGAGTTCGTCATGCCCGAGAGTCGCTCACATCGCTCCTCAGGTTGACACAAGTCGGAACTGGTGTGGACCAGTGAGCTGATGACGTGACGTCGCATCAGCCGGACACGAGAACGATTCGTCACGTCCGTGCGGTCACGCTGCGGTCACGGAGGAGTACGCCGTACTGACCACGCTGCTGGAAGAGATCCGCGACGGGGCGAGGACTCCCCAGAAGCCGGAGCTCGGTGAGGCAGGTGGACTCGTCATGGCGGACCCGCGGGGAATCCTCCCCTACGCCCCCTTCAGGAGCATGGTGGAGGGCGCCACCATCAAACAGTTCAAGGACGACCCCCGTGCGGCGGTCACCAGCCGGGCGAAGTTCACCGAGATGCAGGCGCACCTGGCGGACCTGTACGCCGACGTCGAGGCCGAGGCCAGCTTCGAGGACGCGGGTGGCCGGGTCATCGACTGCATCCCGATCGAGCAGCAACCCTCCCTCCGTGGCGGGGACGCCCCGATCGCCACTCCGCCCGACCTGTCGCCGGTGTTGCACGGCCGGGCGCCCACGGCCAGCAGCGAGCTGCCGATGGCACCCACCGACTTCGGCCGCCGCGACCGGCACGGCAACCGGATGCGCGTCCCGGCCGGGACGATCCCGGTCCACCGGGTGACCCTCTCCGACCTGGCGCGCTTCCCGTCGCTCGGGGACTTCCTCCACAAGGAGGCCGGTCCCACGGCCGTTCCGCCGAGCGTCCCCGACGCGAGCACCGCCAACAACCACCGCTACGCCTACACGCACCAGACGGTGAACAACATCGGCGCGCACAACTCGCTCGCGGTCTACTCCCCCGCCATCAACAACGACCAGGTCTTCTCCCTCGCCCAGCACTGGTACGCCGGCGGCACCGGGAACGGGCACCAGACCCTGGAGGTCGGCTGGCAGGTCTACCCCGCCAAGTACGGCCACGCCCACCCGGTGCTCTTCATCTACTGGACCGCGGACAACTACAAGACCACGGGCGCCTACAACCTCGACCAGCCCGGCTTCGTACAGACCAACACGGCGTGGACCATCGCGGGAGCGCTCAGCCCGGTCAGTGTGCGCGGCGGCCAGCAGATGGAGATCCAGGTCACGACGTACCTCTACCAGGGCAACTGGTGGATCTACCTGGGTGGCGTCACGGCGGCCCACGCGTTGGGCTACTACCCCACCTCCCTCTACAGCGGTGGTCAGATGGCCACCAGCGCCCAGGAGATCCTCTTCGGCGGCGAGACCGTGACCAAGCAGGTGTCGTGGCCGGGCATGGGCAGCGGAGAGTTCGCCTCCGGCGGCTGGCAACAGGCGGCCTACCAGCGCAACATCTACTACTACCCCACGGGCGGCGGCGCGCAATGGGCGTCGCTGACCGCGGAGCAGCCGTCCCCGGCGTGCTACACGCTCACCCTGGGCTCGGTGGCCCCGCCGTGGGGCATCTACTTCTTCTACGGCGGCAGCGGCGGCGGCAACTGCTGATCGCGTCCCGTCCCGCGCAGCGACAGGGGAGGATCCATGGCGTCAACCGAAGGTGCACCGAGCATGGCACCGGGCGAAGGCCCGACCCCGACCGCGTTCCGCGCTGCTGAGAGCCGACTCAACCGCTCGCTGGGCGACAACATCGGCACCGGTGGCGGCGGCGGACGGGAGATCCCCGCGGTGGCGGACACGTCGCGGCTCCGCATCCCGCTCACCGCCGACCCGCTCGCCGATGCGGCTGTCTCGACCGGACTTCTCCACGCTCGTGGCGCCGCCGTCGAGCACCTGTTCACCAGCATGGCCCAGGTGCACGGGGACCTGGGCATGCTGATCAAGACCCTGCAGCTGCCGGTCGCCCCACCGAACCTGATCGGCGTCCTCGTCCAGCCCGACGGCTCCCCGGCGGGCCCGGTGCAGATCCAGTTCAACCCCGCGGACCTGCACGACCCGAGCCCCGTCGTGACGCTGGTCAACGACGCCACCGGCGCCTTCTCGATGCCGCTGCCCAAGGGCATGACGCTCCCGGAGACCACGTTCCTGCACCTGACCATCCACGGCGGCGGCGGCAACAACGTCCGGGTCGACGTACCGGCCACCCAGATCGCCGCCAACGGCCTGGCCGGCACGATCATGCTGCCCGCATTCATCTCCCCCCTGCCGGTCAGCATCCTCGCCTCCCTGCAGGCCCTGGCCCCGCCGCCGCAGGTCGATGCCCCTGAGCCGGCACCGACCAACACCCCGCAGCTGCCGGTCGTCTCGATCGGCGACGACGACGGCTGCCTGCTGCAGTACGGCGCGAACAGCTCGATCGACAAGTTCCCGTTCGGTGTCTTCTTCCGGCTCGTGGAGCCGCGCGCCAGCATCGTCTCCGAGGTGCACCCGATCGTCGTCGGGCCCGGGCGGTTCAAGTACCTGCCCAACTACGCGACCATGGCGATCACCGCCCTGGAGAAGCCCGGCCAACCCGGGACGGAGTCGATGGCTTTGCCCGCTGTCCCGGCCGGCGCGACCGACGAGGGCCTGGTCGAGTACGTCGACCGGGTGCCGGTCGAGCAGCCGATCAGCGTGGACGGGTTCCGCGAGCAGCTGATGGGGCTCCAGCAGAACGGCACCTTCACCGGCGACGAGACCCGTCCGATGGCGGGGACCCTGGGCATCGGCTACGTCTTGTCGATGTCGCAGCGCTGGACCTTCCTCGGCCTCGCACTGGGCGACCTCGTCTACTCGCTGCCGCTGGCGCCGGGCGAGCAGCAGCAGGTCGCGATCTTCGAGCGCGTCGACACCGCCCGGGTGTCGGAGTCGGAGATGTTCAGCGAGTCCCAGGCCCAGGATCAGCGCGCCACGGCCGACACGTCCACCCGCGCCACCTTCAACTCCGCCTTCAACGAGACCGTGCGCGGCAGCAGCTCCTTCGACGTCCACTCGGACTCCTCGAGCTGGGGCGGCAATTTCATCCTGGTCAGCGGCGGAGGCGGCAGCTCGTCCTCGAGCGGGTCGTCCTCCCAGTCGCTGCAGGGGCAGCGCAACACCTCCCAGTCCGCGGCCCAGAACACGCACTCGGCGGCGGAGAACCAGGCCTCCGCGCGGCGCCAGGCTGCTCGGACCGGCATGCGGATCGCCACCGCGAGCGAGTCCGAGCAGGTCACCACCAAGGTGATCACGAACCACAACCACACGCACGCGATGACGATGCAGTACTGGGAGGTGCAGCGGCTCTACGACGTCAGCACGGCGATCGACGGACTCAGCCTGACGGTGCTGGTGCCCCTGCAGGTGGTGCGGTTCATGCCGCCCGGTCAGCCCGCCACCCTGACCAACCCCGCGTCGGTCGGGTCACGGTCACTGGTGATGCAGCGCTACCGCGAGATCATCAAGCACGCCGACGTACTCGCCCAGGCCCTGCCGCGTCGCTACCAGCACGGCCTGACCATGCTGACCCAGTTCGCCGCAGACCCGATGGCGCAGGTCGACCCGGCGGGTGGTGCCGCCGAGGACGTCATCCGGTTCACCCTGAGCGGGACCTTCCTCAGCTGCGAGGACATCTACGTGAGCGCCGTGTCCAACCGCGGCACCCGGCTGGGCCCGGTCAAGCTGGCCAGCGACGCCACGCCGCCACCGGAGGACGTCTTCGACAGCCGCGACCAGCTGGTCGCCTGGGTCCGCAAGCAACGGGAGGGCGGCAGCCTCAACTTCACCGGCGCCCTGGCGCTGCCGTTGTCGATGAACCGCTCCAGCATCGTCGGCTTCGAGATCAGCCGCTCGTTCCGGTCGCTGTCCTACACGCTGATCACGCCCCAGCAGGCCGAGGTGAAGATGCTGCAGAGCATGCTGCCCTCGACCGTCGACTGGCTGAGCAAGCTCACCTCGCTCAGCAGTGCGTCGCGGCGTACGACGGTGGTGCTGACGCCGGCCGACCTGGAGCGGGCCGCGGGCGGTCCGCGGCTGACCGGCTTCACGGCAGCGATCGAGGAGGTCGACGCGAGCGGCTCGACCAACCCCGGCGAGCAGTACGCGAACGAGGGGCTGTCCAACATCGAGCTGCCCCAACAGCCCTACCCGTTGCCGGCGCGACAGCTGGCCCCCGTCCTGCGCTACAGCGAGGTGCTGGAGATCGAGGGGATGGCGGCGCACGTCGTGCGGAACACGCTGACCTACTCGCGGGCGATCTGGTCCTCGATGAGCGAGCTGGAGCGGGCGATCCTGCTGGAGGCCTACACGATCGGCGTACCCCCGGGCGGTGTCGCCGACGCGACCCAGATGGTGCCACTGCTCAACTGCGTGGAGAACACCGTGCTCGGCTACTTCGGCAACTCCATGATCATGCCGTTCATCATCCCGCAGGCGCTCACCGACCAGGAGAAGGTCGGCGGCGAGCGGGTCGACCCGGTCCGGCTGCACGACGCACTCCTCGGCTACCAGCTGAGCACGTTCCGCCCGCCGCACTCGACGATCGCGCTACCCACCCGCGGCGTGCTGGCGGAGGCGGTGCTGGGTCACTGCGCCTCGGCCGAGAAGATCGACCTCACCCGCTTCTGGAACTGGCAGGACTCGCCTGCGGACACCGCCCCGACGATCTCCCCGGTGACGCTGCCGACCGGGTCGGAGTCGATCGCCGGCGGTCTGACGGCACCGAACTCGCTGACCAACCTGCCGTCGCTGATCAACAACGTGCTGACCGCGCCGGCGCCGGACAGTGCCCTGCTGAACGCCCTGGCCCAGGCCGCGGCGGCCCAGAAGGACTTCGACTCCGGGCTCACCGGCGCCAGCGGGCTGGCGGGCCTGATCCAGAACGCGCAGAACACCTCGAACTCGGCCCGCGCCGACGCGCTCAAGGCGAACTCGGAGTACCGCGCCCAGGCGATGGCCACCCTCGGCAACATCTTCGGCGGCATCTACGGCGGCAACCCGGAGGCCGGCTCTAAGGCTGCCGCCGCGCTCCGCGGCACCGGCGGCCAGAGTAGTTCCCAGGGCGGCTCCTCGGGCGGTACGCCGGGGCAGACGCAGGCGCCCGCGCCGGGCGGCGGCGGGAAGGCCGGTGACCAGAAGGACGGGACCCCCGCTGGCGGCGCTGGCGCCGGTCCGGCCGGAGGTCCGGCGGGCGGCGCAGGTGGTGGTCCTGCCGGTGGCGGCGGCGGTCCTGCGGGCGGAGGCCCCGCCGGTGGCGGCGGCGGTCCAGCCGGAGGAGGAGGCCCGGCCGGCGGCACTGGCGGAGGCCCGTCCAGCGGCCCCTCGAGCGGACCGGCCGGCGGACCCGGCGGAGGAGCGGGGGGCGCTCCCCCGGTGGCCCCGCCTGCTCCCGATGGCGACACAACGGAGGGAGAATAGGACCATGCCCTCGAACCCGCGCACCGGCACGGCGGCACCGATCGAGGATCCGCCGAGCGAGCTCACCGAGCCTGCTGCTCCAGGCGTCCAGAACCCTCCCATGACCCCGGCCCCCCCTGCCGGACCCGAGGAGCCCGACACCGGGCCGGCCGGTGGTCCCGGCGGTGGACCCGTCGGGGATCCGGGCGGCGGTCCAGGCGGAGGTCCGGGTGGCGGCCCGAGTGGTAGCCCGGGCGACGCCGGTGGCGGCGGGACTCCCGACCCGGGGACCGGTGGTGGCGGCACGGGAACCCCCGGCACGACCACGGGCTCCGGCGGTCCGGCCGTCGACGACGCAGTGGCCACCAGCCTCGCGGCCAGCCTGCTCGACCTGGTCACCGAGGCCAACTCCCCCGAGGCGCTCGAGGCGCAGCGGATCATCCTGCGGCGGATCGCGTTGCAGGGCGACGTCGTCCCGTCGCGTGTGCCGGCCCCGCGCAACATCACCGAGATCGGCGGCTACCTGAACCTGCTGGAGACCCTGGGCCAGGGCGGCATGGAGCTCCAGACCCTCGCCGGCATCCTCGGCATCGCGGCGGCCGGCAGCCCGGAGGGACTGCTGAGCGCGGCACCGGTGCTCTCGCTCACACCGGTGCCGAACGACCGGCCAGTGGGGCCGGGGCAGCGTCGCTGCCGGTCTCGGTCACCGTGCGCAGTGACTTCGCCGCGGCGCTGCTCGCCGCGCTGACCGCCGTCCGGGCTGCCGGCGCGGTCGTGCCGATGCTCGGGGCGCCCCCGTCACTGCCGGTGCGTGGGATTGCGGCCCCCACGCGACCCGACGCGCTGCCCTATCTCGGTCGCACGCTCACGCTCGCGTCGTCGTACGCCACCACCTCCCCGGTCGACGACGTACTGCTCCTGGCTCGCGACCAGGGCTCGTCCGGACCCTTCCGGGTGGCGGCCCGGACAGCGACCGGTGGCGTAGGCACTAACGTCGAGGCATTGCTGTGCACCGGCCAGATGTGCACACCTGTGGACGTCAACGGCGCGTCCCTGATCTACCTGGACGGACCCCTCGGTGCTGCCGGCTTCTACGGCGCCGACCCGCTCCCGACCCCGACGTCGTCGAGCGATACGTCGTGGGCGCGGCTGACCAACGTGACCGGACTGGTCGCCGGACAGACCCGGCTGGGAGACGAGCTGGCGCTGCTCTACTCCTGGGAGGCCATCCACGCGAGCGTCTTCCACGACGCCCTCGACCTGGTGTGGGACGGCTCCGGCTTCGCCGCAGCCTCGGCTGGCGGACCCGGTGGCGGACCCGGCGGTGGTCCCGGCGGTGGTCCCGGTGGCGGTCCCGGTGGCGGTCCCGGCGGTGGTCCCGGCGGTGGACCCGGCGGTGGACCCGGCGGTGGACCCGGTGGCGGTCCCGGCGGCGGTCCCGGCGGCGGTCCCGGCGGCGGACCCGGCGGCGGACCCGGCGGCGGACCTCAGCCCGCTCCCCCGTCCGGTCCGGACCAGCCCGGCTGAGCGCCGCTGGCCACCGTGCTGGCCCGGGCGATCGTGCGCCCGAGCGGGCGTTTGCTTGCCTCGGCGCGCCATCAGGTGCACGCTGGACGAAGCGGTCACTTCGCCTCCTCCGGTGACTGCAACCGGCGGAGACAGGAGGCGGCGATGGGCGGCGTGCACCACCAGGACAGGGCCTGGCAGTTGCAGTTGCTGAACGGCTGGGAGCTCCGAAGCCTCGGCGAACCGTTGCATGCCCCGGTGCGGATGCAGCGACTGGTCGCCTTCCTGGCCCTGCAGGGCAGCCGGCCACGTGGGCTGGTCGCTGCCGAGTTGTGGCCCGACAGCAATGAGGCGCACGCACGGTCCAACCTGCGCACCACCGTCGTCCACGTGCACCGGGTGGCGCCGGGGCTGCTCATGCCGGAGCGCGACCCCCTGGCCCTCAGCGCCCACGTCGGGGTCGACGTGGCCGCCCTCCGCGTGGCGTTGTCGGAGCCCTCCGACGTGTCTGGCTCAGACCTGACCCGCGCGCTCCTGGACACCGGCGAACTGCTGCCCGGCTGGTACGACGACTGGGTGCTGTCCGACCGGGAGCGGCTCCGCCAGCGGAGGATCAACCTGCTCGACCGGTTGTCCGGCCAGCTGCTGGACGAGGGGAACCTGCCCCTGGCGAGCGCAGCCGCCCTGACGTGCGTCGCGCTGGAGCCCTTGCGCGAGAGCCCGCACCGCACCCTCGTCCGCATCCATCTGACCCAGGGTGATCGCGTCGAGGCGTTCCGGGTCTACCAGGGGTTCCGTCGGCGCAGCATCGCCGAGTTCGGGCTGGCCCCCGACACCGCCTTCCAGCACCTGATGGAGCCTCTACTGGACGAGCGACGGCGGCGGCTGACGCACTGAGCGAGACGATGCGTTGGCCTCCCGCCCCGTCGGCTCAGGTGAGCCCCTGGTCGAAGGCGTACGCCGCAGCGGCGGTCCTGGACGGGACGTCCAGCTTGGTGAAGATGTTGCTCAGGTGCCGTGCGACCGTCTTGTCGCTGAGGAACAGGGCAGCGGCGATCTCCGGGTTGGACATGCCGGAGGCCACCAGCCGGAGCACCTCGGCCTCGCGGGCAGTGAGGCCACCAGGCAGGTTGCCCGGGGCGAGCAGCCGGTCCGCCTCGTGGGCGTCCGGAGTGGCCCCGAGCGCCGCGAGCGCCTCGGCCGCGGCCGCCAGCTCGGTGACCGCGGACTGCTCGTCGCCCAGACCGCGCAGCGCGCGACCCACGAGGACCTGAGTCCGCGCGGTCTCGTAGGGGCAGCCCAGCTCCCGCCATCGGTGCAGCGCCGCGCGCAGCGGTTCCAGTGCGTCCTCGGGTCGGCCCTCGGCGAGGGCCAGCGCCCCGACGGCGTACCCGGCCATCGCCCTGAGCGAGCTCGAGTCGAAGGCGTCCCCGACGGCGTCCAGCTCCGCGACCAGCGGACGCGCGGCAGCGAGGTCGTTGCCGGCGAGGAGCACGTCGATCGCACCGGACAGCAGCTGCGAGCGATGGATCGGGTCCAGCGGCTCGCCGAGCGCCCGGTGTACGGCGGCACAGGCCGCGTCGGTGCGACCGCGAGCGAGGGACAGCAGTGCCTGAGCGGGCTGGGGGTCGTGGCCGAAGCCGACCGCCTGTCGGAAGGCCTCCTCCGACGAGGCGTACTCACCGCGGATGCGAAGCAGGTCGCCCTTCTCGGCGCGGGCGAGCCCCGCGGCGGCCGGGGTTCCGGCCGAGACGTAGCGTGCGACGGCATCGTCGAGCTCGGCGATGGCCTGCTCAAAAGCACCCCGGACGCGCATCACCTGAGCACGGTGGACAGCGCACTGGCCGGTGAACGGCACCAGCCCGACCTGGGCGCCGCACCAGGTGGTCAGCGCCGTCGTCCACTGCGCCACCCTGCCGAAGTCCGAGATCTCCTGGCAGGCCTCGACCAGTGAGCAGTACGTGTGCCCGGCGAAGATCGGCGACACCTCGCCCGTGGAGACGCCGACCATCGCCTCGTCGAGCAGCCGCACGCCCTCGGGTACCCGACCCAGGTAGAGCAGGCATCGGCCCTGGGCCATCAGGCCGGCGGCGAGCAGGTCGCCGTCCCCGAAACGCCTGCCGTACGACGTGAGGGAGGTGGCCTCGTCGAGCCCGGTGACCGGGTCGCCGTCGAGGACGTGCCGGAGCATCCGGAAGAACAGGATGTATCCGTGCTCGACGGTGTCCTCCTCGAGCGTCTCCAGCAGCCGGTCGGCCCGGGAGATCCAGCCACTCGCGACGGCAAGCTCCCGGCGGTCCATCAGCGTCATGGCCAGCCAGAAGGCACACCGGACGGCGGCCGGCCGGTTGCCCGCGTCGAGGTGGGCCTGGTGTGCCCGCTGGAGGGCCTGGATGCAGTCGTTGTGGCGGCCGACGAGGAAGGCAGCGGTGGCGAGGTCGGCGAAGTCGGCGGCCAGGAGCGCATCGCTCCCGGCTGCCGAGAGACCTTCGTAGGCCGCCACCCAGTCACGGCGGTCAAAGGCCTCGCGCGCCCGCTGCAGCTCCTCGACGACATCCACCCAGACTCACCTCGCAGCGAGCATAGGACGCCTGGCGGCGCGGGCGCAGATCCTCCGGGACAGGTACTCCGCGTCCCGGCCGATGCCGGGGAAGACCATCGAGCTGAAGGCGAACTGGAACGCGAGGCCACAGAAGTAGAGCCCGGGCACCGCGTCGACCACGCCGCGCATCTCCTCGGGCCAGCCGTCCGCGCCGACCACGGGCAGCTTGATCCAGTCGAAGACCTGGCGAAAGCCAGTGGCCCAGACCACGTTGGTGACCGGCACGACGGTGCCGTCGTCGAGCAGTGGCAGGCCGTCCTGGACCCCGACCATGCGGGTGGTGTGCCGCTCGACGCCCCGCTCCTCGAGGTCCTCGCGGTGGACCCGGATCATCGGCCCACCATGCGCGCGCACCGCGCGGAACTCCTTGCGCCCGATCGGGGTCCGCCGGGTGAGGATGTGGCGCCAGGCGAAGACGACCAGCGGGAAGATGAGCTTCGCCCGTTGCTGCTCGGGCCGGAACGGCAGCTGGCCCGGGTCGCGCCCGCACAGCGTGACCGGGTGGGTCTGCGCAGCCTCGTAGGCGATGTCCGTTCCGGAGTGCGAGGCCCCCACCACCAGGACCGGTCCGGGCTGCAGCTCGTCGGGGCGGTGGTACTCGCTGGAGTGCAGTTGGCGGATGCTCGGGTCGAGCTGACGGGCGAAGTCCGGAATGCTCGGCGCCTGCCCGAAGGTCCCCGTGGCCACGACCACGTTGTCGCAGGTGATCGAGTCGCTGCCGATGTGCAGCTCGAAGCCACCGTCGTGCCGCTGTTCCAGCGTGTCCACCCGGGTGCTCATCCGCACCGGCAGGTCGAACTTCAGCGCGTAGCTCTCGAGGAATGCGGCGACCTCGTCCTTCTGCGGGAACGACCAGGGGTCGGCCGGGAAGGGCATCCCCGGGAGGCCGTCGTACTTCGCCGGGCTGTAGAGCCGCAGGGTGTCCCAGTGCCGGCGCCAGTTGTCGCCGATCCGGGCGTTGGAGTCCAGGACCACGCACGCGCGGCCCTGGTCCTTCAGGTGGTACGCCGTGGAAAGGCCGGCCTGGCCGGCTCCGATGATCACGGTCTCGATGTGTTCGGTGGACATGGCTTCCTCCTGGTGTCGGGTGATGCTCCGACGCTAGGAAGAGCACGGCGTTCACCGCATCGGGCAGGATGCCCAACCGGTTCCGGGCAGATGGGTGGGTTGACCCATTGAGCGTCCCAGGTGCCGCCAGGGGGACGCCGAGGCTTAGGTCGACTGCTCCTTCTCGCCGTCCGGGCCGAAGTCCGACCTGGGGTCGACGACGCGGAAGGTGAGGTTCGTTCGAGCGGATCTGCCCACGGCAAGCTCGACGGTGTGCTCGCCGGGCTCCGGTGTGCCGAGCCACAGGTCGAGCCCGCGTCCCACCTCGTCACCGTCGAGCAGCCACCGTGCGGTCTCCTCGTCCTCGAGTGGCGAGCCGTCCTGCCGGATGGCCGCACCCCAGAGTCGCAGCGGGCCCCCGGCAAGCAGCATCTCCCCCTCCTTGGGCGCGTGGATGGCGACCTCAGGTGGGCGCTCCGGAACCTTGACGGCGACAGGTCGGGACGCCGCTGTCTCGAAGCCGTCATGGAGCAGGGCGCGCACCAGCACCGACCCGGGCGGCAGCCCAGCGGAGTCCACGACCGCCTCCCGCTCGTGGATGCCCGTCGCCAGGCCGTGCCAGCTCGCACCCTTGTCGTCCGACCACTGCAGCCAGACCTCGCTCGGCTCCTCGAGGTCAGCGTCTCCGGTCCACGACACCCGCAGCGTCTGGTCGCGACGGAGCATCGCAGCGACCTTGCCGATCTTGGGACGCCTGGCCCCTGGTCCCCGCTGCCACACGGCCTCCTCGCCCGAGGAGATCCGGAGCAGTGCCCCGCGTTCCGAGGTGGGGACGTACGCCTCGAACGCGTAGGGGTACGGCGAGTCGCCCTCGTGGTCGCCGCAGCCACAGTCCCCGTGGGTCCGCAGGCGCATCACGCCACCGCTGGCGATCACCCGGCCGTCGGCGTCGGTGAGCTCCGCAGTCAGGTCGGTCGCCTCTCCAGGGGGTGCTCCCATCGCGGCGACGCGAGCGACGCTGGTGACCTCGACGTCGCGCGCCGACCGCACGGTGCCGCTGATGGCGATCACGGGGTTGAGCAACATGTCGAGCTGCTTCCAGGGTTCGGGTGGGTAGGGCAGGTCCCGCTGGACGGCGTACTCGCGGAACTCGAGCTTGTCCACCCATAGTGGCGTGTCACCGACGAACTCGGGAGCGAGACGGGCGTGGTTGATCAGCCGGTCGTGCTGGTAGAGCGACATCCACTGCGGGAAGCAGTAGGACATGTAGTCGGACGTGGTGGCCGGCGACAGGACCGCTCCGTTGGAGATGTTGAGCCCGTACTCGCCGATGGATGCCGACGGGTAGGGCTCGTACGTCGGGTAGTTCGGGTCGCTGGCCCCCGTGTTGCCGCAGGGGGTGTGCTGGAAGCCGTAGCCGTGACCGATCTCGTGGACGAAGGTGCCCTGGTCCCCGTTCCTCCCCGCGCCCAGACCGCCGACTCCACAGCCCGGGACCCCCAGCGGGATGGCGGCGGGCAGCAGACCGTAGTAGACGACGTCGCCGCGGTTCCCGTCGTTGGTCCGGGTCGTCGTCAGCCGGGTGAGCAGTGAGTTCCAGTTGTTCGAGCAGCCGCCGGCACCGGTCCGGGGGTCGTCGAGGGGGAGGTTCCACGCCACGGTCCCCGCCGACGTGAACCACCCCGTGGACTGCACCGGCATCATCAGCAGCGCGCGGGCCGCGGTGGCCTGCGCGTCGGCGAGGGTCGGAGCGGCCAGCGTGATGGTCGGCGGCGGCGGGGTGCTCGCGACCGAGGTGCTCGGCCCGTTGTAGCTGACGAGGATCGCCCGCAGCCGCAGGGTCTGGCGGAGCGACGCGTCGATGACGAGGGTGCGGGAGTGGTACTCGGTGCCGGAGGTGGCATGCCGCAACTTGACGGTCAGGCGCAGGGTGCCGGTGAACTGGGCTGCGGGGATCACGAAGTTGAGGGTCTCGGTGGTGCTGGAGCGCTCCTGGACGTAGGTCTCCGTGCTCGACGCGGACAGCACCCCCGAGCCCGTCGGAGCGAGGGTCGCGACCGGGAACCACAGGAACCCGAAGGCCCGACGCTCGATCTTCAACGACGCGGTGACCGGGGTCTCGCGGAAGCTCTGGGCGTAGACGCGCACCCAGGCCGGCTTGTCGGCCACCAGTCGCGCCGAGTTGTCGGCGCGACGATCGGCAGGGTCGGTGAGGTGCTGGGCGGACTGGTAGTACTGGATGGCTTGGGTGACCTCGACCCCCGAGATCCACGTCCATCGAAACGGAAACCAGTCGCGCACCATCTTCTGGATGTCGACGACGTCAAAGGGGAACTCGCTCATGGGGGGCACTCCATTCAGATCCGGTATGGACGATCACCACGTCGCCGGTGTGCAGGCTGGCGCCGCGGTCGATGCCGAGACCCCGACAGCCGAGCCGCGAGGTCGGCCGGAAGGAGGTCGGTGACGCCCGTGCTGCGTTGGGTGTCGCGAGAGATCCGACATACCGTCGCCTTGCCCGTCGTGCCGAAGCGGGCGATTCGACGCTACTCCCGGAGTAGTTGGTTGTCCCTCGTGGTCTGGACCGCCGTACGCAGTCGGGGCAGGACCCCTGCCGACACGAGGCCCTGGAAGCCATCCACCAGGTCGGTCGCTTGCGCCAACCCCAGGGATTGCAGCGAAACCGCGGCCAGTGTCGAGCTGTACCCCTGGTTGCACACCACGATGACTCGGCTCCGCGCAGTCACCTGGGGGAGCCGATGCGGGGAGGTGGGGTCCAGCCGCCACTCAAGGACGTTGCGGTCGACGACGACCGCCCCGGGCAGCTCACCGTCGCGACTGCGCTGCTCCACCGGCCGGGTGTCGATCACCAGGGCGCCGCGATCCATCTCCTCGGGGAGGTCGTCCGGGTGCACCCGCGCGTAGTGGCTGCGCAGGTCCGCGATCCGCGCCGCTACGGCGCACTCATCGAGCTCTGTGCCCATGGTCCGGCCCCCTGTCTCAGACCGCCCCCGAGACCGCGGTGGTGTGGGCGCCGTGCTCCATGCGCCCAGTCTCGATGTTAGGGCCTGGACTGGCGGCGCGGCATCGCTCGCCTCAGCGCCCGGTCATCAGGCCGTCGGGGTCCAGCTTCCCCAACAGAGCTCCGGCGACCTCACCGAGCTGGCTGATCTGTCTGGGAGTCAGGGCGTCGATGACATGGCGGCGCACGTTCTCGACGTGTCCCGGTGCGGCGGCGACGACGGCGGCCCACCCTTCCTCGGTGAGCCGGGCGTTGGTGGCACGCCCGTCCTCTGGGCACGGGAACCGCTGCACGAGACCACGGTCCTCCAGCCGTCGTACGACGTGGGACAGCCGCGGGAGGGTGGCGTTGGTGCGCTGCGCCAGAGCGGTCATCCGCAAGGTGCGGTGGTCGGCCTCGGAGAGCATGGCCAGCACGAAGTACTCGAAGTGGGTCAGCCCGGCATCGCGGCGCAGCTGGGTGTCCAGCACCCCCGGTAGCAGCTCCACCACTGCGATCAGCTTCACCCAGGCATCCAGCTGCTGCTCGTCCAACCAGCGTGTGTCCATGGCCACAGAATACGGCATTACTTGACGGAACAACTAACTTGCTGTCATGGTTACTTGAACCAACAACCAAATCCACGCTCCAGGAGGAACTCCATGACACACGTATCCATCATCGGCACCGGCAACATGGGCCAGGCCATCGCGGCCGTCGCGACTCGGGGCGGTCACACCGTCCAGCTGCTCGGCCACGGCGACACCGGCACCCGGGTCGCCGGCGACATCGTCGTCCTCGCGGTCCCCTACCCCGCACTCAGCGACGTCATCACCCAGCGAGGCGAGAGCCTGGCCGGCAAGATCGTCGTCGACATCACCAACCCGCTGAACTTCGAGACGTTCGACTCCCTCGTGGTCGCTGCCGACGGCTCCGCCGCCGCCGAGCTCGCGGCAGCCCTGCCGCAGTCGCGGGTGCTGAAGGCCTTCAACACCAGCTTCGCCGCCACCCTCGCAGCCGGCACGGCCGGCCCGCTGACCACCAGCGTGCTGATCGCCGGCGACGACGCCGACGCCAAGGCAACCCTCGCTGGCGTGGTCACCTCCGGCGGACTCAACGCCGTGGACGCCGGGTCACTGACGCGAGCCCGCGAGCTCGAGGCCCTCGGCTTCCTACAGCTCACCCTCGCCGTCAGCGAGAAGGTCTCCTGGGCTGGTGGCTTCGGCATCGCCGCGTGACCCAACCGGCTCGCGCACCTGCCACCCCGCTACTCGCAGGCCAGGATCTTCGGCTTGTAGTACACCTTGTGCACCACGGTCTTGTTCACCGACAAGAGCTCCGAGTCCACCTTGATCGGGAAGGGGAGGCTGGACGCGAAGCCCTTGACGGCTTCCAACACCTTGCCGGCCACGGAGTAGCCGACTCCACCCGCGACGACGACGTCGATCGAGCTCTGCTTGCACTTCACGATGCCGATCGCCGATCCGTTGGTCAGGCCGTAGGAGACCGTGAAGGCGGCGAACGGTCCGGCGAAGGCGGCGGGGATGCCGAGTCCGAGCACGGTCCTCACCTGGACCGCGAGCACGATGCCGTTCACGCCGACGGAGACACCGGCCATGTTGTCGATCGGGGACTGCACCGACTCGACCAGGGGAACGAGCACCTTCGCCCCGCTGAACCCGATCGGCCCGTCCACCTTCAGCTTGCCGGACGCCGCCAAGGTCGCGTTGCGGGCGGAGAACGCGGTGGTGAAGGTGAACTTGAAGCGGATGGCGGCCACCAGGGGGACCGGAGCGCCGGCCGCCGGGAGCGGGATATTGATGTCTGCGGGCACCTCCACCCTGGTCTTGAAGTTCCCGGAGAGCCCGGTCGTCGAGCCACTGTCCAGCCCGACCGAGACCTCCTTGAGCCCGTCGACCCGCAGCTCGTTCTTGGTCAGCGAGCCCTTGGAGAAGCTGAGGTTCGCCGTGACGGTGGGCTTGACGAACTTGGCACCCACGTCGAAGCCGACCACCACCCCGTCCTTCTTGTAGGCGACCTTCAGGGACACCTCACTGCCCTTGGCGTCCCCGGTGTAGCCGAGCTGGGCCGAGTAGTCGTCGAGGGAGAGCTTCACGCTCCTTCCCAGCTGGGCTGGCGGGAGCGGCGCGTCCTGCCTCACTGCTGCGACCTGGGCCCGAGCCACTCCCCGACCGCCGGTCCAGACGGCCGTCTTGGCTGACGCCGTCTGCGCTGGCTCCGTGCTCGCCGCACCCGACACCTCGGTGCCCGAGCCCACCTCCGGGTCGGAGACGTCGGGGTAGGTCTGGATCCCCATCGCCCCCACGTCGAGCGGTGTGGTGAGGTTGATGTCGCCGTCGGAGATCACGTCGGTCAGGTCCACCGGCCCGAGCGTGACCACGACGACGCCGTCGCGGCGTACCAGCTGGAGCACCCGGCCGACCCCTCGACCGGTCAGGAACATGATCTTGCCGGGCTCGAGCTCGTCGAGGTGAGGGGCCCGATCATCGATCGTCCAGGTCATGGAGTCCCCGCTCACCGAGCGCACCATGCCCGCGCCGCCGCCGACGAGCACCACGTCCGGCTGGTAGGTGATGCCGCCGCCGGCCACGGGTGCGCGGCCGTACGTCAGCTCCGCCTGGGCGTTCACAGCAGCAGGGCCAGAGTCGGTGGGGTTGCCGCCCGCCGAGCAGGCCGGGAGCACGAGGAGCCCGGCCAGAAGAACCACCGCGGCGCGACGGGTCATCGCCTGATCCCCGCCATCACGATCCGCATCAGGCCGATGGCGGCCGCCTGGTCCTCGGCTGTGGCCTCGGCGTGGGTCAGCAGGGTCAGGTGGATCTCGGTCCGCTTGTCGATCGTGTCCAGCACGTGTCCGTTGACCTTGCTCACCGTCCCGAGGCGGGGCACGGCCTTGGCGAACCCCTGGTCGACCACCTGCGGGTAGTAGGCGATCACGTCCGAGGGGCGCTTGCGGTAGGTCGTGTACTGCACGACCAGGCTGCTCTGGACGACCTTCGGGTCCAGGAACCAGGTGCAGGACTCAGAGTGCTTGTCCGGGTTGGTGGAGTCGGCAGGCAACCCGAGCATGCCGATCACGTCCAGGCCGGCAGCCGCCTGGACCTGCTCGAGGGAGAGCAGCGCGCAGGCCGGGTTGGTCGCGGCGTTGCCCTGCAGGTTCACCGCCGCGGCCGACGGCTCCGGGTCAGCGGACGCCGTCTCGGTCGCCGTGGGCGTCGCGCTGGAAGACGGTGTGACCTCGCCCTGGTCCCCCGCCGAACCGCCAACGTCGCCGCGACCACACGACGTGAGCGCGAGCACGAGCAGGGCGCCAGTACAAAAGGAAATCCTCATGCCTTCGAACCTAGGAACTTTGCGGCGCTGAGGAATCGGGTGGTTCCCTACGTCTGGCCCACGACACCCACGAGTTGACGCGGCCGTGGCGACGGCTAGCGGTCCGGCGCCATCCTGGCCCCCAGCTCGGCCCGGGAGGAGATCCCCAGCTTGCGGTAGACCCGGGCCAGGTTCGCCTCGACCGTCTTGGCGCTCACGAACGCCTGCTCGGCGACCTGCCGGTTCGTCAGCCCACTGGCCGCGAGCTCGGCGATACGTCGTTCGCTCGCGGTCAGCTCCAGCGGGCTGTCGGGACGGCTCCCCACCCGCGCCAGCTCCGCCTCCGCCCGCTCCGCCCAGGCCGGCGAACCGACACCGTTGAAGACCTCGAGTGCTTCACCGAGCACCCGGGACGCCTCGCGCTTGGCCCGGGCCCGGCGGTGGGCGATCCCCAGCACCAGCAGGGTCCGGCCCTGCTCGAACGGATTGGGTGCCTGCTCGTGCAGCTCCAGCGAGTCGTGGAGGAGCGCGACCGCGTCGTCGAGGTCGCCGGCTCCGGCCGCGAAGAGCCCCCGACAACGCTTCGCGACCGCCTGCGCCGACACCCGACCCCCGCGGTCGGCACGCCGTTCGAGATCGAGCAGCCTGTCCTCGGCCGCCTCGACCGCGCCGTTGACGAGCAGCGCCTCGACGTGGTCGCCGTGGAACCGGGAGATGCCGGGATCGCCGGCGCCGGCCTTCTCGCAGGCGAGCCACCAGCGGTCGAGCCATTCGTGCGCGCCCCCGGCGTCCTGCCTGGTGAGGGCGACGAAGCCGATCAGTCCGGCTGCCGACATCTCCAGCCAGCCGTCCTCCTCGGCCTCGGCCCAGGCGAGCACCTCTCTGCTCGCCTCGAGCGCGGCATCCAGGCGACCGCACTGCGCGTCGACGCCGGCCGTGGTGACCAGCGCCTGCATCCGCTGGCTCTCCTGGCCGGCGGACTCCGCGTGAGCGAGGTGATCGGCGGCGAAGGAGGTCGCCTCCTCGATCCGGCCCATCCGGAGGGCCACCCCGGAGAGGTGGCCGAGGACGTAGGGCGCCAACCCTTCGTTGCCCTCCTCGAGCGCTCTCTCGCGCAGTTCCGTCAGGGCGTCGTACGCCGCGGGGAGGTCGTCGGACCACTTGAGCAGCACGGGGCGGATCGCCGCGACCTGGTCGTTGCTGCGCCACTCGCGACCGGTCCGTTCCAGGACCAGCGCCTGGTCGAGCTTCGGCCGATCGAGCCTGTTGCCGAGGTGGAACTCGGCCGAGACCTGTTCGCACAGCGCCCACGACCGCAGCTGGGGGTCCTCCAGCGCGGCCCGGTCCAGGCAGTGCTGGGCCGCACGAGCGTGCTCGGACCGCTCCGTCGCGTCGGCCGAGAGCGTGGCCATCGACAGCAGCGCCCTGGCGCGAATGGCCGCGTCGTCACCGGCGTCCTCGAGCGCGCGGGCGGCGCAGGCGAATGCCCGCTGCATGGAGCTGGTCTGGTAGGCCACCTCGGTGAGCGCCAGCCAGCCCTGCGCCCGCACCGTACCCGGCGGGCAGTCGGCCTCGAGGCGTTCGAGCACGTCGCCGGCCTCCCCCGTCGCCCCGGCCACGTGCAGCAGCTCGGCCAGGCGGACCCGCCGGCGCCACTCGTCGTACGGATGACCCTCCTCGGTGCGCTCGACGGCCAGGCGCGCGAGGTCGGTCGCCGTACCCGCGGCGCCGCGGGCGACCGCGAACGCGACGGCTGCCTCCAGCGCGGCCGCGACCTGCGGGTCGGGGTCCGGGGTGGACAGCGCGGAGTGCCGTGCCCGCGCCTCCGGGTCACCGGTGCGCTCCGCGAGGCGGCGGTGGACGTCGCGCTGCTCGGAGGGGAGGGCGAGCTCGAGGGCGGCGGCGCCCAGGAGGGGATGGGTGAAGTCGACCCTGCCCTGGTGGATCTCGACGATGCCCTCGTCCTCGGCGACGACCAGTGGCTCGCGCAGGCCCAGCTCGGAGAGCAGGGAGATCGGGGGCCTGCCCGCGCAGGCGACCGCCAGGACAGCCGCACGGGTCGTCTCGGGGAGCCGCGCAAGGCGGTCGATGGTCAGTGCGTACAGGCTCTTCGGCACGACCAGCCCGTTGCGGGCGAGCTCCACGGCAAGGAACGGATTGCCTCCCGACGCCTCGGTGATCCGGAGGAGCGTCGGTCGCGCCAGGGTGAGTCCGAGCTCCTGACGCACGATGTGGAAGATCGCCGCCGCGGTCATCCCGTCGAGGTGGAGCTCGCGCTTCCACTGCGCTGCCAGGGCAGCGGCCAGCTCACTGGGGCCCGGCGTACCGCTTCGACGGGAGGTGACCAGTCCGAAGGGCAGGTCGGCCTCGATCCGTCGCAGCGCAAAGGTGAGCGCGTCACGCGACGGCTGGTCCAGCCACTGCTCGTCGTCGACCAGCACGATCAGCGGCTGCCTGGCTGCCAAGATCCCGAAGAGGTTCGCCAGGCCGGTCCCGATCACCCGCGGTTCCGGCGCCTGACCGTCGGCGTGACAGCGGAGCGTCGTGGCTGCCAGCGCCTCGCGCTGCGGATCGGGGAGCTCCTCGAGCGTCGCGTCGTCGATGGGCGAGAGCAGATCGGTGAGGGCAGCGAAGCTCAGCATCTGCTCGGCCTGGGTGGGCCGGCAGTCGAGCACCGTGGTCCCACCGTCTCGAGCCTGGGCGCTGAGCAGGCGGCACAGCGTGGACTTGCCGATGCCGGGCACGCCCTCCATCGAGAGTGTGGCGGGCGCGGAGGCCGCCGCGGCCAGCAGCATCGCCACGGCCTCGCGTTCGGCTTCCCGCCCCGTGACGTTCACACTGCACCGTAGGCGCACGGTCACGTGATGCGTAGGGAAACACCCGGTTCCTCGGAGCTCAGGAGTCCCTAGCGTCGATGACATGAGAATCTTCGCAACAGTTCCAGTGCTGCTCCTCGCGCTGCTTGGCGCGTGCGGCACCAGCAACGACACCACGTCCAACGCCTCAGCCAAGGACCCGGCCGTCTCGTCGACCACTCCTTCCGAGCCCCGCACCACCGGCAAGCCGGCCACGGGCAAGCCGAAGACCGACCCCTGCGACCTGCTCACCAAGGGGATGGCCGAAGCCGCCCTCGGTGTGCCGGTCGGTGCGCCGACGAAGACGCCCGGGGAAGGCAACGTGACGTGCGTCTATGCGCCGGCCGACGGCACCGCCAACGTCTTCGCGCTGCTCACGACGTACGCCGCGTCGGGCGAGAAGGCTCTGATGACAGCGACCGCGGCATTCCCCGACGCGAGACGGGTGCCCGATCTCGGCGACGCGGCGATCGTCTCGCGCCGCGGCCACGCTCTCGGCGTCGCCGTCGACGACCTGATCTTCGCCATCAGCGTGCTCAGGACCGACTCGTTCTCGGTCGACCCGGCCGTCAGCGAGCAGCAGCTGATCGTGCTGGCTCGAGACGTCGTCCAGTCCAGGTAGGTGGATCGCCGTGCAGTTCGTCGCAGAGCGCTTCTGGCCGGGAGCGACGGAGGAGATGGCCCTGGCCTCGATGGCCAAGGTGCGCGCCAGCTGCGAGCGGCTGGCCGCGTCCGGGGTCCCGCTCCGGTGGCTCGGCGGCACCTACCTCGCCGGCGACGAGTGCCTCTCGCTGCGCTTCGAGGGGACCGCCCAGTCCGTCCGGGCCGCCCACCAGCTCGCCGGGGTGCCGTTCGATCGGCTCGTCCCGTCCGTGGATGACAGCCACGACCTGCAGGCAACACCGGACCCGAGCCCGTGAGGATCGATCTCCAACCCGCCGCCCAATGGAAGCGCCCCGAACGTCCATCGCACCACTGAGGAAGGATTCCCAATGAACCTCGTCATGACGAGAATCTCCCCGCGAGTCGGAGTGGTCACAACATTGACCTGCGCCGCAGTCCTGGTCGGTGGCGGATTTGCGTGGTCCCAGGTGGCCTCGTCCATTCCGGGTCCGGACGGGGTCATCCGGAGCTGTTACAACGCGACGAACAACCCTTCAGGCGGTCTCCGCGTCATCGACCCAGCCAGTGGCGGGGCCTGCTCCAAGAACGAGCGGCCGCTCAACTTCAACCAGACGGGTCCTCAGGGACCCTCCGGTCCCCAGGGCCCCGCGGGAACGGCGGGGGCAGACGGGGCAGACGGACCCGACGGCGCCACGGGAGCAGCCGGCCAGACCGGAGCGACCGGGCCGACCGGACCCACCGGCCCAACTGGTCCAGTCGGGCCTGCGGGGACTTCGGCTGTGTACACCGCCGGCGGCTGCAGCACTTGTGGCTACGCAGTTTCTTCCCTCGTGCTGCACGTGCCCGCCGGCACCTACGCGGTGAGTGCCGCAGCGGCGGCCTTCAACAACGACAACAACGACCCGCAGAGCGCTGTCTGTTCCATCAACGACGGCAACGAGTTCTTGGGCAGGGTCGACCGACTCAAGACCACCACGATCCCGCTGCTCGGTCGCTACTACTTCTCCGGTCCAGGCTCGCTGACGTTGGCCTGCGGCGGCTACAAGATCGTGCTGCTGGACTACTCGATGATCCAGGCCATCAAGGTCGGCTGAGCTGCGGTTGGGTGCAGAGCCACCGGCACCGCCGCCATCCTTTCTCAGGCTCCCACCGGACCGTCAGGGTCCACCTCACGGACTGGAGTTGTTGTTGATCGTCAGCGTGGAGACCTCGTGGCAACTGGCCGCTATGCCATCCTGCGCCGGGTTGGTGCTGTCATACCTGACCTTCCAGGAGAACGACCCCGTCGCCTTCTGTGCGGTCGTGTTCGACGTGCCGACCTCCTTCGGAGACGCCCCGGTGACCGCCTTGTTCGTCGAGTAGATCGCGGTTCCGGTGCAGTTACTCGTGGGGTACAGGTCGAAGTACACCGTCCCGAGCAGGTCGCCACCGGCTGACGCCGAGACCGTCGCCGAGTCGTTCGGCACCCACTCCTGGGCCGTGGTCATCGTCGACGGCACGCTGCTGACGGTGACGTCCTCGTCGGTGTCGTCGCAGGCAGCGTTGTGCGTGACCGCGCTGGTGTTCGGCGACGAGCCCGTGTAGACGGCGACCCAGTGGTAGTTCCCCGTCGCCGTCGGCACGGCCTGCGGATTCGGGGTGTTGTAGGTGTCGTCACCGTTGACCGGCACTGCAGTGGAGGTGTGGACCAGGTCGCCACAGCCCGAGCCACTCGGCCCGTACAACTTGAACGTGATCGTGCCGGCCGCGTTGGCTCCTGCTGTGCCCGTCAGGTTGATCACGGGGTTCGCGGGCTGCTTCGCCGTGCCGGCGAGCACCGCCGAGTCCGTCACCGACTGCCCAAGCAGTTTGGGGGGGCCTGCCGTCGTCGACAGCGTCGGCGTCACGGGGGTGACGGTGAAGCACTCGTTGGCTCTCGAGTCGCTCGAACTCGGGATTCCGTTCGTGCTGTCACCACTGAAGACGGCACGCCAGCAGTATCTGCCCGCTGAGGTGACGTAGGCGGTCGGCGAGAGGACCGTCACCGGGTAGGACGCACCGGAGAGGGCGGTCGATCCCACCGTGGTCCCACCAGTGGTGCACAGGCCAGGAGAGTCGACCTTGCACAGCGAGAACGTCACGGAGCCGGCTGGCGTGGCGCTGCCACCGGTAAGGCTGACGAGCGCCGAGTCCTTGACCGCAACGACACCGGCGGTGCCGATGGACAGCCCGGCTCCGGGAATGGCCGTGCCGTCGCCCTTCTTGGGAGTCGTGACCGTCGTTGACGTGCAGTTCGTGATCGGTGGCGCCTGCTGGAGGACGGTGTCCTTGTAGTCAGCCGAGTCGGAGTTGCCGGTCACGGTGCTCGGGATGGTGTTAGCGAACGTCTTGCACGCCGTGCTTCCGCCGTAGACGGTCGCGGTGAGGTCGACGGCCGCTTCGCCCTTGAAGCCGTCGGGACTGTATTGAGCCTCAGACACTGCGGCACTCAGGGCCTCCGGCGCCCCCAGGGTCAGGTTCGGCGCGGTCCCGGACCAGGTCCTCAGGGTCAGGTCGCGGCTGTTGCCCTGTTGGTCCCACAGGATCAGGAAGTCGCCGGCCTTGCGGTTGGCCCAGGGGTTGCAGCTGGCGATGAGCTGGGCGTCGGTCTTGGTGGCGTAGTCACACGCTGCCGGAGCCGGATCCTGCATGAACTCGTAGGCGATGAACCCGGAGCCACTGTTGGCGTCACGCTCCCAGGCGAAGTACAGCCAGTCGTGCTGGGTGCCCGAGTCCCGCGCCGTGGTGAGCCAGGCCCGACGCAGGTCGACCTGTCCGTTCGGGTTGGTCAGACCGAGCATCGGTATGGCGGCGGAGTGGATCACGCCGATCTTCGTCGAACTCGCGTTCTTGGGTCCGAGCTCCTTGACATTCCCGGACGGGTCGCTCAGTTCGGTGGGGGCCGGCGACGTGTCGGGCACCGTGCCGTCGATGGCGAAGGGGCCGCTGGCGGCCACTGACGGCGCGATCGGCAGAAGCCCGCCGGCCAGACCGAGAACGATGGCGCTCATGAGGGCGAGACTCCGTACCCCCGCTCTGCGACGAGTCGGCGTCCCAGCGGGCGCTACTGAACTCCTCGAAATGCTCATCTTCTGTTTCCCCCCGTGTGCGTCACCACCCCCTGCGGTGACTGCTGTGGCGCCTCGTCGGCGAACGACCACGACGTGAGCCCGAGCCCCGTCTGGACGACCGCGACGGGGTCGACCTCAATTGACCCGGTAGTGCCGAGGTCAGAACACAGCGCGCGACTCGATGCACACAATGATCCGATCGGGCTCCACCATTCGGGTGGTTTTCGCGCACATTCGGGTTGGCCCGTATGGGCTATCCCGAATGTGCGCGTTCCCCCCAAGTGCGGACGAAACTGCCGGGTCGGACCCGGCCATCTTGTTTTCTCGGAGTGCCCCGGGTGACTAGTCCAGCCTCTCCTCAGACCTCCACCAACTGCGCGAGAAGTCGCGTCGGCGAACGTCAGCGTTACCGGCGAACAGCGCGTCGAGCGCCGCAATAAAGCCGTCAACAGCATCTCGCTGCGCGCCACCGAGGCTGAAGACCGAGTCGAGCACCGGTCCGTGCCGGGCCCCGGGAGCATCACGGTCAGGCGAACGCCACCGTCTTCGCTCCCGCCACGACTTCCTCGACGACCTTGGCAGCACCCACGATGGTGGAGCCCTTCACGAGGTGCTCCTCGGCGATCCCCCGGGGTTTGGCGCACGCACCGCACAGCCAGACCTGGCCGCCGTTGTCGATGAACTCGGCGTACAGGTCGGCGAGGAGAGGCAGACCGGGTTGGACGACTCCGTCGGTTCCGCCCTGGGTGCCGAGCCACACGGCCTCGGTCGTGCACAGCACAACCGCATCCTGACCCGCGGCCGCGGCGATGTTCGCAGCCACAAACGGGAGTGTGGCCCGCTCGGGCTCCTCCTTGCCGTAGGTGCAGTTGAAGATCAGCTTCTCGCTCATCTCATTTTCCCCTTTCCACAGTGATGACCAGGCGTCCGTCGCCGGGCGCCTCGATCGAAACAACGACATGACCCATCAGGCGGGCCATTGACGGCAGGTCCTCCTTCGCGGCCGGATCGCTCGTGCTGACCACCAGCAGGTGGCCGATCGGGATGCGCTGGATTTGTTGCCGGAACTGCCCGGCGAGCCCGTCGGCGCACCCGAGGTCGCCCGCGTCGAAGCGGTGAACCCGCTGCGAGTCCGACGCCAGCTCTGCGATCGAGCGGAAGCCCGAACACAAGAGGTCGATCGCCGTGACGTGCCCGCCTGCATCGACATCGAGCATCAGGTGCTGCTCGATCACGTACCAGCCGTCCGGCTTGTGCAGCCGGAGTCGATAGGTCACCGCCGCCCTGCCCTCGACCTCGTTGGCGTTTGAGGCCTCCACCTGGAACGGGTCGGCGTCGGTGAACCAGCTGGAGAACCAGCCGATCGCGGCGTCGCCCCCCTCGTCGGTCATGAGTCCGGGCGGGACCAGCATCCTGATCGCGAGATCGTCGGCCAGCACCGAGCGTGCCGTGGTGAAGTCCCGCGCGGTCAAGGCGTTGAGGAGGACTTCCGCGACGTCGCCTGGTCGGCTCGCGGTGTCGTCGGGCGCTTGGGTCTGGGTGGTCGACATGGCCTTCACCCCTGCTCGACCGGGTAGATCTCGTCGGCGACCAGCCCGTGGGCCTCCCGGTGAACCGCGAGCGCGGCGTCTGCGTTGGGCGCCTCGACGAGGCAGAAGACCTTGCCGCCCTCCGCGTCCATCCAGTAGTGCAGGTAGCGGACGCCGAAGCGCAGCTGGACCTGGAGGTCGGCCTCGTGGGCGCCGGCGACGTCGGCCGGGGTGGTGCCGTCTGGAAGCGTGTTGTGCACATCCATGTAGAGCGACATCGGTCCTCACTCCTTTCGTGTTGGTTTCCATCTGCTGCTAACGCTATGAATCGGACTGTTCCGCGACCGTTCCGATCTGCCCATTGGTCGGAGCCGTGGGTGGCCCGTAGGCTTTTGTGGTGACAAAGGCGGCGATCCAACTCCTGGGCAAGTTCTCGGTCACGTTCGAAGGCGCCCCCATTGCCGGAGACAGCTGGCGGAGCCGGCGCGCGGCCGATGTCCTCAAGTTGCTCGCACTCTCGCCGGGCCGCCGGCTGCACCGATCACAGGTGATGGAAGCTTTCTGGCCCGACAGCGACCCGCAGGCGTCCGGCACCAACCTCCGCAAGTCGCTGCACTTCGCCCGACGTGCCGCCGGGGACGAGCAGGTGATCGTTAGCCAGCAGGGCGTGCTCGCGCTGTGGCCGAACGCCGAGGTCGACATCGACGTCGAGCGGTTCGAAGCCGCAGCGCGCGGTGCGCTGGCCACCGATAACCCTGTGGCGTGCCGGGAGGTCGTGAAGCTCTACACCGGCGACCTGCTTCCCGATGATCGCTACGAGTCCTGGTTGGCCGGGCCACGATTCCGGTTGCGCCAGTTGTACCTGGATCTCCTGCGCGTCGGAACCCTGTGGGCGCGCCTGGCCGACGAGGACCCCACCGACGAGCAGGCAGCCCGTTCTCTCATGCGCGCTCATCTCGATGCTGGCGAGCGGCGTGAGGCGATCCGGCGCTTTGAGCGGCTCCGCGAGGCCCTGCACGACCAACTAGGGGTCGGGCCCGACCGCGCGACGATCGCCCTGTACGAGGATGTCCTCGCTGTAGAGGGAGCGCCCACGCCGACGGAGGCCGAGCGTGCGCACGCTTTGCTGGCGTGGGCTCTGGTGCACATGAACCGGAACGAGATCGAGGAGGCCGAGCGTGCCGCAGAGGAGGCTCGCGCGATCGCCCTGGACTCCGGCCTGGGCCGGGAACTCGGTGAAGCCGCGGTAATTCTCGCCAAAGTCGCCATGGCTCAAGGCCGATGGCGGGAGCGATTCGCCGAGGAACTGGGCGAGTCCATGCGTCTGCGGGCCAACATGGAGCCCATCGTGTACGACGCCCACCTGTGTCTCGCCGAGTACTACCTCGCGGCTCCCGATGGCCACGACCTCGCCGCCGACTTCGCGCGCCAGATGATGCAGATCGCCGACGAGGCCGGGTCGGCGACCGGCGCCGCGCTCGCCACGCTCATGCTGGGCGAGGCCGAACTGCTCGCCGGCCACGTCGTCGAGGCCGAGAAGCACCTCAGGGAGGCGGCCGAGGCCAACGACCGTGAAGGATGCCTGTCGGGCTCAGCTCTGGCCCGGCAACGGCTTGCCGAAGCCGCCGTGATCAACGGCCGCAAGTTCGACGCCAACCGACTGCTCAACCGCGCGCGCTCCATCGCGGTCCGATCCGACCTTGCCAGCCACCTCATGGTTCGAATCTTCGGCACGATGATCCGCGCTGCGGATGAGAAGCAGATGCTCACGGTTCTCCGCATGGCGGAGCGCGAGCTGGGCCAGATGCGTTCGTGCGAGCCGTGCTCGATGGGCTACCTGACCAGTGCGGCGGCCGCCCGTGCACGAGCTGGAGACCTGGACCGAGCACGCGCCTTCATCACCGATGCAGAACGGATCGCGGGCATGTGGCAAGGCGGCCTGTGGAGCGGCGCAGTCTGGGAGGCCCGCGGCGTACTCCGGCACGCCGAAGGCGCGCACGAACTGGCCCGCGCCATGTACACAGAGGCAGCGCAGGAATACGCGCGCGCCGGAAATCAGTCCGATGTTGCCCGGTGCACGGCAGCCGCCACCCAGCTGCCGAGCCCCTGACCAAGATCTGGTCGCCGAGGCGTGCGAACCAGCGTGGGCGGCCGGCGACAGGCTGGGATCGACATGACCTACGCCCAGAAGGTTTGAAAGCTCGTCCCTCCCGCCGAGGACCCGAGCAACGGCAGAGGCCCTTCCCGAATGACTTCGGAAAGGGCCTCTGACCTGCGGTTTTACTTTGTAGCGGGG
>CAVXFX010000008.1:0-2255609 GCA_963761205.1 uncultured Actinomycetota bacterium
CGTCGAGTTCCCCGTCGACGCGATGCCTGAGATGTACAACAAGCTCGAGGTCGACCTCGAGTTCCTCGGGGAGAAGAAGGTCCTCTCCCTCGAGGTCGCCCTGCACATCGGCGACGGCATGGTCCGCGCCATCTCCCTGCAGCCGACCGACGGCCTCGTCCGCGGTTCGCAGGTGCGCGACACCGGCGGGCCGATCTCGGTGCCCGTGGGTGACGTGACCAAGGGCCACGTCTTCAACGCCCTCGGTGAGTGCCTCAACCTCGAGGAGGGCGAGGAGCTCGACGTCAAGGAGCGCTGGGGGATCCACCGCCAGGCGCCCGCCTTCGACCAGCTGGAGTCGAAGACCCAGATGTTCGAGACCGGCATCAAGGTGATCGACCTGCTCGCGCCCTACGTCCAGGGCGGCAAGATCGGCCTGTTCGGTGGCGCCGGCGTGGGCAAGACCGTGCTGATCCAGGAGATGATCGCCCGCGTCGCGAAGGACCACGGTGGTGTCTCCGTGTTCGCCGGTGTCGGCGAGCGCACCCGTGAGGGCAACGACCTGATCGTGGAGATGGAGGAGGCCGGCGTCATCGGCCAGACGGCCCTGGTGTTCGGCCAGATGGACGAGCCGCCCGGCACCCGACTCCGAGTGGCACTGTCGGCGCTGACGATGGCGGAGTACTTCCGCGACGTCCAGGGTCAGGACGTGCTGCTGTTCATCGACAACATCTTCCGGTTCACCCAGGCGGGTTCCGAGGTCTCGACGCTGCTGGGCCGGATGCCCTCGGCGGTGGGCTACCAGCCCAACCTGGCCGACGAGATGGGCACGCTGCAGGAGCGGATCACCTCGACGCGTGGTCACTCGATCACCTCGATGCAGGCGATCTACGTGCCGGCCGACGACTACACCGACCCGGCTCCGGCGGCGACGTTCGCGCACCTCGATGCGACCACCGAGCTCTCGCGTGAGATCGCCTCGCTCGGCATCTACCCCGCGGTGGACCCGCTGACGTCGACCTCGCGGATCCTCGACCCGCAGTACATCGGCAAGGACCACTACGACTGCGCGGTCCGGATCAAGCAGATCCTGCAGCGGAACAAGGAGCTCCAGGACATCATCGCGATCCTCGGTGTCGACGAGCTCTCCGAGGAGGACAAGGTCATCGTGTCCCGCGCGCGCCGCATCCAGCGGTTCCTGTCGCAGAACACCTACGTGGCCAAGCAGTTCACCGGTCTGGAGGGATCCACGGTCCCGATCGCCGACACGATCGAGGCGTTCAACAAGATCGCCGACGGTGACTACGACCACGTCGCCGAGCAGGCGTTCTTCATGTGCGGCGGACTCGACGACGTCGAGAAGAAGTGGAGCGAGATCCAGAAGCAGACGGGTCAGGGCGGCCAGTCGTGAGCGACGACACGCTGCGCGTGGAGCTGGTCGCGGCGGACCGCCTCGTCTGGTCCGGCGAGGCGAAGGTCGTCAACGCCAGGACGGCCGGCGGCGAGATCGGCATCCTGGCCAACCACATGCCCATCTTGTCCCTGCTCGCGGCCGGCGTGGTCGAGGTCGAGACGGCGGACGGTGAGAAGTGGCGGGCCGCGGTGGACGACGGCTTCCTCTCGGTGGCCGGCAACCGGGTCTCGATCCTGGCCGGTCACGCCGACCTGGCCACGGACATCAACCTGGAGCAGGCGCGCACCGAGCTGGAGCAAGCCAGGGGCGAGGGCGATGACCGTCGCTCGGACGCCGAGGTACGCCGGCTCGAGGCCCGCGTCCACGCGGCCGAGAAGGCCTCCTGACCCACCGAGGGTCCTGATCCTGCCCCCGAGGGCCACCCCGGTTCCGGGGTGGCCCTCGCGTATTCAGACGCATCTCCTAGGCTGTCGCCGTACACCTCCGAGCACAGGGGAACGAGGGATCGATGCCGGCCTGGCAGTGGTTGCTCGACTCAGCTGGTGCCGTGCTGCTCCTGATCTTCGCGTTCGGCGCGGTTCTCGTCGTGCGCCGGCGGGTCCTCTCGCGCCATGGTGGGACGTTCGAGCTCAGCGTCCGCTCCGCCGACCAGCCGGACGGACGAGGCTGGGTGCTCGGGCTCGGCCGCTACCGCGAGGACTCGCTGGAGTGGTTCCGGATCTTCTCGCCCTGGCCGATCCCCAAGCGCAGCTGGCGCCGCAACGACCTGACGTTCCTCGCCCAACGCCAGCCGGAGGGCCCCGAGGAGTACTCCCTGTACACCGGAAGCATCGTGGTGACCTGCTCGACCCCCCATGGTGACGTGCAGCTGGCGATGAACCCGAGCTCGCTGACCGGGCTGCAGTCGTGGCTCGAGGCAGGACCTCCGGGATCGCGCCCCTACCGCTAGCACCGCGGTCGGCGATCAGTCCGATGCGCCGCGCTCGCCGCCCGGCACCCACAGCACGTCCCCCAGCTCTCGGTTCGCATGCCGGGCCAGGATGAAGAGCAGGTCCGAGAGCCGGTTCAGGTAGGTGATCGCGAGGGCGTTCATCGACTCGGCGTACTCCTCGTGCGCCGCCCAGGCCGAGCGCTCGGCCCGCCGGCAGACCGTCCGGGCGACGTGCAGGTGCGCGGCCGCCACGGTCCCGCCGTTGAGGATGAACGATCGCAGGTCGGGCAGGTGCTCGTTGTAGTGGTCGCACCACGCCTCGAGTCGGTCGACGTAGTCCTGCTCGATCCGCAACGGCGGGTACTGGGGGTCCTCCACCACCGGGGTGCAGAAGTCCGCACCCACGTCGAACAGGTCGTTCTGGACGTGGGTGAGCACCGCGGCGACGTCCTCCTCGAGATCGCTGGTGGCCAGCACCAGGCCGAGGTGGGCATTGGTCTCGTCCACGTCGGCGTACGCCTGCAGCCGCATGTCCGTCTTGGTGGTCTTGCTCATGTCGCCCAGGCGGGTGCTGCCCGCGTCACCGGTGCGGGTGTAGATGCGCGTCAGGTTCACCATGTCCCCAGCCTAGGGTCGCCGCCCCCCGACGGGACGCACGGAGGGCCGGCGGGAGGGTCCCAGGGACCTCACTAGAGTGAGGCGCATGGGCAGCTTCCGCGTCGTCTCCGAGGGGCCGCACACCCGACCGCTGTCCGGAACCGTGCATGTCGGTGGCGCGAAGAACTCGGCGCTGAAGCTGATGGCCGCCTCCTTGCTGGCGCCCGGAACCTCGGTGGTGAGCAACGTCCCGAACATCCTGGACGTGGCGGTGATGGGCGATCTGCTGCGCCAGCTCGGCTGCACGGTCGAGGTCGACTACCCCGTGGCCGCGGACCCGACGAGGGAGCCCACCTCCGGCAGGGCGACCATCGAGGTGCCCGAGGAGCTCGGACACGAGGCCCCCTATGAGCTGGTACGTCGCCTGCGCGCCTCGATCGCCGTGCTCGGGCCGCTCGTGGCCCGGTGTGGCCGCGCGAGCGTGGCGCTGCCCGGCGGCGATGCCATCGGGTCCCGTGGTCTCGACATGCACATCCGCGGGCTGGAGGCGCTCGGTGCCGTCATCCGTATCGAGCACGGCCAGGTGGTGGCTGAGGTCCCGGACGGCCTGACCGGAGCCAACCTGTGGCTCGACTTCCCCTCCGTGGGCGCCACCGAGAACCTCGTGATGGCCGCCGTGCTCGCCGAGGGCACGACCGTGATCGACAACGTGGCACGCGAACCGGAGATCGTCGACCTGTGCCAGATGCTGGGCTCGATGGGGGCTCGCATGGATGGCATCGGCAGCTCCGCCCTGGTCATCGAGGGGGTCGACCGGCTGAGTCCGGTCGAGCACCGCACCGTCACCGACCGCATCGTCACCGGCACGTGGGTGTTCGCCGCGGCGATCGCGGGGGGTGAGCTGCACATCGGTGGCGGGGTCACCCACCACCTCGACATCGTGATCGACAAGCTGGTGGCTGCGGGAGCCGAGGTCGACTCGGCCGACACGGGCTTCACCGTCCGCGTCGACCGACGCCTGTCCTCCTTCGACGTCTCGACGCTGCCGTACCCGGGCTTCCCCACGGACCTCCAGCCGTTCGCGATGGCGCTGGCCGCGGTGTCCGAGGGGACCGCGATGATCACCGAGAACGTCTTCGAGGCGCGGTTCATGTTCGTCCAGGAGCTCGCGCGCCTCGGTGCCGACCTGCACACCGACGGGCACCACGCGGTCGTTCGGGGCGTTCCACGCCTGTCCGGGGCGCCCGTGGTGGCGCACGACATCCGCGCGGGAGCAGCCCTGGTGCTCGGCGGCCTCGCGGCCCAGGGGACGACGGTCGTGGCGGAGTCGCAGCACATCGACCGCGGCTACCCCTGGTTCGCCGAGTCGCTGGCCGCCGTCGGGGCCGAGGTCGCCAGGCTTCCCGACTGAGTCGCCGCAACCACACTCGCCCTCGCTGAACACCGCTGGCCGGGGGCAGCCGGTGGCTGCCGGGTCCATACTGGGGGTAGGTGAGGGGGTGGGCGGCATGGAGCAGTCCACGCAGGGCACCACGCTCGTGCTGACCGGTGTGCTCGACCTGCGCCACGCGGCCGAGGTGCGACACGCGCTCTACACGTTGATGGCCGACACCACCGGGGACGTGCACCTGGACCTCGGGGCGGTCGAGTCCGTCGACCTGACCATCCTGAAGATGTTCGCCGTGGCGAACCGGTTCGCCGAGCGGACCGGGCGCCGCGTCGTGCTGCGGCACTGCTCTCCGGCCGTACGCCGCCTGCTGCACCTCTCGCACCTGCGCTGGATGATCTCGGTGGAGCCCGACCAGGAGCCGCGCGCCGTGTGACCCATTCCGCAGGGTGACGGAGTCCACAAGGCGTACCCACCCGACCCGTCCCGGCCTACCCTCAGCCCATGGACACCCCATCGTTTCCTCGGCCGCGCTCCTTCGCCCCCGGGAACCTCGCATGAGCGGCGACGAGACCACCCCCGGCCGTCCCGAGAAGGACCGCCCCTGGGTGATGCGCACCTACGCCGGGCACTCCTCCGCGACCGAGTCCAACAAGCTCTACCGGACCAACCTGGCCAAGGGGCAGACCGGGCTGTCGGTGGCCTTCGACCTGCCCACCCAGACCGGCTACGACCCGGACTCCCCGCTGGCCCGCGGTGAGGTGGGCAAGGTCGGGGTCCCGATCCCGCACCTGGGCGAGATGAGGCGCCTGTTCGCCGACATCCCGCTGACCGGGATGAACACCTCGATGACGATCAACGCCACGGCCATGTGGCTGCTGGCGCTCTACCAGGTGGTCGCGGAGGAGCAGAACGGTGTCTCGACGGGCTCGAACGAGGAACGCCTCGAGGTGGCCCACCAGCTGGCCGGCACCACCCAGAACGACATCATCAAGGAGTACCTGTCCCGCGGGACCTACGTGTTCCCCCCGGAGCACTCGCTGCGGCTGATCTCCGACGTGATCTCCTACACCGTCAACGAGATCCCGAAGTGGAACCCGATCAACATCTGCAGCTATCACCTGCAGGAGGCCGGGGCCACCCCGACCCAGGAGCTGGCCTACGCGCTGTGCACGGCGATCGCCGTCCTCGATGCGGTCAAGGATGCCGGCCAGGTCTCCGAGGACGACTTCGCCAAGGTCGTCGGCCGGATCTCCTTCTTCGTCAACGCCGGGGTGCGCTTCGTCGAGGAGATGTGCAAGATGCGGGCCTTCGTGCGGCTGTGGGAGGAGATCACCACGGAGCGCTACGGCGTGACCGATGAGAAGATGCGCCGCTTCCGCTACGGCGTCCAGGTCAACTCCCTCGGCCTGACCGAGGCCCAGCCGGAGAACAACGTCCAGCGCATCGTGCTCGAGATGCTGGGCGTGACGTTGTCCAAGAACGCTCGCGCCCGCGCCGTACAGCTGCCTGCGTGGAACGAGGCGCTCGGGCTGCCGCGCCCGTGGGACCAGCAGTGGTCCCTGCGCCTCCAGCAGGTCCTGGCCTTCGAGTCAGACCTGCTGGAGTACGGCGACATCTTCGACGGCTCGACGGTGGTGGAGGCCAAGGTGGACCAGATGGTCGAGGACGCCCGCGCCGAGATCGACCGCGTGCAGGCGCTCGGTGGTGCGATCGCTGCCGTCGAGTCGGGCTACATGAAGCAGGCCCTGGTCGCCTCCCACTCCGCCCGCCGCGCCCGCATCGAGAGCGGTGAGGACATCGTGGTCGGGGTCAACAGGTTCGAGACCACCGAGGCCTCGCCGTTGACCGCGGACCTCGACGCGGCCATCCAGGCCGCCGATCCCGAGGCCGAGCGCTCCGCCGTCGAGGGGCTGGAGCAGTGGCGTGCCGATCGCGACCAGACCGCCGTGGACAAGGCCCTCGAGGCCCTCGCCGCTGCGGCGAAGACGGACGCCAACCTGATGGAGACCACGCTCGCCGCTGCGCGAGCGGGCGTCACCACAGGGGAATGGGCCGGTGCGTTGCGCGAGGTGTTCGGCGAGTTCCGTGCCCCGACCGGAGTCTCCGGGGCGGTCGGCGTGGCGGAGGCGGGTCAGGAGCTCACCGAGGTGCGGGCGTCCGTGCGCCAGACGGGCGAAGACCTCGGTGGCCGGCTCCGGCTTCTCGTGGGCAAGCCCGGGCTGGACGGGCACTCCAACGGCGCCGAGCAGGTGGCGGTGCGGGCCAGGGACGCCGGTTTCGAGGTCATCTACCAGGGCATCCGCCTGACGCCCGAGCAGATCGTGGCCGCGGCCGTGGCCGAGGACGTGCACTGCGTCGGCCTGTCGATCCTGTCGGGCTCGCACATGGAGCTGGTCCCCGACGTACTCCAGCAGATGGCGAGCGCCGGCATCGGAGACATTCCGGTGATCGTCGGAGGGATCATCCCCACCCGCGACGCCGTTCAGCTCAAGGAGATGGGGGTGGCCGAGGTGTTCACTCCCAAGGACTTCAGCCTGACCCAGGCGATGGGCGGCATCGTCGCGGCGATTCGTCGTGCGAATGACCTGGCCGACTGACCCCAGGACCGCTGGCCGGCTCCCCCCGAGTGGACTAGTTCGGGCGCGACTTGCCGACGGGTATCGGGCTCGGGCGGGCACCCGCGCCATAGTCTGCGGGTGGAAATCACGTGCCACGGCCGAGCGAATACCTCAGGAGCTCGATGATCAGGCGGTCGCCCATGCAGCAGGTCCAGGACCAAGACCACTGGGACTTCGACGCGCTGCGTGACGTGGTCTTGAAGTCCGAGGACGCGATGGTGCTCTCCGATGCCGACGGGATCGTGGTGGTGGCCAACTCGTTGGCCGGCGAGCTCGTCGGTGTGGTGGGCGATGCGATGGTCGGACTCTCCGTCGAGGACTTCGGTCGCGAGACGATGCGCACCTTCCAGCGGGCTGCCGTCGAGGCGATCGTGCTGAACAACGTGGAGGTCACGGTCCGAGACGCGCGGGTCTTCCACGCCGACGGGCAGCTGGTGGCGGTGGACCTGGTGATGACCCCGACGATGACCGACCGTGGACCCATGGTCAGCATCGGTCTGCGCGAGGCGGCCGACAAGTACCGCCAGATCCGGCTCTTCCGCGGGCTCCTCGAGGCGGCGCCGGACGGCATGGTGATCGTCGACGGCGACGGCGTCATCGTGCTGGTGAACGCTCAGGTGGAAGCGCTGTTCGGCTACGAACGGACCGAGCTGGTCGGCGAGCCGGTGGAGATCCTCGTGCCGGACCGCTTCTCCGGGATGCACATGGCCTTTCGCAGTGGCTACGTGAGCGAGCCACGCACCCGCCCCATGGGGCTCGCGGGGGACCTGCGCGCGCGTCGCAAGGACGGCTCGGAGTTTCCCGTCGAGGTCTCCCTCGCGCCGGTGGCGACCGACGACGGCCTGCTCGTCTCGGCCGCGGTGCGAGACATCACCGAGCGACGCAGGATGCAGGAGGCGAACGACCGGATCAAGGACGAGTTCTTCGCCACCGTCTCCCACGAGCTGCGGACGCCACTGACGTCGATGATCGGCTACGGCGAGCTGATGACGGACCTCGAGGAGCTGAGCCCGCAGGGACGGCGGTTCCTCTCGGTGATCATGCGAAGTGCCGAGCGCGAGCTGCGTCTGGTCGACGATCTGCTCACGCTGGTGGCGATCGAGGAGTCGGGGCTGGCCATCCGCTCGTCCGAGATCGACCTGGAGCGCGTGGTCCGTGACTCGGTGGAGGCCGCGCGTCCGCGAGCCGAGGAGGCCGGTCTCGAGCTGTCCATGGAGACCCCCGGAGTGGCCGTGCCGATGTACGGCGACCGGGACAGGCTCGGTCAGGCGACCGACAACCTGCTCTCCAACGCCATCAAGTTCACTCCCGCCCTCGGGCGGGTCCGGGTGGTGCTTCGCGCCACCAGCGGGTCCGCGGAGATCGACGTGATCGACACCGGCCCCGGCGTCGGGGTGGAGGATCCGGACCTGCTGTTCGAACGACTCTTCCGCGCCTCGAATGCGGTCGAGCGACAGCTGCCCGGTGCCGGCCTCGGACTGACGATCGCCCTCGCGATCGTGGAGGCGCATGCCGGCACCATCGAGGTCGTCTCCACCGGAGAGAGCGGATCGACCTTCCGGATGACCTTCCCGCTACGACGCACGGTCGCTGGCTGACCAACGCCGAGCACGGCTCACAGGTAGGTGTCCGGGACCGGACCGAGCACCTCCATGGCATTCCGCTCGGCAATGGCGTCCAACAGCTCCGGCGTGGCGATCCCCGCCGACTCCGCCGTCGCCAACTCCTCGAAGAACCCGAGCATCGCGGCCGGGGAGAAGATGTTCAGCTTCTTGCCGGGTGTGGAGGAGACCACCTTGAACGTGTGCGGCACGTCCCGTGGCACGTACACGAATGTTCCGCTCGGACAGCGCTGCTGGCGGTCCCCGATGTACATCAGGTACTCGCCTTCCAAGACGTAGAAGGCCTCGGCGGCATCACGGTGGACGTGGAGCGGCGGCCCGAAGTCGGGTGGCTCGCCCTCGGTTCGCAACAGGGTGAACGCCCCGGCGGTCTGTTCCTCCGTAGCGAGCACGACCGCTGCGAATGTCCCCAGGTCCAGCCGCCGGCCCTCGCCGGGTTCCACGATGTATGCCTCGCTCATCCGCACAGCGTGCCCGTGCGACGCACGCCCGGCAAGGCTCGCGGGAGGGCTAGAACAGCCGATCCTCGTTCGAGTCCATGCCGCGGAGGGCGTCGTAGTCGACCACGGCGCAGGCGATGCCGCGGTCCTCGGCGAGCGTGCGCGCCTGCGGCACGATCGTCTGCGCGGCCAGGATGCCCCGGACCGGCTTGAGCAGCGGATCCCGGTTGAGCAGCTCGAGGTACCTGGTGAGCTGTTCGACGGCATCGATGTTGGCCTTGCGCTTGATCTCGACCGCCACCGAGAGCCCCGCCGCATCGCGGCACATCAGGTCGACCGGGCCGATGGCGGTGGGGAACTCGCGTCGCACCAGGCTCAACCCCGCGGTGAGTGAGGCGGGGTGCTCGGCCAGCAGCTCCTGCAGGTGCTTCTCGACGCCGTCCTTCTGCAGGCCTGGGTCCACACCGAGGTCGTGCCTGGAGTCGTGCAGCACCTCGTCGATCAGGATGCGGAGGCTGTCACCCGACTTCGCCTCGACGGTCCACTCGACCTCACCGTCCTCGGTGGTCCCCTCGCGCACGGTGCAGGGCGGGCTCATCCAGTTCAGCGGCTTGTAGGAGCCGCCGTCGGAGTGCACCAGCACCGAGCCGTCCGACTTCAGCATCAGCACCCGGGTCGCCATCGGCAGGTGCGCGGTGAGGCGTCCGGCGTAGTCGACCTGGCAACGCGCAACGACGAGTCTCACAGGGCCGAAATCTACCTGCCATGCTTGATCGATGGGACGTGTGGTCGTCGTGGGTGCCGGGGTGACCGGTCTGACGTGCGCCGTCAGGCTGGCCGAGGCGGGGCACCGGGTGGACGTGCTCGCACGCGACCTGCCGCTGGAGACCACGTCGGTCGTGGCGGCAGCGCTCTGGTACCCCTACAAGGCGCTGCCGCAGGACCGCGTGACGGCGTGGGCCGCGACGTCGTACGCCGTGTTCGGCGAGCTCTCCACGCGCGACGCAGGGGTCCAGATGATGGCCGGGACCGAGATGCTGGGCGTCCCGACGGAGGACCCTTGGTGGGCGAGCGCGGTGCCGGATCTGGAGCGACCCGGACCCTCGGACGGCTACGCAGACGCCTGGTCCTTCACCGCCCCGGTGATCGACATGCCGGTCCATCTGCGCTGGCTGCGCGAACGCCTGAGCGTCCTCGGCGGCACCCTGACCAGGATGAGCCTGGGTGCGCTGCCGCGCGGCACCGGCGGCGACGTGGTGGTGAACTGCGCCGGGCTCGGCGCCCGACTGCTCGCCGACGACACCGACATGCACCCTGTACGCGGACAGGTGCTGCTCCTGGAGGGGGTCGATCTGGACCGGTGGTGGCTGGACTCCGCAGGGCCCACCTACGTGGTCCCGCGAACGCGGACGGTCGTCGTCGGCGGCACCGACGAGGACCACGACTGGAGTCGCACCCCGTCGCCGGAGACGGCCACCCGCATGCTGCACCGCGCTGTCCGGCTGGTCCCGGAGCTGGCCTCGGGGCGGGTCGTCGGCCACCGGGTGGGGCTGCGCCCGGTGCGTTCCACGGTGCGCCTGGAGGCCGAGGGTCGGGTCGTGCACTGCTACGGGCACGGCGGCGCAGGCGTCACCCTGAGCTGGGGGTGCGCCGAGGAGGTGACCCGGCTGGTGGCGAGCGTTCTGGAGGATCCAACCGAGGGCTGAGCAGCGTGCGGGTGCTGCCCGAGGGCATGGCAGGATGCCGCCATGGCACGTGACTTCAAGACCATCGGCGTAGTCGGACTGGGCACCATGGGTGCGGGCATCACGGAGGTGTTCGCCCGCAAGGGGTACGCCGTCGTCGGCGTGGAGGTCGACTCGGACGGAGTGGCACGCGGTCAGCAGCACCTCGAGAACTCCACCGCTCGTGCGGTCTCCCGCGGCAAGCTCACTGAGGAGGACGAGAAGGCCCTTCTCGGGCGCGTCAGCTTCAGCACCAACCTGCAGGACCTCAAGGACGCCGACATGGTCGTCGAGGCGGTGGTCGAGTCGATCGAGGTCAAGAAGTCGATCTTCAAGCAGCTCGACGGCATCGTCGCCGAGGACACGATCCTCGCGACCAACACCTCCTCCCTCTCGGTCACCGAGATCGCGACCGCGAACTCCAGCCCCGGACGGGTGGTGGGGATCCACTTCTTCAACCCGGCGCCGGTGCAGAACCTCGTCGAGATCATCCGCACGGTCGTCACCGAGGGCAGCGTGCTCGAGGACGTCGCGGCCCTGGTGCAGGCCGTGGGCAAGAACCCGGTCGTGTGCGGCGACAAGGCCGGCTTCATCGCGAACACGCTCCTGTTCGGCTACCTCAACCACGCGGTCTCGATGTACGAGGCGCGTTATGCCTCGCGCGAGGACATCGACGCTGCCATGCGCTTCGGCTGCGGCTACCCGATGGGCCCCCTGGCCCTGCTCGACCTGATCGGGCTGGACACGGCGTACGAGATCCTGGAGACGATGTACCGCCAGGGCCGCGACCGGCTGCACGCCCCGGCGCCGATCCTCAAACAGATGGTCACCGCGGGTCTGCTCGGCCGCAAGGCCGGCAAGGGCTTCTACAGCTACGAGGGTGCCGACAGCCCCGTCGTGGTGCCCGATGACCGGACGCCGTCGGCCGACGACAAGCCCCAGCTTCGCCACGACGTCAAGCTCGTCGGGGTCGTCGGCACCGGCACGATGGCCACCGGCATCGTGGAGGTGTTCGCCAAGAGCGGCTACGACGTGGTGTACGTCGGGCGCTCGGATGCGAAGGTCGACGCGGTGAAGGCGACGATCGAGCGCTCCCTGGACAAGGCGATCCAGCGCGGCAAGCTCGAGGAGTCGGCCAAGGGCGAGGTGCTCGCTCGGCTGACCGGCACGACCTCGCTGGACGATCTGCGCACCGTCGACATCGTCATCGAGGCGATCGCCGAGGACCTCAAGGTCAAGACCACCCTGTTCGAGAACCTCGACGAGATCTGCAAGCCGGGCGCGATCCTGGCCACGACCACCTCCTCGCTGCCGATCATCCAGTGCGCCCAGGCCACCAGTCGCCCCCAGGACGTGGTGGGCATGCACTTCTTCAACCCGGCGCCGATCATGAAGCTGGTCGAGGTCGTCTCCACGGTCTCCACCAGCGACGACGTCGCGGAGACCACCCGGGCGCTGTGCGCCAAGGTCGGCAAGGTGGCCGTCTCGTGCGGTGACCGGGCCGGCTTCATCGTCAACGCGCTGCTGTTCCCCTACCTCAACGACGCGATCAAGATGCTGGAGGCGCACTACGCGTCCGCCGACGACATCGACACCGCGATGAAGCAGGGCTGCGCGCTGCCGATGGGACCCTTCGAGCTCCTCGACGTGGTCGGCAACGACGTGTCGCTGGCGATCCAGCGGGAGCTCTACCTGGAGTTCCGCGAGCCCGGCTTCGCACCGGCGCCCCTGCTGGAGCACCTGGTCACGGCCGGCTACCTCGGCCGCAAGACCAAGCGCGGCTTCCGCGACTACAGCGCCCGCTGACCGCACGGTCGACGCTCGTGGGTCGATGCGGACGATCTTGCCCGCTCGACTTCTCCCTGTGACATTGCCCGGTATCTGGTGATCTGGCGGTAACGCCCGGTCAATCTCCCGGTGATGCCGGTTTGCCACGCTTGACCCAGTGTCAGACCTGCATTGGGGGACCCGTGGAAGAGCCGACGTCCGTACAGCACCGCTACCAGATCCCGTTCGACGATCGCGCCGAGACGGCGCGACGGGCCGAGGCGCTGGCCGCCGACCTCGCCTGGCGCCACCGGCGCGGGGTCAGCCACCTGTTGGCTCATCGGGCCGACCTCCGTGGCGTGCACGCCTTCGCCGACCTGCTCGAGGAGTCGGTGCGCTGGTCGGCCTGACCAGCCTGGCGGAAAGGCCGCGAGGTCGAGCCGGTGGCGCGGGGGGTCGCCGGACTCGACACAATGGCCCCATGTCCTCACCGATCCGAGCCAACTCGGTGCTGCCCGCCCGCCGCGAGGCGGTGACCCTGCACACCGCAGACGGCGTCGACCTGGTCGCCGAGCTCGCCGTGCCCGAGCAGGGGGACCCGGTCGCCACGTTGGTCTGCCTGCACCCGTTGCCGACCCACGGCGGCATGATGGACAGCCACGTCTTCCGCAAGGCAGCCTTCCGGCTTCCTGCGCTGGCCGGCCTCGCGGTACTGCGCTTCAACACCCGGGGCACCTGGAGCGAGCAGGGCACCAGCGACGGTGAGTTCGACAACGGCGTGGGCGAGAGGTACGACGTCGCGGCGGCCATCGAGTACGCCGAGTTCGCGGACCTGCCCAACATCTGGCTGGTCGGGTGGTCCTTCGGCACCGACCTCGCGCTGATGCACGGGCTCGACCCGGCCGTGCGGGGAGCCGTGCTGCTCTCCCCGCCGCTGCGCTACAGCGTGGGCGCGGACCTCGAACGCTGGGCCGGGTCGGGCAAGCCGGTGACCGCTCTGGTGCCGGAGCACGACGACTACCTGCAGCCCGACCAGGCCCGGGAGCGGTTCGCCCCGCTCACCCAGGCGGAGATCGTGCCGATGACGGGTGCCAAGCACCTCTGGGTGGGCGACGCCGAAAAGGTGCTGGACGAGATCGTGCGTCGGGTGGCCCCCGACGTGGCGACCCCGTTGCCACGCGAGTGGGACGGACCGCTCGAGACGGCCGACACCAGCGCCTACAACGCGCACAACCTCTCGGCCTACCGGGACACCCCGGTGCCGCAGCCGGAGGGCTGAGGCGGTACTCGGCTAGGCCGCGTCCTGCTTGCGGACGAACACCTCGCGCACGAGCAGCAGGATCGCGGCAGCGGTGGGGATCGCGAGCAACGCCCCCACGACACCCAGCAGGCTGGCGCCGATCAGCGCCGCGATCACCGTCATCGCCCCGGGGATGTCGACCGACTTCGACATCACCCTCGGGTAGATCACGTAGTTCTCGATCTGCTGGTAGACGAGGTAGAACACGATGCAGGCGATGCCGACCTGTACGTCGGTGGCCAGCCCGATCGCGCTGACGATCACCGCGCCGAGGGTCGCGCCGATCATCGGGATCACGTCGAGCAGCGCCACCACGACGGCCAGGGCCACGGCGTACTGACCGAGGCCCACGATGAACAAGAACACGAGCGTCGAGAGGCCCGCGGCCAGGGCGACCACGAAGGCCCCCGAGACGTAACCGCCGATCCCGTCGACGATGCGGTCGCCGAGGGACTCCACCCGGTCCCGGCGACTGGCCGGGGCCAGCCGGTAGAGGCCGTGCTTGACCGAGTCCAGCGAGGCGAGGAAGTACAACGTCAGCACGATCACCACGAACGCGTTGGCGAGTGCTCCGAGGATCGCCAGCCCGATGCCGAGCACACCGCCGAAGAGCCGCTTGGCCAGGTCTCCGCTGGTGACGAAGTCCTTGGCCTTGGTGACGATGTCGTACTGGTCGTCCCAGCGCTGGATCTGCTTGTTGTGCAGTGCCTGGTCGAACCAGGTCGGCGCGTTCTTGCCGAGCGCCGCGACCTGGTCGGCGATCACCGGTGCGATGGCGACCACGAACAGGGCGAGCGCAGCGAGGACCGCCAGGACCACGGTCGTCACGGCCCAGTGCCGCTTCATCCCGCGCCGGGTCAGCCAGAGCACGACCGGGTTGAGGCCGAAGGCGATGAACAGCGCCACCACGATCAACACCAGCACTGAGCCGGCGCGCAGGATCAGCCCGCCCAGCCACCAGGCGAGCAGGGCGCCTGTTGCGAGCAGGAACCCGGTGACGAACGGGGAGCGGTCCCACAGGGCTCGCCCCTTGGCCGGGGCCCCCTTTGCTGGGGCCCCCTTGCCTGGGGTCCCCTTGTCTGGGGTCGCGGCCTCGGCGGGTACGCCGGAGCGCCCGGCAGCCTTGCCGGACCCGGGTTCCGCCATCTCAGCTCTCGTCGTCGTTGCCGAACCCGGCCACCACGTCGCGGAGGGCGGCGAGCTGAGCGGTGATGGAGTCCCGGCGGCGGGTCAGCCGGTCGACCTCCGAGCGAAGGCCCTGCAGCTCGCGCTCGGAGTCGGCGTGACCGCTGTTGCGCAGCGACTCCGCCTGCTTCTTGGCCGAGCTGACGATCTGCTCCGCCTCGCGACGCGAGCGTGAGACGACCGACTCGGCCTCCCGCGTGGCGTGCTCGTGATGGGTGTTGGCGGCCTCGATGGCCTCGCGGGCGCGTTGCTCGGCCGCCGTGGCCCGTTCCTCGGCCTCACGGACGAGACGCTGGGTCTCCGCCACCGCCGAGTCGTGGTGCTCGGCCGCCTCGCGGGTCAGTCGCTCCTTCTCCACCGCGAGCGAGCGGCGGGCCTCCTGGACCTCACGGTCCGCGGAGGCGCGGGCCTGCTCGGCCTCGCGGGCCGTGCCCGTGCGCAGCGCGTTGGTCTCCTGCTCCGCGGCGAGCCGGTGCTGCTCGGCCTCGCGCTTGGCCGAGGCGAGCTGGTCCTCGGCCTCGGCAGCCGCGCGGGTCCGGTGGGCCTCGATGTCGCTCATCGTGCGCGTTCGGGTCTCCTCGAGCTCGCGCAGCTGGACGACCCGCATGTCCTCGGCGTCAGCCTCGGCCTCGCCGAGGACGGCCTTGGCGTCGCGCTGAGCCTGCTCCCGGATCTGCGCCGCGTTGGCGGTCGCCTCCGAGATGACCTCGGCGGCCTGCTCCTCGGCCAGGCGCAGCATCTCGCTCGCCTTTCCGCCCAGGCCGGCGTAGGTCGGGGCCTCGTTCTCAGCGGCCTTCTGGCGAAGCTCGTCGACCTCGCTCTGGAGGGACTTCAGCCTGCTCTGCGCCTCGGCGAGGCTGGCACTGAGCCCGGCCTTCTCGGCGGCGGTGGTGCGCAGGTGCTGGTCGACCGCGTCGGTGTCATAGCCGCCCCGGCGGACCGTGGGCAGTGCCGGCGGCCTCGCGGCAGTCGGTGCGGCCTGCGCAGCCTGCTGCCGCTGGGCCGGCGGCTGTGCCGCCTGCTGCGCCGGCTGCTGGGCGGCCTTCTGGGTGCCCGGCTCGGCCTTCGAAGTCTGCTGGGTCGCGTCCTGCCCGCCCGTGGCCGGGGCACCGCCCTCGGACGACCGCGGAATCACCTGGGTGGCCTCCTCCGCGGAGTCCTCCGGCTCGTGATCAAAGATGGACAGACCCTGGTTACTCATGGTTTTCCTCGCTCCAAGATGTGCGAATCGGTGTACCCGGCACAGTGTTCACGATCCTTGGTCCGATTCCCACCTCGGCCCGGGACGCACCGCTCAGCGCCGGTAAAACATCACACCATGACTGTCGCCGGTCAGACCCCGCGGAAGGCGTTTATCTTCTCCAGGTGCTGCGCGCGCAGGGCCTCGTCGCGGACACCGAGCCCCTCCTCGGGCGCCAGGCAGAGCACACCGACCTTGCCCTGGTGGGCGTTCTGGTGGACGTCGAGGGAGGCCTGGCCGACCTCGTCGAGCGGGTACGTCTTCGACAGGGTGGGGTGGATCATCCCCTTGGCGATGAGACGGTTCGCCTCCCACGACTCCCGGTAGTTGGCGAAGTGGGAGCCGATGATGCGCTTGAGGTTCATCCAGAGGTAGCGGTTGTCGTACTGGTGCATGAAGCCGCTGGTCGATGCGCAGGTGACGATCGTGCCGCCCTTGCGCGCCGCGAACACCGACGCTCCGAACGTCTCACGCCCCGGGTGCTCGAAGACGATGTCGACGTCCTCCCCGCCGGTCAGGTCGCGGATGTCCTTGCCGAAGCGGCGCCACTCCTTGGGGTCCTGCTCGTGCTCGTTCTTCCAGAACTTGTAGTCGGCCTCGGAGCGGTTGATGATCAGCTCCGCGCCCATCTTCCGGGCGATCGCAGCCTTCTCCTCGTTCGAGACCACGCAGACCGGGGTGGCACCCCCGTTGATGGCGTACTGGGTCGCGAAGCCGCCGAGCCCACCGCTGGCACCCCAGATCAGCACGTTGTCGCCCTGCTTCATGCCGGCGCCGTTGCGGCTGACCAGCTGGCGATAGGCGGTGGAGTTGACCAGTCCCGGCGAGGCGGCCTCCTCCCAGGTCAGATGGTCCGGCTTGGGCATCAGCTGGTTGGACTTGACCAGGGCCAGGTGCGCGAGCCCGCCGAAGTTGGTCTCGAAGCCCCAGATCCGCTGCTCGGGGTCCATCATCGTGTCGTTGTGACCGTCCGGACCTTCGAGCTCGACGGAGAGACAGTGCGCGACGACCTCGTCGCCGGGCTTCCACGTGTGCACGCCCAGGCCGGTCTTGAGCACGACGCCGGACAGGTCGGAGCCGACCACGTGGTAGGGCAGGTCGTGGCGCTTGGACAGCGGGGACATCCGGCCGTAGCGCTCCAGGAAGCCGAACGTCGAGACCGGCTCGAAGATGGAGGTCCACACGGTGTTGTAGTTGATGGCACTGGCCATCACCGCGACGATCGCCTCGCCGGGGCCGAGCTCGGGCAGCGCCACGTCGTCCACGTGCAGCGTCTTGCGGGGGTCCTTCTCCTGGGTCGACAACCCCTCGAAGATGTCCACCTCGTCCTTGCGTACGAACGCGGCGCGGTAGGACTCGGGAAGCTCGAGGGCGGCGTACGCCTCCGAGGACGTGTCACCGGCCATGATGGCGTCGAGGATCTGCTGCACGGATGATCTCCTGGTTCGTGGGCGTGGTCCGGGTCAAGATACCGAGGGGTAGGGCCTATCGGCGGTTCGTGTGGGCGAGGTCATAGCGCCCGGCCCCGAGGAGTGGCCCCGAGGAGTGGCCCCGAGGAGTGGCCCCGAGTAGTGGCCCTGCGGACTAGTGGGGTCCGGTGCCGGGCTCGACCAGCTCGACGAGCACCCCCCCGGCGTCCTTGGGGTGGATGAAGTTGATCCGCGAGCCGGCCGTCCCGCGCCTCGGCTCGTCGTAGAGCAGGCGCAGCCCGCGGTCCCGCAGGATCGCGGAGACCTGCTCGACGTCGGTGACGCGGTAGGCGAGCTGCTGCAGTCCGGGGCCGGAGCGGTCGATGAACTTCGCGATCGTCGACTCCTCGTTCAGCGGTGCGAGCAGCTGGATGCAGGAGCCGGAGTCCCCGACGGCCACCATCGCCTCACGGACCCCCTGCTCCTCGTTGGTCTCCTCGTGGACCACCTCCATCCCGAACTTCTCGCGGTACATCGCGGTCGCCAGGTCCAAGTCGGGTACGGCGATGCCCACGTGGTCGATGCAGGTGAACAGATGTGCGGGGAGATCCAGCGGCGCTGAGGCGGGGGCAGTCATGGGGCCATCCTGACCCAGCCGCAGCGCGCCGCTCAACGGGGTGTGACCGGAGCGACACCCGTCGAGGCACGGACCCCCCTGCTGCGGGCCGGGAATGCTGGGTAATGTCGACCCAGACCGTTAGTTGCACCTCAGGAGGCAGTCCCATGGCATCGACCCAGACATCCAACGGTGGCGGATCCGTCATCGTCGCGGGCGCACGGACCCCGATCGGGCGGCTGCTCGGCGGCCTGAAGGACCTCTCGGCAGCCGAGCTCGGCGGCGTCGCGATCAAGGGCGCGCTGGAGAAGGCAGGGATCACAGGCGACCAGGTGGACTACCTGATCATGGGTCAGGTCATCCAGGCCGGGGCCGGTCAGAACCCCGCCCGCACCGCCGGGATCGCGGCCGGACTGCCGATGTCGCTGCCCTCGATCACGATCAACAAGGTCTGCCTCTCCGGGATCAACGCGATCGCGACGGCCGACCAGCTCATCCGGGCCGGCGAGCACGAGATCATCGTGGCCGGCGGCATGGAGTCGATGACCAACGCGCCGCACCTGCTGCTGAAGTCGCGTGAGGGGACCAAGTTCGGCGACACGTCGTTGGTCGACTCGATGGCCTACGACGCGCTCTATGACCAGACCACCCAGCAGGCGATGGGCCTCCTCACCGAGGAGTGCAACGCCGCAAGCGCCAACCTCACCCGCGAGGAGCAGGACGAGTTCTCCGCCCAGTCGCACCAGCGCGCTGCCCAGGCCTGGAAGAACGGCGTCTTCGACGAGGAGGTCGTCCCCGTCGAGATCCCGCAGCGCAAGGGTGACCCGGTCGTGATCAGCCAGGACGAAGGCGTCCGCGGGGACACCACCGCCGAGTCGCTGGGCAGGCTGCGGCCCGCGTTCAGCAAGGACGGCACCGTCACGGCCGGCTCGTCCTCCCAGATCTCCGACGGCGCCTGCGCCGTGGTCGTGATGAGCAAGGCCAAGGCCGAGGAGCTCGGCCTCGAATGGCTCGCGGAGATCGGAGCCCACGGTCAGGTGGCCGGTCCGGACTCCACCCTGCAGCTGCAGCCGGCCAACGCCACGGCGAAGGCGTGTGAGAAGCAGGGCATCTCGCCCGCCGACCTCGACCTCGTGGAGTTCAACGAGGCGTTCGCCGCGGTCGGCATCTCCTCCGCACGCGAGCTCGGCATCGCCGAGGAGCGGGTCAACGTCAACGGCGGGGCGATCGCGATGGGCCACCCGGTCGGCATGTCCGGCGCCCGGATCGTGCTGCACCTGGCTCTGGAGCTGAAGCGACGCGGCGGCGGCACCGGTGCCGCGGCCCTGTGCGGCGGCGGTGGCCAGGGCGACGCACTGATCGTGAAGGTCCCGGCCTCCTGAGCACCCGGCCCCGCCGTCGCGCCCCGGGGTGCCGGTGAGGCGGCGGTCGACCGGAGACGTCCCCTCCCTGATAGAGAAGGCCAGGGCGGGGGACGCGCGGTCCGTGGCGCGGTTGATCTCGCTGGTCGAGGACGCCTCGCCGCTGCTCCGTGAGGTGATGGCGGGACTGGCGCCGTACGCCGGGAATGCGCACGTCGTCGGCCTCACCGGCTCTCCCGGGGTCGGCAAGTCCACCTCGACGGCTGCGCTGGTCACCGCCCTGCGCCAGCAGGACAAGCGGGTCGGGGTGCTGGCGGTGGACCCGTCCTCGCCCTTCTCCGGCGGCGCGCTGCTCGGTGACCGGGTGCGGATGCAGGACCACGCACTCGACAAGAACGTCTACATCCGTTCGATGGCCTCGCGAGGCCACCTCGGCGGGCTGTCCTGGACCGCTCCGCAGGGGCTGCGAGTCCTCGACGCCGCGGGGTGCGACGTCATCCTCGTGGAGACGGTCGGCGTGGGGCAGAGCGAGGTCGAGATCGCCGCGATGGCCGACACCACCCTGGTCCTGATGGCGCCCGGCATGGGCGACGGGATCCAGGCCGCCAAGGCCGGGATCCTCGAGATCGGTGACATCTACGTGATCAACAAGGCCGACCGGGACGGAGCCGATCAGGTCCGCCGTGAGCTGCGCTCGATGATCGCGCTCTCCGAGCGCTCCGAGGGCGCCTGGCGGCAGCCGATCATCAAGACCGTGGCCTCCAGGGCCGAGGGCATCGACGAGGTCGCCCAGGCGATCGAGGAGCATCTGGAGTGGCTGCGTGCGACCGGGGAGCTGGAGCGGCGTCGGCTGCGTCGTGCCCGGGAGGAGATCGAAGCCATCGCCGTCACCGCGTTGCGCGAGCGGTGGGGGGACGTGCACGCCCGCACCGAGCTGGACGAGCTCGCGGCCGCTGTCGTTGCCGGTGAGTCGGACCCCTACGCGGCGGCCGACGAGCTGCTCGGCCACTACGCCGAGTAGCCGACTTTGGCTATTCCTGCCGACTCGAGCCGGTGACACACTGGTCGCCTCGCGCGAGCAAGGAGAGCCGATGGCAGAGCCCGTGGCCGCTGGGCTGCCGCAACTGCAGGGTCAGCTGTTCGTGACGGACGGCGGGCTGGAGACGGATCTCGTCTTCCACCACGGTATCGACCTGCCGGAGTTCGCGGCGTACCCCCTGCTGGCGGACGAGAGCGGTCGCAGCCTGCTCACGAACTACTACGACGACTACGCCGTCATCGCAGCACGCGCCGCAGCGGGCCTGATCCTCGAGGCGCCGACGTGGCGCTCGAACCCGAACTGGGGCGCGAAGCTCGGGGACGACGCCGGTGCGCTGCACCGGATCAACACCGGGGCCATCGAGTTCATGGCCGGGCTGCGGGCCAAGTACGCCGACACGGTCCCGATCGTGCAGGTCAGTGGGGCGATCGGACCGCGGGGGGACGGCTACCGCACCGACGGCGAGGTCGACCCCGACGAGGCTCGGGAGTACCACGGCGCGCAGGTCCGCGCCTTCGCCGAGGCAGGGGCTGACCTGGCCCTGGCCATGACGTTGACCGAGCCGGGGGAGGCGATCGGCATCGTCCAGGCGGCCCGCGCGGCCGGGCTGCCGATCGCGATCGCGTTCACCGTGGAGACCGACGGCCATCTGCCCGGCGGCAAGTCGCTCGCCGAGGCGATCACGGAGGTGGACGCCTCGGCTCCGCCGGACTACTTCCTGGTGAACTGCGCCCATCCCAGCCACGTGGAGGCGGGCCTGGTGCAGGGCGCCTGGCGGGACCGGGTCCTGGGGATGCGGCCGAACGCCTCGTTGGCCTCGCACGCCGAGCTCGACGAGGCCGAGGTGCTCGACGAGGGCGACCCCGCCGAGCTCGCGAGCGCACAGCGTCGGGTGGCCGCCGCCTTCGAGAACGCGACCATCCTGGGCGGGTGCTGTGGCACCGATGCCCGACATGTCGCCGCAATGTGGGGCGTGGCCGCCCCCTGAGCCGAGCCTGCGCCCGGCTGCGCCGTGCGCGCCTGCGGCTCGCGGTCGCTCGGATTTGGTACAACAATGGGGTCGGCGCGCGTTTCGGCGCCTGAACTCTTCCCCCGACCCAAGGAGCACTCGATGGACGGCGTGCTGAAGAAGGGTGCAGGGATCATCATCATCCTGTTCCTCGGCTTCTGGCTCGTGCAGGACCCCGGCGGATTCGCCGACAGTGCGAAGAGCGCGGGCACCGGCATCTGGGACCTGCTGATGAAGCTGTTCGAGGCCTTCATCCGGTTCCTCAACGCGATCTTCAGGTAAGGGGTCGGCGATGGGCTGGCTTCGGCGTACCCTCACCGAGCCGGACATCGGGCGCCACCTGCTCCGCGAGGAGGGCGAGGTCATCGTCGACGTCGTGCGCAAGCACTGGGTCGTCTACCTCCTGCCGGCCGCGATCGCCCTGCTCGGGATGCTCTCCCTCTGGACCTTCTTGTTCTCCCACCTCGACCTGGCGTGGTTCCCCCTGGCGCTCGGGCTCGGGTTGCTGGGATGGGGCGGCTGGAAGGCGCTCGCCCAGAGCCTGGACTGCTTCGTGATCACCAACATGAGGGTGTTCCGCGTCAAGGGCGTCCTGGCCCGGTCGCTGGCCACGATGCCGCTCGGCCGGATCCTCGACATCACCGTCGTGAAGCCCCTGCACGGCCGGCTGCTGGGCTTCGGCCACTTCACCTTCGAGTCGGCTGCCCAGGACCAGGGCCTGCGCGACATCCGGTACGTCGGACGACCCGACCAGCGAGACCTCGCGATCCAGCGCGTCGTACAACGCTCCGGGCTGCGTGGCCCGCGCGTCATCAACTGAGCCGGGCTAGAGCCCTGCCGCCGCCTGCAGGTCGCCCCGGATCGCGTCCAGCCGACCGGCGGCGGAGATCCGCGCGGCGTCGACGGCGCCGTCGCCCTTCTCCACCGCGATGACCACCTCGAGGTAGCACTTGATCTTCGGCTCGGTTCCCGACGGTCGAACGATCACGCGGGCGCCGTCCGCCAGGCGGAACCGCAGGCCGTTGGTGGGCGGCAGCGAGTCCGAGCCGAGCGACAGGTCCTCGACCTGCTCGACGGCGAGGCCGCCCAGGATCGTCGGCGGGCTGTCGCGCAACCGGTCGACCACGGCCGGTATCGCCGCGAGGTCGTCCATCCGCACCGAGAGCTGGTCGGTGGCGTGCAGGCCGTGCTCGCGCGCGATGTCGTCGAGCAGGTCGCCGAGGGTGCGTCCGGCCGCCTTGGCCCGCGCCGCAACGTCGCAGACCATCAGCAGTGCCGAGATCCCGTCCTTGTCGCGCACGTGTCTCGGGTCGACGCAGTAGCCGAGCGCCTCCTCATAACCGAAGGCGAGGTCGTCCACGCGGGCGATCCACTTGAAGCCGGTGAGGGTCTCCTGGTGCAACTGCCCGCGTGCCGTCGCCATCTTTCCCAGCAGGGAGGAGGACACGATGGAGCACGCGTAGACGCCCTCGCGACGAAGGTCGAGAAGGTGCTGCCCGAGCAGGGCCCCGACCTCGTCGCCGCGCAGCATCTGCCAACCGTGCGGGCCGGGGACCGCCACCGCACACCGGTCGGCATCGGGGTCGTTGGCCACCACGATGTCGGCGTCGACCTCGACCGCCAGCTCCATCGCGAGATCCATGGCGCCCGGCTCCTCGGGGTTCGGGAAGGACACCGTCGGGAAGTCCGGGTCGGGTTCGGCCTGGGCCGAGGCGACGTGGGGCTCGGGGAACCCGGCATTGCGCAGCGCGGTGACCACGGATGAGCCACCCACGCCGTGCAGGGGTGTGTAGACGATGGTCAGCTCGCGCGGCCCGCCGCCGACGAGGTCGACCACGGTGGCGAGGTAGCGGTCGAGGAGCTCATCGCCCAGCACGACGCCGCCGTCCCCGCGGGGGATGTCGGCCAGGGCTCCGACCGCCTCGATCTGGCGGGCGATCTGCTCGTCGGCCGGGGGGACGATCTGGCTGCCGTCGCCGAGGTAGACCTTGTAGCCGTTGTCCTGAGGGGGGTTGTGGCTGGCGGTCACCATCACCCCGGCGACACACCCGAGGTCCCGGATCGCAAAGGCGAGGACCGGGGTGGGCAACGGGCGGGGCAGCACGAACGCCGCCAGGCCGGCACCGGTCATCACCTCGGCGGTGTCTCGGGCGAAGATCTCGGAGTTGTGTCGGGCGTCGTACCCGATCACGACCGAGTCCCCGTCGCCCGCTCCGTTCGCCCGGAGGTGGGCGGCCAGCCCGGCCGCCGCGCGTAGCACCACCACCCGGTTCATCCGGTTCGGCCCGGCGCCGAGGGCCCCGCGCAGCCCGGCGGTCCCGAACTCGAGAGTGCCGGCGAACCTGTCCGCCAGTTCCGTGCCGGTGCCGGGCTCGGTGGACGTCTCGATCAGCTCCTCGAGCTCGGCCCGGGTCACGGGGTCGGGGTCCTCCTCGGCCCAGGCCCGGGCCCGGTCGAGGAGCTCGGCGCGCGTCTCGTCGGTCATGCCAGCAGGCTAGGCGACGTCGGCAGGGAGTGCTCGTCGAGGCCCGGGCACCCGTCGGGGTCCTCGGCGAGCTGCCTCGGCATACTGGCGGCATGGATCCGCGGTGCTACCGGTTCTCCAGCACCTTCGTCCTCCCGGCGCCCCGGGAGCGGGTCCACGCCACGCTCGTCGATCTCGAGCGCTACAGCGAGTGGTGGCCCCAGGTCCGGGCGGTCGGCAAGCTGGACGCGGACAACGCCCTGGTGCTCTGCCGCTCGGCGCTGCCCTATGACCTGGAGCTCGTGCTCACGGCGGTGAGCCGCGACGCGCACCTGCTCGAGGTGGGGATCGACGGGCCGATCCGGGGCTGGGCCAGGTTCCACCTCGACGACGCCGGCCCGGGCGCGACCTCGCTGCGCTTCGAGCAGGAGGTGTACGCCGAGGCCCCGATGTTCGTGCTCGCCTCCTACGCCGTGAAGCCGTTGCTGACGTGGAACCACCACCGGATGATGCGCGGACTCGTCAGCGGCCTCCGACAGCGCGTCAGCGCCCCGGGTTAGGCCAGCGCCGCGAGGACCGCGTCGTAGTCGGGCTCCTGGCCGATGCTCGGCGCCAGCTCGGTGTAGACGACCCGGTTCTCGGCGTCGAGGATGACGATCGAGCGGGCCATCAGGCCCTCGAAGTTGCTGTCGGTGAGGCGGACGCCGTACTCCTCGGGGAAGGTGGAACGGAACGCCGACCCCACCATGACCTTGTCGATGCCCTCGGCGGCGCAGAAGCCGTGGAGCGCGAACGGCAGGTCGACCGAGATGTTCAGCACGGTCGTGTCATCGAGCCCGGCGGCCAGCTCGTTGAACCTACGCAGCGCCGACTGGCACACGCCGGTGCCGATGCTGGGGAAGATGCTCAGCACCTTGCGGCCGGTCAGGTCGCCGAGGCCGAACTCCTTCAGCTCGGTGTCGACGAGGGTGAAGTCGGGAGCCTTCTCGCCGATCGCGGGAAGTTCGCCGATGGTGTGCGCGGGTGCGTCCCCGAGTGCAGTGGTAGCCATGAGGGCCAAGATAGCCGGGCGTGTCTAACGCCTGCGGCGCGCCCTGAACTCGGGTGTCGTCTTGGCGAAGGCTGCCTCCCGCGCCGCCTTGGCGTTGGCGCCGAACAGCAGGGCGAGCTGCTCGATCCGCTCGCGTGCGAACGTACGCCGGGGCGAGGCGGTCCAGGTGTCGTTGAAGAGCCGTTTCGCGGCCGCGAGTGCATCGGGCGAGCGGATGGCCAGCTCGCGGGCCAGGTCCTCGGCTGCGGCGACCGGGTCGGCGGCCAGCTCGGTCACCAGCCCCAGGTCGTCGGCCTCCTTGCCGGAGAGCATCCTCGCGGTCATCGTCAGCCGTTTGGCGGTGTCGATGCCGACCAGCTCGGCCAGTGACCGGATCCCGGTCATGTCCGGGATGATCCCCCAGCGGCCCTCGAGCACCGACCACTCGGAGTCCGGCGTGGCGATCCTGAAGTCGGCGGCCAGGGCGATCTGCAGGCCGCCGCCGTAGCAGTGACCGTGCACGGCTGCGATGACGGGCACCGGCAGCCGGCGCCAGGCCCAGCAGGCCTCCTGGAAGGTGTTGGTGCCGCGCCAGGGACGTGGTGTGAAGGCTCCGAGGATCCCGACGGGCGACCGCAGGACAGAGCCGAAGTCGAGACCGGCGCAGAACGACGGTCCGTCGCCGCTGATCACGACGGCGCGCAGGGTGCGGTCCTTGCGGAGGACCCTCGCGGTGAGGACCAGGTCGTCGAGCATCTGCAGGGTCAGGGCGTTGCGCTTGTCCGGGCGGGCGAGGCGGACGTGGGCGATGCCGTCGGTCACGGTGTGGGTGACGGTGGGGGAGTCGGGTGCTGGCATGTGCGCAGCGTAGGTGGCGCACGCGGCAACTGTCTGTGCCGCTGGTCACCCCTGCGGACGGGTTCAGTCGAACGCGGGGCGTTCGAAGAGGCTGGTCGCGTAGGGGCCGCCGACGCGCGCCGCCTCGGCCCGGTCCTCGTCGGTCGGTGGCGTCGCCTCGATGGCGCCCGCGAACATCTCTGCGTCGTCCTGCGGGTGGTAACCGAGGGCGCGGCCCGCGTCGAGATCCCACCAGGCGCGGGTGTTGGCCGAGATGCCGTAGAGCACTGCGTACCCCGGCTCGGGGGCGGTCAGCGACGCGTGGAACATCCGGGTGGCGTCGGCGGGGGAGAGCCAGGTGCTCAGGTTGCGCCGAGTGCTGGGCTCGGGCAGGAAGGACCCGATCCGGGTGCTGATGGCATCGATCCCGTGACGGTCGACGTAGAGCCGCATCAGGGCCTCCGCCGCCACCTTGGCGACCCCGTAGAACGTGTCCGGTCGCCCCGTGAGGTCGGTGGAGAGGAGATCGGTGCGCTCGGTGCGCCCGACGGCATGGTTGCTCGAGGCGTAGACCATGCGGCGTACGCCGTGGGCGACCATCGCCTCCAGGAGCGCCCCGGTGGAGACGACGTGGGAGTCCAGCGCCATGGGCAGCGAGGTCTCGCCAGGGATCCCGGCCAGGTGGATGACCGCCTCCGGCCGGACCTCGCCCAGGATCGCCCGGACCTGGACGGGATCGGTGCAGTCGGCGGCAGCGTCGGCGCCGCGGTCGGGCAGGTCGAGACCGATCACGCTGTGTCCCAGCGCCCTGAGTCCCGGCACCACCACCTGGCCGATCGATCCGGCGGAGCCGGTCAGCAGGACCTTCAGCTCGACTCCTTGCCCTCATCATCGGGGCCGTCGGGGCCGTCGGGGCCGTCGGGGCCGTCGGGGCCGTCGTCCTCGGCGTTGTCGGGGTTGTTGGGATCCTCGGCATCACTGTACGGCGGCGGCGCGTCCGGGTCGTAGTCGTCTGAGTCGGTGAACTGGCCCCGCGCGGTGTCGAAGTCGCGATCGGTGTTGTCGACCTCGGCGGTCTCCGGCCGGTTGTCAGGGTCGAGGCGACGCTCGCGCTCCTCCTCGATCTCCTGCTTGGTCTGCTCGTCTGGCTCTTGATCGCGCACGTCGGTCATCGACTCGCTGCCGGGCTCACTCATCTGGATCCTCCCAAGACTGGACAGGCCCTCATGGAAAACCGCGGGTCGGGATCGTGTCAACGGCTGGCTGGCTCCCAATCAGATTCTGGGTCAGATTCTGGGGTCAGATCTCGGGCACGATGGCGCCGAGCAGCTCGCCCATCCGGGCGGCGGCGGCGTTCCCCGCCTCGAGGACCTCCGCGTGGTTCAGCGGCTCACCGGTGATGCCCGCCGCGAGGTTGGTGACCAGGCTGATGCCGAGTATCTCCATCCCAGCCTCACGCGCAGCGATGGCCTCCAGCGTCGTACTCATGCCGACGAGGGTGCCTCCGATGGCGCGCACCATGCCGATCTCGGCCGGCGTCTCGTAGTGCGGCCCGGGGAACTGGACGTAGACGCCCTCGTCGAGGCTCGGGTCGACCTCCTGGCAGAGCTGCCGCAGCCGGGGGCTGTAGAGGTCGGTGAGGTCCACGAAGTTGGCGCCCTCGATGGGCGAGGTGGAGGTCAGGTTGATGTGGTCGCGAATCAGCACCGCCGTGCCCGGGGACCAGCGTTCGTCCAGGCCACCGCAGCCGTTGGTGAGTACGACGGTCCGGCAACACGCAGCCGCCGCGGTGCGGACGCCGTGGACGACCGAGCGGACGCCCAGCCCCTCGTAGAAGTGGGTCCGCCCCAAGAAGACGAGCAGGTTGCGTTCGCCCGCCCGCACCGAGCGGATCCTGCCCGCGTGCCCGGCCACCGCCGGAGCGGCGAACCCGGGGAGGTCGGTCGTGCTGATCTCGGCCGTCGCCTCGCCGAGCGCGTCGACGGCGGGCAGCCAGCCCGAGCCCATCACCAGGGCGATGTCGTGGCGTTCGACGCCGGTCTTCTCGGCCAGGACGCCGGCCGCCTCTGTGGCGGCCTCGGAGTAGCTCTGCGGCTGGGTTTCGATCACCCACCGACCCTAGTTGGTCCCGCCGACCGGTCAATCGGCGCACGCAATTCGCGGCCGACCGGTCAATCGATGCACGTCTGGTGTGCGCGCAGTGCCCGGTCGGCGTACCGGGGCGTGCGCGCAGTGCCCGGTCGCGGAACTAGCCGCCGAAGTTCGAACGGCAGGGACGCGAGCGCAGGGCGGCGACGTAGTCCGCCGGGGCGTCCGCGGACTCGGCTGCGTCGGCGAGTACGCCGAGGTACTGGGCGGAGGGAAGCCCACCCTCGAACGCATCGAGGACGTAGACCCAGGCCACGACCTCAGCGTTCATGGTGGAGACCCGCACCTTGGTCTTGCGGTAGAGGCCGGTGTCGGCGGACTCCCAGCCGTCGAGCGCAGTGACATCCTCCTCGGTCACGTCATAGACAGCCACGAAGACCTGCTCGAAGGGGTCTTGCACGATCGTGGCGAGCGCCCCGTCCCACCCGTGGTCCTCACCACCGAAGGTGAGTCGCCAGCCCTCCAGCCACCCGGTGTCGCGCAGGGGGGAGTGCGGGCAACGCTCGCTCATCCGTGCGGGATCCAGGTTCGTCCCGTAGGCGGCATGAAGCGTCACGAGCAGAACACTAGGGCGTGCGGCCGCCCGCGATCGGTAAGACACAATGACCGGGTGAGCGGACCAGACTTCGAGCAGGCGAACCGTGTGGTCATCCTGGGCGGTGGCCCCGGTGGCTACGAGGCTGCTCTGGTGGCCGCCCAGCTCGGCGCCGCGGTCACCGTGGTCGACAGCGACGGCATCGGCGGCTCCGCCGTGGTGACCGACTGCGTGCCCAGCAAGACCCTGATCGCGACGGCCGAGCTGATGACCGATCTCGCCGGCGCTCCCGAGCTCGGAGTGACCTTCGAGGACCCCGAGGGCCAAGCCGCCCACCATGTGGCGGTGGACCTGGCACGGGTCAACGAACGGGTCAAGAAGCTCGCGGCCGACCAGTCGGCCGACATCGAACGCCGGCTCGAGCGCGAAGGGGTGCGCCTCGTGCAGGGGCGGGGTCGCCTGGCTGGGAACGACAAGGTCACCGTCGACCTGTCGGCCGGTGGCGTCGAGACGATCGAGGCGGATGCCGTCCTGGTGGCGACCGGGGCGGCACCCCGCACCCTTCCCACCGCCGAGCCCGACGGTGAGCGGATCCTGACCTGGGAGCAGGTCTACGACCTGACCGAGGCGCCGGAGAAGCTGATCGTGGTGGGCTCAGGGGTCACCGGTGCCGAGTTCGCGAGTGGTTACATGGCGCTCGGCATCGAGGTGGTCCTGGTCTCGTCCCGGGAGCGGGTGCTTCCCGGTGAGGACGCCGACGCGGCGACGGTGCTCGAGGACGTCCTGACGCGTCGGGGGATGAAGGTCCTCTCGAGGTCACGGATGGAGTCGGTGACGCGCAGCGGCGACGAGGTCACGGTGACGCTGACCGACGGAGCCACGGTGACCGGCTCGCACTGCCTGCTGGCGCTCGGGTCGATCCCCCGCACCGGCGACCTCGGGTTGGAGGAGGCCGGCGTCGCGGTCGACGAGGGGGGCTTCGTCAAGGTCGATCGGGTCTCGCGTACGACGGCGCGGGGGGTGTACGCCGCTGGCGACTGCACCGGCGTCCTGATGCTGGCCAGCGTGGCCGCGATGCAGGGCCGGATCGCGATGTGGCACTTCCTCGGCGACGCGGTGACCCCGCTCGACCTCAAGGAGGTCTCCTCGAACGTCTTCACCGCCCCGGAGATCGCCACCGTCGGCTGGTCCCAGAAGGCCGTCGACGACGGTGAGGTCGAGGCGCTGACGGTGCGGCTGGACCTGGCCGGGAACCCGCGCGCCAAGATGCAGGGGGTGCGCGACGGGTTCGTGAAGCTGTTCTGCCGCCCGGGCACGGGCATCGTCGTCGGGGGAGTCGTTGTCGGTCCCCGGGCCAGCGAGCTGGTGCACCCGATCTCGATCGCGGTGGCGGAGTCGCTGACCGTGGACCAGCTGGCCCACGCGTTCACCGTCTACCCCTCGATGAGCGGCTCGGTCGCGGAGGCCGCGCGCCGGCTGCACCCGGCTCCTTAAATCACAACAATGTCATTTGCCCGGCATCTCTCGAGACAATTTCGAAACTGGACATATACCCATTTCCCGCAGCCATACTGGGCTCGTCAATTCCCCTCCCACTGGTCACTGGGGTCACAGATGTCGCACTTGTCCCACCGCCCGTTGTCCCGACCCGGGCTGGTCGCCACCGCCGTCGCCACGATCGCGGCGGGCGCCGTCGTCGGCACGCTGCTGGTCGCGCCGGCGAACGCGTCCCGCGTCGTTGCGGAGGCCTACCCGGTGCCGGCCGACGGCAGTTACACGCTGACCGGCCACGGCTACGGTCACGGCCACGGGATGTCCCAGTACGGCGCCCAGGGAGCGGCCAAGCAGGGGCTGAGCTACCAGCAGATCGTCGGGTTCTACTACCCCGGGACCACGCTGGCCACGGGCGGTGGGCAGGTGCGGGTGTTGATCACCGCCGACACCGACAACGACGTCCGGGTCGCCGCTGCGAGCGGGCTCCGGGTCCGCGAGGTGGGCAGCGGAGCGACGTACGCCCTGCCGGCGACCAGCGGCGTCTCGATGTGGCGACTGCGCACGGTCAGCGGCGCCACCGTGCTGGAGTACTTCAGCAGCGCCTGGCACTCCTACAAGCCGGGCGGCACCGCGCTCACGGGCGTTGCGGAGTTCTACCGCGCCGGCACCCTGACGCTGAAGGTGGCCGGGACCACCCGCGTCTACCGCGGAGCGATGCGACTGGCGAGCACCGACACCGTCAACGTTCTCAGCATGGACGAGTACGTCAAGGGAGTCGTTCCCCGCGAGATGCCGGCGTCCTGGGAGCCCGCCGCGGTCCAGGCCCAGGCGGTCGCGGCGCGCACCTATGGCTCGTGGGAGCGCGAGGCCCACCTCAGCCGCTACTACCAGACCTGCGACACCACCTCGTGCCAGGTGTACGGCGGCGTCGGCGCCGAGGACTCCCGGAGCAACGCCGCGGTGGACGCGACCGCCAACCGGATCCTGACCTACGGCGGCAAGCCCGCGTTCACCCAGTTCGGCTCCAGCAGCGGCGGATGGACCTCCGCCGGGAGCATGACCTATCTCCCGGCCAAGTCCGACCCCTACGACTCCTACAGCGGCAACCCGGTGCACACCTGGACGAAGACGGTCACTGCGGCGGCCATCCAGGCGGCCTGGCCCACGCTGGGGAACCTGCGTCAGATCACGATCACCCAGCGCGACGGCAACGGCGATTGGTACGGCCGCGTCGAGAAGATGACGTTGGAGGGCAACCAGTCCAACGTGGCCATCAGCGGCTCGACGTTCCGCTCCAAGCTCGGACTGCGCTCCCAGTGGTTCACCGCGGGCGCCGCCGCCGCTGCGACGCCCACTCGCACGGCCACCACCACCTCGCCGATCACTGCGCGATGGAAGGCCATCGGCGGACGTCGATCAGTGCTGGGCGCGGCCACGAGCCGGGAGTACAGGGCCGGTGCGGGGCGTGCCCGCAACTACAAGCACGGCCGGATCTACTACAAGGCGGACACCGGGGCGCACGAGCTGTACGGCACCGTGCTGCGGGCCTACAAGCGGCGCGGGGCCGCGACCTCCAGGCTCGGCTTCCCGACCACTCGCCCGCTGAGGTTCACGCGCGGCAAGTACGCGAAGTTCGAGAACGGCGTGCTGCGGGTCTACCGGTCCGGGCGCGTGCAGGTCATCTACCGAGGCTGAGGTCGTTCAGGCCAGCACCAGCACCAGGTCGCCGCCCTCGACCTGTTGGGTGCCGCTGAACGCCAGCCGCTCCACGGTGCCCGCTCGCGGAGCGGTGATCGAGGCCTCCATCTTCATCGCCTCGATCGTGGCGACCACGCCGCCGGCCTCGACCGAGTCGCCCTCGGCGACCTGCAGGGTGACCACGCCGTCGAAGGGCGCCGCCACCTGACGCTCGTCCTGGGCGTCGGCCTTCTCCTGCGTCGCCACGGCGGACTCCACCGACTCGTCACGCACGTTGACCGGACGGAGCTGGCCGTTGAGCGTGCACATCACCGAGCGGTAGCCGCGATCGTCGGCCTCGCCGATCGCCTGCAGCCCGAGGATGATGCGCTTGCCCTCGTCGATGTCGACGACGTGCTCCTCGCCCGACTTCAGGCCGTAGAGGTAGTCGGTGGTGTCGAGGACGGAGACGTCGCCGTACGTCGCGGTCGCCTCGTCGTAGGACTTGGTGGGGCCGGGGAAGAGCAACGTGCTCAGGGTGTGCCGGCGAGTCGTGCCCTCCAGGCCGGCCGCCTGCTCCTCGGTCAGCTGCTCGGCCGGCCGCTTCCACGAACGGCCGTCGAGCGCCTTGCTCCGGAACGGCTCGGGCCAGCCCCCGGGAGGGTCGCCGAGCTCCCCGGAGAGGAACCCGATGACGGAGTCGGGGATGTCGAACTTGCCGGGGTTGTCCTCGAACTCCTCGGGGTCGGCCCCCGCGGCGACCAGGTGCAGGGCGAGATCGCCCACCACCTTGGAGGACGGCGTGACCTTCACGATGTTGCCGAGGATCCGGTTCGCGGCGGCGTACATGTCCTCGATCTGCTCGAACTTCTCACCCATGCCCAGGGCGATGGCCTGCTGTCGCAGGTTGGAGAGCTGGCCGCCGGGGATCTCGTGGGTGTAGACCCTGCCCGTGGGGGCCGCGAGCCCGGACTCGAAGGGCGCATAGACGCGGCGGGTGGCCTCCCAGTAGGGCTCCAGCGCGCACACGCTGGCCAGGTCGAGCCCGGTCTCGCGCCCGGAGTGGTCGGTCGCCGCCACCAGGGCCGAGAGCGCGGGCTGGGACGTCGTGCCCGCCATGGCCGCGCAGGCGGCGTCGACCGCGTCGACGCCGGCCTCGATCGCCGCCACCAGGGTGGCGAGCTGACCACCCGGGGTGTCGTGGGTGTGCAGGTGCACCGGGAGGTCGAACCGTTCGCGCAGGGCGGTCACGAGGGTGCGGGCCGCGGGCGCACGCAGGAGTCCGGCCATGTCCTTGATCGCCAGCACGTGCGCTCCCGCGTCAACGATCCGCTCGGCCAGCTCGAGGTAGTAGTCGAGCGTGTAGAGCGTCTCGCGCGGGTCGGACAGGTCGCCGGTGTAGCACAGCGCGACCTCCGCGACCGTGGTGCCGGTCTCGCGCACGGTCTCGATCGCGGGTCGCATCTGCTCCACGTCGTTGAGGGCGTCGAAGATCCGGAAGACGTCGATGCCGGTCTCGGCAGCCTCCTGCACGAAGGCGCGGGTGACGGCGGTGGGGTACGGCGTGTAGCCGACTGTGTTGCGCCCACGGAGCAACATCTGCAGACAGATGTTCGGCAGCGCCTGGCGTAGGCGGGCCAACCGGTCCCAGGGGTCCTCGGTGAGGAAACGCAGCGCCACGTCGTAGGTGGCGCCTCCCCAGGCCTCCACCGACCACAGCTGCGGTGTCATCCGGGATACGTGTCCGGCGACCGCGATCAGGTCGCGGGTGCGCACGCGCGTGGCCAGCAACGACTGGTGCGCGTCTCGGAACGTCGTGTCGGTGACGCCGACCTGGGTCTGCCTGCGCAGCGCCTGCGCGAACCCTTCAGGCCCCAGGTTGAGGAGCTGCTGGCGGGAGCCGTCGGGTGCCGCGACCCCCAGGTCGATGTCGGGCAGCTTGCTGGCCGGCAGGACGGACACCGGCGCATCGCCGTACGGCTTGTTGACGGTCACCTCGGCCAGGTAGGTCAGTAGCTTCGTGCCCCGGTCCGCGTTCGGTCGGGCGGTGAGCAGACCCGCGTGCTCCTCGATGAAGCTGGTGGTCACCCGGCCCGCCAGGAAGTCGGGCTCGTCGAGCACGGCGCGCAGGAACGCGATGTTGGTGGCGACCCCCCTGATCCGGAACTCGTCGACGGCACGTCGCGCCTTCTGCACGGCCATCTCGAAGGTGCGCCCGCGACAGGTGAGCTTGGCGAGCATCGAGTCGAAGTGTGCGGAGACCTCGGCGCCGGTGTACGTCGTACCGCCGTCGAGGCGGACGCCTGCTCCGCCGGGGGAGCGGTACGACGTGATCCGGCCGGTGTCGGGTCGGAACCCGTTGGCCGGGTCCTCCGTCGTGATCCGGCACTGGAGGGCGGCTCCGCGGAGAGTGATCGTGTCCTGGCTCAGCCCGAGGTCGGCCAGCGTCGCCCCGGCTGCGATCCGCATCTGGGACTGCACGAGGTCGACGTCGGTGACCTCCTCGGTCACCGTGTGCTCGACCTGGATGCGGGGGTTCATCTCGATGAAGTGGTAGTTGCCGTCGGGCCCGAGGAGGAACTCCACGGTGCCGGCGTTGCGGTAGCCGATCTCGGTCGCGAACCGCACGGCGTCCGCACACATCCGCTCACGGATCTCCGGGTCCAGGTTGGGAGCCGGCGCGATCTCCACGACCTTCTGGTGACGGCGCTGGACCGAGCAGTCACGTTCGAAGAGGTGGATGACGTTGCCCTGCCCGTCGGCCAGGATCTGCACCTCGATGTGGCGGGGATCCACGACGGCTTCCTCGATGAACACCGTCGGATCGCCGAAGGCGCCCTCGGCCTCGCGCATGCAGGAGTCGATGGCGTCCTTGAGGTCCCGCTCCAGCTCGACCTTGCGCATCCCTCGGCCGCCGCCGCCGGCGACCGCCTTGACGAAGACGGGATAGCTGAGGCTCTTCGCGGCCTCCATCAGTGCGTCCAGGTCGTCGTCGGGGGGCACCGACTCCAGGGTGGGCACGCCCGCTGCCTTGGCTGCCGCGATCGCGCGGGCCTTGTTGCCGGTCAGCTCCAGCACTGCCGCGGTCGGACCGATGAAGGTGATCCCGGCGTTGGCGCAGGCCTCGGCCAGCGCCGGGTTCTCGCTGAGGAAGCCGTAGCCGGGGTAGATGGCGTCCGCCCCGGCCCTCAGCGCCGTCTGCACGATCGAGTCGGGATCGAGGTAGGCGCGCACGGGGTGGCCGCGTTCACCGATCTCGTAGGCCTCGTCGGCCTTCATCCGGTGCTCGGACCAGCGATCCTCGTACGGGAACACCGCGACGGTGCGTGCGCCGATCTCCATCGAGGCGCGATACGCCCGGATCGCGATCTCGCCTCGATTGGCCACCAGGATCTTGGAGAACATGGGTCGAGGCTAGTGCCGACTCGTCACACCTGCGTTACGTCGTGATCCGTCTTGCTCTGCGGGCTCGGGGAGGGCGCTCGCCCGCGAAGTTGGCGAGGCTGGTGGACGGTTCCGGCCCGGTGCGGGCCTTGTTAAGCGTCCATAACCCCGATTTACATGCGAAATACGCGCCTACCCTCAAGTAACCTTGGGGGATGAGCACGCAGGCGAACGATCCCGCGGAGTTCCTGCCGCGGCGGCGTCCGTCGCAGGAGCGGAGCAGGCGACGCTTCCACGAGATCCTGCGGGCCGCCCGCGCGCTGCTGGTCGAGGTCGGGTTCGAGGCGTTCACCTCCGAGCAGGTGGCGCTGCGGGCCGGGGTGCCGATCGGCTCGCTCTACCAGTTCTTCGGCAACAAGTACGCCATCATCTGTGAGCTCGACCGCCTCGACACCGAGAACGTCCAGAGCGAGCTGGCGAAGTTCGCGGCCGAGATCCCCAGCCTCGACTGGGCCCAGCTGCTGGAGAAGCTGCTCGACCACCTCGCCGCCCTGTGGCGCACCGACCCCTCGCGTCGCGCCGTGTGGCTCGCGATGCAGGCCACGCCGCCGACCCGCGCGATCGCGGCCGAGCACGAGCGCCAGTTGGCGACCGAGGTCACCCGGCTGCTCGCGCCGCTCACCCCGGGATCGAAGATCGCGCACCGTGAGGTGATCGCGGAGGTGCTGGTCCACGTCACCTACTCGATGCTGAACTTCTCCATCCGCGACGGGCAGTCCCACCCCGACGCCGTCGTACAGCTCAAGACCCTGCTGACCGGCTACCTGATGGCGGCCGAGTCCGACGCCGCGAGGCAGAAGCGCAAGTCCTCCTGAGGCCCACGCCGAACTGCCCGGGAGGCTCGGTCAGGCCCGTGCCTGCTGGAGTACGACGAACGCGGCGGCGATGTCGCCCTCGGGGTCGTGGGAGAGCGACACCAGCACGGTGAGGCCGGCCATGCCCGCGGCGATCGCCCCGTGCAGCCGGATCTCGGGGCGGCCCCAGGCGTCGGTGCGGACCTCGATCTCGCGGAGGTCGACCAGGTTGGGGTCGATCACCTCCGGACCACCGAAGCGGCTGCCCGACCAGGCCTTGATGACCGCCTCCTTGGCGGCCCACCGCGCCGCAAGGCTCTGCATCTCGCGGTGACGCGATGTCTCCCCGTGGGCGACCACGTTGCCGGAGCGCGCGGCACGGCGCTCGCCGGAGGTGAACACCCGGGCGAAACGAGTGCCCGGCTGCTCGAGCTGCTCGGCGAACGCCGACACCGCGACGACGTCGACCCCGACCCCGACCGCGACGCCGGTGATCTTCGGCGTCAGGTCGGGCGGCGTCAACGGAGTGCTCACCGGCGTGTCTCCGCGTAGACCCCGTCGGCTCCGAGCCGCGCCTGCGGGTCGATCAGCATGGCGCTCTCGTCGGCCTTGGTGCGGGCTACGTCGCTGTCGGCGAACCGGCGCTTGGTCGGCTTCTGGTAGAGCGCCTCACCGCCACACATGGCGTCCAGACGCCTGGCCTCACCGGCCACCAGCCGCGCGGACGCGGCCTGCAGCCAGGCCTCGCGGGCCTCCGGAGCCAGGGCGGCCACGAACGCAGCCGGGTGCGCCACCGCGACCATCGCGGAGACGTGCCCGAAGCCGAGGCTGGTCAGCAGACCGGCACGGAGCGGCCCGGTCTGCAGCGTCTGACGCAGCCAGACGAGGTGCTTGTTGTCGCTCAGCGCCTCATCGACACAGTCGAGGCCGCGGTTCGGCGGCACCGTCCCGGTGGTCAGCAGCTGGCACAGGCCGATCAGCTGGAAGGCGGCGGCGCCGCCCTTGGCGTGACCGGTCAGGGACTTCTGGCTGACCACGTAGAGCGGCGAACCCTCGGTGCGCCCCAGCGCTCCGGCGAGCTTCTCGTGCAGCTGCGACTCGTTGGGGTCGTTGGCTGCGGTCGAGGTGTCGTGCTTGGAGACCACCGACAGGTCGTCGGCTCCCAGGCCCAGCGCGGCGAGACCCTTGGCCAGCGGCGACTCGCTGCCGCCGACACCGGCACCGAGGGCGCCGATCCCGGGTGCCGGGATGGAGGTGTGGATGCCGTCGGCGAAGGAGCCGGCGTAGGCCACCACGGCGAGCACGGGGAGGCCGAGCTCGGCGGCGACGTCGCCGCGAGCGAGTACGACGGTTCCGCCGCCCTGGGCCTCGACGAACCCGCCCCGACGACGGTCGTTGGGCCGGCAGACGTGGCGCTCCTCGATGCCCTTGGCGAGCATCTCGGCGGTGTCGGCGGTGGCGCTCATGTTGCCGAACCCCACGATGCCCTCGATGCCGAGGTCGTCGAACCCACCGGCCACGACCACGCTGGCCTTGTCGAGGCGGATCTTGTCGACCGCCTCCTCGACGCTGACCGCCGCCGTCGCGCACGCGGCGACCGGGTGCACCATCGCGCCGTACCCACCGAGGTAGGACTGCACGGTGTGCGCCGCGATCACGTTCGGCAGCGCCTCCTGCAGGACGTCGTTCGGCGGCTGCTCACCGAGCAGCGCGTCGACGTACATCTTGCGGGTGGACTGCATGCCGCCGATACCGGTGCCCTGGGTGTTGGCCAGGCGGGTCGGGTGGATCCACCGCAGCAGCTCGGCGGGCTCGAAGCCCGAGGAGATGAACGCGTCCACGGTGGCCACGAGGTTCCAGGCAGCCAGCCGGTCCACCGACTCGGTCATCGAGCCGAGACCCCAGACCGCCGGGTCGAACCCGTCGGGCACCTGCGCGCCGACGAAGCGCGACAGCTTGAACCGACGCGGCACCCGCATCTGGCTGCCCGCCAGGCGGGTGACCTGCCAGTCGCCGTCCTCGGTGGCGGCGATCCGGGTGTGCTTCGGGTCGGCCGCCACCATGGCGTCGGCCTCGACCCGGGTGCCGACGACGAACGAGGTGTCCTCGTCCAGGAAGACCGGGACAAGCAGGGGAGCGGTGCCGTCGATCAGCTGGCCGTCGTCGCGGTAGCTGCGGATGCCGACGCTGTTCTCCAGCTGCTCGGCGTACTTCTCGACGACCTCGCCCTCGGTCAGCGGTTCGCCCGTGGCGACGTCGTGCCAGCCTGCGACCGGCTGGTGCTCCCAGACGATCAGGCCGGTGGTCCAGGCGAGCTCGAGCACGCCTGCCGGGGAGAGCCGGTCCTCGACCTCGAGCTCGAAGCGGGTCCGCGAGGAACCGCCCGGGCCGACCTCGCCGGCGCCGACGATGACGACCATGTCCTCGAGCCTGGTCTGGATGGAGGGCCACTCCATCGTCGGCTGCGTGGTGTGCCAGCCGGCAGGGTGGGTGAGTGCCTCGACGGTGGTGGTGCCCGCTGGCGCCTCGTCGGCGTCAGCGGCAGCGGTCTCGGCCGCGTCGCGAGCCTCGCGGGCCAGTGCCGCCAGGTCCAGGTCGGCCTCGCCGAGTCCACCGGTCAGGTCCGCCACGATCGGCGTACCGGCGGCGGCGTCGCGCGACGCGTCGCTGCACAGCGCGAGAAGCTCTCCGGCCATCTCCTGGGGGGAGTAGGTCCGCACTCCCGCTGCCGTGACGGCGTCGACCAACGGGTCGTTGTGACCCATCAGGCCGGTGCCGCGCACCCAGCCGATGTGGGCGTGGACGAGCGAGACCCGCTTGGCCCAGTCCTGCTCGGCCTGCCAGCGCTGGACGAAGGCGTCGAAAGCGGCCTTGGCCTCGCCGTAGGAACCGTCGCCACCGAAGCGACCGCGGTTCGGCGACCCGGGGAGTACGACGTGAACCCGGCGGCCGATCTTGTGGTCGGCGCCCTGCGCCGCCAGACCGGTGACCAGGCGCTCGACCCCCCAGAGCAGGACGCGGAACTCGACTTCCGCGCGGGGACCGGCGTCGGCAGCCGTGCCCTGCACCGCCGGAGCGGCGAACGGGAAGACCAGCGTCGGCGAGAGCGTGGGCCGGACCTCGGTCTTCATGCCGCCGGCCTCGTCGACCACCGGGGAGGAGATCCACTCGACCAGCGCGTCCACGTCGGCGTAGGAGGCCAGGTTGGCTGGCAGCACCCACAGGGCCGCGCCTGTCGAGGCGTGGTCGCGGTAGAGGCCGCGGAAGAACGCGAGCCGCTCGGAGTCGAGCCTCGAGGTGGTGGCGACGACGGTGGCGCCGCCACGAAGAAGCTCGGCCACGACCGAGCCGGCGATCGAGCCGGGAGCCGCACCGGTCACCACGGCGACCTCGTCGGCCCAGGCCTGGGGCTGCTCAGCGTCGGAGACCAGGTCGCCGTAGAAGGACACCAGGTCGCTCCGCTGCTCACGTCGTGCCCGGTCCAGCCACCAGCCCGCTTGGGCCAGTGCGGCCGCGTCGAGCCCGGTGAAGCTGCGCTCGCGGACGGCCTCGTCGCCGGTCCAGGCCCGGGCGAAGTCCTCGCGGACCGAGGCCCAACGGTCGTCGAGCAGCACCGCGCGACGCGCGTCGAAGGACGGCGCGACCTTGCGGGCCCAGTCAGAGCCGAGCTCGGACTCCACCAGACGGACGAGCTCGGCGTCGAGGTCGTCGGTCTCCTCGGGCTCCGGGGTCCGCAGACCCAGCTTGCCGAGCAGGTGCCGTGCCGTCGAGGCGAGTACGCCGTCGGGTCCGGTGATCGACTCGGTCAGCTCGCCCAGCGCGGCGACGTCGACGGTGCCGCCGTCCCCACCGGTGGCGGGCAGGCCGACCTGCAGGCCCTGGGCCGAGGCGACGGCCTGGACCGCGTGGTCCACGACCGTGTTGAGGTCGGTGAGGGGGATGTCGTACCCGAGCGATCCGCCGCGCGTCGAGGAGCCGTCGCGCAGGCCTGCGGCCAGCTCGGCGGAGACGTGCGAGACCCAGCCGGGACCGAGCTGCCAGGTGTCGCGCACCCGGTCGGTGATCGCGGCCGGCTTGCTGCCGGCCGTACCGGCGAACTTGCGCAGCTGCTCACTGATCGCCTCGGTGAGGACCGGGCCGAACGCGGAGTAGGTGCGGGCCAGCTTGGTGACCGTGGCGGACAGGCCGTTCCAGTCCGCGTCGGCCGCGCCGTCGATGGCACCGAGCGAGAGCTCGGCACCGAGGTCGACGAGCAGCTGGTTGCGACGCGAGGACACGCCATCGCACAACGCCTCGATCGTGTCGGCGGAGCCGATCTGCTCGGGGCGCACCTTGGTGCGCAGCGCCGTCAGCGTGCGAGTGGCGTCGGCCGCGGAGAAGGCGAGGTCCGCCGGACGGTCCGCACCGGCTGCCGCCACCGGCGTCGGGGCGGCCGCGGTGTCGTTCGTTTGCGACGTCTCGGCGGCCTTTTCCTGTTCGTTTGCGACGTCTCGCGGGTTCTCGGCGGTGTCGGCGTCGTCGGTGTCGTCGTCGGTCAGCGGGGTGTCGGTGGCGAAGACGACGGCGGCGTCGCGTGAGGAGTTCACGATCTTGGGGGCGACCCCGTCGTAGGACGGGAGCTTGGTCGTCTGGGCGGCCAGGTTGGCCAGCGTCGGGGCGTTCGCGACCCCGACCTCGACGAACTGCTCGATGCCGAGGCCACCGGTGGCGGAGCCTGGGGAGCCGAAGAGCAGGTCCTGGGTCTCGATCCAGCGGACCGGGCTGGCGAACTGCCAGGCGAGCAGCTCGATCAGCAGGGTGCGTCCGAGTCGGGCCGGGTCGGCCTCCCAGGTGGCCCAGTCCGCCAGGACGCCCTGCAGCAGGCTGGAGTCGACGAGGTCGGCCACCTCCTGCACGTAGGCGCGGTCCAGGGTGAACAGGCGCGGCACCAGGTTGGGGATGTAGCGGCCGATCAGCACGCTGGGGTCGATGTGCTCGGGCAGCAGGTCGTCGAGACGGCTGCGGAAGTCGTCGACTCCGGCGTGCAGCTCCGAGGAGTGGAATGGCACGTCGATGCCGGGGACCAGGATGAAGGCGGGTTTGCCGCCGACGCGGGCCCGACGCTCCTCGACGGCCTGCTCGAGCGCCTCGAGTCCGGCGACGGTGCCGGCGATGGCGTACTGCGAACCGCGCAGGTTGTAGTTCACGATCTGGATGAACTCACCGGTGCTCTCGGCGAGCCCGGCCACGAACGCGGCCACGTCGTCGTCGGCGAGGTCGGCCTGGGAGGGCCGGATGGCGGCGAGCCGGTAGTTGCTCCGGCCCTGGGCGTCGCGGGGCACCAGGTGGTGCATCGCCATGCCGCGGCGGAACACGATCTCGAGCAGTGCCTCGAGCGGCAGGATGCCGGTCACGGCGGCCAGGGCGTTGTACTCCCCGACCGAGTGGCCACACGTGAGCGCGTCCTCGACGAAGACGCCGGCCTCGCGCATCTCCGCCACCTGGGCGACCGCGAGCGTCGCCATGGCGACCTGGGTGAACTGCGTCAGGAACAAGACGCCGTCGGGGTGACGGTGCAGCTCACCGTCGGCCCAGAGCTCGGTCGGGTTGTCGCGGACGACTGCCAGGATCGAGAAGCCGAGGGCCTCACGAGTGTGGCTGTCGGCCCGGTCCCAGACCTCACGGGCGGCGGCGGACCGCGAGCGGGCCTCCAGGCCCATGCCCTGGCTCTGGATGCCCTGGCCGGGGAAGGCGTACGCCGTCCGCGGCGCGGCGACGACGGCCTCGGCGACCATCACCAGCTCGCCGTCGGCACGGCAGGAGACCTCGACGACGGTGTCACCGGCGAGGACGCCGGTGCGCTCGACGGAGATCTCGACCTCGGCGCCGGGCAGCAGCGGGGCGACCCAGCGGGCCAGCCAGCTGCGGATGGGCCGGGCGTGGTGCGTGGCCCCGACCGAGGCGGCGGCGCGCTGGGCGACGGCGGAGAGCCACATGCCGTGCACGATGGGTCCGTCGAAGCCGGCGAGTCGGGCCGCACCGAGATCGGTGTGCAGTGGGTTGTGGTCGCCGCTGACCGCGGCGAAGGAACCCATGTGGCGCGGTGCGGGGACGGTGAAGCGGTCCAAGCGGGCACGCGGCTTCTCCTCCGCGTCGGGCGCCACCGAGGCCGGGGCCGTCAACTCGGCCGGGCCGGTGCGGCCACGCACCATGAACCGCTCGTGCAGGGTCGCGACCAGCACCTCGCCGTCGCTGATCCGGACGTCGACGCCGATGACCTGGCCGGCCGTGGTGTGGCTGACGCCGGCGCGCTCGGCGGCGATGGCGAGCCGGGTCGTCCCCGTGGGCAGGGAGCCGCCCAGCTCGATCCGGTGGTCCAGGTGGACCAGGTCGAGCAGTCCTTCGATCGCTCCGATGCAGGCGAAGACCGCGGGCCACGCGAGGCCCACGAGCGTGTCGGGGACGCCGACCTCCTGCGGGTCGGTGAGCTGGTCGCCGCGGCGACGACGGGTGGGGCTGGTCACTCCGATGTGGTCGGCGACGAGCTCGGGAGACCAGTCGGCGGTCGTCACGGCGGTGCCGTCGACGACCTCGGGCAGGCTGCCGCCGGCAGTGAGGGCCAACAGGGCCCCCATGGCCTCGGCTGCGGCGGCCTCGGAGATCACCGGCAACCGGCCGGCGCTCACGCCGGACAGGTCCACGAGGAGGCGCAGGTCACCCTGGGAGAGGGGGACCTCCACGACGGCGGCGTCGGCACCGTCTGGCACCAGGTTGAACGGGGTGCCCGTCAACCGGTGCAGCGGGTTGGTGACGACGCGTCCGGCCCACACCACGTCGCGGGAGTCGAACGCGGCGTCGAGCTTGGAGGAGCCGTCGCCGACCGTGCTGCGGCTGACCGCGGCCGTGGCCGGGGCGCTGCCGAGCGACTCGATGACGGCGTCCTCGAAGCGGTCGAGCAGATCGGCGACCGGCTCGTCGGCCACGGTGATGCCTCCGACCGCGAGGGGTCCGGGGATCACGATGACCTCCTGGGCGCCGTAGGTCTCGTCATGTGCCTGCCACAACGAGTCCGAGCGCCACCAGCGGCGTACGTCGGCATCGATCACGGGCACGAAGTTCACCGGCTTGCCGGGGCGGCGGCACAGCTCGAAGAAGTGCTGTACGTCGGCCGGGTGCAGCAGGCAGGAGGTCGCCTCCGGGTGGGCCGCGACGAGCGTGTCGACGGCAGCGGACGCAGCGCTCGGGTCCGACGCGTCGAACTGGATCCGCTCGATCGGTCCCGAGGCCTGGGGGTGCAGACGCGCCACGGCGCGGTCGAGCATCGAGGCGAAGCGGTTGACGAAGGTGATGTCGAGCCAGGCACCGCCGACGCCCGAGGCGTCGGTCGACCCCGGTCCGGACAGCTCGAGGTAGCGGCGCAGCCACTGCTCGTAGGTCATCTCGGCGACGTCGCCGAAGTAGGGCTTGCAGGTGCCGGCCATGGCCGCGACCAGCTCGTCCTTGCGTGCCAGGGCGGCCTCGGCGTCCCCGGCCACCTGGTCGAGCAGGCGACCGCACCGCGAGGCGAGGTTGTCGATCTCGTGGATGTCGGCCCCGAGCTGGCTGCGCCCGGAGGTGATGCTGCCGTCGCTGCGCCCGGACCCGACCCAGCCAGTGGCGATGCCGGGGGTCTCGACGAGCAGCTGCTTGACGGCTGCGGAGGTGGTGGCCTCCTTGGTGGCCATCGCGGCGGTGCCGATGAGGACACCGTCCACGGGCATGGCCGCCTCGCCGTGGGCCGTGGCCCAGGTGCCGGTGAGGTAGTCGACCGCGCGGTCGGGGGTGCCGATGCCGCCGCCGACGCAGACCACCAGGTTGGGGGTGGCGCGCAGATCGGCGTAGGTGGCGAGCAGCAGCTCGTCGAGGTCCTCCCACGAGTGGTGGCCGCCGGCCGCGCCGCCCTCGATGTGGGCGATGACGGTCGTCTCGACCTCGCGGGCGATGGCCAGCACCTGGCGGATCTGCTTGACGGTGCCCGGCTTGAACACGACGTGGGAGATCCCCGACTCGTGCAGGTCCTCGATGATGGCGACGGCGTCCTCGAGCTCGGGCACGCCCGCGCTGATCACGACGCCGTCGAGCGGAGCCCCGGCGAGACGGGCCTTCTGCACGAGGCGCTGGCCGCCGAGCTGGAGCTTCCACAGGTACGGGTCGAGGAACAGCGCGTTGAACTGCGCGGTGCGGCCCTCGTCGAGGAGGTCACTGAGCTTGGCGAGGTTCGCCGCGAAGATCTCCTCGGTCACCTGGCCGCCACCGGCGAGCTCGGCCCAGTGGCCGGCATTGGCCGCCGCGGCAACGATCTCGGGGTCGACGGTGGTCGGGGTCATCCCGGCCAGCAGGATCGGGGACTTCCCGGTGATGCGGGTGAAGGCGGTGTCGACGACAGGCTTGCCGTCGCCTCGGTCGATCAGGCGAGGGGCGTGGGTCGACCAGTCGGCGGCCAGGCGCAGCGGTGCGCCTGCGGTGAACAGGGTGTCGCGCCCGGCGGCCGTCGCTGCGGGGACGACCGTGACGCCGCGACCACGCAGCGCGCGACCGGTCATGTTCGCGGAGAGCTCGGCGGGGCCGAGGTCGACGACCCAGGCGGCGCCGGCGCCGACGGCGTCGGCCAGCTCGCGGGGCCAGTCGACGGTCTCGACGCAGATCGCGTGGGCGAGGTGCTCGGCCAGGCCGGCGTCCAGGCCGCAGGCCTCGGCCCACTCGCGGACCATCGGCACGGCCGGCGCCAGCGCGGGGTGGTGGAACGCGACGGCCACGGGGACCGACTCGACCGACGGCTTGAAGGCGCGGCCACCACGGGTCTTGGCGTCGAGCTCCGCGGCGTCCGCGGCGCTGTGCTTCTCGATGGCCTTGCGCAGCCGGCCCAGCGCCGCGGGCGAACCGCTGACGACGAAGCGGCGCGGGCCGTTGACGGCAGCCACCACGACCGAGTCGTCGCTCTGCGAGACCTCGTCGACAACGCCCTGGAGCTCGGCCAGGCTGGCGCCGCTGACGGCGAGCATGGGGGAGTCCTCACCGTGCGGCACCAGGCCGGCGCGGCGGCCGACGATCGTGGCGGCGGCACCGATGAGGCGTGCGATGGCCATCAGCTCCACGTCGCTGGTGGCGTTGCCCTCGCGGCGACCGGCGAAGGCCGCGACGCCGAGGATGCCCTGGGAGTGTCCGACCGCCGCGACGGGGGAGATGCGCGCGAGGTCGAGTCCCTCGCCCGCCAGCAGATCGAGGGTCGCGAGCTGCGTCAGCAGCACACCGGGCATGGCCAGTCCGGCGCTGAGGACGTCGCTGGTGCTGACCTGCTCCTCGCTGTCGAGCCACACCTGCGGCGTGAAGGGACGGGGGAGGCCGGCGGCCAGCTGCCCGGAGACGGGGGCGACCAGGCGGCCGGACTCCTCGACAAGGTGCGCCAGCCGTGAGGTGTCGGAGCTGTCGGAGCCCTCCTCGACGAGCGCGCTGAGGGTCGCGAACCAGTCCGCGCCCTGGCCGCCGAAGGTCACGGCGAACTCCTCGCCCTCACGGAGCCGATCGGCGAGGGTGCGGCCGCGCTCGGGGGTGGCGGAGTCGTGGGCAAGAGTGCTCGGGGGTACCTGAGTCATGTGAGGAGTACATCATGTTTGCCGCCTGAACCTGAAATTGGCCTCACGTTTTTTACGAGGATGTCATCGGATTTTTCGATACCGCCCAGTAAGGCGCTGGGTAGGGTCCTGGCATGAGCCTTCCGCAGCCCGAACCAGCCCAGGTGGCGGTCGTCACCGGCGCCTCCAGCGGCATCGGCGCCGAGATCGCCCGCGAGCTGGCACGGCGTGGTCACGAGCTGGTGCTGGTCGCCCGATCGGTCGAGAAGCTGCAGTCCCTGGCCGACACGCTGCCCACGACGGCGCACGTCGTACCCGGCGACCTGGCGGACCGGGCAGCGCGCGCCGGCCTGCTCGGCGAGCTGGAGTCCCGCGGCCTGACGCCCCAGATCCTGGTCAACAACGCCGGCCTGTCGACGTTGGGCCCGGTGCACCGTAGCGACCCCGACGCGGAGACGAACATGATCGAGGTCGACGTCGTCGCCGTGGCCGACCTGTGTGGCCGGTTCCTGCCGGGGATGGTCGAGCGGGGCCGGGGCGCCGTGCTCAACGTCGCCTCCACCGCGGCCTTCCAGCCACTGCCCGGCCAGGCGGGGTACGGCGCGGGCAAGGCGTTCGTGCTCTCCTACACGCGCAGCGTCTCGGCCGAGCTCAAGGGCACCGGCGTCACCGCGACCGTACTCTGTCCCGGACCGGTGCAGACGGGCTTCGGGGAGGCGGCCGGGTTCACCAGGCAGGAGGCCAACGACGCGCTACCGGGGTTCATGTGGGTCCCTGCGGCCGAGGTCGCCCGGGCTGCCGTGGAGGGCATGGACAAGGGCACCCTGGTGGTCATCCCGGGGTTCGCCAACCGTGCAGGCGCCGCCTTCGCGAACCTGATGCCGAAGCGGGTGCTGTTGCCGATCCTGGCCAGGAAGCACCCAGGGCTGCCCTGAGGCAGAGGGCCAGCGAGCCAGCGAGGCCTACCCGGCGTCCTTGATCTCGCAGATCACGGCGCCGTTGGTGACCGTGGCGCCGACTTCGGCCTCGAGGCCGGTCACGGTCCCCGCCTTGTGAGCCTTGAGGGGCTGCTCCATCTTCATCGCCTCGAGCACCACGATCACGTCGCCCTCCGCCACCGAGGCGCCCTCCTCGACCGCGACCTTGACGATGGTGCCCTGCATCGGCGAGGCGACCGAGTCTCCGGACGCGGCGGCACCGGCCTTCTTCCCCGCGGAGCGCTTCGGCTTCTTGGCGACCGGGCCAGCACCCGTTGCGGCCAGGCCGGCGGGCAGCACCACCTCGAGCCTGCGCCCGTCGACCTCGACGGTGACCTTGTGCCGCTCCTCGGGCTCCTCGCCGTCGGCCGCGGGTCCGGCGTAAGGCCTGATCTGGTTGTCGAACTCGGTCTCGATCCAGGAGGTGTAGATGCCGAACGTCTCCGGCGCGTGTGCCGGGGTGCCGATGAAGGCCGCGTCCTCGACGACCGCGGCGTGGAACGGGATCACCGTGGGCATCCCGTCGACGGCGAACTCCGAGAGTGCCCGGCGGGAGCGCTGCAGCGCGTGGGTGCGGTCGCGTCCGGTGACGATCAGCTTGGCGATCAGGGAGTCGAAGGCGCCAGGGATGGTCTCGCCCTCCTCGTAGCCGCCGTCCAGGCGCACGCCCGGGCCCGACGGGGGCGCCCACTTCGTCAAGGTGCCGGGCGCGGGCATGAAGTTCGCGCCGCCGTCCTCGGCGTTGATCCGGAACTCGATCGAGTGCCCCACGACGCGGGGGTCGTCGTACCCGATCTCCTCGCCGGCCGCGATGCGGAACATCTCGCGGACCAGGTCGATCCCGGTGACCTCCTCGGAGACGCAGTGCTCGACCTGCAGGCGGGTGTTCACCTCGAGGAAGGAGATGGTGCCGTCGGTGCCGACAAGGAACTCACAGGTCCCCGCGCCGACGTACTTCGCCTCGCGCAGGATCGCCTTGGAGGACTCGTAGAGCGTCTTGACCTGGTCCTCGGTCAGGAACGGCGCGGGCGCCTCCTCGACCAGCTTCTGGTGCCGCCGCTGCAGCGAGCAGTCGCGCGTCGAGATCACCACGACGTTGCCGTGCTGGTCGGCCAGGCACTGGGTCTCCACGTGCCGGGGCTTGTCGAGGTACTTCTCCACGAAGCACTCACCGCGACCGAAGGCACTCTTGGCCTCGCGTACGGCGGACTCGAAGAGCTCGGCGACCTCCTCACGGTTGCGGGCGACCTTCAGGCCGCGGCCACCGCCACCGAAGGCGGCCTTGATCGCGATGGGGAGGCCGTTCTCGTCGGCGAACCTCTCCACCTCCTGCGCGTTCTCCACCGGATCCTTGGTGCCGGCCACGAGCGGGGCGCCGACCCGCTCGGCGATGTGACGCGCCTTGACCTTGTCGCCCAGGTTCTCGATGGCCTCGGGTGGCGGACCGATCCAGACCAGCTCGGCGTCGATCACGGCCTGGGCGAAGTCGCGGTTCTCGGCCAGGAAGCCGTAGCCGGGGTGCACCGAGTCGGCCCCGGACTTCTTGGCGACCGCGATGATCTTGGCGATGTCGAGGTAGGAGTCGGCCGGGGTTGCTCCGCCCAGCGAGTGCGCCTCGTCGGCGAGCCGGACGAAGAGCGCGTCGCGGTCGGGCTCGGCGTACACCGCCACGCTGCCGATGCCGGCGTCCTTGCAGGCCCGGATCACCCGGACGGCGATCTCGCCACGGTTGGCGATCAGCACCTTCTCCAGCGGCTTTGGGGCTGCGTGCTTGTTCGGCAACTGACTCTCCTCGGGCTCCGGCGATTGCTGCGGAGTCTATTGGTCAGGCTCGGCGCGGTACGACGGGTCCCCGAACGATGGCACCCGCGGCCGACGGCGCTGGGTAGGGTGCCGCCCATGGCGTCACCAGGCGGTCTGCCGTTCGACCCGATCGACGAAGCGGCCCGGCAGTGGGCCAAGCACTGGGCGGGTGTTCCGCAGATGCACGCGGTCACGTCCCTCATGCGCGTCCAGCAGCTCCTCATCGGCCGCCTCGACGGGCTGCTCAGGCCGCTCGGGCTGACCTTCGCCCGCTACGAGGCCCTGGTGCTGCTCACGTTCTCCTCGCGGGGCTCGCTGCCGCTGGGCAAGATGGGGGAGCGGCTGCAGGTGCACCCGACCTCGGTGACCTCGATCGTCGACCGGCTGGAGGCCAGCGGCCTCGTCGTACGCCGCCGGCATCCGGAGGACGGACGGGCTGTGCTCGCGGAGATCACCGACGAGGGCCGGGCGGTGGTGGAGGAGGCGACCGCCGTGCTGGTCGCTGCGGACTTCGGGCTCGGGGCGCTCGACGAGGACAACCTGCGCCAGCTCTCCGCGCTGCTTCGCCCCCTCCGCGGCGAACCCGACGTTCCCTGAGAGCGAGACCGAGTCGGGCGCCGGGCTAGGAGAATTTAGTAGGACGTCCTACTATCTGAGCATGGTGTCGACAGGCTCAACCGGCGAGGAAACAGGCTCGAGCGGCAGTGCGCAGCAGCGCTGGCAGGAGCGGTACGCGAAGTCGCGAGTGCGCGAGGCGGACTTCACCACGCTGTCCGGAGTCGAGGTGGAGCCGGCGTACGGCACCGAGGACTCCGAGTGGCCGGGCGAGTTCCCCTACACCCGAGGGCTCTACGCGACCGGCTACCGCGGGCGGGCCTGGACGATCCGGCAGTTCGCGGGGTTCGGCAACGCGCAGCAGACCAACGAGCGCTACAAGATGATCCTGGGCCGGGGTGGCGGCGGGCTCTCGGTGGCCTTCGACATGCCCACGCTGATGGGGCGCGACTCCGACGACCCGCGCAGCCTCGGCGAGGTCGGGCACTGCGGTGTGGCGATCGACTCCGCAGCCGACATGGACATCCTCTTCGACGAGATCCCGCTGGAGGAGGTCACGACGTCGATGACGATCAGCGGGCCCGCCGTACCTGTGTTCTGCATGTACCTCGTCGCTGCGGAGCGGCAGGGCGCCGACACCGGCAAGCTGAACGGCACCCTGCAGACCGACATCTTCAAGGAGTACATCGCCCAGAAGGAGTGGCTCTTCGGTCCCGAGCCGCACCTGAAGCTGATCGGCGACCTGATGGAGTACTGCGCGGAGAACATCCCGGCGTACAAGCCGCTCAGCGTCTCGGGCTACCACATCCGCGAGGCCGGTTCCACGGCCGCGCAGGAGCTGGCCTTCACCCTCGCGGACGGGTTCGGGTACGTCGAGCTCGGGCTGTCGCGAGGTCTGGACATCGACGTGTTCGCCCCCGGGCTGAGCTTCTTCTTCGACAGCCACCTCGACTTCTTCGAGGAGATCGCCAAGTTCCGGGCCGCCCGCCGGATCTGGGCGCGATGGGTCCGCGACGTCTACGGAGCCAAGACGGAGAAGGCGCAGTGGATGCGCTTCCACACCCAGACCGCCGGCGTCTCACTGACGGCCCAGCAGCCGTACAACAACGTGGTCCGCACCGGCATCGAGGCGCTGGCAGCGGTGCTCGGCGGGACCAACTCCCTGCACACCAACGCCCTGGACGAGACTCTGGCCCTGCCGAGTGAGCAGGCCGCCGAGATCGCGCTGCGCACCCAGCAGGTGATCATGGAGGAGACCGGCGTGGTCAACGTCGCGGACCCCCTCGGGGGCTCGTGGTACGTCGAGGCGCTGACCGACCGGATCGAGGGCGAGGCGAACGCGATCTTCGACAAGATCCTGCAGCTGGGCGGCTCGGCTCTGCGGCACGACCAGACCGCGGACCTGGCCACCGCAGCCCGCAACGGCGAGGACCTGATCACCAAGGGGCTCCTGCGCGGCATCGAGGACGGCTGGTTCATGTCGGAGATCGCCGACGCCGCCTTCATCTACCAGATCGCGCTGGAGAAGGGCGAGAAGCGGGTCGTCGGGGTCAACTGCCACCACGACTCGGTCACCAGCGACCTCGAGATCCTGCGGGTCTCCCACGAGGTCGAGACCGACCAGGTCAAGGTGCTCGACCGGCGCCGGGCCGGTCGCGATGAGGCCGAGGTCGCCCGTGCGATCGAGGCGATGCTCGGCGCCGCGCGCGAGGACCGCAACATGATCCCGTCCATGCTGGAGGCGTGCCGCGCCGAGGCCACCCTCGGGGAGATCTGCGACGCCCTCCGCGAGGAGTGGGGCGAGTACCGCGAACCCGCGCGGTTCTGAGCTGGCTCACGTGAGGCCGGTGTCCGTCGGCCGGTTCACCTGGTCCACGACCGCACCTCGCACGACGACCACGGATTCTCCTCGGCTCTGCTCGAGCCGGTCTGAGTGGTCGTTCAGCTGCTCACTGCGGCCGCGAGCGCCGCTGAGGTGGTCGGCAGGGTGAACTCGAAGCAGCTGCCGGGTCCGTCCGGGTTGTCGGCGACCGCGATCCGGCCACCGTGGCGCTCCACGATGCGCTTGCAGATCGCCAGTCCCAGCCCGGTCCCGCGGTAGGTCTCCCGGTCGGCCCGGTGGAAGGTCTCGAACACCTTCGAGCGCGCCTCAGGAGCGATGCCGATCCCGTTGTCGCAGACCCGGATCGTCGCCCAGGCGGACTCGCTGGTCTCGGCAGCGATGGCCACGCGGGGGACGGTTCCCGGCGCGACGTACTTGAAGGCGTTCCCGACCAGGTTGTCGAGAAGCTGGACGACCAGAGCCCGGTCTGCCCAGACCTCGGGCAGCTCGCCGTACTCGATGCGGCCGGCGTCGGCCCCGGGGGCGGTGCGGCTCTCCGTCAGGTTCTTCACGAGGCTCCACAGGTCGACCCGCTCGCAGTGCAGGTTCTGGTCCTGGGCCACGGCGTGGGCGAGCAGATCGGCGATGAACTCCCGCATCCGGTCGGTGGACAGCCTGATGTGGCCCAGCATCGCCATGCCGCTGGCCGCTTCGAGTGACTCCTTGGCCCGGAACTCCTCCTCGAGGGCCTCGGTCCACCCGGCGAGCACGGAGAGCGGGTTGTTCAGGTCGTGGGCGACCGTCGCGGCGAACTCGGAAAGCGCTTCGCGGTGCGCGGTCTCCGCGGTCACGTCTCGCACGGTGAGCATGGCGCGGCGGGGTGCGCCGTACTCCACCGGCAGAGCCAGAGCGCTGAGCTCCAGGACGCGTCCACCCGGAATGGACGGGTGGCGCAGCTGGAACTCCTCGGGTTCGACCACCTCGCCCCGCATCGCCCTGAGGTGCGGAGCCTCCTCGTCCAGCAGGGGGCGCCCGTCAGCGTGGTGGAGGTCGTGCGCGCCGGCGCGGCCGACCTGGCGGTCGATGAACGGTTCGGTCGTCGGGTCTCCGGTGAGCAGCCTGTTCAAGGCGGTGTTGGAGTGCACGACTCGGCCGCCCTCCTCGATGATGGCCACCCCGTCGGTGAGGTTCGCCAGCATGAGGTCCAGCTCGGCGGCGCGGACGGCCAGTCTGGCCTCGGAGCGGCTGAGCCGGGAGATCGTGTCGACGATCTGCCGGCGGGAGAGCGAGACGGCCATGCCGGTCACCATCATCACGACCACGAAGATCTGGGCCACCAGGGCGCGACCGGGGATGGACACCACGTTGGAGATCGGGCCGTAGTCGAGGAACGTCAGGATCACGGCGCCCAGCCCCGTCATGACGGCATGGGAGGCCGAGACGAGAGGCGAGAACCGGATCGAGGTCCACACCACGCCGAGGACCAGGATGAAAGTCGTGGGTGCGTTGGGGTGCCTCACGAACCCGATCCAGAAGACCGCACCCGTGGCGGCCAGGATCAGAGCAGCCTCGACGGCCTCCCACCTGCGCAGCTGCAGGATCGTGCCGCCGTCGGTACGGCGTTCGGCCAGTCGACCGCCGAGCAGCAGCCCGAAGGTGCCCAGGGCGACCAGCGAGGCGAGGGCGCGTCCGCCGCGCAGCGCGACGATGTCCCAGGTCTCGCGGTCGATCAGCAGGACGCCGAGGCCGGTGCGCAGCAGCGCGGCGGCGACGGTCGCGGCGAGCGCGACCAGCACGAACCAGCCGAAGTCCGAGAGCCGGGACATGGCTCGAGTTCCGCCGCCACCCCAGGTGTCTGGCATCTGCCGATGGAGGGCCGCGACGATCGCGGCGGCAGGAGCGATCATCACCAGCCCCAGCAGGGCTGCGAGCCACGAGTGGCCGAGGGCGACTCCCGATACGACGCTGATGCTGGCGATCAGGGCGCCGTCAAGGCGCCAGCTGGCGCGGTTGCCGCTCGCCAGCCACACCATGGCGACGCCCACCGCCGACTCGGCGAGTGGCACCCCGGACGGGCTGAAGCCGTTGCGGCCCACCACGCAGGCGACGCTGTAGGCGAGGACCCACAGGAGCGTGCGCCGCCACGAAGGCGCGCGCGACTCTGTGGTGTCTCCCGTCCCCATAGGGGTCAGTATGCCGGGTGGCACCGGGCGATGACGGAGCGGCGCGGGCCGTTCGACACAATGGAGGCATGACTCAGCAACCCTTCTCCCGACCCGGTGCGGTCGATCTCTCCGGACTTCAGGGGCCCGGCGCGGCCGCGCCCGGGGCTGCCGCCGGCTCGGCGTACTCGCTGTCGGTCACGGACCAGAACTTCCAGGACGTCCTCGAGGGCTCGCGCAACGCACCGGTCCTGCTGGCCTTCGAGAGCCCGGGACGCTCGCCGGACAGCGTGCAGCTGGCGAACGACCTGGAGACGCTCTCGGCAGAGTTCGAGGGTCGGTTCCTGCTGGGCCGGGTCGACATCGACGTGGCGCCGCAGATCGCCCAGGCCATGCAGATCCAGTCGGTGCCCCTGGTCGTCCTGGTGGCCCAGGGCCGGCCGATGCCCCTGCTCCAGGACGCCGTCCCCATCGACGAGCTCCGTCAGGCCGTCACCTCGGTCCTGCAGCAGCTGACCGCCAGCGGCTTCACCGGGCGGCACCAGCCCCGGACGGCGAGCGGAGTCGTCGACGAGGAGACCGGCGAGGAGCAGCTCGACCCCCGCTACGCGCCCGCTCAGGCGGCGCTGGAGCGCGGCGCCATCGACGATGCGGTCGCGGAGTACCAGAAGCTGGTCGATGCGAACCCCGCCGACTCCGAGGCGGCGGCGGGACTGGCGATGGCCAGGGTGCTGCAGCGCACGGATGGTGTCGACCTCCAAGAGGCGCGGACCGCGGCCGCCGAGCATCCCGATGACGTCGAGGCCCAGACGCTGGTGGCGGACCTGGACCTGCTCGGCGGACACGTCGAGGACGCCTTCAGGCGGCTGATCGAGCTGGTCCGGCGTACGACGGAGGCCGACAGGGACGCAGCACGAACCCACCTGATCGGCCTGTTCGGTGCCGTCGGCAACGACGACCCGCGCGTGCTGGCCGCCCGCCGCGACCTGGCCTCAGCCCTGTTCTGAGCCACCGTGGCAGCATGGCCGCCATGCAGGACACACCCAGTGCGCTCCCGCTCGTGCGGTTGGTGGGGCCGGCCCAGATCTACGTGGCGACCGTGGCGGCGCTGGCGATCGGGTCGATGGTCGGGAACTCCGGTGCGTGGCACGTCGCTCTCGTGGTGCTCGCGCTGCCCTTGAGCCTGCTGGCGCTGTGGGTCAGCTTCTATGCCGGGCTCGCCGTCGGATTCGTTCTCGGGCACGACCCGGCCCAGTTCTCCTGGCCGGTGGCCCTGGTCTGGGTCGCGGTCTGGACCGTCACCGCATGGATCAACGCCCAGCTGGTGCAGAAGGTGCTGCGCAGCGGCTGGGCCGCCGTCGGCCGGAAGGGCTGACCTCGGTTGAGCTGCGTCGCGGTCAACGAACTAACCGCGGCCGCTCTCGGTGTACGCCGGACCGGGGGAGGCGGAGAGGTTGCGCAGGGCCGCCTCGACCCGTCTCGCGGTGAAGTCCGCGCACCGCGAGCGCACCTCCGCGACGGTGAAGAACCCGGCCGAGCGGATCTCGCGCTCCTGCCGCACGATCCGGTCCACGATCGACTCGTCGTGCACGCCGCCGTCGAAGACCAGGCAGATCGCGTCGTCCCAGCCACCCCATGGGGGCAGCCAGTCGGTGAGGAGCAGCCTTCCGGCCTCGACCGGCAGTGCAAGCTCCTCCTCGACCTCGCGCGTCACGGCTAGCTGAGGCGACTCGCTGACCTCCACCACCCCGCCGGGCAGGTCGAGGTCGCGCTTGTAGGTGAGCTGGCACAGCAGGACCCGGTCGTCGGTGGAGCGGATCAGCATCTGGCTGATCGCGCGCTTGCGGGGCAGGAAGGAGTTCAGCAGCGAGCGGAACCCGGACGGATCCTCCAGAGGTACGTCGTCGGCCAGGCGCGCGTAGACGATCCGGTCCTGGCTCCCGGCTCCCTCGGTGGCGACACCACGGGCGACGCCCTCCCGCATCAGGCCGGAGAAGGTCGCGATCCGCTGGGCCATCTGGTCCTCGGGGTCCACCAGGGTCTCGACGCGGGTCGAACCGCCCTTGAAGGCGGACTCGACCGCACGGCGCACCTCCTGGGAGGACTCCCCGAGGCCGCGCGTCTGGAGCTCCGAGGTCCAGGAGACACGCACGACCCCCGGAGCGACGTCGTTCAGTTCGGCGGGCACGACCCAACCCTAGGACAGGCCGGTGGACACCGGCTCAATGGCGGGTGCGGGTCAGCCACAGGGTGCCGAGCGGGGGCACGCGCACCGTCGCGGAGGCCGGCTGGCCTCCGTGGGGATGGTCGTGGGCCGTGACGGTGCCGAGGTTGCCGACGCCGGAGCCGCCGTAGATCTCGGCGTCGGTGTTGATCACCTCGGCCCACTCACCGGCGAACGGCAACCCGAGGCGGTAGCCCTCGTGCGGGATGGCCGAGAAGTTGGTCACGCACACCAGCGGGCTGCCGTCGGAGCCCCACCGCAGGAAGGCGATGGTGTTGCGGGCGGCATCGTCGGCGTCGAGCCAGCGGAACCCGTCGGGTGAGCTGTCCTGTGACCAGAGTGCGGGGTTGTCGAGGTAGACGCTGTTGAGGTCGGCCACCAGGCGGCGTACGCCGGCGTGGTCGCGGTCCTCGAGCAGGTGCCAGTCGAGCTCGCGCTGCTCGGCCCACTCGTTGTCCTGGGCGAACTCCTGTCCCATGAACAGCAGCTGCTTTCCCGGATGGGCCCACTGCCAGGACAGGAAGGCGCGCACCCCGGCGAGCTGCTGCCACCGGTCGCCGGGCATCTTGCGCAGCAAGGAGCCCTTGCCGTGCACGACCTCGTCGTGGCTGATCGGCAGCACGAAGTTCTCGGAGAAGGCGTAGACCATGCTGAAGGTGAGCTGGTCGTGGTGGTAGCCGCGGTGGACCGGCTCCCGCGCGATGTAGGTCAGGCTGTCGTGCATCCAGCCCATGTTCCACTTCAGGCCGAAGCCGAGACCGTCCTCGCTGGTCGGCTTGGTGACGCCCGGCCACGAGGTCGACTCCTCGGCCATCGAGACCACACCGGGTACGCGCTTGTAGAGCGTGGCGTTCAGCTCCTGCAGGAACTGCACCGCCTCGAGGTTCTCCCGCCCGCCGCGGACGTTCGGCTGCCACTCACCGTCCTCCCGCGAGTAGTCGAGATAGAGCATCGAGGCGACGGCGTCGACCCGGATGCCGTCGACGTGGAACTCCTCGCACCAGTAGAGAGCGTTGGCGACCAGGAAGTTGCGCACCTCCTTGCGGCCGAAGTTGAAGACGTAGGTCCCCCAGTCCGGGTGCTCGCCGCGGCTCGGGTTGGGATCCTCGTACAGCGGGGTGCCGTCGAAGCGGGCGAGAGCGAAGTCGTCCTTCGGGAAGTGCGCTGGCACCCAGTCGACGAGCACGCCGACACCGGCGTTGTGCAGTGCCTGGACCAGCCGCCGGAAGCCGTCGGGGTCGCCGAAGCGGGCGGTGGGGGCGTAGTAGGAGGTCACCTGGTAGCCCCACGAGCCACCGAAGGGGTGCTCCATCACCGGGAGCAGCTCGACGTGGGTGAAGCCCATCTCCACGACGTACGCCGTGAGCTGCTCGGCCAGCTCGTCGTAGTCGAGCGGGCCACCGCCCCCGTGCTTGCGCCACGACCCGAGGTGGACCTCGTAGACCGACATCGGCTGCTCGTGGGCGCCGGGCCCGTTGGCGCGCTGGGACATCCAGTCGCCGTCGGTCCACTGGTGCGTGCTCTGGAAGACGCGCGACGCGGTGGCCGGTGGCACCTCCGCGTGGGAGGCCATCGGGTCGGCCTTGTCGCGCCACTCCCCGTCGTCGCCGCGGAGGTGGAACTTGTAGCTCGCGCCCGAGCCGACGCCCGGCGCGAACGTCTCCCAGACGCCGGAGTCGCCGACCCGTTGGAGCGGGTTGCGGGCGCCGTCCCACCCGTTGAAGTCGCCGCGGACCTGGACCTCCATCGCGTTCGGGGCCCAGACCCGGAAGGCGGTGCCGCCCTCGACGACGATGGCTCCGAGCGCCTGCCACAACTGCTCGTGACGGCCCTCGTGGATCAGGTGGAGGTCGATCTCGCCGATCGCGGTGCCGGCGTTGGACTCAGTCATCGTGCTGCTCCGATGCGGTCGATGGCGGCAAGCGGGATGTCCAGCCAACCGGGTCGGTTCCGGGCTTCGTAGACGACCTCGTAGATCGCCTTGTCGGCCTCGTAGGCGTCGATGAGCGCATGCTCGGCGGCAGCCAGCGGGGCCTGACCGAGCTCGATCCTGCGCTCGGCGTACCCGTCGAGGAACGCCGACCGGTTGCGCTCGACCCACTCGGTGGCGCGGTAGCTGATCTGCGGGCCGGGGTCGCCGGCCGAGTGGAGGTCCTTCACAACCGACTGGGCCGCGTAGTCGAAGGAGCGCAGCATCCCGGCGACGTCACGCCAGGGCGCGTCGGGCAGTCGGCGCTCGGCGAGTGTCTTGAGCGGTTCACCCTCGAAGTCGACGAGCTTCCAGCCCAGCGACGTCCGCAGGGTCTGCCCGAGGTGGAGGTCGCCGTGCACGCGGTGGGCGATCGTGTCCGCCGTGGCGATCCGATCGAAGACCGCACTGAGGCCCTCGGCGTGGTCAGCGAGCTCGGGTACGACGGTCGTGGCCGCCGCGAGCCGGTCCCGCATCGCGCCGACGGTGGCCGACGCGTCGAACGCACTCGTCCCGAACTCCGCGCGCAGCAGCTCGTGCACCTCGCTCACCGCGACTCCGAGCCGGTGGGCCTCGGCAGCGAAGTCGCCACCGACCTCGTCGGCGTGCAGGTCCGCCTCGGCGAACAGGTTGCGGGCGCTGGCCAGGGCCAGGTCCCAGCCGTCGCTGGCGGTGCGGAGGAACTGCTGGAGCATCGCGAGCTGGAGCGGCTCGTGGGTCCCGTCGACCGCAGCCAGCTCGACCCAGCCGTAGAGCTCGGCGACGGCGTGCGTGCCGCGGCGGGTCAGCGCCTCGTGGACCTCGATGTCGGGGTTGACTCCCGGGGTCACCCGTCGGAACAGCTTCATCAAGGCGTCCTCACCGAAGGCCACCGAGGAGTTGCTCTGCTCGCCGCTGAACAGGGTCGAGTGCGTGGTCAGGTCGAGGTCGTGCTTCCCGGTGCGGCGGAACACCAACCCCGTCGGGGCCGTGGCGGGCGGGGCCGTCGGGGCCGGCGGCTCGGGTGCGGCGTCGAAGGCGTCCAGCCACGCGCGGGTCGCCTCCCGGTCGTGCAGGGCGTCGTACACGTGCAGCCCGTCGTGGACCAGGATCAGGGCGTGGCCGAGGCGGTCCTGCGACTCCGCGTAGCTGGAGAGCGGGACCTGGTAGAGCTCCGAGCCCCCGTCCTCGAAGTCCACCGTGAGCAGCTCGATGGTCACCCGAGGTGACCCTTCGCGGAGTGGCACCGTCGTGACGTCGGTGACGTCGAACGCGCGGCCCTTCCCGCCGAACCAGCGGGCGCCGGCGAGGAAGTCGGTGAGCGCCTGGGTCAGTTCCGGGGGAGGGGTCACAGGGTGTTCCCTTCGGGGTCCTGCATCGGCTCGGCCTCCGGCTGCGGAAGCCTGATCCAGTAGAACCCATATCCGCCGAGGGTGAGCAGGTAGGGCAGCTCGCCGATCTCGGGGAAGCGCACTCCGCCGAGCAGCTCCACGGGAAAGACTCCCTCCCAGCGCCTCAGGTCGAGCTCCACGGGCTGCGGGAAGCGGCTGAGGTTGTTCACGCACAGCACGGTGTCGGTGTTGCCGTCGGCGTCGGTGTGCTCACGCACGTAGGAGAGCACCGACGGGTTGGAGCCGCCGAGGTCGTGGAACTCCCCGAGGCCGAAGCAGGGGTGCTGCTTGCGCGCGTGGATCATCCGCCGCGTCCAGTGCAGCAGTGACGATGAGTTCTCCAGCTCGGTCTCCACGTTGACCCGTTGGTACCCGTAAAGCGGGTCCTGGATCACGGGCAGGTGCAGCTTTCCCGGAGTCACGATCGAGAAGCCCGCGTTGCGGTCGGGCGTCCACTGCATGGGGGTACGCACACCGTCGCGGTCGCCGAGCCAGATGTTGTCGCCCATGCCGACCTCGTCGCCGTAGTAGAGCACCGGGGAACCCGGCAGCGAGAGCAGCAGGGCGGTGAACAGCTCCATCCGGTTGACGTCGTTGTCCAGCAGCGGCGCGAGCCGGCGGCGGATGCCGATGTTGGCCTTCATCCGGGGGTCCTTGGCGTACTCGTCCCACATGTAGTCGCGGTCCTCGTCGGTGACCATCTCCAGGGTCAGCTCGTCGTGGTTGCGCAGGAAGATCCCCCACTGGCAGCCGTCCGGGATTGTGGGCGTCTGCTCGAGGATCTCCGAGATGGGGAACCGGTTCTCCCGACGCACGGCCATGAAGATGCGCGGCATCACCGGGAAGTGGAAGCACATGTGGCACTCGTCGCCGGGGGAGACGTACTCGCCGGTGTCCGGGTCGCGCTTGCCGCCGAAGTAGTCGACGACGTCCGAGGGCCACTGGTTGGCCTCGGCGAGGAGCACCCGACCCGGATACTTCTCATCCACCCACCGACGCACCATCCGGAGGAACTCGTGGGTCTCCGGGAGGTTCTCGCCGTTGGTTCCGGGGCGTTCGTAGAGGTAGGGCACGGCGTCGAGCCGGAAACCGTCGAGGCCCATGTCGAGCCAGAAGGCCATCCCCTCGAGCATCGCCTCGTGGACCTTGGGGTTGTCGAAGTTCAGGTCCGGCTGGTGGGAGAAGAACCGGTGCCAGAAGTACTGCTGCCGGACCGGGTCCCAGGTCCAGTTGGACGGCTCGGTGTCGACGAAGATGACCCGGGCGTCCTCGTAGAGCTCGTCGGTGTCGGACCAGACGTAGAAGTCGCCGTACGGGCCGTCGGGGTCCTCGCGGCTGGCCTGGAACCACGGGTGCGCGTCGCTGGTGTGGTTCATCACGAAGTCGATGATCACCCTGATGTCGCGCTTGTGAGCCTCGTCGAGGAACTCGTGGAAGTCCTCGACGGTCCCGGCCTCGGGGAGGATGTTGGTGTAGTCGGCGACGTCGTACCCCCCGTCGCGCAGCGGTGAGGAGAAGAACGGCGGCACCCACAGGCAGTCGACGCCGAGCCAGTGCAGGTAGTCGAGCTTCTCGATCAGCCCACGGAAGTCGCCCACGCCGTCGCCGTTGGAGTCCTTGAAGGAGCGCACCAGCACCTCGTAGAAGACCGCGGTCTTGAACCAGTCGGGCTGCTCGAACCCGTCGGTCACCTCCGCGCCGGTCGCAGTCGGGTCGGCGGGGAGCGCGTTCACCCGGTCCTCCTGACGCTGAGCACGTGAGCGGGCTGGTCGTAGGGGTCGAGGTGGACGTAGTTGTGCGCCCCCCACTGCCAGGTCTCGTCGCTGAGCTCGTCGTGCACGGTGAAGGTGTCCTCCCAGGTGAGTCCGATCGCCGGCAGGTCGAGGTGCACGGTGGTGGTGCGGGCGGCGTGCGGGTCGAGGTTGACCACCACGATCACGATGTCCTCGGTCGCCTGGTGCCCGTCGGGGCCGTCGGGGCTGTCTGGGCAGGGGGTGAGGTGCTTGCTGAACACCAGCACACCCTCGTCGTCGCTGGAGTGGATGGTCACGTTGCGCAGCTGCTGCAGTGCGGGATGGGCGCGCCGGGTCTGGTTCAGCCGGGTGAGGTACGGCGCCAGGCTGGCACCTTGGGCCTCGGCGGCCGCCCAGTCCCGGATCCGGATCTGGTACTTCTCGGAGTCGAGGTACTCCTCGCTGCCGGGCTTCACCGCCACGTGCTCGAACAGCTCGAAGCCGGCGTAGACCCCCCAGCTCGGCGAGCCGGTCGCAGCGAGCACGGCCCGGATCTTGAACGCCGCCGGGCCGCCGTACTGCAGGTAGGCGTGCAGGATGTCGGGGGTGTTGACGAAGAAGTTCGGCCGCAGCACCGCGGACGTCTCGTGCGAGACCTCCTCGAGGTAGCTCTCCAGCTCGGTGCGGGTGGTGCGCCAGGTGAAGTAGGTGTAGCTCTGGTGGAAGCCCACCGTCGCGAGCGCCTGCATCATCGGGGGCTGGGTGAAGGCCTCGGACAGGAACAGCACGTCGGGGTCGGTCTCCCGGATGCGGCCGATCAGCCACTCCCAGAAGACGACCGGCTTGGTGTGCGGGTTGTCGACGCGGAAGATCCGCACCCCGTGGGCCATCCAGTGCCGCAGCAGCCGCTCGCACTCGGCGTAGATCCCCTCGGGGTCGTTGTCGAAGTTGATCGGGTAGATGTCCTGGTACTTCTTCGGCGGGTTCTCCGCGTAGGCGATGCTGCCGTCGGCGCGGGTCGTGAACCACTCCGGGTGCTCGGTTGCCCACGGGTGATCGGGTGCCGCCTGGAGGGCGAAGTCGAGGGCGACCTCCAGCCCGGCCCGGCCGGCCACCTTCACGAAGGCGTCGAAGTCCTCCAGGGTGCCGAGGTCAGGGTGCACGGCGTCGTGCCCACCGGCTGCGCTGCCGATCGCCCACGGTGAGCCGACGTCGTCGGCGGTCGGGGTCAGGGTGTTGTTCGCGCCCTTGCGGTTCACCTCGCCGATCGGGTGGATCGGGGGGAGGTAGACGACGTCGAAGCCCATCGCGGCCACCGCCGGCAACCTCTTGGCGGCCGTGCGGAAAGTGCCGCTGACCACCTTCCCGCTGCGGCGGTCGACCTTGGCGCCCTCGGACCGCGGGAAGAACTCATACCAGCTGGAGAACAGGGCTCGCTCGCGGTCGACGAAGAGCGGATAGGGACCCTCGGTGCTGATCAGGTCGCGCAGGGGGTAGGTCGCGAAGAGTGATGTCAGGTCCTCCGACTCCACCGCCGCGAGGCGGGCCTCCACGGGGCGCTTGGTGTCCTTGAGCCCCTTGATGGCGCTCTTCAGGACCGACTTGGCCAGCCTCGCTTCGGCGGACCGTCCGGTGATGTCGGCCGCGACGCGCTGGAGGACGAGCACGCCCTCGGCGAACATCAGCTCGACGTCCACACCTGCGCGGATCTTGATGCCCGCGTCGTGCAGCCAGGTCCCCACCGGGTCTCCCCAGGCCTGGACCTCGAAGGTCCAGGAGCCCTCGAGGTCGGGGCAGACGGTGGCCGCCATCCGCGAGACCTCGCCCTCGACGGCACGCATCCGCAGCGGAGGGCGGCGTACGCCGGTCGGGTCGGTCAGCACCACCTCGGCGCCGAGCTGGTCGTGGCCTTCGCGGAAGACCAGGGCGGTCACCTGGAACCGTTCGCCCACCGACGCCTTCGCCGGGTGGCGCCCGTGGTTCACGACGGGTGTCACGTCCATGACAGGGATACGGCCGACCATGCCGTCCAATGTGTCGGAACGGGTCGTCCCACTGCAACCCGGGGCCGCCCGGACACTGCCTCGGACGGACCGGGGCGGACCCGCACTTGGATCGTTCCAACGATCTGGGTTAGCGTGCTTGCGTGCGAGCCATCCGACGATTCACCGTCCGTCCGGTCCTGCCGGAGCCGCTGCGACTGCTGGGCGACCTCGCCACGAACCTGCGATGGTCCTGGCACCCCGAGACCCAGGACGTCTTCGCGGCGCTCGACCCGGAGATCTGGCGCGAGAGCGGCCACGACCCGGTCGGCACCCTGGGGGCCGTGCCCGCCGCCAGGTTGACGGAGCTCGCGGCGGACAAGAAGTTCCTGCGGATGCTCGAGCTCGCGCACGCCGACCTCGACCAGTACCTCACCGGGGACCGCTGGTTCCAGAAGAAGACCGGCGACAGCGCACCCGCGGCCATCGCCTACTTCTCCCCGGAGTACGGCATCACCTCGGTCCTCCCGCAGTACTCCGGCGGCCTCGGCATCCTCGCCGGGGACCACCTCAAGACGGCCAGCGACCTCGGCGTACCCCTCATCGGCGTAGGCCTGCTCTACCGGCACGGCTACTTCCGCCAGTCGCTGTCCAGGGCCGGTTGGCAGCAGGAGACCTACCCGGTGCTCGACCCCGACGGGCTCCCGATCACCCTGCTGCGCGAGTCGGACGGCTCGCCGGCCGAGGTGCGGATCGCCGTGCCCGGTGACCATGAGCTCGTCGCCCGCATCTTCGTGGCCCAGGTGGGCCGGGTGCCCCTGCTCCTGCTCGACGCCGACGTCGAGGACAACCGCGGTCAGCTGCGCGAGGTGACCGACCGGCTCTACGGCGGCACCAGTGAGCACCGCCTGCTGCAGGAGCTGCTGCTCGGCATCGGTGGCGTGCGTGCGGTGCGGACGTTCTCCCGGATCAGCGGCCACGTCGAGCCCGAGGTCTTCCACACCAACGAGGGTCACGCCGGCTTCCTCGGGCTGGAGCGGATCCGCGAGCTGACGGTCTCCGAGGACGGCCCGGGCCTCGACTTCGACACGGCCCTGGAGGTCACCCGCTCCGGCACCGTGTTCACCACGCACACGCCGGTCCCGGCGGGCATCGACCGGTTCCCGTTGGAGCTCATCGAGCAGTACTTCGGCCCGCAGAGCCCCGTCGCCGGGGTGCCTGTGGACCGGATCCTGCGCCTGGGCGCCGAGGGTTACGAGGGCGGCGACAGCGGCGTCTTCAACATGGCGGTGATGGGCTTCCGGCTGTCCCAGCGCGCCAACGGCGTCTCGCTGCTGCACGGGGAGGTCAGCCGCGGGATGTTCAACGGACTGTGGCCGGCCTTCGACGAGGCCGAGGTCCCGATCACCTCGATCACGAACGGGGTGCACGCCCCTACGTGGGTGGGTCGTGAGGTCTTCGAGCTGGCCAGCCGTCTCGGCGCGGACACCGACTCCGACGATCCAGGGCTCTGGGACGTGGTCGACAAGATCCCCTCGACCGACCTGTGGTCGACCAAGCGGCAGCTGCGCTCCAACCTCGTCGATGACGCCCGCATCCGGCTGCGCAAGTCGTGGCTCCAGCGGGGCGCGGCCCCGGCCGAGCTCGGCTGGATCGACTCCGCGCTCGACCCCGACGTGCTCACGATCGGGTTCGCGCGCCGGGTCCCGTCGTACAAGCGACTGACGCTGATGCTGCGCGAGCCGGAGCGCCTCAAGCGCCTGCTGCTCGACCCCGAGCGCCCCATCCAGCTGATCATCGCCGGCAAGTCACACCCCGCCGACGACGGTGGCAAGCAGCTGATCCAGGAGATCGTCCGGTTCGCCGACGACCCCGAGGTGCGGCACCGGATCGTGTTCCTGCCCAACTACGACATCGCGATGGCACAACCGCTCTACCCCGGCTGCGACGTCTGGCTGAACAACCCGCTGCGCCCCTACGAGGCGTGTGGCACCTCCGGCATGAAGGCCGCGCTGAACGGTGGCCTGAACCTCTCGATCCTCGACGGCTGGTGGGACGAGTGGTACGACGGCAACAACGGCTGGGCCATCCCGTCCGCCGACGGTGTCGACGACGTCGACCAGCGTGACGACATCGAGGCCGGCGCGCTCTACGACCTGCTCGAGAAGGACGTCGCCCCGCGGTTCTACGACATCGACGGCGACGGCGTGCCGATCCGCTGGATCGAGATGGTCCGGCACACCTTGAAGTCGCTCGGGCCCAAGGTGCTGTCGACCCGGATGGTGCGCGAGTACGTCGAGAGGCTGTACTCCCCGGCTGCCGTCTCCTCCCGGGCGATGAACCACTCCTACGAGGGCGCTGCCGAGCTCGCGGCCTGGAAGGCGCGGGTGGTGGCCGGCTGGTCCGACGTACGCATCGACCACGTGGACACCGAAGGTCTCCCGGACTCACCGGAGATCGGCGGCGGGATGGACCTGCGGGTGTTCGTCTCGCTGGGCTCGCTCGCGCCGTCCGACGTGGACGTCCAGGTCGTGCACGGTCGAGTGCGCGGCGAGGACGAGCTCGTCGACGCCACCTCCGCGTCCCTGGCGCTGGGGGAGACCTACGAGGGCGGTCGTCACCGCTTCGACGGCCACCTCCAGCTGGCTCGAGCCGGCTCGTTCGGGTACACCGTGCGGATCCTGCCCAAGCACGACTCGCTCGCCTCCGCTGCGGAGCTGGGCCTGGTGGCGTTCGCCTAGGGCTGGCTCGACACGCCGACGCTCAGCCGACCTGAGCCCCAGCGGGGAGTGAGCTCAGGTCTGCTGCAGCAGCAACAGGCTCCGTGCCGAGAGGGTGAGGGACTCCCCGGCCGCGACCTTGGTGTCCACCGGGTTCGCCGGGTCGGTGGAGAGTACGACGGCCCCGTGCTGGACCCAGTTGTTGGAGGGGAAGGTGATCTCGCACTCGAACGGCGAACCGTTGATCCACAGCAGGAAGCTGTTGTCGCGCAGCACCTCGCCGCGTGGGCCGGGGGAGCGCAGGGGGTCACCGGAGACGAACATGCCGATCACCCGCAGGCCGGTGTCCTGCCAGTCGTCGCCGGTCATCTCGCGACCCTCCGGATGCATCCACGCGAGGTCCTTGGGTCCACCCGGAACTGCCGGGCGGCCCTCGAACCAGTGCCGCTGCCGCAGGGCCGGGTGCTCCCGCCGGATGCGCAGCGCCTCCCGGGTGATCTCGAAGATGTCCAGCCAGGCGTCGTCGGGGCGCCAGTCGACCCACGAGATCTCGTTGTCCTGACCGTAGGCGTTGTTGTTCCCACCCTGGGTGCGGCCGCGCTCGTCTCCGGCGGTGATCATCGGGACGCCGTTGGACAGGCACAGCGTCGCGATCAGGTTCGCCGCCTGGCGGTGCCGCAGCTCGATGACGTCCGGGTCGTCGGTCTCGCCCTCGGTCCCGCAGTTCCAGGACCGGTTGTTGTCGGTGCCGTCACGGTTCTGCTCCCCGTTGGCCTCGTTGTGCTTCTCGTCGTAGGAGACCAGGTCGCGCAGCGTGAAGCCGTCGTGGGCGGTGATGAAGTTGATCGAGGCGTACGGCGATCGCCCGTCGTCGAGGTAGAGGTCCGAGGAGCCGGCCAACCGGGTCGCCACGGTCCGGACGCCGTCGGAGTGCGAGCGCCAGAAGTCGCGCATGGTGTCGCGGTACTGGTCGTTCCACTCCACCCACGGTGGCGGGAACTCCCCGACCCGGTAGCCGTCCATCGAGGTGTCCCACGGCTCGGCGACCAGCTTGGCGTGCCGGAGCACGGGGTCCTGCCCGATGGTGGTGAGCAGGTGGCCGGTCATGTCGACCTCGTGCCCGGTGCGGGTCAGCGCCGACATCAGGTCGAACCGGAAGCCGTCGACGTGCATCTCGGTGACCCAGTAGCGCAGCGAGTCCAGGATCAGCCGCAGCGCCGCCGGCTGTGCGGCGTCGACGGTGTTGCCGCAGCCGGTCACGTCCCAGTAGATGTCGCGGGGCCCGGTGTCGTCGTCGTCGGCCTCTGGGTCGACGGGCACCCGCTGGTAGTAGCCGAGGTCGTCGAGTCCACGGAAGGAGAGGGTGGGGCCCAGCGGACCGGACTCGGCGGTGTGGTTGTAGACCACGTCGAGGATCACCTCGATGCCTGCCGCGTGCAGCGCCTTGACCATCTCCTTGAACTCGGTGATCTGCTGGCCGCGGTCACCGGACGAGGAGTACTCCGAGTGCGGGGCGAAGTAGCCCAGGGAGTTGTACCCCCAGTAGTTGGTCAGCCCGTGCTCGGCCAGGTGCGGCTCGGAGACGAACTGGTGGATGGGCAGCAGCTCCACCGCCGTCACGCCGAGGTCGTGCAGGTAGTCGGTGACGACCGGGTGGCCCAGCCCGGCGTAGGTCCCGCGGATCTCCTCGGGGATCCGGTCGTGCAGGGCGGTGAAGCCCTTGACGTGCAGCTCGTAGATGACGGTGTCGCGCCAGCGGCGTCGCAGCTGCCTGTCACCGCTCCAGTCGAAGTCGTCGCGGACGACGACGCTGCGCGCGACGTAGGGCGCGGAGTCGCGCTCGTCACGCAGCTGCGGCTCGCCCTCCTCTGCCGGCACCTGGTAGCCGAAGATGGCCGGATCCTGGGTGAACTCGCCGCTGACGGCGCGCGCGTACGGGTCGAGCAGAAGCTTGTTCGGGTTGAACCGGAGCCCCTGGTCGGGCTCCCACGGTCCGTCTGCGCGGAAGCCGTAGCGCTGACCTGGTTCGATCCCGGGCACGGCGCCGTGCCAGATGCCGAGGGTCTGCTCGGTCAGCAGGTGGCGCGTCTCGACGTCGTCCTCGTCGAACAGGCAGACCCAGGCACTGGTCGCCTCGGGCGCATAGACGGCGAAGTTCGTGGACTCCTCCTGCCAGCTGCTCCCTAGGGGCCGGCTGCTGCCGGGCCAGGCGCGGTCGTTCGCCGTGGATGTCTCGTGCACAGCTGTGGGCTGGTGGCCATCGGGCATCCGCCCATTGTGCCGCCTCGGGTCCCGGCCTTGCCCGCAGGCCCGCATGCACCCATCGTGGTCAGGTGATGGAGGGGTTCGAGCGACGATTCGGGAGCGCGCCGCAAGGGGTCTGGGCCGCGCCCGGCCGGGTCAACGTGATCGGGGAGCACACCGACTACAACGACGGGTTCGTGCTGCCGGTCGCGCTGCGACAGCGGACCCGGGCGGCAGTGTCGCTACGCCAGGACGGCCGGCTGAGGCTCGCCTCGCGTCAGTCCGATGAGGTGTACGACGGGACGGTCGACGCGCTCGAGCCCGGACGCGTCGAGGGGTGGGCCCGCTACGCCGCGGGCGTGGTGTGGGCCTTCCGGGAGGACGGTCATGCGGTCCCGGGCCTGGACCTGCTCGTCGACAGCGACGTCCCCATCGGTGCCGGGCTGTCGTCCTCCGCGGCCCTGGAGTGCTCGGTCGCGGTGGCGCTCTCCGACCTTCTCGGGACCGGCCTGGGGCGTCCGGAGCTCGCTGTGCTGGCGAGGCGCGCCGAGAACGACTTCGCGGGAGTGCCGAGCGGGATCCTCGACCAGAGTGCGAGCCTGCGTTGCACCGAGGGGCACGCCCTGTTCATGGACTGCCGTTCGGGCGAGGTCGAGCAGGTCCCCTTCGACCTGCGCCGCCACGGGTTGGTGCTGTTGGTCGTCGACACGCGGGCGCACCACGAGCTCGGCGACGGGCAGTACTCCTCCCGCCGGCAGGCCTGCCACGAGGCGGCCGCGGCCATCGGGGTCCCCGCTCTGCGTGACGCGGTCCCGGGCGACCTGGACAAGGTCCCGGACCCCGTTGCGCGGCGGCGGGCCCGTCACGTGGTCACCGAGAACCAGCGCGTTCTGGACGTCGTCGCGCTGCTGCGCGATGACCGGGTCCCCGACATCGGGCCAGTGCTCACCGCCTCGCACGCGTCGATGCGTGACGACTTCGAGATCAGCGTCGCCGAGCTGGATCTCACGGTCGAGACGGTCCTTGCGGCCGGTGCGCTCGGTGCCCGGATGACGGGCGGCGGGTTCGGTGGCAGTGCGATCGCGCTCGTCGCCGTGAACGCGCGGGATGCCTGTGTCGCCTCGGTGGAGGCTGCGTTCGCGCAGGCCGGGTTCGAGCCGCCCGCGTGCTTCGACGTCGTGCCCTCGTCGGGGGCCGGTCAGGTCCCCCACTAGGGTCGGTGCCACGTCGAGGAAGGGATGTCCCATGGGTGAGTTCGTACGTCTCGAGGTGGCCGACGGAGTCGGCACCATCCGGCTGGACCGGCCGAAGATGAACGCCCTGAGCGTGCAGGTCCAGGAGGAGATCCGCGCGGCGGCCGCGGAGGCGACCGAGCGCGACGACGTCAAGGCGGTAGTGGTCTACGGCGGGGAGCGGGTCTTCGCCGCCGGTGCCGACGTCAAGGAGATGTCGGAGATGTCGCACACCGACATGATCAAGCGCTCCACCGGGCTGACCACCGCATTCAGCGCGGTCGCCAAGATCCCCAAGCCGGTGGTCGCCGCCGTCACCGGCTACGCCCTGGGCGGTGGCTGTGAGCTGGCGCTGTGCGCCGACATCCGGATCGCCGCGGACAACGCCACGCTCGGCCAACCCGAGGTGCTGCTCGGCATCATCCCCGGAGCCGGCGGTACCCAGCGGCTGAGTCGCCTCATCGGTCCCAGCCGCGCCAAGGACATCATCTTCACCGGCCGGTTCGTCAAGGCCGACGAGGCGCTGGCGATCGGCCTGGTCGACAAGGTCGTCCCTGCCGACCAGGTCTACGGCGAGGCCGTCAGGTGGGCGGGCCAGTTCACCAAGGCTGCGTCGTACGCCGTCCGGGCCGCCAAGGAGTCCATCGACAAGGGCCTCGAGGTCGACCTGGAGACCGGGCTGGAGATCGAGCGCCAGCAGTTCGCCGCCCTCTTCGCCACCGAGGACCGTGCCCTCGGCATGGGGTCGTTCGTTGAGAGCGGGCCCGGCAAGGCCGAGTTCCGGGGCCGCTGACCACCGCGCACCATCAACCGCCCGCCCGACCACAGGAGCTCCCGTTGTCCCCCAAAGTCACCACCGACGACTCCGAACCGGATCGTCACAAGCGCCGCCAGGCCGAGCTGACCGCCGTCCGCGCCCAGGTGGCGCGCTCGGTGCGGATCGTCTTCGCCGTGCTGGCCACGATCCTCGCGATCGGCGCCCTGCTGGTCGTGCTGCGCGCCAACATCAACCAGGACAACGCCCTGGTCAAGCTGGTGACCGACGTCGCCGATGCGATCTCCGGGCCGTTCAGCCGGGAGAACGGGATCTTCGACTTCAGCGGCAAGAACGCCGACGCCAAGAACGCGTTGCTCAACTGGGGGATCGCGGCCGTGGTCTACCTGCTGATCGGACGCTTCCTGGCCAACGCCATCGGACCCAAGGCCACGCGCTGAGCGCGATGTGGCCCGAGTCACCGTGTGACTGAACCCACCCGCCGCTCCGGTGTCTGACTCGGTGACCGGGCGGTAACCTCACCACATCTGTCTCTAGTTCAGGAGGGGCCCGCCAAGGGCCGAATCGACATGAACATTGTCGTCTGTGTGAAGTACGTCCCCGATGCCACTGCTGACCGGCACTTCGAGTCCGACAACACCGTGGACCGCGTCGGCGTCCCCGGCCTGCTCTCCGAGCTCGACGAGTACGCCGTCGAGCAGGCCCTTCAGCTGAAGGAGAAGACCCCTGATGAGGAGACCGAGGTGACCGCGCTCACCATCGGTCCCGAGGAAGCCTCCGAGGCGATCAAGAAGGCGCTGCAGATGGGAGCCGACAAGGGCGTCCACGTCGTGGACGACGCCATCGCGGGTTCCGACGCGCTGTCGACCTCCCAGGTGCTGGCGGCTGCGATCAAGAAGATCGGCGACGTCGACCTGGTGCTGTGCGGCATGTCGTCGACCGACGCGAGCATGTCGGTCGTGCCGGCCATGCTGGCCGAGCGCCTCGACCTGCCCCAGGTGACCCTGGCGTCGAAGATCGAGAGCCAGGGCAAGGAGTTCCGCATCCAGCGCGACGGCGACACCGCCACCGAGGTGATCGGGGCGACCGCCCCGCTGGTGCTCTCGGTGACCGACCAGTCCGGCGAGGCGCGCTACCCCAGCTTCAAGGGGATCATGGCGGCGAAGAAGAAGCCGCTGGAGACCTGGTCGCTCGGCGACATCGGGGTCGACGCCGGCGAGGTGGGCCTGGACGCGGCATGGACCGCCGTCGAGGGCACCGAGGAGCGTCCGCCCCGCACCCAGGGCGAGATCGTCACCGACGAGGACGGATCGGGTGCCACGGCGCTCGTCGAGTTCCTCGCGTCCAAGAAGTTCATCTGAGCAGCCTGAGATCGATCCGGCACAGGAGTCTTGATTAGTCATGTCTGAAGTTCTGGTACTCGTCGACCACGTCGACGGCAAGGTCAGCAAGCCCACCTACGAGATGCTCACCATCGCCCGGCGCCTCGGTGAGCCGTCCGCCGTCTTCATCGGCGGCGGCGACAAGGCCGACGGTGTGGTCGAGGCGGTCAAGAAGTACGGCGCCGAGAAGGTCTACGTCGTCGACGACGCCGAGATCAAGGGCTACCTCGTGGCCCCCAAGGCCGAGGCGCTCCAGCAGATCGCCGAGAAGGCCAGCCCGGCTGCGATCCTGATCCCCTCCAACGCCGAGGGCAAGGAGATCGCCGGTCGCCTGGCGATCAAGCTCGGCTCCGGCCTGATCACGGACGCCGTGGACGTGCAGGAGGGCCCGGTCACCACGCAGTCGGTGTTCGCCGGCAGCTACACAGTGCAGGCCAAGATCACCAAGGGCACCCCGATCATCACGGTCAAGCCGAACTCCGCGGCCCCCGAGGAGTCCGAGGGCGCCGGCGCCAAGGAGGAGTTCGCAGCGACGATCTCCGACTCGGCGAAGAAGGCCAGGATCGTCGCCTCGCAGCCCCGTGCCGCGAGCGGACGCCCCGAGCTCACCGAGGCGGCCATCGTGGTCGCCGGTGGGCGCGGCACCGGTGGCAACTTCGACGAGGTCGAGGGCTTCGCCGACTCGCTGGGGGCTGCCGTCGGCGCCTCCCGGGCCGCCGTCGACTCCGGCTGGAAGCCGCACGCCTTCCAGATCGGCCAGACCGGCAAGACCGTCTCGCCGCAGCTCTACGTCGCCAACGGGATCTCCGGCGCCATCCAGCACCGAGCCGGCATGCAGACCTCCAAGACGATCGTGGCGGTCAACAAGGACGAGGAGGCGCCGATCTTCGAGCTCGTCGACTTCGGCGTCGTCGGCGACCTGCACACGGTCCTGCCTGCCGCCACCGAGGAGATCACCAAGCGCAAGGGCTGACCGGGGTCGAACCGGAGTCCTCCATGAAGCCGGTGAGGCTGGCCGGCTCAGTGCCGTTCGAGGGCCGTGCGGACGAGCCGCAGCGCGGCCTCCTCGCCGATCCCGAGCGCCCGGACCCGGGCGACGAAGTCGTGGGCGGCCTGACGGGCGGCCCGATCCACGCCGCCACCGGTGACGACACTGCCGGCACGACCGCGGGTCTCGATCACACCCAGGCCCTCGAGGTCGCGGTAGGCGCGTGCCACGGTGTTCGTCGCCAGGCCCAGATCGGCCGCGAGGCGACGTACGGGGGGCAACTTCGTCCCCGGCGCGAGCTCACCGGACTCGACCTGGCGACGGATCTGCTCGCGCACCTGCTCGTACGGCGGCTCGGGGGCGGTGGGGTCGAGGGAGATCACGGGCTCTCCAGAGGGCTGGGCGGGTTGTCGCAGGCATTGTCTCAGGGCCGGCCTCACCCCGACCGCCGCTCACGGTGCCCGCGTACGCTTGGCTGGCGATGACCGTCTATCTCGACCACGCGGCGACGACGCCGATGCTGCCCGAAGCGGCGGCGGCGATGACCGCCCAGCTGACCAAGGTCGGCAACGCGTCCTCCCTGCACGCCTCCGGTCGCGACGCGCGCCGGGTGGTCGAGGAGTCCCGCGAGTCGATCGCCCGATCGCTGAGCTGCCGCCCGGGTGAGGTCGTCTTCACCTCCGGTGGCACCGAGTCCGACAACCTGGCGATCAAGGGGCTGTTCTGGGCGCGGCGCGCCGAGGACCCGCGTCGGGTCCGGATCCTGAGCACCTCGATCGAGCACCACGCCGTCCTCGACCCGCTCGAGTGGTTGGCGACCGAGGGGGCGAAGGTCGAGCTGGTCGCGGTCGACGGGCTCGGCCGCCTCGACATCGAGGCCTTCCGTGCGGCCGTCGAGTCCGACCCGGACAGCGTCGCCGTGGTCACCGTGATGTGGGCCAACAACGAGGTGGGCACCGTGCAGCCGGTGGCCGAGGTGGTCCAGATCGCGCACGCCCACGGGATCCCGGTGCACACCGACGCCGTCCAGGCGCTGGGCCAGCTCCCGGTCGACTTCGCGGCCAGTGACGTGGACGCCATGACCGTCACCGGCCACAAGGTGGGCGGCCCCTACGGCGTCGGCGCGCTCGTCGTACGCCGTGAGCTGAAGCCGATCGCCCTGCTGCACGGCGGGGGACAGGAACGCGACATCCGCTCGGGCACCATCGACCCACCGGCGATCGCCGGGTTCGCGGCCGCGTGCGAGCTCGCCGTCTCGCGGCAGGTCGAGCTGGCCGAGCGGTTGGTCGGGTTGCGCGAGGCCCTGGTCGAGGGGGTCCGCGCCGAGGTGCCCGATGCGATCTACAACGGTGACCCGGACCCGGATCTCGCCCACCGGCTGCCCGGCAACGCCCACCTGGAGTTCCCCGGTTGCGAGGGCGACTCCCTGCTGATGCTGCTCGACGCCCGTGGCATCGAGTGCTCGACCGGGTCGGCGTGCGATGCCGGCGTACCCCAGCCCTCGCACGTGCTGCTCGCGATGGGCTCCTCGGAGGAGTTCGCGCGCTCCTCGCTGCGGTTCTCCCTGGGGCACAGCTCCACCCGGGCCGATGTCGATGCGCTGGTGGAGGCGATCGGACCGGTGGTCGCGCGGGCCCGCAACGCCGCCCTCGCCGGCAGGCCGTCCAACGGGACCGAGGCCTGATGCGCGTCCTCGCAGCCATGTCGGGCGGCGTCGACTCGGCTGTCGCCGCCGCGCGAGCCGCTGAGCAGGGCCACGACGTCACCGGGATCCACCTCGCGCTCTCGCGCAACCCCCAGTCCTACCGCTCGGGTGCGCGGGGCTGCTGCACCATCGAGGACGCCAACGACGCGCGGCGCGCGGCCGACGTCATCGGGATCCCGTTCTACGTCTGGGACCTAAGCGAGCGCTTCCACGAGGACGTGGTCGAGGACTTCCTCAGCGAGTACGCCGAGGGGCGGACCCCGAACCCGTGCCTGCGCTGCAACGAGAAGATCAAGTTCGCGGCGGTTCTGGACCGGGCGATCGCGCTCGGCTTCGAGGCCGTCGTCACGGGTCACTACGCGCAGCTTCGGACCGGTGCCGACGGCCTGATCGAGATGCACCGCGCCGAGGACATGGGCAAGGACCAGAGCTACGTGCTGGGCGTGCTCACCCAGGAGCAGCTGGCCCACTCGATGTTCCCGCTCGGCGACACACCCAAGCGGGTGATCCGCGAGGAGGCCGCCCGCCGGGGCTTGGCCGTCGCGGACAAGCCCGACAGCCACGACATCTGCTTCATCAGCGACGGCGACACCGGCGGCTGGCTCGCCGAGCAGCTGTCGGAGGTCAACCGCGAAGGCGCGATCGTCGACGCTGACGGGGAGGTGCTGGGGTCGCACGAAGGGTCCTGGCGCTACACGATCGGGCAGCGACGAGGGCTGCGGATCGGCACCCCGGCGGCCGACGGGCAGCCGCGCTACGTCCTCGACATCGAGCCGGTCTCCGGCACGGTCACGGTCGGTCCCCGGGCGGCACTGGCCGTGGACGGGCTCACCGCGATCCGACCCCGCTGGTGCGGCACCCCTCCGGTCGAGGCGATGGAGTGCACCGTGCAGCTGCGGGCGCACGGGGGGGAGCACCGTGCGGTGCTCACCCCGGAGGATGACGGTGTCACCGTGCAGCTGCTCGATCCGGCGGACGGGATCGCCCCCGGCCAGGCCGTGGTGGTGTACGACGGCTCGAGGGTGGTCGGATCCGCCACCATCGCCGCCACCCGCCGCGCCGCCTCGGCGAGCACCCACCGGTGACGGCGCGAGCGACCGGCATCGGCTCGATGCCGGGCGTGGACTTCACCGAGAGCCTGAGGGTCGTGCTGGGGGAGCTTCCCGACCTGGCGCACCTGCCGGAGCTGCCCGAGCGCGGGGTGGGCGCCGACATGACGGGCCGCGCCCTCGCGATGACCTCGGAGCTGGGCTTCGACCTGCAGCCCGCCGGGTGGCGGCTGACCGATGCCCCGGGGATCGACCACCGACGGGCACGTTCCCTGCTGGCCCAGGATCTCGACGCCCTCGAGGAGCAGGCCCAGGGGTACTCCGGTCCGTTCAAGGTCCAGGTCGCCGGGCCGTGGACGCTGGCCGCGACCGTGGAGAAGCCGCGGGGCGACAAGGTGCTCTCCGACCACGGCGCCCGTCGCGAGGTCGCCCAGGCGCTGGCCGAGGGCATCCGGGTGCATCTCGCCGATCTCGGGCGGCGGCTTCCGGGCGCGTCGCTGGTGCTGCAGGTCGACGAGCCGGCGCTGCCCGGTGTGATGGCCGGCGCGGTGCCCACGTCATCCGGCTTCGGACGACATCGCTCGGTGTCCCGGCCGATGGCCAGCGAGGCCCTCGGCTGGACGATCACCGCTGCCGGCGACGCGTTGACCCTGGTGCACTGCTGTGCGGCCGAGCCGCCGATCGGTCTGTTCGTCGGGGCGGGCGCCGGTGGCGTCTCGATCGACCTGGGTGTGCTCGCGGCGTCGGCCTACGAGGAGCTGGCCACGGCGCTCGACGAGGGCGCCACGATGCTCCTGGGGGTGCTGCCCTCGACCGGGGAGGTGGATCCCCCGGCGAAGCCGGCGTTCGAGAAGGTGCTGCGGCTGCTGGACATGCTCGGCTTCGACCCCGCCGAGGTGGCCGACCAGCTCGTTCTCACGCCCGCGTGCGGCCTGGTGGGTGCCGCCCCGGCGTACGCGAAGGCCGCGCTGGGCGCCGTGCGCGAGGCTGCCGCCGCGCTGGGCTGAGCCTCACCGGGAGCCGCTGGCGAGTGGTGCCGATCGGGAGGATGCTGGGGCGAGGGCAACCTTTTCGCTGCTCCGACGCGTCTTGGTAGCGACGTCGACACACGGGCCGGCGCCGCACAGGAGGGTCGTGGTGGGATGGCCGACGCAGCCGAGTTCGATGCGTTCGTCGTGGCACGGTCGCAGGCGCTCCTGCGCACGGCGTACCTCCTCGTCCGGGACGAGAACCTGGCCGAGGACCTGTTGCAGACGGCACTGACGAAGGTCTGGTTCGCGTGGAGCCGCGTGCAGGACCCCGAGGCCTACGTCCGACGGGTCCTGGTCACCACGTCGGCGTCGTGGTGGCGCCGTCGCTGGACGAGCGAGACGCCCCGGGCCGAGCTCCCCGAGCCTCTCGACATCTCGGCAGGGGAGACCGACGTGGAGGGGCAGGACCTGTGGGCCGCGATCGGTCGACTGCCTCGTCGACAGCGGGCGGTGGTGGTGCTGCGCTTCGTCGAGGATCGCACCGAGGTGGAGTCGGCAGAGCTGCTCGGCTGCTCGGTGGGCACGATCAAGAGCCAGTGCGCCAAGGCGCTGGCCAAGCTGAGGCTGGACAGGGCCCTGGAGCCGCCCCTGGGGCAGAGGAGCGCGTCGTGAACGCCCAGGACTTCCGCACAGTCGCGGATCGTGCAACGACCATCGAGGGACGCCGCGATCGGCGGCTGGCTGAGGTGCATGATCGCATCACGCGTGCCGGCCGTCGCCGGCAGTTCGCGGCCGTCGCTGCGAGCGTCATCGCGGTGGTGCTGGCGCTCGGCGCGGTCACCGGCGTGGTCGCACTGCTGGACCCGGACGCAAGCGCACCGCCCGCGACCCCGCCCACGCCCACCCCGACCGTGGTGGAGTCGCCCTCGGTCAGGAAACTGACCTGGGCGACCGGGAACACCATCCACTGGGGGGAGCGGACCATCGACGTGGGGGCGGAGGTCTGGGAGCTGGAGGCCACCGATGACGGGGTCGTGTTCGGTGGGGGCTGCGATCACTCCGAACGGCGTGGAACCTGCACCTCTTTGTGGTTCACCGACGGATCCGACACGTTCCGCATCGGCACCGCGACCGGCAATGCCGTTCGCGGCGTCGACATCGACTTCTCCGCCGCGGGATCGACGGTGGTGTGGTCGGCTGATCCGAACGAGGAAGGCACGGACCCCGAGAACGGCGCGTACGTCGCCTACGACACCGGGGCGCGTCGTGAGGTGGGTCGGTTCGGCTCGGCCCAGAGCGCGACCCTGGCCGTGCTCGACGACGCGGTCTACTGGCTGCCAGACCGGTCATGGTGCGCTACGCGTGTACGCGAGACCGGGCAGTGCGATCGCTACCAGAGCGTCATGCGGTTCGACGTGGCGACCGGGAGCCAGGTGCGGATCACCGCCGCGGCGTACGAGACCTACCGGCGCAGCGGACCGCGCGTGTTCGAGACCACGGACAACTCGGGCATCGGAACGCACGGCCTCGTGCTCGTGAACACGATCGCCTTCGTGCGTCAGGGCGACTGGCTGGTGCCGGATGACCACAACGGCGACACCACCACGGCGAAGGTCCCCAGCACCGGACAGTCGGTGCGGCGGCTGCGCCTCCCAGCCGGTTTCACCGACGTGGACTGGTTCCCGATGTTCATGTGGCTCGACGACGACCGGGTGGCGGTGAGCGCTGACCAGGAGGGCATCCTCGTCTGTCGGCTCACCAGCGGCCAGTGCCGCGTCGCGAACACTGGCCGTGGGGGCCTGATCACGGGCTTCAGGGCGCGGGGCTGAGCGACCTCCGCGGGCCGCGCCGGCCAGGCCAGCTCCCCGAACGGAACAGCCGAGGCCTCAGGCGACGACCATCCCCTCGGGCGCGTCGTCGACGGCGAGTTCCTCGTGCTTGACGTTGAGGAAGATCCACACGATCACGCTGGCGGTCCAGATCATGAAGGCGCCGGTGAGGAACGCGTTGACCGCGCCCTCGGTGAACGCGCCCTGGTAGACGAGGTTCCCCAGGGCCGACTGCATCGCCTCGGTGGGCTTGCCTCCGCCCGGGGTGGCGGCGCTCAGGGCGGCGCCGATCTCATCGCCGCGGATGGCGGAGAAGTGCACCGCGACCGTGGAGAGGGCGGCCAGCCCGAGGGCGCCACCGACCTGCTGCATCGTGTTGAGTACGCCGGAGCCGATGCCGCTGTCGCGTTGACCCACGCCGTGGACGGCCGCGAGGGTCATCGGCACGAACGTCGCGCCCATCCCCAGCGACATCAGCATGATGAACGGGAAGATGCTCGTCCAGTAGCTGACTCCGGCGCCGAGGTGAAGCTCGCCGGACGTGGCTGCCTTGAGCAGTCCGGCCGCGCTCGAGTCGACGGAGAGTCGGGAGAAGCCGAGCAGGGCGCTGCCGGCCATCGCGGTGCCGATCCCGGCGATCCAGCGCGGGTCGACCATCGCCATCAGCTTGGAGGCGATCGTCGCCGCGATCACGATGCCGAAGCTGAAGGGCAGGAACGCGACGCCGGTGTGCAGCGGGCTGTAGCCCATCACGTTCTGCACGAACTGGGACAGGAAGTAGAACATCGCGAACATCGCCGCGGGGACGATGCCCATCGTCAGGAAGGCGGTCGCGCGGGTGCGGTTGAGCAGGATCCGGAACGGCAGGAGCGGGTGCTCCACCCGGCGCTCGATGAGGACGAAGGCGACCAGCAGCAGCAGGCCGGTCCCGAGGGAGGCCAGGGTCGAGGTGTCGCCCCAGCCGTGGGCGGGTTGACCGGCGCGGGAGAGACCGAACACGATCGCGATCAGCCCGAGGGTGCCCGACAGTGCACCCGGGACGTCGAGCTCGCCCGGGTGGGACTGGCTCTCGGCGAGGACACGCGGAGCGAAGAACGCCGCCGCCAGGCCGATCGGGACGTTGATCAAGAAGGTCAGCCGCCAGCCGTCGACGCTCAGGCCGAGGATGTCGGGCTGCAGGCCGGTCAGCCAGCCACCGAGGAGGAGGCCCACTGCCGCACCGGCACCGGACATCGCGGCGTACACCGAGAACGCTCGGTTGCGCTTCGGCCCCGCCGGGAAGTTGGTGGTGATCAGGGCGAGGGCGGCCGGCGAGGCGAGTGCGGCGCCGAGGCCCTGGAGGCCACGCGAACCGAGCAGCATGATCTCGCTCTGGGCGAGCCCGCCGATGCCGGAGGCGACCGCGAAGATCGTCACGCCGACCATGAACACGCGGCGGCGGCCGTAGAGGTCGCCGAGGCGGCCGCCGAGCAGGAGCAGGCCGCCGAAGGCCAGGGAGTACCCGGTCACGATCCACTGCAGGTTGGCCTGGGAGATGCTGAGGTCGCGCTGGATGAACGGCAGCGCGATGTTGGCGATGGTGGCGTCGAGCACCACCATCAGCTGGGCGATCGAGATGAGCACCAGGGCCCATCCGAGGTGGATGTGGTCGTGGGTGCCTGCGACGCGCGTTGCGTCGGGGCCCGGCTCGGACCTCGTGGTGTCTGTCATGGCTTCGGTGCTCTCTTCTCGGACGGGTCGGAGGTCGTGGTGTCGGACGGGTGGGTGCGGTCGCAGGGATGTCCCACGGCGGGCAGGATCACGTGGTCGATGACGCGCTCGACGGAGGCGTCGTCGGGGACGATTCCGAGCACGAAGGCACGGTGGAGCAGGATCCCGGCCAGGGCCGGCGCGATGACGTCGAGGTCGAGGTCGGCGCTGATCTCGCCTCGCTCGCACGCTCGGGCGTAGATCTCTCGGGAGACCTTGATCTTCGGCGCGATGAACGCCTCACGGAACAGGGCCGCGAACTCGGGGTCGCTGCTCAGGGCGGTGAGCACCGAGCCCAGGGCGTTGGTGCCCGAGTCACTGCCCGAGTTGCTACCCAGGCCCCGCTGGCCGCAGTAGGTGCTGATCAGGTCGCCGCGCAGGGAGCCGGTGTCGTGGGTCTCCACGCTCGGCGCCTGCCGGGCCCGCACCATGGCGTCCACCACCAGGCTGGCCTTGTTGTCCCAGCGACGGTAGAGCGTGGCCTTGCTGGCACGGGCCTCGCGGGCGACGGCGTCCAGGGTGAGCCGGTCGTAGCCCACGTCGAGGAGCAGCCGGAGCGTCGCGTCGAGGATGTCGTCCTCGCGGTCGCCCTCGATCCGCGGGCGGGAACCGGTCAGCCTGGCCATGAGCGCCCCTGCCTCCCAGCCTTGGATGAAACGAAACCGTTTCGTTTCATCATGAGCATAGGAACCGAACGCCGGTGCCCGCAAATCCATTCCCGGGGGGAGGTCGGTGGCGGCTGGTGGCCTAGGGCAGTGAGCCGGGCGCGACCGGTACGGGGGTGCCGGTCCCCGGATCGGCAGGGCTGCTCGGTGCGGGATCGGGGGTAGGGACGGGGTCCGGTGTGGGGGTGCCGGCTGGGTCGCCGGTCGAGGTGCCGGTCTGGCTGCCGGTCGGGCTCGACGACGGATCGGGCACCGTCGGCGCAGGTCTCCCGGGAGCCGTCCTGGCTCCGGAATCGGCCCCGACCGCATGCCCGAGGGTGGTGCCGGCGGAGGGCTGGCCACCGGTCCAGGCAGAGAACGGCTGACCGCTGATCGCCTCGAGGGTGGTGATCCCGGCCATGGCGGCCAGGCCGACGGCCGCACTGGCCAGGACGACCTTGCCCCACGGGAGGTCCCAGGCCCGCGGGACGGGTGGCTCGGTGGTGCGCTCCCTCGAGGGTCCTCCAGACCCCGCAGGTCGCAGGGGTCCGTCGGCCACGGTGCGGGGGAGGGCGTTGGTCTGCAGCGCGGTCTGGCGGACCTGGGCAGCGGTGCGCAACACCGCTGCGCTGGTACGCCGCAGCGACCAGGTGTAGGTCGCGGCCCCGATCGTGGCGACCAGGCTGCCGACCGCCGCGCCGATGATGGTGCCCGTCGTACCTGCCCAGGAGGCGACCAGAGCGCCTGACATCGCGGCCAGTGCGCTGCCGGCGACCTGGGCGGGAGAGAGCCCGAAGGGTCGTTCGTCGTCGTTTCGCATGTTTCCCAAAGGGGGTGGGGGATGGATCAGAAAATGTCCTGCACTGGCTAGGACGAACGCCGGGCACGCTGCGTTGCATGATCGCGGGGTGACCTCGGCCACGTCGGCTGACGTGGCGCGCTCGGCTGGGTCCGGAGATCAGCGGGAGAACAGCCGGGCGATCAGCTGGGCTCGGTGACTCCGCCGGCGGAGTCGAGCCGATCGGCGCGGGCGAGCACCCGCAGGGTCGCCCGTCGGGCGAACCGGTTCCAGTGGCGCGGGCGGTGCAGCATGTAGTGCCCGAGCCGACCCATGTCCTCGAACTCGGCCGATGCGGCGACCGTGCCGGCTCGCTCGACGAAGGCCCGCGTCATCGTGGCCGAGGTGATCTTGTCCCGGCTGCCGTGTCCGGCGACGAAGTGCCGCCCCGCGAGGGTCGTGACGGGGTCGGAGGGCTCGAGCCACGGAGCGAGACCGACGACTCCGGTCACGCTGGGGTGGTCGGCGACGTGGACCGCCGTACGAGCGCCCATGGAGTGGCCGAGCAGGACCACTGGGACGCCCGGGTACTCCGCCGCAGCCTGGTCGAGCGCCCACCGGGCGTCCGCGAGCGGGGAGGGCTCGTGACCGGCGCCGGCGTTCCAGCCGCGTACGCCGAAGCGCAGCAGCCAGACCGACAGGCCGGCGTCGAGCAACGGGGACTCGAGTGCGTTGCGCATCGCGCTGGTGCGCCGGAACGAGGCACTGCGCTGGTCAACGGGCTTGACGCCCACCTTGGCGCCACCGTGGAGCATCAGCACGATGCCGCGGGGGGCGCCGCCGGGTTCGCTGCGGCTGAGTCCGGGAGTGGGCATGCCTGAGTCCTATCGGTCGATGCAAGTATCAGTGTTCCGCAGCCGCCTCGCGAACGGATTGGGCCGGGCGTCTGGTTTCGCGACCGGGCACTCGGCGCACGCTGTGGCCCGCCGAGCGGTCAGTCGGCGCACGCTGTGGCCCGCCGAGCGGTCAGTCGGCGCACCTCGTGGTGTGCCGAGCGGTCAATCAGTGCACAGCTGGCGTGCGTGTAGTGCCCGGTCGGCGTCGTACGACGTGCGTGCAGTGCCCGGTCGGCGTCGTACGAACTGTCGGCGCCGCACGGCAAGATGGGGCACGTGACGGACCGTGACCACCCCAACAACGACACCAGCGACAACACCGTCGCGACCGACCCGTCGGGTGAGCAGCGTCGGGAGCACCGGGCCCTGGCTGAGGAGGTCGAGGACGCCCGGTGGCGCTACTACGTCCTGGACGACCCGACCCTGGACGACGCGGACTTCGACGCGAAGATGCGTCGGCTGGAGGAGCTGGAGGAGCAGGTTCCCGACCTGCGCACGCCTGACTCGCCGACCCAGCGCGTCGGCGGGGCCGTCTCGACGATGTTCACCGCGGTCGACCACCTCCAGCGGATGGAGAGCCTGGACAACGCCTTCTCCTTCGAGGAGCTGGAGGCCTGGGCGGCCCGGCTGCGGCGCGACGGGATCACGGACCCGGCGTACCTCTGCGAGCTGAAGGTGGACGGCCTGGCCATCAACCTGCTCTACGAGGACGGCCGGCTGGTGCGCGCGCTGACCCGGGGCGACGGCCGCACCGGCGAGGACGTCACCCCCAACGTGAAGACGATCGACTCGATCCCGCACCGGCTCGTCACGAGCGCGGAGTTCCCCGTGCCGGCGCGGGTGGAGGTGCGCGGTGAGGTGTTCCTGCCCGGTGTCGCGTTCGAACGACTGAACGCCGCGATGGCCGACGCGGGCAAGCCGATGTTCGCCAACCCGCGCAACGCCGCCGCGGGCTCGCTGCGCCAGAAGGACCCCAAGGTGACCGCGACCCGGGCGCTCGGGATGGTCTGCCACGGCATCGGGGCGCGCGAGGGCTTCGAGCCCACCGCCCAGTCCGAGGCGTACGCCGCCCTGGCGGCATGGGGCCTGCCGACCAGCGACCGGGTGCGCGTGCTGCCCGATCTCGCGGCGGTCGAGGAGTTCATCGAGCACTACGGCGAGCATCGCCACGACGTGGAGCACGAGATCGACGGCGTCGTGGTCAAGGTCGACGACGTCAGCCTGCAGCGGCGACTGGGTTCCACGAGTCGGGCCCCACGCTGGGCGATCGCCTACAAGTACCCACCCGAGGAGGTCAACGCCAAGCTGCTCGCCATCGAGGTGAACACCGGTCGCACCGGCCGGGTCACCCCCTTCGGCGTGATGGAGCCCACCAAGGTGGCCGGCTCCACCGTCGAGCGGGCGACGCTGCACAACGCCCACGAGGTCAAGCGCAAGGACGTGCGCCCCGGCGACACCGTGATCCTGCGCAAGGCGGGTGACGTGATCCCCGAGATCCTCGGCCCGGTGCTGGCGCTTCGGCCCGACGGGCTGGCGCCCTGGGTGATGCCGACCCGCTGCGGCTCCTGTGACACCGAGCTGGTGGAGGAGAAGGAGGGCGACAAGGACCTGCGCTGCCCCAACCACCGCAAGTGCCCCTCCCAACTGCTCGATCGCGTCTTCCACGTCGCCGGCCGGGGCGCCTTCGACATCGAGGGGCTGGGCTCCGAGGCGGCAGCAGCACTGCTCAACGCCGGCGTGATCGAGGACGAAGGCGATGTCTTCGACCTCGACGCGCAGGCACTGGGCCGGACCGAGCTGTTCACCCGCGCACCCAAGAAGGGCGAAGACGGTCCGCAGCTGTCGGCCAACGCTCTGAAGCTGCTCGAGAACCTCGAACAGGCCCGCAAGGTTCCGCTGTGGCGGGTCATCGTCGCCCTCTCGATCCGGCACGTGGGGCCGACGGCCGCACGGGCCCTGGCCACCCAGTTCGGATCGATGGATGAGATCCGGGCCGCACCCGAGGAGCGGTTGGCCGACACCGAGGGGGTCGGTCCTACGATCGCCGCGTCGGTGCGCCGCTGGTTCGACGACGAGGAGTCCGGCTGGCACATCGCCATCGTGGAGAAGTGGGACGCGGCCGGGGTCACCATGCAGGACGAGCGCGACGCCTCGGTCGACCGCACGCTCGAAGGGCTCACGATCGTTGCCACCGGCTCGCTGACGGACTTCACCCGCGACTCGGTCAAGGAGGCGATCATCGCGCGCGGTGGCAAGGCATCGGGCTCGGTCTCGAAGAAGACCGACTACGTCGTGGTCGGCGAGAGTGCAGGGTCCAAGGCCGAGAAGGCCGAGCAGCTCGGCGTACCCATCCTGGACGAGGCGGGGTTCAAGATCCTCCTGGAGCAGGGCCCCTCCGGACTCTGAGCCCCGGGCGTCAGGAGCCAGCCAGCGCCGCCTCGATCAGCGTGGCCACGGCCTGCTGCTCGGCGGCGAAGGGGTGGTAGCGCGCGGCCCGCTTCTGGTCGTTGACCGAGCCGTTCACCCATGGGTCGGCGGAGCAGATGTCGTGGCCCTGGCTGGCCTTCCAGATGTCGATGTACGTCGATCCGGTGGCCCGGGCCGCCTTGGCCATCGTCTCGGTGAGGGCGCGGTTGACCCGGACGGCGTAGGCGTAGTCGCCGGTGGCCAGCGGGAGCTCGGCGCAGCGGTTGTCGGCGCTGACGATCTGGGGGTACCCGACGACGAGCACCTTCGCGTTAGGCGCGAGGCGGCTGATCTCCTTCACCGCCGCGACGATGGCCGGCCGGGCCTTCACGATCGAGGACACCAGGGCATCACGTCCGCCACGGGTCATGAACGCCTCGCAGGGCGCGCCGTTCGGGTCCTTGGCCCGCAGCGCGGGGCACTTGCCGGTCAGCCGGCGGAAGAGGGTGTTCTCGTTGCCGCCGATGCTGACCGTGACCAGGTCGGTGCTCGCGTCGAGGGCGGAGAACTGCGGGGCGACGCCGGGGAACTGGCTGGCGGTGAAGTTCGCCGTCACCGCCCCACCGCAGCTGCGGTCGTCGAGCTCGGCGCCGAGGGTGCTCGCCACCAGGGCCGGGTAGTTCGCGGAGGACCGGAAGCAGCCGTTGGCCACGTCGGTCACCGGCACGAACGGCGCCGCGGTGAAGGAGTCGCCCAACGCCACGTAGCGCCCGAACGCGGGCGGCGCCTTCGTCGGCGCCGGTGTAAGTGTCGGGGCCGGGGTCGCACCCTTGGCCTCGGGAGCTGACCCGGGGGCCGAACAGCCGGCGAGCACGATCGCGCACAGGACGGCGAGGACCGGCACGACGGGCCGAGCGGGCCGCCTCGCCGGGCGTGCTGAGGCGGGCACACGCCACCCCCTCACCATGGTTCCGGTCCGGTCGTCACCGAGGCTAGCCCGTGCCCGGTTGCCGGAGGCGCGCGATCTAGGATGGCCGCCATGCCTGAGAACCCACCGACGCGTGCCGTGGAGATCACCCGCGAGGAGGTCGGCCATCTCGCGGACCTCGCCCGCATCGAGCTCTCCGACGAGGAGCTCGACCACCTCGCCCCGCAGCTCTCGGTCATCCTCGAGTCGGTCGCCTCGATCAGCGAGGTGGCCGCCGACGACATCCCGCCCACGTCACACGCGCTGCCGCTGACCAACGTGTTCCGCGACGACGTGGTGCGGCCCTGCCTGACCGCGGAGCAGGCGCTCTCCGGGGCTCCCCGGGTCGAGGACCAGCGCTTCGCCGTACCCCGCATCCTGGGTGACGAGCAGTGACCAGCCCGCTGATCCGCCGCAGTGCCTCAGACCTCGCCGCCGCGCTCGACGCGGGCGAGACGACCAGTGTCGAGCTGACCCAGGCGTTCCTCGACCGGATCGCGGACGTCGACGGCGAGGTCCATGCGTTCCTGCACGTCGACACCGAGGGGGCCCTCGCCGCGGCCCGGGCCTCGGACGAGCGGCGCGCGGCAGGCGCCCTCGCCTCACCGCTGGACGGCGTGCCGATCGCGGTCAAGGACGTGCTCGCCACTCAGGGCCTCCCCACGACCTGCGGCTCGAGGATCCTCGAGGGCTGGATCCCGCCGTACGACGCCACGGTGGTCGCTCGGGTCAAGGCGGCCGGGCTGCCGATCCTGGGCAAGACCAACATGGACGAGTTCGCGATGGGTTCCTCCACCGAGCACTCGGCCTACGGTCCGACCCACAACCCGTGGGACCTCGACCGGATCCCGGGCGGGTCCGGAGGCGGGTCGGCCGCTGCAGTCGCCGCCTTCGAGGCGCCGCTGGCGATCGGCACGGACACCGGCGGCTCGATCCGGCAGCCGGGTGCGGTCACCGGGACCGTCGGGGTCAAGCCGACCTACGGCGGGGTCTCCCGTTACGGGCTCGTGGCCCTGGCCAACTCGCTGGACCAGGCCGGCCCGGTCACGCGCTCGGTGCGTGACGCCGCCCTGCTGCACGAGGTCATCGGCGGCCACGACCCGCTCGACTCGACCTCGATCGACCAGCCGCTGCCGGCGCTGGTGGCCGCGACCGAGCAGGGCACGCCCGGCGATCTCTCCGGGGTGCGCATCGGGGTGGTCCGCGAGCTCACCGGCGACGGCTACCAGGTCGACGTGCAGGCGCGGTTCGACGAAGCGGTCGAGCTGATGGTCAAGGCCGGGGCCGAGGTGGTGCAGGTCAGCTGCCCCTCGTTCGTGCACGCACTGGCGACGTACTACCTGATCCTGCCGGCCGAGGCGTCCAGCAACCTCGCGAAGTTCGACGCGATGCGCTACGGGCTGCGGGTCTACCCCGAGGGGGTCGAGTCGCCCAGCGCCGAGGAGGTGATGCGGGCGACCCGCGACGCGGGCTTCGGCGACGAGGTGAAGCGGCGCATCATCTTGGGCACCTACGCCCTCTCCAGCGGCTACTACGACGCCTACTACGGGCAGGCGCAGAAGGTGCGCACCCTGATCAGCCGTGACTTCGAGCGAGCCTTCGAGCGCGCGGACGTGCTGGTCTCGCCGACCGCGCCGACCACTGCCTTCCGGCTGGGCGAGAAGCTCGACGACCCGCTGGCGATGTACCTCAACGACATCGCCACGATTCCGGCCAACCTGGCCGGCGTACCCGGCATGTCGGTGCCCTCGGGCCTGGCCGAGGACGGCCTGCCGGTCGGGATCCAGATCCTGGCGCCGGCGCTGGCCGACGACCGGCTCTACCGCGTCGGTGCGGCGCTCGAGGCGCTCCTGGAGCACCAGTGGGGCGGCCCGCTGCTCGATCCCGACAAGCTGGACAAGGCGGTGTCCCGATGACGCGCACGCTGCCCGAGGTGCTGTCGTTCGAGGATGCGCTCGCCGCCTTCGACCCGGCCATGGGGCTCGAGGTCCACGTCGAGCTGAACACGGCCACCAAGATGTTCTGCGGGTGCCCGGCGACGTTCGGCGGCGAACCCAACACCCAGACCTGCCCGACCTGCCTCGGCCTGCCCGGCTCGATGCCGGTCGTCAACGCCAAGGCGGTGGAGTCGGCGATCCGAATCGGCCTCGCGCTGAACTGCGAGATCGCCGAGTGGTGCCGATTCGCCCGGAAGAACTACTTCTACCCGGACATGCCGAAGAACTTCCAGACCAGCCAGTACGACGAGCCGATCGCCTTCGACGGGTGGACCGACGTCGAGGTCGACGGTGAGACGTTCCGGGTCGAGATCGAGCGCGCGCACATGGAGGAGGACACCGGGAAGTCGCTGCACGTCGGCGGCTCGACGGGGCGGATCCACGGGGCGGACTACTCGCTGGTCGACTACAACCGGGCGGGGATCCCGCTGATCGAGATCGTCACCCGGCCGATCACCGGTGCCCGCGAGAAGGCGCCGGCAGTCGCCCGCGCGTACGTCGCTCACCTCCGCGAGCTGCTGCTCGGCCTCGGGGTGTCCGACGTACGCATGGAGCAGGGGTCTCTGCGCTGCGACGTGAACCTGTCGTTGGCCGAGGTGGGTGCGGGAACTCTCGGCACCCGCACCGAGACCAAGAACGTGAACTCGCTGCGCTCGGTCGAGCGCGCGGCCCGCTACGAGATCGGGCGGCAGGCGGCGTTGCTGGCCGGCGGCGGCTCGATCCTGCAGGAGACCCGGCACTGGCACGAGGACACCGGCGTGACGACCTCCGGCCGGGAGAAGTCGGATGCGGAGGACTACCGCTACTTCCCCGAGCCCGACCTGGTTCCGGTCGCCCCGTCCCGGGAGTGGGTCGAGGAGCTCCGGGGGACCTTGCCCGAGCCCCCGCGCGAGCGGCGTGCGCGGTTGCAGGCCGACTGGGGGTTCACCGACCTGGAGATGCGGGACACCGCCGGAGCGGGCGCGGTGGAACTGGTCACCGAGACGATCGCGGCCGGTGCCTCGCCGCAGGCGGCGCGCAAGTGGTGGCTCTCCGAGCTGGCCCGACGGGCCAACGAGGAGGGGACCGACCTCGCCGCGCTGCCGATCACCCCGGCGGACGTCGCCCGCATCCAGGCACTGGTCGACGCCGGGGCGATCAACGACAAGCTGGCCCGCCAGGTCTTCGACGGCGTACTGGCCGGGGAGGGAGCGCCGGACGAGGTGGTCGCCGCCCGTGGCCTGGCCATCGTCTCCGACGACGGCGCCCTCGGAGCCGCGGTGGACCGGGCGATCGAGGCCAACCCCGATGTGGCGGAGAAGATCCGGGAGGGCAAGGTCGCCGCGGCCGGTGCGCTGATCGGCGCGGTGATGAAGGACATGCGCGGCCAGGCCGACGCCGGCCGCGTGCGCGAGCTCATCCTCGAGCGACTCCAGTAGTTCCGCGAGCGGTCACTGCGCGCACGCTGTGGTGCGCCGAGCGGGCAATCCGCGCACGGCTGTGTGGTCGGGCAGGTGCGGGAAGTGACCGGTCGGCGCCGTACGGTGTGCGTGCAGGGCCCGATCGGCGTCGTGCGGCGTGCGTGCAGTGCCCGGTCGGCGTCGTACGGCGTGTGTGCAGTAGCCGGTCGCGCTGCTACGGCGTGTCTGGAGGCACCCGGTCAGAGGGTGTGAGACCCAGGGATCCGGGGGGCTCGCGCGGTGTTACTGTTTCGCGCAGCCCCACCGGGGCTCAACTCCACATCCACCACGTACGTCGACGGGGGAAGCCGGTCCGATTCCGGCGCTGACCCGCAACCGTAGGTCGTCATCTGCCCAGCAGTGGCGACGAGCCGGAGCACCCGCTGCATACGTCTTTCGAACACACGCTGTCGTGGAAACCAGCGGGTGGTCCACTCGCGTGAGCCTCCCGTTGTGCAGCGGGAAGGAAACACACCATGCGCAGATCTGCGCGCCTCGGGGCGTACGTCGCCTCCGCCGCCCTGGCCATCTCCGGCACGGGCCTGATCGTCCAGCCGGCCCAGGCCGTCACCTACGAGCCAGCGCCCGCTCAGCAAGGTGCCGACTGGCTCGAGGGCCAGCTCACCGGCGGCCTGATGCACAACCCCAACTGGGGTGGCTTCGATGACTACGGCTTGACCATCGATGCGGGGCTCGCCCTCATCGCGGTCGGGGGTCACGCCAGCACTGTTCAAGACATCACCGATGCGCTGTCCAGCCACGTCGACGACTACGTGACACCGTTCGGTGGTCCCCACTCCTACACGGGGGGTCTGGCGAAGCTGGCCACCTTCGTGGGTCACCCCGCAGACACCGCGTTCGGTGGGCAGGACCAGGACCTGGTCGCGGACCTCGAGAGTCGGGTCGCCAGTGATGCTCCGATCGAGGGACGGATCGAAGACGCCGCCTTCACGCCGGGGGACCCTTACGACGACGACTCGGCCAACGTGCTCGGCCAGGCATACGCCGCGAAGGCGCTCGACGCGGCCGGTTCGCCCGAGGCGGCCTCGGTGACTGCCTTCCTGCTCGAGCAGCAGTGCGCCAGTGGTGCCTTCCGCCTCTACTTCACCGCCGACAAGTCGGCACCGGACCAGTCCTGCGGCAGCGGCGCGCCGGACACGGACGCGACCGCGATCGCCATTCTCCAACTCGACTCGCAGTCGGGTGACGCGCCGGTCGCCACGGCGATCGACAAGGCGAAGTCCTGGCTGATGAGTCAGCAACGCTGCGACGGCTCGCTGGGCGGAGGGCAGAGCACGGAGGGGTCGAACGCCAACAGCACCGGCCTGGCCGCGTGGGCGCTCGGGGAGACACCGGCGGCGCGGCAGGCTGCGGTGTGGCTGCGAGCCCACCAGGTCTCCGCGACGGAGACTTCCAGCGGACTCTCCGGGGAAACCGGTGCCGTCGGCTATGACGACCCCACGCTCGCGGCCGGCCGCTCGGACGGGATCACCGACGCCACCAGTGACCAGTGGCGCCGAGCCACCTCGCAGGCACTCCCGGGCACGACGTGGTTCTCGACGGACGCCACCCCCGACCTCGCGCTGACGGGACCGCGCGACTACCGCAAGGCCGGCAGCACCGTCACGCTGACCACCTCGGGTGCAGAGGAGGGGACGGTGCTCTGCGCCAAGGGTCCCGGCGCCTCAGCTCGTGGCATCGCCACCGTTGGCGACTGGACGACCGACGTGGTGCTTCCCGCTGGGACGGGCAACCGGGTCTACACGGCCAGCGATCCCTACGGACACGCGAGTTCGCGCACCGTGAAGGTGCTGGGCGAGAAGACGCTCACTGTCAAGCGCGGCAAGTACCGGGTCAAGCGCGGTCGACTGAAGACCGCCCGGGTGACCGGTCTGGCGCCGCAGGAGCGCGCCAGGATCTACTACAAGGGGCGGCTCGTTCGCTCCGGCTACGCCACCTCGGCGGGCGTCTTCGCGGCGACCTTCCGGGTCGGCCGCCGGGTGGGCAAGAAGCGGATCGTCGCCTACGGCCAGTTCGGTGACATCCGCCGCGGAAGGACCGTCATCAGGGTCGTGCGTTGACCCGGGCACGCTCCCGTCTCGCCGGCACGGTCGCCGCGGCACTCGCCGCGGCGACCGGGCTGGTCGGGCTGTCAGCGGCGCCGGCGTCGGCCGCCTTCTGCTCGGGCGCCGGCGTCAACGTGGTGGTCGACTTCAACGGCCTCGAAGGCCGTGGCGTCCAGAAGGGCTGCGACCCCAACGGGGCGAACCAGTCCGGCTCGGACGTCTTTCGGCACGCCGGCTTTGACCTGAAGCGTGTCGAAAGACAGCCCGGCTTCGTGTGTCGGGTCAACGGGGCTCCGAGCGCGGACCCGTGCATCAACACCCCGCCGGCCAACGCCTACTGGGGGCTGTACTGGTCCGACGGCAAGTCCGGCAAGTGGAGCTACTCCAGCAGCGGGGTGGATGGCCTGAAGGTGTCGAGCGGCGGCTTCATGGCGTTCTCCTGGCAGAACGGCGGCACGGGCGACCCGCCCAGCGCCGCGCCGGTGAACAGCCAGCCTGCCCCAGCGCCCACCAAGGCCCCGACGAAGGCCCCGACCAAGTCAGCGACGAAGGCACCTGCGCCGGGCGGCGGATCGGCCGGGGTCACCCGCGTCAAGGCCAGTGCGAGTCCCACCAAGGCTGCGAGTCCGTCGGCGTCGAGCAGCGTCTCGGGGACCCCGAGCGCGTCGGCCTCGGCGAGTGCCAGCGTGCTGGGGCCGACCGAGTCGGCGTCGGATGAGCCGAGTTCCGACGCCGCGAGCGTGCAACCTGCGAACGGCGCGTTGCAGCCCGATGATCCGGGCGGGCTGCCGGCCTGGGTCCCGATCGGGGTCATCGTGGCCCTCGTCGGAGCAGCCGGGGCCGCCGTGTGGTGGCGCAGGCGGGTCGGCGCGACGTGAGTCGGCCGCGGGCGGCGAGGGACCTGCACCCGGGAGCCTGGTGGCTCTGGGCGCTGGGCCTCGCCGCCGCGGCCACCGCCACGACCAACCCGTGGCTGCTGCTGATGGTCATCGGCATCGCTGCGTTCACCGTCGCCATGCGGCGCTCGGACCACCCGTGGTCCAGGTCGTTCCGGCTCTACCTGGTCTTCGGCCTCGTCATCGTGGTGGTCCGGGTGGTTTTCCGGGTGCTGCTCGGTGGCGGGTACGGCGGCGTCGTACTCCTGGACCTGCCGGAGATCCCACTGCCCGACTGGGTGGCGGGGGTGCGTCTGCTGGGGCCGATCACCCTCGAGTCCGTGCTCGCCGGGCTGTACGACGGGCTGCGGCTGGCCACGCTGGTCATCTGCGTGGGCGCCGCGAACGCGCTGGCCAACCCCAAGCGGCTGCTGAAGTCGATGCCGCCGGCGCTCTACGAGATCGGCACCGCCGTGGTGGTGGCCGTGGCGCTGCTGCCCCAGCTGGCCGACAGCCTGCGGCGCGTGCGGGCCGCCCGACAGCTCCGCGGCATGCCGGGTGGCCGGGTCGGGCGGCTGCGCGGGATCGTCGTGCCCGTGATGGAGGACGCGCTGGAACGCTCGATGTCGCTGGCGGCTGGGATGGACGCCCGCGGCTACGGCCGGGCGGGCAACCTGACCAAGGGGCAGCGACGCGGCACGGGCGCGCTGATGCTGACCGGTCTGGTCGGCATCTGCATCGGCACCTACGCGCTGCTCGACCAGACCGCCCCGCGATGGCTCGTCCTGCCCGGTCTCGTCGGCGGCGTCGCGCTGGCCGCGGCAGGCTTCTGGACGGCCGGTCGGCGGGTGCAGCGCAGCCGCTACCGACCCGACCACTGGCAGGCGGCGGAGGCCGGGGTCGCGCTCAGCGGGTTGGCCGTCGCCGTGGGGGTGCTCGGTTTCCTGCGGGGGGAGCTGACGCTCCTGCACCCCGCACTCGACACCGCGCCGGTGGTGACGACGACGGCGTTGCTCGTCGTACTCCTCGGAGCCCTGGCCGCCTTCGTGGCCCCCACCCCCGTGCTGACCCAGACGCAGCCCCAGCGACGGGAGGTGGCCGATGTTCGAGCTGCGTGACATCACCTTCAGCTACGCGGCGTCGGGTCCGGCGACAGTGCTGAGCCAGGTCGATCTCGTCCTCGAGGAGGGCGAGCTGGTGCTGGTGGCGGGCCGGACCGGCGTCGGCAAGTCCACGCTCCTCGGCGTCTTCAACGGACTGGTGCCCACCTTCACGGGGGGCCGGCTCACCGGCGACGTACTCCTCGACGGCGTCAGCATCCTGCACCAGCCGCCGCGTGACCGGGCCCATGTCGTGGGGTACGTCGGCCAGGACCCGACGGCGGGGTTCGTGACGGACACGGTCGAGGAGGAGCTCGCCTACGGGATGGAGCAGCTGGGCCTCGAGCCGGCCACGATGCGCCGGCGGGTCGAGGAGACGCTCGACCTTCTCGGCATCGCCGAACTGCGTGGCCGCGACCTGCGCACGCTGTCGGGGGGCCAGCAGCAACGGGTCGCCATCGGGTCGGTGCTGACGATGCACCCGCGCCTCCTGGTGCTCGACGAGCCGACCTCGGCGCTGGATCCGACCGCGGCCGAGGACGTGCTGGCCACGCTGACCCGGCTGGTGCACGACCTCGGGGTGACCGTCGTACTCGCCGAGCACCGCCTCGAGCGGGTGGTGCCGTTCGCGGACCGGATCGTCCTCGTCCAGTCCGGTGGGCGGGTGCAGGTCGGCGACCCCGCCACAGTGCTGCAGCACTCCCCGGTCGCGCCGCCGATCGTGGAGCTGGGCCGCTGGGCGGGGTGGTCGCCGCTGCCACTGACGGTGCGCGACGCGCGCAAGCAGGCCGCGCGACTCGCGCTCGTCAACGGCGACACCTCCGCTCACGAGGGTGGCGAGCCGATCCTCTCGGCGCGGGGACTCGAGGTCTCCTACGGGAGGCGGGAGGCCGTCCGGGGCGTGGACCTGACCCTGAGGTCGGGGCAGGTGACCGGCCTGATGGGGCGCAACGGCTCCGGCAAGTCCTCGTTGCTGTGGGCCCTCCAGGGGAGCGGACGGCGGGCCGGAGGGACGCTGCGGGTCAACGACCAGGACCCGGCACTCCTCGACCCGGCGTCCCGGCGCGGGTTGGTCGGTCTGGTGCCGCAGACGGCGGCGGACCTGCTCTGTCTCGAGACCGTGGCCGAGGAGTGCGCGGCCGCCGACCGCGACGCGCGCGCACCGGCAGGGCACGCCCGGGGCCTGCTGGACCGGCTGGCGCCGGGGATCGACGGTGAGCGGCACCCGCGTGACCTCTCCGAGGGACAACGGCTCTCCCTCGTGCTGGCCGTGGTGCTGGCCTCGGGTCCGGCGGTGGTGTGCCTCGACGAGCCGACTCGCGGGTTGGACTACCCGGGCAAGCTCGCGCTGGCCGACATCCTGACCGGGCTGACCGAGGAGGGACGCGCGGTGCTGGTCGCCACCCACGACGTGGAGTTCGTGGCGCAGGTCGCCGACCGGGTCGTCGTACTCGCCGACGGAGAGGTGGTCTCCGAGGGACCGACCGCGCGCGTCGTCGCCGAGTCGCCGGCCTTCGCCCCCCAGGTGCACAAGATCCTGGGTGCCGGCTGGCTCACCGTCGAGCAGGTCGTGGCGGCGGGATGAGTACGACGACCGCACCGCGAACGGTCTTCGCCGCCGTACCCCTCCGGCTGCGGTCGGCCGCCGTCCTGTCGCTGGCGTCGCTCGCCGGTCTCTTGATGTTCCTGTGGCCGCTGCTGGTCAAGGTGCGCGTCGAGGGCCAGGCCGTGCAGCCGCCGTTCATCTTCGCGCTGCTGCTACCGATCGTGATCGTGGTGTGCCTCGCGGAGTTCACCGAGGGCGGCATGGACGCCAAGGTGTTGGCCATGCTTGGCGTGCTCACCGCGATCAATGCGGTGATGCGCGGGCTCAGCGCCGGTGTTGCCGGCATCGAGCTGGTGTTCTTCCTGCTGATCCTCGGCGGCCGCGTCTTCGGCGCGGGCTTCGGCTTCGTCCTCGGCTGTACCTCGCTGTTCGCCTCGGCCCTGCTCACCGCCGGGGTCGGACCGTGGCTGCCGTTCCAGATGCTCGCCTCGGCCTGGGTCGGGATGGGCGCCGGCCTGTTGCCGCGACGGGTCACCGGACGGTGGGAGATCGCCATGCTGATCGGGTACGGCGTGCTCGCGGCGTACGCCTTCGGTCTGGTGATGAACATGTCGAGCTGGCCGTTCACCCTGGGCATCGAGGTCCCCGGGCACACGGGCGGGCTGTCGTTCGTGCCTGGTGCGCCACTGCTGGAGAACCTGCACCGGTTCGGGGTCTACACCCTGCTCACCTCGACCGGCAGTTGGGACACCGGTCGGGCGATCACCAACACCGTCGCGCTCGTGGTCCTCGGCCCCGCCGTGCTGACCACCCTGCGCCGCGCCGTACGCCGGGCCAGCGTCAGCGTCAGCGTCACCCCCCACCCCTGACCCCGCCGACACGTCGCAAACGCACGCCGAAAACCCGCCGACACGTCGCAAACAGACGACTCGCCCGTTGCCGCGGTTGTTCGTTCGCGACGTCTCGGCGGCCTGCGGTTGTTCGTTTGCGACGTCTCGGCGGGCTGCGGTTGTTCGTTTGCGACGTCTCGGCGGGCTTTGGGGGGATCAGGGGCGGACCAGGAGGATCCGGTCGTCACTGGCTGCCGGGCTGCCTCGGCCGTCCCGGTTGGAGGTGGTGACCCAGAGGTTGCCATCGGGGGCGGTGACGACGGTGCGCATCCGGCCAAACTCGCCGACGAAGAACGCCTTGTCCGAGCCGGCCCGCTTGCCGGTGACGTCGATGCGCCAGATCCGCTCGCCCCGGAGGGCTCCGAGGAAGAGTCGCCCGCCGACGAAGGCGAGCCCCGACGGGGAGGCCTCATCCGTTGACCACTGCACCTGCGGGTCCTGCAGGCCCTGCCGACCACCCTTGCCCTCGACGATCGGCCAGCCGTAGTTGCGGCCCTTCTGGATCAGGTTGAGCTCGTCCCAGGTGTTCTGACCGAACTCCGAGGCCCACAGGTTGCCCTGGTCGTCGAACGCGAGCCCCTGCACGTTGCGGTGGCCCAGGGTCCAGATCGGCGAGTCGGCCCGGGGGTTCCCAGGGGCCGGCTTCCCGTCCTGGTCGATCCGCAGGATCTTACCGCCGAGCGAGGCCGGATCCTGGGCGAGGTCGGGCTGTCCCGCCTCCCCGGTCGAGACGTAGAGCATCCCGTCAGGCCCGAACACCAGCCGGCCGCCGTCGTGGTTGCCAGCCTTGGGGATGCCGGTGAGGACCGGCTTCATCGCCCCGAGGCGGCCGTTCACGAAGGTGGTGCGCAGCACCCGGTTGTCCCGGTCGGTGGTGGCGTAGAAGAACACCCGCTTGTCCGTGGTGTACGACGGGGACACGGCAACGCCCAACAGGCCGGCCTCCCCGCTGGCCCGGGCCTCGGCGACCCGTCCGACCGCGGTGACCTTGCCGCGCCCGATCCGGAAGACCCGGCCGCTGTCGCGCTCGGTGACCAGGGCGGTGGCGTCAGGCAGGAACGCGATGCCCCACGGCACCTCGAGGCCCTTCGCGATCGTGCCGATCACCTTGGGGCGCTGCGACCGCGGCGCCGCCGACGAGGAGCCCGACGACGCAGACGGTGTCGACGAGGCGGAACCGGTCGTGCTGGTGTCGGAGGGCGCCGCCGAGGGAGTCCTCCCCGCCTGGGGGTCGGACTCGCCGCAACCGGCGACGAGGAGAGCAGACAGGAGGAGCAGCGTGCCGAACCGCTTCATCCGCCGAGCCTAGCCAGCCTCGCCCAGCGCGAGGACTACCCCGGGACGCGGTCGAGCAGGTCCAGCAACGCCTCGTGGACCTCGGCCGGCTTCTCCATCGAGATGAAGTGCGTGGCGCGCAGCTGCCGGAACTCCGCGTCGGGGATCCGGTCGGTGGCGGTCTGCATGTCGTGGGCGGAGGCGAGTACGTCGTACTTGCCGGCCACGAACGTGGTCGGGACCCGGATGTGTCGCAGGGAGACGCGCAGGTGCAGCGAGGTGTGCAGGGCCAGGTGCATGTACCAGTCGATCGGGGTGGTGAGGAACTCCTTGATCGCCCGCCGTGCCAGCACGGGGTCCGGCATCGGCAGCATGAAGCCGGTGTGGGTCAAGACCTCGTAGGTGAGGGGCCCCACGGGAAGCCGCGATGCGATCTGGGTCAGGGGTCGCCCCGCCCGCTTCATCAGCCGAGCGACGTTGACCGTGATCGGCTTGCGGATGACCCGGGGCACGAACACCGGGGCGAGCATCGAGGCGAAGGTGTCGCCGGGGACGCCGCCGACGGCCAGCAGACCGCTCACCCGCTCGGGGTGACGGACCGCGACCTCGAAGATCGTGTTGACGCCCATCGACCAGCCCATCAGCACGCAGGCCTCGACGCCGGCGTCGTCCAGGACGGCGATGGCGTCCTCGGCGAAGGCGTCGATGCCGACGTGCTCGGTGTCCCGGGGCCGGTCGGAACCGCCCGTGCCGCGGTGGTTCCAGGAGATCACGCGCACCCCGCACGCAGGGTCGAGCAGGGCCGGCCAGCTGTAGGGGCTGGTGCCGAGGCCGTTGCACAGCAGCACGAGCGGACCGTCGACGTCATTGGTCCACGCCTGCAGCTGCGTTCCGTCGGCCGAGGTGACGGTGTAGTAGCGCAGGGCGAGCCCGTCGTCCGAGGACGGTGCGACGTGCAGGGGTACCGCGGCGGAGGCCATGCACGGATTGTGCCCGAGGCCAGGCCGGGCGTGGGGGATTGGTGGCTCAGATCACCCGGCCGCGCGGGTCCGGTGATCGGCCCCCTGAGCGACCCGGCCGAGGGCCTGGTCGAGGTAGTCCTGCACGTCGTTGCGTTCCTGTCGCCGTTCGGCCAGCGCGGTGGAGGCGACCATGGCGTTGCGGCAGGAGTTCCGCTGGCACTCCTGCGCCCACCACGTCAGTGGCCGGACGACCGGCGCGATCAGGTGGTTCATCGTGACCTCCCTCGGTGGTGCCGGCGGTCGGTGTTCCGTCGTCACCCTCTGTGTCGAAGGTAGGCAGCGGTGTTGTCGGGAGCGTCACGCCCATGTGACGGCTGGGTGAACAAAGCCGAGCAGACCAGGGCTCAGGTCCCTTCCTCGATGCGCCGCAGCAGGTCCTCGATGATCGTCTTCTCGTGCTCGAAGTAGGACAGCCCCCAGTCGGCCACCAGGGAGGGGTAGCGGAACACTTGGTCCGGTGCGTCCGCGCCCTGCAGCGAGACCCGCACCTTCTCCAGAGCGGCGTGCTCCTCCTCCAGTGCGTCGAGATGGTCCAGCAGCAGGCGGCGTACGTCGTCGGGGTCCAGCAGCGCACCGAGCAGCAGGCGCAGGGCGACCGGGTGCTTGAGGACCGGGAAGCCGACGGGTGTCTCACTCAGCCAGGTGTCGAGCGCGCTGTGCCCCTCCGGGGTCAGGGAGTACGACGTGGCGCGACCGTCCCCGACGCGACGCACCAGGCCGTGGCCGTGCAGCCGGTCGAGCTCGGAGTACACCTGGCTCATCGCCGGTGAGACCCAGTAGAACCGCAGCGTCTTGTCGGCCCGCTGCTTGAGCTCGTAGCCGGTCAGGGGCTCGCCGAAGGACAGCAGCCCGAGCAGCGCGTAGGAGGTGATCGGAAGCTCTTGACCCATCGTCCGATCAGGATAATGTTCCTGTTAGGAATACGCGAGAGGGAGGCCACCGATGGCTGGCAGGGACACGGTGCTGATGATCGGCACCCGCAAGGGACTGTGGATCGCGCGGTCCGACGAGGATCGCCAGGACTGGACCGTGGACGGTCCGCACCTGCCGCTGATGGAGGTCTACTCCGTCATGGTCGACACCCGCGGCGCGAGCCCTCGGCTGCTGGCCGGTGCCTCGCTCAGCTGGACCGGACCCCAGGTCTTCAGCTCCGACGACTTCGGCGCGTCCTGGAAGGAACACCCGATCGGGTTCCCCGAGGGGATGGATGCCTCGGTCGAGCGGACCTGGCAGCTCGCGCCCGGCACCGAGGACGGCGTCGTCTACGCCGGCACCGAGCCCGGTGCGATCTTCCGCTCCGACGACGGCGGCGAGACCTTCGCCCTCGAGCGGGCACTGTGGGACCACCCGCACCGGAAGGAGTGGAACGAGGGCTTCGGCGGCCAGGCCTTCCACACCCTGCTGCCGCACCCCACCGACCCGATGTCGCTGACCGCCGCGATCTCGACCGGCGGCGTCTACCAGACGACCGACGGCGGCGCCTCGTGGGAGCCGCGCAACCAGGGCATCCGGGTGGACTTCGCCCCCGAGGGCGGTGAGTACCCGGAGTTCGGCCAGTGCGTGCACAAGGTGGCCCGGCATCCGTCGCGTCCGGAGCGGCTCTTCCTGCAGAACCACGGCGGGGTCTATCGCTCCGACGACGAGGGTGCGACCTGGGTCGACATAGCGCAGGGCCTGCCGTCCGACTTCGGGTTCCCCGTGGTCGTCCACCCGCACGAGCCGGACACCGTCTACGTCTTCCCGGTCGTCGGTGAAGGCCGGTTCCCGCCCGAGGGCAAGGCCCGGGTGTGGCGCTCGAAGGACGCGGGAGCCTCGTGGGAGCCGCTCGGCGACGGACTGCCCGATGAGTTCTACGCCGCGGTGATGCGCGACTCGATGTGCACCGACGCCCACGACTCCGCGGGCCTCTACTTCGGCGGGCGCAACGGGACCGTGTGGGGATCCGCAGACTCCGGGGAGAGCTGGCGACAGGTCGCGGGGAACCTCCCCGACGTGATGTCGGTGCGTGCGGCCGCGATCTGAGGACTACCGGGCGAGGACCGGCGCGTCGTCCTCGGCCAGGGCCCGCAGCTCCGCCGGGTCGAGTCGCTGTGCCCGGCGCGCGGCGAACGCCGTGACCGTGAGCGCGCCGAGTCCCCACAGCAGCAGCAGGACGACGTCGCCGCCGAGCGAACCCACCTCGCCACCGAGCGTGAGGCGGGCGAAGCCGTCCGCGGCGCGGGCCACCGGGAGCACCGAGTTGAGGACCTGGAAGGGGCCGGGCGCGGTGTCGATGGGCACCAGACCGCCGAGGGAGACCATCTGCACGGCCGCGAACGCGATCGAGGCGATCCAGCCTCGGCGTTGGCCGCTCACGGCGACGAAGGCCTGGTTCAGGGCGGCAAACACCCCCGCAGCGAGCACCATCAGACCGGCGACGCCGAGCGGGGAGTCGAGCTCGGCCCCCAGCAGGAGTGCGGCCGTGAGCAGCAGCGCGGACTGGGCCACGCCGATGCCGAGCGCCGGGAGCCAGCCGGCCAGCGCGATCCGCCGCCCGGAGGCGGAGCGGCGCAGCCAGGCGAGCGGGAGCGCCTGACGGACCAGGTAGGTCACGAAGGCGCCCAGCCACAGCGCGAAGGCCAACACGGTCGGGAGCAGCAGCGTGGTGCCGTCCCGGGACGGGTTCAGGCTCTGGGCGGTGGTGCGCACGGGGTCGGCGATCACCTCGGGCTTGCCCCGCGACGCATCCGGGATCGCCTTCGCCCCCTCACGCAGTCCGGTTGCCAGTTGACTGGAGCCGGCGTCGAGGCGACCGGTGCCGGCTGCGAGCTGCTGGCTGCCGGAGGCGAGCCGGCCGGCACCGGCGCTCGCCGTGCCGGCTCCCGCTGCCAGTTGCGCGGCACCGTCGGTCAGCCTGGCCGTCCCGCTGGCGAGTGCGCCGCTGCCGCTGTCGAGTCTGGCCGCGCCAGACGCGGCCCGGTCGATGCCGTCGGTCAGCTGGGGCGTCGCGTCGGCGAGGCGGTCGCTGCCGGCGGCGACCTGGCGGGCACCGGTCGCGAGTCGGTCGGCGTTACGCCCGGCGACACCCGCGGCCTGCAGGGTCCCGGCGCACAGCCGCGCGTTGGTCGCGGTGACGGTCGGGTTCGTCGTACACGCTCGCGCCCAGGCCTTCACGATCTCGGTGTAGGGGCCCACGCCGCGGGAGACCTGCCCGGCGCCGTCGGCGAGGGCGCGGGTCTGGCCGGGAAGAGCGTCGGTGCGCTTGGAGAGCGTGCCCAGCCCCCGGGCCAGGCGGCCGGTCCCCAGGTGCAGGCGCGAGGCGCCTGCAGAGAGCTTCTCGGTCCCGTCAGCGAGCCGGCCGGCGCCGCTGGAGAGCTCGTCGAGCCCCGAGGCCAGCGAGGAGGCGCCACCCCCCAGCTGTCGGGCGCCGTCGTCGAGCTTCGTGGTGCCCTCGGCGAGACGGCCCGCGCCGTCGGCGGCACCGGACAGCCTGTCCTTGAGCTTGCCGGTCTGCTCGTTGAGTCCCTGGAGGTACGTCGAGGTCACCCGCTGGCCCAGCCGCGCCGCAGCGACGTCGGCCACCTGCTTGCTGGCCTCGCCGATGACCGCGCTGGACGCGTCGTTGGTCTGGAGGGTGATACCCGCGCGGGTGGGGGAGTCCCCGGTGATCTCCGACAGTGTTCGGCTGAAGTCGCGCGGGATGGTGACGACCGCGTAGTAGTCGCCGTCGCGCAGCCCCTTGCCGGCCTTGGTGGCGTCGGTCAGCTCCCAGCCGAGGCTGCTGTCCTGGGGCGTGCTGGGGGAGGTCAGGCCCGCGGCGAGCAGGCGGCCGGCGGCGATCACCTGGGCGTCCTTGCCCTTGCCCATGGTGACCGGCTCGTCGAGGTTGACCACGGCGGCCGGCACCCGGTCGGCTCGTTCGTAGCGATCGCCCATCGACCAGAGCACCAGGGCTCCGAAGAGCATCGGCAGCAGGAGGGTGCCGGCGAGGACACGGTTGATGCGGTTCACAGGACGTTCTCCGGGGTCTGGACGGGGATGAGACGTACGACGGACAGGCCCTCCGGCGCGCTGGACGCGGAGTGCACGCCGGCCACGACGGTCGTCCCGGCGTCGACCAGGCCGACGAGGGTCTCCCAGCGACGCACGACCTCGTCGGGGCTGGCGAAGTCGTCGACGTCGTCGACCACCACGAGCGGGGCAGCGGCGACGCGGCCGAGGTCTGCGCGCGAGGGGAAGCGCTCCAGCAGCGCGACCGCTCGCCGTAGGACCGCGGCCTCGTCGGGCAGCACGCGGTCGAGCACCACGAGGCGACCGTCGACGTCGAGGCGGCCGGTGAGTGCCGCGAGCAGCGCCCGCCGGGCCGCACGGTCGGTCGAGGCGACGACGACGATGCCGGGTTCCCGCACCAGGAGCGAGACCGGCTCCAGGAGGTCGGGAACCGAGACGTTCTCGGCGCGCACGAGAGCCGGCCCGTTGAGCCGGGTCCAGTCCTGGTGCTCCACCTGGTGCTGCAACCCGACGCCCTCGACATCGAGCACAGGCAGCCGTCGGTCCAGCCACTGCGGCAGCCACCACGCCTTGTCGCCGAGCAGGGTCAGCACCGCCGGCACCAGGGTCATCCGGACCAGGAAGGCGTCGACGAAGACGCCGACCGCGAGACCGAGGGCCACCGGCTTCACGCTGAGGTCGCTGTGCGGGACGAAGGCCGCGAAGACGCTGATCATGATGATCGCCGCCGCACCGACGACCCGGGCGCTGGCGGTGAAGCCCGCGGTGACGGCGCGCTTCGCGTCGCGGGTGTGCACGTACTCCTCGCGCATCCGCGAGACCAGGAACACCTCGTAGTCCATCGCGAGGCCGAACAGCACGCCCATCAAGATGATCGGCAGGAACGAGATCACCGGCCCGACCTTGGCGACGTTCAGCGCCTCGGCGAACCAGCCGTACTGGAAGACCACCGTCACCGCACCGAAGGACGCGCCCACCGAGAACAGGTAGCCCAGCGTCGCCTTGATCGGCACCGCGATGGACCGGAAGACCATCATGAGCAGCAGCAGCGACAGGCCGATGACCACCAGGGCGAACGGCAGCAGCGCGTCGCGGAGGCGCTGGGAGACGTCGATGGTCACCGCGGTCTGGCCGGTGACGGCCAGCTCGGTGGCGTCGTACTTGCGCTCGAGGCCGCTGCGCGCGTCCCGGATCGCCTGGACGAGGTCGGCCGTCGACCGGTCGGTCTGGGAGCCCTCGGGGAGCACCTGGACCACGCCGAGGTCTCCGGTGCGGTTGGGGGTGGCGAGCGCGATGGCGCGGACGCCGTCCAGCCGACCGATGTCGCGCCCCATGTCCGTCATCACCCCGACCGGGTCGGTGGTGCGGATGATGTCGACGGTCACCAGCAGCGGTGCGTTGAAGCCGGGGCCGAAGTCGCGGCTGATCAGGTCATAGGTCGTGCGTTCGGTGGTGCCGCGGTCGGCGGTGCCGTTGTCGGGCAGTCCGAGCGCCAGGTCCTTGGCGGGTACGGCGAGGACGAGCAGCACGCCGATCGTCAGCACAGCGGTGAGAGCGGGGATCCTGGTCACCAGGGCCACCCACCGGGCGCCGAGGGTACGCCGCCCGTCGGCCTCGGCGGAGGCGTTCCGGGCCGCGCGGGACCCGGGGCGGGGTCGCAGGCGCTCTCCAGCAAGGGCGAGCAGTGCCGGCACGACGGTGAGGGCGACGGCGACGGCGATGGCCACGGCCGCGGCGGCGGCGTACCCCATCACGGCGAGGAACGGGATCCTGGCGACCACGAGGCCGCACAGGGCGATCACGACCGTGGCGCCGGCGAAGATGACGGCACTGCCGGAGGTGGCCAGCGTCCGCGCGATCGACTCCTCCACCGGGAGCCCGGCGGCGAGCTGCGTGCGGTGGCGGGAGACGATGAACAGGGCGTAGTCGATGCCGACCGCGAGCCCGATCATCAGGGCCAGCGAGGGGGTCGAGGTGTTCACGTCGGTCACGGCCGCGACCGAGAGCAGACCCGTCATCGCCACCGCGACGCCGATCAGGGCGGTGAGGATGGGCATCCCGGCTGCGAGCATCGAGCCGAAGGTCAGGGCCAGGACCAGCATCGCGACCAGGACTCCCACGGCCTCGGTCGGGCTGAGCGTGACCTGGGTGTTGGTGAAGATCGAGCCGCCGAGGTGGACGTCGAGGTCGGAGGACTGGGGGAGCTGGGCCGCCTCCTCCAGCGCGGCCACCGTGGCCGGGTCGAGCCGGTCGAGGGGGACGTCGAGCAGCACCTGGACGAGGGCGTCGCGCCCGTCCTGGCTCAGCGAGATCGCCCGGTCCTTCTTGGTGAAGGGGTCGGTGACGATCTGGACGTGCTCGACCTGTTTGACCGTGTCCAGGACCTGGCCGACCTGCCCGGCGTACGCCGTGACCTGCTGGCCCTCCGGGGCGACGAACAGGATCTGCCCGGATGTGCCGGCCAGTTCGGGGAAGCGGTTGTTGAGGGTGTCCAGCCCACGCTGCGACTCGGTGCCCGGGATGGAAAGATCGTCCTGGAGCTGCCCTCCGAGACCGACGGCGAGCGTGCTCATCGCGACGATCAGCAGCGCCCAGAGGGCAAGCACGGCCTTGGCCCGCCGGGCGACGGTGTGACCGAGCCGGGAGAGGAAGGACGACATGCCGATACGGTAACGTATTGAATACAGTAATGAATCGTGAGCGGAGGTGACCTTGACGACACTGACTGGCCGACGGCGCGCCAACACGCGAGCGCGGTTGCTCGCCGCGGCCGAGGACGTCTTCGCCCACAAGGGGCTGCGTCGGGTCACCGTCGACGACCTGGTCAACGCGGCCGGCTTCACCCGGGGCGCGTTCTACTCCAACTTCGCCAGCATCGAGGAGGTCTTCTTCGCGCTGTTCCGCGAGCTCTCCGAGGCGATGATCGCCACGGTCCGGACGGTGATCGACGAAACCCCCGACGAGGAGTTCTCGATCGGCCTGATCCTGGACCGCCTGCGTCCGATCGGGCAGCGCTGGCACGTGATCCAGACCGAGTTCACCCTGCTGGCCCTCCGCAGCGAGGACGCCCGAGCCACCTTCCTCGAGCACCACGACCTCTTCGAGGACCAGATGGTCACGCTGATCCGCGACGTCCTCGACCGCCTCGGCCGCGAGCCGACGATCGCGATGAAGCAGCTGAGCGAGACCGCGATCGCGCTCTACCTGCACGCGCTCACCCAGGAGGGCCTGGGGATGCGGACCTTGGACTTCGCCCAGCTGACCGGCACCGTGCTCCCGCAGGTGCTGATCGGCCTGTCTCGGGAGAAGTGACCGGTCCCCCTGCCCGCAGTCCGAACCGCAGGCGGCCGGCCGCGCGAGCCGGACTACCCTCGGCGCATGACCGCGCCGACCTCCGATACGCCCTCGGGCACCCTCTCGGGCACCCTCTCTGGCACCCGCTCTGGCACCCCCGACATCAAGCCCCGCTCCCGCGACGTCACCGACGGCCTGGAGAAGGCTGCCGCCCGAGGGATGCTGCGCGCGGTGGGGATGGGTGACGACGACTGGGTGAAGCCGCAGATCGGGGTCGCGTCGAGCTGGAACGAGATCACGCCGTGCAACCTGTCCCTGGACCGGTTGGCCAAGGCGGCCAAGAACGGGGTGCACGCCGCTGGCGGCTACCCGCTGGAGTTCGGCACCATCTCGGTCTCCGACGGCATCGCGATGGGCCACGAGGGGATGCACTTCTCGCTGGTCTCCCGCGAGGTCATCGCCGACTCGGTCGAGACGGTGATGATGGCCGAACGCCTCGACGGCTCGGTGCTCCTCGCCGGCTGCGACAAGTCGCTGCCCGGCATGTTGATGGCCGCGGCACGACTCGATCTCGCCTCGGTCTTCCTGTACGCCGGGTCGATCATGCCCGGCCAGGTCGACGGCCGCGACGTGACCATCATCGACGCCTTCGAGGCCGTCGGTGCCTGCCTCGCCGGGAAGATCACCCGCGAGGAGGTCGACCGGATCGAGCGGGCGATCTGCCCGGGCGAGGGGGCCTGTGGCGGGATGTACACCGCCAACACGATGGCGGCGGTCGCCGAGGCACTCGGGATGAGCCTGCCCGGCTCGGCCGCGCCGCCGGCCGTCGACCGTCGCCGTGACGGGTTCGCGCACCGCTCCGGTGAGGCGGTCGTGGAGATGTTGCGCAAGGGCATCACCGCCCGTCAGATCCTGACGATGGAGGCCTTCGAGAACGCGATCGCCGTGGTGATGGCGCTGGGCGGCTCCACGAACGCCGTACTCCACCTGCTGGCGATCGCCCGCGAGGCCGAGGTCGACCTGACCATCGACGACTTCAACCGGATCGGCGACAAGGTGCCGCACCTCGGCGACCTGAAGCCCTTCGGCCGGTTCGTGATGAACGACGTCGACAAGATCGGTGGCATCCCGGTCGTGATGAAGGCACTGCTCGACGCGGGCCTGATGCACGGCGACTGCCTGACCGTGACCGGCAAGACGATGCGCGAGAACCTCGAGGCTCTGGCGCCCGCGGGACTCGATGGCGAGGTGCTGCGTTCGCTGGACGCCCCGATCCACAAGACCGGTGGCCTGACGATCCTGAAGGGGTCGCTGGCCCCCGAGGGTGCCGTCGTGAAGTCCGCCGGCTTCGACGACTCCACCTTCACCGGCATCGCCCGCGTCTTCGACGGCGAGCGGGCCGCGATGGACGCCCTGGAGGCCGGACAGATCGTGGCCGGCGACGCGGTAGTGATCCGCTACGAGGGTCCCAAGGGCGGGCCGGGGATGCGCGAGATGCTCGCGATCACCGGGGCGATCAAGGGTGCAGGGCTGGGCAAGGACGTGCTGCTGATCACTGACGGCCGCTTCTCCGGCGGCACGACGGGTCTGTGCGTGGGCCACCTCGCCCCCGAGGCCACTGACGGTGGCCCGATCGCGTTCGTGCGTGACGGGGACCAGATCATCCTGGACGTCGCCGGGCGGACGCTGGACGTCGCCGTCGACGCCGCCGAGTTGGCCTCCCGCGCTGAGGGCTGGACCCCGAACCCGCCGAAGTACACCCGCGGGGTGCTCGGCAAGTACGCCAAGGTGGTGCAGTCGGCCGCGCACGGGGCGGTCTGCGGCTGAGGGTCTCCGACCGGGAGCAGGTGCTCGATGGACCAACGCGTCAGCTTCATCACCCTGGCGGTGGCCGACCTCGCCCGCACCCGGGCGTTCTACCTCGACGGGCTCGGGTGGACTGCCGAGCTCGAGGTTCCCGGTGAGGTGCTGATGATCCGGGTGGGGGAGAGGCTGGTCCTCTCGCTCTGGTCGGTGGAGGAGTTCGAGGCCGAGGTCGGGCCGGTACGCCGAGGCGAGGGGATCGTGCCCCTCACCCTCGCGCACAACGTGGCCACCGAGGCCGAGGTCGACCAGATCCTCGAGCTGGCTGGCCGTCTCGGAGCGGAGGCCGCACAGGCCGAACGGCGCGAGTGGGGCGGCTACAGCGGCTACTTCGCCGACCCGGACGGCTTCCGCTGGGAGATCGCGGTCAACCCCGGCCCGATCGGCCAGTCCGTGCTGCCCTGACCGGGCCCGGACTCACCCGACCTACTCCAGCGCCGAGCGGGGCAGGTCGAACCAGCGCAGGTGCTCGAAGTCCTCGCTGACAGTCGTCGGCGGGCTCAGGTCGGGTTCGCGGGCCTCGGCGAGCAGCTTCGCGCCGTCGGCCAGGTGTTGGCCCAGCAGCGACTCGTCGCCGGCCAGCCGCGAGCTGGGGGCGTGCATCCCGTCCCCGTCGTAGCTGACCGCGCCCAGGCGCAACGGCGGCTCGACCACGCCGGCACGGTGCGTCCACAGGCCCGTCACGGTGTCGAACCGGTAGTCACCGAGCAGTCTCCAGCCGTCGCGGGCCACCAGCCGGACGGCGGAGATGATGTAGTCGGCGACGGTGTCGGAGAGGAAGTAGTTGAAGTTCACCCGCACCCAGCCGGGCTTGATCCCCTCGCACCCCCCGGTGATCTCGCGCTCGAACTCGTGGCTGCGCTCGAGGTCGATCCCGAGCAGCCGGTGGCCGTAGGGACCGGCGCACGAGCAGCCGCCCCGCGACTGGATCCCGAACAGGTCGTTGAGCAGGGAGACCACGAAGTTGTGGTGCAGGAATCGCCCTGACGGCGCGCGCACGACGAACGAGACGATCGAGAGCCGGTCGGAGTCCAGGTTGCCCAGGATCTCCACGCACGGCTCCTCCGCCCACGACCGCAGCGCCCGGGAAAGGAAGCGCTCCTCCGCGGCCCGGATCGTCTCGACGCCGACCGCCTGCTTGAGCTGGAAGACCAGCCCGGCGCGGACCGCCTCGATGATCGCGGGAGTGCCGCCCTCCTCACGGTGCTCGGGCTCAGGCAGGTAGGCATGGTCGTCGTCGTTGACATAGGCCACCGTGCCGCCCCCGGGCACGTCGGGGACCCGGTTGCCGAACAGCTCGCGGCGCGCGACCAGAACGCCCGGCGTCGAGGGGCCACCGATGAACTTGTGCGGTGAGAGGAACAGCGCGTCCTTGTAGGCCAGCGGGTGATCCCCTCCGCCGGGGTACATCTCGATGTCGATGTACGGCGCGGCTGCGGCGAAGTCCCAGAACGACAGGGCGTCGTGCTCGTGCAGGATCTCCGCGATCGCCACGGTGTTCGACACGATGCCGGTGACGTTGGAGGCGGCCGAGAACGACCCGATCCTCAGCGGCCGGTCGGCGTACGCCGCGAGCGCGGAGCGCAACGCGTCGAGGTCGATGTGCCCGTCGACGTCCTGCGGGATCGTGACCACGTCGGCGATCGACTCCCGCCACGGGATCTCGTTGGAGTGGTGCTCGTAGGGACCGATGAAGACGACCGGACGCTGGTCGGCCGGGATGTGCTGCAGCAGGTGGTGGCGGTCCTCCAGCGCCGAGGGGATGCGCAGCCCCATCACACCGATCAGCTTGGAGATCGCACCGGTGGTGCCGGACCCGGCGAAGAGCACGACGGTGTCGGCGTCCCCGCCGACGGCGTCGTGGATGATCTGGCGGGCGTCTTCGCGCAGCCGTGTGGTCTGCAGGCCGGTGCCGCTGGACTCGGTGTGCGTGTTGGCGTAGCTGGGGAGCACCTCGTTGCGGATGAACTCCTCGATGAAGGAGAGGGCACGGCCCGAGGCGGTGTAGTCGGCGTAGGTGACCCGGCGTTCGCCGTACGGCGTCCGCATCACGTGGTCCTCGCCGATGACGGAGTCCCGGATCAGCCCGATCAGAGGCGACTCGCCCATGGATCCCTTCCTTCCTCCCCGATAACGCCACGCTACCGCCGTACTCTCCGGCCATGGTGGGTCGGGCGCAGGTCGTGACGGTCCTCGCGGCCGCCCTCGCGCTGGTGGTGGCCGCGGTCCTCGGTGGGTCGGGCCGCGGGACCGAGCCGGCCCGGGCCGAAGCGCCCGGTGCGCCGGTCCCGAGCAGGGCGGTCCTCCCGTCCACGCTCGCCGTCCAGCCCGAGTCCGCCGTCCCTCGTGCCCTGCCCGGCGGACGCGCGCGGATCTTCGATCGCCAGTTCCTGGTGGCCTACTACGGCACTGCGGGATCCGGGGTGCTCGGAGTCCTCGGTGAGGCCTCGCCCGACCGGATCATCGGGCGGCTGCGGGCGGCGGCCCGCCCGTTCGAGCGACCGCTGGCCGCCCGCGGCATCAGGGTGCAACCGGTCTTCGAGCTGATCGTCACGGTGGTCGACTCCCGCCCCGGCCGCGACCGGGACTTCAACCACGACATCGCGGTCGCCCGGGTCCAGGAGTACATCGACGCCGCCCACCGCCACGGCGTACTCCTGCTGCTCGACCTGCAGCCGGGACGGAGCACCTTCAGCCGGGTGACGCGGCGGTGGGCCTGGGCGCTGCGGGACCCCTGGGTCGGACTCGCCCTCGATCCGGAGTGGCGGATGGCGCCGGGCCAGATCCCGGCCCGGACGATCGGTCACGTGGGGGCCGCCGAGCTCAACGAGGTCTCGGCCTGGCTCAGCGGCCTCGTGACTGCCGGTGACCTTCCCGAGAAGCTCTTCGTGATCCACCAGTTCCGCACCGACATGGTGCGCGGCATCGGCCGGGTCCGGCCACGCCCCGGGCTGGCTATGGTCCAGCACGTCGACGGGTTCGGGCCCCCGCAGGCCAAGCTCGCGACCTACCACCGGGTGGCCAGACCGCGGCAGTTCACCATGGGATTCAAGCTGTTCCTCGACGAGGACCGGCCGCGGATGAGCGCCGCGCGGGTGCTGGCGCTCCGGCCGCGGGTCGGCTTCGTCAGCTTCCAGTGAGAGGCTGGGCCGGTGGCGCTCGACGTGAGGACCAACGAGTGGGGGCAACCCATCGGCGAGCCCGTGCGGTGGACCCCTGGCCCACCCCTCGAGCCCGTCACCCTGGACGGGCGCACCTGCCGCCTGGAACCACTCGGCGAGCAGCACCTGGACGCGCTGTACGCCGCCCTGTGCGTCGACTCCCCGCCACAGATCTGGACCTACCTCCCCGCCGGCCCCTTCGCGGACCGCGATGCGTTCGCCTCCTACCTCGCGACGGTCGCCGACCTGCCCGACGCCGTGCCGCTGACGATCGTGCTCCCGGACGGCCTTCCCGCCGGGATCGCGTGCTTCCTGCGGATCGACCGCCTCAACGGGTCCGCCGAGGTCGGCTACATCACCCTCGGCTCGGCTCTCCGCCAGACGACTGCTGCCACCGAGGCGATGCACCTGATGGCAGCCCACGCGTTCGACGTCGTCGGTGTCAGGCGCTACGAATGGAAGTGTGACTCCCTCAACGAGGCATCCCGCCGCGCCGCCGTACGCCTCGGCTTCACCTTCGAGGGGACCTTCCGCCACGCCACCATCTACAAGGGTCGCAACCGGGACACCGACTGGTTCTCCCTCACCGACGCCGAGTGGCCCGGCGTGCGGGAGGCGCAGCGTCGCTGGCTGGACCCAGCCAACTTCGACGAGCACGGCCGGCAGCTGACACCGCTCACGGTCCGGTGAGCGATCCCGAGAGCGATCCCGAGAGCAAGGAGAGACCCATGACTGAGGACGACAAGGCCCCCCTGAAGGGGCAGCAGATCCTCGAGGAGGGCCTCCGTGACTGGCGGTTGATCCTCGGTCGACTCGTGGCGCGGTTCGAGACGGGGAACTTCAACGCGGGAGCCGCGCTGGTCGGACGGATCGCCGAGGCCGCCGACCGGGCGAACCACCACCCCGACGTCGACCTGCGCTACCCGCACCTCACGGTCACGTTGCAGAGCCACGACGTCAACGCGATCACCGTCCGCGACGTGCGTCTGGCGCGCGAGATCAGCGACTTTGCCGCCCAGATGGGCGTCAGCGCCGCCGCGGAAGCCCCGGACGTGATCGAGCTCGCCCTGGACACACCGCAGCACGAGTCGGTGAAGCCGTTCTGGGAGGCGCTCCTGGGCTACCGCCGCACCCCGGGTTTCGACGACGACCTGAGCGACCGTGCCGGACGGTCCCCCTCGCTGTGGTTCCAGCACACGGACTCGACCGCGCCGGACCGGCAGCGGTTCCACCTCGACGTGAGCGTGCCGCACGACGCGGCCCAGGCACGGCTCCAGGCCGTGCTCGAGGCCGGCGGAACCCTGGTGGATGACACGAACGCGCCTGCGTTCTGGGTGGTCGCCGACGGCGACGGCAACCGGGCCTGCATCACCACCTGGCAGGGGCGCGGCTGAACGACCAGAGTCTGGGATGTCCGTCCAGGATCTGGGACGGGTGGCACACTGAGTTGAGCGCCGCAGGGCACGAGGGGCATGCTGTGTCCATGCGTTTTGAGATTCTCGTACGCACGCGACGCGTGAGCTGAGGGCCCCGGCCCGAGCCCCACGCGTCGACCCCTCGTCAGCCATCGGCTCGAGGGGTTTTTTGTTGGCCCACCAGGAACGACCCTGACACGGAAGTTGAGCAGATGCCCGAGCAGACGAGTGGCGAGGCTGTCACCGGTGCGCAGAGCCTGATCAAGTCGCTGGAGAGCGCCGGCGCCGAGAACATCTTCGGCATCCCCGGTGGCGCGATCCTGCCGGCGTACGACCCGCTCTACGACTCCAGGATCCGGCACATCCTGGTGCGCCACGAGCAGGGCGCCGGGCATGCCGCCCAGGGCTACGCCGTGGCCACCGGCAAGGTCGGGGTCTGCATGGCCACCAGCGGCCCCGGGGCCACCAACCTGGTCACCCCGATCGCCGACGCCTACATGGACTCGGTCCCGATGGTCGCCGTCACCGGTCAGGTGCCTGCGGCCGCGATCGGCACCGACGCGTTCCAGGAGGCCGACATCCGCGGCATCACGATGCCGATCACCAAGCACAACTTCCTGGTCACCGACCCGGCCGAGATCCCGCGCGTCATCGCCGAGGCGTTCTACATCGCCTCCACCGGGCGCCCCGGACCCGTGCTCGTCGACGTGGCCAAGTCGGCGCTCCAGGCACAGACCACGTTCGTCTGGCCGACCGAGCTGAACCTGCCCGGCTACCGGCCCGTGACGCGGCCGCACTCCAAGCAGATCCGCGAGGCCACCCGACTCATCCTCGAGGCACGTCGACCGGTGCTCTACGTCGGCGGTGGGGTCATCCGGGCCCGCGCCAACAAGGAGCTGCGCGCCCTCGCCGAGCTCACCGGCATCCCGGTCGTGACCACTCTGATGGCGCGCGGCGCGTTCCCGGACAGCCACCCTCAGCACCTCGGCATGCCCGGCATGCACGGCACGGTGGCGGCGGTCGCCGGCCTGCAGAAGAGCGACCTGATCATCAGCCTCGGCGCCCGGTTCGACGACCGGGTGACCGGCAACCTCGACTCGTTCGCTCCCGGCGCCAAGGTGATCCACGCCGACATCGACCCCGCGGAGATCGGCAAGAACCGCGTCGCCGATGTACCGATCGTGGGTGACTGCCGTGAGGTGATCGCCGACCTGATCGTGGCACTGCAGGCCGAGCAGACCCAGGGCACGACCGGTGACTACGAGGGCTGGGTGAAGTTCCTGGCCGGGGTGAAGAGCACCTACCCGCTGGGCTACGACACCCCCGCGGAGGGACTGGCACCGCAGTACGTGCTGGAGCGGCTCAGCGCCATCGCCGGACCCGAGGCCATCTACGTCGCCGGGGTCGGCCAGCACCAGATGTGGGCCACCCACTACGTCGGGTTCGAGCACCCCAACACCTGGATCAACTCCGGTGGGCTCGGCACGATGGGCTTCGCGGTGCCGGCGGCCATGGGCGCCAAGGTAGGGATGCCGGACACCACGGTCTGGGCGATCGACGGCGACGGCTGCTTCCAGATGACCAACCAGGAGCTCGCCACCTGCACCATCGAGGGCATCCCGATCAAGGTCGCCATCATCAACAACGAGTCGCTCGGCATGGTGCGCCAGTGGCAGACCCTGTTCTACGGCAGTCGCTACTCCAACACCGACCTGCAGTCCAAGCGCGTCCCGGACTTCGTCAAGCTGGCCGAGGCCTACGGAGCCGTGGGACTCGCCTGCGAGAACCCGGGCGACGTGGACGCGACGATCAACAAGGCCATGGAGATCAACGACGTGCCGGTGGTCGTCGACTTCCGTGTCGAGCGGGACGCGATGGTGTGGCCGATGGTCGCCGCCGGCACCTCCAACGACGAGATCAAGTACGCCCGCGACCTCGCGCCCGAGTTCGAGGAGGACGACCTGTGAGCGAGCCAACCGACCGAACCATTCGACCCAGCGCCCCAGGAGTCTCCTCGGCGCGCGGAGCGAAGCGAGGACGTCGATGAGCACCCACACCCTCTCGGTCCTGGTGGAGAACAAGCCCGGCGTGCTCGCCCGCATCGCCGGCCTGTTCAGCCGCCGCGGGTTCAACATCGACTCCCTGGCTGTCGGCCCGACCGAGCACCCCGAGGTCTCCCGGATGACCATCGTGGTCAGCGTCGACGACTCGCCGCTGGAGCAGGTCACCAAGCAGCTGAACAAGCTCGTCGAGGTGCTCAAGATCGTGGAGCTCGAGGACCGCGACGCCATCGAGCGCGAGCTCCTGCTCGTCAAGGTCCGGGCCGATGCAGAGACCCGCGGCCAGGTGCTGGACGCGGTACAACTGTTCCGCGCCAAGGTCGTCGACGTCGCCCCCGACGCCGTCACGATCGAGGTCACCGGCAACGCCGCGAAGCTGAAGGACTTCCTCGCGGTGCTCGAGCCCTTCGGCATCCGTGAGCTCGTTCAGTCCGGCATGGTCGCGATCGGGCGCGGCAGCCGGTCGATCACCGAACGCACCCTGCGCCCGGTCCCCGTCCCCGTTCCCGCCGCCCACGCCATCCCAGGCTGATTCCCCATGTAAATCGGGGTTATGGACGCTCAACAAGGGCCCTGCCGGTCCGAGAACGTCCACAACCCTCGCCAAGTCCGAAGATCCAGAGATGAAGGAGAGCCCCTGTGGCTGACATGTTCTACGACGACGACGCCGACCTGGCCCTGATCCAGGGCAAGAACGTGGCCGTGCTCGGCTACGGAAGCCAGGGGCACGCCCACTCGCTCTCGCTACGCGACTCCGGGGTCGACGTACGCATCGGGCTGCCCGAGGACTCCAAGAGCCGCGCCAAGGCCGAGGCCGAGGGGCTGCGGGTGCTCACCCCCGCCGAGGCGGTCGAGGAAGCCGACGTGATCGTGATCCTGGCGCCCGACCACGTGCAGCGAAAGCTGTACGCCGAGTCGGTGGAGCCCAACATCACCCCCGGCGACACCCTCGTGTTCGGGCACGGCTTCAACATCCGCTTCGGCTACATCACCCCGCCCGAGGGGGTCGACGTGTTCATGGTCGCGCCCAAGGGACCCGGGCACCTCGTCCGCCGCGAGTTCGTCGACGGCCGCGGCGTACCCGTCCTGGTCGCCGTCGAGAAGGACGCGTCGGGCACCACCTGGGACCTCGCCCTCTCCTACGCCAAGGCGATCGGCGGCCTGCGTGCAGGCGGCATCAAGACCACCTTCACCGAGGAGACCGAGACCGACCTGTTCGGTGAGCAGGCGGTCCTGTGTGGCGGCGCCTCCCAGCTGGTGCAGTACGGCTTCGAGGTGCTCACCGAGGCCGGCTACCAGCCCGAGGTCGCCTACTTCGAGTGCCTGCACGAGCTGAAGCTGATCGTGGACCTGATGTACGAAGGCGGCATCGCCAAGCAGCGGTGGTCGGTCTCCGACACCGCCGAGTACGGCGACTACGTCTCGGGTCCGCGAGTGATCACCCCCGAGGTGAAGCAGAACATGGTGGCCGTCCTCGAGGACATCAAGAACGGCTCCTTCGCCCAGCGTTTCATCGACGACCAGGACAACGGTGGCAAGGAGTTCCAGGAGCTGCGCGCCAAGGGCGAGCAGCACCCCATCGAGGAGACCGGCCGCGAGCTGCGCAAGCTGATGGCCTGGGTCAAGAGCCACGACTCGGACTACGTCGAGGGGACCGCGGGGCGCTGATCTCCACGCACAACGTCATACGGTCCGGTCGCGATGGCGACCGGACCGTATGACGTTGAAGGCGCTACTTCACCTCGGAGCGCAGCACCAGCCGCAGCCCGATGGCGAGCGGGAGTGCCAGCCAGAAGAATCCCGAGACGCCCAGCTGCGCCCACTGCTCCGCGCTCGGGACGACGTCGAACAGCTGGCCCTGGCTGAAGTTGAAGTCCACCCAGGGTTGGATGTGGGCGAACCACTCCTGCGTCGAGGCCAGCAGCACCGTCAGCGAGCTCAGCACGAACTGGTAGACGAAGTAGGCCACGAGCGCGGCGGCCGAGCTGCGCAGCAGCAGTCCGAGCATGAACCCGATCAGCATGTTGAGCACGGTGCCCAGCACGATCATCGAGAACTGCGTGACGCTGAGGTTCCACACCGTGGGGACCCCGGCCAGGCCCGAGCCGACGATGTTGCCGACCGCACCCATGGCCGCGGCGACCAGCATCGAGACCACGCCGATGGCCAGCGTGCATGCTGCCTTGGCAGCGATGACCCGGCTTCTGCTGGGCACGAAGGTGAAGGTCGCCAGCCCGGTGCGCTGACTCCACTCGCTGGTGATCGACAACAGCGCGATCACGGGCAGGATCACCGTCATCGGGAGCCCGATGGCGGCCGCGAAGGAGTCGTAGGTCAGGGACGCGTCGTCGGCCCACAGGATCACGGCGCCGGTCGCCAGGCCCGCCAGGACGCCGATGCTGACCATCAACCAGAAACCTGATCGGGTGTCGAACATCTTGCGGAGCTCGACAGCGATGATCCGGCTCATCGTGATGGGGCGGACGGCAGGCTGTTCGCTGGGCGCGAGCACCGAAGTGTCGGCGGTGGCGGTCAGGGTGCTCATGCTGCGGCTCCTTCTCGTTGTGACTCTGCGGTGAGCTCGAGGAACATCTCCTCGAGCCCGGCGCCCTCGGCGGACCTCAGCTCGGTCAGGGCTACTCCGGCCGCCAGGGCGACCTGGCCCACGCGGGCCGGGTCCGTGCTCGTGCGGACGAGGCCGTCGGCATCCTGGGTGCTGCTGATGCCGGCGTCCGCGAGCGCCTGCACGAGGGCTGACCCGGCAGCGCTGCGTACGACGGTCCCGGCCGCGCTCAACAGCTCCGCCTTGGTGCCCTCGGCGACGATGCGTCCGTTGCCGATCAGCACGAGGTCGTCGGCGATGACCTCGATCTCGTGGAGCAGGTGGGAGGAGAGGAGCACGGTGCCCCCCTGGTCGGCGTAGGACCGCAGCAGGTCCCGCATCCAGCGGATCCCGGCCGGGTCGAGCCCGTTGGCGGGCTCGTCGAGGATCAACACCTCGGGCTCACCGATCAGGGCGGTGGCGATGCCGAGGCGCTGGCGCATGCCCAGCGAGTAGTTCCGCACCCGTCGGCCGGCTTCGTCCTCGGTGAGGCTGACCCGGTCCAGCATCGCCTCGACGCGGTGCCGGGGCAGCCCCATGGTGCGCTGGGCGATGCTCAGGATCTCCCGCCCGGTCCGCCCGGCGTGCTGCGCGGAGGCATCGAGCAGAACGCCGACCTCGAGGCCCGGATTGGGCAGGTCGGAGTAGTGCCGGCCGCCGATGCGGACCTCGCCGGACGTCGGCGGGGTCAGCCCGACCATGACGCGCATGCTGGTGGACTTGCCGGCCCCGTTGGGGCCGAGGAAGCCGGTCACGCGCCCGGGGCGGGCGGTGAACGTGACGTCATCGACGGCGGTGAAGCCGCCGTATCGCTTGGTGAGGGAATCTACGGTGATCATGCCCGGAAGCCTGGCGCCGACGACGGGTCCGGCACATCGGGGAGGTTGCTGGGAGTGCCCCTGACCCGCCCCTGAGGTGTCTCGGGGTCGCGCCTCCGGGAACACCCCACCACGGCACCTTGTTGTGCCGCACATGCGAATCGAGATCTGGTCCGACGTCGTCTGCCCCTGGTGCTACATCGGCAAGCGCCGGCTCGAGAGTGCGCTGGACAGCACCGGGCGCCGCGACGAGGTCGAGATCGTCTACCGGTCCTTCCAGCTCGACCCTGCTGCACCGGGCGTGCCGGACCAGAGCGTGGCCGAGCACCTGGGGGCGAAGTACGGCGGCGGTGCGAGCGCGGGCCAGCAGATGGTCGATCGGGTCGAGGCCGTGGCCGCCGAGGAGGGGTTGCTCTTCCGTCTCGGCGAGGCACAGCGTGCCAACACGATCGACGCGCACCGGCTGCTGCAGCTCGCCCTGGCCGAGGAAGGTCCCGTCGAGCAGGGCCGACTCAAGGAGGAGCTCCTCTCGGCGTACTTCCTGAAGGCCCAGAACGTCGCGGACCACGAGGTCCTGCGCCGCGCTGCCAAGGAGGCCAGCCTCGACGCCGGACGGGTGGACGCCGTGCTGGCCAGCGATGAGTACGCCGCCGCCGTCGAGCAGGACATCCGTGAGGCCGCCGCCCTGGGTGCCAACGGGGTCCCGTTCTACGTGATCGACCGTCGCTACGGCGTCTCGGGCGCACAGCCGGCCGAGACCTTCGTCGAGGTCCTCGACCGGGCCTGGCAGGACGCGCACCCGGCGCTGCAGCCCGTCGGTGACGCGGGTGTCTGCGGCCCCGACAGCTGCGAGAGGTGACCGCGTCGTCCACAGGCACCGGGTCGAAACTGTGGACAACTGCCTTGGCCTGTGGATGACGGGGGTAGGTCTGTGGAGGACACGCCGAAATTCGAGAATTCCCCAAAATAGTTGCCGAAAGCCCCTTGCGCCGTACCCCTCCGACAGCATAGAAATCACTCACGCGATTCCTTCGGGAAGAGCGGGATCGCTCAGAAACGAAGGTCTGTACGACGGGTTCGCTCGTCGCGGTGCGCAGGTGACGGCCACCGGGACTGGAGGAGAAGAGCGGTCGATCGGAAGGTCACCCTGCTCCGGTCAAACAGAAGGGCCCAGCAACTCATACTTGCTGGGCCCTTCGCCTCTTTCCGCGTCGGGTGGGGCGAAGTCTCTCGCCCCCCGATGCATCCCGCACCCAACGGTTCTGATCACCTCAACCGACGAACGGCGCGTTCGGTTACGCTGGTGAACGCACAATGTCGTGCGGGCACACCTCCCTCCACTCAGGTCAGGACCGTCGAGAACCATGCCCGTCGTACTCATCGCCGAAGAGCTCAGCCCCGCCACCGTCGAGGCGCTGGGCCCCGACTTCGAGATCCGCAACTGCAACGGCGCCGATCGCGCCGAACTGCTCGCCGCGATCGTCGACGTCGACGCGATCCTGGTCCGCTCGGCCACCAAGGTGGACGCCGAGGCCCTGTCCGCGGCACGACGGCTCAAGGTCGTCGCCCGGGCCGGCGTCGGGCTGGACAACGTCGACGTGAAGGCCGCGACCCACAGTGGCGTGATGGTGGTCAACGCGCCCACCTCCAACATCGTCAGCGCCGCCGAGCTCGCCGTGGGCCTGATGCTGGCGGCCGCGCGACACATCAGCCCGGCGCACGCAGCGCTGACCAAGGGGGAGTGGAAGCGCAGCAAGTACACCGGTGTGGAGCTGTTCGAGAAGACGCTGGGCATCGTAGGACTCGGACGGATCGGCGTCCTGGTTGCCCAGCGGCTCTCCGCGTTCGGGATGAACGTGGTGGCCTTCGACCCCTACGTGCAAGCGGGCCGCGCGGCGCAGATGGGTGTGCGGATGGTGACGCTCGAGGAGCTGATGGCGGAGTCCGACTTCGTCAGCGTGCACCTGCCTCGGACCCCGGAGACCGTCGGCCTGATCGGCGCCGACCAGCTCGCCCTGGCCCGGCCGGGGCTCGTGGTGGTCAACGCGGCCCGCGGCGGGATCGTCGACGAGGTGGCGCTGTACGACGCCCTCAAGACCGGTCGCATTGGTGCCGCCGGGCTCGACGTCTTCGCCGAGGAACCGTGCACCGACTCCCCGTTGTTCGAGCTCGAGAACGTCGTGGCCACGCCGCATCTCGGCGCCTCGACCGATGAGGCCCAGGAGAAGGCAGGCATCGCGGTCGCGCGGTCCGTGCGGCTGGCTCTCTCCGGAGAGCTGGTGCCCGACGCGGTCAACGTCCAGGGCGGCGTCATAGCCGAGGACGTCCGGCCCGGCATCCCGCTGGTGGAGAAGCTCGGCCGGATCTTCACCGCCCTGGCGGGCGAGGTGGCCCAGCAGGTCGACGTGGAGGTCAGGGGCGAGATCACCGAGTTCGACGTCAAGGTCTTCGAGCTCGCCGCGCTGAAGGGGGTCTTCACCGACGTCGTGGAGGACCAGGTGTCCTACGTCAACGCGCCTCTTCTCGCGGCGGAGCGCGGCACAGAGGTCAGGCTCGTCACGTTCGCCGACAGCCCGGACCACCGCAACCTGATCACGATTCGGGGGACGCTGGCCGACGGGACCCAGGTGTCGGTCTCGGGCACGCTGATCGGGATCGCCCAGCGGGAGCGTCTGGTCGAGGTCAACGACTTCGTGGTGGACCTCGAGCCCACCGACCACCTCGCGTTCTTCACCTACGAGGACCGGCCCGGCATGGTCGGCACCGTCGGCGGCATCCTCGGCGACGCCGGCGTCAACATCGCCGGCATGCAGGTCTCGCGTACCCAGCGCGGCGGCCAGGCGCTGGTGGCCCTCTCGGTGGACTCCGCCGTACCCACCGAGGTCCTGGAGGAGATCCGCGAGGCGATCTCCGCCGATGTGGTGCGAGGCGTCGACCTCTCCATCTGAGTCTCCCTGGCGGGAGCCGACGGATCCTCAGGCGACCAGATGAGGGGCCCGGCGTGGTCCGAAGCCCGGGTCGGCGAGGGTCTCGAGCCACGCCTGGGCCAGACGGCCGATGGCGTCGGTCAGCACGTGGGCGGGTTGGGTGTAGGGCACCCGCAGGAACCGGTCGAGGCCTCCCTCGGGGGCGAAGCTCGGCCCGGCGGCCAGCAGCACGTCGTGCCGCTCGGCCCTCGGGACCAGCGCGGAGGACAGCGCCTCCGGGAGCTCGCACCACAGGTTCAGCCCCCCGGCGGGGCGGTCCACCCGCCACTGCGGCAGGTGCTCGGCGAGGCTGGCGAGCGCGGCGTCCCGGGATGTCCGGAGCTGGTCGCGGCGGTGCTCCAGCAGGGCAGCCCCGTCGCGCAGCAGGTCGGTGGCCACCAGTTGCTCGAGCAGGGGCGCGCCCAGGTCCAGGCTGAGCCTGGCTCGCAAAAAGGAGTCCATCCGCCGTTTCGGGACCCGCACCCAGCCGATGCGGAGCCCGCCCCAGAACTGCTTGCTCAGGCTGCCGACGCTCACCGCGTCGGGCGAGTGTGCCGCGAACGGGGCCGGCATCACCTGACCGTCGAGGGCCAGCGCGACCATCGACTCGTCGATGATCGCGGTGGTGCGGCTCCTGCCCAGGGCGTCCGCGACCTCGGCGCGTCCCCCGTCCCCCAGCAGGACCCCGGTCGGGTTGTGGAAGTCGGGGATCAGGTAGGCCACCCGAGGCGCCACCTGACGCAGCGTGGTGGTCAACCCCTCGGGGTCGGCGCCGTCTCGAAGCGCGTCGACGCCCATGAGCCGGGCACCGCAGTGGGTGAGGGTGGCGATCGCGTTGGGATAGGTCGGGCTCTCGGTCACCACTCGGTCCCCGCGGGCCACCACGGCTCTGGCCGCGATGGCGACGCCGGCCAGGGCGCCGGGGACGACCATGATCTGCTCCGGAGTCGTGGGCAGCCCGCGCTCGGCGTACGACGCCGCGACCGCCTCGCGGAGTACCGGGAGGCCGGAGGGGTAGTAGCCCGTGCCAGCCAGGTAGGCGGGGAGCTCGGCCACCGCTCGCTCATAGGCCGCGAGCACGCCGGGCCCGGGGACCGGGGCGGCGCAGGTCAGGTCGATCTTGTCCTCGGGCAGGTCGCCGGGCGGCAGCAGGTGGTCGCTGCGGTGGCCCCGGCTCGCCGGCAGGCTGGCGACGCTGCCCGAGCCCTGGCGCGAGCGCACGAAGCCGTGCTCGCGCAGCTCGGCGTAGGCCCGGGTGACCGTCGTACGACTGACCTCGAGGGCCTCGGTGAGCTCCCGCTCGCTGGGGAGGCGGACACCGACCGGCACCCGGCCGTCGGTGATCAGCACGCGCAGCCCCTCGGCCAGGCCGCGGTAGGCGGGGGAGCGGTCGAACTCGCCGAGCAGGGTGGCCACCCGGACGGCCGAGACCAGACGCGTCATGCAGGCCAGTGAAGCACGATTGGCTATGTGTGACCAGACCAATTCGTGATGGACTGCGGTCCATGACCAGTGACGTGCCCCTGGAGACCGTGGCGCCGCGACGCGTTCGTGAGCTCGCGCGCCTCGGCCCCCTGGCCCAACTGCGGGCCGGCCGGCTGACCAGGCGGATGACGCAGCTCGCGATCGGCCTGGCGCTCTACGGCCTCACCCTGGCGATGATGATCCGCGCGACGCTGGGGAACGCCCCTTGGGACGTGCTGCACCAGGGGATGGCCCTGCACCTTCCGATCAGCATCGGAACGGCAGTGATCGTGATGAGCCTGGTCGTGCTGCTGCTCTGGATCCCGCTGCGCGAGCTCCCCGGCTTCGGGACGATCGCGAACTCGTTCGCCGTCGGGCTCGCTGCCGACCTCGCGTTGTCGCTGATCTCGGCCCCGGAAGCGTTGTGGGAGCGGTCTGCGCTGATGGTCGGCGGCGTCGTTCTGAACGCAATGGCCACCGCGCTGTACATCGGCTCCCAGCTCGGCCCCGGTCCCCGTGACGGTCTGATGACCGGCCTGCACCGGCGTACCGGCATCTCGATCCGGCTGGTCCGCACCGGCCTGGAGGTGGTGGTCGTGGCGATCGGCTGGACGCTCGGTGGGGTCGTCGGGGTCGGCACCGTGCTCTACGCCCTGGCGATCGGGCCGCTGGTGCAGTGGATGCTGCCGGTCTTCATCGTGGACCTGCCGGACCCGGCTCACCTCCCCACTTAGTCCGCCGACCGGTCACTCGCCGCACGCAATGGACGGCCGAGTGGCCGCTCGCCGCACGCCAGGGACCGCCGAGTGGTCAGTACCCGCACGCCAGAACGGGACTGAGATGCCCGGTCGGCGGACCACAGCGTGCGCGCAGTGCCCGCTCGGCGTCGTACGGCGTGCGCGCAGTGCCCGGTCGGCGAACTAGGACGTGTCCGCAGTGCCCGGTCGGCGGAATACAGCGTGTGTGCAGTGCCCGCTCGGCGAGCTAATGGCGCGTGGCGATCAGGGCGGACGCGTCAGGGGCGACCATCACCTCGACGGCGGTGAAGCGCTCGTCGGTGAGCCAGTTCTCCCGCAGGATGTCGACCCGGCCCCCGGAGATCGGCGGCCACATCTGGCAGGGCGCGAAGTCGTCGAGCACGACGATGCCGCCGCTCTCGACGAGGTCGGCCACCGCATCGACGCTCGCGTCCTCGGGGACCGACGGATCCAGGAACAGCAGCGAGTAGGGCCCCTTGTCGCGCAGCGTCGACCAGTCGGCAGCGAGCACCTGGACCTGCGGGTCGTCGACGAAGATCTCCTGCGCCGCAGTGGCCAGGTCCGGATCGAGCTCGGCGGAGATGATCTGCGTCCCCGGGCGTACGCCGGAGCGGAGCCATGCGGTGCCGACGCCACAGCCGGTGCCGAACTCCGCCATCGTGCCGCCACGCGTCGCCGCCAGCGTGGCGAGCAGGCGGCCCGTCTCGTTGCGGCAGAACGACACGTAGCCCGCTCGGCGGGACACGTTGAACGCCCGCGCCACGATCGCGGGCAGCTCGGGGGGTTGACTCATGCCCCGAGTCTCGCAAATCGTGCCGACGGGGCCAGTTCTGGGACAGCCGTCTCGGATCATGGGACAGTCCGCGCAAACCACCTGCGGGGATCGGATCCCGGTCCTACGATGGTCGGACCATGCGGAAGAACTGCGTACTTATTTGCCGCCGTGGCGGGGCCTTCACCAGATAGGCCACCTCGCCGCGGAGTTCGGCGTACCCCGCCACCAGGCCCATCACCCTCCGCGAGCGAGACGCAGCAGTTCACCCGCAAACTTCTCTGAACCTGATCCGCCCACGCGATCCGTGGCCTCGAGTCGGTTCTTCTCCTCCGGAGTGCACGACTTCTGCGCACTTCCACTGCCCTGAGACCGTCTGGAGACGAACGATGTACGAGATGTATCCCGAGTGGGGACCGGCCAAGCACAACCCGGAGAGCCCGTCTAACGTGCAGGCCGTGCAGGCCGCTCTTGACCTGCGAGACAACGGCGGCGAGCGCCCCGACGACAACTAGCATCGCCGCATGGCCGAGCACCCCGAACACCAGGAAGCACCGCACGGATCGTTCAACCTCGCCGTCATCCCCGGAGACGGGATCGGACCCGAGGTCACGGCCGAGGCGCTGAAGGTGCTCGAGGTCGTCGCGCCGCAGGGAGTGAAGTTCGAGCCGACCCGCTACGACCTGGGCGCCGCGCGCTACCTCGCCACCGGTGAGGTGCTGCCCGACTCCGTGCTGGCGGAGATCCGGCAGCACGACGTGATCCTGCTCGGTGCCGTCGGCGGCCGGCCCAACGACCCCGACCTCCCGCCCGGCATCCTCGAGCGCGGCCTGCTGCTGCGGCTGCGCTTCGAGCTCGACCACTACGTCAACCTGCGGCCGAGCCGGATCTTCCCGGGTGCGACGTCGCCCCTGGCCGATCCCGGCGAGGTGGACTTCGTGGTCGTCCGGGAAGGGACCGAGGGGCCCTACACCGGGAACGGCGGTGCCCTGCGGGTGGGAACCCCCCAGGAGATCGCGACCGAGGTCTCGGTGAACACCGCCTTCGGCGTCCAGCGCGTCGTTCGCGATGCCTTCCGTCGTGCGGCCAAGCGCCGCGGGAGGCTGACCCTGGTGCACAAGACCAACGTCCTGGTGAACGCCGGTGCCGTGTGGTGGCGGCTGGTCCAGGAGGTCGGCCGGGAGTTCCCGCAGGTCACCGTGGACTACATGCACATCGACGCCGCGACGATCTTCATGGTCACCGATCCGGCGCGCTTCGACGTGATCGTGACCGACAACCTCTTCGGCGACATCATCACCGACCTCGCCGCCGCGATCACCGGCGGAATCGGCCTCGCAGCCAGCGGCAACGTCAATCCCGACCGCACCGCGCCGTCGATGTTCGAGCCCGTCCACGGATCGGCGCCAGACATCGCCGGCCAGCAGCTGGCCGACCCGACGGCGGCGATCCTCTCGCTGGCGCTGATGCTCGAGCACCTCGGCTTCGACGACGCCGCCGCCAACGTCGAGGCGGCCGTGGTGGCCGACCTGGCCGCGCGTCCGCCGGGAGCCCGCCGGTCGACCACCGAGGTGGGCGAAGCGATCGCCGAGCGGGCGGCCGGCTAACCGCCCCGACCGTCCCTCGCAGCGGTGGCCCCCGGGGGATAGCGTGACCTCATGACGCTCGAGATCACCACCACCGTCTCGGACAGCCCGCGCAGCGAGTCCGAGGTCGCCGAGATCCTGGCCGAGCCCGGGTTCGGGCTGCACTTCACCGACCACATGCTCAGCGTCGAGTGGACCCCGACCCAGGGCTGGCACGCCGCCAGGATCACCGAGTACGGGCCGCTCAGCCTGGACCCGGCGACCGCGGTGCTGCACTACGCGCAGGAGACCTTCGAGGGGATGAAGGCCTACCGGCACGAGGACGGGTCGATCTGGACCTTCCGGCCGGAGGAGAACGCCAAGCGGATGGGCCGGTCCTCGCACCGGCTGGCCTTCCCGGTGCTCGAGGTGGAGGACTTCGTCAGCTGCGTCGACGCCCTGGTCGGGGCCGACCGACGCTGGGTGCCCGAGGGCGCGGGGGAGAAGAGCCTCTACATCCGGCCGTTCATGATCGCCTCCGAGGTCTTCCTCGGGGTGCGCCCGGCCCAGCACGTCACGTTCATGGTCATCGCCTCGCCGGCAGGGGCCTACTTCCACGGCGGCATCAAGCCACTGACCCTGTGGCTCACCGAGGAGTACACCCGCGCGGGCCGCGGCGGCATGGGGGCTGCCAAGACCGGCGGCAACTACGCCAGCTCCCTGGTCGCACAGCAGGAGGCCACGGCGCAGGGGTGCGACCAGGTGGTCTTCCTCGACGTCGCCGAGGGCACCTACGTCGAGGAGCTCGGCGGCATGAACCTGTACTTCGTCTACGCCGACGGTCACATCGTCACCCCCGAGACCGGGACGATCCTCGAGGGCATCACCCGCTCGGCGATCATGGACCTCGCGGAGAAGAAGGGCCACAAGGTCGAGGAGCGGAAGTTCTCCATCGATGAGTGGCGCAGCGGCGTGGCCAGCGGCGAGATCACCGAGGTCTTCGCCTGCGGAACGGCTGCGGTGGTGACGCCGGTCGGCACGCTGAAATGGGACGGCGGCGAGGTCGCCGGGTCCACCGAGGCCGGGCCGCTCACCCTGGAGATCCGGCAGGACCTCGTCGACGTCCAGTACGGGCGCGCGGAGGACACGTTCGGCTGGATGCACCGGGTCTGCTGAGCCCGCGGGCCCCAACCGGGCGCCTGCGCTCGGAGTCCCCTGGCGCTGAGCCGCCCGCGAGATTTGACCGATCGGCCCGCTCAAAATGACCTGATCGGGCCATGCGCAGCCTCCAGTCGTCACGCACGATGTCTCGGAGTAACTGCTTTCGGAGGCCGGGGGGTCTCGCCAGTGCTTGGACTGGCGTCATCCGGAAGTGCACAGGCACCCGCCGTGCCTGTGCCTCCGCCCCCTGAGTGTGACCGGTTGAACGTCACGCTCGGGGGGCGCCCACGGAGCGCCAATGGAGTGGGGCGCCCGGATCGCGGAAGCGCGTACCAGCCAGTGGACTTCCGTGGCAGACTCGATCCCGTGCAGCACAGCCATCTGATTATCGACTAGCGCGACGGGCCCCTCCCGTCGCGCAGACCTCTCGTTCACGCGGGGGGTTTTTTGTTTGCCACAGCTCCTCCGAACAAGGGCCGGATCCATGACCAGCGACCAGTTCCACGTCTACGACACCACCCTGCGCGACGGCGCGCAGCAGGAGGGGTTGAACCTCTCCGTCGCCGACAAGCTCACGATCGCGCGGCAGATCGACGGGCTCGGGGTCGGGTTCATCGAGGGCGGCTGGCCGGGCGCGAACCCCAAGGACACCGAGTTCTTCCGTCGTGCCCGCGAGGAGCTTCACCTCGAGCACGCCCAGCTGGTCGCCTTCGGCGCCACCCGCCGTGCCGGGCTCAGCGCGGCCGACGACCCGCTGGTCGCGGCGTTGCGCGACTCCGGTTCCGGCGTCGTGACGCTGGTGGCCAAGGCACACGACCGACACGTCGAGCTGGCGCTGCGCACGACCCTGGCCGAGAACCTGGCGATGGTGCGAGACACGGTCTCCCACCTGCGTGCCGAGGGACAGCGGGTGTTCCTCGACGCCGAGCACTTCTTCGACGGCTACCGCGACAACCGCGACTACGCGCTCGAGGTGCTGCGAGTGGCGCACGAGGCCGGAGCAGAGGTGGCGGCCCTGTGCGACACCAACGGTGGGATGCTGCCCGACTGGGTGGCCGACGTGGTCAACGACGTGGTCGAGTCCACCGGCGTGCGCGTGGGCATCCACTGCCACAACGACACAGGTTGCGCGGTCGCGAACACCCTGGCCGCGGTGGACGCGGGAGCGACCCATGTCCAGGGCACCCTCAACGGGTACGGCGAGCGCACCGGCAACGCCGACCTCGTCAGCGTGGTCGCGAACCTCGAGCTGAAGCTGGGCCGTCAGGTGCTGCCGGAAGGACTGCTCCGCGACGCCACCCGGATCGCCCACGCCGTGGCGGAGGTGACGAACGTGCCGCCCGCGTCACGTCAGCCCTATGTCGGCGTCTCCGCCTTCGCCCACAAGGCCGGCCTGCACGCCAGCGCGATCAAGGTCGACCCGAACCTCTACCAGCACATGGACCCGGAGGGCGTCGGGAACGACATGCGGCTGCTCGTCTCGGAGATGGCGGGCCGTGCCTCGATCGAGCTCAAGGGCCGCGAGCTCGGGTTCGAGTTGGAGCCCGAGCTGGTCAAGCGCGTGACCGCGCGGGTGAAGGACCTCGAGTCCCGTGGCTTCACCTTCGAGGCGGCAGACGCCTCCTTCGAGCTGATGCTGCTCGAAGAGGTCTCGGGGACTCGTCCGTCGTACTTCGACGTCGAGTCGTGGCGGGTGATCACCGAGACCCGGCCGGGCGCCGAGGCGACCTCGGAGGCGACCGTCAAGCTCCTGGCCGGCGGCGATCGGCTGCTCACCACGGGGGAGGGCAACGGGCCGGTGAACGCGCTGGACCACGCGCTGCGGGAGGCCATCCAGCAGCTCTACCCGGAGATCGTGAAGTTCGAGCTGATCGACTACAAGGTGCGGATCCTCGACCAGGGCCACGGCACCGACGCGATCACCCGGGTGCTGATCGAGACCACCGACGGAGAGAGCTCGTGGGTCACCGTCGGGGTGGGGCACAACGTGATCGAGGCCTCCTGGATGGCTCTCATCGACAGCCTGACCTTCGGGCTGCACCGCCACGGCGCCTGAGGCTCGCTCACCGGGACAGCGCCAGCATCGCGGCCGGGTCGACCGCGGCGCTGAGGCCTCCTCCGGCCCGGCGCACCTCGAAGTGCAGGTGGCATCCGTCGGGCGCCCCGCTGTCGGAGGCGAGAGCTATCCGCTGACGTGGCCGCACCTCGTCGCCGGGGTGGACGAACACGCGTCGGGCGTGCCCGATCAGGACGTCGAAGCCCGCCGTCCTGATCCGGAACGGCCGCTCGCCGTAAGCCGATCCCGGCGCTCCTGACGAACCCGGGTCGAGCACCACCCCCGTCACGCCGGAGAACAGCCGGGTGCCGCACGGCATCGCGACGTCGATGCCGTGGTGGAACCCCTGCTGCCCGCGGCAGCGGGTGTCGTGGGGGTAGTAGTGCGCCGGCGTGCAGCCGTAGCCGATCATCACCCGGTGCCGCCCCTCGAACCACGGGGAGGCGTGACGTGTCCGGTCCGCTGTGAAGAAGCGCCAGCGTGGGTCGGCGTTCTCGGTCCGTCGGGGCTTCCTGCTCGGCGTGGCCACCGACGACGGGCTGGGATCGGGGGAGCGCGTTGCGGATGGGGCCGTCGCGTTCGGCGACGAGCGCGGCGTCGGCGTCGGCGAGCCGTCGGGTGCCGCGGCCGATTGGCCGCCGCAGGCCGAGACCAGCAGCAGCGCCACCACGAGAACCGGACGCCATCTCTGCATGCCGTGAATCTATGTGGCGGGCGGAGTCCGGAGGGTCAGAGGCCCGGACTCGACCGTGGAGCTCAGGCCATCAGACCGGGAACGCTCTCCGGCGCGAACGCCACCCCGACGGCGAGGAGGACCAGGGTCGCGGCGACGACCGCCGTGCCGGAACGTCGCCACGGGACCAGCTTCTCTACGGCGATGAGCAGCGCGAAGAGGGCCATCCAGCCGAGGTTCATCACGCCGAGGGCGACGAGCGCGGCCATCAGGCCCCAGCAGCAGCCGACGCACCAGAGCCCCTGGGCACCACCCATGCGCAGCGCCCCTGACCGCCCGTCGCGCCAGTTGCTGAGGATGAACCCGATCGGTCCGCGGCAGCGCGACAGGCAGGCGTACTTGGCTGGGGTGAGCTCGTAGGCTGCCGCGCCGAGGAGGACGGCCGCGGTCAACCATCGGCCGTTGTCCTGCCACAACATGGAGTCACCCGTGACCAGGTCGCCGGCGCGCAGCAGCAGGTAGCCCAAGAGCCCGACCGCCGACCACGCGAGCAGATATCCGCTGACGAAGAAGGCGGTTGCCCCGGCCGGCGCCGGCATCTGCCGGGCCCGCCGACCGCGCTGGACCGAGACATAGGTGGCGACCATGGGCGCGACCGAGGGGAACATCATCGCCGCCATCATGACGACCCACGTGACCATGAAGAACGCGAGCGTGCCCGGCAGCATCATCGTGTCCATGTCCGAGACCTGGCTCGCGGTCAGCCACCAGGCCACCGCAGCCATGACCAGCAGGGTCAGGTACGTCGCCGCTCGCCAGCCGAGGAAGGGGTCGTCGCGCCATCGGTACGACCGGCTGGTCGGACCCGTCGCGGTGTGGCCCACCGGCCTCAGCCGGACCAGGCGAACGCGGAGGAGAAGCCGGACTGACCCGCGAGCGCGAAGTCCAGCCCGAAGGCTGAGAACGAGGAGTTGCCGGCCTTGCCCACGATGAGTGTCGAGCCTGCCGGGTGGAAGGCGTCCGTCAGCTTCACCGGCTCACCGTTCTCGACACCGAACGGAACGACGTCATCGAGCTCGATCACGCCCAGGTCCCCCATCCGCAACCGGTGGTGACCGTTTCCGGACTCGAACTCCATCGACACCCTCTCGACGCCAAGTTGCTCCGAGACGAGCGGGGCCAGGTCCGCCATCGGGCCGCCGAGTTCGCCGCCGAAGACGGCACCGAGCTTGGCCGCCTGCTCGTCCGTCGCCGCATCATCGACTAGGACCCCCAGACGCCAGTTGCCCTCGTGCATGTACTTCGGTGTGTCCGCGACGGCTGCCAGCGTCAGCCCACCCACGTCGACGCCATCGATCTCGCCCTCGTCCACGTGGAAGGCGAGGACCGCGTTGCATCGGTCGTTGTCCGCACCCAGGGCCAAGGACGCCGTACAGGGACACAACACGTCACAGCTGCAGTTCTCGAAGTATTGACCAGAAATGTTCCATGCCACCGGTTCTCCTCCTTCTCCTCCCGGCAAGCATCTGTCCGGAGTGCGCAGACGTCCATAGCCCGTCCGGACGGTGTAGACCTGAATCGAAGTACCGCGCGCCGTCGTGAGCAAGGGGACCCGTGCCGAGGCGTAGCGTCGAGCGCATGACCGAGCTGCACGAGCTGACGGCGCTCCAGCAGGGTGCCGCGATCCGGGCTGGTGAGGTCTCCAGCGCAGACCTCGTGGATCACTACCTGGCCCGGATCGAGCGCCTGTCCGACGCGCTGGGGGCCTTCGTCACGGTGACGGCCGAAGAAGCGAGAGCCGTGGCGGGGATGACGACCGGGGAGGGGCCGCTGGTCGGTGTCCCGACGGCCATCAAGGACCTCAACGCGACGAGGGGAGTGCCGAACGAGCTTCGGCTCGCCGGCCTTCGCCGACTACGTGCCCGACTTCGACGACGAGGTGGTCCGGCGGATCAGGCCGGCGGGGATGGTCAGCCTCGGGCAAGACGAGCACGCCGGAGTTCGGCTCCCCGTGCTACACCGAGCCGGAGGGTGCTGCCACGCAGCGGTGACTCCGTGGGACACGACGAGAATGGCCGGCGGGTCCAGCGGCGGGTCGGCTGCAGCGGTCGCCGGCGGGCTCGTGCCGGTGGCGCAGGGTTCCGACGGGGGCGGTTCCATCCGGATCCCCGCGAGCTGCTGCGGCATCGTCGGCCTCAAGCCGACCCGGGGCCGCATCTCCGGCGCTCCGGTGTACGGCGACCCGATCGGTCTCGCGACCAACGGCGCGCTGGCGCGCACGGTCAGCGACGCCGCAGCGTTCCTCGACGTGATGTCCGGGCGTGCCGTCGGTGACCCCTTCTGGGCACCAGCAGACGCGGCGCCGTTCCTGGACGCGTGCGGCCGCGAGCCGGGGCGGCTCCGGATCGCCCGGTTCGCCGACCCCGTCATCGCCGATGTCGCGATCGACCCCGAGTGTCTGCGGGCCTGGGAGGACGCCAGCGCCGTGCTCGTGGCGCTGGGACACGATGTCGAGGACATCGCCGTACCGCTGCCGCGCGAGGCGGTCCCCCTCTTCGAGATCTGCTGGGCCGTGCTCACGGCGCAGTCGGTGGTGAGCCTCCCGGAGTCCAGCCGAGCACTCCTCCGGCCGCTCACCCGCTGGCTCGCCGAGCGCGGCCTCGGCGTGAGCGGGCCGGAGTTCGGGCTGGCGATCGGTGAGCTGCGTCGGGTGGCCGCGCGGACGCTCACCGCGCTCTCGCCGTACGACGCCGTGCTGACCCCCACGCTGGCCGCACCGCCGCTCCGGGTGGGCGCGATCCGAGACGACGAGGACCCCGCCGGGGACTTCGAGGCGCAGAAGCGGTTCACGCCGTACACCTCGATGTGGAACGTCACCGGCAGCCCGGCGATCTCGCTCCCGACGCACTGGACGGCCGATGACCTTCCTGTGGGCGTGATGCTCGCGACCGCTCCCGGCGACGAGGCGACCCTGCTGTCCCTCGCCGCCCAGGTCGAGCGGGCCGGCCCCTGGGTCCACCGGACCGCTACGTGCTGGTGACGGCTCGGGGCCGTCAAGCGGCCCAGCCGGCATCGTCGCGTCAGCGTCGAGCGGTGTCGCCCAGTCGCAACGCCGAGACGGGGCAGGCCCGCACGGCCTCGCGGCCGAGTGATTCGAGCTCGTGAGGCAGCTCGTTGGTGAAGACGGGGTACCCCCATGGGTCGAGCTCGATCACCTCGGGGAGCAGCTCGTGGCACAGCCCGCGGCCGGTGCAGCGCAGCCAGTCGACCATCAGCCGCTTCGGCTGTGCCCGGCTCATCGAACGTGCTCCGGCCAGTACGCCGCGCTGCAGCCCCCGAGCGCGTGCGCGGCGAGCTCCTCCGGGAAAGCCGTCAGGGCCGAGCGGGCCAGCCGAGCGGTGCCGTCGGGGTGCGCACAGGCACCCCGTCCCTCGACCAGGCCGGCCATCCGTTCCACGCCCTGGATCCCCCCGCCCTCGATCGCCTGCGCGAACGCGCCGGCCAGCGCCGGGAGGCCGTTGAAGCAGGGGCCGCAGCTGCCTGCGCTCTCCCGAGCCAGATAGCTCAGGATCCTGCTGGTCTGCTCCAACGGGCACCGTCCGGGTGCGAGCGGTAGCACGACGCCGGCCCCGATGGTGAGGCCGAGGCCTCGCAGCTCGACGGCCGAGACGTGGCCGCCGGACAGCAACCCGGCGGCGGCCCAGGTGCCGTGGTAGCCGCCGAGCAGGACCGGCGCCGCCACCTCGTCCTCGCTCAGCACCGACGTCCACGGCGTCCCCAATTGCACCTCGACGACCCGGGCACCGGGGGAGCCGACCCCCACCGTCAGCAGTCGTGTCCCCGGCTCCTCCGCCGTGCCTAGGTCGGCGTAGCCCGCTCCGCCGGGCAGCACCAGAACGGCCACGTGGGCGAAGGTCTCGGCGTTGGAGAGCAGGGTGGGGGCGCCCCGCACCCCGGACACGGCGGTCGGCTGCCAGGTCGTCACCGGCAGGCCCGGCCTGCCCTGGACCAGCTCGGTGACCGCGCTGGACTCCCCGGAGATGAACCGCGGCGCGGCCAGGTGGATCTCCCAGCGCAGCCGGGCCTCACGGTCCAGGCCACGGCGTTCCGCGAGCCCCCGCTCGATGGCCGCACGCGCCTCGGGGTGCTCCTCCGGCAGCACGAGGTGGATCGTGCGGACCCCCATCGCCTGGGCCGTGACGCTGGCGCCGTCGAGGACGAGGTGGGGTGCGCTGAGCGCCAGCGCGAGGTCCTTCAGGCTGGCCGGCTCGCCCTCGCTGAGGTTGACCACGAGATGCTTGCGGCCGCGCTGGGTCGCAGCAGTGCGGAGCTTCGTGGCGAACGGGAACCCCGCGCCCCCGCGGCCACGCACCCTCGCCGAGTCGACGACTCCGAGCAGCGCGTCGACCGACAGGGTCGGCAGGCTGCCGTGGGTTGCCCGGTGGGTCAGCAGGTCCGGCCGTGGCGCACGCAGCAGCGCGGGACCGGGGAGCGTCGTGAACCGGCTCATCAGCGGGCCTCGACCTTCATCCGCGACGAGTCCCGGTCCGCCCGGGCACCCGACCCCACTCGCGCCGCCGCCGCGAGCAGGACGGCGCCGAGGCAGCCGATGCCGAGCCAGCGTCCCCAGGGCGTGGCCGCGTCCGTGCCGATGCCGGTCGCGTGGGCCAGGGCCAGCCCCCAGGCGAGGTAGGACAGCCAGTGGATGCCACGCCACAGGCGCGGCGGGATCCGTTCGCGCAGCAGGCTGGTGAGGACGACCACGATGATGACGTCAAGGGAGAGGGCACCGGCGCCGAGCCACAGGGGTTCGTAGGTTGCTCCCACCGGCGACAGCGCCTGCCACCAGCGGATGTCGACGAACGTGTCCACGACGGCCGTCGCGACGTGGGCGAGCAACAGGGCGACCGAGAGCAACGCGAGATTGCGGTGCAGGCCCTGGGTGATCATCGCCGGCAACAGCCTGCGCCGGCCCTCGCGGGCGCTGAGCACCCCCAGGACGGTGGTCAGGGTGAACAGGACGAGGAGCGCGACGCCGGTCCCGCGGTTCAGGAACCAGAGCAGCGGGCCTTCGGGGAGCCAGGTCATCGGCCCTCCGTGGGCCAGGATCCGGTGAGCACGACGCGTCCCTCCTGGTCGACCAGGCGCGCGTCGACCCCGCGGTCGGCCAACCAGGCCGGGGCGTCCTCACCGATGACGAGGGAAGCCGTCGTGGCGATGTTGGCGGCCACGCAGGTGTGACCGGTCGCGCTGACGGTTCGCCAGGGGCCGTCGGTCGGCATTCCGGTGCGCGGGTCGAGCAGGTGGTGCCGCTCGACGCCACCGGCGCGCCAACGGCGTACGACGGTCGAGGAGGTGGCCAGTCCACCCTCGTCGATCCAGACGGTCGTGCCGGATGCCCCGTCCGGATGCTCGGTGACGAACACCGGCCACGCGGGAACGTCGCCGTCGGCGACGACCCGCACATCGCCCCCGACACTCACCGCGGCCCCACCACCCAGCGTGTCCGCGACCGTCAGTGCAACCAGGTCCGCCGACCAGGCCTTCGCCGTGGCACCCAGATCGAGGGCGACACCCCGCGGCACGCGGATCGCCTCGGTCTCGACGCGCACGTCTTGCCAGGCGCCGACCGGGTGTGGTTGGGCCGAGCCGGAGGGCAGGTCGGGTCGACGGCGGACCGTTCCGAGATCGGCGTCGTAGCCGAGTGAGACCAGGCGGGCACCCAGGCACGGGTCGACCAAGCCGGCCGTGTCCTCCGCGGCGTCGAGCGCGACCCGCGTGGCGGCGACGAGCAACGGGTCCGCCGCCACCCAGCTGCCGGCACCGGCGTTGACGCGGGAGAGATCGGAGTCGGCGCGGAACCTGCTGCAGGTCTCGTCAACCTCGCTCAGGATCGCCCGGGCGATCAGGAGCGCGGCCTCGAGGGCGCCTGGGTCGCTCGTCGCCACGTGCACATGGCAACCGAGCGCCTCGAAGACTCGGAAGTCGTCACCACGCACGAGGGGTGCGGTGGTCACTTCCGTCACGACCCCGAGGAGGGGGCGGCCGGCGGCGCGGGGGCGGGCGCCGCCGGCCGCTTGACCCGGGTGGTGGAGGCAGAGCTCGTGCGTGCCGGTGCGGTCGAGGTGATCGTTCCTCCGGAGCCCACCCGGGTGACCCCCGTGGTCGCTCGCTGGATGACCTGCGTGTGCACGATGGTTCGGTGCGGTCGACGCCGGGCGACGGTGGTGGGCGTCGGCTGCTGGGCCCCCGCCGCCGCACCCGCCTGCTGCTGCTTCTTCAGCTGCTGGTCGAGGTCGTACTGGTGGGCCACGACCCCGGAGGCGTACCCGGTCCCCGCCAGGGCCCCGAAGGCCACCACTCCGGTCATGGTGGCTGTGGCGGCCTTGTACAGGTCGCGCTTCCCCGGCGTGTGTCCTGCCGCCATCTCGCCCTCCCGGCTCGCAGTCGCGTGAGGTCCACCATGGGCGAGGCTCGGACAAGCCGGTCTCATCCGAGCGTCAAGAGAACCTCAGGAGGTGGTCGAAGTGGGACTTAGGGAACTGTTGAGGCTGCCGCGACGTGCGCGCAACACGATCCTCCGCAGACTCTCGACTCGAGGGCGGATCGGCCGCCCGAACACCAAGGAGCCAGGATGCGCGTATCCACCACTCTTCTGACCGTGGCCGGGACGGCCGCCGGCGCCGTCGCCGCCGTCGCCGCCTACCAGGCCGGCGCAGTCGCCTCCCCGACGAACACCTCGTCGACGAATCATGAGGCCGTCACCCCATCGTCGGAAGCCGTGACCACCTGGCTTCCGTGCGAGCAGGGCACCAAGTTGCGTCACGGCGTCTGCGTCAGCGTGAAGAAGGTCGTCGTGATGGCGCCCGCGGCTGCTCCGGCTGCCCCGGCGAGCTCCTCGACGTCGGACTCGACCGACGACGACGTCCAGAGCGAGCCGCCCAACTCCACTGACGACGAGAACGAGGCCGACGACGACACCGAGATCGACGACGACGCGTCGGAGATGGACCACGAGTCCGACCACGAATCCGACTCGGGTCACGACTCCGGCGACGAGCCCGGCGACGACTGAGTCGTTTCGATGACGACGGGGGCTGCGGTGCTCAGCGACGTGTCCCGAGGGGGATGCGAGCGGTGACCGCGGTCCCTGTCGTCGTGAAGTCGACCTGCAGCTCGCCGCCGCGGCTGGCCAGCGCCCGCCGGGCGATCTGCAGGCCGAGACCGGTGCCACGCGATCCCGCGGCCTCGGTGGAGGCACCAACCTGCCCGGACGAGTTCTCGGGTGCCTTCACCGCTCCGGACTCCACCCGGAGCACGGCCGCGGGATCGCGTCCCGCGGACGACTCCCGATGCAGACGGACCGCGAACGGTGAACCCTCGAGGGTGTGGGCGAACACGTTGTCCACCAAGATGTCGAGCACGTCGCGCAGGTCCACCGCGTCCATGTCGACGGCCAGCCCTCGCTCCGGCAGGTCGACCTCGAGGCGTCGCCCCTCGTCCTCGGCCAGCGGTGCCCAGAACTCCACTCCGGTCCGGACCACGGGGACGGCGTTGCACCCGACCTCCATCCCGTGGCGAACCGGCCTGCGGGCGTCCTTGATGATCGCGTCGACGCTTCGCTGGAGGTTGCCCACGTGACGGCGCAACCGCTCGGCGAGGGCCTCGTCCCCGACCCTGTCGACGTCGATGCGCAGGGCGGTCACCGGTGTGCGCAACCGGTGCGACAGGTCCGCGACCGCTGTGCGTTCGAGCCGCAGCAGCTCCTCGATCCGCTCGGCGAGCAGGTTCAGGGCCGTCGCCAGAGCCTTGGTCTCCGGGGGTCCTTCCGGTACGGCGCGAGCCGCCAGGTCGCCCTCGCGCAGCCGGTCGGCAATCCGGGCCACCCGGGTGACCGGAGTGCTGACCCGGCGCCCGAGCTGGTCGGCGATGGCCAGGGCGAGGGCAGTGAGCAGCACACCGAGGGCGGCGATCAGCAGCCAGGCCTGGGTGACGCCCCGATACAGCTCGGCGACGGGAACCCAGGTCGAGACGACCTCGGTGCCGGTCTCGGTGACGACCGGCACCACGATCAGCGTCCCGGCCTCGCCCCGCGAGGTGAATGCCGAGCCGGCCCGGGCGCGCTCGAGGTCGGCCTCGCTCGGGTTGGCTGCGGGCTCGCTCGACCCGAGTCGCAGACCGCTCGACATCGTCACGCTCGTCCGCGCCGCCGAGCGTTCGTCCGCTGCGGCGACGGCGTCCCCCAGCTGCGCGCTGTCGTGCAGGCTGGAGACGAGCACCGCCACGTTGCGCGCCTCCTGGTCGGCCTCGGCCACGGCGCGATCCGCCGCGAGGGTGCGCACCAGCAGGCACAGCGGGATCACGAATGCCAGGACCACCGCTGATGTGGTCGCCGCCACCAGCAGGAGCACCCGACGGCGCATCAGGCGTGCCGATCGGCGGCGACGAGCCGGATGCCCACCCCTCGGACGGTGTGCAGGTAGCGGGGCTCGGCAGCGGTCTCGCCCAGCTTGCGCCGCAGCCACGACAGGTGGACGTCGACGGTGCGGTCGCTGCCGCCGTACGCCTGCTGCCAGACCTCGGCGAGCAGGGTGCGCTTGGAGACCACCTCCCCGGCCCGGGTGCCCAGGGCGAGCAACAGGTCGAACTCCTTGCGGGTCAGCTCCACGGCGGCACCGTCCAGGCTGACGGTGCGCTGCCGCGGGTCGATCACCAGACCACCCAGCGTCAGCGGGTCCTCGCTGTCGGTGGCCGCACCGCGGCGCAGCACGGCGCGGATCCTCGCGGCGACCTGGTCGACCCCGAACGGCTTGACCACGTAGTCGTCCGCGCCGGCGTCCAACGCACCGACGATGGTCGGGTCGTCGTCGCGGGCGGTGATGACGATGATCGGGATCTGGCTGACGCCGCGCAGCATCCCGATCACCTGGAGACCGTCGATGTCAGGCAGGCCGAGGTCGAGCAGGACCACGTCGGGCTCGACCCGCATGACGAGCTCGAGCGCGCCCAGCCCGGTCGGCGAGGTGGTCACGACGTACCCCTGCTCGCGCAGGGCGCGCTGGAGCCCATCCCGGATTGCCGGCTCGTCCTCGACGACAACGACGCTCGCCATGGTCCCCACGCTACGACAAGCGCTGGTCTCGGATCCGTTCTGGGCTTGAGAGGATGGGCGGCATGAGTCGACGGATGCTGATGGGTGGCCTGGCCATGTGGCTCGGCGTCATCCTGGTCGGCTCGGGCATCACCTGGCTGGTGATCGACCAGGTGGGTCGAAGCGTGGTCACCGATCACAGCGCTCTCGCCGACCCGGCTCCCCGCGGCCCGGAGGGCACCTCGGCCACGTCGAGGACGGCGTCCCCCACACCCAAGCCGGCTGCCAAACGCACAGCGCGGCCGACCAAGAGCCCATCCGCGCCGCAATCCTCGGCGACGGCGCCGACGGAGACACCCAAGCCGGCGGGCTCGACCAGGTCCCAGGAGCCCGCGCCCCCGCGCACCGTGACCCGCACCTGGTCGGGGCCAGCCGGCCGGGTCACGGTCTCCTGCAGCGGTTCGCGGGCGACACTCATGTCGGCCTCACCCTCCGACGGCTGGCGGGTGGAGGTGGAGAAGCGGGGACCGGTCGAGGTGGAGGTCAGCTTCAGCCAGAGCGGCGAGGGCGGCGAGTCGCACGTGCACGCCGACTGCAGCGGTGGCCAGCCCCAGTTCAAGGTCGAGCAGGACCACTGACGTCGGAGGGCTCGTGGTCGCAGCGGCGCAACGTCACCCGACCGCGGAACGGAGCCGGTCGCACTCCTCGATCAGGCGCTGGCGTAGCGGGGCGCCGCGGTCGGCGAAGGCGCGCTGCGCGGCGACGTACTCCTGCTTGCCCTCGGGCGTCTCGATCCGGACCGGCTCGAGGCCCAGGCCCCCGAAGTCGTACGGCGAGGCCCGCATGTCCAGCTCGCGAATCTCCCGGGCCAGCTCGAAGCAGTCGGCCACCAGCTCGCTGGGCAGCAGCGGCGTGAGCCGGAAGGCGTGCTTGTAGAGATCCATGCCGGCATGCAGGCATCCCGGCTGCTCGAACTCCGCGCGATCGTCCTGCTGGGGTTGCAAGGTGTTCAGGGGTCGGGCCGTGTCGGTGAAGAACCGGAACGCGTCGAAGTGCGAGCAGGCGATCTTGTGCCTCTCGACGACCCGGTCGGTGCCCGCTCCGCCGAGCCGCAACGGCCAGTCGTGCCGCACGGCGTCGGTTCGGTGCACCATCGCCCACTCGTGCAGCCCGAAGCACCCGAGGGTGGGCGTCCGCCCGGCCGTGGCCACCAGCAGGCGGTGGATGGACTCCACCAGGGGGAGCTGGGCACGCAGGTGCGGCATCGAGACCTGCACCGATGCGGAGTCTCGAACGGCTCGCTCCGCGACACTGGGGGAGTGGTAGCCCTTCTGGCCGGCGTACTCCGGAGCGTCGAGGAGTACGACGCCCCAACCCGGGTGCCACCGCCGCAGGGCGGCCGGGCGCTGGGAGTAGTAGGTGAACAGGAAGTCGTGGACCGGGTGCCTGACGCCGTCTCGTCGCCGGGCCAGGTGCGGCTGGATCCACCGGTCGACCCGCTCGGCGTGTGCCTGCGCGCGGGCCAGCCACGTCTCACGGTCCAGCACCATCGCCACGGTCGTTTCCACAGGCGCGACGCTAGTGCGTGCCCGCAAGGGACCGGTCGATAGGCTCGGCCGGTGCGGATAGCAAGGTTCACCACCGGTGAGGACCCCCGGTTCGGCATCGTGACCGGAGACGTCGACGACTACGGGATCCCCGAGGAGGACTCGGTGATCACGCCCCTCGTGGGCGACCCGCTCTACGTCGGGCTGCAGCCGACCGACGAGCGGGTGCAGCTGGCCGACGCCCGGCTGCTCTCGCCCGTCCTCCCGCGGAGCAAGGTGGTCGGGATCGGCCGCAACTACGCCGCGCACGCCGCCGAGCTCGGCCACGACCTGCCGGAGGAGCCGCTCATGTTCCTCAAGCCCAACACCTCCGTGGTGGGGCCCGGTGATCCGGTGTTCTACCCGCGACAGAGCCAGGAGGTGCACTTCGAGGGTGAGCTGGCGGTGGTGATCGGCCGGATCTGCCGCGACGTCCCCAAGGAGAGGTACGCCGACGTGGTCCACGGCTATACCGTCGGCAACGACGTCACTGCGCGGGACCTGCAGCGCAGGGACGGTCAGTTCACCCGGGCGAAGGGGTTCGACTCGTTCTGCCCGCTCGGGCCGTGGGTGGAGACCGAGCTCGACGTCAGCGACCTGCGGCTGCAGACGTTCCTCAACGGCGAGGTGAAGCAGGACGGCCGCACCAGCGACCTGATCTTCGACGTCCCGACGCTGATCGCCCACGTGACCAGCGTGATGACGCTGCTTCCCGGCGACGTGATCCTCACCGGCACCCCCGAGGGTGTCGGTCCCATGAATCCCGGCGACGAGGTCGAGGTCTCGATCCAGGGGATCGGCAACCTCACCAACAAGGTGGTCTCGCGTGACTGACCCAACCCCCCACGGCAGCGGCGTACGGGTCCGGATGGCACCGTCGCCGACCGGTTCACCCCACGTCGGGCTGGCCAGGACGGCCCTCTACAACTGGGCCTTCGCCCGGCACCACGGCGGGACGTTCGTGTTCCGCATCGAGGACACCGACGAGGCCCGCAACACCCAGGAGTCCTACGACGGACTGTTCGAGGTGATGCGCTGGCTCGGGCTCGACTGGGACGAGGGCCCCGACGTGGGCGGCCCGTTCGCGCCGTACCGCCAGAGTGAGCGGTCCCCGATCTACGCCGACGCGCTGGCCCGGCTGCGCGCCTCCGCGCGCACCTACGACTGCTACTGCACCAACGACGAGGTCGAGGCGCGGCGCAAGGCCGCGGGCTCGAAGGTGATGGGGTACGACGGCCACTGCCGCGAGCTGACCACGGACCAGGTCGCCGACTTCGAGGCCCAGGACCGCCAGCCGGTGGTCCGGTTCCGGATGCCCGACGGCGAGATCACCTTCGACGACCTCGTCCGCGGCGAGATCACCTTCCACACCGACCACGTGCCCGACTTCGCGCTCGCCCGGGCCAACGGCCAGCCGCTCTACACGCTGGTCAATCCCGTCGACGACGCCCTGATGGAGATCACGCACGTGCTGCGCGGGGAGGACCTGCTCTCCAGCACCCCGCGCCAGGTGGCGCTCCACCAAGCCCTGGAGGAGGTCGGGATCGCCAAGGCGACCCCGCGCTTCGGCCACCTGCCCTACGTGATGGGGGAGGGCAACAAGAAGCTGTCCAAGCGTGACCCGGAGGCGCACCTGCTGGCCTACCGCGACCAGGGGTTCCTGCCCGAGGGGCTGCTGAACTACCTAGCGCTGCTCGGTTGGGCGATCGCCGACGACCGGGACGTGTTCACCCTGGCCGAGATGGTGGCGGCCTTCGACATCGCCCGGGTGAACCCCAACCCGGCCCGCTTCGACCTGAAGAAGGCCGAGGCGATCAACGCCGCCCACATGCGCCTGCTCAGCCTCGAGGAGATGACCGAGCGGGTCACCCCCTTCCTCCAGCAGGCCGGGGTGCTCTCAGACCCGGTCACCGCCGAGCAGGTGGCGCTGCTGACCAGGGCGATGCCCCTGGTGCACGAGCGGATCAACCGGCTCACCGAGGCGGCCCCGATGCTCGGGTTCCTGTTCGCCGACCAGGTGACCTTTGACGAGGCCGACGTCGCGAAGGCTCTCGACCCCGAGGGCCTGGGCGTGGTCGCCGCAGCCCGCGACGCCCTGGCCGGGATCGAGGACTGGACCACGGAGTCGATCGACCAGGCACTGCGCGCCAAGCTCGTCGACGAGCTCGGGCTCAAGCCTCGCAACGCCTTCGGCCCGGTCCGGGTGGCGATCACCGGCAGCCGCGTCTCCCCGCCCCTGTTCGAGTCCCTCGAGCTGCTGGGGCGCGAGGAGTCGCTGGCCCGCCTCGATGCCGCACCGGGGGCATCCGCAGAGGCGCAGGCCTGATGGACAACCCCCCCGTCCTGCCGCCGCAGGCGTGGCAGGACCCGGTCGCGGCCCACCCCCACCCGGAGCCGCGCTCGTACCCCCTGATGCTGCGCACCTGGGACTACCGCTGGTGGAAGCCGGTCGTCGGCATCCTGGTCATGGTGCTCGGCGGGCTGGTCGTCGTGCCGCTGCTGCTGATGCCGGTGCTCGCCGTGGCCGTGGCCCTGCAAGGTGGGTCGGGCAGCTACGTCGACCGCTTCATCGGGGCCACGTCCCTGGACTCGATCACCCCGGCGTCGATGCTCTACCTCAACCTCACCCTGGCGGCGCTGACCCTCCTCGCGATGGGCATCGTCCGGTTCGTCCATCGGTTGCGTCCACGGTGGCTGGCGTCGGTGCTGCCTGGCATGCGTTGGAAGTTCTTCTTCGCCTGTCTCGGCCTGGCCGTGGTCGCGCTGATCGCGTCGCTGGTGGTGGGACTGTTCCTGCCGCAGGACACCAACGGCCTGGACGGCACCCCCAACAAGATCACCGGACAGCTCGTGGTGCTCGCCATCGTGATCCTGCTCACCACGCCGCTGCAGGCGCTGGGCGAGGAGTACGCCTTCCGTGGCTACCTGATGCAGGCCTTCGGGTCGCTGACCCGGTCCCGCGTCGCTGCGGTGCTGATCACGGCCGGGCTGTTCGCCCTCGCGCACGGCGCCCAGAACTTTCCGCTGTTCTTCGACCGGTTCGCCTTCGGGCTGATGGCCGGACTGGTCGTCGTACTCGTCGGGGGTCTGGAGGCAGGCATCGCGCTGCACATCTTGAACAACCTGCTCGCCTTCGCCTTCGCGATCGCCTTCGGCGACCTGCAGGGCGCCCTGAACGTCTCCGACGTCTCCTGGTGGCAGCTGCCGGTAACCATCGTCCAGAACGGCGTCTACCTGCTGCTGGTGCTGCTCGTGGCGCGCAGGATGGGGCTGCGCAACACCACCGCACCCCCGGTCGCCAGCGGGACCCTCGGAGGGGTCCCCGAGCGCACCGGTTGATCGCATCCACCCGATTGGTGGGGGGAGCACCGTTTGTGTATTCTCGACCGTCGGTCCGCCCGCCAGTGAACTTCGTCTGCTGGGCGGTCTGGTCCCATGGGGTATGGGGTAATTGGCAGCCCGACTGGTTCTGGTCCAGTTAGTCTAGGTTCGAGTCCTAGTACCCCAGCGAGTACGACGGAATTGGCTCTGGTGTTGCGCAAACGCTAGAGTCTCGTCCGCTCAGGCCCCCGTTGTGTAGTGGCCTAGCACGCCGCCCTCTCAAGGCGGTAGCGCGGGTTCGAATCCCGTCGGGGGTACTCATCCGAGAAGCGGTCCTGACCAGCGGAAACGCTGGGCTGGGCCGCTTCTCCGTTTCCCGCCGAATCGGGTTCGGGTCGTTCCTGATCGGGACGCGTCAGCTTGGCTTGCGACTCCCGAGCCATGGATGGGCCCGCTCGCCGGCTGCATTGTGCTGGCCGTCAACGGTTCCGAGGCGGCGTCTGACGACTTCGAGGTCGACAAGGTGATCGTCGAGGAGGGCGCTCGACAAAGTTGAGGTCCTTTTCGCGGAAGGCGATCAGCTTCGCCACGCAGAGGTCCTCCTTGTCGAGGCACCAGCCCGTGAACTGCGGCGATCCCGCTGGTGCGGCCGTATTGGCGTTCTGCACCATGACCAGGCGGTCACGCCATCCTTCCGGCAGGACGGCGGTGTCGAGGTCTACTCCGTCGATGCTGAATCCATGGAGCTGTTCGAAGGACGAGAACTCTCCCGCGACGCCTTCGATGAGATCAGCGAGGCGCGCCGTCTCGGCGTCGGTGTCGGCGATCGGGAGGATGTCTACCTCGATCGACATCGTCGCTGCAGTGGGAAGCCGCGACTCATCGTAGGACCCGAGAATCGCCTGCGAACCGACGACGATCACCTCCGTGTGCCCGGATGATCTGACAGGCGGCCCGGATTTCGTGCTCGAGCTGATGGCGTCGCATCAGCTCGCCCCGAACATCGCTTCGAAGCGCTGCTCCTGCGTGAGCAGGCCGCCCATGGGGGAGACCTCGCGCATCTCGAGGGATTCGCGGTCGAGGCCGGTCAGGACACGGTGCAGACCTGGGAGGTCATCCCGCTCGATGAGGTCGCGCCACCTCTTGAGATTGCGTTCATGCGGCTGGCCGGTGACCTGGCCGCTGAGCCGTTCGAGGTTGCGCTCGATCGTCGGACGCCACTCCTGGAGGTTGTTGCGGTTCAGCAGGCTCGAGACGCGCCTGTGGAGCTGCCAGGAGCGCCGTTCGGAGCGCGTGAGCTTCGGGACGATTGGGCGGCGGACGACTTCCAGCCGGTAGCCCATGCACGACAGGAGGCGCTCGAGCTGGTCGTCGCTGAGATCGACCCGGCCGGAGAGGAAGCCGCTGATGCTCGGCTGGCGCACACCGCTGAGCCGGGACAGGTCCGACTGCGTGGTGCTCGTCTCGAGCATCACCTCGCGCAGCACTTCGCCCCGGCTCGTCATGCGACAAGTGTATAGCAAGGAGTGCTATATGGATCAGCACCTGGAATGCCGACCACAATGCTCCCGAGCTCGGGCGAGATCAGGGTCGGCGCGACCATGGTGATGGTAGTCCGTAGGCTGCCTTGCATCGGACTGACAGCTTCTATTCCGGCATCGCCTTGGCTCTGCAGGGAGTAAGGGCTTTACGTTCATTCCACCGAGAACTGGTCCTGTCTAACTTGAATGCTGAAGCCGAACCCGCGATCCGCATCGGCGTGGCCGGATTTCCTCCGGCCTTGCGCGCGCATGTGCTTGAGAGTGTTGAGGGTGAACCTCTGGAGGGGGCGCTACCCGAGGTCGCCGATGCCTTCCTTGAGGGCCTCGCATACGTGCTGATAGTCAAGGCGATCGCACTCTTTGTCTTCGTCGCAGGGTGCGGATGGGCGCTGCGCGCCGCCACGGGCACCGACGCCTACCTATCGGAAGCCGCCCTAGGGCTGGGCCTTACGCACGTGACGCTCTCGCTTTGGATCAGCGTCTGTCGGTGGAGACTGCGTCGCAAGGGAGTGCAATCAGCGTCTCGGCTCTTACGTTTCGGGCCACTGGCCTTCTTGGTCAGCGGGGGATTGGTGGTCTTGGGGATGCTGACCCTCTAACCCGAACGTGCCGTGCTGGCCTGGGTTCATTGAGTTCCAGCCGTTCCGAGGGCCCGTCAGTCGTCCTCAAGGCGGTAGCGCGGGTTCGAATCCCGTCGGGGGTACATCACCTAGAGCCCGGTCCTCGCTGAGGGCCGGGCTCGTGTGTTCCCGGGGAACAACAGGCCCTCGGGCCGGTGGACGGTCCGTAACTCTGTGAGCCGACTCTCGTTGGATGCCCGAGGAAAGGGCGGTCCATGACCCCACGCTTTTTTGCCATCCCGGCGACCCTGTTTCTGCTCCCGGTGACCCTCATGATCGCGATGGCCTCCCCGGCTGCCGCGCACGAGGAGAGGCCCGCGGGCTTCCCCGACGGGACCGGCAGCGTTCCCGCCTATCTCGGCCTCGGCAACCCCGAGCACCGGGTGGTGTGTACGTCGCAGAGCAAGACCCGGATCGCGGCGATGCCCCAGGGCGACCTGAAGAAGCGCAACAAGCAGCTGCTGGGCGAGTGTGCCTACGGCTCGATCCAGACCGCCATCAACAGCGTGCGGACCCCGAACACCTCGATCTACGTGCTTCCGGGCGTCTACGACGAGCAGGAGTGGGCCAACGCACCCCGCAGCGAGTACTGCTCCCAGCTCAAGACCAGCTCGACCAGCCCGCTCAACGCCTCGGAGTACATCGGCTCGATCAGCTCCCCCGACGCGGGAGCCGCCAACGCCGAGTCCAACCCCATCGCGCTCTCCTACGCAGACCAGGTCCGCTGTCCGCACAACCTGAACCTGATCGCGATCTTCGGTGACGCCACGCCTGACAACGGCTCGATCAAGTGCGACAGCCGGTTCTGTGGCACCCAGGTCGTCGGCACCGGCCAGACCATGGCCGACGTGCTGATCGACAACAAGTTCGCCAAGCTGAACGCCATCCGCGGTGACCGCGCCGGCGGCCTGGTGCTCAGCAACTTCACCGTGCAGCAGGCGGAGTTCAACGCCGTCTACATCCTGGAGACCGACGGGTTCGCCATCGACCGGCTGACCACGCGCGCCAACGACGAGTACGGCATCCTCGCCTTCGCCAGCGACCACGGTCTGATCGAGAACACCGACAACTACTACAACGGCGACTCCGGCATCTACCCCGGATCCGGCTCGGACCTGAACGCGGACAACCCCAACTTCGAGGCCACCCGCTACGCCATCGAGATCCGCAACAACCTCAGCCACGACAACACGCTCGGCTACTCCGGCACGGCGGGCAACTCGATCTGGGCGCACGACAACTCCTTCTACGACAACGCCACCGGCATCGCGACGGACTCGCTGTTCCCCGGACACCCCGGCCTGCCCCAGGACCACGCACGCTGGAGCAACAACAAGATCTACTCCAACAACAGCAACTGGTACACCCGCTTCATCGACACCGGCATCTGTGCCAAGCCGATGAAGGAGCGCGGCTACATGCAGGGCACGGTGTGCCCGGTCGTCCCGACACCGGTGGGCACCGGTGTGCTGATCGCCGGCGGCAACTACAACTCCACCGACCACAACCTGATCTACGACAACTGGCGCTACGGCACGATGCAGTTCTGGGTGCCGGCGCCCCTGCGCGACGAGTACGACCCGCAGAAGCTCTTCGACACCTCGCACCACAACCACACGACGAACAACAAGATGGGCATCCGTGCCGACGGGTCGATCGCCCACAACGGCAGGGACCACTGGTGGGACGACCAGGGCAACGGCAACTGCTGGCAGGGCAACACCTACTCGCGCGGGCACCAGACCGACAACTTCACCCTGGCGCCGCCCAGCTGTGACCAGGGTGGTTCGGTCTTCACCCCCGGCCTCGCGGTCAAGGACGCCGGCTTCCTGTCCTGCAGCCAGTACGACCGCAACGACCCCATCTGGCGGCACCCCCCGGCCTGCACCTGGTTCGACAGCCCCACGAAGCCGACCGGAGCGGACCCCTCGCCCCTCCCGCTGGACCTCGTGCAGAACGTTGCCCCCTCGCTCGGTGGCGTCGTCGCCCTCCCGGCGCTCGGGCTGCTGACGCTGGCCGGCCTGCGGCGCAGACGCGGTCGTGTCCGCAGCTGAGACCGGCCCGCGTCCGCTCCGGCGCCGGCTCGTCTGGGTCGCCGTGGTGGTCGTCCTGCTCCTCGGAGTCGGATCCGCCGCGCTGGCCGCGACGGCCGCCGGGCTCTCCGCGAGCGGGCCCACCGCGGTCTCGGGCACGGCTGCCAGTGCGGTGTTCACGATCGAGGATCGCGTCGTACGCCAGATCCGCTACCGCGACGACGCAGTGCTCGACTACACCTTCCGGCTGACCAACGACCAGGCCCTGCCGGTCACGGTCAAGGGCATCTCCAAGGCCCAGCGACCCGAGCGCCTCTTCGGCTACGTCGGGCTGCGTGACGCCGAGGGGCGGCGGGAGTTCACCGTGCCCGGCAACGGGACGCGTGTCGTGCACCTGCTGCTCCACATGGGTGGGTGCGAGAACCTCTCCGCACGGGCTGGCAGCTTCGTGCACGAGGTCATCCTCGACATCGAGCGGATGGGGATCCCGACGGGAACGGCCACGGTGCGGTTGCCCGAGGAGGTCCACACCGGCTCACCGCGGGAGGCGTTCTGCCCGAACTCCACCGCCCGCTCGCGTCCACCCGGCTGACCGGGCCGGTCACGCCAGCGTCTGATTTCCGCTAGGAACCGTCGGGGCTAGCCGCCAGACTGGGGCCATGCAACTCGACGCGGAGGCCTGCTACCGAGCGGTCAAGGGCCGTGACCGGCGCTTCGACGGGGTCTTCTACACCGCGGTCCGCACCACCGGCATCTACTGCCGACCCTCCTGTCCGGCCATCACGCCCCGGCGCGGAAACGTGTCGTTCTACCGGACCGCGGCCGGTGCGCAGGGCGCCGGCTTCCGGGCCTGCCGGCGCTGCCTGCCCGACGCCACCCCGGGCTCGCCGGAGTGGGACGTCGCCGCCGACGTCGCTTCCCGGGCCATGCGCCTGGTGGCCGACGGCGTCGTCGAGCGCGACGGGGTAGAGGGTCTGGCGCGTCGACTCGGCTACTCCTCGCGACAGCTGAACCGGGTGGTCACCCAGGAGTACGGCGCCGGTCCGCTGGCGCTGGCGCGATCCCGCCGCGCCCAGACCGCCCGGGTCCTTATCGAGACGACCGCCCTCACCTTCGCCGACATCGCCTTCGCTGCCGGGTTCTCCAGCATCCGGCAGTTCAACGACACCGTTCGTGAGGTCTACGCCACCACGCCGACCGACCTGCGGACCCGGTCCGGCCGGACCCGCCCGGGCGCCCCGTCGGGCACGATCCGGACGCGGATCGCGGTGCGTGAGCCGTTCGCCGCCGAGGACCTGTTGCGCTTCCTCGCCCTGCACGCCGTGGCCGGCATCGAGGCCCACGGCGCCGGTTGGTACGAAAGATCCGTGCGGCTGCCGCACGGACCGGGCGTCGTACGCCTGGAGCTGGGGGAGCGGGTCCACGGGCAGGTGCCCTGCACCTTGACGCTGTCCGACGCGCGCGACCTGGCGCCGGCGATCGAGCGCACCCGGCGGCTGCTCGATGCGGACTGCGACCCGGTCGCGGTCGACGAGGCGCTGGCCGAGGACCCCGCCCTCGCCGAGCTGGTGCGGCAGCGACCCGGTCTACGGGTCCCCGGCCAGCTGGACGGCGTGGAGGTGGCGTTCCAGACGGTGCTCGGGCAGCAGGTCAGCCTGGCCTCCGCCAGAAGCGCCGGCGCCCGGCTGGTGCGTGAGCACGGTGAGCCACTCGGCCTGGAGGGCGACCACCGGGTCACGCACCTGTTCCCGGACGCGCCGACCATCGCGGGGCTGGACCCGGAGGCGTTGCGGATGCCGCGTGCCCGGGCGCGCGGGCTGATCGCCTTGGCGACCGCTCTGGATCGCGGTGAGGTCCAGCTCGACCGGAGCGCGGACCGCGACGAGACCAGGGCGGCACTGATGGCGTTGCCGGGGATCGGGGCGTGGACGGCCGACTACGTCGGCATGCGGGCCCTGGGTGATCCAGACGTGTTCCTGACCACTGACGTGGGGGTTCGCAACGCCGCGGACCGACTCGGGGTCGAGGACGTCGCGGACGCCAGCCGGGCGTGGCGACCGTGGCGCTCCTACGCGCTGATGCGGCTCTGGTCGGTGGTGCTCGACGAGATGGCTTTGCCAGGTTCGACCGACATGGATGGAGACATAGGGTGATGACGCCGACAACAGCGAGGGTGACGACGATGTGGACCGAGACGGAGTCGCCGATCGGTCCGTTGCGGATCGTGGCCCGTGCGGGCGCGATCACCGCGATCGAGTTCACCCCCTTCGGCGCCTCGAGCAGTGGCCAGCCGGCAGGGGCACGGGCCGACGACGACGCACTCCTTCGAAGCGCGGTCGAGCAGCTCGCGGCGTACTTCGCCCGTGAGCTGAAGGACTTCGAGCTCCCGCTGGCCCCCCAGGGGTCGGAGTTCCAGCAGCGGGTGTGGACCCAGCTCCGCGGCATCGCCTACGGCGACACCGCTTCCTACGGCGAGATCGCGCGCCGGCTCGGCATGACCAACGCCGCGTCGCGCGCCGTGGGCGTGGCGAACGGCCGCAACCCGATCCCGATCGTGATCCCGTGTCACCGGGTGATCGGTGCCGACGGGTCGCTCACCGGTTATGCCGGCGGGATCGAGCGCAAGCAGACCCTGCTCGAGCTCGAGCAGGACGCCTTGTTCTGACCTCGGTGCGGCCTCCAGACGCGAGCGACTACTCGGCGGCGGCCCGCCGGAGCGACTCGGAGAGACGGTCGGCGGCGGCGAGGACGGCGGGGGCGTGCATCCGGCCGGGCTGGCGGGACAGCCGCTCGAGCGGGCCGGACACGGAGACGGCGGCGATGATCTTGCCGCTGGGGGAGCGCACGGGTGCCGACACCGAGGCCACGCCCTGCTCCCGCTCGCCCACGGACTGGGCCCAGCCGCGGCGGCGGATTCCGGCCAGGGCGGTGGCGGAGTAGGCGGCGTTCTGCAGGCCGCGGTGCATCCGCTCGGGGTCCTCCCACGCCAGCAGCACCTGGGCCGCGGAGCCCGCGCGCATGGTCAGCTGCGAGCCGATCGGGATGGTGTCGCGAAGCCCGCTGGGCCGCTCGGCGGCGGCCACGCAGACGCGGTGCTCGCCCTGGCGGCGCCAGAGCTGCGCCGACTCGCCCGTGATGTCGCGCAGCCGCGCCAGCACCGGGCCGGCGGTGGCGAGCAGCCGGTCCTCACCGGCAGCGGCGGAGAGCTCGGAGAGTCGCGGCCCCAGGACGAAGCGGCCCTGCATGTCGCGGGCCACCAATCGGTGGTGCTCCAGGGCTACGGCGAGCCGGTGAGCGGTCGGGCGAGCCAACCCCGTCCCGGCCACCAGGCCGGCCAGGGTCGCTGGACCTGACTCGAGGGCCGCGAGCACGAGCGCCGCCTTGTCGAGGACGCCGACTCCACTTGTGTTGTCCATATAGCAATACTGCCGTCTCAGATCATGGGATGCAACGTAAGGTGGACTTCACCTTCAGGCAGTCAACGACGCAGAGGAGTTTCGGATATGGGCAGGACCCTGTCGGAGAAGGTCTGGGACGAGCACGTGGTCCGCAGCGCCGAAGGGGAGCCGGACCTCCTGTACATCGACCTTCACCTGATCCACGAGGTCACCTCTCCCCAGGCCTTCGACGGACTTCGGCTCGCCGGTCGGACCGTGCGTCGACCCGATCTGACGCTGGCGACCGAGGACCACAATGTGCCCACGATCGACTGGGACAAACCGATCGCCGACCCCGTCTCCAGGACTCAGGTAGAGACCCTGCGCAGGAACGCTGCCGAGTTCGGCGTGCGCCTGCACCCCCTCGGCGACGTCGAGCAGGGCATCGTGCACGTCGTCGGCCCCCAACTCGGCCTGACCCAGCCCGGCATGACGATCGTGTGCGGCGACAGCCACACCTCCACCCACGGCGCGTTCGGTGCGATCGCGTTCGGCATCGGCACCTCCGAGGTCGAGCACGTCCTGGCCACGCAGACGCTGATGCAGGCCCGGCCAAAGACGATGGCGGTCACGATCAACGGCTCGTTGCCCCCCGGGGTCACCGCCAAGGACCTCGTGCTCACGCTGATCACCCACGTCGGCACCGGCGGTGGTCAGGGCTACATCGTGGAGTACCGCGGCCCGGCGATCGAGGAGCTCTCCATGGAGGGCCGGATGACCGTGTGCAACATGAGCATCGAGTGGGGCGCGAAGGCCGGCCTGATCGCGCCCGACCAGACCACCTTCGACTACATCGAGGGACGTCCGGAGGCGCCGAAGGGAGCCGACTGGGACGCTGCACTGGAGCACTGGAAGTCACTGGTCACCGACGAGGACGCGCGCTTCGACGAGGAGATCGTCCTCGACGCCAGTGTGATGACGCCCTTCGTCACGTGGGGGACCAACCCGGGGCAGGGCGTGCCACTGGGCGGCGTCGTCCCGGACCCGGCCGAGTTCGAGGACGCCGACGCCCGCGTCTCTGCCGAGAAGGCGTTGGAGTACATGGCCCTGGAGGCCGGGACCCCGATGCGCGAGGTCAAGGTGGACACGGTGTTCGTGGGGTCGTGCACCAACGGTCGCATCGAGGACCTGCGCCTGGCGGCCGAGATCCTCAAGGGTCGCAAGGTCGATCCCCAGACCCGACTGCTCGTCGTCCCCGGCTCGGTTCGGGTGCGGATGCAGGCCGAGGATGAGGGCCTCGACGTGATCTTCAAGGAGGCCGGTGGCGAGTGGCGCGGCGCCGGCTGCTCCATGTGCCTCGGGATGAACCCCGACCAGCTGACGCCGGGGGAGCGCAGCGCCTCGACCTCGAACCGCAACTTCGAGGGGCGCCAGGGCAAGGGTGGGCGCACCCACCTGGTGTCGGTGCCGGTCGCCGCGGCCACGGCAGTCCGGGGCACCCTCAGCTCGCCCGCGGACCTTCCTTCGCCCGGACCATCCGGCGAGAGCGAGGCGAGGGCCTGATGGACAAGTTCACGACGCACACCGGCGTCGGCGTGCCGCTCCGACGCAGCAACGTCGACACCGACCAGATCATCCCGGCCGTCTACCTCAAGCGGGTCACTCGCGCCGGCTTCGAGGACGGCTTGTTCGCGGCCTGGCGCGGCGATGAAGGCTTCGTCCTGAATCGGCCCGAGTACGCCGCAGGCTCTGTCCTCGTGGCGGGTCCCGACTTCGGCACCGGTTCGTCGCGTGAGCATGCCGTGTGGGCCTTGCAGAACTACGGCTTCAGGGCCGTGATCAGCTCGCGCTTCGCCGACATCTTCCGAGGCAACTCCGGCAAGTCCGGGCTGCTCGCGGCCCAGGTGGACGAGAAGGTCGTGCAGCGACTCTGGGACCACCTCGAGGAGCAGCCCGGCGCGACGATCACCGTCGACCTCGAGACGCGCACGGTCCGGGCCGGTGACGGTCCCGACGCGATCGAGGACTCCTTCGACATCGACGACTACACCCGCTGGCGGCTGCTCGAAGGGCTCGACGACGTCGGCATCACGCTGTCACACGCCGACGACATCACGACGTACGAAAGCACGCGTCAAAGCTGGAAACCGGCAACAATTCACTGATCTGGCGGGCAATTGGCGCAACTAGTGCCGCGACACGCGCCGTTTGCATTGTGGTGAGGGTCACTTTTCCCTAGCGTGCAAGGGGAAAGTCGAGCATGGGGCTCGGCCGACGTTCACGAAAGGGAAGCTTGTGAACAAGAGTCAGTTGATCGACACCCTCGCGGCTCGCTATCAGGGCAACCGCAAGGCGGCCGCGCACGCGTTGGAATCAGTGCTCGACACCATCACCCGCGAGGTAGCCAGGGGTGAGAAGGTCGCCATCACCGGTTTCGGTTCCTTCGAGAAGAAGGTGCGCGAGGCACGCTGGGTGCGCAACCCGTCCACAGGCGCCCGCATGAAGGCCAAGAAGAAGGCGGTACCCAACTTCAAGGCCGGCGCCCAACTCAAGGACGTCGTCTCGGGAGCCAAGAAGCTTCCCAAGCTGACGATGGCCGCGGTCGAGAAGGCGACCCCGGCTGCCGCTCGTCCAGCGGTGAAGCGCACGGCTGCCGCAGCCAAGAAGGTGACGACTCGATCGGCCCCGGCGAAGAAGGCTCCGGCGAAGAAGGCTCCGGCCAAGAAGTCCGCAGCGAAGAAGGCTCCGGCCAAGAAGACCGCAGCGAAGAAGGCTCCGGCCAAGAAGACCGCAGCGAAGAAGGCTCCGGCCAAGAAGACCGCAGCGAAGAAGGCTCCGGCCAAGAAGACCGCAGCGAAGAAGGCTCCGGCCAAGAAGACCGCAGCCAAGAAGGCTCCGGCCAAGAAGACCGCAGCCAAGAAGGCTCCGGCCAAGAAGACCGCAGCCAAGAAGGCTCCGGCCAAGAAGACCGCAGCCAAGAAGTCCTGACCCAGCAGCACGGCGGCGGCGGTGACCCGGTGGGGTCACCGCCGCTTGGGCCTGTCTGGTGGCGCTAGGCGATCTCGGTTGCCGACCCGCCCGGGTCCAGGGCAGCGGCTGTGTGGGCGCCAACGCCGAGCGATCGGGCCCGAACGAGGTCAGCGTCGGTGTCGACGTCCATGCGCAGGGTCGGCACCGTCTCGCGGACCGCCACGGCTCCGGAAGCCTCGTGCCGTTGGGCCGATCCGAGGCCGAAGTGCGGATCGAGGGCCACGCCGGGACGTGCGACCAGCAGGGTCGTGCCCGTGCCGGCGGCATCAGCGACGAACCACCGCGGCGACCTCCCGGCCGCCAGAGCGGCATCGAGATCGTCGGTGAGCAAGCAGGGCAGGTCGGCACACATCGCGGCGACTCCCAGCGACGGGTCGAGCAGACGCACCCGTGCGGCGGCCAGGTGCAACGCCCGGTTGAGGTCACCGGCGCCCTCGTCGGGAAGCGTGCTGGCTCCCTCCACGTCGAGTCCGGAATCGTCGCTGACGACATAGACAGCGGCCACCAGACCGCATCTCGAGGCGGCCGTGATGGCGTCGAATGCGAACGCCCGCATCAACGGTGCTCGTTCGTCGCGGGCGGCAAGCCTGGACTTGGCGCGGGCAAGGGTTTTCACCGGCACCAGGAGGGAGAACTTCCGCGACATCGTCACGATCCTCTCAGGCAGCGGCCCGAAGGCGCGACGGTGGCTCGCCGCGGCAGAAGGGCGCGACGGAGGGGAGTCCGGGGGCAGTAGGCTCGCGTGCGACACCAGGGTGGGAGACGAGGAGGGCCGCGTGGCGAAGGTCCGCAGGCTTCAGGTCAAGCGCGGCTGGGCGTTCTCGACCGTGATCGGGCTCGTCAAGCCGCCGTTGATGGCCTTGACGAAGCGCGTCTGGATCGACGGCGAGAAGATCCCTGCCAGCGGGGGCTGCGTTCTCGTGGTCAACCACGTCTCGCACGTCGATCCGTTGACGTTCGGCCTGATGGTCTACAACCACGGGCGGCTGCTGCGCTACCTCGCCAAGGAGGAGATCTTCCGGACTCCGGTCCTCAAGCACATCGCGAGGGACGCTGGCCAGATCCCGGTGGCTCGGCTGACCGACGGAGCAGGGTCGGCCTTCGACGCCGCCGTCGAGGCGATCCACCAGGGGGAGTGCATCGGCGTCTACCCCGAAGGCACCATCACCAAGGACCCCGACGGTTGGCCGATGCGCGGCAAGACCGGAGCCGCCCGGATCGCGCTGGCCACCGGCTGCCCGGTCATCCCAGTCGGTCAGTGGGGGGTCCAGGACCTGCTGCCGGCGTACACGATGCGGCCGCGGCTGTTCCCACGAACGACCACCGCCTACAAGGTGGGCGACCCGGTCGACCTGGCCGACCTGATCGGCAAGCCGGTCACCGACGAGATCCTGCGCTCGGCGACCGACCGGATCATGGCTGCCATCACCGCGCTGGTCGAGGACCTCCGCGAGGAGAAGGCTCCTGCGGTTCGGTTCGACCCGTCCGCGTCGGGGGTCGCCGAGATCGGGAACCCGAAGAAGGAGAAGAAGCAGCGATGACGAAGGTTGCGGTGTTCGGGGCCGGGTCCTGGGGTACGGCGTTCAGCCTGGTCCTCGCCGACGCGGGCAACGACGTCACCATCTGGGGACGCCGGCCCGAGGTGTGCTCGGCCATCAACGAGCAGCACCAGAACGTGGAGTACTTCCCGGGCATCGAGCTGCCCCCCACGGTGCGTGCCACCACCGACCCCGAGGAAGCCGCCGCGGGTGCCGACTTCGTCGTCCTGTCCGTGCCGTCGCAGACGCTGCGCGAGAACCTGGGTCACTGGACGGGTTTCCTGCCCACCGACGCGGTCTTCGTCTCGTTGATGAAGGGTGTCGAGCTCGGCACGACCAAGCGGATGAGCGAGGTGATCGCGGAGGTCACGGGCGCCGGGCCGGACCGGATCAGCGTGGTCAGCGGTCCCAACCTGGCGCGGGAGATCGCGCAGCGCGAGCCCGCGGCGAGCGTCGTGGCCTGCACCGACGAGGACGTGGCCGAGCGGCTCCAGCACCTGTGTCACTCCCGCGCCTTCCGGCCCTACCGCAGCACCGACGTGCTCGGCTGCGAGCTCGGTGGTGCCTACAAGAACGTCGTCGCCCTGTGCGTCGGCATGGCCATCGGCCTGGGCTTCGGCGACAACACCACCGCGTCACTGATCACCCGTGGGCTCGCCGAGACCGCACGCCTGGCGATGAAGCTGGGAGCCGATCCACTCACCCTGATGGGGCTCGCGGGCCTGGGGGACCTGGTCGCCACCTGTTCCTCGCCGCTGTCGCGCAACCGGACCTTCGGCGAGAAGCTCGGCCAGGGCATGACGATCGAGGAGATCGTCGCCTCCACCCGCCAGGTCGCCGAGGGTGCGAAGTCGTGCGCGTCGATCCTCGACCTCGCCACCCGCACCGGCGTCGACGCCCCGGTGGCCGAGCACGTGGATGCCGTGGTGCGGGGCGAGATGAGCGCGCGCGACATGATGTACGCCTTCATCGCCCGCGACACCAAGCACGAGCGGGACTAGGTGTGATGACCAGCCAGGTTGTCCAACCTGGTGATGGGTGAGCACTTCCCGATGGCCGAGTGGGGCCGGTGGTGGTTGTACTCGTGGATCCATGCTGGCAGAGCGGCGAGGCGTGCGGATTCGGAGTTGTAGAACTTCTTGAAGGCCCAGCCTTCCGCCAGGGTGCGGTGGAAGCGCTCGATCTTTCCGTTGGTCTGGGGCCGGTAGGGCCTGGTCCGTTTCGGGGTGATGCCCAAGTCTGCGCAAGTCTCGCGCCACAGGTTGGAGCGGTAGCAGCTGCCGTTGTCGGAGAGCACGCGCTGGACAGTGACGCCGCGTTCGGCGAACCACGCGACTGCGTTCTGTAGCACCGCCGCAGCCGTCTCTTTGGTCTCGTCGTCGTGAGCCTCGACGTAGGCGACGCGGGAGTGGTCGTCGATCACCGTGTGCAGGTAGCAGGTCCCGATCAGCGGGTTGTGCCACTTGTTGCGGGGCTTGTCCGGTGTCGCGATGCGGTTCTTGCGGCCCCGTTGGCGACCGACGTAACGCCAACCCCCGCCGTCTGGGACCTTGCCGAGCTTCTTGACATCGACGTGGATCAGATCCCCGGCCCGCTCGTGCTCATAGCGACGGATCGGCTCCCCGGTGGCCCGATCGACATGGGTCAGCCGATTGAGTCGGCAACGGACCAGGACCGCATGGACCGTCGAGGACGGCATGCTGAGCCGGTCGCCGATCTCGACAGGTCCCAGCCGCTGCTTCCAGCGCAGGTGCACGATCTTGCGCACCATCGGCGCAGGTGTGCGGTTGGGTTGCCGGTGCGGTCGAGACGAGCGGTCGTTCATCCCCGCGGGGCCTTCCTCCCGATAGCGGGCAGCCCACTTCGCCGCGGTCCTCCAGGACACGTCATAGCGCTCCGCGGCCCGGGCCGGCGACCAGCCATGGTCGACGATCAGGCGTGCCAGCCTGAGCCGGGCGCGTGGGGTCAGGGCAGCGTTGGAGTGGGTAGCGTGAGACATGAAGACCTCCTGGTCGTGGAGCGGTTCCTAGTTAGCTCCACTCCACATCGGGAGGTCTTCACCCGTCTACGGCCTCAGATCGCTTCATCGCACGATCTCGACCAACGTCTCTGGTCATCACAACTAGGTCAGCCGGCCGCGGCGTCGAGAGCCTGCACCAGGTCCTCCCATAGGTCCTCGACATCCTCGATGCCGACCGAGAGCCGGATCAGCCCCTCGGGGATGGTGGCCGCCTCCGACTTCCAACGACGTCGACGTTCCAGCGTGGACTCGACGCCGCCGAGCGAGGTCGTGTAGACCCACAGGTCCGTGGCGTGCTGCACGATGTCGGCAGCGGCGCCGGTGGCCATGACGAGCCCGACGATGGCGCCGAAGCCGGGGTAACGGACCTCCGAGACGCCCGGGTGCTCTCGAAGCCGGTCCGCCAGCTCCTGGGCGTTGGCCTGGGCGCGCTCGACGCGCAGCGACAGCGTGCGCAGACCACGCAGGGCCAGCCAGGCCTCGAACGCGCCGGGAATCGCGCCGTGCAGGTCGCGCCGACCCTTGAGGACGTCGTACAGGGCGTCGTCGCGGGTGACGACGGCGCCCATCAGCAGGTCGGAGTGGCCGGCGATGTACTTCGTCGCCGAATGCACCACCACGTCGACGTCCCACTCCAGCGGCTGCTGGAGGATCGGCGTCGCGAAGGTGTTGTCGACCACCACGTAGGCGCCGGCCACGTGGGCCGCCTTGGTGATCGCCACAACGTCGGCGAGCTCAAGCGCCGGGTTGGTGGGTGACTCCAACCAGACCAGGGACGCGTCCTCACAGGCGGCGACAGCGGCTGCGGTGTCGGTCGTGTCGACCAGCTGCACCCGGATCCGCCCCCGCGACTCGAGGTCGCCCAGCAGCATCACCGAGCCGTTGTAGGCGTGCTGGGGAGCCACCACCTTCTCGCCACTGGCCACCAGGTCGAGGATCGTCGCGACCGCCGCCAGTCCGCTGGAGAAGGCGAGGCAGCGGCCACCCTCGAGGGCGCCGAGTGCGTCCTCGAAGGCCGTCCACGTCGGGTTGCCGAAGCGGCCGTACTCCAGGTCGCCCCCACCGACGTACGTCGAGGCCATCGTGATCGGCGTGTTCAGCGGCTGGTCGGGCTCGCGGGGTGGGCGGCCGAGGTGGACGGCCTGGGTGGCGGGGCGCATGCCGCCAGCGTATTGACCCGGAATCCCGTCTTGGGTGCCGGTGCCACCGGCTCAGGGTGCGCCCCACGGTGCGGGACCCTGCCGCCGGTAGGGTCTCCCGCGTGAGCAGCCGCCCCGACACGCCCTCCGAGGGCGACCCGCAGGTTCGTCGTAGGCCCCGCGTCGCCGTCGTGTTCGGCGGGCGGTCGAGCGAGCACTCCATCTCCTGCATCTCCGCCGGCAGCGTGATCGCGGCCCTCGACCCCGCCGAGTACGACGTGGTCCCGGTCGGGATCACCACCGACGGTCGTTGGGTGCTCGAGTCGGCGGAGCCGGGGCACCTCGCGCTGGGCCCGGCGGGTGAGCTGCCCTCGGTGACCGGCGACCGGGAGGTGGCCCTGACCCCGGGCCAGGGGCTCGTGGTCACCGAGCCCGGCGACGTGCCGGCGGTGCTCGGTGAGGTCGACGTGGTCTTCCCGGTGATGCACGGGCCGTGGGGGCAGGACGGCACCCTCCAGGGGCTTCTGGAGATGGCGGGAGTGCGTTACGTGGGCGCGGGCGTCCTGTCCAGCGCGGTCGGCACCGACAAGCACTTCATGAAGCAGCTCTTCCGGGCGGCCGGCCTGCCGGTCCTGCCCTGGGTCCTCGTGCGATCCGGCCAGTGGGAACGCGACCCGGCCGCCGTCCGCGAGGCCGTGGCGGGGATGGGCTACCCGGTGTTCGTGAAGCCGGCCCGTGCCGGCTCGAGCTTCGGGATCAGCCGGGTCGAGGGCGCCGACGAGCTCCATGCCGCCATCGAGGAGGCGCGCCGCTTCGACCCCAAGGTGGTCGTCGAGGCGGCGGCAGTCGGGGCGCGTGAGGTGGAGATCGGCGTGCTCGAGGGCTTCGGGGCGTCCGGTCCGGAGACCAGCGCGATCGCGGAGATCACGGTGGCCGCGGAGCACTCGTTCTACGACTTCGAGGCGAAGTACCTCGAGCAGAGCTACCGGATCCCGGCGGAGCTCGACGAGCAGGTCACGGATCGGGTGCGCGAGCTCGCTGTGGAGGCTTTCGAGGCCCTCGACGTCGAGGGCCTCGCGCGGGTCGACTTCTTCGTGCTCGGTGACGGCAGCGTGGTCCTCAACGAGGTCGAGACGATGCCCGGCTTCACCGCGACCTCGATGTTCCCGCTGCTCTGGCAGGAGTCCGGGCTCACCTACCCCGAGCTGGTCGAGCGACTGGTCCGGCTGGCGATGGAACGAGGCACCGGGCTGCGCTGAGGTCAGCCGCAGCGCTTGACCAGCTTGGTGTGCTGCTGGACGGTGGCGGCGAGATCGACCATGGCGTTCGCGGGGGGACGATAGGTCGCGGGCAGCACCACCTCGATGCCGGGCTCCCGGCCGATCGTGGTCATCACGACGTCGGCGCCCTGGTCCTCGATGGCCTCCTGGGGCACGAACCAGTCCACGTCGTTGACGGTCTGGCAGCTCGCGAACCGGTCGTACCCGCGAGGCGGCGCCACCCCGCAGCGCAGCACGATCGCGGGGTCACCCCAGGCAGCCGCGAACGGGTTCCCCTCGGTCGTGCGGCGCTCCTGGTCGGAGACCTGCTGGGGCAGGGCTCTCACCAGGGCCGTGCACGCGCTCCTGTCCGCCGACCTGAGGTCGTTGCGAGGCACGTCGACGGCTCCACAGGCGGTCAGGAGCGCGAGCATCACGACGCCCGCCACCCCGAGGGATGACGGGCGCAGTGCGTTGCCGGTCAGCGCCCGCTCAGATGTGGACGACGGGGCAGGTGAGCGTGCGGGTGATGCCGTCAAGGGTCTGGACCCTGGCGACCACGAGCTTGCCCAGCTCGTCGACATTGCGGGCCTCCGCACGGACGATGACGTCGTAGGGCCCGGTGACGTCCTCCGCGAGGATGACGCCCTTGATGTCGGTGATCCGCTGAGCGACCTCCGCAGCCTTGCCGACATCGGTCTGGATCAGGATGTAGGCCTGGACGACCATGTGGACTCCCTCGCTGGATCGGATTCTCGAATCGCCTCGCAACCTACCGGACCCACAGCCGAGGCGAAACATTCCGGGTGGGCGGACCTCCCGGATCGACGATCTGGTGGGATGGCGCCATGACGCCGCCGTCGACCAACGCCGCCAACGCCACGCTCGCCGACCTCGGTGAGTTCGGGCTGATCGCGGAGCTGACCGGGCGCTTCGGCCAGGGCGAGCACGTCTTCGTCGGGCCCGGTGACGACGCCGCCGTGCTGCGAACCCCCAAGGGGCACGTCGTGGTCTCGACCGACCTGCTCGTCGAGGGACGCCACTTCCGACGGGACTGGGCCGAGGCGGTCCAGATCGGTCGGAAGGCGGCTGCCGCCAACCTCTCCGACATCAACGCCATGGGCGGGACCGCGCACTCGCTGACCGTGGGTCTGGCCGCGCCGGCCAGCACACCGGTGCAGTGGGTGCTCGACCTGGCCGACGGGATCGCCGAGGAGGCCGCTCTCGTCGGCGCGAGCATCGTCGGCGGTGACCTGACCACCGGGTCGGAGGTGGTGCTGGCCATCACCGTGCTCGGCACCTGCGAGGTCGCGCCGATGCTGCGCAGCGGTGCCCGGCCCGGCGACGTTCTCGCGTTGGCCGGGCGGCAGGGCTGGGCTGCGGCCGGGCTGGCCGTCCTGGGTCGCGGGTTCCGCTCCCCGCGAGTGCTGGTCGAGGCCTACAAGCGCCCGGAGCCGCCGTACGCCGCCGGCCTGGCCGGTGCCCGGGCGGGCGCGACCGCGATGATCGACGTCTCCGACGGGCTGCTGGCCGACGCGGGTCACATCGCCGCCGCCTCGGGGGTCGCCATCGACATCGAGAGGTCCGCCTTCGACCTGGCCGAGCCGATGCAGGCCGTCGGCGCAGCCCTCGGCGTCGACCCGATGGAGTTCATCCTCGGCGGCGGTGACGACCACGCGATCCTGGCGACCTTCCCCAGCGGCGCGGACCTGCCCGAGGACTACCTGGTGATCGGCTCGGTCTCCGCGGCCCCCGGCCCCGGGGAGTCCGGGGCGGCCGGGAAGTCGGGGAAGTCGGGGAGGTCGGGGGCGGGCCGGGTCACCGTCGACGGCACCAGCTACGACGGCCCGACCGGCCACACCCACTTCTGACCCCCGAGACGTCGCAAACGCACGCCCCAATCACGCCGACACGTCGCAACCGCACGGCTGAATCGCGCCGAGACGTCGCAAACGCACGAGGAGAAGCAACGAGGCGCCGCATCTGTGGACAGATGGGCGCCTCGGCGAAGTGGTCTAGCAGGTCAGCGGGTGACCTTCCCGGCCTTGAGGCAGCCGGTGCAGACGTTGAGACGCTTGGGCGAACCGTTGACGGTGGCGCGCACGCGCTGGATGTTCGGGTTGAAGCGGCGCTTGGTGATCTTGCGGGACCACGGACGGTTGTTGCCGAAGCCGGGCTTCTTGGCGCAGATGTCGCAGACGGCAGCCACCGTGCACTCCTCGGGTTGGACTAGGGATCGAAAGTGGGGGGTCCGGGACCCTTCGCGTTCGCGAGGTCCGGACAACCGCACGAGAATAACTCAGGGCGGTGCCCGGACGGAAATCGAGTGCCGACCGACTACCGTGATCCCCTCCACAGCGACGGCACGGGAGCAGGACCGCATGCAGACAGAGGCAGACGAGGTCGCCACCTTCGACCTCGATGTCGTACGCCGGTTCGCCGATCTCGCGGTCGAGGGGCTGGGGGCGGCTCGCGAGGAGATCGACGCGCTCAACGTCTACCCGGTGCCCGACGGCGACACCGGCACGAACATGTTCCTCACCGTCGAGTCGGCCCGCGACGCGCTGAGCGATGCGCTGGACGAGTCGCCGGGGGACCTCCGGGCCGCCATGCACGCCTACGCCCGCGGGGCCCTGCTCGGCGCCCGCGGCAATTCGGGGGTGATCCTCAGCCAGCTCGTCGGGGCACTGCTGCGCCGGATCGGGCAGTCGGGGCCGGATGACCGCTCCGCGTCGGTGTTCGCCGAGGGCATGGTCCAGGCGACCGACGCGGCGTACTCAGCCGTCGGCGAACCGGTCGAGGGGACGATCCTGTCCGTGGCCCGGGCGGCGTCGGAGGCCGCGACGGCGATGGCCCGCGACGCGGAGGTCCGGCTGGGGGCGGTGATCCGTGCCGCGGCAACTGCAGCCGCGGAGGCACTGGCGCTCACCCCGGACCAGCTCCCGGTGCTCAAGCAGGCGGGGGTCGTCGATGCCGGTGGGCGGGGGTTGTGCGTGATCCTCGACGCCGCCGAGTCGGCCGTCACGGGCAAGCGGGCCACGACGCGCCCGCGGATGCGCGGCGCGGCGATCCCGGTGGTGAGCGTGCCCACCGGTGACCTCACCGAGGGTGGTCCGGCGTACGAGGTGATGTACCTGCTGCAGGCCGAGGACGAGGCCATCCCGGCGCTGCGGGCCAGGCTCGCCCCGCTGGGTGACTCGCTCGTCGTGGTCGGCGGTGAGGGCCTGTGGAACGTGCACATCCACGTCGACGACGTGGGGCCCGCCGTCGAGGCGGGCATCGAGGCCGGCACCCCGCGCCGGATCGAGGTCACTCACTTCGCCGAGCAGATCGAGCGGACGCGAGCCAACCGGGCGACCCGGGTCGGACGCAAGCTGGTCGTCGTCGCGGCAGGTCCGGGACTGCGCGCGATCTTCGAGGAGGCCGGGGCCCACGTGATCGAGGGCGGCCCGGGGCGCCGCCCCAGCACCGGGCAGATCCTCGAGGCGATCCAGGCAACCGGGGCGCAGGAGGTCGTCGTCCTGCCCAACGACCCCGACTCCGTGGGCGTCGCCGAGGCAGCGGCGCGTGCCGCCGAGGAGACGGGTGTCCACGTGGTCGTCATCCCCACGCGCGCGCAGGTCCAGGGCATCGCCGCCCTGGCGGTGCACGAGCCTGGCAGGACGCTGGACGGGGACGTGATCCAGATGACCGCCGCGGCGAGGGGGGCCCGGCACGGAGCGGTCACCATCGCGGCCAAGGAGGCGATGACCACCGCCGGGCCGTGCTCGCCCGGCGATGCACTCGGGGTGGTCCAGGGCGACTTCGCCCTGATCGGCCAGGAGCTGTTCGAGGTCGCGACAGGAGTCCTGCGACGGCTCCTCGGTGGGGGCGGGGAACTGGTGACCCTCGTGGCCGGCGCCGGCTCCGGCGAGCTGGCCGAGGAGTGCGAGGCGTGGGTGGAGCGCGAGTTCCCGGGCGTCGACGTCGTCGTCCACGACGGTGGGCAGGACCGGTACCCGCTCCTGCTGGCGGTGGAGTAGTCCGTGGTCTCGGTCAGTTGGGACTCGCCGGTCGCGGCCGTCGGCGGGAAGCACGCGAACAAGATCGTCAAGGCGACGGGGGTCGCGACCGTCGGCGACCTCCTGGTCATCTTCCCGCGTGGCTACGTCCACAAGGGCAAACTCAGCGACCTGGGCGCGTTGCAGGAGGGGGACATGATCTCGCTCGTCGGGGAGGTCGTCGCCTGCACGCAGAAGCCCTACCAGGACAAGCGCACCCACCGGACGGCCTACCGGCTCGAGGTGCGGGTCAAGGCCGAGGACGGAAGCCTGGCCCTGACCTACTTCGACCGCCAGAAGCACACCGCCGACTGGAGGACCCAGGAGCTCGCGGTCGGTCGCGTGGGCCTGTTCAGTGGCCGATTGAAGTGGTTCAACGGTGCCTGGCAGCTGACCAACCCCGACTCCCGGATGTACGGCGAGGCCGCGGACGACGCCTACGCCTCGATGCCGGACCTGATCCCGATCTACTCCTCCGCGGCGGCGGTGAACACCTGGCAGCTCGAGGAGACCATCGGGCTCGCGCTGGACCTGGTCGAGGACGTACCCGACGTCCTGCCGCCCTCGGTGCGCGAGGCCGAGGACCTGATCGGCTCCGGGCAGGCGTTGCGTTGGATCCACCGTCCCGACGTCTGGGCCCAGAAGGTGAAGGCGGAGCAGCGGCTGAAGTACGACGAGGCCTTCGTCGCCCAGACGGTGCTGGCCCGCCGTCGCGCCGCGATCGAGGCCACCGTCGCGAACCCGCGACCGGGCGCCCCGGGTGGCCTGCTCGACCGGTTCGACGAGCGGCTGCCGTTCGCGCTGACCGACGGCCAGCGCGCGGTGGGTGCCGAGATCGCCGACGAGCTCGGCCAGGGCCACCCGATGCACCGGTTGCTCCAGGGTGAGGTGGGCTCCGGCAAGACAGTGGTCGCGCTGCGGGCGATGCTGCAGGTCATCGACTCCGGGGGACAGGCGGCCCTGCTCGCCCCGACCGAGGTGCTCGCCCAGCAGCACCACCGCTCCATCGTGGGGATGCTGGGCGACCTGGCCGAGGGTGGCTTCCTCGGGGGCGCCGACGGGGCGACCAGGGTGGCCCTGCTCACCGGATCACTCAACGCCGCTGCGCGCCGCAGCGCGCTGGCCGAGGCGGCCGGTGGTGAGGCGGGGATCGTGATCGGCACCCACGCACTGCTCGAGGAGCACGTCCAGTTCGCCGACCTGGGGCTCGTCGTGGTCGACGAGCAGCACCGGTTCGGCGTCGAGCAGCGGGCCGCCCTCAGCGCCAAGGCCGGTGCACCGCCGCACGTCCTGGTGATGACCGCGACCCCCATCCCACGGACGGTCGCCATGACGGTCTTCGGTGACCTCGACACCTCCACGCTGAGCGAGCTGCCGGCCGGCCGTGGCGAGGTGCAGACGACCGTCGTACCCACGCTGGCGCAGCCGGCGTGGTTGGAGCGTGCCTGGCAGCGGGTGCGCGAGGAGGTTGCGGCCGGTCGCCAGGCGTACGTCGTGTGTGCCCGGATCGACCCCGGTGAGGGTCCCGACGACGAGGGCGCCGGAGCCGGTGGCGGCGCACCCGCGCGACCCCTGCACGCAGTTGAAGAGCTCACGCCGGAGCTTGCGTCAGGGGCGTTGTCCGGCCTGCGGGTCGAGAAGCTGCACGGTCGGATGACGCCGGAGGACAAGGACGCCGCCATGCGGGCCTTCGCCGCAGGTGACGTCGACGTCCTCGTCTCGACCACCGTCATCGAGGTGGGCGTGGACGTCCCCAACGCGACGATCATGGTGATCCTGGACGCCGACCGCTTCGGGATCTCCCAGCTGCACCAGCTGCGAGGCCGCATCGGTCGCGGCGGCCACCCCGGCCTCTGCCTGCTGGTCAGCGCGATCGACCCCGAGACCACGACCATGGAGCGCCTGGCGGCGGTCGCGAAGACGCGTGACGGCTTCGAGCTCTCCCGCATCGACCTCGAGCAGCGGCGGGAGGGCAACGTCCTCGGGGTCGAGCAGAGCGGTGGCCGTTCCGGCCTGCGGCTGCTGTCGGTCCTGCGCGACGAGGACGTGATCGAACGCGCCCGCGCCGCGGCGACGGCACACCTCGCGAGTGACCCCGAGCTCACCTCCAGCCCGGATCTGGCGGCGGCGACGCGGCGCCTGGAGGACTCCGAGCAGGCCGAGTACTTGGAGATGACATGACCCGCATCATCGGCGGCACGGCGGGCGGCAGGCGGCTGAAGACGCCTCCCGGTGCGGCCACCCGACCGACCTCCGACCGGGTTCGCGAGGCGCTCTTCTCCGCCCTGGAGGCCCGGCTCGGCTCGCTGACCGGACTCCGTGTCCTCGACCTGTACGCCGGTTCGGGCGGCGCGGGCCTGGAGGCGATGTCACGCGGTGCCGGCGTGGTGACCGCGGTCGAGTCCGATCGGCGTACCTCCCGCGTTGTTGCGGAGAACGCCCGCGCACTCGGCTTCCACAAGGTCGAGGTGCTCGCGCAGCCGGTCGCGAAGGTGCTGGCACAGCCACCGAGGGCTCCCTACGACGTGGTCTTCGCCGATCCGCCGTACCCGATGGAGAACGCCGAGGTGGAGGCGATGCTCGGGCTCCTGGTGGCGAACGACTGGATCGCGACCGGCGCAGTCGTGGTCCTGGAGCGTTCGGCGCGTAGCGTGGAACCGGTCTGGCCCGTCGGCCTGGCGCTCGAGCGTTCGAAGCAGTACGGCGAGACCGTGCTCTGGTACGTTCACGCCGGTTCGCCGGGGGATGTGCCGGACGTTCGCCCAACGACGCAGGTATGAGGAGCGGGAAGTGCGTAGAGCCGTATGCCCGGGCTCGTTCGACCCAGTGACCAACGGTCACATCGACATCATCGCGAGGGCCTCCCAGCTCTTCGACGAGGTGGTCGTCGCCGTCGGGATCAACCAGTCCAAGTCCCGCGCCCGGCTGTTCACCGCCGACGAGCGGATGCAGATGCTGCAGGGGGTCTGCGCCGACTTCCCCAACGTCACCGTTGCCGGTTTCGAGGGTCTGCTGACCACTTTCTGCGAGCAGCACGGCATTCGCGCGATCGTGAAGGGACTGCGCGCGGTCAGCGACTTCGACTACGAGTTGCAGATGGCGCAGATGAACTCCTCCCTGGTCGACGTGGAGACGGTGTTCATCCCGACGAGTCCTGAGTACTCCTTCCTCGCGTCCTCCCTGGTCAAGGAGGTCGCCCGGTTCGGTGGCGACGTCTCGAGCCTGGTGCCGCCGGACGTGCTGACGCTTCTGACCCGGCGACTTGCCGAGCGTGCGGCCGAGGACGAGCGCACCCACGGCGGTGGGTCGTGAGGGACGACGTGCGCGCACGGCTGGCCGAGCTTCGGCAGGTCGTGGCGGACGCGCGCTCGATGCCCATGTCAGCCTCTGCAGTGATCAATCGCGCCGAGGTGCTCGAGCTGGTCGATTCCGTCGCCGCCGCTCTGGAGAGGGCCTTCAGCGAGGCCACGGAGGTCGTGGGTGACCGGGCCGCCATGGTCGCTGCGGGGCAGACGGAGGCCGAGGAGATGCTGCGCCGGGCCACCGAGGAGAGCGATCGGTTGATCGGTGAGAGCCACGTCTACCAGGTGGCGCAGGCGCGCGCCGGGGAGGTCGTCGAGGCCGCGCGCCGCGAGTCCGAGCAGCTGCGCTCCGAGACCGAGGAGTACATCGAGGACAAGCTCGCCAACTTCGAGCTGATCCTGGACCGCACCCTGGACGCCGTACGCCGTGGTCGCGCGCGGATCAGCGGAGGTCACGTGCACGGCCTCGGCGACGACAGCGACGTCGCGGGCATGCACCTGCCCGACCACCTCGCCGAATGACCCCGTACCCGCTTGTTTTGGTTGCTGAGCGCATCGGCCGGTAGACTCCCGCAGGTTCTGCATGCACCACGACGGAAGTGACATCTTGCGCACCCTCGACCCGAGAGCGCCGCTCGTGCTCGACACTCGCGAGCTCGGCCGCCGCCCGGGGTCGCAGCGCACGAAGTCGTTCGCCGCCGCGGCTCCTGCAGAGCTTGGTATCGAGATCCTGGGCGTTCCCGAGGGCTCGCCGGTCGATCTCGACCTGCGACTCGAGGCGGTCATGGAAGGGGTGCTCGTCACCGGGACGGCGGAAGCCGACCTGGAGGGGGAGTGCGCACGATGCCTGGAGCCGATCGTGGACACCATCCGCGTCGACCTCCAGGAGTTGTTCGTCTACGGCCCCGACCAGCACCGCCGCATCGAGGATGACGAGGACGACGATGTCAGCCGGCTGGAGGACGACCTGCTCGACCTCGAGCCACTGCTGCGGGATGCGGTGGTGCTTGCACTTCCGTTCCAGCCGCTGTGCCGGGAAGACTGTCCGGGTCTGTGCATCGAGTGCGGTGCGCGACTCGCAGAAGACCCGGACCATCGGCACGACGACCCGATCGACCCGAGGTGGGCCGCACTGGGTGAGGTCGCCGTAGTGGAGCAGGAAGCACCAGAAGCACAACGCAGCGAACCCGAAGCCTGAATCCAGCAGCACCCGAAACCCTAGGAGCAATCGTGGCTGTCCCGAAGCGGAAGATGTCGCGGAGCAACACGCGACACCGTCGTTCTGCGTGGAAGGCCGTCGCCCCGTCACTGGTGACGTGCACCAACCCGGCCTGCGGCGCCAAGCACCTGCCGCATCGTGCGTGTGCACAGTGCGGTCAGTACGGCGCGAAGGCCGGCCGCCGTCAGGTCCTCTGACCCCGCCGCGGTGTCAGAGGCAGAAACAGCGTCCGAGTCCCCGACGTCCTACGACGAACTGCGCAACCTGCTCGGTGATCCCGTCCTGGATCCCGCGCTGCTCCAGCTTGCGCTGACGCATCGCTCCTTCGCCTACGAGAACGGCAACCTGCCGACCAACGAGCGTCTCGAGTTCCTCGGCGACTCCGTGCTCGGCGTGGTGATCACCGAGACGCTCTACCGCACCCACCCCGACCTGTCCGAGGGGCGGCTGGCCAAGCTGCGTGCGGCCGTGGTCAACGCCCGGGCGTTGGCGACCGTGGCGCGCACGATCGGCCTGGGCGAGCACATCCTCCTGGGCAAGGGCGAGGAGACGACCGGTGGTCGGGAGAAGTCCTCGATCCTCTCCGACACCGTCGAGGCGCTGATCGGGGCGGTCTACCTCTCCGGCGGGTTCGAGAGCGGCGCTGACCTCGTCCACCTGCTGTTCGACCCCATGCTCGAGGCCGCGGCCGCGATGGGCGCCGGGCTGGACTGGAAGACCAGCCTGCAGGAGCTCTGCGCCACCAATGACCTGGGCGTGCCCGAGTACGTCATCGCCGACGAGGGCCCCGACCACCTGAAGGTCTTCACCGCGCAGGTGCGCGTGGGAGCGCGTCTGCACGGCCACGGGGTCGGCCGGTCCAAGAAGGAGGCGGAGCAGCAGGCTGCGGAGTCGGCGTACCGCACCCTGGAGGCCGAGCTGCCCGAGGACCAGACCCCCGACGGTGTGCCTCCGCCCCGCCAGGACGATGCCTGAGCTTCCCGAGGTCGAGGTCGTCCGCCGCGGTCTCGAGCAGCACGTGCTCGGTCGCCCGATCCGCTCGATCGAGGTGCTCCACCCTCGGCCGGTGCGTCGCCACCTCGCCGGCCCGGCGGACTTTGCCGCCCGCCTGAGTGGGCGGACCTTCACCGCCGCCCGCCGCCGTGGGAAGTACCTCTGGCTGCCGCTCGACAACGGTGACGCCCTGCTGGCACACCTCGGCATGAGCGGCCAGCTGCTCGTCCAGCCGGCCGCAGCGGCTGCCGAGCGACACCTGCGCGTGCGTTTCCGGCTCGGTGCGGACCTGGAGCTGCGCTTCGTGGACCAGCGCATGTTCGGTGGGCTGTCGTACTCCGAGGGGGGAGGCGAGCTGCCGCTGGAGATCGCCCACATCGCGCGCGACCCGCTCGACGCGGCGTTCGACGACTCCCGTTTCCTGCACCGCGTGCGCCGCAGCCGGTCGGGGATCAAGCGGCTGCTGCTCAACCAGAGCCTCGTCTCCGGGGTCGGCAACATCTACGCCGACGAGGGGCTGTGGCTGGCCCGCGTCCACGGTGAGCGCCCGGGTGATCGACTGCGTCCGGTGGAGCTGCGACGGGTGCTCGCCGGCTGCCGTGAGGTGATGAACGCAGCGCTCGGCCAGGGTGGGACCTCCTTCGACGCGCTCTACGTCAACGTCAACGGGCAGAGCGGGTACTTCGACCGCTCGCTGGAGGTGTATGGACGTGAGGGTGAGCCGTGCTCCCGGTGCGGTACGCCGATCCGGCGGGTGCGGTTCATGAACCGGTCGTCGTTCTTCTGTCCCGCCTGTCAGCCCGCACCGCGACAGCCTCGCCCGGTCGTCGGTGCGCACCCGGGTCTTGATGAAGACCCCGCAGCGTGAGACTCTTGTAGACGGCCCGAAAGGGCCACAAACCCTCATCCTCCGGAGGCATATCCATGGCCAAGGCGCTCCTCGGCTACTCGATCGGCACCGACCCGCGAGTCGTCAACAGCCTGGCACGGGAGAACCACCTCCTACGCCAGCGCGTCCTCGACCTCGAGGACACCGTCCTGCGACTGAAGACGGAGAACGACGCACTCGCTGCGCTGGCCACCGAGGCCGTCGCACGCGACGGCTCGCTGGCCCACACCTGAGCCTGGCTCCACCGCGCGGGATAACCCCTGCGGGGCACGCTCGTTGAGAATTGCATGCGCGCATCCACTGCCCTTGCAGTCCTTGCCCTTCTCGGGGCATCCACCCTCACCGCGGCCCCGGCCTCGGCCCACGGCGACGCCGGACACGTCGAACAGCAGACTCAGCTGCTCGGCTCCGCGCCGCCCGGACCGCTCGTCTCGAGCGACAACGTCTCACTGGCCTCGAGCAACCCCTCGGCGGCAGGCATCTCGGGCTGCTTCTTGAAGACCAAGCCACTGTTCGTCCAGTCCAACCTCGACTCGATCCGCGTCTACGACGTCTCCTCACCGACCACGCCTACGCTCACCGGCGTACTCCCCTCGCTGCAGTTCGAGAACGAGGCGATGAACTGCGGTGAGCGCAAGTACGCCGGCGGCACCGTCCGGCGCTTCGCCCTGGTCGGGGTCGACCTCTACCAGTCCAGCCCCGGCGACATCCAGCACAGCAACGTCGGGGGCGGGGAGCTGGTGGTGGTCGACGTGACGGACCCGGCCAGCCCGCGCATCGCGGGACGCGCTCCCGGCAGCACGAGCACGCACACGCTGACGTGTGTCGATGAGTTCGACTGCACCTACGCGTACTCGGCCGGCAGCAACAAGCAGAGCCGCTTCTCGATCTTCGACCTTCGCGACCTCGACCACCCGGTGGAGGTCGACTCCGACCCAGTCACTGCCGGGGTGCAGGGCTTCACGAGCCCCACGGCCGGCCACAAGTGGAACTTCGACGACGCCGGGATCGGCACGCACACGGGCTTCAAGGGTGCCTCCATGTGGGACACGACCAACCCCCGCGCTCCGAGGCTGCTCACGACCACGGGCCGGGCCGGACAGGGCACCGACCCGAACTACCCGGGCTGGAACGACTTCATCCTGCACAACTCCCAGCGCCCGAATGCGCAGGCGTTCCGCAGCGACGCAGCGCCATCGGTGGCGAACGGCAACATCCTGCTGGTCACCGAGGAGGACTACGAGCAGACCGACTGCAGTCTCGCCGGCTCGTTCCAGACCTGGTGGATCAAGCGCTTGGACGGCACCCCTGACGCCATCGTGCCGATGGACAAGGTGGAGCTGGCTGACCTCGGCAACTTCCCGAGCCCGGTAGGCGCCTTCTGCTCCTCGCACTGGTTCGACTTCCACCCCTCCGGGATAGTCGCGGCAGGCTTCTACGGAGGCGGCACCCAGTTCATCGACGTTCGCGATCCCGCGCACATCAAGACCTATGGTCACGCCGTCTGGGGAGCCTCGGAGGTCTGGGACGCCTACTGGATGCCGGTGTACTCCAAGGCGGGGAAGATGACCTCGAAGAAGACGAACCTGGCCTACTCCGTGGACCTGGTGCGCGGCCTCGACGTCTACCGGGTCGACCTGCCGGGCAGCGCCTGGGACACCTCACCCATCGCCTGGGTCACGTCGCCGGCGAGCAGGGGCGGCACGGCAGTCGCGTAGCCAGTCGGGTAGTCGGCCCCACGGGCGGGCGCCAAACCTGTTTGTCCGGTTGGCGCCCGTCTGCCAACATCGTCGGTTGTGAGCAGGTCCCTGGTCGAGACGGTGGCCCCGTCCCGGCTGGGGACGTCGTACCGCTGGCTGCTCGGCTCGGGCTGGGTCAGCAACCTCGGCGACGGCATCGTCCTCGCCGGAGGGCCCCTTCTGGTCGCCTCGGAGACGCGGGCGCCGCTGCTCGTGGCCGCGTCCTGGACCCTCCAGTTCCTCCCGACGGTGCTGTTCGGGCTGTTCGCCGGCGTGGTCGCCGATCGGGTGGAGCGCCGACGGCTGATCGTCGTGGCCAACGCCAGCCGGGTGGCGGTGCTCGGGGTCCTGGCCGCGACGATCGTGTCCGGCGAGGTGAACATCGCCCTGGTGCTCGTCGCGATCTTCCTGCTGGGCGTCGCGGAGACGTTCGCGGACACGACCACGGCCACGTTGATGCCGATGCTCGTGGCCAAGCGCGACCTGGGCATCGCCAACGCCCGGGTGATGACCGGGATCATCACCCTCAACCAGCTCGCGGGCCCACCGATCGGCGCGCTGCTGTTCGGGTTCGGGCGGTCGCTGCCGTTCCTGACGCAGCTGGTGTGCATCGTGCTGAGCATCATGATGGTCCTGCGGGTCCAGCTTCCCGAGCACGGCCGCAGCAGGTCCGTCGCACAGGCCTCGATCCGGGCGGACATCCGGGAGGGGCTGGCCTGGGTCCGGCACCACGCGGCCGTGCGCACGCTGGTGCTCACGATCGTGACCTTCAACGTCACCTTCGGTGCGGCCTGGTCGGTGCTGGTGCTCTACTCCCTGGAGCGGCTCGACATGGGCGAGATCGGGTTCGGCCTGCTCACCTCGGCCCTGGCGTGTGGCGGCATCCTCGGCACCGTCTCCTACGGTTGGCTGGAGCGCCACGTCAGCCTGGGCAACATCCTGCGCGTCGGCCTGGTCGTCGAGACCCTCACCCACCTGGTGCTGGCCCTGAACACGCTGCCCTGGGTGGCGCTGTCGGTGTTCTTCGTCTTCGGCGCGCACGCCTTCATCTGGGGGACCACGTCGACGAGCGTGCGCCAGCGCGCCGTGCCGACCGGCGTCCAGGGGCGGGTGCAGGGGGTCTACGTGATCGGCGTGACCGGTGGGATCGTGATCGGTTCGGCGATCGGGGGGCTGGTCGCCGAGCGGTGGGGGGTCACTGGGCCGTTCTGGTTCGCGTTCGTCGGCTCGGCTATCTTCCTGGCGCTGATCTGGCGCCAGCTCGTCCACGTCGCCCACGCGGACGAGGAGATCCTCACCCTCGAGGTGACCCCGCAGACCGGTGAGGCCCCGTGAAGGTCGTCGAAGGCGACGCGCAGCCCGGGTCGCCACACGGGTCGCTACCCGGATCGGGTCGCGCCCGCGGGTAGGGTCGGAGCGCTGAGCTTCCCCGCCGCAGCATCCTGGCCCGCTCGGGTCTGAGAGGATGCCGCGTTCAGTGGTTTCAGACGTGCACGACCCGGGTCGGATCAGGGAGCCAGATGTACCTCAAGAGCCTCACGATGAAGGGCTTCAAGTCCTTCGCCAGCTCCACGACTCTCCAGTTCGAACCCGGCATCACCTGCATCGTCGGTCCCAACGGCTCGGGCAAGTCCAACGTCGTGGACGCCCTCGCCTGGGTGATGGGTGAGCAGGGCGCCAAGTCGCTGCGCGGCGGCAAGATGGAGGACGTCATCTTCGCCGGGACCTCGGGTCGGCCGCCGTTGGGTCGCGCCGAGGTGCAGCTGACCATCGACAACTCCGACGGCGCCCTGCCGATCGAGTACGCCGAGGTCACGATCAGCCGGACCATGTTCCGCAACGGCGGGTCGGAGTACGCCATCAACGGGAGCTCCTGCCGGCTGCTCGACGTGCAGGAGCTGCTCAGCGACTCCGGCATCGGACGCGAGATGCACGTGATCGTCGGACAGGGTCAGCTCGACACGATCCTGCACGCGACCCCGGAGGACCGCCGCGGCTTCATCGAGGAGGCCGCGGGTGTGCTCAAGCACCGCAAGCGCAAGGAGAAGGCGCTTCGCAAGCTCGACTCGACCGAGGGCAACCTGACCCGGCTGGCCGATCTGCTCAGCGAGATCAGACGCCAGCTCAAGCCCCTCGGCCGCCAGGCCGAGGTGGCCCGTCGCGCCCAGTCGGTCCAGGCCGATCTGCGTGACGCCCGTGCCCGCCTGATGGCCGACGACCTGGCCACCGCGCGGACGGCACTCGAGCAGGAGCTTGCCGACGAGACGATCCTGGTCGAGCGCCGCCAGGAGGTGGAGACCGCTCTGGCAGCCACCCGTGAGACCGAGGCGGAGCTGGAGTCCGCACTGCGCGAGGACCTGCCGGCTCTGGCGCAGGCGCAGGAGACCTGGTTCGCCCTCTCCGGCCTCCGCGAACGCCTGCGCGGGACCGCGGGCCTGGCCGCCGAGCGGGTACGCAACGCCGCCTCCCAGCCCGAGGTCCCCGAGGGGCGCGACCCCGACGAGCTGGAGGCCGAGGCCGCTCGGGTGCGCACCCAGGAGGACGGGATCGTCGCCGAGGTCAGCGCCAACCGGGTAGCGCTGGAGGCAGCGGTGGAAGCCCGCCAGAGTGCGGAGCAGTCCGCCGCCGAGGAGGGTCAGCGCGTCGCCGGGCTGCAGCGCGCCGCCGCCGACCGCCGCGAGGGGATGGCCAGGCTCCACGGGCAGGTCAACGGTCTGCGCAGCCGCGCAGCCGCGGCCGAGGAGGAAGTGGGTCGCCTCGTCGAGTCGCGGGCCGCGGCCGCTGCCCGCGCCGAACGCGCCACCCACGACTTCACCTCGCTCGAGTCTCGCGTCGCCGGTCTCGACGCCGGGGAGGAGGGCCTGGACGCCGAGCACGAGGCTGCCAGCTCGCTGCTGGGCGACATCGAGGACCGACTCGCCAAGACGCGCGAGGAGCTCACGGCGGCCGAACGGGACCGCAGCGCCCTGGCTGCTCGCAAGGAGGCCCTCGAGCTCGGGCTGAACCGCAAGGACGGAGCCGGTGCGCTGCTCGCGGCGACCGACTCGATCAGCGGCCTGATGGGCTCCGTGGCGGCCCTGTTGAGCGTGCGCCCGGGGCACGAGGCGGCGATCGCCGCGGCGCTGGGCAGCGCGGCCGACGCCGTCGCCGTGCGCGACGTCGACGCGGCGCTGGGCGCCATCGGCCACCTCAAGGACGACGACCTCGGCCGCGCCGGCATCCTGCTGGGCGGCGCGGCGGTCGACGACGCGCGATGGCCGGGCCTGCCCGAGGACGCCGTCTACGCCATGGACGTCGTCGAGTGCCCCGACGAGCTCCGCCCCGCGGTGGCCCGCCTGCTGTTCAAGGTGGTCGTGGTCGACGACCTGTCCGCCGCGAGATCGTTGGTCCGGCAGGCACCCGACCTGACCGCCGTGACGCTCGAGGGGGACCTGCTCGGGGCGCACTTCGCCGCCGGCGGCTCCTCGAGCAAGCCCAGCCTGATCGAGGTCCAGGCGGCGGTGGACGACGCCACCGAGAAGCTCACTGCCGCGGCTCATTCGCTCGAGCGGCTCGGCTTCGACGCTGCGATGCTCGAGGCCGAGCGTGAGGACGCACGCCGAAGGGTCGACGTCGCGCTGGCGCGGCTGCACGAGTCCGACGCCACCCTGGCCGCGGTCGCCGAGGAGCTCGGACAGTACGGCTCGCAGGCCCGCAACGCGCGGGCGGAGGCGACCCGCCTCGACGAGGCGATCGCGGCTGCCAAGACGGCCCGGGACAAGGACCTCGAGGGGCTGGCCGATCTCGAGTCGCGCCTCGCCGCCGCCGAGGAGGCCCCCGAGGAGGAGCCCGACACCACTGAGCGCGAGCGACTCAGCGAGGCCGCTCGAGCTGCTCGGGGTGCCGAGATGGAGGCTCGTCTCGCCCTGCGCACCGCCGAGGAGCGGGCGCGTGCCCTGCACGGCCGTGCCGATGCGCTGCTGCGGTCCGCCCGGGGTGAACGGGAGGCCCGTGCCGCTGCCATCGCCCGTCGCGAGCAGCTGATCCTCGAGGGCCGCGTGGCCGGCGCGGTCGGTCGCGGGGTGGCCGTCGTACTCGCCAGGCTGGAGGAGTCCATCGCGGCGGCCGCCGCCGAGCGGGCGCGGGTCGAGCAGGCGCGGGTGGGTCGCGAGCAGCAGCTGCGCGAGGCCCGGGAGCGGCTCCGGGACCTCGGTCGCGACCTCGACGAGCTGGTGAACAGCGTGCACCGCGACGAGATGGCGCGCACCCAGCAGCGGATGCGCATCGAACAGCTGGAGGAACGGGCGCTGGAGGAGCTGGGACTGGACGCCACGGCGCTGGTGGCCGACTACGGTCCGGACCAGCCGATTCCGTTCACCGGCGAGGTTGCCGAGGGGGAGCAGCCCCCCGAGCCGGCGACATTCGACCGCGAGGAGCAGACCAGGCGGCTGCGCACCGCCGAGCGGTCGCTCGCCCAGCTCGGCCGGATCAACCCGCTGGCCCTGGAGGAGTTCTCCGCTCTCGAGGAGCGGCACAAGTTCCTCACCGAGCAGCTCGAGGACCTCAAGAGCACCCGCAAGGATCTCCTGGACATCGTGCGTGAGGTCGACGGGCGCGTGCAGCAGGTGTTCTCCGAGGCCTACGCCGACGTCAGCGTGGCCTTCGACTCGACGTTCTCCCGCCTGTTCCCAGGTGGTGAGGGACGGCTGGTGCTGACCGACCCGGACGACATGCTCAACACCGGCATCGAGGTCGAGGCGCGGCCGGCCGGCAAGAAGGTCAAGCGGCTCTCGTTGCTCTCGGGCGGCGAGCGGTCGCTGGTGGCCGTCGCGTTCCTGGTGGCGCTGTTCAAGGCCCGCCCCTCGCCGTTCTACATCCTCGACGAGGTGGAGGCGGCCCTCGACGACACGAACCTCGGCCGGCTGCTCGAGATCTACGAGGAGCTGCGCGAGAACTCCCAGCTGCTCGTGATCACCCACCAGAAGCGGACGATGGAGGTCGGGGACGCTCTCTACGGCGTCACCATGCGCGGGGACGGCGTCTCGGCGGTGATCAGCCAGCGGCTGCGCGAGCAGGAGAGCGCCTAGTGGTCGCTGCCGACCCCCCTGGCGAGCCCAGACCCGCCCGATCGGCCCCGCCCCGGCGCGAGGAGTACGTCGTCTGGCGCCGGGCCACGACGCGCTGGGCCGACGACGACGTCTACGGCCACATGAACAACGCCCGCTACTTCGAGCTGATCGACACCGCGGTCAACGTGCACCTGTCGGAGGCCACCGGGGTCGACATCCGGAGCCTGCCCGCCGTGGGAGTGGTGGCCGAGGTCGGCTGTCGCTACTTCCGGGAGATCGGCTACCCCGAGCCCGTGGACATGGGCCTGGTCGTGGACAAGGTTGGCACCTCCTCGGTGGTCTACCGGATCGGCCTGTTCCAGGGTGACCCGGACGGCGCGGGCGCCGAGGCGGCGGCCGAGGGACGCTTCGTGCACGTCTACGTCGACAACACCTCGCCCGAGCGTCCGGTCATCGCGATCCCGACGGCGATCCGCGACGCCGTCCTCCCGTTGCTGCGCGTGTGACGCGGAACTCACCCCGACCGGGGTGGTTCTGAGTTTGCTCCCGTGGGACTGGGGGAACTCTCCTCACACACTCTCTGCCCGAAGGAGCGCCCTGATGGTCACCATCGTCGTCGTCCTGCTCCTGGCCCTTGTGCTGGCTGCAGCCGTCATCTTCTACGTCGCCTTTCCCTACCGGGGCGAGGAGACACCCGTCCATCCGTCGCTGGGCCACGCCATGCGGCGCAGCGTCGACAGGCTGCCCACGATCGACACCGACGCTGCCGACAGGGTCGTCGCGAACCACTGACGCCGCGTTCCCCCGGCTCTGGTTGGATCGCCCCATGAGCACCGTCCTGATCTTCGTCCTCCTGGCCGCGGTGATCCTGGTCGTCGGCCTGGTCGTCGGCCTGGTGGCCCTGCTGGGCTCACGCCGATCGCGGCAGTCGGCCGAGCCGCCACGCTCGTCGCCGGCCGGCACGATCACCGAGGAACGGCCATCGGAGTCGACTCCGAAGCCTCCGGCGCCGACCACCGAGCTCGAGCGCCCGGAGGGTACGGCGAGCCGGCTGGTCCGGCTGCGCCAGCGGCTCTCCCGCTCACAAGGCGGGCTGGGGCGCGGGTTGCTGGTGCTGCTCTCCCGGGACCGGCTCGACGAGGACACGTGGGAGGAGATCGAGGAGACCCTGATCACCGCCGACGTCGGCGTCGTGCCCACCCAGGAGCTGGTCGAGCGACTGCGCACCCGACTACGCATCGAGGGCGGCACCGCGAGCGAGGCGCGCACGGTCCTGCGCGAGGAGCTGCTCGCGCTGGTCGACCCGACCATGGATCGGCGACTGGCGGTCACCGGCGGCGACGGCAATCCCGGAGTCGTCCTGGTCGTCGGGGTGAACGGAGCCGGGAAGACCACCTCGGTGGGCAAGATCGCGCGGGTGCTGGTCGCTGAGGACAAGTCCGTCGTCCTGGGCGCCGCGGACACCTTCCGGGCCGCCGCCACCGAGCAGCTGAGCACCTGGGGCGAGCGGGTCGGGGTGGACGTGGTCACCGGTCCCGAGGGATCCGACCCCGCCAGCGTGGCCTTCGAGTCGGTTCGTCAGGGAGTGGAACGCGGGGTGGACGTCGTCGTCGTGGACACCGCCGGTCGGCTGCAGAACAAGGCCGGCCTGATGGACGAGCTCGGCAAGGTGAAGCGGGTCATCGAGAAGCAGGCACCGGTCACCGAGGTGCTGCTCGTGCTGGACGCGACCACCGGCCAGAACGGACTGGTCCAGGCGCGCGTGTTCCGCGAGGTCGTCGACGTGACCGGCATCGTGCTCACCAAGCTCGACGGCTCGGCCAAGGGCGGCATCGTCGTCGCCGTGCAGCGCGAGCTGGGCGTGCCGGTGAAGCTGATCGGCGTCGGAGAGGGCCCCGATGACCTGGCGCCGTTCGAGCCGGAGGCCTTCGTGGACGCCCTGCTCGGTCAGGACTGAGCGGGCGCGACCTCGATGCCGTGCAGCACGAAGTCGACCAGGTGGCCGATCTCGCGCTCGGAGGGCATCGCGCGACCCGACACGGCGCGCGCTGTGACCAGGCTGCCCAGGAACTCGACGGCCGCGCTCATGTGCAGGTCGGCACGGACCTCGCCCCGAGCGATGGCACGCTCGAAGACCCCGACGGCGCTGAGCTCGGCACGCTCGCTGGCGGCCCGGTAGAGCGCGGCGATACGGCCGTCGCGCATCGACTCCTTGATGGTGGTGCGGATGTAGTCCGAGCCGGCCGGGGAGTTCACGAAGGCGAGCACGGAGGAGAACGTCGCGGTCAGGTCGCCGCGGATCGAACCGGTGTCGGGGGGCGGCATCTCGTCGCGGTAGAGCTGCTCCATGGCCGCCACGGCCAGGTCCTCCTTGCGAGACCAACGGCGGTAGACGGTGGCCTTGCCGACGCCGGCGTTGCTCGCCACCTCATCGACGGTCATGCTCTCGAACCCGCGCAGCAGGATCAGGGCCGAGGCGGCCGCGAGGATGCGTCCGTCGGCTTCGGGGTCCCTCGGACGGCCGCGCTTGCGGCGTACTTCGGGTGGGGGAGCGGTGCTCAGCGCCGTTCCCATGGACCTGGTTTCCACGTCGTCGAGCATAGGTTCGGGTCGAGGCCGTCGGAGGGGAATTCCTGAAATCGGTTGATTTCACCGACCCGTAACACGACGTCTCCAGACGTGACGTGACCGAAACACCGACTGCGGGCCGCTGTTACCTCGAGGCCGCAGAGTTCTGCCCACTGGGAGTCGGTGGACGGCCGAGAACCTCGCCGTCCTGCGTCCTGCTCCCGCACTCACTCACCGATGGAGGTCCCATGGACACCGGCGATACCGCCTGGGTACTCACCTCAGCCGCACTCGTGCTGCTGATGACCCCAGGCCTGGCCCTGTTCTACGGCGGCATGGTCCGCGCGAAGAGCGTCTTGAACATGATGATGATGAGCTTCGGCGCCCTGGCGGTGATCGGGGTCCTCTGGATCGTCTACGGCTACTCGATGGCATTCGGCGACGACGTCGGGCTCGGTCTGCTGGGCAACCCCAGCGACTTCTTCGGGCTCAAGGGCCTGATGAGCGACCAGGCCCTGGTCGGCACGCTGCCGAGCCTCGCCTTCGTCGCCTTCCAGGCCGTGTTCGCGATCATCACGGTGGCGCTGATCTCCGGCGCCATCGCCGACCGCGCGCGGTTCGGCCCGTGGCTGGTGTTCGCCGCGATGTGGGCGACGGTGGTCTACTTCCCGGTCGCGCACTGGGTCTTCGCCTTCGACGACAGCACCGGGAAGGGGTTTGCCGGCGGCTGGATCGCCAACAAGCTGTTGGCGATCGACTTCGCGGGTGGCACGGCGGTGCACATCAACGCCGGTGCCGCCGGGCTGGCGCTCGCGCTGGTGCTCGGCAAGCGCATCGGGTGGAGGAAGGACCCCATGCGGCCGCACAACCTGCCGCTCGTGATGATCGGCGCCGGCCTGCTGTGGTTCGGCTGGTTCGGCTTCAACGCCGGGTCCGCGCTCGGGGCCAACACCCTGGCCGCGGTCACCTGGGTCAACACCATGGGCGCCACGGCGGCCGCAGCGCTGGGCTGGCTCTTGATCGAGAAGCTCCGGGACGGGCACCCCACCTCGTTGGGTGCCGCCTCGGGGGTCGTGGCCGGGCTGGTCGCGATCACCCCCTCTTGCTCGTCGGTGAGTCCACTGGGCGCACTGGTGCTCGGCTTCCTGGCCGGCGTCGTCTGTGCTCTGGCGGTCGGGCTGAAGTACCGGTTCGGCTTCGATGACTCGCTCGACGTCGTCGGGGTGCACCTGGTCGGTGGTCTCTGGGGCACGTTGGCGGTCGGACTGCTGGCGTCGTCCAGCGCGCCGGCCGGCGTCGACGGGCTGCTGTACGGCGGGGGTGTGGACCAACTGTGGAGGCAGGCGGTCGGCGCGTTCGCGGTGCTGGCCTACTCCTTCATCCTCACCTACGTGATCGGGCTGGCCATCCACAAGACGATGGGCTTCCGGATCGACCAGGAGGACGAGGTCGAGGGCATCGACTTCACCGAGCACAGTGAGACGGCCTACGACTTCGTCTCCCGCTCAGGCGGCGTCAGCGTCCTGGGCACCGGATCACCCACACCGTCCGCCCAGGCGGACGCCGAGGCGAGGGGAGTCAACGCATGAAGCTCGTGACTGCGGTGATCAAGCCGCACAAGTGGGAAGAGGTCCGGGCGGCGCTGGAAGCCTTCGGCGTGACCGGCATGACGGTCAGCGAGGTCAGCGGCTACGGGCGGCAGAAGGGCCACACCGAGGTCTACCGGGGCGCGGAGTACGACATCGCCCTGGTGCCGAAGATCCGCATCGAGATCATCGTCGACGACGCTGACGTCAACGACGTCGCCGGGATCGTGGTGAAGGCGGCCCAGACCGGCCGGATCGGCGACGGCAAGGTCTGGGTCTCGCCGGTGGAGAGCGTGGTCCGGGTTCGGACCGGGGACCGGGACGAGGCGGCCATCTAGGGCAGGACGACGAAGCCAGGTACACGCCGAGACGGTGGCCCCATCGTCTCGGCGTGAGCCTGCCGTAACACGGCTGTTACATGGCACGCGATCCGAGGAAACCTCAGGCGGCGAAGGTGTGCACCCATGACCCCCCTCATCGCTCAGTACGGCCCGGTCAGCCAGCTCCTCTCGAACCAGGTCGCAGTCCAGCTCGACAGTGGCGACACGGCCTGGCTCCTCGCGGCCTCCGCGATGGTGTTGCTGATGGCACCCGGCCTGGCGCTGTTCTACGGCGGGATGGTGCGCTCCAAGAGCGTGCTGAACATGATGATGATGACGTTCGGGGCGCTGGCCGCGATCGTCGTGGTCTGGGTCGTGGCCGGCTACTCCATCGCCTTCGGCGACGACGTCGGGGCCGGGCTGCTCGGTGATCCGCTCCAGTACGTCGGCCTCGAACCACTGCTCTCCGAGTGCGCGGACAGCTGGCTGAGCGTGCCGATCATCTTGTTCGCGGTGTTCCAGGGCCTGTTCTGCGTCATCACCGGAGCGCTCGTCTCCGGCGCGATCGCCGACCGTGCGCGGTTCGGCTCGTGGATCGTGTTCGTCTCGATCTGGACGGTCGCGGTCTACGCGCCGGTGGCGCACTGGGTCTTCGACTTCGACCGCGCCGGGCACACGGGCGGCTGGCTGGCCAACAGGATCGGCACCATCGACTTCGCCGGCGGGATGGCGGTCGAGATCTGCTCCGGTGCGTCCGCGCTCGCCCTGGCCCTCGTGGTCGGGAGGCGGGTCGGCTTCGGCAAGGACCCGATGCGGCCGCACAACCTGACGCTGGTCATGCTCGGCGCCGGCCTGCTGTGGTTCGGCTGGTACGGCTTCAACGCCGGCTCGGCGCTGGGGGCCAACCACACGGCAGCGGTCGTGTTCGTGACCACGACGTGCGCCGCGGCCGCCGGAGCCATCGGCTGGCTCGCCCTGGAGCGCTATCGCGACGGTCACGCGACCACGCTCGGTGCCGCCTCGGGGATGGTGGCCGGTCTGGTCGCGATCACACCGAGCGGCGGCTCGCTCTCCCCGCTCGGTGCCTTGGCGATGGGGCTGGTGGCCGGCGCGGTGTGCGCCCTGGCCGTGGGCCTGAAGTACCGCTGGGGGTACGACGACTCGCTGGACGTGGTCGGGGTGCACCTGATCGGCGGCCTCGTCGGGACCCTCGGCATCGGGCTGCTGGCGACGGCGGCGGCCCCGACGGCCGTGGACGGGCTGTTCTACGGCGGCGGGGTGGACCAGCTCGGCAAGCAGCTGCTCGGCTCGGCAGCGGTGCTCGCCTACGCCTTCCTGGCCTCAGCGGTGATCGCTACGGTCGTGGACAAGCTGATGGGTTTCCGGATCGAGGAGGAGCACGAGGTCAACGGCATCGACCTGAACATCCACGCAGAGACTGCCTACGACCTGCACTCCACGGCCGGTGCCCGCAGCAGCGGGTTCGCCCCCGCCAAGGCGACCACCGGCCCGTTCGCAGCACCCGGCTCCGACTGAGAGGCTGAAGAGATGAAGATCGTCACCGCAGTGATCAAGCCCCACAAGTGGGAGGAGGTCCGCAGCGCCCTCGAAGGCGTCGGCGTGACCGGCATGACCGTGAGCGAGGTCAGCGGATACGGCCGCCAGAAGGGGCACACCGAGGTCTACCGCGGGGCGGAGTACGACATCGCACTAGTGCCCAAGGTCCGGCTCGAGATCGTCGCCGACGACGCGGACGTCGAGGCCATCACCGAGGCGATCGTCGGAGCCGCCGCCACCGGCCGCATCGGCGACGGGAAGGTGTGGGTCTCGCCGGTGGAGAGCGTGGTCCGGGTCCGCACCGGCGACCGCGACCAGTCCGCGATCTGACGACGCGGACCAGCTTGCCGAGACGCGTCACCCGGACGGCCGGGCCATGACCGCTGCCGAGCGTGCCGAGCGCACACGGGTGGCCGACGAGCTCTGCGTCCGCGCCTACGCCGACGCCGGCTGCCCGGACACGGGCGTGGCCCTGGTCGCCGTCGGTGGCTACGGACGGATGGAGCTGGCCCCCTTCAGCGACCTCGACGTGGTCCTGGTCCATGACCCCGAGATCGAGATGGGTGGCTGGGCGGGCCAGATCTGGTATCCGCTGTGGGACTCGGGGGCCAACATCGACCACTCGGTCCGATCCGTGCCCGAGGTCCTCGATCAGGCCGCTGCCGACCTGCGGGTGGCGACCGGGATGCTCGACGTGCGTCACCTCGCCGGGGACCCGAACCTGACCCTGCGGCTGCGCACGGCGGTCCTCAACCAGTGGCGGCGCGATGCCCGCACCCGGTTGGAGGAGCTGCACGCCCTGGTGGCCGAGCGGGGCCGGATGACCGGTGAGCTCGCGCACGCCTCCGTGCCGGACCTGAAGGAGTCGGTGGGCGGGCTGCGTGACGCGACGGTCCTCAAGGCGCTGGTGGCCAGCTGGCTCGTCGACGTACCCCACGGAGACCTGGAGCGCTGCCGGGTCGCGCTCCTGGACGTGCGCGACGCGCTGCACGCCGTCGCGGGCCGGGCGACCGACCGAGTGGCCCCGGAGTACTGGGGCGACATCGCCGAGGTGCTGGGGTTGCCGGACGCCACGGCGGCCCAGGTGCACACCAGGTCCCTCGCCCGCCTCCTGACCCACCTCTCGCGGCTCGCCTGGCGTCGAGCGGAGGCGGTGCGCCGGCGACCCAGCCCCACCGGGGCACGACGGCCGCAGCTGACCCCGATCGCCGAGGGGGTGGCCCTCTCCCACGAGGAGGTCGTCCTCGACAGGGACGCCCGGCCGGAGCGGGATGCGCTGCTGTTGCTGCGGGCCGCTGCCGAGGCCGCGGAGCGAGACGTGGTGCTCGCACCGACCACCGCGGCCCGCCTCGTCCGCGACGGGGCGCCGCTGCCGCATCCCTGGCCCGCAGAGGCTCGCGGACTGTTCGTCAGGCTGCTCGCCGCGGGACCCGGGTTGCTCGGCGTCTGGGAGACGCTCGACGAGACCGATGCCCTGGACAAGATCCTTCCTGAGTGGGAGCGGGTCCGGTTGCTGCCGCACGCGTCGGTAGTCCACCGGTTCACCGTCGACCGGCACCTCGTCGAGACCTGCATCGAGGCGTCCGGGCTGATCAGACGCGTTGCCAGGCCCGACGTGTTGATGGTGGCCGCCCTCCTGCACGACATCGGCAAGGGCGAGCTCACCGAGCACTGCGTGACCGGCGAGCCGATCGCCCGGGAGATCGCGGCGCGGATCGGCTTCGACACCCGGGAGGTCGAGCTGGTCGGCAACCTGGTGCGCTGGCACCTGCTGCTGCCCGAGACGGCCACGACGAGGGACCCCGACGACCCCGCCACCGTCAGTCTGGTCACCGCCAAGGTGGGCGACCGCGAGGAGCTCGAACTGCTGGCCGCCCTGACCGAGGCCGATGCTCGAGCAACCTCGGAGAAGGCCTGGACCAGGTGGCGGTCCTCGTTGGTGAACACGCTGGTACGCCGGTCTGCTGCCGTCCTCGCCGAGGAGCCGCTGGACGAGGAGCCACCCGCGGAGATCGAGCTGCCCGAGCGGGTGCAGGCTGATCCGGAGGCGGTCTCGGTGGTCGCGACCCCGGTCGGCGACCCGGCAGCGGACGGGTCGGGGGACGGGTCGCGGGTCACCGTGGTCGCGCGTGACCGGGTGGGTCTGCTCGCCGACGCCGCGGCCATGCTGGCCATGCAGAAGGTGTCGGTGCGCGCCGCCCGGGCCTGGACCCAGGACGGGTTCGGGGTCTCGGTGTGGGACATCGCGGAGACCGGCCTGGACGACGTGATCCTGCGCCAGCGGCTCGAGGCGATCGTCGACGGACGCATCGACGCCGCGGACCGCTTCAGCCGGGTCACCCCGGTGACCCTGGAGCCGTCGGTCGCCGTACGCCCGGAGGCATCGATGAGTGCCACCGTCATCGAGGTCCGCTCGGCCGACCGCCCCGGCCTGATCCACACCGTGTGCGCTGCGCTGGCCGGCCTGGACCTCTCGGTGCGCTCGGCGCACGTCTCGACCCTGGGGCCCCAGGCGGTGGACGTCTTCTACGTCCAGGAGGCCTCGGCCGGGATCCTGTCGGAGGAGCGGGCCTCGACGGCCGCCCACGCCGTGCGCCAGGCACTGATTGACACTTTCGGGGCCGACCCTCCAGCTCGAGCACCTCCTAGACGCCCTCGTCGAGCAGTGCCCCCGGGTGCGCGAAGGGCTGGCCCCGCTTCATCGCCTCGATCGCCCCAGGATGCACCCGACGCAGGTGGGCCAGCGCCCGGCGGCGGTAGCGGACCACCTGCACCGCGCCCAGGGTCCAGAAGAGGTACTGGACGGCCATCGCCGCCTTGAAGTCGCCGAGGTCGTAGGCCGCAGCGCCGGCCGGTTGCCTGAGGTCGAGGACGACGCCGACCAACGCCATCGTGAGCAGCGAGGCGAGGAACCCGCCGATGTTGACCACCCCGTTGGCGCGTCCCACCGCCTCCAAGGGGGTGAACGAGCGAGCCAGGTCGAACCCGACCATCGAGGCCGGGCCGCCGGACGCCGTCGCGAACGCCATCACGACGAGCAGCCAGAGCGGGGCCTGGCCCGGCCAGAGGAGTACGGCGGTCCACGCGAGCGCCATCGCCGCCACGATGCCGAGGACCAGATAGGAGCGATAGAACGGGAACCGGCTCACCAGCGCCGCGAGCACCAGCCCGCTGATGATCACCCAGCCCGTCATCGCCATCAGCAGCGCACCCGCCCCCGTGGCCGAGAGGCCTTCGCCACGGACCAGGAACGGGAACCCCCACAGCAGCGTGAACACGGTCAGCGAGAACTGGGACACGAAGTGGGACCACATCCCCAGCCGGGTGCCGGGATTGCCCCACACCAGGCGCAGGCTCCGGGCCAGGGCCGCCATCTTCACGCGCACCGGCCCCTGGTCGGCGTAGGGCGAGTCCTTGACGAGCAGGGCGACCGCGACCATCAGCACGACCCCGGCGGAGGAGGCCACGGCGAACGTGCGGGTCCAGCCAAACGCGTGCAGGGCGAAGGCCAGGGGTCCCGCGGCGATGATCGCGCCGAGCTGCCCGATCTGGCCGGTGAGCTGGGTGACGAGCGGGGCCTGCCTGACCAGGAACCACGTCGAGACCAGCCGGATCACGCTGCCGAAGACCATGGCGTCGCCGGCGCCGATCGTCGCCCGCGCGGCCACCGCTGCGGAGAACGAGGTCGCGAACGCGAAGCCGAGCTGGCCGGCGGTCATCAGGACCAGTCCGCCGAGGAGCAGGCCCCGGGAGCCGTAGCGGTCCAGCGCCACCCCCACGGGGACCTGGAGGGCGGCGTACACCAGGAGCTGGAGCACGGTGAAGAACGCCAGCTGGGTGGCGTCGACCCCGAAGCGCTCGTAGGCCATCAGGCCGGCGACGCCCAGTGAGCTGCGGTGGAAGACGGCCAGGACGTAGACCGAGAGGGCCACCACCCAGATGCCCCAGGCCCGTCGGCGGCCGATCTCGTGCAGCTGAGCGACCGCCATCCGTTCATGCTCGCAGAGCGGGGAGCCCGCCGTGGCCGCGGGTGGTTAGGCTTGTCGAAACTGCGGCCATCGACCAACGACGTCTGACGAGGACCCCCACCCGTGTTCGCCACGCTCTCCGACCGGCTCTCCGACACCTTCAAGAACCTCCGCGGCAAGGGGAAGCTCTCCGAAGCCGACATCGACGCCACCGCGCGCGAGATCCGCCTCGCACTGCTCGAGGCCGACGTCGCCCTGCCCGTGGTCAAGGACTTCGTCGCGGCCGTCAAGGAGCGCGCCCGGGGGGCCGAGGTCAGCCAGGCCCTGAACCCGGCCCAGCAGGTCATCAAGATCGTCAACGAGGAGCTCGTCGGCATCCTCGGTGGTGAGACCCGGCGGCTGCGGTTCGCCAAGACCCCGCCGACGGTGATCATGCTGGCCGGCCTCCAGGGTGCCGGAAAGACCACGCTCGCTGCCAAGCTCGCGCTGTGGCTGAAGGACCAGGGCAAGAGCCCGCTCCTGGTGGCCGCGGACCTCCAGCGCCCCAATGCCGTCAAGCAGCTTCAGGTCAACGGCGAACGCGCCGGCGTCACGGTCTTCGCGCCGGAGCCCGGCAACGGCGTCGGGGACCCGGTCGCCGTCGCCCGAGGTGGCGTCGAGGAGGCGCGCCGCACCCTGCACGACGTCGTCATCGTCGACACGGCCGGGCGCCTGGGCATCGACGCCGAGCTGATGCGGCAGGCCTCGGACATCCGCGATGCCGTGAACCCCGACGAGGTGCTCTTCGTCGTCGACGCGATGATCGGCCAGGACGCCGTGAACACGGCGCAGGCCTTCCTCGACGGTGTGGGGTACGACGGCGTCGTACTCACCAAGCTCGACGGTGACGCCCGAGGCGGTGCCGCCCTCTCGATCGCGAAGATGACCGGCAAGCCGGTGATGTTCGCCTCGGCGGGGGAGAAGCTCACCGACTTCGACCTGTTCCACCCCGACCGGATGGCCTCGCGCATCCTCGACATGGGCGACCTGCTCACCCTGATCGAGCAGGCCGAGAAGACCTTCGACGCCGACCAGGCTGCGAAGTCGGCGGCGAAGATGCAGGACGGCAACTTCACCCTCGACGACTTCCTCGAGCAGATGCAGCAGGTCCGCAAGATGGGCTCGCTGACCAAGATGCTCGGGATGCTGCCCGGGATGGGGCAGTTCCGCGACCAGCTCGAGAACTTCGACGAGCGCGAGATAGACCGGATCCAGGCGATCATCCAGTCGATGACCCCGACCGAGCGGGCGAACCCGAAGATGATCGACGGCTCCCGCCGTGCCCGGATCGCGAAGGGGTCGGGTCGCCAGGTCTCCGACGTCAACCAGCTCGTCGACCGCTTCTTCGAGGCCCGCAAGATGATGATGCAGATGGCCCGCGGTGGTGCTCCCGGTCTGCCTGGCATGCCGGGCGTGGGTCTGGGCAAGAAGGCCAAGGGTCGGCAGGCCGCGCAGCCCAAGAAGGGCAAGGGCAAGCGCGTCTCCGGCAACCCGGCCAAGCGGGCCCAGCAGGAGTCCGGGGCGGCCGAACCGGCAGCCGCCGGAAGCGCCTTCGGGCTCGGCGAGCAGGCCCTGCCCGACGACTTCGACCCCAGCCAGCTGCCGGACCTCTCGAAGTACCTGAAGTGAGTTCACCCGGTCGCAGGTGAGCCGACGCCGCGGTGACCCGATAACGTCAGCCCATGGCTGCGCAGCGATTCCGGGGCCCTGTTCTCCCTGACGGCGAGGTGCGGGAGCTGTACGTCGTGGACGGCCTGGTGACCTATGAGGCGCAGGCCGGTGCCGAGACGGTGGCGCAGGGCTGGATCGTCCCGGGGCTCGTCGATGCGCACTGCCACCTCGGGCTCGACGACGACGGCGCCATCAGCGACGAGGAGACCGAGCGGCAGGCGATCGCGGACCGCGACGGCGGGGCGCTGCTGATCCGTGACTGCGGCTCGGCCGCGGACACCTCGTGGATCCACGAACGTGAGGACCTTCCCCGGCTGATCCGGGCGGGGCGGCACATCGCCCGCACCAAGCGCTACATCCGCGACTATGCGCACGAGGTCGAGCCCGACGAGCTCGCGGAGTACGTCGCCCGCGAGGCGCAGCGCGGTGACGGCTGGGTCAAGCTGGTCGGCGACTGGATCTCGCGCGACGAGGGTGACCTGGCACCGTCGTTCCCGCCGGAGGCGTTCGCGGAGGCGATCCGTGTGGCTCACGAGCACGGGGCCCGAGTGACCGCGCACTGCTTCGGCCACGCGGTGCTGCCCGGGCTGATCGACGCGGGAATCGACTGCATCGAGCACGGCACCGGCCTGACCAGCGACCTGGTCGAGTCCATGGTGGCCGGGTCGGTGGCTCTCGTGCCGACGGTGATGCAGCTGGAGAAGTTCCCGGAGTACGCCGAGGCGGGATCGGCGCGGTTCCCGGCGTACTCCCGGACCATGATCGACCTGCACGAGCGCAGGCGGGAGACGATCATGGCCGCGCACGAGGCGGGCGTCGCGATCTACGCCGGATCGGACGGGGGCGGAGTCGCCCGGCACGGCAACCTCTCGGGCGAGGTCGTCGCCCTGGCCGGGCTCGGGATGTCGGCGGAGCAGGCTCTTGGTGCTGCCAGCTGGCGTGCCCGGGAGTGGCTCGGGCTCGACGGCCGGCTCGCCGAGGGCACCAGCGCCGACTTCGTGGTCTACGACACCGATCCCCTCGAGGACCTCTCCGTCCTCGGGCGTCCCAGCCTGATCGTGCTGCGTGGAAACGTCGTCGGCTGAGCTCCACGAGGTCGCGGCGCGACTGCGCGCGGTGGGCTGCGTGTTCGCCGAGGACGAGGCCGCGCTGCTGCTGGCGGACGCCGCCGGCGACTCCGATCTCGCGCTGATGCTGGCGCGACGGCTGTCGGGCGAGCCGCTGGAGCAGGTGCTCGGCTGGGCGGCGTTCTGTGACCTGCGCATCGTGGTTGCGCCTGGCGTGTTCGTTCCCCGGCGGCGAACCGAGTACCTCGTCGAGCTGGCCGCGGCCGCGGCCCGACGCCACCAGCACCCCGTGGTGCTCGACCTGTGCTGTGGATCGGGCGCGGTCGGCCTGGCGATCGCGGCCGCCGTCCCGGGCGTCGAGCTCCATGCCGCTGACGTGGACCCGGACGCCGTGGCCTGTGCCCGAACCAACGTGACGATGGGCGAGGTGCACCAGGGAGATCTCTACTCCGCGCTCCCGGGGCACCTGGCGGGCCGGATCGACGTACTCGCCGTGAACGCGCCGTACGTGCCGACCGACGAGATCGCGCTGATGCCACCGGAGGCGCGGCTGCACGAGCATCCCGTGGCCCTGGACGGGGGACCCGACGGCCTGGACCTGCACCGCCGGGTGGCACTGCTGGCCCCCGCGTGGCTGGCGCCGGGAGGGTCGCTGTTGCTCGAGACCAGCAGGAGCCAGGCGGCCGAGAGTGCGCGGGCCTGCCTGGAGGCGGGGCTGAGCCCTCGCATCGTCGACCGCGACGAGTCCTGGGTCGTCGAGGCGATTTCGGCTCCGGTGCGCTTGTCTGGCACAATGGCGCGCTGAGTCGTACGCCGTCCGGACCCTCTCATCCGACCGGCGAACGCCCGCCGGGTTCCACCCGCATCTGGCCCCACCAGATCGCGCGGCACCCAACCACTACACACTCTCAAGGAGACACCACAAACGTGGCCGTCAAGATTCGTCTCAAGCGCATGGGCAAGATCCGCCAGCCGCACTACCGCGTGGTCGTCGTCGACTCCCGCAAGAAGCGGGACGGCAGGGTCATCGAGGAGATCGGCAAGTACCACCCGAAGCAGGAGCCCTCGTTCATCGAGGTCGTCTCCGACCGGGCGCAGTACTGGCTGGGCGTGGGCGCACAGCCCAGCGAGGCCGTCGAGGCCATCCTCAAGATCACCGGTGACTGGCAGAAGTTCAAGGGCCTCCCGGGTGCCGAGGGCACCCTGCGGACCGCTGAGCCGAAGAGGGACAAGACCGAGATCTTCAACGAGGCTCTCAAGGACGCCGCCAACGAGCCCAAGGGCAAGGCCGTGACCAAGAAGTCCACCAAGAAGATGGACCAGGCCGAGGAGCCCGAGGCCAAGGCGGACAAGCCCGCGAAGGCTGAGAAGCCCGCGAAGGCCGAGAAGCCCGCGAAGGCCGAGAAGCCCGCGAAGGCCGACGAGGCTGCAACCGAGGAGCCTGCCAAGGCCGAGGAGCCCGCAGTCGAGGAGCCCGCAGCCGAGGAGCCCGCCAAGACCGAGGAGCCCGCAGCCGAGGCCCCGGCAGCCGAGGAGCCCGCAGCCGAGGTCGAGACCGAGCCGAAGACCGAGGCCTGATCCATGCTCGCCGAGGCTCTGGAGCACCTGGTCCGCGGGATCGTGGAGCACCCCGACGACGTGTCCGTGCGCGACAAGGACCTGCGCCGGGGATCCATCCTGGAGGTGCGGGTGCACCCCTCGGACCTGGGCAAGGTCATCGGGCGGGGCGGCCGCACCGCGACCGCCTTCCGCACCGTGGTCGGATCGCTCGCCGGGCGTGCCGGTGCCCGGATCGACTTCGTCGACGTGGACCGCGGACGCTGACCCACAGCTCAACTGATCAGGGGCACCTTCTCCCGCGTGGAGAATGGTGCCCCTGATGCATCTGGCAACCTGACGCATCGAGCATCGAGCAAGGAGTGCGGGTGGAGGACTACGTCGTGGTCGGCCGGATCGGGCGGGCCCACGGTCTGAAGGGCGAGGTGTCGGTCGAACCGCGCACCGACGAGCCCGAGCGCCGCTTCGCTGTGGGCGCCGTCCTGGGCGCCGGCGCCGGTGCGCTCACCGTCGTCTCGGCGCGCACGCAGCAGGGCCGGCTCGTGGTCCGCTTCGCCGAGATCGAGGGCCGAACCGCCGCCGAGGAGGCCCGCGGGACCGAGCTCACCTGTCCGATCGACCCTCAGGAGTCGCCGGAGGACCCCGAGGAGTTCTACGACCACCAACTGGTCGGGCTGCACGTGGAGACCACAGCAGGCACCCCGGTCGGTGAGCTGCTCCGGGTCCAGCACGGTGCCGCCCAGGACCTCCTGGTGATCGCCGCGGCCGAGCGCGAGGTGCTGTTCCCGTTCGTCGCGGCGCTGGTCCCCGAGGTCGACCTCGCCGGTCGCCGGATCGTCATCGACGACCGTCCCGGCCTGCTCGACGAGCTCTGAGCCATGCGCATCGACGTCGTCTCGATCTTCCCGGACTACCTGGCTCCCCTGGGACTGTCCCTGCCCGGCAGGGCGCAGGCCAGCGGGTTGCTCGACGTTCACGTGCACGACCTGCGGAGCTGGGCCACGGACCGGCACCGGACCGTCGACGACACCCCGTACGGCGGCGGAGCCGGGATGGTGATGAAGGCCCAGCCCTGGGGCGAGGCGCTCGAGGCGGTCGCCGCACCCGGCGCCACCCTGGTGGTGCCCACCCCGGCGGGGGAGCCCTTCACCCACGCGGTCGCCGCCGACCTCGCCACCCGCGCCCACCTCGTCTTCGCCTGCGGACGCTACGAGGGAATCGACCAACGGGTGATCGACGACGCCGCGACCAGGATGGAGGTGCGCGAGCTCTCCATCGGCGACTACGTGCTCAACGGCGGCGAGGCGGCCGCCCTGGCGATCGTCGAGGCCGTCTGCCGCCTGCTGCCCGGCTTCATGGGCAACGCCGGGTCCCTCGTCGAGGAGTCCCACTCCGACGGGCTGCTGGAGTACCCCGTCTACACCAAGCCGGCCACGTGGCGCGGCCTCGACGTCCCCGAGGTGTTGCTCTCCGGCGACCACGGAAGGATCGCGGCGTGGCGCCATGCTCAGTCCGTACGCCGCACCGCCGAGCGCCGCCCCGACCTGGCTCATCCGGCACGGGTGGTCGACCTCGGCGAGCTGGTGGGCGAGATCCGGCTGGCCACGGTCTCCGACGCCGGGGAGCTGCTCACCCTGCAGCGGGCCTGCTGGATGGAGGAGGCCCAGGCCAACCCCGAGGTCGAGATCGCAGCGCTGCACGAGGACCTGGCCGACGTCGAGGCGTGGATGGGGGACTGGACCACGCTGGTCCTCCGATCCGCCGGCCGGCTCGTGGGCGCCGCCCGGGCGCGCCGCACGGGCGAGGCGGGGGAGTTCTGGGACATCGGCCGACTGATGGTGGCTCCGGACCTACGGGGCCGTGGCCTCGGCCGGCTCCTCCTCGACGCGATCGAGCAGGCAGCCCCGACCGACGTGCGGGCCTACGAGCTGTTCACCGGGGCCGGCAGCGAGCGCAACATCGCGATCTACAAGAGGGCCGGCTACCGGTTCGCGCCCGACCCGGGTGGCGTCCCCGGAACGGTCCGGCTGACCCGTCGCCGCCAGCGCGGGTAGAGGCGCCGATTCGCCGTACGCCCCGGCCTGTGGCAAAATCGCTCCTTGGCTCAGCCTGCCTCCGTCACCTGCCACAGGGGGACGTACGTGGGGCCTTCTCGCTGGACCATCCGAACCGTCAACCACCATCCGTGGGTGACCTGTGGCAGTCACGAGGAGACACCATGTCGAACGTCATCGACGAACTGTCCAGCGGCGCCTTGCGCGACGACGTCCCCGCCTTCCGGGCCGGTGACACCATCAAGGTGCACGTCAAGGTGGTCGAGGGGAACCGCTCGCGAATCCAGGTCTTCCAGGGTGTCGTGATCAGGCTCCAGGGCTCCGGGATCGGCCGCACGTTCACCGTCCGCAAGGTGTCCTTCGGTGTCGGCGTGGAGCGCACGTTCCCGATCAACTCCCCGATCTTCGAGAGCATCGAGATCGTGACTCGGGGCGACGTGCGACGCGCGAAGCTCTACTACCTGCGCAACCTGCGCGGCAAGGCCTCCAAGATCAAGGAGCGCCGCGAGGCCTGATCCGCCCGGCGCACACGCGATGGTTAGGCTCGGCAGGTGACCAACGTGGATGACGCCGTGCAGGCCAGTGAGGACTCCGGCGACAACCCGGAGGATCGGGCCACCAAGAAGCAGATGCCGTTGTGGCAGGAGACCATCCTGCTCCTCGGCCTCGCCCTGGTCCTGGCGATCGTGATCAAGAGCCTGTTCGTTCAGGCCTTCTACATCCCCTCACCCTCGATGGAGCCGCAGTTCGTCAAGGACGACCGGATCCTGGTCCAGAAGGTCTCCTACTGGGGCAGCGCCACCCCGAGCCGGGGCGACATCGTGGTGTTCAAGGACCCCGGCGGCTGGCTGGGCGCCGACGAGTCCGCGGCGCCGCGCTCCCCGGTGACCAAACTGCTGGAGAAGATCGGGCTGTACCCCACGGGCGGGCACCTGGTGAAGCGCGTCATCGGCATCGGTGGCGACCGGGTGGTGTGCTGCGACTCTGACGGTCGGGTGACCGTCAACGGCAAGGCGCTCGACGAGAAGGCCTACCTGCCCCAGGGCACCGCTCCGTCGATGATCAAGTTCGACAAGACCGTGCCGCGTGGTCATCTGTGGATGATGGGTGACAACCGCGGGTTCTCCTACGACTCGCGTGGCCACATGGGTGGTCCCGGAGGCGGCTTCGTGGACGAGGACTTCGTGGTGGGCAAGGTCTTCGCCCTGATCTGGCCCGCGGGCCGCGCCGAGTTCATCCATCGGCCCGACACGTTCAAGGCCGTCCCCAACGCCAAGTGAGGAGCAGGAGGATGCCTCGATGACCAGCCTGCCCCGGGGATCGACGGTGCGTCGCGACGCCGGCCTGTACGGCTACGAGCGCGCGTTGCGCCGGGCCGGTCTCGCACCGATCGCGGGGGTGGACGAAGCCGGTCGCGGAGCCTGCGCCGGGCCGCTGGTGGCCGCGGCGGCGATCCTGCCCGAGGGGCGGGCCGGGGTGGTCCCCGGGCTCGCGGACTCCAAGCTGTTGACGGCCGCCGCCCGCGAGCGCTGCTACGACCAGGTGCTCCGCCGGGCGCTCGCCTGGTCGGTGGTGATCATCGCGCCAGAGGAGTGCGACCGGCTCGGCATGCACGTCGCCAACGTCGAGGCCCTGCGCCGCTCGCTGGCCCGGTTGGAGCAGCGGCCGGCGTACGTCTTGACCGACGGGTTCCCCGTGGACGGCCTCGACGTCCCTGGCCTGGCGATGTGGAAGGGCGACCGGGTGGCCGCCTGCATCTCCGCGGCCTCGGTGATCGCGAAGGTCACCAGGGACCGGATCATGTGCGAGCTGCATGAGGTGTACCCCCGATACGAGTTCGCCACCCACAAGGGCTACGTCACGGCCGAGCACTCCCAGGCGCTGGCGGAACACGGCCCCAGCCCGGTGCACCGAATGCGTTTCGTCAACGTCCGGCGCGCCGCGGGGATCACCGACGACGGACCCATCAGTCTGGAACCCCAGCTCGAGCTGTGGGATGCATGCGACTACGAGGAGGCTGGCCGATGAGCACCGAGGATCTCGAGAAGTACGAGACCGAGATGGAGCTCAACCTCTACCGCGAGTACCGCGACGTCGTCGGCATCTTCAAGTACGTCGTGGAGACCGACCGGCGCTTCTACCTGTGCAACCAGGTCGACGTGAAGGCGCGCACGGAGGCCGGCGACGTGTTCTTCGAGGTGACGCTCACCGACGCCTGGGTGTGGGACATGTACCGCCCCGCCCGCCGGCTGGCGAAGAACGTCAAGGTGCTCACATTCAAGGACGTCAACGTCGAGGAGCTCAGCCACGCGGAGATCGAGCCGCCCAAGGCGTGACTCGCCACCGGGTGCGCTAGCGCCGCCCCGCGTCCCCAGGTCGGCACCGGGCCGCGACGTCCACAGGCCCCGGTGCGGCCGACGCACCGACGCCGGTCCTCGGTTTGTGCTGGGCGCATGACTGCTGCACGGAACTCCAGCCTTGGCGCGTACGGCGAACGGCTGGCCGCCCACCGGCTCGTCGAGGCCGGCATGGTGCTGCTCGACCGCAACTGGAGATCCGGCTCCGGTGAGATCGACCTCGTCCTCCGGGACGGCGACATCGTGGTGTTCTGCGAGGTCAAGACGCGCAGCAGCGCGGCGTACGGCCACCCGCTGGAGGCGGTCGACGCGACCAAGGCGGCCCGGTTGCGACGACTGGCGGCGCAGTGGCTCGAGGAGCACGACGTGCGCCCCCACGGAGTGCGGATCGACCTCGTCGGCGTACTGCTGAGTCAGCGCGGATCAGCCGAGGTCGAGCACGTCCGGGGGGTCGGCTGATGGTCGCCACCGCCCGCACCGTCTCCCTGCAGGGCGCCGTCGGTCATGTCGTCGACGTGCAGGTGGACCTCTCCCAGGGGCTGATCGCCACTGCGCTGGTCGGTCGCCCCGACGCCTCGATCAACGAGGCGCGCGACCGGTGCCGCGCGGCGGTGGGCAACAGCGGGTTCACCTGGCCGGTCACCCGGCGGGTGACGATCCTGCTCTCACCGACCGACCTGCCCAAGCGCGGCCCGCACTTCGACCTGGCCATCGCCGTCGCGGTCCTCGCCGCCGCGGACAAGGACTTCCCCCTCGCGCCGCTGGCCGACGCCGTGCTTGTCGGCGAGCTCACCCTGGACGGACGGGTGCGCTGTGTTCCCGGCGTCCTGCCGATGACGCTGGCCGCCGTCGCCCGCGGGTTGACCACGCTGTTCGTCCCCGAGCCGCAGACCGCCGAGGCCGCGATGGTCCCCGGGGTGCGCGTGTTCGGCGTCCGCTCGCTGGCGCAGGTCGTCGCCTTGCTCACCGGCGCGGAGGAGATTCCCGAGGCACCGGAGGTCGACCCCCCGTCCGGGTCACCGCTGCTGACCTGGCGGGGCGAGGAGCGCCTGGAGGATCTCGACCTGGCCGACGTCGTCGGCATGACCGATGCCCGCTACGCGCTCGAGGTCGCCGCGGCCGGCGGCCACCACCTGATGCTCAGTGGGCCCAAGGGATCCGGCAAGACGACCCTGGCCGAGCGGATCCCGAGCCTGTTGCCGGACCTCGACGACGAGGAGTCCCTCGAGCTGACGGCGGTGCACTCCCTCTCCGGAGTCCTCCCGCCGGGAGCAGCCCGGCTCACCCGCCCGCCGTTCCGGGCACCCCACCACTCGGCGTCGCGCAGCGGCATCCTCGGTGGCGGCACCGGCCGGGTCCGCCCGGGCGAGGTCAGCAAGGCCCACCTCGGCGTCCTCTTCCTCGACGAGTTCCCGTTGTTCCCCACCGACGTGGTGGAGGCATTGCGTGAGCCCCTGGAGGCCGGCGAGATCTCGATCTCGCGGGGCGAGGAGGACGCGGTCTACCCGGCGCGGGCCATGTTCGTCTTCGCCTGCAACCCGTGCCCGTGCGGAGAGTTCCATCCCTACTCCCGCGACCACCACTGCACCTGCCCGGAGGTGAAGCGACGCGCCTACCGCCGCAAGATCTCCGGGCCGATCGCGGACCGGATCGACATCACCCGCTTCGTCGAGCCCCTGCGCGACCGGGACCACCCGCTGCCGTTCGAGCGTCCCGAGCCGAGCGCCGCCGTGCGGGCACGGGTGACCGCGGCGCGCGCGCGCCAGCGAGAGCGATACACCGGCCGGCCGTGGCGGCTGAACGTGCACGCGCCCGGACCGGTGCTGCGCGACAGCTGGCCGCTGACGTCAGCGGCCGCGCTGCGCCTCGACGCCGAGGTCTACGCCGGGAGGCTGACCCGTCGCGGTGCTGTGCGCGTCCACCGGCTCGCCTGGTCGGTGGCCGACCTCGCCGGCGTTCGCCAACCGGGTCCAGACGAGCTCGACGTCGCCCTCCGGCTGCGCTCAGCGGCACCCCTCAGCCTGAGCAGCATCCCGTCGCGGTTCCTGCCATCCCCGGCGACGGGGGAGGCGGGATGAGCGCCAGCGACCCGGAGCGGCTCGCCCGTGTGGTGCTGTCGCGCATCGGCGAGCCAGGCGATCCACGGTTGACCGACCTGGTCCACGAGATCGGCGCGCAGACCGTGCTTGCGGGCCTGCGGGAACAGGCAGCCGGAAAGGAGCTCGGCGCGGACCTGGCCGAGCGGATCGGCTCCGCGGACCCGGTGCGTGAGCTGGAGCGAGCCGCAGCGGCCGGTATCCGTTTCGTCGTACCGGGCGACGAGGAGTGGCCCGAGTCGCTGGACGACCTCGCCCACGCGCCACAGCTGCACGACCGCGGGGGAGTCCCGGTCGGGCTGTGGTGCCGGGGTCCCCGCCGGCTCGCGGAAGCGACCCAGCTCTCCGTTGCGGTGGTGGGGTCCCGCTCGGCCACCACCTACGGCGCCGACGTCGCCACCGACATCGCCGCCGACCTCGCCCGAGAGTCGTGGACGGTCGTCTCGGGAGCCGCGTTCGGGATAGACCAGGCGGCGCACCGCGGTGCCCTGGCCGCGCGCGGACCGACCGTCGCGGTGTTGGCCTGTGGCGCCGACCGGGCCTACCCGGTGGCGCACAGGGCCCTGATCGACTACATCGCTGAGACGGGACTCGTCGTCTCCGAGGCTCCGCCCGGCTGCGCGCCCACCAGGATCCGGTTCCTCGCCCGCAACCGGATCATTGCCGCCCTGGCTCGGGGCGCCGTCGTGGTCGAGGCGGCCGTGCGTAGCGGCGCCCTGAACACCGCCAGCTGGAGCGGCGGACTCGGACGCGTCGTGATGGGGGTGCCGGGGCCGGTGACGAGCGAACCGTCCGCTGGTGTCCACCAGCTGATCCGCGCCCGTGACGCCCTGTTGGTGACCTCGGGCAAGGAGGTTCTCGAGGCGGTCGGTCCGATGGGGATGTTCGCCCTCGCCGATCCCCGCGAAGCTGAGCGGCCTCGGGACCGGCTCCCGCGGTGCGAGAAGCAGGTGCTGGATGCCGTGCCGCTCGTCCGGCCGGCTGACTCGGCCTCGATCGCCCGCACGGCCGGGATCGCCCACGCCCGGACCCGTCAGGCGCTGTCGGTGCTCCACCGGGCCGGGCACGTGGAGCGGTTGCGAGGGAAGTGGCGACTGGTTCCCGACCAGCCGACGAGCCTGTCGCCGGAGAGTCATCCCACTTCGTAGTCTGGGGCTCATGGAGGACCTTCCCGAGGGGCTCGCGACCGCTCTGGCGGCCTACGAGCGACACCTCGCCTCCGAGCGGGACCTGGCCGGACACACCGTGCGCGCCTACCTGGGCGACGTGGGTGGGCTGCTGGAGCACGCAGCCCGGCTGGGCCACGACGACGTGCGCTCCCTCGACCTGCGGACGCTGCGCAGCTGGCTGGCCCGCCAGCAGACCCTCGGCAAGGCGCGCTCGACGATGGCCCGACGCGCCACGGCGGTCCGGGTGTTCACCGCCTGGGCGCTGCGGACCGGGCGGGCCGACACCGACCCCGGCGCCCTCCTGGGGTCTCCCAAGGCACACAAGCCGCTGCCCGCCGCCTTGAGCGCGGCCGAGGCGCGCGCCCTACTGGAGGCCGCGGCGCTCCGGGCCGACGACGGGAGCCCGATCGGCCTCCGCGACGTCGCGATCCTCGAGCTCCTCTACGCCAGCGGCATCCGGGTCGGCGAGCTGTGCGGCCTCGACGTCGACGACGTGGATCGCTCGCGACGGGTGGTGCGGGTCTTCGGCAAGGGGCGCAAGGAACGCACCGTCCCGTACGGCGTGCCTGCCGATCGTGCGCTCGGGGCCTGGCTCGACGGCGGGCGGCCGGCGCTCGTGGTGCCGGGGTCCGCAGCCGCGATGTTCCTGGGAGCGCGGGGGCGCCGCATCGACCAACGCGCCGTGCGTTCCCTGGTGCACGCCCGCCTGGCCGAGGTGCCGGAGGCCCCGGACATCGGGCCGCACGGGCTGCGGCACACCGCCGCCACGCACCTGCTCGAGGGGGGCGCGGACCTGCGGACGGTCCAGGAGCTGCTCGGGCACGCGTCCTTGTCCACCACGCAGATCTACACCCACGTCACCACGGATCGGCTCCGGCAGGCCTACCGACTGGCGCACCCCCGGGCCTGACAGGTCCTCGGCCCCCGGCTGATCCGTGACTCGTGCCCGTCCACGCCGGGGTCACCGGGGCCTGGGCACGCCGATCCAGCCACTGGGGGCCGGCACCCACGCGTGCGCCGCGGACCCGGCTGTCGCCACCAGCGGCGTGGCGCCGGGCCACTGCCCCGGGGGTTGACCCACCTCGTCGAGGGGCAGCAACCGGACCGGTCCCGCGCCGACGAGGGTGAGCGGGTCGAGGTAGGTGTCGTCGCGGATGAGACCCCAGTGCAGACACGTGCGCGGGAAGCAGTGGCTCGAGAGCCGCTGGAGGCTGCCGAGCCGCTGACCGCGCCCGACCAGGTCGCCGACGTGGACGCTGGAGCGCACCGGCTCGTAGGTGGTGCGGACCGGGCCGTGGTCCACCACCACGACGCCACGACCGGCGAGCGCGGCGGCGAAGGTGACCGTGCCCGGCAGGGACGTGCGCACTCCCTGGCCGGCGCTGCCCAGCAGATCGACCCCCCGATGGCCGGCACCCCAGGCCCGGTCGGGAGGATCGAACCCGGCCGCCACGACGGGGCGCGGATCGAGCGGCCAGACGCCGGCGTGCGCAGGGGAAGGGACCCCCGGACCCCAGACCTGGGCCAGCCCGGTGACGATGCCGATCAGGAGGTCGAGGAGGGGTGTCATGCGCCGAGCGTCCCCGCCCTCTCCCGCCTCGGACCACCGCTCCGCAACGACGTGTGGGGCGACCCCCGGCCGCCGGTGCCTGTGGGTGCCAACCGGCCCAGAGGGCCTCGTTTCGACAACCGTGAGAGCACTCACTTACACTGTGCACAGCAACCCGTCTGGGTTGACTTCGCACGCTCGTTTCCGCAGCCGTGCCCCTCGTTCCTGGGGAGCCGGACCACCTGTGGGCGTGGGCCCTCGGTCTCATGGTTCATGAGTCGGGTCCCGCACGAGCGTCAGGGCAGGAAGCCGAGCACCATCCGGTGGACCTGCAACGAACTGAAAACGGTTCGTGTGCGTCAGCGTGCACGGACACAACAGGAAAGAATCCAATGGCAGTCGTCACCATGCGCCAGCTCCTCGAGAGCGGCGTCCACTTCGGGCACCAGACCCGTCGCTGGAACCCCAAGATGAAGCGCTTCATCATGACCGAGCGCAACGGCATCTACATCATCGACCTGCAGCAGTCGCTGTCCTACATCGACACCAGCTACGCGTTCATCAAGGACACCGTGGCCAAGGGCGGGACGATCATGTTCGTGGGCACCAAGAAGCAGGCCCAGGAGGCGATCGCCGAGCAGGCGACCCGCGTCGGGATGCCCTACGTCAACCAGCGCTGGCTGGGCGGCATGCTCACCAACTTCCAGACCGTGCACCAGCGGATCAACCGTCTCAAGGAGCTCGACGACGTCGACTTCGACAACGTGGCGGGTTCCGGTCGCACGAAGAAGGAGCTCCTGCACATGAAGCGGGAGCAGATCAAGCTCGACCGGACCCTCGGCGGCATCCGCGAGATGGGTCGCACTCCTTCGGCCGTGTGGATCGTCGACACGAACAAGGAGCACCTCGCAGTCGAGGAGGCGCGCAAGCTCAAGATCCCGATCATCGCGATCCTGGACTCCAACTGCGATCCCGACCTCGTCGACTACCCGATCCCGGGCAACGACGACGCCATCCGTGCCGTCAGCCTGCTTACCCGCGTCATCGCCGATGCCGTGGCCGATGGCCTGATCGCCCGCTCGGGCGCCAAGACCGACGGCGACGCCGCGACGATCGGCTCGGACGAGCCGCTCGCGGACTGGGAGCGCGACCTGCTGCAGGGTGACGCCGAGAAGGCCGCCACCGCGGCGACCGGCGGCGACGCCTCGGTCGAGACCACCCCGGCATCGGAGTCCACCGGTGCGGCCAGCGAGGCGCCCGAGGCGACGAAGGCCGCGGAGGCTGTCGTCGAGCCGGCCGTGGAGCCCGTTGCTCCCGTTGAGGCCCCAGTGGAAACCCCGGTCGAAGCAGCCGCCGAGACCCCGGTTGAGACTGCCGTCGAGACCCCGGCTGAGACCCCGGTTGAGACCCCGGTTGAGACCCCGGCCGAGCCGGTCGCGGACGCTCCGCACGGCCCCGGTTCGGCAGCCCCCCTGGCCGACGGTTCGGCGCCCGACGGGTTCGAGATCAAGGGCAACGCCGACTCGATGAAGTTCCACGCGCCCGGCAGCCCTTGGTATGACCGCACCAAGGCCGAGGTCTGGTTCGCGTCCGCCGAGGCGGCCGAGAAGGCGGGCTTCGTCAACGCCCAGGAGCCCGCACCCAAGAAGGAGGACTGACCCTTGGCTATCTCTGCTGCCGACGTCAAGAAGCTCCGGGAGCTCACCGGTGCGGGAATGATGGACTGCAAGAAGGCGCTCGAGGAGGCCGACGGGGACTTCGAGAAGGCCAGCGAGCTGCTCCGCATCAAGCTGGGCAAGAAGGCCGCCGAGCGAGGTGCCGAGCGCACCGCGTCGGCCGGCCTGGTCGCCACCTCCGGGACCGCGCTGGTCGAGCTCAACTGTGAGACCGACTTCGTGGCCAAGGGTGAGGACTTCGTCAACACCGCCCAGCAGATCGCGGACGCCGCCGCCGAGGCCAAGCCGGTCGACGTGGAGGCACTCAAGGCCGTCACCGTCGGAACCCAGACGGTCGATGAGCTCGTCAAGGAGCTCGCCATCCGGATCGGCGAGAAGATCGAGCTCGGTCGGGTGGCCGTGTTCGAGGGTGCCGTCGTGGCCTACATGCACCGGCGCGCCTCCGACCTGCCGCCCGCCGTCGGCGTCCTGGTCGAGTACGACGGTGCCAACGCCGATGCCGCTCGCGGCGCGGCCATGCAGGTCGCCGCGATGAAGCCGCAGTACCTCACGCGTGAGGAGGTCCCGGCGGACGTCGTCGCCAAGGAGCGCGAGATCGCCGAGGCCACCGCCCGCGAGGAGGGCAAGCCCGAGCAGGCCCTGCCCAAGATCATCGAGGGTCGGCTCACCGGCTACTTCAAGGACGTCGTGCTGCTCGACCAGCCGTCGGTCACCGACAGCAAGCGGAGTGTCAAGGCCGTCCTGGACGACGCGGGCGTGAGCGTCAAGCGGTTCGCCCGCTTCGAGGTCGGGGCCTGACCCACACCCCGAGATCAACTAGGTTGTCGCCAGACGTCAAAGGAGGCCGGTTCGATGCACGCACCACGCAGCATCGGACCGGCCTTCGGCCAGCACCGGCACACCACGACGAAGGGGGCCGCATGAGCGGCTACAAGCGCGTCCTGCTCAAGCTGTCCGGGGAGGTCTTCGGCGGTGGCAAGGTCGGGGTCGACCCCGACGTGGTCCAGAAGATCGCGAGCGAGATTGCCGCCGTCCAGCGCAGCGGGGTCGAGGTCGCCATCGTCACGGGCGGGGGCAACTTCTTCCGGGGGGCAGAGCTCCAGCAGCACGGCATGGACCGGGCCCGGGCCGACTACATGGGCATGCTCGGCATCGTGATGAACTGCCTGGCCCTCCAGGACTTCCTGGAGAAGGAGGGCATCGAGACCCGCGTCCAGACCGCGATCACCATGGGTCAGGTGGCCGAGCCCTACATCCCCCGACGAGCGATCCGGCACCTCGAGAAGGGTCGCGTGGTGATCTTCGGCGCCGGCGCCGGGATGCCCTACTTCTCCACCGACACCGTCGCTGCCCAGCGCGCCTTGGAGACCAAGTGCGAGGTCGTGCTGATGGGCAAGAACGGTGTCGACGGCGTCTACAACGCCGACCCGCGCACTCACCCCGACGCGATGAAGTACGACGAGATCACCTTCGTCGAGGCTCTCCAGCAGGGCCTGAAGGTCGCTGACGCGACCGCGTTCGCCCTGTGCATGGAGAACCACATGCCGATGATCGTCTTCGGCATGCAGCCCGAGGGAAACATCCTGCGGGTCGTGCAGGGTGAGAAGATTGGCACGCTCGTGAGCGCCGGGGACGCCGGGGTCGCGGGCGCGAACCGCGACCAGGAGGACCAGTGATCCACCAGACCCTGAACGACGCCGACCAGAAGATGGGCAAGGCCGTCGAGGTCACCCGCGAGGAGTTCGCCGCCATCAGGGCCGGGCGTGCCAACCCCTCGATGTTCGCCAAGCTCACCGTCGACTACTACGGCACCCCGACGCCCATCCAGCAGCTGGCGGGGTTCACGGCCCCCGAGGCCCGCATCATCTTGGTGCAGCCCTACGACGTGGGCGCGATGGCGGCCATCGAGAAGGCGATCCGCGAGTCGGACCTGGGCGTCAACCCGTCCAACGACGGCAAGCTGATCCGCTGCGTGTTCCCCGAGCTGACCGAGGAGCGACGCAAGGAGTACATCAAGCTCGCGAAGACCAAAGCCGAGGAGGGCCGCGTCTCGGTCCGCAACATCCGACGCAACGCGAAGCAGGCGATGGAGAAGCTCGAGAAGGACGGCGAGGTCGGCAAGGACGACCTCACCGGTGCCGAGAAGAAGCTCGACGCGGCGACCAAGCGGCACACCGACCAGATCGACGACCTGCTCAAGCACAAGGAATCCGAACTGCTCGAGGTCTGAGCCACCGCCATGACCGAGACCTCCTCCCCGCCCGCGCACCCCGAGAAGCCTCCGGGCCGCGCCGGGCGTGACCTCCCGGCCGCCATCACCTCCGGTGTCGTGCTCGCGGTCGCCATCGTCTTGTCGCTGGTGTTCTGGAAGCCCGCCTTCATGTTCATCGTGGCCGCAGCGGTGGTCATCGCCATCTGGGAGATGCACCGCGGGCTGCTGACCCGGGGCATCGACCTGCCGCAGGAACCGCTGATGCTCGGCGGCGTGATCATGGTCGCGGTGGCCTACCTGTACGGCGCTCCCGCGCTGGTGACCGCGACGGCCGTGTCGGCGCTGGTGACGATGCTCTGGCTGTTGCGGCGCGGGGTGCCCGGCTACGTCCAGAACGCGACCGCTTCGGTCTTCACGCTGATCTACATCCCCTTCCTCGGCGCCTTCGTGGCGCTGCTCCTAGCCGAGGACGAGGGGGCCAACGCCGTCATCGCCTTCGTCGTGGTGACGGTCGCCTCCGACATCGGTGGCTACATCGCCGGCGTGCTGTTCGGCAAGCACCCGATGGCACCGGTGATCTCGCCCAAGAAGTCGTGGGAGGGCTTCGCCGGGTCGGCGCTGGCGTGTGTCGTGGCCGGCTACCTGCTCGTCGTACACCTGCTCGGCGGGGAGTGGTGGGTCGGCGTCGTGCTCGGTGTGATCGCGGTGGTGATGGCGACGCTGGGCGACCTGTGCGAGTCGGTGATGAAGCGCGACCTCGGCATCAAGGACATGAGCCAGATCGTCCCGGGCCACGGCGGGCTGATGGACCGGCTCGACTCCCTCCTCGCGACCGCGCCGCCGATCTGGTTGCTGCTGCACTACCTGGTGTTCTAGACGGTCACGGGTTCCCACGGCGCCCGTGCGTGCGCGGTGCGTCGTATCCACCCTCGGGCGGGAGCATCTCGGCCCGCACCCCCAGCAGCCGGATCGGGCGGTCGTCATCGAGGGCGCGCAGCAGGTCCAGTGCCGTCCCGGCGATCACCTCCGGATCGAAGGTCGCCTCGGGGAGCTTCCGACTGCGGGTGAGGGTGAAGAACGGCGCGAACCGCACCTTCAGGTGCACCCGGGCGCACGGGCGGTCCTCTCGCCGGATGTCCGCGGCCACCTGCTCCGCGAGCGCTCGGAGAGCCGACACGATCTCCTCGGGAGCGGTCAGGTTCTGCTGGTAGGTGCTCTCCCGTCCGTGGGCACGAGCCACCCAGGGGGAGTCGTCCACGGTGGCGCTGCCGATCCCCGCGCCCAGCCGCCGGAAGTGCGGGCCGGTGTTGGGGCCGAACTCCGCGACCAACGCCTCCTCCGGGGACTCGGCGAGCTGGCGCACGGTCTCGATCCCGATCCGAGCCAGGCGCTGCTCGATCCGGCTGCCGACGCCCCACAGCGCGCGGGTGGGCCGGTCGCCCATCACCTCGAACCAGTTGTCACGCGTCAGGCGGAAGGTCCCGCGCGGCTTGCCGAACTCGGTGGCGATCTTGGCGCGCACCTTGGTGTCCCCGATGCCGACCGAGCAGTGCAGCGCCGTGGCGGCGAGGATGGCGGCCTGCGCCGAGCGCGCGACTTGCTCCGGGTCACCGGTCTCCACCCCGACGAACGCCTCGTCCCACCCCAGAACCTCCACGACGACGCCGGGGAGCCCCCGGAGCGTGTCCATCACGACCAGCGACGTCTCCTCGTATGTCGGCGCATCGACCGGCAGCAGCACGGCCTCGGGGCAACGGCGTACGGCGACCTTGAGCGGCATGCCGGAGCGGATCCCGAACTCCCGGGCCTGATAGGACGCGGTCGCCACCACCGCTCGCTCGCTCGGGTCCCCGCGGCCACCCACGATCACCGGCAGGCCGGACAGCTCCGGACGGCGGAGGATCTCCACCGCCGCGATGAACTGGTCCATGTCGACGTGCAGCACCCAGGGCGCCATGGCGTCATCCTGCCGTCACGGTCGGCCTCGGGGCCACGATTCGGAGTACACGGGGGAGCGATGGGAGACTGGGCCGGTCATGAGCGAACCTGTCAAGACCCTGCCCCTCGTCTTCGAGGAGCCCAAGGGCCCGCGTGGACCGAGGCCGAAGCCGCCGCGGCACCTCGCCGACCTCACTCCCGCCGAGCGCACCGCACACCTCGAGGAGCTGGGCCTGCCCGGGTTCCGCGCCAAGCAGCTCTCGGCCCACTACTTCGCCCGCCTGGTCGACGACCCGGACCAGATGACCGACCTCCCGGCAGCCCAACGAGCCGAGCTGGTCCACGGCCTGCTCCCGCACCTGATGACCCCGCTGCGCACCCAGGAGGCCGACAAGGGCACCACCCGCAAGACCCTCTGGAAGCTCTTCGACGGCGCCCTGGTCGAGTCGGTGCTGATGCGCTACCCGGGTCGCGTGACCATGTGCGTCTCCAGCCAGGCCGGCTGCGGCATGGCCTGTCCGTTCTGCGCGACCGGCCAGGGCGGACTCGAGCGCAACATGTCGACCGGGGAGATCGTCGAGCAGGTCGTCGCCGGGGCGCGGTCCCTCGCCCGGGACGAGGTGCCCGGTGGTCCCGGACGGGTCTCCAACGTGGTGTTCATGGGGATGGGCGAGCCGATGGCCAACTACAAGGCCGTCATCGGTGCCGTACGCCGGCTGACCGACCCTTCCCCCGACGGGCTTGGGATGTCGGCGCGTGGCATCACCGTGAGCACGGTCGGGCTGGTCCCGCGGATCGACCAGCTCGCCACCGAGGGCATCCCGGTCACCCTCGCGTTGAGCCTGCACGCGCCCGACGACGAGTTGCGCGACGAGCTCGTTCCCGTCAACACCCGCTGGAAGGTGGCCGAGACCGTCGAGTCCGCGTGGAACTACGCGCGCATCACCAAGCGGCGGGTCTCGATCGAGTACGCCATGATGCGCGGCATCAACGACCAGGCCTGGCGTGCCGACCTGCTGGGCGACGTACTCAACTCCTACGGCGACTGGGGCTGGGTGCATGTGAACCTGATCCCGCTCAACCCGACGCCGGGCTCGAAGTGGACCGCGAGTGACCCCCAGGACGAGCGCGAGTTCGTCCGCCGGCTCGAGGCCAAGGGGATCTCGACCACCGTGCGTGACACGCGTGGCCGCGAGATCGACGGCGCCTGCGGCCAGCTGGCCGCCGAGGCCTGACCTCGACTCAGGCGAGGTCGGCGGGCGCGGTGACCAGCAGCTCGGTGTTGCGGTCGGTCTGCTGCCCACTCGCGTTCGGGTTGGCCTGCGGGTCGTTGACCGACAGCTCGCGGGACAGGCTGGCCAGGCTCACGGTCGAGCCGAGATCGCCCTGGTAGTCGGCCCCGCCGGCGTGGTCGACGATCGTGGTGAAGATCGACAGGGTTCCGTCGCGGTTGTCGGCGACCTCGATGAGCCTGGACTGCTGCGGGTAGTCGATGTGGGCCGCGGTGTTGATCTCCCAGAAGCCGCCTGAGCCGTCGGGCCGGGCGTGGGCGGTGATCTGGTTGCGGTGGGTGTGGCCGTTCACCCAGGCGATCACCCGCGCCTGGCTGAGCAGGTACGCCGTCACCTCCGCACCGAGGACGCGCGGGCTGGGGTCGCCGCCAGTGGCCACGAACGGGTTGTCCATCGTGTCGCTGGTGTGGTGGCTGAAGACCATCACGGCCTTGCCGCCGGCGGTCGCGACCGTCGTCTTGAGCCAGGCGAACTGGGCCGGATCGAGGGATCCGTCGGCATAGCCGTTGGGGTTGACGGTGTCCATCACCACGAACCGGAACGACCCCTGGTCGTAGAAGTAGTAGGCGGTGTCGGCATCGCGGTTGGCCTGGGTGAAGCCGTGGCCGGCCGGCAGTCCGGTTGTCACGAAGTGCTCGTCCACCACCTCGCCCCGGCTGAGCTGGCGGCGCTTGGCGTCCGCGGTCACGGGCTTGGCGTAGGGCGAGACGACCAGTCCACCGAGAACGTCGTCGAGCGTGCTCCCCTGCGGGTCCAGGAGGTCGGCGGGTGCGACCCCGGGCGGGGGCGAGATCACCTTCACGCCGCCGGTGGCGATCGCGGAGGTCGGCGTCGTGCTGGGCGGGAAGTTGCCCTGGGCGAGACCGTCGTGGTTGCCGAAGCAGGTGTACCAGGGGAGCTGGAGGCCCGGGGCGGTGAACGGTCGGCGGGCCGCGTCCATCAGCTGGGGGATCGTGGGGAAGCCGTACTGGCTGCGGTAGCGGTCGGCGGTCCGGCCGAGAGGCGTGCCGCCCGGGTGCCAGTAGTGGGTGTCGTAGTAGAGCGGGTCGTTGTCCATCACGCCCTCGTAGCGGGTCGACGCACCGCTGTCGGGGACCACCCGTCCGCCGTCGAGGACATCGATGTTCCAGCGGACCTCGTTGTACTGGCAGTTGTCGGAGTTGTCGCCGGTCTCGATCGCGAACGTCAGCGGCAGCCCGGTGACCGGACCGCTCTTGATCGCGTTGATGGCCCGCACCATGGCGTCGCCCACCTGGGCCGAGAGCATCTCCTGGGGGCGGTAGGCCGAGGCGAAGATGCCCGGAACCTGCCCGGTCGCGTTGGGGTCGTCGTACCGATCGGTCCACTCGACCCGGGCCGGGGACTGGTGGTCGACCGCGTGCACGTCACTGAGCTGGGCGAACGCGACGAGATTGCGCCGCTTCTTGCCCCGCGAGCCGCTGGCTGCCACCCCGAGGTCGGTCCGGAGCACACGCACGTCGGCCGGGGCGGGGATGAGCTTGCGGTAGCCCTTCGCGTTCGGCGGTCCGGGGACGTAGGTGCCGCCCGAGGACGGCCTCGCGGCCACGGCCTGCTCGCTCAGCGAGCCGAAGACCATCTCCCGACCCACGACGGCCGCGCCACCGGCGACGAGGGCGGACTTGAACAGGTCGCGACGGGACAGATCCATGCCCCGTAAACGAGTCCAGGGGCCGGGGGTCACGTCGCCTCGTGACGAGACGCATCTCACCCCGCGGATTGTCTCGGAACGGTGCCCGATGGTGGACAGCATCCGATCCGCGGGCGAGACTGCGCGTGGATCAATCCCCGCCCGTGAGGAGTACGACGCATGGCCAACGAGCCACAGCCGGAGAAGCTCGAGAAGCTCAACCGGCTCGAGGACCTGAGCAAAGAGGACCTCAAGACCGTCATCTCCAAGGGTCGTCAGGTGCACCTGCCCGCGCAGTGGTCCCTGATCTGGGAGAAGACCCCGGCCGACAAGGCGTACCTGATCGTCGAGGGCGAGGTGTCGGTGCGCAAGCACGGCGAGGAGGTCGCCCGACTCGGGCCGGGTGACGTGATCGGCGAGATGGCGATCGTGGGCCACAAGCTGCGCTCCGCGAGCGTGGTCAGCCTGACCCCGCTCGAGGTCATCCACTTCACGCGGGAGTCGCTCGAGGAGCTCCTCGACGAGGTCCCGGCCTTCGGCAACGCCCTCCGTGGCACCACCTCGGACCGGCTCGGCACGCCCAAGGCCTAGCGTGTCGGATCTCGACCACTCCGAGCTGGTCGACCTGCTCGAGGTGTTCCTGCTCGGCGAGGAACCGTCCCTGACCGGTCAGCAGCTCGCCGACGACGTCGGGATCACCTTCGAGGAAGCCCGGCTGCGCTGGCGCTCCCTCGGCTTCACCGCGGTGGGTGCCGACGTGCCCGCGTTCACCCACGCCGACCTCGAAGCGCTCCGGGTGACCGAGAAGCTGCTGAAGATCGGCCTGATAGACGTCGAGGACGAGTCTGCGCTGGTCCGCGCCCTGGGCCGGAGCTTCGCCCGCCTGGCCGAGTGGCAGATGGGCCTGCTGGCGAAGGTGATCGACCTCGAGAACATGGACCTCGAGGAGCTCGGCGAGATCATGAACGTGGTGACTCCGGCCATGGAGTCGCTGCAGAACTATGTCTGGCGCCGGCACACCCTGACCGCGGCGTCGCGGCTGCTGCTGTCCCAGCCGCGCGAGGACGCCGACGGGGAGCCAGGCGAGCCCGGCTCGGACGAGCCCGGGACGGTGATGGGAGTAGGTTTCGCCGACATCGTGAACTACACCAGGCAGAGCAGGTCCTTGTCGCGCAGCGAGCTGGCCCGGCTCATCGACCACTTCGAGGCCCGATCCCTGGAGATCATCTCGGCCCACGAGGGCCGGATCATCAAGACGATCGGCGACGAGATCCTGTTCGTGGCCGACGACGCGGAGGGCCTCGCGCGGATCGGCCTGGAGCTGACCGAGGAGCGCCTGGCGCACGAGGACTTCCCCGAGCTGCGCGTGGGGATGGCCTGGGGGCCGGCGCTGGCCAGGTTGGGTGACGTCCTCGGCCCGGTGGTCAACGTGGCCTCCCGGCTGACCTCCACGTCCCGGCCCGGCCGTGTCCTGGTCGATCGGACGCTGGCCGAGGAGCTCGCGCACAACGAGCACTTCAAGCTTCGCCGGCTGCGGCGGACCTCGGTCCGCGGCTACCGCCACCTGGAGCCGTGGTCGTTGCGGCGTCCCGCAGGCGAGGACCCGGAGATCACCGAGGACGGCTCGATGCCCGGTCCGGCCTCGTCATTCATCCACCAGCAGGCCGAGGACTTCCGACGTGCGCTCGACCAGATGGACACTCCGCGCGGCGGGACGGCCGGAGACGAGGGCACTGACGAGGGGCCAGACCGGTAGCGTCCGGGTCCAGTGCTCCTCGCCGACGAAGACCATCGGCACGACGCCGGCCGCATCGGAGTAGTAGTTCGTGCAGGCCGCCTGGAAGACCTCCTGCACGGTGCCGGCCGCGCCGGGCAGGAACACGATGCCGCCGCGAGAGACCTCGAGCAGGATGTCCTCGCGGATCGCGTTGCGGAAGTACTTCGCGATCCGGGAGCTGAACGCGTTGGGCGGTTCGTGCCCGTAGTGCCAGGTCGGGATGCCCAGCGACCGTCCGGAGTCGGAGAGGCCGGCCGTGGCCTCGATCGCCGCGGTCGCCCACCCCGCCACGTCGTCATCGAAACCAGGCGTGGCGGCGATCTTGGCCAGCACGCCGTCGAGGGTGTCGGAGTCGTGGCCCGCCAGCCGGGCGCCCAGATTGGCCGCCTCCATCGCGCCGGGGCCGCCCCCGGTGGCCACGGTGAGCCCGGCGACCGCGAGGTCCCGCCCCAGGTGCGCGGCATCGGCGTACGCCGTCGCGCCGCGCGTCAACGCATGACCACCCATCACCCCCACGATCCGCCGCCGCTCGACGAACTCGTGCAGGGCGTCGTCGACGGACTGGTCGTGGAGCGCTTGGGCAAGCAGGTCACGCAGCGAGCCGAGACCTGCCACGCTCCTGGCCCAGGCGTGGATCAAGGCGTCCGGGGTGTGGTCGTAGCCGCCGCTCACCCCGTAATAGAGCTCCGTGGGCGTGTAGAGGAAGGCCCGCCACGGGTCGAACGGCACGTCCGGCACTCGGGGAAACAGCAGCGCCCCGCCCGCGCGGAGGCGCTCGGCCGCGGCTGCCGTCAGGGTGCAGCCGAGGAACAGCGCTCCCCGGGCGTCGAGCCGCAGCAGCAGATCCTCGCGCCCGGTCAGGTCCAGGTCCTGGACCTGCCAGCCGGACATCGATCCTCCGAGGGCCCGGGCCTCGGCCAGGGCACGGTCGAGCTCCGCCAGCGACTCGATCTCGATCATGGGTCGATCATGCCCTCGCCTGGCTCCGGGGACGCGGCACTAGCCTGCGAGCCATGACCACGAACGTGAGCTACGCGCTGCTCGACACCGCGGTGATCTCCGGACGGGGAGAGGAGCCGGCGCTCGGCTCGATGACGCACGCCCGCCTGCTGGAGGAGGTGGCGGCGCTCGCCGGCGTCCTGGTCCATCTCGGCGTCGGCGTCGGAACCCCGGTGGTGATCGACCTGGACGGTGATGTCGACGCGGTCGTCGCGGCGCTGGCCACCGCCCGGATCGGTGGGGTGGTGAGCACCGAGGAGCGCCCCGATGCCCGCGTCGTGATCGCCTCCGTCGGGACGCGGCACGCGGCGGACGGGCGGGTGCGGTTGCTCCGGGGTGATCACGTCGAGGAACCGGACCTCGAGTGGTCGGTGATGCTGCGCGCCGGCCGCACCGACCCGGCCGCGTGCGAGGTGCTCGACCCGGGGGCGGCGTACACCGCCGAGCGCACCGTGGCCGAGCAGATCGCGGTGCTGGACGCCCAGGCGGCGCCGTACGACCCGGTCCGGCTGCGCTCGCTGCTCCAGGTCTGAGCCCGTGCATCGAGCGAACCGCGCTCACCATCCCGCCGGGGAGGGGTCTGCCCCGGCGCCGACGCAGGCTGGGAGACTGGTCGGGTGAGTGATCGCCGCGACGTCGTCATCCTGGGCTCGACGGGCTCGATCGGCACCCAGGCCCTCGACGTGGTGCGCGCCAACCCCGACCGGTTCCGGGTGGTGGCACTGACGGCCGGGGGATCGCAGGAGCAGTTGTTCGAGCAACAGGTCGACGAGTTCGCCCCGGCCCACTCCGGCCTCGGCGAGGACGCCTCCATCGAGGCCGCAGGGCTGACCTGCGACGTGGTGCTGAACGGCATCACCGGCGCGGTGGGGCTCCGGCCGACCGTTGCCGCGCTGGACAGCGGCAACACCCTGGCCCTGGCCAACAAGGAGTCCCTGATCATGGGCGGCCCCGTGGTCATGTCTCGCGCCCGGCCCGGCCAGATCGTGCCGGTCGACAGCGAGCACAGCGCGTTGGCGCAGTGCCTGCGCGGTGGCCGACCCGAGGAGGTACGCCGGCTGGTGCTGACCGCCAGTGGGGGGCCGTTCCGGGGTCGCAGCCGGGCCGACCTGACGCACGTGACCCCCGAGGAGGCCCTCGACCACCCGACCTGGGACATGGGACCGGTCGTCACGATCAACTCAGCCACCCTGGTCAACAAGGGCCTGGAGGTGATCGAGGCGCACCTTCTCTTCGACATCCCCTACGACCGCATCGAGGTGGTCGTGCACCCGACGAGCGTGGTGCACTCGATGGTGGAGTTCTCCGACGGCTCCACGCTGGCCCAAGCCGGTCCGCCGACGATGCTGGTCCCCATCGCGCTGGGCCTGGCCTGGCCCGACCGGGTGCCGGACACGGCGCCGCCGGTCGACTGGACCACCAGCCAGACCTGGGAGTTCTTCCCGCTCGACGACGAGGCGTTCCCGGCCGTGCGCCTGGCGCGTCAGGCGGGGGAGCAGGGCGGCACCGCCCCGGCCGTCTACAACGCCGCCAACGAGGTCTGCGTCGAGGCCTTCCGCGAGGGACGGCTGCCCTTCGTCGACATCGTCGACACGGTGGCGCGGGTCCTCACCGCGCACGACGTACCCTCGTCCCGAGACCTCACCGTGGCCGACGTGCTCGCGGCCGACGCCTGGGCGCGCGCCCACACCCTGAGCGAACTGAAGGGGCCCACCGCATGAACGTGCTGACCTACGCGCTGGGCGTGCTGCTGTTCGTGGTCGGTGTCGCCGTCTCGATCGGGCTGCACGAGATGGGCCACCTGGTCCCCGGCAAGCTGTTCAACGTCAAGGTCACCCAGTTCTTCGTGGGCTTCGGGCGCACCCTCTGGTCGACGCGCCGCGGCGAGACCGAGTACGGCGTCAAGGCGATCCCGCTCGGCGGCTACTGCAAGCTGATCGGGATGGTGCCGCCGGCGCCCGACGAGGACCCCACCCGGGTCCGGAGCCGCAACACCGGCATGTTCGCCCAGCTCGTCAGCGACGTCCGCACCGCTGAGTACGAGCACATCGGTCCCCACGACCACGACCGGCTGTTCTACAACAAGCCTGCGTGGAAGCGCGTGGTCATCATGGGCTCCGGCGTGACGGTCAACCTCGTCCTCGCCTTCCTGCTCTTCGGGATCGTGTTCATGGGCCACGGCGTACTCGTGCCCACCACGAGCGTCGCTGAGGTCTCCGAGTGCGTCGTCGCGGTCACCAAGGCCAACGCCAAGCAGCCGGTCCGCGAGTGCACCCCCGAGGACCCGGTGGCGCCCGCGACGCAGGCCGGGTTCCTGCCCGGAGACCGGATCGTCGCCTTCAACGGCGCCGCGGTGACCGACTGGAAACAGGTCCAGGAGGAGATCCGCGCCAACGGCGACCGGACGGCGGAGGTGGTGGTCGACCGGGGTGGGGCGCGGCTCACCCTGCGACCCACGACGGTCGTCTCGCCGCGCCTGGATCCGGCGAATGCCGAGCGGATCACCAAGGTCGGCTTCCTCGGTGTGGTGCCCGAGCGGCGCATCGAGCGGCAGGGCGTCGGCTTCGTGGTCTCCACGATGGCGGACGGGACCTGGCAGACGCTGAAGACGATCGCTTCCATGCCGCAGAAGCTCTACCACGTGGCCCGCGCTGCGCTGGGGCTCGAGGAACGTGACGTCAACGGCCCGATGAGCGTCGTGGGTGCCGGACGGGTCGCCGGAGAGGTGGCCTCGGAGCAGCGGATCCCGCCCTCCGACAGGTTCTTCTCCCTGCTGCTCCTGCTGGCCGGGCTCAACCTGTTCCTGGGGATGATCAACCTGGTCCCGCTCCCGCCCTTCGACGGCGGCGGGATCGCCACCACGCTGTACGAGTCCGCGCGCCGGGGCGTCGCCCGGCTGCTCCGCCGACCGGATCCGGGCGCCGTCGACAGCGCCAAGCTCCTCCCGGTGACCTACGTGATGGCGGGACTCATCCTGGTGATGAGCGTCGTGCTGATCTATGCCGACATCGTCGCCCCGATCAGTCTGAGCTGATCGCCCGCACGACACCCGGACGACTCAGGACGCCACCTGGGCGCCAGCCAGGGCGGCGCGAGCGTGGCGGCGGTGGTGCCGGACGGTAGTCTCAGAAGTGCCCCGACCCCCCACCCCACTGGAGAGAACAGCGGATGACTTCGGTTTCGCTCGGCATGCCCGCAGCACCCCCTCCGGTGCTCTCCCCGCGGCGCCAGACTCGTCAGATCCAGGTGGGCAAGGTCGGCGTCGGCAGCGACCACCCGGTCTCCGTCCAGTCGATGACCACGACGCTCACCTCTGACATCAACGCCACCCTGCAGCAGATCGCCGAGCTGACCGCCTCCGGGTGCGACATCGTCCGGGTCGCCTGCCCGTCGGCCGATGACGCAGAGGCGCTGCCCGCGATCGCCAGCAAGTCGCAGATCCCGGTGATCGCCGACATCCACTTCCAGCCGAAGTACGTCTTCGCCGCGATCGAGGCCGGCTGCGCCGCCGTACGCGTCAACCCCGGCAACATCAAGAAGTTCGACGACCAGATCAAGGAGATCGCGGCAGCCGCCCGGGACCACGGCACCTCGATCCGGATCGGGGTCAACGCGGGCTCCCTCGACAAGAGGGTGATGGAGAAGTACGGCAAGGCCACCCCGGAGGCCCTCGTCGAGTCGGCCGTCTGGGAGGCCTCGCTGTTCGAGGAGCACGACTTCCACGACTTCAAGATCTCGGTCAAGCACAACGACCCCGTCGTGATGGTGCGCGCCTACGAGCTGCTCGCCGAGGCCGGCGACTGGCCGCTGCACCTCGGCGTCACCGAGGCCGGGCCTGCCTTCCAGGGGACCATCAAGTCCGCCACCGCGTTCGGGGCGCTGCTCAGCCGCGGGATCGGTGACACGATCCGGGTCTCGCTCTCGGCCCCACCGGTCGAGGAGGTCAAGGTCGGCATCCAGATCCTCCAGTCGCTGAACCTGCGGCCACGCAAGCTCGAGATCGTCTCCTGCCCGTCGTGCGGCCGAGCCCAGGTCGACGTCTACAAGCTGGCCGACGAGGTGACCGCCGGGCTCGAGGGCATGGAGGTCCCCCTGCGCGTGGCCGTGATGGGTTGTGTGGTCAACGGCCCGGGGGAGGCTCGCGAGGCCGACCTCGGCGTCGCCTCGGGCAACGGCAAGGGTCAGATCTTCGTCAAGGGCGAGGTCATCAAGACCGTCCCCGAGTCCCAGATCGTGGAGACGCTGATCGAGGAGGCCATGCGCCTTGCTGAGGACATGGAGGCCGAGGAGGGCGCGAGCGCCCAGGTCACGGTCTCCTGAGTCGCACAGCTTCCCGAGGACTCAGGAAGCCGGAACGCCGGCGGCGACGGCGAGGCGGATCGTCTCCAGTGCCTGCGCACACAGGACGAAGGCAGGGCTCTCCCTGGACAAGAAGTCCAGGTCCTTGACCGCCTTGAGCACCGCAGCGGTGTCGCTTGGGTCCACCACGCTCGCCTGCTGCCACGCCGGACCTTGCTGCTCGGTGGCGAGCGGCGCCTGCTCGGTCAGCGTCCTGAGCGCTGCATCGACGGCCACCGGCTTCGGCGGCCGCGCCTGTGGCTTCGACTTCTTGCCCTTGGTGGCGGGGCTCGGGCTGGGCGCGACCGGAAGCGGAGAGGTCGCATACCGCTGGGCCGCGGCGAACACGGTGGTGATGCGGAGCTCCATGTCGTAGGGCTGCAGCCTGACGACCAGGGCCTGCAGGGCGGTGATCGCCCGCTTCTGGGCGGCCAACGGCTCGCCGCAGTCCGACTCCTTGGCCGAGGTCGCGTAGTAGTCGACGGTGGCGACGACACTGGTCCAGCGTGAGGCCAGGGCCGAGGGCTCCGGAAGCCGCTGGTTGCCGTCGATCTCGCTGCCCAGGGCAGCCCACTCCGCGCGACAGTCGATGTTCCCGGTGTCGGCTGAGATCTCGACGGCGGCGGGGGTACGGTCGGCGGCGCAGCCCGACCCGGTCAGCAGGAGTACGACGGTCGCCAGCAGGACCGTCCGGGCGGGGGCGCGGAGCATGGGGCACACCGTAGTCCCCAGCGGTCGCACACCCGGGTCATTGTCCAGTGTTCTGCCGTAGGCTCCCGCTCGTGGTCCGGTCGAGCCAGAGCCTGCGAGTCCTCGGGCCCAGCGATGTCGCCGCCGGGCTGGAGCTGGTCGGGCGTGATCCGGTCACCAACGTGTTCGTCGAGTACCGCACCCGCATCACCCAGCTCGACACCCGCTGGCTCGGTGGAGAGATGTGGGGCTACCACGAGGGCGACGAGCTGGTCTCGATGTGTCACGTGGGAGCCAACATGGTGCCGGTCGGCGCCAGTCCGGCCGCCTGCCGGGCCTTTGCCGAGCGAGCCGCCCGCTCGGGGCCGAAGAGCTCGACCATCGTGGGTCCGCGCGAGCCCGTCGAGCTGCTGTGGGCGGGGCTGGAGGACACCTGGCCGCACCCGCGCGACTTCCGCTGGGACCAGCCCCACCTGGTGGCGACCCGTCCGCCCTCGGTCGAGCCGGACTGGCAGGTCCGGCGTACCCGCAAGGACGAGGTGGACACCCTCTACCCGTCGTGCGTGGCGATGTACACCGAGGAGGTGGGGATCTCGCCCGAGTCCGACGGGGGCCGGGACCTCTACCGGGCCAGGGTCAACCAGCTGGTCAGCCGCGGCTGGTCGTTCTCGCGGATCGAGGACGGCCGCGTGATGTTCAAGGCCGAGGTCGCCTGCGCCACACCGTCCGCGTGCCAGATCCAGGGGGTGTACGTCGACCCGGAGCTGCGCGGACGTGGCCTGGGCACCGCGGGCATGGCCGCGGTCGTCGACATCTGCCTGCGCGAGGTCGCGCCGGTCGTGTCGCTCTACGTCAACGGTCACAACGACTCGGCCCGGGCCGCCTACCGCCGGGTCGGCTTCGAGCAGACCGGCACCTTCGCCACGATCATGTTCTGAGCCGCTGGCGACTCGGGCGCTGGGTAGGGTCCTCCCATGAGCGCACCAGTCTCCCCACTCACCCGTGACGTCCGGGCACTCGCGGTCATCCTGGGGGGCTCCGGCGTCATCCACCTGGTCAAGCCCGAGGTCTACGAACCGTTGATGCCGGAGTTCGTCCCGGCGCATCGCGAGGTCATCTACGCCAGTGGGGTCCTCGAGCTGTTCTGCGCGGCGGGGCTGCTCCATCCGAGCACCAGGAGGCTGGCGGGCTGGGTCAGCGCGGCGGTGCTGCTCGGGGTCTATCCCGCCAACCTGAAGATGGCCGGGGACGCGATGAAGACCCACAACCGACGGTTCCAGGCGATCGCGATCGGCAGGCTGCCGCTCCAGCTGCCGCTGCTGCGCAGCGCTCTGCGCGCGGCACGGTCCGCCTGACGGCGCCGGACGTGACCGGCCGGACGTGCCGGGCGGGGTCGAGGGGCTCGCCGTTCGCGTCGTCGGCCCACGGCTAGCCTTGCCGACATGATCCTGCGGATGTCGAGCCTGTTCGTGCGAACCCTTCGTGAGGACCCGGTGGACGCAGAGGTGCCGAGCCACCGGCTGCTGGTGCGCGCGGGGTACATCCGCCGTGCAGCACCCGGCATCTACTCGTGGCTGCCGCTGGGCCTGCGCGTCTACCGCAAGGTCGAGGCGATCGTGCGCGAGGAGATGGACGCGATGGGGGCCCAGGAGCTGCAGTTCCCGGCCCTGTTGCCGCGCGAGCCCTACGAGGCCACGGGGCGCTGGACCGACTACGGCGCCGGCATCTTCCGCCTCAAGGACCGCAAGGGGGGTGACTACCTGCTCGGACCCACCCACGAGGAGATGTTCACGCTCGTGGTCAAGGACCTGTACTCCTCCTACAAGGACCTGCCGGTCTGGCTCTACCAGATCCAGACGAAGTACCGCGACGAGGCGCGTCCGCGTGCCGGGCTGATCCGTGGCCGCGAGTTCGTGATGAAGGACAGCTACTCCTTCGACACCAGCGACGCGGGGCTGGACGCCTCCTACGCGGCTCACCGCGCGGCCTACATCAAGACCTTCGACCGCTTCGGTTTCGACTACGTCATCGTGAAGGCGACGAGCGGGGCGATGGGCGGCTCGAAGTCCGAGGAGTTCCTGGCCAGCAGTGCCGTCGGCGAGGACACCTACGTGCGCTGCACCAGCTGCGACTACGCGGCGAACGTGGAGGCGGTCAAGGTGCGGCCACCCGCGCCCGAGCCGTACGACGAGGCGCCCGCCGCCCATGCCGAGCAGACTCCGGACACCCCGACGATCGACACCCTGGTCACCCACCTGAACGAGAAGTACCCCCGAGACGACCGACCCTGGCAGGCGGGCGACACGCTCAAGAACGTGCTGGTCGTGCTCAAGCACGCGGACGGCACCCGCGAACCCCTGGCGATCGGCGTCCCCGGGGACCGGGAGGTCGACCAGAAGCGCCTCGAGGGGATGCTCGAGCCCACCGAGATCGAGGCCATGGACGAGGCCGAGTTCGCCAAGCACCCCGCCCTGGTCAAGGGCTACATCGGACCCGGGGCACTCGGGGAGTCCTCGGCCTCCGGCGTCCGCTACCTGCTCGACCCGCGAATCGTCGAGGGAACCCGATGGGTCACCGGTGCCGACGTGCACGGCAGCCACGTGCTCGACCTCGTGGCCGGGCGTGACTTCACCGGCGACGGCAACATCGAGGCCGCCGAGGTCCGCGACGGCGACCCGTGCCCGAATTGCGAGTCCGGGACACTGGAGACCGCACGCGGCATCGAGATGGGGCACATCTTCCAGCTCGGTCGCAAGTACGCCGAGGCGCTGGGCCTGAAGGTGCTCGACGAGAACGGCAAGCTGGTGACGGTCACGATGGGCTCCTACGGCATCGGGGTCTCCCGGGCGGTCCCGGTCATCGCCGAGGACAATCACGACGAGCTCGGTCTGGTCTGGCCGCGGGCCGTCGCGCCCGCGGACGTGCACCTGGTGGCCACCGGCAAGGACCCGGCGATCTTCGAGGCGGCGGCGCAGCTGGCCCAGGACCTGTCGTCGGCGGGGCTCGAGGTCCTCTACGACGACCGGCCCAAGGTCAGCCCCGGGGTGAAGTTCAAGGACGCCGAGCTGATCGGCGTACCCACCATCGTCACGGTCGGTCGCGGCCTGGCCGACGGCAACGTCGAGGTGAAGGACCGACGCTCAGGGGAGCGCACCGAGGTGCCGGTGGGTGAGGCCGTCGAGCACCTGGTCGGCGTCGTCCGGGGGTGACCCGTTGGGGGGACACGTCAACCCCCATGACGGATCATCGACCTGCGGCTGGTCCGCTCCTAGAATTCCCGGGTCTCTGAGCAGAGGACAGCCCATGACTCGTCGGATCTTCCGCACCCTCGCCGTCGCCGGTGCCGCCAACCTGATCGTTCTCGCCACCGCGTTGCCGGCCCAAACAGCCGCCCAGACCGCAGCACACGTTGGTGAGAGCCAAGGGTGGGCTGCCTGCTTCGACCCGGTCGGGTCCGGGGCGGCTGCACGCGGTGACGCCAACGCGAGGGCCGATGACCATCGCGCGGTGTCTCGGACCGAGCAGGAGCAGATCGCGGCCAGGACGGCGCAGATCCTCAAGGCCAGACCCACTCCCGGCAACAGCCTCGGCGACATCCCGGTCTACGTGCACGTGATGATCGGCAAGGGTGGGGTCGGCGACGTCACCGACGCCCAGATCGCCGCGCAGATGGACGTCGCGAACCAGACCTTCGGGGGCTCCGACCCGGATGGTCGAGGCGTCCGTACCGGGGTCCGGTTCCAGCTCGCCGGCACCGAGCGGATCGTGAACAACAACTGGCACAACGACCGGCAGAGCACGACGTACCGGGCCCAGACCAGGCAGGGCGGGAAGAACGCGCTGAACATCTGGATCGTGGGCTTCCGCTACCTCGGGGTCGCCACGTTCCCCTGGGACTACGCCTCCCAGCCCGAGATCGACGGGATCAGGGTCAACTTCGACTCGCTTCCGGGCGGCTCCATCACCAACTACAACCTGGGGAAGACGATGACGCACGAGACCGGGCACTGGCTCGGCCTCTGGCACACCTTCCAGGGCGGCTGCAACGAGCCGAACGACGAGGTGGCCGACACCCCCGCGCAGGCATCGCCGACCACGGGCTGCCCGGAGGGACGTGACTCCTGCGCCAACCCGGGGCTCGACCCGATCCACAACTACATGGACTACAGCTACGACGGCTGCTACTACACCTTCACCTCCGGCCAAGCCGCCCGGATCGACGCGATGTGGACCGCCTACCGCGCCTGAGGGTGTGGGTCGCGATAATGGCGGCATGCAGATCGAGGCGGTGATCTTCGACTGGGGCGGCACGCTGACCAGGTGGCACGACGTCGACTTCCACGCCGAGTCCCTGGCGCTCGCCCACGCGGTCGTCAGCACGGGGGAGCGCGAGGTCCATGCCGACGCGCTGCACCGCGCGAACCAGGCGATCTGGGGGCGCAGCCGCGACCAGCAGCGCAGTGCGACCGTGGCCGACCTCTTCCTCGAGGCGGGACTCGACCACGACCCGGAGCTGCTCTGGCACTACCGGGAGTTCTGGGAGCCGCACACCGCCACCGACGCCCAGGTCCCCGACCTGTTCGCGGCCCTGCGGGAGCGCAACATCAAGGTCGGCGTGCTGAGCAACACCATCTGGCCGCGCTCCTGGCACGAGGACTTCTTCCGCCGCGACGGCGTGCTCGACCAGATCGACGGGGACGTCTACACCAGCGAGATCCCCTGGACCAAGCCGGCGCCGCAGGCGTTCGCCGCCGCCATGAAGGCGGTCGGCGCCACGGAACCCGCCCGATGCGTGTACGTCGGCGACCGGCTCTACGACGACATCTGGGGTGCCCACAACGCCGGGCTACGGGCCATCCACATCCCGCACAGCGACATCCCCCCGGAGCAACACGGGCACTCGGTCGGTCAGCCCGACGCGGTCGCCCACGAGCTGGTCGAGATCCCCGCCCTCCTCGACGGACTCTGAGTCCGCTCAGGCGGGGCGGAACCCGCTGCACACCAGCCGCATGTCCGTGATCAGGCCGTCGGTGGTGCTGTAGTAGGCCACCTGCTCGACCACGGCCGGACCGCTGCTCAGCTCGACCGTCATCCGGTAGCTGACCTTCTGCACGTCACCCACGGTGTCGCTGTCCAGCACCGCGAGACCCGTGATCGCCTTGTCGGCCCCGAACCAGGTGCCCAGGAGGAGGTCGTCGACACCCACGGGTGTCTCGGCGTCCCAGAACCGGCGGGGCGTCACCGCGCGGAAGACGACCGGTGTGCCGAACAGCGAGCGCAACCGGGCGGAGTCCCTCTCGGCGACCGCGAGGGCCATCTGTTCACCGAGGGGGAGGACGCGCTCAGTAGCTGAACGTGTTGGCGGCTTCATCGCCGATCCACTCCCACATCGGGACGGTGCCACCGAGGGCAGCCTCGGCTACGAGGTCCTCCGCGGAGAGGTGCTTGGAGTCGAAGCAGATCGGGCAGACCAGGTAGCGGCCGCCGGCGGCGGCGTACCTCCTGACGAGGTCCTCCAGCGGAGGGCAGCCCTCGCAGGCGGTGCCACGTGCCACCTCGCCCACGACGAGCCGCACGGCCTCCTTGGTCAGGAACATCAAGGTGGGTCGGTCCGACTCCGCTGAGCCGACCGCCACCAGGAACGCGACCGTCACCTTCTCCGCGTCCTCGAGTCCGGTGCTGAGGCTGATCACTGTCTTGGTCTTCATGGGGCTCCCCTTCGTCACACCAAGCCTGTCGCGGCGAGGAGCCCGGGGTCATGGGGCAGCAGCCCCATCTTCGGCGCCCGCGACCAGGCCGTGACCGACCGCGAACAGGGCTGCACCCGCCCGGTTGGAGACGCCCGCCTTGAGGTAGATGTGCTCGAGGTGGTTGCGCACGGTCTTCGGGCTGATCGACAGCCGGCGGGCGATCTCCGGGTTGGTCTGGCCGCGGGCCAGCAGGCCGAGCACCTCGATCTCGCGCGCGGTCAGCCCGGCGGGAGCGCTCCGGCGCCGAACGGCGCGAGGGTGACCGGCCGCGGTGAGCACGGCGTCCACGGCAGCGTCGTCGAGTCGCCCCGCGGCAGCCTCGGATCTGAGTCGGGCGGCCGCGCCCGCGGCATCCAGCGCCGACCGGTGGGGGCGGTGCTCCACCGACCCTTGGTAGCTGTCCGCGGCAGCCAGCACGCGCTGGGTCATCGGCAGCGCCGAGCCCCGGAGTCCGCGCGGGTAACCCGACCCGTCCTGGCGCTCCCGGTGGGCCTCGGCAATCGAGGCCTCGACCGCAAGCCCGCGAACCCGGCTGAGGATGCGTCCGGTCAGGTAGGGGTAGAGCCGGATCCGCTCGCGGTCGGACTCGCTCAACGGGGCGGCCCGTTCCCACACCGTGTTGGCGACGCCCATCCGGCCCAGGTCATGCACGTAGCCCGCCCGGCGCACCGCCGCACAGTCGTCTTCGGCAAGTCCCAGCTCGGCCGCGGCGCGCGCCGCTAGACCCGCGACGGCACGTGAGTGACCGATCGTGAACGGGGTCTTGAGGTCGGCGAAGTCGCCGATCGCCTCCAGAAGGGCGTCCAGGTCGTCATCGTGGAGCACGACGTCGTGGTCGGGGGCCAGCTCCATCGCCCGTGACCAGGCATCGTCCTCCGGAAGGCCATGCATCCGTTCCTGGCAGCGACCCAGGGCGTCCACCAGCACCGGGTCGAACTGGGTGCCACGCCGCGACCGCGCCATCGCGAGGGCAGCAGAGACGCCGTACCGGCGCAGGTGGACCTCGCAGGTCTCCGCCAGCTGTACGACGCGGATGGGGAGCGGGATCTCCTCACCCTTCAGGCCCGCCGGCATCCCGGTTCCGTCGTACCGCTCGAAGCCGCTGGCGACAGCCTCTTTCACAGTGGAGTCCAGGCCGATGTGCTCGGCCATCAGCCCGGCGGAGAGGCAGTGCGAGTGGATCAGCGCGGCCAACCGTGCCCGAGGCGTCAGCAGCAGCGCCAGCAGCTTCTGCGGGCGCTGACCCGCGGGCTCGCTGGAGCCCACGGCGCGAAGCAGGTAGGTCAGGTAGGGCAACCCGACCCAGTCGAGCTCGTAGCTCCCGCTGCGCATCGCGAGGTCGTCACCGAACCAGCGGCTGAACTCGTGGGAGTCGGCGTGACACCCGATCCAGAGCACCAGGTTGGTGTAGTAGACGGTGGCCTTCTGCTCATCCTCCAGCCCCAGCTCGTCGGCCAGCAGCGCGGCCAGCAGGGAGGAGCGCAGGACGTGCTCCATGGGCAGCCCGAGGCCCAGGTCGATGGAGATGGAGAGGGCTGCGAGGACCTCGGCCCGGCGTACGCCGCGTCTGTCCCGTGGTCCCACCGGTGACGGCATGGCGGCATCCTCGCACGCAGTAGCCGGCGGGAGACCGGCAAGAGCAGACGCGAGCAGCCCTAGTCGAGGCCGGGGAAGTTCCCCGGCGTGCCGCCGAAGGTCAGCTCGCGCAGCGCGCTGGCGTCCAGCGTGCCGATCGCCCATCGCCGGTCGCTTTCCGACGTGTTGGCCACCAGCTCGCCGAGGATCCGGGTCATCCGCCGCTCGATCGTGCGGGCGACCACGAGGATCTGGCCCGGGCCGTCGATCGACCCGGGAACCTCGTAGGAGACCTCCGCGGCGACGGGGTCCGCTCCGTGAGCGGCGACGAGGACCGTGAGCTGGTCCCGCGTCCGACGGTGGGTGGCGTAGACGGAGTTCAGCTGCCGGAAGAGCGTGGGCTGGCGCGACTTCGAGGACTGCGCCCCGAGCACGCCGTAGAGGAACACGGCCGCATGCTCGCCGGCCAGCGTCTTCTGCAGTGCTTCAACCGGCGTCATCCGGGCCACCGGGCCAGCCGCTGAGCGACCGCGGCGCCCATGCTGGCCAGCAGTCGGGCGAACTCGCCGCTCTGCGCCCGCAGTGCGAGGCCGTCCAGGCTGTCGTGCAGCTTCTGCTCGGCGGCGGCCAGCTGACTGAGAGCGGCCGCGCGGCTCGCTGGGACTGCGTAGGCGGACGGTCCGGCCGTCGTCCGTGCCCGCTCGGGCACGGCATCGACCAGCGACCCCTCGTGCGCCGCGTGCATGGCCCTCACGCCCGCCAGCAGGCCGGCCAGAGCGGGAAAGCGCTCGCCCGTCGCGAGGACCGCGGACGCCACCCCGCGGATCTGCTCGAGCGCCTCGGTCGCGATCCCGACGTCGGCACCCAGCTCGGCCGGAGCAGCCGGCGCCTCGTCGACCGAAACCGGGTCGTCGACGGAGCATCCGCTCAGGGCCAGCCCGGCGACTCCGGCGGCGATGACGGACCGGCGCGAGAGCGCGACGGGGGTGACGGGAGACACGGGCACGCCCAGATCCTAGGGCGCTGGGCAGGTTGGGGATGGCGCTAGGGTGAGGGCACCACAACAACACAGCTGGGAGGTCTCGTCTTCGTGAGCACAGCAGACATCAGAGATCGCCTGGCTGACCGGTTGACCGGCCCGATCGGCGCCCTCGGGCTCGACCTCGAGGCCGTCGACCTCTCCAATGCCGGCAAGCGCCGGATCCTGCGCATCGCCGTCGACCAGGACGGTGGCGTGACCATGGACGACATCGCCGCGGCGACCCGGGAGGTCGCGGGAGTCCTCGACGAGACCAATCTGATGGGCCAGCAGCCCTACACGCTCGAGGTCTCGTCGCCGGGAGTGGAACGGCCGCTGACCCTCCCGCGCCACTGGCGTCGCAACGTGCGCCGCCTGGTCAAGGTCACCCCGCACGACGGCGAGCCGGTCATCGGCCGCATCACGGCCAGCGACGACACCGGTGCCGTCCTCGACGTCGACGGCGCCGAGCGCCGGGTGGAGTACGCCGAGGTGAAGAAGGCCAAGGTCCAGATCGAGTTCAAGAAGGAGCCCAGCTGATGGACATCGACATGAGCATCCTGCGCATGCTGGAGCGCGAGAAGGAGATCTCCTTCGAGGTCCTGGTCGAGGCCATCGAGCAGGCCCTGCTCACGGCGTACCACAAGAGCAGCGGGTCCCGGGAGCACGCGCGGGTCACCCTCGACCGCAAGACCGGCCACGTCACCGTGCTTGCCCAGGAGGTCGACGAGGAGGACAACGTCGTCGGTGAGTTCGACGACACGCCGGACGGCTTCGGTCGGATCGCGGCGACGACGGCGAAGCAGATCATGCTCCAGCGCCTGCGCGACGCCGAGGACGAGAGGAAGTTCGGTGAGTTCTCCGGCAAGGAGGGCGACATCGTGTCCGGCCTGATCCAGCAGGGGCGTGACCCCAATGACGTGATGGTCGACCTCGGCAAGCTCGAGGGGCTGCTGCCCGCGGGCGAGCGGGTGCCCGGTGAGGACTACTCGCACGGGACCCGCATCAAGTGCCTCGTGGTCAGTGTCCGCAAGGGCATGCGCGGCCCACTGGTGATGTTGTCGCGGACCCACCCGAGCCTGGTCAAGAAGCTGTTCGCGCTGGAGGTCCCCGAGATCGCGGACGGCACCGTGGAGATCATGGGCATCGCGCGGGAGGCCGGCCACCGCACCAAGATCGCGGTCCGGTCCAACGTGCCCGGCGTCAACGCCAAGGGGTCGTGCATCGGGCCCATGGGCCAACGCGTGCGGAGCGTGATGAACGAGCTGCACGGGGAGAAGATCGACATCATCGACTGGTCCGACGACCCCGCCACGCTGGTCGGCAACGCGCTCAGTCCCTCGCGGGTGAGCAGCGTGACCGTGGTCGACGAGGCCACGCGTTCGGCGCGGGTGGTCGTGCCCGACTACCAGCTCTCCCTGGCCATCGGCAAGGAGGGGCAGAACGCGCGCCTGGCCGCGCGGCTCACCGGCTGGCGGATCGACATCCGCTCCGACGAGGCCCCCGTCGAGTAGCCGTCCGGCCCGCGGTGCCCGCTCGGGGGGCCGCACCGGTTCGGAATCGGGGCGCGGCACCGGTAGAGTGGCCAGCGGTGGATTCACAACTCGACGGTTCGACGCGCCCGCACGTTCCTGTGCGGACCTGCATCGGCTGCCGAGGACGAGCCGCCAAGCGTGAGTTGCTGCGGGTGGTCGCAGGGACGGACACGGCCGACCGGGACGGTTCCTGGTTCGTCGCACCCGACCCGAGTGGCACCGCACCAGGCCGTGGGGCGCACCTGCACCCCACGACCGAGTGTCTCGCTCTTGCTGAGCGCAAACGTGCCTTCGCCCGCGCCCTGCGGCATGATGCCGGGGTCGGGGGAGCGCTGAGCCTCGCGAGGGTGACGCAGTACCTGACGCAGACCGATAGCAATCCGAGAAAGAACTGGAGCATCAGCTCATGAGCCTGCGATGAGAACTTCGCGATGAGCATGCACATCAACTAGCGGTCCGCAGACTCCCTTCGAAAAAGGGACTCGGACCAGGAGGAACCACGTGGCCAAGGTCCGAGTCCATGAACTCGCCAAGAAGTACGACGTCCCGAGCAAGGACGTCCTGACGATGCTGGGCGAGCTCGGTGAGTTCGTGAAGGCACCCAGCTCGACGGTGGAACCGCCCGTGGTGAAGCGGTTCGAGGACAAGTACGGCGCCGAGCTGACCGCCAAGGCGGAGGCAGTGGCAGCCAAGAAGGCAGCCAAGAAGGCGCCTGCGAAGAAGGCGGCCGAGGCTGGCGAGCCCACCCCCGAGGCTCCCGAGGCTGAGGCGCCCGCCCCGCCGGCAGAGGTGGCGGAGCCCGCCGCCGACGCCGAGCCGGCGGCACCACGATTCACTCCCGGGCCCCGCCCGCGGATCCAGGCCGTCCCGGAGCCGGAGCCGGACTCCGAGCACGACGGACAGCCCGAGGCGCAACCGGCAGCGGAGGCGACCCAGGACGCTGCCGCGGCCGAGACCGAGTCCGAGTCCGACGACGGCGGCGCCGGCTTCAAGCCCGGCCCCAGGCCGGCGCGTCCCGGTGCCCCGCGGCCGGGCAACAACCCGTTCTCCTCGACCCAGGGCATGGGCAGCCGACCGGCGCCCACCCCGGGTGCCGGAGCGGCTCCCGGGACCGGCGCCGAGGACCAGCGTCCTCCGCGGCCCCCGGCCGGTCGAGACGGCATGCCGCGCCCCAACCCGGCGATGATGCCCAAGTCCCCGGCCGCCTTCGGTGGCGGCCCAGGCGGCGCCCGAGGCGGCCCCGGCGGCGCCCGTGGCGGTCCCGGTGGTCCCGGCGGTGCCCGTGGTGGTCCCGGTGGTCCCGGTGGCGCCCCCGCTCGCGGTGGCCCCCCCGGTCGCGGCGGGTTCGGCGGCGGTGGCGGCGCGCCCGGCATGGGCGGTGGCCCGGCCGGCGCTCCCGGTGGACGTCCGGGTGGCCCCGGACGAGGTCGTCCCGGTCAGCGTGGAAGCACCCAGGGCGCCTTCGGTCGCCCCGGTGGTCCCTCGCGCCGTGGTCGCAAGTCCAAGCGCGCTCGTCGTCAAGAGTTCGAGCAGATGGAAGCCCCGACCATCGGCGGCATGCGCGTCCGCAAGGGCAACGGCGAGACCGTTCGCCTGGCGCGAGGCGCATCCCTGACCGACTTCGCCGAGAAGATCAGCGTCGATCCGGCCGCGTTGGTGCAGATGCTGTTCCACCTCGGTGAGATGGTGACCGCGACCGAGTCGGTCAACGACGCGACCCTGCAGCTGCTCGGTGAGGAGCTCAACTACACCGTCGAGGTCGTCTCCCCCGAGGACGAGGACCGCGAGCTGCTCGACTCCTTCGACCTGCAGTTCGGGTCCGACGAGGGCGACGAGGAGATGCTCGAGGCGCGACCGCCGGTCGTGACCGTGATGGGTCACGTGGACCACGGAAAGACCAAGCTCCTCGACGCGTTGCGTACGGCCAACGTCGTGGACAAGGAGGCCGGCGGCATCACGCAGCACATCGGCGCCTACCAGGTCCGCACCGAGGTCGACGGCACCGAGCGCCGCATCACCCTGATCGACACCCCGGGCCACGAGGCGTTCACCGCCATGCGTGCCCGTGGTGCCCAGGCGACCGACATCGCGGTGCTCGTCGTGGCCGCCGATGACGGCGTCATGCCGCAGACGGTCGAGGCACTGAACCACGCCAAGGCCGCCAACGTGCCGATCGTGGTGGCGGTCAACAAGATCGACAAGCCCGACGCTGACCCGACGAAGGTCCGCGGACAGCTGACCGAGTACGGCCTCGTCCCCGAGGAGTACGGCGGCGACGTGATGTTCGTCGACGTCTCGGCCAAGTCCGAGCTCAACCTGGACAAGCTGCTCGAGGCGGTCGTGCTCACCGCGGACGCCTCGCTCGACCTCCGGGCCAACCCCGACCAGGACGCCCAGGGCCTCGTCGTCGAGGCGCACCTGGACCGCGGTCGCGGCCCCGTGGCCACGATCCTCGTGCAGCGCGGAACGCTGCGCGTCGGTGACTCGATCGTGGCCGGGCCGGCGTACGGCCGGGTGAGGGCGATGCTCGACGAGCACGGCGACAACATCGAGTTCGCCGACCCGTCGCGACCCGCGATGGTGCTCGGTCTGTCCGGTGTCCCCGGTGCGGGCCAGAACTTCATCGTGGTCGAGGACGACCGGATCGCTCGCCAGATCGCTGAGAAGCGGGAGGCGCGTGAGCGTGCGGCCATGCAGGCCAAGCGGCGCGTGCGTCGCAGCCTGGAGGACTTCATGGCCTCGATGGAGAAGGGCGAGAGCCAGGAGCTCAACCTGATCCTGAAGGGCGACGTCTCCGGCTCGGTGGAGGCCCTCGAGGACTCGCTGGCCAAGATCGACGTGGGCGACGAGGTGTCGCTGCGCGTGATCGACCGAGGTGTCGGTGCGATCACCGAGACCAACGTCGACCTGGCCGCGGCCTCCGACGCGATCATCATCGGCTTCAACGTCCGCCCGCAGGGCAAGGCGACCGAGATGGCCGAGCGCGAGGGTGTGGAGATCCGGTACTACACGGTGATCTACCAGGCCATCGAGGAGATCGAGGCAGCGCTCAAGGGCATGCTCAAGCCGGAGTTCGAGGAGCAGACCCTGGGGCAGGCGGAGATCCGCGCGATCTTCCGCAGCTCCAAGATCGGCAACATCGCCGGCTGCATGGTCACCAGCGGCCTGATCCGCCGCAACGCCAAGGTGCGCCTGATCCGCGACGGCGCGGTCGTGGCCGACAGCCTCGACCTGGCCTCGCTCAAGCGCGAGAAGGACGACGCCGCCGAGGTCCGCGAGGGCTTCGAGTGCGGTCTCGTCCTCAAGGGCTTCAACGACGTCAAGGAAGGCGATGTCGTCGAGGCGTTCGAGATGAAGGAGATCCCTCGAGCCTGAGTCATCGGGGGTGACGGTTCACCACGGTCCGTGGTGAACCGTCACTTCCCTCCCGTTGCCAACGTCGGGAAGCAGATGTTTCCCACGGGACCGTGGTAAACCACCACGCAGTAGAGGAACAGCAATGAGCAACCCCCGAGTCCGCAAGATCGCCGACCGGATCAAGGTCATCGTGGCCGAGATGCTGGAGCGTCGGATCAAGGACCCCCGACTCGGGTTCGTGACCGTCACCGACGTCCGGGTCTCCGGCGACACCCTGCAGGCCACCGTCTTCTACACGGTGCTCGGCGAGGAGTCCGAGATCGAGGGCAGCGCGGCCGCGCTCGCCTCCGCGAAGGGGCTGATCCGCTCCGAGGTCGGCAAGCAGCTCGGCATGCGTCACGTCCCGACCATCGACTTCATCCACGATGCGCTGCCCGAGACCGCGCGACACATCGACGACCTGCTGGAGCGGGTCCGTGACTCCGACGCCGCTGCTGCGCAGTCGGCCAGCGGTGCGGCGTACGCCGGGGAACCCGACCCCTACAAGAAGCCGCGCGAGCTCGACGATCCGGACGCCGAGGAGGAGTGAGCCCCGACAGCCCGGAGAGTGGTCTCCTGGTCGTCGACAAGCCGGCGGGGATGACCTCGCACGACGTCGTCGCCCGGGTACGACGCCTGGCCGGGACGCGCAAGGTCGGCCATGCCGGCACCCTCGACCCGATGGCCACCGGCGTGCTCGTGCTCGGTGTCAACCGGGCCACCCGGCTGCTCGGCCACCTGCTGCTGGCCGACAAGGTCTACGACGCCACCATCCGGCTCGGGGTCACCACGACCACCGACGACGCCGAGGGTGAGGAGATCGCCAGCGCCTCGACCGAGGGCGTCACCGAGGAAGCGGTCCGTGCGGCGCTCGCCGGGTTCACCGGGGAGATCGACCAGGTGCCCTCGGCGGTCTCGGCGATCAAGGTCGGCGGTCGACGCGCCTACGACCTCGTCCGTGCCGGCGAGCAGGTCGAGCTCGCCGCGAGGCGGGTCCGGATCGAGTCGATCGCGGTGCACCGGGTGGTCTCGACCGGGCTGGAGCGGCCCGGCACGATCGACGTGGACGTCTCGGTCAACTGCTCCAGCGGCACCTATATCCGCTCGATCGCCCGCGACCTCGGCGAGCGGTTGGGCGCAGGCGGCCACATCACCGCACTGCGGCGAACGGCGGTCGGACCGTTCCCGCTCGCCGACGCCCGCACCCTCGAGCAGCTGGAGGCGGAGTTCTCGGTGCTGCCCATGCCCGCGTCGGTGCGGCGCGGCTTCCCGGCGCTGGAGCTGGACGCGGACCAGGCCGCCGACGTCCGGTTCGGCCGGAAGCTGGCCCTCGACCTCGGCCAGAGCGGGCCCGTCGCCATGTTCGCGCCCGACGGGGAGTTCCTGGCGCTCTACGAGCAGGAGAACGACGTGGCCAGGGCGGTCGCGGTCTTCGTCGACGGCTCACGCCAGTAGTGTTCACGCCGTGCGAATCTGGCGTTCACTGACGCAGGTGCCGGCCGACCTCGGCCGCACGGTCGTGGTCATCGGGAACTTCGACGGAGTCCATCTGGGCCACCGTCACGTGCTGGGCCGTGCCCGCGACATCGCCGCCCGCGACCGGCTGCCCGTCGTGGCCGTCACCTTCGACCCGCACCCGATGGCGGTGCTGCGTCCCGAGCACGCTCCGCCCAGCCTCACCGACATCCAGCGACGATCGGTCCTGCTGGCCGACGCTGGAGCCGATGACGTCTTCGTGATCCCGTTCTCCCGGGAGATCGCGGCGTGGACCCCCGAGGAGTTCATCCAGCGCGTCCTGGTCGACGGCCTGCACGCGGCCACGGTCGTCGTGGGAGCCAACTTCCGCTTCGGTGCCCGTGCCGCCGGCGACGTGGCGACCCTGACCGAGTCCGGTCACGCCCACGACTTCGAGGTCGTCGGCCTGCCGCTGGACGGGGGGCCGCAGGTCTGGTCCTCGACCTACGTGCGCACCTGCCTGGCCGCCGGCGACGTCGAGGGCGCCGCCGAGGCACTCGGTCGCCCCTACTCGGTGACCGGGGAGGTCGGGCGCGGCGACCAGCGGGGGCGTGCGCTCGGCTATCCCACCGCCAACGTGCCGCCGGGCGAGCTGGCCACGCCTGCGGACGGGGTGTACGCCGGCTGGCTGAGCATTCTCGGCGAGCACGGGGGAGAGCCACTGCCGGCGGCGATCAGCGTCGGCACCAATCCCACCTTCGACGGCGAGCGGCAGCGCCGCGTCGAGGCCTACGTGCTCGACCGCACCGACCTCGAGCTCTACGGTGAGACGGTCGAGATCGCGTTCGTCGCGAGGCTGCGCGGCATGGTCACCTTCGACGGCGTCGAGCCCCTGCTCGAGGCGATGCGGGACGACGTCAGCCGCACACGCGCGGCGCTGGGTCTCTGAGCTCAGTGGGCAGCAGTCAGCCAGAGGACGCCGTAGGCCGGTAGCCGCAGGACGTCCCGGACCGAGTCCGGAGGAGCCCCGGTGATCGCGTCGACGACCTGTGCCGGATCCAGGCCCTCGGCGCGCAGGACGTCGTGGGGCACCTGACCGGGGGTGTCGGTGACGTTGTAGGTGCCGAGCATGGTGCCCAGCGCGTGGCGGCGGGCGACCAGCAGCACCCCGGGGTCCTGCGGGTCGAGCACGCCGGCGGGCGTCGCGGCGTGCAGCTGGGGTAGCTCTTGTCGGGCCCGGACCAGCGCGCGCAGGTCGGCGTTGATCCCGTGGACGTCGGCCGGCACCGGCCAGGGCATCCGCGGCCGGTGCGCCCACCGGTTGTCGCCCGCGTGTGCAGGATCGTCATCCCAGTCGGGATCGCTCAGCAGACCCAGCTCGTCACCCATCCAGATCACCGGGACGCCGCCGAAACCGAGGATCACGGCGTGGGCCAGCCGGATGCGGGCCGGGGCCAGCGGGTCTCCGGACTCCAGCCCGGCGAGCGAGGCCAGGCTGCCGGAGATCCGCCGGTCGCCCGTTGCGGGGTTCTCCTGGAAGACCAGGCCACGGGCCCAGGAGCCGGGGAACTCCCCGGCGTAGAAGTCGGAGAGGAAGCTGCGGTGTCCGTGGCCGGTCACGCCGCTGGCTGCGGCATCCTCGTCACCGATGGCCCAGCCGATGTCGTCGTGGCATCGGAGGTAGGTGACCCAGGCGGTCGTCGAGGGCGGCGGGGCGAGCCGTTGGAGCGCCCGCGAGGCCAGCACGGCGTCCCGGCTGGCGAGCATCGACCAGACGTGCACCATCAGCCCGTTGTGGTACGCCAGATCGCTGACCTTGCCGTGGTGCGGACCCTGTCCGAGGTAGGCCAACAGGTCCTGGGGGCCGACGATCGCCTCGGCCTTGAGCAGCACGGCGGGGCACGCGATCCGCAGCAGCGTGCGCATCGCCTGGGTGAGGTCGTGCACCTCCGGCTGGTTCTGGCAGCTGGTCCCCATCCGCTTCCAGATGAAGGCGATGGCGTCGAGGCGGAAGACCTCCACGCCCTGGTTGGCGAGGAACATGATCGTCTCGGCGTACTCGGTCAGCACGTCGGGGTTGGCCCAGTTCACGTCCCACTGGTAGTCGTTGAAGGTCGTCCAGACCCAGCCCTGGAGCTCCGCGTCCCAGGTGAAGCTTCCCGGTGCGAAGTCCGGGAAGACCTCCGGCAGCGACTGCTCGTACTCGTCGGGTGTGCCCCGGTCGGGGAAGATCCAGAAGTAGTCGCGGTACTTCTGGTCCCCGGCTCGCGCCCGGACGGCCCAGTCGTGCTCGCGGGCGACGTGGTTGATGACCAGGTCGAGGCACAGGCTGATCCGGTGTTCCCGCAGCGTGGTCGTGAGCTCACGAACGTCCTCCATGGTGCCCAGGTCGGGACGCACGGTGCGGTAGTCCCGGACGGCGTACCCGCCGTCGTTGGGTGCCGGCCGCGGGTCGAGCAGGGGCATCAGGTGCAGGTAGCGCACTCCGAGGTCCTCGAGGTAGTCGACGTGGTCGGCCACCCCGGCCAGGGTTCTCGCGAAGCGGTCGGCGTACGCCGCGTAGCCGAGGATGTCGGGACGCTGGAACCAGTCGGGCGCCAGTGACCTGGCCTGGTCCAGGGCGTGCAGGTCCTCGGGGCGCTCCGCGAAGGCCGCGGCGGCCGACCGGACGAGTCGGTCGCGCACCTGCTCCGGGTCCGAGAACAACGGCTGCAGGGCGGCGTCGAGATCCGGGAGCCAGCGCTCGAGGCGGGCGAGGAAGACCGAGCGTCGGGGCTCCGGCAGGTCGGCGAGGGGGTCGTCGGCGGGGGACGGCTGCACGTGGCCAGTATGCCGAGGCCGGGGGTCCTTGACCGGACTCAGGCAGCGCCGACTGTGACGGGCAGGCCGCTGAAGGCGGCGACCCCCGAGACCGGGTCGAGCAGGTCGGGGTCGGTGAGGTCGTTGATCGAGGGGCCGGGGACCTTCGCCGCGTGGGCCAGCATGCCCTCGGTGGCCTGGTGTCCGTAGCCGTGCGGCAGGCAGACCACCCCGGGCATCACGTCCTCGGTGGCGGTGACCTCGACCTCGATGCTGCCCACCCGCGAGGTGACCCGGACCAGCGAACCGCTCTCGAGGTCGCGGGCCGCCAGGTCCTCAGGGTGCATCAGCAGGTGGTGGCGTGCGCGGCCGCGGGTGAGTCGCGCGGTGTTGTGCATCCAGGAGTTGTTGTCCATCTGGTGTCGGCGGCCGATCAGGCGCAGCTCGTCGGTGGCGGTGGCGGGGGATGCAGCGGCCCGGAGTCGGGCGAGGTCGGCGAGCACCATGTCCGGCGCGAGGTGGACCAGGCGGTCGGCGGTCTGCAGGCGTGCTGGCAGGAGGCCGGGACGCAAGGGGCCGAGGTCGATTCCCTCCGGCCGTTGCCGGAGGGCCTTGAGGGTGACGCCGGAGCGGCCGGTGCGCAGCAGCGCCGCGATCGTCCTGGTGGGGGAGAGGGACAACCTGGCGCGTTCGACCAGCCGCTTGCGCAGCGGCTTTCTCGTGGTCAGCAGGGCACCGGTGCGCAGGGCTATCTCGCGGTAGATCTCCCAGTCGTCCATCGCGCCCGGCTGCTTGGGCAGCGCCGCGGGGGTGAACCGGGCCGTGTTGCGCACTGCGAGCAGGTGGAAGACGAGGTCGTAGTGGTCCCGCTCCAGGGCGGTGGTCGGCGGCAGGACGACGTCGGCATGGCGCGTGGTCTCGTTGAGGTAGATGTCGACCGAGGCCATGAAGTCGAGGCCACCGAGAGCCTCACCGAGCCGACGGCCGTTGGGGGTCGAGAGCACCGGGTTGCCGGCCAGGGTGAGCATCGCCCGGATCTGCCCGTCCCCAGGGGTCTCGATCTCCTCGCTCATGGTGGAGGCCGGGAGCTCGCCGCCGAACTCGGGGAGGTCACGGACCCGGCTGCGCCACAGCCCGTAGTGGCCCTGACCGATCAGCCTGCGGCCGACCGCGTCCACGGCCGGCTCGGTGAACATCACGCCGCCGACCCGGTCCACGTTGCCGGTCAACAGGTTCAGGCACTGGATCGCCCACTGGCAGACCGTCCCGTAGGCGTGCATCGAGACACCGACGCGGCCGTAGGCGGCGGCAGCGTCGGCGGCGGCGTACTCCCGGGTGATCCGGCGGATCTCGTCGGCTGCGATGCCGGTCGGGCCTTCGGCCAGCTCGGGGGTGAACTCGCGTACGGCGGCGCGCACGGCCTGCGCCCCCTCGACGTACGACGGGGGAGTGGTCAGGCCCTCCTCGAAGAGGACCTGGAGCATCGCGAGCAGGAGCAGCGCATCGCTTCCGGGGCGGATGAAGTGGTGTTCGGAGGCCACCTTGGCCGTCTCGGTGCGGCGCGGGTCGATGACCACCATCCGGCCGCCCCGGGCCTTCAGCTCGCGCAGCCGGTTGGGGAAGTCGGGCACCGTCATCAGCGAGCCGTTGCTGGCCATCGGGTTGCCGCCGATGACCAGGAAGTGGCTGGTGCGGTCGATGTCGGGGACCGGGAGCAGGAGCTGGTGGCCGTAGAGCAGCCAGCCGACGAGCTGCAGGGGGAGCTGGTCGACGGAGGTGGCGGAGAACTTGTTGCGGGTCCGGAACGTCTTGAGCATCGCGGTCCCGTGGGTCTGGGAGCCCAGGCTGTGGGCGTTCGGGTTGCCGAGGTAGATCCCCAGAGCGTTCGCACCGTGCTCGTTGACGGCCCGGGCGAGGTTGTCGGCGACCAGGTCGAGGGCCTCGTCCCACCCGATCTCCTTCCAGCTGCCCCCCACCCGCCGGACGGGTCGCCGTAGTCGGTCGGGATCGTCGTAGACGTCGGCCAGGGAGACGCCCTTGGGGCAGATGTGGCCGCGCGAGAGCGGGTCCGCCTCGTTGCCGCGGATGCCGGTCACGCGGGGGCCTGAGGGCCCGGGCTCGAGGGTGAGCTCCAACCCGCAGATGGCCTCGCACAGATTGCAGACGCCCAGCTTCTTCGTGACCTGCTCCATGGCGCCGATCCTTGCACGACACGCCGACGCGACTTTTGTCTGTGCGGTACGCACTAGTGCGTATTCCGTAGTACCGTCCCATCCATGGACACCACCCAGCTCCTCAAGGGAGTGCTCGACCTGACGGTGCTCGCCGTGGTCGACGACGAGGACGGCTACGGCTACGACATCGTGCGCAGGCTGCGCGAGCGTGGTCTGGAGGACGTCGGCGACGCTTCGGTCTACGGGACGCTGCGGCGCCTCTACGCCAGCGGCGCACTGACCTCCTACGTCGTGGCCAGCGAGACCGGCCCGCACCGCAAGTACTACGGGATCACGCCGACCGGGCGGACCCAGCTCAAGCAGCAGAGCGACGACTGGACGTCGTTCTCCACCACAGTCACCACGATCCTCTCGGGAGCGGCGTCATGAACACTGTCCACACCACACCTCAGGTGCAAGGCTTCGTCACCGCCGTGCGCGGACGTCTCGTCGACCTGACGGAAGAGGAGCGCGAGGAGCTCGTCGGCGGCCTCGACGCCGACATGAGCGACCTCGTCGCCGAACGAGGTGTCGAGGCGCTGCCCGATCCCGCGACGTACGTCGCCGAGCTGCGCTCGGCGGCAGGCTTCACGCCCGAGGTGGCGACGCGTCGCCGGGGCGCGCGCGGCGCCCGCGATCGCGTGATCGCCCGGCTGGACCGGGGGAGCGCGACGTGGGATGCCTGGGTGGACACCGGTGACCACCTCGGTCTTCCGGAGCTGGCCACCACGCTGCGCCCCGTGTGGTGGGTGCTCCGGGCGACCTGCGCGGCCGCCCTGGTGATCTCGGTCTTCGGCAGCCAGGCGGTCACCGGCCTGACCCTGAACCGAGCCGTCCTGGTGTTCGTCCTGGCCCTGGTGAGCGTGCAGATCGGTCGTGGTGCCTGGTGGCCCGGCAACCTGGTCCACCGGTCGCTGTTCCTTCGGCTGGTGCTGATCGGCCTGAACATCTTCGCCATCGCGCTCCTGCCGGTGATGGCCAGCCGGTTCATGGCCCCCCGCAGCGAGGGCGGGGTGTACTACGGCGCGCCCAGCTACGGCGACCCCTCGGGCTCGCTGCTCACCTTCCGGGGCAAGCCGGTCAGCAACGTCTACGCCTACGACGCGCAGGGTCACCCCCTGACCGGGGTCCAACTGGTCGACGAGGACGGGGCCCGCCTCACCATCGACCCCCAGCAGTACGACGACATGACCGGCACCGAGAAGCTGCTGACGCCCTGGATGAACGGCCGCACCGAGCTCTACAGCGTCTTCCCCCTGCCCGAGCAGACGCGGGACCCGGTCACCAACGAGCCGACCGGCGAGACCGTGATGCAGCCCCCGCCGTACGCCTCCCTGCCGCCCGTGACCCTCGCGGGTGTCACCCCGAGCGTGCTCGTGGTGCCGGCCCCCGTCCGGCAGGCGCCCAAGGCCCCCTTGCGGCGCAAGGCCGGCTCGACCGGCTAGCGTGGGCGGAGCGCTCCCGCTCGGGACGCTGGAGCATGGAGGAAACCTGATGGGATACGGACTCGGCATCGCCCTGCTGGTGATCGGCCTGATCTTCGCCCTCGCGGTGAACGCGTCTGTCTCAGGCGTCGACATCCACACCCTCGGCTGGATCCTGGTGCTGGGCGGGGTCATCGTCATCGCAGTGACGGCCGCCCAGCTGAACACCCGCCGGCGTGCGACCGCGGTTCGCGCCACGACGCACTCCGACGGAAGCCGGACCGTCACCGAGCGTCACACCGACAGCGACCCGCTGCCGCCTGCTCTCTGAGGGGCGCCGGTCGCTCCCTCGATTCGTCGCGCCGACCTGTGCGCTGATATCCTCGGGCCTGTTGTCTTATGGGCGACAGCCGCCGTGTAACGGCCGCGGAATCCACAGTGCCCGGGTGAACAGGCCCCGGCGCGCCGCGCAACGAGAAGAAAGGGAGCTCACGTGTCCATTGGTACAGACGCTGAGACCAAGAACAAGATCATCGCCGAGTACGCCACGGTCGAAGGTGACACCGGCTCCCCGGAGGTGCAGATCGCTCTGCTGAGCCATCGCATCGCCCACCTCACTGACCACCTCAAGCAGCACAAGCACGACCACCACAGCCGTCGTGGTCTGCTGCTGCTCGTCGGGCAGCGTCGTCGTCTGCTGAACTACCTGGAGAAGACCGAGATCGAGCGTTACCGCTCGATCGTCTCCCGGCTCGGCCTGCGTCGCTGAACCAAGAAACGCATCCACCTGACGGTGGGTGCGTTTCTGCTAGACACCAACTGAACAGAAGAATCCATCCCCAGGAGCGGCCCGCGAACGCCGGCTCGGTCCTCGGTAGTGGCCTCCTGTGTGCGCCGCACACGGTGGGCCTCGATCGAAGACCGGCCACCCCTCGTCACGAGGCGCAGGCAGTTGCCTTTCATGGGCTCGCGGCTCGCTCCGCGAAACAGAAAGGGAAACCCTTGACTGAGGGACCCGAGATCACAGTTGTCGAGACCGTTCTCGACAACGGCAAGTTCGGCAAGCGCACCGTGAAGTTCGAGCACGGGCTGCTGGCCCGTCAGGCAGCCGGTTCCGTCACGGCCTACCTCGACGACGAGACGATGATCTTGTCGGCCACCACCGCCGGCAAGCACCCCAAGGACCACTTCGACTTCTTCCCCCTGACGATCGACGTCGAGGAGCGGATGTACGCCGCGGGCCAGATCCCCGGCTCGTTCTTCCGCAGCGAAGGCCGTCCGGGCGAGGACGCGATCCTCACCTGCCGCCTGATCGACCGCCCGCTGCGCCCGACCTTCAAGAAGGGTCTGCGCAACGAGGTCCAGGTCGTCATCACGGTGATGGCGCTCGACCCCGACCACCCCTACGACGTGCTCGCGATCAACGCCGCGTCGCTGTCCACCCAGCTCTCCGGCCTGCCGTTCTCCGGCCCGGTCGGCGGCACCCGCGTGGCGCTGATCGAGGGCCAGTGGGTCGCGTTCCCGACCCACAGCCAGCTCGAGAACGCCGTGTTCGACATGGTGGTCGCCGGTCGGGTGACCGACACCGGCGACGTCGCGATCATGATGGTCGAGGCCGAGGCCACCGAGGCTGCGTGGAACCTCGTGCAGTCCGGCACCCAGGCACCCAACGAGGAGGTCGTGGCCGCGGGTCTCGACGCCGCGAAGCCCTTCATCAAGCAGCTGTGCGAGGCCCAGGCCGAGCTCGCGAAGCAGGCCGCCAAGCCGATCCAGGAGTTCCCGATCTTCCTCGACTACGAGGACGACGTGTACGCCGCCGTCGAGTCGATGGTCAAGGACGACACCGCCCAGGCGCTGACCATCGCCGGCAAGCAGGAGCGCGAGGACCGCCTCGACGACATCAAGGCCGGTCTGCTCGAGAAGATCGCCGGCGACTTCGAGGGTCGTGAGAAGGAGATCGGCGCGGCGTTCCGCTCGCTGAACAAGCACCTGGTGCGTGAGCGCGTGCTGCGCGAGAAGGTGCGCATCGACGGTCGCGGCCTGAGCGACATCCGGACCCTGTCCGCCGAGGTCGGCGTGATCCCGCGCGTGCACGGCTCGGCGCTGTTCGAGCGCGGCGAGACCCAGATCCTGGGCGTCTCCACGCTGAACATGCTGACCCTGGAGCAGAAGCTCGACACGCTGTCCCCGGAGAAGTCGCGTCGCTACATGCACAAGTACGTCTTCCCGCCCTTCTCCACCGGTGAGACCGGTCGGGTCGGCTCGCCGAAGCGTCGCGAGGTCGGGCACGGTGCGCTCGCGCGCCGCGCGATCCTTCCCGTGCTGCCGACGCGCGAGGAGTTCCCCTACGCGATCCGCCAGCTCTCCGAGGCGATGGGGTCCAACGGCTCCACCTCGATGGGCTCGGTCTGCGCCTCCACGCTGTCCCTGCTCCAGGCTGGCGTGCCGCTGCGCGCGTCGGTCGCCGGGATCGCGATGGGCCTGATCTCCGGTGAGATCGACGGCAAGCTCGAGTACGTCGCGCTGACCGACATCCTCGGCGCCGAGGACGCCTTCGGCGACATGGACTTCAAGGTCGCCGGCACCCGGGAGTTCGTCACCGCGCTGCAGCTCGACACCAAGCTCGACGGCATCCCCGCCGAGGTGCTCGCCGCCGCGTTGACCCAGGCCCGCGACGCGCGCCTGGCGATCCTCGACGTGATGGCCGAGGCGATCAGCGAGCCCGAGGAGATGTCGATCCACGCACCGCGCATCATCACGGTGCGGATCCCGGTCGACAAGATCGGCGAGGTGATCGGGCCCAAGGGCAAGGTGATCAACCAGATCCAGGACGACACCGGTGCGTCGCTGTCCATCGAGGACGACGGCACCATCTACATCGGTGCGACCAACGGTGAGGCAGCCGAGGCGGCTCGACAGGCCGTCAACGCGATCGCCAACCCGACGATGCCCGAGGTCGGCGAGCGCTACCTCGGCACGGTCGTGAAGACGACGAACTTCGGTGCGTTCATCTCGCTGCTCCCCGGCAAGGACGGCCTGCTGCACATCAGCAAGCTGCGCGCGCTGGCCGGTGGCAAGCGGGTGGACAACGTCGAGGACGTCGTCTCGGTCGGCCAGAAGATCCAGGTCGAGATCGGTGAGATCGACGACCGCGGCAAGCTGTCGCTGATCCCGGTGGTGGACGAGGGTGCTGCGGCAGCCGAGTCCGACGACCAGACCGGCGACCAGCCCGGCGACCAGACCGGCGACCAGACCGGCGACCAGGCCGACGCCGACTCCGAGTGACCGAAACGGGTTGAGGAATCTTCCTGAGGGGGTGCGCCGGACCGTCCTGAAGGGCGGTCTGCGCGTGCTCTCCGAGTACATGCCCGGCGTCCGCTCTGCGGCCGTCGGCGTGTTCGTCCAGGTGGGCTCCAGGGACGAGGCGGCGCACCTCGGTGGCGCGTCGCACTTCCTGGAGCACCTCCTGTTCAAGGGGACGCCGTCGCGTTCGGCGATGGACATCTCCACAGCGCTCGACGAGGTCGGCGGGGAGTTCAACGCCTACACGGCGCGCGAGTACACCTGCTACCACGCGCGAGTGCTCGACGAGGACCTCCCGATGGCGCTCGACGTCCTCGGGGACATGCTCACCTCCTCGCTGATCACCTCGACCGACGTCGAGGCCGAGCGCGACGTCATCCTCGACGAGATCGCGATGCACGACGACGACCCCGACGACGTGGTGCACAACCTGATCGCCGCGACCGCGTGGGCGGGCAGCCCGCTGTCCCGGCCCATCGCGGGGACGGCCGAGTCGATCAAGGCGCTCACCCGCACCCAGGTCAACGGCTACTACCGGAGGCGCTACCGCCCCGAGGTGATGACCGTCGCCGTGGCCGGCAACGTGGACCACGCCGACGTCGTACGCCGGGTGCGCAGGGCCTTCGGGCGCGGCGGCTTCCTCGACGGCGACGCACAGCCGACCGGACCCCGGGTGGCTGAGCGGCCGCGGGCGTTCCGTGCCGGGGAGGCCAGCGCGACGCGTCCCTTCGAGCAGGTCAACATGGTGCTGGGCGTGCAGGGTCTGACCCGCTCCGACCCGCGCCGTTACGCGTTGAGCATCCTCAACGCCGGGCTCGGCGGAGGCTCTAGCTCACGGCTGTTCCAGGAGGTCCGGGAGCGCCGGGGGCTGGCCTACGCGGTCTACTCCTTCGGTCTGGGCTACTCCGACGCGGGGATGGTCGGCGTCGCCGCCGGATCGCTGCCCAGCAAGGCCGATGACCTCCTGCGTGTCGTACGCGCCGAGCTGGCCAAGGTGGCCGAGTCCGGGCTCACCGAGGAGGAGGTCGAGCGCGGCAAGGGACAGGCCCGCGGCGGCACCGTGCTCAGCCTCGAGGACAGCGGGTCGCGGATGACCCGGCTGGGCGAGGCCGAGCTGTTCCAGAAGCGACTGCTGCCCGTCGACGCGGTCCTCGAGCGCCTCGACGCCGTCACGGTGACCGACGTCCACGAGCTCGCTCGCGCCCTCTTCACCGGCCCGGAGACCCTCGCCGTCGTCGGCCCCCGCCCCTGACCCGCCGACACGTCACAAACGGACAGGGGGAGCGGAGCGGAGGATGTACGGCTTGGGACGCGTCGGCGACCCCACGCGCAGCCGCCCGACAAGAGGCAGGGCGTGAGCGCTGGGCCCAGCGGCAGGTCGATCCGACGTGGGCTGGCGGCTGGGTTCGTGCTGGTCAGCCTGTGGTGGCGCCGAGACGTCGCCCGAGCAAGCGTCGGGTGGGCCGGCGATGGCGACCCCAGCCTTCGTGGAGTACGCCCACGGCAGGCTGCGCGAGATCTTCTGATCCGCCATCCTCAGCACCGCCTACTGAAGCTGATCCCGCCGTCCGGAAGTGACCGGGTCTGGTAACCGTGGTCGTGGATGCGTTGGTGGTGGAAGTGGCAGAGCGGGACTGCTTGGTTGAGGTCGGTTCGGCCTCCTCGATGCCACGGCTGCCGATGGTGGAGCTCGCACCAGGCGAAGGGTCTTTCGCAGCCGTCGGCGGCGCAGGTCTGGTGCTTGATGCCGATGGCGAGGCGTTGGGGTTCGGAGAAGAGCCGGTTCTCGCGGCCGAGGTCGAGGGCCACCGACTTCGAACCGAGGACGGCGGGCAGGATGCCGGCGCCGCAGGCCAGGCGGCGGGCCTCGCCGGCGGAGATGATCTCTCCGGAGTCGAGGCCGGCGGTCCTCAACGCACCCAGCAGGAGGGTGTGGTCGATGGTGACGACCACGGTGGCCGCGGTCTTCGGGTGCAGGTGGTCGGTGGGCAGGTGCTCGAGGAGCTCGGCGAACGCCAGGCCGCGGCGGTGGCGCCAGTCGAAGGCGCGGTCGCTCCCGTGGCCGGGGTCGGTCGAGGCCCGCATCCGTCGTGGGGCGGTCATCGACTCGATGACCTTGCGGAGCACCGCTGCGGCCAGGGTGGGGACGGTGAAGTGGCCGGTGACGGTGCCGTCCTGGTTGTCGTGGAAGGTCAGTGTGCACTTCTCGCGGGCGGCTTCCTCATCGGTGCGCACCAGGTCGTTCTCGTGGGCGTCGACGACGCCCTGGTCGGGCTCGACCGCCTCGATGGCCCGCCGCGCGATCCGGCGCAGCTGGTCCGGGCTGAACCGGGCCGCCTTGGCGACCAGAGAGGCCTCCACGGTGGCCTTCTGGGCGGGACTGACACCGGGTGGGAGCTGGCGGGTCGCGGACACGATCACCGCCGCGTGCTCCGGCGAGAGAGACCCGTGCCCCAGCGCGGCTGCCGTCGCGTCGTGACCGGTCTTCAAGTCGGTGGCCAAGGCGACCTCGCGGGCGGCCTGGGTGCGGGAGATGTTGGTGTGCCGGGCGGTCCAGGCGTCGGTGCCGGAGAACCCGGCGGCCCTGGCGGCACCGGCCTGCTCCGCGGACACGAGCATCTTGAGCTTCACCGCCTCCACCCGGCGGATGATCCGCTCCAGCGCCCGCACCGCGGTCGCGTGCTCCCCGCTGGCCAGGGGCGTGCCCGCGTCACCCAGCATCCGGTCCAGGGCCGCGTCGATCTCGGCCACGCCCGCGAGCACCGGGCGTCCGGTGTCGGGGTGCAGGTCGAGGGTTGCGGTCATGACTCCATTCTGATACGAACATCCGTTCGAGTCAAGAGGGAACTTGAGATTGTGGATTGTTCTCCGAGGATGCCCACGGCGAGCTCGCGATGCGTCTCCTCGAAGAGTCCAGTCTCTGCTCGGGTGTGGTGGACGAGCGACGTCCAGCGGCCCTCTCGCTATTCCGTCGTGTGCGTGTGGCCTGAAGTCAGCCTGACGTCCGACCCGACGTCATGAGGGGTGTCACCGACCCCGCGCCGCTAACCTGACCCCGTGACTCTCAAGGTGGGCGTGCTGGGCGCGCTGGGCAAGGTGGGGCGTGCGGTCTGCGACGCGGTCGAGGAGGCCGCCGGCACCGATGGCGACGTCGAGCTGGTCGCCCGCCTCGACGCCGGCGACGACCTGCACGCCCTGCTCGACGAGGGCGTCGAGGCAGTCGTCGACTTCACCCACCCCGACGCGGTGATGGGCAACCTGGAGTTCTGCGTCTCGCACGGCATCCATGCCGTGGTGGGCACCACCGGCTTCGACGCCGAGCGGCTGGAGACCCTCCGCGGCTGGCTCGCCGAGAGCCAGGGCACGGGCGTGCTGGTCGCGCCGAACTTCTCCATCGGAGCGATCCTGATGATGCGCTTCGCGGTCGAGGCGGCGCGCTTCTACGAGTCGGTGGAGGTCGTCGAGCTGCACCACCCGGACAAGGCCGACGCGCCGTCGGGGACCGCCCGGCGTACGGCAGAGCTGATCGCGGCCGCCAGGGCCGACGCCGGGCTGGGGCCGATGCCCGACGCCACCTCGACCGGCCTCGACGGCGCCCGGGGAGCCGATGTGGACGGGGTCCGCGTGCACGGCCTGCGGATCCGCGGACTGGTCGCGCACCAGGAGGTCATCCTCGGCGGCCCGGGGGAGACCCTCACCATCAGGCACGACTCCCTCGACCGGATCTCCTTCACGCCCGGTGTCCTGCTGGGCCTGCGGCGTATCCCCGAGCGGCCCGGCCTGACGGTGGGCCTCGAGGAGTTCCTCGAGCTCTGAACCGCCTTTTCGAGTCTCCGGAGGTCGTTCGCGCTTTCCTGCACCAGTTCATGTTTGTGCAACGCAACTTCGTGAAGGCGTCGGACCGGTGCCCCGACGCCGCGCGCAGGGCAGTCTGGTCGGGCCCGGGGAACCCGTCCCCTGCCCGCAGAAAGCCAGGACCACATGCGCAGGAGCACGACGATCGCCGGTGCGGCGCTGACGACCCTGGTGGTCGCAGCCGCGGGGATGACCCAGGCTCAGGCCCAGGTGCCCGGGCAGCCCGGTGGCACGATCACCGACCGGGCAGTGGCCGCTGCCAAGGCTCACCCCACGACCACCAAGTTCGGTGCCGAGCAGGCGCTGACGGCGGTGGGCACCATCGTCGACGCCGACGGCACCAGCCACGTGCGGCTGCATCGGTCCTACCGCGGCCTCGAGGTCGCCGGCGGGGACCTGGTCGTGCACCAGTCGCAGGCAGGCGCCTGGGAAGGCAGCAGCCAGACCCTGACCGACTCCCTCGACCTGAGCACCAGCCCGGGCATCTCCAGCGCGGCCGCGCGGGCGACCGCCCTGGCCCCGAGCAAGGTCACCAGGGCCATCGATGGCGCGAAGGTCGCCTCCGCCGGCCTCGTGGTGGACGCCACCGGCGCCGCCCCCCGGCTGGCCTGGCGCGTGGTCAGCGGAGGCGTCCGGCAGGACGGCACCCCCAGCCGGCTGGCGACGTACGTCGACGCGAACTCGGGAGCCATCCTGCGCACCGAGCAGGAGATCGTGAACGTCGACGGGTCCGGTCAGTCGCTGTACGGCGGAACTGTCCCGCTGCAACTGACGCTCTCCGGCTCCACCTACCAGCTCAAGGACCCGACCCGCGGCGGGACCTACACGACGGACATGAACAACAAGTCCGACTCTTACGGGTGCCAGATCTTCGGCATCGGCTGCTCGGCCGGCACGCTGTTCACCAGCCCCGACAACTCCTTCGGCAACGGCAGCACCACCAGCCGTGAGTCGGCGGCCGTCGACGCGCAGTACGGCACCAACGTGACCTGGGACTACTTCAAGCAGGTCCACGGCCGCAACGGCATCTTCGGCACCGGTGCCGGCTCCTACAACCGGGTCCACTACGGCAGCAAGTACGTCAACGCCTTCTGGGACGGCACCAAGATGACCTACGGCGACGGGGACGGCGTCAGCTACGGTCCGCTGACCTCGCTGGACGTCGCGGGTCACGAGATGACGCACGGCGTCACCGAGAACACCGCCGGGCTGGCCTACTCCGGTGAGTCGGGTGGCCTGAACGAGTCCACCAGCGACATCTTCGGCACCCTGGTCGAGTTCTACGCGGGCAACGCCAGCGACCCCGGCGACTACCTGATCGGCGAGCAGTTCGACCTCGCCAAGCACCTCGGGTTCCGGCGGATGGACAACCCGTCCTCGGACGGCAAGTCCTACAACTGCTGGTCTGCCACCGTGGGCAGCGCCGACGTGCACTACTCCTCGGGCGTGGGCAACCACTTCTTCTACCTGCTCTCCGAGGGGTCCGGGGCGAAGACGATCGGTGGCGTGGCGCACAACTCGCCGACCTGCAACGGCTCCACGGTGACCGGGATCGGCCGCGACGCGGCCGCCAAGATCTGGTACCGCGCCCTGACCGTCTACATGACCTCCAGCACCACCTACTCGGGGGCGCGTACGGCGACCCTCAACGCTGCCAGGGACCTCTACGGTTCGGGCAGCGCCCAGTACAACGCGGTTGCCGCTGCATGGAGCGCGGTGAGCGTGTCCTGACCTCCCCTCCCCCCCGGAGGTCAGGAATCCCCGGACGAGGGGCCCGTGTTGGGCACACGGGCCCCTCGTTCCTTCTCTGCTGGGACAGAGAAGAGGTCACCGAGCCGGTCCCCGCGACGCCGGTCCCGCGACCCGAATCGCTAGTCGACCAGGGCAGTGTGCAGGCGCACCTGCTTGACGGTGGTGCCGCCGTCGCCGGCGAGGTCGAGGGTCCGGTGGGCGCCGTCGGGGGCCCACCCGCCCTCGGTCAGGAAGGCTCGCAGCCGGTCGTCGGCGGCAGGTAGCCACGTCACGGCGCGCGTGAACCGGTCGGCGACCAGAGTGTCCGCGCCTCGCCTGGAGCAGGCGTGAGCCGTGCCCGGCGCCGCGCTTGTGCGGGTCCACGGTCAGGTCGGCCAGCTCCCCGGTCGAGACCGGGTCGCAGTCAGGGTCGCCGGAGGGTCCGGTGACCACGAAGCCGGTCACCAGGTTGCGTTCGAGGGCGACCAGCACCCGGTTGCGGGCGTCCGCTGGCCGTGACATCGCCTGTCGCCAGGCCTCGGCGATCTGGTCGGGCTGCAGTGCCTCGAGTACCTCGGCGGGCAGCAGCCCGGCGTACGACGAGCGCCAGGCCCGCACCTGGACGGCGGCGATCGCGGGGGCGTCATCGGCCCAGGCGACTCGCGCCGATACGTCTGCGCTGGTCATGGGTCCATCCAACCATCGCAGCGATGACGCTCAGGACCGCTGGGGGTCGGGTACCGGCACTCGGCGGTGCTCCTCGATGTGCTCGAGCCGGGTCTCCGCCCCGCAGAGCACGAGGGCGGCCACGGTGCTCAACGTGAAGCCGATGGCGGCGAGCGGCCACAACCCGGCGCCCACCTGGTCGCCGAACACCCACAGGCCGACCCCGGAGGGGAGCATCGTCTCGAAGAGCACGAGCGGCGCGGTCGCGGCCGTCACCGAGGCCCGCTGGAGCGCGAGCGAGTACAGCCAGAAGCCGAGCACCCCGTAGAGCCCGATCGTGGCTGCCGGTGCGATCGTCTCGAGGTCCCAGGCGGGGTGCACGAGCGAACGAGTGGCGATCGGGGACCCGGCATAGGCGATGCCACCGAGGGCGCCGAGCAGTACGCCGCCGCGCTCGCCGCGGACCCGGGTGGCCGCGACCCCGAGGACCAGCGTGAGCAGCAGGCCGACGTAGAGCGCGAGCGTTCGCTGCTCGTCGAAGACCTGGTGGCCGACCCGTCCCGCGGCCGCCACCAGCAGCGCCAGCCCGACGACCAGCGCCGCCACGGCCATCCAGTGTCGGCGTGCCAGCGGTTCGTGCACGATGTGCGCGGCGATGAGCGCGGTGACGACCAGCGAGCCGGCGATGCCCACCTGGGCGACGTAGAGCGGCAGCCGGGAGATGGCGACCAGGTGCATGCTCCAGCCGAGCACGTAGGCGAGCCCGACGAGGCCCATCAACCCCGAGAGCAACCTGGTGCGGCGTACGGCGATCGCCTGCACGGCAGCGGCGATCCCGAAGAGCACCGCGGCCCCCAGCGCCGCGACGAGTCCGATCACCATGGGCGCAAGCCTTGCACGGCACACCCGGGCTGCGGCGGTAGGTTGGGCACATGCGGGCCTACCTCGACCTTCTGCAGCGGATCCTCGACGAAGGCGTGGAGAAGTCCGACCGCACCGGAACGGGCACCCGCAGCGTCTTCGGCCATCAGATGCGCTTCGACCTGGCGGACGGGTTCCCCCTGGTGACGACGAAGAAGGTGCACACCAGATCGGTCTTCGGTGAGCTGCTGTGGTTCATGCGCGGCGACACGAACGTCAAATGGCTGCAGGATCGAGGAATCTCGATCTGGGACGAGTGGGCCGACGCCAACGGCGACCTCGGCCCGATCTACGGCTACCAGTGGCGTTCCTGGCCGACCCCCGACGGCCGACACGTGGACCAGCTCGCGCAGGTGGTCGAGCAGATTCGCACCAACCCCGACTCGCGTCGCCACATCGTCTCGGCCTGGAACGTCGCCGACGTCCCCGACATGGCCCTGGCCCCGTGCCACACGATGTTCCAGTTCTACGTGGCGGGCGGACGGCTGAGCTGCCAGCTCTATCAGCGCTCGGCCGATGTGTTCCTGGGGGTGCCGTTCAACATCGCGTCGTACGCGCTGCTGACGCACATGATCGCCCAGGTCACCGGCCTCGAGCCGGGAGACTTCGTGCACACCCTGGGGGACGCCCACCTCTACCTCAACCACCTCGAGCAGGCCGAGCTGCAGCTCACCCGCGACCCGCGGGCGCTGCCGACCCTGCACCTCGACCCGTCGGTCTCGACCATCGACGGGTTCGACCTCGAGCACATCAGCGTCGAGGGCTACGACCCGCACCCGGGCATCAAGGCCCCGATCGCCATATGAGGGTCGTCCTGGTGGCGGCCCGGGCCGCCAACGGTGTCATCGGCGACCACGGGGACATCCCGTGGCACATCCCGGCGGACTTCGCGCACTTCAAGCGGGTCACGATCGGGCACCCCCTGGTGCTGGGGCGGACCACCTTCGAGGGGATCGGTCGTCCGCTGCCCGATCGGCAGAGCATCGTGGTCACGAGCGACCCGGCCTGGCATCACGAAGGCGTCCTCGTGGCCCGCTCGGTGGACGACGCGATCGACCTTGGCGGCGGTCTCGACGACGTGGTGATGGTCGGCGGTGGGGGCCACGTCTACCGGGCCGCGATGCCCCGGGCCACCGAACAGATCCTCACCGAGATCGATGCGCGTCCCGAGGGTGACACCCACTACCCGGAGTTCGACGAGGCCCAGTGGCGAGAGACGGCTCGCGAGGAACATCTCGACAACGACCCCGCCTACGCCGTCCGCTGGCTCGTGCGTGCCTCTGGCTAGAAGTCCAGCGCGGCCTCCACGTGCAGCCGGGTGGACGGGAGCAGGGGCACCTCGACGTGCTCTGCGGCCAGCAGCAGCTCGATCTCGGTGCATCCGAGGATGACCGCCTCCGCGCCGGCGTCGGCGAGCTGACGCACCACCTCGACGTACGCCGCCCGGGACTCCTCGCGCACGATGCCGAGGCAGAGCTCGTCGTAGATGATCCGGTGCACGGTGGCGCGGTCCTCCGCCCCCGGCACGAGGGTCCGGATGCCGTGCGAGGCCATCCGGTCCACGTAGAAGCCGTCCTCCATGGTGAACCGGGTGCCCAGCAGCCCGACCGTGTGGAAGCCGCCCCGCTGGACGGCGGCGGCGGTGGCGTCGACGAGGTGCAGGAGGGGTACGTCGATCGCCGCAGCCACAGTCTCCGCCACCTTGTGCATCGTGTTCGTGCAGAGCAGCACGACATCGGCTCCGGCGGCCTGGACGGCGCGGGCGACGCCGGCGAGGACCTCGCCGGCCTCCTCCCAGCGCCCCTGGACCTGCATCTGCTCGATCGGCGCGAAGTCCACGGACCAGAGGACGCACTCCACTGAGTGCAGCCCACCTTCGCGCTCACGCGCGATCTCGTTGAGCAGCCGGTAGTACTCCGCGGAGCTCTCCCAGCTCATCCCGCCGATCAGGCCGATCACGGTCACGGTGGCGGCCGCCTCTAGGCGAGCGGGCGGCCGTCGACGTCGTTGACCTTGCGGAGCAGGATCAAGATGAAGTCGATCAGCGCCCACACGCCACAGCCGCCGAGGGTGAGCAGCTTGGCCACGCCGAGCCCGGTCTGACCGAGGTAGAACCGGTCGACGCCGAAGCTGCCGAGGAAGGCCGAGAGGAGGACGGTGGTCAGCCACTCGCGCGGGGAGAACAGGCCGGGCAGGTGCTTGGCCGGGAACCAGCCGCCGGCCGAGACCTCGCGCAGCGACGAATCGCCCTTGAGCTGGCCGGTGAGGGCCATCTGGCGCAGCTGCTCGTACCCGTAGGGGCCGTACTCCTGCCCGAGGTGCGCGAGCATGAAGGAGCCCTGGGTGGGATGGGGAAGTCGGCCGTGTTCGGGCGGGGTGGCGCTCATGGCGCGGAACCCTACGCCCACGCACACCGACCGGGCGGTGGAGCCTCCGCGACGCGGCGACCGCTGTCGTGGATAACCTAAGGGGCATGCCCCTCCCTGCTGCCCCCTTCGGCCGGCTGCTGACGGCCATGGTCACGCCGTTCACCGTGGAAGGGACCGTCGACCTCGACGGTGTGGCGCGGGTCGGCTCCCACCTCGTCGAGCACGGCAACGACGGTGTCGTCGTCAGCGGGACGACAGGTGAGTCTCCGACCACGACCGTGCCGGAGGACGGCGAGATCCTGCGCGCTGTCAAGGACGGCGTCGGCGACCGCGGCACGGTGATCGCCGGGGTCGGCACGAACTCCACTGCGCACTCCGTCGAGCTCGCGCTGCAGGCCGAGAAGGTCGGCGTCGACGCCCTGCTCCTGGTGGCGCCGTACTACAACAAGCCCGGTCCCGCCGGGATGCTGCACCACTTCACCGAGGTCGCCCGGGCCACGTCGCTGCCGGTGATGCTCTACGACGTGCCTGGCCGCACCGGCCAGGCGATCGCCCCGGAGACCTACGAAGCGGCTCGTCGCGTGGACAACATCACCAGCGTCAAGCATGCGACCGGGGACCCGGTCCACACGATCGCGCTGCGCCAGCTGGGCTACGACGTCTACTCCGGCGACGACGCCCTGCTGCTCAGCTACCTGGCCCACGGCGGCTGCGGGTTGATCTCGGTTGCCGGGCACGTGGTCGGACAGCGATTGGCCGAGGTGATCGGGCAGTTCGACGCCGGCGACCACGAGTCGGCGCTCGCGACGTTCAGCGGACTGCTGCCCGTCGTCGACGCCGTGATGGGGGTGCCCAACTACGGTGCCACCACGGCGAAGGCTGCGCTGCAACTGCTGGGCGTCCTCGACAATCGCCACGTCCGCGGCCCCCTGGTCGCCTTGGACGACAACGAGGTCGCTGCGCTGCGCACGGCCCTGACGGATGCAGGTCTCCTCGCATGAGCCACCCCCACTTCGAGCTCTCTCCGCCTCCCGCGCTGCCGGCCGGTGGTCTGCGTGTCGTCGCCCTCGGCGGGCTCGGCGAGGTCGGGCGCAACATGACCGTCTTCGAGTACGACGGGCGGCTGCTGATCGTCGACTGCGGGGTGCTGTTCCCCGAGGAGAACCATCCCGGCGTCGACCTGATCCTGCCGGACTTCGAGGCCATCCGCGGCCGGTTGGACGTGGTCGAGGCCCTGGTGCTCACGCATGGGCACGAGGACCACATCGGCGCCGCGCCGTACCTGTTGCGCGAGCGGTCCGACATCCCGTTGATCGGCTCCCAGCTGACCCTGGCGCTGCTCGGGTCCAAGCTGCGCGAGCACCGGATCAAGGACACCACCCAGCACATCGTCGCCGAGGGCGACCGGATCAGCTTCGGACCCTTCGACCTGGAGTTCGTCGCGGTCAACCACTCGATCCCGGACGCTCTCGCGGTGGCGATCCGGACGGGTGCCGGCACGGTGCTCCACACCGGCGACTTCAAGATGGATCAGCTGCCGCTCGACGGCCGCATCACCGACCTGCGGGCGTTCGCCCGGATCGGGGAGGAGGGGGTCGACCTCTTCCTCACCGACTCCACCAACGCCGAGGTGCCGGGCTTCACCACCTCGGAGAAGAACATCGCACCGGTGCTCGACCGGGTCTTCCACACCAGCGACCAGCGCATCATCGTGGCCTGCTTCGCCTCGCACGTGCACCGCGTCCAGCAGGTTCTGGACGCAGCCGCCGAGCACGGCCGCAAGGTGGCCTACGTCGGCCGCTCGATGGTCCGCAACATGGGGATCGCCCGCGACCTCGGGTATCTCGAGGTTCCGCCGGGGCTGCTGATCGACGCGAAGGCGACCGCCGACATGCCGCCGGAGAAGGTCGTGCTGATCTCCACGGGGTCCCAGGGGGAGCCGCTCTCGGCGCTGAGCCGGATCGCCCAGCGCAACCACCACTTCGTGCACATCGAGGAGGGCGACACGGTCGTGCTCGCGTCCTCGCTGATCCCGGGGAACGAGAACGCCGTCTATCGCGTGATCAACGGCCTGGCCAGGTACGGCGCCAACGTGGTGCACAAGGGCAACGCGCTCGTCCACGTCAGCGGGCACGCCAGTGCCGGTGAGCTCCTCTACTGCTACAACATCGTCAAGCCCCGCAACGTGATGCCCGTGCACGGCGAGTTCCGGCACATGCGCGCCAACGCCGACCTCGCGGTCGCCACCGGCATCCCCCGCGAGCGGGTGGTGATCGCCGAGGACGGGGTCGTGGTCGACCTGGTCGACGGGATCGCCAAGGTCGCCGGCAAGGTCGACTGCGGTTATGTGTTCGTCGACGGCGCCTCCATCGGTGACATCACGGAGTCCTCCCTGAAGGACCGCCGGATCCTGGGGGAGGAGGGCTTCATCTCGGTCGTCGTGGTGATCGACTCGCAGACCGGGAAGGTGGTCAGCGGGCCCGAGATCCACGCGCGCGGCTTCGCCGAGGACGACGCGACGTTCGACGAGATCAAGGACCCGATCATCGCCGCCCTCGACAAGGCGGTCTCCGAGGGGGTCGACGACAGCTACCAGCTGCAGCAGACGATCCGCAGGGTGGTGGGGCGCTGGGTCAGCGGCCGACACCGACGACGTCCGATGATCATCCCGGTGGTCCTCGAGGCCTGAGCGCGCCCTCGCCAGGCGGCGGAGGCGGCCTCTCCAGGGAGCTCGCGCGTGTGTCAATCCCCCACGGAACGGGTCGAACCAACCTAGACTTGGGCAGGAAACCAGGCTCGATCCGCGCTCGAAGGAAGGTCTCTGGGGCCAATCGGATGCACTCCAGCGAATCCCCCCGCGCAGAGGGGGTCCGAAGACTCTACGAGCTGATGCGACGCGTCAACTCGTCTACGGACCTGTCCGAAGTGCTGGACGAGATCGCCAGCGGAGTGGTCGAGGTCCTCGGCTACGGCATCGCGGCCATCGCCCGCCTCGAGGGTGACACGTTCGTGATGACCACGGTCGCCGGACCGGACGACGTGCGCGAGCAGATCGTGGGACGGCGTACGCCGGTTGCCTCGATCTTCAACGAGTTCGCCTCGGCCGACGAGTGGGGTGTGCTTCGGTTCGTGCCCCACGACCGGATGCCCGACGCCCTGGAGGAGTCCGCCTGGGTGCCCGACTTCGAGCCGGGCAGCTCCGCCGACTCCTGGCACCCGCTCGACGCCCTCTACGCACCGTTGTACTCCGCGACCGGACAACTGCTGGGCAACATGTCGGTCGACCTCCCTCCGGGGAACCGGATCCCGAGCCAGGAGGAGCGCGAGCTCCTGGAGATGTTCGTGGTGCAGGCCGGACTGGCGATGTACAACGCCCAGCAGCGCGAGCGCCTCGGCGACCAGGTGCGGATGGGCGAGATGCTCCGCTCGGTCTCCTACGCGGGGCAGATCGCCGAGCTCGACCAGTCGCTGTACGAGGCCGCGCAGGCGGTGGCCAAGGGGCTGCAGGCCGAGCACCTGTGGATCCGGTGCTTCCCGACCGGGGACCTGCGCCACGTCGAGGAGTCGGCGGCCTACCCGCGCGAGGACGGCGAGTCCAGCAGTGATCTGGTCGAGCTGAAGGGATCGCTCGCCAAGCGAGCCTGGGAACTGGGTCGGCCGGTGACCCTGACGCTCGCCGAGGTCGAGGACCCGGCCAGCACCATGTCCGCGGCAGATCGCAACCTGGTCAAGGAGATCGTCGACGGCTGCTCCGAGTACGGACTGATGACGGCGCCGGTCGGGGTCGCCCGCGAGCTGCTCGGCTACGTGATGCTGATCCGCGACGTGCAGATCAACCCGTGGACGCACGAGGAGCAGGAAGCGGCGATGGAGGTCGGTCGTGCGCTCGGGCGGGTGGTGCTCAACGCCCGGCTGTACGACCGCGAGCGGCACCTCGTCGGGGAGCTGCAGGAGCTCGACCGCTACAAGGGCGAGCTGATCGCGACGATCTCCCACGAGCTCAAGACCCCCCTGACCTCGATCATCGGCCACGTCGAGCTGCTCGAGGACCTCGACACCGGCATCGGCTCGGTCGACGCGATCTCGCGCAACGCCGACCGGCTCAACCGGCTGGTCCAGAACCTGCTCAGCTACTCCCAGATCCAGGACAAGCGCGAGACCGTTCGACAGGCGGTCAACCTGTGCGAGCTCGCCGAGCAGAGCCTCGACCTGCTCGCCATGCAGGCCGAGCAGGGCAACGTGGCCGTCACCTTGACGGTGCCGTTCGAACCGGTGATCGTGACCGGCGACCCCGACGAGGTCGGCAAGGTGATCAACAACCTGACGAGCAACGCGGTCAAGTACACCCTGCCCGGCGGCTCGGTCGACCTCGAGGTGCGCACCGACGACAAGCACGGCGTGGTCCAGTGCACCGACACCGGCATGGGCATCTCCAGCGCCGACCAGGTCCACCTGTTCTCCGCCTTCCACCGGTCGAGCAACCCCGACGCGCTGTCCATCCCCGGCACCGGCCTCGGGCTGGCGATCTCCCGACGCATCGCCCAGATGCACGGGGGCGAGATCCTGGTCTCCTCCGAGCTCGGGCGGGGCAGCACCTTCTCCCTGCGGCTGCCGTTGCGCGACATGGACCCCGGCGACGGGGCCTACGGCGACGCGCCGAGGCCCTGACCGACCGGCGCCGGCGGCCCTCGGCGCCACGCCACCGGGCACGACTCGACGCCCGGCCGCGGCGTGTGACGCAAGGGACACGTGTGGTTCTCGGGGTAGATTCACGCCCATGGCGACCCGTACGTCTTCCCCGCCGGCGTCGCGAAGCAAGGGCACCCCTGCCAAGGGGGGCTCCGGCTCGCGAACCCGGACGTCGGGGAACAAGTCAGGGCGTAAGCCCGCCCCGCGTTCCGGCGCTGCCCCGCGCAAGCGCGGTGGCCGCTCGGCGGCGAGTCGCCCCGCCCCGCGCGCGGTCCGCAACGGAACCGGTCCGATCGCCCGGCTCTTCACCGGCATCGCCCGGATGCTCGCCGGCGCCTGGTTGGGGCTGGCGCACGCCATCGGCGGCGGCGTACGTCGCATCGGTCACACCGCCGGTGAGCTCGAGCCCGAGCACCGGCGCGACGGCGCCGGCCTGTTCATCGTCGGCGTGGCGGTAGTCGTCGCGGCTGCCGTCTGGTGGCAGCTTCCCGGAGCCATCGGCGACTTCACCCGCACGGTGGTCGCGGGCTCGGTCGGGCTGCTGGCGTGGTTCGTCCCGCTGCTTCTGTGCTTCGTGGCCTGGCGCAACCTCCGCGATCCGGAGCGCAACGGCCCGGCGGGGCGTCAGGTGATCGGCTGGACGGCGCTGCTGTTCGGGGTGCTCGGCATCGTGCACATCGCCAACGGTGCGCCGAGCCCGGAGCTGGGCGACACGGCCCCGCTGCAGCAGGCCGGTGGTGCGATCGGCTTCGTGGTCTCCAAGCTGCTGATGGACCTGCTCCAGACCGCCTACGTCGTGGTTCCGCTGCTGCTCCTGCTCGCGATGTTCGGGCTCCTCGTGGTCACCGCCACGCCCGTCTACCAGGTTCCCGGCAGGCTGCGCGAGCTCGGCGCGCGGATGATGGGTCACCACGTCCCGGTCGAGGGCGAGGAGGAGGCCGCCCCCGCCAAGGGGCGCCGCGGGCGCAGGCTCGATGACGAGATCGACCCGGAGATGGGCGATCCGGCGTACGACAGCCCGGTGATCGAGGGGCGGGAGCTCGGCCGGCGCCGCAAGAAGCAGGGTTCCGATCCCGACACCGAACTGACCGGCGAGGTGAGCACCGAGGAGACCAGCGAGGGGCTCGAGCCGCCTCCGCACACTCCGCTGCCGGGGCGCGTCGAGCAGCTCTCGCTGTCCGGCGACATCGCCTACTCCCTGCCCGACAGCCAGGTGCTGAAGCCCGGCTCGGTGCACCGCGCTCGTTCGAAGGCCTCCGACGCCGTGGTCGAGCGTTTGACGCAGGTGCTCGAGGAGTTCGAGATCGACGCACAGGTGACCGGCTACACCCGCGGACCGACGGTGACGCGCTACGTCGTCGAGCTCGGTCCCGCGGTGAAGGTCGAGAAGATCACCGGCATCCAGAAGAACATCGCCTACGCCGTGGCGTCCGCAGACGTGCGCATCCTCAGCCCGATCCCCGGAAAGTCCGCGGTCGGCATCGAGATCCCGAACGTGGACAAGGAGATCGTCTCGCTGGGTGACGTGCTCCGGTCCGGCAACGCGCGCAACGACCACCACCCGATGGTGTGCGGCCTGGGCAAGGACGTCGAGGGCGGCTTCGTGGTCGCCAACCTCGCCAAGATGCCGCACCTGCTGGTCGCGGGCGCGACCGGCTCGGGCAAGTCGAGCTTCATCAACTCGATGATCACCTCGCTGCTGATGCGGTCCACGCCGGACGAGGTGCGGATGATCCTGGTGGACCCCAAGCGCGTGGAGCTGAACGCCTACGAGGGCATCCCACACCTGATCACGCCGATCATCACCAGTCCCAAGAAGGCCGCCGAGGCGCTGCAGTGGGTCGTGCGCGAGATGGACATGCGCTACGACGACCTCGCCAACTTCGGCTTCCGGCACGTCGATGACTTCAACAAGGCGGTTCGCGCGGGCAAGGTCGTCCTGCCGGCCGGGAGCGAGCGCGTGCTCGCGCCGTACCCCTACCTGTGCGTGGTCGTCGATGAGCTCGCCGACCTGATGATGGTCGCGCCGCGAGACGTGGAGGACGCGATCGTCCGGATCACCCAGCTCGCCCGGGCCGCCGGGATCCACCTCGTCCTGGCCACCCAGCGGCCCAGCGTCGACGTGGTCACCGGCCTGATCAAGGCCAACGTGCCCTCACGGCTGGCCTTCGCCACCAGCTCGCTGGCCGACAGCCGCGTCATCCTGGACCAGCCCGGTGCGGAGAAGCTGGTGGGACAAGGTGACGGCCTGTTCCTGCCGATGGGGGCCTCCAAGCCCGTGCGGGTGCAGGGTTCCTGGGTGACCGAGGCTGAGATCGCCCAGGTCGTGAAGCAGTGCAAGGAACAGCTCGGACCCAACTACCGCGACGACGTCACCGCGCCGGCGGCCGCCAAGCGTGATCTCGACGACGACATCGGCGACGACATGGATCTGGTGGTCCAGGCGATCGAGCTGGTGGTCTCCACCCAGTTCGGGTCGACCTCGATGCTCCAGCGCAAGCTGCGCGTCGGCTTCGCCAAGGCAGGGCGCCTGATGGACATCCTCGAGAGCCGGGGGATCGTCGGTCCGAGCGAGGGTTCCAAGGCCCGCGACGTGATGATCAAGCCCGACGACCTCGACGACGTGATCGCCAACCTGCAGGGGGAGTAGCCGTGGGAGTTTCGGTTCGGCACAACGCACGGCTCGCCGCTGCCCTCGGCGTGGCAGCCGCGGTGGTCACCGTGGCCTGGTTCTCCCGGGCCCTGCTCACCGGGTCCGTCACGGACTGGCTGGTGTGCTTCGCCGTTGCCGCGGTCGGGGTGGTCCAGCTGGTGGTGGTGCGCGACAGCCGGGCCCCGCTGATGCTGGCCGACGAGCACGGAATCCGCGTGCGCCGGAACGAGACCTGGAGCGGGCTGCGCTGGCAGGACATCGACCACGTCGAGGTGCAGGCCGCAGGCGCCGGGCTGCGGGCCTGGTTCCGCGAGGGTCGCATCGTCCTGCACGGCCGGTCGGTCGCTGATGCCGGGTCGCCGGCTGCGACCCGGTCCTACGTCGTACCCCTCGGCGTCACCACCAGAGTCGACCTCGGGGAACTCAGTGGCGACCTGGTGGCGGGCCTCGAGACCCTGGCCAGCGGCCGCAGCCCGGTGCGGGTGGCGGTCGGCGTGCCGGTCTTTGGGCAGCCGGCGACCCCCACTCCGGAGCACGTGGACCCGGCGGGGCCACTCGTGCCGCGACAGAGCACCGCCCTCGACCACGAAGGCACTGCGGCGCCCGAGCGGCAGGCCGCACCGATGGAGGAGTTCGAACCCGTCGAGCCGGGTCGGGAGGCGCTGCCGGCCTCCCGCGCCGAGGTGTCCCGGGAACGGGCGCCGATGCCGCACCAGCCGGCGGTGCCCGCCCAGCGCACCGAGGTGACCGTGACCGCCAGCGTGGGCGAGCACCCTCCCGCTGCTCGCGCCCGCGGAGCATCCGGCGCGGTGATCGGGCCCCTGGTGGCCGCCGCTCGCCACCGGGCGCGGCTGAGCATCGACACGTTGAGCGAACGAACCCGGATCCGGCCGCACGTCCTGGAAAGCATCGAGGTGGACGACTTCGGGCCGTGCGGCGGCGACTTCTACGCTCGCGGCCACCTCCGCACCCTCGCGCGCGTGTTCGGCCTCGACCCCGAGGAGCTCGTCGGTCTCTATGACGACCGCTACGCCCAGGCCGAGATCGAGGCCCGCCAGGTCTTCGAGGCCGAGCTGGCCACCGGCATCGGTGGTGGCGTCAGCGCGACCTCCAGCGGCCCTCGCTGGAGCCTGCTGGCGGCATGCGTGCTGGCGTTGGCGCTGGTGTGGGGCTCGGCGAAGATCTTCGGCGACACGCCCCAGGAGCTGGTCAGCCCAGCGCCGGGCGTGGCCGACACGGCGGGCCTGGCGCAGGGGCAGCCCACGGCTGAGCCCAAGACGACCCTGGCGCCCCTGCGTGTCATCGCGACGGGGGCAAGCCCCCAGGTCGTCGTGCGGGACCGCGACGGACGCATCCTGTGGGCGGGCAGGCTGGCCCGGGGACGGGAGCAGCAGGTCATCGGCCTGGCCCCGTTCGAGGTCACCGCCAGCAACGGCAAGGCGGTCAGGGTGACCCTGCTCGGCAAGCCGCGAGGGACCGTCGGGCCGACCTCGGCCGCCGAGAGCAAGCAGTTCGGCTGACCGCTCGGTTTCAGGAAGGGTGGGGCGGTCGGTCATACTTCGACACGTCTCATGACTACCTCTCCCGCAATCGCCGACACCGCGCGGAACACCGTCGCGCTGGTGACACTGGGGTGCGCCCGCAACGAGGTCGACTCCGAGGAGCTGGCCGGACGCCTGGAGGCGGGCGGCTTCGTGCTGGTCGAGGACCCGGCCGAGGCGGAGACCGTGATGGTGAACACCTGCGGCTTCGTCGAGGCGGCCAAGAAGGACTCGGTCGACACGCTGCTGGCCGCCGCGGACCTCAAGGCCTCCAAGGACACCGACGGCAAAGCAGCCGGCTCAGCGACGCAGGCGGTGGTCGCGGTGGGTTGCCTGGCCGAGCGGTACGGCGCCGAGCTCGCCACGTCCCTCCCCGAGGCCGACGCCGTGCTGGGCTTCGACGACTACCCCGACATCGCGGCCCGGTTGCGGTCGATCCTCGCCGGCGAGCAGCAGCACCCGCACACGCCCAAGGATCGGCGGCTGCTGCTCCCGATCTCACCGGCTGAGCGCGGCGATGCGCTCGCATCCGGCGCCGCCACGGTGCCGGGGCACGGGGCGGTGGCCGACGCCTCGTCCGTGGGCGAGGGCGGTCCCGCCAGCGGACCGCGGACGGTGCGCCGCCGGCTCGACTCCGGGCCGATGGCCCCCCTCAAGCTCGCGTCCGGCTGCGACCGCAGATGCACCTTCTGCGCCATCCCGTCGTTCCGCGGTTCCTTCGTCTCCCGCCGCCCGAGCGACGTGCTCGAGGAGGCGCGGTGGCTGGCCGCCCAGGGCGCCCGGGAGCTGTTCCTGGTGAGCGAGAACTCCACCTCCTACGGCAAGGACCTCGGTGACCTGCGGCTGCTGGAGACGTTGCTGCCCGAGCTCGCGGCCGTCGACGGCGTCGAGCGGGTCCGTGTCTCCTACCTTCAGCCGGCCGAGACCCGACCGGGGCTGGTGAGCGCGATCGCCGGGACGCCGGGCGTCGCGGCGTACTTCGACCTGTCCTTCCAGCACGCCTCCCACTCCGTCTTGCGCCGGATGAAGCGCTTCGGTGACCCGGAGGCATTCCTCGGCCTGCTGGAGCAGGTGCGCTCCCAGGCCCCCGAGGCGGGCGTGCGGTCGAACTTCATCGTCGGCTTCCCCGGAGAGACCGAGTCGGACCTGCAGGTGCTCTGTGACTTCCTCACCGACGCCCGGCTCGACGCGATCGGCATCTTCGGCTACTCCGACGAGGACGGCACCGAGGCGGAGGGGTTCGAGGGCAAGCTGGACGAGGACGAGATCAGTGAGCGACTGGAGCACGTCACAGCGCTCGCCGAGGAACTGACTGCCCAACGAGCCGAGGAGCGGATCGGCCAGGACGTCGTCGTGCTGGTCGAGTCCGTGGACGGGGACCTCGCCGAGGGCAGGGCCGCGCACCAGGGGCCGGAGGTCGACGGCTCGACCACACTGGAGGGCGGCTCGGGCTCGTTGGCGGTCGGTGACATGATTCCGGCCAAGGTGGTGGGCGCCGAGGGCGTCGACCTGGTTGCGGTCCCGGTGTTCGCGGAGGAGGGTCGATGAGTCAGTCCGAGCCCGATGCCGAGACCCGTCAGGTGAACAACTGGAACGTGCCCAACGCACTGACCACGCTGCGGATCGTGATGGTGCCGTTCTTCGGCTGGGCCCTGCTGCACGACGGCGGGCAGGACCTGACGTGGCGGTGGATCGCCTGGGCACTGTTCTGCATCGCGATGATCACCGACAAGATCGACGGCGACCTCGCGCGCAAGCACAACCTGGTCACGAACTTCGGCAAGATCGCCGACCCGATTGCCGATAAGGCGATCACCGGGATGGCGTTCATCGGTCTGGCGATCATCCATGACTTCCTGCCGGCGTGGCTCTGGTGGACGATCACGATCGTCGTCCTGGTGCGGGAGTGGGCAGTGACGTTCGCCCGGCTGTCCATCGCCAAGGACGTGGTGATGCCGGCCAAGCAGAGCGGCAAGGTGAAGACCACCTTCCAGGCTCTGGCTCTCGGGGGGTTCGTGGCGCCGTTCGGGTTGCTGACCGGAGGGTTGGAGACCACTGGAGACACGGTCTGGTGGATCGCCGCGGTTTTCCTCGCCGGCGCCGTGGTGCTGACCCTGAGCTCGGGTGTGGAGTTCGCTCGAGACGTCGTACGCCACCGGCGCACGGCTGCGGTCGCCGGTTAGCGCACTCGCCTAGCCCGACCGCTGGCGGTCGCGGTAGGCGCGGACGTTCTCACGGTTGCCGCACCCGTCCTCGCAGAAGCGCTTGGAGCGGTTGCGGGAGAGGTCGACGACCACGTTGTCGCAACCCTCGGCGGCGCACGTCTTCAGCCGGTCCAGCTCGCCCGAGCGGACCACGTCGATGATCGACATCGCCGCCTCGACCGCCATCCGGGTCGCCAGCGGGGCCTCCTGGGGCACCGCATGGATGTGCCAGCCCAGACCGTCGTGGTCGACGAGCTGGGGGAGTGCCTCGGCATCGGTGAGGATCCCGTTGACGGTGCGGACCAGCTCCTCCTCCGGCAGGTCCCACAGCTCGCGCAGGCGTGGCCGCAAGGCCCTGACGTCCTCCAGCTCGGCGGCGTCGCCGCCCCGGACGCCGAACCAGCCGTTCTCGTCCAGGAAGCGGACCAGGTCCTCCTGGCTCCGCAGCGAGTCCGAGCCCGTCGCCGAGCCGGTGAAGGTGTTGACCAAGGCGGCCGCGGCGCTCAGTGCCATCTCTGTGTCATGGGCAAAAGTCACTTTGACTCCTGACGTCTCATGGTTCTACAGTAACCGGTGTTCCTATATTTTGCTCATGACAGGTGGTGAACGATGTCTCCGAGGTCGACGGGTAGCGGAATCCTGCTCGCGCTGCTCTCAGCCGCCACGTTCGCCACGTCGGGGCCAGTGGCCAAGTCGCTGCTCGAGACCGGCTGGACCCCGGGGTCCGTGGTGTTCCTGCGCGTGGCCGGGGCTGCCCTGCTCCTGCTCGCGCCGGCACTGCGCTCACTCGGGGGCCGCTGGTGCCTGCTGCGCCGCGAGTGGACCCAGCTGGTCGGGTACGGCGTGATGGCGATCGCCGTCCCACAGCTCGCGTTCTTCTACGCCGTCGAACACCTCTCGGTCGGCGTCGCGCTCCTGCTGGAGTACCTCGGTCTGATCCTCGTCGTCGGCTGGCAGTGCCTGGTGGCCCGGCGGCTGCCGCGCCTCCCGACCGTGGCGGGCATCGTGCTCGCGATCCTCGGGCTGGTCCTCGTGCTCGACCTGCCCGCCATCGCGCTCGGCGGCGGGGTGAGGGTGGAGGGGGTCGGCGTTGTATGGGGCCTGATCGCGGCCCTCGGCCTGGCGTCGTACTTCCTGCTCTCCGGGCGTTCGCACGAGGCGTCGCTTCCTCCGCTCGTGCTCGCGACGGGTGGTCTCTTCGTCGGTTCAGCAGTGTTCGGGGTGTTGGGACTGAGTGGAGTCCTGCCCATGCGTCTCGCGGCCGGCCCCGTGCAGCTCGCTGGCGCCTCGGTGCCCTGGTGGCTGGCCACACTCGAGCTGGCCGCCATCGCCGCGGCAACGGCCTATGTAGCGGGAATCGCCGCTGCGCGGATTCTGGGCGCGAAGCTGGCCTCGTTCGTCGGGCTCTCCGAGGTGATGTTCGCGGTGCTGTTCGCCTGGGCGCTGCTCGGTGAGCTGCCCCGCCCCCTGCAGCTCCTCGGCGGACTGCTCATCCTGGCGGGAGTGATCGCAGTCCGGGCCGAGGAGTCGCGGGGTGGTTCAGAGACCGATCCGACGCCAGTGCTCGGCGCGCCGCTCGGCGGCGATCGTCCGGAAGTGGCGGACGATGGGGTCGAGGGTGAGCGCGTCGACGTCACGACGGTTCAGCTGCATGGTGGTGCCGTCCTCGCGGTGGAGGGCGAGGGCCCACCGGAGGCTGCGCGGGTCGCCGACGAGGTCGACGCGCTGCATCCCTTCGGCGAGGTCGAACTGCTCGGTGCCACGTCGCGACTTAACGGTCAGCAGCGAGCCCCTCATGGTCACGACCTGCGGTGCGGTCGCGGTGAGCAGCGCCCACAGACCGGCCACGGCGAGGGTGGCGGCGATGAACATGTTCATCCGGTGGTCGGTGCGTGACTCCGCGAACAGCCGGCCAGCGAGGCCAGCGAGCCCGGAGACGACGACGAGCAGCACGAACGTGACGTTGCGTACCAGGCTGCGGGTGCGCCACTTGCCGGTCTTCGGGAAGAGCGGCACCGCGGCGTCGATGTGGTCGTGAACGCCCTGACTCGACGCCTCGTCGACCAGGTCCTCGACGGCGCCGAGCGCCGGCTCGAGGGCTGGCTCGAGCGCCGGTTCGAGCACCGGCTCGGGCGCCGGCTGGGCGTGGCGCCCTGCGATGCTCTCGGCCGTAGGCGGTGCCATCTCCAGGGTGTCTGCGCGGTGCTTCATCTCGGTGCCTCCCCCACATGGTTCGGAAATTTGTCCGAACAATGACATTCTGCCCATATATGACCGAAATGAGAATGAAAACGGCTTACTGGTCTAGTGCGGCCAGGTGCACCGCCGCGCCGACCAGGGCCAGGTGGGAGAACGCCTGCGGGAAGTTTCCGACCATCCGAGCACCCTGGACGTCGTACTCCTCGCTGAGCAGGCCGACGTCGTTGCACAGCCGCACCAGGCGGTTCATCAGGGCGATGCCCTGCTCACGTCGGCCGGCGCGCGCGTAGGCCGAGACCAGCCAGAACGAGCACGCCAGGAACGGGTGTTCCTCGCCGGCGAGGCCGTCCACCCCCGAGGAGGTGCGGTAGCGCAGCAGGAGGCCGTCGCGCATCAGGTCCTTCTCGACGGCGTCGATGGTGCCGAGCATGCGGGGGTCATCGCCCTCGATGAACCCGACGACGGGCAGAACCAGCAGCGAGGCGTCGACCTCGGTGGTGTCGTAGTGCTGGGTGAAGGTGTTGCGCGCGACGTCGAAGCCGCGCTCCATCACCTCGGCCCGGACCTCCTCACGCAGCCGCCGCCACTCCTGGACGGGGCCGGCGAGGCCGTGGTGCTCCACACCCTCGATCGCCCGGTCGAAGGCGGCCCACACCATCACCCGGCTGTGGGTGAAGTGTCGTTGCGGGCCGCGGATCTCCCACAACCCGTGGTCCGGTTCCTGCCACACCTGAGCCAATCGGTTGACCAGGGTGCGCTGCAGGCTCCAGCTGTCCCGGGTCTCCACCAGTCCGTGGTGACGCGCCATGGCCAGCGCCGACATCACCTCCCCGAGGACGTCGCTCTGTCGTTGGTCCACCGCACCGTTCCCGATGCGGACCGGTCGTGAGCCGGCGTAGCCACAGAGGTGGTCGAGCTCGGTCTCGGGGAGCCGACGACCACCTTCGACGGTGTACATCACCTGCATGTCCTCGGGGTCACCCGCGATGGCGCGGAGCAGCCAGTTCCGCCAGTGGTGCGCAGCGCTGACCCGGCCGACCCCGAGCAGCGACTCGAGCGTGAGCGCCGCGTCGCGCAGCCAGCAGAACCGGTAGTCCCAGTTGCGGACTCCGCCGAAGTCCTCGGGGAGCGACGTGGTCGGTGCCGCGACGATCCCGCCCGTGTCGACGTGGGTCAGGCCGCGCAGCGTGACCAGGCTGCGGACGACCTCGTGTCGCCAGGGCCCGTCGTACTGGCAGGCGTCGGCCCAGGCCTGCTGCTCCTCCTGCGTCCGGGCCACGACCGCGTCGATGTCGATGGCGCCGGGGGAGTCGCGGTACGACGGCACCCAGGTGAGGGTGAAGTCGAGCCGCTCGCCGGCGTGCACGTCGAAGCTCTCCTCGTGCCGCCCGTCGACCGCGGGTGGAAGGCGGGGGCCGGTGAGGATCAGCTTGTCCGGGCCGGCCGTCGCGATGATGGACGCTCGACCGGCCACCTCCCCGCGGTGCACCCACGGCCGGATCAGACCGTAGTCGAACCGCACCAGCCAGCAGTGCAGCATCGTCACGGTGCCGTGGACGCCCTCGACACGGCGGACCACGTCGGCACGCCGGTCGCCGGTCGGCATCAGGTCGGTGACCCGCACCGTCCCACCCGCGGTCGAGTAGGTCGTCTCCAGGATGGCCGTGTCGCCGACGTAGCGTCGCGTGGCGCTGTGTTCGCCCACGGGTCCGAGCATCCAGTGACCGTTCTCCGGCTCGCCGACGAGAGCCGCGAAGCACGCGGGGGAGTCGAACTGGGGCAGACACAGCCAGTCCAGCGACCCGTTGATGCCGATCAGCGCGGCGGTGTGCCCATCGCCGATGACGGCGTAGTCCTCGATCGGCAATGACATGCAGGAAGGCTAGCGACCACCCAGACGGGTCAGCGGTTGAACCGGGACTCCCGTTCGGTGCGGCGCAGCTCCGCTCGCTTGCGGTGGTAGAGCACCGTCGGGTGCAGCTGGTGGACGTTCACCGTGCGGGAGCCGACCACGAGCGGCGAGCCGTCACGCCTCTCGAGCGTCAGCGACCAGGTCGGGGAGCCCACGGCTCCGCGGATCTCGACCGACTGGTAGGGATCGGAGAGATCGAAGACCTCCTGGGTGTTGTGGTGCCGCACGGTCAGCATCGGACCGTTGAGGTCGACGATCATCGGCTTCGAGGCCGCCATCAGCCCCCAGATCGCCATCACCACGAGGGCGGAGGCCACGAGCAGTGCCACGCTGTCGGCGCCGGGTCGCGAGTACGTGAGCGCCCCCATGCCGAGGGTGACGATCAGTGCCGCGATCAGCATCAGCGAGGCCGCCGTACGGCCGGTGCTGGAGCCGACCCAGTGGGCGCTCTCGACCACCCGTTCCCGGTCCGCCGGCCTCGTGGACGGCTCGCTCGGCGCACCACTCTCGGCACTCTCGGCACGGTGGGCGGGCGTGCCCTGCACCGGGATGCTCGGCGCTTCGGACGCGTGGCGGGTCGGGCCCACCCAGGCGGGGGTGCTGAAGTGGCTGTCACCGGGGCTCCGCTGCCCAGGCAGATCGCGCGTGGACTCGGAACCGGGCGTTGGTTCGCTCATGATTTCTCCCGGTCTGATGGGTTAAGCCCAGTGTGCGCGCTTCCAGCCATCAGGGCACCCCACGAAGGGGCTGGTCGGCGCGGCGGTGTAGACCGGAGGGGCGGGGGCGTTGACGTTCGCTAGCGTCTGACCATGAGCCCCCCGTCCTCCCCCCGTGAGCCGGCTCTCACCCCTCAGTTGGCGCTACACCGAGCGCTGCTCGCCCGGGGTGAGACGTGCGGCTGTGCCGAGTCGGTGACCGGAGGGGAGCTCGCCGGGCTGCTGAGCCAGCCGGTCGGCGCCTCGGCGACCTTCGTCGGCGGGGTGGTCAGTTACGCGACCCGGGTGAAGCGCGACCTCCTCGGGGTGACTTCGGCGCAGGTGGTCTCCGCCGACTGCGCCTCCCAGATGGCCACGGGCGTGCGCGCCAGGCTCGGTGTCGACTGGGCGCTCGCCACGACCGGAGTCGCCGGGCCCGACGAGCAGGAGGGAAGGCCCGTCGGCACTGTCTACCTCGCGGTGGCAGGACCCCTCGAGGTCCGGACCTCCCGGCTGCTGCTGGAGGGCGACCGGGCCGAGATCCGGTCGGCTGCGTGCACCGCCGCGCTGGCGCTGCTCCTGAACGTCGTGTCCGATGGATGAGGGCACCGAGTCGACCGGGCGGCTGGTCGCCGTCGCCGACGAGCTGTACGCCGGACCGGCCGACGCCTTCACCGACGCGCGGAACCTGGCGGCCCGAGAGTGCGGGGACAAGCGGCTCGCGGGGCAGATCCGGAAGCTGAAGCGGCCGTCGGTCGCTGCCTGGGCGGTGAACCTGCTGGTCCGGCGCGAGACCGACCAGATCGAATCGGTGCTGGAGCTCGCGTCCTCGCTCCGGGCCGCTGCGCAGGCACTGGACGGGGACGAGCTCCGCGCCCTCACCCGGCAGCGCCGCCAGCTGACCAACGCCTTGGCCACCTCGGCCAGGTCGCTGGCCCGCGAGACCGGTGTGCGCCTGACCGGCCCGGTGGTCGACCAGGTCGAGGGCATCCTCACCGCGGCGATGCTGGACCCGGTGGCAGCCCAGGTCGTGCGGACCGGACGGCTGGTCACGGCGTTCACCTCGACAGGAGTCTCGGAGCTCGACGTTGCTGCGGTGGTGGCCGTGCCGGACGCCCTCGACGTGCGTGCGGTGGCCGCGCCGCCCCCCGAGCCGGTGGGGTTGCACGTCGTACCCGACGACGGAGTCAGGCTGGCAGCAGCCGAGGAGGCCGTCGAGGACACAGCGACCCGGGTCGCGGAGGCGGCCGACGAGCTCGCCGAGGTTGATGCCTCGATCGAGTCCCTCAACGCCCGCAGGCTCCAGCTGCAGGGCGAGGCCGACGAGCTGCGTCGCCGGTTGGCCGAGATCGACGACCAGGTCGACGGGGTGGACGACGACCTCGAGGAGGCCGAGGCGGCACGCGAGGACGCCGTCGACGTGCTCGACGAGGCGCAGAACGCGCATCGCACCGCCGAGGAGGTGCTGGCGAAGCTGCGCGGCGGGCGCGGCTGAGCTGTGGCGGCAGTCCGCGGCCGGTCCTAGGGTCAGGGCATGAGCGAAGTGACCCCCTTGGCCGCCCACTTCCAGCGGTACCTCCAGCGCGCCCGTGACGGAGTCGTCGAGGCCCTCGACGGCCTCAGCGAGTACGACGTGCGCCGACCGCTCACCCCGTCGGGAACCAACCTCCTGGGGCTGGTCAAGCACCTGGCCGGCGTGGAGCTCGGCTATCTCGGCGAGTGCGTCGGGCGGCCTTCGGGGGTCGAGCTGCCGTGGGACAACGAGGCCGACTATGACGCCGGCGCGGACATGTACGCCGCCGCCGACGAGTCGCGCGAATGGCTGCTCGACCTCTACCGCTCCGCGTGGGCGCACTCCGACGAGTCGATCCGGGTGCTCGGCCTCGATGCCCCGGCGACGGTGTCGTGGTGGCCCGAGGAGCATCGCGAGACCACCCTGGGGCGGATCGTGCTGCACCTGGTCGCCGAGACCGCCCAGCATGCTGGGCACACCGACATCCTTCGGGAGTCGATCGACGGGCGCGGCGGTCGCGACCACGACGAGATCGGTGACCAGTCGTGGTGGCTCGACTACGTGGCACGGGTCGAGACAGCCGCCGCCACGCACCGCGACTGAGCCGGAACGACGGCGGCATCTGTCGAGCGACCGATGTGGTGGCGGCGGCGGATGTCCTACCGTCGACACCGTGAGAACCAGGCCGCCGCTCCTCGACGCGCTGATCGCCGTGGTGTTCGTGGCGATGACGCTGGCCGAGGCGGCGTTCGCCCCCGGGGTGCGCTCGCCGGCCCTGCACCTCCTGGTGGCCGGTCTGGCGATGGGCTCGCTCGCCTGGCGCCGACGTGTCCCGCTGCTGGTCGCCGCCGTGGTCGCCGGTGCCAACCTGCTGGTCAACCCCCAGGGTCAGTTCTCGACCCTCCTCTCGCTCGTGCTGGTCTGCTTCACCGTCGGCTCGGAGACCAGGGCGCCCCGCAGCTACGTCGGGCTCGGGCTGGTGGTGCTGCCGTTCCTGGCGGTCAGCGTGTGGAAGGGATTCGAGCCGAGCGACCTGGCGGCGGCCATCGTCTTCTTCGCCGGGCCCTGGGTGGCCGGCGTGGTGCTCAGTCGACGCGTCGCGAGTGCGGACGCCGCCGTCGCCCGGGCGGACCAGCTCGAACGCGAGCGCGAGCTCGAGGCCGTCCGCGCCAAGGCGGAGGAGCGCACCAGGATCGCGCGTGAGCTGCACGACATCGTGTCCCATTCGATCAGTGTGGTGACCATCCAGACCCAGGCCGTCCGGAGGCGGCTGGGACCCGGCAACGCCCGCGAGGCTGCGGACCTGGCCCTCGTCGAGGCGACCGCCCGTGAGGCCCTGGCGGAGATGCGCCGCCTCTTCGGAGTGCTGAGGACCGAGGGCGAGTCCGTGGCGCTGGCGCCGCAGCCGGGGCTCGGCGAGCTCGACCGTCTGGTGCGGCAGGCGGGTTCGGCCGACGTCGCAGTGCGCCTCCGGGTGGAGGGAGAACCCGTGCCGCTCAGTCCGGGGGTGGACCTGGCGGCCTACCGGATCGTCCAGGAGGGGCTCACCAACGCCCTGCGGCATGCACGCGCGACGCAGGTCGAGGTCGTCGTCCGCTACTCGCCCCAGCGGCTCGACCTCGAGGTCGCCGACGACGGGCGGGGGCTCGCGACCAATGGGACCGGCGGCCACGGGCTGGTCGGCGTCCGGGAGCGGGTCGCGCTGTACGGCGGCACCGTCGATGTGGCACCGTCCGCGTCCGGCGGGGTTCGCCTCACCGCCTCCATGCCGCTGGCGGAGCAGTCGTGAACACCCGCCTGGTGGTCGTCGACGACCAGGGAATGGTCCGCGCCGGCTTCCGCTCGCTGCTGGCCGACGAACCCGGCCTCGAGGTGGTCGGCGAGGCGGCGAACGGCGAGGAGGCCGTGGAGGTGGTGACCCGCCTGGTCCCCGACGTCACGCTGATGGACATCCGGATGCCGGTCCTCGACGGGATCGCCGCGACCCGGCGCCTGGTGGAGGCGGGAGTCGCTTCCAGGGTGCTGGTGCTCACGACCTTCGACCTCGACGAGTACGTCTTCGAGGCGCTGCGCGCCGGGGCCTCGGGGTTCCTGCTCAAGGATGCCCCGGCCGAGGAGCTGGTCGCGGCGATCCGCGTCGTCGCCGCGGGGGACTCGCTGCTCGCACCCGGGGTGACTCGGCGGGTCATCGACGCCTTCGTACGCCGGCCAGCGGCCTCGCGTCGTCCGACCGAACCGAGGTTGCTGTCGTTGACGCCCCGCGAGGCGGAGGTGCTCGGCCTGCTGGCCCGGGGGTTGTCGAACCTCGACATCGCCGCGCGGCTGTTCGTCTCCGAGGGCACCACCAAGACACACGTGAGCAACGTGCTCACCAAGCTGGGGCTGCGCGACCGGGTGCAGGCGGTGATCTTCGCCTACGAGAACGGCGTCGTGGTCCCCGGTGACGTGGTCGAGGATCAGTCGTAGGACGGAGGGCGATTTCCCTCGCGCGACCGATCCGGTCGAGGGGATCGGCAGGGAGCCTTGGACCATCGACCAGTCCGAGGAGATCCCATGACCAGCATCACCGCCACCCCGGCCGAGACGCCGTCGGCCCTCGAGCGACCGCGCCGGAACCGCGCCCTGGTCGTGCGCCGGAACTTCCTGATCGCCGCACCGGTGCTTGCCGGGGTGTTCGCCGTCATCGGCGCCTTCGCCGACCCCGGCGCCGGCACCAGTGGCAGCGAGATGTTCAGCGTCTACGCGGCCAACCCCGCACCGCTCCAGTTCAAGTCGCTCGGGTTCCACTGGTCCTACGCCTTCTGGATCGCGCCCGCGCTGCTCGTCGTGCCGTACGTCCGGGGTAGGGGAGCGTGGCTGGCGAACGTGGCCGCGTTCCTCGGCTTCGCCGGGATGACCACGCTGCCGGGCCTGCTGGTCACCGACTGGTACGACTCCGCCGTCGGTCAGCTCTACGGCGCCGAGGCCGTCACGGCGGTCCAGGACCGCATGACCGAGACGATGTGGGGCGTCCCGGCCCTGACCGTGCCGGGTGCGGTCGGCTTCATGCTCGCCCTGCCGTTGGCCACGATCGCGCTCTGGCGCGCCGGCATCGTCCGCTGGTGGGCGCTGGCCGCCGTGATCGGGGGCTATGCGGCGTTCATCGGCTCGAACGTGATGTGGTGGGGATGCGCGATCACCGCGGTGTGCTTCACGGTCTTCGCGGTCGCGCTCGCCCGGGGCACGAGGAACGCCCCGGTCTGACGCCGTCGGGCGGTCCCGCGCGGGCTACTCCGCCCACGACTTGGCGCGCTCGACCCCCTTGCTCCACAGGGCGTAGGCGGCCTCGGTGCGCTCCTTGGCCTCCTCGGACCGGTCCGGGGCGAACTCCCGGTCGAGCCGCCAGGTCTCGCGCAGGTCGTCGGTGGAGTCCCACACACCGGTGCCGAGCCCGGCCATGAAGGCCGCGCCCAGGGCGGTGGTCTCGACGATCTCCGGGCGCTGCACGGGCAGGCCGAGCAGGTCGGCCTGGAGCTGGCAGAGCAGGTCGTTCGCGGCGGCCCCACCGTCGACCATCATCGAGGTGAGCCTCGTGGGCATCGTGTCGATCACGTCGCGCACCTCGAAGGTGATCGCCTCGAGGGTGGCGCGGACGAGGTGCGCTCTGGTCGTACCCCGGGTCAGGCCGAGGATCGTGCCGCGCGCGTGCGGATCCCAGTGTGGAGCCCCGAGGCCGGTCAGCGCGGGCACGAACACCACACCGTCGCTGCTGTCCACGCTCGCGGCGATGGCCGCGGTCTCTGCGGCCGAGCCGACGATCTGGAGGCCGTCGCGCAGCCACTGCACCGCGGCGCCGGTCACGAAGATCGCGCCCTCGAGCGCGTAGGTCATCTCGCCGTCCGGGGACTTCCACGCAGCCGTCGAGAGCAGCCCCGCCTCCGAGCGCACCACCGAGCCGCCGGTGTTGGTCAGGATGAACGACCCGGTGCCGTAGGTGCACTTGGAGTCGCCCTCGTCGAAGCACGTCTGCCCGAAGAGCGCGGACTGCTGGTCGCCGGCGATGACCGGCGATGGGCAGCTCGAGGTCGAGGAAGCTGCGGGGGTCGGTGGTGGCCAGCTCGCCCCAGTTGGGCACCACCTCCGGCAGGGCGTCGCGCGGGACCCCGAACAGCGCGCAGAGCTCCTCGGACCACTGCCCCTGCTCGAGGTCGAAGAGCAGCGTGCGGCAGGCGTTCGAGACGTCGGTGATGTGCCAGTTCCCGCGGGTCATCCGGGCGACCAGGTAGGAGTCGACGGTGCCGACCGCGTAGCGACCCTGCTCCACCAGTGCCCAGGTGTTGGGCTCGTTCTCGGCCAGCCAGGCCAGCTTGGTGCCGGAGAAGTAGGGGTCCAGCCGCAGGCCCGTCAGGGCTGCGACGCGCTCCTCATGGCCGGCGTCCTTCAGGCGAGCGCAGATCTCGGCGGTGCGCCGGTCCTGCCACACGATGGCGCGGCGCGGCGAGCCGAGGGTCTCGCGGTCCCAGAGCAGCACCGTCTCGCGCTGGTTGGTGATGCCGATGCCGCTCAGGTCAGCGGCTGCGCCCTCCCAGGCGGCCAGACACTCGCGGGTCGCCTCCAGGGTGGCCTGCCAGATCTCCTCCGGCGCGTGCTCGACCCAGCCCGGTCTCGGGAAGTGCTGGCGGAACTCCTGGTACCCGCGCGCCGCGATGCGACCGTCCGCGGTGACCACGAGGGCGGTCACGCCCGTCGTACCTGCGTCGATGGCGAGAATGCTCATGTCGGCATCCTGACAGGTACGACGGGCGCGGGCCGGTCGCTCAGCGCTTGCCGGCCGCCTTCGCGAGGGCCTGGCGGCCGTCGCTGGAGAGACTGTGGGGGACCGGCGCCATGCGGAAGCTGCTGCCCACGTTGGAGCGCGGGTTCCAGCATCGTGCGTAGGCCTCGACGTCGGCGGCGCTGGCGGCGTTCGCGGTGGCGGTGCTGGAGACGACGAACCAGGCGTCCCCGCCGTCCGGCGCGCTGTAGAAGAGCGTGCCGTCGTTGGTGTAGTCGGCTCCGCCGCCGCCGACGACCTGGCTCCCGGCGGGGCACACGGCAACCGCGGCGACGACGTCGTCGCTCGTGTCTCCGGGCGTGCCGCCGTCGTCGACGTAGCCATCGCCGTAGACGGAACCCACCGTGGTGACCCGTGCCAGCGAGCCCGAGTCCACGCCGTCGAGCAGGTCGGCGTTGAGGTTGGGCACCTTGGTGTTCCGGTTCACCCGCAGCGAGGGCTGCCCGGCCTTTGAGTTCAGTGTCAGCGCCGTGCCGGTGGAGTTGCTCAGCGTCGTCGTGGACGAAGCCGCGTTGGCCCGGCCGAGGATGAACTTGCCGCCGGTGGCGGCGTACGCCGTGCCAGTCCCGAGGACCAGGGCGACGATCGCGCCCATGGCAAAGGTGGTCGTACTGCGGATCATGAAGGGTTCTCCGTTGCGAATGCGTGACCGGTGGTCACGAGGCCCGACCTGGGCCGCGGGTGACCCTAGGCGACCGGGGTCCGGCTGGGAGTCGAAATCGGGGAGAATTCGGGCCGGTTGGCCTCGGGGGTGGACGGGGAACGGTCGTTCGCGGTTGGATATGAACGATCCAATTCTTACCCGAGGGAGAAACAGATGCGTGTCGGAGTGCTCACCGGCGGTGGCGACTGCCCCGGCCTGAACGCCGTGATCAGGGCCGTCGTGCGCAAGGGCGTGAAGGAGTACGGCTTCGACTTCGTCGGCTTCCGGGACGGGTGGAAAGGCCCGCTCGAGGGGGTGACCAGCGAGCTCGGGATCGCGCAGGTGCGCGGGATCCTGCCGCGTGGCGGAACCATCCTGGGCTCCTCGCGGACGAACCCGTTCAAGATCGATGGCGGCGTGGAGATGATCAAGAGCAACCTCGCCGAGCTCGGGGTCGACGCGCTGATCGCGATCGGCGGGGAGGACACCCTGGGCGTCGCGACCAAGCTGCACGACCTGGGGGTGAACGTGGTCGGGGTGCCCAAGACGATCGACAACGACCTCAACGCCACCGACTTCACCTTCGGCTTCGACACCGCGGTCAACATCGCGATGGAGGCGATCGACCGGCTGCACACCACGGCCGAGTCACACCACCGGGTGCTGGTCGTCGAGGTGATGGGTCGGCACGCGGGCTGGATCGCCCTGCACGCCGGGCTGGCGGGCGGCGCGAACGTCGTCCTGATCCCGGAGAAGCCGTTCGACATCGACGCCGTGTGCGCGCTGGTCGAGCAGCGCTTCGAGAGTCACTACTCGCCCATCCTCGTGGTCTCCGAGGGGGCGGTGCCGGTGGAGGGCGGCGACATGACGCTCGTGTCGGGGGAGAAGGACGCGTTCGGCCACGTCCGCCTCGGCGGGATCGGCGACCGGCTGGCCCACGAGATCGAGACCCGCACCGGCAAGGAGGCGCGTGCGGTCGTCCTCGGGCACGTGCAGCGTGGCGGCACGCCGACTGCCTTCGACCGCTGGCTGGCCACCCGCTTCGGCCTGCACGCGGTCGACGCCGTCAAGGAGGGCGACTTCGGCACCATGATGGCGTTGCGCGGCACCCGCATCGAGCGGGTGCCTCTGATCGAGGGCACCGGCGAGCTCAAGCTCGTCGATCCCGCGGAGTACGCCGAGGCCGAGGTCTTCTTCGGCTGAGGCCCCGACCCCGGCGTACGCGGGTTCAGCGACCCTTGCGGCCCTTGCCCTTCGTGGGCGCAACAGCGACCGCGCCGGGGGTGGCGACGGCGGCTGCCGCGTCAACGATCCCGTGTCCGTAGGCGGTCGTGTAGGCGCCGGTCCCGACTCCCGGGGTGCGCGCGGTGTCGAGCAGGGCGGCGCGGATGTTGTCCCGGCTGCGACCCTGGGCGGCGAGGAGCGCCGCCACGCCTGCGACGTGGGGAGTGGCCATCGAGGTGCCGGCGTAGTAGTCGTAGTCCGCCTGACCACAAGCCGCCGACCCCTTGCCGAGCGGCACGGTGGAGACGATGTCGTTGCGGCAGCTCACCAGCCCCTCACCGCCGGGGGCGGCGAGGGCGTCCATCCCGGGCTTGATCGCGCCGTTGGAGAACCAGCTCGGGGTCTCCTCACGCGTGGTGGAGGTGACGCACAGGGCGCCGTCGGCGAAGGACGGGGTGTCGCACACCGGGACACTCTCGTTGCCGGCGGCCGCGACGACCAGCACGCCCTTGGCGCTCGCGTAGGCGATCGCGTCGTCGACGTCGGACTCCAGTCCGGTGATGGTCAGGGCCTGAGCTCCGGGTACGGCGCCCAGGCTCATGTTCACCACGTTGGCTCCGTGGTCGGCCGCGTAGCGGATGCCGGTCGCGATGTCGGCGAAGCTTCCGGAGCCGTCCTCCAGGGACTTGATCGGCATCACCTTGGCTCCGGGAGCGGTGCCGGCCACGCCGAGACCGTTGTTGGTGACGGCGGCGATGATGCCGCTCACGTGGGTCCCGTGGGCGTCGTTGTCCTGACCGACGCCGTCCATGCCCTTCCAGTCGCCGTTGCCGCAGGTGCTCCGGCCGGCACCGCACCCGACGGTGGTGATGCCGGGGACGAGGTTCGCCTTCAGGTCCGGGTGGGTCAGGTCGACACCGGAGTCGACGACGGCGACGACCGCGCCGGTGCCGTTGGAGGTGGACCACGCCTGCTCGGCCCGGATCTGGTCCAGGCCCCACTGCTGAGACCGCAGCGGGTCGGAGGTGGCGGCGTTCGCCGTGAGGCTGGTGCCGACCATGGCGAGGCCGGCGGTTGCGGCCGCCACCACCGAGAGGGTGCGGCGTAGGTTGCGCGAATTCATGAGGTGCCTTTCGTCATTGCCCGATCAGGACTCGTGGAACATCAACAATTGCCAACGAGGCAGAGCCCCACAGGTCACGACCCGTGGGCACGGCGGCCTGCCGAACAGCCCCGGCACGTACTCTGGGGGGGTGTCCGAACCGACCTTCCCCAGCCTGGCCGCCCTGCACGCCATGGGCCCGGCCCAGCAGCCGTCGTACCCCGACTCCGCCGCCGTGGATGCTGCCGTGGCTCGGTTGCGCAAGATGCCCCCGCTCGTGTTCGCCGGGGAGTGCGACGAGCTGAAGACCAAGCTCGGCGCCGTCGCGCGGGGCGAGGCGTTCCTCCTGCAGGGTGGGGACTGCGCGGAGACGTTCGAGGGCGGCACGGCCGACAACACCCGCAACAAGCTGCGGGTGCTGCTGCAGATGGCCGTGGTGCTCACCTACGCCGCCTCGGTGCCGGTCGTGAAGCTGGGCCGGCTGGCCGGGCAGTACGCCAAGCCGCGATCCTCGGACCTCGAGACGCGCGACGGGGTCACCCTGCCGGCCTACCGGGGCGACGCCGTCAACGGCTTCGAGTTCTCCGAAGCCTCCAGGATCCCCGATCCCGAGCGCCTGGTGCAGGTGCACAACTCCTCGGCCGCGACGCTGAACCTCGTGCGCGCCTTCGTGACCGGTGGGTACGCCGACCTGCGCCAGGTGCACACCTGGAACACCGACTTCGTGCTCGGCTCCAAGGTCGGCCGCCGCTACGAGAAGGTCGCGAACGAGATCGACCGAGCGCTCACCTTCATGCAGGCGATCGGCGCCGATCCCGACGAGTTCCACCGCGTCGACTTCCACTCCAGCCACGAGGCGCTGATCCTGGAGTACGAGCACGCGATGACGCGGATCGACAGTCGCACCCAGCAGCCCTACGACGTCTCCAGCCACTTCGTCTGGATCGGGGAACGCACCCGCCAGCTCGACGGCGCCCACGTCGAGCTGCTGCGACACATCAAGAACCCCATCGGCGTGAAGCTGGGACCCACCACCAGCGCCGACGACGCGATCGCGCTCGCGGGTCGACTCAACCCCGACAACGAGGCCGGGCGGCTCACCTTCATCACCCGCATGGGCGCGGGCAAGATCCGTGAGGCGCTGCCCGCGCTGGTGGAGAAGGTGCATGCCGCCGGGGTCGAGGTCGCCTGGGTGTGCGACCCCATGCACGGCAACACCTTCGAGGCCTCCTCCGGCTACAAGACCCGCCGCTTCGACGACGTGATCGAGGAGGTCCAGGGGTTCTTCGACGTACACCGCTCGCTGGGCACCTGGCCCGGCGGACTGCACGTCGAGCTCACCGGGGACGACGTCACCGAGTGCGTCGGCGGCGGCGAGGAGCTGCTCGAGGTCGACCTGGGGGAGCGCTACGAGTCGGTCTGCGACCCCCGGCTCAACCGGGTGCAGTCGCTCGAGCTCGCGTTCCTGGTCTCGGAGATGCTGCGCAAGGCCTGAGCATCCCGGGGACTTGCCGTTGTCGGGGGGCGTGATAGTCAAGAGGGGTGACTGACTCGGCACCCTCGACCCCGTTCCACGACCTCGACGCGTTCATCGAACTACCCCGCGGCTCGGGGCTCGCTCTCTCCCCAGACGGCACCCGTCTCGTGACGGCCGTGCAGACGCTGAACCCCGAGCGCACCAAGTGGGTGACGGCCCTGTGGGAGGTCGACCCCACCGGCACGGCTCCCGCCCGGCGGTTGACCCGGAGCGCAAAGGGTGAGGGCGCGTCCGCGTTCCTTCCAGACGGCTCACTGCTCTTCACCTCCTCGCGTCCGGACCCGGCTGCGATGAAGGACGACGACGACGACGAGGTGGCCATGCTCTGGCTGCTGCCGGCCGGGAGCGGCGAGGCCCGTGTCGTGGCGACCCGCCCAGGTGGCGTCGGCGAGGTGCGCGTCGCCCGCGAGACCGGGACCGTGGCGCTGGCGTCGGCGACGTACCCCTCCTCGCACGACCACGCCTCGGAGCAGGCCAAGCGCAAGGAGCGCAAGGAGAAGAAGGTCCGCGCGATCCTGCACGAGAGCGCGCCGGTGAGGTTCTGGGACAAGGACCTCGGCCCGGACGCACCTCGACTGTTCACCGGCGGTCTGGGCCAGGGCGGGATGGAGGGCGACGACGCCGGCATCGAGCTGAGCGACCTGACCCCCGACGCCGGACGGGCCCTCGAGCGGGGCGACTTCGACCTCAGCGCGGACGGGTCCACGATCGTCACCAGCTGGGCACTCCCCGAGCGCGGTGGAATGCGCTGGGCCCTGGCGCTCATCGACGTGGCCACCGGGGAGCGGCGGCTGCTCGTCGACGAGGACGAGACCGAGTTCGACAGTCCCCGCTTCAGTCCCGACGGCCAGCAGGTGGTCGCGGTGCGCGAGCGTCGCTCCACCCCGCACGACCCGGGTGATCGTCGCGTGGTGGTCGTCTCCGTCAGCGACGGCACAGTGCGCGACCTGACCGGGGACTGGGACCACTGGCCGGCCGGACCGATCCGCTGGACGCCGGACGGCGCCGCGCTCGTGCTGGTCGCCGACGAGAACGGCCGGGCACCGGTGTTCCGGATGGAGGTCGACACCGGGGAGGTCACCAGGCTCACCGCCGACGACTTCGCCTACTCCGACGTGCAGGTCTCGCCCGACGGCACACACGTCTACGCGATGCGGACGTCGTACGCCGAACCGTCGCGACCTGTCCGCCTCGACGCCACGACTCCCGACCAGTCCTCGACGGCGTTGCGCGGGCCCAGCGAGACGCCCGCCAGGCCGGGCAGGCTCCTCGACGTCGAGGCGACGGCCCAGGACGGCACCAGGGTGCGTTCGTGGCTGGCGCTGCCCGAGGGTGCCTCCCCCGAGAACCCCGCCCCGTTGCTGCTGTGGATCCACGGCGGCCCGCTCAGCTCGTGGAACGCCTGGTCCTGGCGGTGGACCCCGTGGATCGCGGTCGCGCAGGGGTACGCCGTACTGCTGCCCGACCCGGGGCTGTCGACCGGCTACGGCCTCGACTTCATCGCCCGCGGCTGGGGCAGCTGGGGAGGGGCGCCGTACACCGACCTGATGGCGGCAACGGACGCGGCAGTGGCCCGTGACGACATCGACGAGACCCGGACCGCGGCCATGGGTGGTTCGTTCGGCGGCTACATGGCCAACTGGGTGGCCGGGCACACCGGCCGGTTCAAGGCGATAGTGACCCACGCGAGCCTGTGGGCACTCGACCAGTTCGGGCCGACGACGGACGCGCCGTGGTACTGGTCCCGCGAGATGACGCCCGAGATGGAGGCGGCGAACTCACCGCATCGCTTCGTCGACGACATCGTCACCCCGATGCTGGTGATCCACGGGGACAAGGACTACCGGGTGCCGATCGGCGAGGGACTCCGCCTCTGGGCGGAGCTGGCCGCCCGGGCCGAAGCGGAGGACGGCGAGATGCCGCACAAGTTCCTCTACTTCCCCGACGAGAACCACTGGGTCCTGACCCCGCAGCACGCCAAGATCTGGAACCAGACGGTGCTCGCCTTCGTGGACCACCACGTGCTCGGCAAGGACTGGCAGACCCCCGACCTGCTTCGATGACGCCCGGGTCACGCGGGTGATCAGGCTGGTGGGGTGGCGAGATCGCAGCCCCTAGGCTCGGGTCATGATCGACCTCCGCTCCGACACCGTCACCCGCCCCACCGAGGGCATGCGCAGGGCCATGGCCGAGGCGGAGGTCGGCGACGACGTCTATGGCGAGGACCCGACCGTCCTGCGGTTGCAGGAGCGGGTGGCAGAGCTGTTCGGGCACGAGGCGGCGCTGTTCACGCCCACCGGTTCGATGGCCAACGTGCTCGCACTCGCAGCACTCGTCGGGCCGGGCCGTGAGGTGCTCTGCGAGTCGCGGGCCCACATCCTGCGCGCCGAGCTCGGTGCGCACGGCGCGCTGACCGGGCTGACCAGCCGCACCTGGGCCGAGCCCAACGGGCAGATCGACCTAGCGGCCATCAAGGAGATGCACGCCCCGGACATGGGGCCGTTCTTCGTGCGCACGACCGCGATCTCGGTGGAGAACACGCACAACTTCGCCGGTGGAACCGTGCTGCCGATCGGAGACCTGCAGCGGCTGCGCGCCCACGCCGACCAGGTGCACTGCGGCATCCACGTCGACGGAGCCCGCATCTGGAACGCCCACGTGGCCACCGGCACGCCCCTGGAGACCTACGGCTCGATCGCGGACACGATGGCGGTGTGCCTGTCCAAGGGGCTCGGGGCGCCGGTCGGCTCGTTGATGCTCGGCTCGGCCGAGCAGGTGGCTGACGCGCGGGTGCTGCGCAAGCGGCTCGGCGGCGGGATGCGTCAGGTGGGCGTCCTCGCTGCGGCGGGTCTCTACGCGCTGGACCAGCATCTCGATCGGCTCGCGGAGGACCACGAGAACGCCCGGCTGCTCGCCCGCGCCTGCGGCGCCGATCCGGACCTGACCGAGACGAACATCGTGGTCGTCGACGTCCCTGACGCAGCTGCCGTGGTCGCGGCGGCTCGGGAGGCCGGCGTGCTCGTCGGGGCGGTCGGGCCGACGCGGGTGCGGATGCTCACGCACCTCGACGTGGACCGGGCCGCGGTCGAGCAGGCCGCCATGGTGCTGGCCGGGTTGGTGGCCTGAGCGTCCGCCGTGGCTGGCGCGGCGTGCGCGGGGTCGGCGTACGACTTGGCGAGGGGTGTGGACGGTTCTGCGCCGGCACGGGCCTTGTTGAGCGTCCATAACCCCGATTTACAAGGGGTTTGGGGGAGGGAAGGTCAGGTGCGGCCGAGGAGCGGGGGGAGGGTGCGGACGGCCTTGGCGAGGTCGCGCAGGTCGGCGCCGAGCAGGGCCTGGGGGCCGTCGCACAGGGCGTGCTCCGGGTCGGGGTGCACGTCGACGATGACACCGTCGGCCCCGACCGCGATCGAGGCACGGGAGAGCGGCACGACCAGGTCGCGCCTGCCACCGGCGTGCGAGGGGTCGACGATGATCGGCAGGTGGCTGATCGACTGGACCACCGGCACCGCGGAGATGTCGAGGGTGTTGCGGGTGCTGGGCTCGAAGGTGCGGATCCCGCGCTCGCACAGGACCACGTCGAGGTTGCCGCGCTGGGCGACGTACTCCGCCGCCATCAGCCACTCCTCGATGGTGGCGGTCATGCCGCGCTTGAGCAGCACCGGCTTGCCGCACTCGCCGACCGCCTGCAGCAGCCCGAAGTTGCCGGCGTTGCGGGTGCCGATCTGGAGCATGTCGGCGTGCTCGGCCACGACCCCCACGTCACGGGCGTCGACCACCTCGGTCACGACGGGCAGTCCGGTCGCGGCTCGGACGTCGGCCAGGATCTCCAGGCCCTTGACCCCCAGGCCCTGGAAGGCGTACGGCGAGGTGCGGGGCTTGAACGCACCGCCACGGAGCAACCGGGCGCCGGCCGCCTTGGCCATCTCGGCGGCCTCCAGGGTCTGCTGCGCCGTCTCGACCGCACAGGGGCCGGCGATGAAGGTGAAGGTGTCCGGGCCGATCGCGACCTGGTTGCCGGCGGGGCCGACGTGCACCGTGGACCGGTCGGGGTGGTGCTGCCTGCTGACCAGCTTGAACGGGTCGGAGATCCGGTAGACGTCCTGCACACCGGGCATGCCGCGCAGGTTCAGGCCGTGGAAGGACTCGATGTCGCCGACGAGGCCGATGATCGAGCGCACGACGCCGCGGCTCACGAACGCCTGCCCACCGGTCTCCTCGACGCGCTGGGTGACGTGCGCGATCTGCTCCTCGGTCGCACCGGGAGCCATCACAACGACCATGGGTCGAGGCTAGGGGGTGACGTCCGGATGGCGGACATTGCGTCCACCATCCGGGCGGCTAGACCGCGATATGGGTGACTTCGCCCTCGATCTTGCGGCGCGGCACCAGCTCGACGATCAGCATCGCCGAGAGCACCAGCGCGCCGCCGGTCAGCATCCTCGAGGTCGGGTCCTCCCCGCCGAGCAGCACCGCGAACAGAGCCGCGAACACCGGCTCCATGCTCATGATGATCGCGCTGCGGGTCGGCGCCAGGTGGGCCTGCGCCCAGGTCTGGCCGAGCAGGGCGGCCGCCCCAGCGAAGATCGCCATGTAGCCGACCGAGAGCCAGTCGCCGACCCGGTCAGGGGTCTGGATGCCGCCGGGCGCCGCCGCGATCGTGCACACCACGGCGATCACGATGATCTGGATGATCGACATCCCGAGGGCGTCCGAGGCCGTGGACCAGGCGCCGAGCCCGACGATGTGCAGGGCGTAGATCATCGCGGCGATCAGGGTCAGCGCCTCGCCGTACCCCAGGGTCAGGCCGGTGGACATGTCCCCGAGGGTGAGCACGCCGAGGCCGCAGATGGCCAGCAGCACGGCGCCCCAGGTCATCCTGCCGATCCGGGTGTGCAGGAGCAGGGCCGCGAACAGCGGGGTCGCCACGACGTACATGCCGGTGATGAAGCCGGACACGCTGGCCGCGGTGTGCGCCAGCCCCGCGGTCTGCAGGATCTGGGCACCACCGTAGAGCAGTCCGAGGACCACCGCGTTGCGCTGCTTCGTCCGCGACAGCCTGCCCATCGCGCGGGGGGCAACCAGCACGATCGCCACCGATGCGATCCCGAACCGGACGGCGAGGAAGTCCACCACCGGGATGCGGTCGAGCAGGTCGTGGATCAAGAAGAAGGTCGAGCCCCAGGTGGCCGTCATGGCCAGCAGCGCCAGGCTGGCGAGCAGCGAGGTGCGTTGCTGCGTCATGGCCATCCCCGCAGGCTACTGACCTCGCCGGGCCTGCTCAGACGGGGCTGCCGGTGCGGGCGATCCGCCGCTCGTGGGCGCGCACAGCGGCGACGTAGTGACGGGTGCTGGGGAACAGGCCGTGGGTCCGGACGGCGCCGAGGCCCTGGTAGTACGCCGCGATCGCGCGCCGGTCCAGCCGGGTGTTGGCCCGGAGCACCCGGATCGTCATCACGCCGGCGAGCACGTTGTCGTGGGTGTCGCGCAGGCGCAGCGAGCGCCCGACGTAGAGGCGCATCCAGCGGCCGGTGTCGGGCATCACCTGCATCACGCCGAGCGCGCCGGTGGAGGAGACCCGCCGCTGCTGCCAGCCGGACTCCTGCCAGGCGATGGCCAGCGCCAGCCTCGGGGGTACGCCGTAGCGGCGGGCCGTGGCGACGATGAGGCGGCGCACCTGCTGTCGCGACATCTCCTCGTGCAGCCAGCCGCGCCCGGCGGGCCGGGTCGCGTGCAGCCGCGGGCCGCTCACGGCCGAGCTCGTGGCCGTTCGGTTGGCTCGCTTGGCTGGCCGCTGGTGTGCCGAACGGCTTCGCGGGTCGCGGCGGGCCGCGGACACGACGACGGGGATCCGCAGGCGTTGGCCCACGTAGACGCGTGCCGAGGGACCGAGCCGGTTGAGCCGGATCAGCTCGCGCGTCCAGGCGTGGTAGCGAACGGCCAGCACGGTCGCGGTCTCGCCGGGTCGCACGGTGTGGGTGACCAGGGAGCGGTCAGGGTGACCGGGCCACGGGCGGGCCTGCGCAGGCGCCGCCGGCACCAGCACGGCGACGGCGGTCGCCAGGGACGTGACCAGGGCGGTGACCGGGCCGGTGGTCAGCAGGGGGAGTGGTCGGGGAAGGGACATCGTGTCCTCCGTCGGTCGACGGCGCCAGGGTGCTGCTTCGAGCCGGGGCCTCCGAGCGACCCCACAGTACGGCGAGTGACGGACGTTACCAGTGTGACTGGAGTGCGGGAAGGGGTCTGTCCACGGGTCAGACGATGCTGACCACGACGGTGCTGCCCTGGGGCGCCTTCGAGCCGCCGGAGGGGTTGGTCCCCACGACGTACTGGACGCCGATGTAGAGGCTCGACTTCACCACCTCGACCACGAACCCGGCCTTCTCCAGGGTGGCCCGGGCCTCGGCCAGCCCCATCCGGACCACGTTGGGCACCTCGACCATGACCGGCCCCTTGGAGACCACCAACGAGATGGTGTCGCCCCGCTGGCCCTGCCCGGTGTCCGGGCTCTGGGAGATCACGCGTCCCTTGCGCACCTTGTCGCTGTTGACCTCGGTCGTCTCGACCTTGAAGCCGAGCTCGGTCAGGCGCTCCTCGGCCTGGTCGGCCGGCTTGTGGGTGAAGTCGGGGATCTTGATCGGACGGGGACCCTTGCTGACGATCACATCCACGGCGGTGCCGCGACGCAGTTGCGTGCCGGGGGCCGGGTCGGTGGTGATCACGCGGCCCTTGGCGATCTTCTCGTGGAACCTCGACACGTCGTCGCCGAACTCCAGGGTGGCCTCGTCGAGGGCCTGCTGGGCCTCGTCCAGGGTCTGGTTGCGCACGTCGGGAACAGGGTGCCGCTCCGGCCCCAGCGAGATCACGGCTCCCACGGTGCCGTTCTTGCGGACCCGGTCGCCCGGAGGCGGGTCGGTCCTGACGACCGACCCCTTGGCCACGGTCTCGGAGTAGGCCTCGTCGGAGACCTTCAGCGCGAGGCCGACCGCGTCCAGCTTCACCCGAGCGGCGGTCTCGGTGAGGTTCAGGACACCGGGAGTGGTCGTGTAGCGGCCGACGCCGAGGTACCAGCCGGTCAGCCCGGCGGCCACGGCCAGCATCAGCACGAGGATGAGCAGCACCGGGCCACGGCGGGGGCGGAGTCCTCCGGACGGGACCCGTGACGCTCCGGCGGCCGGGGGCAGCCGGCTCGGCGGACCGGCGGGCGGCGGCAGCACGGCGGCGTCGCGTTCCTGGTCGTAGACGGAGTGCCCGGACCACTCGTCGGCCAGGATGGCCATCTCCTGTGGCTCGAGGATCTGGGCGGGCAGCTCGCCGGTGGGAGTCCGGTCGCGACCCACGGGAGAGGTCGGCGTCAGGTCGGCCACCAGCTCGGCGTCCTGGGTGACGCCGTGGTCGAGCGCGTTGCGCACGCGACGCACCTGGTGGAGCAGCACCCGGCCGTCGGCCGGCCGCATCGCGGTGTCGCGGGAGGTGGCGCGGGCGACCAGCGCGTCGACGTACGGCGGGATGCCCGGAACCGTGGCCGACGGGGCCGGGATGTCCTCGTGGACGTGCTTGTAGGCCACCTGGATCGGGCTGTCCGCCTGGTGCGGCTTGCGGCCGGTGAGCATCTCGTAGATCAGCACCCCGGCGGCGTAGACGTCGGCCCTGGCGTCGGCCTTGCCGTTGACCACCAGCTCGGGGGACAGATAGGAGACGGTGCCGATGAGCACGCCCCCGGTGGCGGTGTGCTGGGTCTCGGAGTTGATCGCCCGCGCCAGTCCGAAGTCGGCGACCTTGACGCGGCCGTCGTCGGCCAGCAGGACGTTCTCCGGCTTCACGTCGCGGTGCAGGATGCCGGCGTCGTGCGCGGCCGCGAGGGCGGCCAGCACCGGCTCGATCATCGCCAGCGCCTTGGCCGGCGACATCGGGGCCTCCTTGCGGATGAGGTCCCGCATGGTCAGCCCGGGGACGTACTCCATGACCAGGAACAGCGTCCCGTTGTCGTCGCCGGTGTCGAAGACCGCGACCACGTTGTGGTGAGCCAGCCGTGCGGCCGACCGGGCCTCACGCTGGAAGCGGCGGACGAACTCGTCGTCGCCGGCGAGGCCCTCGTGCATCACCTTGATCGCCACGGTCCGGTCCAGCCGGAGGTCCGTGGCCTCGTAGACGGTCGCCATCCCTCCGCGGGCGATCTTGGGGCCAACGCGGTATCTGCCGTCGAGGACGCGCCCGATGAGCGCATCGGCAGTTCGGTCCACGGTGTCCTCCATGGTCGGGCAGGGGAAGGGATCCCGACTGACCAGCGAGTTTAGTTGCTCCGCCCGCCCAGACCCGGTAGGTGCGCCCTTCGGGCAGGCGTGGTGGCAGCATGGGGGCGTGAGCGAGAACCCCATCGACGACTCCCTGGCGACCCTGATCCCCGATTGGCTGGACTGGAAGGCGGCCGCGACCGAGCTCGGTGTCACCGTCAGCAAGGTGCGTCAGCTGATCCGTGAGCACCACCTGGCGGCCGCGGTGCCCACGCCCGGAACGGGCCAGCAGATTCCCGCGGAACTGCTGCTGGACGGCGAGATCGTCAAGGGCGTGGCCGGGCTGCTGACCATGCTCAGCGACGGCGGCTGGGACGACCGCGAGATGCTGGCCTGGCTCTTCACCGCCGACGACACCCTGCCCGGGCGGCCGATCGACGCGCTGCGGGAGAACCGGGGCACCGAGGTCAAGCGGCGGGCGCAGGTGCTGGCACTGTCGTGAGGCGGTGACTCAGACCGTTCGCTGTGTCGCCTCCGCGGCGAGGGCGGCCAGAACGCTGCGGGCACGGTCGGTGATGTCCGCGGCCGCCAACGCCGTCAGCGAGCGCTCCGTCAGCTCGCTGATCACCGCCTCAACCTGCATCCGGGCACCGGACTCGTCGATCAGGGAGCGCAGGTGGGCCACCTCGTCGACGTCGAGCCGACCGCCCAGGCCGGAGTCCAGGACCCTCGCCTCCGCAGGCGGCAGCGCATCGAGCGCGAGCGCCACCAGCACCGTGCGCTTGCCCTCGACCAGGTCGTCGCCGGCCGGCTTGCCGGTGAGGTCGGGATCGCCGAAGACCCCGAGGAGGTCGTCGCGCAGCTGGAAGGCCTCACCGAGCGGCAGGCCGAAGCGGCTCAGCTGGGCGATCACCTCCGGCGTGGCCCCCGCGAGCGCGGCGCCGATGTGCAGGGGGCGTTCGATGGAGTACTTCGCGGACTTGTAGCGCAGCACCGTCATGGCGGTGTCCACGTCAGCAGCACCCCGCGCCTGTGCCGACACGTCGAGGAACTGGCCGGTGACCACCTCGCTGCGCGTCAGGTCGAAGTAGCCGAGGGCGTCCAGCACCCGGTCGCCGGGCAGTCCGCAGGTGCGCAGCAGCTCGTCGGACCAGCTCAGCAGCAGGTCACCGAGCAGGATCGCGGCCGAGGCGCCGTACTGCTCGGCGCTCGCGGACCACCCCCGGTCGCGGTGCAGCTGCTCGAAGGCGCGGTGGGTGGCCGGGCGTCCACGGCGTACGTCGGAGGCGTCCATGTAGTCGTCGTGCACGAGGGCACTCGCGTGCAGCAGCTCCAGGGACGCGCAGGCGCGCAGCAGGCCTTGCGCTGCGGCGGCGTCGGCCGGCGCGGCCACGGCCTCGTGGCCCCACCAGCAGAACGATGCCCGGAAGCGTTTTCCCCCCGACACGCTGACCCGGGCGTGCTCGACCAGGGCCTGGGCGTCGGGCCCGAGCGAGTCGAGCCAGTCGGCCTGGGCGGTGACGAACTCCTGGAGGGAGGACTCGATGCCGGAACGGAAGTCCCCGGCGTCCCAGGGGGCGTCCCATCCTGCGTGCTGCGCGGTCACCCGGCGAGCGTAGACCCGTATCCTCGGCGTCATGTCCGAGGCCCACCCACGCATCGCCGACCTGCTCTCGCAGGGTGGGCGCTCGTTCTCCTTCGAGTTCTTCCCGCCCAAGGACGAGGCCGGCGAGGAGGTCCTGTGGCGCTCGATCAGCGAGCTCGAGGAGTTGCGCCCGACGTTCGTCTCGGTCACCTACGGCGCCGGTGGCAACACCCGCGACCGGACCGTGGCGATCACCGGACGGATCGCCCGGGAGACCTCGATGGTGCCGATGGCCCACCTGACCTGTGTCGGCCACACGACCGCCGAGCTGGAGGGCATCTTGTCCTCGCTCATCGACGCGGGAGTGGCCAACGTGCTCGCGTTGCGCGGCGACCCGCCCGGGGGGCCGGGAACGCCGTGGGTCCCCACGACGGACGGCGTCGACTACGCCGCGGACCTGGTCGCCTTCATCCGCTCGATCAGCGACGTCTCCATCGGGGTGGCCGCCTTCCCCGAGGGCCATCGCGACGCGGAGTCGCTCGATGCGGACGTGCAGGTGCTCAAGGCCAAGCGTGATGCCGGTGCCGCCTTCGCCGTCACCGAGATGGTGCTGCGGGCGAGCGACTACTTCGGGCTGGTGGAGCGCGCCCACGCTGTCGGGGTGGACTTCCCGATCATCCCGGGCATCATGCCGATCCTGAACTTCAACTCGATGAGCAAGATGGTCGAGCTCTCGGGCCGTGCGATCCCCGACGAGGTGATGGAGCGGATGACTCCGCTCAAGGAGGATCCCGCTGCCGTGCGCGCCGAGGGGATCGCGATCGCGACCGAGCTGTGCGACGCCCTGCTCGAGGGCGGGGCGCCGGGGCTGCACTTCTACACGCTGAACCGCTCCAAGGCGACCCGCGAGATCTACGCGGCGCTGTCGCTGCCCGCCTGAGATCACTCAGGGCTCAGGCCGGTCCGATCTCCTGGGCGACCAGGGCGGCCGAGAGGCCGACGGAGGGTAGTCCCGCGCCCGGCGTCGCATGGGCCCCGGCCATGAAGACGTTCTCGATGGGGGTCCGGGGTCCCAGCCTGCGGGTGACGGTGTTGCGCCCCTGCCACAGCACGCCGTACGGCGACCCGCCCCACTCCCGGACCAGCTCCAGCGGCGACCGGTCGACGCGCACCTCCACCAGGTCGCGGATGCGGAGGCCCGTGCGCTGCACGGCGGTCACGACGTCCTCGGCGAGGCGCCCGCGACCGATGATCGTCCAGGCGTGTGCGCCCGGGGGTGCGGTGCCGCCCGTGCGGACCACCAGCGTCGGGTCGCCGTGCAGCACCACCTCGAGCGGCATCTCCGGCACCTCGCCGACCAGCCCGACGTGGCACATCACCGGCGGGATGGCCGGCATGGTCCGCTCGACGTGGGACGCGAGGGCGGGCAGGCGGCGGGGGTCGACGGCGCAGACGACGTGGTCGGCCTCGACCACCCCGTTCTGGGTGCGGACTCCGACTGCGCGGCCACCGGACACCTCGAGGTCCAGGACCGGGGTGCCCGTGAGCACCGTGACTCCCCGGGTCTGCAGCCGCGAGGCCAGCGCCTCGGCCAGCGAGCCCATGCCGCCGGGAACGGTCCAGGAGCCGAAGTTCTGCTCGACGTAGGTCCACATCCCCATCCAGGCGGGCACGTTGCGCACGTCGTGCCCCTCCAGCTCCATCGCGTAGCTGGCGAGGGCACGCAGCCGCTCGTCCTTGAACGCCTTCTGCACCACCTTGTGCATGGTCAACCGGGTCGAGAGCAGCGCCTTGGTCTGCTGCCCGGCGTGGTCGGGGGAGTACGGGCGCTCGAGCCAGTCGCGGCGCAACGCCTCCCAGTCGTCGGCGAAGGCGTCGACGTAGGCGGCCCAGGCGCTCCCGAGCCCGGAGCCGAGGCTCGCGTCGATCGCGGCGATCTGGGCCGCGCGGCTCCCGCCCGGGAGGTCGAGCACCGTGTCGTCCTCGAACCGGTGCCGGCGGACGGGGTCGACCGCCACCAGCTCGACCTCCTTCTCCAGGGGTCGGCCGGACTTGCGGAACAGGTCGCGCAGCACGGCCGGGAGCAGGGTGCTGGTCGGGCCGGAGTCCCACCGGAAGCCGTCCCGCTCGACGTAGCCGATGGCGCCGCCCACTCGGTCCGTGTTCTCGAGCAGGGTCACCTCGTGGCCGACCTTCGCGAGTCGCGCGGCGCTCGCCAGCCCGCCGTACCCGCCACCGACCACCACGACACGCGCCATGGCGGTCACCCTAGGCGACCGTGACCGTGCCTGGTTCGGCCAGCCTGTGCCGAGGGGACCCGGTCGGTCTGCCGCTCCACGATCGCGGCCAGCCTCGAGGGGGGCTTGACCAGATCGTCTTGGCTACTCGACCGCCAGCTCGTCGGCCCCGGTGAGCTGCTGCAGCTCCTCGAAGGTGCTGCTGAACACCGCTGCCGGGTGACCGGCCGCCGCCCAGATCTCGTCGTACCTCCGCAGCCACGGGTCCAGGTAGGTGCGCAGCGGCGCGGGGTGCGCGATCGGGGAGACGCCGCCGATGACCTGACCGGTGTGCCGGCGGACGAAGTCGGGCCGAGCCCTCTCGAGCCGACCGATCCCCAGGGCGGTCGCGACCTTGTCGGTGTCGACCCGGTGGGCGCCGCTGGTCAGGAGCAGCAGCGGCTCGTCGTCGGCGGCGAACAGCAGGCTGTTGGCGATGGCCCCGACCTCACAACCCAGGGCGTCGGCCGCCAGCTGGGCGGTGTGCACCGAGTCGGGGAGTACGACGATGCGTCCCTGTCCGCCCCGGGTCTGCAGCTCGGCGCGGAACGCGCTGACCGACGGGTGCTCGCTCGCCTGCTCGCTCATGGCGGCAACGTAGCCGGGGGAGTGCTGCGGGTCCACCCGGGTCAACACCTGTTGGCATCGGCGCTCCCGGGAGGACACTGGTGCCATGAGCGGACGGGTTGTCGGCGGTGTCGATGTGTTGGCTGTCGTGGCGGGCCTGCTCGCGGGTGCGATGGGCGTGGTCTACGTCGCGATCGTCAGGGCGCAGGGGAACAACGGGCCGGCGTGGTGGGTGCTCGGCGGTCTCGCCGTGGCAGCGGTGCTGTGCCTGGGATCCGCCCCGGTGCGGGGGTCCTACCGTCGCGGGGCGTTGCTGGTGGCCGCAGGGCTGCTCGGGGTGATCGGGCTGCTGGGCATCCTCTCGATCGGGGTCCCGATCCTGGTGGCGGCCGTGATCGCGCTGCTGGCCGCGCTGCTGCCGGTGGCGGTCCGGCCCGCGGGCTGAGCCTCCAGCACCCCCCGAAAGATCCGGCCTTGACGAGGTGTCGGAGGAGGGGTGTACCTTGAAGGTGTTCGAACAAGTGTTCGATCAACGCCTCGGTGGAGGGTGACCTCGACCCCCATCCTCCACCGGGGCCCCAACAGGGGTCGTGACCGGTCAGACGACAGCGGAGGAGCAGACGGTGCGGCGTTACGACGACCCGGTGGAGGTGCGCAAGGGCGCAGACGAGGACCCTGACCAGTTCCTGTGGCGGGGCAAGCTGTGGCAGGTGCGCGAGGTGGTCGCGCACTGGGTGGAGACCGGATCCTGGTGGACCCGGGCGAACCAGGGCGGTGCGGCACTCGACCTGCTCCGTGAGCGCGAGGTGTGGCGGGTGGCCGCGGCCCGGGGGCGGGTCGCCGCCCTGCACGGAGCCGAGCAGGATCCCGGGCACGATCCGGGCTACGGCGTCTTCGACCTGGTGTTCAGCTGGTCCGAGGGCAGCTGGCAGCTCGTCCGGGCGATGGACTGAGGGCCCCAGATGACGACTCAGATGACGACTCAGATGACGACCCAGATGACGACCCAGCTGAGCTCCCCGGCCGGTCCGGCTGGTCCGGGGTACCACGGTGCCCCCGGTGCCCCCGGTGCCCCCTGCTTCCTGTCCGCGGCGACCCACTCCTACCTCGAGCGGGCCGCGGAGTCGTTGCGCGAGGCGATCACCAGCAGCAGCGTGCCGGAGCGCTACGCCCATGCCCATGTCTCCGCGCTGCGGGCCACCGCTGCCCTGCTGGCTGCGCGGGCCCGGCCGGTGACCCCGCCTCGGCGCCGGGTGCAGAAGAACGCCTGGCTGCTGCTCGCCGAGGTGGCCCCGGAGTTCACCGAGTGGGCCGCCTTCTTCGCTGCCGGTGCCGGCAAGCGTGCCGCCGCCGAGGCGGGTTCGCGTCGGGCGGTCACCGAGCGGGAGGCCGACGACCTGGTCCGCGACGCCGACCGGTTCCTGGCTCTGGTGGAGACCTCCCTGGGGCTGACCGAGCACCTCCCGATCCGCGTCGCCTGAGGGGCCCGAGGTTGTCCGATCCCTTCGTCCACCTCCACGTCGCCTCCGGTTACTCCCTGCAGTACGGCGCCTCGCACCCCCACGTCCTGGTCGAGCGGGCCGCCGAGCAGGAGATGGACACCCTGGCGCTGACCGACCGCGACGGTACCTACGGCGCGGTCCGGTTCGTCAAGGCCGCGATGGCTGCCCAGATCCGGCCGATCCTCGGCGTCGACCTGGCCATGACTCCGACGGTGCTCGGGACGCGCGCACCGGCGAGCGCCTCGAGACCCCGCACCCCGCTCCGGGGCGGGGCCTCCCGGGACACCCGGTTGCCCAGGGTCACCTTCCTGGCCAGCGGCCGGTCCGGGTGGGCAGCGGTGTGCCGGCTGGTCTCGGCGACGCACCACGCCGGTGAGCGCGGGACGCCGGTGTGCACCCCGGAGCTGGTGGCCCAGCACGTCGCCGGGCGGGACGTCCGGGTGCTGCTGGGACCGGCTTCCGAGCTGGGTCGGGCGGCCACGCTGCGTCGTGACGATCTCGGCAGCGAGGTGCTGCGCCGGTGGCTCGACCTGGTCGGGCCCGAGCAGCTGGTCGTCGAGGTGGTCTCCCACCGGCTGCCCGGGTCGGGGCCGGGGTCCTCCCCGCACGCCGCCCGGATGGCTGGATCGGCACGGTCCTCCCGGGTGCCCGTGGTGCTGTCCAACGCGGTCCGCTTCGCCGACCGGCTGGACGCGCCGACGACCGACGTACTCGATGCGGCCCGGCGCCTGGTGCCCCTTCCCCAGGAGGTGCGGCGGCCCGGCACGTCCCTGCGGGGCAACGCCGAGGGGTTCTTGAAGTCCGGCAAGCAGATGCACGAGGTGGCCGAGGAGATCTGCCGGTTCGCCGGGTTGGGGGACTCCTCCCGAGGGGCCACCGAGCTGCTCGCCCAGACCCGGAAGGTCGCCGACCAGTGCGTGCTCGACCCCCGGGCCGACCTCGGGATCGGGGAGGTGCACTTCCCCGAGTTCGAGGTCGCCTCCGCGGAGGTGGAGCTGCGAGCGCGGTGCGAGTCGGGCATTGCGCGGCGCTACGGCGGTGCTCCGCGCCAGCGGATCTGGAAGCGGCTCGACGACGAGCTCCAGACGATCGGCCAGCTCGGGTACGCGTCGTACTTCCTCACCGTCGGCGACGTCACCGCGATGATCCGCACCCTCGGCATCCGCAGCGCCGCCCGGGGGTCGGGCGCGGGCAGCCTGGTCAACTACCTGCTCGGCATCTCCGGCGTCGACCCGATCCGGCACGGCCTGCTGATGGAGCGCTTCCTCTCCCCGCTGCGCCGCTCGCTGCCCGACATCGACATCGACGTGGAGTCGGCTCGCCGGCTGGAGGTCTATGACGCGATCCTCGATCGCTTCGGCACCGACCGCTGCGCCACCGTCTCGATGATGGACACCTACAAGGTGCGTCACGCGATCCGTGACGTGGGAGCGGCGCTCGGCATGCCGATGGGGGAGATCGACGCCATCGCCAAGGCCTTCCCGCACATCCGCGCCCGCGACGCCCGGATGGCGTTGCGCGACCTTCCCGAGCTGCGCTCCACCGGGCTGGCCAGGGAGGCAGCCACGGGCGAGGGGGACGGGGTCGGCTTCGACCTGTTCTTCCGGTTGGTGGAGAGCCTCGACGGCCTGCCCCGACACATCGCGATGCATCCGTGCGGGGTGCTGCTCTCCGACGCCACCCTGCTCGACCGGACCCCGGTGGAGCAGAGCTACCTGGGCTACCCGATGAGCCAGTTCGACAAGGAGGACGTCGAGGACCTCGGCCTGCTCAAGCTCGACGTGCTCGGCATCCGGATGCAGTCGGCGATGGCGCACGCCGTGCTGGAGATCAAGCGGCTCGAGGGCAGGGAGATCGACCTCGACGACGAGGTGCAGGTGCCCTTCGACGACCCGACCACCTACTCGATGATCTCCTCGGCCAAGACCCTGGGTGTCTTCCAGATCGAGTCACCGGGTCAGCGTGAGCTGGTCGGCAAGTCCGGGATCGAGGACTTCGCCGACATCATCACCGACATCTCGCTGTTCCGTCCCGGACCGGTCAAGAGCGACATGATCACGCCGTACCTCGAGGCCAAGCAGGGCTGGAAGATGCCCGACTACCTGCACGACGACCTGCGCCCGATCCTCGCCGGCACCCGCGGCGTGGTCGTCTTCCACGAGCAGGTGATCGAGATCATCGCCCAGTTCACCGGGTGCAGCCTTGCCGAGGGCGACGAGTGGCGGCGCGCGCTCGGGGACCAGGACGGGATGGCCGAGACCAGGACCTGGTTCTTCCCGCGGGCCCTCGGGCGGGGCTACTCCTTGCCGGTGGTGGAGCGGATCTGGAAGGTGGTCGAGGCGTTCGCCTCCTTCGGGTTCTGCAAGGCCCACGCCGCGGCCTTCGCGCTGCCGACCTACCAGTCGGCGTGGCTCAAGGCGCACTACCCGGCGCACTTCCTCTCCGGTGTGCTCACCCACGACCCGGGGATGTACCCCAAGCGGCTGATCCTCGACGACGCCCGCCAACTCGGCATCACCGTGCTCGGACTCGACGTCAACGCCAGCGAGGCGGCCTACACCGTGGAGCGGCTGCCGGATGGGGGTTACGGCATCCGGATCGCCCTGGGGGAGGTGCGCGGCATCAACGACGGCGAGGTCACCCGGATCGTCGGCGCCCGTCAGGCTGCTCCCTTCGCGTCGTTGACCGACTTCTGGCAGCGTGCCCAGGTCGCTCGGCCGGTGGTCGAGCGGCTGGTCCAGGCCGGCGCCTTCGACACCGTCTACGGCATCGGCGTGAGCGGCGCCGGTCGCCGCAACCGGCTGACCCGGCGTGACCTGCTGCTCGAGATCGGGGACCTCGACCGGCTCCGGCGCGTCTCGGACCGGGCTGTCCGGGGCCGCGCACGGGGGCTGCCGCGGGCAAGAACGGGGTCGACCGAGTCGGGGGATGCCTCCTTCCAGCTCGCCCTGGACCTCGGCGACGGGTCCCCGGGAGGGCTGTCAGGTGGTGGGCCCAGCGGACTGCCCGAGATGACGGACGCCGACCGGGTGCGCGCGGAGCTGGACATCCTCGGCCTCGATGCCAGCCGGCACGTGCTGGACTTCCACCGGCCCTTCCTCGACCGGCTCGGCATCACCCGTTCCTCGGGGCTGCTCTCGGCCCGCAGCCGCAGCGAGCTGCTGGTCGCCGGGGTGAAGGTCGCCACCCAGACGCCACCGATCCGATCGGGCAGGCGGGTCATCTTCGTGACCCTCGACGACGCGACCGGCCCGGTCGACGCCACCTTCTTCGAGGACGCGCAGGGCCCCTACGCCGCGACGGTGTTCGGGTCCTGGCTGCTCGTGATCCGGGGCGAGCTGCGCCGGACCGGCCGCCGCGGGGTCTCGCTGCGAGCGACCGGCGCGTGGGACCTCGGCTCGCTGCACGACCTGTGGAGCTCCGGGGGCATGGACGCGGTCCGCGAGGAGATCGCCCGGGTGCCCGAGGGTTTTGCCGGTGGAGCTGCCCAGGGCAGCAGTCGCGTGCTGGTGCATACCAGCGGGTTCCGGATGTCGCCGTACGCCGACATCAAGCCAGCAGGTGGTTCCCCCGGCACGGTCACCGGCGACGTGGCCCGCAAGCTGTGGCACCGCAGTCCGGGGAGCACCGGATGAGAACGACGGACCCCCTAGGGTGGCGGCCATGGAGCGACCCCTCGAACGACGTACCGCCGCCCGCACCGCGGTGGTCTGGGACGCCGTGCGCGCGCTGCTCGGTCCCGGCCGCGCAGGTGAGCAGTCAGTGCTCGACATCGGCGGTGGCACGGGTGGTTTCGCGGTCCGGGTCGCCGGCCTCGGTGGCGGCCACAGGGTCACCGTCGTCGATCCCAGCCCCGACGCGCTCGCGGCACTGGCTCGCCGTGCCGACGAGGAGGGTGTGGCCGACCGGGTCACCGGCCTCCAGGGCGACCTGGCCAACCTGCGCGAGCTGGCACCCGAGGGTGGCGTCGACCTCGTGCTCTGCCATGGCGTGCTCGGCCTCGTGGAGGATCCCGCGGTCGCGCTCGACACGATCGCCTCGGTCCTGCGTCCCGGCGGAGCCCTCTCCCTGCTGGTCAGCCAGCGGCACGCAGCCGTGCTCGCCCGGGCGATGGCCGGCCATTTCGGCCAGGCCAAGGCGTTGCTCGAGGGCGATCGAGGAGCAGAACACTCCGAGCGCCGGTTCACCGCCGATGAGGTCACCGGCCTTCTCGGTGACGCAGGGTTCACCACGACCAGCGTCCACGGCATCCGGGTCTTCACCGACCTGGTGCCCTCCTCCGTGCTCGACCTCGAGCCGGGTGCCAGCGCGGCCCTGCTGGAGCTCGAGCGCGCCGTGGCCGGACGACCGGAGTACCTCACCGTGGCAGGTCAGCTGCACGTCGTCGCCTCTCGGTGACGCGCTGGCGGTTGACCACGGTCCGTGGGAAGCCTGTGACCCGTGGGACCAAGCGCCATGACCGCCACACCGCTGGACAACTCGTGGGACTGCCCGATCCTGCACGTCGACATGGATGCCTTCTTCGCCTCGGTGGCGATCCGGGACCGTCCTGAGCTGGCCGATGTGCCGGTGATCGTGGGGGGTGGGCACCGGGGGGTGGTGCTGGCTGCGAACTACCCGGCCAGGAGGTACGGCGTCCACTCGGCGCTGCCGATGACCCGGGCCCGCCGGATGTGTCCCGGTGCGGTGGTGCTCGCGCCGGACTATGCCGACTTCGACGCGGTGTCCTCCTCGGTGATGGAGATCTTTCGTCAGGTCACCCCGCTGGTGGAGGCGGTGTCGCTGGATGAGGCGTTCCTCGACGTGTCCGGGTCGACGCGCCGTCTCGGCAGTCCGGCCCGGATCGCCGAGCACATCCGGGCCCGCGTCGCCGACGAGCAGCGGGTCACCTGCTCGGTCGGGGTCGCCGGCTCGATCTCGGTGGCCAAGCTGGCCAGCCGACGGGCCAAGCCGGACGGGGTGCTCGTCGTCCCTCCGAGGGAGGTGACCTGTTTCCTGCACCCGCTCGACGTGGGAGAGCTGTACGGCGTGGGGGAGAAGACCCGCGAGCAGCTCAACCGGCTCGGCCTGATGACCGTCGGCGACGTGGCACACACGCCGGTGACCACACTCCAGCGCGGTATCGGCGGGGTGGCCGGCACCCAGCTGCACCAGCTGGCCTGGGGCACCGACCGACGCGCGATCACCCCCCGGCGTGCCACCCAGGACCCCGACAAGAGCATGGGGTCCGACGAGACCTTCGGTCGCGACACCGACGACCGGGCCGTGGTGTTGCGAGAGCTGCTCCGCCTCTCGGCGAAGGTGGCGGGACGGATGCGGGGCGCCAAGGTCGCCGGGCGCACGGTCACCTTGAAGGTGCGCTTCGCCGACTTCACCACGATCACCCGGTCCCGCACGCTGGGGGACGCCACCGAGGCCACCGGTGAGATCTACGCGACCGCTGCGGCACTGTTCGACGCACTCGGGCTGCAGCGTGCTCGGATCAGGCTGGTCGGCGTCCGGGTCGAGGGGCTGATGGCGCGCGAGCAGGTGCAGCGCCAGCTCGTCCTCGGTGCTCGTGCGCGTGGCTGGGAGGAGGCCGACCGGGCCGCCGACGCGGCAGCGCTGCGCTTCGGCGGCGGGGCGGTACGCCGGGCCACCCTGCTCATCGGCGACCGCCCCTGAGGCCCGCTCGAGGGCGCTCCCCAGACCAGACGGCTCGACCAGGAGGCGCTGCCGGTCAATCCGGGGTCACGATTTGTGGATCCCGTCTACCGACTTCACCGGAGCCTGCCTAGACTCATGAGTGACCAGTCCACTGCGGGAGGAAGCCGTGCCGCTCTCCGAAGAGGAGCTCCGTCTGCTTGAGCAGATGGAGCAGGCGCTTGCCCAGGAGGACCCGAAGTTCGTCTCCACGCTGCGCGGCAGCAGCCTCGAGCGTGCCGCACGGATGCGCACGATCACCGCCGCAGTGGTTTTCGTCATCGGCATCGCGCTGCTGATGACGGGCGCCGTGGCGGCGCAGATCTGGATCGGAGTCGTCGGCTTCCTGGTGATGCTGGCCTCGGCCACCATCGGGCTCGCCGCGTGGCGCGGACGGCATGCTCCAGCCCAGACCCCGCGCGGTGCCGAGGCGGTCTTCGACTTCGATGACCACCCACACCGCTTCGACGTGATCGACGGTGGCCGCTCCGACCGCCCTCGACGGACGAAGCGGCCGGCCCGACAGCCACGCGCCAAGGCCCCCAAGCAGGGCACGTTCATGCAGCGCATGGAAGAGCGCTGGGAGCGGCGCCGCAACCAGGGCTACTGAGCCCTAGCGACGACCTCGTCGCACCACCGACGCCGGCCAGGCCCATCGGCGCCAGCCGCGTTTGCGAGCGACACTGCCGACCAGCACCCTGCGCCAGGACGCGACCGTGGCCAAGGTCGCAGAACGCGTCGCCGCATCCAGGGTCAGCGCTGCGGACCGTGCGTACCTGCCCCGTTCGACCTGGTGCAGCAGCCCCTCCAGCGACCTGACGTCGTCGGTGCCGGCGTCCACCTGCCCGATCATCGTGCGAGCCTGCTCACGAGCCGACCTGCTCTCGGGCCAGTCCAGGCCCAGGTCCAGCGCGGTGGCATGCAGTTCGGCCCAGGCCCCCTCGGACAGTTCGACCAGGTCCCCTCCGCGCAGCCGTCGGCGGCGCTGGGCCGACCGCAGGGCAGCGGGCAGCAGGCCCAGCAGGACGAGGATGCCGAACCCGACCCACGGCAAGGGCAGGATCGAGCCGCCGCTGCCACCGCTGCCGGAGGTGTCGGCCCGAGCCCCGGGCGCGACCGGGACCGGTGCCGTGCTGGAGCCGGGCGTCGGGGCGCTCGCAGGGTCGTCGGCGTTCGGATCCTGTCGGCTCCACGGTGGCGTCGCCCCGGCCCGCTCGCCCGGCGTCGGCTCGAAACGCACCCAGCCGGCGCCGGAGAAGTACATCTCCGGCCAGGCGTGCCGTTCGTCGCTGGTGTAGAGGATTCGCCCGTCCGAGACCTCGGTGCCGTCGAGGAAGCCGACCACGACCCGCGACGGGATGCCCAGCACCCGACCCATGGTCGCCATCGCCGTGGCGAACTGCTCGCAGTACCCCACCCGGTCGTCGGTGACGAAGCGCCTGAGCAGGTCGAGTCCCGATCCGGCCCGCTGTTCGGTGGAGTAGCGGAATCCGCCGCGTTGGCGGAACCAGTTCTGCAGCGCCACCGCCTTGGCGAGGTCGCTCTCGGCGCCCCTCGTGACCTCGCGGGCGGTGGCCTCGATCTCGGGCGGCAGGTTCTTGGGCACCTGGAGGTTCGGGGTTCGGATGCGGGTGGGGGCGCCCACCGACGACTCGAGCAGCCGGGCGGTGATGGCCGGGGTGTACGCCGTGGCCGAGTAGGACAGCTCGGAGGGGGTCTGGCCGCCCACGTAGGCGACGTCGAGGGTGCGGGCGTCGTAGCGCCAGTTGCCCTCGATCTTCACCGAACGGACCGGGTAGGGCAGTGGCAGCCACGTCGTGGCGAACCCCGGGGCCAGCCGGAACTCCCAGAGGTCACGGCCGCCGCTCCCGGTGGAGGCGGATCCGGGCGGCAACGGGAACGTTCCGCTGGCCCGGTTGCTGCTGGGCAGGTTGCGTGCCGAGGGGCGCCACTCGTCGCTGGTGAACTCGTCGAGCACGGTGGTGCGCAGGTAGCCGGTGGACTGTGCCTTGGTCTGTGCGTACACCAGCGGCGTGTGAGTCTTCTCGACCAGGTCGCGGCGCAGCCGGATGAACGGGTTGACCACGGTGAGCTGGTAGCCGGCGGCGCTGCCGCCCCCCGATCCGTCGGAGCTTCCGCGATTCAGCAGGTCGGTGACGGGGACCAGTGGCGCCGCGAGGAGGGCCACCACGACCGCAGCCGAGGACACCTGCCACAGCACGCCGGCCAGCGCCCGGGTGGGGCGATCACGACCCAGTGCGCGGAACCGGTCGAGCTCCGCGGTGCCGAGCAGTCGTAGGAACAGCAGGGCGGTGCCGACGAGCACCGGGAGGGCGAGGTCCTCGCTCAGGATGCTCACAGGGACGCTGAGCGTCACCAGGAGCGGGAGTGCCACGAGAGCCGGTCGGCGCAGCCACATGGTGAGCACCTCGATGCCGAGGAGCACCGCCAGGGCACAGACCAGCAGCAGGGCACGGGTGCTCGCGGGATTCACGCTCACGGGGGCGGAGTAGGTGTTCAGTGTGGCGGCGCCGTTGCTGATCGCGAAGGACGCCCGCCGCACCGAGGCGAGGTTGGGCACGATGCCGAGCCACGACTGACCTCCGGCCAGGGCCAGGTTGAGGGCCAGGGCCGTGGCAGCCACCTGGGTCCCGGCGACGACGTACGCCGACACCCCGAGGCCGCGCAGTCCGGCGCCCAGCAGGACGACGATCAGGGCGATGACCAGGGCCGGCATCAAGAAGGCGAGCGGCTGGGTGACCATGCCGCTCCAGGAGAACAGCGCCACCCAGCCGGTCGACAGGGCCAGCAGTGGCGTCCCGAACCGCCAGGTCCGAGTGGGGGAGAGGCTCGGCGCACTCATCGCGCCAGGCCCATCCAGGCCGCGGTGAGGGGTTCGTCGCGCCCCAGGGTCGCGGCCTTCCAGCCGTGGCCGTGCAGCCAGGAGGTGGCGGGCGGCTCGCCGTGCCCCGTCCGGTCCCACTGGGCGATGTCCAGCACGACGGCGTTGGCGGAGAGTCCGGTAGCGGCCAGTCCGGCCAGCCAGGCGCGGTCGTGGTGGGCGAGGTGGCCGAGCACGGCCACGAGCATCCCGCCCTGCTGGCTCTCGTCGAACCAGTCGCCGGCCAGCTGCTCCTGCCGGCTCAGTCCCATCAACGCGAGGCGTTCGAGGTGCACCGGGAGGTCGGCGCCGCGTGCGCCGTGGTGCCAGCCGTGTGCGGAGCCGACGCCGGCAGCGCTGACGAGCCGGACCTCGAAGTCCTGCGCCACCAGGTGCCGGGCGATCGACGCCGTGGCTCGCACGGCGGTCTCCATCGACCCCGCCGGCCCGTAGCCGCGGTGCGCGATCCGCCGGTTGTCGATGAGCAGCGTGCATCGTGTCTGCCACTGCTGCTCCTCGCGCCGGACCATCAGTTGGTCGACTCGGGCGCTGGTCGGCCAGTGGATCCTGCGCAGGTCGTCGCCGAGGCGGTACTCCCTGATCGTGACGTCCGGGCTGCCGCTGCCGAGGAGGTCACGCGTGCGCTCGTCCCCGGCGCCTGCCAGCCGACCGGTCAGCGCGATGCGAGGGAGCGGTTCGGTGCGTGGTGTCACCAGGATCGTCGCGCTGGAGGTCAGGTCCTGGTGCAGGTCGACCATCCCGACGGGGTCGGCCAACCGCACCCGCAGCGGCCCGATCGGGTAGCGGCCGCGCTGCTCGGTCCGGATCGGGTATTGGAGCACCGTCTGGCTGCCCGCCGGCAGCGGGTCCACGACGAACCTCGGTCGGGGTCCGAGCGCCTCCGGGATCTCCTCCTCCAGGACCAGCAACCCGGTTCGGCGCCCGGCGTTGCCGACCGCGATCTCCACCTCCGCAGTCCCACCGGCCTCGACCTGCGGGGCGCTCACGCTTCGGTGGACCCACACCTCCCGGTCTGTCCGCCGCAGGAGCAGCCACGCGACGAGCGGGACCAGCATCGTGACCAGCCCGATCCGCACGAAGTCCCGCTCGCCGATCTGCATCCCGCAGATGACAGCAGCGGCACCCGCCGCGAGGAAGCAGCGTCCCTGGATCGTCAGGTTGCGCACGCGGTCGCTCCCCTCAGGGCGCCCGCGGGGCCGGGGAGTGGTCGGGCACCGGGACGCGGGCGATGACCTGTTCGACCACCTCGGTGGTGCGGCGCCCGCTCATCGCGGCTTCCACGGTCGGCAACAGCCGATGCGGCAGCACCTGCGGCGCCAGGTCGCGTACGTCGTCGGGGAGCACGTACTCGCGCCCCTGCATGGCGGCCAGTGCCTTCGAGGCCCGGATGAGGTGCAGTGTCGCGCGCGGCGAGGCCCCCAGCCGCAGGTCGGGGGAGCGCCGGGTCGCGGTGGCGAGTGCAACGGCGTAGCGCTGCACCGACTCGGCCACGTGCACCCCGTTGGTCACCTCGATCAGCTTGCGTACCTCGGCGGCATCGGTCACCGGCTCGAGCTCCTCGAGGGGGCTGATGCCCTCGCGCGCACCGAGCATGGCGATCTCCGCCGACTCGACGGGGTAGCCCATGGACAGCCGCACCATGAACCGGTCGCGTTGCGCCTCGGGCAGCGCGTAGGTGCCCTCCATCTCGATGGGGTTCTGGGTGGCGATCACCATGAACGGCGCCTCGAGCGGGTAGGTGGTGCCGTCCACCGTCACCTGCGCCTCCTCCATGCACTCGAGCATCGCGGACTGGGTCTTGGGGCTGGCGCGGTTGATCTCGTCGCCGACCACCACGTTGGCGAAGATGCCGCCGCGACGGAACTCGAACTTCCGGGTGTCCTGGTTGAACACCGAGACGCCCGTGACGTCGGAGGGCAGCAGGTCGGGGGTGAACTGGATCCGACGGACGGTGCAGTCGATCGAGCGGGCCAACGCCTTGCTCAACATCGTCTTGCCGACACCGGGAACGTCCTCGATCAGCAGGTGGCCGCCCGCCAGGAGCACCACCAGTGCCGTGCGGGCGATCTCGGGCTTCCCCTGGATCACCGTCGCGATGTTGGCCTGGATCCGCTGGGCGGCGTCGCGAACCTCCTCGACGTCCACGCCGCTGACCTCGAGCGGTCTGGCGTGCGCCGGGGTCGCGGTGGAGTCGCCTCGCCCGTCATTCACCTCATGGCCCCACTTCTCCCCAGGAGTCGTGCCGACAACGTCCCCTGCGCCTAGTGAAGCGCATAGGACCACGAACCGACACCGGGTCGGAAGTCCCCGGGGGGTCTCGATCAGGTCACCTGCCCGGGCTCGGTCGGGCGGGCCGGGGTGCGGTTTCGCACCGAAAGGGGAGGGAAGTGGTGTGAATGTGGTTGACGGTGGAGGGAAGTGGAGTAAAGTGGAGCGCAGTGGAGGAACCAGGCAGGCTTGCGGAGCTGCGGAGTGATGGTGGAGGGGGCAGCGGATGTTCTCCGGCACCTATACCCCCAAGCTCGATGACAAGGGCCGACTGATCCTTCCCGCGAAGTTCCGCGACCAGATGAAGGAGGGCCTGGTGATCACCAGAGGCCAGGATCGTGCCCTCGACATCCGCACCCGCGCCGACTTCGACGCCTACACCGACAAGTTCAGCACCGCCTCTCAGACCGACGCCAGGCTCCGGGGCTACAGCCGGATGCTCTTCGCGCTGGCCAGCGAGCAGGTCCCCGACAAGCAGGGCCGCGTGATGATCACCCCCGAGCTCCGGGAGTACGCCGGGCTCGAGCGCGACGCCGTGGTGATCGGGATCTACAACCGGATCGAGATCTGGGAGCCGGGCTCATGGGCGGCCTACACCGCGGACCAGGAACCGGCCTTCGCCAACGTCCAGGAAGAGATCTTCCCGGGCTTCTGACCAGCACTGCCCACCGCAGCACGGCACCGCACAACACAACTCAACACCGGTGATCGCAGGGCGAGGCTCGCGTCCGCTCCCCCCAAGGCCGTCTGGCGCACCTTCCCCGGTGCCAGAAGGTCGCTTCCCTCCAACCGGGGGTCGAGCGGACGGAGAACCTGGCCCTGCGATCACCACCAGCCCGAACACACCGCACTACCTGGGGGTCGAATCCAATGAGTGGCAGCCTCGTCACACCACGCGTCACACCACGCGTCACCGTGACGCGACGCGTGCGTCACGACGTACGCGACAGCCTGACGATGATGCTGCTCTCCGCCGCGGCCTCCGCTGCCCTGGCAGCGATCCTGATGCTCGCGTCCCGGCTCGGGAACTAGGCGACCGCACCGATGACTTCCCCCACCCACGTCCCGGTCCTGCTCGACCGGGTCGTCGCCTTGGTGGCGCCCGCCCTCGACCGGCCGGGGGCCACCTTCCTCGATGCCACCCTCGGGCTGGGCGGCCACACCGAGGCCGTGCTCGACCGATGCCCCCAGGCGCGCGTCGTGGGAGTCGACCGTGACCGGCATGCGCTGGATCTCGCGGGTGAGCGACTGGCCGCCTACGAGGACAGGGTCACCCTCGTGCACGCGGTGTACGACGAGATTCCCGAGGTGCTCGCCGAGCTCGGACTGGAGGCGGCCGACGGGATCCTGTTCGACCTCGGCGTCTCCTCCATGCAGCTCGACGTGCGTGAGCGAGGCTTCGCCTACGCCGAGGACGCGCCGCTGGACATGCGGATGGACGACAGCGAGGGGCCGACGGCCGCGGACGTGCTGAACGGCTATCCGCCGGCCGACCTCGCGCGGATCCTGCGCAACTACGGCGAGGAGAAGTTCTCCAAGCAGATCGCACGGGCCATCGTCAAGGCCCGCGAGACCGAGCCGTTCACCGACTCCGCCCGCTTGGTCGAGCTGCTCCGCGACACGATCCCGGCGCCGGCTCGGCGCACCGGGGGGCACCCGGCGAAGCGCACCTTCCAGGCCCTGCGCATCGAGGTCAACGACGAGCTCGGGGTCCTACGGCGCGCCATCCCCGCGGCCATCGCCTCGATCGGTGTGGGGGGCCGGGTCGTGGTGATGAGCTACCACTCGCTCGAGGACCGGCTGGTGAAGCGGGCCTTCGCGGCCGGCACCACCTCGCGGGTGCCGCACGACCTGCCGGTCGTACCCCCCGGGCACGAACCGCCCCTGCGCAGCCTGACCCGCGGTGCGGAGAAGGCAGACGCCTCGGAGATCGAGCGGAACTCGCGGGCGGCCTCGGTCCGGCTGCGCGCCGTGGAGCGCGTCAACACCAACAGGGTCAACACCAACGGGAAAGACGCCGCCGCATGAGCACCTTGATGAGCCCAGGGGTCAGGGCCAGGGTCCCGCGCTTCGCGGAGGCCGCCGTCGAGCGGGCGCGCCTCACCGTCGTTCCGGCCCGCTCCCTCGGCCGGACCCAGGCCGCGCGGACTCCCTTCGCCGTGCTCGTGCTCGGGCTGCTGGCCCTGGGCGTCGTCGGCCTGCTGATGTTCAACACCTCCATGCAGCAGGCCTCCTTCCGGGCGACCACGCTGCAGGGTCGGGTCTCCGAGCTCACCGCCCGCGAGCAGTCGCTCAACATGCAGCTCGACGCTCTGCGCGACCCCCAGCACCTGGCCGTCGCGGCCAAGCAGCTCGGGATGGTCCCGCCGTCCCAGCCGGGGTTCGTCCGGCTCGGTGACGGCAAGGTGCTCGGCACGCCCACCCCGGCGACCAGCTCGGACGCCGTGCGGATCAATCCGCTGGATCCGCCGAAGCCGGCCTCGTTGGCACCGCCCCCGATCGTGATCAAGATTCCCGCGACCGCCACCCTCGCCGCCACGGCGCCCGACACCGCCGGTGCATCCCCGTCCGACCAGGCCGCCAAGAAGAAGAAGAAGGCCAACCGGGCCGGACGGGGAACGAACCGGTGAGCCACCCCCGACGGACGCTGCGTGGCTCGGTGCACGTGCGTCTGCGCGTCGGGCTGGTGCTGATCGCGATGATGCTCTCCCTGTTCGGCGCGAGGCTCTTCCAGCTCCAGGGCGTCGACTCCAAGGCCTACGCCACCCGGGCTGCGCTGGACGGGCTGGTCACCATCGACCTGCCCGCCAAGCGTGGCCGGATCCTGGACCGCAACGGTGTGCCGCTGGCCGAGTCGGTGGCCGGCATGATGATCGTGGCCGACCCGACGCGCACCACCCAGAACGCCGAGGCGATCGCGAAGCTCCTCGCGGACCGACTGAACCTCGACTACTTCGACCTGCTCGCGAAGCTCACCAAGAAGGGCACCCGGTTCGTCTACGTCGCGCGCCGCGTCCCTTCCACGCTGGCCTCCAGCGTGTTGGACCAGCTGAAGACCAGGGAGTACGTCGGAGTGGACACCCGGCCGGACCCGTTGCGGGTCTACCCGGCCGGTGACGTCGGAGCCAACCTGCTGGGCTTCATCAACGACGGCGGCAAGCCGACCGGCGGCCTCGAGATGAACTTCGACAAGCTGCTGGCGGGCAGGGACGGCAAGGAGACCTACGAGGTCGGTGGCGGCAACCGGATCCCGCTCGGCGACAACAGCCAGGTCAAGCCGGTCAACGGCTCGGACCTCACGCTCACGATCGACCGCGACGTGCAGTGGTACACCCAACGACTGCTTCGCGGCGCCGTGCAGGGAGCGGGGGCCGAGTCGGGAGCAGCGGTGGTGCTCGACTCGCGCACCGGAGAGCTGCTCGGGCTGGCCGACTACCCCAGCTACGACCCCAACAAGCCCGGCAAGGCCTCCAAGGACGACCTGGGCAGCCGCGCCCTGAGCGACGTCTACGAGCCGGGTTCGGTCGAGAAGGTGCTCACGGCGTCCTCACTCATCGACGCGGGCCTGGTCCAGCCGACGACCCGCATCGTCGTACCCGGCACCCTGCCGGTCCTCGACCGCACCATCCACGACTGGTTCGAGCACGGGAAGCTCCGGTTGACCCTGGCCGGCGTGATCGCGCGGTCCTCCAACATCGGCACGGCCCTGGCCGCGTCCCAGTTCAGCCCCGAACAGCTGGCCGGCTACCTGCAGCGTTTCGGTCTCGGTCAACGCACCGAGGTGGGCATGCCGGGCGAGACCAGGGGCCTGCTCCCACCCGCCAGCTCGTGGTCCACCCTGAGCCGCGCTCAGATCTCCTTCGGGCAGGGCGTCTCGGTCAACGCGGTGCAGATGGCCACGGCAGTCAACGCGCTTGCCAACCGTGGCGAGCTGGTCACCCCCAGCCTGGTGAAGGGCCGGGCGACCACCGCGCAGGGCAAGGAGGTCGGCACCGAGACAGCGACCCGACGCCGCGCGGTCAGCGTGGACGCCGCCAGCAAGACCTCGCAGATGATGGAACTGGTCACCACCAAGGACGTCGGCACGGCCCCCGGGGCAGGCATCACCGGCTACCGGGTGGCGGGGAAGACGGGCACGGCGCAGCAGGTCGGTCGCACCTGCAAGTGCTATGACGGCAGCACCGCGGTCTCCTTCGCAGGCTTCGCGCCGGCCGACGATCCGCGGTTCACCGTCTACGTCGTCGTCCAGCGTCCGCGGGCCGGCGCGAGCGGAGGCGGCACGGCCGGACCGGTGTTCCGCAAGATCCTCACCTACCTGCTGCAGAAGTACGCCGTACCGCCGACCGACACCCCGGCGTCGACGATCCCGGTCTGGTGGGGTCGAGATGCGAAACGGTGAGCGCGGACGATGGATAGCCTCAGGTCGTGCCTGATCCGAACCTCACCCGTCCGGCGTCCCCTCCACGGACCCCGCTCGCGCAGGTGATCGCCTGGACGGGCGCCGGCGTGGGCTCCGGCTCGGTCGGGGGCGTCGTCGTCACCGGGCTGTCCCTGAGCAGTCAGCGAGTCCGCCCCGGCGACGTGTACGCCGCCCTTCCCGGCGCCCGCGCCCACGGGGCGTCCTATGTCGCGGAGGCCGTCGCCGCGGGCGCGGCCGCCGTCCTCACTGACGATGCCGGTGCGCGTGAGGCCGGGGACCCGGGTGTCCCGGTGCTGGTGCTGGAGGACCCCAGGTCCGTGCTGGGCACCCTGGCGGCGCGCCTGTACGGCGACCCGGCCAGCGGCCTGACGCTGATGGCGGTCACGGGGACCCAGGGCAAGACCACGACGACCCGTCTGCTCGAGGGCGCGCTGACCGGTGTCGGCGTACCCGCCGCGGTGATCGGCACCGTCGGGACCCGGATCGGTGGCCAGGAGGTGAAGACTTCCCTGACCACGCCCGAGGCCCCAGACCTGCACGCCCTGTTCGCCGTGATGGTGGAGCGCGGCGTCACCGCCTGTGCGATGGAGGTGTCCAGTCACGCCCTGGTCATGGGCAGGGTGGCCGGTGTCGTGTTCGACGTGGCCGCCTTCCTCAACCTGGGTCGCGACCACCTCGACTTCCACCAGGACCTCGAGGAGTACTTCGCGGCCAAGGCGTCGCTGTTCACTCCCGAGCGGACCCGCCGGGGCCTGACCAACGTCGACGACCCGCACGGCCGGAGGCTGCTGGACGAGGCGAGCGTGCCGATGGTGACCTTCTCGCCCTCGGGGGCACCTGCCGACTGGCGAGCGACCGATGTCGCCCTGGACGCCGAGGGATCGACCTTCACCGTGATCACGCCGAGCGGTGCGGCGATCGAGGCCCGGGTGCCCCTGACCGGGGCGTTCAACGTGGCCAACGCGCTGTGTGCCATCGCTCTCGCCGGGGAGGCGGGGCTCGACCCGGGCGACGTCGTCGACGGGATGACCCGGGGCGGTGGCGTTCCCGGCCGACTCGAGCGGGTGGACGTCGGGCAGGACTTCCTCGCCGTGGTCGACTACGCCCACAAACCGGACGCGGTCGAGGCCGCGCTGACCGCGCTGCGACCGCTCACCTCCGGGCAGTTGGTGCTGGTCATCGGTGCGGGGGGAGACCGGGACTCGGGCAAGCGCCCCGTGATGGGCGCCATCGGCGCCCGGCTGGCCGATGTTCTCGTCGTCACCGACGACAACCCGCGCACCGAGGACCCGCACACGATCAGGGCGGCCCTGCTCGCCGGGGCACGCGAAGGCGACCGGAGCCTGGCCCGGGTGGAGGAGATCGGCGACCGCCGCGCGGCGATCCGTCGCGCCGTGGAGCTGGCTGGACCGGGGGACACCGTGGTGATCGCCGGCAAGGGCCACGAGACCGGGCAGGAGGTCGCCGGCATCGTGCACCCCTTCGACGACCGTGATGAGCTGCGTGCCGCGATCCTCGCGCGGGGAGCCCCCCGATGATCCCGATGACGCTGGAGGAGATCGCCGAGCTGGTCGGTGGGGAGGTGGCGGACGCGGAGACCGGCCTGCAGGTCACCGGACCGGCCTTCCTGGACAGTCGCTCGCCGGAGCCCGGCGGGCTGTTCGTCGCCTTCGACGGTGAGCACGTGGACGGTCACGACTTCGCCGTTCCCGCCGTCGCCGGTGGAGCGGTCGGCTGCCTGGGCACGCGGGCGAGCGGCGTACCCACCGTCCTGGTCCGCGACTCCGGGGCTGCGCTCGCGCTGCTCGCGCGCCATGTCCTGCGGCGGCTCCGCGACGCCGGTGCAGGCCCGACGGTCGTCGCGATCACCGGCTCGCAGGGCAAGACGAGCGTGAAGGACATGCTGGCGCGGGTGCTGTCGGACGCGGCCTCGACCGTGGCCACCGCCGGGTCGTTCAACAACGAGCTCGGTCTGCCGCTCACGGTCCTTCGTGCGGCCCCGGACACGCGTTTCCTCGTGCTCGAGATGGGCGCGCGGGGGGTCGGCCACCTCGCCGAGCTCTGCACCGTGGCGCCACCCGACGTCGCCGTCGTGCTCAACGTCGGCAAGGCGCACCTGGGGGAGTTCGGCTCGCAGGAGCAGATCGCCGTCGCGAAGGGCGAGCTCGTCGAGGCACTCTCGGACGCCGGGAGCGCGGTGTTGAACCTCGACGACGCGCTCGTCGCCGCGATGGCCGACCGCACCGACGCGCGGTGCTGGTTCTTCGGACACGGGCCGGACGCCGACCTCCGGCTGAACGACGTGCGGCTCGACGAGCTGGGGCGGGCCTCGTTCGCGTTGACCCACGGTGGACGGACCGAGCAGGTCTCCCTCCGGCTGCTCGGGGAGCACCAGGCGGTGAACGCGGCCGCGGCGGCGACGGCGGCGCTCGCGGCAGGCCTTCCCCTCGCCGACATCGCCGCCAGCCTGGGCACGATCGAACGGCTCTCGCAGTGGCGCATGGAGCTCACCGAGCGTGCCGACGGGCTGGTCGTCGTCAACGATGCGTACAACGCGAACCCCGACTCGATGCGGGTGGCCCTCGAGACGCTCGCCCGGATGGGGGAGCGGGCCGGGCGGCGCACGGTGGCCGTCCTGGGCGAGATGCGTGAGCTGGGTGCCGCCAGCGACGAGGAGCATCGCGTGGTCGGCGAGCTCGCTCATCGGCTCGGCATCGACTCCGTGGTGGTCGTCGGTCAGGGCGCACAGGCGGTGTACGTCGCCCTCCTCGCGGCCCGGGGCCGGGACGGGACGACGCGCCAAGTGGAGACCGTCGCACAGGCCGGTGACTGGTTGCGCGAGAATGTGGCCGGCCCCGACGTCGTACTGGTGAAGGCATCGCGGTCCGGACGGCTCGAACGGGTCGCCCAGGAACTTCTCGGCGAGTCCGTCGGGGACCGAGAGGAAGAGGAGTCCGCCAGGTGAGAGCGATCCTGCTGGCCGGCGGTCTCTCGTTGATCTTCACCCTCGTCGGGACCCGCTACGCGATCCGGGTCCTGGCCAAGCTCGGCTACGGCCAGCTGATCCGCGACGACGGCCCGACCACGCACCACACCAAGCGGGGCACCCCAACGATGGGTGGTCTGGTGATCATCCTGGCGACGGTCGTCAGCTACCTGATCGCCACTCTGGTCACCAGCCACACCCCCAGTGCCTCGGCCATGCTGCTCCTCTTCCTGTTCGTCGGGCTCGGCAGTGTCGGCTTCCTCGACGACTTCATCAAGGTCTCCCGTCAGCGCAGCCTCGGCCTGCGCAGCCGCGCCAAGCTGATCGGCCAGACCGTGGTGGCCCTGACCTTCGGCTGGCTGGCGTTGTCCTCCTGGCTGGAGGACGAGCGGGGGCAGTCCCCGGCCGGACAGGCGATCTCGTTCATCCGCGACCCGCGCGACGTCGTCCTCCCCGCGATCGTGGTGGTGCTGTTCATCTGGCTGATGATCGCCGGCGCCAGCAATGCGGTGAACCTGACCGATGGACTCGACGGTCTGGCAGCCGGCGCCTCGGTGATGACGTTCGGCGCGTACACGATCGTGAACATCTGGCAGAACAACCAGTGGTGCGGACGGGCCCCCGGTCCGAAGTGCTACGAGGTGCGTGACCCGCTGGACCTCGCGGTGGTTGCGGCCGCCATCACCGGCGCCTGCTTCGGGTTCTTGTGGTGGAACGCCTCTCCGGCGAAGATCTTCATGGGTGACACGGGCTCGCTCGCCCTCGGTGGCGCCCTGGCCGGCTTCGCCGTACTCACCCGGACCGAGTTCCTGCTGGCCCTGCTCGGTGGCCTGTTCGTGATCCAGACACTCTCGGTGATCCTCCAGGTGGGGTTCTTCAAGGCGACGCGCGGCAAGCGGCTCTTCCGGATGACCCCCCTGCACCACCACTTCGAGATACTCGGGTGGGAGGAGATCACCGTCGTGATCCGCTTCTGGCTGATCGCGGGGATCTTCGTGGCCGCGGGGCTGGGTGTCTTCTACGCGGAGTGGGTTGCCGGGGTATGACCCCGTCCGTCGATGAGCTCGGCCGCACCAGCGACTGGAGTGGTGTCCGTGTCGTCGTTGCGGGTCTGGGGGTCTCGGGGTTCGCAGCGGCCGACAACCTGACGCACCTCGGGGCGCAGGTCACCGCCCTCGACGAGTCCAGCGAGGGCGACCGGGTCGAGAAGGCGACCCTCCTGGAGATCCTCGGCACCAGCGTCCGGCTGGGACCGGGCTCGAGCGCCGACCTCCCGGAGGAGGTCGACGTGGTCGTCACCTCACCGGGTTGGACGGCCGACTCACCCCTCCTGGCGCAGGCGGCGTCGCGTGGCGTGCCGATCTGGGGCGAGGTCGAGCTGGCGTGGCGGCTGCGCGACCCCGACCGGCCCGCGCCGTGGTTGGCCGTCACCGGCACCAACGGCAAGACCACGACGGTGCAGATGTTGCAGGCCATGTTGCAGGCCGGCGGGCTCCGCTCCGTGGCCTGCGGGAACGTCGGGCTACCGATCGTCGAGGTCGTGATGGACCCGGAGCCCTACGACGTCCTGGCCGTCGAGCTCTCCAGCTTCCAGCTGCACTACACCTCCTCGATGCGGGCGCAGTCCGCGGCGGTGCTCAACGTCGCCGAGGACCACCTGGACTGGTACGCCGGCCGCGGTGGTGGCATGAGCGCCTACACCGCCGACAAGGGCAGGATCTACCGCGGCGTGCAGGAGGCCTGCGTCTACAACGTGGCCGACCCCGTGACCGAACGGCTGGTGCGTGAGGCCGACGTCCAGGAGGGCGCCCGAGCGATCGGCTTCACCCTCGACACCCCGGCGGTGGGCATGCTCGGCCTGGTCGGTGAGGTGCTCGCGGACCGGGCCTTCGTGGAGGACCGCCAGTCCACCGCGGCCGAGCTGTGCACGCTCGACGACCTGGCCAGCACCGCGCCCCACTTCGTGGCCAACGCCCTCGCCGCGGCGGCCCTCGCCCGCTCCCACGGCGTGCCGCCGGCGGCGGTGCGAGAGGCGTTGCGAGGCTTCCGGCCGGACGGCCACCGGATCCAGACCGTGGCCGTGATCGACGACGTCACCTGGGTCGACGACTCCAAGGCGACCAACCCGCACGCGGCGCTGGCGTCGTTGCGCGCCTACCGGCCGGTGGTCTGGATCGCCGGTGGTCTGGCCAAGGGAGCCGGCTTCGACGAGCTGGTCACCGCGGTGCGCGACCGGCTGCGCGGCGTCGTACTCCTCGGGCGGGACGCCCCCGTCATCCGGGAGGCGCTTTCGCGACACGCGCCCGATGTGCCCGTCTTCGAAGTTGCCTCCGGCGAGACTGATCCGCAACGACCCATGGACCGTGTGGTCGCCGAGGCTGCAGCGCTGGCACACGCCGGTGACACCGTTCTGCTGGCCCCGGGCTGCGCGTCCATGGACATGTTCGCCAACTACGGCGCGCGCGGCGACGCCTTCGCCGAGTCCGTGCACCGGCTGCGGCGGGCGCGCACCGAGGACGGTTAGCCACAGCGGGACGGCCGGCGACGAGGAGGACCAGTGAGCGTCACCAGCCAGTCGCGTCCGCGGGCCGAGGTGCGCCCGGGTGTCGCCGGATGGTGGTCCGGCGTACGCCGCTCCCTGGAGCGTCCGCTCACCTCCTACTACCTGCTGCTGGCCGGCTCGACGATGCTCCTGGCGATCGGCCTGATGATGGTTCTCAGCTCCTCGAGCGTCTACTCCTACCGAGTGCACGACAGCAGCTACTACATCTTCCTCAAGCAGCTGACCTGGGTCGGGATCGGCCTGCCGGCCGCGTGGCTGGCCAGCCGGATGAACCGCCGGGTCCTGCGGTGGTTGGCGTGGCCCTCGGTGATCGCGGCCGTGGTGCTGCTCTCGCTGACCCAGACCAGCCTGGGCTTCGCCGTCAACGGCAACCGCAACTGGCTGGCCCTCGGTCCGCTGAGTGTGCAGCCCTCCGAGATCGCCAAGCTTTCGATCATCTTGTGGTCCGCCGACGTCTACGCCCGCAAGGAGAAGCTGCTCGGCAACCCGTGGCACGCGCTGATCCCGGTCGCGCCGGTGGTCGGGCTGATCGCCACCCTGGTCGTGGTGCAACGTGACCTCGGCACCGCCCTGGTCCTGTTCGCGATCCTGCTCGGCATGCTGTGGGTGGTCGGCGTCCCGGCGCGGCTGTTCGGCATCGGCGTCACCCTGGTCAGCGTCGTGGTCTTCTACCTCGCCGCGTCCAACGACGAGCGGCGCAACCGGCTGACCAGCTTCATCGACCCGTTCAAGGACTTCCAGGGCGCGGGCTGGCAGGCCGGCCACGGGCTGCTCGGCATGTCCAGCGGCGGCATCTTCGGCAAGGGGCTCTCGGCCAGCCAGCAGAAATGGGGAAACCTCCCGGAGGCGCACACCGACTTCATCTTCGCGGTGCTGGGCGAGGAGCTGGGGCTGCTCGGCACGCTGCTCGTCCTCGTGCTGTTCGGCGCGATCGCCTACGCCGCCGTGCGCCTGGCGATCACCACCGCAGACCCGTTCGTGCGCTACGTGACCGCAGGTGTCACCATCTGGTTGATGTCCCAGACGATCATCAACATCGGCATGGTCCTGGCGTTGCTGCCCGTGATCGGTATCCCGCTCCCGCTCGTCTCCTACGGCGGTTCGGCGCTGGTGCCTGCCCTCGTGGCGCTGGGTCTGCTCGTCGGCTTCGCCCGCAACGAGCCCGAGGCTGCGGCAGCCCTGCGCGACCGGCGCGGGGAGCGGCGCCGACTCCGGCGCCCTGGCCGACCCGGGCAGGGCGGTCTCCCCGACGCGATCTCCGCCGGCAGCTCGCGAACCTGGGCGCGCTCGAGGCGAGGTTGATGGCTCGCATGACCTCACCCCGCCGCGTCCTGCTGGCGGGCGGTGGCACGGCCGGGCACACCTCGCCGCTGCTCGCCACCGCCGACGCCCTGCGCCGACGCCTCCCCGATGTCGAGATCACCGCCCTCGGCACCGCTCGCGGGATCGAGACGCGGGTGATCCCCGAGGCCGGCTACCCCCTGGAACTGGTGCCACCCGTGCCGCTGCCGCGCCGCCCCAACGCCGACCTGCTGCGCACCCCCGGCCGGCTCCGGGGGGCGATCAAGGCTGCGCTCGAGATCATCGACCGCCTCGAGCCCGAGGTCGTCGTCGGCTTCGGCGGCTATGTCTCGGTGCCGGCGTACCTCGCTGCGCGCAGGCGCGGCATCCCGCTCGTGGTCCACGAGGGCAACGCGCTGCCCGGCATCGCCAACAAGCTCGGGGCCCGACTGACGACCCATGTCGCGACGAGCTTCCCGGACACCGCGCTGCCGCACGCGACCTACATCGGGCTGCCGATCCGCCGGATGATCAGCACCCTCGACCGCGCGTCCCTGCGGGCCGAGGCCCGGGCCGGGTTCGGCCTGGACGTGGACCTGCCCACCCTGCTGGTCACCGGCGGATCGCAGGGGGCGCGGAGGATCAACCAGTCCGTGTCGGCCGCCGCGCCGGCGCTGGCGGAGGCCGGCGTCCAGGTCCTGCACATCGTCGGACCCCAGGGGGAAGCCGCACCGGAGGCGATTGCCGGTGGTCCGCCGTACGTCGTGCTCCCGTACGTCGACCGCATGGACCTCGCCTACGCGGCGGCGGATGCCGTGCTCTGCCGGGCGGGCAGCAACACGGTCACCGAGGTGTCGGGAGTCGGCCTTCCGGCGATCTTCGTGCCGTTGCCCATCGGCAACGGGGAGCAGGCGCTGAACGCCCGACCGGTCGTGGACGCCGGCGGTGGCCTCCTGGTGGCCGACGCCGCGCTGACCGCCGAGTGGGTCGCCGCCACAGTGCCCGAGCTGCTCACGGACTCCCGTCGACTCGCCGCGATGTCGGCCGCGGCCGCGAACCTGATCCCGCGCGACGCCGACGAGAAGCTCGCCGACATGGTGCTGGCCGCCCTGCCTCGGACGGGGTCGGCGCCATGAGGGTCCCCGTGCCCGAGACCCTGCTGGCCGCCGACGAGCTGGGTTCGGTCCACTTCGTCGGGATCGGCGGGGCCGGGCTGTCCGGAATCGCACGGATCATGCTCGCCCGTGGGATCACGGTGTCCGGCAGCGACGCCAAGGAGTCCCGGACCCTCGGGGCGCTGCGGGCGCTCGGCGCGACGTGCCACGTCGGCCACGATGCCGGCAACCTCGCGGACGCCGACACGCTGGTCGTCTCGACCGCGGTGCGCGCGGACAACCCGGAGGTGGTCGAGGCGACCCGCCGCGGCCTGAGGCTGCTGCCGCGCTCCGCGGCCCTGGAGTCGGTGATGCGGGGCCGCACGGTCGTTGCGGTCGCCGGGACGCACGGGAAGACCACCACCACCTCGCTGCTGACCGTGGCGCTTCAGCACTGCGGCGCCGACCCGTCCTTCGCGATCGGCGGCGAGCTCAACGAGACCGGTTCGAACGCCCACGACGGCAGTGGGACGCTCTTCGTCGCCGAGGCCGACGAGAGCGACGGCGCGTTCCTGGTCTACTCGCCGCACTGTGCGTTGGTCACCAACGTCGAGGCCGATCACCTCGACAACTACGGCACCGAGGAGAACTACCGGGCGGCGTTCGACACCTTCGTCGAGCACGTCTCTCCCGACGGGTTCGTGGTGGTGTGTGCCGACGACCCCGGAGCCGAGGAGCTGGGGCGTACGGCCGAACGGCTCGGCCGGCGCGTCGTACGCGTGGGGGAGCGGGAGGACGCCGAGGTCCGGGCCGAGTCGGTGACGTTCTCCGGCTCCACCTCCACCTTCACCGTCGTCGATCGCGGCCGCCGACTCGGCGAGGTCTCGCTCCAGATCCCGGGCCGCCACTACGTGCTCGACGCGCTCGCGGCGCTCGCCTGCGGGCTGCGGCTCGGCTTCGGGTTCGCCCGATTGGCGGAGGGGCTCGGTGGGTTCACCGGGACCCGTCGTCGGATGGAGTTCAAGGGCGAGGCCGGCTCGATCCGGGTCTACGACAGCTATGCCCACCATCCCAACGAGATCTCCGGAGACCTGCAGGCGGCTCGTTCCCTGGCGGGGGAGGGCAGGGTGGTCGTGGCGTTCCAGCCGCACATGGTCTCGCGCACCCGCATCTTCGGCCCCGACATGGGCGTGGCCCTCGGCGCTGCCGACGAGGTCGTGGTGATGGACATCTACGTCGCACGTGAGGACCCGGAGCCCGGTGTGACGGGGGCGCTCGTGGCCGACGCCGTACCCCTTGCCGCCGCGCACGTCGTGTTCGAGCCCTCCTGGTCGGCGACGGCCGCGCACCTCGTCGCGCGGGCCGCTCCCGGCGACATCGTGCTGACCCTCGGGGCGGGCGACGTCACGCTGCTCGGGCCTGAGGTGCTCGAGCTGCTGGCCGAGCGGGGGGCGCAGGATGACGATGCTTGAGCGTCGCAGTGGCGTCCCGGACGCGGACGAGGAGACGGTGCGGATCGCGCGCAGGGACTTCCGCCGCAGACGCCATGCCCACCACCTCCAGCGTTGGCGCACCGCCCTGATCGTGCTGCTCACCCTGGCGACGGTCGCCGGGGGGTCGTGGCTGGTGTTCTTCTCGCCGTACGTCGCCGTCGAGCGCGTCGAGATCAGCGGGAACAGCTCCGTGGCGGCGGGTCGCGTCCAGCGCGTGGCACGCGTCCCGATGGGTACGCCGTTGGCGCGGGTCGACCTCGACGCGATCAGGGCTCGGGTGGAGTCGATCGCCGTGGTCCGCCGGGCAGAGGTGTCTCGGGCGTGGCCGCACGGCGTCCACATCACCGTCCTGGAGCGCACCGCCATCGCGGTGATCGACCGGGGCGAGGGCTTGACCGGGATGGACGCGCACGGCGTGCTGTTCGGCAGCTACGGCGCCCGGCCCGCAGAGCTGCCGCTGGTCCGCACCGAGCCGGACACCCGCGCGGAGGCCCTGGTGGAGGCCGGCCGGGTGATCGGGGCGCTGCCGGCGGAGATCGCCGCGAAGGTGGATGTGGTCGAGGTCGGCTCGGTCGACCAGATCCGATTGATCCTCGGCAATGGCCGGCGGGTGCTGTGGGGGAGCGCGGAGGACTCGCGCCAGAAGGCCGAGGTGCTCGCCGTACTCCTCCGGCGCGGCAGCCAGCAGATCGACGTCTCGGTGCCGGGCCGCCCCACCACCCGCTGACACGTCGCAAACGAACGACAAATCCCCGCCGAGACGTCGCAAACGAACGACAAATCCCCGCCGAGACGTCGCAAACGAACGACCACGATTGTTCGTTTGCGACGTCTCGGCGAGTTTGCGCTGTGTGTTTGCGACGTCTCGGCGAAATTTGTTGGCGGGTCGCTCCGCGTGTTGCGGCGACCGGGCGGGGCTGCCCACCTACCTTGATCTAACAACCTCAGGTTGACATAACATTAACCCTCTACTTCAGGGTTAGGGTTCGTCACCGGAGGGGCTTCCCCAGGAACATCCGAGAGTCGCTCCGCAACCAGGCGGGTGGCTACGCACCGAGTGAGAGGCACCGCCGTGGCAGCACCACAGAACTACCTGGCCGTGATCAAGGTCGTGGGTATTGGTGGAGGTGGAGTCAACGCCGTCAACCGGATGATCGAGGTCGGGCTGAAGGGCGTCGAGTTCATCGCCATCAACACAGACGCACAGGCACTGTTGATGAGTGACGCCGATGTGAAGCTCGACATCGGCCGGGAGCTGACCCGCGGTCTCGGCGCCGGGGCGAACCCCGACGTGGGGGCGCAGGCGGCCAACGACCACGCCGAAGAGATCGAAGAGGTCATCAAGGGCGCCGACATGGTGTTCGTTACGGCCGGCGAGGGTGGCGGAACCGGCACCGGTGGCGCGCCCGTCGTCGCCAAGATCGCCCGGTCGCTGGGGGCGCTCACGATCGGCGTGGTGACGCGTCCGTTCGCCTTCGAGGGACGGCGCCGGGCCTCCTCCGCGGAGGAGGGCATCGGCAACCTGCGCGAAGAGGTCGACACCCTCATCGTCATCCCCAACGACAAGCTGCTCTCCATCTCCGACCGCAGCGTCAGCATGCTCGACGCCTTCAAGCAGGCCGACCAGGTCCTGCTGCAGGGCGTCTCGGGGATCACCGACCTGATCACCACCCCTGGCCTGATCAACCTCGACTTCGCCGACGTCAAGTCAGTGATGTCCAACGCGGGCTCTGCCCTGATGGGGATCGGCTCGGCCCGCGGTGACAACCGGGCCGTCGAGGCCGCCGAGCTCGCCGTCTCGAGCCCGTTGCTCGAGGAGTCGATCGACGGAGCGCAGGGCGTGCTGCTGTCCATCGCCGGTGGCTCCGACCTCGGCCTGTTCGAGATCAACGAGGCTGCCGCGATGGTCTCCGAGGCGGTCCACCCCGACGCCAACATCATCTTCGGCGCGACGATCGACGACGCCCTCGGCGACGAGGTGCGGGTGACCGTCATCGCGGCCGGGTTCGAGGGTGGCCGTCCCAAGCGTCGCGACGAGGGGCACGGCCTGCGCTCGCGTCCGGTCGAGCAGCCCAAGCCGCAGAGCCAGGAGGACACCCGGGCAGCCGCCCGAGCCCTGGCCGAGCAGCGCAAGGCTCCCGAACCGGCGATGGTGCGCAAGGAACCGGTCCCGGTGGGCGCCCAGCAACGGTCCTCGGGCCAACCGTCGCAACCGGCCCAGCGCTCCGCGCCGATCCAGACCAAGCCGCACTACGAGGACGACGAGCTCGACGTCCCGGACTTCTTGAAGTAGGCAGCACGCACAGGGTGTACACCCACCGGCAGAGCACCGGCCCCGTCGACCTGGCCTTCACCGACAGGTACGACGGGGTCAGTGCTGTCCCGTTCGACACCCTCAACCTCGCGCTCGTGGGTGAGGACGACCCGAGCGCGACCGACCGGAACCTCGCGCTGCTGCTCGGCGACTTCGCCCCCGGCGGCCACCTGGCCGACATGGACCAGGTCCACGGCCATCGCGTCGTGGTCGCACCAGGCGAGCGCGAGCAGTGCGACGCACTGGTCACCGAGCGTCCGGACGTCGTGTTGATGGTGCGCGTCGCCGACTGCGTCCCCGTCCTCCTCGCGGACCCGGCAGCCGGCGTCATCGGTGCCGCGCACGCCGGACGCAAGGGGATGGTCGAGGGCGTGGTGACCGCCTGCGTCGACCGGATGCGCGAGCTCGGCGCCGCCGAGATCACGGCCTGGATCGGCCCGCACATCTGCGGTTCCTGTTATGAGGTCCCCGCCCGGCTGCAGCAGGAGGTCGCCGACGTCGAGCCGGTCACCGCGACCACGACCTCCTGGGGGACTCCCGCCCTCGACATCGGTGCGGGCGTCGGCGCCCAGCTGGCACGCGCACAGGTCCGGGTGGTCGACATCGCCAGGTGCACCTTCGAGTCGAAGGACCTCTACTCCTTCCGCCGCGACGGGGCGCGCTCGGGCCGCTTCGCCGGCCTCATCCGGAGGCACGGTTGAGCCCCCCGGAGCGCGCCGACCGCCGCGCCGAGCTCGAGTCGTCGCTGGGGAGCCTCCGTCAGCGCATCGCGGACGCCTGTGCCGTGGCCGGCCGCACTGCCGAGGACGTCACCCTCGTGGTGGTCACCAAGTTCTTCCCGGCATCCGACGTCCGCCTGCTGGCCGAGCTGGGAGTGCGACACGTGGGCGAGAACCGCCACCAGGAGGCGGTCGACAAGGCCGCTGAGTGCACGGATCTGGGCCTGGCGTGGCACTTCATCGGCGCCCTCCAGAGCAACAAGGCGGCGGCGGTGGCCGCCTACGCCGACGTCGTGCAGTCTGTCGACCGGCCCAAGGTGGTCATCGGACTGGGCGCCGGGGCACGCCAACGGGGTGTCGAGGTGGACTGCCTGGTGCAGATCAGCCTCGACCCAGAGGGTGCGACCGGTCGGTCGGGGTGCGCACCCGAGGACGTTCCCGCGCTCGTCATGAGCATCGAGGCAGCCGAGGGCCTCCGGTTGCGCGGCGTGATGGGGGTCGCGCCACTCGGTGGGGACGCCGATGCGGCCTTCGCGAGGCTGGCCGAGCTGGCTGCCGTCGTACGACGGGACGCGCCGGCGGCCACGTGGATCTCCGCCGGGATGAGCGGCGACCTGGAGGCGGCGATCCAACACGGTGCGACACACCTGCGGATTGGCTCCGCGGTCCTCGGTCCGAGGCCCGTTCTCAAGTAATGTCCGAAGTGCCGTTCCACGTCATCAGGACCGGCATCCGAGCGCCACGAGAGCAGAGGAAACAACTGATGAGCGCGATGCGGAAGATGGGCGTCTACCTCGGACTGCTCGAGGACGCCGACGGCGAGTACGCCGACACCGGCACCGAGTTCGACGAGCCCGCTCGCCGTGTCGAGCCGGAGTCCGCGCGCCCGGTGGCGAACCTTGCCGAGCGTCGTCGTCCGGCGCGCGAGAGCGGCGGCCGCCCCGAGACCTCGGTGGCCACGATGTCCAGGATCACCACGCTGCACCCCCGGACCTACAACGAGGCCCGGGTCATCGGTGAGAACTTCCGCGACGGCGTGCCGGTGATCATGAACCTCTCCGAGATGTCCGACACCGACGCCAAGCGCCTCGTAGACTTCGCCGCCGGCCTGGTCTTCTCGGTGCGCGGCACGATCGAACGGGTCACCAACAAGGTCTTCCTGCTCTCGCCGCCCAACGTCTCGGTGGCCGCGGAGGACAAGCAGCGGATCGCCGAGGGCGGCTTCTTCAACCAGAGCTGACCTAGGCTCACACCTGTGCTCATCTTCGGCCAGATCATCGAACTGGTCCTCGGCACCTTCATCGTGCTGCTGTTCGTGCGCTTCATCGTGGACTGGATCCAGGTCTTCGCGCGCTCGTGGACCCCTCGCGGCCCGGTGCTGGTGGTCCTCGAGGGGGTCTACTCCGTCACCGACCCGCCGATCAAGGCGCTGCGCAAGGTTCTGCCGCCCATCCGGCTCGGCGGAATGGCTCTCGACCTGAGCTTCATCGCCGTACTGTTGATCTGCTACATCTTGTTGTCGCTCAACCGAGCACTGCTTTTGTAACCCGACGCCAGGCCGACACGGGCGCTGAGCAGCGCAAACGCGCGTGGCACCGGTGCCTCGGGCGCACGGACGGGTTATGGTTCAACCGCACCATTGACGACGTTGTCCAACGAGAGAATTAGGTGAAGTCATGCCGCTGACGCCCGAGGACGTGAGTAGTAAGCGCTTTACTCCCGTGCGCCTCCGTGAGGGCTATGACATGGGGGAGGTCGACCAGTTCCTCGACGAGGTCGAGTCGGAACTGGAGCGACTGCACAAGGAGAACGACGACCTTCGCGCGAAGCTCTCCGCCGCCCAGCGTGGTGGAAGTGACACCTCGATCTCGACCCCCGCCCCGACTCCCGCTCCGGTCGAGAAGGCTCCTGAGCCGATCGCGACGCCGGCGCCGGCGGCAGCGGCCACGCCGCAGGAGATCAAGGTGACCACGGTCGCCGACGCCTCCAGTGCGGCCGCACGCCTGCTCGAGCTGGCCACCCACAACGCCGATCAGGTGGTCGGCGAGGCCAAGGACGAGGCCGATCGGATCATCGGTGCTGCCCGGACCAAGGCGGAGCGCCTCGAGTCGGAGACCAAGACGAAGACCGATCGACTCGAGCAGGATGCCCGCACCCGTGCCCAGATGCTCGACTCCGAGACCGAGGCCAAGCGCCGCGAGCTCTTCGGGGACCTGGAGAAGGACAAGGCCCGTCTCGACAACGAGATCGCGAACCTTCGCGCCTTCGAGCGGGAGTACCGCAGCCGCTTGAAGGGCTACTTCCAGCAGCAGCTGCAGGCACTCGACGGCAACGGCGAGGGCGGGGATCTGCCCGTGGCCAGCAGCGAGCACGCCCCCAAGCGGCTCAAGTCGATCCTCGGTGAGGACGACGACCAGGCCAAGGGCTGACCGACTCCTCGAGTCGAGCACGAAGGGGCTGCGCCGCAACGGTGCAGCCCCTTCGTCATGCTCGAAGCCGGGTCAGATCCGGTAGACGGTGAACGAGATCCCCAGGTCGACGTCGTCGTGGTCGAGCCCGTCGGGCGTCGGCGACTCGGCGATCGTCGAGGCAAGCACCTCGCCGGCGATCAGGTCCCGGTGCTCCGCGACCGCCTCGGCGGCGTCTCCGCTGGCGTGCCAGGTCAGCGCGATGCGGTCGGAGACCTCGAACCCGGCCGATTTCCGCGCCTCCTGGATCATCCGGATCACCTCACGGGCGAGTCCGGCGCGACGCAGCTCCGGGGTCAGCTCGAGGTCGAGGGCGACGGTCTCGCCCTGCTCGTTGACGACGGACCAGCCCTCCCGCGGTCGCTCGGAGACGATCACCTCGTCGGGAAGCACCTCGACCGGCGTCCCGTCTACATCCACGGTGGCGCGCCCCTGGTCGGCGAGGCTGGCGGCCAGCCTGCCCGCGTCCGCGGCGGCGATCCCCGCCGCCACCCGTGGCGTCTCCTTGCCGAACCGCTTGCCCAGCGCCCGGAAGTTGCCCTTGGCCGTGTGGTCGACCAGGTCGGCCCCCGCCGCCGAGAGCGGCTCGAGGGTGCCGATGTTGAGCTCGTCGGCCACCTCGCGGCGTAGTTCGGCGGAGAGGCGGTCGTGCGCCGTCGTGGCGACCAGCGCCCGGCGGAGCGGCTGCCGGGTGCGGACCTTGGCATCGGCACGTGCCGCGCGGCCGAGCTCGACGAGCCTCCGGGCCAGAGCCGTCTGCGCGCCGAGCTCGTCGTCGACGAGGCTGCCGTCGACCTTCGGCCAGGAGGCCAGGTGGACCGACTGGGGCAGCTCGGTGGAGGTGGAGGCGAACACGTCCTGCCAGACCTGCTCGGTGACGAACGGCGTCATCGGCGCCATCAGCAGCGTGACGACGTGGAGGCACTCGTGCAGCGTGGCCAGGGCCGCCGGCTCCCCGGCCCAGAAGCGACGCCGGGAGCGCCGCACGTACCAGTTGGACAGGTCATCGACGTACGCCGCGAGCAAGGTGCCCACCCGCTGGGTGTCGAACCGTTCGTAGGCCTCGGTGACCTCGGCGACGAGCCGGTGCGCCTCGGAGAGAGCCCAGCGGTCCAGCACGGGTCGGGCGGACACCGCGGGAGCCTCGTCGCCCGGCGCCCACTGCGCCAGGTTGGCGTAGAGGACGTGGAAGGACACCGTGTTCCAGTAGGTCAGCAGGACCTTGCGCACGGTCTCCTGGATCGTGGCGTGCCCGACGCGTCGAGCGGCCCACGGCGACCCACCGGCGGCCATGAACCACCGCACCGCGTCGGCGCCGTGCTCGTCCATCAACGGGATCGGCTCGAGGATGTTGCCGAGGTGCTTCGACATCTTGCGGCCGTCCTCGGCCAGGATGTGCCCGAGGCAGAGCACGTTCTGGTACGACGACCGCTCGAAGACCAGCGTCCCGACGGCCATCAGGGTGTAGAACCAGCCGCGGGTCTGGTCGATCGCCTCGCAGATGAAGTCGGCGGGGTAGGCCCGCTCCAGCATCGACGCCGATCCCTCGACGTGGGGATAACCCCACTGGGCGAAGGGCATCGAGCCGGAGTCGAACCAGGCGTCGATCACCTCCGGCACCCGGGTCGCACGCTGGCCGCACGAAGGACAGTCGAAGCTGACGTCGTCCACGTAGGGCCGGTGGGGGTCCAGGGCTGACTGGTCCTGCCCGCTCAGGTCCGAGAGCTCCTGCAGCGAGCCCACGCAGGTCTGGTGGCCCTCCCCGCAGCGCCAGATCGGGAGCGGGGTGCCCCAGTAGCGACTGCGCGAGAGCGACCAGTCGATGTTGTTCTCCAGCCAGTCCCCGTAGCGCCCGTGCTTGATCGTGGCCGGGAACCAGTTGGTGTCCTCGTTCTGGCCGATCAGGTCGCCCTTGATCTCGGTGGTGCGGACGTACCACGACGGCTGGGCGTAGTAGAGCAGCGCGGTGTGGCAGCGCCAGCAGTGCGGATAGCTGTGCTCGTAGGGCAGGTGCCGGAAGAGCAGTCCCCGGGAGGTCAGATCGTCGACCAGGTCGGCGTTGGCGTGCCGGAAGAACTGGCCGCCGACCAGGTCGAGGTCGGCAAGGAAACGTCCCTGCGGGTCGATCGGGTTGACCATCGCGACGCCGTTGCGGCGGCAGGACGCGAAGTCGTCCTCACCGAACGCCGGCGACTGGTGCACCAGCCCCGAGCCGTCCTCGGCGGTGACGTAGTCCTCGGTGACCACGAAGTGTGCGTCGGGGGCGTCGGCGCCGTCCGTCCTGGCGGGCCACGTGACCAGCTCGAACGGACGTTGATAGGTCCAGCCGACCATGTCGGCGCCGGTGAACCTGTCCGCGACGGCCCAGCCGTCACCGAGCGCCGAGTCCACGAGAGATTCCGCGACGACGAGGGTCTGCCCGTCCTTCGACGCGGTCACGTAGGCGAGATCAGGGTGCGCGGCCACCAGGGCGTTGGAGACCAGGGTCCACGGCGTAGTGGTCCAGATCAGAAGGTCCGCCGCACCGGCGTACGGGCCCGAGGTCAGCGGGAAGCGCACGTAGACCGACGGGTCGGTGATGGTCTCGTACCCCTGGGCGAGCTCGTGGTCGGACAGCCCGGTGCCGCAGCGGGGGCAGTAGGGCGCGACGCGGTAGTCCTCGACCAGCAGGCCCCGGCCGTGGATCTGCTTCAGCGCCCACCACACCGACTCGATGTACTCCGGGTCCATGGTCCGGTAGGGCTCGCGCATGTCCAGCCAGCAGCCCATCCGCTCGGTCATCTGTTCCCACAGACCGACGTGGCGCTGCACCGACTCGCGGCAGTGCGCGTTGAACTCGGCGATGCCGAAGGCCTCGATGTCGGCCTTGCCGGAGAACCCGAGCTCTTTCTCGACGGCGAGCTCGACGGGAAGGCCGTGGCAGTCCCACCCGCCCTTGCGGTTGACCTGGTAGCCCTGCATCGTCTTGAACCGCGGGAAGACGTCCTTGAACGTGCGCGACTCGATGTGGTGGGTGCCGGGACGGCCGTTGGCGGTCGGCGGACCCTCGTAGAACGTCCAGGTGTCGGCACCCTCGTTGCGGGCCACCGACTTGACGAAGATCTCGTTCTCGCGCCAGAAGTCGAGGACTTCGCGCTCGAGCGCCGGCAGGTCGACCTGAGGGGCGACGGGACGGTAGGAGGAGCGGCCGGCAGGCAGGTCCTCGGGGCGGGTCTGGGTCACTACGTTCCTTCGTCCTCCGGCTCCACACGCGAGCCGCTCGATTCCGAAGGGACGAGGCCGGCCTGCGCCGAACCCCGCGGTACCACCCTCCTTGGCCGGTGCCGTCCTGCGCACCGACCCACTTCGTGGATGACCCGGGTGGGTCCACCGCGGCCAGTTCTACTCCGGCGACCGGCTCACGCCGTCCGCGCGTTTCTTCCGGCGACTCAGGGCTGATGTTCTCCGCCTGCCGTGCCGCCGGGCTCACACCGTCCCCGGCTCGCTCGTGGCCGTGCAGGTGGGTACTGGTCCCTTCCACGCCTTGCGGTGGGTCAAGTGTGCCAGAAGTGTGGGAGAGTCCTGCGGGATGGCGGGTTGAAGGGGCTCGGCGCGCCACATATCCTTCGCGCCAGCATGTATGACGCAGGTCATACCTTTTCTCCCGATTGGGGTTTCCCGAAGCATGGCATCGACGACCCGGAAGTCCTTGGCCAGCCGCGCAGGTGCGGCGGCGCGCAAGGTCGTGTCCCGCACGTCCGCAGCGAAGAAGAGCGTGGCCGCCAAGGCGCCCGCCAAGAAGGCCGCTGTGACCAAGCCCGCGGCCAAGAAGGCTCCCGCCAAGAAGGCCCCCGCCAAGAAGGCTCCCGCCAAGAAGGCCCCCGCCAAGAAGTCGCCGGCGAAGAAGGCCGCTGTGACCAAGCCCGCGGCCAAGAAGGCTCCCGCCACGAAGGCTCCCGCCAAGAAGTCGCCGGCGAAGAAGGCCGCTGTGACCAAGCGCGCAGCCACGAAGGCTCCCGCCACGAAGGCGCCCGCGAAGAAGGCCGCCGCGACCAAGCCCGCGGCCAAGAAGGTTCCCGCCAAGAAGGCTCCCGCCACGAAGGCCCCAGTCGCCACACCCCCGGCGACCAGGGCGGGTGCTGGATCGGCTCGGGGTGCCAAGCTCGTCGTCCTCGACGCGGAGTCGCCCTGGACCAAGGACGAGCTCAACGAGGTGCGCACCCACCTCCGCGCCGATGTCAAGCGGCTCACCGGGGAGCTCGCCGAGGTCGAGGAGGACCTCGCCGGCATGATCGAGAACTCCGGTGAGGGCGCCGGCAACGACCAGGCGGACGTCGGTTCGGCCTCCTTCGAGCGAGACCAGGAGATGGTCATCGTGAACAACGCCCGCGACATGCTGATGCAGTCGCAGCACGCCCTCGAGCGGATCGCCAACCGGAGCTACGGGCAGTGCGAGATCTGCGGCAACCCCATCGGGAAGAACCGGTTGATGGCCTTCCCCCGCGCCACCTTGTGCCTGAGCTGCAAGCAGCGCGAGGAGCGTCGCTGAGCTCGAGCGAGGCGTCCACGCACCCGGCCGAACCGACCTCTGGTCCGCCGCCGGGCAGATCGGCCACCATCCTCGCCCTCCTCGTCGCGGTCACCGGGCTGACGCTCGACGTCGGCACCAAACAGCTGGCCGTCAACGAGCTCGCCGGACGTGCTCCGGTCGAAGTCGTCGGTGACCTGCTGAGGCTGACGCTGGTGCGCAACCCCGGGGCCGCGTTCAGCACGGGCGAGTCGTTCACCCAGGTGATCTCGGTGGTGGCGATCATCGCCTCGCTCGTGATCGCGTCGTACGTGTTCAAGGTGCGTCACCGAGGCTGGGCGGTGGCCCTGGGCCTGCTGCTCGCGGGCGTCCTCGGCAACCTGACCGACCGGCTCTTCCGTGAGCCCGGACCCCTGCGCGGACACGTGGTGGACTTCTTCGCCCTGCCGCACTGGCCGGTGTTCAACGTCGCCGACATCTGCATCAACGTCGCGGCGGCACTCTTCGTCGTGCTGCTGGTGCGCGGTGTCCGCCTCGACGGGAGCCGGCACCGTGAGTGACGCAGCGGGGGCTGGCGAGCAGCGCACACTCTCGGTGCCCGACGGCCTGGGCGGGGAGCGGGTCGACGTGGGCCTGGCGCGGATGTTCGGCATCTCACGGAGCCGCGCGGCGGAGCTGATCGGTCGCGGACTGGTGCACCTCGAGGGGCACACCGCCGCCAAGTCGGACCGGCTGGTGCCCGGCGCCGTGATCGAGGTGACCATCCCGCTGGTCGTCGACCCACTGGAGGTCGTCGCCGAGGTCGTCGAGGGCATCGGGATCGTGCACGACGACGACGACATCGTGGTGATCGACAAGCCGGTCGGAGTCGCCGTGCACCCCTCGATGGGTTGGACCGGCCCGACCGTCGTGGGACATCTCCGCGGGGCCGGCTTCCAGATCGCCACCAGCGGCGCCCCGGAACGCCGCGGCATCGTCCAGCGGCTCGACGTCGGCACCTCCGGGGTGATGGTGATCGCCAAGAGCGAGCGCGCATACTCGGTCCTGAAGAACGCCTTCCGGCACCGCGAGGTGAGCAAGATCTACCACGCGCTGGTGCAGGGGCACCCCGACCCGTCGTCCGGAACGATCGACGCCCCGATAGCCAGGCACACCGTCTCGGACTGGAAGTTCGCCGTCCGCGAGGACGGCAAGCACAGCGTCACCCACTATGAGACCCTCGAGGCGCACCGGTTCGCCAGCCTCCTGGAGGTGCAGCTCGAGACCGGTCGTACCCACCAGATCCGGGTGCACATGGCCGCGCTGCGCCACCCCTGCGTCGGGGACCTGATGTACGGCGCCGACCCGACCCTGGCCAAGCGGGTCGGTCTGGAGCGCCAGTGGCTGCACGCGGTCCGAGTCGGCTTCGAGCACCCCAGCACGGGGGAGTACGTCGAGTACGAAACCTCCTATCCCGCGGATCTCGAGCACGCCCTCGAGGTCATCCGAGATGCCCACTGACGACTTCGCCGCCGAGGTGGCGCTCCGGCTTGCCGGGCCCGACGACCTCTCCGGCGTGCTCGAGGTGTTCTTGGCGGCGAGCTCGGGCTCCGGGCAGCCCGAGGAGAACCGCTCCGAGGACGAGGTCCGGGCCTGGGTGTACTCCCTGCTGGACCAACCCGGCGAGCTCTGGGTCGCCCGCGGTGCCGACCAGGTCCTCGGTTTCCTGCTGCTCCGGGGCTCGTGGCTGCACCTGATCTTCGTGCACCCCGATCGTCCTGCCCGGGGGGTGGGTGCGGCCCTGCTGGACCTCACCAAGGCACTGCGTCCACGCGGCTTCGGGCTGCGCGTCCACGAGGCGAACCGTCGCGCCCGCGACTTCTACCTCCGTCACGGGCTGATCGAGCTGGAGAGCACCGACGGCAGCGGCTACCGCGACGAGGCGCCCGACCTCCAGATGGCCTTCCTCGGGGAGGATCCGCTGGCCTACCTGCGCCGCAGGATCGACGACGTGGACGACGAGCTGGCGGTGCTCCTGGCACGCCGGGTCGCGCTGACGGCCGCCGTCCAGGACCACAAGACCGCCACCGGTGAGGACGCCGGACAGCGGGGCCGCGACGCCGCCCGCGAGTCGGAGATCGTCGAGCGGATGGCCCGGCACGTGCCCGGACTCGGTGCGGATCGGATCGCCAGGGTGATGCACACGGTGATCGCCGAGAGCCTCGCGGCTTGGGAGTCGGGGCGGAAGGCTTCCGGGGGCTGAATCCCCGGCAAGTTCGACGGGTTCGGGCGCCTCGTAGGCCTGCCCGTGTCCTGTCGGGAGCGGGTGTCATGCTGACGTAGGGTGAACCTTCTTCCCCGCACGACCAGGCCCCTGGCCTGACCTGAACCGCCGTGTCCACCAGAGCTCCGGGAAGGGCTGATCGCGCTCCATGTCGGGCCACTCCGCGAACGGGGACGGTTTCGTCCACCTGCACGTCCACACCGAGTACTCCATGCTCGACGGTGCCGCCCGGCTGGGGGACATGTTCGAGCGGACCGCGGAGCTGGGCATGGACGCCATCGCGATGACCGACCACGGCAACGTGTTCGGGGCCTATGACTTCTGGTCCAAGGCTCGCGCGGCCGGGGTCAAGCCGATCATCGGCATGGAGGCCTACTTCACCCCGAACACCTCCCGGTTCGAGAAGAAGCGCGTGCGCTGGAACGACGGGGGCGATGACGACGTCTCCGGGTCCGGCGCCTACACCCACATGACGTTGCTCGCCGAGAACACCACCGGGATGCACAACCTGTTCCGGCTCTCCTCACGGGCCTCGATGGAGGGGTTCTTCTACCAGCCCCGGGCCGACCGCGAGCTCTTGGAGGAGTACGCCGAGGGGCTGATCGCCACGACCGGGTGCCCGTCGGGCGAGGTGCAGACCTGGCTGCGGATCGGCGACTACGACAAGGCGCGGGAGGCGGCCGGCGACTTCCAGGCGATCCTGGGCAAGGACAACTACTTCCTCGAGCTGATGGATCACGGGCTCGACATCGAGACCAGGGTCCGCGACGGCCTGCTCCGGCTGAGCAAGGACCTGGGGATCCCGCCGGTCGCCACCAACGACTCCCACTACGTCCACCAGGCCGACGCCGGGGCCCACGAGCACCTGCTCTGCGTGTCCTCCGGCAGCACGATGAGCGACCCCAAGCGGTTCCGGTTCAACGGCGACGGCTACTACATCAAGTCCCCAGCCGAGATGCGCGAGCTCTGGGCGGTGCGCAACGGCCTGCCGGAGGCGTGCGACAACACCCTGCTGATCGCCGAGCGCTGCGATGTCGAGTTCACCGAGGGCAACGGCACCTACATGCCGCAGTACCCCTGCCCTGAGGGTGAGGACGAGAACTCCTGGTTCGTCAAGGAGGTCGACAAGGGGCTCCGGTTCCGCTACCCGACCGGCATCCCCGACGCGGTGCGCAAGCAGGCGGACTTCGAGGTCGACGTCATCACCCGGATGGGCTTCCCCGGCTACTTCCTGGTCGTGGCCGACTTCATCAACTGGGCCAAGGACAACGGCATCCGCGTCGGACCGGGCCGCGGTTCCGGTGCCGGCTCGATGTGCGCCTACGCCATGCGGATCACCGACCTCGACCCGCTCAAGCACGGCCTGATCTTCGAGCGCTTCCTCAACCCAGACCGCGTCTCGATGCCGGACTTCGACATCGACTTCGACGAGCGCCGTCGCGGCGAGGTGATCCGCTACGTCTCCGACAAGTACGGCGACGACCGCGTCTCGATGATCGTCACCTACGGCACCATCAAGGCCAAGCAGGCGGTCAAGGACTCCAGCCGGATCCTCGGCTACCCGTTCGCGATGGGGGACCGGATCACCAAGGCGATGCCGGCCTCGGTGATGGGCAAGGACGTCCCCCTCAAGGAGATCTTCGACCCCGAGCACAAGCGTTTCGGTGAGGGCGGTGAGTTCCGCACCCTCTATGACGGCGACGCCGACGTGAAGACGGTCGTGGACACCGCGATCGGGATCGAGGGCCTCAAGCGCCAGTGGGGGGTCCACGCCGCCGGCGTGATCATGTCCAGGGCGCCGCTCCTCGACCTGATCCCGGTGATGCGCCGGCCCGCCGACGGTGCGGTGATCACCCAGTTCGACTACCCGACCTGCGAGAAGCTCGGGCTGATCAAGATGGACTTCCTCGGGTTGCGCAACCTGACCGTCCTCGACGACGCGCTGATCAACATCGAGAACAACCGCGGCGAGAAGGTCGTCCTCGAGGACCTGGAGCTCACTGACGAGACCACCTACAGGCTGCTGCAGAAGGGCGACACTCTCGGGGTCTTCCAGCTCGACGGCGGCCCCATGCGGGCCCTGTTGCGCAGCATGCAGCCCGACACCTTCGAGGACATCTCGGCCGTCGGGGCCCTCTATCGCCCGGGCCCCATGGGTGCGGACTCGCACAACAAGTACGCCCGGCGCAAGACCGGTCGCGAGCCGGTGGAGGCCCTGCACCCGGAGCTGGCCGACGCGCTCGAGGAGGTCCTGGGCGAGACCTACGGCCTGATCGTGTACCAGGAGCAGGTGATGGCGATCGCCCAGCAGCTCGCGGGCTACACGCTGGGTCAGGCCGACCTCCTGCGACGGGCGATGGGCAAGAAGAAGAAGGAGGAGCTCGACCTGCAGTTCGCGACCTTCTCCGACGGCATGACCGAGCGCGGGTTCTCCTTCGGGGCGATCAAGGCGCTGTGGGACACGCTGCTGCCGTTCTCCGACTACGCCTTCAACAAGGCCCACTCCGCGGCGTACGGCCTGGTGTCCTACTGGACGGCCTACCTGAAGGCCAACTACCCCGCCGAGTACATGGCCGCGCTCCTCACGTCGGTGAAGGACGACAAGGACAAGATGGCGATCTACCTCAACGAGTGCCGCCGGATGAAGATCCAGGTGCTGCCGCCGGACGTCAACGAGTCGCAGGCCAACTTCACGCCGGTGGGCAAGGACGTCCGCTTCGGGCTGACCGCGATCCGAAACGTGGGCTGGAACGTCGTGGACCAGATCATTGCGACCCGCCGCGAGCAGGGCAGGTTCACCGACTTCGGCGACTTCATGGGCAAGGTCCCCGCGCAGGTGTGCAACAAGCGACTGATCGAGTCCTTGGTCAAGGCCGGCGCCTACGACGAGATGAAGCACGGCCGGCGTGCGCTGCTGGCGGTGCACGAGCAGGCCGTCGACCAGTACGTCGACATCAAGCGCAACGAAGCGATCGGCCAGGACTCCCTGTTCGCCGACCTGGGTGGGCAGGACGACGGTTCGGACTTCGGCGCCTTCGGGGTCAGCGTGGTGGTGCCCGACATCGAGGAGTGGGACAAGCAGACCCTGCTCGGCCACGAGCGCGAGATGCTCGGGCTCTACGTCTCCGACCACCCGCTCACCGGGCTCGAGCACGTGCTGGCGAGCGCGGCCGACTGCACCATCGGTCAGCTGCTCACCGACGAGGACCGGCCCGACGGGTCGCCCGCTACGATCTGCGGTCTGATCACGGCGGTGACGCGCAAGGTCACCAAGACCGGCAACGCCTGGGCCATCGTCACGGTCGAGGACCTCGAAGGAGCCATCGACGTGCTGCTGTTCCCCAACGACTACCAGCTGGCCAGCACGCTGCTCGTCGAGGACACGGTCGTCACCGTGCAGGGGCGCCTCGACCGGAGCAAGGACCAGGCGGAGCTGCGTGGCAGGTCGGTCTCGACACCGGTGATGGAACACCGTGGGGTCGGCCCGGTCCTGATCACGCTGCCCTCGACCAGGTGCACGCCACCCGTGGTCGAGCAGCTGAAGGAGGTCCTGCGCACCCACCCCGGCACCACCGAGGTCCGCCTCCGGCTGGTCTCCCGGGGCGCGACCCGGGTTCTGCGCCTCGACGATCGGCTCCGGGTCTCGACCTCTCCCGCGCTGTACGGCGATCTCAAGCACCTCCTCGGCCCCGGGTGCCTCGGGTGAGCGTCGTGACCAGCGAGCGGCCCGCAGCGGTTCACGAGCGCACCCACTCGATCATCATCGAGTCCCTGATCGTCCTGGGCTGGTTCGTGGCCGCCGGAGTGATCGGCGCCGTCGTCTGGCTGCAGGTCACCGACCTGCCGGTCGTGACCAAGGTCGACGGCTCCGCCGTGCTCGACCCCCAGGAGCTGGTCAAGCAGGTCGGGATCGACGGCTGGTACTTCGTGATCGCCGCCGTCGGAGGTCTGCTCAGCGGGGGGGTGCTCACGGTGTGGCGCCACCGGGACGCCTTGCTGACCGTCGTCCTGGTGACGCTTGGCGCCGGCCTGGCGGCGTACCTGATGCTGCGCGCCGGTCAGCTGTTCGGGCCCGGTGACGAGGCGGGGGCCCTGCGGGAGCTCGCCGACGGCGGAACCGTCTCGATGCAGCTGACGCTGCATGCGCCCGGGGTCGCCTGGGTGTGGCCGATCGCGGCCGCCGCCGGAGCCATGCTGGTCCTCTGGGTCACCCCGGAGCGCCACGAGGGCGACCAGTAGCAGCTCACTCCCGCGCGATCGATGCCAGCTGGGCGTCCAGGAGGGCGACCAGATCGGCGGGCGCGAGTCCGATGTCGAGCCCGCGCTTGCCGCCGCTGACGTAGATCTCGGGCAGGTTCATCGCGTCGTCGTCGAGCACGGTCGGGAGGCGCTTGCGCTGCCCGATCGGTGAGATGCCGCCGACGACGTAGCCCGTCGTACGCTCGGCTGTGGCCGGGTCGGCCAGCGTGGCGCGCTTGCCGCCGACCGCCGAGGCGAGCGCCTTGAGGTCCAGCTGCCCCGACACCGGCACGATGGCAACGACGAGGCGGCCATCGACCTCGACGAGCAGGGTCTTGAACACCGATCGCGGGTCGAGTCCGAGCTGTTCGGCGGCCTCCAGCCCGAATGACCGTGCGCGCGGGTCGTGGTCGTAGGAGAGCTGGGTGAAGGCCACTCCGGCGCGCTCGAGTGTCCGCGTTGCCGGGGTCGCGCCGGTCCGGGACCTCGGGTCCATCAGCGCCGGCCCATCAGTTCGGGGACCAGCGGGTGCGCGCCACCTCGGTGGCCGGCAGGGACGGGATCGCCCGCATGGCCCGCATCTCGTCGTGCAGGGTCTGCCGCAACATGGTCAGTCGCTCGAGGGTGCTGTCCGCCTCGAGGAGGGCTTGCCGTTGGGGAAGCGTCAGCAGACACGTCGTGGCGAGCGCGTAGGAGAGGTACGCCGGGTCGCGGGGCAGGTCGCCGGTCAGGACCGGTCCTCCGCGCAGGTCGGAGAGCTGCAGCCGGTACTGCTCGAAGGTCGATCGCGCGAGCTTCGCCTCGTCGGCCGCGTCCGGCTCGTCGACGTCGGGCAGCAGCTCGACCTCGCCGCGGAGGAACTCCGAGGAGGTGCCTTCCGAGTCCAGCACCCGAAGCCGCTGGCGGCCGATCACCTCGATGTCGAACCGGCCGTCGTCGTAGCGCTCGACCCCGGTCAGCTGCACCAGCGTGCCGACCCGGTGCGCCGACTGCATGCCATGGTCACCGACCTCGTAGCCCTCGCGGATCGCGATGATGCCGAAGACCCGGTCGAAGCTCGCCTCGATGGTGAGCAGCTCGTGGACCAGCGCGCGGTAGCGGTCCTCGAAGACGTGCAGCGGGGTGGTGACGCCCGGGAACACCACGGTGTTGAGCGGGAACAGCGGCACCTGCGTCACCCTGCCAACATAGGCCACCACCGTCGGTCCGGGCGCTGACACGGTGCGGGTCGAGCAGCGTCCGCCACCTAGACTTGGCGCCATGATTCGCCGGATCGACCTGCGGGGTGGCAACGCCGGTGCCGCCGCGCCCGACTACCGCACCCTGGTGCCCCGCGCCGACTTCGACGTCGATGCCGCGCTCGAGGTCGTCCGACCGATCTGCGACGACGTCCGCGACCGTGGGGTCGCAGCGATCGTGGAGTACTCCGCGCGCTTCGACGGTGTGGAGCGGAACGAGATCACCGTTCCCCGTTCTGCCCTTCGGGCGGCTCTGGCAGAGCTCGACCCGGCCGTCCGTTCCGGTCTCGAGGAGTCCATCCGCAGGCTGAGGATCACCTGCGAGGCCGAGCAGGAGCAGGACACCGTCACCGACCTGGGTCCGGGTGCGCGGGTGACAGCCCGGATGGTCCCCGTGGACCGGGTGGGGCTCTACGTTCCCGGCGGCGTGGCGCCTCTCGTCTCCAGCGTGCTGATGAACGTCGTCCCCGCCCAGGTGGCGGGCGTCGAGTCGATCGCGCTGAGCAGCTCGCCGCAGCGGGCCGCGTTCGGCTCCTGGGGACCGGGGCTGCCGCACCCCACGATCATGGCGGCCTGTGAGCTGCTCGGCATCGAGGAGGTCTACGCCGTCGGAGGCGCCCAGGCGATCGCGATGTTCGCCTACGGCGCCGGGCCTTGCCGGCAGGTCGACCTGGTCACGGGGCCTGGCAACATCTACACGGTCTCGGCCAAGCGGCTGCTCAAGGGCAGAGTGGGGATCGACTCCGAGGCCGGGCCCACCGAGATCGCGATCCTGGCCGACGACACGGCCGATGCCGCTTTCGTCGCGGCCGACCTGATCAGCCAGGCCGAGCACGACCCGATGGCCGCCTCCGTGCTGGTCACCGACTCACTCAGGCTGGCCGACGACGTCGACGCCGAGCTGGACAAGCAGGTCGCGGCCACGCGTCACGTCGAACGCATCCGCACCGCCCTCGCGGGCCGGCAGTCCGGGATCGTGCTCGTGGACGATGTGGCCCAGGGCCTCGAGGTGATCAACGCCTACGCCGCCGAGCACACCGAGATCCACACGGCCGACCCCGTCGCCGTCGCGGCCAGGGTGCGCAACGCCGGGGCGGTCTTCGTCGGCCCGTGGACGCCGGTCTCCCTGGGCGACTACTGCGCCGGCTCCAACCACGTGCTGCCCACCGCGGGGTGCGCCTGCCACTCCTCGGGGCTCTCGGTGCGCTCGTTCGTGCGCGCGGTGCACGTCGTGGAGTACTCCCGCGACGCGCTGGCGGAGGTGTCGGGTCACGTCACGACGCTCGCCGAGGCCGAGGACCTGCCCGGACACGGCGCCGCGGTCCGCGTCCGGTTCGACACGCCATGACCGACCTGACCGGCGACACGGACTGGGGCTGGCCGCCGCTGCGCGAGGAGCTCCGCGGCATCGAGCCGTACGGCGCTCCGCAGCTCGACGTCCCCGTGCTCCTCAACGTCAACGAGAACCCGTACCCACCCTCGGCGGCCGTGGTCGCGGACATCGCCACCGCCGTGGCCGAGACGGCCGCCTCGCTGAACCGCTACCCCGATCGCGAGTTCACCGAGCTGCGCAAGGGCCTCGCGGCCTACCTCGGGCACGACGTGACACCGGACATGATCTGGGCGGCCAACGGCTCCAACGAGGTGATGCTGCAGCTGCTGCAGGCGTTCGGTGGTCCCGGTCGCACGGCGGTGTCGTTCGCGCCGACGTACTCGATGTATCCCGAGTACGCCCGCGACGCGATGACCCCCTGGGTCGCCGGCCGTCGCCACGAGGACTTCAGCTTCGACCTCGGGTCCGCCCGCAGGCTGGTCGAGGAGCACCGGCCGAGCGTGATCCTGCTGCCCTCGCCGAACAACCCCACCGGCACGGCCCTGCCGCACGAGGCGATCAGCGAGCTGTGCTCGATGGCGCCCGGGGTGGTGGTGATCGACGAGGCCTACGCCGAGTTCCGTCGCTCCGGAACGCCGTCGGCCCTCGAGCTGCTGCCGCGGCACCGCAACCTGGTGGTCACCCGCACCATGAGCAAGGCCTTCGCGCTGGCCGGCGCGAGACTCGGCTACCTCGCCGCGGCACCCGAGATCTGCGACGCGCTGCGGGTGGTGCGGCTGCCCTATCACCTCTCGGCGGTCACCCAGGCGGTCGCGGGGGTCGCCCTCAGGCACGCGGATGAGCTGCTCGGCCGGGTCGAGGAGCTCCGCGCCGAGCGCGACCTGACCGTCGACTGGCTGCGCGAACGCGGATTCGAGGTCGCGGACAGTGACGCGAACTTCGTATTGTTCGGTCGGGTCCCCGATCGTCGGGCACTCTGGCAGGGGTTGTTGGACCGCGGCGTGCTGATCCGGGTGACCGGACCAGAGGGGTGGCTGCGGGTGTCGATCGGCACGACCGAAGAGATGACGGCGTTCAAGGACGCCCTGATGGAGGTAACGACATGAGCCGGACCGCGCGCATCGAGCGGCAGACCAAGGAGTCGAAGGTGCTCGTCGAGCTCGACCTGGACGGGTCAGGTCGCACCGACATCTCCACCGGCGTCGGGTTCTACGACCACATGCTGACCGCGTTCGGCCGCCACGCCCTGTTCGACCTCACCGTCCTGACCGACGGCGACACCCATATCGACGCCCACCACACCGTCGAGGACACCGCGATCGCCATCGGCGACGCGCTGCGGGAGGCGCTCGGCGACAAGTCCGGGATCCGCCGCTTCGGCGACTGCCTGGTGCCGTTGGACGAGTCCCTGGTGCAGTGCGCCGTGGACGTCTCGGGACGTCCCTACTGCGTGCACGTGGGTGAGCCGGAGGGGCAGGAGTTCGTCAGCATCGGCGACGCCTACCTCGGCTCACTGACCCGACACGTCTTCGAGACGCTGGCGCACCACGCCCAGATCGCGCTGCACGTGCGCGTGCTCGCGGGGCGGGACCCGCACCACATCGTGGAGTCACAGTTCAAGGCCGTGGCCCGCGCGCTGCGTGACGCCGTGGCGATCGACCCACGCGAGACAGGCGTGCCGTCCACGAAGGGAACGCTCTGAGCGGGCAGCCCCAGGTCGCCGTCCTGGACTACGGCTCGGGCAACCTGCACTCCGTGGTGCGGGCGCTGCAGCGGGCCGGAGCCGGGGTGGACCTGACCTCCGACCGGGAGGCGATCATGGCCGCCGACGGGCTGGTGGTCCCCGGCGTGGGCGCCTTCGCTGCCTGCATGGCGGGGCTGCGGGCCGTCCACGGCCACGAGCTGATCGGACGCCGGCTGGCCGGGGGCCGGCCGGTGCTCGGCATCTGCGTCGGCATGCAGATCCTGTTCGAGCGCGGGGTCGAGCACGGTGTGGAGACCCCGGGTTGTGACCAGTGGCCCGGCGTCGTCGAGCGGCTGCAGGCACCCGTCGTACCCCACATGGGGTGGAACACGGTTGAGCCAGCCGACGGCTCGGGGCTGTTCGCCGGGGTCGAGGACCAGCGGTTCTACTTCGTGCACTCCTACGGCGTTCGCGACTGGACGCTCGTGACCAACAACCGCACCCGTCCGCCCCTCGTGACGTGGGCCGAGCACGGGGGCGACCGCTTCGTCGCCGCCGTGGAGAACGGCCCGCTGAGCGCCACCCAGTTCCACCCGGAGAAGTCCGGCGACGCGGGCGCGCGACTGCTGGGCAACTGGGTCCGCTCGCTGGTGTCGGCGTGAGCAAGGAACGAGCCCGGCGCCGCGAGGCCCGCGAACGGGAGGCGGCGATCGTCGCGGCGGCCCGCGCAGCGGACGCCGAGCGACGCGAACGCAGGACCGCACGACGCAACGCGGTCACGGCGAAGGTGCCCCGACGACGCTCGCGCCCCACGGGCGCGCTCGCCGAACGCCGCCGCAGGCAGACCACGGCCACGATCGCCGGGCTGATCGCCCTGAACGTGCTGGTCTGGCTGATCTTCCCCGAGTGGTCCACCCGGGCGATGGTGCTGTTCGTCAGCCTGCTCGCCGGTCCTGTCCTGCACACCATGCTGTTCCGCCGCTGAGCACCGAAGGAAACCATGAGCGACCACCTCGAACTGCTGCCCGCCGTCGACATCGCCGGGGGTCAGGCCGTCCAGCTCGTCCAGGGCGTGGCCGGCTCGGAGAAGCGGTTCGGCGACCCGGTCGAGGCGGCGCTGCGCTGGCAACGGGCCGGTGCCGAGTGGATCCACCTCGTCGACCTCGACGCTGCCTTCGGTCGGGGGCACAACCGGGACCTGCTCGCCCAGATCATCGGCACCCTCGACATCGACGTGGAGATGAGCGGCGGGATCCGGGACGACGAGTCGCTCGAGGCCGCGCTGGCCGCCGGGTGCCGCCGGGTCAACATCGGTACGGCGGCCCTGGAGCAGCCGGACTGGTGCGCCGGGACCATCGCCTCGCACGGCGACCGGATCGCCATCGGGCTCGACGTACGCGGTCGAACCCTGGCGGCGCGCGGATGGACGCGAGAGGGCGGCGACCTCTACGAGGTGCTGGACCGCCTCGACGCCGAGGGGTGCGCGCGCTACGTCGTCACCGACGTCAACAAGGACGGGATGCTGCAGGGCCCGAACCTGGAGCTGCTCGGTGCCGTGTGCGGCCAGACCGAGCGGCCGGTCGTTGCCTCCGGCGGGATCACCGAGCTCGCCGACCTCGAGGCGCTGATGGGGATGGTGGGTGCCGGCGTCGAGGGCGCCATCATCGGCACGGCGCTCTACGAGGGCCGGTTCACCCTGGAGGACGCCCTCGACCTGACCTGGCCGGGGCGGCACGTCGGATGAGCCTCGCCGTACGCGTGATCCCGTGCCTGGACGTCGACGCAGGGCGGGTGGTCAAGGGCATCCACTTCCGGCAGCTGCGTGACGCCGGTGACCCGGTCGAGATGGCCAGGCTGTACGACGCGGAGGGGGCCGACGAGCTCACCTTCCTCGACATCTCCGCCTCGCACGAGGGGCGCGCCACCACGATGGAGATCGTCTCCCGGACCGCCGAGGAGGTGTTCATCCCGCTGACCGTGGGCGGTGGCGTCGGCAGCGTGGAGGACGTGGACCGCCTGCTGCGTGCGGGCGCGGACAAGGTCGCCGTGAACACCGCGGCCGTCCGTCGTCCCGAGCTGATCGCCGAGATCGCCGACCGCTTCGGCAACCAGGTGCTGGTGCTCTCAGTCGACGCGCGCCGGGCGCCGGGCACGGCGTCCGGCTTCGAGGTGACCACGCACGGCGGCCGCACCTCCTCCGGGGTCGATGCCCTGGAGTGGGCCGCCCGCGGAGCCGAGCTGGGCGCGGGGGAGATCCTGCTGAACGCGATGGACGCCGACGGCACCCGCGAGGGGTTCGACCTCGAGCTGATCCGCCTGGTCCGGGCCGAGGTCTCCATCCCTGTGATCGCCAGCGGGGGAGCCGGGGCGCTGGAGCACTTCTCCCCGGCAGTCGACGCTGGTGCCGACGCGGTCCTGGCGGCGACGGTGTTCCACTTCGGAACGCTGCGCATCCCCGAGGTCAAGCAGGCGCTGGCCGCGGGAGGGCACGCGGTGCGTTGAGCGGGTGGGCCCGCCCCGCCCCCCTCACCCCTCCGGCACCCAGCAGTACCCGTAGCGCTGCCCCTCGGCCCACTGCTCCTTGGTGGGCCACTCGAAGCTCCACGAGAACGTCAGCGAGTTGGCGGCCCGTCCGGACGCGACGTCCTTGCAGGCCGCGTCGCCCGCGGCAGCCGGCCCCTTGCCCAGGTAGCGCGCCTTCGGGTCGATCTCGACGACGTCGATGGCTCGCCAGCTGTGCTTCTCCGCGCAGGCGACGCGCGCGAAGGCGGGCTTGCCGGGAGCCGCCGTGCCGCAGGTACCGAACCGGTCGAGCGCGCCCTTCTTGGCCAGCGCGCCGCGCATCCCGCGCGGAAGCTCGAGCAGCTTGCCCGCGGAGCGAAGCGCGACGACGTCGCAGCGATACCAGTTGGCGCCCGCGTCGGCCTCCTCGAGGGACGGGCCGAACCACACCACTTCGAGTCGGCTGAGCCGCTGCGTGGTCCGGTCGCCGCCGGCGTACGCCGCCAGGCTGCTCGGGCAGGCTCGGGCGATCTGCGCGCGCACCGTCGCCGAGTCGACGGCCAGCAGGTGACCGTCGAGCACGGGGGAGAGCTGCCCGACCTTCACCGTCACCGACGTGTGCGGCTGCGTGCACGGCACGGCCGCACGGGAGTCGACCGGGGCCGTGGCCGCCTCGACGTCGAGCTGATGGCAGCCGCCGACCTTGGGGGCCGCCGGAACCGGCGGTGCGGTGGCGACCGACACCGTGGGATCGGCGCTCGGGGGGCCTCCGGGAGTCCCGCCGGCACATCCGGTGGCGAGCATCAGGATCGTGAGCAGCCCGGCAGCCGTCCGCAGCGCCGGGGCGCTCATCCGTTCGTCCTCGCCCAGCAGATCGAGCGCCGGTTCCCGGCCTTCCACTCAGCCTCGTGGAACCAGGTGAAGCCGAACTCGTAGTCGACCGGGTAGTTCATCCACGCGCCGACGGAGTCCGAGCAGAAGTCGCGGGTGCGGACCTGCACGAGGCGGTCGCCGGGGTAGGGGTCGGCGGGGCCGCCGAGCTTGATCGTCGTGACGGCCCGCCAGTCGTGCTTCTCGCTGCACGGCACCTCGATGCCCTTCAGGACGGTGGGTCCGCGGGAGCAGGTGAGCCACTCCTGGGGAGGCTTGCCTCCGAACAGTCCCTTGGCGGTCGCCGGCAGGGCGGCGTACCTCGTTGCCTCGGCGGTGCCGCCGACCAGGTCGCAGCGGTACCACCGGGCGCCGTCGTCCCAACCGCGCTGGGAGGGGCGGAACCACGCCCAGCTCAGCTGGATCCGCATGGCCAGGCTCTCGTCGACCGAGAGGAACTTCTCGAACGCCTTCTGGCAGGTGGGAAAGATCCACTGGCCGTGCGCGCTGGACTTCCACGACTTCCCGGTGCTCTCCGGCAGCGTGCCGATGGCGAAGGTCTGCGCCGTGTGCGAGGTGGTGCACGCGACCGGTTCGGTGGCGTTGCTCGGCTTCGCGGTGTCCTCCGGGGTCAGCCGGTAACACACGCCGAGCTCAGGAGGTGTGGCCTTGTCGGCGGCGGTCACCGGTTTGAGAGGTGCGGAGCACGCCCCGGCCAGGGCGAGTGCGAGCCCGGCCGCGATGACAAGGGGCAGCGCCCGGGAGCTACGGCGGAGCACGAGCGTCCCCCCGTCGGTCCTGTGTCAGTCGGTCAACAACGCCGCGATCGTACCGCCGAGCAGGTAGGCGACCGCGGTGTGCTCGCCGGTCAGATCGCCCATCGCCTCCACCACGTCGTACCCCTGACGCCAGCCGAGCGCGCCGGTGAGGCTCAGCACCGAACGCACGGCCCCCGTGGTGTCGTAGCGGCCGTGCACGTAGAGACCGAACGGGCGCCCCGCGGTCGCGCCGTCGCTGTCCCGGCCGCTGCCGTCGTCGGAGAGCGCTCCGCCGATCTGCAGGAAGGTGGAGTCGAAGACGTGCTTGAGCGCGCCGCTCATGTAGCCGAAGTTGGCGCGTCGTGCCGAGCACGTAGCCGTCGGCCTCCAGGAGGTCCTCGGCGCCGGCCGATCCGCGGGCGAAGTCCAGGCCGTCGCGGACGACCACCTCGACGCCCTCGATCTCGTCGTCGTGCGCACCGGCGACCACGGCTCGGTCAGCGCGCGCAGCGCCCGCGTGGGCGAGTGGTGTACGACGAGCAGGCGGGCCATGTGCCCGATGATGTCAGGACCGGGCCTCCCCCCGGCCGCGTGGCCGCACGCGATCGTCACGCGGCAGCCGCGCCGTCCCCGCGCATCGCTGCTAGGCTCGATCTCGTCATGATGCGCCAGCTGCTTGTCCTGAGCCCCGTCGAGGGACTGCTCCTTCGCTGCCGCAGCGAGGTCTGAAGGCCGGACCCCCTCGCTGCGGAGTGTTCGCCCATGCCGGTGCCCGCCACTCGCAGCGAAGAGAAGACCATGACCCTGCAGCACTCAGGCTTCACCAACACCCAGCGCCCCAGCGGGATGCCCATCCACCGCTACCGGGCGTTCCCGCCGATCGACCTGCCCGACCGCACCTGGCCGGCCAACCAGATCACGAAGGCGCCGCGATGGCTGTCCACCGACCTGCGCGACGGCAACCAGGCGCTCATCGACCCGATGAGCCCGGAGCGCAAGCACCGGATGTTCGACCTGCTCGTGGCGATGGGCTACAAGGAGATCGAGGTCGGGTTCCCCTCGGCCAGCGAGACCGACTTCGCCTTCGTCCGCCAGCTGATCGAGCGCGACAAGGTGCCCGAGGACGTGACGATCTCGGTGCTGACCCAGGCCCGCGAGGACCTGATCGAGCGGACCACCCAGTCCCTGGTGGGCGTCCATCACGCCAACATCCACCTCTACAACGCGCTCGCCCCGCTGTTTCGACGGGTCGTCTTCCGGGCCAGCAACGACGAGGTCAAGGACATCGCGGTGCGGGGGACCGAGCTGATGATGAAGTACGCCGAGACGAACCTCGCCACGACCGTCATCGGCTACGAGTACTCCCCGGAGATCTTCACCAGCACCGAGCTGCCGTTCTCCCTCGAGGTCTGCGAGGCGGTCTCCGACGTGTGGCAGCCCGAGGACGGTCGCGAGATCATCCTGAACCTGCCGGCCACGATCGAGGTGGCGACGCCGAACGTCTACGCCGACCAGATCGAGTGGTTCGGGCGTCAGCTGACCCGGCGCGAGCACACCACGATCAGCCTGCACCCGCACAACGACCGGGGCACGGCCGTCGCCGCGACCGAGCTGGCCGTGATGGCCGGCGCCGACCGCGTCGAGGGCTGCCTGTTCGGACACGGCGAGCGCACCGGCAACGTCTGCCTGGTGACGCTCGGGATGAACCTGTTCAGCCAGGGCATCGACCCGCAGATCGACTTCTCCGACATCGACGAGATCCGCCGGACGGTGGAGTACTGCACGCAGCTGCCGGTGCACCCGCGGCACCCCTACGCCGGGGACCTCGTCTACACCGCGTTCTCGGGCTCGCACCAGGACGCGATCAAGAAGGGGCTGGAGGCGCTCGAGGACGAGGCTTCGGCCGCCGGCCACCCCGTCGGGGAGCACCCGTGGGAGGCGCCGTACCTGCCGATCGACCCGAAGGACGTGGGCCGCACCTACGAGGCGGTCATCCGGGTCAACAGCCAGTCCGGCAAGGGTGGTGTGGCCTACGTGATGAAGGCCGAGCACAAGCTCGACCTGCCCCGGCGCCTGCAGATCGAGTTCAGCCGTGCGGTGCAGGAGCTGACCGACGGCGAGGGTGGGGAGATGTCGCCGCCCGCGATCTGGGAGGCCTTCCGCGGCGAGTACCTCACCCGCGAGGCGCCGCTGCGCCTGAGCTCGGTGCACACCTCCTCCGCCGAGGGGGAGAAGGACCAGCTCACCGTGCTGGTCCACGTCGACGGGGAGATCCGCGAGCTGCAGGGGTCCGGGAACGGACCGATCGCGGCGTTCGTCGATGCGATCAACGGCCTGGAGCACGACTTCGACGTGCGCGTCCTCGACTACAACGAGCACGCGCTGTCCTCAGGTGGCGACGCGATCGCAGCGGCGTACGTCGAGTGTGCGGTCGGCGACGAGATCCTGTGGGGCGTCGGTCTGGACGCCAACATCGTGACCGCGTCGTTGCGGGCGGTCATCTCCGCGGTCAACCGGCGGTCCACCAGGCCCGGGGCCCAGTACCCCTAGGCCACTACCGGCAGCCGGATCGAGAACCGGGTGCCCTCACCCTTCACCGAGTGCACGTCGATCTGCCCGTCGTGGCTCTCCACGATCGCCTTGACGATCGCCAGGCCCAGCCCCGAGCCGGGGATGGCCTGTTCCTGCACCGCGCTGGAGCGGAAGAACTTCACGAAGACGCCCTCGAGCTCGTCCTCGGGGATGCCCATCCCGGTGTCGGTGACCTCGATGATCGCCTCCGCCCCCTCCCTGGTGACCGCGACGTGGATGCGGCCTCCGTCGGGGGTGAACTTGACCGCGTTGCTGAGCAGGTTGGTCACCGCGCGCTCCAGGTGCCCCAGGTCCCCGAACACGTTCACCGCCTCCTCGGGGAGCTCGTAGCTGAGGTCCAGCGCGCGCAGGGCTACCAGCGGTGCCACGGCGCCCGCGCTCTCCCTCACCACCGTGGCCAGGTCGGTGGGCGCGCTCTGCTGCTGCCAGGTGTCGTTGTCGACCGAGGCGAGCAGGAGCAGGTCGTCGGCCAGGGACAGCAACCGGTCGCCGTTGCGGGAGATCACCTCGACGATTCTGTGTTGGTCGGGGAGCAGCTCACCGAGCATCCCGTCGGTGAGAAGCTCGGCATTCCCGATGATGCTGCTCATCGGCGTACGCAGCTCGTGGCTGACCGTGGAGATGAAGTCGTCCTTGGCCCGGTCGAGGTCCTTGAGCCGCGCGACGGCTTCGCGCTCGCGCCGCAGCGCCTTGACCAGGATCTCCTGGCTGCGCCGGGTGTCGGTCACGTCCCGGGCGACGAACAGGTAGCCGAAGTGCTGGCCGAACGTGTCGGTCACGGGATTGGTCGTCATCGAGACCCGGCGGGGCTGACGACCGCGCGGCAGGAACGTCCAGTCTCGCGTGTCCGACGCCGTCGCATGGAGTTCTCCGCCCACGACAGCGGCGAAGAGCTCCACCCCCGGCGGCGCTGCGCGCGCCAGCAGCTCGTCCTGATCGAGGAAGCTCGACGAGCTCCTGGCCGGTGACGTCGTCGGCAGCCACTCCGAGCATCTGCTCCGCACCGGTGTTGAACAGGGTGATCCGGCCAGCGAGGTCGGTGCCGATGAAGGCGATCGTGCGCGCCGAGCGCAGCAGGTGGCTGACCATGCCGGCGTTCTCGCGAGCGTCGGTGACGTCGGTCGCGGTGAGGACGTAGTGGAACGGCGCCTCCGGGCTCGCGCGGTAGACGTTGTTGGAGAACAAGACCGTGCGGGGGCCGGCGCCCCTCCTCTGGATCAGCGTCTCGCCGGACAGCGGCAGCCGCTCCGGGTCGCCGAACAGCCGCTGGGCACCCGGACGCTGGTGGTCGGGGACCAGCAGGTCCCAGAACCGCTTCCCGACGAGCTCATCCTCGGTGAAGCCGGTGAGCTCCGTGGTTGCGGGGTTGGCCGCGATCACGGTCCCGTCGACGGTCGTCACCACGATCATGCTGTTGGCGGTGTCGATGACCGCCCTGGTGTAGTCCTTCTCGGCCTGGAGCCGTTCGTGCAGCTGCTGGGACTCGGTCACGTCCATCAGCAGGAGCGAGAACAGCCAGGTGCCGTCGACCTGCTCGATGGGGGAGAGGGTGGCGTCGATCCTGCTGCCGGGCGGACGTCCCGGCCGCAGCAGGCCGGACCAGCCCTCGCGGCGCCCTTGCGCGATGTCCTGGGCCGCCCGCGTCAGCTCGGGGGAGTCGAGCAGCTCCAGGACCGGGATTCCCGCAATCTCCTGGGTGGTGCGCCCCAGCAGCGCGTACGTCGCCTGGTTGCTCTCCACGAAGAGGAGCTCCTCCCCGTCCCAGGACACGATGGTCACCGGCACGCGCGACTCGGTGAAGTTGCGCCGGAACGTGCGCTCGCTCGCCACGACCTTCGTGAGCGCGTCGTCCCGCTGCTGCATCGCCTTGACCAGCGGCAGCCCGATCAGCACGAGGCAGGTCAGGTAGAGCTGGGCGTGCTGGGTGCTTGCGCCCGCGTCGCTCGCGATCAGCGGCGAGAACGGACCGACGCCCACCTGGGTGGCCAAGGTGATCACCGTCGCGAAGACGACCTGCTCGATCACCACCACCCGCTCCTCGAAGCGGATCGCGGCCCAGACCACGATCGGCAGCGGGGCGAATCCGAGGGTCAGGGGGCCGGCAACGAGGGTGGCGGCGGTTGCCAGGAGGAGCGCCGCGACCTGGGCGAACAGCTCCACGTTGCGGCGCCGGTTGCGACGTCGCGACGCCCGGCTCGTCATCATCGCCAGCGGGGCGATCAGCGTCACCGACGCAGCGTGCGAGGGCAGGATCAGCTCCGCCGTCGACCAGAACGGGGCACCGAGCAAGCCGGCGTAGGTCAGTGAGATCCCCAGGGACGCGACCACTCCTCCCAGCGTGGCGATCCCGAGCAGGCGCCAGACGTCCTGCACGTCGGTGATCCGGCGTCCGACGTACCGCACCAGCAACGAGGCGACAACCACGGTCTCGATGACGTCGACCAGCCCCAGCAGGGTCGAGACGAGGAGTGAGCGACCCATGGTGAGGTTCGCCAGGGCGAACGCGACCCCCAGCGCCACGAACAGGCCACCCCAGCTCCTCCGCGGCGCCAGCAGCGCCGCGACGACCGCCACGCCGGCCGCCGGGAACCAGGCCGCGGTGGTGCCGGTGGCCTGCGCGATCGCGAGCGCGCCGACTCCGGTCAGGTACACCGCCGCTACCAGCGCCCCCACCAGTAGCCGTGCCGAACCACGCCTTTCCTCTCCCACGGACTGATTCTTTCCCAGACTGGCAATGACCGAGGGCTTTTGTCCGGGCCCGTGACGCGGACTTGACGACTCCCGAACGATGGACCGTGCGAGGCTGGTGCCATGACCCTTGTCTCCGAGCGCATCGGCCAGTTCTTCCATGACGGGCACCGCCTCGAGTTCACCGAGTACGGCGGAGGGGATCGCTGGGTCGTGCTGGTGCACGGACAGCTGATGCCGCGCCGCATGCACCAGCCGCTCGCGCGGCATCTGGCGGCCTCAGGAGCCCACGTGGTGACCGTCGATCTGCTCGGCCACGGCCGATCGGACCGCCCGGACGACCCGCTGCTCTACTCGATGACCGCTTTCGGCGAGCAGGTGATCGCGCTGCTCGACGAGCTCGGCATCGACGAGGCGGTGGTGGGGGGTACGTCGCTGGGGGCCAACGTCTCGCTGGAGGTGGCGGTGCTGGCGCCGGAGCGCGTCCGCGGCCTGATCGTTGAGATGCCGGTACTCGACAACGCCCTGGAGGCCGGCATCCTCGCGTTCGCGCCGTTGCTGTTCGTCTCCCGCTTCCTGCCCGTGGCGATCACTGCCCTCCGGGTGGTGACCCGAGCCGTGCCCCGCGGCGTCGTACCGTTCTGGGCCGGGATCGGCCTGGACACGCTGGACCAGCGCCCCGGAGCCATGGCGGCGGCCATCCACGGCATCTTCTTCGGACGGATCGCGCCCTCCTCGGCCGCACGCAAGCGCATCGAGGCGCCGGCCCTGGTGATCGGGCATCCCCGCGACCCGATCCATCCAGCAGCGGATGCCGCGATGCTCGCCGAGGAGCTTCCGGACGCGACGTTCGTCGAGGCCCACGGCATCTTGGAGTGGCGGGTGCGACCGCGCCGACTCAACGAGCTCGCCACGGGCTTCGTCGGCCGCTGCTTCGAGGAGCCCGGCAGCCGACGGCTCCGGGTCTGACCACACCGCTGCAGCGTGTCTCGACGCAGGCCGACAATCGGTGCCGCTTGGTGGCGGATGAGAGGTCTGGATCGCGGTTGTCCAGCGAGCTCGGCAAGGGAACGGGCGTCGAGGTCAGGCTGCGGCTGGCGGACCCGGGACTGGTCCCGGCAGCCTGAGCCGTTCGGGGCGGCGGGTCGCTGTCGGATGGCTCCGACGGGGAGGACAATGGCTCCATGCCCCTGTACAGCGACGAAGCCATCGTGCTGCGCACCCACAAGCTGGCAGAGGCCGACCGCATCATCACCCTGCTGACCCGCCAGCACGGTGTCGTGCGCGCGGTGGCCAAGGGCGTACGCCGGACCACCTCCCGCTTCGGCTCGCGGCTCGAGCCGTTCACCCATGTCGACCTGCAGCTCGCGGTCGGGCGCAACCTCGACGTGATCACCCAGGCGGAGACGCTCGCGCCGTACGGAGCGACGATCAGCGCGGACTACGACCGCTACACCGCGGCCAGCGTGATGCTGGAGACCGCCGAGCGCCTCGTCTCCGAGGAGCGGCAGCCCTCGGTGCAGCAGTACCTGCTGCTCGTCGGGGCGTTACGCGCGATGACCGCCGGCCAGCACCGGGCCAACGACGTGCTCGACTCGTTCCTGCTGCGGTCACTGGCGGTTGCGGGCTACGCACCATCGTTCTCCGGCTGCGCGAACTGCGGCCTGGAGGGGCCACACCGGGCGTTCAGCCCGGCCGCGGGGGGCTCCCTGTGCCCGACGTGCCGGGTGCCGGGGTCGGTCAACCCGGCGATGGAGACCCTCGAGCTGTTGGGCGCGCTGCTCGCGGGGGAGTGGGACGTCGTCGACGTGGCGGATGTCAGACACCGGCGCGAGGGTCGCGGGCTGGTGTCGACGTACGTGTCGTGGCATCTCGAACGCGGCCTGAGGTCGATGCCCTACGTCGGGGAGGGCTGAGTGGTGCGCCGGAAGGCGGCGCGGCATTTCCGCCGCCCCGACCCGCACCCCTCGGGAGCCACGCCGCCGGACCTTCCCGCGGACCAGGTGCCGCGCCACGTGGCGATCATCATGGACGGCAACGGCCGCTGGGCGGCCCAGCGCGGGCTGCCTCGCACGGCCGGCCACGAGCAGGGTGAGCACTCGCTGTTCGACGTGGTGGAGGGCGCCATCGAGATCGGGGTGAAGGCCATCTCGGCGTACGCCTTCTCCACCGAGAACTGGTCACGTTCGGCCGATGAGGTGAAGTTCCTGATGGGCTTCAACCGCGAGGTGATCCGGCGCCGTCGTGACGAGATGCACGAGCTCGGCGTCCGGGTGCGGTGGGCCGGACGGGAACCGCGCCTGTGGCGCTCGGTGATCAAGGAGTTGAAGGTCGCCGAGGAGCTCACCCGCGACAACGACGTGCTGACCTTGACGATGTGCGTCAACTACGGGGGTCGCGCCGAGCTCGCGGACGCCGCGCGGGCCATGGGCAAGGACGTCGCCGCCGGGCGGCTGAACCCCGACCGCATCGACGAGCGCACCTTCGCCAAGTATCTCTACGTCCCGGAGCTCGCCGATGCCGACCTGCTCTGGCGCACCTCCGGGGAGCAGCGGCTGAGCAACTACATGCTCTGGCAGGCGGCCTACTCCGAGATGGTCTTCACCGACGTGCTCTGGCCCGACGTCGACCGCCGCCAGCTGTGGTCGGCGATCGAGACCTACGCCAGCCGGAACCGGCGCTACGGCTCCGCCTGACCCCCCGCCGAGAGTCGCAAACGCACAACAAACCCGCCGAGACGTCGCAAACGCACAACGAGATCGCGCCGAGACGTCGCAAACGCACACCACGTCGCGGGCCTGTGGACGACGAGAGCGCGGAGCCCGGCACCGATGCACCCTGTGTCGATGCTGCGTCCCTTCCTTCCCGAGACTCGGGCAGTCCTCGATGACCGCTTCCCGCTCCCGCTGCAGACCCCGTTCACCACCCGCGAGGCTCTGGCAGCCGGCTTGCAGAACAGCGACCTGACCCGCCTGTGTGCCGAGGGGTACCTTCGCCGGCTGGTCCAGGGGGTGTACGTCGCGGCGCAGGTGCGCGACACGCTCGGGCTCAGGGCGGCGGCGCTCCGGCTCGTCGTACCCCCCGACGCCGTGGTGACCGACCGGACGGCGGGCTGGCTCCATGGCGCGACCATGGTGCTGGCACCCAACGACCACCTCGCCGTCCCGCCGGTCTCGATGTTCGTGAACCGGGAGGGCGGCCGGCTGCGCAATCCGCTGGCGGTCAGCGGCCAGCGGATGCTCCCGCGACGTCACGTGACGCGCGTCCATGGCGTCCTAGCCACCACCCCGCTGCGGACCGCGTGCGACCTCGGCCGCCTGCTCCATCGCGACGCCGCGTTCGCCGCCCTCGACGGCATGCTCCGCCTCAGCGAGTTCACCCGTGAGCAGCTGTGGGACGAGACCCGGTGCTTTCGCGGGATGCGCGGCGTGCGCCAGCTCCGCGGACTGGCGCCGCTGGCCGATGCTCGCGCCGAGTCCCCCGGGGAGTCGGTGACGCGCCTGCGATGGCTGGATCTCACCAGCCTGGCCCGCCCGGAGCTCCAGGTGGAGGTGCGCCACCCGCTCGGCTGGTCCTACTGGCTGGACCTCGGGCTGGCCGAGCTCCGCTTCGCCGTGGAGTACGACGGGGAGGAGTGGCATCGGCGTACCGAGGAACAGCGCTCGCGTGATGCGAGACGACGCAGCTATCTGCGCGAGGAGCGAGGCTGGATCATCGAGGTCGTCACCAAGGAGAACGTCTATGGCAACAACCGGGACATCGAGGGCATCCTGCTGTCGGGGATGAGGGCGGCCAGGCGACGACTTCGCCAGTGATCGGCATCATGCTCGATGACCAGGCGTTCTCAGCCATGCCCTCAGCCGAGCACGACGTGGCTCTCCCACTCATCCTCGAACTCCAGCGCGGAGTCCCAGACGGACAGGATCGGCTGGTAACCCCGCCACCAATCCTCGAAGCGGTCTCCGCTCGTGGCTTGGTCCAGGACGGCTCGACTCGGCCAGCGTTGGGTCGTGAGGACGGTGTTTTCGTCCAGCGCCTCCAGACCGAGAACGGTCTCCTCGCAGAGTTTGCGGTAGTGCGGAACGACCCGGTCCGTGACCAACTTCGTGACGCGATCCATGCTCACGCCGTCGCGTAGCCGCCAGCGCTTGTAGAGGACCACCCGGAGTTCTTCATCAGGCATGGGGCCACGATCGCGGAACGGAAGGCTGACGACAACGACCCCGTCAGATGAAGAGCCCGGTGGTGCGCAGCATCCACTCGGTCTCGCGGTCGTGCTCACCCTTTTCGTCGGGCTGTGGCCGCACGTCCTGCGAGGTCCGCAGGTCCTCTCGGCGGACGGGAGCGGGCAGACGTGAGTACTTGCGTGGCCCGGTTTCCTCGCGCTCGTCGTACTCGGACATCTGGCCTCCCGATCGCTCGCTACCCCGAGTCTACGTCTCCCCCGAGCGGCTCGGGCTGTGCGTTTGCGACGTCTCGGCGCTCCCGGGGCGTGCGTTTGCGACGTCTCGGCGGGCTGGGGCTGTGCGTTTGCGACGTCTCGGCGGGGGTGGGTCAGCAGGCGCCGCAGGTTCCGAAGATCTCCAGGGTGTGGCTCACCGAGCGGTAGCCGTGGGCCGCGGCGACCGACCGGGTCCACTTCTCCACCGCAGGACCCTCCACCTCGACCGTTGCGCCGCAGGAGCGGCAGACCAGGTGGTGGTGATGGGTGGCGCTGCAGCTGCGGTAGATGCTCTCGCCGGACTCGGTGCGCAGGGAGTCGATCTGGTCGGCGTCGGCGAGCGCCTGGAGCGTCCGGTAGACGGTGGACAGCCCTACCCGCTCGCCCCGATCGGAGAGCAGGGCATGGATCTCCTGGGCGCTGCGGAAGTCCTCCAGCGACTCCATCACCGCGGCGATGGCCCGCCGCTGGCGGGTCGGCCGGGTGGGCGAACCGGACGGCTCAGTGCTCGTCATAGTGACCTCCGTGCGGGGCGTGGCGGTGTCCGTCGTGGATGTAGTCGACGTGGTCGCCGTGCTCGACGGCCGGGTGACCGCAACCGGGACCGTGCACGTGTCCGTGCAGGTCGCCGACGGTCTCGTGCGCCCCTGCGGCTCCGTCTCCGGCGTACACCGGGAACGGCACGCGGGCGCGTCGCCGTCGTTGGACGAGCAGCCCGAGCGGGAAGGTGAGCGCGAAGCCGGTCAGCGAGACCAGCACGATCGTGGCTCCGGGGGGTACGTCGGCGAACGCCGAGAGGGTGACGCCGGTCAGGGCGGCGAGCGTGCCCGCCGCCATCGCGCCGATCATCGTCACCCGGAAGCCGCGCGAGAACTGCTGGGCCGTGGCCACCGGGATGATCATCAGTGCACTGACCAGCAGCAGGCCGACGGTCCGCATGGCGACGCTCACCGTCACGGCCGCGAGCACCGAGATCAGCACGTTGTAGAAGCGCACCGGCAACCCCGTCGTGCGTGCGTAGTCCTCGTCGTTGGCGACCGAGAACAGCTGCGGCAGCAGGGTGAACGACAGCCCGAGGACGACGAGAGCGAGCAGCACGCTCACCAGGACCGCCGAGGCGGAGATGGTGGTGATCGAGCCGAAGAGGTACTGCTGAAGGGCGAAGATGCCGTTGCCGGCCAGGGACACCAGCAGCAGGCCACCGGCGATCCCGCCGTAGAACAGCAGCGCGAGCGCGACGTCTCCGGTCGCCTTCCCGGTCGACCGGATCAGCTCGATCAGCAGGGCCCCCAGGATCGCGACGATCACCGCCATCAGCGTGGGGGAGGTCCCCGTGAGCAGGCCCAGGGCGACGCCGGTCACGCACACGTGTCCGATGCCGTCACCCATCAGCGACAGCCGGCGTTGGACGAGGTAGGTGCCCACGGCCGGTGCGGCGAGCCCGGTCACGGCGGCCGCGAGCAGGGCTCGCAGCATGAAGGGCTCGAACAAGATGCTCATCAGGCCCTCCCGTCCAGCGGTGAGCGCATCGGCGGCCGGGGAAACGGCGGCAGGAGCGGGGCGTGGTGGTGGTCGTGCTCCTGGAGCGGAGATCCTCCGGGCGGACCGTCGTACACCAGCCGGCCCTCGCGCAGCACCAGCGTGCGCTGGATCAGGCCGGCGAACGGCCCGAGCTCATGGAGTACGACGACGATGGTCGCTCCAGCGCCGGCCAGCGTCGCCAGCGTCCCGGCGATCGCCTCCTGGCTGGCCAGGTCGACACCGGCGTTCGGCTCGTCCAGCACGAGGAGCTCCGGCTCGCCGGCGAGTGTGCGGGCCATCAGCACGCGCTGCTGCTGGCCGCCGGAGAGGGTGGAGACCTGGTGCCGAGCGCGGTCGGCCAGCCCGACCGCCTCGAGGGCCTCGTGGATGGCGACCCGATCGACGCGCCGCAGCGGCAGGAAGGGGCGGCGGCGAGAGAGCCGGCCCGCGCCGACGACCTCGGCCACCGTGGAGGGCACTCCCTGGGTGATCGTCGAGCGCTGGGGGACGTAGCCGAGCCGCGGCCACTGTCGGAAGCTCGGCAGCGGCTCGCCGAACAGCCGGACCTCGCCGGTGCTGAGGGGGTGCAGCCCCACCATCGCCTTGACCAGCGTCGACTTGCCCGAACCGTTGGCACCGAGCAGCGCGACCACTTCACCGGCACTGACGGTCAGCCCGATGTCGCGGACGATCGGTCGTCCCCCAGGGCCACGGCGGCGTCCCGGACCTCCACCACGGTCGTCTCGTCGGTCATGAGCATCCACCTGCCTTTCGGACAGCCGCCAGGTTGGCGCGCATCAGGCTGAGGTAGTCGTCGCCGGCGTCTGCGGACGTCAACCCCTCGATCGGGTCGAGGACGGCCGTCCGCACGCCGAGGTCGGAGGCCAGGGTGTCGGCCAGCTTGGGGCTGGCCAACCGCTCGCTGAACACGGTGGTCACCCCGTCGTCGCGGACCAGGGCGGCCAGCTCGGAGAGGCGACGGGCCGACGGCTCGGCATCGGGGGAGAGCCCCGCGATCGGATGCACGTCGAGGTCGTAGCGCCGCCCCAGGTAGCCGAAGGCGTCGTGGCTGACGACGAGCGTCCGTGATCGGCAGTCCTTCAGTCCGGCGCGGTACTCGGCGTCCAGCGCCGACAGGTCGGACTGGAGCTGGTCGTTGGCACTCCGGTAGTCCGCGGCATGGGCGGCGTCGGCGGCCGAGATCGCCGCGGTGAAGGCGTCCGCGGCCTGGCCGAGCAGCGTGGGGTCCAGCCAGAAGTGCGGGTCGGTGCCGCGACCGTCCTCCGCGGAGTGCAGTCGCACCACCTCGGCGGCGTCGACGACGTGCTCGGGTGTCTGGTTCGCGACCGCATGGTCGACGGCCGGTTGCAATCCGGCCTCGTAGAACACCACTGCGGCCGATGAGAGGGATGCCGTCTGTCTGGGTGAGAGCTCGAGGTCGTGGGGCTCGACGCCGGGAGCCGTGAGGTCCTTGACCTCGGCGTGGTCGCCGACGATGCGGTGGGCGACGAACTGGAGCGGGTAGAAGGAGGCCACCACCTCGGGCTTGCCGCTCGGCTCCGCCGCCGAACAGGCCACCAGGGGGAGCGCCACGACCGCGGCCAGGGCCGGCGCGAGGAGGCGTCGGCGTACGGCGGGGGTCAGCATGAGAATGATTCTCAACGCTAATGAGAACCATTGTCAAGTGGCCGTCAGGGAGGATGGCCTAGGGTCACCACGTGCTGGTGGTGAACAGGTTCCGCGTCCCCGAGGAGGACGCCGACGTCTTCCGTTCCGAGCTCGAGGCTGCCCTGACCGTCCTCGCTGCCCAGCGGGGGTACGCCGACGGCGAGCTCGGGCGCAACGTCGACGACCCGACGCTGTGGACGATGGTGACCCGCTGGCGCAACGTCGGCAGCTACCGCCGGGCGTTGTCGTCCTATGAGGTCAAGGTCGGCGCGGTGCAGCTGCTCAGCCGGGCGATCGAGGAGCCCTCGGCCTACGAGCGACTCGAGGGCGAGCTCAACGTGTCGCAGCCACGGGAACTCCGGTGAGCGTCCGCCCGAGCCCTCGATAGGGTGGCCCTTCGCCCGCCCGCAGCCAGCGGACGGCACCCGGAACCAGGAGCTGCACCGTGGCCAAGCCACCCCCCTCCGACGTCGACAAGGTCGTCTCCCTCGCCAAGCGCCGGGGCTTCGTCTACCCGTGCGGCGAGATCTACGGAGGCACCCGCTCGGCCTGGGACTACGGCCCGCTCGGCGTGGAGCTGAAGGACAACCTCAAGCGCCAGTGGTGGCGCTCGATGGTGCAGTCGCGCGAGGACATCGTCGGGCTGGACTCCAGCGTCATCCTGCCCCGCCAGACCTGGGAGGCCTCCGGTCACGTCGACACGTTCAGTGACCCGCTGACCGAGTGCCAGTCCTGCCACAAGCGCTTCCGCGCCGACCACCTGCAGGAGGAGTACGCCGAGAAGAAGGGGCTCGAGGACCCCGACGCCGTCGAGCTGTCCGGCCTGGCCTGCCCCAACTGCGGCACGCGTGGCGCCTGGACCGAGCCGCGCCAGTTCTCCGGGCTGCTGAAGACCTACCTCGGTGTGGTCGAGGACGAGGGCGGCCTGCACTACCTGCGTCCCGAGACGGCTCAGGGCATCTTCTTGAACTTCGCCAACGTGGTGACCAGCGCCCGTCGCAAGCCGCCGTTCGGCATCGCCCAGATCGGCAAGAGCTTCCGCAACGAGATCACCCCGGGCAACTTCATCTTCCGCACCCGCGAGTTCGAGCAGATGGAGATGGAGTTCTTCGTCAAGCCGGGCGAGGACGAGGAGTGGCACCAGTACTGGATCGACGAGCGCACCCGCTGGTACACCGAGCTCGGCATCGACCCCGACAACCTGCGTCACTTCGAGCACCCCGAGGAGAAGCTCAGCCACTACTCCAAGCGCACCGTCGACATCGAGTACCGGTTCAACTTCGCCGGCTCGGAGTGGGGCGAGCTCGAGGGCATCGCCAACCGCACCGACTTCGACCTGCTGACGCACTCCAAGCACTCCGGCCAGGACCTGTCCTACTTCGACCAGGCCACCAACGAGCGCTACTTCCCCTACGTGATCGAGCCCGCAGCCGGCCTGAGCCGCAGCCTGATGACGTTCCTGGTCGACGCCTACACCGAGGACGAGGCCCCGAACACCAAGGGCGGCGTGGACAAGCGGACCGTGCTGCGGCTCGACCCCCGGCTCGCACCGGTGAAGGTGGCCGTGCTGCCGCTGAGCCGCAACGAGTCGCTCACCCCCAAGGCCAAGGCCCTCGCCGCGGACCTGCGCGGGAGCTGGTCGGTCGACTTCGACGACTCCGGCGCGATCGGGCGCCGCTACCGTCGCCAGGACGAGATCGGTACGCCGTACTGCGTCACCGTCGACTTCGAGACCCTCGAGGACGGCGCGGTCACCGTCCGCGAGCGGGACACGATGGCCCAGGAGCGGATCAGCCTGGAGGGCGTGCGCACCTGGTTCGCCGAAAGGCTGGTCGGTTGCTGACCCAGGCCGCCAAAACGCCGACGATGCGCCACCGGGACGGGCACAATGACCGCGTGCACCCACCTCGTCGGGCCCGCTCGGCCCTCATCGCCACCCTGCTCGCGCCCGCGCTCGTGCTGAGCGCGTGTGGAGGCGGCGATCCGAGCGCGAAGCCCACCGCCACGCCGACGGTCGACCTGCCCACCGGCGACGTCGACGTGCCGGAGGGAGTCACCCTCACCCCGGCCGGGACCACCCTGGCGTTCACCGAGCCTGCCGTGGTGGCCTACGAGCCGAACAGCCAGCGCAGCTCGGTCCTCTCGATGTCGGTCGACTCGATCCAGACCGGCCAGATCGCGGACTTCGGGGCCTACCAGCTCGACGACCGCGCGAAGACCTCGACGCCGTACTACGTGCGCGTCACCGTCAAGAACGTCGGCTCCGGTGACCTGAGCCGCTCGGCGGTCCCGCTGCTGGCGGTCGACACCCGCAACACCCTGCGCCAGCCGTCCACCTTCAACAACGAGTTCACCAAGTGCCCCTCCAAGCCGCTGCCGGCCGGCTTCGCACCGAACATGTCCGTGCAGTCCTGCCTGGTCTACCTGATCCCGTCCGGAGGCACCCTGACCGAGATGAGCTTCCGGCCGCTGCAGGCCTTCGAGCCCATCTTGTGGAAGGGCGACATCGCCCCGGTCGTCGTACCCAAGAAGCCGGCCAAGAAGAAGAAGGCCAAACCCTGAGTCTGTCCACACGTTCGCGGCCGAGCCGCCTGCGACTGGGGTCGCTGGAGGTGGCGACCCCGGTCGTGCTCGCTCCGATGGCCGGCATCACCAACGCGGCCTACCGGCGGCTGTGCAGTGAGCAGGGCGCGGGTCTCTACGTCTGCGAGATGATCACCAGCCGCGGACTGGTCGAGGGCGACGCCGGAACACGCCAGATGCTCGTCTTCGACGAGCAGGAGACGGTGCGCTCGGTCCAGCTCTACGGCACCGATCCGGCCTACGTCGCGAAGGCCACCGAGATCCTGTGTGCGGAGTACGGCGTCGCCCACGTCGACCTGAACTTCGGCTGCCCGGTCCCCAAGGTCACCCGCAAGGGCGGCGGGGCCGCGCTGCCGTGGAAGCGCACGCTGCTCGGCGAGATCCTCGACGCCGCGGTCAAGGCCGGCGCCCGGTACGACGTGCCGGTGACCATGAAGACCCGCAAGGGCATCGATGAGGACCACCTCACCTACCTCGACGCTGGCCGGATCGCGCAGGAGGCCGGCGCGGCCGCGATCGCGCTGCACGGACGCACCGCGATCCAGGGTTACTCCGGCACCGCCGACTGGGACGCCATCGCGCGGCTGGTCGAACACGTCGACATCCCGGTCCTGGGCAACGGGGACATCTGGGAGGCCTCCGACGCCCTGGAGATGGTCGACCAGACCGGTGCGGCCGGCGTCGTCGTCGGGCGCGGCTGCCTGGGCCGCCCGTGGCTGTTCCGGGACCTCGCCGCCGCGTTCGCGGGCGACGACTCGGACGAGCCGACCCGGGCCTTGCCGCGGCTCGGCGAGGTGGCCACGATGATGCGCCGGCACGCGGAGCTGCTCTCCCAGCACATGGGGGAGGAGCGGGGGTGCAAGGAGTTCCGCAAGCACGTGTCCTGGTACCTCAAGGGGTTTCCGGCCGGCGGGGACCTCCGCCGAGACCTGGCGCTGGTCACGACGCTCGCCGAGCTCGACCTGCTGCTCGCCACCCTCGACCACGAGGCCGGGTTCCCGGTCGCCGAGCTGGGGACGCCGCGGGGCCGGCAGGGCAGCCCGCGCCGGCGGGTGGTGCTTCCGGACGGTTGGTTGGACGACACCGACGGCACCGGGTCCGTCGTACGCGAGGACAGCGCGGAGCTCAGCGGCGGCTGAGGCGGCAAACCCGCACGAAGGTGGCATTCGAGCTAGTGCGACGGGACTCACGTGGTGCGACTCACGCACCATTTCGCGTCGCAGAGTTGTGTGAACCGCCCGGGATCGTGGTTCCATCGTCAGGTTGTTCAGCACCCGACGTTAGGAAATCCGTGCCCCGAGGCAGACACAGCCTTGCGCCCAACACGGTCCGCTCGCATCGCATCGCCCTGGTCGCAGCACCCCTGGTCACCGCCCTGGCGGTGGCGGCAGGGGTGGCCCTCGTCGACCTCGGCCCGTCCCAGGCACCCAGCGCGACCGGGAACCTCAGCGCCGGCGGAGCCAAGGTCAGCGCCGGCACCACTCCCAGCCGGACGCTCGGCACCTCACGCTCGCTCGAGCGCGTCCCACTGGTCGACAACCGGGTGCCCAAGGCCAAGGGTCAGCTCTGGACCACCGAGGCCCTCGACCTGCGAGTGCAGCCGAGCGCGAAGTCGAAGGTCGCCGGCGAGCTGGAGGCGGGCAAGCGGGTCGCCGTCACCGGACGACGCCAGGCCGGCTACGCCGAGGTGATCGTCGGCGACCTCACCCGCTGGGTGACGGCCGACTACCTGAGCAAGGACAAGAGCCCGGTCGCAGAGGGGCTCAGCGACGCCCCGTGTCCGGACGGCTCCTCGATCGAGAGTGCCCTGCAGCCTCAGTCGGTGAAGGTCTACCGCGCGGTGTGCGCGGCGTTCCCCGAGTTGAGCTCCTACGGCGGCCAGGACGGCCACGGCGAGCACGTCAACGGCGAGGCCATCGACTTCATGGTGCCGAGCTCCTCGGTGGGGCAGCGCGTGGCGGACTTCCTCTACGCGCACCGGGTCGAGCTGGATCTGTTCGACATCATCTGGAGCCGCAGCATCTGGACCGTCGAGCGGTCGGGCGAAGGCTTCCGGTCGATGTCCAGCCGCGGCTCGGCGACCGCAGACCACATGGACCACGTCCACATGAAGATCAACTAGCGACGCTCAGGCTCCCAGCCGGGCGGTGCGCAGGGCTGTCACGGCATCGGGCGGTCCGGCGAAGTCCAGACCGGTCGTCTCTGCTCGGCCGTAGAGGAACAGCGTGAGCTCCGAGGGCGGCCCGGACAGCACAACCGGGTCACTGCCCCGGCGGAGTACCGCGCGCCGGTGATCGGGCTCCGCCGTGTCGGCTCCAGCGGTCCAGCGGATCTCGACCGGGACCCCTGCGGGTCGGACGAGGCCCTTGCCCGCCGTGCTGATCGCACGCCACAGGATCCGCTGCTCGCGCTCGGTCAGCTCGCGGGGGCGCCAGCCCGGTGCCGCGCGGCGGATGTCCTCGTGGTGGACGTAGTACTCCAGGGTGTTCAGGGTCCGCTCCACGGTGCTCACCGCGAGCGGGGACCACATCGGAGGGCCCTGTCGGACGCGCTCGACCAGTGAGCTGAAGTCCTGGTCGGCCATCCGCTTCTGGGACCAGGAGGTCAGCTTCTCCAGCGGCGGGAAGAAGATCCCGGGGGCGCCGAGCGGGTCGCGTTCGCGCACCAGCAGGTGGATGACGAGGTCCTTGGCCGTCCAGGCCCCGCACAGGGTCGGGGCATCCTCGCCGGCTTCCAGGGCGGTGTTGCACAGTGCTGCCCGCTCGGTGCGAGACATCGACTCCATGGTGGTGATCCTAGGGCCCCGGCGTGCGAGGGGCCGCGGCGATATCGGTTCGCGGAATGTCGGAGGGGCCGCCTAGGGTTGCACCCGTTGTGACGACCCAGACCCCCACCGAGACCCGGGCCCCGCGCACGGGCGGGGGCTCCCTCCGCGCGGGCTTCGCCGTGCTCGGGGTGGCCATCCGACGCGAACCCTGGGTGTTCACGCTCTCCACCCTCGGCAGCGTGCTGTTCGGCGCGCTCACGGTGGCCGACGCCTGGGTGCTGGGCTGGGCCACCGACCACGTCATCCTGCCCGCCTTCGACACCGGCGCCACCACCACCGGTGGACTGGTTGCGATCTTCGCGCTGTTCCTCGGCGTGGCCATCCTCCGCGCCGTGGGCATCGTCGCCCGCCGCCTGGGTGCCGGGATCATGCAGTACCGGATGCAGGCCGCCTACCGCCGCCAGGTGACGCGCCAGTACCTCACCCTGCCGATGTCCTGGCACCAGCAGCACCCGACGGGGGAGCTGCTGTCCAACGCCAACTCCGACGTCGAGGCGGCGTGGGCCCCCATCGCGCCGCTGCCGATGGCGGTCGGCACGCTGGCGATGATGGTCATCGCGATCGCCCAGATGCTCTTCACCGACATCGCGATGGCCGTCGTCGGGCTGCTCGTCTTCCCGCTGGTGATGGTCGTCAACGTGGTGTTCCAGCGGCTGTCCTCGCCGATCTTCACCCGCATCCAGGCGCTGCGCGGCGAGCTCAGCGAGATCGCCCACGAGTCCTTCGACGGCGCCATGGTCGTCAAGACGCTGGGGCGCGAGAGCGAGGAGACCGACAGGTTCGCGGCCAAGGCCCGCGTCCTGCGCGACGAGGGCATCCACGCCGGCCGCATCCGCGCAGCGTTCGACCCACTGCTCGAGAGCCTGCCCAACCTCGGGGTCCTCGCCGTGCTCGGCGTGGGGGTGTGGCGGGTGCGCTCCGGCATGGCGGATCCAGGTGACGTGGTGACGGTCGCCTACCTGCTCACCATCGTGGCCTTCCCGATCCGGTCGATCGGCTGGATGCTGGGTGAGTTCCCACGATCGGTCGTCGGCTTCAACCGGGTGAGCCGGGTGCTCGACACGCTCAGCGACACGACGTACGGCGAGGGCAGGCTGGGCACGCCTGCTCAGGGTGCCGCCCTCGAGGTCGACCACCTCGCGTTCACCTACGAGGCCGGGCAGCGGCTGCTGGAGGGTCTGGACTTCTCCATCGCGCCGGGTCGCACCGTGGCGGTGGTCGGCGCCACCGCCTCCGGCAAGAGCACGCTGACCTCGCTCGTCACCCGGCTCGTCGACCCGCAGGAGGGCGCCATCCGACTCGACGGGCACGACCTGCGCGACCTCGAGCCCGGTGAGGTCGCGGCGAACGTCTCGCTGGTGCCCCAGAGCGCGTTCCTCTTCGACGACACCGTGCGCGACAACGTCACGCTGGGTGCCGACCTCTCCGACGACGAGGTCTGGGAGGCCCTGCGCACCGCTCAGGCCGACGGCTTCGTCGCCGCGCTGAGTCACGGGCTGGACAGCAAGCTGGGGGAGCGGGGGACCACCCTGTCCGGCGGGCAGCGGCAGCGGCTCTCGCTCGCCCGGGCCCTGGTCCGCCACCCCCGCCTGCTGGTGCTGGACGACGCCACTTCGGCGGTCGACCCCGAGGTGGAGGCGCGGATCCTGGCGGCGATGCGAGAGCGCGGCGGCGACTCGACGCTGCTGGTGATCGCCTATCGCAAGGCCACCATCGCGCTCGCCGACGAGGTCCTCTTCCTCGACGGCGGGCGGATCGTGGACCGCGGCACCCACCAGGAGCTGCTCGGGCGCAACGCGGCCTACGCGACGCTGGTGAACGCCTACCAGGCCGACGGGGTGGTGGCGCCGTGACGGTCAACCTCGCTCCCGAGGAGCTGGCCGACCTCGGCACCAGCGTGGGCAGCGGTGAGGAGATCACTGCCCGCGAGACGCTGCGCCGCGGGCTGGCGCTCTCTCCCGAGCTGGGCGAGGGCTTCGGCTGGACGCTGGTGCTCGCCGTGGTCGGGACCGCCGGCCGGGTCGTCGTACCCATCTCGGTGCAGCAGACCCTCGACAAGGGCCTCAACGGGCCCTCCGGCGTGGACCTGTCCTTCGTCACCGCGATGGCGTTCCTGGCGGCGCTCGCCATCGTGGCGACCGGGCTGTCGTCGTACTTCATGACCGCACGGCTGTTCACCGCCTCCGAGCGGGGGCTGGCCACGTTGCGGATCAAGGCGTTCCGGCACGTCCACGACCTGCCGCTGCTCACCCAGAACACCGAGCACCGCGGCGCCCTGGTCTCGCGCGTCACCAGCGACGTCGACCAGGTCTCCCAGTTCCTCGTCTTCGGTGGTGTCTTCGGCATCATCAGCGTCGGCCAGGTGCTGCTGGCGACCGTGGTGATGCTGTTCTACTCCTGGCCGCTCACGATCCTGGTCTGGGTCTGCTTCCTGCCGCTGTTCTTGTCGCTGCGCTACTTCCAGCGCCGGCTGTCGGCTGCCTACGGCGTCGTACGCCGTTCCGTCGGCGCCATGCTGTCGGCGATCTCGGAGCCCGTCGTGGGCGCCGTGACGGTGCGGACCTACGGGATCGAGGGCCGCACCCAGGCACGCATCGACGAGGCCATCCTGGTCAACCAGGTGGCCTCGACCCGGGCGCAGGGGCTCACCGCGTTCTCGTTCAGCCTCGGTGGCGTCTCGGCGGGCCTGGCCAACGCGGGCGTGCTGATCCTGGGGATCTGGCTGGGACTCGCCGGGGACATCACCTCCGGCGAGATCATCGGCTTCGCGTTCCTGGTGACGCTCTTCGTCGGTCCGGTCCAGATGGGCACCCAGGTCCTCACCGACGCCCAGAACGCGATCGCCGGTTGGCGCCGCGTGATCGGGATCCTGGAGACGCCGGCCGACCTCGACGACCCCGGGCCGGAGGGCGAGTCCCTGCCGCGCGGCGCGATGGACGTCGCCTTCGAGGGGGTGTCCTTCGGGTATCCCGGCGGTCCGCTCGTGGTGCGCGACGTGACCGAGCACATCGAGTCCGGCAGCCGGGTGGCGGTCGTCGGCGAGACCGGTTCGGGCAAGACCACGTTCGCCAAGCTGCTGACCCGGCTGATGGACCCATCCTCGGGGTCGGTGCTCCTCGACGGGGTCGACATCCGGTCCGTCGAGTTCGCCTCCCTGCGTCGTCGCGTCGTGCTGGTGCCGCAGGAGGGCTTCCTCTTCGACTCCTCGCTGCTGGCCAACGCCCGCTACGGCGACCTCGACGCCAGCCGGGAGCGGATCCACGAGTCCGCGGTCGAGCTCGGGCTCGGCGACTGGCTCGACGGGCTGCCGCGCGGCCTGGACACCCGCGTCGGACAGCGCGGTGAGTCGCTGTCGGCCGGGGAGCGTCAGCTGGTCGCGCTGCTCCGGGCCCATCTGGCCGACCCCGACCTGCTCGTCCTCGACGAGGCCACCAGCGCGGTCGACCCTGCGCTGGAGATGCGGATCGGCCGGGCGTTGGAGCGGCTGATGTCGGGGCGAACGAGCGTGACGATCGCGCACCGCCTCTCCACGGCCGAGAACGCCGACGAGGTGCTGGTCTTCGACCGTGGTCGCGTCGTACAACGCGGGTCGCACGCCGAGCTGGTGGGCCAGCACGACGCCGCGGGAGACCCCGGCGTCTACGCCCGGCTGCACACCTCCTGGGTCGCCCAGCAGTCCCTCTAGTTCGCCGACCGGGCACTGCGCGCACGCCGTAGGACGCCGACCGGGCACTGCGCGCACGCGGTACGACGCCGAGCGGGCACTGCGCGCACGCGGTACGACGCCGACCGGGCACTGCGCGCACGCCGTACGACGCCGAGCGGGCACTGCGCGCACGCGGTACGACGCCGACCGGGCACTGCGCGCACGCCCGTCGATCCCGGCCCGTGCAGGGATCGACCGGTCGGCGACCCCACCCGTGCACGAATCGACCGGTCGGCGACCCCACCCGTGCACGAATCGACCGGTCGGCGACCCCACCCGTGCACGAATCGACCGGTCGGCGGCTCCAGGCGTGCAGGAACTGCCCGCTCGGCGACCTCAGGCGTGCGGCGAGTGACCGGTCGCGGATACTGGGGGGGTGAGTGACCAGGGTCTGGACCAGGGCGTCGCCGAACGCCTCAAGCGCACTGCCGACGGGCTGGTGCCCGCGGTGGTGCAGCAGCACGACACCGGTGAGGTGTTGATGCTGGGTTGGATGGACGACGAGGCGCTGCACCGCACCCTGTCGACGGGGCGCGGCACCTACTGGAGCCGGTCCCGCAAGGAGTACTGGGTCAAGGGTGAGACGTCGGGCAACACCCAGCGGGTGATCGAGGTGCGGCTGGACTGCGACGGCGACACGATCCTGGTCAAGGTCGACCAGACCGGGGCCGCCTGCCACACCGGTGCAGCCACCTGCTTCGAGGACGACGTGCTGCTCGCGACGACGAACGATGTCTGAGGCCCCTCGCAGGCGCAGCACCTTCGGGCCCGTGGTGCTGACCGGCCTCGCTGCCGCAGCCCTGGCGACCATCGCGAGCGCCAAGCCGTGGATCGGGTCCGGGTCCTCCGGGGCGAACAGCGACGCCACGATGACCGCCGTCGACCAGGGCACTCGCTACCCGATGGCCTCCGCGGTCAGCCTGCTGCTCCTCGCCTCCTGGGGTGTCCTCCTGGTGACCCGGGGTGTGGTGCGCCGCGGCTTCGCGGTGATCGCCGCACTGGCTGCCCTGGGGCTCGTGGCCGCGGTCATCGCGGCCTACGTCACCCTGCCGGGCTCGGCCGACTCGTCCTTCGCCGAGCTGATGGGCCGCGCCAGCTCTGGCTCCGGCTTCACCGGCTGGTTCTGGGTCGCGGCGGCCGCCTCGCTGCTGGCCCTCCTCCCTGCCGCGGCGGCCGTACGCCTGGTCCCGACGTGGCCCGAGATGGGCACGAGGTACGACGCTCCCGGCAGCCACACCCCCGAGCATCACGTCGTGGAGACCCACCGTGACCTGTGGAACGAGCTGGACGAGGGCCGCGACCCCACCGACCCCACCGACGGCGCCGACTCGGGGGAGCGTCCCGCACCAGGCTGACTCGCCCCACTACACTCGTCGCAGTCCCGCGCCCGCACGCACGCCCCGAGGAGCTCCATGTCCGACAACCACGGCAACACCCCCGCAGCCTGGACGGCCGTCGTCGTGGCTCTCGCCGGTTTCGTGGTCGGCGGCATCGGCCTGATGATCGGGAGCATGACTCTCTTCTGGATCGGTGTCGCGCTGGCCCCGGTCGCGGTCGTGGCCGGCGCGATCATGTCCAAGATGGGCTACGGCGCCAGCCACTGAGCACCATGGAGGAGCCGACCAGCCCGCCGAGACCCCCGGCACCGGGAGCCCTCGTCCTGCGAGCCCCGACCCGGCTCGACCGGCTGCGCGCCCCTCTGCTCACCGCGGGCCTCGTGGGTGGCCTCACCCTGGCCCTGCACCTGCGCGACCCGCACACCTCCGGCAGCTGGGGGTTCTGTCCCTGGCTGGTGCTCACCGGCTCCTACTGCCCGGGATGCGGGGGCCTGCGCGCCGTCAACGACCTGAGCAACGGCGACCTCGTCGGAGCAGCGAGCAGCAACCTGGTCTTCGTGCTCGCCATTCCGCTCCTCGCGCTCTTCTGGGTCGGGTGGACCCGGCGCGCCTGGCGGGGCGACGAGGCCCACGCGGACGGCCGTGCTCGACCCGTGGCGCGCGACCGCACAGTGCTGTGGGTCGCCGTGTTCAGCCTCGTCATGGTCGTGTTCACGGTGCTGCGCAACCTGCCCGTCGGGGCGTGGCTCGCCCCCTGACCCGATCGGCGCTGCGACGGAGCCTCAGCGGGTGACGGTGAACCTCGTGTCGATCGCCCCGCTGGCGAACAGGACCCAGTAGGCGATGCCGATCAGGATCCCGATGACGCCGAGGATCAGTCCGGCCAGCGCCAGCCCGCCACCCTTCTGTTGCCCGCCGGACGCCGCGATCTGGCTCCGGCTGATCGCGCCGGTGACGATGGCCCCGATGCTGAGCAGGAACAGCTGCCCGCAGCAGATGCCGATGATCCCGAGCACCAGCGAGACGATCGCCAGCGGCGAGGTCTGCTGCTGGGGCTGCTGGCCGTACGGCGGATACGCGCTGCTCATCGGCTGACCTGCTCCTCCGGTCGGGGTGATCGCTGTGCGGTGGCCCGAACCTACCCACTGGGGTCGTGTGAGAACCTTGAGACCCGCACGATGTCGTGTCGGAATGTCAACGAATCCGCGCTCCGGAAGGCCTACGCATGTCCGTGCTCGACGACATCGTCGCCGGGGTGCGCGAGGACCTCGCCGTGCGCCAGCAGGCCGTCGGCGAGACCGAGCTGCTGCGCACCGTCGCGACGATGCCGGCGCCGCTCGACCCGCTGCCCGCCTTCGCCGGCCCGGGCCTGTCGGTCATCGCCGAGGTCAAGCGCCGCTCCCCGAGCAAGGGCGACCTCGCCGAGATCCCCGACCCGGCCGCGCTCGCCACGGCCTATGCCGCGGGTGGCGCCGACGCGATCTCGGTCCTCACCGAGCAGCGTCGCTTCGGCGGCAGCCTCGAGGACCTGCGAGCGGTCCGGGCGGCCGTGCCGACCCCGCTGCTGCGCAAGGACTTCATCGTCACCGACTACCAGCTCCTCGAGGCCCGTGCCGCCGGTGCCGACCTGGTGCTGCTGATCGTGGCCGCCCTCGACGACGCCAGCTTGGCGGACCTGCACGACCGTGCCCGCGCCCTGGGCCTGACCGTCCTGACCGAGGTCCACGACGAGTCCGAGATCGAGCGGGCGCTCGCGATCGACGCGGCCCTGATCGGCGTCAACGCCCGCAACCTGAAGACCCTCGAGGTCGATCCGGGCGCCTTCGCCCGGCTGGTGAGGTACCTCCCCGACGGCATCGTCAAGGTCGCCGAGTCCGGTATCGGAGGACCCGACGACGCGGCCCGCTACGCCGACGAGGGGGCCGACGTCGTCCTGGTGGGCGAGGCGCTGGTGCGCGACGGGGATCCGTCGGCCGCCGTGGCAGCGATCAAGGCCGCAGCCAGGGCCCGCGCATGAGCGCCCTGGGACCCGACGACGCGGGCCGGTTCGGCGACTTCGGCGGCAGGTTCATGCCCGAGGCGCTCATGGCGGCGCTCGACGAGCTCACCGCCGCCTGGCAGGAGGCGATGAACGATGAGGAGTTCACCGCCGAGTTCCACCGCATGCTCAGCCAGTACGCCGGGGTGCCCAGCCTGCTCTACGACGCCACCAAGCTGAGCGAGCAGGTCGGCGCCCGGATCCTGCTCAAGCGTGAGGACCTCAACCACACAGGGGCCCACAAGATCCGCAACGTGCTCGGCCAGGCGCTGCTGACCCGGCGGATGGGCAAGACCCGGATGATCGCCGAGACCGGGGCGGGTCAGCACGGCGTCGCGACCGCCACGGCTGCCGCCTACCTCGGGCTCGACTGCACGGTCTACATGGGCGAGCTGGACACCGAGCGCCAGGCGCTCAACGTCGCCCGGATGCAACTGCTCGGCGCCGAGGTGATCCCGGTGACCTCCGGGTCCCGCACCCTCAAGGACGCCATCAACGAGGCGATCCGCGACTGGGTCGCGAGCGTGGACCACACCGCCTACTGCTTCGGCACGGCCGCCGGCCCGCACCCCTTCCCTGCCATGGTCCGCGACTTCTGCCGGGGCATCGGCGACGAAGCCCGGTCCCAGTGCCTGGAGCTGACCGGTGCGCTTCCCGACGCGGTCGTCGCGTGCGTCGGTGGCGGCTCCAACGCGATCGGCCTGTTCACGGCGTTCCTCGACGACGCCGACGTCGCCGTCTACGGCTTCGAGGCCGGCGGCGAAGGCGTCGACACGGCGCGTCACGCGGCGACGATCTGGGCCGGCGAGGTCGGGGTCCTCCACGGTGCACGGACCTACGTGCTGCAGGACGAGGACGGCCAGACCGTCGAGTCGCACTCGATCTCGGCCGGGTTGGACTACCCCGGGGTCGGCCCGCAGCACGCCCACCTCGCGCAGACCGGGCGGGCGACGTACCGCCCGGTGACCGACGCCGCAGCGATGGAGGCGATGGCCCTGCTCTCCCGCACCGAGGGGATCATCGCGGCCATCGAGTCCGCGCACGCCGTCGCGGGCGCGGTCGAGCTGGCCCGGGAGCGCCCGGGCCAGACGATCCTGGTCAACCTGTCGGGCCGCGGCGACAAGGACATGGGGACGGCCATCGAGTGGTTCGGCCTCGGCCAGGCCGCCGCCGACGGCACGCCGCAGCCCGCCAGCGACGCCCAGATCGCCGACGGCGCCAAGTGAGCCCGTCAGCGAGCACCGCGCGCGCCTTCGCCACCACCCGCGCGGAGGGCCGGTCCGCGCTGGTCGGCTACCTGCCGGCCGGGTTCCCGGACGTCGAGGGTGCCATCGAGGCGATCACGGTGATGGTCGGGTCCGGCTGCGACGTCATCGAGGTCGGGCTGCCCTACAGCGACCCGGTGATGGACGGCCCCACCATCCAGGCCGCGGCGTTGCGTGCCCTGCAGGGCGGTGTCCGCACCGCCGACGTCCTCCGCACCGTCGAGGCGGTCGCCGCCACCGGTGTGCCCACGGTCGTGATGACCTACTGGAACCCCGTCGAGCGGTACGGCGTCGAGCGGTTCGCCACCGACCTGGCCAACGCCGGTGGGGCCGGGCTGATCACCCCGGACCTGACCCCGGACTCCGCCGAGGAGTGGGTGGCCGCGGCCGACGCCCACGACCTCGACAAGATCTTCCTGGTGGCTCCGTCCTCGACCGACGAGCGCCTGCGCTACACGACGGCGGCCTGCCGCGGGTTCGTCTACGCGACCGCCGTGATGGGCGTGACCGGGGCCCGCGAGGCCACTTCGGACCTCGCCGGCCCCCTGGTGGCGCGCACGCGTGCGGTCACCGACCTGCCGGTGGGCGTCGGCCTCGGAGTCTCCAACGGCGACCAGGCCGCCGACGTCGCGGCGTACGCCGATGCGGTGATCGTCGGCTCGGCGTTCGTCCGCACGCTGCTCGACGCGGAGGATCCGGCCCAGGGGCTCAAGGCGCTCGCCTCGCTGACCGAGGACCTCGCCTCGGGCGTGGCCCGCGGGAGCCGTCGTGCGTAGGGCACTGGCGGCCGGCCTGGCCCTCCTCGTGCTCGCGGGCTGTGGAGCCGGCGATCCGGGGCCCGCGGTCACCGGGATCACCACCTCCGACAACGACGGCTACCACGGCATCCTGCTCGACGATCCGTACGCCGTCCCGTCGATTCCGCTGACCGACACCTACGGCAAGCCGTTCGACCTCGCCGACCAGGCGCGCCGGAGCGTGGTCTTCTTCGGCTACACGAACTGTCCGGACGTCTGCGCCGTCGTGATGAGCACGATCGCCTCGGCAGTGGCCAGGTTGCCCGAGGCCCTCCAGCAGCAGGTGCAGGTCGTGTTCGTCACCACGGACCCACCCCGGGACACCCCCCAGGTGCTGCGCACCTACCTCGACCGGTTCGACCCGTCGTTCATCGGCGTGACCGGCTCGATCGCCCAGATCGACACGCTCGGCAAGCCGATGGACATCTTCGTCAAGAAGGGGCAGAAGCTGCCCACCGGCGGCTACGAGGTCGACCACTCCAGCGTCGTGGTCAGCGTCAACGACGGCGCAGGCGACCTCGTCTGGACCGGCGGCACCTCGCCCGCGGAGATCTCCTCCGACCTCACCAAGATCCTCGAAGGCTGACCATGATCCTGCTCTCGATCCCCAGTCCCTCCAACGGCGTGTGGCACCTCGGCCCGTTCCCCCTCCGGGCCTACGCGCTCGCGATCATCCTCGGAGTCGTCGTTGCGGTCTACGTCGGCGAGCGGCGCTGGGCCGCGCGTGGTGGCCGGCCCGGGCAGATCGGCGACCTGGCCCTGTGGGCCGTCCCGGCCGGACTGATCGGTGCCCGTGCCTGGCACGTCGCGACCGACAACCAGCTCTACTTCGGGGCGGGCGGCAACCCCGTCGGCGCCCTGGAGATCTGGAAGGGCGGCCTGGGCATCTGGGGGGCCATTGCCGGCGGGCTGCTCGGAGCCTGGCTCTACTGCCGGCGGGAGGGCATCTTGATCCGTCCGGTCGCCGACGCCCTCGCGCCGTCCCTGCTGCTCGCTCAGGCCATCGGCCGGTTCGGCAACTACTTCAACCAGGAGCTCTTCGGCAGGCCGACGACCCAGCCGTGGGGCCTGGAGATCGACGTCGCTCACCGGCCCGACGGCTACGAGCGGTACGCCACCTTCCACCCGACCTTCCTCTACGAGAGCCTGTGGAACCTCGGGGCGCTCGGCGTCCTGCTCTGGGTCGACCGCAGGTTCAAGCTCGGCTTCGGGCGGGTCTTCGCGCTCTACGTGATGCTGTACACCCTGGGACGAGGCTGGATCGAGGACCTGCGGATCGACCCGGTCGAGCTGCAGGACGTGGGCGGCCTGCGGTTCAACGTCTGGACCTCGATCGTGCTGTTCGTGCTCGCCGCCGTCTACTTCGTCGTGGTCGGTCGGCGGCACCGTGCTCCCGACACCCGCGAGGAGTCGCCCTACGTGGTTGGCCGAGGTCCGAGCCCCTCGGTCGAGGCCGCCGAAGCCGCCGAAGTCGCAGCCCCGGCCGAAGCCACCGACCCCTCCGACTCAGCGTGAGCACGCCGCAGCCTCCGGCGGGGGACACCGCGCCGGCGGAGGAGCCCAGGCGCTGGACGCTGAAGTGGGCCGTCCGCGCCGTACCCGCCGTGGTGGCGCTCGGCGCGCTGGACCTGCTCTCCGACGGGCTGCCGATCGTGTTCCTCGTGCTGACCCTGGTCCGCCTCGGCCTGGGGGTGGCGACCCTGGTGGCGCTGCGCTACGGAGCCCGTGAGGAGTGGTGCGTGGCGTACCTCCTCCTGGTCCTCGCCACCGCCCTGGTCACCCCCGAACGGGCGGCCGTCCAGCTCGCGTTCGCCGGGCTGGCGCTGATGATGACCATCTTCGACCTGCGCCGCCGCCGGACCGCCGCGACCACCTGAGGACTCGCCTGCTGAAACGGGCTCCCGGCTGCCCGAAACCCTGCTGTACCCTGAGTTTTCCGCATGGGCCAATGTCGTCCCAGCACCAGCATGCTCACATCTCACTGCCCTCCCCGGGAGACCCGGAGAGCGGTGACCGACGACGGGAGAATGCACATGCAGGCATTCCCGCCGCCCGCATCCGGGGCAGAGCCCGGAGCCCTGGGCACGCCGCCACCCCAGGGGCTGTACGACGGAAGGCACGAGCACGACGCCTGTGGTGTCGCGTTCGTGGCCACGATGACGGGCATCCCCAGCCACGGCATCGTCGACAAGGCGCTCACCGCGCTGCGGAACCTCGAGCATCGCGGGGCCGCGGGCGCCGAGCCCAACTCCGGTGACGGTGCCGGCATCCTGATGCAGATCCCGGACCGCTTCTTCCGCGAGGTCGTCGACTTCGACCTCCCGGGGAACCGTGCGTACGCCGCCGGCACGGCCTTCATCCCCGGTGACACCGAGCAGGTCGCCAAGACCCGCAAGCGCATCGAGGAGATCGCCGCCGAGGAGGGACTCAGCGTCCTGGGCTGGCGTGAGGTGCCCACCGACCCGTCCTGCCTGGGCAGGACCGCCCTGGAGTGCATGCCCTCCTTCGTCCAGCTGTTCGTCGCCGCCAAGGGCAGCCGCATCCTCGGGATGGGGCTGGAGCGCCTCGCGTTCTGCCTGCGCAAGCGTGCCGAGCACGAGACCGACGTCTACTTCCCGTCTCTGTCGAGCCGCACGATCGCCTACAAGGGGATGCTCACCACCGACCAGCTCGACGACGTGTTCCCCGACCTCCGCGACGAGCGGGTCGAGAGCGCCATCGCGGTGGTGCACTCGCGGTTCTCCACCAACACCTTCCCCAGCTGGCCGCTGTCGCACCCGTTCCGGTTCATCGCCCACAACGGTGAGATCAACACCGTGATGGGCAACCGCAACTGGATGCGCGCCCGCGAGGCGTTGCTGCGCTCGGACCTGATCCCGGGCGACCTCGAGCGCATCTTCCCGATCTGCACGCCCGGTGCCAGCGACTCGGCCTCCTTCGACGAGGTCCTGGAGATCCTGCACATGGGCGGACGCTCGCTGCCGCACTCGGTGCTGATGATGATCCCCGAGGCGTGGGAGAACCACACCGAGATGGACCAGAAGCGCCGCGCGTTCTATGAGTTCCACTCCGCCCTGATGGAGCCGTGGGACGGCCCCGCGTGCGTGGTGTTCACCGACGGTGCGCAGGTCGGAGCCGTGCTCGACCGCAACGGACTGCGTCCCTCCCGCTACTGGGTCACCGACGACGGCCTCGTGGTGCTGGCCAGCGAGGTCGGCGTACTCGACATCGACCCGGCCACGATCGTGCGCAAGGGCCGCCTTCAGCCCGGCCGGATGTTCCTCGTGGACACCGCCGAGCACCGCATCATCGAGGACGAGGAGATCAAGGCCGAGCTGGCCGACGAGCACCCCTACGACGAGTGGCTGCACGCCGGCCTGATCAAGCTCGCCGACGTGGCCGACCGCGAGCACGTGATCCACTCACACGCCTCGGTGACCCGACGCCAGCAGATCTTCGGCTACACCGAGGAGGAGCTGCGCGTCCTGCTCACCCCGATGGCCAACACCAGCGCCGAGCCCCTCGGCTCGATGGGCACCGACACGCCCGTCGCCGTGCTCAGCGACCGGCCGCGGCTGCTCTTCGACTACTTCGCGCAGCTGTTCGCCCAGGTCACCAACCCGCCGCTGGACGCGATCCGCGAGGAGCTGGTGACCAGCCTGAACGGCACCATCGGCCCCGAGGCGAACATGCTCGACCCGACCCCGGCCTCGTGCCGGCAGGTCGTGCTGCCGTTCCCGGTCATCACCAACGACGAGCTGGTGAAGATCCGCCACATCAACCGTGACGGCGACATGCCGGGCTTCATCACCCACGTCTCGCGCGGGCTCTACGACGTCGGCGGCGGTGGCGACGCCCTCGCCCGTCGCCTGGAGGAGATCTGCCTGGAGGTCAGTGAGGCGATCAGCGGCGGCGCGCGCGTCATCGTGCTCTCCGACCGGCACTCCGACGCCAACCTGGCCCCGATCCCCTCGCTGCTGATGACCGCTGCCGTGCACCACCACCTGGTCCGCCAGAAGACCCGCACCCAGGTCGGTCTGCTGATCGAGGCCGGCGACGTCCGCGAGGTGCACCACGTCGCCACCCTGATCGGGTACGGCGCAGCGGCGGTGAACCCCTACCTCGCGATGGAGTCGGTCGAGGACCTGGCCCGCGACGGCTACTACGTCAAGGTCGAGCCGGAGAAGGCCGTCGCCAACCTGGTGAAGTCGCTGGGCAAGGGCGTGCTCAAGGTGATGTCGAAGATGGGCGTCTCCACGGTCGCCTCCTACACCGGCGCGCAGATCTTCGAGGCCCTGGGTCTGTCGCAGGAGCTGGTCGACAAGTACTTCACCGGCACCACCTCCAAGCTCGGCGGCATCGGGCTCGACGTGATCGCCGAGGAGGTCACCCGGCGGCACCGGATGGCCTACCCCGTCGGCGGCATCGCGCCGGCGCACCGCGAGCTGGAGATCGGCGGGGAGTACCAGTGGCGCCGCGAGGGCGAGCTGCACCTGTTCGACCCCGAGACCGTCTTCCGGCTCCAGCACGCCACCCGAGCCGGCAAGTACGACGTGTTCAAGCAGTACACCGGCCGCGTCAACGACCAGTCCGAGCGGCTGCTGACGCTGCGCGGGCTGTTCCGGTTCAAGGACGCCGAGACCACCGGGCGCCAGCCGATCGACATCGACGAGGTCGAGCCGGTCTCGTCGATCGTCAAGCGCTTCTCCACCGGCGCCATGTCCTACGGGTCGATCTCGCAGGAGGCGCACGAGACCCTGGCGATCGCGATGAACCGCCTCGGCGCGAAGTCCAACACCGGTGAGGGTGGCGAGGACGCCGACCGGCTGCACGATCCTGAGCGGCGCTCCTCGATCAAGCAGGTCGCGTCGGGCCGGTTCGGCGTCACCTCGGAGTACCTCACCAACGCCGACGACATCCAGATCAAGATGGCGCAGGGCGCCAAGCCGGGGGAGGGCGGCCAGCTCCCGGGCAACAAGGTCTACCCCTGGGTGGCCAAGACCCGGCACAGCACGCCCGGCGTGGGGCTGATCTCACCGCCTCCGCACCACGACATCTACTCGATCGAGGATCTCGCTCAGCTGATCCACGACCTGAAGAACTCCAACCCCCAGGCCCGGGTGCACGTCAAGCTGGTCGCCGAGGTCGGGGTGGGGACCGTCGCTGCGGGCGTCTCCAAGGCGCACGCCGACGTCGTGCTGATCTCCGGCCACGACGGCGGCACCGGCGCGTCGCCGCTCACCTCGCTCAAGCACGCCGGCGGACCCTGGGAGCTCGGCCTGGCCGAGACCCAGCAGACGCTGCTGCTCAACGGGCTGCGGGACCGGATCGTGGTGCAGACCGACGGCCAGCTGAAGACCGGCCGCGACGTCATCGTCGCGGCACTCCTCGGCGCCGAGGAGTACGGCTTCGCCACCGCGCCGCTCGTCGTCTCCGGCTGCATCCTGATGCGCGTCTGCCACCTCGACACCTGCCCGGTGGGGGTGGCCACCCAGAACCCGGTCCTGCGCGAGCGCTACACCGGGAAGGCGGAGTACGTCGTCACCTTCTTCGAGTACATCGCGCAGGAGGTGCGCGAGCTGCTCGCCGAGCTGGGCTTCCGGACCCTGGACGAGGCCATCGGGCAGGCCGACCTGCTCGACGCCACCGAGGCGGTCGACCACTGGAAGGCCGCGGGCCTCGACATCTCGCCGATCTTCCACGTGCCCGAGCTTCCCGAGGGAGCGGTGCGCCGCAACACCGTGTCCCAGGACCATGGCCTGGACAAGGCGCTCGACAACGAGCTGGTCCGGTTGTGCGAGCCCGCCCTCGAGCGCGGCGAGGCGGTCCGGGCCCAGCTGACGATCCGCAACGTCAACCGGACGGTCGGCACGATCCTGGGCCACGAGGTCACCAAGCGCTACCGCGGCGAGGGCCTCCCCGAGGGCACCATCGACCTGACCCTGACCGGCTCTGCCGGCCAGTCGTTCGGGGCTTTCGTGCCGCGCGGGATCACCTTGCGGCTGGAGGGTGACGCCAACGACTACGTCGGCAAGGGCCTCTCCGGCGGCCGGATCGTCGTACGCCCCGATCGCGCGGCGACCTTCGACGCCTCGGAGCAGATCATCGCCGGGAACACGATCGGGTACGGCGCGACCAGCGGCCAGATCTTCCTGCGCGGCCAGGCGGGCGAGCGATTCTGCGTGCGCAACTCCGGGGCCACGGCGGTCGTCGAGGGCGTGGGCGACCACGGCTGCGAGTACATGACCGGCGGTGTGGTCGTCGTGCTCGGCCCCACGGGCCGCAACTTCGCCGCCGGCATGAGCGGCGGCGTCGCCTACGTGCTCGACCTCGACCAAGGTCGCGTCAACAAGGAGCTCGTCGAGCTGGGCGCGGTCGAGGGCGACCAGCGCCAGACGCTCGAAAAGGTGGTTCGCGAGCACGCCGAGGAGACCGGGTCGACCGTCGCCCAGGAGCTGCTCGCGGACTGGTCGGCGTCACTCGGCCGCTTCACCGAGGTGATCCCGCGCGACTTCCGCATCGTGATGGAGGCGAAGGCGAAGGCCGAGGCCGACGGGCTCGACGAGAACGAGATCGCCACGGCGATGATGGAGGCTCTCCATGGCTGACCCGAAGGGATTCCTCAAGGACGGGCGCGAGGTCGCCCCGCGGCGCCCGGTCGAGGAGCGGATCCAGGACTGGAACGAGGTCTACCCCGGCGGCCCGGGGCGGGCGCTGCTCCCGATCATCACGGCCCAGGCGGGCCGCTGCATGGACTGCGGCATCCCGTTCTGCCACCAGGGCTGCCCGCTGGGCAACATCATCCCGGAGTGGAACGACCTGGTCTGGCGCGACGACTGGGACGCGGCGATCGAGCGGCTGCACGCCACCAACAACTTCCCGGAGTTCACCGGCCGGCTCTGCCCGGCACCGTGTGAGACCTCGTGCGTGCTCGGGATCAACCAGGACCCCGTGACGATCAAGAACGTCGAGGTCACGATCATCGACCGCGCCTGGGAGTCCGGCGCGGTGCGCCCGCAACCACCGGAGTGGCTCTCCGGCAAGACCGTCGCGGTGATCGGCTCCGGGCCGGCCGGCCTGGCGGTGGCGCAGCAGCTGACCCGCGCGGGTCACACGGTCGCGGTCTACGAACGTGCCGACAAGATCGGCGGCCTGCTGCGCTACGGCATCCCCGAGTTCAAGATGGAGAAGAAGGTCCTCGACCGGCGACTCGACCAGATGCGTCGCGAGGGCACCGTCTTCCGCGCCGGCGTCGACGTCGGCACGGCCATGACCGGACCCGCCCTGCTCGAGCGGTACGACGCCGTGGTGCTCGCCATGGGGGCGACCGAGGCCCGCGACCTGCAGGTCACCGGCCGCGAGCTGAACGGCATCCACCAGGCGATGGAGTACCTGCCGCAGTCCAACCGGGCCTCGCTCGGCCAGGAGGTGGAGGACCAGATCCGCGCGGACGGGAAGCACGTGGTCATCATCGGCGGCGGCGACACCGGCGCCGACTGCCTCGGGACGGCGACCCGCCAGGGCGCCGCGAGCGTGACCCAGCTGGAGATCCTGCCGGAGCCGCCGACGTTCCGGCCGGCCAGCCAGCCCTGGCCGTCGTACCCGATGGTCTTCCGGGTGTCCTCGGCCCACGAGGAGAACGGCGACCGGGTCTACGCCGTCTCCACCCAGGAGTTCCTCGGCGACGAGGACGGGAACGTCCGCGCGCTCCGCCTGGTCGACGTCGAGCTCAAGGACGGCCGGTTCGAGGAGATCGAGGGCAGCGAGCGCGAGATCCAGGCCGACCTGGTGCTGTTCGCGATGGGCTTCACCGGCCCCGAGCGTGAGGGTCTGATCGACCAGCTCGGCGTCGAGCTCGACGAGCGCGGCAACGTGGCCCGCGACGGGCACTACCTCTCCTCGGTCGACGGCGTCTTCGTCGCCGGTGATGCCGGACGCGGTCAGTCCCTCATCGTCTGGGCCATCGCCGAGGGCCGGGCGGCCGCCGCAGCGGTGGACACCTGGCTGACCGGCTCCACCACCCTCCCCGCCCCGATCCCCCCCACTGAGCGCCCGCTCACCGCCTGAGCCTGCCCGGGTTCACCGGTTCCATTCCGTCGTGGGCCTGCTATTGGATCGTTCAAGTCGATGCCGCTAGGCTCAGCGAGTGCGTAGAGCAAAGATCGTCTGCACCCTGGGACCGGCCACCTCGTCGAAGGAGCGGATTCGCGAGCTCGTCGACGCGGGGATGGATGTGGCGCGGCTGAACCTGAGCCACGGCGCGTACGCCGACCACGAGGAGATCTATCGCCTCGTGCGCGAGGCCTCCGACGAGTCCGGCCACGGGGTCGGCATCTTCGTCGACCTCCAGGGACCCAAGATCCGGCTCGGGAAGATCGCGAACGGCCCGGTGAAGCTGAAGACCGGCAACGCCTTCACGATCACGACCCGGGAGGTGCCCGGCGACGCCGCGATCGCCTCCACGACGTACGACGGGCTCCCGGGCGACGTCAGTGCGGGCGACCAGATCCTGATCGACGACGGCAAGGTACGCCTCCAGGTCAGTTCCGTGGAGGACACCGACGTGCACACGGTGGTCGTCACGGGCGGCAAGATCAGCAACCACAAGGGCATCAACCTGCCGGGGGTGGCGGTCAGTGTCCCGGCGATGTCGGAGAAGGACATCGCCGATCTGCGCTGGGGCCTGCACCTCACCGTCGACTTCATCGCGCTCTCGTTCGTGCGCTCGGCCAAGGACGTCGAGGACGTGCGCCGGATCATGCGCGAGGAGGGGGTGCTCCTCCCGGTCATCGCCAAGATCGAGAAGCCGCAGGCCATCGAGAACCTCGACGAGGTGATCAAGGCCTTCGACGGCTTCATGGTCGCCCGCGGGGACCTCGGCGTCGAGTGCCCGCTGGAGGACGTGCCGTTCCTTCAGAAGCGGGTGATCGACAAGGCCCGCCGCAACGCCAAGCCGGTGATCGTCGCCACCCAGATGCTCGAGTCGATGATCACCAACCCGGCGCCGACCCGCGCCGAGGCCTCCGACGTCGCCAACGCGGTCCTCGACGGAGCCGACGCCGTGATGCTGTCCGGCGAGACGAGCGTGGGGGACTACCCCATCGAGACCGTGCGCACGATGGCGCGGATCATCAGCTCGACCGAGAGCCACGAGCTGCACAGCATGGCTGCCATCGACTGGCAGCCCAAGACCCGGGGCGGCGTGATCGCCAAGGCCGCCGCCGAGGTGGCCGAGCGGGTGGGCGCGAAGTACCTCGTCGCGTTCACCCAGAGCGGCGACTCGGCCAGGCGGATGTCGCGCTACCGCGGGGAGATCCCGGTGCTCGCCTTCACCCCCGAGCCGGTGGTGCGTTCCCAGCTCGCGCTCTCCTGGGGGATCGAGACGTTCCTGACGACCCAGGTCGAGCACACCGACCAGATGGTCCGTCAGGTCGACGAGCAGCTGCTGCGCATCGGCCGGGTCAAGGAGGGCGACCTGGTCGTCATCATCGCGGGCAGCCCGCCCGGCATCCCCGGCTCGACCAACGCGCTGCGGATCCACCGGATGGGCGACGCCATCAACGAGGTCACTCCGGCGTACCGCAGCCGCTGACGCAGTCCAGCCAGCGGGTCACCTCACGTCGGCTGCGTAGCCGCACGACCGGCAGCTCCGGCCGGACCACCTGCGCCAGCTCGACGTTCTGCACGGCGTGGTGACGGACGCGCCAGGTGAACCGGATGATGTGCTCGGGGTCGGTCAGCAGTTCGAGCAGCGGGCCTTCGCGGTTGCCGTTCCACAGCTCGGTGCGGTGCACACGCCTGCGGACCGTACGCCGCACGAGCCGCCACATCACCACGGCCAGCGGCAGGTCCAGCCACACCAGCAGGTCACAGCGTGACAAGAAGTGGGGCTTCACCGGCGAGTACTGCCACTCGCTCACCCAGGAGGCCGCGTCCGCGACGGCGGTGGCGTCCTCGATGAAGCTCTCCCGAGGCGCCCAACCCGGCCCGTGGAACAGGCTGTCGATCTCGGTGTGCGGCAGCCCGGTCCGAGTCGACAGCTCGCGAGCCATGGTGGTCTTGCCCGAGCCTGACGTCCCGGCAACCAGCACCCGCGAGGGCCTCAGCGGTAGCGGGTCATCAGGTCCGAGGAGCGGCACCGCGGCATGCTATCTCGGCCTCTGATCAGGTGTGGATCTCCTCGCCGAGGTACGCCGCGCGGATCCGGTCGTCGGCCAGCAGTTCCTCACCGGTGCCGGAGAGCACGAGCTCACCGGTCTCGAGCACATAGCCACGGTTGGCCAGGGCGAGCGCCTGGGCGGCGTTCTGCTCCACGATCAGCACGGTCACACCGGACTGGTTGATCTCGCGGACGATGTCGAAGATCTGGCGCACGATCAGCGGCGCCAGCCCCATCGACGGCTCGTCGAGGAGCAGCAGCCGGGGCTTGCCCATCAGGGCCCGGGCGATGGCCAGCATCTGCTGCTCGCCGCCGGACAGGGTCCCGGCGAACTGGCCGCTGCGCTCCTTGAGCCGCGGGAAGAGGTTGTAGCAGCGGGCCAGCACCTCCTGGTCGGGGCGCTTGAACCGGAAGGCGCCCATCTCGAGGTTCTCCGCGACCGACATCCGCGGGAAGACCCGGCGGCCCTCGGGCACGTGGCAGATCCCCAGGGAGATCAGGTCGTGGGCCGGGAGACCGTCGATGCGCAGGCCGTCGAAACGGATCTCGCCGAGAGCGGGGCGCATCATCCCGGAGATCGTCTTCTGGGTGGTGGTCTTGCCGGCGCCGTTCGCGCCGAGCAGGGCGACGACCTCGCCCTCGTCGACGTGGAAGCTCACGCCCTTGATGGCGCGGATGGCCCCGTAGCGGACCTCGATGTCGTCGACCTCGAGCAGGCTCATGGCTTCCCTCCCTGGTTGTCTGGGTTGTCGGGGTGGCCGTTCTTGTCGAGGTCGATCGCGTGCACCTCGAGGCCCTCGGTCATCGCGGTGGCCTCGTCCTCGGAGGTGCCGAGGTAGGCGGCGACGACGGCGGGGTTGCGCTGGATCGACTCCGGGCTGCCCTCGGCGATCTTCTCGCCGAAGTTGAGGACGACGAGCCGGTGCGCCACCGACATCACCAGCTTCATGTCGTGCTCGATGAGCAGCACCGAGATGTTGTCCTCGACGTTGATCTTGCGGATCAGCGCGGCCAGTTCCTGCTTCTCCACCGGGTTGGTGCCGGCGGCGGGCTCGTCGAGCAGGATCACGCCGGGGTTGGTGCCCAGGGCCCGGGCGATCTCGAGGCGCCGCTGCTCGCCGTAGGCCAGCGAGCCGGCGAGCTCGTTGGCCCGGTGGGTGAGCCCGACGAACTGGAGCAGCTCATAGGCGCGCTCGGTGGACTCGCGCTCCTCCCTGCGCTGCCAGGGCATCCCGAGCATCGCCGAGATCGGACCGGACTTCTGCCGGGTCTCCACGCCCACCTTGACGTTCTCCATCGCGGTGAGCGCAGGGAACAGCCGGATGTTCTGGAACGTCCGTGCCACGCCCATGTGGTTGATCACGTGGGTCTTCTTGCCCAGCACCGACTCCATCTGGTCACCCTCGCGGGCGGCCAGGGTGATGGAGCCCTCCTGCGGCGTGTAGACACCGGTCAGGGAGTTGAACAGCGAGGTCTTTCCGGCGCCGTTCGGGCCGATGATGGCGAGGATCTCGCCTCGGTGCATCTGCAGCGAGACGTTGTTCAGCGAGGTGACACCGCCGAAGCGGAGGGTGACGTCCTTGACGTCGTAGACCACCTCGGAGGTCTGGGCGTCCGGTGCGGGAGCAGTCGCGGTCATGTCGTCACATTCCTTCGCCGGCCGGAACAGCCACGGGTTCGACTCGGTCTGTTCTGTCGAGACCGGACAGCTCCGCCTTGCGTCGTTTGGCGGGGATCAGTCCGGCGGGCCGGAAGATCATCATCAGCAAGATGACGGCACCGATCCACATCTGCCGGTCCTCGGCAGGGACCTGCTCCTTGAGGAACTCAGGAAGCCAGGTCAGCATCGCGGCACCGGCCATGGCACCCGGAAGCGAGCCCATGCCGCCGAAGACCACGTAGGCGACGACCAGGATCGAGTTGTTCAGCAGGAAGTTGTCCGGGCTGATCACCCCCACCTGGCTGGCGAAGAACACCCCGGCGACCCCCGAGGTCGAGGCGCCGATCGCGAACGCGAGGAGCTTGACCCGGGTGGTGTTGATGCCGGTCGCCTGGGCGGCGACCTCGTCCTCGCGGATGGCTGCCCAGGCACGCCCGAGACGGGAATGCTCCAGCCGCGTGAACAACAGCACGATGACCAGCACCAAGACCAGCAGGAGGTACCAGTAGGGCAGGGCGTCCAGGCCCCACTTGAACTCGAAGAACCCCAGGTTGACGCTCGGGTGCGGGATGTTGATGGCACCGCGGGGACCGTTGGTGAAGCCACCCGGGTTGTTGTTCGCCGCGATCCGGATGATCTCACCGAAGCCGAGCGTGACGATCGCGAGGTAGTCGCCGCGCAGCCGGAGCGTCGGTGCGCCCAGGGTGACCCCGGCCAACAGGCAGATCACGATGGCGAACGGGATCGCCGCCAGCGGCGGGAGGATCAGCCACTCCGGCGGTTTGACCGGGAGTACGCCCACCAGGTAGGCGGTGGTGTAGGAGCCGATCGCGTAGAAGGCGATGAAACCGAGGTCGAGCAGCCCGGCCCAGCCGACGACCACGTTCAGGCCGATCGCCAGCAGCACGTAGATGCCGATCTGGGAGACCAGCACCGACTGCCAGAACGGCGTCGCCATCGGGGGGTAGAACAGCGCCGCCGCGATGACCACGAACAGGGCCACCTTGTTGAAGTTGGCCGAGGTGGTGACCAGGTGGTCGGAGTCGCCGGCCGCGGCCGCCGCCTTCAGCGGGTCCTTGCTGGGCTTGTTGTGCGCGGCGATCCAGCCGGCTCCGGCAAGCAGCGTGAAGACGACGCACATCAGCCAGCCGCCGACCCCGAGGTTCTTCCACGGTTTGCTCATGCCGTCGAATCCGACGCCTGCTGCGACCGCGGTGAAGTCGTGCAGGGTCACCAGGGTCACCACGACCGACACGGCTCCGAGAGCCGCGGCGCCCCAGCCCAGGTCACGACGATGCAGGTAGGTGGCGGCGGCGGCCAGGCCCAACGTCGCCAGGAACAGCACCCACACCAGCCAGCCGATGTACGCCGAGGTCAGTCCGCTGACGCCGGTCCCGGAGAACCGGTTGCTGAGGTCGAACAGGGAGTCGTTGCGGCTGGTGGGGGAGAACCAGGTCGCGATCAGGAGGGAGGAGAGGCCGACCAGCAGGCCCAGCACGACGAGGGGGAAGCCGGGGCGCCAGGAGAACACCCGGTCCACGAACCCCTGGGTGTCCGCGCGCTCGGCCGTGGAGCGCGCGATCACGACGGCCGCCGAGGCGATCGTGAGGTAGCTCAGCAGGGACACCAACGCGCCGGTGGTGTGGTCCGGCGAGCCGAGGAAGTTGCGCACCGAGAGCTGGGCGAAGAAGCCCCAGATCCCGGCGACGACGGCGAGGCCCGCTGCTGCCCAGGCGATCGTGCTGCGGTCCAGCACGAGCGCGGCCGAGGCGAGCAACCCGACGACGATGAGCAGGATCCACGGCGTACCCGGGATGAGCGAGCCGAAGAACAGCCGGGTCAGGAAGTCCAGGCCGCCCGTGTCGCGGGCCGCGCTGGAGAGGGTGCCCAGCTTGCCCCCGTCGATCTGGCCGCTGTCACTCCACTTGAGCAGTGCGTTGGCGGCGACCACGGAGATGGCGCCGGCGGCGAGCGGCCGGACGCCGGGCCGCTTCAGGTACGGCGTCACCCGGGGCCAGAAGGTCACCAGCACGTAGACCAGGACCCCGATGCCGAGGAAGACCAGGATGCGCGGCGCGAAGATGGCTTGCCGGAACGCGTACCCGTAGTCGCGCTGGCTGCCCTCGTGCTTGCCCACCATCAGGGCCAGGGCGAAACCGAGAGCCAGACAGCCGGCGAGCCTCTTCAGATGGATGCTGAGCTCGGACTCGCGCTTCAGACCACTCATGCTGCCCTCCCCAGGCGCTCGCCGAGAATACCGGAGGGTCGGAACACGAGGACCAGGACGAGGACCACGAAGGCCACCACGTCGGTCCACTCCAGCCCGATCCACGACTGTCGATCACCCCAGGGGGCGCTGGGCACCAGAGCCTCGACGACGCCGAGCAGCAGACCACCGACCATGGCGCCGCGGATGTTGCCGATGCCGCCGAGGACTGCTGCCGCGAACGCCTTGACGCCGGGGATGAAGCCCATGGTGTTGAAGAACCCGAAGGCGGTGCCGAACAGGAAGCCCGCCGCGCCGCCGAGCGCACCACCGATGATGAAGGTGCGGGCGATCGTCTTGTCGATGTTGATGCCCATCAGGGCGGCGGTCGGTGCGTCCTCCGCGACACCGCGGATGCTGCGGCCCAGCTTGGTGCGCGAGACCAGCTGGTCGAGGAAGACCATCATCACGATCGCGGAGACCACGATGATGAGCTGGAGCGCGGTGACGTAGACGCCGCCGACGTTGACGATGCGATGGTTGGCGTCGAAGTAGTCCGGGAAGAAGTTGTTCTTCTGCCGGTTGAAGAGCTTGCCCGCGAGCTGGGACAGCAGGAACGACATGCCGATGGCGCTGATCAGGAACGCCAGCCTCGGCGCCCCGCGTCTGCGCAACGGTCGATAGGCCACGCGTTCGAGGCCGAGGGCGACCAGGGCCCCGACGAGTGCGCCCGAGGCCAGCCCGAGCAGGAGCACGCCGGCCGCGCCGTACCAGGGAAGGATCGAGTCACCGGCCACCAGGTTGACCACGAGGTAGCTGCCGAAGGCGCCGGCCATGAACACCTCGCTGTGCGCGAAGTTGATCAGCTGCAGCACGCCGTACACCAGGGTGTAGCCGAGTGCGATGAGCGCGTACATCGATCCACGTGTCAACCCGAGGACGAAGAAGTTGAGGAAGTCTTGCATTCGCGGGTCGCCCTCCCAGGCTCAACTTGCATGGAGTGGATTGATCCTCACACACCAGCGGTGCGCCCGCCCGGAGGCGAGCGCACCGCTGCTGTCAGGTGTAGACCATGTGCCGACCTGAGGTCAGCTCTGGTCCCGGATGTCTCCGACGACCAGGATGGCGCCGTCCTTCTGCTCGAACAGGTTGATCACCTGCGAAGCTTCCTCCAGCTCACCGTCCGCCTGGAACTTGATGGTGGTGGTGATGCCCTTGTAGTTGAGGTCGTTGATCGCCTTGGCGACCGACTCGCGCGTCACCGAACCCGACTCCTTGGCCGCCTTGATGGCCTCGATCATCGCGTTGGTGGCGTCGTAGGCCTCGGGGGAGTACGTCGACGGGTCGGCGTTGAACTTCGCCTTGTAGGCCTCGGTGAAGGCCTTGGCACCCGGCGCGGTCACCGCGTCGAGGCAGCCACAGGAGAAGAACCAACCGTTGCCGGCAGTGCCTGCACCATCGGAGAACACCGACGACTTCACGCCGTTGCCGCCCATCTTGACGCCCTTGTACTTGGCCGAGACGAGCGCCTTGGCCAGCTTGGTCGCCTGAGCGTCGTAGCCGCCGTAGAACATCGCGCCGGCACCGGACTGGCTGATCTTGGTGGCGATCGGGGCGTAGTCGTCGGTCTTGGCGTCGACGCCCTCGGAGATGACCTGGATGCCGTCCTTCTTCAGCTGCGCCCGGACGACGTCCGAGGCACCCTTGCCGTACTCGCTGAGGTCGTCGATGACGAAGACCTTCTTGGCCTTCTTGGCCAGCCAGTCAGCAGCCTGGACACCCTCGATGTTGTCCGCGGGCACGACCCGGTGGAAGGTGGTGAACCCCTGCTTGCTCAGGTCGGGGTTGGTGGCGGACGGGCTGATCATGCCCATGTTGGCGTCGCCGTAGGTCTTCGCAACCGCCTTGGTCGGGCCGGAGAAGGCGGGACCGACAACGCCGACGACGGACGAGTCCTGGAGGACCTGCGCCGCTGCCGAAGGGGCCTTGGACTGGTCGCCGATGTCGTCAGCCTTCAGCAGCTTGAGCTTGAAGCCCAGGTCTGCGTTCGCGTTGGCTTCCTCGACCGCGAGCTCGACGCCGTTGACCTCGTTGATGCCCAGCTGCTGGTTGTCACCCGAGAGGGGACCCTGGAAAGCGATCGTGTAGGTGTCGCCGCTCTTGCTGCCGCTGTCGCCGCTGAGGCCGCTGTCCTTGTTCGATGAGCTACTGCCGCAGCCGGTCAGTGCGATGGCGCTGACCAGGCCGATGGCCGCCAGCTTCGTCATGGGGCGAGTCCGCATGCAATTTCCTCCGATACCGGGGCCCGGGCGGGCCACGCTGTCGCGGATCTCGGCTGAGACCGCTGGGTGCAGATTCGTCTGACTTGCGAGTCGTGTCAAGCGTCCCGGCCGAACGTGTTCGACTCGAAACATCCGGACCGCAACTGGTCTGGACCTGAGGGGACCAACTGGTCCAAAAGCATGCGCATCGACCCGGTGGGAGTGCAGGCGTGCGCCCGAGCCCGGCGAACGCGAGGGTGCCCCGGGTGGGACTCGAACCCACACTGGACGGTGTTTGAGACCGCTTCCTCTGCCGATTGGGATACCGGGGCCGCGCGACCGCACACGCTACCGGAGCAGAACGGCGATAACGTTCCGGGTTGTGAGCACCGCCCCAACCCCAGCCCCGACCGCTGGCCCTGGCCCTGGCCCTGCGACGACGACGCCGCCGCATCCGGCGGGGCGCCGGGTCGTGATCGCGGAGGACGAGGCGTTGATCCGCCTCGACCTCGCCGAGATGCTCCAGGAGGAGGGGTACGACGTCGTCGCGCAGGTCGAGGACGGCGTGCGCGCGGTGGAGGTGACGCTGGCCGAGCGCCCGGACCTGGTCATCCTCGACGTGAAGATGCCACGGCTGGACGGGATCGCGGCCGCCGAGCAGATCGCGGAGGCCCGGGTGGCGCCGGTCGTCATCTTGACGGCGTTCAGCCAGCGCGACCTGGTCGAGCGTGCCCGCGATGCCGGGGCGATGGCCTACCTGGTCAAGCCGTTCAACAAGTCCGACCTCGTGCCGGCGATCGAGATGGCGGTCAGCCGCTTCGCCGAGCTGCGCCAGCTGGAGTCCGAGGTCTCGAACCTGACCGAGCGCCTGGAGACCCGCAAGTCGGTCGACCGGGCCAAGAGCGTGCTGCAGGAGAGCCTGGGCATCGCCGAGCCGGAGGCGTTCCGCTGGATCCAGAAGACGGCCATGGATCTCCGGCTCTCGATGCGCCAGGTCGCCGAAGGCGTCGTGGAGCACGGCCCCGGCATGGGCGGCTCCTGAGCGAGCGACTTGTGCTCCTCTGTATCGGTTCGCGACCGAGGCGGTTAGTCTTGCTCCGGTCGGGGTATTTGAGGATTCAATATCGGGGTAGAGGAGTGTTCATGCCACGTCAGGCGCCGCAGATCCGCGAGGCCGTCCCCGATGACGCCGAGGCGCTGCTGGAGCTCTGGTCCACCTCCGCCCGCAACCCCGACACCTCGCCCCGTGCCCTCGAGGACGCCCAACGCGCCCTCGCCAATCTCGCGGCCGACCCCGACGAGCGGATGCTCGTGGCCGTGGTCGACGACGAGGTGGTCGCGGCCCTCCAGCTCAGCCGTGGGCCCATCTCGCCGCTCGTGCTCGAGACCGTCGTACACACCTCGTTCCTGCTGGTGCTGCCCGCGCACCGCAAGCGCGGCTACGGTCACGCCCTGATGGAGGCCGCGGTCGCCTGGGCCGAGGAGAAGGACGTCAACCAGATCACCGCGATCACCGACACCAACCGCGACACCAACCGGTTCTTCGCCCGGCTCGGTCTCGCGACGCTGGCCAGCGTCCGTTACTCCCCGACGCAGTCGCTGCGCAAGAGGCTGTCTTCTGACCGTGGCCGTCCGTCGGGCCTCAGCAACCGGCACCTCGTGGAGCTGCTGGCGCAACGACGCTCGATGCGCCGTCGCCAGGACAACGGCTGATCAGGAGCCGGCGTACCTCTCGGCAGGCAGCAGGGCACAGGTGATCCGCGCCGTGCACATGCGCCTTCCGTCCTCGTCGGTGACCACGACCTCGTAGCTCGCGCTGCTGCGCCCCAGATGGATGGCGGTAGCCGTCCCGGTCACGACGCCGCTCCGCGCGGAGCGGTGGTGGGTCGCATTGATGTCCACGCCGACGGAGAGACGCTCGGGCATCGCGTGCAGGGCCGAGCCGACCGACCCGAGGGTCTCGGCCAGCACCACCGAGGCGCCGCCGTGCAGCAGCCCGTAGGGCTGGGTGTTGCCCTCCACGGGCATGGTCCCGACCACCCGCTCGGCGGAGACCTCGATGAGCTCGATCCCCATCTTGGTGTTCAGCGCGCCCATTCCCTGCGGCATCAGCGCCTCGTACTCGCGGGACAGGTCAGACCCCGACGGGTCGTTGTGATCGCTCATGCCGACATCCTGCCCGAGCCGCCCGCCGGCGCTGTCGGGGCCACCCGTTAGGGTCGAATCCGTGCCTGAGTCGCCGTCACCCACCTCGACCACCGCTCCTCCGCGCCTGCTGCTCCTGGACGGGCACTCGCTGGCCTACCGGGCGTTCTTCGCGCTTCCGGTCGAGAACTTCTCCACGACGACCGGGCAGTCCACCAACGCCGTCTACGGCTTCACCGCGATGCTGATCAACGTCATGCGCGACGAGGACCCGACGCACGTCGCGGTCGCCTTCGACAAGTCCCGCCAGACCTTCCGGCTGGAGGAGTACCCCGAGTACAAGGCCAAGCGCAACAAGACCCCGGACGAGTTCAAGGGCCAGATCCCACTCATCCAGGAGGTGCTCGACGCCCTGCGGATCCCGCACCTGGAGATGGACGGCTACGAGGCCGACGACATCATCGCCACCTTGTGCACCGAGGCCCTGGCGGCCGGGTTCGAGGTGCTGATTCTGACCGGCGACCGCGACTCGCTTCAGCTGGTGACCCCGGAGTCCACCGTCCTCTACCCGATGCGCGGGGTCTCTGAGCTCGCCCGGATGACGCCGGCGGCCGTCGAGGCGAAGTACGGCGTACCGCCGCATCGCTACCCCGAGCTGGCCGCCCTCGTCGGCGAGGACTCCGACAACCTTCCGGGCATCCCCGGTGTTGGCCCCAAGACCGCCGCGAAGTGGATCACCACCTACGACGGCCTCGACAATGTCATCAACCGGGCCGAGGAGGTCGCCGGCAAGGCGGGGGAGAGCCTGCGCGACCACCTCGACGACGTGATCCGCAACCGCAGGCTCAACGCCCTGGTGCGTGACCTCCACATGGAGTACTCACCGGACCAGCTGGTCCGTCAGCCGTGGGACCGCCAGGAGGTGCACACCCTCTTCGACGGCCTGGAGTTCCGCGTCCTGCGCGACCGGCTCTTCGAGACGTTGCAGTCCGAGGAGGAGATCGACGACTCCGGGTTCGCCCTGGAGACGACCCGGATCGAGGCCGGCGCGATGGCCGACTGGCTGGCCGCGCAGACCGGCACCGGTGAGCGCGTAGGCGTGCACGTGGAGGGAACGTGGCGCTCCGGCAGCGGCGACGTGCAGACCCTGGCGCTGGCCACCGGTTCTGGCAAGGCCGCGCACCTGTCGGTCGCCACGCTCACGCCCGACGACGAGGCCGCGCTGGCCGGCTGGCTCGGTGACCCCGCCCAGCCCAAAGTGCTGCACGACGCGAAGGGCCCGATGCTGGCCCTGGCGGCCAGGGGCTGGCCGCTGGCCGGGCTGGAGCGCGACACCGCGTTGTCGGCCTATCTGGCCCGACCCGACCAGCGCTCCTACGACCTGGCCGATCTGACCGTGCGCTACCTCAAGCGCGAGCTGCGGCAGGGTGCGGCCGACGACGGCCAGCTCAGCCTCGACGGCCTCGACGACGACGCCAGCAGCGAGACCGCGATGCTGCACGCGAGCGCGGTGCTGGACCTGGCCGCCGCCCTCGACGAGGAGCTCGAGGGGCGCGGCGGCACCGGCCTGCTCACCGACGTCGAGCTCCCGCTCATCGAGGTGCTGGCCCGGATGGAGCAGGTGGGCATCGCCGTCGACCACGACCTGCTCACCGGCCTGGAGGAGGAGTTCGGGGCCGGCGTACGCGAGGCGGCCGACGAGGCCTACGCCGTCATCGGCAAGGAGATCAACCTCGGATCGCCCAAGCAGCTCCAGGTGGTGATCTTCGACGAGCTCGGGATGCCGAAGACCAAGCGCACCAAGACCGGCTACACCACCGACGCCGACGCGCTGCAGGGCCTGTTCGAGAAGACCGAGCACCCGTTCCTCGCCCATCTGCTGCGCCACCGCGACGTGATCCGGCTACGGCAGACCGTCGAGGGCCTGTTGAAGACCGTGGCCGAGGACGGACGGATCCACACGACGTTCAACCAGCTCATCGCCGCCACCGGCCGGCTCTCGAGCACCGACCCCAACCTGCAGAACATCCCGGTCCGCACCGAGGCCGGGCGGCGGATCCGCGAGGGCTTCGTGGTGGGCGCCGGCTATGCCGAGCTGATGACGGCCGACTACTCGCAGATCGAGATGCGCATCATGGCGCACCTCTCCGAGGACGCCGGCCTGATCGCGGCCTTCCGGTCCGGCCGCGACTTCCACTCCGTCACGGCAGCGCGGGTCTTCGGCGTCGACGCGGGCGAGGTGACCACGGAGATGCGGGCGAAGATCAAGGCGATGAACTACGGGTTGGCCTACGGGCTCTCGGCCTACGGCCTCTCCCAGCAGCTGCGCATCGACACCGGCGAGGCCAAGGGACTGATGGACGAGTACTTCGAGACCTTCGGTGGGGTGCGCGACTACCTCGCCGGAATCGTCGACGAGGCCCGTCGCAGCGGGTTCACCGAGACGATCCTGGGCCGCCGCCGCTACCTGCCCGACCTGACCAGCGACAACCGCCAGCGTCGGGAGATGGCCGAGCGGATGGCCCTCAACGCCCCGATCCAGGGCTCTGCCGCCGACATCATCAAGGTCGCGATGCTCAACGTGGACCGAGCCCTGCGCGAGCAGGGGCTGGCCTCGCGGATGCTGCTGCAGGTGCACGACGAGCTGGTCTTCGAGGTCGCGACGGGGGAGCGCGAGTCGCTCGAGGCCCTGGTGCGTGAGCAGATGGCCTCAGCCGCCGAGCTGACCGTCGCCCTCGACGTCTCCGTGGGCACCGGGGGCAGCTGGCACGCCGCTGCCCACTGACGCGTCGCGGCGCAGGCCGCTGACGACCAGGAGCGCCGCGAGCAGGGCCGTGTCGACGGCGAGCACGAGCAGCAGCAGCGTGCCGACGGACTCGGCGAACCGACCGACCAGCACGACGCAGACCAGGGCGGTCCAGACGAGCAGCACCGCACGCCTGGCCCGACGAGCGAGCACGGCGTACACCAGCAGCTGGAGCATCGAGAGCACCGTGCCCAGGACCGCGAAGACCCACAGCTGCTTCTCGATCGCGGCGTACTGCTGGCCCCCAACGAAGACCACGGCGAGCCCGGACAGCAGCGCGATCGCGGCTGCCGTCACGCCACCGAGGAGTACGACGACCAGCAGGCCCTTGACCAGGGGCGCGCCTCCGGAGTCGCGGCTGGACATCGACGGGAAGGCGAGGACGACCACGAACTGGGGGAGGAACAGCACCGCCTTGACCATGATCAGCCCAGCCGCGTAGAGCCCGGCCTGGTGGCCGTCGAGCACGTTGCGGGCCACGAGGATGTCGACGTTGGTGAGGGCGAAGAACGCCAGCAGCGCGTTGGAGTTCTGGAAGGTCTCCCGCCACAGCGTCCGCGCCGTGTGCTCCCCGGACTGCTGACCGGGCACGCGAGGCTGGCGCAGGGCCAGCCAGCCCACCGCCACCGGGACGAAGGCGGCGATCGCGACCCCGAGCAGCGCCATGAACTCGGTGGGACGCCACGCGATCATCCCCCAACCGAGGAGCAACCGGGGGACACCTGCTGCGAGGTAGAGCATCGCGAGCGGCACCCACCTGCGCTCCCCCTGGAGGATCCCGGCCTGCGCGCCCATCAGGGTCAGCGGCGCCGCCGCCAGGGCCAGCAGCGCTGCGGTCCCGAGGCTGTCCAGGCGCACCACCCGGTCGATGAGGGGGGACAGGACCAGGCAGAGTGCCGCCACGCCGAGCGATGCCTGGAGTCCGACGCGCAGGATCAGGCCCTCGACCTGGTGGGCGTTCAGCGGCGCCGCGGCGATGCGCCGCGCCGCGGTCGCCTGGAGGGCCAGGGAGACGACCATGATGACCAGCAGCAGCCCCATCAGGGCCGCGAGGGCGCCGTAGTCGCGCGGTCCGAGGAGCCGTGCGGCGATGATCGTGAAGCCGTAGGTGGTGAGGTTCATCACGCCGATCGCCACGGCGATGGATGCGGGTCCCCGCTGCGCCAGAAAACTCCGCTTCGGGGCATTCACCCGGTCAGGGTACGGGGGGACTCCGCGCGCTCGACGGCGGCTCTCCCTCGGACGGGGGCCGGGCCCGAGCCGCCCGGATCGCCAGCGGGCTCACGGACGAAAGGTACGAAGCGGTCGGCTGGTGACTAGTCCGCGGCCGCCCGTGGTCAGGGTCGCCGAAAATCTGACGTAGAGTCCGACCGTCTGAGCCCCTGGGGAGGGAGTCAGAGTCGCGTCCGAATCCGGACCCGGCTTTTCTGGGAGGAAGAGCGCCAGCATGCGCAGAATTGTTCTCACCGGGCTGTCGCTTGCCCTGGTGTCGGGTCTCGTCATCGTGATCGGGGCCGGGCTCGATCTCGACCTGGACGCGGTTGCCCTGTTGGGCGCCGCCCTCGGCGCTGTCGTCGCACTGGTCCCGGACCGGTCGCTGGGCGCGCGTCTCGGTGGCTTCGCCGCCGGCTTCGTGGTCGCCTGGATCGGCTACGCCGTGCGGGCGGCGATGCTGCCCGACACCTCGTTCGGACGCGCCGTCACGGCCTTCATCGTGGTGCTGCTCTGCGTCGCCGTGGTGGCGGTCAGCATGCAGCGTCTGCCGTTGTGGTCGGTGCTCCTGGGCACCGGCGGTTTCGTCGGCGCCTACGAGTTCACCTACTCGGTGGCCCCGACGGAGTTCGTCTCCACCTCGATGACGACGGCCACGTCGTTGTTCATCGCCGTCGCCGCCGGCCTGTTCGCGGCGTCCTTCGCGACCGGCAGCGCGCCGGAAGCGCACCATGCAGCGGGACCGTCCGGCCCACCCCACCGCCACGACGAGGACTCCGAAGACAACACGAACACGCCCGACCCGATGATGATGGAGCAGTCCAAGTGAACCGCCTCGCCAAGACCCCCGTCCGCCTGCTCGCCCTCGGCGCGGCCGTTGCCGTGGTCAGCGCCACCGCCGTCGCCCCGGCGTTCGCCGCCGGAGGTGACGTCCAGGTGGTCAACACCGAGACCGTGCAGGTCTACACGTCCCCGACCGGCAAGATCGAGAGCCGCCGCGTCTACGAGCAGGTCGCCCTGTCCGGCAAGGGCTCGGTCGACCTGAGCAACCCGATCTCGACCTCCGGCCTCCGCAACCTCGACGGGTTCGGCGGCTTCGACGTCAAGGACGGCAACCAGATCATCAAGACCCAGGTCGACGGAGAGAAGAAGCTGCGCTCGGTCAGCGACTACAAGGGTTCGCTGCCCCTCGACGTCTCGGTGGAGTACACCCTGGACGGCAAGACCGTCTCGCCGGGCGATGTCGTCGGCAAGAGCGGCAAGCTCGAGGTCGCCTTCACCGTCGAGAACGTCACCGGCAAGGACCAGGAGCTCACCTTCCCCGACGGCCAGGGCGGCACCGTGACCCGGACCGTGTCGGTGCCTGTCCCGATCGTGGGCTCGCTGAGCACCATCGCGCCTCCCAACTTCACCAACGTGACCTCCGGGCAGGCCAACATGGCCGGCGACGGCAAGGGCGGCACCAGGATGTCGTTCACGATGACGCTGTTCCCGCCGATCGGCACGGTCAGCTCGACGTTCGGCTACACCGCCGACATCACCGACGGCATCGTGCCGCGGGCCGACATCACCGCGCTGCCGGTGAACCCGCTGGAGAGCCCGAGCTTCAAGGGCGCTGCCACCAGCTACCAGGGCGGCGCGGACACCGGGGCCGAGCTCGCCGACGGAGCCGCCACGATCGACGCGAACCTGCTCAAGCTGCGCGACGGCGCGGCCGAGCTCCTCGCCGGTCTGATCCAGCTCCGCGACGGCGCGGGAGCGCTCAACACCGGACTCGGCCAGCTCGACGACGGTGCCAAGAAACTTGCGGCCGGTGCCGGAGACGCCTCCGCTGGCAGCAAGAAGCTCGACGACGGCGCGGGCAAGCTCAGCGACGGCCTCGGCCAGCTCAACGGTGGCGTGGGCGACCTGAGCACGGGTGGGGACCAGCTCGCCGCCGGCCAGAAGGCGCTGGCTGCGGGTCTGAAGGACCTCTACGACGGGGTCGACACCCTGCCGGCCGACGTGCGCGAGCAGCTGAAGACGAACGCCGACTACCAGCGCCTGCTCGGCACCCTGGACAAGATCGTCGCCGGCATCGGGGACTCCAGCTCCACCGGGGCCAACACCCTGATGGGCGGGCTCTTCCAGGTCCGCGGTGGGCTGAGCGGCATCGCCGACGGCGCCCAGTTCATGTCGAGCCAGTTGCCGGCCAAGAAGGCGCAGTTGAACTGTGCTGCCGCGGTGCTGGCCGACCTGACCGGCGGTCCGCAGGCGCCGGGCGCCTGCTTCGGCGGTGCACGTCCGCCACTGGTGACCGTGACTGACCCAACGACGAACTTTGTCGTTAGCGGACTGTCGGCACAGTTGGCCGCTGGTGCCACCAGCCTCGACGATCTGGTCGCCGGGCTGGACAGCATCAAGGCGGGTGTCGACACCCAGCTCATCCCCGGTGTCAACGGCCTCCGCAAGGCCCTCTACAACGCCGACTGCAACCCCGCCCAGACAAACCCGGCAGCCGGGGACTACTGCGGAATCGCCCAGGCCCTCGGCCTGGTGCGCGCCGGTGTCCCGGCGCTCGTCGACGCCCTGACCGCCACCATCAGGGCCCAGCTGCTCGCCGGGATCGGGCGGCCGACCGCGGGTTGCGACCCGACGGCGACGCTGCGTTGTGCCGCGGCCGCTCTGGCCGCGGGCGGTGGCGAACTGACCGCGGGCATCGACAAGCTCGTCTCGGGCGTCACACAGCTCCGGGCCGGAGGAATCCAGCTCGCCGACGGCGCCGGACAGCTCAGCGACGGGCTGGGCCAGCTCGACGACGGGGCCGGCCAGCTCTCCGACGGCGCTTCGAAGGCGGCCGACGGCTCGGGTCAGCTCTCCGATGGTCTGGACAAGGCCGCGGCCGCTGCGCCGCAGCTTCCCGACGGGGCGCAGCGGCTCTCCGACGAGGGCACCAAGAAGCTCGTCGAGGCCGGTGTCACCACCGCGCAGAACTACGGCGAGCTCTACGCGACCATGACCGCGGGGGCCGCACGGGCCCAGACCGAGGACATGGCGCTCGGTGCTCCGGAGGACTCGATCGGCCTGACCGCCTACAGCTACGTCATCCAGGGTGACGACGGCGAGGGCGGGCGCAACTTCGGTCGCGCGGCCGGCGGGCTGCTCCTGCTCGCTGCTGGCGGAGGACTGTTCTTCCTGCGCCGCCGCTTCATCTGAGCAACCGTGATCACGGGGGCGTCGGGAGACCGGCGCCCCCGAGTCACGTCCCCGAGACGGTGACCTGCCCCGCGAGCCGGCTGACGAAGATGGCCGAGCCCGGCGTCAGCATGCCGCGGACCCGGCTCCAGCCGCCCCAGGTGCGGTCGTGGTCTGCCGGCCACTCGGGCTCGTGGAGTGCGCTGAGCACGAAGTCGTTGGCCGCCAGCGCGGCCACCCAGTCGCCGATCGTGCGGTGGTGCTCGACGTACCTCGTCTCGCCGGTCACGTCGTCGACCTCGACGTAGGGGGTGCGGTCCCAGTAGGACTGCGAGGCGACCAGCCCCTCCTCACCCGGGTCGTCCGGGAACATCCAGCGCGTCGGGTGGGTGATCGAGAAGGCGAACACCCCGCCCGGTCGCAGCACCCGGGCGACGTCGGCGACCAGGGCGGGCGCGTCGGCGACGAACTGCAGCGCCCCGAAGGCGGAGAAGACGACGTCGAAGCTTCGGTCGGCGAAGGCCAGGCCCGCGGCCGACGCGCACACGGTGGGTACGACGACCCCGCGCTCCTCGTCGATCCGGCGGCCGTGCTGGAGCTGGCGCATCGACACGTCGATCCCGATCGGTTGGCCGCCCCGCGCGAGCACCCACCGGGAGCACTGCCCGGCGCCGCAGCCGATCTCCAGGACGTCCTTCCCAGCCACGTCGCCGAGCACACCGAGGTGGTCCTCACGAACCCCCTCGGGCCCCCAGAGGAACCCGTCGTCGCCCAGGAACTCGCCGTGGGTCGACTGGTACTCGTCGGCGTAGGCGTCCCAGTCGGCGCGGTTGGCCCGCAGGGACTCGATCTCATCGACAGGCCGACGTTCCGGCCGCACCCCAGTCACCCTCGCAGGCTAGCGCCCGTCACGTCCTGCGGCCGTCGGCGCATGGCAGGGTTGGCGGGATGGAGGCGTTCCCCACATCGTTGGTCCCGCTGACCGGCGGCTTCAGCGGCGAGACCTTCCTGGCCCAGGCAGCGGGGGAAGACGTCGTCGTCCGCATCTACGGCGGCCGCTCGCTGCAGCGGGGTCCGGATGCCCCAGAGATCGACGCGGCCGTCCTGGAGCTGGTCCGGGGGCTGCTGCCCGTCCCGCGCGTGCTGGAAGTGCGGGCCGGCGACCCCGCGGAGGACCGTCCCGGGCTGCTCGTGAGCGCCAGGCTGCCCGGCCAGCGGCTCGATCTGGTGCTGCCGACGCTCCGACCCGCCCAGGTCGCGACCGTTGGGGGGTCACTCGGCGTCCTGCTCGGACGGCTGGGACACATGACCCAGCCGCGCGCCGGGTTCTTCACCGGCCGCGACCTCGTCGTGGACCCGATGCCCAGGTCAGCCCGCGACCTCCCGGCCTGGGTCCAGGCCCACCAGGAGGCGCTCGCCCTGGGCCCGGCGGACCTCAACGGTCTGCGTGCCGTCGCGACGTCGGCCCAGGACCTGCTGGACGCGGGGGAGGGGCGGGTCTGCCTGGTGCACGGCGACCTGAACCCCAAGAACGTGCTGGTCGACCCGGACACCCTCGCGGTCACGGGCTTGGTCGACTGGGAGTACTGCCACTCCGGCTCGCCGTACGCCGACCTGGGCAACCTGCTCCGCTTCGAGCGGCACCGGGAGTTCACCGACGCCGTGCTCGGGTCCTACCGCCGCTTCATGCCGACGACACCGGACGACCTCCTGGATCGTGCCTTGGCGAGCGACCTGTTCGCACTCGTCGACCTGGCCGCGCGACGTGGGCAGAGCCCCGTGGCCGATCTGGCCCATCACCACCTGCTCGGCATCGCCCGAACCGGTGACCTGCGCGCCGTGGCGCCGCCGCCGAGTCCCTGACAGGCCGACGTTCCGGCCGCACCCCGGTCACCCTCGCAGGCTAGCCCCCCGGGTGTGGGAGGGTCGGTGCCCGGGCAGGCCGCAGGGCGCCCGGTCCAGGCACGCCCAGCAGCGACGGAAGGGGCCGCAATGGCTCGCAGGATCAAGGTCGGCACCGTCTCGGACTTCCCTCCCGGCGAGTTGCACGCCGTGGTCGCCGACGGGACACCGGTCGTGCTGGCCCGCGAGGGCGACACCTTCTCCGCCGCCCGCAACCACTGCCCGCACCTCGGGTTCTCGCTGACCAAGGGGCCTGGCGGGTTGAAGTACGAGGACGGGGTGGTGCAGTGCCCGTGGCACAACTCGCGCTTCGACCTCTGCACGGGGGCCAACCTGGACTGGGCCACCGGGTTCGCCGGTCGTGCCGTCCCGCAGTGGTCCCGCCGGATGGTGGCGCTGGGCCGCAAGCCTGCACCGCTGACCACCTATCCCGTGGTCATCGACGGTGACGACGTGCTGGTCGAGGTCTGACCCAGTTCGGCGCGACTCTCGACCGGGTGGGTCGGGGGGCGCTACGTTGCACCGGAGCGGTGCGGGTGGCAACGGCCACCGAGGACACCGCTTCCTGCTCACCGGAAGGCACGCCCATGAAGAGGTCACGACTTCTCGTCGCCACTGCGCTCACCGCCATCGTCACCCTGCCCCTCGCCGCCTGCTCCCCACCGGAGAAGGGCGGCAAGTCCGCCACGACCGACTCGGGGGTCAAGATCACCGAGGCCACCTCGGCGAAGGACTTCGGCGGGATGGACGCCCTGATCAAGGCCGCCAAGAAGGAGGGCAAGCTCAACGTCATCGCCCTGCCGCCCAACTGGGCCAACTACGGCAACATCATCAAGGCCTTCGAGGACAAGTACGGCATCGCGATCACCTCGGCCCTGCCGGACGGCGCCAGCCAGGACGAGATCAACGCGGCCACCCAGCAGAAGGGCAAGAGCACGGCGCCCGACGTCTTCGACCTCGGACAGTCGGTGGCCCTGGCCAACACAGCCATGTTCGCGCCGTACAAGGTCGAGAAGTGGGAAGAGATCCCCGCACAGTTCAAGGACGCGGGTGGTGCGTGGACCAACGACTACGGCGGGTTCATGTCGATCGGCTACGACTCGGAGAAGGTGCCCGACATCGCCACCGTCGATGACCTGCTCAAGCCCGCCTACAAGGGCAAGGTCGCGCTGAACGGCAACCCGACCGAGGCGGGCGCAGCGTTCGCGGGCGTGATGATGGTGGCCCTCTCCCAGGGTGGGTCGGCTGACGACATCGCTCCGGGCGTGGCCTTCTTCAAGAAGCTCAAGGCTGCGGGCAACTTCCTGCCGGTGGACCCGAGCCCGGCCACGATCGAGTCGAAGCAGACCCCGATCGTGATCGACTGGGACTACACCAACGCCGCGGAGACCGCCAAGCTGCCGAGCTGGAAGGTCGTCGTACCCCCGGGTGACCCGGTGGCCGGCTACTACTTCCAGGCGATCAACAAGGACGGCCCGCACCCGGCCGCCGCCCGGCTGTGGGAGGAGTTCCTCTACAGCGACGCTGGTCAGAACCTCTGGCTCGCCGGCGGTGCCCGCCCGGTCCGCGCCGACGCGATGGTTGAGGCCGGCACGATCGACCAGGCCGCCTACGACGCGCTGCCCGCGGTGCAGGGCGAACCCGTCGTCGTCAGCGAGGAGCAGAACGCCGCAGCGGCGAAGTACCTCGGGACCAACTGGGCCAAGGCGATCGGCTGAGTCCGACCGTGTCCGGGAACGGCATCAGCCGGCGGCTGCGCGAAGCGCTGCCACTGGTGCCGTTCCTGGGCTTCCTGCTGATCTTCTTGATGATCCCCACGGTGATCGTGATCGTCAGGTCGGTCTACCAGGACGGTGTCTTCTCCCTCGACCGGATCCAGGCGCTCGGGTCGGGCACCGCACTGGCCGCGCTGTGGCGCAGCGTGCTGCTCTCCGGCAGCACCGCGGTGATCGGCGCCGTCCTCGGCGCGGTCCTCGCCTACCTCATCCTGAGCCGGCCGCCGACGTCGCTGCTGCGGCGGATGGCTCTGTCGCTGTGCAGCGTGCTCGCCCAGTTCGGGGGGGTGGCGCTGGCGTTCGCGTTCCTCGCGACCATCGGCCTCAGCGGTGTGCTGACGGTGTTCGCCCAGGACCACTTCGGCTGGAACCTCACCGGCTCCGGCTGGCTCTACAGCCTGACCGGGCTGATCCTCGTCTACACCTACTTCCAGATCCCGCTGATGGTGATCGTCTTCCTCCCCGCCCTGGAGGGATTGCGCGAGCAGTGGCGGGAGGCCGCGGTGAGCCTGGGTGCGTCCACGTGGCAGTACTGGCGCGAGGTCGCGGTGCCGCTGTTGTTCCCGGCATTCCTGGGGTCGGTGCTGTTGCTGTTCGCCAACGCGTTCGCGGCCTACGCCACCGCGGCAGCCCTGGTGAGCCAGGGCAGCCCCATCGTGACCCTGCTCATCCGCGGCGCGATGACCAGTGAGGTGCTCCTGGGCCAGTCGGGCTTCGCCTACGCCCTTGCGCTGGAGATGGTCGTGGTCGTGGCGGTCGTGATGGTCGCCTACAGCGCCCTGGTGAAGCGGACGTCGAGGTGGCTGCAATGAGCGGCGACCGCACGCGCAACCGGGTGCTGCGCGGAACGTTGCTGCTCCTCTTCGCCGCCTTCTTCCTGTTCCCGCTCTATGCGATGGCGGACTTCAGCACACGTAACGTCGTGGAGGGCGGACGCACCCTGGAAGCCTGGCGCAACCTGTTCAATGACGAGCTCCTCTCCGGGGCGATCGTCATCTCCCTGCTGCTGGCGGCGTTCACGGTCGCGCTGATGCTCCTCGTGCTGGTCCCGACGATGATCTGGGTGCGGCTGCGCGCGCCGTGGGCCAAGGGAATGGTGGAGTTCTTGTGCCTGCTCCCGTTGACCATCCCGGCGCTGGTCATCGTGGTCGGGCTGCGTGACGTCTACCTCTGGGTGACCTACTTCTTCGGGGAGTCGACCCTCACCCTGACCTTCGTCTACGGCGTCCTGGTGCTGCCCTACGCCTACCGGTCGATCGACGCAGCCCTGTCCGGCATCGACCTGCAGACGCTCTCGGAGGCGGCCCGCTCCTTGGGAGCCGGGTGGGCGACCACGATCACTCGGGTCGTCGTACCCAACATCTGGTCGGGCATCCTCGCGGCCGCGTTCATCTCGATCGCGGTCGTGCTGGGGGAGTACACCATCGCCTCGCTGAGCGGCTACCAGAACCTTCAGGTGGTGATCGTCCAGATCGGCAAGGCCGACGGACCCACGTCCGTGGCCGCCTCGCTGGCGGTCCTGCTGCTGGGCTTCGTGCTCCTGCTCGCCCTGTCGGTGCTCAGCCGCCCCCGACACGGATCCGGCGTCGAGGTCGAAGACCCCGCGCTCACCACGACCCCCGCGCCCACCGCGCCGTCAGGAGCCTCCGCATGAGCCCGTCCAGTGCCAGCCCCGCTCCCGGCCTCGCGGTCGAGCTCACCGACCTGACCCGGGTCTACGGCTCGATGAGCGCGCTCGACGGGCTGACCCTGCACATCGAGCCGGGCGAGATGGTGGCGCTGCTGGGGCCTTCAGGCTGCGGCAAGACCACGGCCCTGCGGATCCTGGCCGGGCTCGATGAGCCCACGACCGGCTCGGTGTCGGTGGGCGGCAAGGACCTCACCGGGGTCCCCGCCAACAAGCGCGACATGGGGATGGTGTTCCAGGCCTACAGCCTGTTCCCGCACATGACCGTGCTCGACAACGTCGGCTTCGGCCTGAAGCTGCGCGGCCAGGACCAGGCGACCAGGCGCAAGCGGGCCGGCGAGATGCTCGACCTGGTCGGGCTCGCCGAGCACGCCACGAAGTACGCCAGCCAGCTCTCCGGCGGCCAGCAGCAGCGCGTCGCCCTGGCCCGCGCGCTGGCGATCGAGCCGAGCGTGCTGCTGCTCGACGAGCCGCTCTCCGCGCTCGACGCCAAGGTGCGGGTGCAGCTGCGCGAGGAGATCCGCCGGGTCCAGATGGAGGTGGGTACGACGACCCTGTTCGTCACCCACGACCAGGAGGAGGCCCTGGCCGTCGCCGACCGGGTCGGGGTGATGAACAAGGGCCGCCTCGAGCAGCTCGCCGCCCCTGCCGACCTGTACACCCGCCCCACCACGCCGTTCGTGGCCGAGTTCGTCGGGCTGACCAACAAGGTGCCCGCCCAGGTCACGGGCGACACGGCGGACGTCCTCGGCTCTGAGGTGCCCCTGCTCAAGGGATCGATAGGCAGCGGCCGCGGCGTCGCCATGGTCCGGCCCGAGGCGGTGAGCGTGTCTGCCGACCCGCAGGGCAGTTCCCGGGTGTCCTCGATCGCGTTCCTGGGGCCGTTCTCGCGGGTGCACCTGGTCGCGGCGGACGGCTCGGCCGTGGTCGCCCAGATGTCGAGCACCGACGCCCGGGAGCTGACCCCCGGTCAACCGGTGACGATGGCCGTCGAGCGGTCCGGCGTACTCGTCGTCGCGGAGCGGGCCGAGAGCTGAGTCCGTGGAGCCGCAAAGGCCCCGAATGGCTCGGTTGGACGCTCACGGCTCGCGGCAGATAGACTGCGCGGTGCGCCAGAAGTCTGCCTGAGTCTCAGACCTAGCAGCCTCTCGCTCGCTGTCGGCCCACCGTGGGAAACCGTGATGGGCGAACGACCAACAATCGTGATGGTGAAACGGGCTTCCGCGCGTGCCCGCACGACTCCTATCCATCCGAAGGTTCTTCTTTCCTTATGACAATCACCCCCACTCTTACCGACGCTCCGCAGGTCGCCGTCAACGACATCGGGTCGGAGGAGGACTTCCTCGCCGCCATCGACGCGACGATCAAGTACTTCAACGACGGTGACATCGTCGAAGGCACCATCGTCAAGGTCGACCGCGACGAGGTCCTGCTCGACATCGGTTACAAGACCGAAGGCGTCATCCCCTCGCGGGAGCTGTCGATCAAGCACGACGTCGACCCCAACGAGGTCGTCGAGGTCGGTGACAAGGTCGAGGCACTGGTTCTCCAGAAGGAGGACAAGGAAGGCCGCCTGATCCTGTCCAAGAAGCGCGCCCAGTACGAGCGCGCCTGGGGCACGATCGAGCAGGTCAAGGAAGAGGACGGCGTCGTCGAGGGCACGGTCATCGAGGTCGTCAAGGGCGGCCTGATCCTGGACATCGGCCTGCGCGGCTTCCTGCCCGCGTCGCTGGTGGAGATGCGTCGCGTGCGCGACCTGCAGCCCTACGTCGGCCAGACGCTCGAGGCGAAGATCATCGAGCTGGACAAGAACCGCAACAACGTCGTGCTCTCGCGCCGCGCCTGGCTCGAGCAGACCCAGTCCGAGGTCCGTCACGGCTTCCTCACCCAGCTCCAGAAGGGCCAGATCCGCAAGGGCGTCGTGTCCTCGATCGTCAACTTCGGTGCGTTCGTCGACCTCGGCGGCGTCGACGGCCTGGTGCACGTCTCGGAGCTGTCCTGGAAGCACATCGACCACCCGAGCGAGGTCGTCACCGTCGGTGACGAGGTCACCGTCGAGGTGCTCGACGTCGACATGGAGCGCGAGCGCGTGTCCCTGTCGCTGAAGGCGACCCAGGAAGACCCGTGGCAGCACTTCGCCCGGACCCACCAGATCGGCCAGATCGTCCCGGGCAAGGTCACCAAGCTGGTGCCGTTCGGTTCGTTCGTCCGCGTCGAGGAGGGCATCGAGGGCCTGGTGCACATCTCCGAGTTGGCCGAGCGCCACGTGGAGATCCCCGAGCAGGTCGTCCAGGTCAACGACGACGTGATGGTCAAGATCATCGACATCGACCTGGAGCGTCGCCGGATCTCGCTGTCGCTGAAGCAGGCCAACGAGACCGCGACCGCTGCGGAGTCCGAGGAGTTCGACCCGACGCTCTACGGCATGTCGGCGACCTACGACGACCAGGGCAACTACATCTACCCCGACGGCTTCGACCCCGACACGGGCGAGTGGCTCGAGGGCTACGACGACCAGCGCAAGGTCTGGGAGGACCAGTACGCCAAGGCGCACGCGCGCTGGGAGGCCCACGTCAAGCAGCAGGCCGAGGCGAAGGTTGCCGAAGCCGAGGCCGGCGAGGCCACCACGTACTCCAGCGGTGGCGAGGAGACCGAGACGGGTGAGGGTGCTGCCGAGGGCGGTTCGCTCGCCTCCGACGAGGCCCTCCAGGCGCTCCGCGAGAAGCTCACCGGCGGCAGCGACTCCTGAGCCGTCGGACCTGGCCTGACCTCGTCTGATCAGGCCGCACCGCAGGTCCTACCAGCAGAGCCCGGTCCCCTCAGGGGTGCCGGGCTCTGCTGTTCCTGGGGCTGCTTGCCCTGCCAGGTGGGGGGATGGGTGGGGTGGGCTGGTCTGCCAATTCCGCGACCGGTCAATCCGCGCACGGCTACAGGCGCCGAGCGGTCAATCCCAGCACGCGGGGTGTGCCTGGATCGACCGGTCGGTGCGTTCTGGCGTGCGCGCAGTGCCCGGTCGCGGGACTAGGGGAGGAGGCCGGCGGCGCGAGCGGGGGCGGCGTAGGCCCGGGCGAGCGTCTCGACGGTCTCGTGGGCGTTCAGGCCGCTCGGGTTGGGCACCACCCAGAGCTCGGCGCCCTCGAACGGCTCGTCCTGCCGACCCTGTCGGGCCTTGGGCATCCCGAAGGCCGTGCGGTACGCCGTGACTCCGGCGATCGCGACCACCCGAGGGCGGCGAGCCCGCACCAGCTCGCGGAGCCGGATCCCGCCCTCGGCCAGCTCGGCGGCGTCGAGCTCGGCGGCGCGGGCCGTGGCCCGGCGGACCAGGTTGGTGATCCCCAGCCCGCGTGCCCGGAACCGTTCGCGGTCCTCATCGGTCATCCCCGCCGAGGGGTCGACAGGCCGCTCGAGGATCCCGGCACGCAGCAGCGCTGGGTAGAACCGGTTGACCGGATGGGCGAAGTGCGTCTGGACGGCCGCGGTCCACAGCCCCGGGTTGATGCCGACGAACAGCAGCCGCAGGTCCTCGGCGAGCAGGTCGGGCACCTCGACCCCGCGGAACGACTCCAGCTCGGTCCTGCTGAACCCCATCAGTCCGCCACCAGGTCCGGCAGGTCCAGGCGCCGCACCTTTCCCGTCGGTGTCCGGGGGAGTACGTCGAGCCGGTGGTACTGCTTGGGCCGCTTGGCCGGGGCCAGGTGCTCGCGCGCATGCGCCCGCAGCACCTCCTCCGTCACCGACCCCACGACCGCGGCGCAGACCCGCTGTCCCCAGCTCTCGTCGTCGGCGCCGAAGACGGCGACGTCGTCCACCCCCGCCACCTCACCGAGCACCCGCTCCACCTCGGCCGGGTAGACGTTGACGCCGCCGCTGATGATCAGGTCCTCGCGGCGCCCGTCCAGGAACACGTGGCCGTCCTCGTCGACCCGGCCAAGGTCTCCGACGGTGAAGGCCGGTCCCTCGGGGGTGTCACGCCACGCGGCCTTGGTCTTCTCAGGGTCCCCGAGGTAGCTGAACCGCGCGTGCGGAGGTACGACGCACCACAGATGGCCCTCCTCGTCCGCGGTCATCGTGCGCCCGGGGCGGGCCCGACCCAGGGTCCCCGGCCGTTCGAGCCACTGCTCGCTCCGGCAGGCCGTGAACTGACCCTCCGTCGAGCCGTAGAACTCCCACGTCGAGCCGGCCGGGAACTCCTCGACCAGGCGGCGCTTGACCCACTCCGGGCAGGGCGCCCCGGCGTGGGCGACCAGCCGGAAGCAGGAGAGGTCCGGCCGACCGTGCTCGTCCCAATGGGCGAAGAGTCGCTGCAGGTGCGCCGGCACGCAGAACATCGTCGTCGGTCGGGATCGCCGGATCGCGGCCGTGACCGCCTCCGGGTCGAACGGGCCCGGCACCACGACCCGGCCGCCGGCCAGCAGGGTCCCGGTGGCGAACCGCAGCGGTGCGGAGTGGTGCAGCGGACTCAGGACGAGGTTCACGTCGTCGGCCCGGAAGCCCCAGAGGTCGCGCTCCTCGGCGACCAGGGCGTCCGCGTCGGTGAGGTCGAGGAGTCCGGAGAAGACTCCCTTGGGCCTGCCGGTCGTGCCGCTGGTCAGGTGGATCGGCCGACCTCGCGGAGGGCCGAGCGCTGGGTCGTCCGGGAGCTCCCCGAGCAGGCTCTCCAGCTCCTCCTGCGAGGTCACGACCAGGTCCTGGGCGAGGTCGGCGAGCAGTGACTCCCGCTCGCTGGCGGTGAGCTTGGCGTCCATCGGCACCGGAAAGACGCCTCGGCGCAGCAGGGCGATGACCAGTTCGGCGTACGCGACGGAACCGGGCAGCAGCAGGGCGACCCGGGAGCCTGCGGCGAGGTCGCGAGGGTCCACGAGCAGAATCCTGTCAGCCGATCTGCGGACAGGGGCGGGGCGGGTGGTCCACAATTCCGCCATGATCCGCTTCGAGCTGTTCTCCGGGTTGCTCGTGTTCGCGCTCGGTGTCTTCTGCCTGATCGACGCCATCGGCCGCAGTGACGCCGAGATCCGCAACCTGCCCAAGGTCGGCTGGATCGTGCTGATCCTCCTCTTCCCGCTGGTCGGCTCGATCGCCTGGCTGGTCGCCGGGCGTCCGCAGGGTGCGGGCGGTCGCTCGCGGCACGAGCGGGCCGTGCCGCACTTCCCCGAGTACGACCGTCCGGGCCGGGCCGCGGCGACCAGCCCCGAGGACGACGAGGAGTTCCTCCGGAAGGTGCGCGAGCGCGCCGAGGAGCAGCGACGCGCCTACCGTGCGGCCGAACTGGCCCGCGAGAAGGAGCGCCACGAGCAGGAGCGTGAGCGCCAGGCACGCAAGCAGGCAGGGCAGGAACCCGACGAGACCGAGGCCTGAGCCCGCGGCCCCTTCCGGGCTGGGATGATCCGGTCATGACACGTGTGGGACTGACCGGCGGGGTGGCTTCGGGCAAGAGCACGGTCTCGGCCATGCTCGCCGACCTCGGCGCGGTCGTGATCGACGCCGACGCGCTGGCCCGCGAGGTCGTGGCCGGGGGTACGCCGGGGCTGGCCGCTGTCGTCGCCGAGTTCGGCGAGGACCTCCTCGGACCCGACGGTGAGCTCGACCGCGCCGCCATGGGCCGGCTGGTGTTCGGCGACGAAGCGGCCCGCAAGAAGCTGGAGGCGATCGTGCACCCGCTGGTCTTCCAGCGGATCGTGGAGCTCGAGGAGTCGGCTCCGGAGGGGGCCGTGGTCGTGCACGACATCCCGCTGCTGGCCGAGAGCGGCCGTGCCGACAGCTTCGACGCGGTGATCGTGGTCGACGCCCCGCACGCGCTTCAGGTCGAGCGGATGACCAAGGACCGTGGTTGGACGACCGAGGAGTCCGAGTCGCGCATCGCCGCCCAGTCCTCACGCGAGGACAGGCTGGCGGTGGCCACTCACGTCATCGAGAACACCGGGAGCCGCGAAGACCTCCGCATGCGCGTCGCGGAGGTCTTCGCGGACGTGGTCAGGTAGCCCGGTCTCAGGCGGCCCGGTCTCAGGCGGCCAGGTCGGGATCGGCCAGGCGACGCAGCTTCATGATGGCCTCACGCTCGAGCTGGCGGACCCGCTCGGCCGAGATCCCGTGGCGTGCCCCGATGTCGGCCAGCTTGTGCTGGCGACCGTCCACCAGGCCGTAGCGCGAGCGGACGATGTCGGCGGAGCGCTCGTCGAGCAGCTCGACCAACGTGTTGAGCCGGTCGCGCGACTCGGTGTCCAGCACGGTGAGGTCCGGTCCCGGAGCGCTCTCCTGGGCGATCAGGTCACCCAGGGAGGTGTCGCCGTTCTCGTCGACCGGGGTGTCCAGGCTGACGTGGTCCCGGCCCCAGGCCATCAGGTCCAGCACTCGCTCGATGTCCATGTCGAGCTCGCCGGCGATCTCCTCGGGGTCGGGGTCGCGACCGAGCTGCCGCTCGAGGGTGCGCCGGGCAGAGCCGACCTGGTTGAGCTCCTCGACCACGTGCACCGGCAGGCGTACGACGCGAGCCTGCTGAGCGATCCCACGGGTGATGGCCTGACGTACCCACCAGGTGGCGTAGGTGGAGAACTTGTAGCCCTTGGCGTAGTCGAACTTCTCGACCGCGCGGATCAGGCCGGTGTTGCCCTCCTGGATCAGGTCGAGCATCGGCATCTGGCTGCGGCCGTACTTGCGCGCGATCGAGACCACGAGTCGCAGGTTGGCGTTGATGAAGCGCTGCATCGCACGCTCGCCCTCCTCGACCATCCAGGTGAGCTCGGCCTCGGTGGCGAACAGGGGGGCACCGCCCTTGCGGCGGCCGACACGGCCCTCCTCGAGGAGTCGCGCGGCGAAGAGGCCGGCTTCGATGGTCTTGGACAACTCGACCTCGGTCTCGGCGTCCAGGAGCGGGGTCACGGCGATCTCGTCGAGGTAGAGGCCGACGCTGTCGCGGCCCTCGATCTCGCGATCGGTGCGCGTGGTGGTGGTCATCTCGGCACTCGCTCCCTTCCTACAGGTGGATCGGCTCAGCCGACCCATGTAATGGCAACACTTCGGCGGGGTCTTGGATTCCCGTGGTACCGCGTGAGCCACGTGGTGTGGCTCCTTATCCGTACAGACGATCCCGTACCCCGCGAAGTTGCCCGCGACGCGACTTCTCAGGCACTTCTCAGACCCGGCCGGGCCGTCCCAAGGTCTGTCCCAGGGATGTCCCAGGGATGTCTGGGCGAGGGCGCGAGCCCGCCCGGCGCGACCCGGCAGACTGGGGGCATGCCCATCGACCTGAACGCCGACCTCGGTGAGGGCGTCACCGACGACGAGGGACTGCTGGCCGTCGTGACCAGCGCGAACCTCGCCTGCGGGTTCCACGCCGGGGACAGGGCCACCATGCGAGCCGTGTGCACCGAGGCCGCAAGACAGGGCGTCGCCGTCGGTGCCCAGGTCTCCTACCGGGACCGCGATGGGTTCGGCCGCCGACCGATGGACCCCGACCCGGACGTGCTCGTGGCCTGGGTCGCGGAGCAGGTCGACCTGCTCCGCGAGATCGCGGGGGAGTGCGGCACGAAGGTCTCCTACCTCAAGCCGCACGGGGCGCTCTACAACCGCGTGGTCGACGACCAGGAGCAGGCGGCGGCCGTGCTCAGTGGCAGCGCCGACCTGCCCGTCCTCGGTCTTCCCGGCTCGGCGATCCTGCGTCTCGCGCAGTCGGCCGGCCGGGTCGGCGTACGCGAGGGGTTCCCGGATCGCGGCTACACCCCCGAGGGCAGGCTGGTGCCGCGCGGGGAGCCCGGTGCGCTCGTCGAGGGCGCCGCCGCGGTGGCCGCGAACGCGGTGCGGATGGCGCGTGGGGGAGAGGTCGAGTCGCTCTGCGTCCACGGGGACTCACCCGGGGCTGTCGAGACGGCTGCGGCGGTCCGGGCGGCGCTGATGGGTGCCGGGTACGACGTCACGCCCTGGTCCACCGACGGGTGACGGGCCGCGAAGTTGTCCACAGTGGCCTGTGGATGACGTGTGGAAAATCGCCCCATCCTGTGGACGATCGGGCGAAATCTGTGGGCAACTGAGCTCCCTGGAAGAAAGTTCAGAAAAAGTCCTGATTTCCCTTGTGCGACCCCGAGTCCGTCGCGTAGAAATCACTCACCGCAGCCCGCAAGGGCAGCGGAGGATCGGATGAAGACTGCAGGTCCACCCGGTGGGGAGACCCACTTGGAGGGTCACCAGGTGATGGGGTGACCGGGCGCTGCGGGAGTCGCCGATTCGAGGCAGAGCATCACCGCTGCTTCACAAGAAGGGCCCGTGAAACTCATACTTTCGCGGGCCCTTCGTCTATGTCCGGGGTCTTCGGTCCCGACGGTTTGCAAGGATCGGCCCATGGACGCTCGACTGCTCGGTGACGACGCGCTGCTGCTGCAGTGCTCGGGGGCCGCCGAGGTCCGGGCGGCGTACGCCGAGGCCCTGCGCAGGCGCGACGCCGGCGACCTCAGCTGCACCGACATCGTGCCCGCGGCCACGACGATCCTGCTGGACGGACTACGCGACCGCGACACCGTTGCGAACGGACTCGAACGCTGGCTCACCGAGCCGGACGTGCCCGCCGACGGGGACCTCGTCGAGCTGCCGGTCACCTATGACGGCCCCGACCTCGAGGCGGTCGCAGGCCACTGGGGGACCAGTGTCGAGGCGGTCGTGCAACGACACCAGGGGACCGAGTTCACGGTGGCCTTCTGCGGCTTCGCGCCGGGGTTCGCCTACCTGACCGGGCTGCCCGATGAGCTCGCGGTGCCACGCCGGGACGAACCCCGCGCCTCCGTCCCGTCGGGGTCGGTCGGCCTGGCCGGCGGGTTCACGGGGGTCTACCCGCGATCCTCGCCGGGGGGCTGGCAGCTGATCGCGCGCACCGAGGCGAGCCTGTGGGACACCCTGCGCAGCCCACCCGCGCTGCTGGTGCCGGGCACCCGCGTCAGGTTCGTCGATGCCTGAGCGCAGCCTGACCGTGCTGCGGTGCGGACCCCAGGTGACGGTGCAGGATCTCGGCCGGGCCGGTCTCGCCCACCTCGGGGTTCCGCGGTCGGGCGCGCTGGACCAGCCGGCGCATGCTCTGGCCAACCGGCTGGTCGGCAACGCCGAGTCCGACGCGACGTTGGAGTGCCTGGACGGGCGGCTGTCCTTCCGGGCGGGCACCGCGATGACCATCGCCGTCACGGGTGCCCGCGCCACGGTGACGGTGAACGGCCGTGACCGCGAGTGGGGCCGCGCGGTCGCCGTTCCGGCGGCGGCGGAGGTCGTGCTCGGGGCGGCGAGCGACGGGCTGCGTTGCTACCTCGCCGTGTCGGGCGGCATCACGGTTCCCGACGTGCTGGGGTCGCGGGCGACCGACCTGCTCTCCGGGCTCGGTCCCGACCCGGTTGCCGACGGCGAGGTGCTGCCGGTGGGGGCCCCGTCGCGTGACCCGGTGCCGGTCGAGGCGACCCGGCCCCCGGCGCGCCGAGACGTGCTCCGGCTCCGGCCCGGACCCCGCGAGGACTGGTTCGAGCGCGGTGCGGTCGACGCACTGAGCGGCTCGTCGTACGTCGTGGGCAGTGCGTCGAACCGGATCGGCCTGCGACTCGAGGGTGAACCGTTGCGGCGCACCCGCACCGAGGAGCTGCCCAGCGAGGGGATGGTGCTCGGGGCCGTGCAGGTGCCGCCCAGCGGCCAGCCGATGGTCTTCCTCAACGACCACCCGACCACGGGCGGCTACCCCGTGGTGGGGGTCGTCCTGCCGGAGGACCTCGCGGTCTGTGCGCAGCTTCGGCCGGGGGAGTCGGTCAGGCTTCGGGTGGTCTGAACGGGCTCAGCTGCGGGTCGTCGGCCCGCATGCTCATCACCCGCCCCGGTCCCGTCAGGGCGGTCTCGAACCGGACCGTGACCACGCCGCGCCCCGAGCCCCAGACCCAGCCCTGGCCGTGCTCGGTGTGCACGACGTCCATGCCGGGGGACCAGCCCCGGTGGCGGGAGGCCGCGGCCACGGCGGCGTCGGTGGCCTCGTCGGCTGCGGCGGGCTCGTCCTCGTCGTCGGCGAACAGGTCCTCCTGGATCCAGTCGGCGAGGGCCGAGACCCCTACCCCGAGCAGTCGGACGCCCCCGGAGGTGTCCAGCTCCTCTAGCAGCGAGCGGGCCACCCGGGCGATCTGGCGTCCGTCGTCGGAGGGTTCGGGAAGGGTCGCGGAGCGGCTCAGCGTCGAGAAGTCGTGCAGCCGCACCTTGATCGACACCGTCCGTCCCGACAACCGGGCCTTGCGCAACCGCTCGGTGACCTTGGCGGACTGGCGGTCCAGCAGTCCCACGAGCAGCCGCTTGTCGACGTGGTCGGTGTCGTAGGTGTCCTCCACGCTGATCGACTTCGTCTCCCGCTCGGGGTGGACCCGGCGGTCGTCCTCGGCCCGGGCCATCGCGAAGAGCCCGGTGCCGTGCGAGCGGCCGAGGAGTCGCACCAGCTCGTCCTCGGTCAGCCCCTCGAGCTCCTCCACCGTGTGTACGCCGACCCGGCGAAGCCGCTCGGCCGTCGCGGGCCCGACTCCGGGGATCACCGTGACCTGCATCGGCCGCAACAGGTCCTGCTCCATCCCGGGCGCCACGACGACGAGACCGTCGGGCTTGTCGAGGTCGCTGGCGATCTTGGCGATCAGCTTGGAGGTGCCGATGCCGACGGACCCCGAGATCCCACCGGTCACCTCGTTCACGCGGACCTTCAGCTCGCGTCCGAGGGCGCTGACCGAGGCCATCGACCGGTCGGGTAGGTCGGCGGCCTCGAGGTCGACGAACGCCTCGTCCAGCGACAGCGGCTCGACCAGCGGGCTGATCGAGCGCAGCAGCGCCATCACCGCCACGCTGGCGTCCCGGTAGGCGTGGAAACGGCCGGTCAGGAAGGCTGCGTTGGGGCAGCGCCGCCTGGCCTCGGCGGTCGGCATCGCCGAGTGGACACCGAAGGCGCGGGCCTCGTACGACGCGGTGGCCACCACGCCGCGCCCGCCGACCCCGCCGACGACGACCGGCTTGCCCCGCAGGGACGGCTTGTCGCGCTGCTCCACGGAGGCGAAGAAGGCATCGAGATCCACGTGCAGGATCGTCGGCTCAGAGCGCACCCGGCGATCGTGTCACGGGCCACCGACAACCGGGGTGGCGACGACCCGTTGCCGTCCACAACGGTGGCGAGCTGCCGGTTGCGCACCGGGTCGCCGTACGCCGGCCGACTCCGTCGCCGCACCGACGCAGGGTGGCTCCATGACCACACCAGAGCCGGCCACGTTCGTGGCCCGCACCCCGACGGACCTGATCGCGATGGTGCCGGTGGTGCTGGGCTTCCACCCCAAGGACTCGGTGGTGCTGCTTACCTTCGGGCCGTCCGGCCGCGCCTTCCATGCCCGCATCGACCTGCCGGTGACCGCCGAGGAGCAGCAGGAGGTGGCTGGCGTCCTGCTGGAGGCAGTCCTCTCCAACGGGGTGCGGCGCGCAGCGGTGCTGCTCTACACCGGGGACGTGCGGGCAGCCGAGTCACAGGCGCTGTTCCTGGTCGTCGGGTTGGTCGAGCACGGCGTCGACGTCGTCGACGTGGTCCGGGTCGAGGACGACCACTGGTTCCCGGTCCCGGACGAGGGGTCTCCGGGCACGGCGTACGAACTCGCGACGCACACGCTCACCGCACAGCGGGTCTTCGAGGGGAAGGTGGTGCACCGGGATCGCGCGGCGCTCGCCGACACGCTCGTGGGCACCGACGACGCGGACGCGACGCAGGTGGCGCTGGCGGCGACGCGGTACGCCGACCTCGCGCTGGCGCGTGGCCGCCGCGACGGCGATCCTGACGCCGGTCGACGGTTCCTGCGCGAGGAGGCCCGGTGGCTGCAGCGCTGCATCCGGGGTCATCTGGAGCCGATGGAGCCGATGGCGCCGGTCGATGCGGGCCGTCTGCTGGTGCTCGCGTCGGTGGTCCTGACCCGCGACGTCGCCTGGGCCGAGATCAGCCGCGACACGGCTGCGGCGCACGTCGAGCTGTGGCGGGCCCTGGTCCGCCGCGCGCCTCGCGACCTGCTGCCCGGCGCAGCGGCGCTGCTGGCGTTCGCGGCCTGGCAGCACGGCGACGGTGCACTGGCGTGGTGCGCGGTCGACCGCTGCCTGGAGGTCGACCCGGACCACTCGATGGCCCGCTGCGTCGCGGAGACCCTCACCCGGGCCGTGCCGCCCGGGTTGTGGGACCCGATCAGGGAGGAGGAACTGCCGGTGTTCGGGCCGGACCTCGCCCCGGACGCGCCGCAGGACCGGGCCTCCTGAGCCCCCGTCCCCACTCGCCCTCGCCCGGATGGGCGTCGCAGCCTGAGACGTGCCGAGATGCGGGTCGACATCTGATGTCTGGGAACTAGGGTTCGTTCATGGGAGAAGACGTCGACCTGCAGGAGTTCACCCGGGCGGACCGCACCCGTCACCGGGAGAAGGTCCGCCGGTGCCTCGACGTGTTCGCCAGGATGCTGCGGGAGTCCCGCTTCGACATCGACAACCCGATGACCGGGATGGAGATCGAGTTCAACCTCGTCGACGACGACGGGCGTCCGGCGCTGAAGGGACTCGAGGCCCTGGAGAAGATCGCGCACCCCGCGTTCCAGACGGAGCTGGCGCAGTTCAACCTCGAGATCAACGTCCCGCCCCGGCGGCTGGACTCGCGCGGCGTCTCGGGCTTCGAGGACGACCTGCGCAAGAGCCTCAACCATGCCGAGAGCAAGGCCAACGAGGTCGATGCCCACATGGTGATGATCGGCATCCTGCCCACCCTCGAGGACGGGCACCTCGGGCCGTCCACGATCAGCCCGAACCCCCGCTACAAGCTGCTCAGCGACCAGATCCTGGATGCGCGCGGCGAGGACCTCGTGATCGACATCCGCGGCGTGGAGCGGCTGAGCACCACCTCGGAGTCGATCATGCCCGAGGCCGCCTGCACGAGCACCCAGCTGCACACCCAGGTGAGCCCGGACAACTTCGCGGCGTACTGGAACGCCTCCCAGGCGATCAGCGGCATCCAGCTGGCGGTCGGCGCCAACTCGCCCTACCTGCTGGGCAAGCAGCTGTGGCACGAGACCCGGATTCCCCTGTTCGAGCAGGCCACGGACACCCGGAGCGCGGAGCTCAAGGAGCAGGGGGTCAGGCCGCGCGTGTGGTTCGGGGAGCGCTGGATCAACTCGATCTTCGACCTGTTCGAGGAGAACGTGCGCTACTTCCCGGCGCTGCTCCCGATCACCGAGGACGAGGACCCGCTCGAGGTGCTGGAGGCCGGCGGCACGCCCGCGCTGTCCGAGCTCAAGCTGCACAACGGCACGATCTACCGCTGGAACCGCCCGGTCTACGACGTCGTCAACGACCTTCCCCACCTGCGCGTGGAGAACAGGGTGCTCGCCGCGGGCCCGTCGGTGATCGACACGATGGCGAACGCGGCCTTCTACTTCGGCCTGGTGCGCACCCTCGCCGAGGACGACCGGCCGCTGTGGTCGCAGATGTCGTTCTCCGCGGCGGAGGAGAACTTCCACGTCGCGGCCCAGCACGGCATCGACGCCCGGGTGTACTGGCCCGGGGTCGGGGAGGTGGACGCCACCGAGCTCGTCCTGCGCCGGCTGCTGCCGATGGCCGACGCCGGCCTGGCCCGGTGGGGGGTCGACGCGGACGAGCGCACCCGCCTGCTCTCGGTCATCGAGCAGCGCTGTGTGCTCCGCCGCAACGGCGCCTCCTGGTTCATCGAGCGGGTGCACCGGGCCGAGGAGGGCGGGAGCGACCGCGCCGAGGCGTTGCGGGCCACGCTGCAGGACTACCGCTCACTCATGCACGCCAACGAGCCGGTGCACACCTGGGCGCTGTGAGCCCTGCGGACCTGCCGTGGGGCGGGCCCGGACCCTGCTCCAGGTGCGCGTCTCGCCGCTGACCAGGTCGACCCAGCCGGTCCGGTTCACCACGAAGAACCACGGGAGCCGGAGACCGTGCCGGTCGAAGCCGGTGCGCGCGGCAGCGAACCATCCGGCGTCGGCGTCGCACCGGGTGAGGTCTCCGCCCCTGGTCAGCCAGCCACCCGAGCCGAGCACGCTGTCGAGCCCGTCGAGCGCTCGTTCGACCAGGTCGGTCCGCAGCGCGATGTCGTGGGCGTCACCGTCGCGGAGCTCGACCCGCTCGGCCCCCAGGATGCCGACGTGGCAGGTGGTGGGCAGGGCGCGTCGGGTGCCGGCTGCAGTCACGAACGCACGCAGCTCCACGCCGATCGCGGCGGCCACGGCTCCGTCCATGGCGCCACCCTGCCAGTGCCCGCGGACCCGCGCGGTACGCCGTCCACAGGCAACGCGACGGTTGGCATGATGGGGGCATGGCCATCCACATCACCGGCGACGAGCGCGCCGACCAGGTGCTCACCGACGACCCGTTCGCGCTGCTGCTGGGCATGCTGCTGGACCAGCAGTTCCCCATGGAGCGGGCGTTCGCGGGCCCGGCGAAGGTGCTTGAGCGTTTCGGCAGTCTCGACCCGGCGGAGGTCGCGGCGGCCGACCCCGAGCAGTTCGCGTCGCTGTGCGCCGAGCCGCCGGCGGTACACCGGTTCCCCGGGTCGATGGCGGGACGGATCCAGTCCGTGGCGCAGATCGTGGTGGAGCAGTACGACGGTCACGCCGAGCGGATCTGGACCGAGGCGACCGATGCGAAGGACCTGCTCGCCCGGATGACGCAGCTGCCCGGCTTCGCCCGGCAGAAGTCCCAGATCTTCGTGGCGCTGCTGGCCAAGCAGGTCGGCGTACGCCCCGCAGGGTGGGAGGCCGTGGTCGGCGACTACAGCCAAGACGGCTACCGCTCGGTCGCCGACGTCGTGGACGAGGGATCGCTCGCCAAGGTGCGTGCCTACAAGCAGGAGCAGAAGGCTGCGGCCAGGGCCAGAGCCGGGGATTGAGCTCCTTGGCGTTCATGACACAATGAGCCTGCGGCTGTTGACAGGTACGGGCTTCGCCGCGCCCTAGAGTTTTTCTGAAGATTCCCTGAACGGCAATCGAGAGGTAGTTCGTGTCCTCGAGTTCGTCCAGCACCGCCAAGAAGGCGGCTGCAAAGAAGCCGGCCGCCCGCACGTCCGCCAAGGACTCCGCTCCCGCCACGAAGACGGCCACCAAGACGGCCAGCAAGCCGGCGACGAAGAGCGCAGCCAAGAAGGCTCCGGCCAAGCGAGCCGCGACGCGCAAGACCGCCGAGGCGATCCAGGCCGAGGCGGCCGTGGTTGGTCCCGACGGCAAGAAGATCCTGGCCGACGTGCCGGACGAGCAGTTCGAGAAGGACGTCAAGAACGACCCGACGATCAAGGAGGACGAGAAGGAGGCCACCTTCATCGTCTCCGCCGCCGACGAGACCGACGAGCCGGAACAGCAGGTCATGGTCGCGGGCGCGACCGCCGACCCGGTCAAGGACTACCTCAAGCAGATCGGCAAGGTCCCCCTCCTCAACGCGGAGATGGAGGTCGAGCTCGCCAAGCGGATCGAGGCCGGGCTCTTCTCTGAGGAGAAGCTCTCCAAGGGCGGCAAGGTCAGCCCCAAGATGCTCGACGAGCTGACCTGGATCTCCGAGGACGGACGCCGGGCGAAGAACCACCTGCTCGAGGCCAACCTGCGACTCGTCGTGTCGCTGGCCAAGCGCTACACCGGCCGCGGAATGCTCTTCCTCGACCTGATCCAGGAGGGCAACCTCGGCCTGATCCGCGCGGTCGAGAAGTTCGACTACACCAAGGGCTACAAGTTCTCCACCTACGCCACCTGGTGGATCCGGCAGGCGATCACCCGCGCGATGGCCGACCAGGCCCGCACCATCCGGATCCCGGTGCACATGGTCGAGGTCATCAACAAGCTCGCCCGGGTCCAGCGCCAGATGCTCCAGGACCTCGGGCGTGAGCCGACTCCCGAGGAGCTCGCCAAGGAGCTCGACATGACCCCGGAGAAGGTCATCGAGGTGCAGAAGTACGGCCGGGAGCCGATCTCGCTGCACACCCCGCTCGGCGAGGACGGCGACTCCGAGTTCGGCGACCTGATCGAGGACTCCGAGGCGATCGTGCCGGCCGACGCAGTCAGCTTCACGCTGCTGCAGGAGCAGCTGCACGCCGTACTCGACACGCTCTCCGAGCGCGAGGCCGGCGTCGTCTCGATGCGCTTCGGCCTCACCGACGGCCAGCCCAAGACCCTCGACGAGATCGGCAAGGTCTACGGCGTCACCCGCGAGCGGATCCGGCAGATCGAGTCCAAGACGATGTCGAAGCTGCGCCACCCCAGCCGCTCCCAGGTCCTGCGCGACTACCTGGACTGAGTCTGTAACTGCACGACGTGCGTTCCTACTCAAACGCGCCTGCCCTCTCCTCGAGACCACCTGTGGCGCCACCGGCCGTCGAGCGTGGGGTCCATCGGCGTAGGTCGATGCTGTGCCACAGGATCCCCAGAAGTCTCACGATGCGTGCGCCTGAACCGACGGTCCCGTTAGGGCACTGCGCGCCGAACCGTCAGCACCGTGTTGCGGGCTAGAACAGACTGCCGCCGCCACGGGCCACCGTGCCCGCGTCATGGTCTTCCTTGCCGCACCGCAGACAACGCAGGAATGTGCCCGCGGCCTCCCCGTCGGAACCCGGCGGATAGCCGATCTTCACCCAGGTGTGTCCCGCAAACGTGCAGACGAAAAGCCGCTTGAGGTTGTTCATGAGCGTCGACCTCTCCTTGACACAGCCACTGTGGCTGCCAGTAAGTCTGCTCCAAAATCGTAAGAAGGATGTCCGTGTCGACGAGAGCTTTGGGACTCGTGCGGAGGGGCGTGCTCTATCAGCTGATCCAGGCGAGGTACTGCATGCCGGCTTCGACCGTGAACACCGAGCGAGGGCGCCTTCGTTCGCACGGGCGACGTAGATCGTGTTGGGTCCTCTCATCCCCAGCGCACCAACGGCGAACATCACCCGGTGCACGTCGCGGGGCCATGTTGCTGCGGTGACGTCGAGCTTGTCTTCGTGGTCGATCCGCTTCCGGTCGGTACACCGCTCTGCCGGAGTCGGATCGGACAAATGCCACTAGACCCCCCAAGTTGAGTTCCAACCACCCGGAAGTCCTTGGCAGCACAGGCCGAAAGGGTTGACATCTTCGGCCCCCGGGCGCAGCCTGCTGGCACACAGGGGCGTACCTCGGGGGCTTCACCTCCACGCCCAGGTGAGGGGGGACAACAATGAAATTCACCACAATGGCAGGCAGTATCGGAGCCGCCGTGCTGATGGTCGGAGCATCGGCCCACTCGGCCTCGGCCGACCCGAGCGCGGCTGCTGGCGGCTCGTCTGCACCGGGCTACAACGCCATCCCGAGCAAGGTTTCCGGGAACGTTCCGAGCGTGAGCTTCGAAGGAGCACCCGCCAAGGAGTTCGGGGACGCCGTCGCCCTTGGAGGCAAGGCGCGCAACCTCAAGTCGATGTCAGTCCTGCTGTCGAGCTGGGGTTGCGAGTCCGGTGCCTGGCAGCTGAACAATTGCCAGACCACGCCCGGGGCAACGTTCCAGGTTCCGATCACCTTCACGATCTACGCCGCGCCAACGCCCAGTGGCGCGGCCGGCGAGGTTCTGGCCCGGACGACCTCCACGATCACCGTCCCCTACCGTCCGTCGGCAAGCGCCGAGTGCACTGGGGGTGACGCCGGCAAGTGGTACAACAGCAAGGACCGCGCCTGCTACAACGGGCTTCCGCACCTTGTCACCGTGGACATGTCCGGGCTGGGGGTGACTCTTCCCTCCCAGGTCATCTGGTCGGTTCAGTACAACACCTCGACGTCCGGGTACACCCCCGTCGGCGCATCGGCGTGCTCGAGCACGGAGGCGGGCTGTGGGTACGACGCCCTCAATGTCGGCGCGTTCAGCTTTCCGAACGCGCCCTTCTCGGGCACGGATCTCGATGCTGACGCCGTCTTCTTCGATGGGGCGATGAACTCCGGGTGGACCGGCTACCGCCCGCTTGGTTCCATCTCTACCAAATAGCGCGGCCTTAGCCAGCCAGGAGGCAAACGCGATGAGGAGAGCCTGCTCACGCAGGCTCTCCTTCGCGCTCTTGGCTGCCTAGCTGGGCTGACCTCAGTCCTGTGTCGACTCGACGTCCGGCACCACTGGCACGTTGAGCACACCCCTGGGGGCGAGACCTACCGGCACTGCGACGAGCGCGGCAGGGACGATCCTGGTAGCTGGGTCGAGCGAGTCCCGGACTACTGACATCCGCGCCTTTGGCAGCCCGTGAACCGATCCGAGCTGGGGCGGGCGAGGGCGCCGTTTCACTGGACTGAGTCTCGGGGCCGGAGGATGCTGGTAGGGGCCTGGGCCTGGTCACGGCCGGTTCTCGCGGAGGCACGCGAGCAAGGAGGAATCCTCATGACGGGTTTCTTGATCGTCATCGGCCTGTTTGTCGCGGTTGTCATCGTGATGGGCGTCCGGTACGACCTGCGACAGCGAGGGATTCGATCCCGGGGCGGGTCCGGTAGCACCCACGGGCGCTTCCGGCTGGACAATCAGACGCGGGCCGACAAATGGGGTGGGCCGTCTTAGCAAGGGCAGCCCGCGGAAAGCTGCGGACTCCCGGTGAGGAGTCTCGGCGCCGGCCGACCGACCGGCTCAGGCAGGCGCGCGCCCGTGCGGGTCCGTGGCGGGATGCGTCAGCTCGCGGGCGCGCAGGAACGCGATCGCGAGGCAGATCATCGCCAGCACCGGCACGAGCAGGGTCCAGACCAGGATCGTCCCGAGCGCCAGGCTGCCGAGCACGGCGAGCGAGAGGCCGGTCAGCGGCCGGCGGTCCATCACCTCGAACCCGACCGCGCCCAGGGCGGCCACCGCGAAGAAGGCCGCGGCGAAGAGCTGGTCGGAACGGGTATCGGACCACCAGTCATTGCCGACCACGGCCGCGAAGAGGGTGAACGCGCAGCCCAGGGCTCCGATGACGCCCAAGAAGAGCGCGGCGGCGAGGCTGAGCTTCGCGAGGTTGGTCTCCGGTCGACGTAGGTGAGTGAACATGACGCCCCCTTCCAGGGATTTGGGTCACTCCACGCTACGCCTGCTCGAGCCCGTTGAACCGCTCCACAGACGGATTCCGCAGGGCTGGGCCAGGGCGCAGAGCGATGTGGCAGGTTGGTTCCCCGTGAGCCCGACTGACTGGAGCCAGTGGCGCGACGCGCGCCCGGAGACGAAGGTGCTGCACCTCGACACGGCCGCGGCGGGCAGGGCGTCTCTCGCCACGTTGGCGGCGGTCTCGGGCCACGCTCGCCTCGAGGCCGAGGTCGGCGGGTACGTCGCGGCGGAGCTGGCCTCCGAGCAACTGGCAGCCGTCCGCGTGGACGTGGCGACGGTGCTCGCATGCGACCCGGAGGGGATCGCGTTCGTGGAGAGCGGAACCGCCGCCCTGGTCGCGTTGCTGGGCGCGTGGCCGCTGCCGGACCGGGCGCGCGTGGGGGTGCCCGCCTCGGAGTGGGGCACCAACCTGGACGTGCTCCGACACCGCGGACTCGAGCTGGTGACCCTCCCCACCGACGCCGACGGCGTGCTGGACCTCGAGGCCCTGGGTGCGCTGCTTCGCAGCGATCCGCCCGACGTACTCCTGATCGACCAGGTCTCGGCGCACCGCGGACTGGTGCAGCCCCTCGCCGAGGTGGTGCCGCTGTGCCGATCCGCCGGCGTGCCGCTCTGGGTCGACGCCGCCCAGTCGGCCGGGCACGTGGCAGTCCCGGCCGGGGCCGACGCCGTGTTCGCCACCAGCCGCAAGTGGCTCACCGGGCCGAGGGGCGTCGGCATCCTGGCGGTCGCCCCCGACCGCCGCGAGGCGTTGGACGTGACCCGGTTGGGCAAGCGGCCGGACGCGTCACCGGTCCAGCTGCTGGAGTCCGACGAGGCCCATGTCGCCGGACGCGTCGGGTTGGCCGTAGCGGTGCGCGAACTGCTCGACCTCGGTCTCGACACCGTCAGCGACCGGTTGGTCGAGGTCGGCCGTCTGGTCCGCGAGAGCGTCACGACCGTGCCCGGCTGGGAGGTCGCGCACCCGAACGCCCCGGCCGGCGCGATCACGGCGCTGGTCGCGACGTCGGGCCAGGACGTCGCGGCGGCACATCGACGACTGCTCGACGAGCACGGCGTCGTCACCACCGTGGGTCTGCCGTGGCGGGCGCCGCTGGAGTCAGGCCCCGGATCGCCGCCCCTGTTGCGGATCAGCCCCCACGTCGACCTGACAACCGAGGACCTGGAGCGCCTCGCCCGCTCCCTCGGGACCGACTGAGCCGGGTGGACTCTCGGGTCTGCGGCAAGGAATTCCGGTCCAGCCCTTGGGTTGGCCGTCACGATTTGCCAGACTGACCGGGAACTACACCGAGGACGGCCACCTTGCGGCCGCCCCCGCACCGACCCGCGGTTGCCCTGGGCAGCCGGTCCGGACCTGGAGGGGGGCGGATGACCGCACCAAGGATCACCAGCACGGCACCCCCGGTCGGGGACGATGCCGAAGATCTTCTGCTGACGGCACCGGACGCCTTGGAAGCGGCCCGCGGCTACGTGGCGGACGCAGCCCTGTCGGCGTCTCCCGGCGGACGGGTGGGCCTCGAGCTGGAGTTCCACCTCGTCGATCTTGCCCATCCAGAACATCGTCCTTCTTGGCCGGTCGTCCAGGCGCTCGCCGCCGACGTCGGTCCGATGCCCGCGGGCAGTTCGGTCACCCTCGAGCCAGGTGGCCAGATCGAGCTGTCGACGCCACCGGGAGCCGATGTGCTGGTGGCCGTCGCCGCACTGCGCCAGGACCGGGCGGCGCTGAGTCGCAGGCTCGCCGAGGAGGGCCTCGGTTCGGTGCCGCTCGGAACCGACCTGGCCCGCCCCGTCGCTCGCGTCAACCCGGGGGCTCGCTACCGGGCCATGGAGCAGCACTTCGACGCCCTCGGCTGTGCCGGCTCCGGACGGGCGATGATGTCGGCGACGGCGGCACTGCAGGTGAACCTCGACGCCGGGCCGACAGGCGCGTGGGACGAGCGGATGTCGCTGGTCCGTTCGCTGGTCCCGGTGCTGGTCGCGCTCTCCTCGACCTCGCCGTACCTCGGCGGACGATCGTCGGGGTGGCACTCGATGCGGCAGGGGATCTGGCAGGGCATCGACCACGGCCGAAGCGACCCGGTGCCGGGTGGCGAGCCAACCGACGCGTGGGCCCATTACGCACTGGAGGCGCCCGTCATGCTGGTCCGGTCCGGCGACCAGCTGCAGGCCGTGACCGGGAGGGTGTCGTTCGCGCACTGGCTGCGCAACCCGACGGTGCTCGGTCGACCGGCGACCACCCACGACCTCGACTACCACCTGACCACCCTGTTCCCGCCGGTGCGCCCGCGTGGGTATCTGGAGATCCGGTGCGTGGACGCCATGCCGGACCGTTGGTGGCCCGCGATGGCCGCGGTGACCGCGACCCTGATGGACGATCCGGTGGCGGCGGACACCGCCGCGGACCTGTGCGCTCCGGTCGCCGCGAGTTGGGAGTCTGCCGCGCGTGCAGGCTTGCGGGACCCCGACGTGCGCACCGCGGTCGTCGGGTGTCTCGACGCCGCCCTGCGGCACTGCCCGCCGGGGATCGTCGCAGAGGTCGAGGGCCTGGCGGAGCTGATCGCCTCCGGGCGTACGCCGAGCGGAGAGCTGCGCGCTCGGATCGAGAGCACCAGCCCCCTAGAGGTGATGGTGGAGGAAGCCCATGCGTGAGCAGATCGTCGCGGGCCTCGAGAACGCCCGCGCCCGCACCCGGCGACTGACCGACCTCGAGGAACACGAGCTGACCACCCAGCACAGCCGGCTGATGAGCCCCCTGGTGTGGGACCTCGCCCACATCGGTCAGCAGGAGGACCTCTGGCTGCTGCGTGGCGGCGACGCGGCCGCCCAGGGCCTGCTCTCCTGCCAGATCGAGCGGCTCTACGACGCCTTCGAGCATCCGCGGGCCAGCCGCGTCACGCTGCCGCTGCTGACACCGGCCGAGTCGCGCCGGTTCATCGCCGATGTGCGCGGCCGGGTCCTCGACGGGCTCGACCGGTTCGAGGACCCCACCCCGGAACGGCTTTTCCCCTACGTGATGGTGGAGCAGCACGAGCAGCAGCACGTGGAGACCATGCTGGCGACCCATCAGCTGCGCGACGGGGACCCGCTCCTGGGGCGCGGCGCCGCGCTGCCCCCCGGTCGGATCGTGCCCACCGGCTCGGTGCTGGTCCCGGCCGGACCCTTCGTGCTCGGGGTGGACGCGGAGGAGGAGCCGTGCTCGCTGGACAACGAGCGGCCCGCCCATGTCGTGGACCTGCCGGCCTACCGGATCGCCCGGGTGCCGGTGTCCAACGGCGAGTGGCAGGCGTTCATCGACGCCCGGGGATACGACGAGCCGCGCTGGTGGTCCGCGCGCGGATGGGAGCACCGCCAGGAGGCGGGCCTGGAGCGGCCGCTGTTCTGGCGGGGCGACGGCTCCCGTCGTCGCTTCGGCAACGTCGAGGAGATCCCGCCCGACGAGCCGGTGCAGCACGTCTGCTTCTTCGAGGCCGAGGCGTACGCCGCGTGGGCCGGGGCCCGGCTGCCGACCGAGCAGGAGTGGGAGAAGGCCTGCGCCTGGGACCCGGTCGCAGGTCGTCGACGCCGGTGGCCCTGGGGCGACGCGAACTGGCACCCGTCGCTGGCCAACCTCGGCGGGGACGCGCTGCGTCCTGCGCCGGTCGGTGCCTATGAGTCCGGGGCCTCGGCGTACGGCGTGGAGCAGATGATCGGCGAGGTGTGGGAGTGGACCAGCTCCTCCTTCGAGCGGTGGCCCGGCTTCGAGGCGATGCTGTACGCCGACTACAGCCAACCGTTCTTCGGCGGCGACTTCCGGGTGCTGCGCGGCGGGTCCTGGGCCGTCGGGGGAGCCTCGATCCGGCCGTCGTTCCGCAACTGGGACCTCCCCATCCGCCGGCAGATCTTCAGCGGGCTGCGATTGGCCTGGGATGTGTAGGCACCTGGCGTGGCTGGGGGGGCCGCGGACCATCTCTTCCCTGGTCCTCGACCCGCCGTTCGGGCTGCACCGGCAGTCCTACGCTCCGCGTCGGCAGAGCCACGGGTTGATGAACGCCGACGGGTGGGGCGTCGGCTTCTATCCCGACGCGACCGCGGAGCCGGTGCGCTGGCGCTCGGCCAAGCCGTTGTGGGGCGACGCCTCGTTCGCGTCGGTGGCACCCGTGCTCACCTCGGGGGCGGTCCTGGCGGCCGTGCGCTCGGCCACCGTCGGCATGCCGATGGAGGAGAGTGCTGCCGCACCGTTCACCGACGGGCGTTGGCTGCTGTCCCACAACGGGCGGGTGGACCGCTCGGTGCTGCCGGTCCGGCGCGATGCCGAGTCCGTGTGCGACTCGGCGGTCCTCGCTGCCCACGTGTTCGCCGAAGGGCCCGAGCAGGTGGTCGAGACGATCCGGGCCGTGGCCGCCGACGACCCCGCGGCCAGGCTGAGCCTGCTGCTCACCGACGGCAGCCGGGTGACCGGCCTCTCCTGGGGCGACCCGATGAGCTACCTCGTGGAGCCGGACGGCGTCGTGGTCGCCAGCGAGCCGTACGACGACGACCCGCGCTGGGTCGACGTACCCGACCGACACCTGCTGGAGGTGACCCCGGCGGGGGTCACCGTGACCGATCTGGAGCCGTGATGACATCCGCAGACCTGGCCGTGCACCTCGATCCCTCGGCCCTGGCCGCCCAGATGGCGGTCGACGTCCGGGCCGGGCTGACCTCCAGCCCGAAGACGCTGCCGCCGAAGTACTTCTACGACGCACGGGGCAGCGAGCTCTTCGACGAGATCACCCGGCTCTCGGAGTACTACCCGACGCGGGCGGAGCGCGCGATCCTCGGTGCCGAGGTGGACGAGATCAGCCGGCTGAGCTCGGCGGAGACCCTCGTGGAGCTCGGCAGCGGGACCTCGGAGAAGACCCGGTTGCTGTTGAAGGCGCTGACCAGCGCCGGCACGCTGCGCACGTTCGTGCCGTTCGACGTCGACCCCGCGGTGCTCGGGGAGGCGAGCGCCTCGGTCGCAGTGGAGTTCCCCGACCTGCAGGTCCGCCCCGTGGTCGGCGACTTCGGGCTGCACCTCGCTGAGCTGCCCCGGTCCTCGCGCCGGATGGTGGCCTTCCTCGGCTCGACGATCGGGAACCTCGACCCCGGCCAGCGCGCCGCGTTCCTCGGTGACCTGCGCGCGACCATGAGCGAGGGGGACACCTTCCTGCTGGGCACCGACCTGGTGAAGGATCCCGACCGGCTGGTCGCGGCGTACGACGACAGCGCGGGCGTGACGGCACGGTTCAACAAGAACGTCCTGTCGGTGCTCAACCGTGAGCTGGGCGCCGACTTCGACCTCGCCGCGTTCGAGCACCGCGCGGTGTGGGACGCGGACCGCGAGTGGATCGAGATGCGCCTGGAGTCCACCGTCTCCCAGCAGGTTCGCGTCGACGCGCTCGACTTGGAGGTGTCCTTCGCGGCGGGGGAGCAGATCCGCACCGAGATCTCCGCGAAGTTCCGCCGCGAAGGCGTCGCCGAGGAGCTCGCCGCGGCCGGCCTACGGCTGTCGCACTGGTGGACGGACCCGGCCGGGGACTTCGCGCTGTCCCTGTCGGTGCCCGTCTGACCACGCCGGTCGAGACCGTCAGGCGCAGGACCGATCGTTCTGCACATCCGCGCCCGCCGGGTCGGCGGTGCCTGGTGAGTCCGTCACCCGCCAGCGCTCGCCGTCCCAGTACCGGTGGTGGCGTGGGCGGTACGGGTCCCGGTACCAGCCCGGGGGGTTGTCATCCACTCTGCGCGAGGTCTCCCCACCCGAGGTCATCTGGCGTGGCGACGATCCTGTCGCTCGCTCAACGAGGACCGGGATCGAAAGTCACGCAGATCGGGACAAATCCTCCGGCGTCCGGAGCAGCCCCTGCTCAGTCGTCGAACCCGGGCGCGACCCGGGCCCAGGGCTGGCCCTGCTCGAGCTGCGCCGCGACGGCGAGCAGCACCGCCTCGGAGCCCGGTCGCCCCACGAGCTGCACGCCCAGCGGGGTGCCGTTGGGTCCCACCCCGGCGGGCACCGACATCGCCGGCCACCCGGCGAGGTTCCACGGCGCCGCGAACGGGGCGTAGAGCGCGTTCGAGGCGAGGTTGGCCAGCCACCCCCGTCGGTGCCAGTCGCGCGCGCGTCGCGGCGGCTTGGCCAGCGTCGGGGTCAGCAGCACGTCGTGGTCGGCGAAGAAGCGCTCGGCCTGCTCCTGCCACTGCGCGCGTCCCTTCTCGCGGGGGAACCCCGCGGCGAGGGCGGCCCGGCCGACGGCGGCGTGGCGGCGGACCCGCGGCGCCAAGGCGGACCGGTCCGCGACCTGGCGGGCGTCGAGCTCGGTGCCGGCCGTCCAGCGCACGATCTGCGAGACCAGGGTCCGCGTGCCGTACGGCGGATGCGCCTCGACCACGGTGTGCCCGGCGGCGCGAAGCACGTCGGCGCTCGCGGTGGTGGCTCCTCGCCAGGCGCGGTCCAGCGGTGAGGGGGCCGGGACCCGGGTGCTCAGGGCGATCCGGAGGCGCCCGGGGTCGCCGAGGTTGGCCAGGTCGGGCTGGTCGGCGAGCACCGAGAGCACCAGGGCGGCGTCGGCGACCGTGGTCGCCAGCGGGCCGTTCTCGGACATGTCGAACCAGGAGCCGTTGCCGAGGTCGGCCGGCACCAGGCCGAGCCCGGGCTTGATCCCGACCAGGCCGCAGCACGCACTGGGGATCCGGATCGAGCCCATGCCGTCGTTGCCGTGGGCGACCGGGACGGTGCCGCTGGCCACGGCCGCCGCGGAGCCGCCGGACGAGCCGCCTGGAGACAGCTCGAGGTCCCAGGGGTTCCGGGTGATGCCGAAGGAGGAGTCGGTGGTGCCGTAGACGCACAGCTCGGGGACGCGCGTGATCCCGACCAGGACGGCCCCGGCCTGCCGCAGTCGCCGGACGATCTCGTGGTCGTCGGCCTGGGGCCGAGGGTCGGTGCCCGCGGAGCCGGTCCGCATCGGCTCGCCGGTGACCGCGACGTTGTCCTTGACCGCCATCGGGACCCCGGCCAGTGGCAGCCGGTCGCGGTCGGTCCGGGCGTCGACGGCGTCGGCCTCGGTGAGCGCCTGCTCGGCGCGCACCACCTGGTAGGCGCCGACCCGCCCGTCCACCGCCTGGATCCGGGCCAGTGCCCGCTCGGTCGCCTCGCGGGCGGTGAGCCGCCCGCTCCGCACCTCCTCGGCGATCTGGGTGGCGGTGGCAGTGACGGGCACGATGGCCGGGTCCAGTGTCATGCGGCGACGTTACCGGCACCGGAGCCGGTCCGGCCGGTCAGCCCATGGCCACGAGGACGACGCAGGCCGCGCACAGTGCCAGTCCCACTCCCTGGCCCCGGTGGATCGGCTCCCTCAGCACCACGCTGGCCAGCAGGACCGTGGCCGCGGGGTAGAGCGAGGCGAGCACCGCCGAGACGGCCAGCAGCCCCTGCTGGGTGGCCACCAGGAACCCCGCCACCGCGGCGCTGCCGAGCAGCCCGGCTCCCAGTCCGCCCCACACCTCGGTCCGGTGCCGGGGCACCCACTCGGCGCCCATCAGGCTGGCCAGCACGACGATCGTGACCCCCGCGACCACCTGGTTGGCCAGCAGGGGGAAGTAGCCGGCACCGTCGGGGACCTGACCGATCGCGGAGAAAAGCAGGCCGAAACCCGCACCGGCCAGCAGTCCGTCGAGCAAGCCGTCCGCGATCCTGCCCGTGCTGTCGGCGGCCTGCGGTTCACGGGCCACCAGCCAGATCGCCGGCAACGCGACCAGGATGCCGATCCAGACCAGCAGGGCCGGGCGTTCGCCTCCGAGGACTCCGACGATGACGGGCAGGGACGCAGCACCGACGGCCGACACCGGCCCGACGACGCCCATCCGGCCCAGGGCGAGCCCCCGGTAGAGGAAGGCACCCCCGGTCCCGGTGCCGACTCCGGCCAGCGCACCCCAGAGCAGGTCGCTGCGGCTCGGGTCGCCCGGGAGGACGAGGGCCATTCCCAGCGCCGCGACCCCGGCGACGACCGTGCTGAGCAGCGCGACCGGCCATGCCGAGGTACGACGGGAGGCGACGCCGCCGATGAAGTCGGAGACGCCGTAGGCGATGGCCGCGCCGAGCGCGAACAGGACTGCCAACGCGGTGTCCTAGGTGACCACGACGCCGACGGCCCAGGTGGCCGTGGCGAGCAGGCAGGCGGTGAGCTCGATCAGCAGGGACAGCCCGACGGCCTTCAGCGCGGACACGGTGGCCGGCCAGGCAGCATCCCCGCCCAGTCGCCGCAGCTCGGCGAGGTAGACGCCCAAAACGAAGCCGATCACCAGCCCGACGACCGGAATCACGAAGAAGCCGACCAGGCCCACCAGCCCGCCCAGCAGGAGGGTGGAGGTCGGAATGCCACCGGTCCTGAGTCGTCGCCCCGGCACGACGTACTTCACGACGCCGCCGAGGACGATCAGCGCGGCGGCGACACCGAAGAAGACCCAGCCCGGCGTCGTACCCAGGTCGAGCGCCCAGACCAGGATCGCGCCGAGCACCAGCAGCGACCCCGGGAGCATCGGGACCACGATCCCTACCAGTCCCACCGCGATGGCCAGGGCGACGAGCACCTCGACGCCGCTCATCGCCGGGCCCGCACACCGTTGGGAACGTGGCACACACTCGGGCTCGGGGGGAGGCTCATTGAGGGACTCTCTCACTCGTCCGGGCGGTCGCGGTGTGCGGGAACGGCCGAGGCCCCGGTCCGAAGACCGGGGCCTCGATCGAGGTCAGGGTGGGCTCAGACGGCGGTGTCGGTGGCCGCAGGCCGGACGTCGCCGAGCTTGTCGGTCTCGTCCTGAACGTGGGAGGCGACCTCACGGAGCTTGTCGCCGTGCTCGCGGGCGTGGTGGGCGCAGAACAACAGTTCGCCCCCGCTCTGGAGCTGTACGCGGAGGTAGGCCTGGGCGCCGCACCGGTCGCACCGGTCGATCGCGGTGAGCGGAGCGGCGCTGGGGGCTGTCGCAGTGGTCACGTCGGGCCTCACTCTCTCGTCTGGTACGACTGGTCAAACGACCGAGGCTCCAGATGGTTCCTCAGTGCGGCCGTTTCATTCGTCACAACATCCAATCACGCGGGAAACTTCCCGGTGCGAGTGCTCCCCAACCCCGAGACCGAGTGGGACTGCTCACACGCTCTGATTCGAGTGTGCGCCACGCGCCCGCTGGATGCGAGCGAAACGCCCAACTCTCATCGTGCTGTAACCCGTTCGGGACAAGTTGAGCACACGGCCCAAGCGGCACCCGGCTGATTCGGCTCGTGGCGCGTCGGATGTCAGGCCCGTCCGTGCCGCTGGGTAGATTCACACCACCCCCCGTCCTTCGAGGTCCCACCCAAGAGGTCATCGCCATCGACAACACCTACAACGCCCAGCACCTGCTCGTCCTCGAGGGCCTCGAGGCCGTCCGCAAGCGTCCCGGGATGTACATCGGCTCGACCGACACCCGCGGCCTGATGCACTGCCTGTGGGAGATCATCGACAACGCCGTCGACGAGGCCCTCGCCGGTTTCTGCACCAAGGTCGACGTGACCCTGCACGCCGACGGGTCGGCCGAGGTCCACGACAACGGACGTGGGATCCCGGTCGACAAGGAGCCGAAGACCGGACTGTCGGGCGTCGAGGTCGTCTTCACCAAGCTGCACGCCGGCGGCAAGTTCGGCGGCGGCTCCTACGCGGCCACCGGTGGGCTGCACGGGGTCGGCTCCTCGGTGGTCAACGCGCTGTCGGCCCGGCTGGACGTGGAGGTGGATCGCTCGCCCGCGACCCAGGCGATGTCGTTCCAACGTGGCTTCCCGGGGATCTTCGCCGGCGAGGGGCCGGACGCCGGCTTCTCGGCTCGCTCCGGCCTGGAGAAGGGCAAGCGGGTCAAGAAGGGCGTGACCGGGACCCGGGTGCGGTTCTGGCCCGATCGCCAGATCTTCACCAAGGACGCGACCTTCTCCTGGGACGAGCTGCTGACCCGGGCACGCCAGACCTCGTTCATCGTCCCCGGGCTCGAGCTGATCCTGACCGATCGCCGCGGCGAGGATCCGGTGACCGAGTCCTTCCGGCATGACGGCGGCATCACCGAGTTCTGCCAGTACCTCAGCCATGACGAGCCGGTCACCGCGGTGCTGCGGTTGCAGGGGTCGGAGGTGTTCACCGAGACGGTCCCGATGCTCGACGAGGTGGGCCACATGACCCCGCAGGACGTCGAGCGCGAGCTGCTCGTCGACGTGGCGCTTCGCTGGGGGATGGGCTACGACAGCGAGCTGCGCTCGTTCGTCAACGTGATCGCGACCCCCAAGGGCGGCACCCACGTCGCCGGCTTCGAGGCGGCGCTGACCAAGACGTTCAACGACGCCATGCGCGGCTCCCGCGTGCTCAAGGCCAACGACGGCGACGTCGTCAAGGACGACGTGCTCGAGGGCATGACCGCCGTCGTGACCGTTCGGCTGGCGGAGCCGCAGTTCGAGGGCCAGACCAAGGAGGTCCTCGGTACGCCGGCCGCTCGGTCCGTCGTACGCAAGGTGGTCTCGGCCGAGCTGAAGCACTTCCTCACCTCGACCAAACGGGCCGAGAAGGCGCAGGCCAAGCTGGTCATGGAGAAGGTGGCCGGGGCCGCCAAGACCCGGCTCGCGGCTCGGCAGCACCGGGACACCCAGCGCCGCAAGAACGCCCTGGAGTCCTCGGCGCTGCCGGCCAAGCTGGCCGACTGCCGGTCCACGGACGTGGAGCGCTCCGAGCTGTTCATCGTCGAGGGTGACTCGGCGCTCGGAACCGCCAAGCTGGCCCGCGATTCGGAGTTCCAGGCCCTGCTGCCGATCCGCGGCAAGATCCTGAACGTGCAGAAGGCCACCGTGGCCGACGTCCTCAAGAACGCCGAGTGTGCCTCGATCATCCAGGTGGTGGGTGCCGGGTCTGGCCGCACCTTCGACCTCGAGCAGGCGAGGTACGGCCGGATCATCTTCATGGCCGACGCGGACTCCGACGGCGCGCACATCCGCTGCCTGCTGGCGACGCTGTTCTTCAGGTACATGCCCGAGCTGGTCACCGCCGGGCGGTTGTTCACCGCCGTGCCGCCGTTGCACCGGATCGAGCTGACCAACCCGAAGAAGGGGATGGCGAAGTACGTCTACACCTACTCCGACCCCGAGCTGCAGCGGAAGCTCGCCGAGCTCACCAAGAAGGGGGTGCGGTGGAAGGACCCGGTGCAGCGCTACAAGGGCCTCGGCGAGATGGATGCCGACCAGCTCGCGGAGACCACGATGGACCCGCGCCAACGGACGCTGCGACGGATCACCGCAGACGACGCCGCCCAGGCAGCGGAGGTCTTCGAGCTGCTGATGGGCACCGAGGTCGCGCCGCGCAAGGAGTTCATCGTGGCCGGGGCCTACGAGGTCGATGCGGACACCATCGACGCGTGAGCCTCACCCCTGCAGCTCGGGACCGGCGCGCAGGGGCGTGACGCGGAGCAGCACCCGGCGCTCGCGTTCCATGCCCGCCCGATAGGCATCCCAGTCGTCCGCCTCGCCGTTGATCCTCCGGTAGTAGTCCACGAGGGGTTCCATCGCCTCCGGCAGCGAGACCACCTCGGCCTCGCCCTCGACGTACACCCACCCGCCGAAGAAGGAGTCGGACACCACGCACAACTGCACCCATGGATCTGCGCGCACGTGCCGGGTCTTGTAGGCCGTCTCCCGGGTGCTGATCGTCAGTCGGCCCTCCTCGTCGACGCCGACGAGGACGGGGCTCTGGTGGATGCCGGCCTCGCTCCGGGTCGCGATCACGGCCCGGTGGTTGGAGCGGACGAAGTCACGTGCCTGGTCGATGTCCATCTGACCAGTGTGGCCCCGCGGCGGTGACGGCGGCCGGTCGATTGGGCACCATGGCTGCATGGACCGCAACGACGTGCTGGACTGGATCGCCGAGTACGAACGGGCCTGGCGCTCCGCCGGCACCGAGCCGCTGGGGGCGCTCTTCGCCGAGGACGCCACCTACCGGATGTCTCCTTGGCGCGAGCCGGCGCGGGGCCTCGCGGAGATCGCGCGTCTCTGGGAGGCCGAGCGGGACGGTCCGGACGAGCGGTTCACCCTGGCGACCACCGTGGTGGCTGTGGACGGCGAGGTGGCCGTCGTATGCGCCGAGGTCGAGTACGCCGCCTCATCGACCCGATGGCGCAACCTGTGGGTGCTGCGGCTGGATGCTCGTGGTCGGTGCCGCGAGTTCGAGGAGTGGCCCTTCTCCCCGGAGTGGCCGGAGGGCCACTGAGTGGCACTGAGCGGCTCAGGCGAGCTGGTTCAACAGACCGGTGTCCACGTCGTAGAGGAACCCGCCGACGGCGACCGAGTCCGGAATCAGCGGATGGCTGCGCACCTGGCGCACGTCGTCGACCAGGGCGCTCTCCTGGTCCTCGACCACCCCGAAGTGCTGCCAGGAGGCGTCCTGGCCGGCCGATGCGCCCACCTTGGCGCGCAGTTCGTCCAGGGTCGAGGAAGCCATCGCGCAGCGGGTGTGCGGGACCACCAGGATCCGGTCGACGCGGAGCAGGTGGACGCCGAGCACCAGCGCCTCGAGCGCCTGCGGGGTCACGCGCCCGCCGGGGTTGCGGAAGATCTTGGCGTCACCCGGGACCAGACCGAGCATCCCCAAGGGGTCGATGCGCGAGTCCATGCACGTGACGATCGCGATCCCGGCATGGGCGACCCCGTCGAAGCCGGACAGGGCGAAGGTCTCGGCGAAGCGCTCGTTCGCTGCGAGGATGTCGTCGAATTCGTTGGCCACGGGATGAAACTAGTCCGTCCACGTGTCGGGCGGGTGTCGGCATGGCGTGAAGTTGTTCACCTTGCGTGCGCGCACTACCCGGTCGGCGTACTCCCGCGTGCGCGCACTGCCCGGTCGGCGTACTTCCGCGTGCGCGCAGTGCCCGGTCGGCCAGCTAGCGGAGTGCCTGTGCGGGGGAGATGCTGCGCGTGGCGGCGCCCTGGAAGCAGAGCAGGGCCAGGGCCCCGGCCAGGACGGCGCAGATCGTGGCGCCGAGGAAGATCGCCTGGAGCTGCTCGATGCCGGCCTGCTCGATCAGCCGGGTGTAGGCCGCACACCGGGTCCGACCGTCGCTGCACACCTCGCTCGGGGAGGGGATGCCTGACTCGACGGCGTAGTAGCGCCGCAGGCCGATCGTGGTCAGTGCCGAGATGCCCACGAGCATCCCGACCATCCGGGAGACCACGAGCAGGGCGCTGGTCACCCCGTGCACGGCGGCATCGGTCGAGGCGAGCAGGGCCGCGTTGACCGGCGCCAGGGCGAGACCGAAGCCCAGCCCGGTCATGGCCAGCACGACCGAGGACGAGAGGTGCTCCAGGGACTCGAAGCCCCAGCCGGCCATCACCCAGAACCCGATCGCCGCCAGAGCCATCCCACCCGCGGCGACCAGCCCCGCGGGCAGCCGCCGGGTGAGTACGCCGCCCGCCAGCGCGCCGACCGGCAGGGCGACCAGGAACTCCACGAGGACCAGGGCGGCCTTGATCTGGCTCCCGTCGGCCACGGTGATGCGCGCGAAGATGGGGATGTCGACCAGGGCGGCGATCAGCGCCGCGCCCACGAAGAAGCTGACCACGAGTGCACCCCAGGCCGGGCGCAGCGCAAACGCGTCGTGCGGCACCAGCGGAGCCTTCGAGCGTCGGTTGTGCCACCCGAACACCACCGCGGCCACCCCGGCCACGGTGAGGTAGACCGGCCCAGCGGGGGACAGGACCTGCACCTCGGGGTCGGCGGTCGCGAAGGCGAGGATGATCCCGCCGAGCGCTACGGACAGCAACCCGGCTCCGACCAGGTCGGCCTCCCGCACCGAGCCCCACCAGTCGCGCAGGTCGACCAACGGGCGTCGGGCCACCAGCAACCACCCGACGAAGGCCAGCCCAACCAGGCAGGTCGTCAGTCCCAGCGGCGAGAACCAGATCGAGTCGTAGGAGCCGAACGGCACGAACGGACGACCCAGCTCCACGGCGGTGACCAGGCTCCGCGGCTGGCGCATCACCAGCAGCATCCCCGCGATCGCCACCGCGAGCAGGGCGAGTCCCACCCAGTCCAACCTGCGGGACCGGCGGACTCCACCGGCTGGCTGGGAGGTCCCGATGAGGCTGGCGACGGCGGCCGCGAGGACGAGTCCGGCCGCGAGGTTGATCCAGAAGATGTCGCGCCAGCTGCCGAAGGAGAGCACCACGGCTCCGTAGAGCGGGCCGATCACGCTGCCCAGCTCCTGCACCGCCCCGACCACGCCGAGGGGCACGCCGCGCCGATCGGCCGGGTACAGGTCGGCCACCAGCGCCAGCGTGACCGGCACCAGGCCACCACCGCCGACGCCCTGTAGGAACCGGCCGGCGACCAGACTGTTGAGGTCGTACGCCGCGGCGGTGACCAGCGAGCCGAACGCAAAGATCACCAGGGCCGCCACCAGCACGGGAGTCCGGCCGCGCAGGTCGGCGATCCGGCCGATCAGCGGGAGCATGGCGACGTAGCCGAGAAGGAACCCGCTGACGATCGGGGCGGCGCGCTGGAGCTGGTCGATGCTCAGACCGACCGAACCCATCATGTCCGGCAGGGACAGCACGACGACGTAGGTGTCGGCCGCCGCGAACGCGACGGCGACCGCCGCCAGACCGAGCAGGAGACGCGCAGACCGGTCGGGGCCGGCGGAACTCGCGGTGGACACGTCGCGGTCCGCGATCAGGCCGGGGGAGCGGTGATCTTGACGTCCTCGTCGTAGCGGTCGAACTTCACGTCGTAGGTGGTGTCCGCGTCACCGGTGAAGAACGCTCCGGTGACCTTCACGGTGATCACGTGGCCCGTGTCGTCCACGCCGATCTGCGTCTTGTAGGTCGACTTGGCGTCGGCGCTGGGGATGATCGCCTTGACGGCATCCCCCGGCAGGGTGCCCGAGTAACTGGTCAGGACCTGGTCGCCGGAGCGCTTCTGCTCGCCCTGCTTCAGCGAGTCCAGCTTGGTGAACAGCGAGGAGAGACCGGTGTCCGGGTCAGCGAACGCAGCCGGGTCCGGGGCGCCATAGTCGCCGGGCTTGATCTCCCCGAACTTCGTCTGCAGCGGCAGCTTGGCGTAGACCTTCCCGCCGACGGAGGTCACGGGCACGGTCGCCGTGAAGCCGTTGAGGACCACCTTGACGTCACCCTCGAACGCGGGGTCGTGCGTGACGGTGCCGGTCGCACCCAGGACGCCGTTGCCGGAGCTGGGTGTCGAGGCGGTGGAGAGGGCGATGTGCACGCTGCGCGCGTCGTCGAAGAACTTCTTGGCCACCGTCATCACCTCGGTGGGGCTCTTCCCTGCCGGCTCCTCGGCACCGCCACAGCCGGAGAGCAGCAACGCCGGGGCTAGCGCGACGGCGAGGAGGGAGAGGACGCGGCTGCGCGCGGGGTGGGCCATGCGCTCAGCCTGCCATGCCACCGGTCGCCGATCCGGGCAGCGACGCCGTGACGGGGCCGGCGCAGGCCACGATCGGCTGGCTGCCCGGAACGCCGGAACCGTCCCGTCGCGCCACCGGCTCGGGCAGATCCACCACTGCGCCGCTGTCGGCGGCCGCGAAGGCCGGCGCCGGCCCCGCCCACGCGAAGACCAGCTCATCCTCGCCCCGGAGGAACCGGTGGCACCGCACTCCGCCCGTCGCCCGGCCCTTGGCGGGGTACTCCTCGAACGGGGTGACCTTGACCGACCCGGACTCCGTGCCCGGAAGTGCCGAGCCGGCTCCGGAGGCCGAGACCAGCACCGCGGTGGCCGGGTCGAGTGCCGTGAAGGAGACCACCCGGGCACCGCCGGCGAGCTTGATGCCCGCGATGCCACCACCGGAGCGCCCCTGCGGCCGCACCGTGGCCGCCTCGAAGTGCAGCAGCTGGGCGTCACTGGTGACGAAGCACAGCGCCTCGTCGCCGGTGCGCAGCTCGGTGGCACCGACCACCTCGTCGCCGTCCTTGAGGGAGATCACGTCCCAGTCGTCGCGGTTGGACAGGTACTCGGGGTTGACCCGCTTGACCACGCCCTGACGGGTGCCCAGCGCCAGCCCGGGCGAGCCGGGGTCGAAGCCGGTCAGCGCCAGCACCCGCTCTCCCTCGAGCATCACGAACTCGCCCACGGGCGCTCCGCCCTGGAGGTTGGGGTGGTTGGCGGTGCTGGGAAGGGTCGGCAGGTCGAGCACGGCGAGCTTGCGGACCCTGCCGGCCGAGGTGACCACACCGACCTCACCGCGCGCCGTGGTCGCGACCGCGGAGACGATCACGTCGTGCCGGGTGCGGCTGCCACCGTCGCCGGGAGGGTCCAGGCTCGTCGTCCGGGCCAGCAGACCGGTGGAGGACAAGAACACGTAGCACGGGTCGTCCGCCACCTCGAGCGGCGTGGCCGTGGCGGTCGCAGTCTGTCCCGAGGACTCGAGGAGCACCGTGCGCCGCGGGGTGCCGTAGGTCTTGGCGACGTCGGCGAGCTCGTCGGAGACGACCTTCCGCAGCCGGGCGTCGTCCCCGAGGATCTCGTCCAGCGCGTCAATGGTGCGCTGCAGCTCGTCGCGCTCCTTGTCCAGCTCGATCTTGGAGAACCTCGTCAACCGGCGCAGCGGCATATCGAGGATGTAGTTGGCCTGGATCTCGCTGAGATCGAAGACCGACATCAGCCGCTCGCGGGCCTGCTCGGCGTTGTCGCTGCCGCGGATCAGCTGGATGACCTCGTCGATGTCGATGATCGCGAGGAGCAGGCCCTCGACGAGGTGCAGTCGCTCCGCAGCCCGGCGACGGCGGTAGGTCGAGCGCCGGCGTACGACGTCGAGGCGGTGCGCGAGGAAGACCCCCAGCATCTCCTTGAGCCCGAGCGTGCGCGGCTGGCCGTCGACGAGGGCGACCGCGTTGATGCTGAAGGACTCCTCCAGCGGGGTGCTCCGGAACAGCTGCTCCAGCAGGGCCTCGGGGTGGAAGCCGTTCTTGACCTCGATGACCAGCCGCAGTCCCTTCTCGCGGTCGGTGAGGTCCTTCACGTCGGCGATGCCGAGGAGCTTCTTGCCCTGGACGAGCTTCTTGATCGCGGCGATCACCCGTTCGGTGCCGACCCCGTAGGGCAGCTCGGTGACCACGATGCCCTTGCGCCGCGGCGTCACCGACTCGATCCGGGTGGTCGCGCGCATCCGGAAGCTGCCCCGGCCGGACTCGTAGGCATCGCGAACACCGTCCAGGCCGATGATCTTGCCGCCGGTGGGCAGATCGGGCCCCGGCACGAACCGCATGATGGCGTCGAGGTCGGCCGTGGGGTGAGTCACCAGGTGACGCAGCGCCTGGATCACCTCGATCAGGTTGTGCGGCGCGATGTTGGTGGCCATGCCCACCGCGATACCCGCCGCACCGTTGACGACGAGGTGCGGGATGCCGGCCGGCAGCACCGACGGCTCGATCTCACGGCCGTCGTAGTTGGGCCGGAAGTCGACCGTGTCCTCGTCGATCGAGCCGGTCATCGCGGTGGCGGACGGAGCCATCCGGCACTCGGTGTAACGCATGGCCGCCGGCGGGTCGTCCGGCGAGCCGAAGTTGCCGTGGCCGTCGACCGTCGCCAGACGCATGGACCACGGCTGCGCCATCCGGACCAGGGCGTCGTAGATCGCGCCGTCGCCGTGCGGGTGGAAGCGACCCATGACCTCTCCCACGACGCGGGAGGACTTCACGTGACCGCGGTCCGGTCGCAGTCCCATGTCGTGCATCGCGTAGAGGATGCGGCGCTGGACGGGCTTGAGCCCGTCGCGGGCGTCTGGAAGGGCGCGCGAGTAGATGACCGAGTAGGCGTACTCCAGGAAGCTGGACCGCATCTCGTCGCCGACGTCGATGTCGACGATGTGCTCCTCGAAGTCCTCCGGAGGCGGTGCGGTACGACGGGCCATGTGGCGATTCTCCCAATGCGGTCGAGGGATGCGTCACCGGGCACGCCGTAGTCGGGCCGGACGGTACATTTCAGCCGTGACCGAGCCCGACGCCGCTGACCCCACACCTCGGGACTATCCCGACCACTGGGCAGCCGACGTCCTGCTGCGTGACGGGCGGACCGCCCACCTGCGTCCGATCCTGCCCGAGGACGCCGAGGGACTGGTGGAGTTCTACGCCAACGTCTCCGACGAGTCGAAGTACCGCCGCTTCTTCGCCCCGATGCCGAACCTGTCCGAGCGCGACGTCAAGCGGTTCACCCAGGTGGACCACCACGACCGGGTCGCCTTCGTCATCACCGTGGCACAGCGGATCATCGCCGTCGCGCGCTACGACGTGGTGGAGAAGGGGCGGGCCGAGGTCGCCTTCCTGGTCCAGGACAGCCACCAGGGCCGTGGGGTGGGTCAACTGCTCCTCGAGCACCTCGCCCAGGCGGCGCGCGAGCGCGGCGTCGACACGTTCGTGGCCGAGGTGCTGCCCGACAACCAGGCGATGCTCCAGCTCTTCCGCGAGCAGGGCTACCAGGTGACCGGTGGCTGGGAGGAGGGGGTGATCCACCTGGAGTTCGACATCGACCCGACCGACACCTCGATGGGGGTGCTCACCGCACGCGAGCACCGCTCGGAGGCAGCCTCGATCGCCGCCTTCCTGAACGCCCGGAGCGTCGCCGTCATCGGGGCCTCGAGGCGCACGGACACGATCGGGTCGGTGCTGGTGCGCAACCTGGTGCTCGGCGACTACGCCGGCCGGGTGTACGTCGTGAACCCGACCTCGGACTCGGTGGCCGGCATGCCGTCGTACAAGACGGTCGCCGACATTCCCGACGAGGTCGACGTGGCGATCGTCGCGGTCCCCGCGGAGGCGGTGCAGGACGTCGTCCTCGACTGCGCGGCCAAGGGCGTGCACGGACTGATCGTCATCTCCAGTGGCTTCGCCGAGACCGGCGAGGAGGGCCGCCAGCGCCAGCGCAAGCTCGTCGGTCTGGCCCGCTCCTACGGCCTGCGGCTGATCGGCCCCAACTGCCTCGGTGTGATCAACACGGCCGCGGACGTGTCCCTGAACGCCTCGCTGGCCCAGGTGATGCCCCCGCGCGGACGGGCGGGATTCTTCTGCCAGTCCGGCGCCCTCGGCTCCGCGATCCTGGAGAAGGTCCGTGGGCGCGGTCTCGGACTCTCGACGTTCGTCAGTGCCGGCAACCGGGCGGACGTCTCCGGCAACGACCTCTTGCAGTACTGGGAGGAGGACGACGCGACCGAGGTGATCCTGCTCTACCTGGAGTCGATCGGAAACCCGCGCAAGTTCTCCCGGATCGCCAGACGGGTCTCCCGCAAGAAGCCGGTGATCGCCGTGCGCTCGGGTCGTACGACGCAGGGCGTCCCGATGGGGCACGCCGTGCGCCAGATCGCTGCTCCTCCGGCCGCGGTCGATGCCATGTTCCGCCAGGCGGGGATCATCCAGGTGGACACCCTCGATGAGATGTTCGACGTCGCCCAGCTGCTCGCGCACCAGCCACTGCCGGTCGGGCCCCGGGTGGCGATCGTCGGCAACTCCGACGCCCTCGGTCTGCTGGCGGTCGATGCGGCCGTGGCCAGCGGACTGACGGTGACCAGTGCGATCCCGCTGGGCGCCGAGGCGACCGCCGACGACTTCGAGGCTGCCCTGGACGCCGCCATCGACGACGCCGAGGTCGACGCTGTGGTCGCGGTCTACATCCCGCCGCTGAACGCGGGCGGGGAAGCGGTCGCGAACGTCCTCGCGGCCGTGGGTGAGCAGTCGGACAAGCCGCTCGTCTCCACGTTCCTCGGACGCGAGGGTGTACCCGAGCTGCTGCGGGTGCCGGACCTGGCCGGGCACACCGCCGGCCGCGGCTCGGTTCCGTCCTACCCGGCCGTCGAGGCCGCGGTCCGGGCCCTGGCCCGGGTGGCCGAGTACGCCGCGTGGCTGCAACGCCACGACGAGACCACCGGGGTGGTGGACGGCGTCGATGTCGACGCGGCGACCCGGCTGGTGAACGAGGCCCTGATGAGCGCGCACGACGGCCGGGACCTGACCGACGAGGAGCTCCGCGGCCTGCTGGGCCACTACGGCGTCGAGCTGTGGGAGCGGGTCCGGGTGTCCTCGGTCGAGGACGCGATCGCAGCGGGGGAGCAGCTCGGCTGGGACGTGGTGCTCAAGGCCACCGCCGACCGCCTGCGGCAGCGGCCGGACATGGCGCACGTGTGGCGCAACATCGACAGCGCCTCGGAGATGCGGGACGCGTGGGACTCGCTGCTGGGCATCCTCACCGACTCCGAGGACGCCGACTTCGTCGTCCAGCGCACCGCCGGCCCCGGCGTACCCGTTGCGATCGGTGGCCTGGAGGACCCGCTGTTCGGCCCGGCGATCTCGTTCAGCATCTCCGGTGCGCTGACGGACCTCGTGGGTGACCGGGCCTACCGGATCCCCCCGATCTCCCCGCTCGACGCCGCAGAGACCGTGAGGGCGATCCGCGCTGCCCCGCTGCTGTTCGGCTACCGGGGCAGCGAGCAGGTGGACGTGACGGCCGTGGAGGACCTGATCCGGCGCATCGCCCAGCTCAAGATCGACCTCCCGCAGGTCAGCCGGCTGGACCTGCTGCTGGTGCACGCCTCGGTCGACGGCGCCCACGTGCTGCACGCGAGTGGACGCGTCGAGCCGGTGGCCGACCCCAGGTCGGACACCTTCGTCCGCCGTCTCGCCTCTCCGGCCGGGGACACGTTGCCCGCTTGAGCGGCCCGGGCGCGTGACAGACTGGGGCCCATGCGCTCAGTTGCCTCCCGGGACCGGTTCGACGACCTGGTCCTGGCGATCGAGAAGACGGGCTACTACCCGCAGGTGGTCTCAGCAGGGGTTCGTGCCGCGATCGCCCGCGAGGAGGTGGCCTCCTTCCTGGTCCACCACGAGCCGACGATCGACCGCGACGAGGTCCGCCGCCACATCACGGTCGTGGTGCTCACGGCCAGCCGCCTGATCCTGTGCCACACCGACGAGCACGCGCCCGACGACCTGTTGCCCGAGCCCTACACCTCGACCTCCACCGAGGCGATCCGGCTGTCGTCGGTGCGCTCGGTCGTGGTGAACCGGATGGTCGCGAACCCCGCCACCTTCGACGGTGGCGGCGAACCGACCCCGAGCGAGGCCGTCTTGACGGTGGGCTGGGGCGGGATCAACCGCCTCGACCTCGAGCCCGCCGCGTGCGCGGACCCCGAGTGCGACGCCGACCACGGCTACACCGGCGTCCTGGCCTCCGACGACTTCTCGCTGCGAGTGAGCTCGGCCGCTGACGGGCAGGGCGCTGTGGACGATCTTCTCGTGTTCGCCGAGAGTCTCTCGGCCGTGGCGCAGCGCTAGACGTGTCGCAACCCGCACTCGGCCACGAGGGTCTCGGTTTCGTCGAGCCCGACTACTCCGGCGAAACACCGGGTCGAACGCTCGGGGACGTCCTCCCCGCGGTGGCCGTGGCTCTCGGCTCCGAGGTCGGCTTCCTCCGCCCCGGCCTGGAGCTCCCACCGGCCCCGGCGTACGTCGTGATGCTGGTCGACGGCCTCGGTCACGACCTGCTCGCCGAGCATCGCGTGCAGGCGCCGTTCCTGCACTCGCTGCTGGGGCAGGCGCCGGCGACCTGTGGGGTCCCGTCCACCACCGCGACCTCGCTCACCTCCCTGGGCACCGCGATGACCCCGGGACAGCACGGCCTGGTCGGCTTCACCTCGCGGGTGCCCGAGACCGGGGAGCTGCTCAACTCGCTGTTCTGGGACCGTCCGGTCGACCCGCTCGAGTGGCAGCCGAACCCGACGGCCTTCGCCCGGCTGGAGGCGGCGGGAGTGCACACCAGCGTCGTGAGCAAGCGCGAGTTCGTGGGCTCGGGCCTGACCCGGTGCGGTCAGCGCGGGGCGCACTACGTCGGGGCCGACGACGTCAGCGAGCGGATCGCGGGCGCGGTCTCGGCCGCCTCGCGGCGTCCGTCCGTCACCTACGTCTACGACGGTGATCTCGACTGGCACGGGCACCGTGCCGGGGTGGACTCCCAGCGCTGGCGCTCCCAGCTGCGGGACATCGACGAGGACGTCCAGGAGCTGCGTGAGGCGCTGCCGCCCGAGGTTCGGCTGCTGGTCGTGGCCGACCACGGCATGGTCGACTCCTCGGCGGACAGGCACATCGACATCGACGCGGCCCCGGAGCTGCGCGACGGTGTCACCCTGCTCGGCGGGGAGGCGAGGTTCCGGCACGTCTACTGCCGCGGCGGCGCGGTGCAGGACGTGGCCTCGACCTGGCGTGCGGCGCTGGGGGACCGGGCCACGGTGCTCACCCGTGACGAGGCGATCGCGCGCGGTTGGTTCGGCCCGGTGGTCCCCGGCGTTCGCCTGCGCCTGGGTGACGTCGTCGCGGCGGCCCACGACGACTGGGCGCTGATGAGCTCGCGGGACTTCGCCTACGAGATGACGTTGGTGGGGCTGCACGGCTCGCTCACGCCGCGCGAGATGAACATCCCCATCCTGGTCTGCTGAGCTGCTGGGTCAGGCGAAGGGCAGCGGCTCGGCGACCATCGAGATGGCGCGCGCCCGGGCGGCGGTCATCTTGCGCCGGTGGTGGGCACGGCAGAGCACCTCGTAGGCCACCTCCGCCGGTGCGTCCTCGTTCTCGACATCGCCCACGACGATCACCTCGCCCTCGGTGACCATCTGGCCGTCGACCGTCCTGGCGTTGTGGGTGGCGCGGCGACCGCACCAGCACAGCGCCTCGACCTGGAGCACGTGCATCCGGTCGGCGAGCTCGACCAGGCGGCGCGAACCCTCGAAGAGGTGTGTGCGGAAGTCGGAGAGGATGCCGAAGGCGAACACATCGATCTGGAGCTCGTCGACGACCTTGGCCAGCTGGTCGATCTGGAGGCCGGTGAAGAACTGGGCCTCGTCACAGATCAGGTAGTCGATCCGCGCCCCGTGGGTGAGCTCGTCGACGACGTAGCGCCAGAAGTCGAAGTGCTGGTCCACCTCCACCGCCTCGTGGGTCAGGCCCAGGCGTGAGGAGATGGTGGCCTCCCCGGCGCGGTCCTGGGTGGTGAAGATCCGACCGATCCGGCCGCGAGCCGCATGGTTGTGGTTGGTCTGCAGCGCAAGGGTGCTCTTGCCGGAGTCCATCGTCCCGGTGAAGTATTGGAGTTCAGCCATCGGGGAGGATCATGCCATGGTCACCACGCCTGTCCGCGCGCTGCTAGGTTCCCCGAACCAGTCCTGACAGTGAGGAAACCCGACATGCGCCTCCGCCTGTTCGTCTGCGGTCTGCTGGCCGTCGCCACGACCCTGTTGGGCGTCACCTCGGCGCATGCGGTGGTCGGGGGTGCTCCGGACGGCAACGCCCACCCCGCGGTCGGGGGACTGGTCGCCGACCAGGCGTACGCCGACGGCACCTGGATCTACTGCACGGGTTCGTTGATCGCACCCACCGTCTTCCTGACCGCGGCGCACTGCGCCGAGGGCGGAGGCGACCGGGTGCGGGTGACGTTCTCCTCCAGCTACCACGACGGCGACCGGGTCTACGCCGGCACGTTCCACGGCGACCCGGCCTACCGGGCCGCTCAGAGCGACCCGCACGACATCGCCGTGGTCGTGCTCGACAAGGCCGTCAAGGGCGTCACCCCGGTGGAGCTCCCGCGGGCCAACTCGCTGGCCAACCTGACGAACGACACCTTGATCACGGCCGTCGGCTACGGCGCCTACGCCGTGCCCAGCGGCCCGGGTGGGCACGAGTTCCTCTACAACGACATCCGGCTGACCGCCGTGGGCACGCTCAACGCGGTCAACGCCTCGTGGCTGCGGATCTCGGAGAACTCCGCCACGGGCGACGGTGGCGGCTGCTACGGCGACTCCGGGGGCCCGAACTTCCTCGGGGACACCAACATCGAGGCCGCCACCACCATCACGGGGGACAGCCTGTGCCGGGCGACCAACGTGGCCTACCGGCTCGACACCCCGTCGGCTCGGGGGTTCCTGGCCGCGTACGTCACCCTGCCGTAGGCCGGGCCGGCGATGTCGTCCCCGCTGATCTCCACCGACGAGCTCGCTCACCGGCTGGAGATGGTGACCGTCCTCGACGTGCGGTACCGGATGGGTGGTCCGCCCGGGCCGCAGGAGTTCGCCGAGGGCCACATCCCGGGGGCGGCGTACGTCGACCTCGACACGGCCCTGGCGGCGCCGCCGGGGTCGCGAGGCCGCCATCCGCTCCCGGCGATCGAGGACTTCGAGGCGGCGATGCGGGCGGCCGGGGTCAGCGACCACCGGCCCGTCGTGGTGTACGACGACTGGGCCGGCCGCGCGGCCGCACGGTGCTGGTGGCTGCTGCGCTGGGCCGGGCATCGCGACGTGCGCGTGCTCGACGGGGGTTGGTCGGCCTGGCTCACGGACGGTCGTGCGATCTCGACGGCGTCGGACCAACCGGCGCCGGGCGACTTCCGGGCGGAGCCGGGGTCCGGGCTCGTCGTGGAGGCCGACCAGGTGCTCGACCTCGCCGACCGGGGGGTGCTGATCGACGCCCGCAACCCGGAGCGCTTCCGCGGCGACGTGGAGCCGGTCGACCCGGTGGCCGGCCACATCCCGGGCGCGGTGAACGTCCCGACTGGCGCCAACCTCACCGAGGACGGTCACTTCCGCACCCCCGAGGAGCTGCGCGAGGTCTACGCGATGACCGGTGGGCGCGAGGTCGCGGCGTACTGCGGCTCCGGGGTCACCGCAGCCCACGACATCCTCGCCATGTCCGTCGCGGGAATCGACGCCCGGCTCTACGCCGGCTCGTGGAGCGAGTGGGTCGCCGACCCCCGGCGTCCGGTGGTGACGGGGGAGTAGCTGCGGAAGCTGTGGCTAGCCTCGTCGCCGGAGCACCACGACGAGGACTCCGATCCCGACAGCCAAACCGGCGACGGCCCCCGCGAATGATCCCCACTCGGGTGCCAGCCGCCCGCCGACTGCGGAGCCGCCGAACGCCAGCAGCATGGCGAGGATGCCGAGGGCGACGCGCACGAGCATCTCCTCGAAGAAGAGCGTTGTGAACGCCCGGGTGCCGCCACGCCCGTTGAGCCGCTGAGCCCGAACGACCGCCGTGGGGGACAGCGGGCCGTAGACGTGCGGGAAGGTGTCCTCGCCGACGGGGTCCTCACGCCACGGCACCTCGAGTCGTTCGGTGTCGATGGTCAGCAGGACCAACGGCTCGCGCACCTCGGCGTAGAAGGCCGAGAAGACGGCGGCCACCTGCTCGCGTCGGGCCGCGTGCAGGAAGCCCTCCTCGGCCAGGGATCGACCCAGCGTGGAGGTGGTGTAGGAGCCGGTCTCGCGCGCACTGGACCATTCCCGGACCGTGGCGATGTGGAAGATCCGCATGCGGACGTCCTGCCGACTACCAGTGCACGCCCTTGAGCACGCGGGCCAGCATCATCTGCTCACTCTCGGGCCGCCCCGCGCCGGACTCGCCACGAGCCGCGGCCGAGTCCGGGAACACCTGGTAGGCCATGTGGAGCACCCGGAAGGCCGACTTCGGCGCGAGCGTGTGCGCCAGCGCACCGAGGTTTCCGGTGAGGGTGTTGATCTCGTGGGGCCGATCCACCAGCGCCGTGATCACCTTGCGGGCCGCCTGACCGGGGCTGATCGTCGGGAACCGGTCGTACATCTTGGTGGGGGCGATCATCGGCGTGCGCACCAGAGGCATGTGGATGCTCGTGAAGGAGACTCCGTCCCCGATCACCTCGCTGGAGACCACGTTGCTCCAGGCGTCGAGCGCGGCCTTGGAGGCGACGTACGCGGAGAACCGCGGCGGGTTCGTCAGCACGCCGATGGAGGAGATGTTCACGATGTGGCCGGACTTCTGGGCCCTCATCTTCGGCAGCAGCCCCATCACCAGCCGGATGGCGCCGAAGTAGTTCAGCTGCATGGTGCGCTCGAAGTCGTGGAACCGGTCCTCGCTGAGCTTCAACGAGCGACGGATCGAGCGGCCGGCGTTGTTGACGATGAAGTCGATGTGGTCGAAGTCCTCGCAGAGCTGCTTGGTGAGGGCGTCGATGGCCTGCAGGTCGGAGAGGTCGCAGGGATAGGCGTAGGCCGTGCCACCCTGGGACTCGATCAGCTTCTTGGTGGCCTCGAGCTTCTCCTGGCCCCGGGCGACCAGGATTGGCACGCCACCGGCCTTGGAGATCTGCACCGCGGTCACCAGACCGATGCCCGAGGAGGCGCCCGTGATCACGACGGTCTTGTTGGCCAGCGCCTTGACGGCGGCGGAGTCGGCTTTGATCGTGTCGTCGAGCATCTCCTCCCAGTAGGACCACAGGGTGGTCGCGTAGGACTCGAGGTCGGGTACGGCGATGCCCGAGCCGGCCAGGGCCTTCTCGGTGGCCCGGGAGGCGTAGACGGACGGGAACGACACGTGCTCGAGGACCTCGGGCGGGATGCCGAGGCGCCCGATGGTCTGGGCCAGCGCGAGGTGGACGGTGGAGGTCCGCAGGGCGGCACCGAACAGGGTCGAGGGGCGCAGGGCCCGAGGCAGGAAGGCGGTGGGCAGCCTCGAGGTGAGGCCGCGATCGACCGGTACGGCGAACTGCGGTGCCTTGGCGGCGGCCGCGAAGGTGTTGATCAGGTCGACGGTGCTGATGGGCTCGGGATTGACCAGGTGGAAGGCGCGGCCGTCGAGCCCGGGCTGGTGGGCGATGTGGTCCATCGCCCTGGCGACGTAGTCGACCGGCACGACGTTGGTGTCCCCGAGGTCGACGCCGATCAACGGCATCCAGCCGGGCAGGGTGTCGCGAAGGCGCTTGAACAAGGGGAAGAAGTAGTAGGGGCCGTCGATCTTGTCCATGGCCCCGGTCTCGGAGTGCCCCACGACGACAGCCGGGCGATAGACGCGCCACGGGACGGGCGACTCCTCGCGCACGATCTTCTCGGACTCGAACTTCGTCCGGTGGTACGGCGAGGGCAGCTTCTGGCCCTCGTCGAACATCGACTCGTCGAACACGCCGCGGAAGTCCCCGGAGGCTGCCACCGAGGAGACCTGGTGGAAGTGCTCGGCCGCCAACTCGCCGGCCAGGCCGATCGCGTTGCGGGTGCCGCCGACGTTGAGGGTCTGGTTCATCTCGTCCGAGGCGGTCATGTCGTAGATCGCGGCGAGGTGGAAGAAGTGCTCGATCTCCCCGGTGTGGGCGGTGATCCACTGGTGGCTGACCCCGAGGTCGTCCTCGCCGAGGTCACCGACGACGGGTGTGACGCGGTCGGTGCCCCACTGCTCGATCAGCACGTCCAGTCGGGCGCGGGAGCCTTCCCGGCAGAGGACGAAGATCTGTCCCTGGCGGTTGTCGACTAGTTCCTGGACCAGGTGTCGCCCGATGAATCCGGTGGCGCCTGTGACGAAGTAGGCCATGGGTGGGTGCACCGCTCTCGAGCTCGTGAGTGTTGGCAAACCATTCAACTCGCCGCGCAACCTCCGGTCACGCCTCGCCCGAACCTTACCAGCGGGTAACCTCGAGGGCACCCCGTCGCCGAGCCGGCGTGGAGTCAGTCGCTCTTGCCGCCGCCGAACATGATCTCGTCCCAGGTGGGCACCGAGGAACGCCGCTTCTTCTTCGCCGGGACCGCGTCGGGCTCGTCTGCGACGGCCTCGCCGGCCTCCCGCGCGGGCTCGGCCGGCGACTCGTCTGCGGGCGCGGGAACGGGCGCCGTCTCGGGTTGGGCGACCGGCTCGGTGGTCTCCTGCTGCGCGGCGTCGCCGTCAGCGGTCATCCAGTCCGCGTCGGCAGTGTCAGCGGTCGGGTCGACGACGGGGGGTGGCGTCGACGTTGCGTCGGCGGCGGAGCCGGCGCGGGCCTGGTCGTGATCCCGGACCAGCTCGATCGCGTCGTCGCCCAGGGGCAGCTCGTCCTGGGACGGGACGGAGGACAGGCGTCGACCGGTCTGGGTGATCTCCCGGGTGACGGCCGTCTTGGACTCCGGGGCCCGGAGCTCGCCGGTCATCATGCGGGCCTCGTCGTTGTCGGCCACGACGTAGCGACCCGGCAGGTCATGGGTGAACTCGGCCCGGCGCGGCCGACCGGAGACGGCGTACTCCGCGACCAGCGCCCAGCGCCCGTCGGGGCGACGCCAGGCGTCCCACTCGACGTCACGGTCGTGCAGGGAGAGGTCGGAGAAGTAGATCGCGGATGCCTCCCCGAGGTTGCGTGCGGCGCTGGAGGACTCGGTCGGCCGGCGGCGCACCGACGCGCGCATGGCGCCCTGGGCGACGTGGGCGCGCTCGGCGAGGACGGGCGTGGCGTAGCCCATGATCGCCTCGACGGTGGTCTGGGCGGCGGCGGCGACGTCCTCGGGGGACTCGCCTGCACGGATGCGGGCCTGGATGTCTCGGGGGCGCAGGGCGCTTTCCATCTTCATCTCCAACTGGCCGAGTCGTGCGTTCTCGCCACGCAGTGCCGCACGAAGCCTGGTGTCCACTGGGACTGCGAACTCCTCGCCCGACGAGCTGATCAGGACGAGCTTGCTGCCGTCCTTGTTCAGCCCCACCGGGGTGAGGTCCTGCATCCTGGTCGACTCCTTCGTCCGCGCCTGGGCCGAGCCTACTTCAGCGTGACCCCCGCCGAGGGCGGGCGACGCGCCGCCGCGGCCACGTTCCGCAGCACCTGCACCTACCCTGCAGGCATGGTCGGAGACAGCACCCTGCTGGTGACCCTCGAGCTCGTCGGCATCTTCGTGTTCGCCATCTCCGGCGGGCTGGTCGCCGTCCGCAAGCAGTTCGACGTCTTCGGCGTCCTCGTGCTGGCCGGTACGACGGGACTGGGCGGCGGTTTCCTGCGCGACGTACTCATTGACGCGACGCCGCCCGCGGCGCTCGCCGACTGGCGCTACCTGCTCGTCCCGGTGGCGGCCGGCCTGCTCACCTTCGGCTTCCACCCGGCGCTGGGGCGGCTGGAGCCGGTGGTCAACATCTTCGACGCGGCCGGCCTGGGCCTGTTCTGCGTGACCGGGGCGCTCAAGGCCCTCGACCACGGACTCGGCCCCATCCCGGCGGCCCTGATGGGGATGGTCACCGGGATCGGTGGCGGCATGGCGCGCGATCTGCTGGCCGGCCGGGTGCCGGTCGTCTTCTCCAGCGAGCTCTACGCCACCCCGGCGTTGGTCGGTGCGGGGTGGGCGGTGCTCGCGGCCGGTGCCGGCTGGGCCGTGTGGCTGGTGGCCATCCCCGGGGTGCTGATCTGCTTCGTGCTGCGCACCCTGGCCCTTTGGCGGGGCTGGCGGGCCCCGCTGCCGAGCGGGCCGGCCTCGGTCTGAGGCGGGTCCAGGATGGCGGGCGGGGTGGTGGTTCGGCGGGTGTCTGTGGTGCTTGTGGTGCCTGTGGTGCCTCGCCAAACATGCGAATGTTGCCCGCGGGGTACTCCGGGCGTACCCCCTTCACTCCTGACACATTCGCATGTTTGGCGGGCTGGCCGGCGGGCTCGCGGGGCCAGTGACGGGGCCAAACATGCGAATGTCGCTGCTGGGACGTGTGGGGCACGCACCCATCACTGAAACGACATTCGCATGTTCGGGGCCGGGGCCGGTCCCAAGCCCAGCGGACCGGTCGGTGCCGTCAGTCCCCGAGCACCCGGTCCAAGTAGGGGTTGGTGAAGATCCGGTCGGGGTCGAGGCGGTCGCGCATCGTCGCGAACTCGTGCCAGCGTGGGTACGCCGGCTCCAGGTCGGCGAGGGTCCGGGTGTGCAGCTTGCCCCAGTGCGGGCGCCCGTCGTACCCCCGCAGGATGTCCTCGACGCGTGCGAAGTAGTCGGCGTGGTCGGTCTGGGCGTTGGTGTGGAAGGCCAGGAACATCGAGTCCCGTCCCGAGGCCGGGGACAGCGCGATGTCGTCGGCGGGGGCGACCCGGATCTCCACGGGGAAGCTGATCCGCCAGTCGCTGCGCTCGATCAGGGCGCGTACGTCGCGAAGGGCGTGCAGGCCCGCCTCGCGGGGGACGGCGTACTCCATCTCGCGGAACACCACGCGCCTCGGCGAGGTGAACACCTTGTGCGCCACGTCGGAGTAGCGGCGCTCGCTCAGGCCGCGCGCGGCGATCCGGTTCAGCCGTGGGGTCAGGCCGGGCCGGGCGTTCGACAGGTGGTTCAGCCAGCCGAAGACCCGGTTGCTCAAGAATTCGTCCTCCACCCATCCGCGGACTCGTGACAGCGGCTGGGGGTCCTCGAAGCTGCGGTTGTTGCGCTTGGTCAGCAGCCGGTCGGTGTGTGGGAACCAGAACATCTCGAAGTGGTCGTTCTCCGTGGTGAGCCGGTCGAACTCGCCCAGGGCGGTGGCAAAGGCCATCGGGCTCTCGTGCGCCGTCAGGGTGAACAGCGGCTCCACCCGGAACGTGACCGAGGTCAAGATGCCGAGGGCGCCGAGCCCGACGCGGCCCACCTCCAGCACGTCGGGGTTCTCCCTGGCGTTGGCGCGCAGCAGCGTCCCGTCACCGGCGACGAGCTCGAGCCCGGCCACCTGGGCGCTGAGCGAGGCCCACCGTCCGCCGGTGCCGTGGGTGCCGGTGGAGACGGCACCGGCCACGGTCTGGACGTCGATGTCGCCCATGTTGTTCAACGACAGGCTGAGGCGGGCCAGGCCCGCGTTGAGCTCGTGCAGGGGGGTGCCGGCGAGCGCCGTGACGGTCATCGCGCCTCGGTCGACCGAGGTGATGCCGCGCAGGCTGTCAGGGGCCAGCATCACTCCGTCGGTCACCGCGATGTCGGTGAAGGAGTGGCCGGTTCCGCGCATCTTGACCCTCAGGTGCTGGTCCCGTGCAGCCGCGACGGCCTCGACCACCTCACCGCTGTCATGCGGAGCCGCGACCCGCACGGGGTGGGCGGCGCACAGTCCCGACCAGTTGGTCCACACTGGCGTATCGGGCATGTTGGCACATTAGCGGCACACGCCGACGCCGACTGCCGTCGTCTCGGGATCGGGCTCACTAGGGTGCCGTCCATGCGGGCGACTCGGGCGGCGGCGGTAGCGGGCACAGCACTTCTTCTCGGCGTCGTGGCCTCGATCTCCGACCGCTGGGGCAGCGGCCTCCCGCCGCATCAGGGGTGGCGGGTCGTCAGCATCGTGACCAACGCCGGTTCGGTCTGGGCCGGAGTCGCGGTGCTCGCGGGCTGGATCGTCGTACGCCGGGGCGCTGCCGTCCTCGCCGGTTGGGCCGCGCTGGTGCTCGCCGTGGCCGGCTACTACGCGGCGGGCCTGCTGGTCGGAGACCGGGTCGACGTGGGGCTGGCCGGCGTGACCGGAGCGCTGCGTCTGTGGCTGGTCGCGGCCGTGGTCATGGGTCCGGTCCTCGGGCTGGTCGGTCATCTGGCGCGTCGTCGCGACCTCGCCGGGACCCTGGCGAGGATGGTGGTTCCCACGGGCGTCCTGGCCGAGGTGGTGGGCCGGTTCCGGCTTTCGACCGGGGACCTCAGCGTCGATCCGGTGCGGGGCTGGACGCTGGTGCTGATGGTGGCAGTTGCTGCGGCGTCGGCGCTGGGGGTGCTGCGGGCTCACGCACGATGATGCCGGCCAGCGCCGCGAGCAGTGCCGAGATCGCCCCGACCCAGAACGCCGCCGCTCCACTGACCTCGTCCGCCACGACGCCCGCGAGCCAGGCGCCCGGCGCGAGCCCCGCCCCGACCCCGGTCTGGACGAACCCCATCGCCTCGTTCAACCGTGATCGGGGCGAGGCCTGCTCGATCAGGGAGAAGAGCGCGATCAGCGTCGGCGCGAGGGCGAGGCCGGTGACGAACAGGGCGACCGTGATCAGCGGCAGGCCGGGCAGCACCGGCAGGGTGAAGGCGCCGACCGCGAGCAGCGCCATGCCGATGCGCGCCCGGCGCAGCGGCGAACTTCGCCACGTGATCGCCCCGGCGCCGACCCCGGAGAGCAGGCTGCCGAAGGCGAAGGAGGCCAGCATCACTCCGGAGAACGCCTTGTGACCGGCGTCGTCGGCCACCGCGACCGTCGCCACCTCCTGGGCGCCGAACAGGCTGCCGAGAGCGACCGCGCCCAGGGTCAGGGGGATCAGGATCCGCCACGGGATCGGGTCGCGGAGCACCGCCGGGTCGTGCGGGTGGGCGGGGGGCTCGGTGCGGCGCTGCACCGCCAGGAGCAGGGCGCCGACGCCGCCGAGGACCACGGCCACGATGAGGCCCGACTGGGGTGCGTGGAGCGTCGAGAGGAAGGTGACCAGCGCCGGACCGGTGACGAAGACCGCCTCGTCGACCACGCCCTCGACCGCGAAGGCCGTGTGCCGCTCGCTGTCCGAGGTGAGGATGTTGGCCCAGCGGCCGCGCACCATCGTGCCGATCTGGGGGATGGCGGCCCCCGCCAGGGCGGCCCAGACGTGGGGCCACGGCAACGCCCAGCCGTCGGTGATCGAGACGATCATCAGCGCGCTCGTCAGCGCGAACGCGAGCGCGTCGATGTAGAGCACACGGCCCTGGCCGAAGCGGTCCGCCAGCCGCCCGTGGGGCACGGCGAACGCCGCGTTACCGATGATGTACGCCGCGGACACCTGGCCCGCGAGCGCGTAGGAGCCGGTGAGCGTGCTGACCAGCAGCACGATCCCGAGGGTCATCATCGCGATCGGCAGCCGGGCGAGCAGCCCCGTGGCCGAGAAGGCGAGCGCTCCCGGATGGGAGAAGACGCGCCGGTAGGAGGTGAGCATCGGGCGTCAGCCTAGGGTGTTGGCATGCCAGATGCGACGCCGTACGACGCACTCCTCCTGGTCTCCTTCGGTGGCCCCGAGAAGCCGGACGACGTGATGCCGTTCCTGCGCAACGTCACCCGCGGCAAGGACATCCCCGAGGAGCGTCTCGAGCAGGTCGGTGAGCACTACTTCGAGCTCGGCGGTCGCAGCCCGATCAACGACCAGAACCGCGAGCTGATCGATGCGATCGAGAGCGACCTGAGCGCCAACGGAGTCCAGATCCCCGTCTACTGGGGCAACCGGAACTGGGACCCGTTCCTGACGGCCGCGATCGAGCAGATGCGGGCCGACGGGATCTCCCGTGCGGCCGCCGTCGTGACCAGCGCCTACTCCTCCTACAGCGGCTGCCGTCAGTACCGCGAGGACCTGGCCGCCGCAGTCGCCCGTGTCCCCGGCGCGCCCCGGATCGACCGGCTGCGGCACTACTTCAACCACCCGGGCTTCGTCGAGCCGATGGTCGACGCCACGCTGGCGGCTCTCGCCAGCCTGCCGGAGGAGGCCCGCAGGCACGGACACCTGGCGTTCGTGACCCACTCGATCCCGACTGCCATGAACGACTCAAGTGGTCCACGCGGCGGGGCCTACGCCATCCAGCACCGGGTGGTCGCTGCCGAGATCGTCGAACGAGTCCGGGAGGAGACCGGCCACCGGTACCCGGCCGAGCTGGTCTACTGCTCGCGCTCGGGGCCACCCCAGGTGCCGTGGCTCGAGCCGGACGTCAACGACCACCTGCGGGCCTTGAAGGTGCGAAACGTGCCCGGAGTCGTGGCGGTGCCGATCGGCTTCGTCTCTGACCACATGGAGGTCATCTACGACCTCGACACCGAGGCGCGGGCGACCGCCGCGGAGCTGGGGCTGCCGTTCGCGCGCGCCGCGACAGCGGGGGTCGACCCTCGGTTCGTCGCGATGATCCGGGACCTGCTGCTGGAGCGAGCCGCCACCGAGCGGGGGGAGTCGCCCGACCGCACCTCGCTGGCCACCGAGGCCGTGTGGGACGTGTGCGCGGCGGGCTGCTGCCCGAACCCACGCGGGCCCCAGCCGGCGTTGTGCGGGCAGGACTGAGCCGATGACCCCGGGAACGACCGACGAGGACCTGCTCGCACTCGCCGTCGAGGCAGCCCGCGAGGCGGGCGACCTGGTCGCCTCGATGCGCCGGACCGGCGTCGACGTGGCGGACACCAAGACCAGCCCTGTGGACGTGGTCACCGCCGCCGACCATGCCTGTGAGGAGTTGATTCGCCGCCGGCTGCTCGGATCCCGGCCCCACGACGGGTTCGTGGGGGAGGAGGGCGCCGACGTGGTCAGCAGCTCCGGGGTGACCTGGATCGTCGATCCCATCGACGGAACGGTCAACTACCTCTACGGGCTGCCCAACTATGCGGTCTCGATCGCCGCGTCGCGCGACGGAGAGGTGGTGGCCGGCGTCGTGCGCAGCCCCGTGCCGGAGCTGGAGTACGCCGCCCGCCTCGGCGGCGGGGCCACCTGCAACGGCGTACCCCTGCGGGTCCGGCGCCCGCCGCAGCTGGACGAGGCACTCATCTCGACGGGGTTCAGCTACGAGGCCAGCACCCGCAGGCGCCAGGCCGAGGCGGTCGGCCGGATGCTGCCACAGGTTCGTGACATCCGGCGGATGGGTTCGTGCGCCCTCGACCTGTGCGCGGTCGCTGCCGGGACCAGCGACGGCTACGTGGAGGCGGGTGCACACGCATGGGACTACGCCGCCGGCGCCCTGGTCGCGACCGAGGCGGGGGCGAGGTTCGAGGTCTGGGGCACCACCTCCACGATGGACCTCGTCGTGTGTGCTCCAGACGCGGGTTTCGAGGAGTTCGCGGGTCTCATCAGGGCATGCGGGTTCCCCGAGGCGGTCGCGGACTGACCGCGCCCCGGGCCGCCCCGGGCCACCCTCGGGCCCACCTTCGGCCTCCCGGGAACAAGCGCCACCCGGGATGCGTTCTCAGGTGGTCTGACCCACGCCGACATCGATGTGTGGGCCGGGTGTGCACAATCGCCGGGACTAGTGCACAATCTGCGCCGTCACGTGGATGTGTGGAACGACCCCCACATTCGAGGACGCAGTGGTACATGGGTTTGGACGAGCACCCCGGGACTGACCGGACCTGGGGGCAGGAGAGAAGGAATGGCAACCGACTACGACGCACCGCGCAAGACGGAAGAAGAGCAGAACGAGGACAGCCTCGAGGAGCTCAAGGCACGCCGTCACGACAAGAACTCCGGGAAGGTCGACGAGGACGAGGCCGAGGCCGCAGAGTCCTTCGAGCTTCCCGGCGCTGACCTCTCTCACGAAGAGCTGGCCGTCGAGGTCAAGCCCAAGCAGCTGGACGAGTTCACCTGCATGAGCTGCTTCCTCGTGCACCACCGCAGCCAACTGGCCGACGAGAAGAAGCTGATCTGCCGCGACTGCGCCTGAACGCGCAGCACGCAGCGAAGGGCCGTCACCCACGGGTGACGGCCCTTCGGCGTGTTCGGGGGGCTCGCGGTCAGGTCTTCGGGGTGGGCGCCGCGTCCTTGTCCTGGCCGTCCTTCTGCAATCCGGGGGGGAGGTGGCCGGTCGACTTGGCGTAGTAGTTGGCCGCCCGGCGCGTGGCCAGCATCCTGGCGAGGCCCACGACGGTGCCGCTGATGGCGGCCCACGTCACCGCTTCCCAGAGCGCCACGTCGGGGTCGGCCGGGTTGGCCGGCGGGTTCTTGCCCGTGGCGGCCTTCCATGAGGTGTTCAGGCCCTTCTTCGCGGCACCGGCTCCGAGCAGCGCCGCCACCAGCGAGAACGCCCCCCAGACCTTCGAGCTGTCCTTCGACTTGCCCTTCGACTTGTCCTTGGCCATGTCCTGCCTTTCCCGTGATGCCGTCCCGGCCACCCTAACCAGAGGGTGGGGTGGAGCCCGCTGCGAGGGCGGCGACCAGCCGCTCGGGCCGCCGCGTCGAGAGCAGCCAGTACGGCGTCCGGTCGGCCGGGTCGAGGACCGGCACCTGCACCGACCGCTTCAGGTAGGGCCGGGTCAGCAGGAACGCGCGTGCGTCGGCTCCGACACCAAGGACCCGGCGGGTCTCCTCCGCGTCCAGCGGCGTCGCCGGCCCGAGCAGGTGGAGCGAGATGTGGGCCGGGCCGGCGTGCAGCACCCCGTCGCGAACCGCGACCGTGGCCGTGCCGAACCAGAGGTACATCGCGATCGTGAGGGCCATCAGGGCACCCGTGGTGGTCCATGCCACCCAGGCAGGCATGGCCACGACGAACGCGAGCCACAGGCTGGCGAGCAGCATGGTGGCCTGGACCCACCAGCGGAGCGGGACGTAGAGCCGCTCGCGGTAGGAGTCCGGCGAGGCCCCGGTTGACTGAGATCGGGCGTCCGTGGGCACGACCCAAGCCTGTCACCTGCCCGGCCCGGGCCGCAGGTAGGGTCGCGCACCATGGTGCAGATCTCGATCAGGCGGCTCGATCCGGAGCTGCCGCTCCCGTCGTACGCGCACCCCGGTGACGCCGGCGCCGACCTCTACGCCGCGGCCGACCTGACCCTGGAACCGGGCCAGCGGGCGCTGGTGCCGACCGGCATCGCCCTGGCGCTGCCCGAGGGGTACGTCGCCCTGGTCCACCCGCGGTCGGGGCTGGCCGCTCGCCACGGGATCTCGATCGTGAACGCGCCGGGAACGATCGACGCCGGCTACCGAGGCGAGGTGCAGGTCTGCTTGGTCAACACAGACCCGGCCGAGCCCTTCGAGGTGAGCCGGGGCGACCGCATCGCACAACTGGTGGTCCAGCGGTTCGAGACGGCGGACTTCGTCGAGGTCGACGGGCTCTCGGAGACCGCTCGCGGTGCCGGGGGCTACGGTTCGACAGGAGGGTTCGGCCACGCCGGCCAGCCCGATCCCACCAACACCGGAGGAGCATCAGCGTGAGGTTCGGCCGCAAGCCAGCCGCTCAACGGCTCGACGGGGCCGACGCGCCCGACGGCACCGACGCATCGGAGACCGAGGTCGTGGTAGCGAGCGGCCCCTTCGACGAGTCCGAGGTGGACGTGGAGGAGCGCGAGTGCATCGACCTCGGCAGCCTGCTCGTCACGCCGTCCGGACAGATGGAGATGCGTCTCTCCGTCGACGAGGACAGTGGGCAGGTGCTGGCCGCCGTGCTGGTCAACGACGACGGCGCCCTGGAGCTCCGGGCGTTCGCAGCCTCACGCGGGTCCGGTTCGTGGGAGGAGCTTCGGCCGCAGATCTCCGCCGAGACCGCTCGCCTGGGAGGCACGGCCACCGAGCAGGAGGGCAGCTTCGGCACCGAGCTGCTCTGTCTCGTGCCGGTGCAGACACCCGAGGGCGAGCAGGCCACCCAGGCAAGCCGGGTGGTCGCCCACCAGGGCCCCCGGTGGCTGCTCCGGGCCACGCTGATGGGTCGCCCTGCGGTCGAGGAGGACCTCGCCGCGCCCTGGGAGGAGACCATCCGCCAGACCGTCGTACGCCGTGGGCACGAGGCGATGCCTCCGGGTGCGCCGTTGCCACTGCGACTTCCGCCCGAGGCCCGTCGCGTCGACTGACCCGGCGGGTGTCTGGTTGCGCCTGCACCGTGAGGGGCGACTGACTAGGCTGCCCACATGCCGGAGCACCACAAGAGCCGCCTGCGCGCGTCCATCAGTCGATGGGCCAACCAGGAGCGGGCTGAGGCGCGCGAGCTGCGCCAGGACACCCGCAAGGCCGGGCTGGTCCCCATCGACCAGGCTCAGGATCGGGACAGGGTCATCGTGCAGGGCACCCTTCGCACCGTCACGTTGCGTCCGCGCGGCGGAGTGCCCGCGCTCGAGGCGGAGCTCTACGACGGGTCCGGCTCGATCAGCGTCGTCTGGCTGGGCCGGCGCCGGATCGGCGGCATCTCCCCGGGGCGCGCGCTGCGGGTGGAGGGGCGCATCGGCGTCCAGGACGGGGCACGGGTGATGTACAACCCCCGCTACGACCTGAGGCAGGCATGAGCGTGGCGGTCCCCGCGACCACCCAGACGGTGGAGCAGGTCGTCCGCAAGCAGCTCGGCACGGCCCTGGGCGGTGGGCGGGGGATGCTCGAGGCGGCGGTGCCGACGATCGCGTTCACGGTCCTGTTCATCACCCTGCACGACCTCAAGCTGGCCATCGTCATCAGCCTCTCCTGCGCCGGACTGCTGCTCGCGGTCCGGCTCGCCCAACGCTCCAGCCCCCAGTTCGTGCTCAACGCCCTGGTCGGCATCGGCATCGGGTCGCTGTTCGCCTATCGCGCCGCGCGCGGGGGCGGGGACGCGGGGGAGCAGGCGCTGGCCTACTTCCTGCCGGGCCTGATCTACAACCTGGCCTACGGGTCCCTGATGGTGCTGACCATCCTGGTGCGCTGGCCGGTCGTCGGCTTCCTCGTCGGCAGCGTGACCGGGGACCCCACCGCCTGGCACGCCGATCGCAACGTCGTGCGCCTGTGCAGCCGTCTCACCTGGCTGCTCGCGATCCCGTGCGCCCTCCGGGTGGCGGTGCAGGGACCGGTCTACCTCGCTGGCCGCAACGGCTGGTGGTCCACCGACTCCGCTGTCGCGACGCTCGGGGTCGCCAAGCTGCTGATGGGCTGGCCGCTCCAGGTGGCGGCGCTGGGTGCGATGGCGTGGCTGCTCACCCGCAACGCGACCCCGATCGAGCAGGGTGAGCCCGAACCCCAGCTGTGAGGCCTGGGGGTGCCGCGGTCAGGACGTCCGGTCGGCCGGTCGGTGCGCGCCACCGTGCTCGCTGGGGGCGAGCATCGACTCGAGCTCCTCCTCGACCTCCGCCGGGACGACGAAGAGCAGCTCGTCGCCCGCCTCGACCGGTTGTTCCGGATCGGGCCGGTAGACCTGCCCGTCGCGCAGGATCGTCACCAGGGCGCAGTTCTCGGGCATCGGGATCAGCCCGGTCGGCGTGCCGACGTACGGCGAGTCCGCCGGCAGCGTCATCTCCACCAGGTTGGCGTTGCCCTGCCGGAAGGTGAAGAGCCGGACCAGGTCGCCGACCGTGACCGCCTCCTCGACGAGCGCGGACATGATCCGCGGCGTCGAGACGTTGACGTCGACGCCCCAGGCCTCGGTGAACAGCCACTCGTTGTTCGGGTGGTTGACCCGACCGACGGTTCGTGGGACGCCGAACTCGGTCTTGGCGAGCAGGGAGGTGACCAGGTTGGCCTTGTCGTCGCCGGTGGCGGCGATCACCACGTCGCACTCCTGCAGTCGCGCCTCCTCCAGCGAGGAGAGCTCGCAGGAGTCCGCCAGCAGCCACTCGGCATCGGGAACCCGGTCGGGCTTGATGGCGCTGGGCTCCTTGTCGATCAGCAGCACCTCGTGCCCGTTGCCGATGAGCTCGCGGGCGATCGACCTGCCCACGGCCCCTGCTCCTGCGATCGCGACCCTCATCAGTCCTCTTCCGGGCCCTTCTTGAGTACGTCGTAGACCGCGCTGGCGTTCTGCTCGCGCATCACGAGGTGGATCATGTCGCCCTCCTGGAGGACCGTCTCGCGAGTCGGGAGCATGCCCTCACCGAGCCGGTCGATCCAGGCGATCCTGCTGCGCGACTGCTCCTGGAAGCGCACAGTGCGCTCACCGACCCACACGTCGGAGATCGGCACCTGGTCGACCCGGATCGTGCCGGAGGGGTCGCGGAAGTCGGGCTCGGCGCCGGCCGGGAGGATCCGGCGCAGCACCTGATCGGCAGTCCACTTAACCGTGGCCACGGTCGTGATGCCCAGCCGCTGGTAGACCTCGGCGCGGCCGGGGTCGTAGATGCGCGCGACGACCTGCTGGATCCCGAACGTCTCCCGGGCCACGCGCGCGGCGATGATGTTGGAGTTGTCACCGCTGCTCACGGCGGCGAACGCGTCGGCACGCTCGATCCCGGCCTCGGTCAGCACGGCCTGGTCGAACCCGTAGCCGGTCACCTTGGTGCCGTTGAACGACGGGCCGAGTCGCCGGAAGGCGTCGGGGTTGCTGTCGATCACGCTCACGGTGTGGTTCCGGTCCTCGAGGCTGCGCGCCAGCGTCGATCCGACGCGGCCACAGCCCATGATCACGACATGCACACGGCGAACACTAGTAGGTCCTGATCCGCAGTGGTGCGTTGTGCTCTAGCCTCCCAGTGTGGGCGTAGGAAATGTCTCGAAGCGGATCCTGCTCGGCCGCAAGCTACGCAGTTCGCAATTGGGCGAGACGTTGCTGCCGAAGCGCATTGCGCTACCCGTTTTCGCGAGCGATGCACTCTCCTCGGTGGCCTACGCGCCCGACGAGGTCTTCATCATGCTGTCGATCGCCGGGGCCTCGGCGTACGCCTTCAGCTGGAAGATCGGTGTCGCCGTCGCGGTCGTGATGCTGACCGTGGTCGCGTCGTACCGCCAGAACGTGCACGCCTACCCCAGCGGGGGAGGCGACTACGAGGTCGCGAAGGTGAACCTCGGCAACAGCGCGGGCGTGACCGTCGCCTCGGCGTTGCTCGTCGACTACGTCCTGACCGTCGCCGTCTCGGTGTCCTCGGGCGTGCAGAACGCCGCCTCGGCGATCCCGTGGCTGTCCGGGCACGAGGCCACGGTGGCGGCCGGGCTGGTGCTCGCCCTCGCGGCCGTCAACCTGCGCGGCGTGCGCGAGTCCGGGGCGTTCTTCGCCCTGCCGACCTACGGGTTCATGCTCGGGGTGCTCGGGATGGCGACGTACGCCGCGGTGCGTGCCCTGCAGGGGAACCTGCCGGACGTGGAGAGCGCCGACCTGCTGATCCAGCCGGCGCCGGGGTACGGCGAGGACATCTCCCAGGCCGCGATGGTGTTCCTGCTCGCGCGGGCGTTCTCCTCCGGCTGTGCCGCCTTGACCGGGGTCGAGGCGATCTCCAACGGGGTGCCCGCCTTCCGCAAGCCCAAGAGCAAGAACGCCGCGAGCACGCTGTTCCTCCTCGGCGCCATCGCGGTCACCATGATGCTGAGCATCGTGATCCTGGCCCGCCAGATGGGGATCCGCTACGTCGACCCGCACGAGATCGAGCGGCTGACCCGCGCCGACGGTTCGGCGCTGCCGGCGGGCTACGACCAGCACACCGCGATCGCGCAGATCGCGCGGGCCGTGTTCAGCGACTTCCCGCCCGGTTTCTACTTCGTCGTGGCCGTCACCGGGATCATCCTGATCCTGGCCGCCAACACCGCGTTCAACGGGTTCCCGGTGCTGGGCTCGATCCTGGCCAAGGACGGCTACGCGCCGCGGCAGCTCGGGTCCCGCGGTGACCGGCTGGCCTACAGCAACGGGATCCTGATCCTCGCCGGGTTCGCGATCGTGCTGATCTTCGCCTTCGACGCCGAGACCACCCGGCTGATCCAGCTCTACATCGTCGGGGTGTTCGTCTCCTTCAACCTCAGCCAGCTCGGCATGATCCGGCACTGGAACCGGCTGCTGAGGTCCGAGCGTGACCCGGCAGCCCGCCGCAAGATGTTCCGCTCCCGGCTGATCAACAGCTTCGGCCTGGTGATGACGGCCTCGGTGTTCGTGGTGGTGCTGCTGACCAAGTTCCTCGCCGGCGCCTGGATCGCGATCCTGGCGATGGTGGTCTTCTACACGATCCTGCGCTCGATCCGCGGCCACTACGACCGCGTCGAGAAGGAGCTGGTGATCGTCGACAGCGATCCCATCCTGCCGACGCGGGTGCACGCGATCGTGCTCGTCTCCAAGCTGCACAAGCCGACCATGCGGGCGCTGGCCTACGCGAAGGCCACCCGTCCGAACATCCTCGAGGCCGTGTTCGTCGACGTGGGCGGCGGCAAGAGCAACCAGCTCGTCGACGAGTGGGATGCCCAGCACATCGACGTACCGCTGAAGATGCTGTACTCGCCGTACCGCGAGATCATCCGGCCCATCGTCGACTACGCCGTCGAGCTTCGTGAGGCCAACCCGCGGGGCGTCGTGGCCGTCTACATCCCGGAGTACGTCGTCGGACGCTGGTGGGAGCAGGTGCTGCACAACCAGACCGCACTCCGGCTCAAGGGCCGGCTGCTGTTCACCCCCGGGGTGATGGTGACCTCGGTGCCGTTCCAGCTCCGCAGCGCGGAGGACGCCAAGGAGCGCAAGGACCGGGACTTCCAGCGTCTGCGTCCGGGCGACGAGCGCCGTGGCCGCACCAGGTCTGGACGATGACCGAGGCTGCCGACGACGTCGTCGGGCAACGCTTCGAGGTCGAGGTCGGACCCGTCGCGCACGGCGGGCACTTCGTGGCCAGGCACGAGGGTCGGGTGATCTTCGTCCGGCACGCCCTGCCGGGGGAGCGGGTGACGGTCGAGATCACCGCCGACAGTGGCAGCTTCCTCCGCGGGGACGCGATCGACGTGCTCACCGCCTCGGCCGAACGCATCGCGGCGCCGTGTCCCTATGCCGGGCCCGGCGCCTGCGGTGGCTGCGACTTCCAGCACGTCACGCTGGCCGAGCAGCGACGACTCAAGGCCGCGGTCATCACCGAGCAGCTTGCCCGGCTGGCCGGGATCGAGCGCGAGGTCGAGGTCGAGGCCGTGCCCGGCGACCAGGACGGGCTGCGCTGGCGCACCCGGATGCAGTACGTGCGCCTCCCTGATGGACGCAAGGGCCTGCGCAAGCACCGGTCCCACGAGGTGGTGGTCGTCGACGAGTGCCTGATCGCCCATCCCGACGCCCGCGAACCGGACTTGCCGGGCCAGGTCGTCGAGCATGTCGAGGCGGCCGGCGCGACTCACGACTTCACCGTCGCCGGCGACGGCTTCTGGCAGGTGCACCAAGGTGCGCCGCGCGTCCTGGTGGAGACGGTGATGCAGATGCTGGCGCCCCGGGCGGGGGAGCGGGCGCTCGATCTCTACGCGGGTGTGGGTCTGTTCACCGCCTTTCTCGCTGACGCGGTGGGGTCGGAGGGCTCGGTCACCGCCATCGAGGGGGACGGGAGGGCCACCGAGCTGGCGACCGAGAACCTGGCCGGTCTCCCGCAGGCGGTCGTGATCCGCGACCGGGTTGACAGGGCGCTGCACCGCGGGTTGGAGAACAGCGGCGGCGCCGACCTCGTCGTACTCGATCCGCCTCGGGCCGGTGCGAAGCGGCAGGTCGTCCGCGCCATCAGCGAGCTCGCACCGAGGGCCGTGGCGTACGTCGCCTGCGATCCTGCCGCGCTGGCCCGCGACCTCGGCTACTTCGCCGAGCAGGGCTACCGACTCGCGGACCTGCGGGCGTTCGACCTGTTCCCGATGACGCACCACGTCGAATGCGTCGCGTTGCTGCTCCGCGGATGACCGGGACTGTGGACGTCCTGGACCTGGTGCGGCAGCTAGAGGAGGTCGAGGTGGTCGATCGATCGCGCTTCGCCGAACTGCGTGTCGCCGGCCACACCTTCGGCTACCTGTGGGAGCCCACCCAGACAGTCGGGTTGCGACAGACACTTGCGGAACAGCTGGCGCTGGTCGCCGAGCGGCCCGAGGTCTTCGAGGTCCAGTTCACCGCCGGGGCCTACGGCTGGGTGGTGGTCCACCTCGATGGTGTGGACCGCGACGAGCTGGCGGAACTCGCGTTCGAGGCCTGGCGCCTGACAGCCCCCGCCCGCCTGCTGCACGAGCGCGGCGATCGGCTCCCCACCTAGTTCGCCGAGCGGGCACTGCGCGCACGCTATACGACGCCGAGCGGGCACTGCGCGCACGCTGTGAGGCGCCGAGCGGGCACTGCGTGCACGCAAGGAGCGCAGACGAGGATCCGCGGCGTCCCGCAACTGACCGGTCGGCGGGCTGCAGCGTGCGCCGAGTGACCGGTCGGCGGGCTGCAGCGTGCGCCGAGCGACCGGTCGCCAACTACGGGGAGAGGTGGGGTGGCGTGGTATCTTGATGTCAAGATAGTTTGGACGAGGGGTGGGCCGCCCTTCCGCGGGTCGCGCGGGGTGGGCAAGATGGGCCCACACCTGCCGGGACCACCCGAAGACTTGAGGAGAACCATGTCGAGCGCCGACAGCTTTGGTGCCAAGGGCACCCTGGACGTCAACGGAAAGTCCTACGAGATCTACCGTCTCGCCGCGGTTGCCGGTGACGGTCTCGACGTCGACTCCTTGCCGTTCAGCCTGAAGGTCCTCCTGGAGAACCTGCTGCGCACCGAGGACGGCGCGGACATCACCGCCGACGACATCCGGGCGATCGCGGGCTGGGATGCCGACGCGGACCCCAGCCAGGAGATCCAGTTCACGCCCGCCCGCGTGATCATGCAGGACTTCACCGGCGTCCCGTGCGTCGTCGACCTCGCCACGATGCGCGAGGCGATGAGCGACCTCGGGGGCGACCCCTCGAAGATCAACCCGCTCGCCCCGGCCGAGATGGTCATCGACCACTCCGTGATCGCCGACGTGTTCGGGACCCCCGAGGCGTTCGGCCGCAACGTCGAGATCGAGTACGAGCGCAACCGCGAGCGCTACCAGTTCCTGCGGTGGGGGCAGGGTGCCTTCGACGACTTCAAGGTGGTCCCGCCCGGCACCGGCATCGTCCACCAGGTCAACATCGAGCACCTCGCCCGCGTCGTGTTCACCCGGCCCTCGACCGACTCCGGCGAGCAGACCGTCGTCGCGTACCCCGACACCTGTGTCGGCACCGACTCGCACACCACCATGGTCAACGGCATCGGCGTCGTCGGCTGGGGTGTGGGCGGGATCGAGGCCGAGGCGGCGATGCTCGGTCAGCCGGTCTCGATGCTGATCCCACGGGTGGTCGGCTTCAAGCTCAACGGTGACCTGCCCGAGGGCGCCACGGCGACCGACCTGGTCCTCACGATCACCGAGATGCTGCGTGAGCACGGCGTGGTCGGCAAGTTCGTCGAGTTCTACGGCCCCGGCGTCTCCGCGCTGCCGCTGGCCAACCGGGCCACGATCGGCAACATGAGCCCCGAGTTCGGCTCCACCATCGCGGTCTTCCCGATCGACGAGGAGACCACGAAGTACCTCGAGCTCACTGGCCGCGACGCCGAGCAGATCGCGCTCGTCGAGGCCTACGCCAAGGAGCAGGGCCTCTGGCACGACCCCGACGCGGAGCCGCGGTACTCCGAGCGACTCGAGCTGGACCTGGCCGAGGTGGTCCCGTCGCTCGCCGGCCCGAAGCGCCCCCAGGACAGGGTCTCGCTCTCCGACGCCAAGGAAGCCTTCCGCGTCGCGCTGGGGGAGTACGCCGGCGGCACCGACGACGACGGGGTGCGCTCCAAGGTCGACGAGGCCTCCGACGAGTCGTTCCCCTCCAGCGACGCCCCGGCACACTCCGAGGGCGGCAACGGCTCCGGGACACCGGACCACTGGCGCAACCACCCGGCAGGCAGCGGCCACGGGCGTACGTCGAACCCGGCTCGGGTGCGCCTGGCGGACGGCACCGAGTTCGACCTCGACCACGGCGCCGTGGCGATCGCCGCGATCACCTCGTGCACCAACACCTCCAACCCGTCGGTGATGATCGGTGCGGCGTTGCTCGCCAAGAACGCCGTCGAGAAGGGCCTGACCACCAAGCCCTGGGTGAAGACCACCCTGGCTCCGGGATCGAAGGTCGTCTCGGACTACTACGAGCGGGCCGAGCTCACGCCGTACCTCGACAAGCTCGGGTTCAACCTCGTCGGCTACGGCTGCACGACCTGCATCGGCAACTCCGGGCCGTTGATCCCCGAGGTCAGCGACGCGGTCAACCAGAACGACCTCGCCGTCGTCTCGGTGCTGTCGGGCAACCGCAACTTCGAGGGCCGGATCAACCCTGACGTGAAGATGAACTACCTCGCGTCGCCCCCGCTGGTGGTCGCCTACGCGCTGGCCGGATCGATGGACGTCGACCTCTACAACGACGCCTTGGGCACCGACCACGACGGCAACGACGTCTTCCTCAAGGACATCTGGCCGAGCGCCGCCGAGGTCGAGGGGGTCATCGCCACCGCGATCACCTCGGAGATGTTCACCGACGACTACGCGGACGTCTTCGCCGGGGACGAGCAGTGGAGGTCGCTGCCCACTCCGGAGGGCGACACGTTCGAGTGGGACCCCAATTCCACCTACGTCCGCAAGCCTCCCTACTTCGACGGCATGCCGGCGGAGCCGGAGGCGGTCGAGGACATCGCCGGCGCCAGGGTGCTGCTCAAGCTGGGCGACTCGGTGACCACCGACCACATCAGTCCCGCCGGGGCGATCAAGAAGGACAGCCCGGCGGGCAGCTACCTGGCCGAGCACGGTGTCGAGCAGCGCGACTTCAACTCCTACGGCTCCCGGCGCGGCAACCACGAGGTGATGATCCGCGGCACCTTCGCCAACATCCGGCTCCGCAACCAGCTCGCCCAGGGGACCGAGGGTGGCTTCACCCGGGACTTCACCGGAGACGGAGAGGTCACCACGGTGTTCGAGGCGAGCGAGAAGTACCTCGCCCAGGGCATCCCGCTCGTCGTCCTCGCGGGCAAGGAGTACGGCTCGGGGTCCTCACGGGACTGGGCGGCCAAGGGCACGGCCCTCCTCGGCGTCCGCGCCGTCATCGCCGAGTCCTACGAGCGGATCCACCGCTCCAACCTGATCGGCATGGGCGTGCTTCCGCTGCAGTACCCCGCCGGCCAGAGCGCCGAGTCCCTCGGGCTGACCGGTGAGGAGGAGTTCTCGATCACCGGAGTCACTGCGCTCAACGACGGCGCGACTCCCTCGACAGTGAAGGTCACGGCAGGGGACAAGGAGTTCGACGCACTGGTGCGGATCGACACCCCGGGTGAGGCGAACTACTACCGCAACGGCGGCATCATGCAGTACGTCCTGAGGAACCTGCGCAAGGACTGACGCCAGGACCCGAGCGGGGGCGAACGATGCGGTGTCGTCCAGGATCGCTCAACAGGCCACGCCGGGAAAGGTCACCACGATGGTCGTGCCCTGGCCCGGCGCGGAGTCGACCGCGACCGCGCCACCGTGCTGGCTCACGATCGCGTGCACGATGCTCAACCCGAGGCCCGTCCCCTGGATGGCGTGCTCGGCGGCGGCAGAGGTGCGGAAGAAGCGCGTGAACAGGTGCTCCTGGTCCTTCTCGGCGATGCCCATCCCGCTGTCGCTGACGATCAGCTCCGGGCCCGACGGTGCGGCCCGGACCGTGAGGGTGGCATGCCCGGAGTCCGGGGTGAACTTGATCGCGTTGCCCAGCAGGTTGATCACGACGCGTTCGAGCGCGTGCCGGTCTCCGAGCACCCGCACGGGCTCGGGAGGTACGTCGAGCGCCACCTCCAGGTCGCGGTTGCGGACCAGGTCCTCGAGCAGCTCGTAGCCCTCCGAGGCGACCTCGCGCAGGTCGATCTCGGCCCGCTCGAGCTCCAGGCTGTCGGCCTCGGCCCGAGAGAGGGTGAGCAGGTCCTCCACGAGCAACCCGAGGCGTGAGGTGTTGCGCTCGATGCGGAGCACGGCGTCGATCTGAGCTCGGTTGAGCTCGCCGAGGGCCCCGTCGGAGAGCAGCTCGGCGTACCCGGAGATGCTGGTGATCGGCGTGCGGAGCTCGTGGCTGACGTTGGAGACCAGCTCCTGCTTGACGTGGTCCACCTCCTGCAGGCGGACCACGGAGGAGTGCTCCCTGGTGAGGGCCGTGGTCAACGCCGCCTCGGCGCGAAGTCGCTCGGTGATGTCCTCACCCGCGGTGATGTGCCCGACCACCCCGCCCGAGGCATCGGTGACGGCACTGATGCTCAGTGAGGCCATCCGGCCGCTGCCGTCCTTGCGCCGCAGTGCCCAGTCGCGGCGGTCGCCTCGCGCGGCCTGCGCCAGGAGCACGGAGCGGTAGTCCGGGCTCACGCCGAAGTGTGCTGCCTGCCGGAGGACCTCGTCGTCGGTGTGGAACATGGCCGGGCTGTTGCCCAGCACCTCCGACTCGCTGTAGCCGAGGGCGCGCTGTGCCCCGGTGTTGTAGTGCGTGATCAGGCCCCTCTCGTCGGTGGCGATGAACAGGGTGTGCGTGGCGGAGTCGAGGAGCCGCGCCACCGTCGTGGCCGCCCGGCTGGCGTGCCCGGTGATGGAGACGAGCCGCTCCACGGTCAGCGTGAGCGGGACGATCAGGTAGCACAGCGCTGCGAGGAAGACGTACATCAGCGCGGGGTCCAGCCAGCTCGGCAGGTACGACGGGATCGCCGCCAGGGGTCCGTGGCCGCGCGAGGTCAACGCGTAGACGGCCACGCACACCAGGAAGAGCTGCACGTGCGTCTCTCGCCGGGTGGCCCGGACCGCAGCCCAGGCGAGCGGGGGGAACACGAGGAAGACGAGCGGCAGTGTGGTGGTCGGCCAGAAGACGCCGATGACGACGTCGAGCAGGACGAGCCGCTCCACGCTCAGCTCCGCGAGACCACCGGCGGCCTTGCTGCGCGACTTGCCGACCAGCAGGGGCAGCACCGCTAGCTGGGCCGTGAGTGCTCCCAGCAGGGCTGTCAGCCCGACGACCAGGACCTCGGGCCAGGGCAGCACGAGCCCGGCCACGGACATCGCCATCAGCCCGCACAGCACGGCCGACGCGGCGGTGGAGGTGTGGTACCGCAGGCTGTCGACCATGTCGAGGCGGGGACGGGTCCTGCCACCGTCGGTGAGCAACCACCAGGTGAACAGGGCCGGCAGCGTGACGGTGAGGCCGGCCAGCAGCCCCAGGGCAGGCGAGGCGTGGTAGCTGAGGGTCACAGCGGAGCCGAGCACCAGCGTCTCGACGCCGAGCACCGCCCAGAGCCGCGGCCGTCCGGCGACGAGGAGGAGGCCGGTGGCGAAGCCCAAGGCGGGCCAGCCGCCGTACCACGAGCCTTCGACGTCGATGAACGCGAACGGCACCACCGTCAGGGCGAGCAGGCCGGCAGCCAGCCACCACCGTCCGTGCGACACGTGCAACTCCCCCCCGGGCGTCTTGTTCCTCGGCGATTATCGCCCAATCTTGCGGCCGCTGCCGATTTTCGCAGAACCTGCCAGATCGCCGCGCCTCGAGTCGACCGGGCCGCTCACGGCGGGAGCGGCCCGGATGGGAGGGTGGGGTCATGACCGGGACATCAGCCGCTGCCCATGGGCGGGCCGAAGTGAGCGCCACCAGGCCCGCGGCACTGATCGTCGTCGACCTGCAAGCCGCGTTCGTCTCGGGCTCGAGTGCGGTCCCGGATGCGTCTCGGCTCCTGCGAAACGTCGAGCGTCTGATCTCGATGGCTCGGGCCGCAGGCGCGGTGGTGGTGCACCTGCAGAACGACGGTGCCCCCGGTGCGCCCGACGATCCGGGTGGTCCGGGGTGGGCGCTGGCGGTCCAGCCCGAGCCGGGCGAGCACGTGCTCAGCAAGCGCGAGGATGACGGTTTCGCCGGCACGGGTCTGGCCCGCATCCTCACGGACGCCGGCGTCCGGGCGATCGTGCTGTGCGCGAGAAGGCTGAGTCCTGATGTCCCTGATGTGGCTGACCAATCCAGACGATCTCCGGAGGTATTGAAATGCTGGTCGCGTTCTCGGTTGCACCCACCATCTCGGCACGAGCGGACGGATCGGTCTCAGAAGCGGTGGCCGCAGCCGTCCGGGTCGTTCGCGACTCGGGTCTCCCGAACCGCACCGACGCGATGTTCACCACCCTCGAGGGGGAGTGGGACGAGGTGATGGAGGTGGTCAAGCAGGCGGTCGACGCCGTGTCGGCGACCTCGCCGAGAGTGGGTCTGGTGCTCAAGGCCGACATCCGTCCGGGGTACGACGGCCAGCTCGAGGCCAAGGTGGAGCGCATGGAGGAGCACCTGCGTGATTCCTGAGCCAGAACTCCGGCCGACTCGTGCCGAGCGCCTCCGATGAGGTCGGAGGTGAGGACCTACCGGACAGGCAACCGCGAGGTGGTCCTCGACATCACGGCGGACTGCGGCGACTTCGTCAGCGACGAGGATGACGGGCTGCTGCACGTGTTCGTCCCGCACGCCACCGCCGGCGTCTCGATCATCGAGACCGGTGCCGGCTCCGACGACGACCTGCTCGCCGCGCTCGACGACCTGCTGCCCGCCGACGACCGCTGGCGGCACCGCCACGGTTCGCCGGGGCACGGCCGCTCGCACGTGATGCCGGCACTGGTGCCGCCGTACGCCACCGTCCCCGTGCTGGGCGGCCGGCTCGCGCTCGGCACCTGGCAGAGCATCTGCCTGGTCGACCTCAACGTGGACAACGAGGAGCGACAGGTGCGGCTGTCCTTGCTCCCCGGATGATGCCGTGACGATTCTCGGGGTCGACGGGACCGTCGTGGCGCTGCTCGCTCTGGTGCTGGTGCTCGGCGCGGCCATCCAGGGGCTGGTCGGCCTGGGCCTGGGCCTGGTTGCGGCTCCCGTGGTGACGCTGCTGGACCCGTCGCTGATGCCCGAGCTGCTGCTCGTCCTCGCCGCGCTGCTTCCGCTGCTCACGCTGATCCGGTCACACCACGAGATCGACTGGCGCGGCCTTGCCTGGGTCCTGCCCGCGCGCGTGCCGGGCACGGCGGGCGGCGTACTCCTGCTGGCGCTGTTCTCCGACCGGTTCGTCGCCATCGCCGTCGCCCTGATGGTCCTCCTGGCCGTGGCCCTCAGCGTCCGCGCGGTCGAGGTGCCGGTCAGACCCGGCACCTTGATGACGGCCGGCCTGGTGTCCGGGGTGGCCGGCACCGCCACGTCGATCGGCGGACCACCGGTGGCGCTGCTCTACCAGCACCGTTCCGCCGCCCAGATCCGCTCGACCCTGGCGGTGCTGTTCGTCGTCGGCGCGGTGATGAGCCTGGTGGGCATCTGGCTCGGCGGCGGCTTCGAGTTGCGGATCCTGCTCCTCGGCCTGCTTCTCACGCCGTGTCTGGCCGTCGGGGTCTGGGTCGGCGGACGCCTGCACGGTGTCGTCCCGGACGAGCGGATCCGACACGCGGTGCTGACGATCTGTGCCGCCTCGGCCCTGGTGCTGCTCCTTCGGAGTCTCGCCTGAGGGCCCGCCCGCCACGGCCGGCGACGTGGCAGGCTGCTGACATGACTCCGCGTGAGCAGCCCTGGTCGGATGAGGACATCGAGCGCGGCCGCATCATCGTGCTGACCCGCAACCCGATCTCCGAGGCCATCGCGAGCATCGCCAGGACCGTCGGACGGACGGTGGTGGTGGTCGAGGTCGACGAGGACGGTCGCGGCACCGCCGAGGTCGGCGCCCTGGGCCTGCGCGCGGGGGACGCGGTGGTCGTCTGCGACCACGACGCGCCGGACGGCCCGCAGGTCCTTCGAGACGCACTGACCTCTCCGGCGTCGTACGTCGCGATGATGGCCAGCCGCAACCGGGCAGCAGGGCTGGTCGAACAGCTCAGGGACGAGGGGGTGCCGGATCTGGAGCGGCTGCACGTTCCGGCCGGCCTGAACACCGGGGGCAAGGGGCCCGGCGAGATTGCCCTGTCCGTCGTCGCCGAGATCGTGGCCGTCTCCCACGGGCGTGACGGCAGGATCCATGCGGGAGACCTGACCCGGGCGGGTGCCGGGGTCAGACGGCGAGAAGCTGGGCCACCAGGTCGTCCAGCCGGAGGTGTGCGCTCTCGGTGCCGGGAGGAACCGCCCGGTAGATGTCGGTGACGAATGCCTGCACCGCGCGGGTGGGGGTCTGCAGCATGGCGTCACCCGAGGGTGCGTGCAGCTCGATGATGACCACGGCCTCGGCCTCGGTGCTCAGGCAGGGCCAGACCTGCACGTCGCCGTCGCCTGACGGCTCGTAGATCCCCTCAGCGAGGAGATCGCGCGAGAACGTCCACCGAACAGGACCTGTCGGCGTTGCGACCTGCAGGGTGACGGCGTACGGGTCGGTGGCGGTGAAGCTCAGCTCACCACAGAGGGTGTCGACCTCGGTCTCGCCCGAGACGAGCGGCACCGCAAGGTGCACCGTCGTCGCACCGACTACTGGGTTCCTCGGCTGCTCCATCGAACTTCCTCACCGACTGGACTCGGACTCCGGACCGGACTCCTTGGCTGGGCTCGGATAGGAGACGGTGCTGGTGGACGCACATGACACGACTGCGCGACTGGTCTAGCAAAGACGGCCAACTGGTCTACCTCGTGCGAACAGGTGTTCGAACGAGCGCTACGCTGGATCCATGTCCCCACGCCCGGTGTCCCCGCCAGGGTGGCCCGCAGCGGTGCGGCCTCCCGGAGCGCCCGACTGGGAGGCGACGGCCGCGTCCTGGCTGCTCGACCAGTGCCCTCCGGAGTACCGCACCTATCCCGCCCTGCGCCGGCACGTCGTGGTCCTGGCCCGATTCGCGGTCCTGCACGTCGAGGCCTCACAGTCGGCGGTGAACCAGGGGCTCAGCGAGGCGCGCGGGGGCTTGCGAGACGTGGCCGAGGCCGCCGTCGTCGATGCCGCGGTCGAGGCCTGGCAGCGCGAGTCGGCGCGCCTGATCGGCGTACGGCGCGGAGCCGGACTGGTCGAGGAGGCGCTCCGGGGTCGCCGGTTCGTGGCGCGGCTCTGAGCCGTCAGGGGGCCGACCCTAGGGTGAGCCCATGGTCCGCATCGCAGTCGTGCTCCTCGTGGACCCGCGCGGTCATGTCCTGCTCCAGCACCGCGACGAGCACGCTCCGCGGGCCCCCGACCAGTGGGGGATGGTCGGCGGCCACGTCGAGCCGGGGGAGGACTTCGACGCCGCTGTCCGCCGCGAACTCCTCGAGGAGACGGGCATCGAGGCCGCGCCCGGGAGTCTCGTCCTCTGGCAGGACACCGAGTTTCGCTACACCGATGGGCACGAGGGCCACTACCGGGTGTACGCCGGGAGGACGGACCTGACCGACGGCGACATCGTCCTCGGTGAGGGTCGTGCGATCGTGTTCGTCGACCCGGCTACCGTCGGCGACCTCGACCGGGCCGAGTCGTGCGCGCACTTCCTGCCGCGTTTCCTGGGCTCCGACCTCTACCGCCAACTCACCACCGACGGGACACACCCATGAGCACGGACACACCGAAGTCGAGCCTGCGCCGGATCGAGCTTCCCGAGATGGGTGCCGAGGACGTCGTCGTCGACGCCAGCGGTCAGGTCTGGACGGGCACCGAGGACGGCAGCATCTTCCGCGTCGCCCCCGACGGCTCGTCGGTGCACAAGGTCGGGAACACCGGTGGGCGTCCGTTGGGGCTGGAGCTCCTCGACGATGACAGGCTGCTGATCGCCGACGCGCACGCCGGGCTGCTGGCGATGGACATGACCACCGGTGCCATCGAGCCCCTGGTCACCGACGTCGACGGACGCGCCATGCGGTTCTGCAACAACGCGGCCGTGGCCGTGAACGGCGACATCTGGTTCTCCGACTCGAGCACGGTCTACTCGATCGAGGACTGGAAGGCGGACTTCGTCGAGGAGACCCGCACCGGGCGGCTGTTGTGCCGGCGCGCCGACGGGACCGTCGAGGTCCGTCTCGAAGAGCTGTCGTTCGCGAACGGTGTCGCGCTGGCTCCCGACGAGTCGTTCGTCTGCGTGGCCGAGACCGCGGGCCGGACCGTGGTCCGGCTGTGGCTGACCGGGGAGCGCGCCGGCAGCCGCGACCACCTGGTCCAGGATCTCCCCGGCTACCCCGACAACATCGCCCTCGGCAGCGACGGCCTGGTGTGGGTCACGATCGCCTCGCCACTGGACCCCCTGGTCGAGATGCTGCACGCCCGGGCCCCGATGTTCGTGCGCAGGCTGGTGACCCGGATACCGGAGGCGCTTCAGCCCAAGCCTGCGCAGACCGTGCGCGTGCAGGCCTACGACCTGGACGGTCGACTCGTGCACGACGTCGATGCCGACGCGAGCAGCTACCACATGGTCACCGGCGTCCGGGAGCACGACGGGCAGCTCTGGCTGGGCAGCCTGCACGAACCGGCGGTGGCTGTGCTCAGCGTCCCGGGGACCGCCGACTAGACTCGTGGCCGGAGCAGCCGGCACGACGTGGGAGCGAGGAGCGAGCACATCCATGGGTCATCTCGAGCATCTCTCGGGCCCGCAGGACCTGCGCACTCTCGGTGACCGCGAGCTCACCGAGCTGGCCTCGGAGATCCGCGACGAGCTGATCCGCACCTGTGCCCCCCGCGGTGGCCATCTGGGCCCCAACCTCGGGGTCGTCGAGTTGACGATGGCCATCCATCTGGTCTTCGACAGCCCGCGCGACCGGGTCGTCTTCGACACCGGGCACCAGGCCTACGTGCACAAGATGCTCACCGGACGCGCCGCCCGGTTCGACACGCTGCGCACCGAGGGTGGCCTGTCCGGCTACCCGAGCCAGGCCGAGTCCGAGCACGACGTGGTGGAGAACTCCCACGCCTCGACGTCGCTGTCCTACGCCGACGGGCTGGCCAAGGCCTACGCGATCCGCGGCGAGGACCGCCACGTGGTGGCCGTGATCGGCGACGGCGCACTAACCGGCGGGATGGCCTGGGAGGCGCTGAACAACATCGCCGAGGGCGACGACCGACGGCTGGTGATGGTCGTCAACGACAACGGCCGCTCCTACATGCCGACCGTCGGCGGCCTGGCCAACCACCTCACCTCGCTGCGCACCAGCCCGCGCTACGAGCAGGTCCTCGACATGGTCAAGCGGCGCCTCAACGGCGTGCGTGGCGTCGGGCCGGCCGTGTACGACGCCCTGCACGCGATGAAGAAGGGGATGAAGGACGCCCTGGCGCCCCAGGGCCTCTTCGAGGACCTCGGGCTGAAGTACGTCGGCCCGGTCGACGGCCATGACCTCAAGGCGGTCGAACAGGCGCTCAGTCTGGCCAAGCGGTTCGGGGGTCCGGTGATCGTGCACGTGATGACCCGCAAGGGCTTCGGCTACGACCCGGCCGAGCGCCACGAGGCCGACCAGTTCCACCAGATCGGCCCGTTCGACGTGGAGACCGGGGTGGGTTCGCCCAAGGGCCGGATCTGGACCGACTTCTTCTCCGAGGAGATGGTGGCGCTCGGTGCCGAGCGCAAGGACATCGTCGCGATCACGGCGGCGATGCTCTATCCGGTCGGCCTCGATCGCTTCGCCGCGGCGTACCCCGAGCGCACCTTCGACGTCGGGATCGCCGAACAGCACGCCGTCACCAGCGCGGCGGGGCTGGCCATGGGCGGGCTGCACCCCGTCGTCGCGATCTACGCCACCTTCCTCAACCGTGCCTTCGACCAGGTGCTGATGGATGTCGCGCTGCACCGGTGCGGTGTGACCTTCGTGCTCGACCGGGCCGGGGTGACTGGCGACGACGGAGCCAGCCACAACGGCATGTGGGACATGTCGATCCTGCAGGTGGTGCCGGGCCTGCGCCTGGCCGCGCCCCGCGACGGAGCGCGGGTTCGCGAGCTCCTGCGCGAGGCTGTCGCCGTCGACGACGCCCCCACCGTGCTCCGGATCCCCAAGGGTCCTCCACGCGGCGACATCGAGCCCGTCGACCGGGTCGGCTCGATGGACGTCCTCGTCCGCGACGGGGCGCGCGACGTGCTGATCGTCGGCATCGGCTCGATGGCCGCTGTCGGCGTCGACGTGGCCGCCAGACTGGCCGACCAGGGTATCGGTGTGACCGTGATCGACCCACGATGGGTCAAGCCCTGGGACCCGGCCATCGTGAGCCTGGCCCGTGACCATCGACTCGTCGTGTGCGTTGAGGACAACGGCAGGGTGAGTGGATGCGGCTCGACCCTCCTCCAGCTGCTCAACGACGAGCGGGTGACCACCCCGTACCGACAGCACGGCATCCCCCAGGAGTTCCTCGACCATGCCAAGCGTGACGCGATCCTGGAGCGGGTGGGTCTCACGGCCCAGGCGCTGGCTCGCGGGATCGTCGAGGACGTCACCGCCCTGGACCGGGACGAGGGACACGCTCTGGGACACTCTCTGGGGCACGACGTCGGCCAGGACATCGAGTCGCTGGATCGTGGCACCTCGGACTGACCCGACGCGGCGTCGGCAACCGGTGGCGCTGCTCGCGCTCCTCCTGACGACGTCACTGCTCGTGGGCTGCAGCGGCGGCGACCGCGGCGACGGCCCCGTCGGGTCGCCCACCGGCCGGCTCAGCTCCGCACAGGCGAGGTCCCAGGAGCAGCAGATCCTCGACGAGCGTGCGACGGCCGTCCGCGGGCGTGACCTCGCGGGCTTCCTGCGTCACGTCGACCCCGCCGACAAGGCCCTGGTCTCCCGGCAACGGCGCTACTTCCGCAACCTGGTCCAGCTGCCGCTGGAGCGGTTCGGCTACCGGGTGCTTCCCGACCAGTGGGCCGGCCTGGTCCGCCCCGCGAGGTGGGGTGAGGTCGTCCGCATCCCCAAGGTGCAGCTGACCATGCAGCTGCGGAGGTACGACGCGCTGGCCGTCGAGCAGACCGTGGGCTTCGTCTTCTCCTACCGCGACGGTGTGGCCACGATCGTCTCGGACCGGACCAGCGGCGGCAAGCCGCTGGTCGAGGGCTCGCTGGCACCGTGGGACATCACCGCGGTCACGGTCCGCGAGGAGCCGGGGGTGCTCGGCATCTTCGACCGCTCCACTCGTGCGGCGGCGCCCACGGTGATGTCCGCCGTACGCAACGGGATGTCCGACCTGGACCGGGCGCTGCCGTTCCGGTGGGAGGAGCGGGTGGTCGTCTACCACGTCACCAACCCGCGGGTGCTGGCGTCGTTCACCAATGTGCCGGGGGGAGCGATCGCCCACCTGGGGGCGATGACGTTTCCGCAGTACACCAGCAGCAGCAGGCACAAGGTCGCCTCCACCAGGATGCTGCTGATGCCCAGCTCGGTCCGGGCCGGCCAGCCGTTCCTCGGACGCATCGCCCGCCACGAGCTGAGCCACGTGGCCCTCGGCACCCGTGACGACGGCATCCCGACCTGGCTGTCGGAGGGGATCGCTGAGTATCTCGGCGCTCGTGCCGTCCCCTCCGCCCAGCGGATCATCCCCACACAGGCCCTGGCGCGGGCGGAGACCGAGGACGCAGGGATGCCGGCCTCGAGCACGTTCAACAACTCCGACCAGGAGTGGCACTACGCATTGAGCTGGATGGCGTGTGACTACATCGCCCGCACCCGCGGCGAGCCCAGGCTCTGGGAGCTGATGCGCGCGTTGCACGACGGCGGCAAGGGGACCAGCGACGGGGACGCGGATGCCACCGTCAGGGCGGTCCTCGGCTTCGGGACCCGCGAGCTGGCCAGGCGCGCCGCGGCGCGGATCCGCAACATTTACGGCTGAGAATCCTCGTTGTAGCGTGCCCGCTATGAACGTATTGCGAACCAAGTCGGTCGAGCACTCGATGAGCGACACCGAGGACCCGGACTTCAAGCTGAAGCGCGAGTTGACCGCGCTGGACCTGACCGTCTTCGGGATCGGGGTGATCATCGGCGCCGGGATCTTCACCCTCACCGGGGCCGCTGCCAAGGACTTCGCCGGACCGTCCGTGGTGTTCTCCTTCGTGATCGCCGCGGTCGTGTGCGGTCTGGCGGCGATCTGCTACGCGGAGTTCGCCTCGACCGTGCCGGTCAGCGGGTCGGCGTACACCTTCTCCTACGCGACCCTGGGCGAGCTGGTCGCGTGGATCATCGGGTGGGACCTCATCCTGGAGCTCATGCTGGGTGCCTCGGTGGTGGCCCAGGGATGGAGCGAGTACTTCGTCACCCTGCTCGACGCCATCGGCATGGGGTGGCCCGAGAACCTGGGTCCGGCCGCGTCAGCGGGCTTCGGACACTTCAACCTCGCCGCCTTCCTGCTGGTGGCCCTCCTGACCGTCCTGGTGGCGGCGGGCATCAAGGAGTCCCTGCGGGTGAACCTGGTGCTCGTCGGCGTGAAGCTGTTCGTCGTGCTGTTCGTGATCGTCGCCGGGCTGTTCTTCATCAAGGGTGCGAACTACCAGCCGTTCATCCCGCCGGCGGCCGACCCGCAGGACGCCAGCGGGGTCGCCCAGCCGCTGTTCCAGTGGATCTTCGGGTTCCAGGCCCAGACCTACGGGATCCTCGGCGTCGTGTCCGCCGCCTCGGTGGTCTTCTTCGCCTACATCGGCTTCGACGTGGTGGCGACGACCGCGGAAGAGGCCCGCAACCCGCAGAAGGACCTGCCCCGCGGCATCATCGGCTCGTTGGCCATCTGCACCGTGCTCTACGTCGCGGTCGCGCTGGTGATCACCGGCATGGTGCGCTACGACCGCATCGATCCCGAGGCCGCGCTCGCCACGGCCTTCAAGGACGTGGGTCACGACAACTTCGCCACGCTCATCTCGGCCGGTGCCGTCGCGGGCCTGACGACGGTCGTGATGACGCTGATGATCGGCGCCGTGCGGGTGCTCTTCGCGATGAGCCGCGACGGGCTGCTCCCGCGACCGTTCGCCCGCGTCAGCCCCAGGACCGGGACGCCCGTCCTGATCACCCTCACCATCGGCACCTTCGTGGCGATCGTGGCCTCCCTGACGCCGATCGGGAAGCTGGAGGAGATGGTCAACATCGGAACCCTGACCGCCTTCGCGCTCGTCTCCCTGGCGGTGCCCGTCCTGCGGAAGAACAGGCCCGATCTGGAGCGCTCGTTCACGGTGCCGTTCAACCCGGTGCTCCCTGTGGTGGCGGCGCTGTTCTGCGTCTATCTCGCCCTGAACCTCAGCATCGAGACGTGGCTCCGGTTCCTGGTCTGGATGGTCCTCGGCTTCGCGATCTACTTCCTCTACGGCTACGGGCACAGTCGGGTCGGCAAGGGTGAGGGCGTCCCGGCCGTCGACTACTCGCACCAGGAGTGAGGATCCCCACGCCTGGGGGCATATCGGCACGCTGGGCGGTGTTGCACCCCACTAGGGTGGGAGACAGCCACCGACGTCCCAGAGGTCCGGGAGCGTCGCAGCCCGCAGACTAGGAGCCAGCGTTGACCGAGGCACGGTTCGTGCACATCGTCGATGACGTCCCGGAGTTGTCCGGGCGCAGCGACGGTCCCGTGCTGGTGGTCTCTCTCGACGGCTTCCTGGACGCCGGCAACGCCTCGGCCCTCGCCGCCGCCCACCTCGGTGGTCCCGGTGCCGGCCGGGTGGTGGCCAGCTTCGAGGTCGACGAGTTCTACGACTACCGGGCGCGTCGCCCCCCGCTGACGTTCCTGGAGGACCACTACGCCGACTACGAGGCGCCGCGGCTCGTCGTCCGGCTGATGGAGGACAAGCTCGGTGCGCCGTACCTCCTGCTGAGCGGCCCGGAGCCCGACATCCGCTGGGAGGCCTTCGCGCGTGCCGTCCGAGCCGTCGTGGAGCACTTCGAGGTGCGCCTGACCGTCTCGCTCGGCTCGGTGCCGATGGCGGTGCCGCACACGCGACCCGTCCAGCTGACCAACCACGCGACCTCGCACCGCCTGCTCGTCCAGGAGAACGTCTGGAAGGGCGAGATCCGGGTCCCCGCCAGTGCGCAGTCCGTCCTCGAGCTCAGGCTGGGGGAGTGGGGCCACGACGCGATGGGTTTCGTCGCGCACATCCCGCACTACGTCGCCCAGTTCGACTACCCGCAGGCCTCGGGAGCCCTGATCGAGGGCCTGGAGGACGTGACCGGTCTGCAGTGGGACCAGGCGCCGCTGAAGGAGGCGGGCGAGGCACGGCAGGTGGAGATCGCCACCCAGATCGCGGACTCCGACGACGTGCGCGAGGTGGTCCACGGACTCGAGCAGCAGTACGACGCCTTCCACAGCGGCTCTGCGGACCTGCTGGCCGACGACCAGCCACTGCCCAGCGGCGAGGAGCTCGGCGCGCAGTTCGAGCAGTTCCTGGCGCGCCTCGAAGAGCCCGAGGACTAAGGCACGTGCCCGCATCCGTCGAGGAACTGATGGCACTGCTCGACCTCGAGGTGATCGAGGACAACCTGTTCCGTGGGCGCCAGCCGGACACCAGCATGCAGCGGGTCTTCGGGGGCCAGGTGGCCGCGCACGCACTCGTGGCGGCCGAGCACACCGTGCCCGACCGGTACCTGGTGCACTCGCTGCACTCCTACTTCCTGCGCCCCGGCGACACCTCGGTCCCCATCGTCTACGACGTGGAGAGCGTCCGGGAGGGGCGCAGCTTCGCGACCCGTCGTGTGATCGCCCGGCAGCACGGCCGGCCGATCTTCGCCATGACGCTGAACTTCCAGGTCCCCGAGGAGGGTTTGGAGCATCAGGACCCGATGCCCGACGTACCTGCGCCAGAGGACTGTCCGAGCCTGGCGGAGATGACGCGAGGCTCGGGGCGCGACACCGAGGAGTGGCAGCGGGAGTGGGCGGCCCTCGAGGTCAGGCACGCGGGTGACTCGCGCCCGGGGGGTGCGTTGACGGATCCGACCGTCGCAGGTCGCGCCCGATTGTGGATCCGGGTCAACGGCACCCTGCCCGACGACCAGCTCTCGCACACGGCGGCCTTCACCTACGCCAGTGACATGACGCTGCTGGCCGCCGCCCTGGTGCCCCACGGGCTGCACATCGCCACACCGGGAATGCAGGCGGCGTCGCTGGACCACTCGATCTGGTTCCACCGGACCTTCCGGGCCGACGAGTGGTGGCTCTACGACCAGGTCTCTCCGTCGGCGTCGGGTGGGCGGGGACTCGCCATCGCGCGGGTGTTCGCCCAGGACGGCCGACTGGTCGCCAGCGTGGCCCAGGAGGGCCTGATCCGGATGCACGAGGCGGAGTAGCACGATATTTCGGACTTTAGGGTCCGACACGCGCATTCTTGCGTTACTTTTGTGCACTGCTGTTACTCAAGTGCTCAGTGAGGTGTGCGCGTGCGGGGTCGGGCAAGGACCAGGGCGATGATCTGTGCGCTCGTGGCGACCGCATTCGTGCTGACCGGGCTGAGCCCGGCGGAGGCGGCCGACGGAGGCCACGGCGTGGGCCGGATGGGCGCCCGGATGGCACCCACCACGACGGTCAGCCCCACCGCAGGACCCGACTTCGAGCTGCCGTTCCTCTGCGGTCAGGCCTGGACCGGGACCACGCGTTCGACGCACTCCCCGAGCCCGTACACCATCGACTTCAACTCCGCCAACGACCGAGGCAAGCCCGCCCTGGCGAGCGCGCCCGGGGTGGTCACCAAGACCGTGACGCTCACGGGCAGCTACGGGCGCTACGTGGTCATCGACCACGGCGGCGGCTACACCACGCTGTACGCCCACCTCGACAAGTTCATGACCACCGTCGGCTCCTTCGTCGACCAGGGCGACCTGATCGGGTACGTCGGGGCCTCCGGCGCCGTCACCGGGGCGCACCTGCACTTCGAGGAGCGCAAGGACGGCGCCTACTTCCCGCCGTACTTCCACCGGACGCCGTTCTCCTTCGGCTCGACCGTCGCCTCGGCCAACTGCACCGATCGGCCGGTCACGGGTGACTGGGACGGCGACAAGGTGACCGACGTCGCGGTCTACCGCACCAGCCCGAGCAAGGGGGAGTACCGCCAGCTGGTCGGCGAGCAGGTCGTGGCATTCCCCTGGGGTTGGCCCGGGGACATGCCGGTGGTCGGCAACTGGGGCGGCGACCGCAAGGACGAGGTGGCGATCCGGCGCCAGGGCACCGCCACCTTCCTGCTGCGCTCCGAGACCGCCCAGATGACGACGTTGAACGGGCTCGGGTATCCCACCGATCGCCCACTCGCAGGCGACTGGGACGGCAACGGCATCAGCGACCTCGCGCTCTACCGGCCCACGACCAAGCAGTTCTGGCTGCGCTCCCCGACCGGTGCGTGGACCGCCGTGACCTGGGGCGCCACCGGAGACGTGCCGATCGCCGGCGACTGGAACGGCGACGGCCGCACCGACATCGGCACCTGGAACTCGATGACGGGCATCTGGACGCTGCGGGTGCCCAGCGGCTCGTCGTACACCACCAGGCTCGTGCGGTACGGCGTACTCGGCGATCTCCCCGTCACCGGTGACTGGGACGGCGACGGGATCACCGACCTCGGCGCGTGGCGATCCTCCACGGCGATGTTCTGGATGCGCACCCCCGCGCCGACAGGCTTCGTCAACAAGACCCTGGTCTACGGCGAGCCCCGGTAGGCCGTTCGCTCAGGCGGCGCGCGACCGTCCGACGACGTGGGGAGCGCCGCTGCCGGGGTTGGTCAGGGAGAAGTCGATCCCGTCAGTGGTGACGCGTGACCCGAAGGCCACCGACGCCGGCAGGAAGATCGGCTTCTTGAACTCCACCTCGACGGTCGCGGAATCCGGAAGTCGGCTCGCGAACGCGGCGACGCACCGGGCCTTGCTCCACATGCCATGGGCGATGTGGCGCGGGAACCCGAACGCCTTGGCGCTCAGCGGATAGAGGTGGATCGGGTTGTGGTCACCCGACACTGAGGCGTACTCACGGCCCAGGTTGCTCGGGAGCCGCCACACCGCACCGGTGCCGGGCACCAGGTCGAACGGCTCGCCCTCGGGGGCAACGCTGGCGTCGCCCTTGCCGATGCGCAGGTACGTCGACGTCGACTCCCAGACGGGCTCCTCGTCGGAGAGGACGGCCACCTCGATGTCGAAGACCCGGCCCTTCCCGTGCGGGCGCAGGTTGACCGCGCTGGCCGTGAGGTCGAGTCGCTCGGTCGGCGAGACGGGCCGGTGCTGGGTGATCGTGTTGCGCAGGTGCACCGTGCCGATGGCGGGGAACGGGAAGGTTCCGTCGGTCATGATCGCCATGTGCAGGGGGAAGGCCAGCATGTGCGGGTAGGTGAACGGCAGCGCCTGGCTCGGCTCGAAGCCGCAGACCTCGGCGTACCTCGCGACGTGGTCGCCGTCGACCGAGACGTCCTTGCGGCGCACGGTCAGGTCCGGCAGCGTGCCGCCCGACTTGCGGATCCCCGGGAGCAGGTTGATGCCCGGGAGGATGGGCAGCGCGGCCTTGAGCATGGTGGGCAGCGCGCCCGGCTCGCCCTCGATGGTCCGGTCGCTCATCAGGCCCCCAGCATCATCTGGCCGCACACCCGGACCACGTTGCCGTTCACGGCGGTGGACCCGGGGGAGAGGTACCACGCGATCGCCTCGGCCACGTCGACCGGCAGGCCGCCCTGGCTCATGGCGTTCATCCGCTGGCCGACCTCACGGGTGGCGAACGGGACGGCCGCGGTCATCGCGGTGATGATGAACCCGGGCGCCACCGCGTTGACGGTGATGCCCTTCTTCAGCTCGGGGGCGAGGCTCTCGACCAGTCCGATGACGCCGGCCTTCGACGCCGCGTAGTTTGTCTGGCCCACATTGCCGGCGATGCCGGCGATCGAGGACACCCCGACGATGCGGCCGTTCTCGGCGATCAGGCCCTGGTCGAGCAGCTCCCGCGTGATCCGCTCGGGGGCCGTCAGGTTCACCGCGATCACCGAGCTCCAGCGATCCTCGGCCATGTTGGCGAGCTTCTTGTCGCGGGTGATGCCCGCGTTGTGGACGACGGCGTGGACCTGGCCGAACTTCTCCTTGACGTGCTGGGCGATGCGCTGCGGGGCGTCCTTGCCGGTGATGTCGAGGGTGAGGTGGTCACCGTCGAGCTCCTTCATCAGCACCTGGAGCTCGCTGGCGGCCTGAGGTACGTCGATCCCGAGCACGGTTGCACCATCACGGTGCAGCACCCGGGCGATCTGCTCGCCGATGCCGCGCGAGGCCCCGGTCACGATGGCGACCTTGCCGGTCAGGGGCTTGAGCGGGTCGGTGACGGGCTTGGACTTGGTGGTGCCGGTGGCCCCGAGCCGCGCGACCTGCCCCGAGACGTAGGCGCTCTTGGGGGAGAGGAAGAACGCGAGCGTGGACTCGATGGTCGACTCGGCACCGGGGGCGACGTACACCAGGTTGACGGCGGTGCCGCGACCGATCTCCTTGCCGAGCGAGCGGGTGAACCCCTCGAGCGCGCGCTGGGCCACCCGGGCCTCGGCGCTGTCGGTCAGCTCGGGGACGGTGCCGAGGACGACGACGCGGGCACAGTCGGTCAGGCTGCGCATCAGGGGAGTGAAGAACTCCTGGAGTGCGATCAGTCCGCTCGAGTCGGTGATGCCGGTGGCGTCGAAGACCAGGCCCTTGTACTTCTCGCCCTCGACGGGCGTGGCGACCACGGCGATGCCGAGACTGTCCAGGGCCGCGGTCAGCGCCGTACCCAGCCAGCCGTCGCCTCCGGTGACGACCGTGCCGTCGACCAGGGGCGCACCCTCGCTCCACCGCTCGAGCGGGGTGGGGCTGGGCAGCCCGAGGTTCTTGACGAACAGCTTGCCGATCGGGCTCGTGGTGAAGGACTGGTAACGGTCACTCATGTGGGTCATCCTCTGGTGTGCGCGCTGGTCTGCTACTCATGGGTATGCCACGAATGTAACGAGGGGTGTAACTCCACGTCCACCCAAGGTGATGTGGCCCTCACACCGTTTATTTTCCCACCATCAGGCGCGAGGATGGTGCCCAGCATCCCGACCACAGGAGCCAATGACCCCATGCAGCCCAAGACTCGCCGCGTCGCCGTCCTCGGTGGCAACCGCATTCCGTTCGCCCGCTCGAACACCGTCTACGCCACCGCCTCCAACCAGGAGATGCTCACCGCCACCCTCGACGGGCTGGTGACCCGCTTCGGACTGGAGGGGGAGCGTCTCGGCGAGGTCGTTGCCGGAGCGGTGCTCAAGCACAGCCGCGACTTCAACCTCACCCGTGAGTCGGTGCTCGGCTCCAAGCTGGCGCCGGAGACCCCGGCCACCGACCTGCAGCAGGCCTGCGGCACCGGCCTGCAGGCGGCCATCTACGTCGCCAACAAGATCGCGCTCGGCCAGATCGATGTCGGCATCGCCGGTGGGTCCGACACCACCTCCGACGCGCCGATCGCGGTCGGCGAGAAGCTCCGCAAGATCCTGCTCGAGGTCAACCGCGCCAAGACCAACGGGCAGCGTCTGGCCGCCCTGGCCAAGATCCGGCCCGCCGACCTGGTGCCGTCCATCCCGCAGAACGGCGAGCCGCGGACCAAGTTGTCGATGGGCGACCACGCCGCTCTGACCGCGTTGGAGTGGCAGATCACCCGCGAGGCGCAGGACGAGCTGGCAGTGGCCTCGCACCACAATCTGGCTGCCTCCTACGACCGCGGGTTCCAAGACGACCTGATCACCCCGTTCAACGGCATCGAGCGCGACCAGAACCTGCGGGCCGACTCCTCACTGGAGAAGCTCGCCAAGCTCAAGCCGGTCTTCGGCAAGGGCGAGGCGGCCACGATGACGGCAGCCAACTCCACGCCGCTGACCGACGGCGCCTCCGCGGTGCTGCTGGCCTCTGAGGAGTGGGCCGAGGAGCACGGCATCCCGGTGCAGGCCTACTTCACCGAGTGCGAGACCGCGGCGGTCGACTTCGTGCACGGCGGCGAGGGCCTGCTGATGGCCCCGGCGTACGCCGTGCCGCGGATGCTGGAGCGGGCCGGCCTCACCCTGCAGGACTTCGACTACTACGAGATCCACGAGGCCTTCGCCTCGCAGGTGCTCTCCACGCTCAAGGCGTGGGAGGACCCGGTGTTCTGCAAGGAGCGCCTCGGGCTGGACGGGCCGCTGGGCTCGATCGACCGCGCCAAGCTCAACGTCAACGGATCGTCGCTGGCGGCCGGCCACCCCTTCGCCGCGACCGGCGGCCGCATCGTGGCCAACCTGGCCAAGATCCTGAACGAGAAGGCTGCCTCGACCGGCAAGGGCGGCCGTGGCCTGATCTCGATCTGTGCCGCCGGCGGCCAGGGCGTCACCGCCATCCTCGAGAAGTAACACCGCCGAGACGTCGCAAACGAACAACCCCGCACCGCCGAGACGTCGCAAACGAACGTTCGTTTGCGACGTCTCGGCGCGTTTTGGCTGTTCGTTTGCGACGTGTCGGCGCAATGGGGGGGTGTCAGTCGGTGGCGAGGGCGCGTGCCGTGGCGACGACGTACTGCTTGACGCCCTCGGGGGAGATCGGCGAGATGGCGGGTACGCCGGGGGCCGACTCCTTCACGAGCATCCCGACCCGGGCCAGCTGGAGGGCGCCGAGACCGCTCGCGTACATGTGGTTGGCCAGCAGCGTCGGGTCGGCGACCCGGAACTCACCGGTGGCCACACCCGCCTCGAGCGCGGCGCTGAGATGGGTCAGACAGGCGGCGATGCCACGGCCCAGCCGGAACAGGGCGCTCTCGCTGATCTCCTCGAGCAGCTCGGGACCGGGTCGGCGCATCAGGGTCTGGGCGCAGTCGACGAAGGCGGGGTACTCCAGCCCGAAGTCCACGAACTCCTCCACGACCGCGACCAGGCGCTCCATCGGTGAGGTCGCGTTCTTCGCGGCGTCGGCGAGCCGAGCCTCGAGGTCCTCGAGGTAGCTGACCAGGGTGAGGGCGAAGAGCTCCTCCTTGCCGCTGAAGTGGCGGTAGATGATCGCGCGGTTCACGCCGACCGCACGGGCGATGTCCTCGATCTGCGCGTCGCGCACGCCGCTCTCGTCGAACAGCTCGCGCGTGGCCGCCAGGATCTCGCGTTCGCGCGCGCGGCGGCGGGCGGCGGTGGGCTGCCGGGTCGTGGTGCGCTGACTCGTCATGGCGCGATCGTAGTGCAACTCGTGGTTACACACGCGTATGTCACTTGTCTCACTCCCGGGCAGGAGCGGCTCCCAGGGCAATCACGGCGGCCAGGGTGTCGGCCTCCTCCGCCCGCTTGTCGTCGCGGTAGCCGAGCACTCGAGCGAAGCGCAGCGCCACACCTCCGGGGTAGCGGGTGGAGCGCTGGACCCCGTCGAAGGCGATCTCGACGACCTGCTCGGGCCGAAGGTGTACGACGTGACCCTCCCGCTGGGTCTCCAACGCCAGGAAGCGCTCGGTCTGCCAGGCCAGCATCTCGTCGGTCATCCCCTTGAAGGTCTTGCCGAGCATCACGAAGGAGTCGGTCTCCGGGTCGCGGGCGCCGAGGTGGATGTTGGACAGCCAGCCCTGGCGACGCCCGCTGCCCCACTCGACGGCGAGCACGACCAGGTCGAGGGTGTGGCGCGGCTTGACCTTCACCCAGGCCGAGCCACGGCGCCCCGCGTCGTAGGTCGCGTCGAGGCGCTTGAGGATCACGCCCTCCTGCCCGTCGGCGAGCAGCTGGTCGAAGAACGCCTGCGCGGCGGGCACGGAATCGGTGATCAGGCGTGCGACCCGCATCGACTCGGGCACGACGGCGTCGAGCCGCTCCAGCCGCTCGGCGGCGGGCGCCTCGATCAGCGAGTCCGCTTCGTGAAGCAACAGGTCGAAGAAGAAGGGCTGGATGCCGGAGGCGCCGGTCTGGGTCGCCGTGGTCGACGCGGTGTCCTGGAAGGGGCGGGGTCGGCCGGTCTCGTCGAGCATCAGCGCCTCACCGTCCAGGATCAGGTCGGTCGCACCGAGACCCCGGGTCGCCTCGACCACCTCGGGCAGGCGGGCGCCGATCTCCTCGAGGCTGCGGGTGAACACGCTGACCTCGTCGCCGTGCTTGTGCACCTGGATCCGGATGCCGTCGAGCTTGGCGTCGACCAGGAACCGGCCGGCCACCTTCTCGACCCCGGTGGCGACGTCGGGGGCGGAGCCGGCGAGCATCGGGCGAACCGGGCGGCCCACCACGAGGCTGAACTCCTCCAGCGCCCGGGCGCCCCCGGTGAGGGCCGCCACGGCGATCGGTCCGGTGGGCGCGCTGAACATCGCCGCTCGGCGAACCGCCGCGAGGGGCAGGCTCGCCGCCTGCGCGATGGCGTCGAGCAGCACCGAGTCCTGGGCGCCCTGCCGCACGTTGCCGGTGACCAGCGCGCGCAGGAACTCCTGCTCGGGTTCGGTCAGTCGGCCGAAGACCTCGGCGACCGCGGTCCGCCGCGCCGTGGCCGAGCCACTGCCGGAGAGTCGGCTGATCTGCTCCAGCGCATCGTCCACCTCGACGAGCGTGACCGTCGCCTCGGCGGCCGGCTCGGGCATCGCGGACAGGCCACGCCAGCCGACTCCGGTGCGGCGCTGGCGCAGCGCGCCGGAGAGGTACGACGCCGCCACGTCGATCTCGCCCGCCTCGGCCTCCTGCAGCAGCCCGGCGATCAGGTCGCGCTTGGCCAGCCGGGACCGGGTCGCAGCGACCTGGTGCGAGACGACGACCAGCCGTGCGAGGAGCATGTCGGCCATTGTGACGGTCGGGGCCGACAGCGTCCGCCGGGCGGCCTAGGGTCGGGTCATGCCGAGCTCTCCCGTGGCGTCGCCCAGCGTGCGCCGGTGGCGCCCGGACTGGCCGTGTCCGGTGGCGGTCGTGCTGTCGCCGCTGCGTCACGGGTCCGCCGACCCGACGTACCGCCGGGCCGCGGACGGAGCGCACTGGCGGGGGATGCGGACTCCGGAGGGCACCGCGACGCTGCGGATCCTGCCGGACGCGGGCGACGGCTCCGTCCTCGCCGAGGCGTGGGGCAGCGGCGCAGAGTGGGCGCTGGACGGCGTGCCCCGGCTTCTCGGTGCCTATGACGACCCGACGCAGTTCCGGCCCCTGCACCAGCCGATCGCCGAGGCCTGGCGACGCCACCGGCACTGGCGGATCGGGGCGACCGGACTGGTGATGGAGTCCCTGGTGCCGGCGATCATCGAGCAGAAGGTCACCGGCCAGGAGGCGTTCGCCGCCTTCCGGACCCTCGTGCACCGCTTCGGCGAACGTGCCCCTGGACCGCCGAGTGAGGCCGACCCGGAGGTGCGGCTCTGGGTGCAGCCCGCACCAGCCGACCTGCGGGCGGTCCCGTCGTGGGAGTGGCTGCGCCTCCCCGTCGACGGCGCCCGGTCGCGACCGGTCCAGCACGCTGCGCGGGTCGCCGAAGCGCTCGAGCGGGCGGGGAGGGAGACGCCCGCGGAGTTCGACCGGCGGCTGCGGACGTTGCCGGGGATCGGCGTCTGGACCAGCGCCGAGGTGCGTGTCCGGGCTCTCGGCGATCCCGACGCGGTGAGCTTCGGCGACTACCACGTGGCCGCCAACATCGGCTATGTGCTGACCGGTGAGCCCGTGGACGACGCCGGGCTCGCCGCGCTCCTGGAGCCGTACGCCGGCCACCGCCACCGAGTCCAACGTCTCGTCGAGCTCGCCGGAGTGGGTCGACCACGGCGGGGTCCGCGGATGGCGCCGAGGACGCACCTGCCCGGGAGCCATCGGAATCCCCCCTAGCGCTGGGTCGAAGCCGCAGGCTGACCCGGGAAGCCCTACCCCTAGCGTTGACCCACGCCCCGCACCGACTGGAGTCCGCATGTCCGACGTGATCGACCGCTTCCTCGCGATGCCGGCAGCCGAGGTCCATCGGTTCTTCCGAACCGCGGACGTCCTGGAGATCACCGCGGTGATCGGCGACGCGACCGACGAGGACCTGCGGCGGCTGATCGACCTCGACCACTTCCGCACCGAGGGTGTCGCCGCGATCCTGGACCGGTTCGCCGAGTTCGCCGACCCCGTCAGGCTGGCCGAGATCGACGGGGTGGTGCGTTTCGAGCTGGCCCGCACGAAGAAGGACGTCGAGCGGCACACCGCCCGGTTCAGCAGCGGCACCGTCACCCTCGAGGAGGGAGCGGCCGCGGACGTGACGATCGGCGCCGACATCACCGACTTCGTCCGGCTCGTCACCGGTCAGTCGAACGCGGCGTTGCTCTACCTCGGTGACCGGCTCTCGATCGAGGGGGACGAGATGCTCGCGCTGGCGGTGGGAAGCGTCTTCACCGTGCCGGGCAGCGGGATGGCGGCGGTGGACCCCGCGGCCCTGGACCCGGTCGACGTCGCCACCGCCGTGGCCACGACCTCGAACAAGCACATGCGCGCGGTGATGGAGGGCGGCTTCCGGCCGATCGTGCTGGCCGAGGTGTTCCGCCGCTTCCCGGACTTCATCGACACCTCGAAGGCGGGCCAGCTCCGCCTCTGCATCGGGTTCCGGATCGGCGGCCGGGCCGACGGCGACGTCGACCGCTACGCCGTACACGTGGCCGACGGCGCCTGCACCATCGAGACGGGCGCGCCTGAAGGTCAGCGCCGCGACGCCACCATCACGCTGGACGGGGCTGACTTCCTCAAGCTGGCCACCGGTCAGCTCCACCCGGTCCGCGGCGTGCTGACCGGTGCGATGAAGGTGCGTGGCGACCGGGTCAAGGCCCTGGCACTGCAAGCGGTGATGAACCCTCCCCAGCCCCGGAAGTAGTCCGCGCCGGGGCCGGTGGCGTCAGGACGGCTCGCCGGCCCGCTGCCCGATCGAGACGACTCCGCTCTCGTAGGCGAAGATCACCGCCTGCACGCGGTCGCGCAGGCCCAGCTTCATCAGCACCCGCGCCACGTGGGTCTTCACCGTCGTCTCGGAGATGACGAGGTCTGAGGCGATCTCGGCGTTGGAGTGGCCACGCCCCAGCAGCACGAGGATCTCCTGCTCGCGCGGAGTCAGGCTGTCGAGCCCGGTGGGTGCCGTCCCTGCGGGCGGATGGGCCAGGTAGACCCCGATCATCCGCTGGGTGATGGCGGGGGCGAGCAGCGACTCCCCGGTGCGTACGGCACGGATGCCCTCGACGAGCTGTTCGGGCGGCACGTCCTTCAGCAGGAAACCGGAGGCGCCGGCCCGCAGCGCCGCGTAGACGTACTCGTCCATGTCGAAGGTGGTCAGCATGATGATCCTGACCCCCGCACCCCGGGCGTCCGCGACGATCCGCGCGGTCGCCTCGATGCCGTCCACACCGGGCATCCGGACGTCCATCAGGACGACGTCGGGGCGGCAGGCGACCACCTGCTCGACAGCCGCCTCCCCGTCCGCGGCCTCACCGGCCACGACGAGGTCCGGCTCGGCCTCGATGATCATCCTGAACCCCGCCCGCACCAGCGCCTGGTCGTCGACGACCAGCACCCGGATCGGGCCGGACCCGCTCACGACGCCCCCAGGGGCAGGTGTGCCGTCAGCTCGTAACCGCCGCCGTCCGCTGCCCCGGCGACCAGGACCCCGCCGTACACCGCGACGCGCTCACGCATCCCGATCAGGCCTGATCCCGGCTGCGTCCCGTCGTCCGGTCCGCGGCCGTCGTCGCGCACCGAGAGCTCGATGGCCGTCTCGGAGAAGCTCACCTCGACGATGGCCCGAGTGGCCTGGGCATGGCGCAGGGTGTTGGTCAGCGCCTCCTGCACCAGCCGGTAGGCCGTCAGGTCGATTCCTGGCGGCAACGCCACCGAGTCGCCGCGCACGTCGAGGGTGATCTCGAGGCCGGTGCGCTCGAAGCGCCGCACCAGCTGGTCGAGCTGGGCGATCGTCGGAGGCGGGGACAGGTCGGGAACATCGTCGCCCGAGCGGAGGACGCCCACCATCCGACGCATCTCGGTGAGTGCCTCGCGGCCGGTGGCCTCGACGGTCTCCAGGGCCTCCCGCTCCTTGGTCTGGTCCGGGCGCATCAGTCGGCGTACGGCGGAGGCCTGGACGGTCATCACGCTGACGCTGTGACCGATCACGTCGTGGAGCTCACGCGCGATCCGGCCGCGTTCGTCGGCGACCGCGGCCGCGGCGCGTTCCTCGCGCTCCCGCAGGAGTCCCTGCACGTAGAGCCGACGCGTGCGCAGGTAGGCGCCGAGCAGCCAGGCCACCACCCAGGGGGAGAGCCAGACCAGCCCCTGGAGGTACCCCAGGCGCCCCACCGTGACCGGGTCGAGGAGCACCCAGGCCAGCCCCATCGTCACGATGGCCCCCAGCCCCGTCAGGGCACGGCGCCGTTCCTCGGCCGCCGCGACCGTGTACGCCGAGACGAGCGGCAGCGCGAACACACCGAACCCCTCCGGTGAGCCGAAGATCGCGAACTCCAGGGTCAGAGCCCCCGCGACGACCAGCGTGCTGGCCAACGGACGGGCCCGTCGCCCGACCAACGCCAGGGCGGCCACGCCGTAACCGGCGGCCTGCGCCCAGTGCGGCCCCTGCCGATGCGTCGAGAGCGCGCCGCTCCACACCTCGGCCTGCACCGCGGCGAGCAGCACGAGGGCGAGAGCCACATCGAACGCGACCGAGCGCTTCCGCACGGCAGCACGCTACCGCCGCCCTCGCCCGCCCGTCGTCCTCCTCCGGGAGGACGGAGTGTCAGCCGGACGGGCGGGTCAGTTCGTCAGCGGGCAGGACGACGCCGGGCCGGCTGCCTCCTACGGTCGTCGGGAACCCTCGGCACCAGGTCGAGGCGCTCTCGAGGAGGAGCTGTGGACACACGACGAACGGCCGGCGCGGGACTGCTCGCCTACGGCATCGGCACCCCCGTCGCCTTCATGAGCATCGGCGCACCGGGCGGCGCGTACGACGACCACGCCGTCACCACCTACCTGTCGAGCGGGCACTGGGTGATCGCGTTCCTGCTGGCCTACCTGGGAGCCTTCGCCGCCCTGGGGCTGCTCGTCTTCGCGCGGGGGCTCGCGGCCGAGCTCGGGGAGGCCGCCGACACCGTGCGTGGGTTGCTCCTCGGGGGGATGACCGCAGGGGTGGTCGGGTGGTTCCTCGTCGGTGGGCTCTCGGTGGCCTTCGCCGAGGGGGGCTCACCGGTGGCGGGCAGGCTGCCGCACTCGACGGTGTATCTCCTCAGCGAGATGAGCAACCTGATTGCGGTGTGTGCGAGTTCCTTCCTCGTCGGCGCGGCCGCGCTCGTGACGGCCAAGGCCCTGCGGGGTTCGCTTCCGGGGTGGCTCCGGGTCGCCACCTACGTCGCGGGCGTCTGCGGCCTGTTCGGCCCGGGGTTCTTCACGCTCTTCCTGTTCTGGCTGTGGGCGATCGCGTTCGGCGTCTGGTTGATCGCCTCCCGGCGCACCTCGCCGGCCCGGGAGCGCTTGGCCCGCGCAGCGGTCTGAAGGGTCCGCCGGCGTGCCCGGTCAGCGACCGACGGCGTACCCCTGCATTCCGCGGGGGTTCGCCCCGGCGGCGAGTACGCCGGAGCGCGGGTCGCGGGTCACCGCGCACAGCCGACCGAGCGACCACGGGTCCTGGGTCACGATCCGGTGCCCCCGGCCCGAGAGGTCTGCCAGCACAGCGGGGTCGACGCGGTCCTCGACCACCAGGACGCCCGGCTCCATCTCGCGGGGGTGGAAGGAGCCGGGGAAGCTGGTCGTGTGGAACATCGGGGCGTCGATCGCCTCCTGCAGGCTCATCCCACCGACGAGGTGGCGCAGCAGGAACACCGACTGCCACTGGTCCTGCTGGTCGCCACCGGGGGAGCCGCACGCCAGCACCGGCAGGCCGTCGCGCAGGACGAGGGTCGGGGTGAGGGTGGTGCGCGGCCGGGTTCCGGGCACCAGTGAGGCAGGCAGCCCCGGGTCGAGCCAGAACATCTGCGACCGGGTGCCCAGGCAGAAGCCGAGTCCGGCGACGGCGGGCGAGGACTGGAGCCAGCCGCCGCTGGGGGTGGCGCTGATCATGTTCCCCCAGCGGTCGACCACGTCGAGGTGACAGGTGTCGCCCTTCGACGTGCCGTCGCGGCCCACGGTGGGTTCGCCGGTCGTCACGTCGGCCCCGCGTCCGGTGGCCTCACCGGCGACGAGTCGGCGTACGTGCTCGGCGAGGCGTGGCTCGCGGCCGCCGGGTGACCCCGGCCTGACTCCCACGTCGGCCCGCTCACCGACCAGGCCCGCACGTCGGGCCACGTAGGACGGGTCCAAGAGCGCTGCGGTCGACAGCGGGGAGCTGTCCCCGAACCACGCCTCCCGGTCGGCCATCGCCAGCTTCCACGTCTCGGCGATCGCGTGGATGCCGTCCGCCGAGGACGGGTCCAGCGCTGCCGGGCCGAGGTGGTCGAGGATGGCCAGGACCTGGAGCAGGGCCGGCCCTTGTCCCCAGAGCCCGGTCTTGGCCACCTGGACGCCGTGCCAGTCGGCCACCACCGCGTCCTCCCAGGTTGCGCAGTAGGCGGCCAGGTCGTCGCCGCCCAGCAGCCCGGGCAGCACCTCGCCGCCGGAGTGCCGCCACGCCTGGCCACGGAAGGCCTCGACGGCCTCGGCCACGAAGCCCTGGCCCCACTCGACGCGGGCGGCCTGCGCCTGCGCCGCGACGTCGGTTCCGGCCGTCTCGCCGGCTGCCACCAGCCGCTCCAGTACGGAGGCGTACGCCGGGTTCGCGAAGATCTCCCCGGCCCGCGGCGCCGAGCCGTTCCGCAACCAGAGGTCGGCCGAGGTGCTCCAGTGCTGGTTGAAGAGGTCCTCCACGCGGGCGATCGTGGCCGCCACGCGCGGGAGGAGGGGGTGTCCTTCGCGCGCGTAGCCGATCGCCGGCCCCAGGACGGTCGCCAGCGGCAGGGTCCCGTGGTCCCGGAGCAGGAGCAGCCAGGCGTCGACCGCGCCGGGAACCGCGGCGGCCAGCGGACCCGAGCCCGGCACGTGGTCGAGCCCCAGCTGCGCGAAGGCTCCCGCGGTGGCGCGCGCCGGTGCCGGCCCCTGCCCGCACAGCACCCGGGGTTCCGGGGTGACAGCGGTGGAGACGATCGCCGGGAGGTCACCACCGGGACCGTTGAGGTGCGGCTCGACGACGTGCAGGACGAAACCACCGGCCACGGCAGCGTCGAAGGCGTTGCCGCCGAGCTCGAGCATCCGTTGGGCCGACTGCGAGGCGAGCCAGTGAGTCGAGGAGACCATGCCGAAGGTACCGGTCAGCGTCGGGCGGGTGGTGAAGTCCATCGGGTCATCGTTCCACCCGCCCTGCTGGGCAGGGTCTGGATATCGGTGGCCGCGTGCGCAAGGCTCAGGAGCACGCCACGACTTCTGGAGGAAAGACGATGCGCAGCACCATGCAGGACTTCCCGCTCACGATCGGTTCGCTGATGCGGCACGGCACCACCGTGCACGCCGACTCGGAGGTCGTCACGGCGACCGCCGAGGGCAGTCGAAGCCGGACCTACGCCGAGCTCGGGAAGCGAGCCGCACAGTTGGCCAACGGCCTGCGCTCGCTGGGGATCGACGGTGACCAGCGGGTCGCCACGTTCCAGTGGAACAACGCCGAGCACCTCGAGGCCTACCTCGCGGTCCCCTCCATGGGGGCGGTGCTGCACACGCTGAACATCAGGCTGTTCCCCGAGCAGCTCGTCTACATCGCCAACCACGCCGAGGACCAGGTCGTCATCGTCGACGACTCGCTCGTCGGACTGCTGGCACCCCACCTCCCGGCCATGGAGACCGTTCGTCACGTCCTGGTGGCCGGTCCCGACGCCGCCGACTCCGACCTGGCCTCGCTGCGAGAGAGCGGTAAGGACGTCTCCCTCTACGAGGACCTGCTCGCCGGGCAGAGCGAGGAGTTCGACTGGCCCGAGGTGGACGAGCGCGACGCGGCCGCGATGTGTTACACGAGCGGGACCACCGGCAACCCCAAGGGCGTCGTCTACAGCCACCGCTCTGCCTGGCTGCACTCCCAGGCGGTCTCCACCGGCAACATCGCCTCGCTGAGCTTCCACGACCGGGTGCTCCCGATCGTGCCGATGTTCCACGCCAACGCCTGGGGGCTGGCCTACGCCGCCCTGATGAGCGGTGCGTCGCTGTGCATGCCGGACCGCTGGCTGCAGGCCGAGCCGCTGGTCCGCTTCATCCAGGAGAGCCGACCGACGCTCTCCGGCGCGGTGCCGACGGTCTGGAACGACGTACTCGGCTTTCTCGACGCCCACGAGGACGTGAAGCTGGACTCCCTGCGGCTGATCCTGTGCGGCGGCTCCGCGGTCCCGGTGTCGCTGCAGAAGGCGCTGCAGGACCGCCACGACCTGCTCATCCGGCAGGCGTGGGGGATGACCGAGACCTCGCCGGTCGCCTCGGTCGGCCTGCCGCCCGTCGGCGTCGACGGTGAGGACGTCTGGACCTACCGGGGCAGCCAGGGCCGGGTCCTGTGCGGGGTCGAGGGGCGCATCGTCGCGGACGACGGAGCCGAGCACCCCTGGGACGGCAAGGCGGTGGGCGAGCTCGAGGTCCGTGGCCCGTGGGTCACCGAGAGCTACTACAACTCCGACGACCCGGAGGTCGGCCAGCGGTTCCACGACGGCTGGCTGCGGACCGGCGACGTGGGCTCGATCGACGAGCTGGGCTACATCCGGCTCTCCGACCGCGCCAAGGACGTCATCAAGTCGGGAGGCGAGTGGATCTCCTCGGTCGACCTCGAGAATGCCCTGATGGCCCATGACGACGTCGTCGAGGCCGCGGTGATCGGCATCCCCGACGAGAAGTGGGACGAGCGCCCGTTGGCCTCCGTGGTGGTGCGCGAGGGCGCGACGGTCACCCCGGAGCAGCTCCGCGATTTCCTCGGCAAGGACTTCGCGAAGTGGCAGCTGCCGGACTCCTGGGCCTTCATCGATGCGGTGCCGCGCACCAGTGTCGGCAAGTTCGACAAGAAGGTGATCCGTCAGTGGTACGCCGAGAAGGAGATCGAGGTGCAGCGGCCGTGACCCTGCCGGGTCAGCGAACCCCCCAGGCATAGGTCTGCTTCTGCAGCTCGAGGTAGAGGAAGGTGTGCACCGAGGTCACTCCGGGGATGGGGCGGATCCGGGAGGTGACGATCTCGAGCAGGTGGGCGTCGCTCTCGCCGACCACCTCGGCCAGGATGTCGAACCCGCCGGCGGTGAGCACGACGTAGTCGACCTCGGCGATGTCGGCCAGTTTCTCCGCGACCGGCTTCTGCGGCCCCTCGACGCGGACGCCCACCATCGCCTGGCGCGCGAAGCCGAGCTGGAGGGGATCGGTGACCGCGACGATCTGCATCACCCCCGAATCCCGGAGGTGGTTCACCCGGGCGACGACGATGTCCTCGGGGATCCCGAGCGAGCGGGCGATCTCGGCGAAGGGCCGGCGGCCGTCCTGCTGCAGCTGCTCGATGATGGCCTTGGAGACCGGGTCCATCGAGGTCCGCGGCGCGCGCGCCGAGCGCGGATGGCGGCGGTCGCCACTGTCGACCTTCTCGCCCTTGATCATCTGCTCGCCCCCCACGACGTGCGTCTCTCTCCCACAGGGAGGCTACCTTCGTCCGGTGTTTCGCGTGGGTGCTCCGCGTCAGTGCCCTCCGGTGAACGGGGCCATCACCCTGGCCAGCCTGCTGTCGCGACGGGTCACCGCCTCCTCGCGGTCGGCCCACGTCATGGCCCGCAGGCCCGCGTTGATCCCGAGCCAGCGCAGGGGCTCCGGCTCCCACTTCCTGCTGTGGTGGTTCACCCACGGCAACGTCACGAGGTCGCTGTCGGCTCCGGTGACGAGGTCGGCGAGCGTGCGCCCGGCCAGGTTGGTCGTGGAGACGCCGTCCCCGACGTACCCCCCGGCCCAGCCGAGGCCCGTGCTCCGGTCGAGGCCCACGGAGGCAGCCCAGTCGCGGGTGATCCCGAGACAGCCGCCCCACTGGTGGGTGAACCGAGCCTCGCCGAGCTGGGGGAGCAGCTGGCGGAGCACGCGCCGTAGGTCGTCGAACACCCGCGGCTCGGAGTCGTAGCCGGGTCGGATGCGCGAGCCGAGGTGGTACGGCGCCCCGCGACCGCCGAACGCGATCCGCCCGTCGGACGTGCGCTGGCCGTAGATGATCAGGTGGCGGCCGTCTGTGAAGGTCGGTCGGTCGGTCAGGCCGATGGCCGACCAGGTGGCGTCGTCGAGCGGCTCGGTCGCGACCATCAGGGAGTAGACCGGCGCCACCGTGCGCTCGTGACCTGCCAGCCGGGGCGTGTAGCCCTCGGTGGCGCGGAGGACGATCTCTGCGCGCACGGTGCCGACGTCGGTCTCGACGCGACCGGGCTCGATGCGCCGCACCCGCGTCTGCTCGAAGACGTGGACCCCGGCAGCCTCGACCACGCGAGCGAGCCCCCGCACCAGTCGGGCCGGATGCACCACCGCGCAGTGCGGGGTGAACACCCCGCCGAGGACACCGTCGGCCGCCAGCAGGTCGCGCGCCTCGGCCGGGTCCAGCAGCCGCTCGTCGTCCTCGGTGAAGCCACGCCGGCGGGCCAGCTCGACGCCGGCCCGGGCACGGGCGAGCTGCACCCGGGTCCTGGCGAGGGTCACGTTGCCGCCACGCCGGTAGTGCGCCTCGATGCCCTCCTCGCGGGTGACCCGGCCCACCTCGAGGACGGTCTCCTGCATGGCGCGGTGCATCCGCAGCGCCTGCCCCGGCGACTCCCGGTCCAGCATCGACCACTTGGTGGGGAACAATGCGCTGCACCAGCCGCCGTTGCGACCCGAGGCCCCGAAGCCGGCCACCTCCTGCTCGAGCACCGCGATCCGCAGCGACGGGTCGGCCCGGCGCAGGTAGTAGGCCGACCACAGGCCGGTGAGGCCGGCGCCGACGACCACGACGTCGTAGGTCGCGGGACCGGGTAGCGCCGGTCGCGGATCGAAGGAGTCGTCCGACGTCGCGTGCCACAACGACAGGGCCCGATGGTCGACGGCGGTTGCGGGGCTGCTCAGCGAACGCCCCACGAGTAGGTCTGTTTGGTCAGCTTGAGGTACATGAACGTCTCGGTGGAGCGCACTCCCGCGACGGCGCGGATCCGGGTCGAGAGCAGCTCGAGGAGATGGGCGTCGCTCTCGCAGACCACCTCGCACAGCAGGTCGAAGCCACCGGCGGTCATCACCACGTAGTCGATCTCGTCGATCGCGCCGAGCGCCTCGGCGACCGGCTCCAGCGTGCCGTCCACCGTGATGCCGATCATCGCCTGGCGGGCGAACCCGAGCTGGAGGGGGTCGGTGACGGCCACGATCTGCATCACCCCGCTCTCGGTCAGGCGCTGCACCCGCTGCCGGACGGCCGCCTCGGAGAGGCCGACCGCCTTGCCGATCGCGGCGTAGGAGCGCCGGCCGTCCTGCTGCAGCTGCTCGATGATGGCCTTGGACACCTCGTCGATGGCTGCGCGTCCGATCGGATGGGGACGGGAGAGTGCGGTGGTGTCGCTCATGCTCGCCATGGTGCTGCCTCGGCGTCGCTGAGGCAAGGGCTTGGGTGCTGAAAGGGTCAGGAATCTCGCGCTGTTTCGCGCAAATGCGTTGTCCATGAGGGCAATGGCTTCGGATTCGCTTGTCCTAGTCGGGAGTCCGTGCGAGGCTCGACCCATGTCGATGCGCGGTCCCACGTCGATGGCCGCGCTGGCCGATGCGGCGCCCTCGCCGTACTGGTTCGACGACCCGCATCGCCCCGAGCCGCTGGCACCGCTCGACGGCCCGGGGGACGCCGACCTCGTCGTCGTGGGCGGGGGCTACCTCGGACTCTGGACCGCCCTGCTCGCCAAGGAGCGCGACCCGGCCCGCGACGTGCTCGTCCTGGAGGCCGAGGGGTGCGGTCACGCGGCGAGCGGCCGCAACGGCGGCTTCTGCGAAGCGAGCCTCACCCACGGCTTCGGCAACGGGCGGGCCCGCTGGCCCGAGGACCTCGACACCCTGCTGGACATGGGTCGGGAGAACCTCGCCGGGATCGAGCGCACGATCGCGGACCACCAGATCGACTGCGACTTCATCCGGGCCGGATCCCTGGCGGTGGCGAAGCAGCCCCACCAGGTGAGCGGGCTGCGCGAGGAGTATGACGAGATGCGGGCCCACGGTGTCGCGGCGACCTGGCTCGAGCGCGAGGAGCTCCGCGGTCGGGTGGACTCACCGACCTTCCTGGCCGCCAGCCATGACCCGGACTCGGCCATCGTCGAGCCAGCCCGGCTGGCGTGGGGGCTGCGGTCGGCCTGCCTCTCGCTCGGAGTCCGGATCGCGGAGCAGACGAGGGTCACCGCGGTGAACGCTGTCGGCGCCGGGGTCGAGGTGACCACCCCTTACGGTCCCGTGGCAGCCCGGCACGTCGTGCTCGCCACGAACGCCTTCCCGCCGCTCTTGCGCCGGCTGAGGCTGATGACCGTGCCGGTCTACGACTACGCGCTGATGACCGAGCCGTTGACGGCGGAGCAGCGAGCCGCCATCGGCTGGAGTGGCCGCGAGGGGCTCTCGGACAGCGGCAACCAGTTCGTCTACTCGCGGACCACCCGGGACGGGCGGATCCTGTGGGGTGGCTACGACGCGATCTACCACTACGCGAGCGCGATCCGGCCTGGGTACGAGCAGCGACCAGAGACTTTCGAGGTGCTGGCCAGGGGCTTCGCAGCGACCTTCCCCCAGCTCGACAGCGTCCGGTTCACCCACGCGTGGGGCGGCATCATCGACACCTGCACCCGGTTCACCGCCTTCTACGGCACCGCTCTGGGGGGCCGGGTCGGCTACGCGCTCGGGTTCACCGGGCTGGGCGTGGGGGCGACCCGGTTTGCTGGCGACGTGCTTCTGGATCTGCTGGAGGGAGCCGACACTCCACGAACCAGGCTCGAGATGGTGCGCACCAAGCCGCTGCCGTTCCCGCCCGAGCCGCTGCGTTGGGTCGGCATCGAGGCCACCCGGCTGTCGCTCGCGCACGCCGACGCCAACGGGGGCAAGGAGAACCTCTGGCTGCGCGCCCTGGACCGCTTCGGGCTGGGCTTCGACTCCTAGCCGTGGCCCGGTGGGAGGCCCACCCTCCGTAGCATCGGCTCCATGACCGCACCGACGCCGTACCTCCACTTCCCCGGCACCGCTCGCGAAGCCCTCACCTTCTATGGCGACGTCTTCGGCTGTCGCGTGCAGCTGCACACCCTCGGCGAGTTCAGCAGAACCGATGGCCCGGCGGAGGCGATCGCCCATGGCTACCTCCACGAAGGGCCGGTGGAGCTGTTCGCAGCCGACGTGAGCGGCGAGGAGCCCGCGGTCCGCTGTGAGGGGATGATGCTGTCCCTGCTGGGTACGTCCGACCCGGCCACCCTGCGCCGAGTGGTTCGCTGGTCTGTCCCAAGGTGGCCAGGTCGTGGACGACTTGCAGAAGCGGCCCTGGGGAGCCTCCGACGGCCGCGTCATCGACCGTTTCGGCGTGCACTGGCTGATCGGGTTCGAGGGCGAGGAGAGCTGAGGTCACGCCAGGCAGAACTCGTTGCCCTCGGGGTCGAGCATCACCACGAAGTAGGCGTTGTGGGCCTCGTCTGCGGTGCGGTTGTGGACCGAGGCGCCGGCCTCGATGAGTTCGGCCACCCTGGCTTCCACGCGCGGCACCCGCTCGGCCCAGGGCTGGGTCCGGGAGGGACCGCCGGGCGGGTAGAGGTCGAGGTGGAAGCGGTTCTTGACGACCTTGCCCTCCGGGACGGGCTGGAACCAGATGGTGGGACCACGCCCCGTGGGGTCGAAGATCCGGTCGGCGCCGTCACCGTCGAGGTCGAGCTCCTCCGGCGGGACCCCCACCGACAGGTACCAGTCGTTCCAGGTGGCGTGGCCCGGTGGCGGTGGCTGCACCTCGTAGCCCAGCGCCGGCGCCCAGAACCGCACCAGCCGTGCCGGGTCGGTGCAGTCGATCGTCAGCTGCCAGGCCGGCTTCTCCGCACTCATGAGGGGGACGGTAGCGCCCGCCGCCGACACCGTCCGCGGGTCAGGAGGTGGACGGCGGGGTCTTGTCGAGCCATGAGACCGTCCGTGCCACGTACTTCTCGATGTCCGACTCGCGATCGTCGTTCAGCACTGCCGCCACGATCTGCTCGATGCCGAAGGTGCGCCACCAGGTCATGGCCCGGTTGAACGTGTCGTCGTCCACGGCCCTGCGGAGCGCATCCCAGCCGAACCCCGCCAGACAGGCTGCATCGACGGCGGGGTCGAACGGCTGGGCCAGGTCCCAGTCGACGACGCCGACGACGTCCCCTCGCTCGCCCCAGTGCACGTTGTAGCCAGCGAGGTCGCCATGCACGAGAGACGCCTCGACCGGTGGAAGTGCGGCTGCTTGGTCGGTCCGGGCCAAGGCCTCGGCCCTGAGGCGCCGGGGGAGGCGAGGCACAGCTTCGTCGACCATCAGTTCGTACCAGCGTTCGCGACCTGCGTAGGCATGCGGCCGGTCCAGTACATCGGCTAGATCGCCGGGGTCCACGTCTTTCAAGGCGCCGAGCAGGGCCGCCAGCACCGTCGGCCCGGGTCGCCGGCCGGGATCCGGACCTCCTCGGATCCAGGTAGTCGCCGCTGCGGCTCGGCCACCGACCTTGACCGCGTCCGTGAGCGGCTCGGGTGTCGCGAAGGGCAGCCCGACCTCAGCGAGCCGGCGCAACAGCTCCAGGCGACGGGGCAGGAGGGTCGCTGCGGCGCTGTGGCGAGTCACCCGGATCGCGGCGACGTCCGCAACCAGCACCACGTCGTGATCCTGGCCCCGCCTCACCTGCGCAGCGGTCAGGTCCACACCGGGGAGCACGGTGGCGGCGATGTCCAGCAACTCAGGGGAGGTCGGCGGATTCAATCGGTCCCCCGGGGAGCGTTGACGCCGAGCAGTCCCGACCGAATGGACCTCACTCCCGGCTCAGCCGACGCAGAGGCAGAACGGGTGCCCGGCCGGGTCGAGGAAGACCCGGAAGGTGGTGCCGGGCTGGTGCTCGTGCTTGGTGGCGCCGAGCTCGAGCACGGCCGCTTCGCCGGCGTCGAGGTCGTCGACGATCACGTCGACATGCATCTGCTGGGGGATCTCCTGGCCGGGCCAGGACGGCGGGGTGTAGTCAGCCACCTGCTGGAAGCAGATGCACTGGCCGTAGTCCGCCCGGACCTCGGCCCAGCCCTCGGAGGTGTCGACCTTCCACTCCAGCAGGGCGCCGTAGAACGTCGCGAGGGCGCTCGCGTCGGGACAGTCGATGACGAGACTCGGGAAACGTGCGATAGCCATGGCCGGCACGTTAGCCGCGAGCACCGACATCGACCAGAGGGTGCCTGCGGTCGCCTCGTGTCGACCTTGTCTGGCTGGTCTATGTCCTTCGGTGGAAGCTGACGGTGCCGTCGGGGTGGTGGGTGGTTCGGTATTGGGGGTCGTGGATGCGGCGGTGGTGGTGGCCGCACAGCAGTCGGCCGTGGCTGAGGTCGGTGGGGCCGCGGGCCGACCAGGGCTGGTCGTGGTGGGCGTGGCACATCGCTGGTGGGCGGTCGCAGCCTTGGGCGGTGCAGCCGTGGTCGCGCACGGTCATCGCGAGGCGTTGGGTCTCGGTGTGGAAGCGGCGTCGGCGGCCGGCGTCGAGGACCTGGGAGCGGCCGCCGAGGACGATCGGGATGATGCCGGCGGTGCAGGCGAGGCGGCGGGCGTGGGCGGCGGAGAGGTGGCCGCCGGTGTCCAGCCCGGCGGCGCCGAGACCGCCGAGCAGCTGGTCGAGCGTCATGGTGACCACGATGGTGGCCGAGCAGCCCCCGGCCTTGGGCAGCGAGGTGGCTGGGATCCGTTCGAGCAGCTCACAGAACGCGAGGCCGTGGGCGACCGGGGCAGGTGGGCGTTGGTCCGGGTCGGCGGTGGGGTGGTCCAGGGCGAGGAGCATCTTGCGCAGCATCTGGGCGTGCAGGGTGGGGATCTGGAACCGGCCGTGGCAGGTGCCTTCGTCGTCCTCGCGCATCACCAGCATGGTGCGACGCAGGGCCGCTGCTTCCTCGGCTTCGAGGGCTTGGCCCTCGAACCGTTCGGCGATCTCGGGGGCGATGACCTCGAAGATCCGCCTGCCCAGGATCCTCAGCGCCTTCGGGTCGTAGTGGGCGGCGAGATCGACCAGGTGCTGCTCGGCGGCCTCGCGTTGGGCGGTGGTGACGGCGAACTCCCCGGTCGAGGGCAGCCGGTCCAGACAGGTCAGGATCACCCGCGCCTGGGCCGGGTTGAGCGCGCCGGACCCGACCGCGTCGGCGAGCAGCGGGTGGGAGTCCAGGCCTTGGGCCAGGCGCAGGTCGGAGCGGGCGGCGACCCTCGTCTGGTGGGTCTCCACGGCCAGCCAGTCCGCCGCGGTGGCCGCGGCCTGGGCCGTGGTGGCGCCGGAGCGCTCGGCCTCGGCCAGCACCCGCAGCCGCAGCGCGGTCAGCTGGGACTCGGCCCGGGCGAGGTCGACCAGCGCGGTGCGCAGCTCCTCCGGGTCCATCGACCAGGTCGACGTCTGGGCCACCTCGGCCAGTCGCGCGGACAGGCGTCCGGCGAACTCGGCGACCGGGTGGACCCGCTCCAGAACCTGGCTGCTCATGGACCAACCCTAGACCCGAGCACCGACACTTTCGAGCGTACGTTCGCTCCTGTGGAGAACCGCAATGGCCGGCGACATGGGTGCGCGAAAAGGCGCCGAAACCCCGGTCGGCCCCGTCGTCCGGCCGCCCTACAGGTGCGTCTCGGCCTTGGTCAGCACGTCGCGGAGGATCTGCTCCATCTCGTCGAAGTGCGACTGGTCGCAGACCAGCGGGGGAGCGAGCTGTACGACGGGGTCGCCGCGGTCGTCGGCGCGGCAGTAGAGGCCGGCCTCGAACAGCGCGCCGGACAGGAACCCACGCAGCAGCCGCTCCGACTCGTCGTCGTCGAACGTCTCCTTGGTCGTCTTGTCCTTGACCAGCTCGATCCCGTAGAAGTAGCCGTCACCCCGGACGTCGCCGACCAGCGGCAGGTCCTTGAGCTTCTCCAGGGTCGCCCGGAACGCGCCCTCGGTCTCCAGCACGTGCCCGTTGATCTGCTCGCGCTCGAAGATGTCGAGGTTGGCCATCGCCACGGCGGTGGAGACCGGGTGGCCACCGAAGGTGTAGCCGTGCTGGAAGGTGGTGTCGCCCTTGCTGAACGGCTCGAAGAGCCGGTCGGTGGCGATCATCGCGCCCAGCGGCGAGTAGCCCGAGGTCAGGCCCTTGGCACAGGTGATGATGTCGGGCTGGTAGCCGTAGCGCTCCGCGGCGAACATGTGGCCGAGCCGCCCGAAGGCGCAGATCACCTCGTCGGAGACCAGCAGCACGTCGTACTCGTCGCAGATCTCGCGGACTCGCTCGAAGTAGCCGGGCGGTGGCGGGAAGCAGCCGCCGGAGTTCTGCACGGGCTCGAGGAACACCGCCGCAACCGTGTCCGGGCCCTCGAACTCGATCGCCTCGGCGATCCGGTTCGCCGCCCACTGGCCGAAGGCGTACTCGTCGTCCTGGTGCGCGGGCGCGCGGTAGAAGTTCGTGTTCGGCACCCGGAACGTGGACGGCACCAGCGGCTCGAAGGGGGCCTTCATGCCGGGCAGGCCGGTGATCGACAGGGCGCCCTGCGGGGTGCCGTGGTAGGCGATCGCCCGACTGATCACCTTGTGCTTGGTGGGCTTGCCGGTGAGCTTGAAGTACTGCTTGGCGAGCTTCCAGGCGCTCTCGACCGCCTCTCCGCCACCGGTGGTGAAGAAGACGCGGTTCAGGTCGCCGGGGGCGTAGTCCGCGATCCGCGCCGCGAGCTCGATGGCCCCCGGGTGCGCGTAGGACCAGAGCGGGAAGAACGCGAGCTCGGCGGCCTGCTTGGCGGCGGCCTCCGCCAGCTCGGTGCGACCGTGACCGACCTGGACCACGAACAGGCCCGCGAGGCCGTCGAGGTAGCGCCTGCCTGCCGAGTCGTAGATGTAGGCGCCCTCCCCACGCACGATCGTGGGCACCTCGTGTGAGTCGTAGGTGGAGTGTCGGGTGAAGTGCATCCAGAGGTGGTCGCGCGCCTGCTGCTGTTGCACATCGTTGTCGCTCATCAGGCCATCCTGCCCGCGCGCATCGACGTTCGCAAGCGAATCAGTCGAGTGATCGCGTTTCGGCCACGAAATCAATGGAGTCTGGCCGGGAAACCTGCGCAACTGGTAGGAAGGGCCGCATGACTCGGTATGGCGCGCAGTTCGGCCCCGACCTGACCTTCCTGGGTGTCGATCCGGTGGACCTGGCCGACCGCGACGCCCTGGCGGCCGCTGATGTCGTGATCGTCGGTGCCCCCTTCGACGGGGGTACGTCGCACCGGCCGGGCACCAGGTTCGGCCCCTCGGCGATCCGCCAGACCTGCTACCTGCCGCAGGACGGCTCGCGGCCGCACCTGGCGCTGAGAGTGGATGCGCTCCAGGACGTCCGGGTGCTCGACGCCGGCGACGTGGAGATGCCACCGGGCGAGATCGAGCGCGCTCTCGGTGCGCTGGAGGAGGCCGTGTTCGCGGTCGCCTCGGCGGGCGCCGTACCCCTCGTCCTCGGCGGCGACCACTCGATCGCGCTGCCGGACGCCACCGGGGTGGCCCGGCATCTCGGCTTCGGCAGGGTGTCGATGATCCACTTCGACGCCCACGCCGACACGGGCGACATCGAGTTCGGCTCGCTCTACGGCCATGGCCAGCCGATGCGCCGGCTGATCGAGTCCGGCGCCCTGCGCGGCGACCGGTTCCTGCAGCTGGGACTGCGCGGCTACTGGCCCGGCCCGGAGACCCTGGACTGGATGGCGCAGCAGCGGATGCGCTCCTTTGAGATGACCGAGATCGGCTCCCGCGGTCTCGGCGCCTGCCTCGACGAGGCCTTCGAGATCGCGATGGACGACTGCGACGCGGTCTTCCTCTCCGTGGACATCGACGTCTGCGACCCCGGTCATGCCCCGGGCACCGGTACCCCCGAGCCCGGTGGCCTCACCGCGCGCGAGCTGCTGGACGCCGTCCGCCGGATCTGTCTCGAGCTCCCGGTCGCCGGGATCGACGTCGTCGAGGTGTCACCGCCGTACGACCACGCCGAGATCACCGCCTTCCTGGCCAACCGGGTCTGCCTCGAGGCGCTGTCCGGCCTGGCGGCCCGCAAGGTCGGCATCAGCCACGACCCGGCGGGCCCGCTTCTCGAAGGACGTGAGTAGGTGGCGTCAACCAGCGAGTTTCCACCGCGCAACGAAGAATCGACATTGGAATCCATTGAAAATGCTGCTGACCCCTACCGATTCCGTTGCCGGGTGACCTAGGGTCGGTGACATCGAGCCGGCGCGAGCGTGATCAGCACGGGCAACATCCGACAGCGAGGAAGACGCGATGAGTGACAAGTCGTTCCGCAACGTGATCGACGGCAAGCTGGTCGACTCCGCGTCCGGCGAGACCTACGACGTCCTCGACCCGACGACCGGCGAGGTCTACGCCACCGCTCCGAGGTCCGGTGCCGAGGACGTGGACCGGGCGTTCAGCGCCGCCCAACGGGCCTTCGAGACCTGGGGTGACACCACCCCCTCGGAGCGGCAGCTCGCGCTGCTGCGGATGGCCGACGCCCTGGAGTCCCGGGCCAGGGAGTTCGTCGACGTGGAGTCCCGCGACACCGGCAAGCCGATCGGCTTCACCGTCACCGAGGAGCTGCCGCCGGCCATCGACCAGATCCGGTTCTTCGCCGGCGCCGCGAGGGTGCTCGAGGGCAAGTCGGCGGGGGAGTACCTCAAGGACCACACCTCGTTCGTACGACGGGAGCCGATCGGCGTGGTCGGCCAGGTCACTCCGTGGAACTACCCGCTGATGATGATGGTCTGGAAGATCGCCCCGGCGCTGGCCGCCGGCAACACGGTCGTCCTGAAGCCCTCCGACACCACCCCCGCCTCCACGACCCTGTTCGCCGAGATGGCCCAGGAGTTCCTGCCGCCGGGGGTGTTCAACGTCATCACCGGCGACCGCGACACGGGCCGGGCTCTCGTCGAGCACCCGATCCCGCAGCTCGTCGCCATCACCGGGTCGGTCCGCGCCGGCATGGAGGTGGCCGGCTCGGCGGCGGAGCGGCTCAAGCGCGTGCACCTCGAGCTGGGCGGCAAGGCGCCCGTGATCGTCTTCGACGACGCCGACGTCGAGGCGGCGGCCGAGGGGATCGCCGGCGCCGGCTACTTCAACGCCGGGCAGGACTGCACCGCGGCCACCCGCGTGCTGGCCGGCCCCGGCGTCCACGACGACTTCCTCGCGGCCCTGACCGAGCAGGCCAAGGCGACCAGGACCGGGATGCCGGACGACGAGGACATCCTCTACGGCCCGCTCAACAACGCCGACCAGCTGGACCGGGTCACCACGATGGTCGACCGGCTGCCGGACCACGCCAACGTCTCCGCCGGCGGTCACCGGCAAGGCGATCGGGGCTACTTCTACGAGCCGACCGTGCTCTCCGGGCTGCGCCAGGACGACGAGCAGATCCAGGACGAGATCTTCGGGCCGGTGATCACCGTCCAGCGGTTCAGCGACGAGGCGGAGGCGCTGGCCTGGGCCAACGGCGTCCGCTACGGCCTCGCCTCGAGCGTCTGGACCAAGGACCACGGCCGAGCCATGCGGATGGCCAAGCGGCTCGACTTCGGCGCGGTCTGGATCAACACGCACATCCCGATCGTCGCCGAGATGCCCCACGGTGGCTTCAAGAACTCCGGCTACGGCAAGGACCTGTCGATGTACGGGCTCGAGGACTACACCCGGATCAAGCACGTGATGTCCTACATCGGGGACGGCGGATGACGACGGTGCCGACCACGAGCCCAGCCGAGCACGACCAGACCCGGGAGGCCGGGGCGCAGGAGTCGGACCCCGACGCCCCCGCCATCGAGCTGGTCGGCGTCGCCAAGCGGTTCTCCGCCGACGACGGCCCGGTCCAGGCCGTCGAGCGGGTTGACCTCGCGATCGAGACCGGCGAGTTCTTCTCCTTGCTCGGCCCCTCGGGATGCGGCAAGACCACCACGCTCCGGATGATCGCCGGCTTCGAGCAGCCGACAGCCGGCGAGGTCAGGCTGTACGGCGAGAACATGGTGGGCGTGCCGCCGAACAAGCGGGACATGAACATGGTCTTCCAGAGCTACGCGCTCTTCCCGCACATGACGGTCTTCGAGAACGTCGCCTTCGGCCTACGACGGAAGAAGGTCGACGCCAAGGAGGTCACCGAGCGGGTCGGAGCGATGCTCGAGCTGGTCGACCTCGGCGGCCGCGAGCGTCGTCGACCCCGCGAGATGTCGGGCGGCCAGCAGCAGCGTGTGGCCCTGGCGCGAGCGCTGGTCAACCACCCCCGTGCGCTGTTGCTCGACGAGCCGCTCGGCGCCCTGGACCTCAAGCTGCGCCAGGCCATGCAGCTGGAGCTCAAGCGCATCCAGCGCGAGGTCGGGATCACCTTCGTCTACGTCACCCACGACCAGGGGGAGGCGCTGACGATGTCGGACCGGATCGCGGTGATGAACGCCGGCCGCGTGGAGCAGCTGGGATCGCCGCGCGAGGTCTACGAGCAGCCGCGGACCCGCTTCGTCGCCGACTTCATCGGCGTCTCCAACCTGCTCACCATGCGGGCCGACCGGGTGGTGGACGACGAGGCGGTGATGACGATCGGGGGCGACCAGCGACTCGTCGTACCCCTGCGCGGAGCGGGGCAGTCCGGCGCGGGCACGGACCTCGAGGTGACGGTGCGGCCGGAGAAGATCCGGATCGGCATCGAGGTGCCCGAGGACGACTGCCGGTTGCGCGCGCGGCTGGATGAAGTCGTCTACCAGGGCACGTTCACCGGCTACACGGTCACCACGGAGGCCACGCACGAGCCGGTCGTCGTGCACTGGCAGAACGCCGCCGGCTCCACCGATGTCGCCGCGGTGGGCGACGAGGTCTGGATCTCCTGGCACAAGGACCACTCCTATGTGATCGACTCCAACCCCACGAAGGGCAGCTCATGACGAACAGCACCCCCCGTCCCCCCGACCAGGCGCTGCTTCGTGGTCTCACCCAGAGTCGCCTGAACAGACGCGACATGCTGCGGTTGATGGCAGGAGTGGGCGGCGCGGCCGCCCTCTCGGCGTGTGGCAGCATCGCCGCGCAGGGCAAGAAGGCCGACACCAGCGTCGACGCGGTGGCGAAGTACTGGAAGGCACAGAAGGAGACCACGCAGCTGAACTGGGCGAACTGGGCGCTCTACCTCGACACCGAGGGCAAGAGCACGCACCCGACCCTGGACCGCTTCCAGAAGGAGAACGGGATCCAGGTCAAGTACGTCGAGGCGATCCAGGACAACGGCCCGTTCTTCGCCAAGGTCCAGCCGACGCTGTCGTCGAAGCAGTACAGCGGCTACGACCTCGCCGTGATCAGCAGCGGGATCTACTTCAACAAGTTCCGCGACCTCGGCTTCTTCCTGCCGCTCGACCAGGACCGGCTGCCGAACTTCAAGCAGAACGCCGGCGCGAAGTTCAAGGACCCGGCCTACGACCCCGGCAACGTGCTCTCGATCCCCTACCAGGCGGGCTTCACCGGGATCGGCTACAACCCGGAGAAGACCGGCCGCGAGATCACCAGCTGGCAGGACCTCGCCGACCCGAAGTTCAAGGGCCACATCGGGATGATGGCCAACAACGAGGACCTGCCCAACATCGCGCTGCTCGCGATCGGCAAGGACCCGCAGACGGCGAGCCAGGCCGACTGGCAGAAGGCCGCGGACTGGCTGAACTCGATGAAGCCGCTGGTGCGCAACTTCTACTCCCAGAACTACATCAACGGCCTGGCCCAGGGCGACGTCTGGATCTCGATGGCCTGGTCCGGCGACATCTTCCAGCAGAACCTGTCGGGCAAGAAGACGGGGTCGAAGCTGAAGTTCGTCATCCCGGAGGAGGGTGGGCTGCTGTTCACCGACAACTTCGTGATCCTCAAGGAGGCCCAGAACCCCGTCAGCGCGATGAAGCTGATGGACTACTACTACCAGCCCGACGTGGCGGCCGCGGTGACCGAGTGGGTCAACTACATCTCGCCTGTCCCGGCGGCGAAGGCAGTCGTCCAGGCGGACGCGGCCAAGGCGAAGGGCGAGGACAAGGCCTACCTCAAGGCGGTGGCCACCAGCTACGCCACCTTCCCCGACGACTCCATCTACGCCAAGACCTCGGTCGGCAACGCTCCCAAGGCGGGGGCCGACCTGAACAAGTGGAACAGCATCTTCGAGCCGGTGTACCAGTCGTGAGGGTGGCGGATGCGTAGGCGCCTGGCCCCCTACGTCCTGGTCCTGCCGGGCGTGCTGTGGCTGGCGATCTTCTTCCTGGTCCCGATGGCGGCGATGGTCAACGTGTCGCTGCAGACCGGTTCGCTGGAGACGGGCTTCCAGCAGACCTTCTCCTTCGGCACCTACGCCGACATGATCAGCACTTACCACGTGCAGCTGCTCCGGTCGCTGACGTACGGCGTGATGACGACCGTGGTCATCATCCTGCTGGCCTATCCGATGGCCTACTGGATCGCCTTCCACGGGGGGAGGCACAAGTCGACCTACCTGTTCTTGATCCTGCTGCCGTTCTTCGTGACCTTCGTGATCCGCACCATCTCCTGGCAGTTCCTGCTGGCCGACGACGGGATCCTGCTCGGCCGGCTCAAGGACTGGGGACTGCTCCCCGACACCTTCCATGTCCTCGCGACGCCGACGGCGGTCGTCGGGGGCCTGGTCTACAACTTCCTACCGTTCATGGTGCTGCCGATCTACGTCGCCCTGGAGCGCATCGACCGGGTCCTTCTCGAGGCGGCCTCCGACCTGTACGCCACCCGACGTGAGGTGTTCCGCCGGGTCGTCCTGCCGCTGTCCCTCCCGGGCGTGTTCGCCGGGGTGCTGCTGACCTTCGTGCCCGCCGCGGCCGACTACGTCAACGCCCGGATCCTCGGCGGCTCCGGTCAGGTGATGATCGGCAACATCATCGAGACGCTCTACATCAACAACTCCCAGTACCCGCAGGCCGCCGCGCTCAGCTCGATCCTCCTGGGTGCGCTGCTCATCGGGATCTTCGTCTACGCCCGCGTGCTCGGCACGCGCGACGTGCTGGATGCGAGTGCCGGATGAGGCGCGTCCGCGACGAGGGCGGCTGGGCCCTGCGTGCCTACACCTGGGTGATGATCTTCTGGCTCTCGCTGCCGATCCTGGTGATGATCCTCTTCGGCTTCAACGACACGACCGGCAAGTTCAACTTCGTGTGGCAGGGCTGGACGCTGCGCTGGTACCGCGAGCTGTTCGACATCCCCGACCTGACGACCGCGCTGCGCAACTCGATCACGATCGCCCTCATCGTCACACTGGCGGCGGCCGTGATGGGCACGATGATCGGCTACGCGATGGGCAAGTACCGCTTCCGGGGGCGGGGGGTGCTCAACATCGTCCTGTTCGCCAACGTGGCGGCGCCCGAGATCGCGATGGGCACCGGGCTGCTGTCGTTGTTCCTGACCATGGGCATTCCCCGCGGCTACTGGACCGTGGTGATCGCCCACATCATGTTCGACATCGTCTACGTCGCCATCACCGTGCAGGCGCGGATGTCGGCCTACGACCGGTCGCTGGAGGAGGCGGCCAAGGACCTCGGGGCCACCGCGATCACGACGTTCCGGCTGGTGACGCTGCCGATCCTGATGCCGGGTGTCATCGCCGGCTCGTTGCTGGCCTTCGCGCTCAGCATCGACGACTTCATCATCACCGAGTTCAACGCGGGCAGCATGCAGACCTTCCCGATCTGGGTCTACGGCAGCTCTCGGGTCGGCACGCCCCCGCAGGTCAACGTGATGGGCACGCTGGTGTTCCTCTTCGGGGTCCTGCTCGTCCTGGGCAACACCTGGATGCTCCGGCGCCAGCGCCGACTGGCCGCGCCGGCCTGACCAACGCAACCGTTAGGAGCACGATGCGCATCCTCCTGGTCGGCGCCGGTGGCGTCGGGTCGGCGTTCACCGCGATCGCCGCCCGCCGCGACTTCTTCGAGTCGTGCGTGGTCGCCGACTACGACCTCGCCCGGGCCGAGCGGACCGTGGCCGCCCTCGACGACGCCCGTTTCGTCGCTGTCCGGGTGGACGCCTCGGACGCGGCGTCGGTCGAGGAGCTGGTTCGGGCCCATCGGGCCACCCACGTCATGAACGCCGTCGATCCGAGGTTCGTGATGCCGGTGTTCGATGGTGCGTACGCCGGCGGCGCCGACTACCTCGACATGGCGATGAGCCTGTCGCATCCGCACCCCGATGCGCCGTACTCCGAGTGCGGGGTGAAGCTCGGCGACGAGCAGTTCGCCGTCGCCGAGCAGTGGCAGCAGGCGGGGCGGCTGGCCCTGGTCGGCATGGGCGTCGAGCCCGGCCTGTCCGACGTGTTCGCGCGCTACGCCGCGGACCACCTCTTCAGCGAGATCGACGAGCTCGGGACCCGCGACGGCGCCAACCTGGAGGTGGCCGGGCACGACTTCGCGCCCTCGTTCTCCATCTGGACCACGATCGAGGAGTGCCTGAACCCACCGGTGATCTGGGAGCGGGAGCGGGGCTGGTTCACGACCGCGCCGTTCAGCGAGCCCGAGGTCTTCGAGTTCCCCGAGGGCATCGGCCCTGTGGAGTGCGTCAACGTCGAGCACGAGGAGGTGCTCCTGATGCCCCGCTGGATCGACTGCCGGCGGGCCACCTTCAAGTACGGCCTCGGCAACGAGTTCATCGACGTGCTCCGGACCCTGCACAAGCTCGGTCTCGACGGCACCGAGAAGGTGAGCGTGCCGGGCGGGGAGGTGAGCCCGCGTGACGTGGTCGCAGCCTGCCTGCCGGACCCGGCCTCCCTGGGGGAGTCGATGTCGGGGAAGACCTGTGCGGGAGTGTTCGTGACCGGCACCGGGACGGACGGCCGACCGAGGTCGACGTACCTCTACCACGTCGTGGACAACGAGTGGTCGATGCGCGAGTACGGCCACCAGTGCGTCGTGTGGCAGACGGCGCTCAACCCGGTGGTCGCCCTCGAGCTGCTCGCCACGGGGGTCTGGTCCGGCGCCGGAGTGCTCGGCCCCGAGGCCTTCGACGCCGTTCCGTTCCTCGACCTGATCACCACCTACGGCAGTCCGTGGGGACAGCGGGACGACGAGGGCGGAGACGGCCCGGTCGGGTAGCCGCGAGACCGCCTGAGCCTCAGGTCAGACCGAGGACGACCTCGTCCAGCACGTCGAGGGCCTCGTCGAGCAACGACTCGGGGATCACCAGTGGCGGCAGGAACCGCAGCACGTTGCCGTAGGTCCCGCAGGTCAACGTCAGCACGCCGGCCTGGTGGCACGCCGCGCTGATCGCCGCGGCCAGGGCGGCGTCCGGGTCCGTGGTACCGGGGCGCACCAGCTCGACGGCGAGCATCGCCCCACGACCCCGCACCTCACCGATCGCGGGAGCCTTGCCCGCGAGCGCACGGAGGCGGTCGCCCATCACCTGCTCGATCCGCCGCGCCGCCGCGTTCAGGTCGAGCTCCTCCATCGTCGCGATCGCCCCGAGGGCGGCCGCGCAGGCCACCGGGTTGCCGCCGTAGGTCCCGCCGAGGCCGCCGGCGTGCGGCGCGTCCATCATCTCCGCGCGCCCGACCACGGCGGCCAGCGGCAGGCCGCCCGCGACCCCCTTGGCCACCGTCACGAGGTCCGGGACCACGCCCTCGTGCTCGCACGCGAACCAGGCACCGGTACGGCACATCCCGGACTGGATCTCGTCGGCCACGAACACCACGTCGTTCGTCGTGCACCACTGCGCGATCGCGGGCAGGAACCCGGGGGCGGGTACGACGAACCCGCCCTCGCCGAGCACCGGCTCGATCACGACGCAGGCGAGGTTGGCGGCCCCGACCTGCTTCTCGATCACCTCGATGGCGCGGGCAGCCGCCTCGGCCCCGGTGATCTCGACCGGCTCGCGGAACGGGTAGGACACCGGCGCCCGGTAGACCTCGCCGGCGAACGGTCCGAAGCCGTGCTTGTAGGGCATGTTCTTGGCCGTCATCGCCATCGTCAGGTTGGTGCGGCCGTGGTAGGCGTGGTCGAAGACCGCGACCGCGTCCCGGCCGGTGTGGGCGCGGGCGATCTTGACCGCGTTCTCGACCGCCTCGGCGCCGGAGTTGAACAGGGCCGCCTTCTTCGCGTGGTCCCCTGGCGTAAGCCTGGCCAACGCCTCGCAGACCTCCACGTAGCCCTCGTAGGGCGCGACCATGAAGCAGGTGTGGGTGAACGCGGCGACCTGGTCGCTGACCCGGCGCACGACCTCGGTCGCACTGTTGCCGACGCCGGTGACCGCGATGCCACTGGCCAGGTCGATCAGGGAGTTGCCGTCCACGTCGACGACGACCCCGCCGCCCGCCGCCGCGACGTACACCGGGAGCACGCTGCCGACCCCGGACGCGACGGCTGCGGTCCGGCGCTCGTGCAGCGCCCGCGACCGGGGCCCGGGGATCTCGGTGACCAGGCGGCGTTCCTGGGCCAGCTCCGGCCCGCCGGTCACGGGGTGGGCGGCCCGGCCGAGCCCGGCATCGGTTTCAGTGGTCATGGGGCCCTCCGGCGACGGATCAGTTGGTCAGCGAGTCGATGACCGACAGTATCCGTGGTGTGCGGGGGTCACAACAAGGGGCGCAGCGGACGGAGGATGAACTCGGTGAACCGGCTGTAGACGTCGCGGGCCTCCCACTCCGCGATCGTCAGCGGGAGGGCGTTGGTCAGGTCGGTCTCGAAGATGCGCTCCATCTCCTCGGCCAGGGACTCGTCGATGATCTCCACGTTGATCTCGTAGTTGCCGCTCATGCTCAACCGGTCGACGTTCGCGGTCCCGATCGTCGACCAGCTGCCGTCGATCGTGGCCGTCTTCGCGTGGACCATGGCGTCGCGGAACCGGTGGATCCGGACGTCCGCCTCGAGCATCCGGCGGAAGTAGCCGCGCGAGATCCAGTCGGCCACGATGTGGTTGGACTTGGCCGGCAGCAGCAGGCGTACGTCGACACCCCGCATCGCGGCGTCGACCAGCGAGTCGACGAAGTTCTCGTCCGGGATGAAGTAGGCGTGCGTCATCCAGATGTTCTTCTGGGCCCGGTTGATGGCCTCGAGGTACATCGACCGGATGGGGAACATCCACAGTCGGGGGATGTTGCGGTGGACCCGGATGCGCGGCTCCCAGGTCGCCGACGTCGAGATCAGCATCGGCGGCTCGCTGCGGCCGAGCAGGTGGACCCTGCGCTTGTCGCGGTGCAGGTTCCAGAAGTCGGCGAACGCCCTCGACAGGTCCCCGACGCCGGGTCCGGTGATCCGGCAGTGCGTGTCGCGCCACTCCGTGGCGTACGGCGACCCGATGTTGTAGCCACCGACGAAGCCGACGGCGTCGTCCACGACGAGGATCTTGCGGTGGTCGCGGCCGTAGCGGCGCAGGTCGAAGAACCGCCAGCCCGCTGCGTAGATGGGGTAGGCGAGCACCTTGACGTTGGGCGGGAACAGCTTGAAGGGCGGCCGCACGACGAGGTTGGCGAACGAGTCATAGATGACCCGCACCTCCACGCCCCGGTCCGCAGCGTCGATCAGGGCCCTCTTGAACGTCTGCCCGACCGCGTCGCCCTTCCAGATGTAGGTCTCCAGCAGGATCTGCTTCTTGGCCCCCGCGATGGCGGCCAGCATGTCGTCGTACAGGTCCTGGCCGAAGGTGTAGGTGGTCACCGTGCCGCTGCCGACCGGGGTCTCCTGGGCGGTGCGCGTGGGGAAGGGCTTCGGCTTCTTGCCGCGCCTGCGATAGGAGTCGACCAGGCTCATCCCGATCGCCACCAGCATCGGGACCCCGAAGAGCGTCAGCAGCACCCGCTTCATGGTGACCATCACGGGGTGCGAGGTGTTGATCAGCGGGTAGCGGGCGGGCACGCGGCCATCCAACCAGACAACTGGCGACCGGCTTCGAGTCGCGTTGTCGGTGGCGGCCCGTAGGCTCGATCCATGCGTCCTGTGACCGACCTCGAGCGCCGCGTGGCGCCCTTCGACGTGCAGTCCGACTACCAGCCGTCGGGTGACCAGCCGACCGCGATCGCCGAGATCACCGAGCGCATCGGTGCGGGTGAGAAGGACATCGTCCTGCTCGGCGCGACCGGCACGGGCAAGACGGCGACGATCGCCTGGGTCGCGGAGCAGGTGCAGCGGCCGCTGCTGGTCATGCAGCCCAACAAGACGCTCGCCGCGCAGTTCGCCAACGAGCTGCGACAGCTGTTCCCCGACAACGCGGTGGAGTACTTCGTCTCCTACTACGACTACTACCAGCCCGAGGCCTACGTCCCGCAGACCGACACCTACATCGAGAAGGACTCCTCGGTCAACGAGGAGGTCGAGCGGCTGCGTCACTCCGCGACCAACTCCCTGCTCACCCGGCGCGACGTCATCGTGGTCTCGACGGTGTCCTGCATCTACGGTCTCGGCACCCCGCAGGAGTACGTCGACCGGATGCTGCGCCTGAAGGTGGGTGTGGAGATGGACCGTGACGAGGTGCTGCGCCGGCTCGTCCAGATCCAGTACACCCGCAACGACCTCTCCTTCACCCGCGGCACCTTCCGGGTGCGTGGCGACACGCTCGAGATCTTCCCGGTCTATGAGGAGCATGCCGTTCGGGTGGAGTTCTTCGGCGACGAGATCGAGCGCCTGATGACGCTGCACCCGGTCACGGGGGAGGTGATCACCGAGGACCAGGAGGTCTACGTCTTCCCCGCGACCCACTACGTCGCCGGACCCGAGCGGATGGAGCGGGCGATCGCCGGCATCGAGGCGGAGCTGGAGGACCAGGTCGCCGCGTTCGAGAAGCAGGGCAAGCTGCTCGAGGCCCAGCGGCTGCGGATGCGGACCACCTACGACGTGGAGATGATGCGGCAGGTCGGGTCCTGCGCCGGAATCGAGAACTACTCGATGCACATCGACGGTCGCTCGCGGGGGAGCGCTCCCAACTGCCTGCTGGACTACTTCCCCGAGGACTTCCTGCTGGTGGTCGACGAGTCCCACGTCGCGGTCCCGCAGATCGGCGGGATGTACGAGGGCGACATGTCCCGCAAGCGCAACCTGGTCGACCACGGCTTCCGGCTGCCGAGCGCGATGGACAACCGGCCGCTGAAGTGGGAGGAGTTCCTCGACCGGATCGGTCAGACCATCTACCTCTCCGCCACGCCGGGCAACTACGAGCTCTCGCGTGGCGGGGGTGTGGAGAACGTCGTCGAGCAGATCATCCGTCCCACCGGCCTGATCGACCCTGAGGTCGTGGTCAGGCCCACCAAGGGTCAGATCGACGACCTGATGGGCGAGATCAAGCTCCGGGTCGAGCGCAACGAACGGGTCCTGGTCACCACGCTGACCAAGAAGATGTCGGAGGACCTGACCGACTACTTGCTCGAGAACGGCATCCGCACGCGCTACCTCCACTCCGAGGTCGACACCCTGCGGCGCATCGAGCTGCTCCGCGAGCTCCGGCTGGGGGAGTACGACGTCCTGGTCGGCATCAACCTGCTCCGGGAGGGGCTCGACCTGCCGGAGGTCTCCCTGGTCGCGATCCTCGATGCCGACAAGGAGGGCTTCCTGCGCTCGGACAAGTCCCTCATCCAGACCATCGGCCGAGCGGCCCGCAACGTGTCGGGCCAGGTCGTGATGTACGCCGACAAGATGACGGCGTCGATGGAGAAGGCGATCGACGAGACCAACCGCCGGCGCGCCAAGCAGGTCGCCTACAACACCGCCCACGGGGTGGACCCGCAGCCGTTGCGCAAGAAGATCGCCGACATCACCGAGATGCTGGCCCGCGAGGACGAGAGCACCGAGGAGCTGCTCGCGACGTGGCAGGGGACCGGCGCGCGCGGAGACCGGAGCAAGAAGGCCCCCGTGCCGGGGCTGTCCCGGATGCACGAGCGGCTGCCCGACACTGCCGGCATCCCCTCCAGCGACCTGGCCGAGCTGGTGCAGCAGCTGACCCTGCAGATGCACGGCGCAGCCGCTGAGCTGCAGTTCGAGCTCGCTGCCCGGCTGCGCGACGAGATCTCGGAGCTCAAGAAGGAGCTGCGTCAGATGATGGAGGCGACGAAGTGAGCAAGGACGTCCAGATCACCTTCGACTGCGCCGACCCCGGGGCGCTGTGTGGGTTCTGGGTGGAGGTGCTCGACTACCAGCTCCAGCCGCCGCCTCCCGGCTTCGACTCCTGGGAGGAGTTCCTGGACAGCGTCGGAGTGCCCGCGAGCGAGCGGAACTCGCGCTCGGCGGCGGTCCCACGGGAAGGCGCCGGCCCACGCCTGTTCTTCCAGCGGGTGCCGGAGGGCAAGACCGCGAAGAACCGCGTCCACCTCGACGTGCGAGCTGCCCCCGGTCTGGAGGGCGACGCCCGGATGCAGGTGCTCGAGTCCGAGGCGCAGCGCCTCGTGGACCTCGGCGGCACCCGGGTGCGCCGCTTCGAGCCCGGCAGCGAGATGAGTGACGGGTTCATCGTGATGAGCGACCCCGAGGGCAACGAGTTCTGCCTCGACTGACCCCTGGCGGCCTTGGCCGAGTGTGGCCCTGCAGCCTCGGTGCGCGCGTGACTTCCCGTTCGCGCGCTCGTTTTCGCTCCCGTAAGGACCATCCGGCGCTGTTGCGCGAAACAAGAACACGTTCTAAGTTTGGCGGGGCCGCGGGGGTGGCCCGCCGGGATGGCAACTCAGGGAGGTCACGATGGGCGTCACCGCCGCGTCTATCGTGCGCGGCCCGGGCGAGGTCGCGGCCATGGTCGTGGACGTCACCAAGGCCGTGTTCACCACCCGCTTCCAGACTCGTGAGTTCATCGAGCAGGCGTGGTTCATCACCAGCGTGACCCTGATGCCGACGATCCTCGTCTCGATCCCGTTCGGCGCGGTCATCTCGCTCCAGGTCGGCAACCTGACCGGCCAGCTCGGGGCCCAGTCCTTCGCCGGGGCGACGGCCGTCCTCGCGGTCGTGCGCGAGGCCGCCCCGATCGCCGCTGCGCTGATCATCGCCGGCGCCGCAGGGTCAGCCATCTGCTCGGACATGGGTGCGCGCAAGATCCGCGAGGAGATCGACGCCATGGAGGTGCTCGGGATCGACCCGATCGCCAGGCTCGTCGTACCCCGCGTGCTGGCGACGGTCTTCGTGGCCCTGATGATCAACGGACTGGTGATCGCGGCCGGCATCGGCGGCGGCTACTTCTTCACCGTCATCGTGCAGGGCGGTTCGGCCGGAGCGTTCCTGTCCAGCTTCACCGCGCTGGCAACCCTGCCGGACCTCTACATCTCGATGGTGAAGGCCGTCATGTTCGGCTACCTCGCCGCGATCGTGGGGGCCTACAAGGGACTCAACGCCGGCGGTGGCCCCAGTGGTGTCGGCCGCGCGGTGAACGAGGCCGTGATCATCGCGTTCATGCTGCTCTTCGCCCTGAACTCGATCCTGACCGCCATCTACTTCCAAGTCGTTCCGCAGAGCGGGCTCTAGCGATGGCCACCCTGACCGACATCGGCAAGGCGCTCGTCCATGAACGGCGGATGGGCATCGAGCAGCGCGGTGACCAGCTGCTGTTCTACATCAAGGCGCTGGCCTGGACCCCCCGGGCGATCCGGCGCTACAAGCGCGAGATCGGCAACATCCTGGCGGAGGTCGCCTTCGGCGTGGGTGGGCTCTCGGTCATCGCCGGGACCGTGGGCGTGATCGCGTTCATGGCGTTCTTCGCCGGCACCGAGGTCGGCATCCAGGGGTACGCGTCGCTCAGCCAGATCGGCGTGGCCAAGTTCACCGCGTTCATCTCCGCCTACTTCAACACCAGGGAGGTCGCCCCGCTGGTCTCCTCGATCGCCCTGGCCGCGACGGTTGGCTGCGGGTACACCGCGCGTCTCGGTGCGATGCGGATCTCGGAGGAGATCGACGCCCTCGAGGTGATGGCGGTCCCGTCACTGCCCTTCCTGGTCACCACCCGGATGATCGCCGGCTTCCTGGCCGTGATCCCGCTCTACATCGTCGCGCTCTCGGCGTCGTACCTCTCGCCGAGGCTGATCACCACGATGATCTACGGCCAGTCCTCCGGCACCTATGACCACTACTTCATCCAGTTCCTGCCACCGATCGACATGCTCTGGTCATTCTTCAAGCTGATCTTCCTGGCGGTCGCGATCATCCTGATCCACTGCTACTACGGCTACACCGCCTCGGGGGGGCCCGCCGGTGTGGGCACCGCCGTCGGCAACGCGATCCGCACCTCGATCGTGACTGTCGTGGTCGCCGACTTCTTCCTGAGCTTCGCGATCTGGGGCTCCACCACCACGGTCCGGATCACCGGGTGATCGCATGCTCGTGAACATCACCCATGACACGGCCGCGGAGCACCGTCGGCTGCTGGTCGCCGGCGTCGTCTTCCTGACGATCATGGGACTGCTGGTCGCGCTCTCGCTGGCGATCTACCAGAAGGTGTTCACCCCGGTCACGATGGTGACGGTCAAGGCGGAGCGTGCGGGTCTGCAGCTGGCCCAGTTCGGCGACGTCCGGCTCCACGGCGTCCTGGTGGGCCAGGTGCGCGGCATCAGCCAGGACGGCCGCCAGGCCTCGATCAAGGTCGCCCTGAGACCCGACGCCGCCAAGACGATCCCGGCGAACGTCAGCGTCGAGATCATCCCGACCACGCTGTTCGGCCAGAAGTACCTCTCCCTGGTCGACCCCGCCCAGCCCAGCAGTCGCCCGATCGGCGACGGCGACGTGATCCCCTCCTCGCGGGTGCACACCAACGCCGAGCTGCAGACGATCCTGGCCAACCTCTTCCCGCTGCTGCGCTCCATCCGGCCGGCCGACCTGAGCGCCACCCTCTACGCCATCGCCTCGGCACTCCGTGGACGAGGTGACCAGATCGGCGAGACGATCGAGAAGCTCGACTCCTACCTGACCGACATCAACGTCAAGCTGCCCACCCTGCAAGAGGACCTGAAGCTGCTGGCCAAGGTGTCGCGGACCTACGCCATCGCCGCGCCCGACCTGGTCCGGCTGCTGCGCAACGCGACCACGACGGCCAACACCGTCACGGACAAGGAGTCGCAGCTCCGGGGGTTCTTCGACAGCGTCACCGGCCTCGGCGTCACCTCGACGAGGGTGCTGACCAAGAACGAGAAGTCGATCGTCCGTGAGGCGGCACTGGCCCGCCCGCTGCTGCGCCTGCTCGACACCTACTCGCCCGAGTACCCCTGCCTGCTCAAGGGAGCAGCGCGGTACGCCGGCAACCTGAACCAGATCTTCTCCAGCGGGCGGGTCGCCCAGACGATGAACCTCAACGCCAAGCAACGCCCGCCGTACGGCGCCGAGGACAAGCCGGTCTACGGCGAGGCCGGCCACGGTCCGTGGTGCATGGGGCTGCCCTACCCGCAGGTTCCCGCGCCGCCGCTGGACCTGGCCAACGGCACCGACATCGATACCTACGGCGGCAACTGATGGCCGACGCCCGCAACACCGTGACCACCCTCGCCGCCATCAAGCTCGGCATCTTCGTGCTCGTCTCGCTGATCGTCACGGGCGTGCTGACCGCGATCATGGGCTCCTTCGCCTTCGGCAGCCAGAGCGAGTACAAGGCGATCTTCAGCTCCGCCAGCCTGATCAAGAAGGGCGACGACGTCCGGGTCGCGGGCGTGACCGTGGGCGAGGTCCGGGGCGTCCAGATCATCGACCGCAACGACGCCCAGGTCACCTTCAAGGTCAAGAGCGACGTGCCGGTGTCGACCACGACGAGGGTCGAGATCCGCTACCTCAACCTGGTCGGGGCGCGCTACATGTCGCTGGCCGGCGGTGAGGACGGCGGCCGCCGGCTGTCGGGCGGTGCCACGATCCCGAAGACCCGCACAGCACCGGCCCTGAACCTGACCGAGCTGTTCAACGGCTTCCAGCCGCTCTTCCAGGCGCTCCAGCCCGACGAGGTCAACCAGCTCTCGCTGAACCTGGTCAAGGTGCTCCAGGGCGAGGGGGGCACGATCGGCAGCCTGATGAGCAACACGGCCTCGCTCACCAACGCACTGGCGGACCGCGACGAGCTGATCGGCAGGGTCATCGACAACCTCTCCTCGATGCTCGAGACCGTCGACGCCCGCCACAACCAGCTCAACGAGGTCATCGTCGAGCTCAGGACCTGGCTGGGCAACGTCTCCCGGGACCGCAAGGCGATCGGCGCCTCGGTCAGCAACCTGTCCAGCCTGACCTCCGAGCTGGCCGGGCTGCTCACCCAGAGCCGTCCCTACATCAAGGGTGACATCGCCGAGCTGCGCCGGATGCTCGCCATCTTGAACAAGCCCGGCAACCAGGCCGTACTCGACGAAGTGCTGAACCGGTTGCCGGTGATGCTGTCGCGGCAGACCCGCACCGGCACCTACGGCTCTTGGTACAACTACTACCTCTGCGACTTCTCCGGGACCATCGTGCTGCCGGACCTGCCGGACGTCCCGGGGCTCGAGGAGATCAGGAAGAACCTGCGGGACATGTCGTTCCACAGCACCGCGTCGAGGTGTGACGACTGATGGCCCGCCGAAACGACCCGACGATCCTGCGCATGGGCGCCATCAGCATGGTCACCCTGCTGCTGATCATGGCGGCCGCGTTCAACCTGCAGAAGTTCCCCGGTTTCAAGGGCACCGGCTTCCACGCCCAGCTCAGCGACGCCAGCGGCCTGCACAAGGGCAACATGGTCCAGGTGGCCGGCGTGCGGGTCGGCCGCGTGAACGCGCTGCACATCTCGGGGGACCACGTCACCGTGGACTTCGACGTCAAGGACGCCACGCTGGGCAGCAAGAGCCGCGCGGCGGTGCAGGTGCTGAACCTGCTCGGCGAGAAGTACCTCGAGATCACCCCGGCCGGCCCCGGCGAGATGGACGGTGGCGACACCATCCCGGTCAGCCGCACCGACGGCAGCTACGACATCGTGGCGACGCTCGGTGAGCTGACCACCCGCACCGAGGCGATCGACACCGGACAGCTCTCCCAGGCGCTGACGCAGCTGGGCGACACCCTGAACGCGGCGAGCCCCCACATCCAGTCGACCTTCACCGGCCTGTCGCGGATCTCCAGCGCCATCGCGAGTCGCGACGACTCCATCGAGAAGCTGGTGGCCCGCGCCGACCGCGTGACCAAGCTCCTGGCCGACCGCCGCGGCGACCTGGTCACCTTGATGAAGGAGGGTGACCTGGTCTTCAAGGAGCTGATCGACCGGCGCGACGAGATCCACGCTCTCCTGGTGAACGCGACCCGACTCGCAGACACGCTGCGCGGCATCGCCGCCGACAACCAGGTGCAGATCAAGTCGGCACTCAAGGAGCTCGACACCGCGATGATCTTCCTGCGTGGCCGCAAGAAGCAGCTGAACGAGACCATCAAGAACCTCGGCCCCTACGCCTCGATCCTGATCAACATCGTCGGCACCGGCCCGTGGTTCGACGCCTACGTCCCCAACTTCACCGGCATGGGCAGCGGCGAGTTCGTCCCGGGGAGCAGGTGAGCACGATGCTGAACCGGATCAGTCCCAAGCCCCTGGCGATCGCGTCGGCCGTCGTCCTCCTGGCGGCCACGTTCTTCGTCTTCCACGTCGGCCCCAAGACGCGCACGGTCAGCGCCTACTTCGACCGCACCGTCAGCATCTACGAGGGCTCCGAGGTCCGCGTGATGGGCGTGCGCATCGGCACCGTGAAGGCGGTGGTGCCCGAGGGCGACCGCGTCCGCGTGGCCATGGAGTACGACGAGGAGTACAAGCTCCCCGCCAAGGCGAAGGCCGCGATCGTCACGCCGACGCTCACCGCCGACCGGTTCGTCCAGATCGCTCCGGCGTACACCGGGGGTGCGGTCCTGCCCGACCACGCGAAGATCGCCTTGCCCGACACCGGAGTCCCGGTGGAGCTCGACCGGATCTACCAGAGCCTCTCGGACCTCACCCAGGCGCTCGGGCCCAACGGAGCCAACAAGAACGGGGCGCTGGACGACCTGCTCACGGCGGGGACGAAGGCGCTCCGCGGCAAGGGCGAGCTCGGGAACGAGACGCTGCTCAACCTGTCGGCGGCCGTCCAGACCTTCGGCGACAACAGCGGTCCGCTCTTCGACTCGGTCCAGAACCTCTCCCAGCTCACCGACACACTGGCGGCCAACGACAAGTTCGTCGACTCGTTCATGGGTGACCTCGCCTCGGTGTCCACCCAGCTCGCCGACGAGGGTGGCAACCTGCGGCAGGCCCTCGCTGCACTGGCGCGGGCGGTCGGCATCGTGCGCACGTTCGTGCACGACAACAAGGACATGGTGGAGAAGGACGTCCGGCAGTTGACCGAGATCCTCGGGGTGCTGGCCAAGCAGAAGGACTCGCTCAACACCGTGGCTCGGCTCGGCGCCCTCGGCCTGGGCAACCTCGCCATCGCCTTCGACACCAAGTCCGGCTCGATCGGCGCCCGGGTGCAGTTCGGGCCGACCTTCTCCAGCTTCGGCAACGTGCTGTGCGACATCGTGCAGAACTCCGACGTACCCAACCCGGACTTCACCTGCCAGCTGCTCAAGACGATCGTCAAGCCGTTCACCGACCAGCTCGGCAACAACCCGTTCGCGGCGGAGCCCCCGCAGCTCAAGCTCGGTGGCAGCGCGCCCGTCACCTCGCTCGACGGCCTGCTGAACTCGCTGAAGAAGGGCAACCGGTGATGGCCCACCCCCGCTCCGCGCGGCGACTCCTCGGCATCCTGGCCGCTGCGCTGGCCGTTGCCCTGATGGCCTCGGGCTGCAAGTTCGACGGTGCCTATGACCTGCCGCTTCCGGGCGCCAAGGTCAGCGAGGACGACGCCTACGCCGTCACCGCGGACTTCAGCGACGCCCTGAACGTCGTGCCGCGGACAGCGGTGATGGTCGACGACGTCGTGGTCGGTCAGGTCACCGACATCGACCGGGTCGGGTGGCACGCCCGGGTGCGGTTCCTGGTCCGCAAGGACATCAAGCTGCCCGAGAACGTCGAGGTCGACGTACGCCAGACCAGCCTGCTCGGCGAGAAGTACATCGCCCTGCTCGAGCCCGCGGACGGTACGGCGAGCGACCGGCGCCTGTCCGAGGGCGACTTCATCCCGCTCTCGCGCACCGGACGCAACCCGGAGGTCGAGGAGGTCCTCGGGGCCTTGTCGATGCTGCTCAGCGGCGGTGGCATCGGCCAGCTCAAGACGATCAGCGTCGAGATGAACAAGATGCTCAACGGCCGCCAGGACCAGGCGCGGCACCTGCTCGACAACCTCAACCGGATGGTCGGTGCGCTGGACCTGCAGAAGGACGACATCATCGCGGCGATGGACTCCATCGACCGGCTGTCCGCGACCCTGGTCAAGGAGAAGGACACGATCGGCGAGGCGATCGACAGCATGGGCCCCGCCCTGAAGGTGCTCAATCGCCAGCACGCGGCGCTGATCAAGATGCTGCGCCAGCTCGACGTCCTGGGCGAGGTCGGCACGCGTGTGCTCAATGCGAGCTCGGAGAACGTGGTCGCCTCGCTGCGCCACCTGCAGCCGGTGCTGGCCGGGCTCGCCGACGCGGGCGACGCGCTGCCGAGCGGACTGTCCCTGATGGCCAGCTTCCCCTTCCCGAAGGAGGCCGGCAACATCGCCCGCGGCGACTACGCCAACGCGCTGTTCAAGATGGACTTCGACCTGAACCAGATCGTCAAGTCGCCCGGCGATGCGTTGCCGGACCCGATCAACGTGTGCACCGCCACCCCGCTGGCCCCGGCCTGCCAGGCGCTGGACGACGCGACCAAGAAGCTGATCTGCCAGCTGGACCCCAGGGTCGCCACCGTGCTCTGTCCGGGAGGTGGGGTCGGCCTCCCGAGGAACCCCCCGATCCCGGACCTCGGTTCGGGCACCTCGAACAGCAGCGGCAGCACCGGTCTCGGTGGTCTCCTCGGCAGCCTGTCCGGGGGTGGCTGAGCCATGACGCGAGGTATCAAGATCCGACTGATGGCCTTCCTGGTGCTGAGCGCCGTCGGGATCGTCTACGTCGCCGGCAGCTTCCTGGGCATCACCGACCGGCTGCTGGGGCGTGGGATGACCATCCACGCCACGCTGCCCAACTCGGGCGGCCTGTTCGTGGGCAGCGAGGTGACCGTGCGTGGGGTCAAGGTCGGCAAGGTCTCCCGCATGGACGTGACCCAGTCCGGGTTGCGGTTGGACCTGGCGCTGAAGGACAAGGCGACCCGGATCCCGATGACCTCCACGGTGCACGTGCACAACCTCTCGGCGGTGGGGGAGCAGTACCTCGACGTGGAGCCCACATCGAGCAAGGGTCCCTACGCCCGCCCCGGCGACACCCTCGTGGGCGACGCGCAGAGCCTGCCCATGAGCGAGGAGGATCTGCTCACGCAGATGGACGCGATGGTCAGCTCGGTCGACGGCGCCGAGCTCTCCACGGTCGTTGCCGAGCTCGGCACGATGTTCCGCGGCACGGCCAACCCGCTGCAACGGATGGTGGACTCCGGCACCCGGTTCGTGGACGAGGCCGACGCCCACAAGGCCGAGACGCTCTCGCTGCTCGACACCGGTCGTACGGTCCTGCAGACCCAGGCAGACCACGAGAAGGACATCACCACGTTCGCCAAGGGTCTGGCCGACCTGACCGGCAGCCTGAGCGCCTCGGACAAGGACGTGCGCACCCTGCTCCAGGGCGGCCCCGCGACCGTCCGGGAGGTGGACTCACTGCTCAAGGGGCTCGAGCCAACGCTGCCGGTCTTCCTGTCCAACCTGGTGACCGTCAACCAGGTCCTCACCGCCAACATCCCGGGGCTGGAGCAGACCCTGGTCACCTTCCCGCGCGTGATCGCCTCGGGCTTCACCGGGACCCCGGGTGACGGCTACGGCCACATCAACCTGCAGCTGAACAACTCGGTGATGCCGTGCACCAAGGGCTATCTGCCCAACAGTGAGTGGCGCCCCGGCACGGACGTCACCGACAAGGCGGTCTACCCGGCGCGCTGTCTGTCCGGCGCGCCGATCAACATGCGTGGCACCAAGTGGGCCCCCGCCGCAGGCACCACGGGTGCCACCGGTCGCAGCTACCGCGTCTCGCCGTACGATGCGCAGACGGGAATGCTCGACGCCGGCGACGGCAAGGCGTTCGTCATGGGGGACCAGGGAGGACTGCAGACGGTGTTCGGTGACGACTCGTGGAAGTGGATGCTGATCGGGCCGGTGTCGGCCAGTGAGTGATCCTGCTGTCGAGCTCGAGCCAGCAGGGAGGTCGTGGCGGTGGGTCAACCTCGCGCTCGTCGTCGTCGTCCTGGCCCTGGTCGCGACCACGGTCCTGATCTTCACCAAGGGCGCCGCAGCGACACCCGGCGACTCGCGGGCCGAGACGCTGTCGCGGCAGTACGCCACCGTCACCAAGGCCGCCAGGGAGCAGACCCTGGCCTTCTTGAGCGTGGACTACAAGGACATGGACCCCCTGATCGCCAAGGTGCTCGCCGGGTCCACGGGAACCTTCAAGGAGCAGTACGAGAAGTCCAAGGTGACCCTGAAGTCCTCCGCCCAGGAGTCCCAGGCCGTCTCGACCGGCAAGGTGCTCTCGGTGGGGATCAGCGACATCGACGACAACGCCGCCGTGGTCTTCGTGGCCGCGGACTCCCAGGTCCAGAACAAGTCGACCAAGGGCGTCGCACAGCCGCGGTACTACCGGCTGAAGCTGACGATGATCCGCAAGGGTGACAACTGGCTCACCTCCAACCTCCAGTTCGTGGGTTGAGCATGAGCGAGCCGTCGACGGCCGAGAAGGTCTGCCCGTTCTGCGCCGAGACGATCAAGGCCGCAGCCATCCGGTGCCGGTACTGCCAGAGCGACCTGGTCGACGTGGAGCAGCCCGGTGCGGCCGCCGTCCAGGAGCCGGCTGCCCCAGTCCTCGTCGAGGACAGAGGCGACGAGGTCGACGCCGCCCTACCACCTCCTCCCGCTCCCGTGGAGGTCCGCGAGCCGCGGGACTGGTCCTTCCTCGACGGGGCCCGACTCCTCGGCCTCCTGGTCGGACTGTGCCTGTTGCTCGGGATCGCCACCGGCGTGGGCTGGTACCGCAGTTCCAACCCGGCCGAGGGCAAGGCGCCCGACGGGGTGATCACCTCGGCCGAGGCGCGTGACGCCGGCCTGCAGCAGGCCACACAGCTGACCCAGCAGGTGCTCTCCTACGACTGGAAGACCCTCGACGCGGACATCAAGGCCTCCGAGGCTGTGCTCGCACCGAGCTTCCGCGGTGAGTACACCAAGGCGATGGCAGGGGTGAAGGACCAGACCGTCAAGAACCAGGTGAAGCTGACCGCCTCGGCCGTGGCCACCTCGATCGTCTCGGCGAGCGAGAACAAGGTCGTCGCCCTCGTCTTCGTCAACCAGGTGACCACCGCCAAGGGCACCGAGAACCAGCGCCTGGACCAGAACCGCGTGCTGGTCACCCTCACCCGTGATGGTGGAGAGTGGCGCGTGTCGAAGATGGACGCGTTCTGATAAATTAGAACACGTTCCAGTTTGCGGCCCGGCGAAAGGCACAGTGCATGGACGGCGCGGAAGGCGCACCCACGGAGGCGAACGAGGTCGAGACCGACCTGCTCATCGTCGGCGCCGGACCTGCGGGGCTGTTCGGTGCCTACTACGCCGGCTTCCGGGGAATGAGCGTCACGGTCGTCGACTCCCTGCCGGAGCTCGGTGGCCAGGTCTCGGCGCTGTATCCCGAGAAGGCCATCCTCGACGTGGCCGGGTTCCCGAACGTGAAGGGACGCGAGCTGGTCGAACAGCTCGTCGAGCAGGCCTCGAGTGCCAAGCCGACGTACCTCCTCGGCCGCACGGCCACCTCGCTCACCAGGGACGACGACGGTGTCATGATGGAGCTCGACGACGGCGCCTCCATCCGGGCCAAGGTCGTCATCATCACCGCAGGGATCGGCAAGTTCACCCCGCGCCCGTTACCGGCCGGGGACGGCTGGGAGGACCGGGGGCTGGTCTTCTTCGTCCCCTCGTTCGCGGAGTACGCCGGCCGCGACATCGTCATCGTCGGGGGTGGCGACAGTGCCTTCGACTGGGCGCACAACCTCGAGCCGATCGCCTCCTCGATCACGCTGGTGCATCGTCGTGACCAGTTCCGCGCCCACCAGGCCACGGTCGACGCCGTGCTGGCCGGACGAACCGAAGTGATCACGAAGGCGCAGGTCACCGCACTCCACGGCGAGCATCGCGTCGAGAGCGTGGAGATCACCCTGGCCGACGGGGACGTGCTCACCCGGCCGGCCCAGTCCGTGGTGGCGGCGCTCGGCTTCGTGGCCGACCTCGGGGCGATGAAGGAGTGGGGCCTGGAGTTCGACAAGAGGCACATCAGGGTCGACACCTCCATGCGCACCAACCTGCCCCGGGTGTTCGCCGCCGGGGACATCACCGAGTACGACGGCAAGGTCCGCCTGATCGCCGTCGGCTTCGGGGAGGTGGCGACGGCGGTGAACAACGCCGCCGTCCTCGTCGACCCCGACGCGCACATCTTTCCCGGCCACTCCAGCGACGGGTCCTGAGCGTGGCATCGGGACGCGGCGCCATCCGGATGGACTCCGGCGAGATCGAGCAGTTCCTGAGCGACAACATGAAGGTGCAGATCGCCACCATCGGACCCGACGGGGTGCCCCACCTGACCACGCTGTACTACGTCGTCGAGGACGGACGCCTCGCGTTCTGGACCTACGGCGCCTCCCAGAAGGTCCTGAACCTGCGGCGCGACCCGCGCATCACCTGCCTGGTCGAGGGCGGCGACGACTACTTCGAGCTCCAGGGCGTCAGCATCACCGGCCGCGCACGCCTGGTCGAGGAGTACGACGAGATCAGGGCGCTCGGCGCGAAGGTGGCCCGCCGGATGGCCGGTGACGTCGACCTGGGCGACTTCGGCGACCAGATCGTCGAGCAGCAGGCACACAAGCGCGTGGGCATCGTGGTCGAAGCCGAGAAGGTGGCCAGCTGGGACCACCGCAAGATGGCCGGGCCGCCCGGAGGGCAGCCGGCCGAACCCGAGAAGACGGAGGCATCATGAGGAAGATCAAGGTCGACTTCGACGCGTGCGAGTCCAACGCCCTCTGCGAGGCGCTGGCGCCGCACATCTTCTCGATCGACGACGACGACTTCCTGCAGGTCCTCGACGAACAGGTCACCGACGACAACGCCTCCCTCGTCGAGCAGGCCGTGGCGTCGTGCCCCAAGTCGGCGATCAGCATCGTGGAGGAGTGACTCCGGACGCACGGCCGCCCACCACCGCCCACGCCAGGAGCCCCCAGACCATGCCCGCAGCCACCGAACCCTCGTTGGAGGGGCGCGTCGCCATCGTCACCGGGGCCGGTGCCGGCCTCGGGCGTGCCGAGGCCCTCGCGCTCGCGCGGGCCGGCGCCGATGTCGTCCTCAACGACCTGCCCGGCGCAGCGGACGCCACGGCCGAGGAGGTCCGCTCGCACGGCGTGCGAGCAGTCGTCGTCGCCGGCGACGTGGGGGAGAGCGCGACGGCCGACGACCTGCTCCGGGCCGCCGTCGGGGAGCTCGGACGCCTCGACGTGGTGGTGAACAACGCCGGGATCACCCGCGACAAGATGCTGTTCAACATGACCGACGAGGAGTTCGACCTCGTCCTGCGGGTGCACCTCCGCGGTCACTTCCTGCTCTCGCGCAACGCTGCGTCGTACTGGCGCGGACTGTCCAAGGGCACCGGTGAGCCGGTCGACGCGGCGGTCGTGAACACCGCCTCGGAGGCGTTCCTCACCGGCTCGCCGGGCCAGGCGAACTACGCCGCCGCCAAGGCAGGCATCACCGCGCTGACCCTCTCGACGGCACGGGGGCTCGCTCGGGCCGGGGTCCGGGCCAACGCGATCTGCCCCCGCGCGCGCACGGCGATGACGGCGGAGGTCTTCGGTGCCGACGAGTCCGGAGAGCGGGTGGACCCCTACTCGCCCGAGCACGTGGCCACGCTGGTGGCCTACCTCGCCTCCCCGGCTGCCTCGCGGATCACCGGGCAGGTCTTCGTGGTCTACGGCGGCATGGTCGCCCTGCTCGCGGCGCCGGTCGTCGAGCAGCGTTTCGACGCTGCCGGTGACGCCTGGGACCTGGCCGGCCTCGGCTCCACCCTGGGCGGCTACTTCGCCGACCGGGACCCGTCCATCTGCTTCGCCGCCGACTCGGTGCTGAAGCTCGGCTGACCGTACGACCAACGGAGACTCAGATGTCCAGACTTGCCGGAAAGCGCGCCATCGTCACGGGCGCGGCACAGGGTCAAGGTGCCGCCATCGCGCGGGCCTTCGTTGCGGAGGGCGCCCACGTGGTGATCGCCGACGTGGCCGTCGAACCGGGTGAGGCGCTGGCCGCCGAGCTGTCGGCCGGGTCGTCCGAAGGGGGAGCCGCCGGTTCGGCGTACTTCCGGAGGCACGACGTCAGCGACGAGGCCTCCTGGAAGGCCCTCGTGGAGGAGGCCAACGAACGCCTCGGCCCGGTCAACGTGCTGGTGAACAACGCGGGGATCCTGCGCTTCGGCGAGGTCGAGCGGATGGAGGTGGAGGAGTTCGAGCTGCTCTTCCGGGTCAACCAGCTCGGCTGCTTCCTGGGGATGAAGTCGGTCGTCCGGACGATGCGCAAGAACGGAGGCGGCTCGATCATCAACGCCTCCTCGATCGAGGGGCTCGCCGGAATGGCGATGTGCACCGGCTACTCGGCGACGAAGTTCGCCATCCGCGGGATGACGAAGGCGGCGGCGATGGAGCTCGGTCCGAGGGGGATCCGGGTCAACTCCGTGCACCCCGGCATGATCGACACCCCGATGACCCGGATCCACGGCGGCGACGCGGCGATGGAGTTCGGGGCGAGCAAGGTCGCCCTCAAGCGGGTCGGGCACCCGGTGGACATCGCCCCGGCGTACGTCTATCTGGCCAGCGACGAGTCCAGCTTCGTCACCGGAGCCGAGCTCGCCATCGACGGCGGCGCGACGGCCACCCACGCCTTCGGCGGCTAACCCCCAAAAACCCTGCGACGTCTCGGCGGGGAGGGGTGGGCGTTAGTGCAGGATCAGGTGGACTGCCGTGTCGACGTGGTCGGCGACCTCCTGGGCGGTCAGCCTGCCGGTGACCCACGAGACGAGAGCGGCCAGCCAGACGTCGCTGATCACTCGGGCGACGGCGATCTCGTGGTCGGTGGGCTCGGCCCCCTCGACGTACTCCTCGCCCTGGAGGGCGCGGTTGAGCATCGAGGTGAGCTGCATGCCGACGATGTGGATCTCGCCGGCCACCGTGGAGTCGGCGAACATGAAGGCCCGGGTCAGCGCCTCGGTGAGGTGCGGGTCCTTCTGCAGCCCGCGCGTCGCCCGGCCGAGCACGTAGGAGACCCGGTCGGCCGGGGTGTCACCCGGGATCGGCTTGCGTCCGAGACTGGCCTGGGTCTCCTCGAACTGGCGTGCCAGGGCGGAGACGAGCAGATGGATCTTGGACGGGAAGTAGCGGTACAGCGTGCCGAGGGCTACGTCGGCCAGCTCGGCCACGGCCCGCATCTGTACGGCGTCGAAACCGCCCTTGGACGCCAGCGTGATGGTGGCGTCGAGGATGCGACGGCGACGGTCGCGCTGGGCAGCCGAACCGAGATCGTCATAGGTCAGCGAGCTCACGGTGGCCAAGATCTCAACCTCCTGGCGTGAAATCGGCGGGAACACCCCGCACACTTGCCTCCAGACCTGCCACTCAGGCTAGCAGCCAGGTCCGGCATAATAGAAACATGTTCCAGTTCTGATCGGGCCCTCCCACGCCGGTCTGCAGCCCAGAGAGGGCGATCCTTGCGCATCGCACTGTTGTCCTACCGGAGCAAGCCCCATTGCGGCGGTCAGGGCGTCTACGTCCGCCATCTCAGCCGCGAGCTGACAGCCCTGGGGCACAGCGTCGAGGTGTTCTCCGGCCAGCCCTACCCCGAGCTCGACGAGGGCGTGGCGCTCACCAAGGTGCCGAGCCTGGACCTCTACCGCGAGCCCGACCCGTTCCGTACGCCGAGGCCGGGTGAGTTCCGCGACCTCATCGACGTCGAGGAGGTCCTGACCATGTGGACCGCCGGGTTCCCGGAGCCGAAGACGTTCAGCAAGCGCGCCGCCCGCCTGCTGCGCGACCGGGTCGAGGACTTCGACATCGTCCACGACAACCAGGTCCTCGGCTACGGCATCCAGGACATCGCCGGGATGGGGCTGCCGGTGATCACCAGCATCCACCACCCGATCACCTTCGACCGGCGCATCGACATCGCCGCGGCCCCGACGCTGCGCAAGAGGCTGAGCCTGCGCCGCTGGTACGGCTTCCTGCGGATGCAGGGCAAGGTGGCCCGCGCCGCAGGCAAGATCCTCACCGTCTCGGAGTCCAGCCGGCGCGACATCGTCAGCGACTTCGGGGTCGCCCCGGCCGACATCCAGGTGATCCCGCTCGGCGTCGACGACGTCTTCACCCCACCCACCGAGCCGCGGGTGCCCGGTCGCATCGTCGCGATGGCCAGCGCCGACGCCCCGATGAAGGGGATCGCCACCCTGCTCGAGGCGTTCGCCAAGCTGCGCACCGAGCGTGAGGTGGAGCTCCTGCTCGTCACCCGGCCGACGCCCGGCGGCCGCACCGAGAGGCTGATCGACGAGCTCGGGATCGCTGGACATGTCAGCTTCGTGAGCGGGATCTCCGACGCCGAGCTCGTCGCGGTGATGGGTTCGGCCGAGGTTGCCTGCGTGCCCTCGCTCTACGAGGGCTTCTCGCTGCCCACTGCCGAGCTGATGGCGTGCGAGACGCCGCTGGTCGTCAGCCGGGCCGGCGCGATCCCCGAGGTCGTCGGGCCAGACGGGCTGTGCGCCGACCTGGTGACCCCTGGCGACGTCGGCGAGCTCGAGCGGGCGATCGCCGCGATGCTCGACGACCCGGAGCGCCGCCTCCGGCTGGGCAAGGCCGGGCGCCAACGGGTGCTGGAGAGGTTCAGCTGGCACGCCGTGGCCGTGGCCACCGCGGCGGCGTACGAGGAGGTCGTGGCCCGGTCGGGCTCGGCCGTTGCGAACGAGGAGACCATCACGTGCTGACCGTTGACTTCGACCGGCTCGGCCTCCGGCCGGGGGACCGGGTGATCGACATGGGCTGCGGGGCTGGTCGGCACGCGTTCGAGATGTACCGCCGCGGCGCCGACGTGGTCGCCTTCGACCAGGACGCCGACGAGCTCTCCGACGTCTCCGACCTCTTCGCGGCGATGCGCGACGCGGGTGAGGTGCCGCTCGGGGCGGAGGCCGACGTCAAGCAGGGCGACGCGCTGTCGCTGCCGTTCGCCGACGGCGAGTTCGACCGGGTGGTTGCCTCCGAGGTGCTCGAGCACATCCCGGCCGACGAGGCCGCCATCGCCGAGCTGGCACGGGTGCTCCGTCCGGGCGGCACCATGGCCGTCACCGTGCCCCGCTGGCTGCCGGAGAAGATCTGCTGGGCGCTCTCGGATGAGTACCACGAGGTCGAAGGCGGCCACGTCCGCATCTACACCGATGACGAGCTGGTGGCGAAGCTCCGCGCCGCGGGCCTGGAGTACGCCGGGAAGGCCCATGCCCACGGCCTGCACTCGCCGTACTGGTGGCTCAAGTGCGCCGTCGGCGTGACGAATGACGCCAACCCTCTCGTCAAGGCCTATCACCAGGTGCTGGTCTGGGACATCATGCGCACGCCGCGCTGGAGCACGTTCACCCGCGCCGCCGAGAAGGCGCTGAACCCGCTGATCGGCAAGAGCATGGTGCTCTACCTGCACAAGCCGGAGTCGTCGGCATCGTGACCCGGCCCCATCCCGTCCCCTCGCTCGCGGGCGTCCTGACCATTGCCGAGGTGGCGCAGACCGCCGCGACGATCGTCGGGATGCAGGAGCCCGACGGGGCGGTGCCCTGGACGGTGGGGGAGCACGTCGACGTCTGGAACCACGTCGAGTCGGCGATGGCACTCCTGGTCGCGGGTGAGGTGGACGCGGCCGAGCTGGCCTACGAGTGGTGCCGTCGTCACCAGCGCCGTGACGGCTCCTGGCCGATGAAGGTCGTGGCCGGACACGTCGAGGACGCCAGCGGTGAGACCAACATGTCCGCCTATCTCGCGGTGGGGGTGTGGCACCACTGGGTGTTGCGCCGCGACTTCGACTTCGTCGAGCGGATGTGGCCCGTCGTACGCCGCGGCCTGGACTTCGTGGTCGGCCTGCAGCTGCCGTTCGGGGGCATCGCCTGGTCCCAGGAGTGGGACGAGAGCGGCCCGGGACGGGTCAACGCCGAGGCGTTGCTGGCCGGCTCGTCGAGCATCTACCAGTCGCTGCGCGCGGGCGTGGCGCTGGCGGAGCTGATGGCCGAACCTCAGCCCGAGTGGGAGCTGGCCGGGGGACGCCTGGGTCACGCACTCCGCGAGCACCGGGACCTGTTCCTGGACAAGTCGACGTTCTCGATGGACTGGTACTACCCGGTGCTCGGCGGTGCCGTCCGCGGGCAGGCAGGGCACGACCTGATGGCGTCGCGCTGGGACGACTTCGTGGTCCCCGACCTGGGGATCCGCTGTGTCGACACCAACCCCTGGGTCACCGGTGCGGAGACGTGCGAGCTGGTGATGGCGCTGGACTGTCTCGACGATCAGGAGCGGGCCACCACGCTGTTCCGCGACATGCAGCACCTGCGCCACGAGAACGGCTCCTACTGGACCGGCTACGTCTTCGGCGACGACGTGTTCTGGCCCGGCGAGCAGACCACCTATACGGCGGCTGCGGTGATCCTCGCGGCCGATGCGCTGTCCCGGACCTCCCGTGCCTCGGGGATCATGCGCGGGGAGACCCTGTCCGAGCCGTTCCGGGAGATCGGGCTCGAGTGCGGCTGCGCCGACGAGGCGTCAGCCGACGTCGGCTCCCGGCGATCCTGAGGTTCGCTGCAGGACCCGCATCGACCCGACCACGCCGGCCGGGGTGAACCCTCCACCGGCGACGGCGCGCTGCCACACGTGGTACGGCGCCTGGCCGCCGTCCTCGGGGCGCTCGAAGACGTCGTGGATCACCAGGACACCGCCGGGGGAGACCCACCGCGCGAAGCCGGTGTAGTCGGTCTGGGCAGGCTCCTCGGCGTGCCCGCCGTCGATGAAGAGCAACGCGAGCGGCGTACGCCAGAAACGGGAGACCGTGCTCGAGCGGCCGACCACGGCCACGACCTCGTCCTCGAGCCCGGCCAGCGCGATGGTGCGCCGGAACACCGGCAGCGTGTCCATCAGCCCGAGGCCCTCGTCGACCAGGCTGGCGTCGTGGTGCTCCCAGCCGGCCTGGTTCTCCTCGGAGCCGCGGTGGTGGTCAACGGCGAACAGCGTGCTCCCGGTGGCGCGGGCCGCCGCCCCGAGATAGACCGCCGACTTGCCGCAGTAGGAGCCGACTTCCAGCCCCGGTCCGTCGCCGAGGTGGGCGGCGGCCGTCGCGAACAAGAAGGCGCCCTCGTCCTCGGGCATGAACCCCTTCGCGGCGCGGGCGTGGGCCAGCAGCTCGGCGGGCATCTCATCGCTCACGCGGCGCACTCTAGCCCCGCGGCCGAGCGCGGATGACGGCGCTCGCAGCACGTGGCATGATTGGAACACGTTCTAGTTCTTGGTCCGAACACCCCCGACACCGCTCCCCGGAGGCGCCGTGCCCATCGCGATCACCGACGACCACCGCGGGCTGGCCGACGCCTACGGCAAGTGGGCCCAGTCGCTCGGCGGGATCGAGGCCGCCCGGGCGGCCGAGGGGGATGCCGGCGCCCGGTTCGCCGAGGTCGCACAGGCCGTCGCCGGGATGGGACTGCCCGGCATCGCCGTACCCGATTCGGCCGGGGGAGCGGGCGGGAGCCTCCTCGACCTCGCGGTGGCCCTGGAGGCAGCGGCCGGCGCCCTGCTGCCCGGACCGTTGCTCGGGACCGCCGCGGCCTCGGTCGCGCTCGCCGAGCTTGCCGGCCCGGTGGCGGACGGGGACATGCGGGTCGCGCTCTGTCTCGACGAGAAGGTGACGGTCGAACAGGGCTGCGTCTCCGGCACCCTCGAGGTGGTGCACGACGCGGTGGGCGGCACGCATGTGCTCCTCCTCTGCGACACCGACGTCTTCCTTGCTCCACTCGCTCGCTCCACGATCACTCCCCGAATGTCTCCGGATCTGACCCGCCGGGTGGCGTCGCTGACGCTGGAGTCCGTCGAGGTCGAGCGGGTCGCGGGGCTCGACGAGCAGAGCCTGCGTGACGTCGTGCTCACCCTTGCGGCCGCGGAGGCCTCGGGGATCGCGCGCTGGTGCCTGGACACGGCCGTGGAGTACGCCGGGATCCGGGAGCAGTTCGGCCGCAAGATCGGGTCCTTCCAGTCGATCAAGCACCTGTGCGCCGAGATGCTCGAGACCAGCGAGTCGGTGACCGCCGCTGCCTGGGACGCCGGCCGTGCCCACGCGGAGTCCCCGGATCAGTTCCACTACGCGGCGACGGTCTCCGGCGTGGTCGCGCTGGACGGCGCCGTGGAGGTGGCCAAGTCGTGCATCCAGGTGCTCGGCGGCATCGGTTTCACCTTCGAGCACGACGCCCATCTCTACCTTCGCCGCGCCGTGGCGCTGCGCGCGATGCTCGGCCCGTCGGCGTCGTACGCCGCACGGCTGGCCGAGCTCGCCGGGTCCGGTCCCCGCCGCGCCGGCCGCATCGACTTCGGCGGCAAGGACGCACAGGTGCGTGCGGAAGTGGCCACCGACGTTGCGCGTGTTGCCGCGCTTTCGGACGCGGAACGACGTCCTGCTCTCGTGGAGGCGGGTCTGCTCACACCGCACTGGCCGGTCCCGTGGGGCCGTTCGGCCGGCCCGCTGGAGCAGCTCGTCGTCGACGAGGAGCTGGCCGCGGCCGGGGTCGAGCGTCCCGACCTGAAGATCGGCGCCTGGGCGGCTCCCACCGTGATCGCGCACGGCACGGACGAGCAGCGACAGCGCTTCGTCGGACCCACGCTGCGCGGTGAGGTGACCTGGTGCCAGCTCTTCAGCGAGCCCGGCGCCGGCTCCGACCTGGCATCGCTGCGGACGCGGGCGGTGCGCGAGGAGGGCGGCTGGCGGCTGACCGGCCAGAAGGTGTGGACCTCGCTGGCCGGCGAGGCCGACTGGGGGATCTGCCTGGCCCGGACCGACCCGGAGGCCAAGCCGCACGCCGGCATCACCTACTTCCTGCTGGACATGAGCAGTGCCGGGATCGAGATCCGCCCGCTGCGGGAGATGACCGGCGAGATGATGTTCAACGAGGTGTTCCTCGATGCGGTCTTCTGCCCCGACGAGTGCGTCGTGGGCGAGGTCGACGGCGGCTGGAAGCTGGCGCGCACCACGCTGGCCAACGAGCGGGTCGCCATGGCCGGCACCCGGCTGGGCGACAGCATCGAGCGCGCCCTCGCGCTCGCTGACGACACCCGCCGTGCCGAGGTGGGACGGGCCGTCGCGCTCGCCACCGTGGTCAAGCTGCTCGGCACCCGGGCCACGCTCCGCTCGCTCGCCGGCCAGGAGCCCGGGCCGGAGTCCAGCGTGGCCAAGCTGGTCGGCGTGCGCAGCCGGCAGGACTCCGCCGAGCTGGTCGTCGACCTGCTGGGCGGCCGCGTGTTCACCCACGACGAGGTCGCTCGCGCCGCCCTGCACGAGCTGTTGCTGACCCGCTGTCTCTCGATCGCCGGTGGCACCACGCAGGTGCTCCGCAACGTGGCGGGCGAGCGGATCCTCGGACTACCCCGCGGCTGACGTCTCGGCCGCGCGTAGCCCGAGGTGGCGCGCACGGTGGTGCTCCAGCCACCGACTCACCGCCTTGATCACGTGGTGGCTGCGGATGGAGCCGAAGACCTCGAAGGCATGCTGGGCGCCGGGGAACTCGGCGTACGTCACGGTCCCGTCCGACTCGGCCTTCAGCTTCTCCACGAAGGCACGGGCCTGGCGTACGTCGACCAGCGAGTCGTTGGTGCCGTGCAGCACGAAGAAGTCGGGCGCGTCGGCCGAGACGTGGGCGAGCGGGGAGGCCTGCACGAAGTCCTCCAGGTGAGTGCTCGGATCCTTCTTGAAGACCCGAGGCGCGAGGAAGTAGTCGCGCATCGCCAGGGCGGGCCGCTCGCCGGTCAGGCCGGCCAGGTCGTAGACGCCGTAGAACGGGACGCATCCGGAGACGTGCGTGTCGGCGTCCTCGAAACCGGGCTGGTACTCCTTCACGTCGGGCGTCAGGGCCGCGAGCGCCGCAAGGTGGCCGCCCGCCGAGCCGCCGGTGATGACCAGGTAGTCCGGGTCGCCACCGTAGGAACTGATGTTCTCCCGCGTCCACGCGACGGCCTTCTTCACGTCGATGATCATCGAGGGGAACGGGTGCTTCGGCGCGAGTCGGTAGTTCATCGCCACGCAGACCCAGCCCCGCTCGGCCATCCGGTTCATCAGCAGCAGCCCCTGCTGGTCCTTCGAGCCGATCGTCCACCCGCCGCCGTGCACCTGCACCAGCACCGGCGCATGGTCGAGGTCGACGCCCTTGCGGCGGTAGATGTCGAGGCGTGCCCGTCTGCCGCCCGTCGTGTAGTTGATGTCCCTGATCACCTCGACGTCCGGCTTGGCCATCTTGAACGGACGGGCGAGCTCGCGCAACGAGGTGGTGAGGTCCTCGGCGGTCGGTGCCTCGTCGAGGGCGTCGAGATAGTCCTCGCCCAGTCCCTCACGGAGCGTCGTCTCGACGTGCGTCGCCGAACGGTTGGCGTTCACGACCAGGTAGCCCAGGCCGGCGGCCCCGGCAGCAGCGAGCGCGAGCCCGGCGCGACTCGGGTGGCCGGGACGCCTCCGGCGGACGGTCAGCTCGGCCAGGGTGTCCGCGGCGCTGGCCAGGAGCAGCTGGGGTGCCAGCTCGCTCGCCAACCAGCCGGCGAAGAAGCCGGGGATCGCCGTACGCCGTCCGTGCAGCGGGCGCAGCGCGTTGGCGGTCAGGGCGGCAGTGACGAGCTGTCGTCGTAGATAGGGCATGCGTGCAGGTTAGTGGGGTCGCAGTGGCCATCGGGTGTGACGTGGATGACCATCGACAAACTAGAACGTGTTTCAAAACCCGTCTAGACTGCGCCCCATGCAACGACTCAGTGGGCTCGACGCCAGCTTCCTCTACCTGGAGAGCTCGGCGCAGCTCCTGCACGTCTGCGGCATCATCGTGATGGACCCTGACACCATTCCCGGTGGCTACTCCTTCGACGCGTTCAAGGACGAGCTCGAGCGTCGGATCACCGGGGTCTCGATGTTCCAGCGCAAGCTCAAGCAGGTCCCGCTCGGCATCGACCACCCCGTCTGGATCGACGACGACGACTTCGACATCGACCGACACGTGCACCGGATGGCGCTGCCCTCGCCGGGTGGCGACCAGGAGCTGGCCGACCTGTGCGGCCACATCGCGGGCATCCCGCTGGACCGGTCCCGGCCGCTGTGGGAGTTCTACGTGATCGAGGGCCTCCAGACCGGGCAGGTCGCGGTGTTCAGCAAGATGCACCACGCCACCGTCGACGGCGTCTCGGGAGCCAACGCGATCTCCTACCTGTGCAGCCTCGAGGCGGACGCCCCGCCGCTGGAGACCGCCGGTCCGGGCTCATCGCTGCGCACCCCCAGTGACGGCGAGCTGCTCGCCCGTGGCGTGGTCTCGACGCTGTCGAAGCCGGTCCAGATGGCGCGGCTGCTCGCGCCGACCGCCGGGATGATCACCAAGACCGTCGGGCGGGCCCGCAAGGGCACCGCGATGGCGGCCCCGCTGACGGCACCGCGGACATCGTTCAACGGAACCATCACCGGGCACCGGTCGATCGCCGTGCAGGACATGTCGCTGGAGAAGATCAAGGAGATCAAGCGCTCGGTCGAGGGTGCCACCGTCAACGACGTGGTGCTCACGGTGTGTGGCGGTGCGCTGCGCCGCTACCTCGAGGAGCGCGGTGAGCTGCCGAAGACCTCCCTGCTGGCCTCGGTGCCGGTCTCCGTGCGCGAGGAGTCCTCCAAGTCGGGCGGCAGCAACAAGGTGTCCACGATCTTCTCCCGGTTGGGCACCGACGTGGCCGACCCGTTGGAGCGGCTGGCCCAGGTCTCCGCGGGCAACACGATCGCCAAGGACCACCACAAGGCGATCCCGGCCGACACGCTTCAGGACTGGGCCGAGTTCGCCGCTCCGCGCACCTTCGGCCTGGCGGTGCGGATGGTGTCCTCACTGCGCCTGGCGGAGAAGGGCCCGGTCATCCACAACCTGGTCATCTCCAACGTGCCCGGACCGCCGGTGCCGCTGTACTTCATGGGAGCCCGCCTGCACGGGCTCTACCCCCTCGGGCCGGTGTTCCACGGCGCCGGGGTCAACATCACGGTGATGTCGAACAACGGCCAGATGCACGTCGGCGTGATCGCCTGCCGCGAGATGATGCCGTTGCCGGCCTCGCTGGCCGGCAACTTCCCGGTCGAGCTCGACGCGCTGTACGACGCCGTCCAGGCCGCGCCGAAGAAGGCGGCGCCGAAGAAGGCGGCGCCGAAGAAGGCGGCGCCGAAGAAGGCGGCGCCGAAGAAGGCGGCGACCAAGAAAGCGGCGACCAAGAAGCCGGCCGCCAAGAAGGTTGCAGCGAAGGCCCCAGCGAAGGCCCCAGCGAAGGCCCCAGCGAAGGCCCCAGCGAAGGCCTGAGCCGGCTGCGGTGCCAGCCTGCGGCTAGCTGGCGACTCCGTCGCGGATTCGCGCGGAGGTGGTCGCGACCGCCTCCAGGAACGCCGGGGTGAACCGCTCTGCCTCGAGCACGCACCCGGCATGGCCGCAATCGGCCTCGTGCACCGTGGCGCCCGGGATCGCGGCTGCCAGGCTCCGCTGGCGGGAGGCGGGCAGCACCCGGTCGCGGCCGGTGACGACCACGGCGGTGGGCACGTCGACCAGGGGGAGCCACGGCGTCGAGTGGTGGCGGCCGAGCGCGGCGACGGCCTGTCCGACGGCCCAGGGGCTGGTGCGCCGCCACTCAGAGAGCGCCCACTGGCCCATGTCGGTGGGGCCGACGTTGAGGGCTTCCGCGGTCGACCGCCCCGCCCGGCGTACCGACCGGGACTTCGAGAGCGTCCGCAGCGCGCCCATGCTCAGTCCCATGCCGGTGTGGAAGGCGCGCTCGCTGCCCGTGGTCCGGAAGCGGTCGGTCGTGGCGGCGAGGACGAGGCCGCCGATCTTCTCCGGGTGCTGGCGCCACACTCGTTGCGCGATCACCGAGCCCATCGAGTAGCCGGCCACGACGGGACGCTCCAGGTCGAGGGCGTCGATCACGGCGCCCACGTCGTCGGCGCAGTCGGCGAGGGAGAAGTGCTCGGAGATGATGCCGCGGCCGTGCCAGCGCTGGTCGAAGACGATCACGCGGTGGTGCTCGGCCAGCTGATGGATCACTGGGAACCAGGTCAGCAGTCCGGTGCACCCCACCGCATGTAGGAGCACGATCGCCTGCGCAGCCGGCGGTCCCGGGAGCTCGGTCAGCCAGGTCCGGCCCCGCCGCGGCAGGTCCAACCACCGTCCGTCGGGGATGTCGACGTCCGGGACGTGCGCGCGGTCGCGGATCGACCGGGTCAGACAGCTGCCGAGCTCGAGCATGCTGGGTGAGTCCCTCCGGTTGCGGATGGCCGGGCATTCCCTAGACTAGAACAGGTTACAGTTTCGCCTGGAAAGGGGTCCCGATGAGCGAGGGCGTGTCCGGCCCGACCACCGATGGGGTGGTCGACGAGGTCAGGTCGGTGGTCACCGACGTCCTCGACAAGGGAACCGACGAGCCCGACGCCTGCTGGACCGCCTGTGCCGAGGCCGGCCTGCTCGGTCTCGCCGCCCCGGAGGAGTACGACGGGGAGGGTCTCGGCCTCGCCGAGCTCGGCGTTCTGCTCCACGAGGCCGGCACCCGGGCGCGCGACCTGCCCTTCCACGAGACGCTCGTCTGCGGGCTGCTGACCCTGGTCCGCTGCGGTACGCCGGACCAGCAGTCGGACCTGATCCCCCGGATCGTCGCCGGGAACCTCCTGGTGGCACCTGCCCTGAGCGAGCTCGGCGCGGCGCTGCCCGTGCACCCCGCGACCCGGCTGACCGGTGACCGGGTGACCGGCCGCAAGGTCGCGGTCCCGGTGTTCGAGCACTTCCCTGGCAGGGACACGGTGCTGCTCGTCTCGGCCACCGCGGCCGGCGGCCCGGTCGTCGTACTCGTCGACCCGGGTGGCCGGGGCGTCTCCCTGACCGAGAGCCGGACCTCAGCCGGCACGACGGAGGCGACCTACGAGCTCGACGACGCGCCGGTGCTCGGCGTCCTCGGCGACGGCGCCGGCGAGGTGCTCCGCAGGCACGCCGTCGCGGGACTGCTGTTGCGCGGCGTCGGGCTGCTCGCCGGTGCACGCGATCTGACCGCGGGCTACGTGGAGCAGCGGGTGCAGTTCGGGCGCCGGCTCGCGGAGTTCCAGGGTGTCGCGCTACAGATGGCCGACGTGTTCGTCGTCTCGCGGATGGCGGCCCTGGGCGCAGCCGAGGTCTCCCGCCGCATCGACGGCCGGGACCCGGTGGCCGACGACCTGGCGGTGGCCGCCTACTGGTTCTGCGACCGTGCCCCGGCGGTCCTGCAGACCTGTCACCACCTGCACGGCGGCATGGGGGTCGACGAGACCTATCCGCTGCCCCGCTACTTCGCCCGGGTCAAGGACACCGCCAGGCTGCTCGGCGGGGTCGAGACGGCCCTGGCCGCGGTCCCGGTGCAGGAGACCGAGGGCAAGAACGCCGAGCTCACCGACGGGCAGCGCGCCTTCAAGGTGGAGGTGCGCGCCTACTTCGCCGGACTCGTCTCGCAGTCCGACCGGCTGGAGATGCTGCGCGACCGTCACGGCCCCGCCTACCACCGCACGATCAAGCAGATGGGCGACGACGGCTGGATGGGCGTCGGGTGGCCGGTCGAGTACGGCGGCCGGGGGTTGGGTGGGATCGAGCAGCAGATCTTCGCCAACGAGGCCAGTCGTGCGGACGTGCACCTGCCGTCGGTCACCTTGCAGACGGTCGGCCCGACCCTGCAGGCCTTCGGCACCCAGCGACAGAAGGACCTGTTCCTCGCGGCGATCCTGGCCGGCGACGTGCACTTCGCCATCGGCTACTCCGAGCCCGAGGCGGGCACCGACCTCGCCTCCCTGCGCACGACCGCGCGGCGGGACGGCGACCACTACGTCGTCAACGGCCAGAAGATGTGGACCACCGGGGGGCACGTGGCCGACTACGTCTGGCTGGCGGTGCGGACCGATCCGGAGGCACCCAAGCATCGAGGGATCTCGGTGCTGATCGTGGACACCAAGGACCCCGGCTACTCCTGGACGCCGATCATCACCTCCGACGGCTCGCACCACACCAATGCGACGTACTTCAACGACGTGCGCGTGCCCGTGGACATGCTGGTCGGCGAGGAGAACGAGGGCTGGCGGCTGATCACCACCCAGCTCAACCACGAGCGCGTGATGCTCGGTCCGGCGGGTCGGCTCGAGGGCCTGCGGGACCTGGTCGTCGACTGGGCGCGCGACCGCACGGACGTCGACGGCACCCCCGTCCTCGAGGTGCCGGCCGTGCGCGCCACCCTGGCCCGCACCACGGCCGCGTTCCGGCTCAACGAGCTGCTCAACTGGCAGGTGGCGGGCTCCGGGGCCAGTGGGACCGAGGCCGTGGCCGATGCCTCGGCGTCGAAGGTGTTCGCCTCCGACGAGGTGCAGTCGCTCGGTCTGGCGCTGGAGCGGATCGTCACGTCGTACGGCGACCCGGCGGAGCCGGGAACCGCCGCGTTGATGGGCTACCTCGACGCCACGTCCAAGCGCAACCTGGTGCTCACGTTCGGCGGGGGCGTCAACGAGGTGCAGCGTGAGCTGATCGCGATGTTCGGGCTCGGACTGCCCAAGGTGCCCCGGTGAGCGAGGCCGTGGCCCCGTCAGACGGGGGCCCTCGGGACCACGACTGGATCATGGCCGAGGTCGAGCGGCTGCAGGCTCTCGGTGAGACCGAGCCGCGGTTCGCCCGTGACCCGGTGAGCCAACCGATCATCAACAACTGGCTCGAGGCCCTCGGCGAGGGCGATCCGAGGTTCACCGCCGGCGAGGCACCGCCGGCAATGGCGCAGGTGTGGACCATGCACGGACTGAACGCCAGCCGACCCGCCGCGGACCCACTGCACGGCACCATGAAGGTGCTCGACGAAGCGGGCTACACCTCGGTGCTCGGCACCAACTGCGACCAGACCTACGACCGCTACCTGCGGGTCGGCGAGCACGTCGCGGTCACCACGCGGCTCGAGTCGGTCGTGGGTCCCAAGAGGACCGGCGTCGGCGAGGGGTACTTCGTGACCACCACGAGCACGTGGTGGGTCGGCGACGGTGCGAACCGCGAGCAGGTCGCGACGATGCTCTTCCGGGTGCTGAAGTTCAAGCCGACCCCCGACACGCAACGAGTGCCGGCGCCGGTCGACCGCAGCCGGATCAGCAGACCGGCCCGCAACCGGGACACCGAGTTCTTCTGGGCGGGCACGGCCGTCGGTGAGCTGCGCATCCAGACCTGCAACGCCTGTGGCCGTCTCCGGCACCCACCCGGGCCGATCTGCCCGGACTGCCACGTCGCCGACCGCGGCTTCGTGGTCGCGTCCGGTCGAGGCACCATCTTCTCCTTCGTCGTGCACCACGCGCCGGACCTCCCGGGGCGGCAGCTGCCGCTGACGATCGCGCTCGTGGAGCTGGAGGAAGGGGTCCGGATGGTCGCCGACGTGCGCGGGGAGCCGCAGGACCTGGCCATCGGGGACACCGTCCGCGTCGCCTTCGACACCGTCGACGACGAGCTGACCCTGCCGGTCTGGGAGGTCCTCCGATGACCGACGTCGGCACCAACCTGCCGTCGTGGGAGCTGCCGGTCACGCCGACGCTGGTGGTCTCCACGGCGATCGCGACCCGCGACTTCCAAGACGTCCACCACGACCGCGACCTGGCTCGCGGGCACGGCTCGAGGGACATCTTCCTCAACATCTTGGCCACCACCGGGTTGGTACAGCGCTTCGTGGGCGAATGGGCGCGTGAGGCCATCGACCCGGGCTTCGTGATCCGCTCGTGCGAGCTGCGGCTCGGCGCCCCGGCGTACCCCTCCGACACGGTGCGGTTCAGCGGCACCGTGACCGCGGTCGAGGACGGAACGGTCACGGTGGACGTGATCGGCGCCGTCTCGCTCGGTGACCACGTCACCGCCCGGGTGGTGGTGTCGACATGAGCGGGCTCAGCGGCCGGGCGGCCATCGCCGGGATCGGCGCGACCGAGTTCTCCAAGGAGTCGGGGCGCTCGGAGCTGCAGCTCTCGGCGGAGGCGACCTTGGCGGCGCTGGGCGATGCGGGTCTGCGTGCTGCCGATGTCGACGGGCTGGTCACCTTCACGATGGACAACAGCGCGGAGGTCGCGCTGGCTCGCGAGCTCGGCATGGGAGACCTGAGGTTCTTCAGCCGGATCAGCTACGGGGGAGGGGCCGCCTGCGCCACGGTGCAGCAGGCTGCCATGGCGGTCGCGACCGGTGTCGCCGACGTCGTGGTGTGCTACCGGGGCTTCAACGAGCGTTCGGGCCAGCGGTTCGGCCAGGTGCAGAGCTGGGCCGCGGCGCAGGCGAACACGAACGGCCTGGACAACGCCTGGACCTACCCGCACGGACTGTCCACTCCCGCCGCGACCGTGGCGATGCAGGCGCGTCGCTACATGCACGAGTACGGCGCCACCTCGGCCGACTTCGGCGCGGTCGCAGTCGCCGACCGTCGCCACGCGGCGACCAACCCCGAGGCGTTCTTCTTCGGTCGGCCCATCACGCTGGAGGACCACCAGTCCTCGCGGTTGATCGCCGACCCGCTGCGACTGCTGGACTGCTGCCAGGAGAGCGACGGCGCCGTGGCCATCGTGGTGACCACACCCGAGCGGGCAGCTGACCTGCCGCAGCCGGCGGTGTGGATCGCGGCCGCCGCGCAGGGGAGTGCCGCCGACCAGTTCGTGATGACCTCCTACTACCGCGAGGACATCGGCGTCCCGGAGATGGGCGTCGTCGGCCGGCAGCTCTGGGACCAGTCCGGGCTGACCCATGCCGACATCGCCACCGCCGTGCTCTACGACCACTTCACGCCGTACGTGCTGATGCAGCTCGAGGAGCTGGGCTTCTGCGGCCGGGGAGAGGCGCCCGACTTCATCGCCGGAGGGGCGATCGAGCTCGGCGGGAGGTTGCCGTTGAACACTCACGGCGGCCAGCTCGGCGAGGCCTACATCCACGGGATGAACGGCATCGCCGAGGCGGTCCGCCAGGTGCGTGGCACCGCGGTCAACCAGGTCGAGGACGCGCATCACGTGCTGGTCACCGCCGGGACCGGTGTCCCCACCTCCGGGCTGATCCTCAGCAAGTGACCCGAGTGCGGCGGGCACGCGCGTACGACCCCCGGGCCCCGGCGGCTAGACTCGACCGCTGTGCCCGGCCGGCCGGGCAGCACGCCCGATCCGGAGACCACCTGGCCGAACCACCCAGCCCGGAACCCCCCACACGACGAAGGCGCGAGATAACCGCATGGCAACGACGAACGACCTGAAGAACGGCATGGTGCTCAACCTCGACGGCCAGCTCTGGCAGGTCATCTGGTTCCAGCACCACAAGCCCGGCAAGGGCGGCGCGGTCGTGCGCACCAAGCTGAGGAGCATCAGCTCGGGCAAGACGGTCGACAAGACCTTCAACGCCGACGTCAAGGTCGAGGTGGCGAACGTCGACAAGCGCACCATGCAGTACCTCTACAACGACGGCACCTCCTTCGTCTTCATGGACACCGGCACCTTCGAGCAGCTCGAGGTCTCCCCGGACGTCGTGGGCGAGGCGACCAACTTCCTGCTGGAGAACCAGGAGGCCATCGTCGCCACGAACGACGGTGACGTGCTCTACATCGAGCTCCCGGCATCGGTGGAGCTCGAGGTGCAGTACACCGAGCCAGGCCTGCAGGGGGACCGGTCCACGGGGGGCACGAAGCCGGCGACGCTGGAGACCGGCCACCAGATCAACGTGCCGCTGTTCATCACCACCGGCGAGCGGATCAAGGTCGACACGCGTGACTCCTCCTACCTCGGCCGCGTCAGCAGCTGATGTCGGCACGCTCCAAGGCCCGCAAACGGGCCCTCGACCTGCTCTACGCCTCCGAGATGCGCAAGCGCTCGGCGCTGGAGGCTCTCGAGGAGCTCGCGGAGACCAGCCAGGTCAACGAGTACACCAGCGAGCTGGTGAACGGGGTCGTGGAGCACCAGGTCCGCCTCGACGAGGTCATCTCGTCCTACGTCCAGGGCTGGACCCTGGACCGGATGCCGGCCGTGGACCGCAACGTCCTGCGCCTGGCGACCTACGAGGTGCTCTACGTCGACGACGTCCCGGACCCGGTGGCGGTCTCCGAGGCGCTGAACCTCGTGCGGGACCTCTCCACCGACGAGTCGCCGTCGTTCGTCAACGGCGTGCTGGGCAACATCGTGCGTGACCGGGACCAGCTGTCCACGTGATGTCGGGGAGGATGGGCCGGTGAGCCCCGGAGCCGACGAGACCCCCGCCCCCACGCCCCCCTCCCTTCCCGGCGGGCTTCCGGACGGGTGGACGGCCCGCTCTCCGGAGCTGGGGGACCTCGACGTCCTGGTCGGCCTGCGGGGGGCCGACCGGCTCGCGCACACCGGGTCGGACTCGGTCGACCGCGACGCCATCGAGTCCGAGGTCGCCGGGCCGGCTTCCTGGACGCGGCGCCAGCTCCTCGCACTCGGCCCCGACGGGCGACCGGGTGCGTGGATCAGCGTCCACGACCGTGCGGCGGGGCGCACGATGGTCGCGCTGTACGTCGACCGGTCGCTCGACGAGGCAGCCACCATCGCCCACCAGCTCTACGGCTGGGGCGAGGAGCAGGCGCGGGAGATTTCCGCCCTGCGTGAGGTCGGGGCGACCCGCCTCGACGCGAGCCCGTTCCAAGGCGACCTGGATCAGCAGGGATGGCTGGCGGCAGCGGGCTACACCAAGCGCCGCACCTGGCCGCAGATGACCAGGCCGGTGAGCCCGGACGAGGCGACGACACTGCCCCCGCCACGGGAGGGCGTCACCGTGCGTCGGGTGGCCAGCCACGAGAACGGCCTGCCGGTGGCCGGTGACCTGCACCTGGTCCACGAGATGCTGGAGTCCTCCTTCGAGGACCACTTCAACTCCTACCGCGAGAGCTTCCCGGAGTTCGTCCAGCGTCTGCGCGAGGACCCCGGACACCGTTGGGACCACTGGTGGCTGGCGTTCGTGGAGGGCGAGGACGGCACTCCACTGGCCGCCGGTGCGCTCGTCGGGACGGTGCTGCGTGCGAACGCCGCGGGTTGCGAGGGGAGCTACATCGAGTACATCGGCGTACACCGGCACGCCCGGGGGCGTGGCGTCGCCAAGGCGCTGTTGCACACCGTGATCTCCGACGCCGCCGAGCGCGGCCGCGACCGGGTGGGCCTGGAGGTCGACGCCGACTCGCCGACCGGCGCCGACGGCCTCTACGCCTCGATGGGGTGGCGGACCGACTACGTCCTCGAGTCGTGGTTCAAGGAGCTCGAGTTCGGGAACTGAGGAGCATGATGACAACCCACACCGCATGGCAGAGTCTCTCCTCGTGAACGACCCCGAGATCCTGGGACGACAGGCCGAGCAGAGTGACGCCCTCGATCACGCCGTACGCATCGGCCTGGTCGCCTACGGGGTGGTGCACCTGCTGATCGGCTGGCTCGCCGTCCAGCTGGCCCTGGGTCACCGCGGCCAGAGCGCCAGCGCCAAGGGAGCGCTGCACGAGCTTGCCCAGCAGCCGTTCGGCGGCGTGCTGGTCTGGGCCGTGGCGATCGGCATGCTGCTGCTGGTCATCTGGCGGCTGATCGAGGCGGCGTTCGGACATCGTCAGGAAGACGGCTCCACCCGGCTCCGGAAGCGGGTCACCTCCGGTCTGAAGGCCCTGATCTACGGCGGCCTCGGCGTCACCGCCATGAAGGTGGCCATGGGCTCGGGCAGCTCCGGTGGGGGCTCCAAGGGGTTCACCGCCAGGCTGATGGGTCTGCCGGCCGGCCAGTGGATCGTGGCGGCCATCGGGCTCGCGATCATCGGGTACGGCGGCCGCGTCGCCTGGCGGGGCTGGACCGAGAAGTTCGCCGAGCACCTCGACACCGAGGGCAAGCTCGGCACCAGCGGTGCGGCGTATCTCGTCCTCGGCAAGGTCGGTCACCTCGCGAAGGGGTTCTCGCTGGCCATCGTGGGCGGGCTGTTCGTCTACGCGGGCGCCACCCGGAGCGCCAAGCAGTCCGGAGGCCTGGACACCGCGCTGCAGAAGGTCCTGCAGCAGCCGTTCGGGCAGGTGCTGCTGATCGCGATCGGACTGGGACTGGCCGCCTACGGGTTGTTCTGCTTCGCCCGCGCCAGGCACCTGGACCGCTGAGCCGCCTGGTCGGGCTCCGGACGGAGCCTGTGGGGCGAGCCGCTGGATCACGCTGCCGGCCCCTTGTCGAGAGCCAATTTGATGCGGACTAGACCGATTTACGGAACCCGCACATACGACCTGCTTTTCCGTTATGTCCGGTATTCAATAGTTCTTGCAGGGGGAAGGGGCGCACCAGGCGGCCCCTTGATAGGAGTGGGTCCGATGAACTCGCACAGGTCGCTTCGCAGGACGGTGGCAGCACTCAGTGTCGCGGCGGTCGCCGCCGCGGGCCTCTCGGCCGCACCGGCCCAGGCGGGACTGCTCGACCCGATCGAACCCGTGCTCGGCTCGACCCTCGACCCGGTGCTCAGCCTGGTGAGTGGGATCACCGGAGAGCTCGTCCCGACCGGATGGATCTACGACGGCACGGCGACCAGCATGGGCGAGGTACGAGCAGCCATCGGAGCGGACCGGATGTGGTCGCGCGGCTACACCGGCAAGGGTGTAGGGGTCGCGCTGGTGGACACCGGGGTGGTGCCGGTCCCCGGGCTCACCTCCGGCAACGTCGCCAACGGAGCAGACCTGTCCTTCGAGAGCCAGGCCCCCGGTCTCCGCTACCTCGACACCTTCGGCCACGGCACCCACATGGCCGGGATCATCGCCGGCCGGACTCCGGGTGGACTGCTCGACCTGGACAAGTTCCAGGGCGTCGCGCCCGACGCGAAGCTGACCAGCCTCAAGATGGCCGCCAGCGACGGGGCCGTCGACGTCTCGCAGGTCGTGGCCGCAGTCGACTGGGTGGTGAAGCACCGTAACGACGACGCGAGCAACCCGATCCGGGTGCTGAACCTGTCCTACGGCACCGACGGCGTCCAGGGCTACCAGGTGGACCCGCTCACCCACGCTGTCGAGAACGCCTGGCGTGCCGGCATCGTCGTGGTCGTCTCCGGTGGCAACAGCGGGACCGACCAGGGCAAGCTGAACAACCCGGCGTACGACCCCTACGTGATCGCGGTCGGTTCTGCGGACACCCGCGGCACCGCGCTGCAGAGTGACGACCTGGTGCCGGACTTCTCCAACCGTGGCGACGCCAGCCGACGGGTCGACGTGACCGCACCGGGTCGCTCGATCGTGTCGCTGCGGGACCCGGGCTCCTACCTGGACCTGGCGCACTCCGGCGCCCGGGTGGGGGACTCCCTGTTCAAGGGCAGCGGCACCTCGCAGTCGGCGGCCGTCGTCTCCGGCGCCGTGGCCCTGCTGCTCAACCAGCGACCCAAGATGACTCCGGACCAGGTCAAGGCGCTGCTGCGCAGCACCGCTTCGGCGATGCCACTGGCCGATGTTGCTGGTCGAGGCGCCGGCGAGATCAATGTCGCGGCTGCGTCGTCCGCCGCCGTACCCAGCACGACGCAGAAGTTCACCCCCTCGAAGGGGACCGGCTCGCTCGAGTCGGCCCGAGGCACCTCGCACGTCGCCGACGGTGGTACCGAGCTGACCGGCGAGAAGGACGTACTGGGGCCGTGGAACGCGTCCAAGTGGGCCAGCGCGAGCAGTGCCGGGACGTCGTGGGTCGGTGGCAAGTGGAACGGCAAGGACTGGACGAACAGCTGCTGGTGCGACAGCTCGTGGTCGGGCCCGTCGTGGGCAGGTCGGTCGTGGGCCGGTCGGTCGTGGGCCGGCGTCGACTGGGCCGGTCGTTCGTGGGCCGGTCGCTCGTGGGCCGGTCGGTCGTGGGCCGGTGACGACTGGGCCGGTCGTTCCTGGGCCGGTCGCTCGTGGGCCGGTCGGAGCTGGGCCTAGTGGCCCGCACCCGTCGAGCGAAACCGCGCGAGACATGAGTCCGCCTTGACGGGGACGCGCACAGGGGCCATCTGGGTGTTCATCACCCTGATGGCCCTGAGTGCGCTCACCCTGCACCTGCTCGTCGTGATCCCGCTGGTCGACGGTTCGCGCCACTGGCAGTGGGGATGGGTGGTCGCTGTCGGGGTGGCGTTCCTGGCGATGGAGCTGATCCCGGTCCATCTGCGGCTCGGCCGCGAGGCCTATGCCTTCTCCATGAGCGAGCTTCCCCTCGTCGTCGGCCTGTTCTTCGTCCGCCCGGACCTGCTGCTGCTTGCGCGGCTGGTCGGGTCGCTCGTCGCGTTCGCCGTCCAGCGGAAGGCGCCGCAGAAGATCGCCTTCAATGCGGCGATGTTCGCGCTGGAGACGACGGTCGCGGTGAGTGTGTGGTACCTGATCCTGCAGGACGCCGACCCACTGGGACCGCGCGGCTGGCTGGCGACGATCATCACCGTGCTTGTCATCAGCTCGCTCGGATCCCTGCTGGTCAGCATCGTGATCGCGATCGCCACCGGTGAACGTCCGCAGGCATTCGGCGAAGTGGTGGGGATGGGCCAGGCGGGTGACGTGGCCAACGGCTGTTTCGCGCTGGTTGCCGTCTACATCCTCGCCGTCGACTGGCGGGCAGCCTGGTTGCTGGCAGTCCTCGGCGGGGTGCTCCTGTTCGCCTACCGCTCCTACGAAGGCGTCCGGCAACGATCGGAGAGCCTGGAGAAGGTCAACCGGTTCACCGAGCTGGTGGGTCGCGAGGTCGAGTTCGAGGCGGTGGTGCGGACGGTGCTCGCGGAGGTGCGCGCATCCTTCGACGTCGGCTCGGTCCATCTGCGGCTGACCGGCGAGTCCGAGATGGCCGAGGACTGGTGTCTCGACGGTGAGAACTTCTCGCGCGGAACCTCGAGCCTGGTCCAGAGCCTGCTGGGCGAGGAGTTCGGCGAGGCGGTCCTGGTGCCTCGCAGACCGAGGGAGGCACGCCTGCAGAAGCTGTTGGCGAACCTCGGCGTCAAGGACTGCGCTCTCGTGCCTCTGCGGAGCGAGGGCAAGGCCGTCGGGAGGATCGCGGTCGCGGACAAGCTCGGTGACGTCGAGACGTTCACCGCCTCGGACCTGAGCCAGCTGGGTGCGCTCGCCAACCACGCGGCGGTGGCGATCGACAACGCCCTCAGGGCGCACCAGATCATCCAGCAGGCAGAGGAGCGCGAGCGACTCGCGATGTACGACGAGCTCACCGGACTGGCGAACCGCAGACTCCTCGGCATGCACATCACCGAGACCCTCGCCGGCAGTCGGGGGGCCTCGGTGCTGATGCTCGGCCTCGACCGGTTCAAGAACGTCAACGACACCCTCGGCCACGAGGTCGGGGACCGTCTGCTGTGCCTGGTCGCTGGTCGGCTTCTCGAGGCCGTCGAGTCCGATGCCCTGGTGGCCCATTGTGGCGGAGACGAGTTCGCCATCGTGCTCCCTGGGTCGGACGACCTGCGGGCAAGCACCTGCGCATCGCTGCTCCAGGCCGCGCTGGCACGCACGTTCGAGCTGGACGGGATCGCCGTCGCAGTCGAGGCGAGCATGGGGGTCGCCGTCGCCTCGCCCGGTGCGGACGCGGTGAGCCTGTTGCGCTGGGCCGACCTGGCCATGTTCGTCGCCAAGGACCACCGCACGGGGGTGGAGGTGTACCGCCCCGAACTCGACCAGCAGGACGCCTCCAGGTTGGGGCTGCTGGGCGACCTGCGGGCCGCGGTGGCCGCCAACGAGCTGACGGTGGTCTACCAGCCGAAGGTCGACGTACGAACCGGTCGCCTCGAGGGCGTCGAGGCCCTCTCGCGTTGGCAGCACCCGGAGCACGGTCCAGTGGGGCCGGACGAGTTCATCCCGCTCGCCGAGCACAGCTCGCTGATCACCCCGTTGACCATGCTGGTCCTGCGCACGGCACTGCGCGACGCCGCGAGCTGGCTCCAGAGCACCCAGAACCGGTTCACCGTCGCCGTGAACATCTCGCCGCGCAGCCTGCTGGACCCCGAGTTCGTGGACGCGGTCGTCCGGGCACTGGCCTTCGCCGGCGTCGAGTCCAAGAACCTCACGCTCGAGATCACCGAGACCAGCCTGATGTTGGACCCCGAGCGGGCCATCAACGCCCTGCAGCGGATCCGCGACCTGGGGATCAAGCTGTCGGTGGACGACCTGGGCACGGGCTACTCCTCGCTCGCCTACCTCCAGCGGCTGCCCGTCGACGAGGTGAAGATCGACCAGAGCTTCGTGGCGGCCTTCCCCGACAGGTCGGCACAGGACGTCGTCGGCGCCATCGTCGACCTCGGCCACCGGCTCGGGCACCGCGTGGTGGCCGAGGGCGTCGAGGGGATGGACGCATTCACCGCCCTGGCCGAGCTGGGCTGTGACAGCGCCCAGGGGTACTGGCTGGGCCGCCCGATGTCGGCCGCCGCCCTGTCGGAGCTGCTGCGCACCTGGACTCCGCCGGCCGGGTCGGCGCGGCTGCGTCAGGTGCACTGACCGATCCGGTGAAGCGCGAGGCGGAGGCCGCCTTCGGCGCGATGCTTGACTGGGACGCATGACGACTCCGTGTGACGTGGTGGTGATCGGCCTCGGACCTGGTGGCGAGGCGACGGCGACCGAGCTGGCCAAGGCCGGACTCTCCGTGGTCGGCGTGGACGAGCGCCTGGTGGGGGGTGAGTGCCCCTACTTCGGCTGCGTGCCGAGCAAGATGATGATCCGGGCCGGCGACGCCTTGGCCGAGGCGCGTCGCGTTGTGGACTTCGCCGGCGGTGCTGAGATCAGTGTCGACTGGGGACCCGTCGCGGCACGTATCCGCGCCGAGGCGACCGACGACTGGGACGACCAGGTTGCCGTGGACCGGCTCGAGGACGCGGGGGTCCGGTTCGTGCGCGGCCGCGGGCGTCTGGTCGGGCCGCGCACCGTCGAGGTCGCTGGTGAGACCTTCGAGGCGACCCGTGGTGTCGTGCTCAATCCCGGGACGTCGCCGGCCGTGCCGCCGATCGAGGGGCTCGCGGACACGCCGTACTGGACCAACCGGGACGTCGTACGGCTGGAGTCGCTGCCTGCGTCGCTGGTCGTCATCGGCGGGGGAGCGATCGGCGCGGAGATCGCCCAGGCGCTCTCGCGTTTCGAGGTGCGGGTGACCCTGATCGAGGTGGCCGACCGGATCCTGTCACCCGAGGAGCCCGAGGCCAGTGCGGTCATCGCCGCGGTCTTCACCGGAGAGGGCATCGAGGTGCTGGCGGGCGCCAAGATCGACTCCGTCTCCTGCGCCGAGGGCCGGTTCGCCGTCGAGTTGGGTGACCGGACGGTCGAGGCCGACAAGCTGCTGGTCGCGGCGGGGAGGAGCCCCAACCTGGCCGACCTGGGGCTGGAGACCGTCGGGCTCGACCCCGAGCTCCGAGCAGTCGATGTGGACGATCGGATGCGGGCCGGTGAGGGACTGTGGGCGATCGGCGACGTGACGGGCAAGGGCGCGTTCACGCACATGTCGATGTACCAGTCCGCCGTGTGCGTGCGAGACATCCTCGGCCAGGACGGCCCGGCAGCCGACTACCGGGCGGTCCCGCGGGTGACGTTCACCGACCCCGAGGTCGGCTCGGTCGGGCTGACCGAGGCGCAGGCCCGTGACTCGGGGCTGAAGATCCGGGTCGGAGGCACCGACCTGGCCACCTCGGCGCGCGGCTGGATCGCCAAGGCGCAGGGCCTCGTCAAGCTGGTCGAGGATGCCGACCGGGGGGTGCTCGTCGGCGCGACGGCGGTCGGTCCGAGCGGCGGGGAGATGCTCTCGATGCTGACCACCGCCGTCCACGCGGAGGTGCCGACCGAGACGCTGCGCTCGATGATCTACGCCTACCCCACCTTCCACCGGGCGGTCGAGGACGCGTTGAAGGACCTCGGCTGACCGCTCAGAGCACCAGGCGACGCGCCCCGAGGGCGTCGTAGGTCGGCCGGCAGGCGGCGGCCACCGCGGCGTCGTGCTCGTTCAGCTCGACGGAGCGGGGACGCCAGGGCTCGAACCCGGTCGATCGGGCGACCGCGTCGTACCAGTGCGGCGCCCAGACGCCGTCGGAGTCCCGGAGCCCAGCCGGCCAGCGCAGCATCCGGTCGGTGAAGTCGATCCCGAGCCATTCGCACAACCAGCGCAGGTAGGTCTCGGGGGAGCGCAGGAAGTCGCCCGCGTCGATGACGGGCGGGTGCTCCGCACCGGCTTCGGTGAGCACCTCGAGCAGGCGCGCCTGCTGCAGGAGGCCGATGTCCTCGGGCTCGCAGGTCTCTCTCGCGCGCACGTAGGAGGCCACCACCTCCGCCGGATCGCGGATCAGCAGCACGTTGCGAAACTCAGCGACCCACTCCAACGACATGTCCTCGAGGAGATGGTGGGTCATGTGCTTGGTGTAGTGCACCGCGGCCGAGTCGTCGCTCCTCAATGCCTGCACCACGTCCGAGGGATCGGTCGGCTGCGACGCGATGACCGCCTCGCGCCCGGGATGCTCGGCGCCGGTCCGGGCCAGGTAGGCGGCGTAGAACGGCTCGTCGACCACGACGCAGTCCGGCCGGTTCTCCCAGGCCCGCATCATCGCGGTGGAGATGTTGCGCGGCCCCGACCACATCGCGATCCGCAGCGTCATGGCCCGCGCCTGCCGGCGACGTCCGCGGCGACGTGGGCCTGGTAGAGCTCCTGGAGGCGCTCGACGACCGGCCCCCGCTTGGCGGCGCCGATCGGTCGTCCATCGACGGTGCGCACCGGCACGACGCCGGCGAAGGTGCCGGTGACGAACGCCTCTGCGGCGTTGTAGACGTCGGTGAGGCTGAACGTCGTCTCGCGGGCGACGATGTCGTTGGCCCGGCACACGTCCAGGACGTTGGCCCGAGTGATGCCGGCCAGGCAGAACCGTCCGTCGGAGGTCCACACCTCACCCGAGCGGGTGACGATGAAGAAGTGGGTGCTGTTGCAGGTCGCAACGAAGCCGTGCGGATCCAGCATCAGTGCCTCGTCCGCGCCGGCGGTGTAGGCCTGGATGCAGGCCTGGATGTCGTTGAGCTTGCTGTGTGCGTTCAGCTTCGGGTCCAGGGTGTCCGGGGTGGCCCGGCGTACGTGCGTGGTGAACAGGGTGATGCCGTCGGTCACGGTCGAGGGCATCGCCTCCTTGTGCTCGGCGACCACCACGACCGTCGCCGGCCCGATCGTCATCCGCGGGTCCTGGTACGGCGTGGACTTCACCCCGCGGGTCACCATCAGGCGGATGTGCACGCCGTCGGTCATGTCGTTGGCCCGCAGCGTCGCGTAGATCGCCCCGGTGATCTCGGCCCGGGTCATCCCGAGGTCCAGCATCAGCGCTCGCGCCCCCTCCTCGAGCCGGTCGAGGTGCTGGTCGAGGAAGGCCGGATGGCCGCCGGAGACCCGCAGCCCCTCCCACACGCCGTCGCCGAGCACGAAGCCGGAGTCGAAGACCGAGACCACGGCCCGCTCGCGGGGCAGCAGCTCGCCGTTGACCCAGACGAGGATCTCGGCGTTGCGCGGGTCGTCGGCGTGGTCGTGGGTCCCGGTGGCCATCCAGCCACCCTAGGCCGCCCCGCCCCGCCCCTCCTCAGCTAGTTCGCCGACCGGTCACTGCGCGCACACCTGAGAGCACCGACCGGTCATTCGCCGCACCGTGGCCGGTAGCGGATTGACCTGTCGGCGCCGTACGACGTGCAGGGATCGACCGGTCGGCGCCGTACGACGTGCGGGGATTGACCGGTCGCGGGATACGGGGGGAGGACTGCTACCCTCGGCACCGATCGACATCCTTTAACGAGCCGTCCTGTGAGGCGGAGAAGGAGGTCCGGTGCTGATGGTGCCTGCACACACCGCGCCCGACGTTCCAGCCCCCGCGGGGGCGACCCTCGAGGGTCGCACCGTCTTGGATGCCCGTGACATCGCCCGGGCCCTGACCCGCATCTCCCACGAGATCCTCGAACGCAACAAGGGCCCCGAGGGCCTGGTCATCCTGGGCATCCCGACCCGGGGCGTCCACCTCGCTCGTCGCGTGGCCGACCGGATCGCGAAGGTCGAGGGGGTCGAGGTCCCCGTGGGGACGCTCGACATCACGATGTACCGCGACGACCTGCGCAACCACCCCACCCGCGGTCCGCACCACACCGTGATGCCTCCCGGCGGGGTGGACGACAAGGTCGTCGTGCTGGTCGACGACGTGCTCTTCTCCGGCCGGACCGTCCGGGCCGCCCTGGACGCGATGAACGACCTCGGCCGCCCCGCGACCGTGCGGCTCGCCGTCCTCGTGGACCGCGGGCACCGCGAGCTCCCGATCCGCGCCGACCACGTCGGCAAGAACCTGCCCAGTGCCCGGAGCGAGCGCGTGATGGTGCGCCTCGACGAGTACGACGGGTACGACGAGGTCCGGATCGCCACCGCGGACACGACAGGGGATGCCTCGTGAACAAGCACCTGCTGTCCATCGACGACCTCGCCGTCGCCGACGTCGAGGAGCTGTTCGCCACCGCCACCGAGATGCACGACGTGCAGAAGCGCTCGGTCAAGAAGCTCCCGGCCCTGCGGGGTCGCACCGTGGTCAACCTGTTCTTCGAGGACTCCACCCGCACCCGCTCGTCGTTCGAGATCGCCGGAAAGTGGCTCTCCGCCGATGTCATCAACGTCTCCGCCAAGGGGTCGAGCGTCAGCAAGGGCGAGAGCCTGCGCGACACCGTCCTCACCGTCGCGGCGATGGGAGTCGACGGCCTCGTGATCCGGCACGGCGCCAGCGGCGCGGCCCAGCAGGTCAGCCAGTGGACCGACGCGGTCGTGATCAACGCCGGCGACGGCATGCACGAGCACCCGACGCAGGCGTTGCTGGACGCCTACACCCTCCAACGACGGATGGGCCCCCTGGAGGACAAGCACGTCGCGATCGTCGGCGACCTCACGCACAGCCGGGTGTTCCGCAGCAACGTGCTGCTGCTGACCAAGCTCGGCGCCAACGTCACCGTGGTCGCGCCGCCGACGCTGATGCCCGCCGGTGTCACCGCCTGGTCGAAGGACGCCGGGTTCGCCATGTCCTACGACCTCGACGAGGTTCTGCCCGAGGCCGACGCGGTGATGATGCTGCGGGTGCAGCGGGAGCGGATGAGCGGCGCCTACTTCCCCAGCGCCCGCGAGTACACCGTCGGCTACGGCCTCACCCGCGACCGGCTCGCCGTACTCAAGCCCGACGCGCCGATCTGCCACCCCGGTCCGATGAACCGCGGTCTCGAGATCGCGGCCGATGCCGCCGACGCGGCCCAGTCCGCGGTCCTCGACCAGGTCTCGGCCGGGGTCGCGATCAGGATGTCGGTGCTCTACCACCTGCTCGCCGGCGAAGGGAGTGCCTCGTGACGGGCCTCGTGTTCACGGGTGCCGCGCCCCTCGGGGGCCCGGCCACCGACCTGTACGTCGAGGACGGGGTCTTCGTCGCTGACAGGCCGACCCACGCCGAGGTGATCGACGCCGACGGGTTGGTGGCGCTGCCCGGGCTGGTGGACCTCCACACCCACCTGCGCGAGCCCGGCCGCGAGGATGCCGAGACGGTGCTCACCGGTTCGCGCGCGGCCGCACTGGGGGGCTACACGGCCGTGCTCGCCATGGCCAACACCTCCCCGGTGACCGACACAGCCGAGGCCGCCGAACGCGTCCTCGACCTCGGCCGGCTGGCCGGGCTGGTCGACGTCCAGCCCGTGGGCGCGGTGACCCGCGGCCTCGACGGCGTCGAGCTGGCCGAGCTCGGCTTGATGGCGCGTTCGCGAGCACGGGTCCGGGTCTTCTCCGACGACGGCAGGTGCGTGCACGACCCCCGGGTCATGCGTCGTGCCCTGGAGTACGTCCGGGCCTTCGGCGGCGTGGTCTCCCAGCACTCCCAGGATCCCGACCTCGCCGGACCCACCGCCTGCTGCCACGAGGGCGAGCTCTCCGGCCGACTCGGGCTTCCCGGCTGGCCGGGGATCGCCGAGGAGACGATCGTCGCGCGTGACGTGATGCTGGCCCGGCACACGAACAGCCGGCTGCACGTCGCCCACGTGTCCACCGCCGGCTCGGTCGAGGTCCTCCGCTGGGCCAAGGCGCAGGGGATCGACGTCACCGCCGAGGTCACGCCGCACCACCTGCTGCTCACCACCGACCTGCTGGCCGGCTTCGACCCGGTCTACAAGGTGAACCCACCGCTGCGCCCCGACGAGGACGTCGCCGCGCTCCGTGACGCCCTCGCGGACGGCACGATCGACGCGGTGGCCACGGACCATGCCCCGCACGCCCGGCACGACAAGGAGCACGCCTTCGTCGACGCCGCCTTCGGGATGCTCGGACTCGAGACCGCCCTCTCGGTGGTCAGCGACGTGATGGTCGGCTCCGGGGCGATGACGTGGACCGACGTCGCGCGGGTGATGTCCCAGGCGCCCGCGCGGATCGCCGGGCTCGAGGGGCACGGCGGGTCGCTCGCCGCGGGTCAGCCGGCGAACCTGACCCTGGTGGACCCCGCCGCCGTCGTGGTGGTGGACCGGGCGACCTCGGCCTCGCTGTCGCGCAACAACCCGTGGCACGAGCGCAAGCTCACCGGTGCCGTGGTGGCCACGGTGCTGCGCGGCGTGCCGACCGTCCTGGCTGGAGGGCTGGTCTGAATGGGCCTGCTGCGCAGGATCTCGGGTCGTCGCGAACCGCGGTTCCCAGCGCTGCCTCCCGTGCCCGCGATGTCCGACCTTCCCCCAGCGAGGATGCAGTCACCGGCGCGCTACCTCGGCACCCTCACCGAGGACGGCGAGGCGGTCGTCGGCCAGAGCATGTCGGTGCGCAGCTCCTCGCGGTTGCACCTGTCGGCCGAGGGCCTGGACGTCATACGGATGGCCGGGTCGTTCCGGATCCCGACAGCGGCCATGAACGGCGCCACCACCTCCTCGGAGTTCGCCGGCAAGCCGGTCGACGTGCTGCTGGTGGTGCGCTGGGACCACGGTGACCAGCAGTGGCGCACCGGCTTCCGCCTGGAGGCCGGCAAGAACCTCAAGTCAGGAACCAGCGCACCCGATCTCGACCAGTGGGTGCGATCGATCTCGAAGATGGCCAGGAGTAGTTAGTGGTTTCGACAGGCTCAACCACCGAGGCGATCCTCGTGCTCGAGGACGGGCGGGTGTTCCGGGGCGAGTCCTACGGCGCCGCCGGCGAGACGTTCGGCGAGGCGGTGTTCGCGACCGGGATGACCGGTTATCAGGAAACGCTCACCGATCCGTCGTACCACCGGCAGGTCGTGGTGATGACCAGCCCGCACGTCGGGAACACCGGCATCAACGACGACGACCCGGAGTCGCGGAGGATCTGGGTGAGCGGGTACGTCGTGCGCGACCCTGCCCGCGTCCCGTCCAACTGGCGTTCGGTCCGGTCCCTGGAGACCGAGCTGCGCTCACAGGGGGTTGTCGGGATCAGCGGGATCGACACGCGTGCCCTGACCCGGCACCTGCGGGAGCGCGGCGCGATGCGCGTCGGCATCTCCTCGGAGACCACCGATCCCGACGCGCTGCTGGCGCGGGTCCGCGACAGCGCGGAGATGGCCGGTGCCGAGCTCTCCGGCGAGGTGTCCACCTCGGAGGCCTACTTCGTGCCGGCGGTGGGGGAGCGGCGGTTCACCGTCGCCGCCCTCGACCTCGGCATCAAGGCGAACACCCCCCGGATGATGTCCGAGCGCGGCATCGAGGTGCACGTGCTCCCGGCGGCCAGCACCCTCGACGAGGTCCTCGCGGTCGGGGCCGACGGGTTGTTCTTCTCCAACGGACCCGGCGACCCCGCCGCGACCACCGGCCAGGTCGAGCTGCTCCAGGGCGCCCTGGCGGCGGGCCTGCCCTACTTCGGGATCTGCTTCGGCAACCAGCTCTTCGGCCGGGCGCTGGGCCTGGGCACCTACAAGCTCAAGTACGGCCACCGCGGGATCAACCAGCCGGTGATGGACCGCACGACGGGCAAGGTGGAGGTCACCTCGCACAACCACGGGTTCGCGGTCGAGGCCCCCCTCGACCGGCCCACCGAGACGCCGTACGGCGCGGTCACCGTCAGCCACGTCTGCCTCAACGACGACGTGGTCGAGGGCCTGGAGCTGCGCGACACCGATGGCCGGCTGCGCAGCTTCTCGGTGCAGTACCACCCGGAGGCCGCGGCCGGACCGCACGATGCGGCGTACCTCTTCGACCGGTTCTGCGACTTGATGGAAGGCAACCTCTGATGCCGAAGCGCACTGACATCGAGAGCGTCCTGGTGATCGGCTCGGGGCCGATCATCATCGGCCAGGCCTGCGAGTTCGACTACTCCGGCACCCAGGCCTGCCGGGTGCTCATGGCCGAGGGGCTGCGGGTGATCCTGGTCAACTCGAACCCCGCCACGATCATGACCGACCCCGAGTTCGCCGACGCGACTTACGTCGAGCCGATCACCGCCGAGTTCGTCGAGAAGGTGATCGAGAAGGAGCGCCCCGACGCCCTCCTGGCCACCCTCGGTGGCCAGACCGCGCTGAACTGCGCGATGGCCCTCGATGCCGCCGGCGTGCTGGAGAAGTACGGCGTGGAGCTGATCGGCGCCTCCATCGAGGCCATCAACCGCGGCGAGAACCGGCAGTCGTTCAAGAAGATCGTCGAGGAGCTCGGTGGTGAGGTCGCGCGCAGCGTCGTCTGCAACGCCGAGGGCGCGCCGGAGGGAGCGACCGCGGCGCAGCGCGTCGACTTCGCCTTCGACCGGGCCCTCGCTGCCACGGCCGAGCTCGGCTTCCCGGTGGTCGTGCGACCGAGCTTCACGATGGGCGGCACCGGCTCCGGCATCGCCTACGACGCCGACGACCTGCGCCGGATCGCCGGCGCCGGGCTCAGCGCCAGCCCGACGACCGAGGTGCTCCTCGAGGAGTCGATCATCGGCTGGAAGGAGTACGAGCTCGAGGTCATGCGCGACACGGCCGACAACGTGGTGATCGTGTGCTCGATCGAGAACCTCGACCCGATGGGCGTGCACACGGGCGACTCGATCACGGTGGCGCCGGCGATGACGCTGACCGACCGCGAGTACCAACACCTGCGCGACCTCTCCATCGGGATCATCAGGTCGGTCGGGGTGGACACCGGCGGCTGCAACATCCAGTTCGCGGTCAACCCCGCGGACGGCCGCGTGGTCGTGATCGAGATGAACCCTCGGGTGTCCCGGTCGAGCGCACTGGCCTCCAAGGCGACCGGGTTCCCCATCGCCAAGATCGCGGCCAAGGTGGCGATCGGCTACACCCTCGACGAGATCCCCAACGACATCACCCGGGAGACCCCGGCCAGCTTCGAGCCGTCCTTGGACTACGTCGTGGTGAAGGTTCCGCGGTTCGCCTTCGAGAAGTTCCCGGCCGCCGACCCGACGCTGACCACGCACATGAAGTCGGTCGGCGAGGCGATGGCCATCGGCCGCAACTTCACCGAGGCGCTGCAGAAGGCGCTGCGCTCGCTGGAGGACAAGAAGGCGATCTTCGACTGGAGCCACCGGCAGGTGGACCTCGACAAGGACGCCCTGCTCGAGCAGATCCGCACGCCGCACGACGGGCGTCTGCGCGAGGTGATGGACGCTCTGCGCGCCGGGGCCACCCCCGAGGAGATCTTCTCCGCCACCGGCATCGACCCATGGTTCGTCGACCAGCTGTGCCTGATCAACGAGATCGCGCAGGAGGTGATCGCGGCCGAGGAGCTGACCCCCACGCTGTTGCGACGCGCCAAGCGGCACGGCTTCTCCGACGCCCAGCTCGGCCGGATCCGGGACATGAAGGAGGACGTGGTCCGAGGCGTGCGGCACGCCCTCGGTGTGCGCCCGGTCTTCAAGACGGTCGACACCTGCGCGGCGGAGTTCGCGGCGCGCACGCCGTACCACTACAGCTCCTACGACGAGGAGTCCGAGGTGCAGTCCAGGACTCGCCCGGCGGTGATCATCCTGGGCTCGGGACCCAACCGGATCGGCCAGGGGATCGAGTTCGACTACTCCTGCGTGCACGCGAGCCTGGCCCTGCACGAGGCCGGCTACGAGACCGTGATGGTCAACTGCAACCCCGAGACGGTCTCCACCGACTACGACACCTCCGACCGGCTGTACTTCGAGCCGCTCACGCTCGAGGACGTCCTCGAGATCGTGCACGCCGAGACCGCGGCCGGCCCCATCGCCGGGGTGATCTGCCAGCTCGGGGGCCAGACGCCGCTGGGGCTGGCCCAGGGACTCGAGGACGCCGGCGTGACCATCGTCGGCACCTCGCCGTCGGCCATCCACCTCGCCGAGGAGCGGGGCGCGTTCGGCCGGGTGCTGGCCGAGGCCGGGCTGCCCGCGCCGAAGCACGGGATGGCGACCTCGTTCACCGAGGCGCAGCAGATCGCGGCCCGGATCGGCTACCCGGTACTCGTGCGACCGTCCTACGTCCTGGGTGGCCGGGGGATGGAGATCGTCTACGACGACGAGTCGTTGCGGGGCTACATCCAGCGCGCCACCGAGATCAGCCCCGAGCACCCGGTCCTGGTCGACCGCTTCATCGACGATGCGGTGGAGATCGACGTGGACGCCATCTACGACGGCACCGAGCTCTATCTCGGCGGCGTGATGGAGCACATCGAGGAGGCCGGGATCCACTCCGGCGACTCCTCGTGCGCCCTGCCCCCGATCACGCTCGGACGGGAGGAGATCGGCCGGATCCGCGACGCCACCGAGGCGATCGCCCGCGGCGTCGGCGTGCTCGGCCTGATCAACATCCAGTTCGCGCTGGGGTCCGACGTGCTCTACGTCCTGGAGGCGAACCCCCGCGCCAGCCGCACGGTGCCGTTCGTCTCCAAGGCGACCGCCGTCCCACTGGCCAAGGCGGCGGCGCGGGTGATGCTCGGGGAGTCGATCGCGACCCTGCGCGCCGAGGGCGTCCTGGCCGCACGTGGCGACGGGGGCGACCTCCCCGGAGATGCCCCGATCGCGGTCAAGGAGGCCGTGATGCCGTTCAGCCGGTTCAAGACCCTGGACGGCAAGACCGTCGATGCGGTGCTCGGTCCGGAGATGCGGTCGACTGGCGAGGTGATGGGCTTCGACGCCGACTTCGGCAAGGCCTTCGCGAAGGCCCAGACCGCGGCGTACGGCTCGCTGCCGCTAACCGGACGCGTGTTCGTCTCGATGGCCAACCGGGACAAGCGGACGATGGTCTTCCCGGTGAAGCGGCTGGCCGACCTCGGCTACGAGATCCTCGCGACCCAGGGCACCGCGGAGGTGCTGCGACGCAACGGCGTCTCGGCGACCGTCGTGCGAAAGCACAGCGAGGGCGATGCCGCCGACGGCGAGAAGACGATCGTCGGCAAGATCCTCGACGGTGAGATCGACCTCGTGGTGAACACCCCGCACGGCAGCACCAGCGGCGGCTCGCCCCGGCTGGACGGCTACGAGATCCGCACCGCCGCCATCTTGACCAACATCCCGTGCATCACCACGGTCCAGGGCCTCGGGGCCGCGGTGCAGGGGATCGAGGCGATGCGGGCAGGCGACATCGGCGTGCGCTCGCTCCAGGACTGGGCCAGGAGACGATGATGGCGCTGCACGCGCACACCGCCCCTGGGGCGGCGACTGGGGTGGCCCGTAAGGAGGCACCGTGACCGGCTACCAACGGCTCTTCGACACGGTCCTGACCAGGGCCGACCCCGAGACGGCCCACCACGCGAGCTTCCGGGCCATCCGGGCCGCCCGGCCGGTGAGCAAGCTGGTCTTCGGGTCCGCCCGGACGAAGCAACCGCACACGATCATGGGCCTGGAGTTCCCAGGGCTGCTGGGGCTGGCGGCCGGGTTCGACAAGAACGCCGTGGGCATCGACGCTCTCGCCGCCATGGGCTTCGGTTTCGTCGAGGTCGGCACGGTCACGGGGGAGCCGCAGCCGGGCAACCCCACGCCGCGGCTGGCCCGCCTGACCAGCGACCGCGCGGTCGTGAACCGGATGGGGTTCAACAACGACGGCGCAGAGGCCGTGGCCCGTCGACTCGCAGCGCGAGCCCGCGGTCGGGCCGGACGTTTGGACGGCGTGCCCCTCGGGGTGAACATCGGCAAGACCAAGGTCGTTCCAGAGGACGCAGCCATCGGCGACTACGAGAAGAGCACCACCCTGCTCACGCCGTACGCCGACTACCTGGTCGTGAACGTCTCCTCGCCGAACACGCCGGGGCTGCGCGACCTGCAGGCGGCGGCCAAGCTCGAGCCACTGCTCCGGGCGGTACGCCGCCGCGCCGACGACGTCTCGCAGCGACACGTGCCCCTGCTCGTCAAGATCGCCCCGGACCTCAGCGACAAGGACGTCCTGGCCGTGGGGGACCTCGCGCTCGACCTCGGGCTCGACGGCATCGTGGCGACCAACACCACAGTCGAGCGGAGCGGGCTCGAGAGCGCTCCCGAGGAGATCGAGCGTGCGGGGGCGGGGGGTCTGTCCGGGCGGCCACTGCGTGCCCGCGCCACCGAGGTGCTGCGGCTGCTGCGCGGGCGCGTCGGGCCTGACCTGACCCTGATCGGCGTCGGGGGCATCAGCACGACCGAGGACGCCCTGGACAGGCTGTCGGCAGGGGCGGACCTGCTCCAGGGCTACACCGGTTTCGTCTACGAGGGACCATGGTGGCCGAGCCGGATCAACCGGTCAGTCAACCGGGCAGTCGACCGACGGGTGGCCAGATGAGCGAGAACACCTTCGGAGCCCGGCTGCACGCGTCCATGGACGGTCGGGGACCGCTGTGCGTCGGGATCGACCCGCACCCGAGCCTGCTCGACGCCTGGGGCCTGACCGACTCGGTCAACGGCCTGGAGAAGTTCGCGATGGCGGCCGTCGACGCCCTGGCACACCAGGTGGCCGCGGTGAAGCCACAGTCGGCGTTCTTCGAGCGATTCGGCTCCCGGGGCATCGCCGTGCTGGAACGGGTCATCGAGACCTCGCGCGAGGCCGGCGCCCTCGTGGTCCTCGACGTCAAGCGTGGCGACATCGGCTCGACCGCGCAGGCCTACGCGGACGCCTATCTCGATCCCCGCTCGCCGATCGCGGTCGACGCCATCACGGTGGCGCCGTACCTCGGCTTCGGCAGCCTGGAGCCGATGCTCGCGACGGCCCGCGCCCACGACCGGGGAGTCTTCGTGCTCGCCCTGACCTCCAACCCCGAGGGCCCGCAGTTCCAGCACGCACGCACCGGGGACGGTCGCACCGTCGCGGGGACCGTGCTGGCGCAGCTGAAGGAGCTCAACGCCGGTGCGACGCCGATGGGCTCCTTCGGAGCCGTGGTCGGCGCCACGATCGAGGGCACCTCGGAGGACCTGGCGATCAACGGGCCGCTGCTGGTGCCCGGCATCGGGGCCCAGGGCGGAACGGCCGAGGACGTACGCCGCATCTTCGGTGCAGCCCTCGACCTGGTGCTCCCGTCCAGCTCGCGGGAGATCCTGGCAGCGGGCCCGAGCGCCGCGGGGCTGTCGGAGGCCGCGAACCGCGCGGCCGACTCGTTTGCAGCGCTGCGAGAGGCTGCTCGATGAGGCGGACCGGTGGGCTGGCCGCGGTCGCCACGCTGGTGCTGTTGCTCCCGGCCGCCGGGTGCGGGGACCCGGTGGAGAACTACTGCTCGGCGGTGCAGGCCAACCGCAAGGAGCTGGCCGACATGGTCTCCGCCGACGCCGGCAGCACCTCCCTCCTGGAGCACCTGCCGCTGCTGCGCGAGCTCGCCGAGAAGTCTCCGAACGACATCGCCGATGAGTGGCAGACGTTCCTGAACGCGGTCGAGAACCTCGACGGCGCGCTCGCCGACGCCGAGGTCGACGCCAGCGACTTCCAGACCGGCAAGCCCCCGGCGGGGACCAGCCCCGAGGACGTGAAGTCGATCCAGGACGCCGCGGACCAGCTCAGCAAGCCCGAGGTGGTCGACGCAGCGGGCGGGATCTCACAACAGGCGACCGACGTCTGCAAGGTCAACTTCGGCCTCTGAACCGGTGATCCGGGTCTCCACCGGAGTAGCCCTGCGTTGCGGGCGATCGCTGCCCCTGACTAGATTTCTCCGAGTCCGGTCGTTCCCCAAGCATTCGGGCAGGAAGTCGAGGAGTCCTCCGTGGCCTTGCCGCCCCTCACCCCCGAACAACGCCAGGCAGCCCTGGACAAGGCGGCGTCCTCGCGCCGCGAGCGAGCCGAGGTCAAGAACCGGCTCAAGCACTCCGGTGCCACCATCGCCGAGGTGGTCGCCGAGGCCCAGGCCAACGAGGTCGTCGGCAAGATGCGGGTCAGCGAGCTGCTCCAGTCGATGCCCGGCATCGGCAAGGTCCGCGCGAAACAGGTGATGGAGAAGCTGAAGATCTCCGAGACCCGCCGGGTGCGCGGGCTGGGCGCCAAGCAGGTCGCGGCGCTCGTCGACGAGTTCGCCCCCGAGTGAGGAACGTCGACGGGGACGCGAACGGCCCGCGACTGACCGTCCTGGCGGGCCCGACGGCGGTCGGCAAGGGAACGCTGACGGGATGGGTCCGCGAGCACCACCCCGAGATCTGGATCTCGGTGTCGGCCACGACACGGCGACGTCGTCCGGGGGAGCAGGACGGCGTGCACTACCACTTCGTCTCCGAGGACGAGTTCGACCGTTTGATCGCGGACGACGAGCTGCTCGAATGGGCCGTCGTACACCGGGGGGCGAGGTACGGCACGCCCCGGCGGCCTGTGATCGATGCGCTGGCCGAGGGGCGGTTGGCACTGCTCGAGATCGACCTGCAGGGTGCTCGGCAGGTGCGCGAACGGATGCCGGAGGCGCGTTTCGTCTTCCTCGCGCCGCCGTCCTGGGAGGAGCTGGTCCGCCGGTTGGTCGGGCGAGGCACCGAGGATGCGGCCGAACGCGAACGGCGACTGGCCACGGCGAGGGAGGAACTCGCGGCCGAGCCGGAGTTCGACTGCACGGTCGTGAACCGGCAGATTCACGCTGCGGGCGAGGAATTGGTAGAGTTGATCCGGTCCGGGACGTCTGAGCGTCCCTGAGACCTGTCGCACGTCCCCATCTTCGTTAGTGAGGCTCGATGAGCTTGTCCGGTTCCCAGCCCGTCGCCGAGGGGATCACCAACCCCCCGATCGACGACCTGCTGACCAAGACCGACTCCAAGTACAAGCTGGTGCTCTACAGCGCCAAGCGTGCACGCCAGATCAACGCCTACTACTCCCAGCTCGGCGAGGGCCTGCTGGAGTACGTCGGACCGCTGGTGGACACGCACGTGCAGGAGAAGCCCCTCTCGATCGCGCTCCGCGAGATCAACGGCGACCTGTTGACGTGTGAGGACATCGACCCGGACGAGCTCGCTGCCGAGGCCCTGGCCGCAGCCGCCCAGCCGAAGACCCCGACACCCGCGGCCGAGCCCGCGGTCGAGTGACCCCGTAGCCCACCGTGGACCAGACCCGGCCCGACCAGGCTGAACCTCGGTCCGACCAGTCCCGCCCCCACGTCGTCCTCGGCGTGAGCGGCGGGATTGCTGCGTACAAGGCCTGCGAGCTGCTGCGCCGCCTCACCGAGTCCGGTCACGACGTCACGGTCGTCCCGACGGCCGCCGCGCTCGAGTTCGTCGGCGCGCCCACCTGGGCCGCCCTGTCCGGCAAGCCGGTGAGCTCGGAGGTGTGGACGACGGTCCACGAGGTGCCGCACGTGCGCATCGGCCAGGAGGCCGAGCTCGTCGTGGTCGCTCCGGCCACCGCCGACCTGTTGGCCAAGGCTGCGCACGGGCTGGCCGACGACCTGCTCACCAACACCCTGCTGACCGCGAGGTGTCCGGTGGTGTTCGCCCCGGCGATGCACACCGAGATGTGGGAGCACCCGGCCACGCAGGCCAACGTCGCGACGCTGCGCTCCCGTGGTGCGCTCGTGATCGAACCCGCCGAGGGGCGCCTCACCGGCGCCGACACCGGCAAGGGACGGCTCCCCGACCCCAATGAGATCTTTGCCGTCGTCACCGACCTGCTGGCACGTGCCGCCTCCGGAGGCGGAGGCCATGGACAGGACCTGGCCGGCCTGCGCGTCGTCGTCTCCGCCGGGGGCACCCGCGAGTACCTCGACCCGGTGCGGTTCATCGGCAACCGCTCCTCGGGGCGGCAGGGCTACGCGTTGGCCCAGACCGCCGCCGCTCGCGGGGCCGAGGTCACCCTCGTCGCAGCGAACGTCGCGCTGCCGGACCCCGCGGGGGTCAAGGTCGTCCGGGTGGAGACCACCGCCCAACTCGAGGAGCACGTCCTCGAGGCCTGCACCTCCGCAGACGCGGTGGTGATGGCCGCCGCCCCGGCGGACTTCCGGCCCGTGGACGTGGCGGAGACGAAGATCAAGAAGACCGAGGACGGCACCAGTCCCGACATCCGTCTCACCCAGAACCCCGACATCCTGGCCGGGCTCGCCTCCCGCCGCCCCAACGAGCGCATCGTGGTCGTCGGCTTCGCCGCCGAGACCGGGGACGACTCGGGCTCGGTGATGGAGCACGCCGCCGCCAAGCTGGCCCGCAAGGGATGTGACCTGCTGGTGGTCAACGACGTGGGAGGTGGCGCGGTGTTCGGCTCGGAGGACAACGAGGCCGTCGTACTCGCCGCGGACGGCAGCGCCGTCGCCGTGCCCCTCGGCTCCAAGTCGGCCCTCGCCCACGTCATCTGGGACCGCGTCCTGACCCTGCGGGACCGTTGACCGAGGCGACGCCGGCTGAGACGGCCGTCCGTGGGTCGGGACCGGTCGGTTAGGCTCGTCTGCGGCCGAGAACCGGCCCAGCACAGCGCATCATCAAGCTCGCACACACCGCGTAGGAGATTTGAAGTGACCGGTCGTCTGTTCACCTCCGAGTCCGTGACCGAAGGTCACCCCGACAAGATCGCCGACGCGATCAGCGACACGGTCCTGGACCACCTGCTCGCCAACGACCCCGACCCGGCGCAGCTGCGCGTGGCCGTGGAGACGCTGCTGACCACCGGCCTGGTCGTCGTCGCCGGCGAGGTCCGCACGACGGCCTACGCCCCCGTCGCCGAGCTGGTGCGCCAGAAGATCCTCGAGATCGGCTACGACTCCTCGCTCAAGGGCTTCGACGGCAAGTCCTGCGGCGTCCAGGTCGCCATCGGTGGCCAGTCCGCCGACATTGCTGCCGGTGTCGACGACGGCCATGAGGCCCGCGTGGGCTCCTCCGGTGACGAGCTGGACCGGCAGGGTGCCGGCGACCAGGGCCTGATGTTCGGCTACGCCTGCGACGACACCCCCGAGCTGATGCCGCTGCCGATCACCATCGCCCACCGGTTGGCCGAGCGTCTCACCGAGGTCCGCAAGAACGGCACCATGGAGTACCTGCGGCCCGACGGCAAGACCCAGGTCACCATCGAGTACGACGACCAGGACCGTCCGGTCCGGGTCGACACGGTGGTCCTCTCGACACAGCACGCCGACGGCGTCGACCTCGACGGGCAGCTGACGCCTGAGATCAAGCAGCACGTGATCGACCCCGTGCTCGCGACGTTCGACATCCCGTCGGAGGACTACCGCCTGCTGGTCAACCCGACCGGTGTGTTCGTCGTCGGTGGCCCGATGGGTGACGCCGGCCTGACCGGCCGCAAGATCATCGTCGACACCTACGGCGGGATGGCCCGCCACGGCGGCGGCGCGTTCTCCGGCAAGGACCCCTCGAAGGTCGACCGTTCGGCGGCGTACGCCATGCGCTGGGTGGCCAAGAACATCGTCGCCGCGGGCCTGGCCCGTCGCGCCGAGGTGCAGGTCGCCTACGCGATCGGCAAGGCGCAGCCGGTGGGCGTCTTCGTGCAGACCTTCGGCACGGGCGTCGTCTCCGACGAGGTGATCCAGAAGGCCGTTCTCGAGGTGTTCGACCTCCGCCCGGCGGCGATCATCCGGGACCTCGACCTGCTGCGCCCGATCTACGCCCAGACCGCGGCGTACGGTCACTTCGGCCGCGAGCTCCCCGACTTCACCTGGGAGCGGACCGACCGGGCCGAGCAGCTGAACAAGGTTGCCGGGGTCTGAGCGGAGGTCTCCACCACGGCTGGGCTCCCGCAGCGGGCTGTCCGGGCGGGGTGAAAGCATGCCGGTGTGACGACGGGAGACGACGAGCAGCCGACGCTGCTGCCGGGTCCTGAGCGGGTCCGGGTCGCGGCGCGGACGGCGAAGCCACCGAAGGTGCGCAAGCCGGTCGAGGTCGCCGGGGTCGACCCGGTCGCGCGGGTGCTGGTGGACGTGCCACTGGCGCACCTGGACCGGCCCTTCGACTACTCGGTGCCCGAGTCGATGGCCGCCGACGCCCAACCAGGGGTGCGGGTCAAGGTCCGGTTCGCCGGGCAGGACGTGGACGGGTTCGTCATCGAGCGGGCCGCGACGACCGATCACACCGGCCGGTTGCAGCCGTTGCGGCGGGTGGTCAGCCCGGAGCGGGTGCTCACGCCGGAGGTCGCGGCGCTGACGGGCGCGGTGGCGGCTCGGTACGCCGGCACCAGGTCCGACGTACTCCGTCTCGCTGTCCCCTCGCGGCACGCCACGACCGAGAAGCGCCCGACCGAGGCGTCGGCGACCGGAGCCCTCGAGGCGCGCTCCGAGCCCGTGGCCGACTACGTCGGTGGCGCCGAGACCCTCCTGGCTCTCGCCGGGGGTGGGTCGCCGCGAGCCGTCTGGTCGATCCTTCCCGGCGACGACTGGGTGGCCGTCCTTGCCGAGGCGGTCGTGGCCACTGCCTCGTCCGGACGCGGGGCGCTGGTGTGCCTGCCCGACCACCGCGACGTCACCCGGCTCGACCGGGCCCTGACCGCGCGCCTGGGGCCGGGAGGGCACGTCGCGCTCACGGCCGATGCCGGCCCGGCCAAGCGCTACGCGGCCTTCCTGGCGGTGAGCCGCGGGCAGGTCGGCGTCGTGATCGGCACCCGCGCTGCGGCGTTCGCGCCGGTGCGGGACCTCGGGCTCGTCGCGCTGTGGGACGACGGCGACGACCTGTACGCCGAACCGCGGGCGCCGTACCCCCACGCCCGGGAGGTGCTGCTCCTCCGTGCCGAGGGAACCGGCTGCGGCGCTCTGCTGGCCGGCCACGCTCGCAGCGTCGAGGCGGAGTACCTCCTCCGCACCGAGTGGGCCACCGAGGTCGCGGCCACACGCGAGACCGTGCGCGACCGGATCGCCGTCGGTGTCACCGGTGACACCGACCGCGACCTCGAACGCGACCCGGCAGCCCGGTCCGCTCGGCTGCCCAGCGAGGCGCTGACGCTGCTGCGGCAGGCGGTGAAGACGGGCCCGGTGCTGGTGCAGACGCCCCGGGCCGGTTACGCCACGCGGCTGGCCTGCGACCGGTGTCGGACCCCTGCCCTGTGCGGCGTCTGCCACGGCCCGCTTCGTCAGCGGGGGCCCCAGCGCCTGCCGGAGTGCGCTTGGTGCGCCACGTCGGTGCCCGCGTGGACCTGTCCTGAGTGCGGTGGGCGCGGGTTGCGGGCGCCGGTGCTGGGCGATGCCCGCACGGCCGAGGAGATCGGGCGCGCCCTCCCGGGCGTCCCTGTCCGCACGTCCTCGGGGGAGCGCGTGCTCGCCGAGGTGGACGACAAGCCGGCGATCGTCGTGGCCACGCCGGGCGGCGAGCCTGTGGCGCGCGGGGGGTACGCCGCGGTGCTGCTCCTGGACACCTGGCTGCTCCTGGCCCGCTCGGACCTGCGTGCCACCGAGGAGGCGGTCCGCCGCTGGGCCAACGCCGCGGCCCTGGTGCGCCCGGCCACCGCCGGCGGCAAGGTGCTTGTCGTGGGAGACCCGGCGCATCCCGGAGTGCAGGCGCTGGTCCGGTGGGATCCGGGGGGGCTGGCCCGCCGCGAGATCGACGAGCGCCACTCGGCGCACCTGCCGCCCGCCTCGCGCGTCGCGACGGTCACGGGGGAGCCGGCCGATCTGGAGCAGGCGATCGCGGGACTCTCGCTGCCGCCCGGCGCCGAGGTTCTCGGGCCGGTGCCCGTGGAGGCAGGTCGAGAACCTGGACTGGAGGAGACCGTGCGCTACGTCGTCCGGGTCCCGCGGGCCTCCGGCGGGGCACTGTCCGCGGCGATGCAGGCGATGCAGGCGCACCGGTCGACGCGCAAGCTGCCGCACCTGCGCGTGCAGGTGGACCCCGCCGAGCTCGGCTGACCTCCCTCCTAGACTGGGTGCACCCGTCAACCAGGAGGACCCTTGTCCATCAGGCCGATCCGGCTCTTCGGGGACCCGGTGCTGCGCTCGCCGGCGACTGTAGTCGTCGACTTCGACAAGGAGCTGCGCACGCTCGTCGCCGACCTGACCGAGACGATGCTCGAAGCCCCCGGAGCGGGCCTCGCCGCGCCGCAGCTCGGGGTGGGGCTGCGGGTGTTCACCTGGCACGTCGACGGGGAGCTCGGCCACCTGGTCAACCCGCAGCTCACCCTGTCCGAGGAGATCCAGGACGGCCCCGAGGGCTGCCTGTCGATCCCCGGCTTCAGCATCGACTGCAAGCGCGCGCTGTCGGTGGTCGCCCACGGCTTCGACATGCACGGCGAGCCACTCCTGGTCGAGGGCTCGGAGATGCTCGCCCGGGCGATCCAGCACGAGACCGACCACCTCGACGGGATCATCTTCGTCGACCGGCTCGACCGGGAGGCGCGCCGCGAGGCGATGCGGTTCATCCGCGAGTCGGAGTGGTTCGGTCAGGCCGCGCCGATGGTGAAGGTCTCGCCGCACGCGACCAACGGTCTCGGGTTCTAGGGGATGCGACTCGTCTTCGCGGGGACCCCCGGGGTCGCCGTTCCCGCCCTGGACGCGGTCGCGGCCAGCCGGCACGAGCTCGTCGGCGTCGTCACTCGGCCCGATGCTCCCGCAGGTCGGGGACGGAAGGTGGCGGCCTCGCCGGTGGCCGTGCGTGCCGCGGAGCTCGGGGTGCCGGTGCTCAAGCCCGGCCACCCACGCGATCCGGACTTCCAAGGGGCGCTGCGGGACCTGCGTCCCGACTGCTGCCCGGTCGTGGCCTACGGGGCGCTGCTCCCACGCTCGGCCCTGGACATCCCGGAGAGCGGCTGGATCAACCTGCACTTCTCGGTGCTGCCCTCCTGGCGTGGCGCAGCGCCGGTGCAGCACGCCATCTGGGCCGGCGACGAGGTCAGCGGTGCGACGACGTTCCGCATCGTCGAGGAGCTCGATGCAGGTCCGACGTTCGGCCTGATGACCCAGACCATCCGTCCGGGCGACACGGCGGGAGAGCTCCTGGAGCGGCTCGCCGAGGGTGGTGCCGGCCTGCTCGTGCAGACGCTCGACGGCATCGAGGACGGCTCGCTGGAAGCCCGGCCGCAGCCGGTCGAGGGGGTCAGCCTCGCGCCGAAGATCAGCGTCGAGGACGCGCGGGTCGACTGGACCGAACCCGCCGCCGGTGTCGATCGTCGGATCCGCGCCTGCACCCCCGACCCGGGGGCCTGGTCGACGTACGCCGGCGACCGGATCAAGCTCGGGCCCGTCCTGCCGGTGGCACGCGACCGGCTCGAACCCGGGCGGTTGGAGATCACCAAGCGCGCCGTGTTCGTCGGCACCGCCACGGACCCGGTCCAGCTCGGCCGGGTCAGGCTCCACGGCCGCAAGGACATGGACGCCGCCGACTGGGTGCGGGGCGCACGCCTGGCGGACGGTGCGGTGCTCGGCCCCTGACGTATTGCCCACCAGCCGGGGGTAGGTTCTGCCGCATGGCCGGACGCACTGCTGGACGCAGGGCCGGATCCAGGGCCCGCCCCGAGGACGTCGACGAGATCTGTCGCGGCCTGCCCGAGACCTGGTTCGGCACCTCCTGGGGCGACGTACCCACCTGGCTGGTGCCGCTCCGCCAGCCGGGCGACAAGGGCCGGGGGTTCGTGCTCCACCGCAAGCCGCACAGCACGGCGATCGACCCGGAGACCGGCGAGCAGTACGACGACCTGATCGTGATCCGCACCGCCAACGCCGAGGACAAGGCTGCGCTCGTCGAGGCCGACGGGCCGTTCTTCACCATCGACCACTTCCGGAGCTTCGACGCCGTGCTCATCCAGCAGTCCAGGCTCGGCGAGATCACCCGAGCGGAGCTCGCCGAGGTGATCACCGACGCGTGGCTCGCCACCGCGCCCGCCCGCCTGGTCCGCGAGTTCCGCCCATGACGAGCTACGGTCATCGGGTTCCTGACCCGGGCACCGGCAAGGGGAAGGTCGACTCGGCCCGGCTGGCCGCCTACGACGTGCTGGTCGCGGTGCGCCAGGACGACGCCTACGCCAACCTGGCGCTCCCGCAGCTGCTCCGAGAGCGCCGGATAGAGACGCGAGACGCGGCGTTCGCCACCGAGCTGGTCGGAGGCACCCTGCGCGGCCAGGGCAGCTACGACGCCATCATCGACCATCTGGCGGGCCGGGCGCCCGACGCCGGGGTGCGCGACGCGCTGCGGCTGGGCGCGCACCAGGTGCTCGCCATGAGGGTCCCCGACCATGCCGCCGTCGCCAGCACGGTGGAGCTGGTGCGCACCCGCCTGGGACACAAGCCGGTCGGCTTCACCAACGCCCTGATGCGACGCATCTCCGAGCGCGACCTTGCCGGATGGATGGACACGGTCGACGCCCCGCTGCACGTGCGGCACTCGCACCCGGCCTGGATCGTGGAGGCGCTCGCCGGTGGGCTCGACCGTCCCGACGAGCTCGCCTCGCTGCTGGCGGCGGACAACCAGCGGCCGCGCGTCACGTTGGTCGCCCGACCCGGCCTGTCGACCCGGGAGGAGCTGGGTGGCGAGCCCGTGGGCATCTCGCCGCTGGGCGTCACCCTCGACGGGGGTGACCCTGGGGCGATCCCCGCCGTTCGGGACGGCCGCGCGGGGGTGCAGGACGCAGGCTCACAGCTGGTCGCCCTCGCGCTGACGCGGGCCACCGTCGCCGGCCGGGACCGGGAGTGGCTCGACGTCTGCGCCGGGCCCGGAGGCAAGGCCGCCCTGCTGGCGGCGCTGGCGGCCACGTCCGGGGCACGGCTGCTCGCCAACGAGCGCCAACCGCACCGGGCGAAGCTGGTGGCCCAGGCACTGCGCGCCACCGGAGGCACGGTCGTGACCGGCGACGGAACTCGTCCGCCCTGGCGGCAGGACACCTTCGACCGGGTGCTCGTCGACGCGCCCTGCTCCGGGCTCGGCGCCCTCCGTCGTCGGCCGGAGAGCCGATGGCGTCGTACCCAGGCCGACATCGACGTGCTGGTCCCGCTCCAGCAGGCGCTGCTGCTGAGCGCCCTGGACGCAGTGCGACCCGGCGGCATCGTGCTCTATGCGACCTGTTCGCCGGTGGTCCAGGAGACCGCGGGAGTCATCAGTGCCGTGCTGGCCCAGCGGTCCGATGCCACCGTCGAGGATGCGCTGCCGCTCGTCCCGGAGGCGGTCGATGCCCGGTCCGCCCACCTCCCGGAGGCCGTGCAGCTGTGGCCGCACCGGCACGGCACCGACGCGATGTTCATGGCCCTGCTGCGGCGCAGCTGAGCCCCTGGAGGTCGCTGCACAACTAGGATCTCCCCACCATGGGAATCCAGATCACGCCGAGCATCCTCAACGCCGACCTGTCCCGCCTCGCCGACGAGGTGGCCCGGATCCCGAGTGCCGACTGGGTGCACGTGGACGTGATGGACAACCACTTCGTGCCGAACCTGACCCTGGGTCTGCCGGTCCTCGAGAGCCTCGCGAAGTCGACCGACCTGCCGCTCGACGTGCACCTGATGATCGAGGACCCCGACCGCTGGGCGCCGGCGTACGCCGAGGCCGGGGCGGGCTCGGTCACCTTCCACGCCGAGGCCGCCACGGCGCCGGTCCGGCTGGCCCGCGAGCTCCGCTCGAAGGGTGCGCGCGCCTCGATGGCGCTCCGGCCGGCCACCCCGGTCGACGCCTACGCCGACATGCTGGGCGAGCTCGACATGCTGCTGCTGATGACCGTCGAGCCCGGCTTCGGCGGCCAGCGGTTCCTCGACCTCGTCCTGCCGAAGATCCGGCGGGCGCGGGAGCTGATCTCCGCAGCCGCCCTGGAGGTCTGGCTGCAGGTCGACGGCGGGGTGTCGCTGGAGACCATCGAGCGGGCGGCCGAGGCGGGCGCCGACGTATTCGTGGCGGGCTCGGCCGTCTACGCCGCCGAAGACCCGGACGCGATGGTCAAGCAGCTGCGCGAGGCCGCACACTCCGCCCATTCCTAACCCCGGGCCCGCTCGTGACTCCGGCGCCTCGGCGTCGTTGGTCAGCGTGTGTCTGGGGGCGCGCCCGCCGCGCGTCTCCAGGCACACCCGGCGGGCCCCCCACCGCTCCCGCCGCCCGGTGAGCCACATCACGGGCCTCGGACATCGCGGTTGTGGCAGACTTCGAGATGACGAGTGATGAGCTCGCGTGCTCTGGGGGCGGTGAAACTCCGCACCGGCGGTGACAGTCCGCGACCCGGTGGCCGAAAGGCGGCCGGTTGACCAGGTGGAACTCCTGGACCGACGGTCAAAGTCCGGATGAGAAGACGCACGCAGGCCGTTCGCGACGCGATGTCGTGATTCGGCCGTCCCCGGGGCCCGCGTGGACCGATGAGGACGGCGATGGGTTTTTCCGAAGCAGAGCAGCGGGCGATGCGTCGCGCGCTGGAGCTGGCAGCGACCCCCGGCGTACCGCTCGGGCCGAACCCACGCGTCGGCTGCGTGCTGCTCGCCCCGGACGGCTCGGAGGTCTCCGAGGGCTACCACCGGGGTGCCGGGACGCCGCACGCCGAGGCAGCGGCGCTGACCGAGGCGGGGCCGGAGGCCGCCGGAGCGACCGCGGTGGTCACGCTGGAGCCCTGTCACCATGTCGGGCGCACCGGCCCGTGCTCCGAGGCTCTGATCGAGGCCCGCGTCGCCCGCGTGGTGTTCGCCCAACCGGACCCCAACCCCGTCGCCCAGGGCGGCGCCCGAGCGCTGCGAGCGGCCGGCATCGAGGTCGAGTTCGGTCTGCTGGAGCGCGAGGCACGTGCCCTCAACCGGGCCTGGACGTTCGCGATGGAGCACCGCCGGCCCTTCGTGACCTGGAAGTTCGCCACCACGCTCGATGGTCGCAGCGCCGCCGCCGACGGCACCAGCCGTTGGGTCACGTCCCTGGCCGCGCGGGTGGACAGTCACCGGCTGCGCGCCCAGTGCGACGTGATGCTCGTCGGCACGGCCACGGTCGAGATCGACGACCCCGAGCTGACCGTCCGCGACGAGTACGACGAGCCGCTGGCCCACCAGCCGCTGCGCGCGGTGATGGGGCTGCGTGAGCTCGACCCCGCTCGCCGGGTGTTCAACGATCGCGCCGAGACCGTGCGGCTGGAGACGCGCGACCCGGCCGAGGCGCTGGCCCTGCTGCACGGCCGCGACCGGCAGCACGTCTTCCTCGAGGGCGGTCCCCGGCTGGCAGCCGCCTTCCTCCAGGCGGGCCTGATCGACGAGGTGGTGGCCTACGTGGCACCCGCACTCCTGGGGTCAGGCACCAACGCGGTCGCCGACCTCGGGATCACCACCATCGGCGACGCGACGCGGCTGCGGGTCAGCGACGTGACCAGCGTCGGCACCGGGGCCGACTCGGACGTGCGGATCACGATGAACCCGCGGAGGAATCCCTGATGTTCACCGGCATCGTGGAGGAGCTCGGCACGGTCGAGGCCCTGGAGGACCAGGGTGACGCGGTCCGGCTGACCGTGCGCGGCCCACAGGTCACCGAGGGCACCGATCTCGGCGACTCCATCTCGGTCAACGGGTGCTGCCTCACCGTGGCCACCCTCCAGTCGGGCGCGTTCACCGCCGACGTGATGGCCGAGACCCTCGCGAAGACGTCCCTCGGCGGACTCGCGCCGGGGGCTCGGGTGAACCTCGAGCGCGCCGTCACCCCGGCCACCAGGCTCGGCGGCCACATCGTGCAGGGCCATGTCGACGGCACCGGAACGGTGCTGCGGCGCAGTCCGAGCGAGCACTGGGAGCTCGTGGAGCTCTCCCTCCCCGACGGCCTGGACAGGTACCTCGTCGAGAAGGGGTCGATCACCGTGGACGGGATCTCCCTGACGGTCGTGGAGGTGGGGGAGCACTGGTTCAGCGTGAGCCTGATCCCGGAGACCCTGGCCCGCACCACGCTGGGCCACCGAAAAGAAGGCGATGTCGTCAACCTCGAGGTGGACGTGATCGCGAAGTACGTCGAGAAGATGGTGAACCGATGAGCGCAGACGAACAGCGCCCGGCCGCGGGGGTCCGGCTCGACAGCGTCGAGGACGCGATCGCGGCGATCAGGGCCGGCGAGGCGGTCGTGGTGGTCGACGACGAGGACCGCGAGAACGAGGGGGACCTGATCTTCGCGGCCAGCAAGGCGACCCCGGAGCTGATGGCGTTCACCATCCGCCACTCCAGCGGCGTGATCTGCGTGCCGATGCCGGCCGAGATGCTCGACCGACTCGAGATCCCGCTGATGACGCCGCACAACAAGGACAAGCTGCGCACGGCGTACACGATCTCGGTGGATGCCCGGGACGGAGTCTCCACCGGGATCTCGGCGGCGGATCGGGCACACACCGCGCGGGTGCTGGCGGACTCGGCGACCGAGCCGTGGGAGATCACCCGCCCCGGGCACGTCTTCCCGCTGCGCTACCGCGAGGGTGGTGTCCTGGTCCGGCGCGGTCACACCGAGGCGGCCGTCGACCTCGCCCGGATGGCCGGGTTGACCCCTGCGGGGGTGCTCGTCGAGGTGGTCAACGACGACGGGAGCATGAAGCGCGGCCCGCAGTTGCGCGAGTTCGCCGACGAGCACGGGTTGAAGATGGTCTCCATCGACCAGATGGTGCACCACCGCAGGCGCACCGAGTCCCACGTCGAGCGGGTGGCCCAGACGGTGCTGCCGACCAGCCACGGGGACTTCACGGCGTTCGGCTACCGGATCACCGTCGATGACCCGGGCGACGCCTCGGGCCACGTGGCGCTGGTCTACGGCGACCCGGGGGCGATCGCGGACGGCGAGCCGGTGCTGACCCGCGTGCACAGCGAGTGCCTGACCGGCGACGTGTTCGGTTCCGCGCGCTGCGACTGCGGGCCTCAGATCAACGAGGCCATGGACCTGATCGTCAAGGAGGGCAGGGGAGTGGTGATCTACCTGCGCGGCCACGAGGGGCGCGGCATCGGACTGCTGGCGAAGCTGCAGGCCTACCAGCTCCAGGACGGCGGTCGCGACACCGTGGACGCCAACCTCGACCTCGGGTTGCCCGCGGACGCCCGTCACTACGGTGCGGCGAGCCAGATCCTGCGCGACCTCGGCGTGGGCTCGGTCAGGCTGATGACCAACAACCCCGACAAGACCGAGGGTCTGGAGTCCTACGGCGTGCCGGTGGCCGAGCGGGTCCCGATGACGCCGCGACCCAACGGCCACAACCTGGTGTACCTGCAGACCAAGCGTGACCGGATGGGCCACGAGCTGCCGGGTCTCGACCACGAGGGAGCGCACCGTGAGCGGTGACGGGAGCCCAGCCGACCACCCGGTGGACTGCCACGACCTGCGAGTCGCCGTCGTGGCGGCCAGCTGGCACGAGACCGTGATGGAAGGCCTGCTGTCCGGGGCGAAGGAGGCGCTCACCGCCTACCGTGTGGACTCCTCCGAGGTGGTCCGCGTGCCCGGGGCCTTCGAACTGCCGGTGGTCGCCAAGGCGCTGGCGCTCGAGGGCTACGACGCCGTCATCGCACTGGGTGTGGTGATCCGCGGCGGAACCCCGCACTTCGAGTACGTCTGCTCGGCCGCGACCGACGGCCTCACCCAGGTGGCCCTCGAGACCGGTGTGCCGATCGGCTTCGGCCTGCTCACCTGTGACACCGAGGAGCAGGCACTGGATCGGGCGGGGTTGGCGGGCAGCCACGAGAGCAAGGGGTACGAGTCGACGGCGGCGGCCCTTCTCACCGCACAGACCTTGCGGAAGGTCCGTGGCTGAGACCACCTAGGCTGAGTCCGTGAAGACGTTCGAGGAGCTCTGGGCCGAGCTGAGCGAGAAGGCCGCGACCCGCCCGGAGGGATCCGGGACGGTGGAGGCGCTCGACGCCGGGGTGCACGCGATCGGCAAGAAGCTGGTCGAGGAGGCCGCCGAGTCCTGGATGGCCGCCGAGCACGAAGGCCATGAGCGGGCGGCCGAGGAGATCAGCCAGCTGCTGTACCACGCGCAGGTGCTGATGCTCGCCGCCGGAATCTCGCTCGACGACGTCTACGCACACCTCTAGGACACTCATGGTTTCGACAAGCCCCACCAACGGCGCAGACCAGCCGCTCCTGCGGATCGCCATCCCGAACAAGGGGTCGCTGTCCTCCTCGGCCTCGGAGATCCTGCGCGAGGCCGGCTACCGCCAGCGCACCGACTCCAAGGAGCTCTCCCTCCTCGACACGGTCAACGGGGTGGAGTTCTTCTACCTGCGTCCTCGCGACATCGCGCTGTACGTCGGGGAGGGCACCCTCGACGTCGGCATCACCGGCCGCGACCTGCTGCTCGACTCGGGCGCCAAGGCCGAGGAGGTCCGCCGGCTCGGCTTCGGTCAGTCAAGGTTCCGCTTCGCCGCCCGGCCGGGCACGCTGGCCTCCCTCGACGACCTCGCCGGCAAGCGCATCGCCACGTCGTACGTCGGCGTGGTGCGCCGTCATCTGGAAGAGCGCGGCATCGAGGCCGAGGTCATCCGGCTCGACGGCGCCGTCGAGACCAGCATCCAGCTCGGTGTCGCGGACGTGATCGCCGACGTGGTGGAGACCGGCAGCACGCTCAAGGCGGCGGGGCTCGAGATCATCGGCGAGGTGGTGCTCGAGTCCGAGGCCGTGCTGATCACCCGCGCCGACGCCGCGGATCCGGTCGGCTTCGAGATCTTCAAGCGCCGCCTCGACGGCGTCCTGGTCGCCCGCACCTACGTGATGATGGACTACGACATCCCCGCCAGCGCCGCCGAGTCGGCCGTCGCCCTGACGCCCGGCATCGAGAGCCCGACCGTCTCGCCCCTGCATCGCGAGGGTTGGCTGGCGGTGCGCGCGATGGTGCCGCGCGACGGCGCCCAACAGCTGATGGACGACCTCTACGAGATCGGCGCGAGGGCGATCCTGCTCACCGACATCCATGCCTGCCGACTCTGAGCCCGACTCTGGGCCCGACTCTGGGCCCGACTCTGGGCCCGCCTGGGCCCAGGTGCCGGACCTGCCGCACACCTGGCGGCCCTTCGGCGTACGCGTCGCCGTGTGGCTCTTCGGGGGCCTGCTGCTCGTGCTCATCGTCGCGGTCTGGGTGGGCCTCGGCGCCGAGGTCCGCTCCCAGTTCACGCTCTTCCAGCGAGGCACCCTCGTGTTCATGGCGCTGCTGCTGTTCGGCAGCTACAACGCGCTGGTCCGCTCCCGGGTCACGGCGAGCGATGGAGGTCTGGTCGTCGTCAACGGCTACCGCCTGCGCAGCTACGAGTGGTCACAGGTGATCTCGGTGTCCCTGCGCCGGGGGCGCGCCGTGGGGGACCCTCGACCTCTCCGACGGCACCACGATCTCGCTGATCGGGATCCAGGGTTCCGACGGCCAGCGCGCCCGCCAGGCGGTCCGGCAGCTGCGCGCCACCATCGCCGCCCACACGGTCGAGCCACCCAGCAACTAGGCGCTGGCCCGGCAGGGAGTCGTCGGGATAACCGGATGCGGGCTGAGGTGGATGCGGCCTACCCTCCGAGCGTGAACGACTTCGCGACCCGGGGGATGACGCACGCTGACGTCGATGCCGTCAACGACCTCCTCGCCGCGGCGGAGGCGGTTGACCGCACCGGTGACCACTACAACGTCGCGGACCTCATCGAGGATCTCGCCAACCCGATGATCGACCCCGCGAGGGACTGGTTGCTGGCGGAGGTGGACGGCCAGATCGTCGCCCACACCCGGTTGCAGGCCAGAGCTCCCGCGGACGGGATGGTCAGCGTCGCCCTGGAGGGGACCGTGCGCCCGGACCACCGTGGGCGGGGGATCGGCTCCCAGCTCGTCCCCACCATGCTGGACCGGGCCCACGCCTATGTGGCCGAGCGCGGCGCGGCACTACGCCCGGTGATCACCGCCAGCGCCCTGTCCGACGACGCGGACTTCGAGTCGATCCTCGCGCGACACGGCTTCCGAGCCGAGCGCTGGGAGTTCATGATGGTCGCCGACCCGAGGGACCAGGACGGCACGCCCGATCTCCCCGACGGCTACGACCTCACCACGTGGGAGGGGATCGACCACGACGAGATCCGGGCAGCCCACAACCTCGCCTTCGACGGTCAACCCGGTTTCACGCCGTGGAGCCAGGAGATGTGGCGCCAGTGGGTCTCGGAGAGCCGGAGCTTCCGTCCCGGACTGAGCCTGGTCGCCCGCGACCCGGCCGGGGGGATCGCTGCCTACGTGCACACCTGCGAGTACGACGCCGTCGCCGAGGCCACGGGCATCCGCGAGGCGTACGTCTCCAAGGTGGGGACCCTCCCGGCCCATCGCCGCAAGGGGCTGGCCGGCCTGATGCTGCGCCGGGCGCTGACGACGTACGCCGAGCAGGGTTTCAAGCGAGCCGCGCTCGACGTGGACTCCGAGAACCCGACCGGCGCGCTCGGGGTCTACCGGCGGGCCGGCTTCACGACCAGCGTGCGCTGGACGGACTACCGGTTGGACCCGTCCCGGTAGGGCCGGGTCCCGTCGACGTGGACGTCCGCCCGAGAACGGGTGTCCTCGCGCGCGAACAGCGCCAGCTCGTCGTGGGCCCACGCCTGCCACATCGTGGCGAACGCCTCACCGTCGCGCGCGACGCCGCGAGCCATCCGCAGGTCGTGCGGCGCCTCCACCCAGACGAGCACGGTGACCAGCGCTGCGAATCGCGCGGCGCCGGAACCCACGCCCTCCAGCACGATGAGCGGCGCCGGCTCGACGATGACCAGTTCGTCGAACCGCTCGGCCTCCCAGTCGTAGCGTCGGTAGGAGCCGGGGACGCCGTCACCGAGAGGGGTGAGCAGGCCGTCGAGCTGGGCGTGGATCTCGGGCAGGCCGGACCAACCCGCGTAGAGGTCGTCCATGTGCAGCACCACGGCGCCGGCGGCGGCTCCGAGGGCGGCGGCCAGCGTGGTCTTGCCCGAGCCGGCCGGGCCGTCGACGCACACCAGGCGCCCAGCTCCCAGCGTGGGCTGGCGGGCCAGGGTGAGGTCCAGGATCGACTGGAGCGTGGGCAGATCGGTCACCAGGCGTGCCCCATACCGCGGTAGGACGGGACCGAGTCGACGATCGTGTTCCCGGCGAGCAGGTGCACCTCGTTGGTGTGCTCGGCCAGCTCCCCCGACTTCGCGTGCCGGAACCACACCCAGTCGCCGATCCGCAGCGCCGCCGCCCCCGGTCCGGTCAGCGGGGTCTGCACCTCACCGGCCCCCTCCAGACCGGTCAGGTGCAGGCCGGGAGGCGCCCAGGGGATCGGTGCCCGGTCCTTGGCGGTCGGACCGCTGGCGATGAAGCCACCGCCCGCGACGGTGGCCAGCCCCTTGCCGGGTCGGCGTACGACCGGGACCCCGAAGTAGGCCGCTGGTCGGGGCTCGAAGCTCTGGTAATGGTCGAACAAGCCCGGCACGAGCAGTCCCGAACCTGCGGCCACCTCGGTGACGACCGGGTCTCCGGCGCTCGCCTCGATGCTGCCCGACCCGCCGGCGTTCCAGAACTCCAGCGCCACCACATCCCTAAGTGCCTGGGCGATCTCGGTGCGGCGCTCGGCGAGCTGGGCGAGCGAGGCGGACTTGAGTCGGCGGATCACCAGCGACTTGGCGCGCTGATGGGGTACGTCGTCGGGCACCCCGGCCACCTGCCCCTCGTAGGTCATCACCCCGACCAGCGAGAAGCCGCGTTCCACGATCTCCCCGGCCAAGGCCACCACCTGGCTGGGGTCGTAGAGCGGGGAGCGCTTGGGTCCGACGTGCGACCGTCCGAGCCGCAGGCCCGCGTCGATGTCGATCGCGACCCGGACTCCGGCGACGTCGCCGGAGCGGGCCGTGACGACGTCGAGCTGCTCTGGGTCGTCGACCATCAGGGTGATCCGGTTGCGGGCCAGGCCGTCCGCGAGCAGCCGGTCCAGGGCGCCACCGTCGACCGTCGGGTAGCCCATCACGACGTCCTCGGCGAGGCCCTCGGCGACCAGCCAGAGTGCCTCGCGCAAGGAGTAGGCGAGAACGCCCGCGAACCCCGGTGCGTCCAGGGCCCGACGGATCAGGGCGGGGACCCGTAGCGACTTCGACGCGACCCGGACCGGCTTCGCACCGGCTCGACGCGCGAGGTCGCCGGCGTTCGCGTCGAAGGCGTCGAGATCGACGACCACGAGCGGGGTCCGGGGATCATCCAGCCCCTCGACGGCGCGGTTGAGCCGCTGCGCGAGCCGTTGCCGGTCGGGATCGCCGGCGTGGTGGGGCCCGGCGTGGTGCTGCACCACCTAGATCCCGTGCTTCTTCAGGATGGCCTCGATGTCGGACAGGTCGTCGAGCTCGTCGACCTGCCGCCCCTTGGGCGCCCGGACCTGCTTCGCGTCGGCTCGGCGTACATCCCGGGCCCTGCCGCGGGTGCCGATCCCGCGCGACTTCAGCACCCCGGAGACCACGAACAGCGCCCCGGAGACGCCGGCCACGACGACGCCGAGCCAGACCACCGGGGAGAACACCAGCCGCGCCGCCCAGCCCAGGACGTCGTCGAGGATGGCGGTGGCCAGCCGCAGCGTTCCGGTGAGCCAGGCGGCGACGGGCACCAGCGTCCAGGCCAGCCCGCGCAGCCCGGCGGCCGGTCCCCGGCGACGCCAGGCCACGACGCTCAGGGCGCCGGCGATGAGGGTCAGCACGAGGGCGAGCGCGGCCCACGTCGTGGAGTCGATGGCAGCGGTGGCGTCGAGCGGCATGCCTCCAGCCTACGTAACGGGCCGCGGCGTCCGGGGGTGGCGCAAACCGGGGGGAGGACCGGGTGAGGGGGTCTGGGAGGATCACCCGATGCGGTCACTGCCAGACCCGGGCTTCGCCGGTGACGAGGGCGCGGTGGACCCTGCCGTGACGACTGCCCTGGCGGCGTACGACGTGGAGCCGGAGTCGCTGCACTCCGCGACGTTGGCGGTGTTGCAGGACACTCGGGTGCTGGTGCCGGTCGTCGCGGTCCTCGGCGAGGTGGAGCGCGTCGTGCCTCCCGGGGCCGGAGCAGCGGCGGCCCTCCCGCGGGAGAAGAGCAGCGACATGGCGGCGGTGCTGATGGAGGGCCGCGACGGCCGCAAGGCGCTGCTGGCCTTCACCGGCACCCCCGCCCTGACCGCGTGGGACCCCGAGGCCCGCCCGGTGCCGGTGCCGCTGGTGCAGGCGGCTCGAGCTGCCCTGCAGGACGAGGCCGAGGCACTGGTGATCGACGTGGCCGGCCCGGTGCTGTTCGTGGTGGAGGACGACGACCTGCGGGCCCTGGCCGAGGGACACCGCCTCGTCGGGCTGGCCGACGGTGGTTGGGCGTGGACAGCCCTCCAGTAGCGCGACCGGGCAATCCGCGCACGCCGTACGCCGCTGACCGGGCACTCCGAGCACACGGGTTGTCGCAGTGCGTGCACCGCGTGACCACTGGGTGCCCTGGTGCGTGCGCGCAGTGCCCGCTCGGCGAACTACGGGGGAAGGGGAGGGGAGCGCGATGTGCAATCCGCGGCGTGGGCTAGTAACCTTGTGCCCGACCGATCAGCGGTGCCCACCCGGGCGTCGGTGGTCAGACAAGTGGAGGCCTCCTCCCACCCGCATCGACCGCCGTCCAGCAGCATCGGGCACCAGGTCGTCGGGTACCGGTCACGAGCAGGGCGACGTACGCCGTCGCACCGGTTCGACCAAGGGGCTTCCGCGTGTCGCGGAGGCCCTTTTCGCATGTGCGCGAGGAACTGCCGGGTCATCCCACTTGATCTACACAGGAGGACACATCAGCACCGAGCTGCGAATCAACGACCGGATCCGGGTTCCCGAGGTCCGGCTCGTTGGACCCAACGGTGAGACCGTCGGCATCGTCTCCACCAGCGACGCCCTTCGTCTTGCCCAGGAGGCGGACCTCGACCTGGTCGAGATCGCGCCGATGGGGCGACCCCCGGTCTGCAAGCTCATGGACTACGGCAAGTTCAAGTACGAGAACGCGCAGAAGGCCCGTGAGACCCGTCGAAACCAGACGAACACGGTCATCAAGGAGATGAAGCTCCGGCCGAAGATCGACGCTCACGACTACGAGACCAAGAAGGGTCACGTCGTGCGGTTCCTCCGGTCGGGGGACAAGGTCAAGATCACGATCATGTTCCGCGGTCGCGAGCAGCACCGCCCCGAGCTGGGGTACCGCCTGTTGCAGCGCCTGGCCGAGGACGTGACCGAACTCGGCTTCGTGGAGTCCTCCCCGAAGCAGGACGGTCGCAACATGATCATGGTGCTTGGCCCGCACAAGAAGAAGTCCGAGGCCAAGGCCGAGGTGAAGGCGGAGAAGGAGGAGCGAGCAGCTGCTCGTGAGGCCGAGAAGGCCGAGGAGCGAGCCGAGCACAAGGCAGCTCACCCGGTGCCTTCGCCGAAGAAGGAGCGCGGTCGCTCCGAGAATCTCGACCCCGAGATCGAAGCGTAACGAGAAAAGGAATCCACAGATGCCCAAGAACAAGACGCACTCCGGTGCCTCCAAGCGCTTCCGGGTGACCGGCACCGGCAAGATCCGTCGACAGAAGACGGGCCTGCGCCACAACCTGGAGAAGAAGCCCTCCAAGATGACCCGCCGCATGTCGGGTACCACCGAGGTCGCCAAGGCAGACGTCAAGCGCGCGAAGAAGCTCCTCGGACTCTGATCCACCCAGCCCAGCAACACGGGTGCTTCCGCACCCGGGTGGTCGACTCGAGACCACGCAGAACTTACAAGGAGTAACGAAATGGCACGCGTCAAGCGGGCAGTCAATGCCCACAAGAAGCGCCGGGTCACCCTCGAGCGCGCCTCCGGCTACCGGGGCCAGCGCTCGCGCCTGTACCGCAAGGCGAAGGAGCAGGTCACCCACTCGCTGGTCTACAGCTACAACGACCGCAAGAAGCGCAAGGGCGACTTCCGCCGGCTCTGGATCCAGCGGATCAACGCCGGCGCCCGCGCCAACGGCCTGACCTACAACCGCTTCATCCAGGGCCTCAAGGCCGCCGGTGTGGAGGTCGACCGCAAGATCATGGCCGACCTCGCCGTCAACGACGCGCCGGCCTTCGCGGCGCTCGTGGAGACCGCCAAGGCGAACCTGCCCGAGGACGTCAACGCGCCGGCTTCGGCCTGACCGACCCGACGTTCCTCCCGGGACTCGAGTCGCACCGATGACGATGGCGAGCCTCCCTGCCGAGCAGCCGCTCTCCGCGAGGAGTGGCCGCATCAAGACGGCACGGAGGCTCGCCCGTCGCAATTTCCGGGCCGACGAGCGGTTGTTCCTCGCCGAGGGAGCCAAGGCGCTCACCGAGGCCCTGCTCGTGCCCGACGCGGTGCTCGAGGTCTACGCGACCGACGCTGCCAGCGGGGAGTACGCCGCGCTCCGCAAGGCCGTCGATGACGCCGGCGTGCCGTGGTGGCGAGCCAGCGACGCCGCGATCGGCGCCCTCAGCGGCGCCATGACCCCACAGGGGATCGTGGCTGTCTGCCGCTTCCTCGACGTTCCGGTTGCCACGTTGCTGCGTCCCGTCGAGTCGGGCGCGACCTCGACGATGGTGATCTGCGCCGACGTCCGCGACCCCGGGAATGCCGGCACCGTCATCCGGTGTGCCGACGCCGCCGGCGCGCTCGGCGTGGTCCTCGCCGGGAACAGCGTGGACCCCTACAACGACAAGACCGTCCGGGCGAGCGTAGGGAGCCTGTGGCACCTGCCGATCGCCGTCGACCCCGACCCGGCCGCGGTCGTCCGGGCAGCCCGGGAGGCCGGCTTCGTCGTCCTCGCCGCTGACGGTGCCGGCGACACGAACCTCTTCGAGGCCGAGTCCTCCGGCCTCCTCACGGGGCCGGTCGCGTGGCTGTTCGGCAACGAGTCGTGGGGGTTGCCGCACGACCTGGCCGCTCTGGCCGACCACCGGGTCTCGATCCCGATCTTCGGTCGCGCCGAGAGCCTCAACCTGTCCACGGCGGCCGCCGTCTGTCTCTACGCCAGCGCGCGCGCGACCTCCTGAGCCACCACCCCCTGGGCCGACGTACCTCCGCCCGACCCCTTTCGCGGAGCGGCCCCGAGGGCCGATCATCGGAGGATGGCGTACGACGAGGAGCTGGCCGAGCGGACGAGGCAGGCGCTGAGCGAGCGCGCCGAGTTCGAGGAGAAGAAGATGTTCGGCGGGGTGGCGTTCATGGTGAACACGCACATGGCGTGCGGGGTCATGGGCGAGGACCTGATGGTGCGAGTCGGCAAGGACAACCACGAGGACGCGCTCGCACGAGGCGCACGCGAGATGGACTTCACGGGGCGGCCGATGCGCTCCATGGTCGTGGTGCCGGCCCAGGTGCTCGCCGAGGTCGGGGTCCTGGCCGACTGGGTGGAGCGCGCCGTGGAGTTCGCCCGCTCCGAGGCGCCCAAGAAGCCCAAGGGATCCTCCTGACGGACTATTGCCGAGCCCCCGCATCCAGTTGCACGATCAGGGAGAACTTCGACCGTGTGGGGTGTGATCGCCGTGGTTGCCGAGCACTCGCGTCCGCTGGTGGGGAACCGCCTGGTCCTGACCGGCGCGGTCCTCTACCTGCTGGAGTGGGTGGCAATCATCGCGGGGCCGGTGATGGTGCCCGTCGGGGCCGAGGCCAGTGCCCGCGAGTTCGTCTCGGGCTATCAGGGAAACACCACGGCTCTTGCCTGGGCCGCGGGCTGGTTCAGCGTCGTGCTGCTGGGTCGGGTGCTGATGATGACGGGCCTGCGCCAGGTCCTGAACGAGTCCGGAAGACCGCAGGCCCTGATGGACCTGGCGGTCCCCGCGATGCTGGCGAGTGTGGTCGTGGAGGTCGTGGTGTACGCCGTCACCGCGGGAACGGCCTGGTCGCTGGAGAACCAGGGCTCCATGGAGACTGCCAGGATGCTGGACGCGGCAGCATGGCAGATCAACCAGATGATCTTCGGTCCGCTGGGGATGGCGGTCGTGTGCGCGGCTGCGGCGATGTGGCTCTCCGGTCTGTTTCCCAAGGTCCTGTGCGTGGTGGGGCTGGTCGGCGGAGCCGCTGGCCTGTTGACCGGACTCGCGTTCAGCGCCCCTGAGCTCGGCACCGCCAGTGCCGTCACGAGCGCGGGGGTGCCGCTGTTCTGGATCTGGATGCTCTGGACCGGGGTGCTCTGCTGGCGTGCAGCCGGGGCCCGGGAGCGGCAGCACGTCGACGCCTCCTGACGGACATCTGCACAGAACCTTCACGTTGCGCGCACACCTTCTGGCCGGCTGCGCTCCTACGCTCCTGACATGGAGCAGGCCGGAGACCCAGCGACGACGGTGCTCGTCGTCGAGGACGAGCCACTGATCAACCAGGCGGTCGCCGACCGGCTCCGGGCCGAGGGCTTCCACGTGGTGATGGCGTACGACGGACCCGGCGCGGTCGCGGCCTTCGAGGAGCAGCGGCCCGACCTGGTCGTGCTCGACGTGATGCTGCCGGGCTTCGACGGGCTCGAGGTCTGCCGGCGGATCCAGGCGCAACGTCCCGTGCCGGTGCTGATGCTGACCGCCCGCGACGAGGAGGCGGACGTGCTCGTCGGTCTCGGGGTGGGAGCCGACGACTACCTGACCAAGCCGTTTCGGATGCGGGAGCTGGTGGCGCGCGTCGCGGCGCTGTTGCGGCGGGTCGCACGGGCCGAGGAGCTGCTCCGGTTGTCGAGCGACGGAGGCAACGCTGCCGTCGAGCTGGGGGCCCTGCGGCTCGACCCGGCTGCCCGGCGTACCTGGCTCGGTGACACAGAGCTGCACCTGACGCCGACGGAGTTCGACCTGCTGCGCGCGCTCGCTGCGGCCCCGGGGCAGGTGCACACCCGGGAACGGCTGCTGGCCGAGGTGTGGGGCTGGGACGGGGGCGCCGGCGCCACCCGCACGGTCGACAGCCATATCAAGGCGCTCCGCGCGAAGATCGGTGCCGACCGGGTCCGAACCGTGCACGGTGTCGGCTATTCCCTGGAGGCCGGGTGAGCGCCTCCCAGCCGCGCGGGGCGCTGGAGCGGGTCACCTCGATCAAGGTCAAGCTCGGCCTGCTCGTCGCGGTCAGTGTGCTGGTCGCAGCGGTCCTGGCCACCCTCGGCGCCGCGACAGTCCCGGCCCTGCTGAGCATCCCGGTCACGGTGCTGCTCGCCCTCGGCGTGACCCAGCTGCTGGCGGTCGGGATGACCTCGCCGTTGCGCGAGATGACGGCCGCGGCACGCCGGATGGCGGCCGGAGACTACTCGGTGCGCGTCCACAGCGCCTCGACCGACGAGGTGGGGCAGCTGGCGCGCGCCTTCAACCGGATGGCCGCCGACCTGGCGACGGTGGATCGCCAGCGGCGCGACCTCGTGGCCACCGTCTCCCACGAGCTGCGCACGCCGTTGACCGCGCTGGTCGCGGTGCTGGAGAACCTCGACGACGGGGTCACGGCCCCCGACCGGGAGACGATCCGAGTCGCTCTGGGTCAGGCCGAGCGCCTCAGCGACCTGGTCCGCGACCTGCTCGACCTCTCCCGCGTGGATGCGGGGGTGGTGGCCCTGGACCGCACCGACGTCGCGATCCGGGAGCTCGTGGAGGAGTGCGTGGCCGAGCTCCGGGCGGGCGGGCGCGACCTCCCGTTCGAGGTGTACGTCGAACCAGCCGACCTCGTGGTGCACGCGGACCGGGCGCGGCTGCACCAGCTGCTGGCGAACCTGCTCGACAACGCCGCCCGGCACAGTCCGACCGGCGGTGAGGTCCGCGTCGCCGTGACCACCCGGCCCGGCACCGTGCTGATCGAGGTCTCCGATGAGGGACCCGGGATAGCGCCGGCCGACCGGGAGCGGGTCTTCGAGCGGTTCGGCACCCTGGCGGATCCGGGCGGTGGCGGCACCGGACTCGGCCTCGCGATCGCGAGGTGGGTGGCCGACCTCCATGGCGGCCGCATCACGGTGCTGGACCCGCCACCCGAGACGACCGGAGCGCACCTCCGCGTCGAGCTGCCCCGGGTCGCCACCATCCCGGAGCCCGCACATCCCGAGAGGAACGAGCCGATGAGCAGCCCACCTGCCCCCCTCCCCACGCCGGTGCTACCCGGGGCGACGGCACTCCCCACCGGTCCGGTGCCCGCGTGGTCGCTGACCGACGACATCTTCGGGTCCCTGTGGCCGGAGAAGGACCTGCCGACGCATCGTGGGGTGCTGGCCTGCTGCGTCGCGATCGGCGTCTTCGCCGGGCTGGCCCTGCCGTTCGCGCGGGTCGGGCTGGCGACCACGCTGGTGCTGCTCGCCTCGGGAGTCCTCGTGCTGTGGCTGAGCCGACAGCGGCGGTGCCCGTTCACCTGGGCGTGCGCGGCGCTCGCGACTGCGCTCGCCGTCGTGCCCACGGTCCGGGCCGCCGAGTGGCTCGTCGTACTCGCCCTGCTCGTGGGCGCCCTGCTCACCACCGCCGCGCTGACCCAGGGGCGCTCGGTGCTGGGTCTGGCCTCGGGCGCCGTCGCCTGGCCACTGGCCGGGCTGCGGGGACTGCCCTGGCTCGGACGGACCCTGCGGTCGACGCGCGGGGGCTCACACAGCTCGGCCATCCTGCGCACCCTGATCCTCTCGGCGGCGGCTGTGGTCGTCTTCGGCGCGCTGTTCGCGTCCGGTGACGCGATCTTCGCGACCTGGGTCTCCGCCGTCGTGCCCGACATCCGTGGATCGCTGGTGTTGCGACTGTTCCTGTCCGTCGCGGTCGCGGGCATCGTGCTCGCTGCGGCGTACCTGGCCCTCAACCCACCCCCGGTCGAGCGGCCCGTCGTACGCCGTCCAGCCCAGCACCGCTTCGAGTGGCTGGCGCCGGTGCTGCTCGTCGATGCGGTGTTCGCGTTGTTCCTGGCCGCACAGGCGGCGGCGTTCTTCGGCGGACACGACTACGTCCGCCGGGTCACCGGGCTGACCTACGCCGGCTACGTGCACGAGGGCTTCGCACAGCTCACCCTCGCGACCGCGCTGACGCTGCTCGTGGTGTGGGCCGCAGCCCGCAAGGCCGGGGCGGAGCCGGTGGACCGCCTCTGGCTGCGGGGCGCACTCGGCGCCCTGTGCGTCCTGACCCTCGTCGTCGTCGCCTCGGCGCTGCACCGGATGGACCTATACCAGGACGCCTACGGGTTCACCCGGCTACGGCTCCTGGTCGACGTCTTCGAGGCCTGGCTGGGTCTGGTCGTGGTCGGGGTGCTGGCGGCCGGACTGGTGCTGCGTGGCGGATGGCTGCCGCGGTTCGCCCTGCTCTCGGCGGCGACCCTGCTGCTGGGACTGGCGGTGGCCAACCCGGACGCATGGATCGCCCAGCACAACATCGAGCGCTACCAGGCCACCGGGAAGGTGGACTGGCAGTACCTGCGGCAGCTGAGCGCCGACGCCACCCCGACCCTCGTGGCGTTGCCGACGAAGGACGCCGGCTGTGCGCTGGGCGACACCTCCGACGAGCGCCGCTCCGAGCGGGCTGACACCCGCACCGACGGCTGGCGCGGCTGGAACCTCGGACGCTCCCGGGCCGCGGACGCGCTGGCGTCGAAGGACCTGACGGGTGTCGCGCCGTGCCCGAACCCCGCCGAACCCGCGCCCTGAGCCTTTCGGGGTGGCCGATCTCCTAGGCTGTCGGGCGTGGACCCGGAGCCGGACGACCTGCTGGACACGCTGCCCGACGGGGTGGTGATCGCGGGTGCCGACGGGGTGGTGACCGTCGTCAACGAGATGGCGCGGCGGCTGCTCGGTCCGAGCGCAGAGGTGGGGCGCCCGCTGCACGAGGCGATGGCCCTGCTCGACCAGGACAGCTGTGAGTGGTACGCCGCGAACGCGCCGTACGACGGCCTCGGCAGCCGGGTGGGGCTGACCGAGCAGTCCTGGCTCGCCTCCGACGGGCAGGAAGTGCTGGTGACCGGCAGGCTGATCCGGTCGCAACGATCCGGGCCGGTCGAGCGGGTGAGCCTGGCCGTGCGCTCCGGGCGCGGCCGGGCCCGGCTGGACCGGGAGCGCTCGGACCTCGTGGCGACGGTGGCCCACGAGCTGCGTTCGCCGCTCACCGGCGTCAAGGGCTTCGTCTCGACGCTGCTGAGCAAGTGGGAGCGGCTCAACGACGAGCAGAAGAAGCTGATGCTCACGACCGTGCACTCCGACGCCGAGCGGTTGTCCCGGCTGATCACCGAGCTGCTGGACGTCGCCCGGATCGACACCGGCCGGCTCCCGCTCTACCCGCGCGAGGTGGACACCAGCCTGCTGCTCGAGCGCTGCGCCGAGTCGGCGCGGGCGGGGACGTCGCGCACCATCGAGTCGTCCTATGCGGAGGGGACTCCGGCGGTGTTCGCCGATCCCGACAAGCTCACCCAGGTGATCACCAACCTGGTGGACAACGCGATCCGCCACGGCGAGGGGACCATCCGGCTGTCGGCCGCGCCGATGACGGACCCCTTCCCCGGCGCGTTGATCCGGGTCGAGGACGAGGGCGACGGCATCCCCGAGGCGATCCGAGGCCGGGTGTTCACCAAGTTCTGGAAGCACGGCATCCGCGGCGGGACGGGGCTCGGCATGTACATCGTCAACGGCCTGGTCCGCGTCCACGGCGGCGACGTGGTCATCACCGACGCGGACGGCAGGGGAGCGCGTCTGGAGATCCGATGGCCGTCGGAGGACCGCCGCTGAGCATCCGTCCGGGCAAACCGGTTGGCCGCGCCCACGAAGCTGTTCCTAGACTGACCCGCGCACCCTCCGGTGCGCTCCTGCGAAAGGCGACCATGTCCGGCCCCAACTCCGAGTACGACCCGGTCCAGGTGACCCCGCTCGACGAGGAGCACGTCAGTGCGATGCGTGCCGACGCCCTGGCCGCCGTCGCCGCCGCCTCGGACCTCGACGAGCTGGCCCGCGCGCGCGCCGAGCACGCCGGCGACCGCTCTCCGCTGGCTCTGGCCAACAGGGAGATCGGGGCGCTGCCGCCACAGGCCCGCAAGGACGCCGGACAGCGCGTCGGCCAGGCCCGAGGAGCGGTGAACCAGGCGCTGGCATCCCGACAGGCCGAGCTCGAGGTCGAGGCAGAGCAGCGGATGCTCGCCGAGGAGACCGTCGACGTCACGCTCCCGTGGGACCGCGCCACCCCAGGTGCCAGGCACCCGATCACAATGCTGTCCGAGCGCATCGCCGACGTCTTCGTCGCGATGGGCTGGGAGGTCGCGGAAGGTCCGCTCGTCGAGGCGGAGTGGCTGAACTTCGACGCCCTCAACCTAGGCCCCGACCACCCTGCCCGCACGATGCAGGACACCTTCTGGACCGAGCCGGCCGAGCACCACCTGGTGCTGCGCACCCACACCTCGCCCGTCCAGGCGCGCACCATGCTCGGCCGAACGCCGCCGATCTACGTGGTCTGCCCAGGTCGGGTCTTCCGCACCGATGAGTACGACGCCACCCACAGCCCCATGTTCCACCAGGTCGAGGGCCTGGTCATCGACGAGGGCATCACGATGGCCCACCTCAAGGGCACCCTGGACCATTTCGCCGCGTCGATGTTCGGTGAGGGGATCAGCACCCGCTTCCGCCCGTCGTACTTCCCGTTCACCGAGCCCAGCGCCGAGGTCGACCTGCGCTGCTTCGTCTGCCGCGGCCAGAGCCCGGCGGTCGCGGACTGCCGCACCTGCCGGGGCGAGGGGTGGATCGAGTGGGGTGGCTGCGGCGTGGTCAACCCGCGCGTGCTCACCGCCTGCGGGGTGGACCCCGAGCGCTACACCGGCTTCGCCTTCGGGATGGGCATCGACCGCACCCTGATGTTCCGGCACGGAGTCGCCGACATGCGGGACATGTTCGAGGGCGACGTCCGCTTCTCCACCGCCTTCGGGAGCGAGCTGTGAAGGCCCCGCTGTCGTGGATCCGTGAGTACGCCGACCTCCCGGCCGACGTCACCGCCGAGGAGCTCGCCACCCGGCTGACCGCCCTGGGCCTGAAGCTGGAGTCGCTCGAACGTCCCGGCCACGACATCACCGGCCCGCTGGTGATCGGTCGGGTCCTCACCATGGAGGCCGAGCCGCAGACCAACGGCAAGACCATCAACTGGTGCAGAATCGATGCTGGGGAGGAGATGTCGCGTCAGCTCGGTACAGACCCCGGCGAAGGTGTCGGCATTGTCTGTGGCGCGCACAACTTCGCCCCGGGCGACCTGGTCGTCGTCGTGCTCCCGGGCGCGGTGCTACCGGGTGGCTTCGAGATCGCCGCCCGCAAGACCTACGGCCACGTCTCCGCCGGGATGATCTGCTCCACCAAGGAGCTCGGCCTCGGGGAGGACCACGACGGCATCCTGGTGCTCCCGGCCGACGCCGGTGAGCCCGGTGACGACGTCTTCGAGCTGCTCCACCTGCGCGACGAGGTGCTGGAGTTCGAGATCAACCCGGACCGTGCCTACGCGCTCTCCCTGCGCGGAGTGGCCCGGGAGGCAGCGTTGGCCTACGGGGTGGCGTTCCACGACCCTGCCGAGCGCGTCACGCCTGAGCCGAACGGGGCCGGCTACCCGGTCCTGGTCGACGACCCGGACGGCTGTCCCGTCTTCGCCGCGCGGACGGTCTCAGGATTCGACCCGGCGGCGCCGACGCCGGGGTGGATGGCCCGCCGGCTGATGCTGGTGGGCCAGCGGCCCATCTCCCTCGCCGTCGACGTGACCAACTACGTGATGTTCGAGCTCGGTCGCCCGATCCACGGCTACGACGCGGACAAGCTGTCCGGGCCGATCCGGGTGCGCCGAGCTGCTCAAGGCGAGCACTTGACCACCCTCGACGGCACCGACCGGTCGCTCTCGCCCGAGGACCTCGTGGTCACCGACGACTCCGGCATCATCGGGCTCGGCGGCGTGATGGGCGGCCAGACCACCGAGATGTCCGGGTCGACCACGCGAGTGCTCGTGGAGTCAGCGCACTGGGACGCCGCCTCGATGTTCCGCACCGGTCGCCGGCACAAGCTGACCTCCGAGGCCGGCAAGCGGAACGAGCGCGGGGTGGACCCGAGGATCTGCGGCGCGGCTGCGGACCGGGTGGCCGAACTGCTCGCGACGCACGGCGGCGGCACCATCGAGGGCGGTGTGACGGTGGTCGGAGCGCCCCCGGAGCAGCCCACGATCACCATCCCGATCGACCTCCCTGCCCGGATCACCGGCATGGGCATCGACTCCCAGACGACGATCGCCAACCTCCGGGCCGTGGGTTGTGAGGTCGACCCCGGCGCCGACACGCTCACGGCGATCGTCCCGAGCTGGCGTCCGGACCTCACCGACCCCTTCGACCTGGTCGAGGAGGTGGCCAGGATCGTCGGCTACGAAGACGTCCCGAGCGTGCTGCCACCGGCTCCCTCAGGACGCGGGCTCACCCCGGCCCAGTCGTTGCGGCGTCGCGTCGGACGCACCCTCGCCGGGCAGGGGTACGTCGAGGTGCTGAACTTCCCGTTCGTGGGGGAGGCCGATCTCGACCGGCTGGGGCTCGACCCCGCCGACCCGCGGCGTACGACGCTCCGGCTGGCCAACCCGCTCAGCGCCGAGGAGCCGCTGATGACCACGACGCTGCTCCCGGGCCTGCTCCGCACGGTGGCGCGCAACGTGAGCCGTGGCAGCAACGACCTGGCGCTGTTCGAGGCTGCTCCGGTCACGCTGCCGCACTCCGGGGTGGGGGCGCCGATCCTGCCGGTGGACCGCCGGCCCACCGAGGGCGAGTGGGACGACCTCAACAAGGCCCTGCCCGACCAGCCCCTGCACCTCGCCTTCGCGGCGTGCGGTGACCGGGACCGGGCCGGCTGGTGGGGAGCCGGACGACCGGCCTCATGGAGCGATGTCGTCGCGACGGCCCGCGCGGTCGTCGGGGCGCTCGGGCTCGAGCTCACCGTTCGTTCCGCTGCTCTCGCGCCGTGGCATCCGGGGCGCTGTGCCGAGCTGCTGGTGGGGGAGACCTCGATCGGACATGCCGGCGAGCTGCACCCCAAGGTGTGCCGCTCCTTCGGGGTCCCGGGCCGCACGGCCGTCGCCGAGCTCGACCTCGACGCGCTGCTGTCCCGCGCTGTGACGGTGCCCCAGGCTCCGGACTTCTCGACCTACCCGGTCGCGAAGGAGGACGTGGCGCTGATCGTCGCCGTGGACCTGCCGGCCGAGGACGTGGCAGCCACCCTGCGCGAGGGCGCCGGGAGCCTGTGCGAGTCGGTCCGTCTCTTCGACGTCTACACCGGCCCCCAGGCGGGGGAGGGCCGCAAGTCGCTGGCGTTCGCGCTGCGCTTCCGGGCACCGGACCGCACCCTGACCGAGAAGGACACCGCGGCCGCACGGGACGCGGCAGTGGCTCTCACCGTGCAGCGTCACGGCGCGGAGCAGCGCGCCTGACGGCTCAAGGGGCGAGACCGCGAACGGCCCAAGCTCTCGCGGTGAGCTCGAGCGGGGCCCCGGTGCCCGGATCGAGACGTGCCCGCAGGGCCTCGCGGACCTCGGCGCGCACGTCCTCGCCGAGCGTGGCGAGGTAGGTGGGTGCAGCACCCTGGCCGCCCAGGAACGGCTGCCAGAAGTCGTCGAAGTCGGCGAACGTCGTCTCGATCTCCAGCTTCGTGACGGCCACGTCGCTCAGCCCCGTCCCGTGCCACAGCTCCTCCAGCGGGCCGGGATGGCAGAGCGGGAAGCGGGCGGCTTCGTCCAGGCGTTCACTGGCGGGATCGAGCAGGCCGACGACCTCCCAGAAGGCCGTGAGCATCTGCATCCCGCCCGCGTAGTCCCAGACGTAGGCGGCAACGGTGCCTCCCGGCGCAGCAGCGCTCATCGCAGCGAGCGCCTGCTGCGGGTCCTCGACGAAGTTGAGTACCAGCCCCGACACCACGACGTCGGCCGACCCCTGCACCAGGTCGGTGGCGCGGCCCACCTGGAACCTCGCCCGCTCGTCGCGCACCCGAGCCCCGGCCACCGCGCAGAAGGCCGCGGAAGGATCGACGCCCAGGACCTCCGACGGCGCGGCGCGCTCCAGGATCGTGGTCGTCAGGGCACCGCTGCCGCACCCGAGGTCGACCCAGCGCAGCCCCGCATGCTGGTCGAGCCAGTCCAGGAACAGCGGAGCGATCTCACGACTCCATCGCCCGATGAAGCGCTCGTAGGCTTCTCCGTCGCTCCAGTTGTCCTGCACGCTGCCCCCCGTGGATAGGTGCTCATCGTCCACCGCGGCAACCGAACGCGCCAGCCCGCGAGGCGCGTTCCGCCTGCTAGGCAGGGGTGATGCCGCTGAGGGTGGCGACCACGAACACGTCCTCGGTGAGTCGGTCGCCGTTGGCGTCGTACCTCGCGGCGATCAGCACCAGTCGGCCGCTCGACTGCTTCAGGAGCGGGTCCTCGACCTGGTTCGCCGACGGACGCCGTTGGACCGTGTCGACGGTGTAGGTCAGGGTGCCCTGGCTCGTGGTGAGGGCCACCTCGGCACCGGGCCGCACGCTCTCGAGCCGAGCGAAGGCCGCGATGCTGTCGCCGTCGCGGGCCGAGCCGACGATCACGACCGTGTCGGTCGAGGGGTTCCCCGGCAGTCCGCGTTCGGCCCATCGCGCCGCCTCGTCCCGGCTGGTCGGGATCAGGTGCGCGTCCACCGGGCTCACCGCAGCGTCGAAGCCGGTGTCCACCAGGTCGCCCACCACGATCCGGGTCGCGGGTGCCGGGGTCAGGTCGGGCAGCCGAGGCGCGGGGGACTTCGACGGTGTGGTCGCTGGAGTGGGTGAGGGGGTGGGCGTGGGCGACGGCGTCGGGCTCGCACTCGGGGTGGGTGAGCCGCTCTGGGCCGCAGGTCCGGGGGCACCTTCGTTGCGGTCGACCACGATCTTGAGGACCACGATCACCGCGAGGAACAGTGCCGTCAGCGCCAGCAGTGCGACCATCCACGTGCGCCGCCCGTGTGACCGTGGTGCGGCCCGGCGTTTGCCGTTCATTCGTCTCCCTGTCCACCGGGGCGCCCCGACCGCTCCGGAAGGTGGGATTCTAGTGCGCCGCGGACCGTTGCCCACATCTCTCGGTGTCGGCAAGTCATACAACATGTTGTATAGTCATGCAGATGACGATCAAGGTAGCCGTCGCCGGTGCCAGCGGGTATGCCGGGGGAGAGGTCCTCAGGTTGTTGCTGGGCCATCCCGACGTCGAGATAGGCGCCCTCACCGGCGGGTCCAACGCGGGCGAGCTCCTCGGCCGGCTCCAGCCCCACCTGGTGCCCCTGGCCGATCGGGTGCTCGAGGAGACGACCGCCGCGACGCTCGCCGGTCACGATGTGGTGTTCCTCGGGTTGCCGCACGGCCAGTCCGGCCCCGTTGCCGAGCAACTCGGCGCGGAGACCGTCGTCATCGACTGCGGCGCCGACTTCCGGCTCACCGATCCGGCTGCGTGGGAGCAGTTCTACGGCTCGGCGCACGCCGGCTCGTGGCCCTACGGCCTTCCCGAGCTGCCCGGTCAGCGGCCGCTGCTCCAGGGGGCCAAGCGGATCGCGGTCCCCGGCTGCTACCCGACCGTCTCGACGCTCGCCTTGGCGCCCGCCGTCGCGGCGGGGCTGGTGCACGCCGACGACCTCGTGGTGGTGGCGGCCTCGGGCACCAGCGGCGCCGGCAAGGCGGCGAAGCCGCACCTGCTGGGCAGCGAGGTGATGGGCTCTGCCTCGGCGTACGGCGTCGGGGGGGTGCACCGGCACACCCCTGAGATCCTGCAGAACCTGCGCGGCCTGACCGCTGCCGAGGTCAGGGTCAGCTTCACCCCGATGCTGGTGCCGATGCCGCGCGGCATCCTGGCGACGGCCAGCGGCTCGGTCCGGGACGGTGTCCGCGCTGGCGACATCCGCGACGCCTACGAGAAGGCCTACGCCGACGAACCGTTCGTCCACCTGCTGCCCGAGGGCCTGTGGCCGACGACCAAGGCGGTGTTGGGCTCCAACAGCGTCCACCTCCAGGTCACGCTGGACGAGGCCGCGGGCAGGATGGTCGCGGTCGGGGCCGTGGACAACCTCGCCAAGGGCACCGGGGGAGCCGCGGTCCAGTGCATGAACCTCGCCCTGGGCCTGCCTGAGCAGGCCGGCCTCACCACGATCGGACTGGCTCCCTGATGGCGACCTTCACCCTCCAGCAGTTCCCCGAGAAGCTCGCCGTCGTCCGGCTCGGCCCGGGGGCCGAGGTTCCCGCCTGGGCCGAGTCGTCCTCGCTGTTCACGGTGATCGCCACGGCTTTGGAGACCACGGTCGTCTGCGCCATGCGCAGCGTGCCGAAGAAGGCCCAGCAGGCGGGGCCGTTCACCGCGTTCGCCGTTGCCGGGCCGCTCGACTTCGCCCTGACCGGGGTGCTCGTCTCGCTGCTGCAACCGCTGGCGGAGGACGAGATCAGCGTGTTCGCGCTGTCCACCTACGACACCGACTGGGTGCTGGTGCCGGTCGGCGACGCCGAGCGTGCCGCCGAGGCGTGGCGACGATCCGGGCACACCGTCGCCCCGGCCGTACCCGTCACCTCCCAGGAGAAGAAGCGCAGATGAGCGTCACCCACCCGACCGGTTTCACCGCCGCGGGCGTCACCGCCGGACTGAAGACGAGCGGCGGCAAGGACATGGCCCTGGTGGTCAACGCCGGTCCGCTGTACGACTCTGCGTCGGTGTTCACCACCAACCGCTGCAAGGCCAACCCCGTCCTGTGGAGCCAGGAGGTGGTCAAGGACGGAGTTGTCCGCGCGGTCGTGCTCAACTCCGGAGGCGCCAACTGCTACACCGGTGCTGACGGGTTCCAGACCACGCACGCGGTGGCCGAGCGCGTCGCCGAGGGCCTCGACGTCGGCGCCGGCGACGTCGTGGTGTGCTCGACGGGCCTGATCGGTCTGGCCAACCCGCGCGAGAACCTGCTCCAGGGCGTCGACGACTGCATCGCTGCGCTGACCGACGACGCGGGCTCCGACGCCGCGCAGGCGATCATGACCACCGACTCGGTGAGCAAGCAGGTGGTCGTCGAGGGGAACGGCTGGTCCATCGGCGGGATGGCGAAGGGCGCCGGCATGCTCGCCCCGCAGCTGGCCACGATGCTGGTGGTGCTCACCACCGACGCCGTGGTCCCCGCCGCCGACCTCGACACCGCCTTGCGGGCCGCCACCGGGGCCAGCTTCGACCGGCTCGACTCCGACGGCTGCATGTCGACCAACGACACCGTTACGGTGATGGCCAGCGGCGCCAGTGAGGTCACTCCCAGCCTCGGCGACTTCGCCGAGGCGCTCACCCAGGCCTGCACCGACCTCGCGATGCAGCTGCTCAAGGACGCCGAGGGTGCCGACCACGAGATCGCGATCACGGTCCTGCACGCCGCCTCGGAGACGGAGGCGGTCGAGGTGGGGCGGAGCGTGGCACGGAGCAACCTGTTCAAGGCCGCCGTGTTCGGCAAGGATCCCAACTGGGGACGCGTCCTGGCGAGCATCGGCACGACGCAGGCCGCGTTCGACCCGGCCGACCTCGACGTGGCCATGAACGGCGTCTGGGTCTGCCGGAGCTCCACGCCGGCCGAGGACCCGTCCGGGGTCGACCTGAGCGACCGGGAGGTCACCGTGACCATCGACCTGAAGTCGGGCGCGGACCGCGCCACCGTCTGGACCAACGACCTGACCCATGCCTACGTCCACGAGAACAGCGCGTACTCGTCATGAGCGGAGTGCCGATGAACCAGTCCCCACCCGCCACCACTCTCGCCGGCGCCCTGCCGTGGCTGATGAAGTACCACGGCAAGGTCGTCGTGGTGAAGTACGGCGGCAACGCGATGATCGACGACGAGCTGAAGAAGGCGTTCGCCGAGGACATCGCGTTCCTCCGGTACGCCGGCTTCAAGCCGGTCGTCGTACACGGTGGGGGCCCCCAGATCTCCGAGATGCTGGCGAAGCTCGGCATCGAGTCGGAGTTCCGCGGAGGCCTGCGGGTGACCACGCCCGAGGCGATGGACGTCGTGCGGATGGTGCTCGTGGGCCAGGTCCAGCGTGAGCTGGTCGGGCTGATCAACCAGCACGGCCACATCGCGGTCGGGCTCTCCGGTGAGGACGCCGGCCTGTTCACCGCCAAGGCGACCAACACGATCGTCGACGGGGAGGAGTTCGACCTCGGCCTCGTGGGGGAGGTGGCCCACGTGCGACCCGAGGCGGTCGAGGACCTCGTCGCGGCCGGCCGGATCCCGGTGATCTCCAGCGTCGCGCCCGATGTCGACGGCGTGGTGCACAACGTCAACGCCGACACCGCCGCCGCGGCGCTCGCGATCGCCCTCGGCGCCGAGAAGCTGCTGGTGCTCACCGACGTGGAGGGGCTCTACCGGGACTGGCCCGACAGCGACGACGTGATCCAGGAGATCGGACCGGAGGCACTCGCCGAGCTGATGCCGAGCCTGGACAGCGGGATGGTTCCCAAGATGCAGGCCTGCTACGACGCGGTCACCGGCGGAGTCCCCCGGGCCACGGTCGTCGACGGTCGCGAGCCGCACGCCGTGCTCCTGGAGCTGTTCACCGCCGAAGGGGTCGGCACCCAGGTGCTTCCCGGTGTCGAGACCAAGCTGCGCAAGGCCACCGGCGCGGAGTCCCCGTCATGAGCGACCTGCAGGCCCGGTACGCCGACGCGCTGATGAACACCTTCGGCCCCCCCAAGCTGGTGCTCTCCCGCGGGGAAGGGGCCACCGTCTGGGACGAGTCGGGCAAGCCCTACCTCGACCTGCTCGGCGGCATCGCCGTCAACGCCCTGGGTCACGGCCATCCGGCACTGGTCGCGGCCGTTACCGAGCAGCTGCAGACCCTCGGTCACGTGTCCAACTTCTTCGCCACCGAGCCGCAGGTGTGCCTCGCCGAGCGGCTCCTGGAGCTCCTCGGGGTCCGGCACCAACCGGGAGCCGTCGATGGCAAGGTCTTCTTCACCAACTCCGGGGCCGAGGCCAACGAGGCCGCCTTCAAGATCGCCCGTCGCACCGGTCGCACCCACGTCGTGGCCGCGGAGGGTGCCTTCCACGGGCGCACCATGGGCTCGCTCGCCCTGACGGCCAAGGAGGCCTACCGCGAGCCCTTCGAGCCGCTGCCCGGCGGGGTCACCTTCGTTCCCTACGGCGACGCCGAGGCCCTCGCTGCGGCCGTGACCAGCGAGACCGCGGCCGTCGTGCTGGAGCCGCTGCAGGGCGAGGCGGGCGTGATCGCTCCGCCGCTGGACTACCTGGTCCGCGCTCGCCGGATCACCGCGGACCAGGGCGCCCTGCTCTGGCTGGACGAGATCCAGACCGGCATCGGCCGCACCGGCGCGTGGTTCGCCCACCAGAACCCGGCCGTGAGCGATCCGCTCTCCCTCCCGGACATCGTGACCGTGGCCAAGGGTCTCGGCGGCGGCTTCCCGATCGGGGCCTGCATCGCGACCGGGGCTGCCGCCGGCCTGCTGCAGCCGGGAAACCACGGGACCACCTTCGGCGGCAATCCGGTGGCGGCCGCCGCCGGCCTGGCCGTGCTGGAGACGATCGAGAAGGACGACCTGATGGAGCACGCCACGGCCATCGGCACGAGGCTGCGTGCCGGGCTGGCCGCGGACGACCGCGTCACCGACGTGCGCGGCGCCGGCCTGCTGATCGGGCTCGACCTGAGCGAGCCGGTCGCGGCCGAGGTGTTCTCCCGCGCTCTCGAGGCGGGCTTCATCATCAACAACCCCACGCCCGAGCGGGTGCGGCTGGCGCCACCCCTGGTGCTGTCCGAGGCGCAGGCCGACTCGTTCCTGGCTGCCTGGCCCGGCATCCTCGACGCCGCCTACGGGGAGTCGTGATGACCAGGCACTTCCTGCGCGACGACGACCTCGGCCCCGCGGAGCAGGCCGAGGTCCTGGACCTCGCCGTACGACTGAAGGAGTCGCCGTACGCCGAACAGCCGCTGGCAGGCCCCCGCACGGTTGCCGTGCTCTTCGACAAGCCGACCCTGCGCACCCAGGCGTCCTTCGCGTCCGGCATCGCCGAGCTCGGAGGCTTCCCGATGATCATCGACGGGGCGCTGGCCCAGATCGGCGTGCGCGAGTCGGTCTCCGACACGGCGCGGGTCCTCGGGCGACAGGCCTCCCTCGTGGTGTGGCGGACCTTCGCCCAGACCAGGCTCGAGGAGATGGCCGAGCACGCCGGCGTCCCGGTGGTCAACGCCCTCACCGACGAGTTCCACCCCTGCCAGGCGCTGGCGGACCTGCTCACGATCCGCGAGCACCGCGGTGACCTGGCGGGCCAGCGACTCACCTTCGTCGGCGACCCGGCCTGCAACGTCAGCCACAGCCTGCTGCTGGCCGGAGCGACCGCGGGCATGCACGTGCGGGCCAGTGGACCCGATGCCTACCGGCCCGACGAGGCGATCCTGGCCACGGCCCAGGACATCGCCCGGGAGACCGGCGGGTCCGCGGAGTTCGTGGCCGATCCGGTGGAGGCAGCAGCGGACGCCGGCATCCTGGTCACCGACACCTGGATCTCCATGGGACGCGAGGCCGAGGCGCAGGCGCGCTCGGAGGTGTTCGCCCCGTGGCAGCTCAACGACGGCCTGATCGAGCACGCCGCCGCCGACGCCATCGTGCTGCACTGCCTCCCGGCGTACCGCGGCAAGGAGATCACCGCCGCCGTGCTCGACGGCCCCCGCAGTGTCGTCTGGGACGAGGCCGAGAACCGGCGGCACGCGCAGAAGGCGGTGCTGACGTGGTTGCTCGCCCAGGCTGAAGCGCTGGCGGACGGACCCGGCGCATGAGCGAGCACTCGCACATCCCGGTGACCAAGGGCGCCCGCCAGCAGCGCATCATCGAGCTGCTGGGCACTGGCGAGGTCCGCTCCCAGACCGATCTGGCCGACCTGCTGCAGGCAGACGGCCTCAGCGTCACCCAGGCGACGCTGTCCCGCGACCTCGTCGAGCTCGACGCCGTCAAGGTGCGCACCTCCCGCGGCGCGCTCGTCTACGCCGTTCCGGGCGAGGGCGGGGACCGGACGCCGGTGGTCCGGGACACCGCAGCGAGCGAGGCGCGGCTGTCCCGGCTGTGCGCGGAGCTGCTCGTCTCGGTGGAGTCATCGGCGAACCTCGTCGTACTCCGCACGCCGCCGGGTGCCGCCAACTTCCTGGCCTCGGCGATGGACAAGGCCGAGCTGAGCGACGTCCTCGGCACCATCGCCGGTGACGACACCGTCCTGGTGATCTCGCGCCAACCGGCCGGGGGAGCGGTGCTCGAGCAGCGCCTCCTCGACCTCGCCAACGGGGTGCCGCGAACCTGGCCGCCCAGCGGCCACCCCGACTGACCACCCCCATTCCACGAAGGAAACACATGAGCAAGGTCCTCACCTCCCTCCCCGTCGGCGAACGCGTCGGCATCGCCTTCTCCGGGGGCCTCGACACCTCCGTGGCGGTCGCCTGGATGCGCGCCAAGGGGGCCGTCCCGTGCACCTACACCGCCGACATCGGGCAGTACGACGAGCCGGACATCGAAGGCGTCCCCGGCCGTGCCCTGCTGTACGGAGCCGAGCTGTCGCGGTTGGTCGACTGCAAGACCAAGCTGGTCAACGAGGGGCTCGCCGCGATGGCCTGCGGCGCCTTCCACATCCGGTCCGGGGGCCGCACGTACTTCAACACCACCCCACTCGGTCGGGCGGTGACCGGCACCCTGCTGGTGGGTGCGATGCACGAGGACGGCGTCGAGATCTGGGGTGACGGATCGACGTTCAAAGGCAACGACATCGAGCGGTTCTACCGCTACGGCCTGCTCACCAACCCCTCGCTGCGCATCTACAAGCCGTGGCTGGACGCCGAGTTCGTCGCCGAACTGGGGGGGCGCGCCGAGATGAGCGAGTGGCTCACCGAGCGCGACCTGCCCTACCGCGACAGCCAGGAGAAGGCGTACTCCACCGACGCCAACATCTGGGGTGCCACCCACGAGGCCAAGATGCTCGAGCATCTCGACGTGTCCCTGGAGACCGTCGAGCCGATCATGGGCGTGAAGTTCTGGGACCCGGCCGTCGCCATCGAGCCCGAGGACGTGACGATCCGCTTCGAGCGCGGTCGTCCGGTGGCGATCAACGGCACGCGCTACGACGACCCGGTGGAGCTGGTCCACGAGGCCAACACGATCGGTGGCCGGCACGGGCTCGGCATGTCCGACCAGATCGAGAACCGGATCATCGAGGCCAAGTCGCGTGGCATCTACGAGGCGCCGGGGATGGCGTTGCTCTGGCTCGCCTACGAGCGGCTGCTCAACGCCGTGCACAACGAGGACACCATCGCCAGCTACCACGCTGAGGGCCGCCGCCTCGGGCGGCTGCTCTACGAGGGCCGGTGGCTCGACCCGCAGGCGTTGATGCTGCGCGAGGCGATCCTGCGCTGGGTGGCGTCCCTGGTCACCGGCGAGGTGACAGTGCGCCTACGGCGCGGTGAGGACTACACCGTGCTGCGGACCGACGGCCCGGCCTTCTCCTACCACCCGGACAAGTTGTCGATGGAGCGCACCGAGAACGCCGCCTTCGGTCCCACGGACCGGATCGGCCAGCTGACCATGCGCAACCTCGACATCGCCGACTCCCGCGCGAAGCTCGAGCTGTACGCCGCGCAGCCCGAGGACCAGGGACACGTCCTGGTCGAGCACGGGAACCTGCTCGGCGAGCTCGAGCCCGGCGGCGCCGACCGGATCGCCCGCAACCCCGCCGCCGAAGGCGACGCCGGCGACTCCGCCCTGGACAGCGTGGCCATGGAGATCGGCACCGACTGACCGCCACACAAGCAATGTAAATCGGGGTTATGGACGCTTATCAAGGCGTACGACGGCCCCAAACCGTCCATAACCCCGATTTACAAGGGGAGTCCCGACATCCCAGGAGAGGCAACGATGACCGACAGCACCGGCGGTACGACCGGCACCGGGAAGCTCTGGGGTGGCCGGTTCCAGGCCGGGCCGAGCCCCGAGCTCGAGGCGCTCTCGCGCAGCACGCACTTCGACTGGCGCCTGGCCCGTTACGACCTCGACGGCTCCCGGGCCCATGCCCGGGCACTGGCGGGGGCCGGCCTGCTCACCGACGAGGAGCTGGTCCGCCTGCTCGGGGGCCTGGACGAGCTCGACCGTCGGGTCGAGAGCGGGGAACTCGTCCCCCGGCCCGCTGACGAGGACGTGCACGGCGCGCTCGAGAGCGCACTGGTGGACCTGGTCGGTCCCGACCTCGGTGGCAAGCTTCGCGCCGGGCGCAGCCGCAACGACCAGATCGCCACGCTGTTCAAGGTCTTCCTCCGCGATCACGCGCGCATGGTCGCCACGCTCGTGCTGGACCTCATCGAGGCGCTTGCCACCCAGGCCGAGCAGCACCACGGCGCGGTCATGCCCGGGCGCACGCACCTCCAGCACGCGCAGCCGGTGCTGCTCAGCCACCACCTGATGGCCCACGCGTGGCCGCTGGTGCGCGACGTGCAGCGACTCCGCGACTGGGACCGTCGGGTCGCGGCCGATTCGCCGTACGGCTCCGGCGCGCTCGCCGGCTCCAGCCTCGGCCTCGACCCCGAGGCGGTCGCGCGCGACCTCGGCTTCGTCGGCAGCAGCGCCAACTCGATCGACGGCACCGCTGCCCGGGACTACGTCGCCGAGTTCGCGTTCGTGGCCGCGATGATCGGAGTCGATGTCAGCCGTCAGGCCGAGGAGATCATCGTGTGGGCGACGCGTGAGTTCGGGTTCGTCACGCTCGACGACGCCTTCTCGACCGGCTCCAGCATCATGCCGCAGAAGAAGAACCCCGACATCGCCGAGCTCGCCCGCGGGAAGTCGGGTCGGCTGATCGGCAACCTGACCGGGTTGCTCGCGACCCTGAAGGGGCTGCCGCTGGCCTACAACCGCGACCTGCAGGAGGACAAGGAACCCGTCTTCGACTCCGTCGACACTCTGGAGGTCCTGCTGCCGGCCTTCACCGGCCAGGTCGCCACCCTCGTCTTCGACACCGACCGGATGGCTGAGCTCGCGCCGCAGGGATTCTCCCTGGCGACGGACATCGCCGAATGGCTGGTTCGCGACGGGGTGCCGTTCCGGGTCGCCCACGAGCTGGCCGGCGCGTGCGTTCGCCGCTGCGAGGAGCTGTCCATCGGTCTCGAGGACCTCACCGACGAACAGTTCGCCGAGATCGACCCACGCCTGGCGCCGGGGGTGCGCGACGTCCTCACTGTGGCGGGCTCGGTGTCCTCGCGCAACGGCCGCGGAGGCACCGCCCCCGAGCGGGTGGCCGAGCAGCTCACCGAGCTCCGGGCGGTCGTCGCAGAGCTCCGCTCATGGCCGGCGTGACGCTGCTCGACCTCATCTCGGGCCCGGTGCTCGACGCCGCTCCGCGTCTGCTCGGTGCCCGGTTCACCCACGGGGCCGTGACGGTGCGGCTCACCGAGGTCGAGGCGTACGACGGGGGGAGTGACCCCGGTTCGCACGCCCACAACGGTCGCACCGCACGCAACGCGGTGATGTTCGGTCCGGCGGGCCATCTCTACGTCTACTTCACCTACGGGATGCACCACTGCTGCAACGTGGTGTGCGGTCCCGAGGGAGAGGCCAGCGCGGTGCTCCTGCGCGCCGGCGAGGTGGTGGACGGCCTCGAGGTCGCCCGGGGCAGACGTCCCGGTTCCACCGATCGCGACCTCGCCCGCGGGCCGGCGCGACTGTGCAAGGCGATGGGGATCGACGGCAGCGCCAACGGCCTCGATCTCCGAGACAGCCTCACACTCGGAGAGCCCTCCCCGGCAAGCGGCGTCAGCACCGGGCCGCGCGTCGGACTTCGGCTCGCCGCCGACAGGCCGTGGCGGTTCTGGCTCACCGGCGACCCGACCGTCAGCCGCTACGTGGCTGCCAAGCCCCGGCCATGAACGCGGTCACACCGCCGGGTGGTACAGCGCCCGCGCCTCGCGCGGGATGTCGGTCACCACGGCGTCGACGCGCACCGCCCGGGCGCTCTGCAGCGCCGCCGTGGTGCGTGCGGTCCAGGTCCAGACCCGCAGTCCGGAGCCGTGGTAGGACGCCACCAGCGCGGGGGTGAGCTGCGACTGCTGCAGGCCGAGGACGCCCGCGCCGGCCGCCCGGACCGTCTGGGCCGCCGGCGGACTGGTGGCCAGGTAGACCATCCGTACTCGCCCGTCGATCGCCAGCATCCGCGGCACGTACTCGGGGTAGAACGACTGCACGTACGTGCGGCCCGCGAGCCCGTGGGCGTCGATCACCGAGTCGACGGCGGTCAGGTCGCCGTCGCTCAGGCCGGCGGGCTTGAGCTCGGGTGCGATCGTGACGGAGACGCCCGCCGCGAAGGACGCCACCTCGTCGAAGGTCGGGATCGGCTCGCCCTGCACGCTGCACTGCGCCCTGAGGTCTCCCAGCGTCCACGCCGAGACCTGTCCCGTGCAGTTCGTCGTCCGGTCCAGCGTGGCGTCGTGCATCAGCACGATCGCGCGGTCGGCGGTGAACCTCAGGTCGAACTCGAGGACGTCGGCGGCGCCCGCTGCGTACCGCATCGACGCCAGCGTGTTCTCCGGGACGGTCGTCGACACCGCACCACGGTGGCCCACGATCAGCGGGGCGGGCGCCGGGGGCGGCGTGCGTCGAGCGACTTCGCTGGCCACCCGGTTCCAGGTGCGCTGGTTGACTCGCCCGGTGACCTTGAGGTGCTGCTGTCGCTGGAACCGGCGTACGGCGCGGACCGTCGCCGTACGGAACCTGCGGTCGACTGCAGACGCGCGCAGCAGCCCCAACGTGTTCAGCCGCGTCTCAAGGACCTTGACCGCGGTTCCGCGACTCCCGCGATGGAGGTTCAGCCCGCTCGCCTCCGCCGGGGCCGCGAGGGTGATCGCGCTCGCGGCACAGCTGAGTGCCAGCAGAACGGTCGAGACACGGCGTCGGTACTTCATGGAACCTCATTACGAGACGACGGGACTCAGAGATCGTAGTCAGGAGACCGAACGGTCCGTGGCGAAACGGATTGACCCGACCGGTCGTGGGTAACGTGAGAACGACCGGCCCTGTCGACGAGGAGAAGCCCATGTCCACTCGGGAACACCTGCACGGTGTCGTGGCTCACCTGCAGCCCGTCGTGAACGGCGTCGACCAGGACGTTCTGGGTGCACCGACGCCCTGCGCCGAGTTCGACGTCCGCAGCCTGGCCACCCACCTGCTCGGCACCGTGGAGGCGATGCGGCGGGTGGGCGCCGAGGAGTCACTCGACCCCGACGATCCCTGGGGCACCGGTGGCGATCACCTCCCCGAGGGCTGGCGCTCCGATCTCAGCGAGCGGTTGACCGGTTTCGCCGACGCGTGGAGCCGACCGGACGCTTGGGAGGGCGAGGCGATGGACGGGGCCATGCCGCGATCGGTGATCGGCGACATGGGCTACGTCGAGGTGATGTTGCACGGCTGGGACCTCGCTCGAGGCTCAGGTCAAGACGTGGCCTACGACGCGGACGCAGTGTCCCGCGCGCTCGAGATCATGGACGAGATCGGCCCCCAGGGCCGCTCGCAGGGGGCGTTCGGCCCCGAGGTCGACCTGCCTGCCGACGCCGCCGACTTCGCGAAGGTCCTGGCCAAGTCGGGTCGCGACCCGGGGTGGACGGCCGGCTGAGGCACCCGGGGGTCATGACAGGCTTGAGCCGGCGTCCGGACCGGCCGGCCGCGCACACCCCCAGGAGAACCCCGGCGTGACAATCGACCCGACCTTGCTGGACGACCTCGAGTGGCGTGGCCTGATCGCCCACTCGACGGACCGTGACGCGCTTCGCGAGGCGCTCACCGAGGACAGCGTGCGGTTCTACGTCGGGTTCGACCCGACGGCGCCCAGCCTCCACATGGGCAACCTGGTGCAGCTCCTGACCGCCAAGCGGCTCCAGCTCGCCGGCCACACGCCCTACGCGCTGGTCGGAGGGGCCACGGGCATGATCGGCGACCCGCGCGACTCCGGCGAGCGCACCCTGAACTCCCTGGACACCGTCAAGGAGTGGGTGGAGAAGGTCCATCGCCAGATCGAGCCGTTCCTCGACTTCGAGGGGACCCACGGGGCCACGGTGGTCAACAACTACGACTGGACCGCCAGCCTGTCGACGATCGACTTCCTGCGGGAGGTGGGCAAGCACTTCCCGGTGAACCGGATGCTGGCTCGTGACGTGGTGCGCAGCAGGCTCGAGGACGGCATCAGCTACACCGAGTTCAGCTACATCCTGCTGCAGTCGATGGACTTCTTGAACCTCTACCGCGAGCACGGCGTTCGCCTTCAGTTCGGCGGCAGTGACCAGTGGGGGAACCTGACCGGCGGGGTCGAGCTGATCCGGCGATCCGTGGGCGGCAAGGCGCACGCGTTCGCGACCCCGTTGGTGACGAAGTCCGACGGCACCAAGTACGGCAAGACCGAGGGCGGTGCCCTCTGGCTGGACCCCGCGATGATGTCGCCGTACGCGTTCCACCAGTTCTGGCTCAACGTCGAGGACGAGAAGGTCGGTGAGCTGCTCCGGATCTTCACCTTCCTCACCCGCGAGGAGATCGAGGAGCTGGACGCCCAGACGGCCGAGAAGCCGTTCCTCAGGGCCGCCCAGAAGGCCCTGGCGGACCTGGTCACCGCCGAGGTCCACGGAGCCGCGGAGACCGCCCACGCGAAGGCTGCCGCGGCCGCCCTGTTCGGCGGGGGCGACCTGCGCGAGCTCAACGCCGAGACGCTGGCGGCCGCGTTGCGTGAGGCGGGCGCCACCCGCGCGTCGCCCGGCACCGGCGTGGTGGACCTGTTGGTCGAGTCGGGATTGGCCAAGAGCAAGGGGGAGGCCAGACGGACGATCGCCGAGGGGGGCGCCTACCTGAACAACGAGCGGATCACCGACGCCGACCACGTCCCCGGCGACGGCGACCTGATCGCCGGAAGCTGGCTGGTGCTGCGCCGGGGGAAGAAGAACCTCGCCGGCGTGGAGCTGGGCTGAGTCCATGACGCCCCGCTGGCTCGACCAGGTGGAATCCCTCGCGAGGGAGTCGCTGCCGGAGCCGGTGTTCCGCTACGTCGCGGAGGGGGCGCGTGAGGAGATCTCGGTGCGCGAGGCGGTCGAGGCCTGGCGCTCCATCCGGGTCGCGCCACGCGTGCTGCGCGACGTCCGCCACGTCGAGACCGGCATCGAGCTGCTCGACCGACCGTTCACCGTGCCCATCGGGATCGCCCCGATGACCCTGCAGCGCGCGGCGCACCCCGATGGGGAGATCGCCATGGCGACTGCCGCCGCAGGGTCAGGGGTGCCGCTGGTGCTGTCCAGCAACGCCGGCACCACGTTCACCGACATCGGATCGACCGGCGCCGCCTGGTGGCTGCAGGCGTATCTGCGCCCTGACCGCGCCGACTCGGGGCCGTTGCTGGCGGCCGCGGTCGAGGCGGGAGCGTCCGCGGTGGTGCTCACCGCTGACACGCCGGTGGTGGGCACCCGCTATGCCTCATCGATCTGGGAGACCGCGGACCCGGCGTGGGCGGGGGCGAACCTCGCCGAGAGCGGTGGCGACCCCTCAGGAAGGCCCAAGGCGATGGACCTGGGTCCCGCAGACATCGAGTGGCTGGCCCGCACGACGGGCCTCCCGGTCGTGGTGAAGGGCGTCTGTCGGCCCGAGGACGCCCGCCTGTGCGTCGAAGCAGGAGCGTCGGCGGTGTGGATCTCCAACCACGGGGGACGCCAGCTCGACCAGACTCTCGCCACGGCTCACTCGATCGGCCCCGTGCGCGCTGCGGTGGGTGACACCGCCCAGGTGTACGTCGACGGGGGAGTTCGCAGCGGTCTGCACGCGATGCTCGCGGTCGCTCTCGGTGCCGACGCGGTGTTCGTCGGCCGGCCGCTGTTCCATGCCCTGGCCGCCGGGGGACCCGCCGGCGTTGCTCAGGCCCTGACCGAGCTCGGTGAGGAGCTGGTGGAAGCCATGCGCCTGGGCGGCTGCGCCACCCTCGCCGAGACGCGCGGAATCGCCTGCGCTGACGGGCGATTCGGCCTCCAGCAGCCACCTGACCTGCGTGAACGAGGCGTGTGACCGGGACCACTCCGACCCGATTTGACGGGGGTCCCACGGGCCCCTAATGTTTCACCTCGTTGCCACGGAGTGGCGGGACGCAAGGCCGAGAGGCTGGGCGGCCGGCCCGCGGCAAAAACCCCACAACCTTCACCTTTCGCGAGGTGCTCCGAGTGCGCGCAACAGCGGCCACGGAGTGCCCCGGACGAGGGGGGAGGACGAGGGAGCTGGAGACGAGGTTCGGATTTGACTCCGAGTGTCTGACCCGGTAAGTTTCTGTAGGTTGCCCCGCGGAACGGCCGAGAGGCCTTACTTCGGTGCGCGCTTGATCCTTGAGAACTCAACAGTGTGCCAAAAGTCGACGAATTAATTTATACCCGTCTGACTGACTTCTGATCCGGCTTACGCCGGTGATGAGCGACGTCGACGGTTCCTTTGGTAAGAAACGATGATTCTGACATTTGTCAGTGATTCGGTCTCTTGCCGGGACAACACATCCCAAGAAGATTTGGCTGCTGCTCTTGAGTGGCAGTCGATAGATTTCAACGGAGAGTTTGATCCTGGCTCAGGACGAACGCTGGCGGCGTGCTTAACACATGCAAGTCGAGCGGTAAGGCCCCTTCGGGGGTACACGAGCGGCGAACGGGTGAGTAACACGTGAGCAATCTGCCCTTCACATCGGGATAACCCTCGGAAACGGGAGCTAATACCGAATACGACCACTTCAGGCATCTGATGGTGGTGGAAAGTTCTGGCGGTGAAGGATGAGCTCGCGGCCTATCAGCTTGTTGGTGGGGTAATGGCCCACCAAGGCTTCGACGGGTAGCCGGCCTGAGAGGGTGACCGGCCACACTGGGACTGAGACACGGCCCAGACTCCTACGGGAGGCAGCAGTGGGGAATATTGGACAATGGGCGAAAGCCTGATCCAGCAACGCCGCGTGAGGGATGACGGCCTTCGGGTTGTAAACCTCTTTCAGCAGGGACGAAGCGAAAGTGACGGTACCTGCAGAAGAAGCACCGGCCAACTACGTGCCAGCAGCCGCGGTAATACGTAGGGTGCGAGCGTTGTCCGGAATTATTGGGCGTAAAGGGCTCGTAGGCGGTCTGTTGCGTCAGGAGTGAAAACTCGGGGCTTAACCCCGAGCCTGCTTCTGATACGGGCAGACTAGAGGTATGCAGGGGAGAACGGAATTCCTGGTGTAGCGGTGAAATGCGCAGATATCAGGAGGAACACCGGTGGCGAAGGCGGTTCTCTGGGCATTACCTGACGCTGAGGAGCGAAAGTGTGGGGAGCGAACAGGATTAGATACCCTGGTAGTCCACACCGTAAACGTTGGGCGCTAGGTGTGGGACTCATTCCACGAGTTCCGTGCCGCAGCTAACGCATTAAGCGCCCCGCCTGGGGAGTACGGCCGCAAGGCTAAAACTCAAAGGAATTGACGGGGGCCCGCACAAGCGGCGGAGCATGCGGATTAATTCGATGCAACGCGAAGAACCTTACCTAGGTTTGACATATACGAGAAGCCTCTAGAGATAGAGGTCTCTTTGGACACTTGTATACAGGTGGTGCATGGCTGTCGTCAGCTCGTGTCGTGAGATGTTGGGTTAAGTCCCGCAACGAGCGCAACCCTCGTCTTATGTTGCCAGCACGTAATGGTGGGGACTCATAAGAGACTGCCGGGGTCAACTCGGAGGAAGGTGGGGATGACGTCAAGTCATCATGCCCCTTATGCCTAGGGCTTCACGCATGCTACAATGGCCGGTACAAAGGGCTGCGATACCGCAAGGTGGAGCGAATCCCAAAAAGCCGGTCTCAGTTCGGATTGGGGTCTGCAACTCGACCCCATGAAGTCGGAGTCGCTAGTAATCGCAGATCAGCAACGCTGCGGTGAATACGTTCCCGGGCCTTGTACACACCGCCCGTCACGTCACGAAAGTTGGCAACACCCGAAGCCAGTGGCCCAACCGTTTACTCGGAGGGAGCTGTCGAAGGTGGGGCGAGCGATTGGGACGAAGTCGTAACAAGGTAGCCGTACCGGAAGGTGCGGCTGGATCACCTCCTTTCTAAGGAGCATCACTGGCAGTCTCAAGCTGTCCAGGGCGCACGTGTTCGTTGGCATCCGTCCAACGCACGTGCACTGCTCACTAGTGGAACGTCGACTATTTGGTCTGCTCCCAAGCAAGGAGCTCGTCAGTACTGCAACCCGGTTCGCCGGCGCGCGTGGAAACTCGAGCACCGAGCGAGGAAGCTCTCCAGGCACACTGTTGGGTCCTGAGGGATCGAGTTCTATCGATTCTTCTGGACCTCCACCCCCTCGAACTTCGTCGACCCACTGGGTCCACGAAAGCGAGGATCTGGGTGTGAGACGCCGCCCGTAATTTGAGAACTACACAGTGGACGCGAGCATCTTTGTAGCAAGACAAGCTACTAAGGGCACATGGTGGATGCCTTGGCACCAAGAGCCGATGAAGGACGTAGGAGCCTGCGATAAGCCCCGGGAAGTTGGCAACCAAGCTGTGATCCGGGGATTTCCGAATGGGGAAACCCAGCTGGAGTCATGTCCAGTTACCTCTGCCTGAACACATAGGGCAGTTGGAGGGAACGTGGGGAAGTGAAACATCTCAGTACCCACAGGAAGAGAAAACAAAAGTGATTCCGAGAGTAGTGGCGAGCGAAATCGGAAGAGGCCAAACTCAATGAGCGTGATAGCCGGCAGGCGTTGCTTGTTGAGGGTTGTGGGGCCGTTTAGCTGGTTCTGCCGATCCAGCACAGAGTAAGAAACCATCGTTGAAGTCGAAGCGGACTGGAAAGTCCCGGCATAGAGGGTGATACCCCCGTATACGTAAGACGATGGCTCTGAAGCGTAACCCCAAGTAACACGGAACCCCTGAAATTCCGTGTGAATCTGGCGGGACCACCCGTTAAGCCTAAATACTCCTTGGTGACCGATAGCGGACAAGTACCGTGAGGGAAAGGTGAAAAGTACCCCTGGCGGGGAGTGAAATAGTACCTGAAACCATGTGCCTACAAACCGTTGGAGCGAGGACTTCGGTCCTTGTGACAGCGTGCCTTTTGAAGAATGAGCCTGCGAGTTTGCGTTGTGTCGCAAGGTTAACCCGTGTGGGGAAGCCGTAGCGAAAGCGAGTCCTAATAGGGCGACTGAGTGGCACGATCAAGACCCGAAGCGAAGTGATCTATCCATGGGCAGGTTGAAGCGCGGGTAAGACCGCGTGGAGGACCGAACCCACTTAGGTTGAAAACTGAGGGGATGACCTGTGGATAGGGGTGAAAGGCCAATCAAACTTCGTGATAGCTGGTTCTCCCCGAAATGCATTTAGGTGCAGCGTCGCGTGTTTCTTACCGGAGGTAGAGCACTGAATGGTCTAGGGGGCCCAAAAGCTTACCGAAATCAATCAAACTCCGAATGCCGGTAAGTGAGAGCGCGGCAGTGAGACTGCGGGGGATAAGCTCCGTAGTCGAAAGGGAAACAGCCCAGACCATCAGCTAAGGCCCCTAAGCGATAACTAAGTGGAAAAGGATGTGAAGTCGCAGAGACAACCAGGAGGTTGGCTTAGAAGCAGCCACCCTTGAAAGAGTGCGTAATAGCTCACTGGTCAAGTGATTTCGCGCCGACAATGTAGCGGGGCTCAAGTTATCCGCCGAAGCTATGGCATTCATGCGTCAAACTAGGCCTTCGTGGTCCAGGTGCATGGATGGGTAGGGGAGCGTCGTGTGGCGAGTGAAGCAGCGGTGTGAACCAGTTGTGGACGCCACACGAGTGAGAATGCAGGCATGAGTAGCGAATGAAGAGTGAGAAACTCTTCCGCCGAATGATCAAGGGTTCCAGGGTCAAGCTAATCTGCCCTGGGTAAGTCGGGACCTAAGGCGAGGCCGACAGGCGTAGTCGATGGACAACGGGTTGATATTCCCGTACCGGCAAAACAGCGCCCATGACGAACCAGGTGATGCTAAGTGCCCAAAACCTTCGGGATCCTTCGGGACGATGAAGGCGGAGCGCATGACCCAAACCAGTAGTAGTCAAGCGATGGGGTGACGCAGGAAGGTAGTCCAACCGTGGCGATGGTAGACCACGGCTAAGGGTGTAGGGCGCAACGTAGGCAAATCCGCGTTGCACGTGCCTGAGACCTGATGGGGAGTCCTTATGGACGAAGTGGATGATCCTATGCTGTCGAGAAAAACCTCTAGCGAGCTGTGCGCCGCCCGTACCCCAAACCGACTCAGGTGATCAGGTAGAGAATACCAAGGCGATCGAGTGAACCATGGTTAAGGAACTCGGCAAAATGCCCCCGTAACTTCGGGAGAAGGGGGGCCGGATTCGTTAGCAGACTTGCTCTGCGAAGCGATGATGGCCGCAGAGACCAGGCCCAAGCGACTGTTTACTAAAAACACAGGTCCGTGCGAAGTTGTAAGACGATGTATACGGACTGACTCCTGCCCGGTGCTGGAAGGTTAAGGGGACCTGTTAGCTCTTCGGAGCGAAGCGGAGAACTTAAGCCCCAGTAAACGGCGGTGGTAACTATAACCATCCTAAGGTAGCGAAATTCCTTGTCGGGTAAGTTCCGACCTGCACGAATGGAGTAACGACTTGGGCGCTGTCTCAACCGTGGACTCGGCGAAATTGCAGTACGAGTAAAGATGCTCGTTACGCGCGGCAGGACGGAAAGACCCCGGGACCTTTACTATAGTTTGGTATTGGTGTTTGGTTCGATTTGTGTAGGATAGGTGGGAGACTTTGAAGCTTGGACGCCAGTTCAGGTGGAGTCAACGTTGAAATACCACTCTGATCGTATTAGATATCTAACCTAGGTCCATTATCTGGATCAGGGACAGTGCCTGATGGGTAGTTTAACTGGGGCGGTTGCCTCCTAAAATGTAACGGAGGCGCTCAAAGGTTCCCTCAGCCTGGTTGGCAATCAGGTTTCGAGTGTAAGTGCACAAGGGAGCTTGACTGTGAGAGTGACAGCTCGAGCAGGGACGAAAGTCGGAACTAGTGATCCGGCGCTGGCATGTGGAAGCGGCGTCGCTCAACGGATAAAAGGTACCCCGGGGATAACAGGCTGATCTTCCCCAAGAGTCCATATCGACGGGATGGTTTGGCACCTCGATGTCGGCTCGTCGCATCCTGGGGCTGGAGTAGGTCCCAAGGGTTGGGCTGTTCGCCCATTAAAGCGGCACGCGAGCTGGGTTTAGAACGTCGTGAGACAGTTCGGTCCCTATCCGCCGCGCGCGCAGGAAACTTGAGAAAGGCTGTCCCTAGTACGAGAGGACCGGGATGGACGAACCTCTGGTGTGCCAGTTGTTCCGCCAGGAGCACGGCTGGTTAGCTACGTTCGGAAGTGATAACCGCTGAAAGCATCTAAGCGGGAAGCACGTTTCAAGATGAGGTTTCCCACCGGGTTAACCGGGTAAGGCCCCCAGTAGACGACTGGGTTGATAGGCCGGAGGTGTACAGCAGTAATGCCTAGCCGACCGGTACTAATAGGCCGAGGGCTTGTCCCTCAAAGATGTTGCGCGTCCACTGTGTGGTTCCCGAGTTACGGTCGGGAGCCCTGATGAAAGTCAAGGCTTTTGGATAACTCCATAGAGTTTCGGCGGCCATAGCGAACGGGAAATACCCGGCTCCATTCCGAACCCGGAAGTCAAGCCGTTCAGCGCCGATGGTACTGCGACCGGGAGGTCGTGGGAGAGTAGGACGTCGCCGGACATACTTTTTCTAAGGGCCGCCCCCTCGTGGGGCGGCCCTTAGTCTTTGTTGACCACCCACACGCCGAAAACATGTCCAGATAAAAACAGTCGAGGAGCCCGTCGTGCCCGAGGATCGCCAGCCGAGCAAGCCCCGCGGCGGGGGACGTCCCGGTCGCAGCGAGGGCGGTCGACCGGGTGCGACCGGTCGTTCGGGAGCCAAGTCCAGTGACCGTTCCGGAGCCAAGTCGAGCGACCGCCGCGGCGGCACCGGCCGCACCGGCGGACCGAGCGCTGGCAGACGCGACGGTGGACGCGACGGCGCGAAGCGTGACTTCAGCCGGCCCCGTCGCGACGAACGCTCCGATGAGGCCCGCACCGAGAGCCAGGCGCGCTACGACGGGCCGACGATCCCCGAGGACATCACCGGCAAGGAGCTCGACCGGTCGGTGCAGGCGCAGCTGAAGTCGCTGCCCGAGAAGCTGGGCCAACGGGTGGCCCGCCACCTCGTTGCCGCCGGTCTGCTGATCGACACCGAGCCGCGCACCGCCTACGAGCACACCCTCGCCGCCCGGGCCCGCGCCAGCAGGCTCGCCGTGGTCCGTGAGGCCGTCGGTGAGGCTGCGTACGCCGCAGGGGAGTACGCCGAGGCGCTCGCCGAGCTGCGGGCCGCCAAGCGGATGAACGGGTCCCAGGACTACGTACCGATGATGGCTGACTGCGAGCGCGCCCTCGGTCGACCCGACCGGGCGATGGCGCTGGTGCGCAACGCGCCCCGGGACAAGTTCTCACCGGCACTGCTGGCCGAGCTGACGATCGTGGAGGCCGGTGCGAGACGTGACCGGGGCGAGCTCGATGCCGCCCTGCGCACCCTGGAGACCTCGCACCTGAACTCCAAGTCGCGCGAGCCGTGGGTGCCCCGGCTGCGCTACGCCTACGCGGACGCTCTGCTGGCCGCAGGCAGGCCCAAGGACGCCATGACCTGGTTCCACCGGACGGTGGCGGTCGACAGCGAGTCGACGACCGACGCAGCCGAGCGCGCCAACGAGCTCGAGAAGCAGCTCGACGCAGGCAGCTGAGCATGCTCGGGGCGTGTGAGCAGCCACTGTCGGGGGCCTACGACGTGGCGGTGCTCGACCTCGACGGCGTGGTCTACGTGGGCCCGCACGGGGTCGACGGGGCAGCTGCGGCTCTGAACGCGGCCCAGTCGTCCGGGATGCACCTGGCTTTCGTCACCAACAATGCGGCGCGCCCCCCGGCCACGGTGGGTGCGCACCTGCGTGAGCTCGGTGTGGAGGCGCACGACGAGGATGTGGTCACCAGCGCTCAGGCTGCGGCACGTCTGCTCAGCCACCAGCTGCCTGCCGGCAGCAAGGTCTTCCTGCTCGGCGGCCCCGGTCTCGAGGAGGCGCTGCGGGAGCGCGGTCTCGAGCCGGTCACCGATCCGGCCGACGAGGTGGCGGCGGTCGCCCAGGGCTACGGGCCGGAGATGCCGTGGAAGCGTGTCGTCCAGGGGGCGATCCTGGTGCGGTCCGGCCTGCCGTGGGTGGCGAGCAACACCGACATGACGATCCCCACAGCCACCGGTGTCGGCCCCGGCAACGGCACCCTGGTGCGGCTGGTCGCGGAGTTCGCCGGGCGGGAGCCACAGGTCGCCGGCAAGCCGATGTCGCCGTTGTTCGAGGAGACGCTCACCCGGGTCGGGGGTACCCGTCCCCTGGTCGTCGGCGACCGGCTGGACACCGACATCCAGGGCGCGGTGACGATGGGCTGGGACAGCCTGCTGGTGTTCACCGGCGTCACCGGGCTCGAGGAGCTGGTCCGGGCCGGCAAGGACGAGCGTCCGACGTACCTCGGACCCGACCTCGGGACGCTCGCCGAGTCGCAGCAGTCACCGCAGATCGATGGTCAGGTGGTCTCCCAGGGCGGCTGGCAGGCGAGCAGCGCCGACGCGCGTCTCCGGGTGACGGGCGCCGGCGCGGCCGGCGACTGGTGGCGAGTGGTGGCAGTCGCCGCGTGGACGTACCTGGACCGCACGGGAGAGCCTGTCGCTACCGACGGCCTCCAGGTGCCCGAGTAGCCTGTCGCCCATGAGCGAGCCCCTTCCCGAGTACGCCGACCCGGCCGCCGAGGACGCACTCGACGTGGATCTCACTCCGGAGCCCACCGGCAACGCCGCCGTCGATGCGGTGGTCTCGTCGTTGCGGGGTCTCGACGAGCTGCCGGTCGCCGACCACGTGGCGGTCTTCGAGCACGCCCACGAGACGCTGCGCCGGGCGCTGTCCCAGGCCGGCGACGAGGCAGCCGGCTCCACCGCGCGCCGGGACTGAGCCGTGCCGACTCGGCGACTCCGGCTCGACGCCGAGCTCGTGCGCCGCGGACTGGCCCGCTCCCGCGAGCACGCGCGCGAGTTGATCGCCGCCGGGCGGGTGAGCGTGAACAAGGCGGTCGCGGCCAAGGCCGCGACCGCCGTCGGCACGGACGCCGATCTGGTCGTCCGCGAGGATGCGGCCAGTCCGGAGTACGCCAGCAGGGGTGGGCACAAGCTCGCGGGGGCGCTGGAGCTCTTCGCCCCCTCGGGGCTGACCGTGGAGGGGCGGCGTTGCCTGGACGCGGGAGCCTCGACCGGCGGGTTCACCGACGTGCTGCTGCGTGCCGGCGCTGGCGAGGTGGTGGCGGTCGACGTGGGTTACGGCCAGCTGGTGTGGGCGTTGCGGAACGACCCGCGGGTCCGTGTCCACGACCGCACCAACATCCGCGAGGTGGACCAGGAGCTGATCGGTGGTCCCGTCGACCTGGTGGTCGGCGACCTCTCCTTCATCTCCCTCGAGCTCGTCCTGGACGCACTGATCGGCCTGACCGCCTCGGACGGTGATCTCGTGCTGATGGTGAAGCCGCAGTTCGAGGTGGGCAGGGAGCGGATCGGCAAGGGGGGAGTGGTGCGCGACCTGCGCCACCGCGCCGAGGCGGTCGAGTCGGTGGCTGCGGCGGCCGCGTCGCGCGGCTGGGGCGCGAAGGCGGTGACGACCAGCCCGCTGCCCGGGCCCTCCGGCAACGTCGAGTTCTTCCTCTGGTTGCGGGCGGGCCCCGCCCTGCTCGAGCCGGGCGCCATCGAGGCCGAGGTGAGCCGGTCCGCGAACCTGGGGGTGCCGGGTGAGAAGGTGAACCCGTGACCGAGACCGACCCGACCGGGGTGCGACGCATCCTGCTGCTGGCGCACACCGGCCGCGAGGAGGCGCGGGAGGTCTCGCGCGCCGTGGTCACCTCGTTGATCGAGCACGGGCTCGTCGTGCGGATGCTCGAGCGGGAGGCCAAGGAGCTCGAGTTGCCCTCGGGGACCGAGGTGGAGAGCGTCACCGCCGAGACGGTGGACCCGGCGCAGTGCGAGCTGGCAGTGGTCATCGGTGGCGACGGCACCATCCTGCGCGCGGCAGAGCTAACGCACGTGTCCGCGACCCCGCTGCTCGGCGTCAACCTGGGCCACGTCGGGTTCCTCGCCGAGGCCGAGAGCGAGGACGTGGAGAAGATGATCGGGATGATCGTCCGCCGCGACTACTCCATCGAGGAGCGGCTCACCCTCGACGTGTCGGTCTATCGCGGCAAGGAGCTCGTCGAGACCAACTGGGCTCTCAACGAGGCGAGCGTCGAGAAGGCCGCGCGGCAGCGGATGCTGGAGGTGGTCGTCGAGGTGGACGGTCGTCCGCTCAGCAGGTTCGGCTGCGACGGGGTCGTCTGCGCAACGCCGACGGGCTCGACGGCGTACAACTTCAGTGCGGGAGGTCCGGTCGTCTGGCCCGGGGTCGAGGCGCTCCTGATGGTCCCGATCAGCGCGCACGCGCTGTTTGCGCGGCCGATGGTGGTCGCGCCGACCTCGGTGCTCGCTGTCGAGGTGCTCGCCCGCACCGAGGGCGCCGGAGTGCTCTGGTGTGACGGGCGACGGACGGTCGACCTGCCTCCGGGCGCGCGGATCGAGGTACGCCGGGGGCGGACACCGGTCCGCCTGGTGCGCCTGCACGAGGCGCCGTTCACCGACCGGTTGGTCGCGAAGTTCGGTCTCCCCGTGGAGGGCTGGCGTGGGGGATCCAAGCGCCAGCGCGCCGAGGACCGGGACTGAGCCGATGATCGAGGAGATCCGGATCAGCTCGCTGGGCGTGATCGAGGAGTCCGTGCTCGAGCTCGGCGAGGGGCTGACCGTGATCACCGGTGAGACCGGCGCGGGCAAGACCATGCTCGTCACGGCGCTGGGGCTGCTCCTCGGGGGCCGCGCCGACCCCGGATCCGTGCGGACCGGTGACCTGACCGCTCGGGTCGAGGGCGTCGTGCGGGCCGACCCGTCGCTGCGCGCGATCGCGGACGAGCACGGCGCCGAGGTGGAGGACGACCGGTTGTTGCTCGGTCGCCAGGTCTCGGCCGAGGGTCGCTCACGAGCGTTCCTGGGCGGGGCGTCGGTGCCGGCCTCAGCGCTCTCCCGAGTGGGGGCCGCCCTCGTCGCCGTCCACGGCCAGTCCGACCAGCACCGACTCCTCCGACCCGAGGCCCAGCGCGACGCCCTGGACGCGTTTGCGGGGTCGGGCCTGACGGACCCGCTCACCCGCTACCGTGCCGGCTTCACCCGGCTGCGCGCGGTGGAGGCAGAGCTGCGCGAGGTGTTGGGTTCCGCTCGCGAGCGTGCCCGCGAGGCCGACGTCCTGCGGCTCGGGCTAGAGGAGATCGAGGCAGTCGCCCCCCAGGTCGGGGAGGACGACGCGCTGGCCACCGAGGAGACGCGGTTGGGCTTCGCCGACACCATCCGGACCGCCGCCGAGACCGCCCGGGAGGCGCTGTCCTCCGAGCGGGATGCCCCCGATGCCCTCGGCGCCGTCGCCGGGGCCAGGCGCGCGCTGGAGAGCGTTCGCGAGCACGATCCCGACGCGGCGGCCCTGGCCGCCCGGGTGGCCGAGCTGAGCTACCTGCTCGCCGACGTGGCTGCCGACGTGGCGTCGTACTCCACGGGCGTGGAGACGGACCCCGCCCGGCTGGCGACCGTCTCGGAACGTCGCGCCGCGCTGACGGCGCTGACCCGGAAGTACGGCGAGACCGTGGCCGAGGTCCTGGAGTGGTCGCGGGCGGCGGCCGAGCGACTGACCGGTCTGGACGGCTCCGACGAGCAGGTGGCGGCGCTGCGCGCGGAGCGGACCGAACTACGTCAGTCCCTCGCCGCCGATGCGGCCGCCATCTCCGAGCTCCGCCGGGTTGCGGGGGAGGAGCTGTCAGCCGTCGTCACCGGGGAGCTGCGCTCGCTCTCGATGCCGCATGCGCAGTTCTCGGTGAGCCTCGAGCGCAGCGCTGACGCCGACGGGCTAGAGGTCGGCGGGGCTCTGTGCCGGTTCACCGCCGACGGCATCGACGACGTCGAGCTGCTGCTCTCGGCCAACACCGGTTCGGACCTTCGACCGTTGACCAAGGGCGCTTCGGGCGGTGAGCTGTCCAGGGTCATGCTCGCCATCGAGGTCTCCCTGGCCGACACCCGACCCGTGCCGACCTTCGTCTTCGACGAGGTCGACGCGGGTGTCGGCGGGAAGGCGGCCGTGGAGATCGGCCGACGACTCGCCGCCCTCGCCAGGTCGGCCCAGGTCCTGGTCGTGACGCACCTCCCGCAGGTCGCCGCGTTCGCCGATCACCACGTCGTCGTACGCAAGTCCAGTGACGGCAGCGTCACCACCTCCGGTCTTGACGCGCTCGACGACGCCGGCAGGGTGCAGGAGCTCTCGCGGATGCTGGCCGGCCTGGAGGACTCGGACACGGCCCTGGCCCATGCCGCGGAACTGCTCGAGGTGGCGCAGGCCGCACGAGCCACGGCACGCTGATGGTGGGGACACGCACGACGCGGGCCGAATCGTTGATAGGGTCGAACCCCGTGGAGAGGCGCACGCACTGCCCGGCCCTGGGCACCACTCGATTCCACGGGGAGCCCCTTTGGTAGCACCGCAGCCGACCAAGCACGTCTTCGTCACGGGCGGGGTCGCATCCTCCCTCGGCAAGGGCCTCACCGCCTCGAGCCTCGGGCGCCTCCTGCGCTCCCGGGGGCTGCGGGTCACGATGCAGAAGCTCGACCCCTACCTCAACGTCGACCCGGGCACGATGAACCCGTTCCAGCACGGCGAGGTGTTCGTCACCAACGACGGCGCCGAGACCGACCTGGACATCGGTCACTACGAGCGCTTCCTGGACACCGACCTCGGTCAGATCGCCAACGTCACGACCGGTCAGGTCTACTCCAGCGTGATCGCCAAGGAGCGCCGGGGCGACTACCTGGGGGACACCGTGCAGGTGATCCCGCACATCACCAACGAGATCAAGGACCGCGTGCTCGCGATGGGCGGTCCCGAGATCGACGTGGTCATCACCGAGATCGGCGGCACGGTCGGCGACATCGAGTCGCTGCCGTTCCTGGAGGCCGCTCGCCAGGTCCGCCACGACGTGGGTCGTGACAACGTCTTCTTCCTGCACGTCTCGCTGGTGCCGTGGATCGGGCCGTCAGGTGAGCTCAAGACCAAGCCGACCCAGCACTCGGTCGCCGCGCTGAGGTCGATCGGCATCCAGCCCGACGCGATCGTCTGCCGCGCCGACCGCGAGATCCCGGCCTCGGTCAAGCGCAAGATCTCGTTGATGTGCGACGTCGACGAGGAGGCCGTGGTGACGGCTGCCGACGCCCCGTCGATCTACGACATTCCCAAGGTGCTGCACCGCGAGGGGCTCGACGCCTACCTCGTACGCCGGCTGAACCTGCCCTTCCGCGACGTCGACTGGACCCTGTGGGACGACCTGTTGCAGCGGGTGCACCACCCCAACGAGGAGGTCACGATCGGGCTGGTCGGCAAGTACATCGACCTTCCGGACGCCTACCTCTCCGTCGTCGAGGCGTTGCGCGCCGGCGGCTTCGCCAACGAGGCCAAGGTCAACATCGACTGGATCGCGTCCGATGAGTGCGAGATGCCGGAGGGTGCGGCGCGCAAGCTGGCAGATGTCGACGCGATCTGCGTTCCCGGTGGTTTCGGCATCCGGGGCATCGAGGGCAAGCTCGGGGCCCTGACCTACGCCCGCACCCACGGCATCCCCACGCTGGGGCTGTGCCTCGGCCTGCAGTGCATGGTCATCGAGTACGCCCGGGCCGAGGCCGGGCTCGGCAAGGCCGCCTCCACCGAGTTCGACCCGGACTGCCTGGAGCCGGTGATCGCCACGATGGCCGAGCAGCACGCTTTCGTCGACGGTGCCGGTGACCTCGGCGGGACCATGCGCCTGGGTCTCTACCCGGCCGAGCTCAAGGCCGGCACCGTCGTCCGGGCGACCTACGGCCAGGCCACCGTCGAGGAGCGCCACCGGCACCGCTACGAGGTCAACAACGCCTACCGCGAGCAGCTCGAGGCCGCCGGCCTGGTGTTCTCCGGGACCTCACCGGACAACAGCCTGGTGGAGTTCGTGGAGCTGCCCAAGGACGTGCACCCCTACTACGTGGCCACGCAGGCACACCCAGAGCTGCGCTCGCGTCCGACCCGGCCCCACCCGCTCTTCACCGGTCTGGTCGAGGCCGCGATCCAGCGGCAGCGCGAGCTGCGCTTCCCGATCGACGAGTCCGGGCTGCGCCGGCGGATCAGCGACGACCCGGACGAGCCTGCCACCGACACCCGGGCCGTCGAGGCCTGAGGGTGCCGGAGATCGCTGACGAACCACTGACCTGGCCCGTGGTGGGCACCCGCGACATCCACCGGGACGACTGGGTCGTGGCCCTGCGTGAGGACGACGTACAGCGTCCCGGGCATCCCGAGCAGACCTTCGGCAGGCTGGTCGTCGAGCATCCCGGGGCCGCGCTCGTGCTGGCGCTCGACGACGACGAGCGCGTCTGCTGCATCCGTCAGTACCGTCACGCCGCCGGCGGGGTGTTCTACGAGCTCCCGGCGGGACTCTGCGACCAGGACGGCGAGGACCCGCAGGTCACCGCTGCGCGCGAGCTCCAGGAAGAGGTGGAGCTCCAGGCCACGCGGTGGATGCACCTGCTCACCGTCTTCCCGACGCCCGGCATCAGTGCCGAGCTGCACCACGTCTACCTGGCCAGGGGGCTCTCGCACGCCGACCGCGGTGATTTCGAGCTCCACGCCGAGGAGGCCGATCTCGAGGTCGTCTGGGTGCCGTTCGAGGACCTGTTGGAGGCCGTGCTCGGCGGGCAGGTGCGAGAAGGCCCCGTCGCCGTGGCGGTGCTGGCCTACCACGCGCTCAAGCGTCGCGGGCGGGTCCAGGAAACGGGTGGAGTGGGATGAGCACCGAGCGGATCCAGGCCCTGTTGCGCGAGCACGGGGTCATCGACGGGCACAACGACCTGCTGTGGGCGGCTCGCACGAAGGTGGACTACGACTTCGACCGTCTCGACCTGCTCGACAGCGACGTCTGCCGGGGGTTCGGCACCCATACCGACCTGCCGCGACTGAGGGCGGGCGGGGTGGGTGCCCAGTTCTGGTCCGTGTTCGTCCCGGCGACGCTGCCGGGGGACCAGGCCGTGACTGCGACATTGGAGCAGATCGACGCCGCCCACCGGATGATCGAGCGGTACGCCGCCCAGCTCGCCCTGGCCACCAGCGTCGCGGACGTGGAGCGCGCCTGGAGCGAGGGCCGGGTGGCCAGCCTGCTGGGCGCCGAGGGTGGCCACCAGATCAACGAGTCGCTGGGCACCCTGCGGATGCTGCACCGCCTCGGGGTGCGCTACCTGACCCTGACCCACAACTCCAACGTCCCGTGGGCCGACTCCGCCACCGACGAGCCGGTGCTGGGTGGTCTCTCGGACTTCGGCCGTGAGGTGGTCGCCGAGATGAACCGGATCGGCATGCTCGTCGACCTGAGCCACGTCAGTGCCGACGTGATGCACCAGGCCCTGGACGTGAGCAACGTGCCGGTGGTGTTCTCGCACTCATCCTCCCGCGCGCTCTGCGACCACCCGCGCAACGTCCCCGACGACGTCCTGGCACGGATGTCCGGCAACGGCGGGGTCTGCATGGTCACCTTCGTGCCGGCCTTCGTGAACCAGGAGGTGCGTGACTGGGAGCAGGCGGCGGAGCAGGCAGCGGCCGCAGAGGGCATCACACCGGACGAGCTGGACGACGACCACCCCTTCGTCACGGGTTACGTGCGCAAGCACCCTGCCCCCAAGGCGTCCCTGGCCGACGTGGTCTCCCACATCGAGCACGTTCGCGAGGTCGCCGGTGCCGAGCACATCGGCCTCGGCGGCGACTACGACGGGGTCGGCGAGCTGCCGCGTGGGCTCGAGGACGTCACCGGCTACCCGTCCCTGCTGGCCGCCCTGGCCGATCGTGGCTGGTCCGACGGTGACCTGGCCGGGCTCGCCTGCCGCAACGTCCTGCGCACGATGTCGGACGCGGGGCTGACCTCCGCTTCGGCGGACCGTCGGGCATAGACTCGCCCGGTCGCCCCGACGGTGTGGCGACGGTCACTGCGGTGGCCAGACCGAGCACTCGAGGGAGTCACAACGTGCGTATCGGCGTACCCAAGGAAGTCAAGAACCACGAGTACCGCGTGGCCATCACGCCGATCGGCGTGCACGAGCTGGCCTCCCACGGTCACGAGGTGTGCATCGAGAAGGGAGCCGGCGCCGGCTCCCAGATCGAGGACTCGGAGTACGTCGCGGCCGGGGCGACCATCCTCGAGACCGCCGACGACGTGTGGGGCGCCGGCGAGATGGTGCTCAAGGTCAAGGAGCCGGTCGCCGAGGAGTACCACCGCATGCGCGAGGGGCAGGTGCTCTTCACCTACCTGCACCTGGCCGCCGACCGCCCGCTGACCGAGGAGCTCACCAAGCGCAAGGTCACCGGCATCGCCTATGAGACCGTGCAGCTGCCGTCCGGCTCGCTGCCGCTGCTCTACCCCATGTCTGAGGTGGCGGGCTGCCTGGCGCCCCAGGTGGGGGCACACTCGCTGATGAAGGCCAAGGGTGGCCGCGGCGTCCTGCTCGGCGGCGTCGGTGGCGTGGCCAACGCCAAGGTCGTGGTGATCGGCGCCGGAGTCTCCGGTCAGAACGCTGCCAACATCGCCCTCGGCATGGGGGCGGACGTCACCCTGCTGGACACCGACCTGGACAAGCTGCGGATGTCGTTCTGGCGCTACAACAACCGCGTGCACGGTCTGGCGTCCTCCCAGCTGACCATCCGCCAGCAGGTCCTCGAGGCGGACCTCGTGATCGGGGCGGTGCTCATCCCGGGCGCCAAGGCACCCAAGCTGGTGACCAACGAGCTGGTCTCGGAGATGAAGCCGGGCTCGGTGCTGGTCGACATCGCCGTGGACCAGGGCGGCTGCTTCGAGGACACCCACGCGACCACGCACGCCGACCCGACGTACACGGTGCACAACTCGGTCTTCTACTGCGTGGCGAACATGCCCGGCGCGGTGCCGAACACCTCCACCTACGCGCTCACGAACGCGACGCTGCCCTACATGGTGGCGTTGGCGAACAAGGGCTGGGCCCAGGCGTGCCGCGACGACCACTCACTGGCCCTCGGGATGAACACCCATCAGGGCCAGGTCACCAACGGGCCGGTCGCGGAGGCCCACGACATGGACGCGGTGTCCCTCGACGCCATCCTCAGCTGACCACGTGACAGCGGGCGGGGAGCGGGCGCCGGGGCCGGACAACGGCCCGAGTCCGCTCTCCCGTGCCGTGCGCACCTACCTGGACCACCTCGTCGTCGAGCGCGGCCTGGCCGAGAACTCGGTGAAGTCCTACCGACGAGACCTCCGCCGCTACCTGGGGTACCTAGACTCGGTGGGGGTGACGGAGCTGGCCGAGATCACCGAGCAGACCGTCAGCGGATTCCTGATGGCGCTGCGTGAGGGGGACCCCGACCACCAGCCGTTGAGCGCGACGTCGGCCGGCAGGTCCGTGGTGGCGGTGCGCGGGTTCCACCGGTTCGCGGTGCGGGACGGTCTCGCCGAGCTGGACCCGTCGGCCGGCGTACGCCCCCCGACGCCTGCCAAGCGGCTGCCCAAGGCGATCCCGCTGGGCGAGGTGGAGAAGCTGCTCGAGGCCGCCGGTGCCCCCGGCACCGCTCTCGCCCTGCGTGACCGGGCCATGCTCGAGGTGCTCTACGGCACGGGCGCCCGCATCTCAGAGGCGGTCGGGCTCGACGTCGACGACCTCGATCTCGAACCGGGCGAGGAGCAGGGGTCGGTGCTCCTGCGGGGCAAGGGCTCCAAGGAGCGGATCGTGCCGGTCGGCAGCTACGCGCGTTCGGCCGTCGAGCGGTACCTCACCAGCGGGCGTCCGGATCTGGTCGCGGCGGGCGGCGCCACCTCGGCTGCTGGCGCCCTGTTCCTGAACGCTCGCGGGGGGCGGCTGTCGCGGCAGAGTGCCTGGTCGGTCATCGTCCGGGTCGCCGAGCGCGCCGGCATCACTGCGGAGGTGTCGCCGCACACGTTGCGACACTCGTTCGCCACGCACCTCCTCGAAGGCGGCGCCGACGTCCGCGTGGTGCAGGAACTGCTCGGACATGCCTCGGTGACGACCACGCAGGTCTACACCCTGGTCACCGTCGACAGCCTCCGCGAGGTGTACGCCGCCGCGCATCCCCGGGCCCTGGGCTAGCCCCGACCGGGCCAGCAGGGGCCCCGCCGAGGCCGATTCTGAATGCACAGGTTTGTCCACAGGCAGCAAAGAAGTTGTGCATCTACGGCGGGGCGCTACACACATCGTTTCCCCAGATTCGGATGATGGTGGGTATGCGGTTGCTTTCGGCTTGTGGCCCACCACCTGCGGTGCATAGAGTCACGCCCGCGGCGTGGCGCTAAGTCGACAAACAGTGGGCCATACCGCGGGTGGTCCACACGAGGAGAGGTAGACACCATGAGCGGTGCCGACGGGTTCGGATCGGGTTTCGGCAACGCTGCATCGGAGGTCCCCCCGTTGACCCGGCCACCTCAGTCATCGCGGCCACCCATGGGGGAGCCGCTGCCGTTCAGCCCGCCGGCTGAGCAGGTGAGCACCGGGATCCCCGAGCAGACCACCAACGGCCGGTCCGGCCTGCCGTCCGACGCCCCCCTGATCGAGGCCTCGGTGAGCACGGACGCTCCCGCGGAGACCGTCCTCGGGCCGACCGGGCGCCCGATGCCCGTGATCCCCGATCCGCGGCCGCTCACCACCCACGGCAACGCCCGGATCATCTCGATGTGCAACCAGAAGGGTGGCGTGGGCAAGACGACGACCACCATCAACCTGGGGGCCTCGCTGGCGGAATTCGGCCGCCGGGTGCTCCTGGTGGACTTCGACCCCCAGGGTTCACTGTCGGTCGGCCTGGGCCTCAACCCGCACCAGATGGACCTCACCGTCTACAACCTGCTGATGCAGCGCGACATCACCCTCGAGGACGTGGTCGTGCCCAGCGGAGTCGAGGGGATGGACCTGCTCCCGTCCAACATCGACCTCTCTGCCGCCGAGGTGCAGCTGGTGCACGAGGTGGCGCGGGAGCAGACCCTGCAGCGGGTGCTCGGCCCGGCGATCGAGAAGTACGACGTGATCCTGATCGACTGCCAGCCCTCGCTGGGGCTGTTGACGGTCAACGCGCTGACCGCCTCGGACGGCGTCATCGTCCCGCTCGAGTGCGAGTACTTCGCCCTTCGCGGGGTCGCGCTGCTGAAGACCACCATCGACAAGGTTCGCGAGCGGCTCAACCCCAAGCTGCACGTCGACGGCGTGCTCGGCACGATGTACGACGGGCGCACCCTGCACGGCCGCGAGGTGATGGCACGACTGGTCGAGGCCTGGGGCGACACGGTCTTCCACACCGTGATCCGACGGACGGTGAAGTTCTCCGACTCCACCGTGGCCGGCGAACCGATCACCAGCTACGCCTCGTCCTCGCCAGGCGCCGACGCCTATCGCCAGCTGGCCAAGGAGGTGCTGGACCGGTGTCTCGACGCGTGAGCCTGCCCGCCGCAGACGACCTGTTCCGGCCCACCCGCACCAACCACGAGCAGACCCCCGCACGTGTCCGCGACATGGCAGCCGTGCCCGACCCGACCGAGGTCGAGGCCGGCGACGCCGAGGGCTCGGCCGGCCGACGTCCCAGCGGCCGGGTCCGCCACGACGAGAAGATGACCGTCTACGTGACGGCCGAGGAGCTCCTCGACATCGAGCACGCCCGGCTCTCCCTTCGCCGGGACCAGGGCATGGCCGTGGACCGTGGCCGGCTGGTGCGAGAGGCGATCGCCATCGCCCTGGCGGATCTGGAGCTCAACGGCGACGACAGCGTGCTGGTGCAGCGGCTGATCGGTCGATGACCGGTCTGGCGGTGGAGCCCGCCGAGGTGGCAGAGGCCGCGGCCGCCGGCTTCGACGTACGCCTGGAGAACTTCGAAGGTCCCTTCGACCTGCTGCTGAGCCTGATCAGCAAGCACAAGCTCGACATCACCGAGGTGGCCCTGTCCAAGGTCACCGACGAGTTCATCGCCCACATCAAGCGGGCCGGGGACATCTGGGACCTCGAGCAGACTACGTCGTTCCTGCTGGTCGCCTCGACCCTGCTCGACCTCAAGGCGGCCCGGCTGCTGCCCCAGGGGGACGTGGAGGACGAGGAGGACCTGGCGCTGCTGGAGGCCCGCGACCTGTTGTTCGCGCGGCTGCTGCAGTACAAGGTGTTCAAGGAGATCGCCGGCATCCTCGACCGAAGGATGGCCGAGGAGGTCAGACGCCACCCGCGTTCGGTGGGGCTGGAGGAGCGGTTCGCGACGCTGCTGCCCGAGGTGCTGATCGGTCTCGGGCTCGAGGAGTTCGCCGGTCTCGCAGCGCGGGCACTGGAGCCCAAGCCGGAGCTCGTGGTCAACCTGGCGCACATCCACGCGCCCGCCGTGAGCGTGCGCGAGCAGGCGACGGTCGTCATGGGACGGCTGCGCGGCAGCGGGACCCTGACGTTCCGGGCCCTGGCCGCCGACGCCCCGGACATGATGACGCGGGTGGCCCGGTTCCTCGCACTGCTCGAGCTGTTCCGGGAGGGCGTGGTCTCCTTCGACCAGATGAGCCCGCTCGGCGAGCTCAGCATCCGCTGGACCGGCACCGACGACACGGAGATCGAGATCAACGACGAGTTCGACGGCGCCCCGCCCGAGGCCGCGCCGCCGACGAGCCAGCTGCCCGAGGAGGGCTAATGACGACCGAGACCCTGGAGACGCACGAGGAGGAGGGGACCCTGGAGGTTCCCCTGGCGGAGCTCAGGCCGGCCCTGGAGGCCGTCTTGATGGTCGCCGACCAGCCGCTCGACCAGTCGACGCTGGCCAGCGCCGTCGGCTACCCGGTCCCGGACGTGGTGGCGGCCCTGACCGACCTGGCCGGGGAGTACGCCGAGGCCGGCCGCGGGTTCGAGCTGCGCAACGTCGCGGGCGGCTGGCGCTACTACACGCGGGAGGAGTTCGCCCCCGTCGTCGAGCGGTTCGTGCTCGACGGCCAGCAGGCCCGGTTGACCCAGGCCGCGCTCGAGACGCTGGCCGTGGTGGCCTACAAGCAGCCGGTCAGCCGCAGTCGTGTCTCTGCCATCCGCGGGGTCAACGTGGACGGCGTCATGCGCACACTGCTGACCCGTGGGTTGGTCGAGGAGGCCGGCACCGACCACGAGACCGGCGCCCACCTCTACCGCACCTCCAACTACTTCCTGGAGCGCATCGGCGTCACCTCGATCGAGGAGCTGCCCGAGCTGGCCCCGTTCCTGCCGGGCGTGGACGACTTCGACGACGAGCCCGAGGTGGCTGCCCGGGCGGCCACCCCGCCCGAGCCGGGCACCGAGGACGAATGAGGGAGATCGACACCGACGAGGAAGGCATGGTGCGCCTGCAGAAGCTGTTGGCCCAGTCGGGCGTCGCGAGTCGCCGCAAGTGCGAGGAGCTGATGCTCGAGGGGCACGTGGAGGTCGACGGGGAGATCGTCACCCGCCTCGGCACCAAGGTCGACCCGCGCGCCGCGGTGGTGCGCGTCGACGGCCGTCGGCTCCCGCCGATCAGCGAGCACGTCTACCTGGTGCTGAACAAGCCACGGGGGGTGGTCTCGACGATGTCGGATCCCGAGGGTCGACCCACGCTCACCGACTACGTGGGCGACCGGCCCGAACGGCTCTTCCATGTGGGTAGGCTCGACACCGACACCGACGGCTTGATCCTGCTGACCAACGACGGCGACTTCGCGCACCGGATGGCCCACCCGTCCTACGAAGTGGACAAGACCTACGTCGCCGAGGTGGACGGCGTGGTGAGCCGGGCCACGCTGAAGCGGCTCCGCGAGGGCGTCACCCTGGAGGACGGCCCGGTGGCGGTCAGCGACGCCAAGGTCCGCTCGAGCCACGAGCAGCGCTCCATCGTCGAGCTGGTCATCCACGAGGGCCGCAACCGGATCGTTCGCCGGCTGCTGGACCACGTCGGCCATCCCGTCCGACGGCTGAGCCGCACCCGGATCGGCCCGGTCGGCCTCAATGACCTCAAGGTGGGCACGCTGCGCGAGCTCGACGACCGCGAGGTCGGCACGCTGCTGGACGTGGCGGGTCTCTGAGCGCTCCCGCCCGGTAACCTCAGAGGGGCTGGTGCTCGAGAGGTCGGCCCCCAGGATCGAAGGAGGCAGTGTGTCCGTCCGTGCCGTGCGCGGAGCCACCCAGCTCGAGTCCGATGCCCGTGACCACATGCTCGACCGGGTGGCGGAGATGGTGCGCGAGGTGATGGAGACCAACGACCTGAGCGTCGAGGACTTCATCAGCATCATCTTCACTGCGACGTCCGACCTGCACTCGGAGTTCCCGGCGTACGCCGCCCGCCAGCTCGGGTTCGACGACGTGCCGCTGATCTGCGCCCGCGAGCTGGAGATCGACGGCTCGATGCCCCGTGTCGTCCGGATGATGGCGCACGTCGAGACGGGACTCGCCCGGGCCGAGGTGACCCATGTCTACCTGCACGGCGCCGCGGCCCTGCGCCGCGACCTGAACCGGGTGCGAGCGGTGCCCGATGAGTGAGCCGGGGCTCACCGGACCCATTCACGTCGTCGGTGCGGGTCTGCTGGGCACCTCGATCGGCCTGGCGGCACGCCGGGCGGGGCTCGAGGTGTGGCTCACCGACGCCAACCACGAACATGTCCGCACCGCCAGCGGGCTCGGAGCGGGGACACCCGCCCCCGAGCAGGGACAGGCGCAGCTCACCGTCGTCGCCGTACCCCCCGACCACATCGCCGCTGTCGTGATCGAGGCTCTCGAGCGCGGAGGCGTCGTCACCGACGTCGGCAGCGTGAAGAGCCTTCCCCTGACGATGGTGGCCGACCACGCTGACGAGAGTCAGCTGACCCGCTACGTGGGCAGCCACCCGATGGCCGGCAGCGAGCGGTCCGGCCCACTGGCGGCGACCGCGGCACTCTTCGACGGGCGACCCTGGGCGATCACGCCGCACGTCCACTCCTCGGCCGAGGCCCTCGAACTGGTCGAGGCGCTGGCGCAACTCTGCGGTGCCGACCCGATCCGGCTCACGCCGGTCGAGCACGACCGCGCCGTGGCTCGGATCTCGCACCTGCCGCACCTGCTGGCCGTGCTGACGGCGTCCCAGCTGGCCGAGGCGCAACCCGAGCACATGTCGCTCTCCGGCCAGGGCGTTCGCGACGTGACCCGCATCGCGGCCGGTGACCCGGACATGTGGGGGCAGATCATCCGGGCCAACCAGGCCGCGGTCAGCGAGGTCCTCCGCGACGTCCAGGTCGACCTGGCCAGGCTGGTGGAGGTGCTGGACACCGGCGACGAGGTGCTGCTCGACGAGATCCTGGCGCGTGGTGTGAGCGGCACCCGGGCGATCCCCGGCAAGCACGGTGGCCCGACGCTTGCCACGGCATCGGTGTTCGTCTCGGTGCCGGACCACCCCGGCGAGCTGGCTCGTCTGTTCGCCGACGTGGGGGAGATCGGTGTGAACATCGAGGACCTGCGGATCGACCACGATCCGGGTCGTCCGGTGGGCTTGGTCGAGTTGGTGGTGGAGGACGCGGCCGCGGAGCCCTTGCGGGACTCACTCGGGGAGCGGAGTTGGGTCACGCACCGCTAGGCCCGCTTGCGGATGCGGCCACGAGCGCCGCAAGCGCCGCTCGGGAGGTCACGTCCAGCTTGGCGAACGCCTTGGACAGGTGCGACTCGACCGTCTTCTCGCTGAGGAACAGCCGTGCGGCGATCTCGCGGTTGGTGTGGCCCGCTGCCACGAGCTCGGCGATCTCACGCTCACGTGGGCTGAGCGCGGCGACCCCCTCACCAGCGGGCGCCCGGCGGCCGCCGCGACCGACTCGACGACCCCGTCTCCGCAGCTCGCGGACGGCCTCGTCCCGCGTGCGCCCGGCTCCACACCGCTCGGCGAGGAGGTGCGCCTGCCCGAAGTGGTCGAGGGCGATCCCGTCGGATTCCGCTGACCTCCCGGCCAGCAGGTGAGCGAGGGCGCGGTCGTGGTCGGCGCCGATGCCGGCGGCAGCGTCCACCGCTGAGAGTGCCTCGGCCATGGCTCGCGCGAGATCTCCCTCAGCCAGCGCCACCTGGCAGGTCGCGCGGTGGGCTGCCGCCGCGGCACCTCGGAGCCCCGAATCGCGGGCGAGGACGCTGGCACGCCGGGCTGCCTGGGCCGCATCCTCACGGCGGCCGAGGGCGAGCAGGGCCCCGACGAGGAGTGGGGACCAGCGGCAGATCCAGGTCGGCTCCACGTCGTAGGCCGCGATCAGCTCGGCAGCCTCTGCGGGCCGTCCCTCCGCGAGGAGCACTGCGCCCAGCACCGTCCTGCTGACGGTGGCCAGCGCTGAGTCGTCGAGCCGCTCGGCGATCGCGACGCTCTCCGTGGCGGCCGCCAGGGCTTGTCGCAGGTTCCCCCGTTCGAGCAGCACCCAGGCCCGCACCCAGAGAGCCCATTGGGTGGCTTGGTCGTTGTGCGTCATGCGGGCGGTCAGCTCGGCCTCCTGGGCGGTCGCCTCGGCCTCCTCGAGCCGACCCAGCAGAGCCAGTGCGAGGGCCTCGGGCAGCGCCAGCGCCACCGCCGCACCCAGGTTCCCGGCCGCTCGGGCAGCGGCCGCGGCCCGGCGGCTGGTCTCGGCGGCGGGAGCGAACTCCTCGATCGCCATCAGCGCCCACGGGATCGAGGTGACCAGCTCGGCCCGAGCCGCCAGTTCCTCGGTGGTGGCGTCCCGGAGCGCACCGAGACACTGCTCGACGTGCTGCGCCGAGAGGCTGGCCTCGCCGTCGAAGCGTCGGATCATGCCGAGCAGAGCGTCAGCAATGGCGCCCAGGACGAGCTCGCCCGATGTCACCTGCTCCAGCTGCATGGCGGAGGCGGCCAGAGCCTCGTAGTCGCCGCTCTCGTAGGCCGAGAGGGCGAGCGCGGCCAGGAGCTCAGGAGGTACGTCGTCGTGCGGGTGTGCCTGCTCGACGCGGACGAGTCGACGCCGAGCCGACTCGTGCCGACCGAGCTGGCGTTCCACGGTCGCCGCGGCGAGCGTCAGAGCGAGCTGGTCGTCCCCGGATCCCTTGCCGAGTGACATCCCCTCCTCCACGACGTCCAAGGCTTCGCTCAGGCGGCCTGACTGCACCAGCACCTGGGCCAGCTCGCTGAACTCGGCATTCCCACGCGGCGGCGCGACGCGTTTGGCCACCAGCAACCAGTCGGCCGCGATCGTGGGGGCGCGGTTCCGGACGGTCGCAGCAGCCTCGCGCAGCGTCGCGGCGGCGGCAACGTCGCCGGTCGCCGCGGAGTGCGCGAGGTGATGGGCGATCGCCGGGGGAGCGGCGCCCGAGCCGGCGAGGGTGGCCGCAGCCCGTTCATGGGCTTGCAAGCGCGCCCCGACCGACATGGCGTCGTGGACCGCTGTGCGCAGGACCGGGTGCCGGAAGCGGAAGGAGCGGGGGGACTGGGCGGAGACCACCAGTCCCCGATCCACCAGCTCGTCCAGCGCGGCCGGCCACGTCGCCTGCCCGAGATCGGCGGTCCGGGAGGCAAGGTCGATGTCGAAGGGGTCTCCCAGGACGGCTCCCGCCTCCACGAGCGCGCGAGCGGGTGTGCTCAGCCGCCCGACCTCCGCCCCGACCGCAGCCTGGATCCCCGACGGCATCGAGGCGCCACCGGAACGGTGCAGCTCGGTGAGCAGCAGCGGGTTGCCGCCAGAGGCCTCGAACATCGCCGCGGCCTCGGCGTCCGGACGACCGGTCACGAGCTCGGCCGCCTGCTCCCGCGTCAGGGGTGTCAGCTCCAACAGAGCCATCGGGCGAGCGGCGGACCTTGCGGCCGTGGCCAAGGCGTCCGCGACGACTCCGGGCCGGAGGGCCAGCAGCACCACATGGGCTCCGCTGGGTGGTCGTCGGATGAGCATGTCGAGCACCTCGAGCGATGCCGGGTCTCCCCAGTGGACGTCATCGAGCGCCACGACCGTGGGTTCGTCTCCGGGTGCGCGGTCGAACTCCGACACGAGCGTGCGCACCAGCTGCCACCGCTCGGGAGGTGATTCGGGGTTCCCTGATTCGTGGGCGCCGCCGAGGGACTCGCCGAAGAGCGCCAGCGGCACGTCACCCTCGTGCTCGGTCGCCCGGCCCAGGCGCAGCTCGAAGCCTCGACGGCGCGCTTGCGAGATCGCCACGTCGAGCAACCGGGTCTTGCCGATCCCGGCCTCACCGAGGATCAGCAGCACTCGGGAGCGCCCTGCGGAGAGCTCGTCGAGGGCTGCGCCAATCGCACGCACCTCGGTGTCCCTCCCGACCAGCTGCATCTGCCGAGCATGGCAACCCACGCCGGACATGGGTAGGGGAATCCCCGATGTTGTGACGCGAGAGTTCGGCGAACCTCGAAGGGACCGACCCGCCGAAACTGAAGGAGTCCCGAGATGACCACCACGCGAGCCGAACTGCACGGACCCGGCCTGACCGACGTGCGCATGATGGAAGTCGTCCATTCGGGGTTCCGCCGAGAGCTCAGGCTCGCCGTGCCCGCCGTACGCCGCACCGCCGTCGGCGACCTCCGCCGCGCCGCCGTGGTGGCCGACCACGTGGAGCTCTTCCTCGGGTCCGTCCATCACCACCACACCATCGAGGACGAGCTGCTCTGGGAGCCACTGGCCGCTCGGGTGCCGCAGGAGGTGGCGCCCCTGGTCGACCTCATGCAGGAGCAGCACGCCGGGGTCGACGCCCGTCTCGCCCGGACCGAGCCGCTGGTCCAGCGGTGGCGTGCGCGCGCGGGTCAGGAGGACCGGGAGGCGCTCGCAGAGGCGCTGCACGACCTCGTCCTCGCGCTGTGCGAGCACCTGGCCACCGAAGAGGAGCACGTGCTCCCGCTGATGGCGCGGCACCTGACCGACGACGAGTGGGCCGAGTTCGCCCGACGCGGGATGGGGTCGATCCCGCGCAAGCTGACGCTGGTGGGGTTCGGGATGATGCTCTACGAGGGTGATCCCGCCGCGATCGCGGTCGAGATCGACAAGATGCCGGCCCCGCTCCGCCCGCTCCTGCCGACGCTGGGCCGATGGGCGTACCGCCGCTATGCCCGGCGGATCCACGGCACTCCGGCTCCGTAGGCAGATCGACCGAGGTGGCGGAACACACACGGGTACCGGCGTGCCCCCGAGCTCTCTCGAGTCAAGGAAATCGGCTGCCCCCCGGTAGGGTTGGCGTTTGCACAAGCCCCGGTCGGGGCAGCCGAGCAAGCGGGAGTTCAAGCAGTGGTGAGCACGGTCGTGGTGGCGATGGACGGACCATCGGGATCCGGGAAGTCGAGCACGGCGCGAGGCGTCGCTGCGCGGCTGGGTCTGCGCTACCTCGACACCGGTGCCCAGTTCCGGGCGATGACCGCGTGGATGCTCGACCACGACGTCGACCTCGACGACCCCGCTGCCATCGCTGCGCACGCTCAGGACGCCGTCATCGAGTCGGGGACCGACCCGGATGACCCCACGATCACCCTTGCCGGGGTGGACGTGTCCGCCGTGATCCGCACCCAGGACGTGACCGGTCATGTCAGCGCCGTCGCCGCCGTCCCGGAGGTGCGGCGGCTCCTGCTGGAACTGCAGCGGGAGATCATCGGCGGGGGTGGGATCGTCGTGGAGGGTCGCGACATCGGCTCCGTGGTGGCCCCCGAGGCCGCGGTGAAGCTCTTCCTCACCGCCGACCCCACCGCGCGGGCAACGCGGCGCTCCGCCGAGAACGGTGCCGGGTCCGTTGAGGCCACCGAGGCGGACCTCCGCCGTCGTGACGCGATCGACAGCGGTCGAGCCACCGCCCCGCTCGTCGTTCCGCCGGGGGCGATCCATCTCGACACCACGCCGTACACCCTGGAGCAGGTGGTGGACCAGGTCGTCGAGCTGGTCGGACGCACGGTCGGGTCCACGACCGGCTCGGAGCCGACCACGTGAGCCACTCATGAACGACGCGCTCCGCATCGATGGCGAGGGACTCCCCTCGATCGTGGGCATCCGTGGTCCGCGCACGACGCTGCTCCGGCGCGGTCGCCCGTTGGCCCACGCGCTGCTGCGTGGCTGGTACGACCTCGAGCTCCACGGTGCCGGGCACGTCCCGTCCGCCGGCCCGGTGGTGATGGCGGCGAACCACGTCGGCTGGCTCGATGGTCCGTTGCTCGCCATCTGCTCTCCCAGGCCGGTGCACGCCCTGACCAAGCGGGAGATGTACGCCGGAGTGATGGGTCCGTTCCTGACCGCAGCCGGTCAGATCCCGCTGGACCGGGGACAGGTCGACCTCTCCGCGATCCGGATGGCGCTCAGGACGCTGGACGACGGTGGGCTGGTCGGGGTCTTCCCGGAGGGGAGTCGCGGCAGCGGAGAGATGAACTCCCCACGATCGGGAGCCGCCTACCTGGCGCTGGTGACCGGAGCACCCGTGGTGCCGGTGTCGTTCCTGGGGACGCGCGCACCCGGTGGGTCCGGTGGGTCCATCCCGCCGCGAGGCACCCGGATGGCTGTGACCTTCGGCGAACCGGTGAAGCTGGACCCGCGACCCTGGCCGCGCACGCAGCAGGAGGTCGCGAGCGCGGCACGCGACGTGACCTCCGCGATCCTGGAGACCATGCGGCACGCCGAAGAGACGACCGGACTCACCCTGCCGGGACCCCTCGGCCCTGAGCACGAGAAGAAGAGGGCATGAGCACCCACGACACCGAACCCGCGGGACCCGTCGATACACGGGTGCCGATCCTGGCCGTCGTCGGCCGGCCCAACGTGGGCAAGTCGACCCTGGTCAACCGCATCATCGGCCGACGCGAGGCCGTCGTGGAGGACAAGCCGGGCGTCACCCGTGACCGGGTCTCCTATGACGCCAACTGGAACGGTCGCGCCTTCACCGTCGTCGACACCGGCGGTTGGGACCCCGACGCCCGGGGCCTGGCCGAGAGCATCCGCGCGCAGGCAGAGATCGCCGTCAACGTCGCCGACGCCGTGCTCTTCGTCGTCGATGCGGGGGTTGGGATCACCGACAACGACGAGGCCGTTGTGCGCATCCTGCGCAAGTCCGGCAAGCCCGTCGTACTCGCCGCGAACAAGGTGGACGACCAGCGAGCCGAGGCGGAGGCCTACGGCTTGTGGAACCTCGGGCTGGGGGAGCCGTGGCCGGTCTCGGCACTGCACGGGCGTGGGTCGGGCGACCTGCTCGACGCTGTCCTGGCAGCGCTGCCCGAGACGCCGCCCGAGGCCTTCGGCACCGTGGGTGGCCCGCGTCGCATCGCCATCATCGGACGCCCCAACGTCGGGAAGTCCTCGCTGCTGAACAAGCTGGCCGGGGAGAACCGGGTGGTCGTCGACGACGCATCGGGTACGACGGTCGACCCCGTGGACGAGCTGATCGAGATCGGCGGCAAGACCTGGCGGTTCATCGACACCGCCGGCATCCGCAAGCGCGTCAAGACGGCCTCGGGCCACGAGTACTACGCCTCGCTGCGCACCGAGACCGCGATCGAGCGCGCCGAGGTCTGCGTGCTGGTGATCGACGGCTCGCAGTCGGTCTCCGAGCAGGACATGCGGATCATCCAGACCGTGCGCGACTCCGGGCGGGCGCTGGTGCTCACCTTCAACAAGTGGGACCTGGTCGATGAGGAGCGCCGTTACTACCTCGACCGCGAGATCGAGCGGGACCTGGTGCAGGTGCAATGGGCGCCGCGGATCAACCTGACCGCTCGCACCGGGTGGCACATCGACCGCCTCGTCCCCGCCCTCGAGCGGGCGATCGAGGGTTGGGAGACCCGGATCAGCACGGGGCAGCTCAACGCGTTCCTGGGCCGACTGATCGCCGAGCACCCGCACCCGGTCCGCAGCGGCAAGCAGCCCAAGGTCCTGTTCGGTACCCAGCCGACCACGTCCCCGCCGACGTTCGTGCTGTTCACCTCCGGCCTGCTCGAGGCCGGCTACCTGCGTTTCATCGAGCGTCGCCTGCGCGAGGAGTTCGGCTTCGTCGGGACGCCGATCGACCTCCAGCAGCGCCCGCGGGAGAAGCGCAAGCGGTAGGGCCCTCAGCCTTCAGCCCTGATCCTCAGCCCTCGATGCCGGGCAGAGTCAGCGGCGTACCGCGATCGGCGGCGTCGGCCAGGAGCTTCTCCAGGGCGGCTGCACCCAGGGGTGGGGAGTAGTAGATGCCCTGGGCCAGCTGCACCGCGGACGCGCACACCAGGTCGTGCTGCTCGACGCCCTCCACCCCTTCGGCGACGGCGACCAGGTCGAGGTCGTTGGCGAGCAGCGCGATCGAGCGCACGATGGCCGTTGCCGCACGCTGGGCGGGGGCTGCGGCGAGGAACGAGCCGTCGATCTTCAGCTCGTGGACGGGCATCGTCTGGAGGTAGGTCATCGACCCGTGCCCGGTCCCGAAGTCGTCGATGCTCAACCGGATCCCGGCATCGACGAGCTGGTCGATCCCCGCCAGGGTCGCGGCGGTCGTGGTGAGCAGGGTGTGTTCGGTGAGCTCGACGATCAGGCGGTCTGGTGCCAGGCCCGTCTGGACCAGGGTTGAGCGGAGCGTCTTGGCGAAGGTGTCGATGTCGGCGATCTGCTGTGCGGAGACGTTGACCGACAGGTCGAGGTCGTAACCGCTGGCCGTCCAGCCGGCAACCTGCTCGAAGGCCCGCGTCATCACCTCGAGGGCGACATCGCTCGGCGGCGCACCCCTGTCGAGGAGCTCGAGGGGGTACACCAGGCTTCCGTCGTCGTCGCGCAGGCGCAGCAGTGCCTCGACCCCGACCACGGCCCCGTCAGCGACGCGGACGACCGGCTGGTACTCCACGACGACGCGCTGCTCCGGCACGGCGCGGGACAACAGGCCGAGCAGGTGCAGCCGGCGGGCCGCCTCAGCGTCGAAGGCGTCGAAGACGGCGTACCGGCTCGCACCCTGCCGCTTCGCCTCGTACATCGCCGCGTCGGCACGACGAACCAGTTCCTCCGCCGCGACGGGGGCATCCGAGGTCCAGAACGAGATCCCGATGCTCGCGGTCAACGTGACCGGGTGGCCGAGGTCGGTGATCGGCTCTGCCACCGCGGCGAGGATGCGCTCGACGACACCGAGGGCAGCGTGCTCGTCGGAGAGCGGGTGGAGCAGGATGAGGAACTCGTCGCCTCCCCAGCGCGCCACCGTGTCGTGTGCGCGCACCGCAGTCTGGATCCGCTCCGCCACCGTGCGCAGCACGCGGTCGCCTGCCGCGTGGGAGTGGTCGTCGTTGATCGCCTTGAAGTCGTCGAGGTCGAGGAACGCCAGCGCCATCACGCTGCCGCCACGACGCCTGGCTGTGCTCGCGTGCCGGAGCCTGTCGAGCAGAAGGCTCCTGCTGCCGAGTCCGGTCAGCTGGTCCGACATGGCCTGGCTCCGGAACATCTCCTCCGACGCCTCGGCGCGGTAGCGGAGGGTGGCGTGCTCGATCGCCATCGCAGCCGACGCGGCGAACGACTCCAGCGCAGCGCACGTTTCCTGAGACGGAGCGGCCCGGCCATGAACATGCGCGCCGAGCACCCCCAGCCGGGTGCCGTCGGCTCCGGTCAGCGGCAGGAGCAGCGTCTCGACGGGGACCCTGACCTCGGTCGTCTCGCGGCGCTCCTCGTGGACGGACGCGCCGGGGTTGACGGTCTCACGCTGGAGCGGCGAGTCATGTCGAAGGTGGAAGACCTGCCCTGACCGCTCGCTGGCCGCCAGCCGGTCCTCCCACACCTGGGCGCTCTCGACCGTGCCGTGGAGCTCGGCGCGGGCAGCTTCGTCGCCCACCACGGAGACCACCTGGAGGTCGCCGCCTGGGCGGACAAGATCGATCACGACGAGGTCCACCCCTGTCGCTGTCACGATGGTGTGCCCGAGCTGGTCGAGCATCGTGACGAGCCCCTGCGGAACCGTCACCTTCCCCGTCATGGCGTCCTTCGTCTGGTCTCGACGCTAGGTTCTGCGTCCGTAGTGCAGAGCGGCGGCGACCATGTGCTCCCGCCCCGAGGTCCACGCAAGGATAAATCCCACCCGGACGGTTTGTGTCCGAAATAGGGCTAATGGCCTATGGCGTTCGCATCGCCGCTGTGGACCAGAATCGACATTTTGCCCGAAATGACGGTTCAGGCGTTCTACAGTTGGCGCATCGGCTTGCTAGGGGGGAACCGCGCGTGGGGACGACAAGAAGGACTGCCGTACGGCCAGTCACTGCTCCGCCGTCGGGGCTCTCACCGGCCGTCATCGACGCCGTCTCGTGCCTGGTCGTGGTTGCCGAGATCTCGACGGGCAGGGTCACCCACGTAAACGCCGCAGTGCGGGCGGTGACCGGACGGTCGCCCGACGAACTGCTCGGGCGCTCCTGGACCGACCTGCTCGACGAGCCGGACCGCAGGATCCTCAGTGACGCCGTCAACGCGCCGGGCGTACCCGTCCTCGGCGTCGAGACGACCCTGGTCACCAAGGACGGCGACCGACGACGGATTCTCTGGTCCGTGGGCTTCGCCGATGAGGGGGCGGTCGAGCGGAAGTACGTCGTCCTGAGCGGGATCGACGTCACACCCGAGGTGAGCAGCTCGGGCTTGTTCAGCCAGCTCATCCGGACGGCTGCCGCACCCGCGCTGATCGGCACCGACCTGCGCGGCAGGGTCACCCTGTACAACCTCGAGGCCGAGCGGATGCTCGGATATCCCGCCTCCGAAGTGGTCGGACAACCGCTCAACCCGCAGCTGTTCGAGCCGGTCGAGTTCGAGGAGCGAGCCGAGCGGCTCGGCGTCCCGGCTGATCTGAAGCTGCTGACGGCGGACATGTCCAAGCTCGATCGCCGGCGAAGCGCACCCGACCTGGGGTCGCTGGACCGCCGACGACGCGGCAGTGACGATGGGGGACCGGCCGCGCAAAACGGCGCCCGCCCCGCAGAAGCCTCCCGGACGGGGCGGACGGACCAGCGCGTCGACGGCCGCCCCGATCAGCGCCCCGATCAGCGCCCCGATCAGCGCTCCGATCAGCGTCCCGGGCAGCGTCCCGGCGAGGGCCCGGACAAGCGTCGCGGCAAGGGCGGGGACGCACGCGCCGACCGGCGGGTGGCCCGCCGCAATGACCAGCGCCGCGACCGGCGCCCAGACCAGCGCCCAGACCAGCGCCCAGACCAGCGCCCAGACCAGCGCACAGACCAGCGAGCGGACCGGCGCGCAGGTGAGAACGGCGGTGTCGAGCGTCGCGGCCAGGACGACCGCAGGGCCGGGCGTGCGCCTCAGCCGCGTGACTGGACGATCATCCGCAAGGGCGGTGAGCGTTTCACCGCCGCGCTGGTGGTCATGCAGGTCACCGACGCCTCCGGCCAGCTGGTCGGCTACCTGGGCGTGGCCAACGACGTCACGGAGCAGCGGCGCAGCCGCAACCTCCTGGTGGCCGGTCTCGAGAAGGAGGTCGAGGCCGTGCGCAGGCTGCAGGAGCTCGACCGGGCGAAGGACGACTTCGTCGCCACGGTCAGCCACGAACTGCGCACCCCGATCACCAGCATCCTGGGCTATGTGGAGCTGCTCATCGACACCGGCGAGGAGAGGATGGCTCCTGCTCAGCTGGCCATGCTCGAGGTGGTCCAGCGCAACGGTGACCGTCTGCGTGCTCTGGCCGACAACCTCTTGACGTTGTCGAGCTTCGAGTCGGGCGAGTTCGTGCTGCACGCCCAGGAGGTCGATCTGTGTGAGGTCGTCCGCCGAGCCGAGGAGGCTCTGCGCCCGCTGATCGCGGATCGCCGGCTCGACACAAGCTTCACCGTGCCGACCGGCAAGGTGATGGTGCGTGGTGATGCGGCACACCTTGAGCGGGTGCTGTTCAACGTGCTCAGCAATGCCCTGAAGTTCACTGAGGACGGCGGCAGCGTGGCGTGCTCGTTGCAGAAGACCGGGAAGGAGGCGATCCTCAAGGTCGGCGACACCGGGATCGGCATCCCGGCTGCGGAGCAGCAGCACCTCTTCACCAAGTTCTTCAGGTCCTCGACCGCTCAGAAGCGCGCCATCCAGGGCACCGGAATGGGGCTGGCGATCGTGGCGGCGATCGTGCACCGTCACGGCGGCAAGGTGCGGGTCGTCTCCGACGAGCACCGCGGCACGACCGTCCGGATCACCCTCCCGTGCGCATCCGCGGCCGCCTGAGCCGCTCGTCGTACGGCCGCCTCGGCTGCGGGCACCGACACTGTCCGGGACCCGATTCGGGCGACGTCCGAGCCTGCGATAGTGTGCACCGGGCCTTCTGAGAAGGCTCTTCGGGCTGTGGCGCAGCTTGGTAGCGCACTTGACTGGGGGTCAAGGGGTCGCAGGTTCAAATCCTGTCAGCCCGACCGAGAGAATCGCCTCTGACCTGCGGAAACGCAGATCAGAGGCGATTTCGGTGTTGACGTAGAGGTGGCGATGTAGTGGTCGCGGGTTACCTGGGTCGAGAAGTGACCCAGCCGTGGAAGGCGGGCTCGGAAGCGGGGGAGTACCACCGTTTGCCGGCTCGCGTGCGACTTCGGCGAGAGGTGCTGGTGCTGGTGCTGGTGCTGGATCAGCCGGCGAGGTTGGTGTCCATGCCTTGGCTGGCGGTCAGGGGGTAGTCGCCTCGGGCCGGATGCCGCGCAGCAGGAGATACCCGATCATCCAGAACTCCCCGATGGTCGCTGGGAAGGCCAATCCGTCGACCAGGAGGCTGGGTGGGTCGACGAAGCCGTAGTCGACGACGCTGCTGAGCAGGTAGCCGGCACCACCGATGACCAGGATCCAACCCAGTGCTCTGGGGAAGCGCGCCGTCGTGATCGCTGTCCAACCCATGGGGATCAGCCACAGACCGAAGAACATGGCACCGATACCCCAGGCGTCGGTGCTGAGGTGATAGAGCACACCTACAGTCGCGGCTGCGTCGCCGGCGGGTGCAAGCGAACTGTCCTGGGCGACGGCGCCGGCCGTGGCCAGGAATACGGCACTGGCCATGAGGGCCACGGCGTTCATGAGTCCGAAGGCGGCGACCGAGACACCTGCCACGAGGCGCACGTCTCGGAACAACTTGTAGAACCAGATGGCTGCCAGTGCCTGGGTGACGACGATGCCCATCTCCAGCAGGACTCCCAGATGTGCCAGCGCCTCCTTGTCCTGCAGGTTCGCCAACGTCGCGGCTGTGTCTCCGTCGACATAGATCGCGGGGCGGACCAGCAAGAACCCGAGTATCCCCGTGACGGCCAGCCCCAGATACCAGGCGCCGGCGACCCGAGCGGTCCTCACCTGTTCTGTCATGGCGCCTTCCCTCCGACAGAGATCGTGCCTTCTTCGGGCGTTCGCCAACGTATCGCGCCTACGAGTCGCGAGGCGGTAGCCATCGGTCCTCGTCAGGCGTGGCGGCTGGCAAGGACGCAGAACTCGTTCCCTTCCGGGTCGAGGAGGACGACCCAGCTCTGGTCACCCTGGCCGACGTCGCCGTGACGAGCACCCAGGTCGAGCAGTCGACGGACCTCGTCGCCCTGCTCCCGGTCGGTCGGGTTCACGTCGAGGTGCAGCCTGTTCTTCACGCTCTTGCCCTCGGGCACGCGCGCGAAGGCCAACGTCGGGGGCACGGGGCCGGGGGAGTCCTCGCCTGCCGGCGCGAGGGGAGAGCCGATCGAGACATATCCGTCCTCCTCGTGCTGCACCTCGTAGCCGAGGACGGAGCACCAGAACAGGGCGAGACCGCTGGGATCGGCACAGTCGATCGCGAGCTCGGTGAGCTTGCTGGCCACGTGGGCACCTCCGAGGCAGGTAGTGGGTCGGCCAACGCCACGCTAGTCGCACCGCTCGAGGGCGAGGTGGGTCGCGCGTTGCCAGACCCATGGCAGAGCACGTGTCGCTCAGCGGTTGCTGCGCGACACGTGCTCTGGCTGCTGCGCGAGTCGGCTCAGGCGTGCTGGTCGACGGGCGCCTCCTCGGTGACCGGGGTCGCCGGCTGGCGGAGGAAGGCGGCGGCCGCCGCGGCGCCGGCCACGGCTACGACGGCAGCGCCGATGAACGCCGCGGAGTAGCCCTCGGTCAGAGCAACAGGGTCGCCGATCGTAGCGGCCCCGTTTGCGGCCGCCACGGCGGTCATCACAGCGAGGCCGAGGGCGGAGCCGATCTGATAGCTGGTGTTCACGATCCCGGAGGCAAGACCGCCCTCCTCGGGGGGAGCCGCTGAGATCGCCGTACCCAGGGTCGGGATGAAGGCGAGCGACATCCCGAGCGCGGCCACCAGGGACGCCGGGAGGACATCGACGGCGAACGAGCCGGCGGGGTCGACCAGGGACAGCCAACCCATGCCGACAGCCAGCAGCAGCAGGCCCGCCACAGTGGTCCTCTTGGGGCTGATCGCAGCGATCGCGCGGGGCGCCAGCACGACCATTCCGAGCATGATCAGGCCGGTCATCGGCAGCAGCGCCGCACCCGAGGGGAAGGCGGAGTAGCCGAGGACCTGCTGGAGGTAGAGGTTCAGGAAGAACCACATCGGGATCCAGGCGGCCCCGAGCAACACCTGCGCGAGGTTCGCCGCCGCCAGGTTGGGGGCGCGGAACATGCCCAGTCGTAACAGCGGTTCGCGGCCCTTGATCTGAAGGGCGACGAAGGAGGCGAGCAGTACGGCGGCGATGCCCAGGACAAGCCAGGTGCTCCCGGCGCCCCAGCCGATCTCGGGCGCCTTGACGACGGCGTAGACGGCCGCGCCCAGTCCACCGGTGACAGTCGCCGCACCCAGCAGGTCGACCCGCGACTTCGCCGCCGATCCGCCTGCGGGCATGACCTTGGGCACGAGGACCAGGATCCCCAGCGCGATCGGGATGTTGATGTAGAACACCCACGGCCAGCTGATGTACTCGGTGATCACGCCGCCGAGGAAGACACCGGCGGTTCCTCCGGCCGGGGCCGCGGCCCCGTAGAAGGCCAGCGCCTTGGTGAGCTCCTTCGGGCTGGATCCGAAGAGCATGAACAGCAGGGTGAGCGCGGACGGCGCGATCAGTGCCGCGCCGGCGCCCTGGACCGCCCGACCGGCGAGCTCGACGGCGGGGTTGCCCGCGAAGCCCGCAAGCAGCGATCCGCCGATCAGGACGACCCAGCCGGCGCTGAACACCCGGCGGGCGCCGAGGACGTCGGAGAGCTTGCCGCCGAGGAGCAACAGGCCTCCGAGCGCGATGACGTAGGCGTTGAAGACCCACGAGAGGTTCCCGGGGGAGAAGCCGAGGTCGACCTGCATCTTGGGCAGGGCCACCCCGATGATCGAGGTGTCCATGATGACCATGAACTGCGCGGCAGCGATGACTGCCAGGCCGAGCCAGCGCCGTGAGGCGGCTGGTGATGGTTGCTGAGACATCGTTTCTCATCCTTTGTGGTTGGTGCCCGGGAAGGATTCCGGGCGGATCGTCCTTGACTCAATACCCTGGGGGGGTAAGGTATTCCCAAGGACGCCCAAGTTTTACGAGATACCGGAGGGGGGTACCCTGAGAATGTCGATCCCGACCGAGAGCATGAGAGGTATCGCGATGACCGAGATCCAGGCGGCAACCCAGCAGTCGCCCGTCCACGAGCACAGCTACATCCACAACAACACCAAGGACGACTACCTCAAGCGGCTGCGCCGGATCGAGGGCCAGGCGCGCGGACTCCAGCGGATGGTCGAGGAGGAGCAGTACTGCATCGACATCCTGACCCAGGTCTCGGCGATGACGAAGGCGCTCCAGTCGGTGGCGCTGGGCCTGCTCGATGAACACATGGCCCACTGCGTGGTCGATGCGGCTCGCGAGGGCGGGCCACGAGGCCGAGATCAAGCTCAAGGAAGCCTCCGACGCGATCGCCCGTCTCGTCCGCTCCTGAACAACCGAGCCAACCCAACAAGGCCAACCCAACACATCCAACCCAGCACACCCAACCCGAAGGAATGAGAACAATGAGCCAGACCAGCACCTACACCGTCACCGGCATGACCTGCGGCCACTGCGTCTCCTCAGTCACCGAGGAGGTCCAGGAGATCCCGGGCGTCGGAACAGTCGACGTGGTCCTCGAGACCGGGGCCGTGACCATCACCAGCGCCGAGCCGATCGACGAGGCTGCCGTCCGCGCCGCCGTCGAAGAGGCCGGCTACCAGCTGGCATGAGCACCCTGACCAAGGTCGCCGGCTTCGTCACCGCTCTGGCGGTCGTGTTCGCGCTGGCGCTGCTCGGCGGACGGGCGTTCGGGCCCGACCCGGCGACCGCGACGTCCGCCGGCCACGACACCCACGGCGCCGAGAAGCCCCGCACCGGGCAGAAGGCCGCGGGTGGCGCGGTCGACGTTCCCGGAGGGCTGATGACGTCCCAGGACGGCTACACCCTCGCCCTGGCCGAGCCCGTCGCCGCTGCCGGAACCGACGTTGCCGTGCGGTTCACGATCCGCGGTCCGGGCGGCGAAGCGGTGACGGCGTACGACGTCGAGCACGAGAAGCAGCTGCACTTCATCGCCGTGCGGCGCGACTTCACCGGCTTCCAGCACGTTCACCCCGTGCTGTCCACCGAGGGCACCTGGTCCACCGAGCTGGACCTGACGCCGGGCCAGTGGCGACTGTTCGCCGACTTCTTGGCCACCGGCGCGGACGCGCTCACCCTCGGAGCCGACCTGGCCGTGGCCGGCGCCTTCGAGCCCGCCGCACAGGCCAGCGAGACGCGCACCGCAGTGGTCGACGGCTACACCGTCACCCTCGCTGGCGACCTGTCTCCCGGCTCCGATGCGAAGTTGACGCTCTCGGTCGAACGTGAGGGGAGCCCGGTCACCGACCTCGAGCCCTACCTCGGTGCCTACGGACACCTGGTGGCGCTCCGAGCCGGCGACCTCGCCTACCTGCACGTCCACCCGGACGGCACCCCCGGCGACGGCACGACGCAACCCGGGCCGGACGCCGTGTTCTACGCCGCAGTCCCCAGCACCGGGGACTACCACCTCTTCCTGGACTTCAAGCACCAGGGAGTGGTCCGCACGGCCGCATTCACGCTGAGCACGTCCGGGAACGCCGCTGCACCCCCAGCGAGCGAGTCCGGCGACGCCCACACCGACCACTGATGCGACCCGGCAGCCAGATCACCAGAAGGAGGAGCAGATGAGCACCACATCAACCGAGGCCATCGAGCTGGAGATCAGCGGGATGACCTGCGCCTCCTGCGCCAACCGCATCGAGCGAAAGCTCAACAAGCTCGACGGCGTGGTCGCCACGGTCAACTACTCGACCGAGAAGGCCAAGGTCACCTTCCCGATGGGACTGGCACCCGAAGCCCTGGTCGCCACGGTCGAGCAGGCCGGGTACGGCGCAACGGTGCCCCGCCCGAAGGGAGCCGAGGGGAACGACGACCCGCTCGTGGCCGACGACCCGACCCGCTCGCTGCGACAGCGGCTGCTGGTCTCGGCCGCGCTCACCGTCCCGGTGATCGCGATGGCGATGGTGCCGGCGCTGCAGTTCGAGTTCTGGCAGTGGCTCTCGCTCACCCTCGCCGCCCCCGTGGTGGTCTGGGGCGCGGCGCCTTTCCACCGGGCCGCCTGGGTCAACCTGCGCCACGGCACGTCCACGATGGACACGCTGATCTCACTCGGCACCATCGCCGCGCTCGGTTGGTCCCTCTACGCCCTGTTCTGGGGGACCGCGGGGACACCGGGGATGACACACCCCTTCGAGTTCACGGTCGAGCGCACCGACGGCGCCGGGAACATCTACCTCGAGGCCGCCGCCGGAGTCACGACCTTCATCCTCGCCGGCCGCTACTTCGAGGCCCGCTCCAAGCGGCGCGCGGGCGCTGCACTGCGTGCGCTGCTGGAGCTCGGCGCCAAGGAGGTCGCTGTGCTGCGCGACGGCCCCGATGGGAGTGTCGAGGAGCGCATCCCCACCGACCAGCTGGCCGTCGGAATGCGGTTCGTCGTCAGGCCCGGCGAGAAGATCGCCACCGACGGGATCATCGAGGAGGGCACCTCTGCCGTCGACGCCTCGATGCTCACCGGTGAGTCGGTGCCGGTCGAGGTGCGCCCAGGCGATCCGGTCGTCGGGGCCACCGTCAACGCCGGCGGTCGGCTCGTCGTACAGGCCACCCGCGTCGGCACCGACACGCAGCTCGCCCAGATGGCCCGGCTGGTCGAGGACGCCCAGAACGGGAAGGCGCATGCCCAGCGGCTCGCCGACCGCATCTCGGGGATCTTCGTCCCGATCGTGATCGCCCTGGCCATCGGCACCCTCGGCTTCTGGATCGGCAGCGGTGCCGGGCTCGCGATGGCCTTCACCGCCTCCGTCGCCGTACTGATCATCGCCTGCCCGTGCGCACTCGGGCTCGCCACACCGACCGCCTTGATGGTCGGCACCGGCCGCGGAGCCCAGCTGGGGATCCTGATCAAGGGTCCCGAGGTGCTCGAGTCCACCCACCTCGTGGACACCATCGTTCTCGACAAGACCGGCACCGTCACGACCGGCCAGATGACCCTGGTCGACGTGGTCGCCGCTCCCGGTGAGGATGCCGACGAGGTCCTGAGGCTTGCGGGAGCACTGGAGGACGCCTCCGAGCACCCGATCGCCCAGGCCATCGCGAGCGGTGCCCGAGACCGGATCGGCAGCCTGCCCTCCGTGGAGGACTTCGCCAACCTCGAGGGCCTCGGAGTCCAGGGCATCGTCAACCGCGGTGACGCGAGCCACGCCGTCCTCGTGGGCAGGCCGAAGCTGCTGGCCGAGTGGTCCCAGCACCTGCCCGCCGAGTTGGAGGCTGCTCTGGAAGCAGCGCAAGCGCGCGGCGGTACCGCCGTCGCGGTCGGGTGGGACGGCGCCGCCCGCGGCGTCGTCGTCGTCGCCGATGCCGTCAAGCCGACCTCCGCGGAGGCGATTGCTCAGTTCCGCAGCCTCGGGCTGCGGCCGATCCTGCTCACCGGCGACAACGCCACTGTCGCCCGATCGGTCGCCGCACAGGTCGGGATCGAGCCCGACTCCGTGATCGCCGACGTGCTCCCGGCCGACAAGGTGGACGTCGTGAAGCGGCTGCAGTCCGAGGGCCGGGTGGTGGCCATGGTCGGCGACGGCGTCAACGACGCCGCAGCACTCGCCCAGGCCGACCTCGGCCTGGCGATGGGCACGGGCACCGATGTCGCCATCGAGGCCAGCGACCTCACCCTGGTCCGGGGTGACCTCCGGGTCGCCGCGGACGCGATCCGACTCTCACGCCGGACGCTGGGCACCATCAAGGGCAACCTGTTCTGGGCATTCGCCTACAACGTGGCCGCCCTGCCGCTGGCCGCCGCGGGGCTGCTGAACCCGATGCTGGCCGGCGCTGCGATGGCCTTCTCCTCGGTGTTCGTCGTCAGCAACAGCCTGCGGCTCCGCGGCTTCAAGCCGTTGACCACCAGCGGCGACGCGACCGGCGCGCACACCCCGGCGACGAGCACAGCGGGAGCGGAACGATGAGCAGGCTGCCGCTTCTGACGCCGCAGACCGCGGTGGGTTCCGCCCGGGAGATGCTGGGGGAGCTCGTGGCTCGTCACGGTCAGGTCGGGGACATGGTGAGAACCATGGCCAACTCGCCGGCTGTGCTCGGCGGCTACCTCCAGCTCAGCCGCTCCATGAAGAGAGCCAAGCTCGACCGTCGGATCAGCGAACGGATCTCGATCGCTGTCCAGTCCCGCCAGGGCTGCGAGCTCTGTCTGGACTCCCACGTCGCTGCCGCACGATCGCTCGGCGTCGGCGACGACGAGATCGACCTGGCGCGACGGGGGAGCTCAGGTGACCCGGCCATCGCCGCCATGGTCGCCTACGGACTTCAGGTGTACGTCGAGCCCACGGCGATCACCGCCATCCAGGTCGAGGAGCTCCACGACCTCGGCTACAGCGACCGAGAGATCGCGGACGTGGTCGGGGTGGTGGCGCTCAACGTCCTGACCGGAGCCTTCAATCTGGCTGCGGGCCTGCGACCGGTTCGCAGCTGACCTGCTTCGCGGCGGCCGAACCCGGCGGTCCTCCTAGCAGAGCACGAGCGCCGGACGGCTGGGCCGCCCGGCGCTCGTTGAGACTTGCTGAGGGAGCTGGTCAGCCTGCCCAGACCACCTCGGTCACGACCGCCGTGCCGTCGGCGAACTGCCGGACGAACGTGGAGTGCTTGCCGTCGGCGGAACGGTCCACCTCACGGCCCCACGACGACCGGTCGTTGCCAACCTGCCGCGACTTCGCCGCGCTGGCCGAGCTGACGGTAGTGGTGGAGTCCAGGTGGGAGTAGATCGTCTGCAGCTGCGAGTAGTCGTGCGCGTTGGGCGCCGTACTCGTCGGGGACTGGGAGTAGTCCATGCACGTGTTCTGGATCGATCCGTCCTCGCTGGTGTGTCCCAGGCCTAGGGTGTGTCCGATCTCCTGGCACATCACGTGCGCACGCTCGTTGGGGTTGTTGTACTGCGCCATCGCGAAGTAGGTGTCGTTCAACTTGACCGTGCCCTGGGTGATGTGGCTGCCGCTCGTGATCGAGATGCTGGCCAGGCCGAGCCACCCGTTCTGCCCGTACGCCGAGTTACAAACCTCTACGCGGCCGGCAGTTGCCTTGCACAGCTTGCCGGTAGTCCCGCCGGTCGTCTTGGTCAGGTTCAGGACCGTGGACTGGCTCCACTGGCTGTTCGACGTGTCCAGGTAGGCGTCCCAGGCGCTGGTGACGTTGTCACCCACCTTCAAGGTGAACGGGTTCGACTGCCGGGCCCAGTGGTAGCCACCCCACGAGTGGGTCGCGTTCGCGGCTCCACTGAAGGCGGCGATGCTGGCGAGGACGGTCGTGGCTACGAGCAGACAGATCCGAGTGATTCGCATGCGATGTTCTCCCGAGAAGGAAAGATGAGCGCCATACCGGCGCCTGACCGGACAAATATGGTGCAAAACCCGCAATCTGTACAGAGCGTCCCCGCGTCGACGTTGGCTCCTTCGGTCTCGGTGGCTCAGCCACCAGGGGCGCGTGAAGCAGAGCGGCGACGCGCCACCCACCAGGCGCCACCGCCCGAGAGCACCGACACCACGGAGACGGCGATCGCGATCTGCCACAGCTCGATTCCCTCGCCGTGGGCCTCGCCGGCACGGCTCACCGCGATCCCGATCGTCCCCACGAGTAGGCCGGCACCCACACCGCAGAGGGGGCCGAGGCGGCCGGCAACGTCGGTGGCGACCCGGCCGCTCAGCAGCAGCCCACCACCCAGCACGACCAGGGGGATGGCGTTGTCCACGCCGACGGGCAGGTTTCGCCATTGCAGCAGACCCGCCACGACGACAGCCAACAGTCCACTGCTGACGACCAGGCCGAACGTGGCTGCAACCCCGGCCAGGACGGCACCGACCGTGGTGCCCTCATGCGCTTCGCGGGCCAGTCCCGGAGGCCGGCTCATCGAACCCCCACCGACTCGAAGAAGAACGCGAGGTAGCCGGCGGTCAGACGCTGTGCGTCCTTGAAGTTGTCCATCGTGTTGACGTACGGCGTGGCACCGGTCGGACTGTCAGGCGGGGGCTGGGCGGTGTCGAAGAGCAACTCGGCGGAGCGGTGTGCACACTCGTCCAGCCAGCCGCGGGTGTGCGCGCTGGACCACTCGTCGCCGCCGTGACCCTTGGTCACTCTGAAGTCCGTGCGGTAGATGCCGCCACTGCTCACGGCGTACTCGCTCTGACGGGACACGACCCACTCCTCATAAGCGCGATGGTTCGGAACGTACGGCGAGGCGTGTGGGGGAGCGCACGCATCACCGACCAGGTGCGCCGCCGCGCCGAGGCGGTACATCGCTGCGGGGCGGTCCCCAGCGGCCCACAACTTCGTGGCCAGCGCGAACTGCTGCTCGGCCCAGGTCGCGGCCGACGTCCCGGCGATCAGCCCCTTCCCGGAATGGGTCCACCAGTTGAAGAAGTGATCCGGCATCTCCGGCTTCTTCAGCACGCGGTCGGCGTCGCGTGCCCCGAGCTGCATCCTCCACAGGTAGGACTCGTGCTTCGTGGACGCCCTGCCGTCCGGGCTGAGGGCAAATGGAGCGGTCGGGTCCTCGGCGTCGAGCACGCCCGCAGCTGCCTTCAGCCCGTCGTGGCGGAGAATGACGGCGGCCTGCTGGATCATGAACGCATGGGTGTCAACGCTGACGACAACCCCGTTGCCCGCCAGCATCCGCGGGTCGGTGTCTGCTGGTTCGTCCACGGACCACGCGCCAGCTCCGGCAACGAGACCGCCCACCGTGACCAGGGACAGTGACGCGGCCAGGGCGCCGGCCATCCGGCGCTGGTTGGACGAGATCGCCCACGTCACTCCTGCCGACAATGTCACCGCGGCGACGACGGCGAGATCCATCCGGATGACCAGCAGACGCCCCAGTAGCAGCGCAGCCGCCACTGGGGCGGATGCGAGCACCACGAGCCTGATCAGTCGAGACCCCGTGGTGCGCTGAAGCGTCAGTTCCAGCGCGATTCCTGCGGCGGCGGCGGTGACCAGCCCTGCGGCAGTACCGCGGCTTACCGTGGCCAGCACGAGCTCGAGGCTCCCCGTCACACCCAGCCCGACGGCGAAGGCCCTGACGGCACTGGTTGCGAAGCGGAGCACAGAACGGCCTCTCGATGGGAACAGACCCCCATCCATGCGCACACCGCGCGACGCGTCAACCGCAGCCTCACCCGGGTACTCGGTCGGGCAGGTGCATCAGACGTGACGCGCTCCTGTCTCAGGCCGAGGCGGCGCTCTGCTGGTAGGAGCCCTGACGGACCTCCGCGAGGATCCCTGGTCGGGAAGGAGCCCATCCGAGTGCTTGAGCCAGCGACGACGTCACGACCTGGGGGAGGGCGAGTGCCTCGGCGAATCCAGCTCCGATCTGCGCCGCCGCCTGCTTCGCCTCCCATCGCCTGGCCCGACCGGTTCCCCCCACAGCCAGGTCGGCCGCCGTCGCGATCGCCTTCACACTGACGGCCGATTCCGCCACCGCGTGCAGGATCTGCGGCGATTCGCCCCGCTCGAGAGCGAGCACGACGAGGTCGGCGGCGTCCTCGACGTGCACGCTCGCCCAAGTCACCCCGTCGTCGGCGCCGACGAAGACGCCCTGCCCTTCGCTCTCAGCCCACGCCGTCATCAGGGCGGGGATGCCGCGTCCGCGTCCGTGGAGGATTCCCGGTCGTACCACGATGCCGGTGGCATCGCCTTCGAGGACATCACGCTCGGCCCGCTCACGACCGGCCACGAGCGGGATCGGGTTCACCGGCGACGTCTCGGTGTGCGCGTTCGTGTCACCGTTGTGGTCCACGCTCGACCCCAGGACCCAGGCACCGCTGATGTAGACGAACTTTCTCGAGCCAACCGCCAGCCTGCCCTTCGCGGCCCGGATGGATCGGCGCTCGATCTCCCAGTCCCCCAACGGGGTCGCGGCGTGGACCACGGCATCGATGTCCGACGTGACCGCGGCGGCGACCGCCTCAGGGTCGCCCAGGTCGGCCACCCGTACGTCGGCAGCTCCGGTCGCGTTCGTTCCGGGCCGGACCATGGCGACCACCTGGTGTCCCTTGGAGACGAGAGCCTCTGTGACGGCGGTTCCGAGATAGCCGGTCGAGCCCATGACGAGCACCAACATGTGTGTTCCCTTCCTAGATGTGATTCGTACTCACCAGCACCGGGCGGTGCTGGCCGAGGAGCTGTGCCGAGGTGTCTCGCTAGGCCGCGGCCGGTGGCGTTTCCCGGGCGGTGACTGTCCTGAGCGGCGAGGGAGTTCGGACGCGAGAGATCGACTGCCGCCGCTGAAGCTTGGCGGCGATCGCTGGTTGGCCAGCGACGACGCCGCCAAGGACCAGGCCCATCCCGATCGCGGAGGCGACGCTGAACGACTCGCGCGCCACCAGGACCCCCAGCACGGTGGCTACGACGGGGTTCACCAGGCCGATCAACGCCACGGTTCCGGCCGGCATTCGGGAGAGCCCGTGGAACCAGCACCAATAGGCCAGCACCGTGCCCACCGTCCCCAGCCACAGGAAGCCCGAGAGGGCAGGTAGGTCGAGGGCAGGCGGAGCACCTTCGACGAGGGCGGCCACCGCCACCAGGACCACTCCTCCGACAACCAGCTGCCAGGAGACCAGGGCCGTCATGTCAACCGGCGCGGGCCATCGCTTGATCAGCACGAACCCCAGGGATGAGACCAGGACCGAACCCGAGGCAGCCATCAGTCCGATCTGATCGACCTCGCCAGGCGACTTGAGCACCAGGAGGGCGACTCCCACGAGCCCTACGAGTCCGGCAACGAGCCTGACCAGGCCTGCCGGTTCCTTCAAGACCAGCCACGCGAGCGCCATCACGGCCAGGGGTGATCCCGCCTGGACCGTGGCCGCGAGCCCGCCGGGCAGGTGGTAGGCAGCCAGGAAGATGAGCGGGAAGAAGAGTCCGAAGTTGCAGACCCCCAGGACGGCGCTGCGCCACCACCACACACCCCGAGGCAGTCGGCGTCGGAGGGCGAGGAGAACGAGTCCGGCCGGCAACGCCCGCATGGCGGCAGCGAACAGTGGCCGGTCGGGGGGAAGGAACTGAGCGGTCACGACGTAGGTCGTTCCCCACGCGATCGGGGCGACGCTCGTGATCAGGGCCGCCCGCACCGACGAGGTAGTTTCCATGGAACACGTAATAGTTTCCGAGTAAGATATATTCCCTGCATGGAGAAGTCGGTTGATCACGTCGGCCGCATCATGGATCAGTGGGCGCGGGAGCGGCCCGATCTCGACGCGTCACCGCAAGCGCTGATCGGCCGACTGCACCGGTTGGGTGCGGCGCTGACCGACGAGCTGGTGCCGGTCTTCGCGCAGTTCGGGCTGGGGGAGGGTGAGTTCGACGTACTCGCGACCCTGCGGCGTTCAGGCGCGCCGTTCGCCCTGACGCCCACCGAGCTCGCGGAGACGACCATGGTCTCCTCGGGGGCGGTGACGAAGCGGGTTGATCGGTGCCTGGAGCGGGGCTGGGTGACGCGCACCGTCAGCGACCGGGACGGGCGGGGGCGGGTCGTGAGGCTCACGGCCTCGGGTCGACGCCTCATCGACCGCGCCTTCACCGCCCACATGGCCAACGAGCACCGGCTCGTGGCGGGTCTCGCGCTGAGTGAGCGGGCCGAGCTTGCTGCGCTGTTGGAAACGTGGAGTCGCCGTTTGGGGGTCTGACGCGCTGGCCCAGGTTGCGGAGCCGGACGAGGGTATCTTCGGGAGGATGAGGCGCACCTTGGTCATCACGATCACGCTGTACCTCGGCGCGGCGCTGGGGACTCGGCTCGCGGAAGCGGTCGGTCTCCGGCGTTGCGGCTGTTCGCCCACCTGTTGGTGCCGCAGACCGGTCCTCAGCGCCTTCCGCTGGGTCGTGCCCGTGGGTCACCGCTAGTCAGACCGGAGGCGCAGCGGTGACCGGGCCCTGGCCTCTGGTTGCTCGGGCGCGAAGGGCGAGTGTCCACACGGACCCTGCCAGCGCCACGAGCGCTGCCACGGCAAACGCGCTGGGGATCCCGGCACCCTGGGCGACGAAGCCGAGCACCATCGGACCCCCTCCCAGACCGAGGTCGAGGAAGGCACTGGCCGTCCCTGACGCGGCCCCACGCTCGCCGGGACCGGCGGTGGCGAAGATCGCCGCAAAGAATGCTGGGGTGCTGAACGTGATCCCCAGGCCCAGGAGCACGACCCCGAGGATCAGCCCGGCGGGCGTGGTCCACACGCCGATCAGCGCGAGACCGAGGGCGATGGTGGCGAGTGCTGCCGCACCCGTCAGCAGGGCCGGAGCCTTGTCCTGCAGCCTGGCGAACGCGATCCGGCACACCACCACGACCAGGCCGTAGACCAGCAACGGCAGGCTGGTGTTGCGCAGACCCACGGCCTCAGCGTGCAGCGAGGCGAAGGCGAGGAAGGCCCCCATCGCGAACAGCGAGGTGAAGAACGCCAGTCCCACGGGGATGGCCTTGCGGTGGATCAGCTTCGCCTTCGTGGTGACGTTCCCGATCGGCGTCCTGGTCTCACCGACCCCCAGCACGATGCCAGCGGCCATGAGTGCGAGTACGGCGGCGCCGACCCAGGCCGTGGTGAAGCTCCAGGTCTCCACCATGACCTCACCCAGCGGCGGCCCGGCCGCCAACCCGAGGTAGAGGCCGAGGGAGTTGAAGCTGAGGGCCTCCCCGATCCTCGATGGCGGCGCCAGGTCCGCCAGGGCGGCGATCGACGCGACGAAGAAGGCCGCTTCCGCTACCCCCAGGAGGAGACGCAGCAGCACGACGAGGAACACCGTGTGCACGAAGGCGGTCAGGAACAGCCCGACGGCGGCGAGCAGCGCACCGCCGATCATCAGTGGCAACCGGCCGACGGTGTCAGACCAGCGCCCGGCCAACGGCCGAAGCATCAGTGCCGAGACCGCGAAGGCGCCGAAGGCCACACCCGCTGCGGCCTTGTTCGAGCCGAGAGGACCGGTCACATAGAGCGGGAGTGCGTAGATGGCGACACCCGCGGCGGTGAAATAGGCAAGATCCGCAACGGCGAGCAGGACGAACGCCCGGGTGAACAGGGACTCTTCTTTGGATTCAGGGGAGGGAGCGATGGTGGTCATGTGACTCAGCGTCGTGATCCGGCGGCGGCGGCGCATGGGTAGACCTACCCAGTCTTCTCAACGAGCCCGCGATCCATGGCGGCGAGCGCCGCGCCTGCGCGGGTGGAGACACCGATCTTCACGTAGATGTCCTGGACGTGGTGCTCAGCCGTCCGGCTGGAGATCACCAGGCGCTGCGCGATCTCCCGGTTGGAGAGTCCCGCGGCGACCAGACGCAGTACGTCGATCTGCCGCTCGGTCAGTCCCGCAGTGGACTGTCGTCGGGTGCCGGACCCGTGGCCCGCGGCGCCGAGAACTGAGCTGACGGCGGCCTCGTCCAGGCGGCCCGCTCGGACGTCGGCCCGGAGGCGACCTGCGGCCTCAGACGGTGAGAGCGCAGCGCGGTGAGGACGATCCTCCACCAGGGTGCGGTAGCGGTCCGCTGCCGCGAGCACCCGCGAGGTCAGCGTGACCGCCGACCCGTTCACAGCCCGGTGGTAGCCGCTCCCGTCGAGGCGCTCATGGTGGCCGCCGGCCAGCTTCCCGAGGGGCGCGAGCTCAGGCACACGCGCCAGGATGCGCTCGGAATAGTAGGGGTGCAGCTCGACCTGGTCACGCTCCCCGGCCGTCAGGGGTCCGGGCTTGTCCCAGATGCGACTGGAGATGCCCACCCGTCCGACGTCGTGGAGGTAGCCGGCTGAGCGCACGACGGTGGCGTCCGGCAACCGCAGCTCGCGTGCTGCCTCGGCCGCGAGGTCACCGACTCCGCTGGAGTGTCCGTGGAGACTCGGGCTCTTGAGGTCGGCGAGGTCCCCGAAGGTTCGGGCCACCTCGTCGAGCTGCTGCTGGTCAACGAGATACACGGGGTCCGGTTCGGCGTCGAGCACGGCGGCGAACGCGTCCAGCTCGTCGATCCCGTCCAGGAGATCCGGTGAGAACGCGGCCGCGATGGAGGGGTCGAGATAGGTCCCGGACCGTCGGCGTACCTGCTCGAGTGCCGCCTGCGTGCCAGCATGCTGGCTGAACATCACGGCCGTCGAGGCGACGTGCATCACCCTGGTGCACGCCGGGATCGCGTCTCCGGCGACAGGCGGGAATCCCTTGCCGTTCCACATGCTCATCACGTGCGCCAGCGACCTCTGGACCGTGTCCGGCAGCCCGAGCCTCCGTGAGGCGTCCCGGGCCACCTCGCAGGTAGCCGGAGGCCCGAGCCGGTCCATCCGCCTGCCTGCCGTCAGCGCCGTGGCGAGGACGCGAGGTCGTGGCCGGCCGGTGGCGGCGGCCACACCAGGGACGAAGGTGCGCAGCAGGTCACTGGGCTCGGCCCAGTTGGCGAGGAAGGCCTGCCGTGTCGCCGCGATGTCGTCACCCCAGACGGCGGCGTTCTCGTGGGAGAAGGCGGTGCAGCCCAGATGTTCGAGCAGGGCGACATAGACGATGTCGTGCACCTCGGGCGCGGGGCATCCCAGCGCCCGGGCCAGGCGGGTGGCGACCAGGCACCGCTTCAGCGACTCCTCCATCGGCGAGCCGGAGCCGAGGTCGGTGACCACGGACAGTCCGCCGAGCAGCCTGAGCAGACGGAACACCCCTTCAGGGTGACACAAGGCTGGCTTGTCGACACCGGCTGAGGAGCGGCCGGTGTTCCGACCGGAGGGGGAGGCCCTCGCACCTGTTCTAGAGCGGGTGGACGTGCTGCCCCACGGAGTCTTGCCGGACGACGTCAGCGGGTGTAGTCCTTGAGTGGATCTCGGGAGACCCATGAGTAGGGGAGTGCGTCATGGCAGGAGTCACCAGCAAGAGCTTCGATCAGCCCGACGAGTCCAGGACTCCGGACAAGACTCGCGTGGATGTGGTCCGGATCGGGGACGCGGAGGTCGGCCGGTTCACGTTCCAGTCCGGCTGGCGTTGGTCGGAGTGCATCAAGCCGGTGGTCGGCACGGACTCGTGCCAGACCGACCACGTCGGCTACCTGGAGTCAGGTGTCCTGACCGTTCGCCACGAGGACGGCACGGAGCTGACGCTGTCCCCGGGGGAGGCCTATCGGATCGCTCCCGGCCACGATGCGTGGGTGGACGGGGACGAGGCCGTCGTCTGCTACGAGTTCAAGAGCGCGGCGTCCTACGCCAAGGCCTGATCGGGTGCCCGGCTCGGCCCGTGGGACGCGCGGGCGCGGATGTGACTCGCCCGTAACCTCCGACGCATGACACCGTAGGCGCAAAGCGCGAGACTAGCCTCGCGTTTTCCCGTCCGGAGGTCAGCATGCCGTTCGCCCGCGTCGCGATCGTGAACCGTGGTGAGGCCGCCATGCGGCTGATCCACGCCGTCCGCGAGATCAACGCCGCGGGCGGTGGGCCGATCCAGACGGTGGCGCTGCACACCGCGGGCGAGGCAAACGCCATGTTCGTGCGCGAGGCCGACCTGTCCTACGACCTCGGCCCCGCCTCGGCACGGCCGTATCTCGACCTCGGCGTGCTCGAGAGGGCCCTCCTCGACACCGGGGCCGATGCAGCCTGGCCCGGCTGGGGCTTCGTGGCGGAGGATCCCACCTTCGTCGACCTGTGCACCAAGCTGGGCGTGACCTTCATCGGTCCCAGTGCCGAGGCGATGCGCCGCCTCGGCGACAAGATCGGGTCGAAGCTGATCGCCGAGGAGGTCGGCGTGCCGGTCGCGCCCTGGAGCCGCGGGGCGGTCGACACGCTCGAGGATGCGCTGGCAGCAGCGGCGCAGGTCGGCTACCCACTGATGCTCAAGGCGACCGCGGGAGGTGGCGGGCGGGGGATCCGCATGGTGGCCTCCCCGGCCGACCTCGAGGACGCCTATCAGCGCACCAGCGACGAGGCGCTACGCGCCTTCGGCAACGGCACCCTCTTCCTCGAGCGCCTGGTCACCGGCGCTCGTCACGTCGAGGTCCAGCTGATCGCCGACAGTCACGGCACGGCCTGGGCGTTGGGGGTCCGGGACTGCTCGATCCAGCGCCGCAACCAGAAGGTCATCGAGGAGTCGTCCTCGCCGTTGCTGAGCGACGCGCAGAACGATGAGCTGAAGGCATCGGCTGAGCGGCTCGCGCTGGCGGTGGGGTACGTCGGCGCCGGAACAGTGGAGTTCCTCTACCACCCGGGGGACAAGACGTTCGCGTTCCTCGAGGTCAACACCCGCCTCCAGGTCGAGCACTCGATCACCGAGCTCACGACCGATGTCGACCTGGTCAAGGCCCAGATCGAGGTTGCGCAGGGCCGGCGCCTCGAGGGGGAGAAGCCCACCGAGTCCGGCCACGCGGTCGAGGCCCGGCTCAACGCCGAGGACCCCGACCGTGACTTCGCACCGTCGCCCGGCCGTATCGCCCGCCTCGACCTCCCGTCGGGCCCGGGCATCCGGGTCGACACCGGGGTGGCCGAGGGTGACACCATCCCGCCCGACTTCGACTCGATGATCGCCAAGGTGATCGCCTACGGGCGGACTCGTGACGAGGCTCTGGCCCGGCTCCGCAGGGCGATGTCCTCCACCACCGTGGTGATCGAGGGCGGCGCCTGCAACAAGAGCTTCGTGCTGGACCTGCTCGCGCAGCCTGAGGTCGTCGACGGTCACGGTGGCTGGGCCGACACGGGCTGGATCGACCGGGTGCGTGCGGAGGGTCGCCTCGCCTCCCACGCGCACGCGGGGATCGCCATCGTGGCTGCGGCCATCGAGGCCTACGTCGACCGGGTGCGCATCGAGACGGCTCGGCTCCTCGAGACCGCACGTGGGGGCCGTCCGACCGCCTCGCACCAGGTCGGCCGGCCGATCGAGTTGAAGCTTCGCGGCGTGTCCTACCAGGTCTCGACGGTCAACACGGGACCTGACTGCTACCGGGTCGCCGTCGTCTGCGGCATCACCGAGCACACCGTGGACGTCGAGATGGAGGTCGTCGACGACGTACGCCGGCGACTGCTCCTCGGTGGTCGGCGATATCACCTCGTCACCGCGATCCACGGCCCGACCACGCTCGTCGAGGTGGACGGCGTGGCCCACCGGGTCAGTCGCGACGAGGGCGGGGTGCTGCGCTCGCCGGCACCGGCGCTCGTCGTCGCCACCCCGGCACCGGTGGGTGCCGAGGTCCAGGCGGGTTCCGCCGTGGTGGTGCTCGAGTCGATGAAGATGGAGACGGTGATCCACGCGCCCTTCGCCGCGCGGGTCAAGGAGCTGCTCGTGATCACCGGCAGCCAGGTCGAGACAGGCAGCGCCCTGATCAAGCTGGAGCCACTCGGCGAGGACGTGGAGGAGACAGTCGCGGCCACCGGCCCGGATCTCGACCTGCCCGCCAGGGATGAAGGCGCCGCGCCCGAGGCCCGGGGCAGGCGCGCCCTGGCCGCCCTCACCGCCGTCGTCCTCGGCTACGACGTCCCGCCTGAGGACCAGGACGCAGCGCTCTCGGAGTACCTCGCCGTCCGCGACACGATGCGCGCCGACGGCGAGCCCTTGGTCGCCGGCGAACTCGAGCTGATGGCGACCTTCGCCGACCTCGCCGAGCTGAGCCGCAACCGCCCGGTCGACGAGGACCGGCACACCGAACTACGCGTGCACAGCTCGCGTGAGCACTTCCACACCTTCTTGCAGAGTCTCGACGCCGACCGAGGGGGACTGCCCGAGCAGTTCCGGGAGCGGCTGCTCCGCGTCCTCCAGCACTACGGCGTGGAGGACCTCGACCGGACTCCAGCGATGGAGGAGGCGGTCTTCCGCATCTTCCTGGCCCAGCAACGCTCCACGCCCGAGGTCGCGCTCACCTCCGCGATCCTCGCGTGCTGGATCGACGAGACGCCGCCGTCCGGCGAGCTGGCGGTCCGCGCCCGGGGGCTGCTGGAGCGGCTGGGTCGCGTCACGCAGCTGCGCTTCCCGGTCGTCGGCGACCTGGCCAGAAGTGTGCGGTTCCGCTGGTTCGACCAGCCGGCCGTGGACGCGGAGCGGTCCGACGTCCTCGCCGGCGTCCGTGACGAGCTCTCTGCCCTCTCGGGCGAGGACGAGACCACCCATCGGGCCCAGCGGATCGAGGCCCTGGCGGCCATTCCGGAGCAGATCGTCCGCTTCCTGGCCGAGCGCCTCGAGCGTGGGATCCCGGCACGCGAGCCGATGCTCGAGGTCCTCGCTCGGCGTCACTACCGCGAGTTCGACCTGCACGGACTGCGGTCCATCGAATCGGGCGAGCGCCCGGCCGTCGTGGCGAGCTACACCTTGGACGACCGCCCGACGCGGCTGGTGTCGTCCCTCGGCACCGAGACGGAGCTGGCCGACGCGGCGGGCGACCTGGTGTCCGCCTTGACCGCCCATGTCGGTGGCCGTGCGGATGATGAGGAGGCGGTCGTCGACCTCTACCTCGACTGGCCCGATGCCCCGGACGATGCGGACACGACCAGTGAGCGGCTCCGGACGCTGCTGGCAGACCTTCCCCTGGCCCAGGACGTACGACGGATCTGCGTGGCCGTCTGCCAGGGTGCGGACCGACCCGTCGGCTACTACGTGTTCCGTCCCACCGAGGACGGCGAGGTGGCCGAGGACGACCTCACCCGCGGGGTGCACCCGATGGTCGGCCGCCGCCTGAACCTGTGGCGGCTGCGCAACTTCCAGGTGACCCGCATCGCAGCACCGGAAGACGTGCTGCTCTACGAGTGCGTCGCCCCCGGCAACCCGACGGACCGACGACTCGTGGCGCTGGCCCAAGTGCGACAGATGTCCGTGGTCCGTGACGAGGACGGCACCGTCACCGCGCTGCCGCACGCCGAGCGAGCGGTGGAGAACTGTCTCGAGGCGATCCGACGCGCCCGGGTGGCCCGCGGCGCGGCCGGGGCGAAGCTCGACATGAACCACGTCTGGGTCCACGTCTGGCCGGTCGTCGACGTCGACGAGGCCGGCCTGACGGCCCTGGGCACCAAGATCAGCCCGCTGACCGACGGTGCCGGCGTCGAGGAGGTCGTGGCGCAGGGTCGGGTCGCGGTCCCTGGCGGCGAACCGGTCCCGGTGGCCGTCCGCTTCAGCTCCCAGCCCGGAGCAGGTGTCGTCTCCAGGGTGGAGGAGCCGCCGACCGAGCTGCTCCAGCCACTCGACGACTACGCCTCGAAGGTGGTGCGCTCCCGCCGCCGTGGCCTGGTCTACCCCTACGAGCTCACCGCGGTGCTCACCGGCCCCGGAGGCACCCTGGTCGAGCACGACCTCGACGACTCCGGCGCACTGGTGCCGGTCGACCGCCCTCGAGGTCTCAACCAGGCCGGCATCCTCGCGGCCGTGGTGACCACCCCGACCGCAGCGCACCCGGAGGGCGTCACCAGGGTGGTGCTGTGCGGCGATCCCACGAAGTCGCTGGGCTCGGTCGCCGAGCCCGAGTGCCGGCGCGTGATGGCGGCGATCGACCTCGCCGAGCGCATGCAGGTGCCGGTCGAGTGGTTCGCGCTGTCGGCCGGGGCCCGGATCTCGATGGACTCGGGCACCGAGAACATGGACTGGGTCGCCAAGGCGCTGCGCCGGATCGTCGAGTTCACCCAGGACGGCGGCGAGGTCAACGTCGTCGTCGCAGGGATCAACGTCGGCGCGCAGCCCTACTGGAACGCCGAGGCGACGATGCTGATGCACACCAAGGGGATCCTGGTGATGACCCCGGACAGCGCGATGGTGCTGACCGGCAAGCAGTCGCTCGACTTCTCCGGCGGTGTCTCCGCCGAGGACAACCACGGCATCGGCGGCTATGACCGGGTGATGGGGCCCAACGGGCAGGCACAGTACTGGGCGCCCGACCTCTCCGGCGCCGTCGACGTGCTGATGTCGCACTACGAGCACACCTACGTCGTCCCGGGGGAGGACGGGCCGCGCCGCGTGCCCACCACCGACGAGAGCGACCGCGACATCTCGTCGTACCCCCACGACGTGGAGGGCAGCGACTTCCGCACCGTCGGGGAGATCTTCTCCTCCGCCTCGAACCCGGACCGCAAGAAGGCCTTCGACATCCGCACCGTGATGCGGGCCGTGGCGGACCAGGACCATGCCACCCTCGAGCGCTGGGCGGGCATGGCCGACGCGGACACGGCCGTCGTGCAGGACGCCCACGTCGGCGGCTATCCGGTGTGCCTGCTCGGCATCGAGTCCCGGTCGGTACGCCGCAGCGGCTACCCCCCGACCGACGGGCCCGACACCTACACCGCCGGCACCCTCTTCCCGAGGTCGTCGAAGAAGGCCGCTCGGGCCATCAACGCGGCCAGCGGCAACCGGCCACTGGTCGTGCTCGCGAACCTCTCGGGGTTCGACGGGTCACCGGAGTCGATGCGCAACCTGCAGCTGGAGTACGGCGCGGAGATCGGTCGCGCGATCGTCAACTTCCGCGGCCCGATCGTGTTCAACGTGATCTCCCGCTACCACGGCGGGGCCTTCGTGGTGTTCTCCAAGCAGCTCAACCCGAACATGACCGTCCTGGCGCTCGAGGGCTCTTTCGCGTCCGTCATCGGCGGTGCCCCTGCCGCCGCGGTGGTGTTCACCGGCGAGGTGGACAAGCGCACGGCGGCGAGCGCCGCGATGCGCGATCTCGATGCGCGCATCGCCGAGGCGACCGGCTCGGAACGGATCGGTCTGGTGGTCGAGCAGTCCGAGCTACGTGCCGCCACCAGGGCCGAGAAGATCAGCGAGGTCGCTGCGGAGTTCGACGGCATCCACGACATCCACCGTGCCGTGGAGGTGGGGTCCGTCGACGCCGTCATCCCCGCCTCACGGCTGCGACCGGAGATCATTCTCGCTATCGAGCGGCACCTGCAGGGCTGAAGACCTCGCTGCTCCCGTCCGCCCACACGACCAGCCCTGAGCGGCCGGGCCGACTGCGCAACCAGGTAAGGGCATCGGCCCCCATGGCGAAGGCGGCGGTGGCGTCGATGTCGGCCCAGACCAGGTCGGGTCCCACCACGGTGACGGACGCGACAGCGGTCGGTGTCCTGCCCGTCCGTCCGTCGACGATGTGGGCTCCGCGGTGGGCGAGCCCGGAGGTCGCGACGGCGCCGTTGCGGACCGGGACCACCGCCACGACGCGCTGGGGATCGTGCGGGTCCTCGATGCCGATGCTCCAGGCGGGCGCGTCGGGTCGTGTGGTGTGACACACCATGTCGCCTCCGGCAGACAGGCAGTGGTCGGTGTCCGGCAGACCCTCCAGCGAGGCGGCCGCGCGCGCGACGGCCCATCCCTTGACGACGCCGCTCGGGTCCAGCGCGACGCGGCCGTCCGGCCCGGGCCGGCGTACGTCGAACGCGCCACCGGACTCCTGGCGGGCCAGCTCGCCCAGATCGAGGACCTCGAGCACCTCCGCAGGGCAGTCGTCGCGGTGGATCTCTCCGCGGTCGAGCCGCGAGATCACCGAGTCGTGGCGGTAGGTGCTGAAGGTCCGGTCCACCTCGTCCAGGACGGCGAGGGCGTCCTGCCACGCCGCTTCGGCCAGGTCGTCGTCGGCGTGCCGACCGCGCAGGACGAGGCTGATCGGCATCCCCATCAGGTGGGCGACCCTCCGGCGTGCGTCGGGCGGCCCGCCCACCACCGGGGCACCGCCCTTCACAGCCCGGCCTGGTCGATCGCGCTCTGGAGGGACTGCACGTAGCCGTCGCTGGTCACCGTGGCGCCGCTGACCATGTCGATGCCGGCGCTCTGTGCGTCGATGGTCTCCTTCGTCAGGATCGGCAGCGCATAGCTGTTGATCTCCTGGTCCCGGCCGTTGCCGCTCGGGTACTGCACGACGGCAACGTCGGTGATCTTCTGGCTGCTGACCTTCAGCCGTACCTGCACCGGACCCCATTGGGTCTGGGCGACAGCGCCCGTCACCGTCTTGGTGCGCGGTGCGGTCGTCCCTGACGAGCCGGTTCCTGAGGAGCTGGTGCCCGGAGAGCTGCCCGAGGTCCCGGAAGCAGCTCCCGAGCTGCTCGAGTAGATCGACGACTGGGGAGTCGTGGCCTGCGGCCCGGAGGTCGAGGTGCTGTAGCCGAACAGGAGCACCAAGGTGGACAGGGTGCTGAGCACCCAGAGGGTGATGCGCTTCATGTGGTCACCACGCAAAGGTCTCGAGATGGAGTTGGGCAGGGGGGAGGCCGGCGGAGCTGAGCGTCTGGCCGACCAGGTCGGTCCAGGGCTCGGGACCGCAGACGAAGACGTCGCGCTCCGCGATGTCGGGGATCCAGAAGAGCAGCGCAGTCAGGTCGTCGGCACGTCCGATGCCGTCGCCGAGCCAGGAGTCCGGCATCCGGCGGTGCCCGGGTAGGCGCAGCACCTGCAGGCCACGCTCCCGGTTGAGCGAGTCGATCTCGCGGACGAACAGCGGGTCGGTCGTGAACCGCTCGATCAGGATCGCCTCGCCGGGCGCATAGGCCAGCCCCTCGGCCAGAGCCCGGAGCGGGGTGATGCCGACGCCGGCGCCGATCAGCGCCACCCTCGACCGGGTCCGGGCGCGGGCGCTGAGACGACCGTACGGGCCCTCGAAGAGAGCTCGGCTGCCCGGCACCAGGCTTCGCAGACTGTCACTGCCGTCGCCGACGATCTGCGCGGTGATGCGCAGCCTCCGGCCGTCCGGGGCTGCCGAGAGCGAGTAGGGGTTGGCGCGGGTCCATCCGCGGCGTCCCAGGAACCGCCAGTTCAGGAACTGACCGGCCTCGACCGGGAGACGATCCAGCCGCCTGCCGCTGAGGTGGACCGACCAGATGCCGGCACCTTCGTCCACCACGGAGGTGACCCTGAGCTGGTGGCGCAGGTTGAGCACGAGCGGTCGCAGGATGCGCAACCCGAGCACGGTGGCGGCGGCGAGGGCCCAGGCGGTCCACCAGAAGACGGTCTTCGCTGTGGAGTCGGTGAACTGCTGCCCGGTCCACAGCTGGTGGGGCAGGGCCAGCCCGACACCGAGGTAGGCGTAGAGGTGCATCAGGTGCCAGGACTCGTAGCGCAGCCGCCGTCGGGCGGCCTTGACGCTGGTGAGCACCACCATGACAAGGGCCGCGGTGCCGGCGACGGCCAGCAGCATTCCCGGATAGTGCACGGTCAGGTCCCACAGCGTTGCCGGGGTCCGTCCGAGCTGGCCCAGGGCGTAGCCCCAGGTGATCGTCACGATGTGGGCCAGCATCAGGTTGAACGAGGTGAAGCCGACGAGCCGGTGGACGCGTGCGAGGCGATCCTGCCCGAACGCGCGCTCGAGGGCAGGCACCCGAGCCATCAGCACGACCTGGGCGAGGAGCAGCACCGAGGCGACCAGACCGCTGATCCGGCCCACCGAGGTCAGTCCCGTGGTCCAGCCGGTGAGGTCCTGGAGGCCACCGGCGGCGACCCACCAGTAGGTCACCAGCAGCAGGCTGAGCCAGAGTGACGCGAGCGAAGCGAGGCGTACGCCGGCGTCGAGCCGCGCGCGTCCACCGAGATCCGCGCCGCGGAGGTGTGTCCTGACGGTCGGTGCCGACAGCATCGTCATCTGTTCCCCACACTTCTTCTGAGGCCTGCGTTCGACTCTGAGTGTGTGGTCCGCCCCTGACGTGGACCCCGGTCTCACCTGTGCGCTGGCTGTGGAAACACCCGCGGCCCGGGTCGCCAGACGGTGATTGGGGCGCAAGCCCGCCGCGACGGTAGACTGCGGCCCCTCACGGCCGTCGGTTCCATGGCGGTCCATGCCCGAGGTCCGGGCCCGACGGTCCGGCCCAACGGTCCGAGCGCCGTCCGCACCGCTCTCCGCAGCGACGGAGCTCCACCCCGGCTCGTCGAGCCACACTTCGATCGGATACCCATGACCGGCCTGCCCGCCGACCCGCCGAATACGCCTGCCCCCGCGAGGCACCCGCATCCACCCGAGGCGACCGAGCGGAACACGGTCCGAGCGGCACTGGCCTCACCGAGGCTGCTCCGCACCGAGGTGCTCGCGGGCCTCGTCGTGGCCCTGGCGCTCATCCCGGAGGCCATCTCCTTCTCGATCATCGCCGGCGTCGACCCGCGGGTGGGGCTTTTCGCCTCCTTCACGATGGCCGTGTCCATCTCGTTCCTGGGCGGTCGGCCGGCGATGATCTCGGCTGCTACCGGCGCCGTCGCGCTCGTGATCGCGCCGGTGATGCGCGACCACGGTTTCGACTACTTCATCGCCACGGTGCTCCTGGCCGGGGTGTTCCAGGTGCTGCTGGCCGTGACGGGCGTGGCCAAGCTGATGCGGTTCATCCCGCGCTCGGTGATGGTGGGCTTCGTGAACGCGCTGGCCATCTTGATCTTCAGCGCCCAGTTGCCGCACCTGATCGGCGTGCCGTGGCTGGTCTACCCGATGGTCGCGGTGGGAGTCGTCATCATGGTCTGGCTGCCGAGGCTCAGCCAGGCCGTGCCCGCGCCGCTGGTCGCGATCGTGCTGCTCACCGTGCTGACGGTCGTGGTCACCTTGAACGTCCCGAACGTGGGCGACGAGGGCAAGCTGCCCGACTCGCTGCCCGGCCTGTTCCTGCCCGACGTGCCGCTGAACCTGGACACCTGGCGGATCATCGCGCCGTACGCACTGGCGATGGCGCTGGTCGGCCTGCTCGAGTCGCTGATGACCGCCAAGCTCGTGGACGACATCACCGACACCCACTCCGACAAGTCCCGGGAAGCCTGGGGCCAGGGCGCCGCCAACGTCATCACCGGCTTCTTCGGCGGGATGGGTGGTTGCGCCATGATCGGCCAGACGATGATCAACGTGAAGGCTTCGGGTGCCCGGACCAGGATCTCCACGTTCCTCGCCGGCATCTTCCTGCTGGTTCTCGTGGTCGGTCTGGGCGACGTCGTGGCCCTGATCCCGATGGGCGCTCTCGTGGCCGTGATGATCATGGTCTCGGTCGGCACCTTCGACTGGCACAGCGTCACTCCCGCGACGCTCCGCAGGATGCCCAAGAGCGAGACCACCGTCATGGTCACCACCGTCGCGATCACCGTCATCACCCACAACCTCGCCATCGGCGTCGTTCTGGGGGTCGTCGTCGCCATGGTCATGTTCGCCCGACGCGTCGCGCACTTCACCGAGGTCATCGACGTCTCTCACGACGCCGACTCGCGGGTCTACAAGGTCATCGGTGAGCTGTTCTTCGCCTCCAGCAACGACCTGGTCTACCAGTTCGACTACGCAGGGGACCCCGACCACGTGGTCATCGACATGTCCGACTCGCACATCTGGGACGCCTCCACCGTCGCGACCCTGGACGCGATCGAGACCAAGTACGCCGCCAAGGGAAAACGGGTGGAGATCCGCGGCCTGAACGAAGCCAGCCTCGACCGCCACCAACGACTGGCCGGCAACATGGGCGGTCACTAGCCGGCCCGACGGGCCACCAGGCGGCACCGCTGAAGCCCTCAGGCGCTCGGGACCGGTCGACCCGGGTGTGAGGCGAGGAGCACCGCCTGTCGGAACAGCTCAGCAGAGGGCAGTAGCCGTCGCTGCTGTGACCAGGCCAGCCCCACCTCACGGTAGGCGCCGTCGTCGGCGATCCGGATCAGCTGCTCGGTCGAGGCGCCTCGAACCGCCGCCTCCATGTCCCCGGCGGGAACGATGGCGACGCCCAGGCCGGCGGCGACGAAGCCGCGAACGACGGGCAGGTCGTCACCCTCGAACGCCACCTGAGGCGTGAACCCCGCAGCCGCGCACAGGTCGTCGCTGAGCGTCCGCAGCTCCCAGGAGGGACGCAGCATCACGAACTGCTCGTCGGCCACCTCGTCGAGTGAGATCTCGTGGCGACCGACGAGCCGGTGCCCGGCCGGGACGGCAAGCAGCAGCGGCTGGTCGAAGAGCCGTTCCCATCGCACGACGGGGTTCCGCGGGCGGCGAGCCGTGAACTCGAGGTCGATGCGTCCCTCGGCCACCATGGACGACCCGAGCGCATCGTCGGACGGCTGCAGCCGGAACTGCACTCGGCTGTGCTCGACGCGGAAGCGGCTGATCATCCGTGGGACCAGCCAGGTGCCCAAGGACAGCTGGAAGGCCACGGTGACGGTGCCGGTCTCGGGGTCGACGAGCTCGTTGACCGCGGCCAGGCCGTCGTCGAGGTCGTGGAGCAGCGCGTCGACGTGCCGCTTGAACGCACTGCCCGCCTGGGTCGGTCGCAACAGCCGGCCGGTCCGGTGGAGCAGCGGAGCGCCGACCTGCTTCTCCAGACGAGCCAGGGCTCGGGAGACCCCGGGCTGGCTGACCATGTCCAGGTCGGCCACCTCGGTGAGCGTGACGCCGTCGGCGACCTGCTGGAACCAGCGAAGCGCGTCGGTGTCCACACCCATGACGATAGCGCATGGATAGATGATGTAAGAGTCATTGGACGTATGGATAGCGTCCGAGGAGACTTGACCCATGAACCTGAAGACGAACACCTCCACCCTCCACGCCGACCCGACCCGCCCGCGTCGGCTGCTGAACGGTCTGCGCGACGAGCTCGCCGACCGTCGCACCAGCCGGGCGAACCGCCGGGCGCTCGAGAGGGACCTGTCCACCTACCGCACCAGCACCGAGGTGGACGACCTGCTCGGCTCCATGCGCGGTCAGGAGGGGCCCGAGCTCGACCAGATCCAGCGGATCCTGATGCGCAACCTCCAGCACCACCAGCGCACCGGCTACTTCGTCAGCTGACCTGCCCCGAGGGAGTCCGCCGGCTCAGCTCGCCTGATTCGCCCTGTCGGCGGATGCCTCCGCAGGCTCGGAGGTGCGCAGCAGCCTGAGCGCCGCGACCGGGAAGACGATGACGGACAGCAGCCCGGCGCAGACCATCGCCGCGGCCGTCACCCCACTCATCAGTCCGGTCAGTACGCCGATCTGGGTCGCCGTCACGATGAACGGCAGCGACGTCGCCTGGAGCAGGCCCGCGGCGAGCACCGACCGGGTCTCGAACATCCTGCTGAACAGCAGCGCCGGGAGCCCGCGCACCAGCAGCAGCGCCAGCGCGAAGACCGGCACCCGCAGCAGGGCGCCCGGGTTCTCCATCAGACCGCTGAGGTCCAGTCGCAATCCACTGGTCACGAAGAACACCGGGATCACGAAGCCGTAGCCGATCGCCTCGAGCTTGAGCCGGAAGTTCGGGTGCGAGACCGCGTTCTTGTCGACGATGCCGACCACCGCGCCCGCCATGAACGCACCCAGGATGCTCTCGAGTCCGAATTTCTCGGCCAGCGCCACGAACGCCACCAGCAGCACGACGGCCGCGCGCACCCGGATCTCAGCTGTGGTGTCCTGCAACCGGGTCAGGGTCATGTCGAGGCGCCTCGACCTGGCCACGAGCGACACGGCCAGGGCGGTCACCCCCACCAGGGCGGCGAACATGCCGAGCAACAGCACCCGGCTCGCCGTACTCGACTCCGAGGTCGAGAAGAGCAGCGAGAGCAGCACGATGGCCGCGAAGTCGGCCACCGATGCAGCGGCCACAGTGGTCTGGCCGAGTGCCCCTTCGACCCGACCCGCGCCCTTCAGCACCGGAACGACCAGCCCCAGCGAGGTCGCCGACAGGGTGACGGCGACCAGCGCCGGGCTACCCACCCACCCGGCGGCGTCGAGCCCGAAGCCCACCGCGGTGCCCAGCGCGAGTGTGACGAGGTAGCCCAGCAGTGCGAGCCGGAGCAGGCTGCCCCGGAGTCGGTGGCTGTCGATCTCGAGACCGGCCAGGAACAGCAGGAACGCCAGGCCCAGCAGCGCGACGATCGATACCGGCACGTCGACCTCGACCCAGCCGAGGACCTGGGGGCCGACGACGACGCCGGCGATGATCTCGATCACGACGGCCGGGAACCGCAGGGCGGGCGCGAGTCCGAGCACGAGTGGAGCGAGCAGGGCGATCACGCTGACCGCGAGAAGGTTGGTGAACTGGACATCAGGCACGAGGGCTCCTGGGAAACGTTTCAGCGGCGGAAGTCGCGGAAGGCCGAGAGCAGCGTCGACTGCATCTCCTCCGACAGCGTCTCGACCGGGATCTCCCCGAGCCGCGATGCGGTCTCCTGCAGCTGGCGCAGGTAGGTGTCGCAACCGGGGCAGAGCGCGAGGTGGTCCTCGAACTGCCCGCGTGTCGCCTCGTCGAGGGCGTCGTCGAGGTAGTCGGTGACCAGCTCGACGAACTCCTGGCAGGTCATCTCCGCCACTTCAGGGCCGCCCTTCGAGGTGGTCCGGGTTGTGGGGGACCGAACTGTGGGGGACCTGACTGTGAGAGGCCGGATTGTGAGAGGCCGGGCCGACGACCGCCGGCTGCAGGTAAGGCGCGAGCTGGGCGCGTACGGCGGTCCGCGCTCGGTGCAGGAGGACGCGCTGGTTGGCGCCGGTGACCTCGAGCATCTGACACACCTCCTCCGAGCTGTGCCCCATCACGTCGCGCAGGGTGATGACGGTCCGCTGCCGGTCGGGCAACGAGTCGATCGCCGCCCGCAACCGCATCCGGACCTCCCCGGCCAGCGCGGCATCCTCCACCGACACCCACGGCGCGGGGAAGGAGATCCAGTGACCGGGCGTCGTGTCGTCGGCGCCGAGGAACAGGTCGGGGTCGCCGCTCCGGCCCTCGCCGTCCAGGGCAGCGAACGTACTGCTCCAGGGGATCGTTCGACTCTCGCGCTGGCCTCGCTTCTTCGCGGTGTTGACCAGGATCCGGTAGACCCACGTCCGGACCGAGGAGCGGCCCTCGAAACCGTCGATCCCCTGGATCACGGCCAACCAGGTGTCCTGGACGACCTCCTCCGCGGAGGCCTGGGTGGCGACGAACGTGCGAGCGAGATGCAGCATGGATCGCGACCAGTCGCTCAGCAGAGCCGAGAACACGGCCTCGTCGCCGGCGCGGAGCCCAGCAACGATCGCCTGGTCTGTGTCCGGAGCGACCACCAGCCGAGCGTAGTCCCTCTCATCGGTACTCAGGGTTCTCGTAGTCGAAGCGGCAGCCGGCGTCCCACTCGGCGCGCTGGTTGCCGTAGGCCGGGACCCCGCCCGCGTCCTTGAGCAGCTTCGCCAGGTGCATCAGGTTCCAGGTCATGAACGTCGTGTTGCGGTTGGTGAAGTCGTTCTCCGGACCGCCGGAGCCCGGGTCGAGGTACGACGGACCGGGGCCTGCCTCACCGATCCAGCCCGCATCGGCCTGCGGGGGGATCGTGTAGCCGATGTGCTGGAGGGTGTAGAGCACGTTGTGCGCGCAGTGCTTGATGCCGTCCTCGTTCCCGGTGATCAGGCACCCGCCGACGCGGCCGTAGTAGAGGTACTGCCCCCGGTCGTTGAGCAGGTGCGAGCCGCCGTACAGCCGTTCGTGCACCTGCTTCATGATCGAGCTGTTGTCGCCCAGCCAGATCGGTCCGGCGAGGACGAGGATGTCGGCGGCCTTGACCTTCTCGAAGATCTCGGGCCAGTCGTCGCTCTCCCAACCGTGCTCGCGCATGTCCGGCCAGACCCCGGTCGCGATGTCGTGGTCGATGGCCCGGACGACGTCGACCTGCACGCCATGAGCCTCCATGATGTGCCGGCTGGCGTCGACCAGCCCCTGGGTGTTGCTCGGCTCGGGGGACTTCTTCAGGGTGCAGTTGATGAACAGCGCCCGGAGGTCGCTGTAGTCGGGCACGGCCGCAGGGGCAGTCGCTTCTTGCTGGGTCATCGTGTACTCCTTGTCGTGGCGGTTCTAGCCGCAGGGGTTGACGGTCGGGACATCAGAGGAGCTCGGCGTCCTGTTCGACGCAGAGCAGGGTCGGGCCGCTACTGGCGAAGAGCCGGGTCATCGCGTCGTCGAGCTGGTCGCGGCGGGTCACCCGGATACCGGTGCCCCCGCACAGCTCGGCGTACGCCGCCCAGTCGGGGTTGCGCAGCGAGGTGTGCCAGACCGGGTAGTCCGCAGCCAGCTGCTCCTTGCTGATCTTGCCGAGGGCGTTGTTGTTGAGCAGCACGTGCTTGATCGGGATGCCGTACTTCACCGCTGTGGTGAGCTCCGTCGCGTACTGGCCGAAGCCGCCGTCGCCGGTCACCGCGACGACGGGACGGCTGGGGTCAGCCGACCAGGCGCCGATCGCCGCCGGGTAGCCGAACCCGATCGAGCCCAGGTAGCCGGACATCAGCACCGGCTGGCCCTTGGACTCGAGGTAGCGACCCAGCGAGTAGGCGTGGTTGCCCACGTCCACGGTCACGACGGCGTCGTCGGGGAGGTGTTCGGAGAGGGCCGCGAACACGGCGGCTGCGGACACGCCGCGACCCCGGTCGTCGAGCACCCGTCGCGCCTTCTCAGCACGCCAGATGGCCCAACGTTCGGCGACGTCGGGACGCTGGTCCTCAGGGTCGGCGGCCGCCACGGCGCGGGCGAGGGCCGCGACCACGATCGCCGCGTCCCCGAGAACGTTGGCCGTCACCGCGTCGAAGCGGCCGATCGAGGTCGGGTTGTCGTCGATCTGGACGATGGGCTTGTACGGCGCGATGCCGGTGTGGTTCGAGAACGATGCGCCCACGACGACCAACAGGTCGGACTCGTTCATCAGCCAGCTGGCCACGGGGGTGCCGCTCCGTCCGAGCACGCCGGCCCCGAGTGGGTGCGTGTCCGGGACGAGCCCCTTCGCCTTGAACGTGGTGAGTACCGGTGCGCGCAGCTGCTCCGCGAGGGCGACCACCTCCGCCTCGGCCCCGCGGGCGCCGTGCCCGACGATCATCACCGGCCGGCGGGCGTCGAGGACGAGCTTCGCGGCGCGACCCAGGGCGGCCTCGTCGGGCCGGACCAGGCGGTCGGAGTAGCGGCCGTCCGGGGAGGCAGCAGGCGCCTGGGACGGCAGCGCCTGGACCTCGTCGGGAAGGACCAGGTGGGCGACCCCACGGCCGTCCCGCGCGTGCTTGACCGCGATCGCCGCGAGCTCGGCATGGTCACTGCCCGACTGCACCGTCGTGGAGGTGATCGCCACGTCCTTGAACACCGCCGACAGGTCGAGGTCCTGGAATGCCCCGCGCCCCAGGACCTTCGACGGCACCTGCCCGGAGATGGCGATGACGGGGGACTGGTCGAGCTTCGCGTCGTACAGGCCGGTGAGCAGGTTGGTGGAGCCGGGGCCGGCGATCGCGAAGCAGGCGGCCGGGCGCCCGGTGAGCTTGCCGTAGGCGCTCGCGGCGAACGAGGCCGCGCCCTCATGCCGGATGCCGATGTAGCGCAGGTCGCCTCGCTCCTCGGCTCGGCGCAGCGCGTCGGCGAACCCCAGGTTCGAGTGACCGACCATGCCGAAGACCTGAGTGACGCCGTGCGCGACGAGGGTCTCGACGAGCACGTCCGCGACGGTCCGGTCGACCACGGGCTGGTCGGGGAGCCAGACCTGGACGCCGTCCTCGCCCTCCCGGACGTCGTAGGAGGGGACGGCGTCCGCGAAGTCGCCGGGCGGTTGGCCGGTCAGCGGGTCGTAGTCGTACCCGTGCCAGGGGCAGCGCAGCAACCCCTTCTCGATCGACCCCTCGCCGAGGGGGCCGCCCTGGTGCGGACAGCGGTTCTCCAGAGCGCCGAGCCGGGCGCCACACCGCGCCAACGCGACGCTGCGGCCGTCGACCGTGACGCTGCGGACCCGTCCCTCGCCCGGCACGTCGACGGCCTCGACGGGGTGCCAGCTGCCGGTGGTCGGGCTCCCATCGGGGCCCGTGGTGGTGCTCCACATGTAACGCCTCCTCGGTTGCGAGACACGAAGCGGAGGAACACCATCCGCGCTCGAAGCCTCAGCAGGTCAGTCCCGCGAAGGCCGAGGGCGTTACACCGGGGCCGGCCAGGTCCCCGAACCGGGAGTTGATCACGTGGACGAGCTGGACCTGCCAGGCACAAGGCGGGCACTGCACGCCGTTGCCGAGTTCGTGCTCGCCGGACCGCAGTACGCCGCGAGCAGCAGCATCCGCCTTCGGATCACCCCGGGCGGGTTCGGTACGTGCGCGGCACCGGAGATCCGGGTCGAGGGCACCGACCTGGTGACCCCGGCCGGTCGGCATCGGTTGTTCGGGTCGTGCAGGGACCTCGGTGGGGTGATCGGGGTCGGTACCCGGGACCTCCGCGACGTCTACGCAGTGGGGCCGGACCTGGCGGTGGACGAGTCGTTCGTGCTGGATCCGGCCGCCGCCGATGTGATCGCGAACGCCTTCCAGCGTGGCGACGAGACGCTCAGAGCGTTCGCGCCGGGCCAGGATCCGGTGCTGTGGCCCGAGCACTTCGACCTCGGGATCACCGTGGAGGAGGTGAACTACGGCGTCTCACCCGGCGACGCGGGCAGCGACGTCCCGTATGCGTACATCGGTCCCTGGGTGCCGCGGGAGGGCGAGTTCTGGAACACGGCCTTCGGGGCCGCCCGGCCGATGTCCGAGCTGGCCGACGCCGAGGCGTTGCTGCGCTTCTTCGGTGAGGGTGCCGAGCGGGCGAGCTCGGATCCGCCGGCGCCGGCCCGATGAGCCGGTGACGCTTCGGCCAACAGACGGCCCGGTCGGCTACGCGAGCACGACCGCGTCGTGACAGCCCGAGATCGACTCGACGCTCGCTCCGTCGGTGAGCTCATAGCCGCACAGCAGCGGGAAGTTGAGCCGGGCTCGCAGGCCGTTCCAACAGGCCTCGAGCTCGAGGGCCAGTTCCTCGTCGTGACCGCGCCAGTAGAGGTCCACGATCTCGCCGTAGACGCGGAGCTGGCGCCACCGAGTGCTGACCTTCTCGACGGGTCGGGCGATCAGGGATTCGAACCGGTCGTTGTCGATGTGGTTCAGGCGCGGCAGATCGGCATGCAGGGCTTCGGCGTCGAGCGGGAGGTACTGGCCGTGATCGCGCGCCGCCATCGGGTCGATGCCGAGTGCGTTGAGCCCCTCTTCCAGCTGCTTGTGATGGTCCGGCGTGGCGGCGACGACCACCGCCTCGCCGGCAGCGAGCCCGTGGGCCACGTAGGTCACCAATCCCTGCACCAGGCAGTCGTCGCTCGTCCAGAAGGCCACCGAGTGCCCGTCCGTGGCGACATCGCGGCCGAGTCCGGGCACGGCGGGGGACGCAGACGGAAGGCTTGCGATGAAGCGGGCCCCGTTCGTGCCGTCGTACTCGATGGCGCCTCCCATCGCGCGGCAGAGCTGCCGCACGATCCACAGCCCGAGGCCGCTGCCGCCGAGACGGTGGGAGCTCGAGCCGTGCACGTAGGCGTCGAACAGGGTCTGCACCAGATCCTCGGGCACGCCTGGACCGTCGTCACCGACGCTGAGCAGCAGGCGGGAGGCGACGCGTGTCGTGGAGATGTGGATGCGGGGACCGCCGTAGCGCAGCGCGTTGGTCACCAGGTTGTCCAGCACCTGGGTGATCCGCAACGGGTCGGCGATCACGACCGCGTCGACGGGGACGTCGATGGTGATCCGCTTGCCGGGTGTGGCAACGCGGTCGGTCAGGACCTGGGCGCAGACGTCGTGGAGGGACACCCGCTGGAGCGACAGGCTCAGGTCGTCACGACCAGCGAGGTGCGAGGTGGCGAGGTCCTTGAGCAGGCGCACCAGCATGTCGCTGCGGCGGGCCAACATCTCGGTCAGGTGCTCGACCGTCACCGGCGACAAGGACCCGTGGCCGTCATGCAACTGCGCGGCTGCCTCACGGACGACCATCGCGGTGTTCTGCATGTCATGGATCAGCTGAGCTTCTACGTCCCTCATCCCCACCAAACTCCCTACCCTGGTTCCATAGTCCTGCCGTCGGCGCGATCAGGCAAGGGTCAGTCCCGACAAAGCCGGGACGCCGGGCATCTGCGACAACGCGCACCTGCCCCACCCGAATCGCCACGCCCCAAAGGCCCCTTCCGGGTCATCTCGGGCAGTCGCCGGCACGCCCGTCCCGCGTCCTCCGTGGGTCAGGGGTGATGGGCCAGACTGAGGTATGTCCGAAACGGATCCCCTCGACGTCGAACGGGATCGCCGTCGTGTTGCGGCCGGGGAGAACCGGCTTCCTCCCGCCGCTGCGGTCGTGGTCGCTGCTGTCACCTACGCCCTCCTCCCTGACACTCTGCTGTTCGCTCCGCGGCTGACGATTCCCTCGCTGGAGCTGCTGCTGCTCGTCGCCCTGGTCCTGGCCAACCCACGGCGGATGCTCCGGCAGACCCGCTGGTCCAGGACGGCGTCGATCATCCTCGCCGGCGTCGTACTCCTTGCGAACCTGGTCGCCCTGGTGATGTTGGTCCGCACTCTCGGCTCCGCCAGCACTTCGGCGATGGCCCTGCTCGTGGGTGCCATGCAGGTCTGGCTGACCAACGTCATCGGCTTCGGACTGCTGTACTGGGAGCTGGACCGCGGGGGTCCCGTCGCGCGGCGGAGTCTCCGTCGAGACCAGATGCCGCCCGCCGACTGGCGGTTCTCGCAGGACGAGAACGGCGACGCCGTTGCCGAGGTGGCTGCGACAGCGAGCGAGAGTGCAGGCTGGATCCCGACGTTCATCGACTACCTGTACCTGTCGCTGACGAACTCCAGCGCGTTCAGTCCGACTGACACGATGCCACTGACCAGCCGGGCCAAGGTGCTGATGGGTCTCGAGGCGACCGCGGCCCTGGTGACCTCGCTCCTGGTCATCGCACGCGCGGTGGGTGCCCTGGGCGGGGGCGGCGGGGCCTGAACCTGTCAGGGGAGGTTGGGGCTGCCGCTTGGGAGGCCTGGGTGGCCGCGGGCACGTCGAAGGCGTCCACGTCCTGGTTCGCGGCGGTCAGGCCCCTGCTGGTGCCGTCGAAGTAGACCGCCCACGTGCCGTTGTTGTTGTAGACGACGTCCTCGTCCGGAACGTTGCCCAGGCCGGGGACCGCCACCGTGGTGGGGCTGAAGGAGAGGTAGAAGTGGGTGTCGTCGACCCGGACGTAGCCATCGACGTTCGCGCTGCCCGGAAGACCCTTGGCGGTGGCGTCCCAGATCCTGGTGTAGGAGTTGCCGCCGTTGTAGCGGTAGATGTCGGCATCGTCTGCGGTCCCTCCGGCTCCGGGTGGGTTGGTGTTGCCGAAGGTGGAGAAGTACAGGGTCCCGTTGTCGATGCTGATCGCGTCGAGGTCGAGGTTGGCGGCGGTCATGCCGTGGGCGGTGCCGTCGAAGAAGACCGACCACACGCCGGCGTTGTAGTAGACGACGTCCTCGTCCTGCACGGCTCCCAATCCCTGGATGGTCGTGTCGGTGCTGAAGGAGAGGTAGAAGTGGGTGTCATCGACCCGGTCGTAACCGTCGACGTTGGCGCCTGCGGGCAGGTTGAGCAGGGAGCCGGTCCCGCTGGCGTCGATGAGCCGACTGAAGGTGCCGTTCCAGGAGTAGATGTCGGCGTCATCGGCGGTGCCGGGCACTCCTGGCGGGTTGGTGTTGCCCAGGGTCGAGAAGTACACGCGGTCTGCAGGCGGTGGGGGAGGCGGTGGCGGGGGAGCGGTGACGCTGAGGTCCAGGACGGCCGAGTGGCTCGTCGCGCCGCTGGTCGCGGTCACCGTCAGGGCATGGTTCCCTGGCGCGAACGTCGGCGTGGTGAGGACGGTCAACGTCGATCCTCCGGCGCCGCCGGCCACGACCTGCGGGCTGAAGCTCGCCGAGCTGGGGGCGTCCAGTCCGGTCAGCGTGAGTGCGACATCTCCGACGAACCCGTTGACGGGCGTCACCTGGACGGCGAAGGTGGCGCTCTCGCCGGCGACCAGGTTGGCCTGCGTCGGCGCGACCTGCACCCCGAAGTCCGGTGGCGGTGGCGGTGGTGGCTCACCGAGTGACTGGTAGGCGGCCATCGCGTCCACCAGGCCGCTTCCGTAGATGTCGTCCGGGCCGGTCGCCCCCAGGTCGCGGGCGGTGGTGGTGATTGCCGCCTGTTGCTGGTCCGCCGTCAGGCCGGGGGTGGTCGAGAGCAGCAGGGCGAGGGTTCCAGCGACGTGGGGAGCTGCGATCGAGGTTCCGGAGAGGTACTGGTAGAAGTCGTAGCGATCGGTGGTGTAGACGCTCACCCCCGGGGCCACGACGTCCGGGAAGACTCGGGTCCGACCACCGCACGTGGACGGCCCCCGGCTGCTGGCGTAGTAGATCAGGCCGGTGTTGGCGACCGCTCCCACCGACAGCGACTCGGGGTAGTTGGCCGGGCTGGCGCTGGTGGAGCTCTTGGAGCCGAAGTTGCCGGCGGCGAACACCGGAAGGATGCCGGCCGCTCGGAGTGCCTGCACATCGGGCTGGAAGGACAGGTCACAGCTGGGAGCCGAACCGATCGACCAGGAGCCGTTCACCACCTGGGGGGCGTCGTTGGTGGTGGGGTCGTGATCCGGGTCGAGCACCCACTGGAAGGCCTGGTGGATCGCCGAGACCGTGGCGCGCCCGGCGTCGTCGAAGACCCGGGCCGCGATCCAGGATGCCCCGGGGGCCGTCCCGATCGACGTACCTCCGGCGTCGCCCCCGACCATGGCACCGGTGACTCCGGTGCCGTGCCCGGAGAGATCGGTCGGCGTCGTCGGGTGCTGACCATAAGGGTCGAACCAGCTGTTCGCGCCCCCGCGCCACCGATCGACGAGGTCGGGATGTGCCCCGTCGACACCGCTGTCGAGGCTGGCGACCACTGCTCCCTGACCGGTGTGGCCGGTCTCCCACACCTCTCGGGCGCGGATGAGCTCCTGGTTGGGCTCAGGGGGGCCGGCGGAGGGGATGATCGTGATCTCGTCGGGTACGACGCTGGCCACGTCCGCTCGGTCTGCCAGTTGCGCGACGGCGTCCGGCGTGGCGGTCACGGCCACTGAGTTGGAGATCCACAACGGCTCGACATTGCTCACCTTGTGCTGGGCGGCCAGGTCGTCGAGTTCGGCGCGCAACCCCACCTGCGAGTCGTCGGCCTTGGTCTGCAGGGCGAGGAGCACCTTGGCCAGCCTCTTGCGGCGAGTCGGTGCCCGGAGTGAGGCCAGGTCCGCCTGGTCCTTGAGTGTCACCACGACCGTGGTCGCGGACGGCCCTGCTTGCGGCGAGGGCGCCGCGGAGACCTCGGGGGTCACGGTGCTCAGCAGCACCACGAGCGCGCCCACGAGACCGATCCCGGTCAGTCTCCTTCTCATCGGACACTCGCCTCCTGCTTCGTCACCGGAGCAGAGACGTTCGGAGGGAAGCCCCGACGTCGTCTCCTGGTCAGCACCACTGCTGTCAGTCCCCCCAGGAGCAGCAGCCCCGCCAGCGCGGTGCTGACCCGCTCCAGGGCGGTCGCCCGCGCGCCGGCCGGGGCGGTGACGGTCCAGGCCGCGCTCATGATGGTGTCGGGAAGTCCTGGCCGGTGCACCCGCACGGTCGCGGTCCATCGCCCCGGTCCCGGGGCGCGGGTCTCGGCCTCGAACCGCCCCTCCTCCACCTGGGCGAGCGCGAGCTGTCTCGCGGCTCCCGCAGGACCCGCCAGCTCGATGTCGGCCCCGCGGACCTCGGCTGGGGGAGGAAGGATCGTCGAACGGACCCGCGCGATGAGCCGGGTACGTTCGAGCCCGGCGGGAACGCTCTCGAAGGTGATGAACAGGCCGTCGACGTTGGCGCTGTGGGGGGAGGTCACCTGCCGTGCCTCGACCACCTCACGGGCCGAGGGCACCGAGGTGAGCAGCGCAGCGAGACCCACGGCCACGAGGAGGAACAGGGCCTCGACCGTCACCAGCCTGGTGAACCGCTCGCGGGGCAGCGGGGTCCAACCGGGCGCGCGCCGGAGGACTCGGGCAGCTCGACCGCTGATCGACGGGTTCACCAGCAGCAGGTTCAGCCCCGCCATGGCCAACGCGCCAAGGACCAGCGCCGACTTGCCGGTCACTGCGGCGCCGTACACGGTGGAGACCGTGGATCCAAGGTCGGGCAGGTGCCGGCCCGCTTGGTAGAGGCCGGTTGCCAGCAGCACCAGGGAAGCAACGGCGGCCATCGGGCTGTAGGTGCGCCAGACCGAGGAGAGGACGACGCCGCGCAGGTCCGGGTTTCGACGCATCAGCGGCACCAGGCAGACCACCAGGACGAACAGGCCGCCGGCCCAGACGCCGGCCGCGAGGACGTGCGCGGTGGAGGCCAGGGCCGCGGCCCACGACATCCGCGCCAGGGCCGAGGCGTGACCGGAGAAGGACTCCAGCAGGATGGCCACGCAGAGACCTGCGAGGGCCAGTCGGCCTGCCCTCGTGGGATTCCTGCCGCCTCGGGCCCACGACCAGACAGCCGCCACCGCCAGCACGATGGCGAGCTCTCGGGCCAGCCACAGCTGTCCCCAGGGAGTGCCGGTGAGGGTGGCCCATGCCTGCGCGAGCCAGACGTCCGGGGAGGTCCCGTTCGAGTAGGTGCGGGCGAGCGGGCTGAGGATCCCCGCCAGCGCCGCGGCCACCACGGCCGCGAGCCCGATCCGACGCGTACGTTGCCGTGGACCGACACAGACCGCGCCCAGGGAGCCGAGGACACGGCCACTGACGACCAGGGCACCGATCGCGAGCAGCACGGCCGTGAGCTCCAGCCAGCGTGCGATCAGGACGGGGAGCGCGGGCAACCCACCGCCGCCCGCCGGTACGACGTTGGGCCGTAGTCCCGCACCGAAGACGAGCGTCCCGCTCGAGGAGTGACCGTCGTCGAGCGACAGGATGCGCCAGTCGAGCTGATAGGTGTCGATCGGGAGTGGGTCGGTCGTCAGTCGGATCAGGTCGCCGCCGGCACTGGCGCGGATCGACACCGCCACACGATGACCGGCCAGGCTCCGCAGGACGAACCTGCTGGCGCTCGGGCTGACGGGCTCACCGAACCAGAGGGTCAAGGAGGACCTGCCGGGCGCCACCATGCCACCGTTGGGCGGGTCGGAACGGTCGAGCTCGCTGTGCGACCACGCCGGCGGAGCGGCCAGGACCATCAGGGCCGTGGCAACCCCGAAGGCAACGACCCTCCCCAGCCACCGGCCCCCCCGGTCCATCGTCAGCCCTGCGCCACGATGTGTTCGAGCCGGGCGTCGCCGATGACCAGGGTCACCTTCGAGCCCCGATGGATCGCGTTGTGGGCATTGGCGAGCAGGAAGAAGTAGGTCCCGCCCAGCTGCAGCTCGGCGCCATGGTGGTGGGCGGGGGCCGACATGCGCAACGTCTCCCCACTCTCCTCGACCACGAACGCGGGGGCCAGTGTGCGGTCGGTCACGATCCGGTCGGCCTTGTCCGGATCGACGACCTGGTAGCGGAACTCGACGAGTCCACCGGCCGCCGTGACCGCAATCAGTGAGACGTCGATCCCGTAGCGCGCCGCCATCCCACGAGCGTCGACGGCCGTGGTGCCGGAACGGATGTCCGCCGGATGCATCCACCAGCTCCGGGTCATCACCCCGGCCACGATCAGGAGGGCAGCGACGATGACCAGTGCCTTGCGCCGGCGGGGGACGGTGCCCCCGGCCGGCTCGGCTGCCGGGTCAGGCGCAGGCGCTGCCCGGACAGCCGGCCCGGTCCCCGGGGGGTGGGACACGACCTCGGTCGATGTGCGCCCCCCGGTTGCAGTGCTCCTCGGCTCACCGGTTCCTCCGGTCAGCGCCTCAGGGCACATCGAAAGCATCCACATCTTGGGCAGTGGCGGTCAGGCCCTTGCCGGTGCCGTCGAAGTAGATCGTCCAGCCGCCGTTGTTGTCGCGAACGACGTCCTCGTCCTGGACGTTGCCGAGTCCGGGGACCGCGACGGTCGTGGTGCTGAAGGACAGGTAGAAGTCGGTGCTGCTGATCAGTGCCAGGCCGTCGACGTTGGCGGTCGCCGCGAGTCCGTTGACAGTGGCGTCCCAGACCCGGGTGTAGGAGTTGCCGCCGTTGTAGCGGTAGATGTCGGCGTCGTCGGCGGTCCCTCCGACTCCGGGCGGGTTGGTGTTGCCGAAGGTGGAGAAGTAGAGCGTGCCGCCGACGATGCTGATGGCATCGAGGTCGAGGTTGGCCGGGGTCATCCCGTGGGCGGTGCCGTCGAAGAAGACCGACCACGTGCCGGCGTTGTAGTAGACGACGTCCTCGTCCTGCACGGCCCCCAGTCCCGGCACGGTCGTGTCGGTGCTGAAGGAGAGGTAGAAGTGGGTGTCGTCGACCCGGTCGTACCCGTCCACGTTGGCGCCTGCGGGCAGGTTGAGCAGGCTGCCGGTCCCGCTGGCGTCGATGAACCGGCTGAAGGTGGCGCCGTTCCAGAAGTAGATGTCGGCGTCATCGGCGGTGCCGGGGACTCCCGGCGGGTTCGTGTTGCCCTCGGTCGAGAAGTACAGCTGCGAGCTCACGTTCAACACGGTGCTGGCCGTGGAGCCCCAGTTGCCGGCCGCGTCCTTGGCCCGCACCCGCAGCGTGTAGGCACCCTCACTCAGCGCCTGCGTGCTCACCGTCGCGGAGAGGCTGGCCGGTCCGGTGCCGGTCTGGGTCATCGCCGTGGCGTTGCCCACGCCGGGGTCGGTCCCCATGAACCACTCCGCCTTGGTGATCTGCGACAGGGTGTCGGTCGCAGTCGCGGTGAGCGTGACCGACGGGGCGCCCAGGGTCGGGTTCGGCGTCGCGGCGACGGCGCTGACCGTCGGTCCGAGCTTGTCGACGACCAGGGTGCCCGGGGCGCTCATCGGGCCCCAGTTGCCGGCGGCATCCTTGGCGTGCACCAGGAAGTTGTGGGTTCCGTTGCTGAGCGCGCGGATCGTGGTCAGCGGGATGTCGGCGTAGCCCCCCTCCTGGGCGTCGTTGAACGCTCCGTCGCTGGAGGTCATCGGGATCCCGGTGCCGGACGCCCCGGCCGTGTCGATGAAGACCTCCGCCGACTTGATCGTGCTGTTGACGTTGTTGATGACAGGGTCGGCCAGCGTGGTCGCCATCACCCGCACCGACGGGGTGCCGCCGCCGAAGGCGATCAGTCCGTTGCTCGGGTTCGGACTCACCGTCACACCCGAGCTGTCGGGTCCGGTGGCGTCGACCACGAGCTCGATGGTGGCCATGTCACCCCAGTTGTCTCCGGAGTCCATCGCGTGGATCGAGACGACGTGGGGACCCTCCACCAGCGCGTTGACGACGCTTGGGAGGATCGTCGCGTCCAGGCTGGCGATCGGGGCCGGCTGGTTGACGGCCATCGCTGCCCCCGAGCCGTTGGCCGGAGGCGGCGCGCTGGGGTCGAGATCGATGAAGTACTCAGCACTCTTGATGTTCGAGCCGCCAGTGGCGCTGTCGTCGCCGGTCGCGTGCACGGCGACTCCGGTGCTGTTGTGGTTGACCAGCCGTGGCGTCAGCGAGGGGAACTTCGTGGCCGGGCCGCCGGCGTCGCCGCCGCTCACCAGGACGGAGCTCAGCGGGCCCCAGTCAGTGGGGTCGGTGGGCGGGGCGGTGGCGTCCCGCCCCCGGACGTAGAGGACGTGCTCGCCCCCAGTCAGTGTCACGTCGGCCGTCACATCCGTGACGGTGGGCGTACCGAAGGTGCCCGTCATCGCCGTACCCGACCCCGGTGCACCCACGGTGTCGACGAAGTACTCGGCGGCGACGACGTTCGAGCCGCCCGTGGCACTGTCGTCGACGATCGCGGACAGCGTGTGAGCCGTGGCGTCGTAGGCCACGTTGCGGGTGCCGGGACCAGCGGTGTCCGGGAAGCCGCCGACGGGCGGCGCTGGTGCAGCCGCGTCGATCGTGGTCAGCATCCCCCCGATCCCGGCGGCGTTGCCGGTGGCAGCCGTGTTGTGGAGCAGCAGGCTGTTGTCGAAGACAGCCAGCTTGGCGTCCGCCGTCGAGTCGGGGACCGCCACCAGTGCGTCGGCACTCTGACCGGGTCCGAAGGTCTCGGCCACGGCGTGGCGGGCGTACTTCAACGGGCTGCCGTCGAGGCCGACGAGGGTCTGGTGCTGTCCAAGGACGCCCATGGAGCGGTACTGCGAGCCGGCGTTGACGTAGCGCAGCAGGACGGTCTTGCCCGCCGTGGTGGGGATCGGCGCGGTGTTCGGGTACACCTTGCCGTTGACCAGGAAGTAGCGAGGCGCGTACTTGCGCATGTCGAAGGCGGCCTTGTTGGCGGCGTTGTTCAGCGCCGGGTCGATCTCACCGAGGACCAGGACCGCCTCGTCGTCGAACGCCGTGCTGACATCGGTGTCGCCGGACGGGTAGGCCCGGCCGGCGTTCGCGGGCCGGACGACCAGGGCGCCGTAGAGCCCCATGGCCACCTGGTGCTGGGCGTTGGGGCGCAGACCGGCCTCGTAGAGGTAGGTGCCGGCTCGATCGGCGGTGAAGTTGTAGGTCTCCGTGCCGCCGACTGGGGCTCCGGCACGGTCGGGCGCCGTCCCCTGACCCTGGATCAGCAGCGAGCTGGGCTCGCCGACCCCGTTGTGCAGCGTGATCTGGACGGTCTGCCCCACCGTGGCGTAGAGCGTCGGGCCACCGGGAGCCGTGATCGCGGTGTCGGTGGGGGCGTAGCCCCACACCTGGACCGAGAGCGGCGTGGCCCCCGTGTTGGGCAGCGTGATCGTGGCCGTCTTGGCCCACAGGTCGTAGTTCTGGTCGGCCGCGTGCGCGGGACCCGCTGGACCCACCAGGACCGACAGCATCGCCACTGTGCCACTGAGCAGGACCGAGGCGGTTGCCCGTGCCCTCGTCGTCGCTCGCTTCATCGTCGTCACCGCCTCTTCCTCATCCGCAGTCGTTGGGGGTCGGCGGGTCGATCCGCATGTAGGTGATGGGGCCGGTCATGTTGGCCCCCCACGAGGTGATCTGATACAGCGCGTGGTTGTGGGAGATGATGTAGAACTCCCCACACTGGTTCAGGCTCTGTGTCCCCGGTGGCAGCACGTTCTTGGTTCCGAGGTACGGACTGCCGCTGTAGAAGGTCCCGATGACGGTGGTCGCGAGGTTGGGGACATCGACCGGGATCTTGTTGTTGGTCGGGTTGTACCCCTCCGCGTCGTACCACCTGAAGAGCACGTCCCAGGTCTGACCCGGACCGATGTTGATCGCGAACTTCTCCATCGACAGGTCCTCACCGCCGGAGCCCTCGACGGCATGACCGTCACGTCCGATGACCAGGCCGTTGTTGCCGTGCGGGTGGAACGGGAAGTCCTCGGTGCCGACGTTCAGGTAGCGAGCCAGCCCCGGGTAGGGGTGCGTGCTGCTGTTGAACTCCTTGATCTGCGCGAGGGCGCCGTAGGGCTGGGTGGGCAGCCAGGAGGCGTGGTTGTCGGCGATGCTGTCGGGGAACCCGCGACCGTTGATCAGCCAGTAGCGCGGGTGGTAGTTGTTCATGTTGAAGCTCTTGTTCTGCTCGACCGCCTGGTGCTGATAGGGGTCGATCTCGGAGAGCAGGACCATGAACTCCTCCGACGGCGTGAACCTGCTGTCCGCGCGCTCGTAGGCGAAGTTGGGACCGGTGCCGGTCGGGCGGACGATCAGAGCGCCGAAGAGCCCCATCCGCACCTGCTTCTCGGGGTTGGTGCCGGACTCGTACAGGAATGTGCCCGGGTTGCCGGCCGTGAACGTGTAGGTGACGGCACCGCCGTCGGCGGCGGCGGTCTTCGTCAGCGACGTGATCCGCCCTCCGGCATTGGTCTCGGGCGCAGCGATGGCCCCGTCAGCCCGCACGCCCTCCTGCCCGGGGAACATGATCGAGACAGCCTCCTGCAGGGTGTTGTGCAGGATGACCGTGACCTTGTCGCCCTTGTTGACGCAAAGGACCGGACCGGGGTGCTGAAAGCTGTCGAAGCCGCTGGAGTAGCCCCACATGTAGGCGGTGTTGCCATCGGGCAGGTTGATGTAGCCGGTCTTGGTGGTCAGGTTGAAGATCGGCTCGTTGGCGATGCCACCCGAGCCCGTGGTGCAGTCGATGCCCACCCCGCTCGCGGGGTCGGCGGTGGCGGCCTCATGTGGACCGAAGGCCGCTGCCGAGGCCGACAGCACCATCAGGGCCGTCACCAGGAGCGACCGGTAGCGAGGGGTGCGGCCCAGTGCTCTCCCGGCTGACTTCGTGGCTGCTCGGTACATGTCAGATCCCCCAGTCGTTCGGGTAGTTCTGGTCCGCCACGACAAGAGGGGCATAGACCCTGATCTCGGTGGTCTGCCCACCGAAGCCGCCAGGTGCCAGGTTGTTCGCGCGGGTGTAGCTGCGGTTGTAGAGCATGTAGGTGTTGTACGGCGCCGGCCCCACGTGCGCTGGGGCGGTGAAGATCACGTCGTAGCTCTCGCCCGGGCCGATGTTCAGGGTCTCGGTCTCATACGACGTGTCTTCGCCGTTGCGCCCGCGCATGGGCGTGGCATCGCGGCCGTGAACGGTCATCCGGAGGCCGGAGAGCGTCATCGCCTGCTCCCTGAACCCGAGGTTCGCGAACCGGAGGGCGACCCGGTCACCCGCGTTGCAGTTCACCAGCGAGGAGTGCGGCTGGTAGCGAAGCTCGGGGCGTCCCGGAGGCGCGACCAGATCACCGTCGGGGTCGGTCTCGACGTCCAGGGCGTGCACAGACGTCGCTGCGTTGATCGGTGCGTTGGGCGCGATCGTGTCGGGGTAGACCCGGCCGTTCAGCAGGCTGAAGTCGGCTCGGTAGTCGCTCCACTCCGGCAGCTGGATGTGCGCGTCGGCCCAGTGGGACTCCGCCCAGACCTCGGAGAGGAACATCGCGAACTCGCGGTCGAACCCGGTGCCAGCGTCGTTGTAGAGGAACTTGGGGCCCATCAGCGGACGGACGAACACCAACCCGGTCATCCCCATCTGCACGTGCTCGACGTCCTCGACGTGGCAGTGGAACATGTAGGTGCCCGGATCCCGTGGCCGGTAGACGTAGGTGAACGTGCTCCCAGTCGGCACCGACACCGACCCGGTCGGCTCACCGTCGAAGAACGGGATCACGTTGCGGAACCCGTGCCAGTGCAGGGTGTGCGCGTCGAACAGGTCCGGTCGCAGGGCCAGGCCGAGGTTGGTCAGCTCGACGTTGAAGTCCTTGGGGTTCGCCGGATCGAACTGGTCGACCCAGAACAGTGGGGCCGAGTGCTGGGCGTGGTTCTTCTGGTTGGCGCGCTGGGTGTCGTCGAGGTTGGTGATGTTGCGGAACCCGAAGATGTAGGTGGTCAGGGGGTTGGGAGCGAGGACGTCGGGGTGGAAGGGTGGGATGGCGGGGGTCTTCGGCAGGAAGATCCAGCCGTCGGTGCCCCCCAGGAAGAGGTCAGGGTCCGGTCCGACGGCGGCTGCCCCCTCGGGCCTGAGCACCTTCCCGGTCCACGGGATCGTGGTGGCCAGGGCAGTGCCCCCGGCGAGGCGGAGGAAGCCTCGCCGGCCCAGGTGCGGCAGGCGTTGCAAGGTCCGGCTCGATGCGGCGGGCTGGCCCGCGACTGGCTCTGAGTTGCTCATGGGGTCACCGGATCCCTTCATTCCTGGGTGGGCGGTTACGGGACATCGAAGGCATCCACGTCTTGGCTGTCGGCCATCAGTCCGTAGGCGCTTCCGTCGAAGTACAGGGACCTGAGCGCGCCGTTGTAGAACACGACGTCCTCGTCCGGGACGGTCCCGAGACCCGGTACAGCTGTGGTCGCGTTGCTGAAGGAGAGGTAGAAGTGGGTGTCGTCGATCCGCACGTAGCCATCCACGTTCGCGCTGCCCGGCAGCCCGTTGACACTCGCGTCCCAGACCCGGGTGTAGGAGTTCCCGCCGTTGTAGCGGTAGATGTCGGCGTCGTCCGCGGTGCCGGTCACCCCGGGTGGGTTGGTGTTGCCGAGGGTGGAGAAGTAGAGCGTGCTGCCGACGATGCTGATGGCGTCGAGGTCGAGGTTGGCTGGAGTCATTCCGTGGGCGGTGCCGTCGAAGAAGACCGACCAGACACCGGCGTTGTAGTAGACGACGTCCTCGTCCTGCACCGCTCCCAGCCCCGGCACGGTGGTGTCGACGCTGAAGGACATGTAGAAGTGGGTGTCGTCGACCCTGTCGTAGCCGTCGACGTTCGCACTGGCCGGCAGCCCGAAGGCACTGGCGTCCCAGTGGCGGGTGAAGATGGTGCCGTCCCACTTGTAGATGTCGGCGTCGTCCGCGGCACCCGCGACCAGTTGCGGGTTGGTGTTGCCCAGGGTCGAGAAGTAGAGCGGCGGCGTCGGCGCCGGAGCGGTTGCGCCAGTGGCGAACGAGATCGCGTCGAGCTCCAGGTTGGCGGAGGTTCCGAGCCCGTAGGCGGTGCCGTCGAAGTACATCTCCCACGACGTGCCGTTGAAGTGGATGACGTCCTCGTCGTCCACGACGCCCAGACCGGGGACGTTCGTGGTGGGGTTGCTGAACGTCAGGTAGAAGTCGCTCGGGCTGCGCCAGATGACCCCGTCCACGTTCGGGTTGTTCGGACCCGTGGCGCTGCCGGAGTTGGGCAGGTTGTACGGCGCGGCCGTCGCGTCCATCACCCGCGTGTAGGAGCTGCCGCCGTTCCAGCGGTAGACGTCGGCGTTGTCGCCGGAGTTGCTCGCGCCTGCTCCTGGGGGCACCACGGCGTTGTTGGTGGAGAAGTACAGGGTGCTGCCGACCACACTGGTGGCGCCGAGGTCGATGCCCCCCGGCAGGCCGTGCGCACTGCCGTCGAACCACAGCAGCCACCGGCCGTTGTCGTAGTAGACGACGTCCTCGTCCGCGACGGTCCCGAAGCCCGCGAGGGTGACGTTGCCGGTGAAGGACAGGTAGAAGTGGGTGGCGTCGATGCGGGAGACGCCGTCAACGTTCGCGCTCGCCGGGACCCCGTGGACGGTGGCGCGCCACTCACCGGTGAAACCGGTACTGCTCCAGCGGTACACGTCCGCGTTGTCGCCGAACCCGACGACTCCCGGAACCGTGGCGTTCCCCGCCGTGGAGAAGTACAGGTCCGCGGCCGGTGGGGGCGGAGGGGGTGTCGGCGCACCGAACTCGTCCGCCCCTGCGTCGAAGCCGCCAAGAGCCGGCCGGGCCTGGTCGTCGTAGTCGGTCGTGGGGGCATTGATGCCGTTGGAACTGGCCACGCCGAGGTTGCACGCCGGTGATCCGGGGCAGGCGTTGAGGTGGTAGTCGCCCATCGCGTCCGGCGGTGCGTCCAGCGTCACCAGGGTGGCATCCACGAACGACGGGTTCTGGCGCCAGGTCTTGAAGGAGACCGACAGGTCGAAGGTCCCCACCACGGCCGGGTCGGCTGAGCTGTTCGACGCGTCGGTGGTGAAGGCGTGCTGGCCAGAGTCCTGCTGGAGCACCGAGCTGGTGGGCGTGAGCAGGCCCGTCTCGTCGGCGACCCCCACGTCCCACTCGTCGATGGAACCCGGCGGGTCGCCGGGCAGTCCGATGCCGGTGACGGTGGTGCCTGCCCGCGTCCCGGCACGGTTGTCCCAGAAGATGTTGTTGAACATCGTCGGCTTGCTGAACACGGGGGGGTTGGCGCCGGGGAGGGTCACCTGCAGCTGGTCGCTGTTCGCCGAGGTCGACAGACCCGCCGGGGCCGCCTGGCCGTTCGAGGTGACAGCGGTCGCCGTGGTGAGGTTCTTCATCACGGTGTTGTTGTAGAACCGCACGTTCGGTGCGTCGTTGATCCCGACGCCACCACCTTCGTGGGTGGAGACGTTGTTGACGATCATGTTGTTGTAGACGTTCATCGGGAAGTTGCCGGCCATCAGGAAGCGGATGCCGCCTCCGTCGTCGTTGGCCAGGTTGGCCTGGATCTGGTTGTTGTAGATGTCCACGGGGCCGCTGCCGGGGGAGAGGGTTCCCGGGACTGCCGGGAGCTGGCCGGCGATCATGATGCCGCCGCCCTCGTCGTTGGACTCGTTGAGGTAGATCCTGTTGTGGTGGATCTTGCCGTTGGGGCTGAAGCCGTAGACGCCCACGCCGCCGCCGTACTCCAGGGAGTAGTTGCCGCAGATGTCGTTCGCGGTCACCTCGTAGCGGTCTGACCCGGCGAACAGGCCGACAGCGCCGGCGAGGTTGGTCCCTGCGTTCGCGATGATCCGGTTGTTGGCGATCCGGATGTCCTCGTTGTGCTGGTTGGTGTCGGCCCCTGTCAGGTCGGGCGTGCCGATCCGGATCGTGCCGTACCCGCCGCCGTTGTTCTGCACCACGTTGTTGGTCACCTGCAGGTTCCGGACGTAGGCGTTGGCGAAGATCGCACCGCCCTGGGACTCGATCGTCGGTGGGAGACCGGTCGCCCCTCCGGTGAGGTCGTTGACGTTGCCGGGGAAGCCGTTCTGCTGGCCGCCACGGAGGTCGAACCCGTCGATGGAGGCCTTGTACGCCGCGGTGAACGCGCGGGCACTGCCGGTGACGCTCGAGTTCGTCTCCGAGGCGAGCACGTAGATGCCTTCGCCGTCGGCGATGGTCTGGCTGCCGGACCAGCTGTAGCCCGCCACCTTGTTGAACCACGCGGTCGCGGCGGCGGTGTCGCCGCCGAATGCACTCGCGTCGATGATCGAGCCGGACACGTAGGTGCTGCCCTGGAAGCCACCCGGGCCGACGCCCTGGAGCTTGACCGGCGAGGTCATGATCAGGTTCTCGTAGTAGGCGCCTCGTGGGTTCAGCCGCGGGTTGTCCGGTGTCGGCGATCCGGGGTAGACGATCACGAGGTCGTCGTTGTTGACCCGGCGGGCCTCGTCGAGCGCTGCCTGGATCGTGGTGAAGCTCCTGCCGGAGGGGCCGACGGTGATCAGGTTGGGGTTGTACCCGGTGCCGAGGACGTGGAAGGTCAGACCGTTGGTGGTGCTCTGACCGTTGTTCGCGGTCACCTTGAGCTGCTTGGCTCCCGTGGTCACGCTGGTCGGCACGCTCACGTCGATGCTCGTGCTGCTCCAGGACGTGATGGCGGATGCGGGCAGGGCTGTCCCGTCGAGCTTCACCGCGCCGGTGCCCCTGGTGGCCCCGAAGCCGGTGCCGGTGATGGTGAAGGTGCGCCGGGTGGTGTTCACGTAGGGGTCGGAGACCCGGAGCAGGTTCGGTGTCGCGTCAGCGACCGGACAGGTGACCGCCTGGGACTGGCCGGTCCGGGGCGACTCGATGTTGAGTCCCACCTGGGTCGGGGCGAGGTCGGCGAAGGTGGTCATGCCCGGCATCGCCTCGGCACCGGCGGCATGGGTCCGGAAGCGTGGGTTGTAGTTCGGGTTCAGACTGCCGGGGATGCCCGGATCGTTGGCGACCATCCGGTACATGCCGGCACAGACTCCGGACGGCGTCGGGCAGCTGATGTGGTTGGTGGAGGGCATCAGCACGTCGTAGATGCCGTTGTAGTCGGTCTCCGCGGTGTAGACGAGCCGGTTGTTGAAGTCGTAGATGCCGACCGGGGCGAACGCCAGGCCCGCCTTCTCGCCGTACATGACCGACTTGGGGTCGGCGGAGAAGTTCAGGTCGTCGATGATGACCGCCCGCAACCGTGACGGAACCGGCACGTCGGTGAACATGTTGAACATCGGCACGATCGACTTGCCGTTGTTCAGCTCCACGAGCTTGGTGTCGCACCGGGGGCGTGCGCTGCCCTCGAACGGCGAGCCGCCGATGTCCAGGAAGGTCGCGTTGTCGACGGGGGTGGAGGCGGGCACCGTCACGCCGACGGGAACATCGCCGCCGTCGCCGACCACCGCTGGGTAGTTGTCCCTGCCGGTGCCCCCGGTCAGATGGGTCGCGGCGAGCGGCGCGACGACTCCGGTGCCGTCCGAGCCCGCGGCGCTGGCGACCGTGACCAGTGCACTGGCGGCGGTGTCGCCCGTCACGGCGGCGGCCACCTGGGTGGCAGTTGAGGTGGCGGCCGCAGCGGCGTCGGTCGCCACGTTCACCACGATGGCCGAGCCGGTGACGTCGATGCTCAGGGGCGTGTCCGTCCCGCTCACGACCAATGCGACCGTGTTGTCGTTTCCAGGAGTACCGGCCTCGACGGCCGTCCAGTTCAGGGCGTTGTTGTCGGCGACCACGCCGGTGTCCAAGGTGGCGCTGGCGCCGACATCCGCCAGGTCGACGGTGTGCAGCGCGCCGGCGCAGGCGGGGGGAGGCACCTGGGGCACGATCTGGTCGCCGTTGCCGATGTTGATGTCCTCCTCCGCGGTGGCCTTGTACATCGGCTTGCCGGTCGCGTCCTTGGGGATGTCGACCACGACGAGGTAGTCGACACCGCCCTTCAGCGGCTCGAAACCGTTGGGCCCGTCACACGTCGGGTTCCCCTGCGCGTCCTCGCCGAGGGTGCCATCGAAGCAGCCGTCGCCGAACCCGTAGTTGCCGTTCACCGAGGCACCGAAGTTGGCGTCCGGGCCGCCCTGGTCGGTGGCGTACGGCGAGTACTGGATCCCCTGCATGAAGCTCGAGATGCACTCGCCGTCGGTCTCCTGGGTGGGGACCAGGACGTTCTCGTCGTAGTTGGTGGCGTTGTCGGCTGCGTGCACGAGCGCGTTTCCGTCGACGTCCCGGGCGGTACACCCGGTCGGTCGCTCCCAGGACTCGGACACGTAGGTGTTCAGCAGCTTGCCGTGGGCGAGGGAGCCGTCCGGCGCGAGCTCGTAGCGACCGCTCTGGTCGCACGGCGCTTCCGGGATGCTGGTTCCGCAGTCGACCGGCGTCCACAGCTCGACCGGAACGTTCGAGATGCCGGTCTGCCAGTCCTCGGAGGCGGCGTACTGCGGGTCGACCTCGTTGCGGGTCGTGTCATAGCTGATCGTGCCTACGATGCCGCCGTTGCGTGGGTCGACGTGGTTGGCGCCGGTGGGGTCGTAGGCGTGGACGCCCCAGTCCATCCTGCCGCTGAGCCCGATGATCGGGATGGTGCTGACGTCCACGCCGGCGCCCTTGACCGTGGTCGGGGTGTTCTGGTTGTCGGCCTGGTAGGTCACGCCGGTCGTGTAGTAGCGGTCGTCGTAGGCCTCGAGGATGTACCACTCGCCGACCGGATACCCGCTCTCGAAGCGGTAGTAGCCGTTGGCGTCGGTGGTGGCGGTGTTCTGGCCGCGGTCCATCAGGTTGTTCTCGCGCCGGCGCAGCGTCAGGGTGAAGTTGGGCACGCCCTTCTCGCCGGGATCCTTGACCCCGTTGCGGTTGGAGTCGTTGAAGACGTAGCCGTCGTACTCCGTCCACCAGCCGTTCAGCGGCAGACTGCCCAGGTGCACCGTCCCGCCGTCCTTGACGACGAGGTTGATCATGTTCAGGTTGTAGTCCTGCGGCTCGTCCCACCAGCTCAGCGAGTAGTTGCCGTCGGGGACTCCGGAGATGTCGAAGGTGCCGTCGGTGTTGCCCTGACCGATCCAGACGGCGACGTCACCGGCGTCGAGGTCGACGAGTGAGAGCCACGGCTTCCTGATCGGGCCGTTCTCCTTGGTGCCGGTGTTGCCACCCCAGAAGTCGAACGAGCCACCCTTGGGAGGGGTGTAGGTCTTGATGCCGACCACCGACCCCTTGACGTGTCCGTTCGCAGCTGCGTCGAGAGGGGCGCCGTTCTTGAGCGGGTTGACGAACCCGAAGATCGGCAGCGGCGTGATCTCGCCGCCCACGGTGAAGGTGTTGTCGAACCCGGTGTCGCCGGGAAGCTGCCACGAGTCGTAGTCGTGGTTGCCCTCCAGTGTCGTCGTCTGGATCCAGGTCTTGCCATCGTTCGGCGGCGTCACCGAGAGCGTGTAGCGGTTTGGCCCCAGGTGCGGGACGGTGACGATCCCGTCGGCGTCGCTGAGGCACTTGCCCCCGGCCTTGGCGACGATCGGGAGCATGTCGGCGTCGAGGCTGCCCAGCGCGATCTCGTGGGTGGTGAGGTTCTCACCCTCGTACTCCGTGCACAGCGGGTTGCCGTAGACATCGGTCTGCACCTCCCCGAGCGTGTCCAGCACGTGGGCCAGGAAGCCCTTCAGCGGTGCCTCTCCGGTGTCCGGTCCCATGTTGGTCGGGGCGTTGTCGACGAAGACATTGCCCTTCAGCGTGGAGTCCGGCAGCGGGTCCGGCTGCACGCCGACCGTGACCAGGCCGGGGTTCGGCAGCGGAACGGTGAAGTGCGCCCCGTCGATCGCGTAGCCGTCGGCGAGCACGGAGATCAGGTACCGGCCGTCGGGCAGGTCGAGCCCGGCGGCCAGGTCGCTCTCGTCACCCTGGGTGACGATCGGGGCCCAGCCGGAGGGCTCCTGGATCGACGGCCAGTGGCAGCTCGCTGGGTACTGGAGGTCGGTCGCGGCACAGCCGGAAAGCGGGTTCGGGGTCCGCTGCGTGGTGGTGCCGGTGTCGTCCTCGTTGATCAGGAACTTGAAGTGCGGGACGTCGGCGTCCTTCAGCACGCCGGCTCCACCGAACGCCCGGGGCTCGGTGCGGGCACTGACCACCTTGACGGTCAGGGTGCTCGTCGTCGCGGCGGCCGGGGCGCCCAGTGACGGCACGAGGACCAGCATCGACGTGGCGACCGCGGCAGAGGTCGCGACGGCGGCGAGTCGGCGGCGCAGTCGGGCAGAGCGCCTCGTCCGAAACCTTGGTCCTGGCTGTGCAGCCGTCGCCCATCCGCGCATTTTCTACTCACCCCTAGAGACGAACCTCGTAGGATCACAAGGTCCACCTGCGGCAGGGCGGCGCAGGGATTCCTGACCGACTCGTCATGCACACGTCAGCGGTCGATCACCGCCACCCGCAGGTGAAGGCGCCCGCGAAGCGCCTAGGTCGGGCTCAGGAGAAGTAGCGCAGCGCCACGTAGGCCCAGGCAATGCTGATCGTGACGAACGAGACCACCAGGCCGTACTTGGTGAAGGTCCAGAAGCTGATCGGATGACCGTTGCGCGCCGCGATCCCGAGCACGACGACGTTGGCGCTCGCGCCGACTGCAGTGGCGTTGCCGCCGAGGTCGGCGCCCAGGGCCAGGGACCACCAGGCCGCGTCCGCCCCGGGGGCTCCGTTGCCCGCCATGACCAGGTCGTTCACCAGGGGCGCCATCGTCGCGACGTAGGGGATGTTGTCCACGATGCCGGACAGCCCGCCGGAGGCAAAGAGCAGCACGGTCGAGGCGAGGAAGTACTTCCCGTCCACGGCATCGGTCGCGCTCTTGGCCACCGACCCCACCACGCCGACCTCGACGAGGGCCCCGACCATCACGAACAGCCCCATGAAGAAGACCAGGGTGGGCCACTCCACGTCGGCCAGGCAGTCACCGATGTCGAGCCTCGAGACCGCGACGATCGCACCGGCGCCCAGCAGCGCCACCATCGAGGGTTCCAGGTGCAGAGCTGAGTGACTGATGAAGCCGATCATCACCGCCAACAGGATGATGCCCGACCGCAGGAGCAGCCCGGGGTCCTTGATCGCCTCGCGCTCGTCCAGGGCCATCAGCGAGGCCACCGACTCGGGGTGGTAGGTGAAGGCGGAGCGGAACATGACGCGGCACATGAGGATGAACACGAGGAGGAGCAACACGACGATCGGGGCCATGTTGTAGACGAAGTCGTTGAAGGTGAGCCCTGACTTGGAGGCGATGATGATGTTCGGCGGATCACCGATCAGGGTCGCGGCTCCGCCGATGTTCGAGGCCATCACCTCAGCGATCAGGAACGGCACCGGGGGAGCGGAGATCTGGTCGCAGACGAGCAGGGTCACCGGGGCCAGGAGCAGCACGGTCGTGACGTTGTCGAGCAGGGCCGAGGCGACCGCCGTCAGCACGATGAGCATCACCATGATCAGGAACGGACGCCCGCCCGCCCGCTTCGCGGACCAGATGGCGAAGAACTCGAAAACACCGGTCTGACGCAGCACGCCGACGATCACCATCATGCCGAACAGCAGGAAGATGACGTTCCAGTCCACTCCGGTCTCTTCGCTGAAGAACGCGACCTTCGCATCCACCACGCCGAGCACGACCATGGCCGCCGCGCCGCCGAGGGCAGCCGCCACGCGGTGGATTCGCTCCGTGGCGATCAGCACGTACGCCGAAACGAACGCGACGATGACCAGCACCGTCGTCATCGGGTGGCCGCGTCGTTCGGGAAGAGGACCTCGAAGAGGCGGCTCAGCGTGACGGCGCCCAGCACCTGTCCGTCCTCGTCCACCACCGCCACGATCGGGCTGTGCATCTGGGCCATCACCGCTGCGACCTCCAGCGTCGTGGCGTCCGGGTCCACGACCGGAAGCTCGTCGCGGTCCTGGCGCTTGGGCAACAGGTCCTGGACCGACTTGTGCGAGAGCTTGGTCAGTAGCTCGTCGGAGCGTTGTTCGTCGTACACGCGTGCGAGGGCCGGGTCGTCCTGGACGTACGTCGGGATCATGAAGCGCAGCACCTGGGACCCCGGGAGCACCGTATGTGGGTGGCCATCGCCGTCGCAGACGATCAGGCCCGGGTGGCGCAGGTCGCCCATCGTCCGGGCCGCCGTCAGAGCATCGGTCGTCAGGCTCACGATCGGGAAGTGTTCCGCGAGCTCGCGTGCGCGCATCGGCTGCTCTCCTTCGGCGTGGGTGTTCCGACCAGCCTCGCAGACGGAGGATCGGCGAGGCCACCCGCCCGAAAGAAGGTCGGTGCCGCCGGCCCGGGGCCGCGACCATCGGCATCTGCCACGGCAGAGATCCGGCTGAACCAGAGCGCCGTCCGCTGTGCAGCCGGGCCTGCGGCTCCACCGGGATGGGCCTCGGTAGGCTGCGCGGGTGACCACGTCCGAGCTGACGGGTGATCGACTGCCGTCGGCCCCGACCCCCGACCGCGAGACGAACTACCTGTGGCTGGTGCCGATGTGGGCCCTGGTCGCGGTGTTCGTCCTGATCGCGGCATTCTGGTCGCATCACGTCGGAATCCCGTTCCGCGACCCGCACGGGTCCATGTTCTGGTCCAGGGTCGGGATCTCATTGGGGCTGTTCGTCCCCCTGGCGGTGATCGATGCCGCCATTCGGGTCGGGCGTCCCGGACTGACCTGGCGCCGCGTTCGCACGATGCTCAGGCTGCGGTGGACCCGACGGCGGCTCGGCCTCGCCATGGGCGGGCTGCTGGCCTACCACATCGTCTATTTCACCTATCACAACCTGAAGAGCTGGGACGTCCTCAATCCGCCCCAGGACGAGATGCTCCTCCGCTGGGACCGGGTGTTGTTCTTCGGGCACAGTCCCGCGGTGCTGCTCCACGACCTGCTCGGGGAGAACATCGCGCACTACGTGTTGATGATCAACTACGAGTCGTTCGGCACGATGGTGCTCATCGCCATCCCCAGCTCCGTGGTGTTCGTGACCCGGATCCGGGACGGTTACGTCGCCATCACCTCGGCACTGTGGGTGTGGATCCTCGGCACGGGCAGCTACTACCTGATCCCGTCCCTGGGCCCCTTCGACTCCGCACCCGAGGAGTTCACCGGGCTGCCGCACACCATGATCCAGGAGACCCAGGAGCGCTACATGGGCCAGCGGGCCCATCTGCTGGCCCACCCAGAGGCCGCGGACGCGTTCGCGCAGGTCTCGGCTTTCGCGAGCCTGCACGTCGGTGTGACGACACTGATCCTGCTCATGCTGCGCTACTACGGACAGCGCCGGGCAACCCAGGTGATGACCGTCTACCTGATGGGCACGATCCTGGCCACGGTCTACCTCGGCTGGCACTTCTTCGTCGACGACATCGCTGGTCTGGCGATCGCCTTCGCCGGGGTGTATCTCGGGAGCCGGATGATCTACCCACGAGGACGTCCGGAGACTCCGCAGCAGTAGTCATGTTGCGTTCAGGTGGCCTGAGGATCATTGCGGGCGCGCCGGTCAGGGGGACCGGTTCGGAGAGGAATGCCATGCCGCTCAGCGCAGCGACGAGAACACGTCGTCGAGCAGTGTCGCCGGAGCCTCCCGCCCACGCTCGCGGAACCACTCCCGCCCCAGCGCGAGTCCGAGGACCGGCCGTGGCAGGCGCAGAAGCAATGCCACCGTCCGGACCGACCCACCTCCGGTCTGCTGTGAGGCGTGCGCCGACAACGCCTCCCGCTTCTGCGAGAGGTGAGCTCGAACGTCGACCTCGTGGGTCAGCCGGGAGCGGTCGACGTACGCCGAGGCGAATCGCGACGGAGGCACCAGACGGGTCAACCCGGGAAGCCACCGCATCACCCGGGCCACGCGTTGTAGACGCGATCGGTCGATGGTCGCCTCGAGCACCACAGGGGTCCCGGCCAGCTCCGCGGCGAGGATGCCGACGCGATGCACCTGGACATGGTCCGGGTGGCCATAGCCACCGTGCTCGTCGTAGACGGTCAGCACGTCGGCCCGCTCCTCCGACAGGATCTCGGCCAGGCGCGCCGCCGGCCCCGCCGGATCGAGCGCCGCGAACCCGTGTGCCGGAGTGGGGTCGGTCCCGGCCGCTGGTTCCCAGCCTGAGTCGCCGTAGCCCAGCATCTCCCAGCGGGCGCATCCCAGGGCCTCGGCAGCGCGGGCGAGCTCGGCGAGTCGCCGATTGCCGAGGGAACGGTCGTCCGGCTTACCATCTGACGTCAGGCCCGCCTCGCCCGCCGTGGCGGTCACCAGGACGACCCGGTGCCCTTCGGCAGCAGCACGCGCCAGGGTCCCGCCGGTCAGGAGCGCCTCGTCGTCCGGGTGCGCATGGAAGGAGACGAGGGTGAACGGCACGACGGAAGTCTGGCACGCACCCAGCGCCGAGGAACCCCCGATCAGGAGCCGTCGCCCCCATCGCCGCGCTGCCCGCGCCGTGGCGTCGCTCGCCGTCGCCGTCGCCATGCTCGCCTTCGTGCTTCCCCGGATCGTGGGCACCACCGTGCACGAGGTGGTGGGCGCCTTGAGCCTGGTGACCGGACACGAGTCTGCCCTCCTGGTCGGACTGTGGGCGGCCGGACTGTTCGTGCACTCGTTCGTGCTCACCGCCGCCCTGCCCGGACTGAGCCGGCGCCGGGCCCTCACCCTGAACATGACCGGGAGCGCGGTCGCCAACGTAGTGCCCTTCGGCGGCGCCGCAGGCATGTCCCTGAACTTCCTGATGATCCGGTCCTGGGGCTTCGGCGCTGCCGGCTTCTCCTCCTTCACCCTGGTCACCAACGTGTGGTCGATCCTGCTCAAGCTGGCGCTGCCCGCCGTGGCGCTCGCGGCCCTCGTGGTCTCGGGCGGGCAGGTGAGCGACGCGACCCGGTGGACCGGCTTCGGTGCCGCCATCGCCCTGGGCCTGTTCTTGGCGCTCCTCGTGTCCTCGCTCGTGACGCGGCACGCCGCCACCCGAGCAGCGGGCCTCCTCGCGCCGGTCGTCGCCCGCGTCAGTGGGCTCCTTCGGCGCCCCACCAGCCGCGAGCGGGTGAGCGAGGAGCTGCTCCTGTTCCGCGACCGGGTCGCGGCTGTCGTCGGTGAGCGCTGGGCCCAGCTCTCACTGGGCATGCTCGGGTACGGCCTGCTGCAGGCACTGCTGCTCTGGGCCTGCCTGGTCGCCGTCGGTGCCCACCTGAGTCCGGTGGTGGTCCTGGCGGGCTTCGCGGTGGACCGCATCATGTCGATGGTCGTGCTCACGCCTGGCGGAGCCGGTTTCGCGGAGGCCGGTGCGGCTGCGGCGCTGGTCGCCCTCGGCGGTGACCCTGCGATCATGACGGCAGGGGTGCTGCTCTACCGCGGGTTCACCTTCGCCCTGGAGATTCCGGTCGGTGGCCTCTGGCTCGGCGGCTGGCTGCTGATGCGGAGGAGGCGGATCAGGGGAACGACCGCGCAGCCCCCGGTTGCGTCGCTCCTCGAGGCCGGGCGGGCCGGCTGATGCGCATCCTGCATGTCACCGACGTCTACCGACCACGCGTGGGCGGCATCGAGATGTTCGTCGAGGAGCTCGCCGCACGGCAGTCTGCGGACGGGCACGAGGTCACCGTCCTGACCTTGACCGAGGACTCCGAGACGTCCACCCCTCGGGGCGAGGTCATCGTCCTCCGGGCACCCTCGTGGGCCCCGGTTCCGTTGCCCTTCCTTCCTGGCGCCGGCCTGCTCGATGTCACGGCGTATGACGCCGTCCACGCCCACCTCTCGGTGGTGTCCCCGTTCTCGACGAAGGTCGCCCAGGCGGCCGTCAGGGCCGGCGTCCCGACCGTTGCCACCGTCCACTCCATGTGGACCGGCCGGGAGGGGTGGGTACGACTCGTCGGGGCGATCGCGGGATGGAGCCGCTGGCCGGTGGTGTGGACCGCGGTCAGCACGGCGGCCGCCACCGCCATGCAGCAGGCCTTCACCACGACCACCCCGGTCCTGGTCGTGCCGAACGCCGTGGAGATCCCGTGGTGGCGGGCGGATCCGCCGATCGAGGAACCCGGACGGCCGCTCACGTTCGTCGCGGTGATGCGGCTCGCCGGACGCAAGCGCCCCCTCCAGCTGCTCGAGGTCCTGGCCCGCACGCGCGCCGCTGTTCCCGACGACGTGCCGCTGCGGGCACTGATCGTGGGGGAGGGGCCCCTGGAGGAGAAGGTCCGAACCAGGATCGACTCGCTGGGGCTGGAGGACTGGGTCGAGCTCACCGGTTCGCTCTCGCGCACCCGGATCCGGGATCTCTACCGGAGCGCCGACGTCTACGTGGCTCCGTCCTACCAGGAGTCCTTCGGGCTGGCCGCCCTGGAGGCGCGGGCGACCGGTCTGCCAGTCGTGGCCATGCGCAGCGGCGGGGTGGGCGAGTTCGTGCGTCACGGCACCGAGGGTCTGCTGTGCGCCGATGACGAGGAGATGCAGTTGGCGCTGACCGAGTTCGCGACCGATCGCGCCCTGCTCGCCGAGGTGGCAGCACACAACCTCCACCATCCGCCGACGATGGACTGGAGGGTCGCGCTGGACGGCTTCGACGAGGCCTACGTGCTGGCCGGCAGGGCCGTCGAGCGTGCCGACGTGCCCGTGCTCCGCGGCTGAGCCTCGCGGGTGGCAGTCTGGGATCGGCGACGCGGAAGATTTGCCGCGCAAATCCCTCGCTTTGAGCCAATGAGTGGGAGTCTCATTACAGGGAGCTCGGGGTTTTGCTGAAGGGCGCGACGATGAGGGGTCGAACCAGGCGTAAAGGCACCGCGGGCGCTGGGCTCGCGGACCCGTCTGCGCACTACCGGTTCGTGGCGCCCCAGCGCAGCCGCCCGGTGGTGATCGGCGCCCTGCTGGCAGGGGTGATCCTCACGCTGCTCGCGGTGCGCACGGCAGCCGCTACCGACTCGCCGATCTGGATCGTCCTCACGGCCGTCGGTGCCCTCTGTTGCGTCGGCCTGATGACCATCCTGCAGACTCGCCTGCCGCAGGTGGTGACGATCGACCGCTCGATCATCGAGATCCGGAAGAGCGGCCGAACCGAGCGCTTCGACCTGGTGGATCCGACGGTGGAGGTCCTCGGCCGCGATGGCGAGATCGCCTTCCGCTGCTACGACGGGCGATTCGCCGTCGTCCAGGCGCGTGACGTCGACTGGCAGGTGTTCACCGACGTGGTGATGCACTACCAGAACCACGCCGACCGCAAGGCGACCGAGCGCTCGGACCGCTTCAACCACTGAAGGGCACTGGTCTCGACCAGTGGGTGTCGATCGGCCGGACTGCCCTAGTCCATTTGGGCCATTTCGCGGCATACGGCGTCAGGACAAATCGGACGGGGCGTCTCATGGGTGAAGGACATCCGAGGGAGACGGCGATGATTGCAACCGAAGCGGCCCTGTACGGCCGGACCAGTGGCAGCGGGGCGGGCGTGACCACGGTGGTGGTGTGTGGTTGCGGCCAGGAGATCGGTGGCATCGAGCGCGAGCACTGCCCGAGGTGCGGTTGCTGCCTGAAGTGACCCCCCGCCGCGGATAGGGTGACCACCGACGACCCGGCAAGAGAGGACATCGGTGGCCCGGCAGCACGCGGATGCACGCACCCGAGAGGTGTGGACGCTGCCCAACATCATCAGCATGATCCGCCTGGCCGGCGTGCCGCTGTTCCTGTGGCTGGTCCTGGGCCCGGAGGCGGACGTCTGGGCCCTCGTCGTCCTCATGCTGTCGGGCTTCACCGACTGGCTGGACGGGTACCTCGCCCGACGTCTTGACCAGATGTCCAAGCTGGGGGAGATCCTCGACCCGGTGGCTGACCGCCTCTACATCCTCGCGGCCGTGATCGGGCTGGCCTTCCGCGACATCGTCCCGTGGTGGGTGGCGATCATCCTGCCCGCACGCGACGCGTTCTTGTGGTGCCTGGTGCCGTTCCTGCGGACGCGGGGGTACTCCGCGCTGCCGGTGCACTATCTGGGCAAGGCGGCGACTGCGGCGCTCCTCTACGCGTTCCCGTTGCTGTTCCTCGGCGACGGCACCGGCCCGATCGCCACGCTGGCGCAGGTCTTCGGCTGGGCGTTCGCGATCTGGGGAATGGGGCTGTACTGGTGGGCCGGGCTGCTCTATGCATGGCAGGTCCGCAAGCTGATGGCCGACCGGGAGCGGCGAGCCCCGACCCTCTCGGAGCACTGAGATGAGCAGCAGCGACCAGATCGGGCCCGGCGTCCCCGAGGGGGGCCGACCGGGGGCGCCGCTGCCCGAGCGGGCGACGATGGGACTTCTCGCCTACCTGAGCACCCACACGCTCGACGAGGACTACGGGTTCGCTTCGGATCGGCGCGCGCAGACGACTTCCGCCAGTGGGCGACGCCGCATGGGGCCGGTCGGAGCGGTCGTGATGCTCCTGTTCGGGGCTCTGGTCGTGACCGCTGCGGTGCAGACCTCCCGCAACTCGGTCAGCGAGGAGAGCCAGCGACGAGAACTGGTCGCCCAGGTGAACGCGGCCCGCGCCGAGCTCGACGCCGACCGCACGCGCGTGCGAGCGCTGCGCAGCCAGACCGACCAGCTCGAGGTGCAGCAGCTCACCAACGACGAGTCCGCACAGGGGATCCTGGATTCGATCAGTCTTCTCGGCGCCCGGGCCGGCACCGTTCCCGTGCGCGGCCCCGGGGTGCGCGTGACCGCCGACGACGCACCGGGTGCCGACAGTCCGCGCAACAAGGTCCTCGACTCCGATCTGCAGAAGCTCGTCAACGGGCTGTGGGAAGCCGGCGCCGAGGCCATCACGGTGAACGACCTGCGGCTGACCAACCTGAGCGCCATCCGACTTGCCGGAACCGCCATCACCGTCAACAACCGTTCGTTGCGCCGCCCCTACGTCTTGATGGTGATCGGCAACAAGGACACGCTGCCCGCACGTTTCGCGGAAACCTCCAGTGGTCAGGCATGGTTGGACCTGCACCGTGAGGTGGGATTGCAGCTGACGATCACGCCGGTGTCGTCGATGCGGCTCCCGGCGGCCGTGGTGCCGTCGTTGCGGTACGCGAACCAGAAGGTCGGAGGGACATCGTGATCGCGGTCATCGGACTGGTCGTCGGCGTGGTCCTCGGCCTGGTGCTGACACCCGACGTACCCCTGGCGATGGAGCCCTATCTGCCGATCGCCGTCGTGGCGGCCCTCGACGCCGTCTTCGGTGCCTTTCGAGCCTTCCTCGACGGCATCTTCGACGACAAGGTCTTCGTCGTCTCCTTCATCAGCAACGTCCTCATCGCAGCGATGATCGTCTTTCTCGGCGACAAGCTCGGCGTCGGCGCCCAGTTGTCCACCGGCGTCGTCGTGGTCCTGGGGATCCGGATCTTCTCCAACGTCGCCGCGATCCGCAGACACCTGTTCCACGCATGAGCGAGCCCGGTCCCGACCTGCCCGAGCCCACCGGCCGCGACCGGCTGCGGCTCTCCTTCCTCAGTCCCTCGCGAGGCCAGGCGGTGGTCGCGGTACTGGTCGGCCTGCTGGCGTTCGCCGCGGTGACCCAGGCCAGGATCACCGGTCAGGACGACGCGTACGCCGGCCTGCGGCAGCCCGAGCTGATCCAGGCACTCAACGGCCTGCAGTCGGCTGCCCGCAAGGCCGAGCGGGACATCTCCGACCTCGAGACGACACGGACGCTGCTCAAGAGTCGGACCCAGCGGCGAGCGACGGCGCTGGAGCAGGCGCGCAAGGAGGTCCAGACGCTGGGCGTGCTCGCCGGCACCCTTGCTGCCAGCGGGCCCGGGATCCGGGTCACCGTCACGGACCCCAAGGGTGAGCTCTCGCTGAACCATCTGCTCGACGGGATCGAGGAGCTGCGGAACGCGGGAGTCGAGGCCATCGAGATCAATGACCGGGTCCGCGTGGTCGCGCAGACCTCGTTCGAGGACGAGACCGACGGGATCCGGGTGGACGGGGTGGTCCTGCGTGGGCCCTACGTGATCGATGCCATCGGGAGCCCGTCGACCCTCGAGGGCGCCCTGAACTTCGACGGTGGCTTCGTCGACGACGTACAGCTCGACTCGGGCAAGGTGAGCATCAAGCAGTCGGAACGGATCAACGTCACCGTAACCCGGACACCGGCCCAGCCCCGCTACGCACAGCCCGCACCCGCGCAGTAACCTGCGTGGGTGCCGGTCAGCCGGACGCCGAGCCACCGCAGGTGGTCACAACGACGAGGAGCAGCGTGTTTCCCGATGACCTGAAGTACACCGCTGAGCACGAGTGGATTCGCGAGCCCGGCCAGGCCGAGGGATCGGTGCGGGTCGGCATCACCGACTACGCCCAAGACGCTCTCGGTGACATCGTCTTCGTCCAGCTGCCCGAGGTCGGCGAGACCGTGACGGCGGGTTCCGTCGTCGGCGAGCTGGAGTCCACCAAGTCGGTGAGCGAGGTGTACGCCCCGCTGGGCGGCGAAGTGGTCGCCCGCAACGAAGCCCTCGACGCCACCCCCGAGCTGGTCAACACCGACCCGTACGGCGATGGGTGGCTCTTCGAGGTGGTGGCCGACAACAGCGGCTCCGCCGACATGATGGACGCGACGACCTACCAGGCAACCGTCGAGGCCTGAGCCCGACTCACGCCGGGAGCCGATTCTCCGAGAGTTCTTGCGGGTGGTCGCCTCCACGGTTGCCCCGCGCTGATAGGTTGAGGCTCAGAACCTTGAACCTCCACCGCCGGTTCAGGGTTGGGTTGAAGCCGAGGACCTTGGGAGATCGACGACATGCCCTATTGCTCGCAGTGCGGGAGCCAGAACTCAGACAACGCACGCTTCTGTTCGCAGTGCGGATCTCCGCTGGCCGCGGCCGGGGAGGCCGCACCGAGCGACAGCACCGCCACGATCACGTTCGGCGGCCCAGCCTCCACGGACCAGGACGAGCGCTCCTCGCTCAACGCCGCCGATGCGGCGGCCGTCGACGCACTTCCATCGGGCAGCGCCCTCCTGGTCGTGCAGCGTGGCCCGGGAGCCGGCAGCCGCTACCTGCTCGACACCGACCTCTCCACCGTCGGACGGCATCCGGAGAGTGACATCTTCCTCGACGACATCACCGTCTCGCGCCGGCACGTCGAGTTCCGCCGGGAGCAGAGCACCTTCCGGTTGCACGATGTGGGCAGCCTGAACGGCACCTACCTCAACGGCGACCGGGTCGACGACGCGGAGCTGCAGAGCGGCGACGAGGTCCGCATCGGCAAGTTCCGCCTGATCTTCTTCGCCAGCGACGCCAAGGACAGCTGAACGTGCGTCAGGCGGCCCGGATCACCATCGGGCAGGCAGTCGCCGACCTGAAGGCGGAGTTCCCGGACGTCGACATCAAGGAGTCGAAGATCCGGCACCTCGAGAACGAGGGACTGGTCGAGCCCGAGCGCACCCCGTCGGGCTACCGCAAGTACTCCGTGGACGACATGGAGAAGCTGCGCTACATCATCCGCGCCCAACGCGAGCACTACCTGCCGCTGCGGGTCATCAAGGAGCACCTCGACGCGCTCGACCGGGGACTGGATCCTCCGTTGCCGAGCGGGTCACCGAGGATTCCGGGGTCACTCCTGGGGAACCCGGCAGGTGTCGAGGCGCTCCTCTCCGGGTCCGCCGACGTACGCATCTCGCGGCGGGAGCTGATCAAGACCGCGGAGATCACCGAGGATCTGCTGGCGGAGCTGGAGAGCTTCCAGCTGGTCCGCCCGCGCACCGGGTCCAAGCACTACGACGCCGACGCACTGGTGATCGCGAAGGTCGCGGGGGAGATGTCGGACTACGGGCTGGAGCCGCGCCACCTGCGCCAGTTCAAGTCAGCCGCGGACCGCGAGGTCGGGTTGGTGGAGCAGGTCGTGTCGCCGATCCGTCGCAGCCGCGAGGACGGGGCCGAGGGGCGTGCCGCACAGACCATGGACGAGATGGCCGTGCTGTCGGTGCGGCTGCACGCCGCCCTGGTCAAGGCTGGGCTGCGGACCCTGCGTTGAGTGTGGACCAGGTTCAGTGGGGCCTCCACGACAGTGACCACTCGGGCGTAGGCTGAGAGAATGCTCGAGGTCGAGGTCGTCGGAGTCAGGGTCGAGATGCCCTCCAACCAGCCGATCGTGCTCCTGCGCGAGTCGGCGGGGGAGCGTTACCTGCCCATCTGGATCGGTGCCGTCGAGGCGACTGCCATCGCCTTCGCGCAGCAGGGCGTGGTGCCGCCGCGACCGCTGACCCACGATCTGCTCAAGGACATCCTGGACGCCACCGGCAACGAGGTCGCCGAGATCCGGATCACCGAGATGCGCGACAGCGTCTTCTACGCCTCCCTGGTGCTTGCGTCCGGGGTCGAGGTGAGTGCCAGGCCGTCGGACTCCATCGCGCTCGCCCTGCGCACCGGCTCGCGGATCGTCTGCGCCGAGCAGCTGCTCGACGACGCGGGGATCGTGGTGCCCGACGACCAGGAGGACGAGGTGGAGAAGTTCCGGGAGTTCCTCGACCACGTGTCTCCGGAGGACTTCGACGCGGGTCAGGCCTGACCTTCACCTTCAAGTTTAACTTGAAGGTTGTCGCGACACGCCGCTGAGTTCTTTGACCAACCCTCAAGTAGAGGTTTACCTTCTCAATGTCTTCGCTGTAACTCCACGGCTGCTATTTGTCGTCCTAACCGGACCCAGCCACCCCTTTCCGGGGTTACGCTCAGCGAAGCGGACTTCGGAGGTAACAGTGGGCACCAACATCGGCGACGGTGGCGCGGGCATCACCGCAGGCCACGACTCGCAGGCAGAGCAGGCCGCGCTGGAGGCGACCCAGCACGCGAACGAGCAGGGCCTGCTCTTCGACGATGACGTGTCCCAGATGCCCGCCGACCTCGGTTACCGCGGTCCGACCGCATGCAAGGCCGCGGACATCACCTACCGCCAGCTCGACTACTGGGCGCGCACCGGCCTGGTCGAGCCGACCGTGCGAGGCGCCACCGGCTCCGGGACCCAGCGGCTCTACAGCTTCCGCGACATCCTCCTGCTCAAGGTGATCAAGCGGCTGCTGGACGCCGGCATCTCGTTGCAGCAGATCCGCACCGCCGTGGCCCACCTGCGTGCCCGGGGCACCGACGACCTCACCCGCGTCACCTTGATGAGCGACGGTGCGAGCGTCTATGAGTGCACCAGTGACGACCAGGTCATCGACCTGCTCCAGGGCGGACAGGGCGTGTTCGGCATCGCGATCGGGGGCGTGTGGCGCGAGATCGAGGGGTCGCTCGCCGAGCTGCCCTCCGAACGCACCGCCGAGGCGGCTGCCGAGCTCGCCAGCGACGAGCTCGCCGCGCGACGCAAGGCCAGGCAGACCGGCTGAGTCGCGACCGCCGCTCAGCCCGCCGCTCAGCCCACCGATCGAGTCCACACCAGCCCCGGTACCCGCGTCCGCGGTGCCGGGGCTGGTAGTTTTGTCCTTGCTGACAAACCTGCACGGGAGAGTCCCCGGCGACCGCGCCACGGCGTTGGTCGAACCGGGGCGCCGAAGGGGCAACCGCTCCCCGCAACCTCTCAGGCGCAAGGACCGCGCAGGCTGGCAACTCTGGAGGGACCCGGCACTCGTGGGTCGTGACTGAGGGGGAGGCGCACAGGCCGTCGGCGGTCGCGATCAATCCGCCCGCCGGTGGCACGCCTCACTACCAGGGAGAGACATGCCAGACGAGACCCTCGCAACGACGGGCACCCGCGCGTTCGTGCAGCGACACATCGGCCCGGACGACCAACAGGTCACCGAGATGCTCAAGCTCCTCGGTCTCAGCAGCCTCGAAGCACTGATGGACGATGCGGTGCCCAGCCGGATCAAGGCCACCGGGCTGCACCTTCCCCCGCCCGCGACCGAGCGTGCCACGGCCGCTGAGCTGCGGGAGATCGCCGGACAGAACAACCCGCTGGTCCCGATGATCGGACTCGGCTACCACGGCACGGTGACCCCGCCCGTGATCCGGCGCAACGTTCTCGAGGACCCGTCGTGGTACACCGCCTACACGCCGTACCAGCCAGAGATCAGCCAGGGGCGGCTCGAGGCGCTGTTGAACTTCCAGACCGTCGTGGCCGACCTGACTGGATTGGAGACCTCCAACGCCTCCCTCCTGGACGAGGGCACCTCGGCTGCGGAGGCGATGACCCTCGTGCGTCGCGCCAACCCCAAGGCTCAGGGGCCGTTCGTGGTGGACGCGGATGCGCTGCCCCAGACGATCGAGGTGATCCGAACACGCGCCGACGCGATGGGCATCGACCTGATGGTCGCCGACCTGACCGACGGACTTCCCGACGGAGAGCTGTCCGGCGTACTGGTGCAGTACCCCGGGGCGTCCGGTCGGATCCTCGACCCGCGTGCGGTGATCGAACAAGCCCACGCTCGGGGCGCTCTGGCCGTCGTGGCCGCGGACCTGCTGGCGCTGACCCTGCTGGAGTCGCCGGGCACCATGGGGGCCGACGTGGCGGTCGGTTCCAGCCAGCGCTTCGGCGTCCCGCTCTTCTACGGTGGACCGCACGCCGGCTTCATGTCCGTGCGGGCCGGGCTCGAGCGGCACCTCCCCGGACGCCTGGTGGGTGTCTCCGTCGACTCGGCCGGCCGACCGGCGTACCGCCTCTCGCTCCAGACCCGGGAGCAGCACATCCGACGCGACCGAGCCACCTCCAACATCTGCACCGCGCAGGTGCTGCTCGCCGTGGTCGCCTCGATGTACGCCGTGCACCACGGCCCCGACGGCCTCAGCGCCATCGCACGATCCACGCACGCGCAAGCCGTCGCGCTGGCGGATCGTCTGCGCGCCGGGGGAGTGGACGTGGTGCACGCCGACTTCTTCGACACCGTCATGGCCAGGGTGCCCGGCCGCGCGGCCGCGGTCGTCAGTGCTGCCCGGGAAGCGGGCGTCCACCTGCGCCACGTCGACGACGACCACGTGGGCATGAGCACCTCAGAGGTCTCCGACACAGATGTCCTCGACGCGGTGCTGGGTGCCTTCGGCCTCGAGGGTGGCTCCGCGGACGATCCCGTGGGACAAGTCATCCCCAGCTCGCTACGTCGCACCACCGACTTCCTCACCCACGAGGTCTTCAACACCCACCGATCCGAGACCTCCATGCTGCGCTACCTGCGACGGCTCTCGGCGCGGGACTACGCCCTGGACCGCGGCATGATCCCGCTGGGCTCGTGCACGATGAAGCTCAACGCCACCACCGAGATGGAGCCGGTCAGCCTGCCGGGGTTCGCCGACCTGCACCCGTTCGCGCCGGCCGAGGACGCCCTCGGCTACCTGCGACTCATCACCGAGCTGGAGACGTGGCTGGCCGACGTGACCGGCTACGACCGGGTCTCGATCCAGCCCAACGCCGGCTCGCAGGGCGAGCTCGCCGGGTTGCTGGCGATCCGCGGCTACCACGAGGCGAACGGGCACGGAGAGCGAAGGGTCTGCCTGATCCCCTCCTCGGCGCACGGAACCAACGCCGCGTCGGCGGTGATGGCGGGAATGAAGGTCGTGGTGGTCAAGTCCGCGACGGACGGCTCTGTCGACATGGACGACCTGAAGCTGCAGTGCGACCTCCACGCGGACGATCTGGCCGCGATCATGATCACCTACCCGTCCACACACGGCGCCTACGAGGACACCATCAGCGAGCTGTGCGCGATGGTGCACGATGCCGGCGGCCAGGTGTACGTCGACGGCGCGAACCTCAACGCGCTGCTGGGCTACGCCAAGCCCGGCGAGTTCGGTGGCGACGTGTCGCACCTCAACCTGCACAAGACCTTCTGCATCCCGCACGGCGGCGGCGGGCCGGGCGTCGGCCCGGTCGGAGTGCGCGCGCACCTGGCGCCGTACCTTCCGAGCCACCCGATGCACCCCGAGGCCGAGAAGCGGGAAGGCATCGGACCGATCAGCGCTGCGCCGTACGGTTCAGCCGGCATCCTGCCGATCTCGTGGGCCTACGTGCGGATGATGGGCGGGGAGGGTCTGAGCCAGGCGACCGCCGTGGCCGTGCTCGCCGCGAACTACGTCGCCGAGCGGCTGCAGGACCACTTCCCGGTGCTCTACCGGGGCCACAACGCTCGCGTGGCCCACGAGTGCATCCTGGACGTCCGCGGCCTCTCGAAGGCAACCGGCGTGAGTGTCGACGACGTGGCCAAACGCCTCATCGACTACGGCTTCCACGCTCCGACCATGTCGTTCCCCGTGGCCGGCACCCTGATGGTCGAGCCGACCGAGAGCGAGGACCTCGCCGAGCTGGACCGTTTCTGCGAGGCGATGATCGCGATCCGCGCCGAGATCGAGAAGGTCGCGACGGGGGAGTGGGAGGCAGCCACCTCGCCGTTGCGTGGCGCGCCGCACACGGCGGACGTGATCGGACGCGACCTCGGCTACGACGTCAGCACCGCGGTCTTCCCCACGGGCTTCGACCCGGACAAGTACTGGCCACCCGTGGGTCGCGTCGACCAGGCCTTCGGTGACCGCAACCTGGTCTGCTCCTGTCCGCCCCCCGAAGCGTTCACCGACCCCCACTGATGCGGTCGGAGCACTTCGAGGCGGTCCTGCGGCGCTACCAGGCCGAACGGCGGCTGCCGTCGATCGTCGCGGGGGTACTCGACGGTCCCGAGCTGACCTGGACCGGGACGGCCGGAGAGGGCACCGACGTCGCGACGCAGTTCCGGATCGGCTCCATCACCAAGACGATGACCGCCGTCCTGGTGATGCAGTGCCGCGACGACGGGTTGCTCGATCTCGACGATCCGGTCGGGCGCCACCTTCCGGAGACCGGTCACGCTTCCGGCGTCACCGTGCGAGCCCTGCTCGCCCACGTGTCCGGCCTGCCGAGCGAGCCGGTCGGCCTCTGGTGGGAGCGGACACCCGGAGTCCCGGTCGAGGCACTGCTGGCGGCGAACGACGGCTCCGGCTCCGTGTTCGCGCCGGGGGAGCACTTTCACTACAGCAACCTGGGGTTCGCGTGGCTCGGCGAGGTCGTGGCGCGGCTTCGAGGAGCGCCTTGGTCAAGGGTGCTGCAGGATCGGTTGCTCGATCCGCTGGACCTCCGTCGGACGTCGTACCTCCCGGAGCCGCCGTACGCCGAGGGCTTCAGCGTGCACCACCTAGCCGGCACGTTGACCCCCGAGCCCGCTCACGACACCGGCGCGATGGCGCCCTCGGGACAGCTGTGGAGCACGGTTGACGACTTGGCGAGGTTCGCAGCGTTCCTGGTCGGCGGTGACGCCGGCGACGTGCTTGCGGACGAGACGCTGGCGCAGATGCGCCGACCGGTGGCACCGGCGATGGACTACGGTCTCGGCGTTCGCCTGGCGCCGTACGCCGACGGTGTGCTGGTCGGGCACACCGGGTCGATGCCAGGGTTCCAGTCGACGCTCTTCGTCGACCCCCTCAACGATGTCGGCGTGGTCGCGCTGACGAACGCGACCACGGGCTTCAGCGGCTCGGAGCTGGCTCTGGCCCTGCTGGGTCGGCACACGCCCGCTCACATGGATCCTTGGCGCCCCACCACGGAGGTGCCCGACTGGGCGTCAGAGCTGCTCGGCTACTGGCACTGGGGCAACTCTGCCTATGAGGTCCGCTGGCACAACGACCTGCTCGAGTGGCGCGACCTCGCCCGGTCGGCGGTGGCCGAACAGTTCGACCGGTTCGACGGGAGGATCATCGGCGTAGCCGGCTACCACCATGGCGAGACACTGCACGTCATCCGTCGCGAGGACGGCTCCGTCGACCACCTCGAGTGCGCGTCGTTCGTCTACACCCGAGAGCCCTACCCCGAGGGGCCCTGAGCGAGCCCGATGTCGTCCTGGGGCTAGGTGGCCTTGGAGACCGAGCTCATGTTGAAGTCGGGGATCCGCAGGGCCGGGGTCGCGGTGCGGGAGAAGTAGTCGTCGCCCCACTCGCGCGAGAAGCTCAGTCTCGTCGCAGACGCCCCGGTGAACCGTCGCAGCAGGTCGATCGGGCTCTCGTTGAACCTGAAGTTGTTCACGGCGCCGGTGATCTCCCCTCCCTGGACGCGGTAGACGCCATCCCGGGTGAGGCCGGTGAGCAGGAGCGTCTGCGGATCGACCTCGCGGATGTACCACAGGCAGGTCAGCAGGAGACCGTCGTCCATCCCCGCCACCAGGTCCATCTCGGTGCCGGAGCCGCCGTCGATGGACAGCACCAGGTTGTCGATGCCGGGTGTGTGCGGCTGCCCGGTCGCCGAAGCCGTGCGCCGGGTCTGCAGGAGAGCCGCCAGCCGACCGTCGGCGATCCAGTCGGTCCGATCGAGGCGGATGCCGTTGTCATAGACGCTGCTGCTTGCCGAGGAGCCGCTGGCCACCACGAACGGCGCACACTCCAGGCCGGGGTACGCCGGGTCGGAGGTGAGGTGGACCCCGGCCTTGACGAGGTCCTCACCGATGCGCGTGCCACCCCCGGGACGCGCATAGACCGACTGCCCGTCGTCGGCGTTGCGAGCGCCCGCGCTCCAGTACGCGTCGATCATCAGGTCGGCCATCGCGGTCGGCGGCACGATGGTGTCGTAGCGGCCGGGGGGCAGGTCGAAGCGACGCTCACCCCAGCTGAGGCGGGCGATGAGATCGGTGGCCATCCGCTCCGCGTCGACGTCGCTGAAGTCGCGGGTGGCGCCGCCGACCCACGCGCTGTTGGACAGGTCGAGGTTCTTGCCGGTGCACCCGTAGTGGCCCGTGGGCTGGACGTGCCGCAGCCGCAGCCCGGTCGAGGAACCCAGGTAGGTGGTGCTGACCTCGTGGCTGACGAAGCCGTAGAGGATGCGGTTCTCGGCAGCGGATCGTGCCATCGCCTTGCCGAGCTCGCCGGCGAACTCGTCGAACACCTGGATCGAGGTCTCTCCGGGGGCGTCCTCCCAGTCGGCGGCGCCGTCTCCGGTCACCAGGTCCGCACGGTCCTCGGCCGCGTCGGCCAGGGTGGCGGCCCGGTCGGCGTTCTGCACCAGGGTGGTGACCTGGTCGAGCGAGGCGGCCGAGCCGCTGATCGACGCGTTCCCCGCGCCCTGGAACGCGATGATCGTGACGTCGATGTCGTGCATGACGCCGTTGGTCGTCAGGGTGTTGTTGGCCCACCGCAGGTTGGCGGTGGTGGTGTCGTGCACGATCGCGATGCAGTGCTCGGACCTCGACGTCTCGAGGGCGTGCTCGACGAGTCGCTGGGGACGGATCTTCATCAGGCCGTGCCCTCCCGGGAGGTGTTCAGGATTCGGATGTTGCGGAACAACGCGGAGGGGCACCCGTGGCTGACCGCTGCGGTCTGGCCCGGCTGGGCCTTGCCGCAGTTGAAGGCGCCGCCGAGCTCGTAGGTCTCGGGACCGCCGACGGCCTCCATCGACCCCCAGAAGTCGGTCGTGGTGGCTTGGTACGCCACGTCGCGCAACTGTCCCTTCAGCTCCCCGTCCTCGATCCGGAAGAACCGCTGGGCGGTGAACTGGAAGTTGTAACGCTGCATGTCGATCGACCAGGACTTGTCACCCACGACGTAGATGCCGCGCTCGACCTTGCTGATCAGGCCGTCGGTGTCGGGTCCGTCCTCAGCCGGCTGCAGCGAGACGTTGGCCATCCGCTGCACGGGGATGTGTCCGGGGGAGTCGGCGTACGCGCAGCCGTTGGAGCGCCCATCGTTGAGCTCCGCGCCGTAGGTGTGGGCCATCGAACGGTCGAGCTGGAAGCCGACGAGCACGCCATCCTTGATGATGTCCCAAGACTGCGCCTCGACTCCCTCGTCGTCGTAGCCGACGGTCGACAGCCCGTTCTCCACCGTGCGGTCCGCGGTCACCTGCATCACCGGGGAGCCGTACTGCAGGCTGCCCAGCTTGTCGAGCGTGGCGAACGACGTGCCGGCGTAGTTCGCCTCGTAGCCGAGCGCGCGGTCCAGCTCGGTGGCGTGTCCGATCGACTCGTGGATGGTCAGCCACAGGTTGGAGGGGTGGATGACGAGGTCGTAGTCGCCCGCCTCGACCGATGGTGCGGCCAGCTTCTCGCGCAGCAGCTCCGGGAGCTGGGCGCGCTCCGCGTCGAAGTCGAAGGTCCCGTTGGTGAGGTACTCCCACCCCCGAGCGACCGGTGGCGCGATCGTGCGCATCGAGTCGAACGTCCCCGTTCGAGGGTCGGAACCGTGCACCTCGAGCACCGGCTCCAACCGGACCCTCTGCTGGGTGATAGAGGACCCGGCGAGGTCGGCGTAGTACTTGTTCTCGTGGAACTCCTGGAGGTACCCGGTCGCATGATCGACGCCGTCGGCGGCGATGAGCTCCCTGGTCCAGTCGGCAAAGAGGCCTGTCTTCTCCGCCAACGGGACCTCTAGCGGGTTGATGTCGTACGACGAGACCCAGGAGACGTCCGCGTGCACCGGCTCCTGGGCCAGCTCCACACGTCGTGTGGTCATCTGCCCGGCCACGCGGGCGACCGTGACCGCCGTCTCCGCCACCGTCACGGCTTCGGACTCCGTGAGCGCGACGCCCGAGGCGAAGCCCCACGCGCCGTCCAGCACGACCCGCACCGCGAACCCGAGGTCCTCAGCGTCCTGGGCGCCGTCGAGCAGACCGTCGCGCACGGCGAGGTGCTGGTAGCGAACCCGCTCGAAGCGGAAGTCGGCGTGGGTGACGCCGAAGTCGCGCGCTCGCTCGAGGGCGGCCTGACCGAGCCGACGGTAGGGCAACGCCAGAAATGTCGGGTCTATCTCTGCCATGGGAAGACCCTAGTCACCCCGCGTTCAACCGTGGGGTCAGGGTCGAACCGCGTGGGTCCTTGCGGACCTCGAGCTGGGCGGTCACCCGGTTGCGCAGCTCGGGAACGTGGCTGACCAGGCCGACCACCCGACCGCCGTCGCGCAGTGCGTCGAGGGTGTCCATCACCCCGTCGAGCGTGGTCGCGTCCAGCGACCCGAATCCTTCGTCGATGAACAAGGTGTCGAGCTGGGTGCCCCCGGCCTCGTGGCTGACCGTGTCGGCCAGCCCCAGGGCCAGAGCCAGGGAGACCAGGAACGTCTCCCCTCCGGAGAGAGTCGCGGGATCCCGCTCCTTGCCGCTCCACTCGTCGCGGACCCGCAGGCTCAGCCCGCCACGCTGTTCGCCGGCACCCTTCTCCTCGACCTGCTCGAGGGCATAGCGCTGGTCGGTCATCGTCCCGAGTCGCTCGTTCGCCCCGGCGACCACCTGCCTGAGTCGCTCGGAGAGGACGTAGGCGGACAGCCTCATCCGGTGCCGGTTGTCGCTGCTCTTGCCCTCGACGAGCGCCGCGAGGCCGGCGGTCAGTGCGTGCTCACGGCGAACGGGCTCCCAGGCGCGCAGCTCCTCGGCCAGCTCCGCGCCGAGATCGGTCAGGCGAGCCCGGCGACGAAGGGCTGCCTCGTGGCCCGCATGGCGCCGGTCCCGGGTGTTCTGGGCCTCCAGGACCGAATCCGCCAACGCCTCGAGGTCAACGGGATCCTCTCCCAGGGCGTCTGCGACGCATCGTTCAGCGAGCACCTCACGCGCCGAGGTGTGGGCGGCCCGGCGCAGGTCGAGCTCGGCCGACCTGGCCGTCACGTCGTCTGCTTCCAGAACGGCCGCTGCCGCCAGATCGGGGTGCTCGAACCCGGCAGCCAGAGCGGCAGCAAGAGACCGGTCAACCGCGGCGGAGTGTGCCTCGGCGGCGTCGTGACGCTCCGTGAGTGCCCGGTGGGCGCGTTCGAGCACGTTCACCTCCCCCGACAGGGCCGCGACCAGACCGGTCACGGTCGTCGCACCGTCGTGCCCGGCGATGAGGGCGCGCAGCTCCTCGGCAAGGAGGTCGCGACGCGCAGAAGCCTCGCCGTGGGCCCGGATGCGCTCCTCGCGGGCCACCTTGAGCCGGGTGAGCTCGTGAGAGGTCCGCTTCTCCTCGTCCGCGAGCGCGGTCCCCGAGGAAAGGAGCTCCGCGACGCGAGCTTCGGCCGCGGTGCTGGCCTGGTACGCAGCGGTGGCCTCGGCGTGAACGGCTCGCCAGTGAGCGACAGACAGGTCGTGGGCACGTTGCCGAGCCCCGGCGATCCTGGTCTCCAGGGAGGTGACCGACTCCTGGACGGCCTGTCGCTCGAAGTCGGCGGTCTCGTGTCGACCCCGCGCCGCATCCTCGTCCGCGCTGCTCACGGTCCGCGACGCCATGGCGGGGGAGGGGTGGTCCGAGGAGCCACACACGGGGCAGGAGCATCCGACCGCGAGGCCGGTCGCGAGCTCGGCGGCCATGCCGGAGATGCGAGCCTCCCGGAGGTCGAGATAGGCGTCGCGGAGATCCTGGGCCGCACGCGTCGCCTCCGCCAGGCTGACCCGCGCCTCCACGAGCAGACCGCCGATGGCCTGCACCTGCTCGGCCGCTGCGAGTCCGATCGCGGCGGCATCGAGCGCGGTTCGGTCGGCGAGCCGACCTGCCGCAGCGGTGCGGGCCGCGCCGAGCGCGTCGGTGAACCGCCGCGTGGCCACGGTCGCGGTCAGCGCCTGTTCCTCCAACGTCGCGACCTCGTCGGTCAGGACGGCCGACCTCCTCCTCGAGGGCGTCGACGCAACTCTGAGCGTCTCGGAGGGCGGTCTCCCGGGGCAGCCAGGCCTCGGCCACCGCCCGAGCCTCTCCGGCGCGAGTGGCCGCGCTTGCGAGCTGGTCTGCCTCGATGGCCGCAGTTGCCACGTCGAGCAGGCGTGCGGCCGCATCCAGGTGGGCTGTTGCCGCCTCGGTCGCCGCTGCCGCCGCGGCGGCCGTCTGGTCCGCGAGCCGCACCAGCGGCATCACCGCGGCCGCGCGTCGATGCGCGTCGAGTGCGCTGACCAGCTCGTCCTCGAGGTCGAGCGTCGCCTCCAGACCGGCAAGGGTGCTGAGGGCACGCTCGCCGCGGACCCGTGCCCCCGCCGCCGCCGTGGAACGTTCGAGGAGGGCCTGTCGGCTTTGCTGCAGCGAGGTGGCTGCGTGGAGGTCCGTGTGTGCGGCGTCCGCTGCGGCAGCTGCCACCCGGTCGAGCTCGCTGATCCACCTGGTCACGGAACCGGCCTCGACCGCCGGATCGAGGTCGCGGAGGTCCCACGCGTCGGGCACGCCGGCCCCGGCCGCCTCCTGGACCCTGTTGACCACGCCGACCACGCGGTCGTGGCAGGCCCGGCTGGCGCGTCCCACCTCGAGACGCCGGTCGGCCAGCCAGCGTTCGGCGTCCTCGTAGCGTCGAGTGCGGAACAGCCGTTGAAGGACTGCCTGACGCTCGGTGGAGCCGGCACGCAGGAACGCCTGGAAGCGCCCCTGCGGGAGCATCGCCACCTGGGTGAACTGGCCGCAGGTCATCCCCAGGAGACCGGTGACCAGCTGGCCGGCCTCATCGAGGCGGTTGGTCAGGGTCAGCCAGTCACCCTCGTGGCACTCCTCGACGACCACGTGCGCCTGGATCCGGGTCGTTCCCGGCTGCCGGCGCTTCGGCCGCTCCCAGGCAGGTGACCGCGTGAACCGGAAGGTGCGGTCGCCGATGCTGACCCGCAGCACCACCTTCGGCTCGGCCGACGGATCGGCATTGTCGCTGCGCAGGTGCTTGGCGGTGTGCCGGTCACCGGGCACCTCCCCGTAGAGCGCGAAACAGACGGCGTCGAGCACGCTCGTCTTGCCCGCGCCGGTGTCGCCGGTCAGCAGGAAGAGGCCACCGGCGCCGAGTTCGTCGAAGTCCACGTGCACGGTCTGGACGAACGGGCCGAACGCGGTGACGGAGAGTTGGTGGAGGCGCATCAGCCGCTCACGACGGCGTCGCGCGCAGGCACCAGGTCGGGGTCCTCGGGGCAGCACTCGAAGGCCTCGCGCAGCAGCAGCGCCTCTGCCGGGCTGGCGGGCGCGCCACGCACGTGGGCGACGAAGTCGAGCGAGATCTCGTGGGCCGGCTTCCCGGACGTGGCCGGACGGGTTGGCGTCGCTGGGCCGCCGGCAGGCGCGAAGTGCAGTGCCAGGGCGTGCGGGAAACGCTTGCGGAGCCGGTCCATCGCCTGCACCGGCCGGACCTCGTCGATCAGCGTCACCTGCACCCAGGCCCGCTCGTGCGGCGTGTGGCGTACGTCGGTCAGCAGACCGTCCAGGGTGCCCGCCAGGCGAGCCAGGGGCCGGACGACCGGAGCCTCGAGGAACGTCGTGCCGCACACGCCCGACGCGTCGAGGTCCACCAGCCAGGAACCCTTCAGGTGGGCGGCCTCGGAGAAGGAGTAGGCGATCGGTGACCCGCTGTAGCGCACCGACTCGGTGAGCGCCGCGCGACCGTGGAGGTGGCCGAGTGCGGTGTAGGTGATCGAGTCGAACAGGGAAGCCGGAACCATCGAGACGCCCCCCACCGAGATGTCACGCTCGCTGTCGCTGGGCTGCCCCCCGGTGACGAAGGCGTGGGCCATCACCACGGACCGGCCGACGCCCCTGGTCGAGTGGTCGGTGCGGATGCGCGCCATCGCCTCGGCCAATGCGGCCTGGTGGGAGCGCACCGGCAGCGACCAGGCCCCCTTGAGGACGTCGGGCTCGAGGTAGGGGATGCCGTAGACGGCAACCGTTCCGTGCGTGTCGTCGACCAGCACGGGCTTGTCGACCTGTCCGGCGTCGGTGCGCAGGTGCACCCCCGCCAGATCCACCAACCGGGCATTGAAGCCGAGCCGGCGCGGCGAATCGTGGTTGCCGCTCGTGACGACGGTCCGGGCCCTGGACGAGGCGAGCCGGTTGAGGGCCTCGTCGGCCAGCGCCACGGCGTCGACGGGCGGCAGGGCCCTGTCGTAGACGTCCCCGGAGACGAGGACGAGGTCGACGGCCTCGGTCTCGACGGTCTCGATCAGGTGGTCGAGGTAGGCAGCCTGCGCGGCGAGGAGGTCCTCGCCGTGGAACGACCGGCCCAGGTGCCAGTCGGAGGTGTGCAGGATGCGCATGCCCCCACGCTAGGAGAGCGGACCGACAGAACCTCGGTCACACGCCGACCCGGTCGGCACCGGCGTACACCACGCAGCGTGCGGACCGGGTGAAGCCCACGAGCACCAGGTCGGCCTCGTGCGCCAACGACAGCGCGAGGGAGGTGGGTGCGCCGACGGCCACGATGACCGAGACACCCGAGACCACCGACTTCTGGACCAGCTCGAAGCCGATCCGGCCGCTGAGCACCAAGACCGGAGGCACCGGCAGGCGGGCGAGGATTCGCGACCCGATCGCCTTGTCCACCGCGTTGTGACGGCCCACGTCCTCGCGGACGACGACGCGGGTGCCGTCGGCCTCGAACAGTCCAGCCGCATGCACCCCACCGGTCCGGTCGAAGCCGGGCTGTTGCTCCCGGATCCGCTCGGGCAGCGTGAGCACGGTGGCGAGGTCGATCCGCACCCGCTCACCCGTCGTACGCTCGGAGATCACCTCCCTGACCGAGTCGGTCCCGCACACCCCGCACGCGGAGTTGACCAGGCGCGCAGCCGGCAGCGAGAGCGGGGGAGTGCTGAGCTCGACGGTCACGACGTTGAACTCCTCCAGGTCGGACACGGAGGTGTCGGTGCAGTACCGCACCGTGCTGATCGCATCCGGACGGGTGACTCCCTCGTGCACCAGCCACCCGGCGGCCAGCTCGAAGTCATGCCCGGGCGTTCGCATGGTCACCGCAACTCGCTGGTCCGGGGCGCCTGGCCCGGACACCCGGATCTCGAGGGGCTCCTCGGTCGCCAGCCGGTCCTCGTGGTCGAGCCGGGTCCCGTCACGGAACTCGCTCACCCGCGTCCGCACCGAGGGGCCGGGGCGCCTGGGCTTGATCGTCACCCCCCGACTCTAGGCCGGGGCCGACTCGATCGTCTCTCAGGAGTCCCGCTCGTCGGGTGACCGGCATCCGGTGCGGCTACGGTTGACGCATGCTGGAACCTCCGCGCGCGCCGCTGCGTCTGATCGACATGAAACGCTCGGTGATCCTGTTCTGCCTCGCGGCGGCCCTGACGCTCTCCGCGTGCGGCTCCGCCCCCGCGACGAAGGGGGAGAGCAGCGATCGGGCAGGCGCAGCCACGCCGTCGAGTGGTGTCGGGGACTGTCCCGACGGGTCCCCGGCGATCAGCGAGGCTCGGTCGCTCGCGCGCGTCGACCTCGACGGCGACGGCACACCGGACGAGGTGAAGCTGACCGCTCTCGGGGGCGACTGCCCGAACACGATCTTCGCCCAGGTGGGGGAGGGCTACCTGTCCGGACAGCTGCCGGCCGACGGCCCGCCCGTCCGCTCGGCCATGGCCGTGACCTTGGCTGGCGGGAAGCCCGCCCTGCTGGCCACCCGGCAGGAGCATCCCCGCGGCGGGTACCAGATCCGCCTGTTCGCAAGCACCGACAGCGGCCTGACGGAGGTGACCCTGGAGGACCACGCACTCATTCCCTTCGTCGCGACCGATGTCCAGGAGCATCCGCTCAGCGTGGACTGCGCGAACGGTGGTCTCACCGTGACCGAGGCCGTGGCGCACCAGCCCGTCGGGGTGATCTTCGCCTGGGACATCCGCCGCACGCCGTACGCCGTCGACGGTGGTGCGGTCACCAAGGGGAGCACCGAGGAGATCGCGGACAACGTGCTGCCCGACCAGCTGGAGAAGCAGTATCCCCAGCTCGTCGAGCACACGATGTTCCAGAGTTGCGGCTGACCGTTCCTGGTCAGGCCACCCGCTCCTGCGGCGCGTTCGCCAACGTCAGTCCGGCGTCCCGCTCCACGACGTCGCCGAGGGCGGCGTCGATCTGCGACATCAGCTCAGCCGGGATCTTCACTCCGGCCGCCTTGACGTTCTCGCTGACCTGCTCCGGCCTCGAGGCGCCGACCAGCGCGGCCGCGACGTTGTCGTTCTGCAGCACCCACGCGACGGCGAGCTGGGCCATCGTCAGGCCGAGCTCGTCGGCGACGGGGCGGATCTGCTGCACCCGGGTGAGTACGTCGTCCTCCATGAACCGCTTGATCATGTTGGCGCCACCCTTCTCGTCGGTGGCCCTCGAGCCCTCCGGAGGTGCCTGACCGGGCTGGTACTTGCCGCTCAGGACGCCCTGGGCGATCGGTGACCACACGATCTGGGAGACACCGAGCTCGGCACAGGTCGGGACGACCTCGTCCTCGATGACGCGCCAGAGCATGGAGTACTGCGGCTGGGAGGAGATCAGCTGGAACCCGAGCTGGCCCGCCAGCGCGTGGCCGGCGCGAATCTGGTCCGCGGTCCACTCGCTCACCCCGATGTAGAGGGCCTTGCCCTGGCGGACGATGTCGGCGAAGGCCTGCATCGTCTCCTCCAACGGGGTCTCGGTGTCGAACCGGTGCGCCTGGTAGAGGTCGACGTAGTCGGTCTGCAGCCGTGTCAGCGACCCGTTGATCGACTCCATGATGTGCTTGCGGGACAGCCCGGTGTCGTTCTTGCCACCGGGGCCGGTGGGCCAGTAGACCTTCGTGAAGATCTCCAGGGACTCCCGGCGCTCGCCCTTGAGCGCGTCGCCGAGCACGCTCTCAGCCTTGGTGTTCGCGTAGACGTCAGCGGTGTCGAAGGTGCTGATGCCCTCGTCGAGGGCGGCGCGGACACAGGCGGTGGCGACGTCGTTCTCGACTTGCGAGCCGTGGGTGAGCCAGTTGCCGTAGGTGATCTCCGAGATCTTCAATCCGGAGCTTCCGAGGTATCTGAATTCCATGGTTCCGACCCTACGGTGGCGGCCCTACTTCACCGAACTGATGGTGACCGGCTGCTTGGGTGCCACGCCGTCCGGTGCGTTGCCCTGGGCGGCGATCGCCTGGACGACCTTGACTCCGGCGGCGCTCATCCGGCCGAACACGGTGTAGGCCACCGGTAGTGGCGAGTCCTGGAAGACGAGGAAGAACTGCGACCCGTTGGTGCCCGGACCCGCATTGGCCATCGCGACCGTTCCGGTGGTGTAGGTGCAGACCTCGGCGCCACTCTGCGGATCGGTGCCGAGGCAGGGCTGCAGCCGCGGGTCCTGCTCGATCAGCTCGTCGTCGAACTCGTAGCCCGGGCCCCCCTGGCCGCTGGCGCTGGGGTCACCGCACTGGAGCACGTTGAGGGCACCTTCTCCGCTGACGACGAGCCGGTGGCAGGTCGTGTTCTCGAAGTACCCCTGCTTGGCCAGGGACAGGAAGGAGTTCACCGTGCAGGGAGCCTTGTCGGCCTCCAAACTGATCTTGACGTCGCCCCGATCGGTGGACATCGTGACCTCGGTGGGGGCGTCCTTGGCGGGGTCGGCCGGCGGCGGATCGACCTTCTTCGCTGCCTGGCCGGACTCGGTGTAGGAGCACTGCCCGCTGTCGGCCTTCGGCGTCGCCGGGGTGCTGCTGCCGCACGCCGCGACCACGGCGAGTACGGCCAGAACAGGGATCAGGACGACGAGTGGGCGGCGGCTGCGGGAAGTCACCCGGCAGATGGTAACCAGCAGGTGTTGGCTGCCACGAGATGGCCCGGGCTCACACCGCCAGCAACTGCAGGTAGGCCATCCCGAGGACCCCGCGGTAGCCGCGCAGGTATCCGGTGCGCTGGGTGGCGGCGCGGTTTCGCACCTCGGCCGCATCGGCATGGTCCGGCTCGTGTGCGGCCAGCCAGCGCGCATAACCCGCGCAGTAGCCCGACTCGAACGCGTCCCACTCCTCCAGGGTGGCCTCGTGGACCGCGAACGGGGCGAAGCCGTGCTTGACGGCGAGGTCGACCAGGTCGGACAGCGTGACGAACTCGTCGTTGCGGCCGGACAGGGGAGTGGTGGCCGCGGGCGTCGGTGGCCGCGACCAGATCGCCTCGGCGTACAGAACTCGTGCGCCGGTGCGCACCCCCGTGCGCATCGCGGTGAGCGCCGCGGCGTAGTCGAGCGGCTGGTCCACCGCCTCGGTGTCTCCCCACACCTGGCTGGCCCCGATCGCGACGAGTGCGTCCACCGGTGCCGGCCCGGCTGACGCCGCGTCACCCACGAGGTAGGTGGCCCGCTGGCCGAGACCGCGGGTGTCCGCCCTGCGGCACGCCTCGGCGATGCGGCCCTCCTCGAGGTCGATGCCGATCACCCGGCCCAGGGGAGCGGCGGCCGCCACCCGCAGGGACATTTCGCCCCAGCCGCACCCGACGTCGAGCAGGGTGCCCCCGTGCTCGAGCCCTCTTGCCAGCCAGCGGACCAAAGGCTCAGCACGTGCTTCTGACAGCGGGCTGAGGAAGACGAGGTCGTCGTGCAGCGGCGGGAGGTCGAGTGTCACGCGTGCAGGTTACGGCGTGAGATGCCGTACTTGCGCGCCACCAGACCCTCGACGAGCGAGCGGGGGAGCGCCCGCCTCAGGGCGAAGGCGGTGCCGGCGTTGCTCCCGACCGCGTAGAGCGCATCCGGCTCGTCTGCCTCGATCGCCCGCACGATGGTCCGCGCGACGCGGATCGGGGCGATCCCCTCCAGCTCGTTGCGGTCCAGCACGCGCGACATCGAGCGGAACGGCCGCTCGTGCGGTGACTCGGCGGCGATGTAGCGAGTCCGGCGGGCGCTGATCCCTGTCCTCACCGACCCGGGCTCCACTGTGCTGAGCCAGACCCCGAACGGCGCCATCTCGAAACGTGCGGCGGTGGCGAACCCCTTCAGGGCCGCCTTGGTGGCGACGTAGGAGGACCGGTAGGCGAGCGGGAAGCTGGCGAGCATCGAACCGACCATGACCACCCTGCCGTAGCGGCGCAGCCGCATCCCGGGCAGCAGCAGCTGCGTCAGGTGGGTCGGACCGATGACGTTGAGGTGGAACAGGCGCTCCAGTGCTCCGACTGGCAGGTCTTCGAGGGGGCCGCTCTGCGACTCCCCGGCGTTGTTCACCAGGATGTCGATGTGGTGGCCCTCGGAGTTCAGCGCCGCGACGAAGCCCTCGATGTTGTGGAGGTCGGTGAGGTCGAGTGCGCGGTAGGTGACGCCGTCGATGCGCGACTCCGGCGCGATGGCATCGGGCCTTCGACTGGTGCCGATGACGCGGTAGCCGCGTTCCAGCAGCATCCGTGCCGTGGCCAGTCCGATGCCCGAGGAGGCCCCCGTCACGAGCGCAGTGCGTGTGGTCATCTCACTCACCCCTGTCCGCGTCCGAGTCACGCAGGATCACGATGTCACGCCCGCGCCGATCGCGGCAGCCCCGATCAGCGGGAGGCGGCGTCCGCGTCGGCATACCGCTGGGCCTGGCCGAGCTTCTCCTCGAGCAGGGCGGCGGTGACCTGCTGGCCCGCGGGCGGCGGCCAGCCAGAGCCCTCGGGGGCGTAGAGGCCGGCGTACGCCGCGGTGTCACGCTGGAACCGCCAGCCCTCCGAGAGCGGCCCGACGTCGTAGGCGTCGTACCCGAGCTGGTCGAGCAGCTTGGTGACCGACGCCTTCGCGTCAGCGTCGTCACCGGCGATGGCGATCACCGAGCGTTCGGGGCTTCCCGCGGGACGCTGCAGCGAGCCGAGGTGCCCGAAGTAGATGTTGTTGAACGCCTTCACGACGTGCGACTCGGGCAGGTGTGCCTGCAACAGCTCGCTGGTCGTCGTGGACTCGTCGTCCAGCTCGGCGATCTGGCCGTCCCGCTGCGGGTAGTAGTTGTTCGTGTCGATCACGACCTTGCCGCGCAGCGGCGCAACCGGAACCTCCCGGTAGGCCTTGAGCGGGACCGTCACCACGGCGATGTCGGCAGCTTCCGCCGCCTCGGCGGCCGTCGCGGCACGAGCCAGTGGGCCCAGCTCGGCGACGAGATCGTTGAGCGTCTCCGGTCCGCGACTGTTGCTGAGCACCACGTCGAGGCTGGCCGCGACGGCCAGACGCGCCACGGTGCCGCCGATGTTTCCGCTTCCGATCAAACCCAATGTCGTCATGGGGGAGGAACCGAAACCCGGGGTGGCTGATTCCCCGGCCCGCTCTGGAGGAATTGCCGCGACGTGCCGTGGGTAGCGTGAAGGGATGGACGCCGGGGACCTGCTGCACGCTGATCGGGTGCGAACCCTGGAGCGTCTGGTCAGGCTCCGTGAGGACTACCGGGGCGTCGTGGACGCGACCCGGGACGCCAACAGCGACGACGAGCACGACCCCGAGGGCCAGACGATCGCCTTCGAGCGATCGCAGACGGCCGCGCTGGTGCGCCAGGCCGAGCAGCACCTCGAGGAGATCGACGCGGCACTGGCCCGAGTGCACGACGGCAGCTACGGAACCTGCGAGATCTGCGGAACCCCCGTTGCCGCGGCCCGGCTGGAGGCGAGGCCGACCGCGCGGACCTGCATCGGCTGTGCCGAGAGGGCCGGCTCTAAGCCGGTCGGGGAGGTCCCGGGGACGTCTCCGCCCAGATGAACTGACATAATGTACGTTATCGGCGGTTCGATCCCAGTAGACGGCCCCGTGGATATGGGGCCCGCCGCAACCGTGAACCATTGCGAAGAGTCGTGGTCCTTGGTCATGCGCGGGAGTCTCTCAGGAGCGCGCGACTGCACGCTCGCTCATCGGCAGGTGCGGGCGTGCACTCATCGCGGGTGGTCTGGCGGGTCAGGGCTCGAGCTGGCGAACACCGCTCCGAGGAGAACCCCCCGACCCGGAGGCTCAGCGGGCGACGTACGCCGCGAGGTGCTTGCCGGTGAGCGTGGAGGTGCCGGTGACCAGGTCTGCCGGGGTGCCCTCGAAGACGATGCGGCCGCCGTCGTGACCGGCACCCGGCCCCAGGTCGATGATCCAGTCGGCGTGCGCCATCACGGCCTGGTGGTGCTCGATCACCATGACCGATTTGCCTGAGTCGACCAGCCGGTCGAGCAGACCGAGCAGCTGCTCGACGTCGGCGAGGTGGAGTCCGGAGGTGGGCTCGTCGAGGACGTACACGTCGCCCTTCTCCGCCATCTGGGTGGCCAGCTTGAGCCGCTGCCGTTCCCCTCCGGACAGCGTGGTCAAGGGCTGGCCGAGGCTGAGGTAGCCCAGCCCGACGTCGGCGAGCCGGGACAGGATCTTCCGGGCCGCCGGCACCGCGGCGTCACCGTCGGAGAAGAACTCGACCGCTTCGGTCACCGGCATCGCCAGGACCTCGCTGATGTTCTTGCCGCCCAGCTGGTACTCGAGCACCGCGGCCAGGAACCTGCGGCCCTCGCAGTCCTCGCAGATCGACTCGACCGTGGCCATCACCCCCAGCTCGGTGAAGATGACACCGGCGCCGTTGCAGGTCGGGCAGGCGCCTTCGGAGTTGGAGCTGAACAGCGCCGGCTTGACCCCGTTGGCCCTCGCGAACGCCTTGCGGATCGGGTCGAGCAGTCCGGTGTACGTCGCCGGGTTGCTCCGCCGCGAGCCCCGGATGGCGCTCTGGTCGACCACCACCACCCCGTCACGACCGGCGATCGAGCCGTGGATCAGCGAGCTCTTGCCGGAGCCGGCGACGCCGGTGATGACGCAGAGCACGCCGAGCGGCACGTCCACGTCCACGTCCTGGAGGTTGTGCGTCGAGGCCCCGCGAACCTCGAGGGTGCCGGAGGCCGGGCGAACCGACTCCTTCAGGCTCGCGCGGTCGTCGAGGTGGCGTCCGGTCGTGGTGTCGCTCCCCCGCAGGCCCTCGACGGTGCCCTCGTAGGTGATGGTGCCGCCCTCGGTCCCGGCGCCGGGACCGAGGTCGACGGCATGGTCGGCGATGGCGATGGTCTCGGGCTTGTGCTCGACGACCAGGACGGTGTTGCCCTTGTCCCGCAGCTGCAGGAGCAGTTCGTTCATCCGCTCGATATCGTGGGGGTGCAGCCCGATGGTGGGCTCGTCGAAGACGTAGGTGACGTCGGTGAGCGATGACCCGAGGTGGCGGATCATCTTGGTGCGCTGCGCCTCACCACCGGACAGCGTGCCGGCAGGCCGGTCGAGGGAGAGGTAGCCCAGCCCGATGTCGGTGAACGCGTCGAGGAGGTGCTGGAGCCCGCTGAGCAGCGGGGCCACGGAAGCCTCTTCGAGATCTCGGGTCCAGTCGGCCAGGTCGCTGATCTGCATCGAGCAGACCTCGGCGATGTTCTTCCCGCTGATCTTGGAGGACCTGGCCTCCTTGGTCAGCCGCGTCCCCTCGCACTCGGGGCAGGTCGTGAACGTCACGACGCGCTCCACGAAGGCGCGCACGTGCGGCTGCATCGCGTCGACGTCCTTGGAGAGCATCGACTTCTGGATCTTCGGGATCACGCCCTCGTAGGTCAGGTTGATGCCGTCGACCTTGATCTTGGTCGGCTCCTTGTGGAGCAGGTCGTCGAGCTCCTTCTTGGTGAACTTCTGGATCGGCTTGTCCATGTCGAAGAAGCCGGAGCCCGCGAAGATCCGGCCGTACCAGCCGTCCATGCTGTAGCCGGGGACCGTCAGCGCGCCCTCACTCAGCGACAGGGTCTCGTCGTACAGCGACGTCAGGTCGAAGTCGCTGACCGCGCCCATGCCCTCGCAGCGCGGGCACATGCCGCCGAGGTAGACGGCGTTGCGCACCACGTTCTTCTCGACCCTCCCGCCGCCCTTCTCCCTGCTCATCACGCCGCTCGCCTTGCGCGTCGGGACGTTGAAGGAGAACGCGGTCGGGGGCCCGATGTGGGGCTTCCCGAGCCGGCTGAACAGGATGCGCAGCATCGCGTTGGCGTCGGTGGCGGTGCCGACGGTGGAGCGGGGGTTGGCGCCCATCCGCTCCTGGTCGACGATGATCGCCGTCGTCAGGCCCTCCAGCAGGTCGACGTCCGGCCGGGCCAGGGTCGGCATGAAGCCCTGCACGAAGGCGCTGTAGGTCTCGTTGATCATCCGCTGCGACTCTGCGGCGATCGTGGCGAACACCAGTGAGCTCTTGCCCGACCCGGAGACCCCGGTGAACACCGTCAGCCGGCGCTTCGGGATCTCGACGTCGATGTCGTGCAGATTGTTGACGCGTGCCCCGTGCACCCGGATCAGGTCATGGCTGTCCGCGGCGTGTCCCGAAGGCTCCGGCGCGCTCGTCCTCTCGGCCATGGGTCTCCTCGTCAGTTTCTGTCAGTCCTCGGGATGAGCGGCGAAGTCGCGCTTGACCTGGCGGTACCACCCCATCCCGGCGAGCGGCTTCTTCCACCTGCCCTGCATCTGCTTCAACGCGTCCTCGTGAGAGGTGTCGCCGGAGGCGACCTGGTCCTTGAGGTGTTGGTCCTGCGCCTTGATGACCTCGTTGGCGTCCTTCCCGGACAGCCGCAGGTCGCAGGGGCCACCCAGCTCGGTACACGTCATGGTCTTCATCTTCCTCGCCCTTCTTGTCGGGTCTTGCGGTCTCTCGTGGTCTCGGGTCATGTCTCAGCGCAGCTCGTTGATCCGCAGCAGGTTGCCGGCCGGGTCGCGTACGGCGCAGTCGCGGACGCCGTACGGCTGCTCGATCGGCTCCTGGACGATCTCGGCGCCGCCGGCCTCCAGGGTGGCGAACGTCGCGTCGAGGTCCGGGGTCCCCAGCGCGAGAATGGCGTAGGTCCCCTTGGCCATCATCTCGCTGATGGTCCGCCGCTCCTCGTCGGTGACGCCCGGGTCCACGGCCGGCGGGTTCAGCACCAGTGATGTGCCGGGCTGGTTCGGGTGCCCGAGGGTGAGCCAGACCATCCCGTTGTAGCCGACGTCGTTGCGGACCTCGAAGCCGAGGAGGTCGCGGTAGAAGGCCAGCGACGCGTCCTTGTCGAGGTGGGGCAGGAAGGCGTAGTGAATGCTGATGTCCATGTTCATCAGGCTAGGCGGGGCCTTGCTGCCCCCGCTTCTCGATTCCTGATCGATGTGGTCCTGATCGGTCGGGTCACCTGTTTCGCCACGCACGAAGGCATCTCTGCGCCTCCCCCGGCCCGGTCCCGGTAGGCACTCGGCGGGATCCCGACCAGTTCGGTGAAGCGGGTGCTGAAGGTGCCCAGAGAGCTGCAGCCGACGGCAAAGCAGACCTCGGTGACGCTGAGGTCTCCGCGACGCAGCAGCGTCATCGCACGTTCGATGCGCCGCGTCATCAGATAGGCGTACGGCGGCTCGCCGAACGCCTGCCTGAACTCGCGACTGAGGTGCCCCGCAGACATGTGCACCCCCCGAGCCAGCGCCTCGACGTCAAGCGGCTGGGCGTACTCCCGGTCGATCCGGTCTCGCACGCGGCGCAACCACGCGAGGTCGAGCAGGTGCCTCTCCGAGGCGGCACTGGTGGTCACCTGCGGAATCGTGCCAGTTGTCAGCGGAGGTTCCTAGGTCTGCGAGCCGTTGCGACGGTTCATCTCGATTGGAGCGTCCGCACGGCGAGCTGGATCAGCTCGCGGATCGACCCGCCTTTGACCACGTAGTGGTCCGCCCCCGCCTCGATCGCGCGCTCCGCCATGCCACCCTCGTTGAAGCCGGAGAGCACGATGACACGCACACCTGGCACCGCGGCACGGATCAGCGGGAGGGCCTCGAGACCGTCCATTCGCGGCATCGAAAGATCGAGGAAGACGAGGTCCGGCTGCAGTTCCGACGCTCGGTCCACCGCCGCCACCCCGTCCCCCGCCTCACCGACGACGACCAGCTCCTCGACGGACTCCATCCGCAGGCGGAGCATCGTGCGCAGGTCCTCGGCGTCGTCGACGACCAGGACGCGGTGTGCACTGTGGACCGTCTCTCCGCCGGGGTGGGCGGGTGGCTGGGCGGTCTGCAGGGCCCCGATCTCGGCTGGGACTGTGCGCACGAGGTCGCCCGGCGCCAGCTCGCCGCCCCGCAGCGGTTCGAGGAGGTCGTCCATCATCGCGCGAGCCGACGCCAGCGTCCCAGCGAGGTAGGTCGAGGTCTTGGTGAACTCCTCCAGCTCCAGGGCGTAGGCCGCCGCCACGAGCCCCTGCACGACGTTGTCGTTGATCTCGAGAGCCTGCTGGCGACGAAGCTGTGCCTCGCCCAGTCGGGCCGCGAGGGCCTCACCGGCGAGCCTCAGTTCCGCGCTGCGCAGGAACAAGGCGACCGTGCGCTCGGCGTCGACGTGCTCGACGGCCACCGTGGTCACGTCGAGCACCAGGCCGCGACCGTCGACCCCGAGTGCCTCGAGTCCGTTGCCGCCCTCGCTCGCGCCGAGGGGCAGGATCTCGTGGATCCGGTGCCCGACGGGCGATCCTCCGAGGAGCTCGGCCGCCTTGGGGTTGGCCTCCACGATCCTGCTGTCCTCGTCCAGCACCAGGATGGCGTCGGGGGCGAACTCGACGAGTCCGCGGAAGCGCTCGGCGGTCACTTCTCGCGCCTGTTCGGCGAGTACCCGGTCGGTGATGTCGATGCAGGTGCCGCGCATGCGCTCCGGCGTACCTGAGCGGTCCATCAGCACCTGGCCGTTGGACGCCAGGAACCGGACCTCCCCGTCAGGTCGCACGATCCGCTCGATCATCTGGTACGGCTCCCCGGTGCCGTAGGCCTGCTGATGGACTGCGGTGATGCGCTCCCGGTCCTCGGGATGGATCAGGGAGAGGAAGCGCTCGTAGGAGGCGTTGAACGACTGCGGTTCGTGCCCGTAGATGCGATAGAGCTGGTCGGACCAGCGGTTCGTGTCCGACGGGATGTGCCAGTCGTAGTCCCCCATGTTGGCGAGCATCTGGGCGTTGTCCACCCGGGCGACGAGGTCGCTGAGATCCTCCTGAGCCTGCGACCGCCCGAGGGCTGCCTCCAGGTGACCGAGGGCCATCCGGAGCGTCGGGTCCGAGGAGTCACCGGGCCGGGCGTCGGTCCAGGCCAGCACCAGGACTCCGAGATGGCCGGGAAGGCGCTGGGTCGCGATCCGGCCGATGCCCTGTGCTGCCCACGACGACGGAACCGGGCACCCGACGAGCAGCCCGGGTTCGTCCGGGACTCCGAGCTCTCCGAGCGCTGTGGCGTCCAACTCCTCGCCGTCGCGGACCTCCGAGCTGACGCCGCCGGCGTCAGGACGCAGGACGAGGACCGAGGCTGCGCCGCTCAGGCTGAGCAAGGGGGCCAGTGCGGCCTTGAGTGCCTGGTCGGGCGCCTCAGCTTCGGAGCAGGCAGTCGCGACGTCGAGAAGCTGGGCCAACTGGGTCGCCGGGTCCATACGACCTTTCCGAAGCCAGCAGCGGCGCACGGCAGTCTTCCCGCCGAGCCAAGGCTCCTCCACTCCACGACCAATGTACGTCTCGCCAGCCACGCCCGCAGGCGCTTCGCCCGGTGGTACACACCACCGGGGTCGGAGCCGTTGGGCCGGACCCGTGGCTCAGGTGTCGAGCAAGACCTTGATGGCCCGCCGTTCGTCCATCGCCCGGTAACCCTCGGCGACCTCGGCGAGGGGCAGCCGCAGGTCGAACACGGGTCCGGGGTCGGCGCGGCCACTGGTGACCAGCTCCAGCAGGTCGGGGAGGTAGGTGCGCACCGGCGCCACACCGCCGGCGAGGCCCACGTTCTTGCTGAACATGCGGCGGATCGGCAGCTCGACGCCGTGCGGTACGCCGACGAAGCCCACCATCGAACCGGCCCGGGCGACCGCGAACGCCTGCTGCATCGCGTCGTTGGTGCCGACGCATTCGAGCACCGCGTCCGCCCCCACGCCCCCGGTGAGCTCCTTGACCCGTTGGGCGCCCTCCTTGCCGCGCTCGGCCACGATGTCCGTGGCGCCGAAGGTGCGGGCGATCCGTTGCCGGGACTCGTGCCGAGACATCGCGATCACCCGCTCGGCGCCGAGCTGCGCGGCCGCGAGCACGCCGCACAGCCCCACGGCGCCGTCGCCCACGACCACCACGGTGTCGCCCCGCTTCACCCCGGCCGCCACCGCGCAGTGCCAGCCGGTCGGGAACACGTCGGAGAGGGCGAGCAGCGCCGGGATCATGCCGGGGTCGGGCATCCCGTCCGTCTTCACCAGACTGCCCTCGGCCTGGGTCACCGTGGCGTACTCGCCCTGTCCCCCGGTGGTGAAGCCGCCGTTCACGCAGGCCGAGGTCATCCCGTAGGTGCAGTTCGGGCAGGTGTTGTCGCTGTGACAGAACGGCACGATCACGAAGTCACCGGGAACGAACGAGGTCACCTCCGAGCCCGTCTCCTCCACGACCCCGACCATCTCGTGGCCGATCGTGTCGCCGGCGGTGATCTCGTTCTCGCCGCGGTAGGGCCACAGGTCCGAGCCGCAGATGCACGCTGCGGACACCTTGATGATGGCGTCGGTGGGTGCGTCGATGGCGGGCTCGGGGCGTTCCTCGAGGCGGATGTCGCGGGGGGCGTGGATGGTGGTGACTCGCATGACCCGCATCCTGACAGATGGTCGGTTATCTCATATCTGAGATAGAGTGCCGTCCGTGACTGAGGACTATCTAGGACGAATCGGCAACCTGATCCGCGACGCGCGCAAGCATCGGGGATGGACACAGCAGCAGCTCGCCGATGTCCTCGCCACCAGCCAGAGCGCGGTGAACCGGATCGAGCGCGGCCACCAGAACCTCTCCCTGGAGATGCTCGCCCGCATCGGTGAGGCACTGGACTCCCCCATCGTGAGCCTCGGCCAGGGCCCGACGCACCTGCGCGTCACCGGTCCCACGACCCTGCACGGGTCGATCGAGGTGAAGACCTCCAAGAACGCCGGTGTGGGCCTGCTGTGCGCGGCGCTGCTGAACCGGGGCCGTACGACGCTGCGGCGGGTGGCTCGCATCGAGGAGGTCAACCGGCTGCTCGAGGTGCTCGACAGCATCGGGGTGAAGTCACGCTGGCTCAACGCCGAGAACGACCTCGAGATCACTCCCCCACCCAACCTCGATCTGGGTGGCATCGACGAGACCGCCGCCCGGCGCACCCGCTCGATCATCATGTTCCTCGGACCGCTGATGCACCGCAGCAGCGACTTCGAGCTGCCCTACGCCGGCGGCTGCGACCTCGGGACGCGCACCGTCGAGCCGCACATGGCGGCGCTGCGTCCCTTCGGTCTCCAGGTCAAGGCCACCGAGGGCAGCTACCACGCCACCGTGCACTCCGGCATCACCCCGAAGCGCCCGATCGTGCTCACCGAGCGTGGGGACACCGTCACCGAGAACGCCCTGATGGCGGCGGCGCTGTGCGACGGGACCACGGTGATCCGCAACGCCAGTTCGAACTACATGGTCCAGGACCTGTGCTTCTTCCTGCAGAAGCTCGGGGTGCAGGTCGAGGGCATCGGCACCACGACGCTGACCGTCACCGGCTGCACCGAGATCTCGGTGGACGTCGACTACGCGCCCAGCGAGGACCCCATCGAAGCGATGTCGCTGCTGGCCGCGGCGATCGTCACCGACTCCGAGATCACGGTGAAGCGGGTGCCCATCGAGTTCATGGAGATCGAGCTCGCCGTGCTCGAGGAGATGGGGTTCCGCTACACGCTGTCGAAGGAGTACCTCGCGAGCAACGGGCACACCCGCCTGGTCGACGTGACCACGTTGCCATCGGTGCTGCACTCCCCCATCGACAAGATCCACCCGATGCCGTTCCCCGGACTCAACATCGACAACCTGCCGTTCTTCGCCGTCATCGCAGCCGTGGCACAGGGGCAGACGCTGCTGCACGACTGGGTCTACGAGAACCGCGCGATCTACCTGACCGAGCTGAACAAGCTGGGTGGCCGGGTCACCCTGATGGACCCCCACCGGGTGATGATCGAGGGTCCCACCCGCTGGTCGGGAGCCGAGGTGGTCTGTCCCCCGGCCCTACGCCCGGCCGTGGTGATCCTGCTGGCGATGCTGGCCTCCCGGGGCACGTCGGTGCTGCGGTCGACGTACGTCATCCACCGGGGCTACGAGGACCTCGCGGACCGACTCAACGAGCTCGGTGCCCAGATCGAGACCTTCCACGACTTGTGAGTCAGCTGCTGAACAGGCTGTCGAGGTAGGAACGCGCCCGGGCGGGCGGCGGCGGCGGCGCCATGTCGGCGGTGATGCGCGGCATGCGCGAGGTGTCGGCGGAGCGGTTGGCGTGCCAGTCGTTCTCCGCCTCGACGAGGCTGCCGAGGTCCGAACGCTGCAGGAAGACCCCCTGGCAGGACTCACACTGCCGGACGTGAACGCGTCCGTGCTCGCGCTCCGCCATGGGGTTTCCACACTGGGGGCAGTTCGGCTGGTCCATGCTCAGACCGTACTCCTGGGGGCTCCCCAGAGCTGAGTAGGAACGCGGATGCCGCGCCCGGCGATTCGGGTCCACGATGACCAGATGCGGGTGAATACTGCTCTGGTGAGCGCGGACGGCACCGTCAGCCCGGTGACTGGCTTCGGTTATCTCGACGCGGTCCTGGACACGCCCGGCACGGTGCTCGCAATGGCGCACCGCGGCGGCGCCAGCCACCCGGAGATCCCCGGGACGGAGAACACGATGCACGCCTTCCGGCACGCCGTGTCACTCGGCTACCGGTACCTCGAGACCGACGTGCACGTGACCCGCGACCGCGTCCTGGTGGCCTTCCACGACGAGGCCCTGGACCGGGTGACCGACTCGCGAGGCCGTATCTCCGAACTGTCCGCCGATGAGGTCTCCCTTGCCCGGATCCGTGAGGTGCACGCCGTACCGACCATGGCCGAACTGCTCGAGGAGTTTCCCGACTGCCGGTTCAACATCGACCTGAAGGCCGCAGGCGCAGTCCTGCCGCTGGCCGACCTGCTCGAGCGAACGGGTAGCAACGACCGTGTGTGCGTCGGCTCCTTCTCACAGCGTCGCCTCGACGCGTTCCGCAGGGCCAGCCAGGGGCGGGTGGCCACCTCTGCCTCGCCCAGCGAGGTCGGCCTGTTCATGGCGCTGCCCTCCGGACGGGCGGCCCGCCTGGCCACCCGCGGGCGCGTGGCGGCCCTGCAGGTGCCCCATCGACGCGGACGCCTCCCGGTCGTCACCCGGGCGCTCGTACGCCGAGCGCACTCGGCGGGGGCGCACGTGCACGTCTGGACGGTCGACGAGCCCGCCGAGATGGAGCAGCTGCTCGACCTGGGCGTGGACGGGTTGATCACCGACCGCACCGACGTGCTCAGGGACGTCTTGACCAGTCGCGGACAGTGGAGGGACCACCCATGAGCACCAACGCACCCGTCGGCATCGCCGACCTGTCACCGATCGACCGCCTCAAGCAACAACGGGCCTGGAACTGGTACGACTGGGCCAACTCGGCCTACTACACCACCGTCCTGAGCGTCCTGTTCGGGCCGTACATGATCACGGTCGCGGGACGCGCCGCCGGCTGCCCCGACTCGACGGATACCTGCTCCCGGACGGTCAACCTGCTCGGGCTGCACCTCGCGGCCGGGTCGCTGCCCAGCTACCTGACCAGCTTCGCCACGATCAGCAGCGCCTTCGTGCTCCCGATCGTGGGGGCGTTCGTGGACCGGTCCGCACACAAGAAGCTGCACATGGCCGCCTACGCCTGGGCCGGCGCCCTGTCCGCCTCGATGCTGTTCTTCCTGGCCGACGACAACTGGCAGATCGGTGCCGTGGCTGTGGTCCTGAGCAGCATCCTGGCCGGCTGCTCCCTGGTGAGCTACTACGCGATCCTGGTCGACATCTCCACCGAGGACGAGCGCGACGGCGCCTCGTCGCGAGGGTGGGCCTGGGGGTACCTCGGGGGCGGGGTCCTGCTGCTGATCAACCTGGTAATCGTGCTCAACCCGGGCCTGCTCGGGGTCGACAAGGAAATGGCCGTGCGGATCTCGCTGCTCTCGGCGGCCGTGTGGTGGGCGGCGTTCACCGTGATCCCGTTCGTCAGGCTGCGCGACTACGCACCGGTCGACGTGGTCCGGGAGAGTGGCGGCCTGTTCCACCGAAGCTTCGGCCAGCTGATCAGCACGGTACGGGACATGAAGAACTACCCCATGACCCTGACGTTCCTGCTGGCGTACCTGTTCTACAACGACGGCATCCAGACCGTGATCTACGCCGCCTCCACCTACGGGGAGAAGCAGCTCGGCTTCGAGACCTCGGTGCTGATCGCGACGATCCTGTTGATCCAGTTCGTCGCCTACGGCGGAGCCTTGTTCTTCGGCCGGCTGGCGGCCAAGCACGGCTCCTACCGACCGATCCTGTGGGGCACGTTCGCGTGGATGGGGATCGTCGTCGCGGCCCTGGTCCTGCCTCGGGGCAACATCCCGCTGTTCCTGCTCGTCGCCGTGGCCATCGGCATCGTGATGGGCGGCACCCAGGCACTGTCGCGATCGTTCTTCAGCCTGCTGATCCCGCGTGGCCGTGAGGGTGAGTACTTCAGCCTCTACCAGGCCGCGGAGCGTGGCACGTCCTGGTTCGGGACGCTGCTCTTCGGGGTGGTCTTCCAGCTCAGCGGGTCCTACCGCCCGGCGATCCTCGCCCTGATCGTCTTCTTCGTCCTCGGGGCTTTCTTCCTGCTGCGGCTGGACCCCGAGCGCGGCATCCGCGAGGCGGGGAACAGGGTGCCGGTGCGGGGCTGACCCGCCGATTGGCGCCGAGGCCCGAGGACTGCCACTGTGGTATCAGGTGTGACCCGCCTCGCTTCGGGGAATCCTTGGGTGGTCACACTCGTTGGAGGTACTGAACGCCGAATCCGGGACGCTCCGCGTCACGATCGGCTTGTCCATCCGTCTCATCGGTTGTACGCAAGACGGGTACGACACTCGCGACCGTGTTGGTCGTCGGGTGCATAGCTTTGGAGGTGCTCATGGGAGAGCGAACGCTACGTGGAGCCCGCCTCGGGGGTCAGAGCTTCGAGGACGAGCGCGGCATCGAGTTCGCCGCGCGGCAGCAGGTCGGCTACGGCTGCAAGCAGGGACACGAGTTCGAGATCACGATGTCGGTCGAGGCCGACGTGCCCGCGATCTGGGAGTGCCCGCGCTGCGGCGCCGAGGCGCGCGCCCTGTCGGGCATCGAGCCCGAGCTGAAGAACGAGAAGCCGGTCCGGACCCACTGGGACATGCTGCTGGAGCGACGCTCCATCAAGGAGCTCGAGGACATCCTGACCGAGCGCCTGGAACTGCTGCGCGGCGGAGAGATCGGCCCCGCACACCTGCACCGGGCCAGCGCCCGCAAGAAGCGGGCCTCCGTCTGAGGCCCTAACGGCTGGTGGCCAGCGCCATCAGTCCACGACCTCGCCCTGGACCACGTCGTCATCCGGTCCGGGGCGTCGTTGCGTCCAGGGGGCACCTGAGCCGCCCGCGCCGGGGTAGGAGACGCCGACGAGCCGGCGACCGATCAGGCTGGTGAGAGCCCTTCTCCCGACGGGCCGTGTCAGCGGCAGGATGCACACGATGCCCACGGCGTCGGTGACGAAGCCCGGGGTGAGCATCAGCGTGCCACCCACCAGGATCAGCACCCCGTCGGCGAGCTCCTTGGCCGGCATCCGGTGCTGCTCCAGGGCCGTGCGCAGGCCCCGCCAGGCCCGGACGCCCTCGCGCTTGACCAGCCAGGCGCCGACGATGCTGTCGGCGACGAGCACCACGATCGTCCACCACGCTCCGATGACCTGACCGACCTGGATGATCACGTAGATCTCCACCAGCGGGACGACGACGAACGCCGCCACGAGCAGGCCCCACGGGAATCGCTTCTTCATGTTCGGTTCAACGTCCCGCGCGCCGGCGCTGTTCCGGGGTGGCCAGTGCCGCTGTGAACCGGCGACGGCGTTCGGCCAGTCCCCAGGCCGTGATCCGCCTGAGCGACTCGGTGGCGACGCGCGGGGTCATCTTGGACTCCCCGCGCTCCCGCTCGACGAACTCGATCGGCACCTCCGCGATCCGCAGGCCGGCCTGGGTCACTCGCAGGGCCAGGTCCGCCTGGAACACATAGCCGAATGAGTCGATCTCCTCGAGGTGGATCCGTTCCAGCGTCGTACGACGAAACAGGCGGAAGCCCGCCGTGGCGTCGCGGACCGGGATCCCGAGCAGCATCCGGGTGTAGAGGTTCCCGCCGCGGGAGAGCAGCTCGCGGTGCAGCGGCCAGTTCACGATGCTGCCACCCTCGACCCATCGGGAGCCGATCACCAGGTCGGCCTCGGACAGCGCGTCCAGCAGTAGCTGCAGCTGCTCGGGCTGGTGCGAGCAGTCGGCATCCATCTCCCCGATCACGTCGTAGCCCTGGGCGAGGGCCACCCGGAATCCGTGCAGGTACGCCGCGCCGAGCCCTTCCTTGCGTTCCCGGTGCAGGACCTGGATCTGCGGATCCTCCGCAGCGAACTCCTCGGCCAGCTGCCCGGTCCCGTCCGGCGAGCCGTCATCGACCACGAGAACGTCGACCGCGGGCTGGGCCTTCCGCAGTCTGGTGAGGACCTGGCGGATGTTCGCTGCCTCGTCGAAGGTCGGGATGACCATGAGAACCCGGCCGAGTCCGGGGACCTCATGCGCACCGGGGGGGCCAGCGGTAGCCATGCCCAGAACCTATCGGGCGGCTGTGGGAGTTACGGCAGGGCGGGGGGAGTTGAGTGACCTTCGGACCGCCCGCTCCCTGGCCGGATGCCAGGACCGCCGGCGTTGTCTACTGGTCGCCGCGCTCCCCCCGTGTCCTCCCGTCGGTGCACGTTGCCCGACCCGCCAAGTGTCTTCGAGGCGACCATCTTGGCGAGATGGTTCTCGACTACATCAGCCGGACGCGTGACCGACGTTCTGCCCGGAGTAACGACCGCACCTTCGCCCGTCGGAAGGGGCGCTGTCAAGGTCGAGTTGACCAGCGCAAATGCGGCGAAAACGCAGGTCAGCGCGGTGAACACCCGGTGACGCCCGGATGGCCGGACTTTCGGCTGCTCGGCGTGTCGAGTCGGACACGCCGATCACTGGTCCACAAAATTCTGGACCACCACCGTGCCGGTCGCGGTGGTCGCGACGATCGGGTCCTCCAGGGCCCGGGCGGCCGACTCTGCTCCGACCCGGGACTCGCCCCGGGCGACCACCCGTAGCTCGAACTCGAGCTCGCGCGAGCGCCTCCCCACCCTGGTCAACGTGGCGACCGCTTCGACGATGTCGCCGGCGCGCACGGGCGCGCGGAACTGTACGTCGGCGTAGGAGGCGAACAGCCCCTCGTCGCCGTCGGTGAGGATGCACATCTCCGTCGCGAGGTCGCCGAACAACCCCAGACCCCACGCACCGTCGACCAGGTTGCCGGCGTAGTGGGCGTGGGCGTGGGAGACGTAACGCCGGTGCCGGACCTGAAGGCCCACCTCGGGTGCGCTCATGATGCCTTCCTCTCTCCAACGACGCGTTGCACGAGGTAGCTGGCCACCTCGCCGGGCGTGGTTCCGCGGGTGAAGACCCGGTCCACGCCGAGCTCCTCGGCCATCGTCTCGTCGAACCTCGGTCCTCCGACCACCAGCACGGGTCGCCGCTCCGGGGGGAACGCCTCCCGGAACGCCGCCGACATCTCCCGGGTGTTCAGCAGGTGCGCGTCGCGCTGGGTGACCACCTGCGAGACGAGCACGGCGTCGGCCCGCTCGGCGATCGACTGCTCCACGAGTTGCGGCACCGACACCTGGGCTCCGAGGTTGACGACCTTCAGCTCCCGGTAGTACTCCAGCCCCTTCTCGCCCGCGAACCCCTTGATGTTCAAGATGGCGTCGATCCCCACGGTGTGCGCGTCGGTGCCGATGCAGCCACCGACCACCACCATCCGGCGGCGCAGCGACCGCTTCACCTCCGCGTTGACCTCCTTGGGCGTGAGCAGCGGGTAGTCGCGCTCGACGATCTCGACGACGGAGGGGTCGACGAGGTGGTTGACCCGGCCATAGACGACGAAGAAGGTGAAGTCCGGACCCATCGGCTTGGCGTGCGCGACCAGTGCCGGGTCGATCCCCATCTTGTTGGCGAGCTGCACCGCAGCCCCCTCAGCGACCTTGGAGTGCGGCATCGGCAGGGTGAACGAGACCTGCACCATGCCATCCCCGGTGGTGTCGCCGTAGGGCCGCAGCAGCCGTTCTCCCTCGCTCATGCGCCACCCTCCAGGATCTCGGTCGCGGGGTTGAAGTACGCCGAGGACTTCCGCGCCACACCGTCGAGGCCACGTCCGGCGTCCGCCGGGCGGCGCATCAGCCCGAAGGTGCCGTCGGCGATCGCATCCAGCAGCCCGTTGGGGTGGTCCAGGATCCGGTCGAGCAGGTCGATGGACTCCCCCAGGACGGTGCGCGCCCGGTTCGCGATGAACCCGTCGGGTGCCGGCCGGAAGTCCTCGTGCAGGGCGCCCGCGGCGTCCATCACGTAGCGCACGTTCTGCAGGGCCAGGTCTCGATCGCTGATCCACGGCGTGACCACGGCCTCGGTCATCATCCCGACCAGCAGGATGCCCTGACCCGTCAGGGCACCGGCGAGGTTGAAGAAGCCATCCAGCAGGTAGCCCCGGAAGACGTCACCGGTCATGTGCCTGGTCGGCGGCATCCACTTCAGCGGCGCCTTCGGGAACAGCTCGCGCGCAAGCAGCGCGTGCGCCAGCTCCATCCTGAAGGAGTCGGGCACTTCCGGGTTGATCTCGAAGGCATGACCCAGGCCCAGCTGCCAGTCCTCGAGGCCGGCCTCCTTGGCGAAGTACTCGTTGAGCAGCTGGCTGGTGGTCACCGTGTGCGCGGCGTCGACCGCATCCGCGGTGGTGAGGTAGTTGTCCTCGCCGGTGTTGATGATGATGCCCGCGCGCGCATGCACCTGGCGGCTGAACCGCTGGTCGACGAACGTGCGCACCGGGTTGATGTCGCGGAAGAGGATCCCGTACATCGAGTCGTTGAGCATCATGTCGAGGCGCTCGAGGCCGGCCAGGGCGGCGATCTCGGGCATGCACAGCCCGCTGGCGTAGTTCGTCAGGCGGACGTAGCGACCCAGCTCCCGGCTCGACTCGTCCAGCGCAGCGCGCATCAGCCGGAAGTTCTCCTGCGTCGCGTAGGTCCCGGCGAACCCCTCCCGGGTGGCTCCCTCCGGCACGTAGTCGAGGAGCGACTGGCCCGTCGAGCGGATCACCGCGATCACGTCGGCACCCTCGCGTGCGGCCTGCTGGGCCTGCGGGATGTCCTCGTGGATGTCGCCGGTGGCGACGATCAGGTAGATCCAGGGCTTGCGGGGTGCGTCCCCGTGCTTGGTGATCAGCCGCTCACGCTCGCGTCGACGACCGTCGATACGGCGTACGCCGGCAGCCACCTGCTTGCGTGACGCGGCGCCGGCGCGTCGCGCGTCGCGCCCCTCGGGAAGCCGGAACCGGGTCGAGCCGGCCGAGGCCTTCTGGGCGAGGGTCTCGAGATCCTCGGCCTCACCGCGCAGGAGCGCGTCCCAGACCGGTAGGGCAAGACCGTGCTCGAGCCCGACGTCGGCTCGGACGGCGTCGGCCAGGCGGTTGACCCACGGGGTGCCATCGGGATCGGCGCCGGCCAGGCCCGCGAGTCGTAGCGTGGCCCGCTCCACCGAGACGGTGGTGTGCGCCTGGGCCAGCTTCACGATCGGCCGGCCGACCTTGCGGGCGAGGCCCCGGGCCTTGCGGACCGTCACCGGGTCGAGGTCGAGCTTCTTGGCGGCGCTCGTGCCCTTGGTTGCCACTACAGCCTCCTCTCGAACAGTCGGCGTACGGCCGGCTCGGACCGGATGATCTCCAGGGCGAGCTCTGCGTGACCCGGGACGTAGCCGTTGCCGACGATCATCGTCACATCCGCTGCCAGCCCCTCGGCACCCAGCGCGGCGGCGCTGAACGACGTGGCCATCGAGAAGAAGATGACGGTGCCCCCCTCGGCCGTAGCGAGGATCGCGCTGCCCTCGCACCCGGGGACGTCCACGCAGACGATGGTCAGGTCGGCGGGCCCACCCGCGTCGGCGACCGCGGCACGCAGGGCGACCGGGTCCCGCGCGTCGCAGACCACCACCTGGTCCGCAAGCCCGGAGGGCTCGAGGAGATCAGCCTCGGCACGATGGGGTACGACGCCGATCGTGAGCCTCGCGCCCGCCCGACGGGCCGCTGCCAGGCAGAGGGAACCGGACTTCCCGGCCGCGCCGATGACCACGACGGTGGGCTCGTCGTAGCGCGCGACATGGCGCTCGGTCAGCGCAGGTGCGCCGCAGACGTCCATCACCGACAGTGCGAGCGGCGCGGGCAGGTCCTCGGGCAGGGTGGCGGCGATGCTGCGGCCGAACAGGATGGCGTAGCCCTCGGCTGGCACCTGCTCGCCGAGCCCGTCCCAGCCCGCGAGGTCGTCCTCGATGACCAGGGGCGTGAGCGTCAGGGATACCAGGGTCGCGATCCGGTCACCGACAGCCAGGCCGAGCGGGGAGCGCTCCCCCACCTCCTCGACGGTGCCGACCAGCATGCCGCCGGATCCGGTCACCGGGTTGTGCATCTTGCCGCGGTTGGCCACGATCTCGAGGACCTCTCGGCGTACGGCGGCCCCGTTGCCGTCGTGCTTGCGCTCCAGCTGTCGAAACGACGCCGCGTCGAGATTCAGGCGTTCGACGCGGACGCGCACCTCGTCGTCGAAGATCGGCGCGGCGGTGTCGAGCCGGAGTGCGGCCTGCGGGAGCACCCCGCGAGGCTCGACCACCCGGTGAAGCCCCACCGGATCCCCTGTCTGTCGCATCTGCGCCTATACCTTCCTGTTCAATCTCGCTGTCACCGGAAATCCTCCGGCGTTTCGTTTGGTGAACCGCAAAGATCGTGTTCATACTGTCTCAGGTGGGGCCGCACGCGCACAAACGACTCGCGCGGGGCAGCGCCGGGACTTGGGAGGAATCATGAGCATCGAGACGTCGGACCTGTTGTTGGTCGACAGCGTCCAGCCCTATCCGTATCGCCGTCAGGAGCTCGTCGAGCCCGACTGGACCCGGTTCCCGGGCTGGAAGGACGTGACCGCCGCCGACTGGGAGAGCGCCCAGTGGCAGCGTGCGCACTGCGTGAAGAACATCCGCCAGCTGCGCGAGCTGCTCGGCGACCTCGTCGACGAGCGGTTCTTCGCAGACCTCGAGCGCGACCAGGCCGAGCGCGCCACCATGTCGATGCTCGTGCCGCCGCAGATGCTCAACACGATGGCTCCGTTCGAGGTGCCGAACGGTCCCGGCTCGTTGACCGAGGCGTTCTACGCCGACCCGGTGCGCCACTACATGCTCCCGGTGTTCTCCGACCGCCGCACCGACTGGGGCTCGCACCCGCACTCCAGCCGCGACTCGCTGCACGAGCACGACATGTGGGCCGCGGAGGGTCTCACCCACCGCTACCCGACCAAGGTGCTCGCCGAGCTGCTGCCGACCTGCCCGCAGTACTGCGGCCACTGCACGCGGATGGACCTGGTGGGCAACTCGACCGCCACGGTAGAGAAGCTGAAGTTCCTGGGCAAGCCGGTGGACCGCCACGCCGAGATGATCGCCTACCTCCGCCGTACCCCCGAGGTCCGCGACGTCGTGGTCTCCGGTGGCGACGTCGCCAACATGCCCTGGGCGCGTCTCGAGGACTTCCTGGTCAAGGTGATGGAGGTCGAGAACATTCGCGACATCCGGCTGGCGACCAAGGCATTGATGGGACTGCCTCAGCACTGGCTGCAGGACGACGTGCGCGCCGGCATGGAGCGGGTCTCGATGATCGCCCGCTCCCGGGGAGTCAGCCTGGCCCTGCACACCCACGTCAACCACGCCAACTCGGTGACCCCGCTGGTGGCGAAGGCCGCCGCAGCGATGTTCGAGGCCGGAGTGCGTGACGTGCGCAACCAGGGCGTGCTGCTCAACGGGGTGAACGCGGACCCGCATGCCCTGCTCGACCTGTGCTTCCGGCTGCTCGACGGCGCCCAGATCATGCCCTACTACTTCTACATGTGCGACATGATCCCGGCTGCGGAGCACTGGCGGGTCTCGGTCGCGGAGGCGCAGCAGCTCCAGCACCACATCATGGGCTACCTCCCGGGGTTCGCCACCCCCCGGATCGTGTGCGACGTGCCGTTCGTGGGCAAGCGCTGGGTGCACCAGGTCGCCTCCTACGACCAGGTCCGCGGGATCTCCTACTGGACCAAGAACTACCGCACCTCGATCGAGGCGGCCGACCCCGAGGCGCTGAGCCGCACCTACGAGTACTACGACCCGATCCACACGCTTCCGCCCGAGGGCCAGGCGTGGTGGGCGCGGCAGGCGCAGGACAACATCCAGCTCGTCTGAGCCGGCGAGCGCTCAGCCGCGCGCCAGCTCCTTGAGCCGGTCGAAGCCGAGTCGGGCGTTGCCCCGCCACAGGAACGCAAACAGAGGCATCGCCAGGGCCGCGGCCCGGTTCCGCGGCTGCACCGTCCAGCGCCAGGTGATCCGTGTCCCCGCTCCGTCCGGCGCGAAGGTCCAGGACCCTCGCGCGGAGGCAACCAGCGGCTTCAGCGGACCCGTGACGTGGGAGATCTCGTAGCCGTACGCACCCGGTGGCTCCGCCAGCGTGATCTCCTCCCGCATCGTGCCGCGGTCGGCCAGCACGATCGTGCGGGACTGCCCGGGGCGCTCCCACTCCCCCACCTGGTCACGCACGCCGACCACGGGCGGGATCGCCCAGAACCGTCGGTCGAAGATCTGCTCCAGCGGAGTGCCGAGGACCAGGTCATAGGCACGGTCGGCCGCGGCCGGAACGACATCGGAGTACTCGAGTTCGAGGGGTTCGGACATGACTGGACCCTAGTCGGGGAACATGTGGCCCATGCCGCGACTCCGGACCGTCTCACCCGACGACAAGGGGCTCACGCGTCGTCGGGCCGGGAGCGGCTTCGTCTACCTCGACCAGACCGGCCACCGGATCACCGACCTGCAGGTGGTCGAGAGGATCAAGGCACTCGCGATCCCGCCGGCCTGGGCGGACGTGTGGATCTGCGCCTTCCCCAATGGCCACCTCCAGGCGGTGGGCACCGACGACGCGGGTCGGCGTCAGTACCTCTACCACCCTGAGTGGCGCGTCAAGCGCGACAAGATGAAGTTCGACCGGGTGCTCGCCGCGGCGCGACGGCTGCCCGCCGCCAGGCGCGCCGTGGCCCGTGACCTCGGGCTGGAGGGCATGCCCCTCGAACGAGCAGACGCGGTCGCCGTACGCCTCCTGGACCTGGGTTACTTCCGGATCGGCAACGACGTCTACGCCGACACCAACGGTTCCTTCGGGCTGACCACCCTGGAAAGGCGACATGTGCGCCGTCAGGACGGGCGAGTCGTCTTCCGCTTCGAGGGCAAGTCCGGCATCGAGCACACCGTCGACATCGACGATCCGCAGGTGCTCGAGGCGCTGGACAGCCTGCGTCGGCGCCGTGGGGGCACCGAGCGGCTGCTCGCCTACCGGGAGGGTCGCCGCTGGGTCGACCTGGACTCCGCCGCGGTGAACCTCTACCTGAGTGGCCTGCTGGAGAACCTGACCGCCAAGGACTTCCGTACCTGGCACGCGACCGTGCTCGCGGCGGCCGCGCTGGCGGCCTCGGACGAGCCCGGCGACACCAAGACCTCGCGTCGTCGGGCCGTGAAGGCGGCCGTCGGCGAGGTGGCGGAGTACCTCGGCAACACCCCGACGATCGCGAAGAACTCCTACATCGACCCGCGGGTGATCGACCTCTACGAGAGCGGCACCACCATCGACCCGGGGATCCTGACCCGGCACCGCTCCCCCGCCACCCGCCAGCGCGCCGTGGAGCGAGCGGTGCTGGAGCTGCTGGGTTGAGCGGCCCTGATGTTCTACAGCGCCGAGCTCGAGGCGGCCGTCGAGGGTCGCTGCAGCGACTAGTGGGTCGGACGGTTCTCGTACGGCGTGGAGAGCACGATCGTGGTGCGCGTGGAGACGTTCGCCGCTGACCGGATGCGGGCGAGGAGCTCCTCGAGGTCGGCGGGCGTGGCGACGCGCACCTTGAGGATGTAGGACTCGTCGCCCGCGACCGACCAGCACGACTCGATCTCGGAGATCCCGGCCAGGCGATCGGGGTAGTCGTCGGGCTCGGAGACGTCGAACGGCCTGATCGAGACGAACGCCGTCAACGGCTTGCCCGCGGCCGCGTGGTCGATGCTCGCGCCGTACCCGAGGATCAGACCGCGCTCCTCGAGCCGCTTCACCCGTTGGTGCACCGCGCTCGTCGACAGGCCGGTGGCCTTGCCGAGGTCGGTGTAGGACATGCGGCCGTCGTCGGCGAGCAGGCCCAGGATCTGGCGATCGATCTTCTCCACGGAGCAGAGCCTAGCGATCACCTCGTCGAAGATGGCCTGTGACACACAACACCTCTAAGTCCACTGAGATAGTTGACTAAGCGGCGGCGGTTCTGCTTATCTCTACTGAGTCACTAGACAAACACCGTCAGTGTCGAAACCCCATGACCGGCCTCCGTCCGGTCGTCTCCCAGCGAAGGGTGCATCCAGATGCGCAACTTGATCGTCCTCGGCTTCGTGGGCCTCCTCGCCCAGCTCGTCGACGGCTCCCTGGGCATGGCCTACGGCGTCACGTCCTCGACCCTCCTGATCACCGCAGGCATCGCCCCGGCCGCGGCGTCGGCAGCCGTGCACTTCTCCGAGATCGGCACCACGCTGGTCTCCGGCATCTCCCACCACCGGCTCGGCAACGTCGACTGGCGCACCGTCAGCATCATCGCCGTTCCGGGTGGGGTCGGCGCCTTCGCCGGCGCCACGGTCCTCTCCAACATCGACGGCGCGACCGCCAAGCCCTGGGTGGCGACGCTGCTTCTGTGCCTCGGCGTCTACGTCATCTGGCGCTTCCTCACCCTCGGGGAGCGTCGCCCCGAGTTCAAGGGCAAGCTGTCCGCAGCCTTCCTCGCTCCCGTCGGCGTCGTCGCAGGACTGATGGACGCGATCGGTGGCGGCGGATGGGGGCCCGTCGGGACGACCGCGTTGCTCTCCTCGGGTCGGCTCGAGCCGCGCAAGGTGGTCGGCTCGATCGACACCTCGGAGTTCGTCGTCGCCCTGGCCGGCTCGATCGGCTTCCTGCTCGCTCTGGGCAGTGCGGGCATCAACTTCGGCTACGCGGGCGCCCTGCTCGCAGGGGGAGTGATCGCCGCGCCCTTCGCCGCCTGGCTGGTCAAGCACCTCGCGGCGCGCGTCCTCGGCGTCGGTGCCGGCGGCCTGATCGTGCTGACGAACAGCAAGACCATCGTGGAGTCGCTGGGCGGGTCCGGCAGCACCGTTGCGATGGTGGCCCTGGCCGTGTTCGTCCTGTGGATGTCCCTGCTTGCCGGGGCGATCCGCCAGGAGCGTGCCTCGCGCGAGGTGGAGCGGGAGCTCGCCCACGCATGATCGACGCGGGCGGGGGGCGAACTGTAGTTCTCTGACACACTTAGTCACATGCGTGTTTCCGCGAAGACCGACTACGCCCTCCGCGCGCTGATCGAGCTGGCCGGCCGCACCGACGGAGTGGCGGTCAAGGCCGAGGAGCTCTCCCACCTGCAAGACATCCCGCAGGGCTTCCTGCAGGCGATCCTCGCGGACCTGCGCCGCGCCGGCGTCGTGATGAGCCAGCGAGGCCAGGCCGGGGGGTGGCGGATGGAACGCGACCCGGAGGCCGTCACGGTTGCCGACGTGATGCGCGCCGTGGACGGTCCCCTGGTCAGCGTGTACGGCGTACGCCCCGAGGCCGTGAAGTACAACGACGCGGCCGCCGTGCTCCAACAGGTCTGGATCGCCGCCCGCAGCAGCCTGCGCGAAGTCTTCGAGGAGGTCACCATCCGAGCGCTCACCGACGCGAAGCTCCCCGCGAAGGTGCTGGCGCGAACCAAGGACAAGGACGCCTGGGAGCCGCACTGACCCCGGATCGGGCAGCGGGACCGGGGCCCTAGGCTCATCTCGTGACTGACGACGCTCCCCGGCTGATGCTCCTGGACACCGCCTCGCTGTACTTCCGCGCGTTCTTCGGCGTGCCAGACAGCGTTCAGGCCCCCGACGGGACCCCGGTGAACGCGGTGCGGGGGCTGCTGGACTTCATCACCCGGCTCGTCGGGGAGTACCAACCGACTCACCTCGCGTGCTGCTGGGACAACGACTGGCGCCCGCAGTGGCGCGTCGATCTGCTGCCGACGTACAAGGCCCATCGCGTCGTCGCACCGCGGCCCGGCGACGTCCCGGACATCGAGGAGGTCCCGGACCCGCTCGAGCAGCAGATCCCGATCATCATCGCGACGCTCGAGGCGCTGGGAATCGCGATCGTCGGCGCCGACCACTACGAGGCGGACGACGTGATCGGCACGCTCGCCACCGGGGCCGGCATGCCCGTCGACATCGTCACCGGGGATCGCGACCTCTTCCAGCTCGTGGACGACGACGCCGAGGTGCGCGTCCTGTACACCGCCCGTGGCGTCGGCCGGCACGAACGGGTCACCAACGCGGTCCTGCACGAGAAGTACGACGTGAACGCCGACCAGTACGCCGCCTTCGCGACGCTGCGCGGCGACTCCTCCGACGGACTGCCGGGCGTGGCCGGGGTGGGCGACAAGACGGCTGCGGTGCTGCTGAACCGGTTCGGCGACCTGGACTCGATCATCGCGGCGGCTCTCGACCCGGACGGCGACATGGGCCCGGGGCCGCGCGGCAAGATCAAGGAGGCGCTGGACTACCTCGAGGTCGCCCCGCAGGTGGTCGCCGTCGTACGCGACATCGACCTCGGTTCGCCGGACCTGACCCTGCCGCACTCCCCCGCCGAGCCCGACATGCTCACGGCGATCAGTGAGCAATGGGGTCTGCTCAGCCCGGTGCAGCGGTTGCTGGAGACCCTGGAGAAGCGGGCAACTTCCTAGGTGTTGGCGAGGGTTGTGGACGCTTTGGCCCCGGAACAGCCCTTGATAAGCGTCCATAACCCCGATTTACAAGGGTTATGGGTGGGCTATTCGCTCACCGAGGAGTAGGCCACGACGCCGCGGCGGAGGCGGCCGGCGGCCTCGCGGGCGACCTTGCGCAGTTCCGGGGTCGGTGAGGCGTCGGCGACCTGGTCGGCGAGGTCGAGGAGCTGTTTGACCCAGCGGACGAAGTCCCCTGCGGCGAGGTCGGTGGCCTCGAGGATGTCGTCGAGCTCGTCGCCCTCGGCCCAGCGGTAGGCGGCCCAGGCGAAGCCCAGGTCGGGTTCGTGGAGCTGGTCGAGGTGGTGCTCGCGCTCCAGCGCGTCGAGGTCGGACCAGATCGAGACCATCTCTGCGAGCACCTCGCGGACCTTGCCGCCGGGTAGCCGTGGCGTGGCGGCGTCGTCGGGCCGCCGGGACTCATAGACCAGCGTGGAGAGGACGGCGGCCAGACCGGAGGCGTCGAGCTCGTTCCACAGGCCGGCCCTCAGGGACTCCGCGGTCAGCAGGTCCATCTCGTTGTAGATCCGCATCAACGTCCGACCCCGGTCGGTGACCCGGGACTCCGCCGCCTCGCCCTCGAGGTAGCCGAGCGTCGTCAGCACCTCGCAGACGCGGTCGAAGTGCCGGGCGATCGTGTTGGTGCGCTGCTCGATGCGCCGCTTGAGGGTCTTGGCGTCCCGGTCGAGCTTGAACCAGCGCTCGGACCAACGGGCGTGCTCCTCGCGCTCGGGGCAGCCATGGCACGGGTGCGAGCGGAGCTTGCTGCGCAGGTCCTCGATCCGGTCGTTGTCCTCCGGACTCCGGCCCGCGCGTGGCCGGGTGGACGACGTGCCGTCCTTGCGCGGAGGCGGCGGGGTCAGGTTGTGGGTCCGGTTGCGCAGCGAGGAGGCCAGGTCCCGGCGGGCCTGGGGGTTGCGCCCGTTGAAGTTCTTCGGGATCTTCACCCGGGTGAACGAGGTCACCGGAGTCGGGAAGTCGACGATGCTCAGCCTCCGGGCGTGCCGGTCGGCGGTCAGGACGTAGGGGCGCGGACCCTCACGGTCGGCTCGGGTGCCGGGGTCGATCACGACGGCCATGCCCGAGAAGCGACCACCCGGGACCTCGATCACGTCGCCGGGTCGCAGCGACTCCAGGGAGTCGATGACCTCCTGCCGTTGGTCGGCCCGGCGCGACTTGACGAGGTTCTTCTCGGTCTCCGAGAGCCGGTGCCGCAGGCCGGCGTACTCCATGAAGTCGCCGAGGTGGCAGCTGGCCGCGTCGGCGTACCCCGCCAGGGCATCGTCGCTCTTGCGGAGCTGGCGGGCGAGCCCGACGACCGCCTTGTCCGCCTGGAACTGCGCGAAGGAGGACTCCAGGAGCTCCCGAGCCCGTTCCCGGCCGAACTGCTGGACCAGGTTCACCGCCATGTTGTACGACGGCCGGAAGGACGACTTGAGCGGATAGGTACGCGTGGAGGCCAGTCCGGCCACGGCCTTCGGGTCGAGGCCAGGCTGCCAGAGCACGACGCCGTGTCCCTCGACGTCGATCCCGCGACGACCGGCGCGACCGGTCAGCTGGGTGTACTCACCGGGCGTGATGTCGGCGTGCGTCTCGCCGTTCCACTTCGACAGCTTCTCGATCACCACCGACCTGGCGGGCATGTTGATCCCCAGTGCCAGAGTCTCGGTCGCGAAGACGACGCGGCACAGCCCCCGCAGGAACAGCTCCTCCACACACTCCTTGAACGACGGCAGCATGCCGGCGTGGTGCGCGGCCACGCCGCGGGTCAGCCCGTCGAGGAACTCGTGGTAGCCGAGCACCTGCAGGTCCTCGTCGGGGATGTTGGAGCAGCGCTCCTCGACGAAGGCGAAGATCTGGTCGCGCTCCTGCGGCGTGGTCAGCCGCAGGTTGGCGTTCAGGCACTGCTGCACCGCGGCGTCGCAGCCGACCCGGCTGAAGATGAACACGATCGCCGGCAGCAGCCCCGCGGCGTCGAGCCGGTCGACGACCTCGCTGCGGCTCGGCGTCCAGTTGCTTCGGGTGTTGCCGGGCCCCTTGTTGGGACGGTGTCCCCCACGCGCCGGACGCCGGTCCCGCATCCGGCCCCGCGCCCAGTCGTCCCGGGCCACGCGGACCAGCTCGGGGTTCACCTTCGGCTCCCGGTGGTCGCGGTCGAGGTCGGCCGGATCCGTGCCGGTCTCGTCCGCGAAGAGGTCGTACATCCGCCGGCCCACCACGACGTGCTGGTACAGCGGCACCGGCCGCCGTTCCTCCACGATGGTGGTCGTCTCACCGCGCACGGTGCCCAGCCACTCGCCGAACTCCTCGGCGTTGCTGACGGTGGCCGACAGCGAGGCGACCGCCACCGACTCCGGCAGGTGGATGATGACCTCCTCCCAGACGGCGCCGCGCATACGGTCGGCCAGGTAGTGCACCTCGTCCATCACCACGAAGCCGAGATCGCTCAGCGTCCGCGACCCGGCGTACAGCATGTTGCGCAGCACCTCGGTGGTCATCACCACCACGGGCGCCTCGCCGTTGATGCTGTTGTCGCCGGTGAGCAGGCCGACCTGGTCCGCGCCGTAGCGCTTCGACAGGTCGTGGAACTTCTGGTTCGACAATGCCTTGATCGGGGTGGTGTAGAAGCACTTGCGCCCGCTCTCGAGGGCCAGGTGCACGGCGAACTCGCCCACGATCGTCTTGCCAGAGCCAGTCGGGGCCGCGACGAGCACGGACCGTCCCTCCTCCAGCTCCCGGCACGCGCGGACCTGGAAGTCGTCGAGCTGGAAGGCCAGCCGCGAGGAGAAGTCCGCCAGCATCGGGTGCACCCGGTCGCGGCGGTAGCGCGCGTACTGCTCCGAAGGGCTGCTCATGGGACCAGCACGCGCAGCGCCAGCGGCGCGACCTCCACCGTCAGGGGCAGCGCCGCGATCCGCTCCCCGTCGGCGTACGCCGTGATCCCCGGTGCGGCGATGGTGACCTTCTTCGCGAGGTGGTGGCGGTAGTCGGGGTGATGGATGTGGGTGCCCTTGAACAGCATCGGGTAGGTCTTGACCAGCTCCAGCTTGCTCATCGGACGGATCACGACGACGTCCAGCAGCCCGTCGTCCAGTACGGCGCCCTCGGTGATACGCAGACCGCCCCCGAACGAGGGACCGTTCCCGACGGCGACCATCATCGCCTCGAACCGCTGCTCCTCACCGTCGATCTCGACGACGTAGGAGATCGGCTTGAAGGTCCTCAGCTCCGCGAGGGTGGCCAGGTTGTAGCGCATCTGCCCCTTGGGCCACGTCATGTCGTTGGCGCGCTCGTTGACGATGGCGTCGAAACCGGCCGCCAGGACGGTGACGAAGAACTTCGAGCCGATCCGGGCCAGGTCGATGCGGCGTTCGCGCCCACCGATGACGATGTCGGTGGCAGCCGCGGTGTTCTTGCGCGGGATGTCGAAGTAGCGAGCCACGTCGTTGCCCGTCCCGGCCGGGATCAGCCCGAGCCGGGTCCGGGAGTCGGCGAGAGCCTGGATGGCCAGGTGCACCATGCCGTCGCCTCCGACGACGGCCAGGGTCTCCACCTCGTCGGCCACGCACTGCCGGGCCAGGTCCAGGGCCTCGTCGGCGTCGCGGCCGACGAGGTTGCGCACGACGTAACCAGCGTCGCGGAGGCGTGGCAGGGCCTCGTCGACGGTGCGCGCTCCCCTGCCCTTGCCTGAGGTGGGATTGGTGAGAAGCGCTATCTCCTGGGGCACGCTCGCAGCCTATCGGCCACCCGAGTGTGCGGGACCCCGGCTAGATCGGCGAGGGCAGGTCGTCGTCGAACTGCTCCTCGACACCGCGTCCGCGGCGGCGGTCGACCGTGCGTGCGACGACCTCGGCCACGAAGATCAACAGCATCATCGGGATGGCCAGCATCAGCATCGAGAACGGATCGGTCGACGGGGTGGCGACCGCTGCGAAGACGAACGTGGCCACGATGATCCACGGGCGGTGCCGTCCCAGGGCCTTGCCGGAGACGACGCCGGCGAAGTTGAGCAGCACGATGAACAGGGGGATCTCGAAGGCGACCCCGAAGACGAGCAGCATCCGGGTGATGAAGGAGAAGAAGTCGCCGAACTCGGTGAGCTGGGTGACGCCACCCGGGGTGAAGCCGATCAGCGTCGCGATGCCCTTGGGCAGGACGTAGTAGCCGGCCACGACGCCGGCGATGAACAGCGGGCCGGCGGTCAGGGCGAAGATGCGCGACCACGTCCGCTCGTTGCGGTGCAGGCCCGGGACGATGAACCCCCAGATCTCATAGAGCCACAGCGGCGAGGTGGCCACGATCCCGGCGACACCGCACAGCTTCAGCTGCAGCAGCAACGGAGTCCCGACGCCGGTGATGACCGCCTGGGTGGTCGCCTTCTTGCCCAGCATCTCCCGCGCCTGGTTGTAGGGCTCGAAGATCAGGTCGAACAGCTGGTCGTAGAAGAACAGCGCCACGATGGTGGCGACCACGAGGTACAGCGTGGAACGCATGACGCGCGCCCGAAGCTCCCGGAAGTGGTCGCCGAGAGACATCCGCCCGCCCTCCCCGATGGGGTCACGAGGGCTGCCACGGAACAGCTCGAGGAAGCCTCCGAAGGACACGGCGTGTTGCCTGGTCGTCAGAGGTTGCCGGGTGAGCTGGTGTCGTCCGTCTCGGGGTGTGCGCGCTGCTCGCTCTCGCGGGCAGCCCGGTTGCGTGCGTCGATCTCGCGCTGCTCCAGCGTCTTGGTCTCGTCGTCGTCATCGTCGTCCATCAGGCCCTTGGTCTCGGCCTTGAAGATTCGCAGCGCACGCCCGCTGCCCCTAGCGAGCTCGGGGAGCTTCTTGGCACCGAACAGCAGGACCAGCACGGCGAGGATGATGATCAGCTCGGGCGGTCCGAGTCCCAGGACAAGAGGTGTGAGCAGCGCGTGGGTCATGCCGATCATGCTACGCCGTTGCCCGCAGCCGTTCCCGCGGCCTCGCCGTACATGGCAAGCGTGGCGGTGGCGCTCCGCTCCACCGCCGCCCTCAGGTCCGCAGGCTCCATCACCTCGATGGCGGGCGCGAGACGGAGCGCGAGACGCACCAGCCAGCGCGGGTCGCCCACGCGGAGACGCACCTCGAGCCTGCCCTCGCCGATCTCGGCGCTGGAGTCGACCGGGTAGTAGTCCGCGACCCAGCGTGCATGCCGCTCCAGGCGGATGACTGCCTCCACGTCGCCGGGACCGGGCGCGAACAACCCTTCGGAGAGGTCGCGCGGGGTCAGGTCGTGCTTCTCCCGGGGGGCGTCGACGACCTCGACCACGTGCATCCGGTCGAGTCGGAAGAGCCGACGCGCCTGCGCAAGGTGGCACCACGCGTCGAGGTAGTCGTGGCCGTCCCTGCGGAGCAGCTCGATCGGGTCGACCGTGCGCCGAGTGGTCTCATCACGCGTCGGGACGTAGTAGTCGAGCCGGGCCTGACGGTTCGCGGCGATCGCCTCGCGAAGCCGGGCGGTGTGCTCCACGTTGCCTGACCGGGGCGGTAGGTGGAGCTCGACCTGCGGCGGCGCCGTGCCGTTGGCCGTGGCGTCCTCGAGCTTGGCGAGGGCACGGTCCACGACGTCGTGGCTGGTCTCCGGGCTACCTTCTCGCAGTGCCCGCAGAGCCACGATGAGGGCGGAGGCCTCGCTGCTGCCCAGGCGGACCGGTCGGGCGAGGTACTCGGCGTTGTCGATCCGTACGACGCCGTCGGGGTCGTCCTCGATGGCCTCGAAGTCCACGTCGATCATCTTGTCCGGGGTCAGGCCCGGGAGACCGCACATCCAGAGCACCCCGAGGTCCTTGCGAATCTGCTCGGGAGTCACCCCGAAGTCAGTGGCGACCTCCGAGAGCGGCACATCTGTGCGGGACTGGAGATAGGGCACCAGTGCCAGCAGCCGCGAGACCTGCTCGCGGGCGCCGCTCATCGCCCGGCTCCGGAGATCGTTGCCGCGAGTCGGGCAGTCACGGTTTCGCGCAGCTCCACGGGTGCCTCGACGAGCACGGCGTCGGCGTACCCGAGGAGCTCACTGGCGAAGTCCCCGCTCGACCCGAACGGCACCTCGAGCCGGTCCCAGCCGACGGACCCGTCGGGCCCGGTGACCTGGACCTCGACCACCGTCGCCCGCCTGCGCAGCCCGTGCGCCGCGCCTGCGCGGGCCAGGACCACCCCGGTCCGGTCCGCCTGCCGGGGAGCCAGCGACTGGGACAGGACCCGCACGTCGGTGCCCTCAGGCACCACGTAGGAGCCGGGCGCACCCTCGGCCTCGACCGCCGAGGAGACTCGGCTGAGGCGGAACATCCGCGGCTCCTGACGGTCGGTGTCCAGGCCCACGACGTACCAACGCCCCTGCGCCGTGACGACCCCCCAGGGCTCGAGATGGCGGGTCGCGCTGGCGCCCTGCCCCGCGCGGCTGTAGTCGAAGCGGACCGGGGTTCTCTGCACGGTCGCCTGCCACATCGCCTCGAAGGCCGGCTCCTCGGCCACGAGGGTGGGCTCGATGCTGTCGAGCTGCTCCCGGTCGAAGCTGAGTCCGGCGGCCTTCAGCTTCACCAAGGCGTCCGAGGTGGCCGCTGCCAGTCCGGCATGGCCCCAGACGCGCGCCGCGAGACCGAGGACGGCGACCTCCTCCGGGGCGAAGTCGATCGCGGGCAGCTCGAAGGCGTCGCGCTTGATCCGGTAGCCCTGCTCGTCCTCGAAGAACTTGTCCACGAACCCGACCTCGAGCGGCACACCCAGTGAGCGAAGATCGTCCTTGTCGCGCTCGAACATCCGGTCGAAGGCCTCGTCGTTGCTCGCCCGATAGGGTTCCATCAACTGCCTGATCTGCTCCTTGGTGGTGTAGTTGCGGGCAACCAGCAACAGGATCACCAGGTTGAGCAGGCGCTCGGACTTGGCGGCAGACACGGTGCTCCTCCCGAAACGGCGGACGGCCTCAGCCGACGCCGAGGACGTCGATGACGAACACGAGCGTGGAGTTGGCCGGGATGTTGGGCTGCGCCGACTTCCCGTAGGCCAGCCCCGGCGGGCAGATCAGCAGCACCCGGCTGCCCTCCTTGACACCGGCCAGGCCCTGGTCCCACGCCTTGATGACCGCGGACAGCCCGACGGAGAAGTTTGCCGGCTCCTTGGAGTAGGACTCGTCGAACGGGTTGCTCCCTCCCCAGATCTCGCCCAGGTAGTTCACCGCCACCCGGTCAGGAGTCTCGATCGCAGGGCCGGTGCCCTCCCGCAGCGGGATCACCACGAGCTTCTTCGACTTGCGTGCACCGGCGAAGTCGAACCCGGCGGGCACCCCGTTCTTCTCGACCAGCCTCGGCGATCCCGCTGGTGCGGGGACAGTCGTGGCCGCGGGGCCATCGAGCACGGAGGTGGGATCGGTCGAGAGGATGTCGGCGACCATCACGACGGGATCCCCGCCCTTGATCCCGATCTGGGGGGCACCCTCGTCGCCGTAGGCGTCCGCGGCCGTCGAGACCACGACGACACGGCTGCCCGCGGGCTGGCCGGTCAGCCCGGCGAGGAGGGAGGGGAACACCTGGTCCCCGAGCTTGACCTCGAGGGGCCGCTGCCCCTCGTCGAGGGTGGAGATCGCGGTCTTCCCGGTCCGACCGTCGGCGAAGGTCAGGTGCAGGATCGTGGTGGCCGTGGGCCCGACCTTGTCGCCGGTCCCCTTCGACGCCAGCCACGAGGAGCTCTCGGAGAGCTTCAACGGCGTCTTGATGTCGATCTCCGGCTTGGCGCCGAACTCACCGCTGATGGTGACTCGGTCCTTGACGCTCGTCGGCGGAGCCTTGGGATCACTGCCACACGCCGCAGTGGTCGTGCCCAGCAGCAGCGCAGCGAGCACGACCAGGTGTTTCTTCGTCACATTCCCTCTATCAGTCGTTCGACCCGCTCGTCGTGCGAGCGGAAGGGGTCCTTGCACAGCACGGTCCGCTGTGCCTGGTCGTTCAGCTTCAGGTGCACCCAGTCGACGGTGAAGTCTCGCCGTCGTTCCTGGGCGCGGCGGATGAAGTCGCCCCGCAGTCGCGCCCTGGTGGTCTGCGGCGGCACCGACTTCGCCTTGAACACGGCGAGGTCGTTGGTGACCCGCTTCACCGCCCCCCGCTTCTCCAGGAGGTAGTAGAGCCCGCGTTCACGGTGGATGTCATGGTAGGCGAGGTCGAGCTGGGCGACGCGGGGGTGCCCCAGTGCGAGGCCGTGCTTGGCCCGGTAGCGGTCGATCAGCTTCCACTTGATCACCCAGTCGATCTCGCGCTCGACGAGGGACAGGTCTCCCGACTCGACCGCCTTGAGTCCGCGCTCCCACAGGTCGAGTGACTGGTCGATCACCGGCGTGCGCAGCTCGCGGCGGTCCACGAAGTCACGGACCCGGCTGAGGTACTCCCCCTGGATGTCCAGGACGCTGGCCTCGCGCCCGTTGGCCAGCCGGACCTTGCGGCGCCCCGTCATGTCGTGGGAGATCTCCCGGATGGCCCGGATGGGGTTCTCCAGGGTGAGGTCGCGCATCACCACGCCCTCCTCGATCATCCGCAGGACGAGGTCGCAGCTGGCCACCTTCAGCATCGTGGTGGTCTCGCTCATGTTCGAGTCGCCCACGATGACGTGCAGCCGGCGGAAGCGCTCAGCGTCCGCGTGCGGCTCATCCCGGGTGTTGATGATCGGACGCGAGCGGGTGGTGGCGCTGGAGACGCCCTCCCAGATGTGCTCGGCCCGCTGGCTCACCGAGTACGACGCGCCCCGTGGGGTCTGGGTCACCTTGCCGGCGCCGCAGATGATCTGGCGCGTGACCAGGAACGGGATCAGCACGTCCGCGAGTCTGCTGAACTCGCCCTGCCTGCTGACCAGGTAGTTCTCGTGGCACCCGTAGGAGTTGCCGGCCGAGTCGGTGTTGTTCTTGAACAGGTAGACGTCGCCCGAGATCCCCTCGTCCCGCAACCGGCGCTCGGCGTCCACGAGCAGCCCTTCGAGGACTCGCTCCCCCGCCTTGTCGTGGGTGACCAGGTCGATGATGTCGTCGCACTCCGGGGTGGCGTACTCCGGGTGGCTGCCGACGTCGAGGTAGAGGCGCGCGCCGTTGGCCAGGAACACGTTGGAACTGCGGCCCCAGCTGACCACCTTGCGGAACAGGTAGCGCGCCACCTCGTCGGGAGACAGGCGTCGTTGGCCCTTGAACGTGCACGTGACTCCGTACTCGTTCTCGATGCCGAAGATTCGCCGGTCCACGGGGACAGACTATGGGGCCGGTGGCGAGATCGGGTCAGGGCGCGACGGGTGGCTCGTCCGTGGATGAGTCGGGGGAACCCGCGGTCGCGCCCTCCTCGGGAGCGACGTCCTCGTCCTCGGGGCCGGCCGGCTCGCCGAGGATCTCCAGCAGCGACTGGCCGCTGAGCCGCCTGAACTTGCGCTCCTGGGGACGGGTCCGATCCAGCACCGCCACCTCCAGGTCCTTGGCGGCGATGCTGCGGTGTCCGGCATCGCCCTGGCCGAGAGCCGTGGCGGTGAGCGTCAGGACCTCGTCGCGCGACAGGCCGCGGTGGTAGTGCTCGGTGAGATAGGTGGTCACCGCCTCCGCGGCTCCGCCCATCACCGCGAAGTCGTGCTCCTCGACCACCTGGCCGTCGAAGGTCAGGCGGAACACCTGGTCGTCCGCGTCGGTGGCGCCGATCTCGGCGACGAAGATCTCCACCTCGTAGGGCTTCTCGGCACCGCTGGAGAAGATCGTCCCGAGGGTCTGCGCGTAGGCGTTCGCCAGCCCCCGGCCGGTGACGTCACGGCGGTCGTAGGAGTAGCCGCGCATGTCGGCCAGACGCACGCCCGCGATCCGGAGGTTCTCGAACTCGTTGTAGCGGCCGACGGCGGCGAACGCGAGCCGGTCGTAGATCTCACTGACCTTGTGCAACGACTGCGAGGGGTTCTCCGAGACGAACATGATGCCGTCGGCGTAGTGCAGCACCGCGACCGAGCGGCCGCGGGCGATGCCCTTGCGCGCGAAGTCCGCCCGGTCCTTCATCATCTGCTCGGGCGAGACGTAGAACGGCATGGTCATCGGTGGGTGCTCCTCGTCGGTGGTCGACCCCGGGGCTCACGCCCCGGGGGTCGCTCAGGTCAGTGCGGCGGCGGGGCCGTCGGGTCGTTGCATGCGGCCGGAGAGGACCCGGTCGGCGATCTCGGCCACGTCCTCCTGGGGCATCCGGGTGTGGCCGTCCGGCGTGATGACGCTGACGACCGGGAAGATCCGGCGCGTCAGGTCGGGTCCTCCGGTGGCCGAGTCGTCGTCGGCCGCGTCGTACAGCGCCTGGACGACCGCGGTCACGGCCTGGGTGGAGTCGAAGTCGTCGCGGTAGAGCTTCTTCAACGACCCCCGGGCGAAGACCGACCCCGAGCCGACCGAGTGGAACGCGGTCTCCTCGTAGCGGCCGCCGGTGACGTCGTAGGAGAAGATCCGGCCCTGCTCGAGCCGCAGGTCGTAGCCGGCGAACAGCGGCACGACGGCCAGTCCCTGCATCGCCATGCCGAGGTTGCCGCGAATCAGGGCCGAGAGCCGGTTGGCCTTGCCGTCGATCGAGAGGGTGGTGCCCTCGATCTTCTCGTAGTGCTCGAGCTCGGTCTGGAACAGCCTGACCATCTCCACGGCGAGCCCGGCGGTTCCCGCGATCCCGACGCAGGAGAACTCGTCGGTCGGGAAGACCTTCTCGATGTCGCGTTGGGCGATGATGTTGCCCATCGTCGCCCGCCGGTCGCCAGCCATCACCACTCCCCCGGGGAAGGTGGCCGCCACGATCGTGGTGGCGTGTGGGGCCAGCTCGGCCGCATTGCCCGGTGGCAGGCGACGCGAGGGCAGCAGGTCCGGGGACACCGATCCCACGAACTCCGCGAACGAGGACGTCCCCGGGGTCAGGAACGCGCTGGGCAGACGGGCGTCAGTCATGGACGGTCACTGCCCGCCCTTCTGGATGAAGGACTTCACGAAGTCCTCGGCGTTGGTCTCGAGGACGTCGTCGATGTCCTCGAGGATCGCGTCGATGTCCTCGTCGAGCTGCTCCTTGCGTTCGGAGACGGCGTCAGCGGGCGCGGGCGCGGCGTCAGTCGGCTCCTCGTCCTCATGGGACTTGCGCGGTTGCTTCTGCTCCTGCGCCATGGCGACCTCCTACGTACGTCGTTGTCCCGACCCTATCGACTCAGGTGGCATCGAACACCGCTAACGCCGAGTCAGTGCCTCGAACAGTCCGAGTGCCGTCTCGTGCTGGTCCAGCAAGGCGCCCACGTGGGCCTTGCTCCCCCGAAGTGGGTCGATCGTCGGCACCCGCTGGAGGGACTCGTGCCCGGGCAGGTCGAAGATCACCGAGTCCCAGGATGCGGCCGCGATGTTGTCGGAGTATTTGCTCAGGCACCGCCCGCGGAAGTAGGCGCGGGTGTCCTCGGGTGGTTCGTGCATCGCCTCCACCACCGCTTCGTCGCGGATCAGCCGCTTCATCCGGCCCAGCTTCACCAGTCGGTGGTACAGCCCCTTCTCCGGGCGGAGGTCGGAGTACTGCAGGTCGATCAGGTGCAGCTTCGCGTCCGACCAGGACAACCCGTCGCGGTCGCGGTAGGAGTTCAGCAGCTTCAGCTTGGCCACCCAGTCCAGCTCGTCGGCACACTCGAAGGGATCCCGCTCCAGACGGGTCAGCACCGACTCCCAGGCGGCCAGCACGTCTCGCGTCGGGTGGTCGGGCTGGTTGCCGTGTCGCTGGAGCACGTATCGGGTGGCCAGGTGGAAGTACTCCCACTGCAGCTGAACCGCAGTCATTCGTCGACCGTCGGCCATCTCCAGCAGGTGGGTCAGACCGTGGTCGTGGGAGACCTGCTTGAGCGAGGCCACCGGCCGGGCCACGCCAAGGTCGGCGGAGACGAACCGGTCCTCGATCATCGCGAGGACCAGTGAGGTGGTTCCGACCTTGAGGTACGTCGAGGTCTCCGACAGGTTCGCGTCGCCCAGGATCACGTGCAGTCGGCGGTACTTCTCCGGGTCTGCGTGCGGTTCGTCGCGGGTGTTGATGATCGGACGCTTCAGGGTCGTCTCGAGTCCCACCTCGACCTCGAAGAAGTCGGCACGCTGGCTGATCTGGAAGCCCTCGCCGAGGCCGTCCTGCCCGAGCCCGACGCGTCCCGCCCCACAGATGACCTGGCGGCTGACGAAGAACGGCGTCAGGTAGCGGACGATGTCGCCGAACGGGGTCGACCGCCGAACCAGGTAGTTCTCGTGCGCCCCGTAGGACGCGCCCTTGTTGTCGGTGTTGTTCTTGTAGAGGACGAGATCGCCCTCTCCCCGTTGGAGGCGAAGCGGCAGGCGTCCAGGGCCACCAGCTCCCCAGCCTTGTCCCACTTCACGATGTCCAGCGGGTTGGTGCACTCGGGGGTGGAGTACTCCGGGTGGGCGTGGTCGACGTACAGCCGGGCGCCGTTGGTCAAGATGACGTTGGCCAGGCCCAGGTCCTCGTCGGTCAGCTGGCTGGGGTCGGCGAGCTCCCGGGACATCTCGAAGCCCCGCGCGTCACGCAGCGGCGACTCCTCCTCGAAGTCCCACCTGGCACGTCTGGCCTTGAGGGTGGCGGTCGCGTAGGCGTTGACCAGCCGGGTGCTCGCAACCATCGGATTGGCGTGTGGATGGCCTTGGACCGAGATGCCGAACTCGGTCTCGGTGCCCATCACCCGGCGAACGCTCATCGCCGTTCGCGCTTTGCTGGGCTGTGCATGTGACCGAGCGTACGGGTCGGCGCGCTCCGGTTGATCCGCGGCGTCGCGCTCACTCAATTACGGACCTGGGCGTCTCCGGATGTTACGTTGCCGGGGCTGAATGGCCGATGCCCGGAAACCACAGATCCCGCTGGGGGCAAGAACCATGCTTCGTCGAAGGTCCGCGACCGTCGCGGTGGTCGCCACGATCGCGTTCGTCCTCACCCTCGTCGGTGACGCGTCCGCCACGACCCGGACGGGCCCGGTCAAGCAGATCCCGGTCAAGCAGATCCCGGTCGCCACCGTCGTCGGCGCACCACCGGTGAACGCGCCCATCGCCCAGGGCTCCTACTTCAGCTACCCCAACCGCACGAAGCGCGAGAAGGTGGTCATCCGCAAGCGCGTGCTCAACACGATCAAGAGCACCTGGGGTGGACCCAGGGACGCCTACGGAGCGGCGGTCGCCGGCAACGGCACCATCCGGATCGCGACCTGGACGCTCAAGGACTGGGCCATCGCCCGCGCTCTGTACCAGGCGCACCGCCGGGGTGTCAGCGTCCAGGTGGTGGCCGCGGCGGGACCGAACCGCAAGAGCCGGCCGTGGCGGTGGCTGCGCGGGAAGCTACGCGGCGCGCTCTACCGCACGGGGCACCCCGAGACCCTCGAGCGGTGGAGCTTCGCCCGCAAGTGTCGCGGCTCCTGTCGGGGCAACGGCGGCACCGCCCACTCCAAGTACTTCCTGTTCACCAACGTCGGCGCCTCCCACGTGCCCACCGTGACGGTGCAGACCTCGATGAACCTGACCCGCAAGGCGTTCACCGGCCAGTGGAACCAGGCGACGGTCACCTGGGACGGCGGCGTGCACGGCTCGTTCAGCACCGTGTTCCGCGAGACGCGGCTGGACCGCCCGGTGGCCTCGCCGTACCGCCGCTACACCAGCGGCGGCATCCAGAGCATCTTCTTCCCGAGGCCCGGCGCCACCGCGCCGTACGACCCGATCATGCAGGCGCTCAGCCAGGTCAGGTGCCTCGGAGCCACTTCGGGGGGCGACGCGTCCCGACGAACTCGGATCCGGATCATCCAGTACGCCATCTACGGCACCCGCGGCACCTGGATCGCCAAGCGCCTGCGGGAGTTGTGGAACTCAGGCTGCAACGTCCGGATCATCTACTCGGTCAGCAGCCGGCCGGTGCTCAGCATCCTTCGCTCCAAGTCCGGTCGTGGGGCCGTGCCGATGCGCCAGTCGGTGATCCGCAACCGCAGCGGTGACATCGTGAAGTACAACCACAGCAAGTGGCTCACGATCACGGGCAGCGTCGGCGCATCCACCGGCGCCTGGATCGTCCTTCCCGGCTCGGCCAACTGGAGCAACCTGGCGCTCACCTCCGACGAGCAGATGCAGCAGATCTACAGCTACGCCTACACGCGCGCCTACCTCGCGACGTTCACCAAGACCTGGCGCCAGCGCACCTCGCGCGTGCCCAAGTTCGGCCGGACGGCTTCCGGCGCCCGGTTGGTGCCGGAAGAACCACAGTTCGGCAAGGGCGTCTACCGCTACCTGCCAGAGGACTGATCCACCCACCGAGACGGCCCCCGCACCAGCGCCGATTTACGGACTGACCGGACTCGCACGTGTTAGATTACGGCGGCCGCACGCGCGTGGGTGTGGCTCGGGGACCACACAAGTAGCTACGGGGGACACATGCCTCTTCGACCGAGTTCGGCGACTCTCGGCGCTCTGGTTGCGCTGGTGTGCACCCTGGGTCTGGTCGGTCCGGCACAGGCAGTCGCGCCGGTGAGCCCGGCGCAGATCTCGGCCGCAGACCCCGGGCCCGCCCCTGCCCCACGGCCCGGAACGGACCACCCGCCGCCGTCCAACGCCCCGATGTACCAAGGCAACTACTTCAGCTTCCCCAACCGCTCGACAGCCGAGCGGGTCGCGATCCGCAACCGGGTGCTGAACATGATCAACAGCACTTGGGGCGTCTACTACAAGCCCGTGTACGGCAACATCGCCTTCCCTGAGACTCCCACCGCGTGGACCACGCACCAGGGCACGATCCGGTTGACGACCTGGACGTTCAACGACTGGGCCGTGCGCGACGCCCTCGTCCGCGCCGTGCAACGCGGTGCCAACGTGCGGATCATCGCCGCCGAGGGCATCAACAGGGTCGGCGTCGACGGCAAGGGGCCCTACAAGCCCTGGGTGTCGCTCCGGTCCTATCTCAACTCCTCGACACCCGCGGCCTACGGCAACTTCGCCCATGAGTGCGCCGGCTCGTGCCGCGGTGCCGGCGGGACACCCCACTCGAAGTTCTTCCTGTTCGACGACGTGGGCACCTCCGGCCACTACCGGAACATCACCGTCCAGACCTCGATGAACCTCACCGAGTTCGCCTACAAGGGGCAGTGGAACCAGGCCACCGTGACCTGGAACGCGCCCGTCTACGCCCGGTTCCTCGGAATCTTCGACCAGGCGGCCAACAACGTCTCCCTCGGCAGCGCGGCGTACTCACGCACCCGGGATGGCGGGGTCGACAACATCTTCTACCCGGGTGGCAGCTACTCCCGCGACCCCGTCCTCTACGCCCTGAACCAGGTGCGCTGCACCGGTGCCACCTCGGGCATCAACGGGCGCACCCGGATCCGGATCATCCAGTACGCCATCTACGACAGCCGGGGCACGGCGATCGCCAAGAAGCTCCGCTCTCTGTGGAACTCCGGCTGCAACATCCGGATCATCTACTCGATCACCAGCCGGCCGGTGCTGAAGATCCTGCGCGCGGGAAGCGGTCGCGGCGCGATCCCGATGAAGCAGTCGGTGATCAAGAACCGGCTCGGTGAGATCGTGAAGTACAACCACAGCAAGTGGCTGGCGATCTCCGGCAACTACGCGCGGCAACCGGGGCAACTGGACGATGCTCAACGGCTCCGCCAACTGGAGCAACTTCGCCTACTCCTGCGACGAGCAGATGCAGCAGCTCTACGGCCGCGGCTGGACAGCCTCCTACTTCTCGCCTTCGACAAGACCTGGCGCCAGAAGATCTCGCGGCGGCCGACCTCCGCGGGCGACGGCCAGCGGCGCACGGATGACGCCCGACCAGCCGATCTTCGGCCAGGGGATCTACCGGTACATGTCCGAGGGCGGCTGAGCCTCCCGGAACGAGAGCCAGAACAGGCCGAAGGGCGCCGACCTCGAAGGTCGGCGCCCTTCGGCGTCTGCGAACCGGGACCCGGCCTAGAGGTACTGACCGGTGTTGGCGACGGTGTCGATCGAGCGGCCCGGCTCGGTGCCCTGCTTGCCGGTGATCAGGGTGCGGATGAACACGATCCGCTCGCCCTTCTTGCCGGAGATGCGGGCCCAGTCGTCGGGGTTCGTGGTGTTGGGGAGGTCCTCGTTCTCCTTGAACTCATCGACACAGGCCTGGAGCATGTGCTGGACGCGCAGGCCCGGCTGGTCGTGGTCGATGACCTCTTTGATGGCCATCTTCTTCGCGCGGTCGACGATGTTCTGGATCATCGCGCCGGAGTTGAAGTCCTTGAAGTACAGGACCTCCTTGTCCCCGTTGGCGTAGGTGACCTCGAGGAACCGGTTGGCCTCGGACTCGGTGTACATCCGCTCGACCGTGGCGGTGATCATGCCGGCCACGGTGGCGTCCCTGTTGCCGCCGAACTCGGCCAGGTCGTCGGCGTGCAGGGGCAGGCTCGCGGTGAGGTACTTGGTGAAGATGTCGCGAGCCGCCTCAGCGTCGGGGCGCTCGATCTTGATCTTCACGTCGAGCCGTCCGGGACGGAGGATGGCGGGGTCGATCATGTCCTCACGGTTGGAGGCACCGATCACCAGGACGTTCTCGAGCCCCTCGACGCCGTCGATCTCCGAAAGCAGCTGCGGGACGATGGTGTTCTCCACGTCCGAGGACACCCCGGACCCGCGGGTCCGGAACAGCGAGTCCATCTCGTCGAAGAACACGATGACCGGCGTGCCCTCGCTGGCCTTCTCACGCGCTCGCTGGAAGACCAGCCGGATGTGGCGCTCGGTCTCCCCGACGTACTTGTTCAGCAGCTCGGGCCCCTTGATGTTCAAGAAGAACGAGCGGCCCTCCTGTCCCGTCTTCTCCGCGACCTTCTTGGCCAGCGAGTTGGCCACGGCCTTGGCGATCAGGGTCTTGCCGCAGCCGGGCGGACCGTAGAGCAGCACGCCCTTGGGCGGCTTCAGCTGGTAGTCCTTGAACAGCTCCGGGTAGAGGTAGGGCAGCTCGACGGCGTCGCGGATCTGCTCGATCTGGCCGGTCAGGCCGCCGATCGACTCGTAGTCGATGTCCGGGACCTCCTCCAGCACCAGCTCCTCGACCTCGGACTTCGGCACCCGCTCGTAGACATAACCGGACTTGCCGTCCAGCAGCAGCGAGTCGCCCGCGCGGAGGGTGACGTCGCGCAGCGGCGAGGCGAGGCGTACGACGCGCTCCTCGTCGGCATTGGCGATGACCAGGACGCGCTCCCCGTCGGCGAGCAGCTCCTTGAACATCACCACCTCGCCGATCTCCTCGAACTCGAGGGCGGCGACGACGTTGAGGGCTTCGTTGAGCATGACCTCCTGACCCTTGGTGAGGGCCTCCCGGTCAACCGACGGACTCACGTTGACGCGCAGCTTGCGTCCTCCGGTGAACACATCCACCGACTCGTCGTCGTTGCGCTTGAGGAAGGTGCCGAAACCGGTCGGCGGCTGGGCGAGCCGGTCGACCTCCTCCTTCAGAGTGACGATCTGGTCGCGCGCTTCGCGCAGGGTGTCGGCAAGGCGTTCGTTCTGGGAGGTGACCGCGGAAAGGGAGCGTTGGGTGTCCAGCAACCGCTGGTCCAGGGCGCGTGCGCTTCCCGGCGCATCGGAGACCCGGCGACGCAGCTCGGCGACCTCGGCCTCGAGGAACGAGACCTGGTTCATCAGTTGGGCAGTGGTCGGTCCTTGATCGGCGCCTGTGTCGGGCACGTGAACCACCTCCGGGGCAGGATCTGGACTTTTGACCCTACTCGCAGGCTGGCTGAAGCACGGCCGTTACTCGCGTGTCTCATCCATGTGGTTGCGCATCCGTGACAGTCGGCGGCAGGCCCGCGGGCCTCGGTCCGTCGTAGTCCACGCCGTACGCACCGGGGGCGGGGCGGCGCTTCTTGACCGGGGCCGCGTTCCCGGGAGCCATCCGTCGGGCGGTGACGAGGAACCCGGTGTGGCCGTTCATCTTGTGTCCCGGGCGCACGGCCAGCCCCTCGACGTGCCAGTCGCGCACGAGCGTCTCCCAGGGTTGGGGCTCGGTGAACTCGCCGTGAGCCCGGAGGGTCTCGACGACACGGGCGAGCTGGGTCGTGGTCGCGACGTACGCCACGACGATGCCACCGGGCACCAGCGCCTGGGCCACGACGTCGACGCACTCCCAGGGAGCCAGCATGTCCAGGACCACCCGGTCGACGCTTCCGGGCTCCTCCCCCTCGGGCAGCGCGTCGACGAGGTCACCCACCGTCAGCCGCCAGGCGGGGTGCTCGCCACCGAAGAACTGGGTGACGTTGCGTTGCGCGACCTCGGCGAAGTCCTCACGCCGTTCGTAGGAGGACAGGCGGCCGTGCGGACCCACGGCGCGCAGCAGCGAACAGGTCAGCGCGCCGGAGCCGGCACCGGCCTCGACGACGCGCGCGCCGGGGAAGATGTCGGCCATCGCCACGATCTGCGCCGCGTCCTTGGGGTAGACCACTGCGGCACCACGCGGCATCGAGACCACGAACTCGCTGAGCAGGGGGCGGAAGACGAGGTACTCGCCGCCGGAGGTCGAGGTGATCGAGAAGCCCTCGTCGCGCCCGATGATGTCGTCGTGGGACAACCCTCCGCGGTTGGTGTGGAACGACTTTCCTGCTTCCAGGCAGATGTTGTGGCGGCGACCCTTGGCGTCGGTCAGGCGCACCCACTCCCCGGCCCGCAGTGGCCCGCGATGCACGCCGGACCAGTCGTCCGGCGCGCCGCTGCCGGACTCGGTGCTCTCACTCACGTGGCGATCCCGGCTGCAGTGCCCCGTCGCCCGAGGAACCGGCCTCGAACGAACCGGACTCGAAGGCCTGGTCCACGTCCGCGGTGGCGAGGACGCCGTAGATCGTGCCGTCGCCCTCGACCAGCACGTACTCCGCGGCCGGCGTGCGCGACATGGCGCGGATCAGGTCCTCCCCGACGATGTCGGCATCGAGGATCAGGCCGTCCTCGATCGTTCGCGAGATGGAGCTCACCGGCACCCATGCCCGGCGATCCTCGGGCGTGGCGAGCAGGGCGCTCTCACTGACCACCCCGCTGAGCCGCTCGTCACTCTCGTGGGTCACGATTGCGCCCGCTCCGCCTTCCTGGGCCCGGCGTACGGCTTCGGAGACCGGCAGGTCACTGGGTACGGCGACCACCCGCCGTGCCAGCGGACGGGCCTTGAGCGCCGGAAGGCGCCGGCGAACCCGGGCGTTCACCATCGACGCCGTCGCACCCGTCCAGAGGAAGGAGGAGATGATCAGCGACATCAGGTAGTCGAAGATGTCGGGCCGGGCTCCGCGGAACATGGCCAGCAGCACGGGCGTGAGCAGCACCAGGACTGCCGCGATGCGACCGCCCCAGGCAGCGGCGATCGTCCCCCGGTGCATGTTCCCGGTGGCTCTCCAGACGCCGGCGCGCAGCACGCGCCCGCCGTCGAGCGGCAGTCCGGGAACGAGGTTGAGGACCCCGACGATGAGGTTGGCGCCAGCGAGACCCTGGACCGCGAGCCGCAACAACCCGTCGGGCGTCACCAGCAGGAGCGCCAGGGCTGCAGCACCCACCGCGATGGAGGTCAGCGGACCGACGACGGCCACCTTGAACTCCTGCCCGGGCGTGCGCGCCTCGGAGTCGATCTCGGTGGCGCCGCCGAGGAAGTGCAGGCTGATCGAGCGCACGCCGAGCCCGTAGCGCTGGGCCATCAGGGCGTGGGCCATCTCGTGGAGCAGGACCGAGAGGTAGAGCAGGACGGCGAACGCGATCCCGGCGACGTACTTCAGCACCCCGAGGCCCGGCTGGACCTGCTCCACCCGGGGTCCCAGCAGGAACGCGATCAGGACGGCGACGAGCAGCCAGGACGAACGCACCAGCACGTCCACGCCCCGGATCGAGCCGATGCGCAGGGTTCCCGGCGGGTACGCCGCACGCCTCGGCGGCGGGCCGCTCTCGTCTTCGCTCACGTCCCAACGCTAGCGCGCACCGAAGCTGTCGGTCCGGCGACCTACTGTGGCCCCATGAGTGACGGCGTGCAAGGGGGCCTGGCGTCGGTGGGAGCCGGCCCCGCGGCCAGCCCCAGCACCGGCCCGGAGCGTGCCCGCATCGGCACCCCGGTGGACGGCGTGAACGTCCTCGGGTCACTGTCGCCGAGTCGCGCCGCGGAGTTCCGCACCTGCCCGCTGATGTATCGCCTGCGCACGATCGACCGCCTTCCCGAGGCCCCCTCCCCCGCCGCCGTGCGCGGCACGGTGGTGCACAAGGTGCTCGAGGACCTCTTCGACCTGCCCGCCGCCCACCGAACCCCTGAACGCGCCGAGTCGATGGTGCAACAGGCCTGGGAGTCCGTGCTCGATACCGAGCCCGGAGCCGCCGAGCTGTTCGTGGCGGACGGGGCGGAGATCACCGCCTGGCTGGCGGGGTGCCGCGAGAGCCTGCGGAGCTACTTCGACATGGAGGACCCGAGGCGACTCGAGCCCTCCGAGCGGGAGCTGTACGTCGAGGCGCTGCTCGACTCGAGACTGCTGCTGCGGGGTTTCGTCGACCGGATCGACGTTGCGCCGGACGGGGCCATCCGGGTGGTCGACTACAAGACCGGACGCTCACCCGCCGAGGGCCAGGAGTCCCGGGCCCTGTTCCAGATGCGGTTCTACGCCCTCGTGATCTGGCGCACCCGGGGCGTCGTCCCGGCCCTGCTGCAGCTGATCTACCTCGGTGACGGGCAGAAGGTCAGCTACCAACCGGACGAGCAGGATCTGCTCGCCACCGAACGGCTGGTCGAGGCGCTCTGGCGCGCCGTCGATGCCGCCCGCGAGACCGGTGAGTGGCCGGCTCGTGCCAGCCGGGCCTGCGAGTGGTGCAGCTTCCAGGCGCACTGCCCGGAGTTCGGCAACGAGCCTCCGCCCCTTCCCCGACCGGAGACGGAGCCGGCCAAGGCTCAGTGACCGCGACTCAGACGTGCAGGGCGGCGAGGTCCGCCGGCTCCAGGCCGACCAGGCTGCCCCGCACGACCCGACCTCTCACCTCGGGCACGGTGACGTGGTTCGGCACCACGAGCACCTGGCAGCCGGCCGCCGTGGCGGACTCGGCACCTGTCGCGGAGTCCTCGATCGCGATGGCCTCTGCCGGGGCGAACCCGATCAGCTCCGCCGCCCGCAGGTAGGGCTCGGGGTGCGGCTTTCCGTGGGTGACCTCGTCGCCGCAGACCACGACGTCGAAGGAGCCCTCCGGCAGCGCCGCCACCACAGGCTCGACGAACCGGCGCCACGACATGGTCACCAGCGCGCACGGAACGCCGTGGGTCCGCAGGGCGGCCAGCAGCTCCCGCGCCCCCGGCCTCCAGGGGACCTCCCGGTTGACCAGGGCGATCACGCCGTCGAGCAGCTCGTCCACGATCTCGCGAGGCGTTCGATCGATGCCCATGTGCTCGCGCATGTAGGTGGCCGAGTCGATCAGGTCCCCGCCGACCACGGCCAGCCCGTGCTCACGTGACCAGATCCCGCCGTACTTCTCGGCGAGCTGGAACTCGCACTCCATCCAGTAGGGCTCGGTGTCCACGAGGGTGCCGTCCATGTCCCAGAGCACGGCGCGGGGAAGCGACGCGACGGCTGCCACTCGGCTCAGTCCTCCGGGTCGTAGCCGAGGTTCGAGGACAGCCAGCGCTCTGCCTCGCTCATCGTCCAGCCCTTGCGCTCGGCGTAGGACTCGACCTGGTCACGTGAGATCCGGCCGACCACGAAGTATTGCGACTGCGGGTGGGAGAAGTACCAGCCGCTCACCGAGGCGCCCGGCCACATGGCCATGGAGTCGGTGAGCTCGATCCCAGTGGCCTTCTCGACGTCGAGCAGCTCCCACAGGGTCTGCTTCTCGGTGTGCTCGGGACAGGCGGGGTAGCCCGGTGCCGGGCGGATGCCGGAGTACTTCTCCGCGATCAGGTCGGCGTTGTCCAGCCCCGCGTCGTCGGAGTGACCCCAGAGGTCCATGCGGACGCGCTGGTGCAGACGCTCCGCGAACGCCTCGGCCAGGCGGTCGGCCAGCGACTCCAGCAGGATGGCGTTGTAGTCGTCGAGCTCGTCCTTGAACTCCTGGATCTTCGTCTGGCTGCCGAGCCCCGTGGTGACCGCGAAGGCGCCCACGTAGTCGGCGAGGCCGGTGTCCTTCGGTGCGATGAAGTCGCCCAGCGAGCGGTTCGGCACACCCTCGCGGTGTTGGCCCTGCTGCCGCAGGTTGTGCAGCGTCGCGAGCTCGGTGGTCCGCTCCTCGTCCTGGTAGACGACGATGTCGTCCCCGACGGCGTTGGCCGGGAAGAACCCGATCACCCCGTTGGCGGTCAGCCACTTCTCCTCGATCAGCCGGTCGAGCATCTCCTGGGCGTCGTCGTAGAGCTTGCGCGCGGTCTCCCCCGAGGCCGGGTTGTTCAAGATGTCGGGGAACTTGCCCTTCATCTCCCAGGCGTTGAAGAACGGCTGCCAGTCGATGTACTCGCGGAGCTCGGCGAGGTCGTAGGACTCGAAGGTCCTGGTGCGGGCCTCGCTGAGCATCGCCGGCACAGGCGGGGTGTACGCCGACCAGTCGATCGGCGTGCGGTTGGCACGGGCGTCCTCCAGCGTGGTCAGCGGCCGGTCGTTCTTGGCGGCGTGGCGCTCACGGAGGGAGGCGTAGTCGGCCTCCGTGTCGGCGAGGAGCTTGCCGCGTTGCTCCTTCGAGAGGAGTGCGGCCGCCACGGGGACCGAGCGTGAGGCGTCCTTGACCCACAGCACCGGACCCTTGTAGCGCGGGGTGACCTTGACGGCCGTGTGTGCGCGCGAGGTGGTCGCGCCGCCGATCAGAAGCGGGATCTCGAAGCCCTGTCGCTCCATCTCGGAGGCGAAGTGCACCATCTCGTCCAGGGAAGGCGTGATCAGGCCGGAGAGGCCGATCAGGTCGGCGTCGACCTCCCGGGCCTTGTCGAGGATCTTCTGTGCCGGCACCATCACCCCGAGGTCGATGACCTCGTAGTTGTTGCACTGCAGCACGACCCCGACGATGTTCTTGCCGATGTCGTGGACGTCGCCCTTCACGGTCGCCATCACGATGGTGCCGTTGGTGCCCTTGGCGGTGGCGTACTGGGGGTTGTCGATCTTCTCCTGCTCGATGAAGGGGATCAGGTGGGCGACGGCCTTCTTCATCACGCGGGCCGACTTCACCACCTGGGGCAGGAACATCTTGCCGGCGCCGAACAGGTCGCCGACGACGTTCATGCCGTCCATCAACGGCCCCTCGATGACCTCGATCGGGCGGCCGCCCGCCGCCTCGATCTCGGCGCGGAGCTCCTCGGTGTCGGCCTCGACGTCGGCGTCGAGGCCCTTGACCAGCGAGTGGGTGATGCGCTCGCGCACCGGCAGGCCGCGCCACTCGGCGGCGGCCTTCTCCTCGACTGCGTCACCCGAACCGCGGTGGGCCTCGGCGATCTCCAGGAGCCGCTCGGCCGCGTCCGGCCGCCGGTTGAGGACCACGTCCTCGATGCGTTCGCGCAGCTCGGGCTCGATCTCGTCGTACACCACCAACGCACCGGCGTTGACGATGCCCATGTCCATGCCGGCCTGGATCGCGTGGAACAGGAAGACCGAGTGGATCGCCTCGCGCACCGGGTTGTTCCCGCGGAAGGAGAACGACACGTTGGACACGCCCCCGGAGACCAGCGCACCGGGGAGGTTCTGCTTGATCCAGCGGGTGGCCTCGATGAAGTCGACGCCGTAGTTGGCGTGCTCCTCGATGCCGGTCGCCAGCGCGAAGCAGTTCGGGTCGAAGATGATGTCCTCGGCCGGGAAGCCGACCTCGTCCACCAGGATCCGGTAGGCGCGCTCGCAGATCTCCTTGCGCCGCTCGAGGTTGTCGGCCTGGCCCTGCTCGTCGAAGGCCATCACCACGGCCGCGGCGCCGTACTTGCGGACCAGGCGTGCGTGCTCGCGGAAGGTGTCCTCCCCCTCCTTCATGGAGATCGAGTTCACGATGGGCTTGCCCTGCACGCAGCGCAGTCCGGCCTCGATGACCTCCCACTTGGAGGAGTCGACCATCACGGGCACGCGGCTGATGTCGGGCTCGCCGGCGATCAGCTTGGTGAAGCGGTCCATTGCCGCGACGCCGTCGATCATGCCCTCGTCCATGTTGATGTCGATGACCTGGGCGCCGGCCTCGACCTGCTGGTTGGCGACCGCCAGGGCCGCGTCGTAGTCGTTGGCCTTGATCAGGTTGCGGAACTTCGCGGACCCGGTGATGTTCGTGCGCTCGCCGACGTTGACGAACAGCGAGTCCTCGTTGATGTTCAGCGGCTCGAGCCCGGACAACCGCATGGCCGGCTCCAGCTTGGCCGGTTCGCGAGGCGGCGCTCCGTCGACGACCTCGGCGATCCGGGCGATGTGGGCCGGCGTGGTGCCGCAGCAGCCACCGACGAGGTTGATCAGCCCAGCCGAGGTGAACTCCTTCAGCACCTCCGACATCTGATCGGGGGTCTCGTCGTACTCACCGAACGCGTTCGGCAGGCCGGCGTTGGGGTAGCACGAGACGAAGCAGTCGGCGAGTCGCGAGAGCTCCGCGAGGTAGGGACGGATCTCGGCCGCACCGAGCGCGCAGTTCAGTCCCACCGCGAGCGGTCGAGCATGGCGCACGGAGTTCCAGAAGGCCTCGGTCACCTGGCCTGACAGAGTGCGGCCGGAGGCGTCGGTGATCGTGCCGGAGAGGATCACCGGCCACCGGCGCTCGCGCTGCTCGAAGAGCGTCTCCAGCGCGAAGATGGCGGCCTTGGCGTTGAGCGTGTCGAAGATGGTCTCGACGAGGAGGAGGTCGGCCCCGCCGTCGACGAGACCCGCCGCCTGCTCGATGTAGGCCTCGACCAGGCGCTCGAAGCTGATGTTGCGCTTGCCTGGGTCGTTGACGTCCGGCGAGATTGAGGCGGTGGTGTTGGTCGGCCCCAGTCCCCCGGCCACGAACCTCGGCCGCGTCGGCTCGGCCTCGGTCACCGCGTCGGCCGCCTCGCGGGCGAGCCGGGCGGACTCGTAGTTCAGCTCGTAGGCGAGGTCCTGCATCCCGTAGTCGGACTGGGAGATGAGCTGGGCGTTGAAAGTGTTCGTCGCCACGACGTCGGCGCCGGACTCGAGGTACTCGCGATGGATCGACCTGATGATGTCCGGCTGGGTGAGGCTGAGCAGGTCGCTGTTGCCGCGGACGTCCTGGTCCCAGTCGGCGAAGCGCTCACCGCGGTAGCCCGCCTCGTCGAGGCCGTGGCCCTGGATCATCGTGCCCATGGCACCGTCGATCACCAGGATCCGCTCGGCCAGCAGGGTCGTCAGTGCGCCCGTGGCGTCCGGGCGCTCCAAGGACGGTCGATCGCTGGTGTTCTCGGTGGTCACTGATTCACTCCGGTGTGTTCGAGGGCCCCACCAAGGGTAGGCAGGTGGGAGAACCCCACTCCCCGATTTTCGCATGGTGGAGGCCCCTGCCGTGGATAGGGTGACGGGGTGATCGAGATCGAGGACGTGACTCCCCTCGTCAACCCGGTGATGGTGGCGGCGTTCGAGGGCTGGAACGACGCCGCCGGCGCGGCGACGGGGGTGGTCGACCACCTCATCGAGGTGTGGCAGGCCCAGGTCGTGGCCGTGGTGGACCCCGAGGAGTTCTACGACTTCCAGGTCAACAGGCCGGTCGTCGGGACCACCGACGAGGGCATGCGCCGGATCACCTGGCCCTCGACTCAGGTGTACGTCGCCCACCCACCCGGGTCGCACCGGGACGTGGTGCTGCTGCGCGGGATCGAGCCCAACATGAAGTGGCGCCAGTTCTGCGCCGAGCTGCTCGCCTGCGCCGACGATCTCGAGGTCGAGCTGGTGGTCACCCTCGGGGCGATGCTCGCGGAGACCCCACACACCCGACCCATCCAGGTCTCCGGCACGGCCACCGAGCTCGACCTCGAAGACCGCCTCAAGATGGAGCCGGCGACCTACGAAGGCCCCACGGGGATCGTGGGGGTCCTGCAGGACGCCTGTCTGCGCCTGGACGTGCCGGCGGTCTCGTTCTGGGCGGCGGTCCCGCACTACCTGCCGCAGCCGCCGTGCCCCAAGGCCACGCTCGCGCTGCTCGGTCAGGTCGAGGACCTGCTCGAGACGAGCATCCCGCTCGGCGACCTGCCTGAGGACAGCCGCGCCTGGGAACGAGGCGTCGCCGAGCTCGCCGAGGAGGACGAGGACGTCGCGGAGTACGTCCGCAACCTTGAGGAGAGCCAGGACACCGCCGAGCTTCCCGAGGCCAGCGGCGAAGCGATCGCTCGAGAGTTCGAGCGCTACCTCAAACGCCGCGACAAGCCCGAGGACTGATCCCCCGGATCGGACTCGGAGTCGTTGCGACTCTCAGAGGGCGATGCCCAGCGCCGCGTCGACGAGCTGGCGGATCGCCGCGCCGGCCCCCGGCTCGCTGTGGTCGCCGAAGTCGGTGGTGTTGGCCCAGTGGTCGACCTGCCGCAGGGCCGTCGGTGCATCCAGGTCGTCGGCCAGGGCAGTGAGCACAGCCGTGACAGTAGGACCGGTAGGGGCCCCGCCGTCCTGGGAGGCCGCGCTGCGCCACTTGTCCAGGCGAGCACCGGCGGCGGCGACATCGGCGTCGTCCCAGTGCCAGTCGCCGCGGTAGTGATGGCCGAGGAGCACCAGCCTGATCACCATCGGGTCCAGGCCTGCGGCACGCAGCCGGGAGACGAGCACGAGGTTCCCCTTCGACTTCGACATCTTCTCGCCGTCGAGGCCGACCATGCCCGCGTGCACGTACGCGCGGGCGAACCGCGAGGCCGGGTCGACCACCTGGGCCTCGGAGGCGCTCATCTCGTGGTGCGGGAACACGAGGTCGCTGCCGCCTCCCTGGACGTCGATCGGGGCCCCCAGGTGGTGCCGGGCGATGGCCGAGCACTCGATGTGCCAGCCCGGACGGCCACGGCCGAGGCGGGTCACCCAGGCCGGTTCGTCGGGGCGCTCGGCCTGCCAGAGCAGGCAGTCCAGCGGATCTTTCTTGCCGGGGCGGTCGGGGTCGCCCCCGCGCTCGGCGAAGACCCGGAGCATCTCCTCGCGCGACCAGCCCGACACCTCCCCGAAGGCCGGGTCCCGAGTCACCGAGAAGTAGAGGTCACCGTCGACGTCGTACACGCTGCCGGTGCTCTGGAGCTCCTCGACCATGTCCACGACCAGGGGAATCGACTCCACGGCTCCGATGTAGGCGTCGGGGGCGAGGACCCGCAGCGCCGTCATGTCGTCACGGAACAGCTCGGTCTCGCGCTCGGCCAGGACCACCCAGTCCTGGCCCGTCTCGACCGCGCGCTCCAGCAGCGGGTCGTCGACGTCGGTGACGTTCTGCACGTAGCGCACCTGGTGGCCCGCCGAACGCCAGGCCCGGTTGAGCAGGTCGAAGGCGACGTAGGTGGCGGCATGTCCCATGTGGGTGGCGTCGTAGGGCGTGATGCCGCAGACGTACATCCGGGCCGGACCGTCCTCCGGGGTCACGTCGCGGGTGCCGCCGCTCGCGCTGTCGAAGACCTGCACCGCCGGCCCACGCACCCCGTCGGGCAGGGCAGCCGTCTCCGGTGAGGTCCACGCACGCATGACCGCGACTCTATCGGCCGGTGGCGCGGCCCCTTCCGGGTGCTCAGCCGGGTGCTCAGCCGGGTGATCAACCGCTCAGAAGGGCGGCCACGGGATCGAGGGCCAGCCACCCGCGGGCAACGGGAACGAGCCGGCCCGCAAGAGTCGCTCGCAGCGCCCGGCGACCGCATCGACCTCGCGCCCGGTCAGCAGCTTTCGGAGGACCTCTCCCAGCTCGCCCTCCAGCCCCCGGAGCACCCGCTCGACGCCGTCCCCCTCCTCGGGTGCCAGCGCCAGACCCGCCCACCCCCACAGCACGGTGCGCAGCTTGTCGTCGGGGTGGAAGCAGACGCCGTGGTCCACGCCGTGGCGATGCCCTCCCGGCACCGGCAGGACATGACCACCCTTGCGGTCGGTGTTGTTGGTGATGATGTCGAAGACCGCCATCCGGCGCAGCGGGGCGGAGTCCTCGTGGACGAGTGCCACCGGCTCGTCCCGGGCACCGGTGGCATCGAGGACGTGCAGGTAGCCGGGAGGTACGGCGTCCACGGGCACGACGTCAATCGGGTCGACTCCCTCCTCGACGTCGACCCACAGCTGCACCATCCCGGCCCCGGCCGGTCCGTCGCGCAGGACGGTCGGGGGGACAACGTCCCAGCCCAGGTGGTCCGAGACGACCCAGGCGGCGTACTCCCGGGCGGCGAGGGTGCCGTCGGTGAAGTCCCACAGCGGTCGCTCCCCCGAGCTCGGCTTGTAGACGCACTGGGCGCCGACCTCACCCAGCCGGGCCAGGAAGGTGTGGTTGGAGGCCGGCAGGATGCGGCCGATCACGACCAGGGGCGCTTCGGTCAGCTCAGTGAGCGGGTCGTCGCGGGCCACGTCACTGAGTCGCGGTACGACGGAATCCGTTGGCGCGCGGGCACAGGTGGCCGTCCGGATCGAGCGGGCCCCCGCAGAACGGGCACGGTGCCCGGCCGGCGGCGACGACCGACTCCGCCCGGGCGGCGAAGGACCTGGCCATGGCGGCGGGCATCCTGACCAGCAGCACCTCCTCGGGCTCGGGCTCCTCGATCGGCAGGTCGATGAGCCCCTCCTCGTCGGCCTGCACGGGCAGCTCGAGGTCCACCTCGGCGACCGGGAACACCTCGATCACGACCCGCTCGTCACCGGCGTCCCACGACAGCGTGATCGTGCCCGCGCGGAACTCCTCGACCAGCGGCTGTTCGAGCGGGTCGTTGTCGATCAGGGCCACTGGGGTCATCGCCGGCACGGTGGTCTGCACGGTCTCGCTCTGGATCAGCTCGTCCAGGAGCTCGGCGACGCGTTCCCCGAGGATCTGCACCTGCTGCTTCTCCAGAGCGACCGACGTCACCTGGTTGCCCGAACGGGCCTGCAGGAAGAACGTGCGCGCTCCGGGCTCCCCTACCGTTCCGGGCACGAAGCGCTCGGGAGGGTCGAACCGGTGGATGACAGGCACGCTCCGAGCCTAGGGGTTGGCCGCAGTCTCCGTCACCGAGGGACCCGCTCCCCCGCCGACCGGGGCGTCGCTCGAGCGGGCGCGTCTCCGCCCCGATCTGGAACGCGGCAGCCGACCGAGGTGCACCAGGGAGCCAGCCGAGGAGTTCATCGTGTGCACGAAGGCCCGGCGCGGCGTGTAGGTCACCACCGAGAGGCTGGCGGGGTCGACCACGATCCGCTGGAACGCGTCGAGGTGCATGCCCAGGGCGTCAGCGAGGATCGCCTTGATCACGTCGCCGTGCGAGACGGCCAGCCAGACCGCGTGGTCACCGACCTCCGAGGTCACGGCCGCGTCACGGTCGCGAATGGCCGCCACGGCTCGCGCAGACATCTCCGGCAGCGACTCACCGCCCGGGAACCGCGCACCCGAGGGCTGCGTCTGGACGATGCCCCAGAGCTTGTCCTTCGACAACTTGCTGAGCTCCTTGCCCGTCCAGTCGCCGTAGTCGCATTCCAGGAGCCGCTTGTCGGTCGCGGCCCGAACTCCTGGGGCGAGGAGCTTCGCGGTCTCCCGACAACGCTCGAGCGGGCTGGTCACCACGACCGCGAGGGGTACTCCGGCGATCCGGGCGGCCGCGGCACGCGCCTGTGCCGTGCCCGTGTCGTCCAGGTTGATTCCGGGGGTGCGACCGGCCAGCACCCCGGTCGCGTTCGCGGCGGTGCGGCCGTGGCGCGCCAGGATCACGGTTGCCATGTCCGGAGCGTACGCGGTCGTAGCCTTCTCACGTGATCGTCGACAACGCGCTCTACCGCAGCGGTGAGCGGGTCGACCTCGGCCTGGACACCCACGACCTGGCCGGGGTGCGCGCCCGCGCCACCGGCCCCCACGACTTCGCCTGGGTGGGTCTCCACGACCCCGACAGCGACGAGCTCGAGGCTGTGGCCGATCTCTACGACCTGCACGAGCTGGCGGTCGAGGATGCGATCAGCGCCCACCAGCGACCGAAGGTCGAGCGCTACGACGACTCGCTGTTCATCGTGTTGAAGACCCTCTGGTACGTCGATGAGGAGGACGCGGTCGAGACCGGCGAGATCAGCCTCTTCGTCGGGGACCGGTTCGTGGTCAGCGTCCGCCACGGCTCCGGTGGGGCGCTCAGCGATGCCCGACACCGGCTTGAGGGGATGAGCGCCGTCCTCGCCCACGGCCCGTCAGCGGTGGTCTACGCCGTCTGCGACCAGGTCGTGGACCGCTACGAGGAGGTCGTCGACTCCCTCCAGGAGGACGTCGACGAGGTCGAGGAGTCCGTGTTCTCCACCGAGCGCACCAACGACTCCGCGCGCATCTACGTGCTCAAGCGGGAGCTGGCGGAGATGCGGCGAGCGGTGATGCCCCTGCGCGAGCCGATGAACAAGTTCACCGTCGGTGCGGTGCGCGGCATCCACAGCGACGCCGGGCCCTACTTCCGCGACGTCGCCGACCACCTGGCAAGGGTGGCGGAGACCATCGACAGCCTGGACGCCCTGCTCTCCGCGGCGTTCGAGGCGCACCTCGCCCAGATCTCGATCCAGCAGAACGACGACATGCGCCGCATCTCGGCCGCCGTCGGGCTGGTCGCCGCTCCGACCCTGGTCGGCAGCGTCTACGGCATGAACTTCGACCACATGCCCGAGCTGCACTGGTGGTTCGGCTACCCGATGGCCCTCGCGCTGATGCTGTGCACCTCGCTGGTGGTGTTCATCATCAGCAAGCGTGCGGGCTGGCTGTAGGGCTCAGGTGGCCGTGATCGCACCGGTGGCGAGCAGGGCGAGCAACCCCAGGCCGATCAGCACCCGGTAGGGCACGAACCAGCCGATCGAGTGTCCCGCCACGAACTTCAGCAACCAGGCGATCGCGGCGTAGGCCACCACGAAGCTGACCAGCGTGCCGACCACCGTGGGTCCGATGCCGATGGTGCTGTTCACGACCTCCTTCAGCTCATAGAGTCCCGCCGCCGTCAGCGCCGGGATCGAGAGGAAGAAGCTGAGCCGGGTCGCGGTCACCCGGTCGAGCCCGCGCATCAGGCCGCCGGAGATGGTGGCTCCGGACCGCGAGACACCCGGCACGAGGGCGACGCACTGCATCAGCCCGACCACGATGCTGTCGGTCATGGTGACCTGCCGCTCCCCGCGTTCCTGGGTGGCCGCCCGCTCGGCATAGAGCATCACCACGCTCCACAGCACCAGCGCCGCACCGACCCACCACAGCGAGCGAAGCGAGCCGGAGATGATGTCCTTGCCGAGGAAGCCGACGATCCCGATCGGGATCGAGCCGACGATGATGTACCAGCCGAAGCGGTGGTCGAAGTGGCCGCGGAACTCGGGATGGAAGATTCCCTTGAACCAGGCCTTCGCGATCCGCCAGATGTCGGTGCGGAAGTAGATCAGTACCGCCGCGATCGCTCCCATCTGGATGACGGCGGTGTACGCCGTGACGCCCCGGTCGTCGACCTGGAGGCCCAGCATCTTCTCGGTGATCGTCAGGTGGCCGGTGCTGGAGACGGGGAGGAACTCCGTGAGTCCCTCCACGATGCCCAGGATGATGGCGTCGAAGTAGGTCATGGCAGCAGACAGCGTACGCAGATGTCCTGACGGCAGCCTGACGGCGAGCCGTGTCGTCGCCCTCCGGGGTTGCTCGATACCGTTCCGCCATGCAGCAGAGGTTCCTGGGCGCCACCGGGCTCTCGGTCTCCCGACTGGGACTGGGCACGATGACGTGGGGCCGTGACACCGACGAGCACGAGGCGCGCGAACAGCTCGTCGCGTTCGTCGAGGCCGGTGGCACCCTGGTGGACACCGCGGCCGGCTACACCGACGGCGACTCCGAGCGGCTGATCGGCTCGCTCCTCGGTGATGTCGTCCCGCGCGACGAGATCGTGCTGGCGACCAAGGCCGGCATCAGCCGGCGCGGCTCCGACCGCATCACCAACGCGTCCAGGGGCCATCTGCTTCGGGCTCTCGACGCCTCGCTCCAGCGGTTGGGGGTCGATCACGTCGACCTGTGGCAGGTGCACACCTGGGTCGACGACGCGCCCCTGGAGGAGACGCTCAGCGCGCTGGACTACGCCGTGTCGTCCGGACGTGCGTCGTACGTCGGGATCAGCAACTACAACGGCTGGCAGTCGGCCCAGGCGGCCACCTGGCAGCGAGCGGTGCCTGGCAGGGCCACGATCGCGTCCAACCAGGTGGAGTACTCCCTGCTCAACCGTGCCGTGGAGGCCGAGGCGATTCCGGCCGCTCAGGCCCTGGGGATGGGGATCCTGCCCTGGTCCCCCCTGGGCCGCGGTGTGCTGACCGGCAAGTACCGCACCGGCACGCCCGCGGACTCGCGCGCGGCCTCACCGCACTTCTCCTCGTTCGTCGCTCGCTACCTCGGAGACTCCTCGCATCGGGTGGTGGAGGCGGTGGTCAAGGCGGCCGACGGCCTGGGCTGGTCCCCGCTGGAGGTCGCCCTCGCGTGGGTCCGCGACCGGCCAGGCGTGACGGCACCGATCCTCGGGGCGCGCACCGCAGCCCAGCTGCGCGCGGCTCTGGGGGTGGAGGAGTGCGAGCTCCCGGTCGAGCTGGTCTCGGCGCTGGACGACGTCTCGGAGGGACTGGAGGTCACCACATGAGCTCGGCGAAGCACCGCAAGATGGAGCGCCGGGCGCTCCGGCCCGGCATCGAGTACGAGTTCGACCGGCTGCTGATCTCCCGCGAGCACTCCCGCGGTGCGGTCACCCGGATGCTCGTCGAGCGGGCGGAGCAGGGCGGCTGGGAGCTCGCCCGGTTGCGCCTCTCCGCCGACGGGACGCGTCGGGTGCAGCTCCGCAGGCGGATCATCCGCCAGGAGATCGCCTTCCTGATCTGAGGCTGGTCTCCTCAGAGCTTGCCGAGGAACCGGTCGAAGACCCGGGCCCCGAACTCCAGGGCATCGACCGGGACCCGTTCGTCGACGCCGTGGAACAGCGCGGTGAAGTCCAGGTCGGCCGGCAGGCGCAGCGGGGTGAACCCGAAGGCGCGCATGCCGAGGTCGGTGAAGTACTTCGCGTCGGTGCCTCCGCTCATCAGGAACGGCGCCACCAGGGCCTCAGGATCCTCCTCGAGCAGGGAGGCCGTCATGGCGTCGGCGATCTCACCGTCGTACGACGTCTCCAGCCCCGGCATCTTGGTGATCCACTCGATCTCGATCTCGGGACCCGCGAGCTCCCGCAGCGTGGCCACGAAGTCGTCCTCGTGACCGGGGAGGAACCTGCCGTCGATCTGGGCGCTCGCGTGGCCGGGCACCACGTTGACCTTGTAGCCGGCCTCCAGCATCGTCGGGTTGGTCGTGTGCCGCAGTACCGCGCTGAGCATGCGGGCCGCGTCCCCGAACTCCTCCACCAGGGCCTCGGCGTTCTCGGGGGTCGCCTCGACGCCGGCGAGCTCGCCGACGGCGCCGAGCAGCACCCGCATCGTCGGGGTCAGGTGCACCGGCCACTGGTGGCGACCGATGCGTGCCACCGCCTCGGCCAGCGTCGTCACGGCGTTGTCCGGGTGCCGCATGGAGCCGTGGCCGGCATGACCCTTCGCGGTCAGCCGCATCCACGCCATGCCCTTCTCGGCGGCCTCGACGAGATAGAGACGGCGACCGCGCACCGTGGTGGAGAACCCGCCGACCTCGCCCACGGCGTAGGTGCAGTCCTCGAAGTACTCCCGTTTGGCCTGCACGAGCGGCCCGGCCCCCTTGGTCCCCCCGGCCTCCTCGTCCGCGGTGAAGCAGAGCACCACGGGTCGCTCAGGGACCGCGCCGGCGCGGGTTCGGGCGCGCACCGTGGAGAGCAGCATCGCGTCGAAGTCCTTCATGTCCACCGCGCCCCGACCCCACACCTGCCCCTCATGCACCTCGCCGCTGAAGGGGTGCACATGCCAGTCGGCCGCATCGGCCGGGACGACGTCGAGGTGGCCGTGGATCAGGATCGGGTCCCCCGTCGTACCGCCCCATCGGGCCACGACGCTGGTCCGTCCCGGCTCGGCCTCGAACAGCTCGCTCTCGATGCCGACCTCGTCGAGCAGCGTGGCGACGAGCTCGGCGGCCTTGCGCTCGCCCGGTCCCGGCTGGTCGCCGAAGTTGGTGGTGTCGATGCGGATGAGGTCACGGCAGAGTTGGACGACTTCGCCGGCGGGGTCGTAGTCCGGGGCCTCCACTGGAGTGGTCATGCGCCCATGGTGCCTCACGTCCCGGATCGGGTCAGGTGAGGTGTCGGGCCCCGCCGTAGCTGCCCATCGGCTGGCGTTCGGACCACAGCACGTCTCCGACCTCGGTGACGACGCCGAGCTGCAACGCCTCGGGAACCGGCCTGTTCTTGGTGGTCTCCCACGAACGCGGGTGCTGCCAGCGCTCCTCGAAGACCTGGATCTCCAGGACCGTCGTGGCCACGTCGGCTCGCTCGATCGTGCGCTCGCACCAGGCCCTCGCCGAAGCGGTGTCGGGCCACCGACGCTCGACGACGACGTCCTCGAACCCGTCGTCCTCCGGAACCCGGAGGTGCAGCCGCCCCAACGCAGTCGTGCCGAGGACGGACCCGGCAACGGTCGCGGTGTGGATGTCTTCCATGGCCAGAGGCTAAGACGGGGAGCTACCCCGAGGCACGTTCCGACGCGCCGAGACGCTCACCTGTCTAGGCCGGCAGCGGGCCAACGCGATCACCGACCAGAGCCCTTGGGACGACGGAGGAGCGCGGATGTGTCATTATCTGCGCATGCACGCAGATACGCAGGCAGTTCTGCCGGATGACGATCAGGTGGACCTCGCCGTGGAGATCTTCAGGATGCTGGCGGATCCGACCCGGGTCCGGATCCTGTGGAGCCTGATCGGCACGGAATGCCCGGTGAACGAGCTCGCCGAGGCCTTGGGCAAACCAGCTCCCGCGGTGTCCCAGCACCTCGCCAAGCTCAGGATGGCCCGGCTTGTCTCGACGCGCCGCGACGGCACCCAGGTCTTCTACCGGCTCCACAACGACCACGTCCGGCAGCTCGTTCGGGATGCGGTGTTCCATGCCGAGCACGCCGGCCCCGGGGTTCCCGGCCACCACCGCTCGGAAGTGCCGAGCTGATGGATCACGTCTTCCACGCCCACAGCCACGACCCGGCAGACTCCATCGACGGTGAGCTGGAGGCGAGTGCGGACGGCATCAGGACGGTGAAGCTCAGCCTCCTGGTGCTCCTGGTCACGGCCGTCATCCAGCTGCTGCTCGTGGCAGTCACCGGCTCCGTGGCGCTCCTGGCCGACACCGTGCACAACTTCTCTGATGCACTCACGGCCGTTCCACTTTGGATCGCCTTCCACCTCTCTCGCCGCGCGCCGACCCGCCGGTACACCCACGGTTACGGTCGCGCGGAGGATCTGGCCGGGCTGTTCATCGTGCTGATGATTGCCATCTCCGCCCTGGTCGCCGGCGTGGAGTCCGTACGTCGCCTCCTCGACCCTCAGCCCGTCCACCACGTGGCGGTGGTGGTCCTGGCTGGCCTGATCGGGTTCGCGGGCAACGAGGCGGTCGCGGTCTTCCGGATCCGGGTGGGCCGCAGGATCGGGTCCTCGGCGCTGGTCGCGGACGGGATGCATGCGCGAACCGACGGCTTCACCTCCCTGGCGGTCGTGCTCGGCGCACTGGGTGTGCTGGCTGGCCAGCCGCTCGCGGACCCGATCGTGGGGCTGGTGATCACGGCCGCGATCCTCGTCGTGCTCAAGGGAACGGCCACGGAGTCGTTGCGCCGGCTGATGGACGGCGTGGACCCCGGCCACGTCTCGGCGGCGGAACACGCGCTGGAAGATCTCCCAGAAGTGCTCGCTGTCCACGAGCTGCGCCTGCGCTGGAGCGGTCACCGGATGCGAGTCGAGGCCGTCGTGGACGTCGAGGAGAGCCTCTCGCTCCGCGAGGTGGAGGTGGTCGTCCAGGCAGCGCGCCACCAGCTCGAGCACGCCCTGCCGAAGATGTCGTCCGCGACTATCGCCACCCGGGTGGTCAGCCCGCCCCGAGTGTGAGGTGACAACACCGGGGGTTCCCCCACAACAAGCAGGCTCAGCGACCGTGACCGCGCCGACACACTCTGCAGCCCCCGCCGCCGTCAGCTTGCGTCCTTGAAACGGGCACCATTCCGGTTCAGGTCACCGTCAGGTCCGGGTTGCGACCATCCGGGAATGAGGAATGAACGCGTTGCCCGTGTCCTCGTGATCACCGATCACGCCGCGCCCACTACCGCGCTCCTGGATGCCATCCGGGCCCGAGCGGCGGAGGGTCCCGCACAGTTCCGGCTCGTCGTACCCAACCCGGCCCAGGCCGAGCTGCATCCGCTGCATCCCGAGCGGCACGACAAGGCGGCCGAGGCCGAGAACTTCCTGCACGAGTCCCTATCCGCGATCTCGGAGGCTGCTGGCGGACCCGTGCTGGGCTCGGTGTCGGTGCGGCACGACCCGATGGACGCCATCGAGGACGTGCTATTCGCCGAGCCCGTGAACGAGATCATCCTGGACCTGCCCGAGCACGGTCTGATGAGGCGCCTGCACCAGGACCTCGAGCACCGGCTGGCGCACTACCAGCTGCCGATCAGCTCACTGCTCCGCGGCTAGCCTCCCCCGGCACACCGGGCCGGAGGAGGCCCGGCTCAGCGCAGGTCGTAGCGGTCGAGGTTCATCACCTTGTCCCACGCCGCGACGAAGTCGTGCACGAACTTCTCCTGGGCGTCGTCGCTCGCGTAGACCTCCGCGAGCGCGCGCAGCTCGGAGTTCGAGCCGAAGACGAGGTCGTTGCGGCTGCCCGTCCACCTGACTTCACCGGTGGCGGCGTCACGCGCCTCGAAGACGTCCTCGTCCGCCTCGGTCGGCCTCCACGTCGCACCCATGTCGAGCAGGTTCACGAAGAAGTCGTTGGTCAGCAGCCCGGGCCGCGTGGTGAGGACGCCCATGGAGGACTGCCGGTGGCTGGCGCCGAGCACGCGCAGGCCACCGACCAGCACGGTCATCTGCGGAGCAGTCAGGTCGAGCAGGTTCGCGCGGTCGACCAGCAGGTACTCCGCCGGCAGCCGGTGACCCTTGCCCAGGTAGTTGCGGAACCCGTCGGCCGTCGGCTCCAAGGGCGCGAAGGCGTCGGCATCGGTCTGCTCCTGCGAGGCGTCGGTGCGCCCCGGGGAGAACGGCACGGTGACCGCGTGTCCGGCGTCGCGGGCCGCCTTCTCGACGCCGGCACAGCCGGCGAGCACGATCAGGTCGGCCAAGGAGATCCTCCTACCGCCGGTCTGCGCGCCGTTGAAGGCTTCCCGGACCCCGTCGAGGGTGCGCAGCACCGTCGTCAGCTGATCGGGATCGTTGACCTCCCAGCCGTTCTGCGGCTCCAGGCGCAGCCGCGCGCCGTTGGCTCCACCCCGCTTGTCGCTGATGCGGAAGGTCGAGGCCGACGCCCAGGCGGTGGTCACCAGTTGGGCGACCGAGAGACCGGACTCGAGGACCTGGGCCTTGAGCGCGTCCACGTCGGCACCGTCGACGAGTTCATGGTCGACCGCCGGGACCGGGTCCTGCCACAACAGGGTCTCGGAGGGGACAAGCGGCCCGAGGTAACGCTGGATCGGCCCCATGTCGCGGTGCGTCAGCTTGTACCAGGCGCGTGCGAACGCGTCGGCGAACTCGTCGGGGTCCTCCAGGAAGCGGCGCGAGATCGTCTCGTAGACCGGGTCGAAACGCAGGGCGAGGTCGGTCGTCAGCATCGTGGGGGGACGAGTCAGGGACCCGTCCTCCGGGTCGGGCACGGTGCCGGCACCAGCACCGCCCTTGGGCTGCCACTGGTGCGCGCCGGCGGGGCTCGAGGTCAGCTCCCATTCGTAGCCGAAGAGGTTCTCGAAGTAGCTGTTGCTCCACTGGGTCGGCGTCGCGGTCCAGGTGACCTCGATGCCGCTGGTGATCGCGTCGCGGCCCTTGCCGCTGCCGAAGCTGCTGCGCCAGCCCAGTCCCTGCTCCTCGATCGGGGCACCCTCGGGCTCGGGGCCGATGTGGGCGTCGGGGTCGGCGGCACCGTGGGTCTTCCCGAAGGTGTGACCACCGGCGATCAGGGCGACCGTCTCCTCGTCGTTCATCGCCATCCGGGCGAAGGTCTCGCGGATGTCGCGGGCCGACGCCAGCGGGTCCGGGTTGCCGTTGGGCCCCTCCGGGTTGACGTAGATCAGACCCATCTGGACCGCGGCCAACGGACCGTCGAGCTCCCGGTCACCGCTGTAGCGCTCGTCGCCGAGCCAGGTCTGCTCGGGTCCCCAGTAGACGTCCTCGTCCGGCTCCCACACGTCGGGGCGTCCACCGGCGAAGCCGAAGGTCTTGAACCCCATGGTCTCCAGCGCTCGGTTGCCGGTGAACACGATCAGGTCGGCCCACGAGATCGCACGACCGTACTTCTGCTTGATCGGCCAGAGCAGGCGACGGGCCTTGTCGAGGCTGGCGTTGTCGGGCCAGCTGTTCAACGGTGCGAAGCGCTGCATCCCCGCGCCCGCGCCGCCACGTCCGTCGCCGATGCGGTAGGTCCCGGCGCTGTGCCACGCCATCCGGACGAAGAACGGGCCGTAGTGGCCGAAGTCGGCCGGCCACCAGTCCTGCGACGCGGTCATCGCGTCGTCGACGTCCTTGGTCAAGGCGTCCAGGTCGAGTGCCTCGAAGGCGGCGGCGTAGTCGAAGTCCGCACCCATCGGGTTGGCCACGGCCGGGTGCTTGCGCAGGATCGCGAGGTTGAGCTGGTTGGGCCACCAGTCGCGGTTGCCGGCACCCTCGGTCGGGTGGTTGCGAGGTCCCACCGACGCAACCGGACAGCCGGCCTCGCTCTCCTCCGAGTTCATGTCTCCGACTACGGCATCGTGGTTCTCTGGCACGGGAATCCTTTCAGGACGTTGCGGCTCGAGGGTTCTCAGGAGCCGTGAGCGGTGGAGCAGTCGGGGCACGTGCCCCAGTAGATGACCTCGGCCTCGTCGATCGAGAAGCCCTGGTCGTGGGAGGCGGTCAGGCAGGGCGTGTCACCGACGGCACAGTCGACGTCGGCGATGGCGCCGCAGGAGCGGCACACGACATGGTGGTGGTTGTCCCCGGTCCGCGACTCGTAGCGCGCCACCGAGTTCGACGGCTGGATGCGGCGCACCAGACCTGCCGAGGTCAGCACCCGCAGCACGTCGTAGACGGCCTGGTGCGAGACCTCCCCGAGATCCCGACGTACGGCGTCGATGATCCGGTCCGTGTCGGCGTGCGGATGGGCGTGCACCGCCGTCATCACCGCCACCCGGGGGCGGGTCACCCGCAGGTCGGCCCCGCGCAGCAACTGCTCGACGGGCGGAGTGGGGGGCACGTCGCCACCCTTGCCCACATTCTTGAACCAGTCAAGATCGCCTGGCAAGCACAGCGGACGAAGAAGGCCGACCACGACGAGTCGTGACCGGCCTCTGATCCAGAACTGGATCTCGCGGCCGTGGAGTCCACGTGCCGCGACTTGCTGTGTGTCCGAGGGGGGACTTGAACCCCCACGCCCGATAAAGGGCACTAGCACCTCAAGCTAGCGCGTCTGCCTATTCCGCCACCCGGACGAGCGCGGTAACCCTAGCAAGGGGCGGGCCGAATCGAGGCATCGGGGCGGCCCTGCTGAGAGCCTCGCGTGCTACCCGGCGTCGGGGCCCACGAGATGGAGCCCGACCTTGCCGGCGTTCTCGAAGGAGTCGTCGATGGCGACGGGGGTTCGCCCCGCTGCGTCCAGGACCGAGGCGGCCACGGAGGCCCGGTAGCCGCTGGCGCAGTGCACCCACACCTCGCCCGCCGGGACCTCGTCGACCCGGCCGGCGATCTCGTGGATGGGGATGTTGACGGCGCCCTCGATCCGCTCGGCCTCGAACTCCTCGACCCGGCGCACGTCGAGGACCACGACGTCGCGTTCGCCCCGCGCCTGCTCGAGGTCCTCGAACGTCGCCGTCGGGAAGGACGTCACCTCGCCGGTGCTCCACTCCTCGGGCTTGCCGGTCGCCTGTGCGGCCGGCCGGTCGATGCCGATCCGGACCATCTCGCGCTGGGCCTCGGAGACCTGCTCGGGGGTCTCGCCGAGAAGCGTGACCGGCGTGCCCCAGGGGATCATCCAGCCGAGGTACGTCGTGAACTGGCCGTCGATCCCGAAGTTCATCGTGCCCGGGGCGTGACCGGCCGCGAAGGCGGTGCGGTTGCGGAGGTCCACCACCCACTCTCCGGCCTTGATCCGGCGCTCGAGCTCCCCTGCGTCCGCCAACGGCGCCGGGCTGAGATCGGGCTCGTCGGGCCCCTCGGCGTTCGCCGGCATCATGTGGACGTAGTACGCCGGCCAGGCGCCGAGGCCGTCGATCAACTCGCGTACGTAGGTCTCCTCGTCCTGGGTGAGCACCGGGTTGCTCCGCCGCTCCTGCCCGACGGTGGACTCGGTCGCGTCGGACTGGGTCGCGGCACAGAAGGAGCCGAACCCGTGAGTCGGGAACACCGCGGCCTCGTCGGGCAGCAGGTCCGCGAGCTTGTTGGACGAGGCGTGCTGATGGCGCGCGAGCACCTCGGTGTTCTCCTCCCCCATCAGGTCGGGACGTCCCGTCGCGCCGAAGAGCAGGGACCCGCCGGTGAAGACGCCCACCGGGCGGTCCTCGGCATCCTCGTCGCCGGAGTGCTCGCCGAACGCGTAGGAGAGGTGGGTGAAGGTGTGGCCGGGCGTCGCCAACGCCGTGATCCGCATCCGCTCCCCGATCCGTACGACGTCACCGTCGCGGATCGGCGTCCGCTCGAAGGAGACGTCGTCCTCCGCGTTCACGTGGTAGTCGGCGCCGGTGCGTCGGGATAGCGCCAGGCCGCCCGTCACGTAGTCGTTGTGGAGGTGGGTCTCGAAGACGTGGGTCAGCCGCACGTCGTGCTCCTCGAGCAGGGCGAGGACCCGGTCGATGTCTCGCTGGGGATCGACCACGAAGGCTTCGGTCCCGTCGTGGACGAGGTAGCTGCGGTCCCCCAGGCTCTCGGTCTCGATGGGGACGATGTTCGAAAGGTGGTGATTCACGGTTATGACCTCCATGTCTGCTGCCCCGAACGTACCCACTCGATCGCCGCCACAACGAGCGAGGCGGCGGTGCCGCCGCGGGGGCCTCAGCCCTTGCGGATGAAGAAGCGATAGACGCCGTCTTCGACGGTTGAGTCGATCAGCTCGTTGCCCGTGTCCTTGGCCCACGAGGGGATGTCACTCCTCGCACCGCCGTCGGTGGCCTCGACGAGCATCACCTGCCCGGCCTCGAGCTGCTTGATCCCCCGCGAGGTGAGCAGCACCGGCATCGGGCACTTCTGGCCCTTGGCGTCGATGGTGAGGTCGATCTGCTGGTCCATGGCTGGATCCCTTCGCTCTAGATGAACAGGTTGATGTTCGACTTGCCCATCGCCGACAGGGCGGTGGCGGCCCCGACCGGAGTCCCGACCCCCTCGATCAGCTGGTCCTGTCGCAGGCCCATCAGCTCCATCGTCATCTCACACGGCCACAGGTTCACGCCGAGCTCGGTGCACATCCCGACCAGCTCGGTGGGGCTGGCGACCTTCTGCTGCTTGGCCAGCTTCTTCATCATCCAGGCGCCGGCGCCGCCCATGTGCAGCTTGGAGAGCTTCATGTGGCTCATCCCCGGCCGATTCATCCCGGCCAGGGCCTTGGTCATGGCGTTGGTCCCCGTGATGCGCACGTCGTCGCGCACGAGCGGGAACAGTCCCCAGAAGGTGAAGAAGATCGTGGTCTGCATCCCGTACGCCGCTCCGGTCGATCCCAGGATCAGCGTCGGCCACATCTTGTCGAGATCACCGCTCCACGCGACGATCGTCATGCTCTCCGGAGTCTCGTCGGCCGCTGCGCCAGGATCAGTCATCGGGTGAGTCCCTTCACCAGGAAGTTGCGTGCTGTGACTTCGGACACTACATTCGCATGTGCGCATATAACAAGGCCCGACTACCGCGCGGCGTGTCCGCGCGACCGAGAGGTAGTGCCCGCCATGGCCGACACGATCAGCCCGATCGACCTGTTCCACGAGCTTGCCGAGGGGCGGGTCAGCGAGATCCTCGACGTCCGCAGCACCGACGAGTTCGAGGCCAGCAAGGTCGAGGGACACCGGCCCGTGCCCACCCGCAACATCCCCGTCTACCGCGTCATGGAAGAGCTCGACGAACAGGTGGCGGCCACGCGCCCCGGGGCCGTGGTGATCTGCGGGCAGGGCAACGGCTCCGAGCTGGTCGCCGAGGAGTTCGAGGGGCTCGGGCTCAGCACCCGCTCCCTGGCCGGCGGCACGGACGCGTGGAACCGGTTGATCGTCCCGGTCGAGATCCCGGACCTCCCGGGCGACGTCCGCGTCTGGCAGTTCCAGCGTCCCGCCAAGGCCTGTCTGTCCTACCTCGTCGGGGTGCCGGGCCAAGGTTGCCTGATCATCGACCCCACCCGGCAGCCGCAGCCCTACCTCGACCTCGCCGCAGAGCACGACATGCGGGTGACCCACGTCATCGACACCCACGTGCACGCGGACCACGTAAGCGGTGGCCCCGCCCTGGCCGCGGAGCTCGGGGTGGAGTACCACCTGCCGCCGGAGGATGCGACCGGAGTGCTCCCGTTCCCGAACCGTCCGCTCGTCGACGGCGACGTCCTCGATCTCGGCTCTGCTGCGGTCCGGGCCATGACGATGCACCTGCCGGGTCATACACCGGGTACGACGGCGCTGCTCGTCAGCGACAAGCTGCTGCTGGTCGGCGACACGGTGTTCGTGCGCGGGCTGGGACGCCCGGATCTCACCGGCCACGCGGAGGAGCTGGCACGCGACCTGTTCCGCAGCGTCCACGAGCGGCTGCGGCCCCTCGACCCGCAGACGATCATCGCCCCCGCCCACTGGTCGGCCAGCGAGGAGGTCAACGCGGACGGCCTGGTCGTGACCACCATCGAGGACGTCTTCCGCTCCACGCTGCTCAACGAGCTCGCCATCGAGAAGTTCGTCGAGGAGATCGTCGGCACCCTTCCGGCGGCCCCGGCGACGTACGACACCATCCGGCTGGTGAACACCGGGCAGCTGACCCCCGACGCCACCGAGGTGGACGAGCTCGACGTGGGGCGCAACCAGTGCGCAGCGTCGACCTCGCTCGGTGCCGGACATTGACGCCGCGACGACTGTCCGTCTGACGGGACCAGGCGAGCCCGGGGGCGGGCCGATCTAGGATGTTGGGGAGGGAGTGGTCGGAGTGGATGAACAGGTTGCCGCGCAACTGCACGAGCTGCATGCCCGGGTGTGCAAGGCCATCGCCGAGCCCAAGCGGCTGCTGATCATCAACGAGCTCCGCGACACCGAGCTCAGCGTGACCGATCTGTGCACAGCCCTGGAGCTGAGCCAGTCGAACGTCAGCCAGCACCTCTCGGTGCTGCGCGAGCGAGGGATCGTCTCGGCGCGCCGGGACGGCAGCAGCATCTACTACTCGCTGCGCAGCCAGAAGATCGTCCAGGCCATCGACCTGCTCCGGCAGTTCCTCGCCGAGGACCTCGCGGACAGGGCCAGCCTGAGCCAGGGCCTGGTCTCCTGACCTGGCCGGCGGGGTCGCCGGGCGCTACCAGCCGCCGGGCAGGGGTCGGCCTTCGGCGAACCCCGCCGGGGACTGCACCCCGATGACCGCCCGCTCCGCGAACTCTGCGAGGTCGTGGGCACCGGCGTAGGTGGCGGCTGATCGGACCCCCGAGCAGATCTCGTCGACGAGGTCCTCCACGCCCGGCCGGTCCGGGTCGAGGAACATCCTCGATGAGGAGATGCCCTCCTCGTAGAGGCCTTTGCGGGCGCGGTCGAAAGCCGTGTCGTCCGAGGTCCGGTTCGCGACCGCGCGCGCCGAGGCCATCCCGAAGCTCTCCTTGTAGGGACGCCCGTCGGATCCCACCTGCAGGTCCCCGGGTGACTCGTGGGTGCCGGCGAACCACGATCCGATCATCACCTGGCTGGCACCGGCAGCCAGGGCCAGCGCGACGTCGCGAGGGTGCCTGACTCCCCCGTCGGCCCAGACGTGCTTGCCGTGCTGCCGCGCCGCCTCCACGCACTCGAGCACGGCGCTGAACTGCGGCCGCCCGACGCCGGTCATCATCCTCGTCGTGCACATGGCGCCCGGGCCCACGCCCACCTTGATGATGTCCGCACCGGCCTCGACCAGGTCGTGCACGCCCTCCGCCGCGACCACGTTGCCCGCCACGATCGGGACGGAGGGGTCGAGGGACCGTACGTCACGCAGTGCCTCGATCATCCGCTCCTGGTGCCCGTGCGCGGTGTCCACCACGAGGCAGTCGACCCCCATCGCCAGCAGCCTGCGGGCCCGGCCGGACACGTCACCGTTCACCCCGATCGCCGCCGCGATGCGCAGCCGCCCGAGGTCGTCGAGGGCCGGGGCGTAGATCGTCGAGCGGAGCGCCCCGATGCGGGTGAGCAGGCCGACCAGGTTGCCGTCGTGGTCGACAGCGGGGGCCAGCCGGTGCCGCGTGGCGGCGAGCACGTCGAAGGCCTCGCGCGGCTCCATCGAGTCCTTGAGCGTCACCATGTCGGTGGTCATCACGTCGGAGACCTGGGTGAACCGATCGACGCCGAGGCAGTCCCCCTCGGTGATGATGCCGACCGGCTTGCCGTCGTCGAGGACCACCGCTGCCCGGTGAGCCCGCTTGGGGAGCAACCCGAGCGCGTCGCTGACCGTGTCGTGCGGAGCCAGCATGATCGGCGTCTCGAAGACCGGGTGTCGTCCCTTCACCCAGGCGACGACCTCCTCGACGATGCCGAGCGGGATGTCCTGTGGCAGCACGCTGATCCCGCCACGTCGCGCCACGGTCTCGGCCATCCGGCGACCCGAGACGGCCGTCATGTTGGCCACGACCACCGGGATCGTGGTGCCGGTGCCGTCAGCCGACGCCAGGTCGACGTCGTACCGGGAGGCGACGCCGGAGCGTCGCGGCACCATGAACACGTCGTCGTAGGTCAGGTCGTACGCCGGCCGGGGCTCTGAGAGGAATCGCACGAGACCCGAATCTACCCGCCGGGCGCCGACGACCGGCCCGCGAGGAGCGTCGGCGGCGGCCTGAGTCCCACCGACCTGAGCTCCAGCTCGGCCAGCCGGTCGAGCACCTCCCGGTCACCTCGCCGCCAGGCCCCGGCTGGGTCGGCCCCGAGCCTGGCCAGGACATGCAGCGGCTGATGGGTCATGGCGCGCAGCGCGAACAGGTCGAGGTCGGCGGCCTCGTCGAGGAACCTGGCGCCCGCCGTGGCCCGGCGCACGAACCTGATCCGGGGCGGCAGGTAGAACCACAGCACCGCCAGGATCGGGATCAGGGCGACCGCGAGGGCCAGCCAGAACGCCAGGGTCTGGACGGCCTCGACCTGCGCCCGCCCGGCGCTGGCCAGCCCCTCGGCCGCGCCCCCGGCGTCATCGAAGGGGCGTTGGACCTCGTCGCCGACCAGTGGCACTCCCCCGACGCGCTCCCCCGCGTCCCGGAGCCGCTGCGCGAGATCGGTGGCCGAGGCGTCGATCCGGCGACCGGGAGTGGCCAGGCCGAGCGTCGCGTCGCGCACCTTCACCGCGACGACCAGCCACAGGGCCACCCAGCCGAGCACGGCCAGGTCGGAGGCCGCTTGCACGGCCCGGCGGACAGGGAGGTCGGCGTAGAGCTTCATGACCCAAGGGTGCCCTGCTGCAACCCGAAATCACCCCTCGCCGCCTGGACAGGACCGGGTGTTCAATGAGGGGGTGGCTCTGCGCATGAGGCACCACCTGGGTGCGGCCGTCCCGATGCTCCGCTTCGAACCGGTCCCCACCCGGGTCCGCGCGTTCCTCGACGGGAAGCCTGCTCTCGATACGCGCCGGGCGCTCCTGGTCTGGGAGCCGCGCCGGCTCGTTCCGACGTACGCCGTCCCGGTCCGCGACGTCCTCATCGATCAGCGGCCGAGCGACCCGCAGCCCGACCCACCCGACCTCGGCTCACTCCCGCCCATGCTCGGACCGGAGCACTTCTGGCAGCACACCACGCCCGGCACGGTGGTGGACCTGAGCTCGCAGACCCGTCACCTGGAGGCGGCCGGGTTCCGGCCCGACGACGACGACCTCGCCGACCACGTCACCGTCGACTTCGAGGCGTTCGACAGCTGGCGGGTCGAGGATGAGCCGCTGGTGGCGCATCCGCACGATCCCTTCAAACGGATCGACGTCCTCGCAACCGGCCGGCGGATCGAAGTGAGCCTGGCCGGCACGCTGCTGGCGGCGACCACAGGAGCCCAGATGCTCCTCGAGACGCATCTGCCGCCGCGCTTCTACCTTCCCCGGGGCGACGTCCGCCTCGACCTGCTCGAACCGAGCGGTCACGCGACCAGGTGCGCCTACAAGGGCCGTGCGTCGTACCTCTCGACAGCCGACGGGAGCGATGCGGGGCGTGACATCGCGTGGTACTACCCCGACCCGCTCGATGACGCGCATCGGGTCCGTGACCTGGTCTGCTTCTGGTCCGAGCGCACCGTCCTCGTCGTCGACGGTGAGCCGGTCCCCCGCCCGATCACCCCGTGGTCACGCCCCGAGGAACAGGCCAGCGCGGATCCGGAGCGGCTGGAGTTCGGCTGACCGGCCCAGCCAGGATCAGGATCAGCGTCGGCTCACCGCGTGGTCACTTCAGCTCGGCCGAGGTCAGGTTGAGGACCCGGCGCGCGACGATCAGCTGTTGGATCTGCTGGGTGCCCTCGAAGATGTCCAGGATCTTGGAGTCCCGGCCCCACTTCTCCAGCAGCTCGGTCTCGGAGTAGCCGAACGTGCCGGCCAGCTCGACGCATCGCAGGGTCACGTCCGACCCCATCCTGCCGGCCTTGGCCTTCGCCATCGAGGCCTCCATCGAGTTCGGCTGGCGGTTGTCGGCCATCCACGCGGACTGCAGGGTCAGCAGGTACGCCGCCTCCCAGTCCGCCTCGAGCTGGAGGAACGTCGCTGCGGCCGCAGACTGGCTGAACGCAGGCCTGTCGTAGTCGATCTCGACGCCGGCGGTCGCCAGGATGTCTCGGGTCAGGTCCAGGGACGCGCGAGCGCACCCGACGGCCATGGCGGCGACCAACGGCCGGGTGTTGTCGAAGGTCGCCATCGCGCCGGCGAAACCCTGCTTGGCATCCACCTCGGGCGACCCGAGCAGGTCCTCGGCGGGGACCCGGCAGTCGGTGAAGTTGATGACGGCGGTGTCGGAGGCCCGGATGCCCAGCTTGTGCTCGAGCCGCTCCACCTTCATCCCCGGGTTGTCCTTCTTGACCACGAACGACTTGATCGCCGCGCGACCCATGTTCTTGTCCAGCGTCGCCCACACGACCACGCTGTCGGCGCGCTCGCCGGAGGTGACGAAGATCTTCTCGCCGTTGAGGACGTACTCGTCGCCGTCCTTGCGTGCGGTCGTCTGGATGTTGGCGGAGTCCGAACCGGTTCCCGGCTCGGTGATCGCCATCGCGGCCCAGGTGCCGGCGAGGCGCTCGGACTGCTCGTCGTTGGCAACCGAGGCGATCGCGGAGTTGCCGAGCCCCTGACGCGGCATCGAGAGCAGCAGGCCGACGTCGCCCCAGCACATCTCCATCACCGAGAGCACGGACGCGAGGTTGGCGCCGTTCTTGTTGCCCTTCTTCTCCTCGGGCTTGGCGTCGCGGCGTACGCCGGTCGCGCCCGCGCCGCCGGTGGCTCCGGACTCGGAGATCCCGTCGATCATGGCGGCCAGCATGTCGAGCTCCCGGGGGTACTCGTGCTCGGCCTCGTCGTACTTGCGCGAGATGGGTCGCAGCATGTTCATGGCGACCTGGTGGGCCTGCTCGATGAGCGGGCGGATCTTCTTGGGGGTTTCGAGGTTGATCATGGTCTTGTTCTCCTCAGTCGGTGACGTGGCCTGGTCTCGAGGCGCGTGGCGCTCGCTCCTGTGCTCGCCTCAGACGAGGACGGCTCCTTCCATCAGTCCGATGGCCCGGAGGTCGCGGTACCACCGCTCCACGGGGTGCTCCTTGACGAAGCCGTGTCCCCCCAGCAGCTGGACGCCGTCGAGACCGATCTGCATCCCGCGCTCCGCGCACAGGCGTCGGGCAAGCGCGATCTCGCGCTCGGCGGGCTTGCCCTGCGCCACGCGGCTGGCGGCCTTGTAGGTGACCAGCCGCATGCCCTGCAGCTCGATCGCGATGTTCGCGACCATGAACGCCACCGACTGCCGGTGCGCCACCGGCTCACCGAAGGCTTCGCGCTCCTTGACGTAGGGCGTGACGTAGTCGAGCACGGCCTGCGCCGTACCGACCGCCAGGGCACACCACGCCAGCCGGGACAGCCGAACGCACTCGCGATAGTCCTCGGCGTCGCCCAGCAGCGAGATCTTCTCGACCACGACATCGTCGAGCAGCAACCGCGACAGGCTGCCGGCGCGCAGCCCCATCGACGGGTCGGACTCGATGGTGATGCCTGCGGCACCGGACTCCACGAGGAAGAGCTGCGGCGCGCCGTCGAGCTCGGCACCGACGATGAACAGCTCGGCCTCCGAGCCGCGCACCACACCGGACTTCACCCCGTTGAGGACGTAGGACTCGCCTCGGGCCACGGCGGTGGCAGCGGGGCTGAGCGGGTCGAACAGGGCTGTCGGCTCGGCCAGCGCCAGGGCTGCTGCGGGCACCTCGTCGCCGGTGAAGGCGGGGAGGTACGTCGCCTGCTGCTCATCGGTTCCCCACAGCGACAACGCGGTCGCGACCGCACCCGGCGCGAGGGCGGCGACTGCCAGGCCCATGTCCCCGTGTGCCAACGCTTCGTGGACCAGGGTGCCGGCCATCGCCGAGCGCTCCGTCGCGATGCCACCGAGGTCCTCGGCGACACCCAGGATCGGGAGGCCGATCTCGAGGGACGCCTTGAGCAGGTCCTCCGGCGCCGCGCACTCCTCGTTGGCTGCGGCTGCAGCGGGCCGGACCATCTCCTTGGCGAACTCGGCGACCACGTCGGCGAGCATCTGCTCGTCCTCGCCCGGGGTGAGGTCGAAGAGCCCGGTGTTCTTCGCCGCCGGCACCCGCGAGCCCCGGGTCGCCTTTCCGGCCCGGGCGAACGTGCGACCGACCGTGCCGGCCGTGCGGAAGCCGGCGCTGGTGACGCGGTAGACGCCCCGTTCGCTGACCTTGCGGATGCCCAGCCGGTCGATGAGACCACTGGAGGCGAACTTGTTCAGCGCGGCCACCGCCAGCCCGATCGGGTCACGCGTCTCGCTCTCGGCGAGCCCGTGGCGACCTCCCGACCGCAACAGGGTCCAGGGGAGGCGCTGGGAGGTGCTCTTGTCGATGTTGAAGGCCATACGCCGAAATGTAACTGGGAGTTACACTCTGCGCCACACTTTCACTGCGTGTCTCAGGTCACGGCTAGGGTTTCGCGCATGTCCGAGCCTGACACCGCGCCCGTGTCCCCCACGTCAGCCACCCTTCCCGACGGTGGCGTGGTTCACCCGATGACCCGTTGGGGGACCGAGGTGATGGCGCGGCCCGCCCGCCCCGTGACCTCCTACGACGACGAGCTGCGCGCCCTCGTCGCCGACATGGTCGCCACGATGTACGCCGCGGACGGCGTCGGCCTCGCGGCCTGCCAGATCGGGGTCGACCTCGCGGTGTTCGTCTTCGACTGCCCCGACGAGTCCGGGACGCTGCACCGCGGGATCGTGTGCAACCCGGTGCTGCACCTGCCCGAGGGTCGTGAGCGGCGCCTCGACGAGAGCGAGGAGGGCTGCCTGTCCTACCCCGGCGCCTTCGTGGAGTGCGCCCGGCCCGACTGGGCCCGCGTGACCGGGCAGGGTCTGGACGGCACCGACGTCGCCTACGAGGGCGACGGCACCCTGGCCCGGTGCCTGCAGCACGAGACCGACCACACGCTCGGCACCGTGTTCGGTGACCGCCTCAGCGACCGGGCTCGCAAGCGGCTCCGCAAGCAGATGGAGGCCGCGTCCGAGCACTACCCCGAGTCCTGGCCACAGTCGTGACCCAGTCCTGACCCGCCGTCCTGCCCGGCGTGTGACTCAGCGCCGGGCGGTGACGTAGCAGGCCACCGCGGTCGCGGCGGCCACGTTGAGGGAGTCGATCCCCACCCGCATCGGGATCACCGCCCGCCGGTCGGCAGCCTTCTCCCAGCGCTCGGAGAGCCCGTGCCCTTCGGACCCGAGCACCAGGGCCACCTTGGCGAGACCGGCGACTGCCTCATCGAGTGGGACGGCGTCGTCGGCGAGCGTCAGGGCCACCGTGGTGAAGCCCTCGGCGGTGAGCTGCGGCAGGGCGTCGTACCACTCCGGGAGACGGGTCCACGGGAGCGTGAAGACCGCACCCATGGCGACCTTCACCGACCGTCGGTACAGCGGGTCGGCGCAGCGGGGCGAGAGCAGGACGGCGTCCACTCCGAGCGCGGCCGCGGACCGGATGATCGCCCCGATGTTGGTGTGGTCCACGACGTCCTCGCAGACCACCACGGTCCGCGCCCCGTCCAGCACGTCCGTCACCGACGGCTGCGGCATCCGTTGCAGCGAGGCGAGCGCGCCGCGGTGCACGTGGAAGCCGGTGACCTGCTCCGCCAGCGACTCCTCGAGGACGTAGCAGGGGGCGTCGGTGCCCTCCAGCACCTCGGCCAGCCCGTCCAGCCACCGAGGGGCCATCAGGAACGACCTGACCGGGAAGCCGGCCGCGACCGCGCGTCGCACGACCTTCTCCCCCTCGGCGAGGAACAAGCCGTGCTCGGCCTCCAGGGACTGACGCAGCTGCACGTCGCGCAGGTCGCGGTAGTCGGCCAGCCGGGGGTCCGCCGGGTCGTGGATCTCCACGAAGGTGGTCAAGTCACGACCCGCTGTAACGCTCGGGGTGGGCCACCGCGACCACGTCGCCGATCACGATGATCGCCGGCGGCTTGACGTCCTCGCTCTCGATCGCGCCCGCGAGCTCACCCAGGGTGGTGAGCACGGTGCGCTCGGTGGGCATCGTGCCGTCGCAGACGACGGCCACCGGTGTCGTCGTCGGGCGTCCGGCGCGGAGCAGGACCTCGCCGATGAGCGGTGCGTTCTCCACGGCCATCATCAGCACGACCGTCCCCCGCATGGCCCCCAGCGCGCCCCACTGCACCAGGGACTCCGGGTGCCCCGGCGGCAGGTGGCCGGAGACGACGGTGACGTCGTGGCTGACACCTCGGTGGGTGACCGGGATGCCGACCGCTGCCGGGACGGCCAAGGGGCTGGTGATGCCGGGGATGACCCGCACCGCGACTCCCGCCTCACGGCAGGCCAGCACCTCCTCGAAGCCGCGGCCGAAGACGAAGCTGTCTCCACCCTTGAACCGGGCCACCTGCTTGCCGGCGAGGGCGGCCTCCACGATCAGTCGGTTGATCTCCTCCTGCTGGGCCGCTCGCCCACGGGGCAGCTTGGCCACGTCGATGATCTCGGTGTCGGTCGGCAGCTCGCCGAGGAGCTCACGCGGGGCCAGCCGGTCGGCCACGACGACGTCGGCCTCCATGAGCGCCTTGCGTCCAGCAATCGAGATCAGCTCCGGATCGCCCGGCCCACCGCCGATCAGGACCACCTCGGCCACCCGCTGACGGTGGCGACGCACCGCGAGGGAGCCCTCGCGCAGCCCGGTCACGATCTCGTCGCGCAGGCCCGCGTGCCGGCGCGGGTCGCGATCCGCCGCCGAGCTGCCGAGCACGGCGACCGTGTCGCCGCCGTGGCTGCCCACGGCGGGCGTGAAGGCGGTGGCGGCCGAAGCGTCGTCGGCGCGCACGCAGAAGGTGCGCTGCTGCTCCGCGACGTGGCTGATCCGCTCGTTGACCGCCCGGTCGTCAGTGGCGGCCAGGACGTACCAGGCATCCTCGAGGTCCTCGTCGGCGAAGCCGCGCTCGAGCCAGGTGATCTCCCCCGACCCGACCAGACCCTCGATCGCCGGCGTGACCTGCGGCGAGACGACGTACACCCGCGCGCCGGAGGCGATCAGGGACGGCACCCGACGCTGGGCGACGTTCCCCCCGCCGGCGACGACGACCTTGCGCCCTGCCAGGCGCAGCCCGGCGGGGTACGTCGGGAAGTCTGCGTCGGACGTCGGAGGGGTCACGGCTCCATTGTGCGGACCTCACGGCGAGGTGGTTTCGCCCTCCCACCCACCGGACTATGGTCGGCGCCATGAGTCTCGAGCGCCCCGTGCACCCCAACCCCTACGACCTCCTCCCCCAGGTCCCGTCCTTCACCGTGACCAGCGCCGACGTGACCGACGGCCAACCCCTCAAGGACGACCAGGTCAATGCCGAGGGCGACACGTCGCCCCAGCTCTCCTGGAGCGACGTGCCGCCGGGCACGAAGAGCTTCACGGTCACCTGCTTCGACCCCGACGCCCCCACGCCCTCGGGGTTCTGGCACTGGGTCCTGGTGGACCTCCCCGCCGACGTGACCTCGCTGGAGGCTGGTGCCGGCTCCGCGGGCGCCGACCTCCCGGGCGGCGCCTTCATGTGCCGCAACGACGGTGGTGCCAAGGCGTTCATGGGCGCAGCCCCACCCGAGGGCGACCAGCCGCACCGCTACTTCTTCGTCGTGCACGCAGTCAAGGAGGAGTCCCTGGGCGTCGACTCCGACGCCTCGGCCGCTGTGGTCAGCTTCAACCTCGCCTTCAAGACCGCGGGCCGCGCTGTCATCCACGGGACCTACCAGCACTGAGACGACTGGTGGGCGCGCCGCCTGCCCAGCGGGCGACGCGAGACCGGGAAGGGGTCGGGTAGCCACGTGGACGGGTTGATCCTCGGCGCCACCATCGGCCTCACCGCCGGGATCAGTCCCGGACCACTGCTGTTCCTCACGATCACCTCCGCGCTGCGCTCTGGCGCTCGGGCGGGGGTCATCGTGGCCTGCGCACCCCTCGTCTCCGACGTGCTGGTCGTCTCCCTCGTGCTGCTGGTGCTGGGACAGGTGCCGGTGACGACACTGGCCGTCATCGGCGTCGTCGGCGGGCTGTTCATGGGCTGGCTCGGCGTACGGACCTGGCGCGAGGCACGGAACGCGTCGCTGCGGCAGGCGCGTGAGGCCCCCGGGTCGCGACCCTGATCGCACTCCGGGAGGGCGTGGTGGTGAACCTGCTCAGTCCGCACCCCTGGATCGCCTGGGCGACGGCCCTCGGCCCGTTGACCCTGACGGCCTGGAGCGAGACCCGGCTCGGCGGGGTCGGGTTCGTGGCGGCGTTCTACGTGCTGCTGGTCGGCGCCAAGGTCGCCGTGGCCCTGCTCGTCGCGCGCGGGCGGCACCGGCTGGGCGATCGCGGCTACCGGTTGGCACTGCGCGGAGCAGGCGTGCTGCTCGTCGGCGCCGGTGTGGCCCTGGTCAGCGAGTTCGGGTCCACCCTGGCCTGAGCCGGTCGCGGATGCAGCGTGACAGGATCGCGGCGTGCCGGAGACGAGTGGACGCGAGCCCGAGGCGAAGACCGACGTGCTCGGAGCGCCGTACACCTCCCAGACGCTGACCCTGGAGCCCGACGCCGAGGGTGAGGTCGTGGCGACGCTGGTGCACCGGCCGGCGTCGGCCCCCTCGAGCAAGGCCGTGCTGCACGTGCACGGCTTCGCCGACTACTTCTTCCAGACCGTGGCCGCCGACTTCTGGGTCGCGCGCGGCTACGACTTCTACGCGCTGGATCTGCGCAAGTACGGCCGGTCACTGCGGCCGCACCAGACCCCGAACTACGTCGACGACCTCACCACCTACTACGAGGAGCTGGACCGTGCGCTCGCGATCATCACGCCAGCCACGACCAGGTCGTGTTCTCCGCGCACTCCACCGGCGGCCTCACCGTGCCGCTGTGGCTGCAGGACCGGGGCCATCGGGCGTCCGGGGTGTTCCTGAACGCACCGTGGCTCGACATGCACGGGGACCCCTTCACCCGGCTGATGGCGTTGCCCGCCATCCACCAGCTCGGGGCGTTCCAGCCGCGGCGGCCCATCCCGCGCACCGTCTCCGGCGCCTACGCGCGCAGCCTGCACAGCGATCACCTCGGCGAGTGGGACTTCGACCTCGCCTGGAAGCCGCTGGCGTCCTGGCCCGTGTACGCCGGCTGGATCCGCGCCGTACGCACCGGGCAGGCGCGGATCCACCGTGGCCTCGACCTGGATGCCCCCGTGCTGATGCTCTCGTCGTCGAGGACCGGCTTCCCGAAGTCCGACGACGACCCGGACCTGATGTCGACCGATGTCGTCCTCGACGTGGAGCGGATGCGCCGCCGAGCGGCGGGCATCTCCCGGCACGTGACGATCGTGCAGGTTCCCGGCGCGCTGCACGACGTGACCCTCTCCCCCGAACCCGCCCGCAGCCGGGTGTTCGAGGAGCTGGACCGGTTCCTCTCGGCGTACGTCGGCTAGTTCCGGGCGATCGTTTCCTGCGGGCAGTACGCCGGCCGCTAGCCTTCGCCGCATGGATCCCATCACCGGGCTCGCCCTTGGCCGCATCGGCATCGGCGCCCTTTCCCTCATCGCTCCACGGCTCACAGCGAAGCTGTTCCTCCTCGACGCGAAGGCCAACCCGCAACTGCCGTACCTGGCGCGTTTGTTCGGCTCGCGTGAGCTCGCACTCGGCGCGCTGACCCTCGCCTCCACCGGGGCGGCACGACAACGGTTCGTCACGGCGGGCATCGCCGTGGACGGCGCCGACGTACTGACCGGACTCGCCTCCACCGCCTCCGGCGCGGTTCCCAAGCGCACCGGACTGCTGCTGGCCGTCGCCGCGGCCGGCGCTGTGGCGGCGGGCGTGATCGGCCTGAAGGACTCCTGAAGCTCCATGTAAATCGGGGTTATGGACGGTTTCGAGGCGGCACAGGGCTTGTTAAGCGTCCATAACCCCGATTTACAAGGGGTTCAGCTCGGCAGCAGGAAGGCCACGACCGCGACCAGGCCGACCACGACGATGACGGCGCGCAGGACGTTCGGGGGGAGGCGGCGGCCGACGCCGGCGCCGATCTGGCCGCCGATCACCGAGCCCACCCCGATCAGGCCGGCGACGGGCCAGTTCACGTCCGCGACGAAGATGAAGATCAGGGCGGCGATGGTGTTGACGAGCAACGCGAGCACGTTCTTGGCGGCGTTGTGGCGCTGCATCGAGTCGGCCACCCCGATCCCGAGGATGGCCATCAGCAGCACTCCTTGGGCGGCGCCGAAGTAGCCGCCGTACACACCGGCGAGCGCGACCGCGGGCCACACCCACCAGGCTCCGTGCTCGGGCAGCCCGCCCCGACCCTCGGCGCGTTCGGCGACCCGGCGCGAGATCCTGGGGCCGAGTACGACGAGCACGCAGCCCAACACGATCAGGACGGGCACGATCGCGTCGAAGGCCGCCGACGGCAGCACGAGCAGGAGCACCGCCCCGAGCACGCCCCCCACCAGGGAGGCGAGTCCCAGCCGCAGCAGTCGCGGGCGCTGTCCGGCGAGCTCGGCCCGGTAGCCGATCGCGCCGGACAGTCCACCCGGCGCCAGGCCGACGGTGTTCGAGACGTTCGCCGTCACCGGCGGGATCCCGAACGCGAGGAGGGTCGGGAACGTGATCAGCGTTCCCGATCCCACCACGGTGTTGATGGTTCCGGCCGCCACTCCTGCCAGCAGGATGGCGACGATCTCCAGCGGGCTCACGGCCCGGCAGGGGCCTCTCCCGTGGGATCACCGGGGTCCGTCGTCGGGCTGGTCGACCCAGCGGACGGCTCAGCGGGCGGCTCGGCGGGCGTACCTGCGGGTCGCCCACCCCCGGCGGTGCGAGCAGACTCCTCCGCCGCGGCGATCGCCTTCTGGACCTCCGCATGGGCGCTGGACAGCGAGGTGTCCGGTGTGGTGCTTGGCTCGAGCGTCGGCGCCTCGACCCGCTTCCGCGGCCCGTCGACCTTGTGCGGGATCCCGGCGACCTGGTGGACCGCAGAGCCTAGGCCCTCCAGCGCCTTGGTGATCTCCGAGGGCACCACCCACACCTTGTTGGCCGAGCCCTCCGCGATCTTCGGCATCATCTGGAGGTACTGGTAGGCGAGCAGCGCCTGGTCGGGCTGGCCGTCGTGGATGGCCTGGAAGACGGTCTGGATCGCCTGCCCCTCGCCCTGCGCGTTCAGGATCGCTGCCTCGCGGTTGGCCTGGGCGCGCAGGATCAGCGCCTCACGGTCGCCCTCGGCGTTCAGGATCGCGGCCTGCTTGTTGCCCTCGGCAGTCAGGATCGAGGACTGCCGCTGGCCCTCGGCGGTGAGGATCACGGCCCGCTTGTCCCGGTCGGCGCGCATCTGCTTCTCCATCGAGTCCTTGATGGAGGGCGGCGGGTCGATGCCCTTGATCTCCACCCGGCCGACGCGGATGCCCCAGCGACCGGTGGCCTCGTCGAGTACGCCGGAGAGCCCGCGGTTGATGTCCTCCCGCGAGGTCAGCGTCTGCTCCAGCGTCATGCCACCGACGATGTTGCGCAGCGTGGTCATCGTCAGCTGCTCGACGGCGGAGATGTAGTTGGCGATCTCGTAGGTGGCCGAGACCGGGTTGGTGACCTGGAAGTAGATGACGGTGTCGATGGAGACCACCAGGTTGTCCTCGGTGATCACCGGCTGCGGGGGGAACGAGACGACCTGCTCGCGCATGTCGATCATGTAGCGGACCCGGTCGATGAACGGGGTGACGATGTTCAGCCCCGGCTGCAGGGTGTCCTTGTACTTGCCGAACCGCTCGACGATCCCCGCTCGCGCCTGCGGCACGATCCGGATCGTCTTGGCCAGCACCAGTACGACGAACACCGCGAACACGGCGAACAGGATCAGGATCTCTCCACCCATCGTCGTTCCCTTCTCCTCTGTGGTGCCCGGGCCTCAGGACCCGAGCCGGTGGACGCGCAGCACGTAGGCCGTGGCGCCCTTGATCTGGACGACGTCGACGACCTCGCCCGCCTCGATGCGGTCGTCCTCGTCATAGGGCTCGGCGGTCCATTCCTCGCCGCCGATCTTCACCCGCCCCGGGGTGCCGTGCACGAGCTCGCGCAGGACAGTGGCGCGCTTGCCGATCAGCGCCTCGGCGCCCACCTTCAGGTCCGGGCCCGCGTGCAGGCGGCGTACTACGCCAGGGCGAATCGTGCCGAGCAGGCCGACGGCGGCGACCAGGCCGAGCACGATCTGGAGGGCGACCGGGCCACCCAGCAACGCGGTGACGAAGCTGACCAGCGCTCCGCCGGCCAACATCACGAAGATCAGGTCGAGGCTGACCAGCTCGAGAGCGCCCAGCACGACCGCGAGAGTCAGCCAGCTCTCCCACATGTGATCGCGCAGCCAGTCCACCCAGTCCATGTCCCGACCCTATCCAACCGACCGCAACGACTCAGCCGCGTCGGCGTGCGCGTCGACCCGTGCGCCGACGCGCCGAGTAGCGACCGTCCTCCTCGTGCAGCGACAGGCTCATCCCGAAGGCCGCGCTGAGCACGTCCTCGGTCATCACCTCGGGTAGCGGCCCGGCAGCGGTGACCCGCCCGTCGCGCAGCATCAAGGCGTGGCTGAAGCCGGGCGGGATCTCCTCGACGTGGTGGGAGACCAGGATCGTGGTCGGGGAGTCGGCGTCCATCGCCAGCACCGACAGGGTGGAGACGAGGTCCTCGCGACCACCGAGGTCCAGGCCGGCCGCGGGCTCGTCCAGGATCAGCAGCTCGGGGTCGGTCATCAGCGCTCGGGCGATCTGGACCCGCTTGCGCTCGCCCTCGCTCAGGGTGCCGAAGGTGCGGTCGAGCAGCGCCTTGGCGCCCACCTCGATCAGCAGCTCCTCCGCACGACCGTGGTCGAGGTCGTCGTACTGCTCACGCCATCTGCCCAGGACGCCGTAGGAGGCGGAGACGACGACGTCGCGGACGGTCTCATGACGGGGGATGCGCTCGGCCACCGCGGCACTGGTCCAGCCGATGCGTGGGCGCAGCTCGAAGACGTCCACCGTCCCGACAATCTCGCCCAGGATCGCGACCACGCCGGAGGTGGGGTGGATCTGTGCCGAGCAGAGTTGCATCAGGGTGGTCTTGCCGGCGCCGTTGGGCCCGAGGATCACCCAGCGCTCGTCCTCCTCGACCGTCCAGTCCACACCGGCGAGCAGTGTGGCCTGCCCTCGCTTGACGGTGACGTCGGCGAGCTCGAGTACGGCGTTCACAAAGACCTCGGCAGCGTGGATGGGGTGCGGATGCTGTCGGGGCCAACCTACCCGGCCCGGAGGAGTGGGACACTCCGGACTCCCTAGGCTGCCACCGTGAGCCTCTTCCCGATGTCGGCCGTGCTGGTCACCTGGCTGGAGTCCCATCGGCTCGGGCACATCGGCCCCGACCAGCTGGCCGATGCTGTGCGCGGAGACGCACCACGCCACCTGGTGTCCGGCCTGCCCGACCAACCCACGCTCGAGCTGATCGAGCTGCCCGCGCGGTTGCGTGGTGCCGCCAGCTTGGCGCTACCCGCCCCGGGCGACCCGGTCGGCCTCGGCGGGCCAGCCGAACTCACCCGCGACGCGATCGAGAGCGGCGAGGCAGTCCTCGTCGGCGACGTCGCGCTGATCCCGGAGATCGACGCGCGCACCGTGGTGTGGCGTGCCCAGCGCGCCGATCCCGCACCGTGGGTCGACGAACGCGAGACCGCCGTCGGCCTCCGGACGACCCTCGCCGAGGTCACCGCCAGGCTGGTCGACCTCGACGTCGCCGGCTGGCAGCCGGAGATCCCCGACCTGCTCCTCAACTGGCGGCACCGCCCACCGCTGCGGCTCCCCCCGGGGTACGCCGACCGCCGGGTGGAGACCATCGAACGCGCCGTGCTCTGCCTTGAGATCGTCGACCTCGCGCGGTCAGTCGAGGGCGGTTCGGTGTCGTCCTCGGAGATCGTGATGCGGCAGGCGGCGCTCACCGACCTCGATCGCGCCGCCAGGCACGCGCTCGTGGGCGCCTGCTCCGTGCTGGGCTGAGGACGGATAGCCTCAGGTCGTGCTCGACGAAACCACGCCGGCTCCGCCGCGGACGCTGCTGATCACGCTCACCGGCAAGGACCGGCCCGGCGTGACCTCCCTGGTGTTCGACACGCTGGCGGGATTCGGGGTCGAGGTCCTCGACATCGAGCAGATCGTCCTGCGGCGCCGCCTGATCCTCGGCCTCCTGGTCAGTGCGCCCCGGGACTGGAAGGCGCTGCGGCTCGCGATGGAGCGGGTGGCCGAAGACCTCGGGATGACCATCGAGGTCGACAAGGGCTCCGGCGACAACCGGCCACGACCCGAGGGTCGCAGCCACGTGACGGTCCTCGGCACGCCCCTGCGGTCCGCCGCGGTGGCCGCGATCGCCGGCCGGATCGCCGACACCGGCGCCAACATCGACCGGATCGAGCGGATGGCCCGCTACCCGATCACCGCGATCGACCTGCACGTCTCGGGCGCCGATCCCGACAAGCTGCGCGACATCCTGGCGCGTGAGGCGGCCGAGCAGGGCGTCGACATCGCCGTCCAGGCGGCGAACCTGCTGCGCCGGAGCATGCGGCTCATCGTGATGGACGTCGACTCGACCCTCATCCAGGGCGAGGTCATCGAGATGCTGGCCGCCCACGCCGGCTGTGAGGAGCAGGTCGCCCGGATCACCGGGCAGGCCATGCGTGGCGAGCTCGACTTCGGCGAGAGCCTGCGCGCGCGGGTCGCGCTGCTGAAGGGCCTGGACGCCCGCGCCATCGACCGCGTGTACGACGACCTGGTCCTCTCCCCCGGGGCCCGCACCACCGTCCGAACCCTGAAGCGCCTGGGCTACCGGTTCGCCATCGTGAGCGGTGGCTTCTCCCAGATCACCGATCGGCTGGCCCGCGACCTGGACATCGACTTCTCGGCGGCCAACGAGCTCGAGGTCGTGGACAACAGGCTCACCGGTGCGCTGGTCGGTGACATCGTGGACCGGGCCGGCAAGGCGGCCGCCCTGCGCCGGTTCGCCGAGCAGAGCGGCCTGCCCGTCAGTGCCACCATCGCCATCGGGGACGGGGCGAACGACCTCGACATGCTGAACCTGGCGGGGCTCGGGATCGCGTTCAACGCCAAGCCGGTGGTGCAGGAGGCGGCGCACGCGGCCGTGAACGTCCCCTACATGGACGCGGTGATGTACCTCCTCGGGATCAGCCGCGAGGAGATCGTGGCCGCGGACGCGGACGCGGGCATCACCACCCCCGAACCGGGCGTCTGAGCCCGCGCCGAAGGGCCCTCCGCGAATCCCGACCGACGCAGGTCAGCCCTGGCCGACGTGGAACGCCATCAGCCGAGCCGTCGCCGGGCCCAGGTCGGCCCACGGCACCCCGACGTCGAGCACTGCCATCGCGGAGGTGGGGTAGCCCTCGCTCATCGCCCTGAACGCCGCCGGTTCGGGGTCCCCGTCGTCGAGGAGGTGGGCCAGCGATGCAGCGGTCGGGTTGTGCCCGACGTAGACGACCACGGCGGCGTCCAGCGGCGCCGCCCTGAGGCTGTCCAGGACGCTGTCCGGTCCGCCGGTGTAGAGCCCGTCCTCCACCGACACCTCGGCAACGCTGCGTGAACCGTGGGCGAGTGCGTCCCAGGTGGCCTGGGTTCGAGCGGCCGAGGAGACGTAGGCATGGGTGGGCACGAGGTCCTCGCCCGCCAGCCAGATGCCGGCCGCAGCGGCGTCGCGGCGTCCCCGGGAGGTGAGCTCACGCTGGTGATCCTCGGCGGCGAACGGCTCGGCCTTGGCGTGCCGCATGACCACGAGCACACGCGCACCCCGAGCGGACGAATCGGGGGAAGACGGTCTCACGCGACTCACTGTTCCACCCCTTAGGCTTCGTGTCATGCCAACCGCAGAAGGTGCCCTGTTCGTGATTGGCGGTGCGGAGGACAAGCTCGGCAGGCGAACCGTCCTCAGCGAGTTCGTCGCCCGGGCAGGAGCCACCCAGGCGAGGATCGCGGTGGTGCCGACGGCCTCGTCGCTCGGCCCCGAGATCGTCGATCTGTACGCCGCGACCTTCACCCGGCTCGGCGCCGCCGAGGTGTACGGCGTGCGCCCGGAGACGCGTGCCCAGGCATCGGAAGCCGAGATCGTCGAGCAGCTGGCGAAGGCCACCGGCATCTTCATGACAGGCGGCAACCAGCTCAAGCTGTCCTCCGTCATCGCCGGAACCCCCTTCGGGCAGGCGATCCTCGATGCCCGGGCTCGGGGCGTCACCATCGGCGGCACCTCGGCCGGGGCCAGCATCCAGTCCTCGCACATGGTCGCGTTCGGACCGGGCGGGACCACGCCCAAGCAACGGATGACCCAGGTCGCCGCCGGTCTCGGGCTGGTCGAGAACTGCGTGATCGACCAGCACTTCGACCAGCGCAACCGGTACGGCCGGCTGCTGATGATCGTCTCCCAGAGTCCTCAGCTGCTGGGCGTCGGCGTCGACGAGGACACCGCCGCCGTCATCACCCGCAGCGACGACGACGAGATCCTCGAGGTGGTCGGGCGGGGGTCCGTGACCATCTTCGACGGCACCGACATGGTCACCAACGCTCACGAGGCCAAGGAGCGCCGCCCGATCCTGGCCTCCGGGGTGGTGCTGCACGTGCTCCCGGCAGGGTCGCGGTTCAACCTGACCACCCGCAGCCTGGCCGACGCAGGCGCGCTGATCGACCCGGCCCAGGCCGACGAATTGGCGCTGGCCAACCGGGATCTGCGCAAGATGGCCCGAGACATCGCCGCCGCAGACGTCTCGCCGTCGGTACTGCGTCGCCGCATCGCCCGACGAACCCGAGGAGCAGACCTTGACTGACGCGATCGACGAGCCGGCGAACACCCGGGGATCCGGCGGCCGGCCCAGCGCGGACCTGGCCATCCTGGAGACCCGCGTCTACCGGGGGGCCAACGTCTGGTCCTACGAGAAGGCGATCCACCTGGTCGTGGACCTCGGCGTCCTGGAGGAGTACCCCACCAACACCCTGCCCGGCTTCACTGAACGCCTGCTGGTGGCGCTCCCGGGGTTGCGCGACCACTCCTGCTCGCGGGGCCGTCGGGGCGGGTTCGTGGAGCGCCTGAACGAAGGCACCTGGCTCGGTCACGTCGCCGAGCACGTCGCGCTCTCGCTGCAGCAGGTGGTCGGGCACGACACCCGCCGGGGCAAGACCCGTCAGGTCCGCGGCCAGAAGGGGCACTACAACATCGTCTTCGGGTACGTCGACGAGCAGGTGGGTCTGGCGGCCGCCCAGCTCGCCGTACGCCTGGTCAACCATCTCGTGGAGGCGGACCCCGACTTCGACTTCGAGCAGGAGCTCGACTCCTTCATCCTTCGCGCCCAGAGGACCGCCTTCGGGCCCTCGACGCAGGCGATCCTCGACGAGGCCGTCTCCCGGGACATCCCGTGGATCCGGCTCAACCAGCACTCGCTGGTCCAGCTCGGCCAGGGCGTGCACGCCAAGCGCATCCGCGCGACGATGACGTCGGAGACCAGCTCGATCGCGGTCGACATCGCCTCCGACAAGGACCTCACGACGCGGCTGCTCGGCGCGGCCGGGCTGCCCGTCCCCAAGCAGGAGTCAGTGCGCACTGCGGATCACGCGGTCAGCGTGGCCCGCCGGATCGGGTTCCCGGTGGTGGTCAAGCCGCTCGACGGCAACCACGGCCGCGGGGTCTGTCTCGACCTGCAGGGCGACGAGGCGGTGCGGGAGGCCTTCGACATCGCCCGCGACCAGTCGCGTCGCGGCACGGTGATCGTCGAGTCGATGGTCACCGGGAAGGACTACCGCTGCCTGATCATCGACGGCCGGGTGGCCGCCATCGCCGAGCGGGTGCCGGCGTCGGTGACCGGCGACGGCACCAGTTCGGTCCAGCAGCTGGTGGACCTGACCAACGCCGACCCCCGCCGCGGCGTCGGCCACGAGAAGGTGCTGACCCGGATCAAGCTCGACGCGGCGGCCGAGGAGGTGCTCTCCGGCCAGGGGCACACCCTGGAGTCGGTCCCCAGTGACGGCGAGACGGTCAAGCTCGCGCTCACGGGGAACATGTCCACCGGCGGCATCTCCATCGACCGCACCCTCGAGGCCCACCCGGAGAACGTCGAGATCGCCGAGGAGGCGGCCCGGATGATCGGGCTCGACATCGCCGGCATCGACTTCATCTGCCCCGACATCACCCAGGCCGTGCGCGAGACCGGCGGCGCGATCTGCGAGGTCAACGCGGCGCCCGGCTTCCGGATGCACACCCACCCGACGATCGGGGAGCCCCAGTTCATCGCCAAGCCCGTGGTGGACATGCTGTTCCCACCGGGTGCGCCCAGCCGGATCCCGATCGTGGCCGTCACGGGCACCAACGGCAAGACCACGACCAGCCGGATGATCAGTCACATCTTCAAGGGCATGGGCCGCAAGGTCGGCATGACCTCGACCGACGGCGTCGTGATCGACGAGCGGTTGGTGATCCGTGCGGACGCCTCCGGGCCGCGCAGCGCCCGGATGGTCCTGCAGAACCCCCGCGTGGACTTCGCCGTCTTCGAGGTGGCCCGCGGGGGCATCCTGCGCGAGGGACTGGGCTACGAGCGCAACGACGTCGCCGTCGTCCTCAACGTCCAGCCCGACCACCTCGGGCTCCGGGGCATCGACACGGTGGAGCAGCTCGCCGACGTCAAGGCCGTGCTGGTCGAGGCCGTGCCCCGCGACGGCCACGCAGTGCTCAACGCCGACGATCCACTGGTGCGCGAGATGCGGCGACGCTGCTCGGGCCAGATCGTCTGGTTCTCCATGTCCGAGCCTGGCTCGGAGGAGCGCGAGATGATCGACGCGCACTGCCGTCGCGGCGGCAAGGCGCTGGTCCTCGAGCCCACCGAGCGCGGCGAGATGATCGTCGTACGCCATGGTGCGCGGCAGATGCAGCTGGCCTTCACGCACCTGCTTCCCGCCACGTTCGGCGGGCGCGCCCGGATGAACGTCCAGAACGCGCTAGGTGCGGCTGCGGCTGCCTTCGCGGCGGGGGCCCCGCTGCACGACATCCGCCAGGGACTGCGCACCTTCTCCACCAACTACTACCTCTCCCCCGGACGCCTCAACGAGGTCGAGGTGAACGGCGTCAACGTCATCATCGACTACTGCCACAATGCCCCGGGCATGAAGATGCTGGGTGACTTCGTGGACCGGATGGGCGAGAGCCTCGACTCCGGCAGTGACCTCGGCAAGCCGTCCCGGATCGGGATCATCGCGACGGCGGGTGACCGGCGCGACGAGGACATGCGCGAGCTCGGCGAGATCGCGGCGCGGCACTTCGACGTCGTCATCGTGCGGGAGGACGCCAACCTGCGGCGCCGGCCGGGGGGTGAGTGCGCCGAACTGGTCGCGGATGGCGCCCGCGCCGCGATGGAGGACGGCGCCCGCTGCAAGCAGCTCGAGGTGATCCTCGACGAGATCGAGTCCGTCCGGCACGCCATGAGCCGGGCCAACCGGGGCGACCTCGTCGTGGTCTGCGTCGACAAGCACCCAGCGGTGATGGCCGAGCTGGAGAGCTGGTCCCAGCACGCGCAGGCCGGCGCCTCGCGCGCCGACGACGACGGTCCGGTGGCCGACCCGGACTACACGCCGCCGCCGGAGGGCTGAGGTCGGACCCAGACCTGACCCGGACTCCGGACCGGGGTCGGCAGTTACTTGCTCGGGGCCGCCTTGGCCTGGGCGGCCTTCTTCGGGGCCGCCTTCGGGGCACTCTTCTGGGCACTCTTTTGGGCAACCCTGCGCTGCTTGGCCCGTGCCCAGAGCTGGGACTCCCCCGCGGCCGTCTGGATCGTCTTGGTCTCCACGTAGGGCTGGCCGCTGACCAGGTCGCCCAGCTTGGCGAAACCGAACGAGCGTGCGTCGAAGGCGGGGTTGGTCCGGATCAGGTGACTGCCGATGTCGCTGACGCGGGACCAGCCGTCGTCGCGGGCCGTCTTGTTCAGGGCCTTGATCAGCAGGCTCTCCAGCGAGACTTGCGGATCGGGCTCCGCCGACCGCTCGGCGGCCCGGTTCCCCCGCGCCGGTGCCGTCGCTTGCGCCGCCGGCTCGACCGCGGCCGGTTGGCCGGCCTCGGCCCCGAGCACCTCGAGGTAGGTGAACTTGTCGCAGGCGTCCTGGAACGCCTTGGGCGTCTTGCGCTGGCCGAGGCCGTAGACCGTCATGCCCGACTCGCGCAGTCGCGTGGCCAGGCGGGTGAAGTCGCTGTCGCTGGAGACGATCACGAAACCGTCCAGGTTGCCGGCGTAGAGGAGGTCCATCGCGTCGATGATCAGCGCGGAGTCGGTGGAGTTCTTCCCACTGGTGTAGGCGAACTGCTGCATCGGCGAGATGGCATGGGCGTGCAGCTGCGACTTCCAGCCGGTGAGCTGGGGGCTGGTCCAGTCGCCGTACGCACGCTTCACCGTGAGGGTGCCGTAGCTGGCGAGCTCCTCGAACATCTCGGCGGCCTGCCGCGGCGAAGTGTTGTCCGCGTCGATGAGTACCGCGAGACGGCGGCTGTCGTCGCTCATGTTCAAGTCCCTCTGTTGTCGGTGGCGTGGTCGAACGTGTCGACCGGTCTGGTGTCCCTCAACCCGAACCATGACACCACGCCTCCCGCCACGAGCAGGCCGGCACAGATCAGCTCGGCGTGCCGGTACCCGACGGTGAGGATCTCCGGATCCCGGTAGTCCGCCCCGGACAGCCCCACGGCCGCCGGCAGGGCGGCGACCGCGAGCAGGCTGCCGGCACGCGCCAGGGCGTTGTTCACACCGCTCGCGATGCCGGCATGGTGATCGGGCGCCGCCGCCAGGACGGCCGTGGTCAGCGGGGACACCAGCGCGGCGAGGCCGAGCGAGAACAGCACCATTCCCGGCAGGACGTCGACCCAGTAGGAGGTGTCCTGGTCGACGTACGACATCCACCAGACGCCACACCCGCACACGATCGGCCCCAGCGACATCAGCAGCCGCGGCCCCGTCCGGGCCGAGAGCGCCGAGAACCGGGACGAGAGCAGCAGCAGCGCGATCGTGATCGGCAGCGAGGCGAGCCCGGCCTCGAGCGGGGTGTACCCCGAGCTGACCTGCAGCTGCAGGACGAGGAAGAACAGCACCGCTCCCAGGGCGCCGTAGACCAGGAAGGTCATCAGGTTCGCCGCGGCGAAGACCCGCGAGGCGAACAGCTCCAGCGGCAGCATGGCGCCCCGCCGGCGCTCCAGCGCCAGGAAGGCGATGACCATCAGCAAGCAGGCGACTATCCCCACGGCCACCCAGGCCGTGGAGAAGCTGCGCCAAGAGGTCAGCAGGTACGTCGTCGCGCCCAGCATCAGCACGCCCATCACCGCGCCCGCAAGGTCGAACGGTCCGGTTTCCTGCTCGTCGCGCGACTCCGGGATCCGCATCCCGAGCGCCAGCACCAGGGCACACAGTGGCAGGTTGATCGCGAAGATCCAGCGCCAGCCGGCGTGCTCGATCAGGAGACCCCCGACGAACGGGCCGATCGCCGCCGTCACCCCGGAGACGCCGGCCCAGGTCCCGATCACGGCCGCGCGGTCGACCCGCCGGAAGCTGCCCTGGATGATCGCCAGACCGCCCGGCGTGAGCAACGCGGCCGAGATCCCCTGGACGACCCGGAAGGCCACGAGCTGCTCCGGCGAGCGGGCCAGGGCGCACAGGGCGCTGGCGGCGGCGAACCCGGCCACGCCGGTGAGGTACATCCGCTTGCGCCCCAGCCGGTCGCCCAAGGCCCCTCCGACCAGGATCAGCGACGCCAGGGCGAGCAGGTACCCGTTGACGATCCACTGGAGCTGGGTGAGTGAGGCACCCAGGTCGACGCCGATCCGCCGCAGGGCGATGTTGACCACGGTGCCGTCGAGGATCGCGATCCCCGAGCCCAGCGTCACGGTGACCAGGGTCAGCCGGCCCCGGCGCGAGCGCCGGGCGAGCAGCTGGTGTTCGCCGCCGGGCTCACTCACCCGTGCTCGCCCGTCGGACCTTGGTTCGCAGCTGCTCGGGCGTGTCCGGGGTGCCCCCGCGGGAGGCGATCCAGTCGTAGACCTGCTGACGCTCCGCGTGGCACATCAGGCCGACGACCTCCCCCGGCCGGGCCAGCTCGACGAGCGCCTCCAGGGAGGCCAGCTCGGTGGGGTACGACGAGAGGTCGGTGACCCCGACACGCGAGGCCCCGGCCCGCAGGAGCGCGTCGATCTCCTCGACGCTGCGACCGCGCAGATAGTGCTGCTTGTGCCCGATCGCGACGACATCCGCGTCGCGCGCAGCGATCTCGCCGAGCATCTCGATCAGGTCGTCCTGGCGGTCCCCGACCGCTCCGAGGCCCAGCAGCAGGCGCCGGCCGGGCGGACGCACGCCACGCATGATCTCGATCATCGCCTCCAGCCCCGCCTCGTTGTGGGCAAGGTCCATCACCACCGTGACCTGCCCGAGGGTGAAGAAGTTCATCCGCCCCGGGTTGTGCTCCGCATCGGGCAGGAAGGAGCGAAGTCCGGTGACCACGTGCTCGGCGTCGATGCCGGCGGCCAGCGCAGCCGACGCGGCGGCGAGGGCGTTCTCGACGTTGAACCTGGACAGCCCGCTCAGCGTCATCGGGACGTCCACGACCTCAACGAGCGGATCGGCCCGGCCACCGTCGAGGACGGTGACCCATCCGTCGATGAGCGTCGTCGCCCGGCCGCCGACCGCCAGCACCTCCCGCACCGACGGCGAGTCGGGGTCGCGCGTGAAGACCCACGGACGTGCCGGGGTGCTGGTCCGCATCGCGAGGACGCGAGGGTCGTCGCCGTTGAGCACCGCCCAGCCGGTCTTGCGCGTGATGCGAGCCACGACCCCCTTGACCTCCGCGAGCTGGTCGACGGTGTCGATGCCCTGCATGCCGAGGTGGTCGGCGCTCACGTTGGTGACCACCGAGACGTCGTTGTGCAGCACCCCGATGCCCTTGAGCAGGATCCCGCCGCGGGCGGTCTCGGTGACCGCGAAGGTCACTCCCTCGAGGGCCAGGACCCGCCCCGCGCCCGACGGACCGGAGTAGTCGCCCGGCTCCAGGAGCGTGCCGTCGACGTAGATGCCGTCGGTGTTGGACCAGCCGACATGGTGACCGGCCTCGCGGGCGATGTGCGCCACCATGCGCGACGTCGTGGTCTTGCCATTGGTGCCGGTCACGGCCACGAGCGGCACCCGCGGGCGGATCGTCGTGGGGCCGGGGCCCGGTTCGACGTCGCGGACCTGGGCCGCCGCCTGGTCGACCAGCTCGGCGACGTCACCATCCGCGAGCCCGTCCAGGATCCCGACCACGCACTCCGCCAGGGCACGAGCGCGGTTCCGGTCGCGCCACGGGTAGGCCACGACGATCTGCTGCGGGTCGCTCGTCGTGCGCACCCGGACGCCCAGTCGGGTGGTCCCAGCCCCGGCGGCCACCCGGCGGACGAGCCGGATGACGAGACGGATGATGGCCCGCTGGCGGAAGCCGCTCAGCGGGGCACCGGGGCGGATCGACTTCAGACCCAGCCGATCCGCGACCCGGCGTACCTCCAGGGTGGGGGCGCTGGCGAGCGCGCTCACGTCGAGGGTGAGCTTGATCGCCGCCCGGGGAAAGTAGAGGTTCGGGCCCTCGAGGACCCTCAGCTCGACCAGAGCAGTCACGGCGGGTCCTCTCGCGGGACCCGGTCGCTCAGTCGTCCTCGAGGCGGAAACCCACCTTGATGCCCACCTGGAAGTGCTCGACGGCGCCGTCCTTGACCTGCCCGCGGACCTCGGTCAGCTCGAACCAGTCGACGTGCCGCAGGGTGCTGGCAGCGCGCTCCACACCGTTCCGGATGGCCTGGTCGATGCCGTCGGGGGAGGTACCGACGATCTCGGTGACTCGGTAGGTGCGGTTCGACATCGGGGTCTCCTGGTCTCGGCGGTTCGGACCCAGCCAGTTTGCCATGACCCCGCGGGGGGTCCGCCGGGTGCCGACGTACGCTGGCAGGTGTGGCTGCACCGCGCAAGCGGCGGGAGGAGGACCCGGTCGTCCGGATCACCACCGCGCCGCACAACCAGCAGGACGACATCGACCGTCGTCGGCGCCGCTATGTCATCTCGATGGGCATCCGCACCCTGTGCTTCATCGGCGCCGTGGCCGTCGGGGACAACTGGCTGCGCTGGGTGCTGGTGGCCGGCGCGTTCCTGTTGCCCTACGTGGCCGTGGTGATGGCCAACAGCGCCAGCCCCCGCATCGAGGGGGCCGACCTGGTGCAGCCCGAGCAGCGTTTCAAGGAGCTGGGCGAGTGAGCGAGGAGCTCGCCACCTGCTCGGCGAAGGGGTGCCGCTCCCCCGCCGTACACGAGCTCCGGTGGAACAACCCCAAGTTGCACACGCCCGAGCGCCGCAAGGTCTGGCTGGCCTGCGAGGAGCATCGGCAGAGCCTCGGAGACTTCCTGGCCGCCCGGCAGTTCCTGCGCGAGGTCGCCCCGCACCTCCCCCCGACCCCCTAGTTCGCCGACCGGGCACTGCACGCACGCCGTACGACGCCGACCGGGCACTGCACGCACGCCCGTTGTGCACCGAGTGACCGCTCGGCACACCACAACGTGCGCGGATTGACCGCTCGCGCAACTCCCGCTGTCGCAGCTGCAGCGTGCGCGCAGTGCCCGGTCGCGGAACTAGCCGCCGATGGCCGACATCGGGCGGGTCGGCTGCAGGAAGGTCTCGTCGTCGATGCCGTGGCCGGGACGCTTCGTCATCATCGCCAGCCGCCACTGGTCGGCGATCTGGTCGTCGGTCGCGGACCCCCGCAGGGCGGCGCGCAGGTCGGACTCCTCGCGGGCGAACAGGCAGTTGCGCACCTGCCCGTCGGCGGTGAGTCGGACCCGGTCGCAGTCACCGCAGAACGGGCGGGTGACCGAGGCGATCACGCCGACCTTCGCCGGACCGCCGTCGACCAGGAACGTCTCGGCGGGGGCGCTTCCCCGGTGCTCCGGGTCGGGGGTGAGCGTGAACTCCGTGGCAAGCAGCGCGAAGATCTCCTCCGCCGTGACCATCCCTGCCCGCGACCAGCCGTGCTGCGCGTCGAGCGGCATCTGTTCGATGATCCGCAGCTGGAAGTCGTTCTCGAGGCAGTAGCGCAGCAGCTCGGCGGCGTACTTGTCGTTGACATCGCGCATCAGGACGGCGTTGACCTTGACCGGCGTCAGTCCGGCGCGCTTGGCGGCGTCGAGGCCGGCCAGGACGTCGTGCAGCCGGTCGCGCAGCGTGATCTGCTCGAATACGTCGCGACGGATCGTGTCGAGGCTGACGTTCACCCGGTCCAGGCCTGCGGCGGCGAGCGCGTCCGCCGTGCGGGCCAGGCCGAGCGCGTTGGTCGTGATCGAGACCTCGGGCGTGGGCTGGAGCTCCTTGGTACGGCGCACCAGGTCGGGCAGGCCGCGGCGCAGCAGCGGCTCGCCGCCGGTGAACCGCACCTCGCGGATGCCGAGGTGCTCCACCCCGATGCGGACGAGCCGGACGACCTCGTCGTCGGTCAGCGTCTCCTCGGTCGGCAGCCAGTCCAGGCCCTCGGCCGGCATGCAGTAGTTGCACCGCAGGTTGCAGCGGTCGGTCAGGGACACCCGCAGATCGGTCGCCGTGCGGCCGTAGCTGTCCACGAGTCCAGTGTCGGGGTGCTCGGTGCTCACCCGGCCAGTCTAGGGACACCACCAACGAACTACCGTTGCGGCGTGAGATTCCTGCTGACCCGACGCTGGGCGGTGTTCGCCGTCGTGGTGGTGGCGCTGGCGTGGCTGGCCGTCCTGCTGGGGCAGTGGCAGTTCCACCGGCTCGAGGATCGCAAGCACGACAACCGGGTCGTCGCCACCAATCTCGCGGCCGCCCCCCAGCCCGTGGACGAGGTGATGTCACCGGATCGCGCCCCCGCCCGCGACGACGAGTGGCTCCGGGTGACGGTGCACGGCACCTGGGACGATCAGAACACGATCGTGCTGAAGTACCAGACGCGCGACCGCGGAGCCGGGGTCGACGTCATCACCCCGCTGGTGACGAGCAGCGGGGCCGCCGTCCTCGTGGACCGCGGCTGGGTCTCCACCGACAACACCGGCAAGCGGCCCGACCTGCCCGCGGCGGATGCGGGAGAGGTCACGGTCACCGGTTGGGTACGCCGTGACGCCACCGGCGGAGCCACCAAGGTCAGCGAGCTGTCCACCCGGGCCGTGTCCTCGCGGGCCATGGCCGGGGTGCTCCCCTACCCGGTCTACCGCGGCTTCCTGGACCTCCATCTGCAGAGTCCCGCACCCGCCGAGGCCCTGGAGCCGGTCGAGCTTCCCGACGACACCAGCAACGGCCCGCACTTCTTCTACGGGCTGCAGTGGTGGTTCTTCGGTGCCCTGGCGGTCTTCGGGTTCGGCTACCTCGCCTGGGACGAGTGGCGCCTGAGGCGGGCCCGCCCGGCCTCACAGGGCGCGCAGCATCCCCCCGTCGACCGGCAGCATCACGCCGCTGACAAAGCCTGAGGCCGGGCTGAGCAGGAACGCCGCCGCGGCCGCGAACTCCTCCGGGCGACCGTAGCGCCCCAGCGGGATCGTCGCGATGGCCCTGGCCCGGGCCGCCTCCTCGTCGCCGGTCGAGGCGTCGACCTCGGCCACCCGGTCGGTCGCGACCCGCCCGGGGAGCAGCCCGTTGACCCGGATCCCACGCGGCCCGAGCTCGTCGGCGAGGGTCTTGGCCACCATCGCCAGGCCTGGCCGCAGCCCGTTCGAGATCGCCATGTTGGGCAACGGGGAGCGGACCGAGCTGGACAGCACGAACGCGATCGCCCCGGGCCCGTCCATCGCCGCGGCCACGGTCCGTGCGACCCGGGTGCCGCCCACGAACACCGAGGCGAAGCTGCGGGTCCACGCCTCGTCGGAGGTGTCCATCACGGTGCCGGTCGGCGGTCCTCCCACCGACACGAGGGCGCCGTCGAGGCGGCCCCAGCGGTCCCGCGCAGCCGCAACCAGGCGGTCGGCCGTCGCCGGGTCGGCGTTGTCGCCGGTCACCGCCACCGCGTTGTCACCGAGCTCGGTGGCGGCGGCGAGCACGGTCTGCTCGTCGCGCCCCGAGACCACCACCCGGGCTCCTTCGGCGACGAGGAGGTCGGCAGTGGCGCGGCCGAGACCGCGACTCCCACCGGTGACGACGTAGACGCGCTGTGAGAGTCCGAGGTCCATCCCGCCAACCTACGGCGCACTCAGACCAGGCGATCAGACCCGGCGATCAGACCCGGCGATCAGACCCGGCGATCAGACCCGGCGATCAGACCCGGCGATCAGACCCGGCGATCAGGCGACCGGATCCGGCTGAGCGGCGTCCTCGGCGAACTGGGTGCGGTAGAGGACGGCGTAGGTGCCGCCCTCGGCGAGCAGCTCGCTGTGGGTGCCCCGCTGGACGATGCGGCCGTCCTCGACGACCAGGATCTGGTCGGCGTTGCGCACGGTGGAGAGCCGGTGCGCGATGACCAGGGACGTGCGGCCCTCCAAGGCCTCGTCGAGCGCCCGCTGGACGGCGTACTCCGACTCGGAGTCGAGGTGGGCCGTCGCCTCGTCGAGTACGACGATCCCGGGAGCCTTCAGGAGCAGGCGGGCGATCGCCAGCCGCTGGCGCTCGCCGCCCGAGAGCCGGTAGCCGCGGTCGCCGACGACCGTGTCGAGGCCATCGGGCATCGCGTGGACGAGGGCGGCGATCCGGGCCGACTCGAGCGCCGCCCAGATCTCCTCGTCGGAGACGTCCGGCCGGGCGTAGCGGAGGTTCTCCCCGATCGTGTCGTGGAACATGTGCGCGTCCTGGGTGACGTAGCCGACCGCGTCCTCCAGGGACTGCAGCGTCACGTCGCGGACATCGCGGCCGTCGACGCGGACAGCACCGTTGGTGACGTCGTAGAGCCGGGCCACCAGGTGGGTGATCGTGGTCTTGCCCGCGCCGGACGGCCCGACCAGGGCCACCATCTGCCCCGGCTCGGCGGCGAAGGTGATGTCGTGGAGGACCGGCCCGTGGTCGCGCTTCTCCAGCCGGGCGACGTTCTCCAGGCTGGCCAGCGACACCTCGTCGGCACGCGGGTAGGTGAAGCCGACGTGGTCGAACTCCACCCGTGCGGCCCCCGGTGCGAGCGCGGTCGCGTCGGGCTTCTCCGCGACGGTGGACGGCAGGTCCAGGACCTCGAAGACGCGGTCGAAGCTGACCAGGGCGGTCATCACGTCGACGCGGACGTTGGAGAGCCCCTGGAGGGGGCCGAGCAGGCGCAGCAGCAGCGTGGCGAGCGCGATCAGGGTGCCCGGGGTCAGTGAGCCGTTGATGGCCAGGGTGCCGCCGATCCCGTAGACGAGGGCGGTGGCGAGCGCCGGGATCAGCATCATCACCGCGACGAAGACCCGGGTGACCAGGGAGATCCGGATGCCGAGGTCGCGCACGACGCCGGCCTTCTCGGCGTACTTCGCGTCCTCCTCGTGGCGGCGCCCGAACAGCTTGAGCAGCAGGGCTCCGGCGACGTTGAAGCGCTCGGTCATCATGTTGCCGAGGTCGGCGTTGCCGTCCATCTGCTGCCGGGTGAGCCCGCTGATCTGCCGGCCGACCCAGCGTGAGGCCAGCAGCAGCAGGGGGAACAGGGCCAGGCAGGCCAGGGTGACCTGCCAGCTCAACGCGAGCATGGTGATCCCGACGACCACGACGCTGATCGAGTTGGACACGGTGCTGGACAGGGTCGAGGTGAACGCCCGCTGGGCGCCGATGACGTCGTTGTTCAGGCGCGAGACCAGGGCGCCGGTCTGGGTCCGGGTGAAGAAGGCCAGCGACATCCGCTGCACGTGCGCGAAGACCTGGGTCCGCAGGTCGAAGATCAGGCTCTCCCCGATGCGCGAGGACAAGAAGCCCGACCCGACGCCGAGGATCGCGTCGAGGATCGCGACGAGCACCATCGCCAGGGCGAGCCACATGACCAGCGAGGCGTTCTGCTTCAGCACCCCGTCGTCGAGGATGTGCTTGACCAGCAGCGGGTTGACCACGACCAGTCCCGCATCCAGGACCACGAAGGCCAGGAAGCCCGCGATCAGGCGCTTGTGCGGCTTGGCGAAGCCGAAGACCCGCTTGACCGTCTCGCGGGTCAGCTTGTTGTCGACCACCGACGGGTCGCTGCGCATCGAGCGCATCAGCATTCCGGGATGCATGGAGCTCATCGCTCCCCCTCTCCCGGCCTGCGGCCGAACCACGTCATGGCCGTGAACCTCGCGGCCCCGTTGTCACATTCACAGATGCTGTCAGGCTCCACCGACGAGATCACGGAACCTGCGCAGCTGCGCCTGACGTTCAGCCAGTCGCTGGGCCGGCAAATCATTGTGTCCCGCTTGCTGCAACAGGGTCTTGGTCTCCCGCACGGCCCCGGCGTCGGCGGCCAGCAGGGCCGCCACCAGGTCCGAGACGGCGTCGTCCAGCTCGTCACGGGGTACGACGGCCGTCGCGATGCCCAGATGCTGGGCCTCGTCGGCCTCGACGTACCTCGTGGTCGCGCAGATCTCCAACGCCCTCGCATAGCCAACAAGGTCCACCAGCGGTTTTGTTCCCGTGAGGTCGGGCACCAGCCCGAGCGCTGGCTCCTTCATGCAGAAGCGCACGTCCTCGGCCACCACCCGCAGGTCGCAGGCGAGGGCGAGCTGGAACCCCGCCCCGATCGCGTAGCCGTGCACCGCCGCCACGGTGATCACCCGCGGGTCGGAGAGCCACAGGAACCCGCGTTGATACCCGTCGATGGCGGCGAGGACCTCCGCGTCGCCCGCCCGCATCAGCTCGTGGACCGACTCCTCGCCCTCGATCCCGCCGTCGCCCAGCAGCCGCGTGTCGATGCCGGCGGAGAAGCAGTCACCCTCCCCGCGGACCACCACCACCCGGACCTCCTCGGGCAGGGCCGCGCCGATCTCGGCCAGGGCGTGCCACATCCGGGGCGTCTGGCTGTTGCGCCGGTCCGGCTTGTCGAGGCTGATCGTGAGGACCGGCCCGGCGAGCGTGACGCGCAGCCCCGCCTGGTCGAGCCGTTTCTGGTCCACGATCGTCATGACGCGGAGCCTATCGGGGGCACCGGCGCCCATCAGGCCAGCGAGACGAGGTCGGCGTAGTCCGGGGTCCAGTGGTCCTCGACGCCGTCGGGAAGGATGAGCACGCGGTCCGGCTCCAGCGCGTGTACGGCGCCCTCGTCATGGGTCACCAGGACGATGGCGCCCGCATAGCTGCGGATGGCGGCGAGCACCTCCTCGCGGGAGGCGGGGTCCAGGTTGTTGGTCGGCTCGTCGAGCAGCAGCACGTTGGCACTGGAGACCACCAGGATCGCCAGGGCGAGCCGGGTCTTCTCGCCGCCGGACAGCACGCTCGCCGGCTTGTTGGCGTCGTCACCGGAGAACAGGAACGAGCCGAGCACGGACCTGGCCTCGGTGTCCTGGAGCTGAGGGGCGGCGGCGTGGAGGTTCTCCAGCACCGAGCGAGAGGTGTCCAGGGTCTCGTGCTCTTGGGCGTAGTAGCCGATCTTGAGCCCGTGGCCCGGCTCGACAACGCCCGTGTCGGCCCGGTCGACGCCGGCCAGGATGCGCAGCAGCGTGGTCTTGCCGGCCCCGTTGAGGCCGAGGATGACCACCCGGCTGCCCTTGTCCACCGCGAGGTCGACGTCGGTGAACACCTCCAGGGAGCCGTAGGACTTCGACAGCTCACTGGCGGTGAGCGGCGTCTTGCCGCAGGGCGCCGGGGCGGGGAACTTGATCCGCGCCACGCGGTCGGCCTTGCGCTCCCCCTCGATGCCCTCCATCAGCTTCTCGGCGCGCTTGAGCATGGACTGCGCGGCCTGCGCCTTGGTGGCCTTCGCGCGCATCTTGTTGGCCTGGTCGGTCAGCGTCTTGGCCTTGCTCTCGGCGTTGGACCGCTCGCGCTTACGGCGCTTCTCGTCGGTCTCACGCTGTGCCAGGTAGGCCTTCCAGCCGATGTTGTAGATGTCGATCATGGCCCGGTTGGCGTCAAGGTGGAGCACGCGGTTGACGCATGCCTCGAGCAGTCCGACGTCGTGGGAGATCACCACGAGGCCGCCCTTGTGGTTGCGGAGGAACTCACGCAGCCAGCCGATCGAGTCGGCGTCGAGGTGGTTGGTCGGCTCGTCGAGGAGCAGCGTCTCTGCCCCCGAGAACAGGATGCGCGCCAGCTCCACCCGACGGCGCTGACCTCCGGACAGGGTGCGCAGCGGCTGGTCCATCAGCCGGTCCGCGATGCCGATCGAGGAGGCGATCTGCGCGGCCTCTGCCTCGGCGGAGTAGCCGCCCGCTGCGTGCAGGGCGGCATCCGCCTTCTCGTAGCGCAGCATCGCTCGGTCCCGGACCTCGGGATCGGCGCTGCCCATCTCGGTCTCGGACTCCCGCAGGCGGCGTACGACGGTGTCCAGGCCGCGCGCCGAGAGGATCCGGTCGCGCGAGAGCACCTCGAGGTCGTCGGTGCGCGGGTCCTGAGGGAGGTAGCCGATCGTGCCGGAGTTCGTGACCGTGCCCGAGGCGGGCAGGGCCTCGCCGGCGAGGATGCGGGTCAGGGTGGTCTTCCCGGCACCGTTGCGCCCCACCAGCCCGATACGGTCGCCGCTGCCGATGCGGAAGGACACGTCGTCCATCAGCAGGCGCGCGCCAGCGCGCACCTCGAGCTTGGAGACAGTGATCACGACAGGCTTTCGCGGAAGGGGGCGACACCGCCTCGTCGGGCGGGGGTCGGACGGGGTACTGGGAGGGCCGACGCTCGGTAGTCTACGAGCACATCGAGGCCGAGAGGACACACGTGCGGTTCAACCCGAAGGCGCGGATCGACCAGAGCCAGATCGAGGCCCGTTCCGGCGGCGGCGGGGGCGGTGGCGGCGGCATGCGTCTGCCGATCCCCAACGGCGGCGGCGGCAAGATCGGCCTCGGGACCATCGCTCTGATCATCCTGGTCGTGGTGGTGAACCAGTTCCTGGGCGGCGGCGACGGGAGCGGCGGGGGCGGCGACACTGCGGCCACGAACGAGTGCCGCACGGGGGCCGACGCCAACAAGTCCGAGGCCTGCTCGATCGACCTGTTCACGAACTCGGTGCAGGCCTACTGGAAGACGGCCTACCCCCGCGAGACGGGCGAGCAGTACGCCGTGGTCAAGACGGTGCGGTTCGAGGGTTCGACCAGCTCGGGCTGCGGCCAGGCAAGCGCCCAGATGGGTCCCTTCTACTGCCCCAACGACCAGCAGGTGTACCTCGACACCACCTTCTTCACCGACATGCTCAAGGGTCAGCTCGGCGCGCGCGGAGGACCGTTCGCGATCGGCTACGTCATCGCCCACGAGTACGGCCACCACCTCGAGGACCAGCTCGGCATCCTCGGCAAGATCCGCACCCAGCAGGGTCCGCGGAGCGATGCCGTTCGCGTGGAGCTGATGGCCGACTGCCTCGCCGGGGTGTGGGCCAAGGGTGCGCAGGAGACCCGGGACAGCCAGGGTCAGGCGATCATCTCCGAGCTGAACCCGGACGACATCAAGCGGGCCATCGACGCCGCCCAGGCGGTCGGTGACGACCGCATCCAGAAGCGCTCCCAGGGGCGCGTGAACACCGACTCGTTCACCCATGGCAGCTCCGCACAGCGGATCAAGTGGTTCAACACGGGACTGCAGGGCGGGACGATCAAGGGCTGCGACACCTTCGCCACCGACCAGCTCTGAGCCGGTCCGCGACGGTCGTGACCGTCCAGTACTCACCCGAGTCGCGGCGAGCCCCGCGGCGTGGGCCAGAATGGCGGGCATGTCAGCCTCCACCGAACAGTCCCTTGCCCACAGCGACCAGCTGGTCGAGCTGCGCGAGCAGGTCCTGGACCGCGGCGAGGGGCTGAGCGAGGCGCAGGTGCTTGCGGTGCTCACCAGCCCCGACGGGCTCCTCACCGAGCTGCTCGAGCTGGCGCACGCGGTCCGGATGAAGTGGTGCGGCCCCGAGGTCGAGGTCGAGGGCATCGTGTCGCTGAAGACCGGCGGGTGCCCCGAGGACTGTCACTTCTGCAGCCAGAGCGGTCAGTTCACCTCCCCTGTGCGCTCGGTGTGGCTGAACGTGCCCGAGCTGGTCAAGGCCGCCGAGCAGACCGCGGCCACCGGTGCCAGCGAGTTCTGCATCGTCGCCGCCGTGCGCGGCCCCGACGAGCGGCTGATGACCCAGATGCGCGAGGGCGTCAAGGCGATCAAGGAGGCCGTCGACATCGAGGTCGCGGCGTCCCTCGGGATGCTCAGCCAGGAGCAGGTCGACGACCTGGTCGACATGGGGGTGCACCGGTACAACCACAACCTGGAGGCGGCCCGCTCCTACTTCCCGCAGGTGGTGACCACGCACTCGTGGGAGGAGCGGTGGGACACCTGCCAGATGGTGCGCAACTCCGGCATGGAGCTGTGCTGCGGGTGCCTGGTCGGCATGGGCGAGAGCGTCGAGCAGCGCGCCGAGCTGGCCGCCCAGCTCGCCGCACTCGAGCCCGACGAGGTGCCCCTGAACTTCCTCAACCCCCGCCCGGGAACCCCCTTCGGCGACCTCCCCCTGATGGACAGCAAGGACGCGCTCCGCACGATCGCGGCGTTCCGGCTGGCGATGCCCCGCACGATCCTGCGCTACGCCGGCGGCCGCGAGCTCACCCTCGGCGACCTGGGCACCCGCGACGGCCTCCTCGGCGGCATCAACGCCGTCATCGTGGGCAACTACCTGACCACGCTGGGGCGCGACCCCGAGGAGGACCTCGCCCTCCTCGAGGACCTCAAGATGCCGATCAAGGCGCTCAGTGAGTCCCTCTGAGCCAGCCCCTGAGGAGTTCTGCGGCCACTGCGGCCGCGAGCTCGCCGCGGATGGACACGCCGACTGCGCCACCATGCTGAGGATGGAGCCACCGCGGTTCTGCGCCCGGTGCCGCCGCCGCATGCGGGTCCAGGTGACACCGCGGACCTGGACGGCCAGCTGCGTCGAGCACGGGACGCTGAGCGGTGGTTGAGGCGCGCGAGCGGGCCGTCCGAGACGCCGACCTGCTCTCCTGGGACCAGGCCCACCTGTGGCACCCCTACTCCTCGAGCACGACCCCGTCGCCGGTCTACGAGGTGGAGTCCGCGAGCGGCGTACGCCTGCGGCTGCGACGTGAGGGCCACCCGGTGGAGGTCATCGACGCGATGTCGTCGTGGTGGTGCGCGGTGAACGGCTACGCCGTGCCCGAGCTCGACGCTGCGGCGGCGGACCAGCTCGGCCGGATGTCGCACGTGATGTTCGGCGGGCTGACCCACGAGCCCGCGGTGCGCCTGGCCAGGAAGCTCGTTGACCTCGTCGGTCTCCCCCACGTCTTCCTCGCCGACTCGGGGTCGGTCTCCGTCGAGGTGGCCATGAAGATGGCCTGGCAGGCCCAGTCGGGACCGGCCGGACTGCGCCGCAAGCGGTTCTTCACCATCCGCGGCGGCTACCACGGGGACACCTTCTCCCCGATGAGCGTGTGCGACCCGGACGCCGGCATGCACGCGATGTACGGCGGGCTCGTCCCCGAGCACGTCTTCGCCCCGCGCCCTCCGGCCGGGCTCGAGGACCCGAGCGAAGACGATGCGGTGCTCGCGTGGGAGCAGCAGACGCGGGCCCTGTTCGAGGAGCACGCCAGCGAGATCGCCGCCGTCATCGTCGAGCCGGTGCTGCAGGGCGCCGGCGGCATGTGGGTCTACCCCGCCCGCTGCCTGGACTTCCTCGCACGCCTCGCCCGCGAGCACGGCGCCCTGGTCATCCACGACGAGATCGCCACCGGCCTGTGGCGCACCGGGCCGGTGTTCGGCGGCCATCACGGGCAGGAGCGACCCGACATCGTGTGTGTCGGCAAGGCCCTGACCGGCGGGTACCTCACCCTGGCTGCGGTCCTGTGCACCGCCGAGGTGGCACGGCGGGTGAGCGACTCCCCCGCCGGCGGCATGATGCACGGGCCCACGTTCATGGGGAACCCACTGGCGTGTGCGATCGCCTCGGCCAACCTCGACCTGCTCGCGCACCGCGACGCAGCAGCCTTGGTGGCGCAGGTCGGGCTCGGCCTGCGCGAGGGCCTGGCGCCGGCCGCCGAGCTCGACTCCGTCGCCGACGTGCGAACGCTCGGCGCGGTGGGCGTGATCGAGCTGGACCGGCGGGTCGACGTGCCGGCCGTCACCGCAGCCGCCCTCGACCGTGGCGTGTGGCTGCGGCCGTTCCGCAACCTCGTCTACACGATGCCGCCCTACGTCTGCTCGCCCGAGGAGATCCGCACCATCACCGACGCCATGGTCGGGGCGGTCGCCGAGGTCCACCGATGAGCGCGTTCGAGGAGTGGCTCGCCGGGGCGGCCACGGAGCGCGAGGAGGCCGGGCTGACCAGGCGGCTGGTCCCCAGGCACCCCTCGGAGCCCACGATCGACCTGGCCGGCAACGACTACCTCGGGTTGGCCCGGCACCCAGTCACCGTGGCGGGTGCCGTCGCCGCTGCGGAGGAGTACGGCGCCGGGGCCGGCGCCTCACGACTGGTGACCGGCACGCTGCCGCTCCACGAGGACCTCGAGGACGCGCTCGCCGCGTTCAGCGGCTTCCCGGCGGCGCTGGTGTTCTCGACCGGCTACCACGCCAACCTCTCGGTCGTGTCCGCGCTGGCCGACGCGGACACGCTCGTGGTCTCCGACGCCCACGTGCACGCGTCGATGATCGACGCCTGCCGACTGAGCAGGGCCGCCGTGCAGGTGGTCCCGCACAACGACGTGGCCGCCGTCGACGCAGCGCTCGCGGCTCGGTCGCAGACGCGGGCGATCGTCCTGGTCGAGTCGATCTACTCGGTGCTGGGCGATGCCGCCTCGGTGGCGGAGCTGGCCGCCGTGTGCGCGGCGCGGGGAGCCGTGCTGGTCGCCGACGAGGCCCACGCCCTGGGGGTCGCGGGCGTCGGTGGCCGCGGACTGCTGCACGCCGCCGGGCTCGGGGACCGGACCGACGTCGTCGCGACCCTGACCCTGAGCAAGTCCCTGGGCGCCCAGGGTGGTGCCGTGCTGTGCTCCCCGCGGTCCGTGAGCACCTCGTCAACCGGGCGCGTCCGTTCATCTACGACACCGGGCTGGCGCCCGCAGCCGCAGGCGGTGCACTGGCGGCCCTGGAGGTCGTGCTGGCGGAGCCCGCCCGGGTCGCCCGCGTGAACGAGGTCGCCGCGACCCTCGCGAGGACCTGCCGGGTCCCGTCCCCGGCGGGCGCCGTGCTCGCCGTACCGATGCCGGGGCCGCGCGAGGCAGTGGCCGCGGTGGAGCGCGCCGCTGCGAGCGGGGTCCGGATCGGATGCTTCCGTCCGCCCTCGACCCCGGACGGCATCTCGCGCCTGCGGCTGACCGCGCACGCCCAGCTCTCCGACGACGAGCTCGCTCGAGCCGTCGCGGTGCTCGAGGGACTCGAGTAGGGACTCGAGGGGCTCGAGGGGCTCGGGTGAGAGCCCTGGTGGTGACCGGCACCGACACCGGCGTGGGCAAGACCGTCATCGCGGCCGCGATCGCGGCCGCCCAGCTGTCCGTGGGTCGCAAGGTGGCCGTGGTCAAGCCGGCCCAGACCGGCGTGGCCCCCGACGAGGACGGCGACCTGGCGGAGGTACGCCGCCTGGCCGGCGACGTGAGCCTCCACGAGGGGGTCCGGCTCCCCGACCCGCTCTCGCCCCAGGCCGCGGCTCGGCTCACCGGCACCGTCCTGCCGACCCTGGCCGAACAGCGCGACCTGGTGCTCTCGGTCGCTGAGGGCCACGACGTGGTGGTCATCGAGGGTGCGGGCGGCATCCTGGTCCCGCTCGGCGAGGCGTGGACCCTGCTCGACCTCGCCGAGTGCGTCCGGGCAGAGGGCATGGACGTCTCGTTCGTGGTGGTGGCGCGCGCCGGGCTCGGCACTCTGAACCACAGCGGCCTGACGGTTCACGCCATTGCTGCGCGTGGCCTGCACGTGGAGGGGGTCGTCATCGGTGCCTGGCCCGAGGTCCCCGACCTGGCCGAGGAGCAGAACCTGGCCGACCTCCCGGTGATCACCGGCGTTCCTCTTCTGGGCCGCGTCCCCGCGGGCGCGGCGGGGCTTCCCGTCCGCCAGTTCCGTCGCGGCGCCCTGGACTGGCTGCCCACGCTCTGACCCCCGGTGCGCGGCGCACCCTTGCGTAGGTTGTTGGTATGGACCTGCTGGTCGACATCGAGAACCTCGTCAAGACCTTCGGCCGCACCCGCGCCCTGGACGGCCTGGACCTGAAGGTCCGGTCCGGGGAGGTGCACGGCTTCCTCGGCCCCAACGGCTCGGGCAAGTCCACCACGATCCGGGTCCTCCTCGGTCTGCTCCGAGCCGACTCCGGGAGCGCCCGCCTGCTCGGCGGGGACCCGTGGCGCGACGCCGCCGCGCTGCACCGCCGACTGGCCTACGTCCCTGGCGACGTGACGTTGTGGCCGAACCTGACCGGCGGCCAGACCATCGACCTGCTGGCGCGCCTGCGAGGCGGGCTGGATCCCGTGCGTCGTGCCGAGCTGGTCGACCTCTTCGACCTCGACCTGACCAAGAAGGGCCGCGCGTACTCCAAGGGGAACCGGCAGAAGGTCGCGCTGGTCGCCGCTCTCGCCTCCGACGTCGACCTGCTGTTGCTCGACGAGCCCACCTCCGGGCTGGACCCGATCATGGAGAGCCGGTTCCAGACGCGTGTCGAGGCGTTCCGGGAGGGCGGCGGCACCGTCCTGCTCTCCAGCCACATCCTGGCCGAGGTCGAGAGCCTGTGCGACCGGGTCAGCATCGTCCGCGCGGGACGGGTGGTCGAGTCGGGAACCCTGGCCGACCTGCGGCACCTGACCCGGACCTCGATCAAGGTCGAGCTCGAGCGCCCCGCTACCGGGCTGGACCGTGCCGAGGGGGTCCACGACCTGCTCGTCGAGGGCAACCGGGCCTCCTTCGAGGTCGACACCGCCCGGCTGGACGAGGTGCTGCGCGTGCTGGGCGGCTTCGGCGTGCGCAGCCTGACCAGCCAGCCGCCGACCCTGGAGGAGCTCTTCCTACGCCACTACGGCGACGAGGTCGACGCACGCGCGGAGTCGGCGTGACCGGACTCGGTGCCTTCCTGCGCGCCTTCTTCCGGCGCGACCGCTGGATGGTCCTGTTCTTCGTTCTCGGGATCACCCTTCTCTACTGGTCCCAGGCGCCTGGCGTCGACGGCGTCTACACGACCCGGGCGGCCTTCGAGGAGGCCGCCACGATGATGGGGAGCAACCCGGCGTTCATCGCGATGGCCGGGCCCGCCCGTGCCCTGGACACCACCGGGGGCCAGGTCGCCTGGCAGGCCAGCGCCTTCGGTGCCGTCGTCGCGGGGGTGATGAGCATGTTCCTCGTGGGCCGCCACACCCGGGCCGAGGAGGAGTCGGGTCGCGACGAGCTGCTCCGCGCCGGCGCGGTCGCCCGGCGTACGCCGATGACGGCAGCCCTGGTGATCACGGCGGCGGCCAACGTCCTGGTGGGTGCCGGGGTCAGCGCCAGCCTGGTCGGCTACGGCCTCGCGGTTCCGGGAGCCCTCGCGCTGGGGGTCGGCGTGGCTGCCTGCGGACTGGCGTTCGGCGCCGTGGCGATGCTCGCGACGCAGCTCGTGGGCAGCACCAGGGCGGCGTACGGCCTCACCGGAGCGGTCATCGGGGTCGCCTATGGTCTGCGCGCGGTGGGCGACGTCAGCGGCAGTGGCCTGTCCTGGCTCTCGCCGATCGGCTGGTACCAGGGGATGCACGCCTACTCAGGCGAGCGATGGTGGCCGCTGCTGCTGCTCGCGGGGTTCACGGCCGTCGTACTCCTCGCGGCGTACGTCGTCTTCGGGCACCGCGACTTCGGGGCCGGGCTCTGGCAGACCCGGCCCGGGCCCGAGACCGCCGGTCCCGGCCTGCGCAGCGCCATCGGGCTCAGCTGGAGGTTGCAGCGGGGCAGCGTCGCCGGTTGGACCGTCGGGATGCTGCTGGGCGGCCTCTCCTACGGTTCCATCGGAGACGACGTCAAGACGCTGATCGGCGACTCCACGGTGTCCCAGCAGATCTTCCTCGGGGGATCCGGGAGTCTGGTCGACTCCTTCTATGCGACCGCCGGGCTGATGATGGCCCTGATCGCGTCGGCGTACACGATCTCCTCGGCCCTGCGCCCACGGGTCGAGGAGGAGGAGGGGCGCCTCGAGGCCCTGGTGGCCACCGCCCTGCCGCGGCGCCGCTGGTGGCTCGGCAACGTCGTGATCACCGTCGGCGCGAGTGTGCTGGTGGTGGGGGCGGCGGGCGTGGGCATGGGACTCGGCTTCGGCCTCGCGACCGGGGACTGGGGACGGTTCGGGGAGCTGGTCGGCGCGACCCTGGTGATGCTCCCAGGCGTCCTCGTCCTGGGCGGTATCGCTCGACTGCTCGTCGGGGCCGTCCCCCGCTGGGGCGGGCTGGCCTGGACGGGCCTGCTGTTCTGTGCCGTGACGCTGCTGTTCGGGACGGTGCTGCGGTTTCCTTCCTGGGTGGTCGACCTGTCCCCGTTCAGCCACCTCGGCCGCTTCCCGGCCCAGGCGATCGACTGGACTCCCGTCGGACTCGTGCTGCTCGTCGCGGTCGGGCTCAGCGGCGCCGGCCTGCTCGCGTTCGGCCGCCGGGACCTGCTCACTCGCTGACCCGGCCGGATCAGCCGAGGAGGTGCTCGATCTGGGCGAACTGGCGCTGCAGCGCCCGCAGGTAGGGGGCCACGGCCGGGTGCCGGAACTTCCCTGCCAGGGCTCCCTCCCCCTTCGCCGCCTGGGCGAGCGCCCACTCGGCGCGGGTGACGACGGAGTAGACGGCGCTCACCCGGGCTGCGGTGGTCACCGCCTCCCGTTCGGCCTCCAGGTCGGTACCGTCGAGGAAGGCGTCGACCAGCACGTCGAACTCCTCACGGCTCGACAGCGCGTAGTAGCCGACGTCGGTGCCCACCGGCCCGATGCCGAAGCACTGCCAGTCCACGGCGACCACGTCATCGCCGCTCGTGGACAAGAAGTTGCCTGGCACGGCGTCGCCGTGCACCCGGCCCGACGGCCCGGCCGCACAGCGGGCCAGCCAGTGCCCCCGGCGCTGCCACAGGCGGTCGGTGACGTCGGCCAACGTGGTGCGTGCGAGAGTCGGCCAGCCGCCCCGACGCTCGGCGAGCTCCAGGCGGTCGGCCAGCAACCGGGACGCGGCCCAGGAGGGCGGGTCGTGTCGCGCGGCGGCGAACCGACCCAGCCCCCGCGCCACGAACGGGCCCGGTGGCGGCTCCCCGAGGGCTTCGGCGGCCCAGACCGTGACGCCCTGGTCGTCCTCCTCCACCGGCCCGTACTCAGGGGGGACAAGACCGGGGCCGTCAACGACCTCGCGGTGGAGCGCCACCTCCGCCTCGCGACGCCAGTAGCCCGCGTGAGAGGGGTTCAGCACCGCCGGTGAGTCCTCGACGGGGGCCAGCCGCTTGACCATCCAGCGTCGGCCGTCGCGCTCGGCCAGCCACAGACCGACGGTGGCGGGTCCGCCGGCGCCCGGGAGGTGCTGCCACGACGGGTCCGGCTCCCACATCACCGCTCCTCACCCGTTGGTGCCGCCCATCCTGACAGAGCCAGCGCCCGGCGCCGCTCAGGCGTTGGTCACGTCCAGGCGCACCGAGCACGCGTCGGCGATCGCCTGCTCGAGCACGGAGCGACGGGGGTCTGGCACCGCCAGGAACGGGGGTACGACGATCAGCTCGGCCAGTCGGCGGTCGGAGAGCACCGCCTCGACGGCCGCGTGGTCGCCGCCGGTGACGAGCTCGCGGGCACCGACGAGGATCCGCGCCGCGTGGTCGGCGGCCGCCTCGTAGGCCGCCCGCGCCTGGTTGTCGCGACGACGGGCGAAGCGCTGCTGGCTCTGACCGCCGGCCTTGGTCCTGCCCTGAACGTGCCGCTGGCCCACCTTGGACTCGACGATCTGGTCACCGGCGAGCCGGGCCACAGCGAAACCGCCCTTGCGGACCAGCAGGACGCCCCACCGCCCGGGTGGAGCGCAGGCGGCAGCCAGCCCCGCGGGATCCGCCGGCCCGTCGTACCCACGGCCGAAGGGTGGGTGTGCCGCGAAGGTCGAGCCGTCGCGGGCCACGCCCCTCAGCGCCTGGCCGCTCACGGTGAGCGTCGTGTCCCCGTGGCCGGCGGTGAAGTTCTCCACCCAACGCTCCAGGCGTGCCACCGAGACCCGGACCTCGGCCACGTCAGGCCCAGGTGATGCGGGCGGTCGCTCGCCACAGGTCGAGCCCGTCGGACTCGACCTCGAAGGAGCGGTTCCACAGGGCGAGGTAGAGCGCCGTCGCGGGGGCCTCCAGGACCACCTCGGCGTCCTCGTCGCAGTTGCGTTCGGTCACGACCGGCTGATCGCTGACCCGCACCAGCCAGGACGCGTCGGAGTCGGTGGGGCGGACGGCGAACCGGGTGGGGGCGCCGCTGCGCAGCCGGAACCTCTGCCGGGGCGCGAAGCCGGTGAGCAGCTCGTCGATCCCGTCGACCGCGATCTCACGGCTGATCCAGGTGTCCTCGGCGCGAGGCGTGCGCCCGAGGGAGGCGGAGAGGGCGTCCACCGCGTGGATCGTGGTCTCGTGGCACTGGCGGCGGGCCCAGAACTGTCGGGGCGGCGGGGGGTCATGCAGGAACACCAGTGCGGTCAGGTCCTCGGGCGCAGCCTCGATCGCGTTCACCACGTCGACCGCACCGTCGTGCAGCCAGGTCAGCGGATCGTCGACGGCCAACCCCTCGGCCTCGAACGCCGTCGGGTCCGACGGCTCCCCGCGCACGTTGGCACTGGACCAGCGATGGACCATGCCCTGGTGGGCGATCAGCTGGCGAGTCGTCCAGCCCGGCGTCGTGAGCACCTGCGCATCCAGGCCGGCTCGCGACGCGTGGTCGACGAAGTGCGGCAGGGCCGCGTGCAGTCCGCGAAGATGCTCGGTCAGGGACACGTCCGGGCGCACTGGTGGCCCCGCCCGCTCAGACGTTGAAGCCGAGCGCGCGCAGCTGCTCCCGGCCGTCGTCAGAGATCTTGTCCGGACCCCACGGCGGCATCCAGACCCAGTTGATGGTCACGTCCCCGACGATGCCCTCGAGCGCGGAGTTCGTCTGGTCCTGGATCACGTCGGTCAGCGGGCACGCGGCCGAGGTCAGCGTCATGTCGAGCACGGCGTTGGAGTGCTCGTCGAGGTGTACGTCGTAGACGAGACCGAGGTCGACCACGTTGATCCCGAGCTCGGGGTCGACGACGTCCTTCATCGCCTCGAAGACGTCATCGCGCGTGGCGGTGGCGGTGCCGACGGCACCGGCGCCGTCGGGAGCGGCCTCGGGGACCTCGGGAAGGTCGTCGTGGGTGTTCGCAGAGTCGGTCATGATTGCTCCTTCGTGATGATCTGGGCGGTGGCGTCCTTGAAAGCCATCCACCCCAGCAGTGCGCACTTGATGCGCGCGGGGAACTTCGCGACACCGGCGAAGGCGATGCCGTCCTCGAGAACCTCTTCGTCAGGCTCCACGGTGCCACGTCCGTGCATCAGGGCGACGAACGCCTCGTGCGCGGCGAACGCCTTGTCCACCGGCTGGCCGATGACGAGGTCGGCCATCACCGACGCCGCGGCCTGGCTGATCGAGCAGCCCTCCGCGTCGTAGGAGACGTCGGTGACCGTGTCGCCGTCGAGATGGACCCTCAGCGTGATCTCGTCCCCGCAGGTCGGGTTCACGTGGTGGACCTCGGCCTCGAAGGGCTCCCGGAGTCCCGCGTGGTGGGGCGTCCGGTAGTGGTCGAGGATGATCTCCTGGTACAGCGAGTCGAGGTCCATGTCAGCCCACCTTGAAGTACGACTTGGTGTAGTTCAGCCCCTCGATGAGGGCGTCGATCTCGGCCGGGGTCGTGTAGAGGTACGACGAGGCGCGGGTCGAGCTCTGCACGCCGTACCGCTTGTGGGCGGGCTTGGCGCAGTGGTGCCCGGCCCGCACGGCGATCCCGCGGCTGTCGAGGGTCTGGGCGACGTCGTGCGGGTGCACGCCGTCGAGCTCGAAGGACACCGCTCCCCCGCGCATGGCCGGGTCGAGCGGACCCATCACGGTGACGCCGCCGACGCTGGCCAGCCCGTCGAGCAGGTGGCCGGTCACCGCCTGCTCGTGCCGGTGGATGTTGTCCAGGCCGATCTCGCTGAGGTAGTCCACCGCGGCACCGAGGCCCACGGCCTCGACGATCGGCGGCGTGCCTGCCTCGAACTTGTGCGGGAGCCCTGCCCAGGTGGACTTCTCCATCGTCACCGTGGCGATCATCTCCCCACCGCCCAGGAACGGCGGCAGCTGCTCCAGCAGGGAGCTCCTGCCCCAGAGGACCCCGATGCCGGTCGGGCCGGTGACCTTGTGGCCGGTGAAGGCCAGGAAGTCTGCGTCGACGGCCTGGACGTCCACCGGCAGCTGCGGTGCCGCCTGCGAGGCGTCAACCACCACGACCGCGCCCACCTCGTGGGCACGCCGGGCGATCTCCGCGATCGGGTTGATGGTGCCGAGCATGTTCGAGACCCAGGTCAGGGCCACCACCCGGGTGTTCGCGGTGATCAGCTCGTCGATGTTCGACAGGTCGAGCTGGCCGTCGTCGGTCAGCCCGAACCAGCGCAGCTCGGCGCCCTTGCGCTCGGTCAGCAGCTGCCACGGCACGATGTTGGAGTGGTGCTCCATCTCGGTGATCACGACGCGGTCGCCGGAACGCACCTCGAGCGGACCCGGCCACGCCATCGTGTTGGCGACGAGGTTCAGCGCCTCGGAGGCGTTCTTGGTGAAGATGACCTCGTCGCGCGACGGGGCGTTGAGGAACCGGGCCACCTTGTCGCGGGACTCCTCGAACGCCGCTGAGGACTCCGCACCGAGCTGGTGCATCGCGCGTGCGACGTTCGCGTTGTGGCGCTCGAGGTGGTCGACCATCGTGTCGATCACCACCTGCGGCTTCTGCGAGGTGTTCGCGCTGTCGAGGTAGACCAGAGGCAGGTCACCGCTGAGCCGGCGCCCCAGGATCGGGAAGTCCTTGCGGATCACTTCCAGGTTGGGAAGCAGTCCTTCCATGGTCTGGACCTCCAATCTGTCGGCGTTGCGAGTAGTGGTGCTGGGTCAGGCGGAGGAGCGAAGGCGGCCTTCGAGCGAAGCGGGCCGTCGAGTGACGACAACGCAGCCCAGGGCCGCTTATCGCAGCGCCGACACGTACTTGTCGTAGCCCTCGGCCTCTAGCTGCTCGGCGAGCTCCGGGCCACCCTCCTCGGCGACCCGCCCGTCGACGAAGACGTGCACGAAGTCGGGGGTGATGTAGCGCAGGATCCGGGTGTAGTGCGTGATCAGCAGGACGCCCTTGTCGCCGGCGGCCTTGAAGCGGTTCACACCCTCGGAGACGATCTTCAGGGCGTCGATGTCCAGGCCGGAGTCGGTCTCGTCGAGGACGGCGACCTTGGGGTTGAGCAGCTCGAGCTGGACGATCTCGTGGCGCTTCTTCTCGCCGCCGGAGAAGCCCTCGTTCACGTTGCGGGTGGCGAACTCCTTGTCCATGTTGACGCGCTCCATGGCCTCGTTGACGTCCTTGACCCACGTGCGCAGCTTCGGCGCCTCGCCGTCGATCGCCGTCTTGGCCGTGCGCAGGAAGTTCGAGACCGACACGCCCGGCACCTCGACGGGGTACTGCATGGCGAGGAAGAGCCCCGCCCGGGCGCGCTCGTCGACGGTCATCGTCAGCACGTCGACGCCGTCGAGGGTCACCGAGCCCTGGGTGACGGTGTACTTCGGGTGGCCTGCGATCGAGTAGGCCAGGGTGGACTTGCCGGACCCGTTGGGCCCCATGATCGCGTGGGTCTCGCCGTCCTTGATGGTCAGCTCGACGCCCTTGAGGATCTCCTTGGGGCCGTCCTCGGTGTCGACCGAGACGTGCAGGTCCTTGATCTCCAGCGTTGCCATGTGGTGCTCCTTCAGCCCGCGAGGGGCGCTTCGATGTCGATGAGTACGTCGTCCCCGGCGATCTGCACGGGGAAGACCGGGACGGGCTCGGTGGCCGGGGGGCCGGTCGATTTGCCGGTGCGCAGGTCGAACCTCGACCCGTGCATCCAGCACTCGATGGTGCAGTCGTCGACGTCGCCCTCGGACAGGGCGACGGCCGCGTGGCTGCACTCGTCCTCGATGGCGAAGATCTCCTCGCCGTGGCGGACGACGGCCACGTCGAGGCCGTCGACCTCGACCCGCAGCGGCGTGCTGTCGGTCAGGTCGGCCAGAGCACAGGCCCGCGTGAAGCTCACGAGACCTCCAGCGGTGCGGGTGCCCCCGTGATCCGTCCGACGTTCTTCTCCAGCTCGGCCTCAACGGTGCCGACCAGCTGTGCCTCGAGCTCGGGGACGCCGATCTTGCGGATCAGGTCGTTGAAGAAGCCGTGCACGACGAGGCGGCGAGCCTCGGACTCCTCGATGCCGCGCGAACGCAGGTAGAACAGCTGGTTGTCGTCGAACCGGCCGGTCGCCGAGGCGTGCCCGGCACCCACGATCTCGCCGGTCTCGATCTCCAGGTTCGGCACGGAGTCCGCCTGGCAGCCGTCGGTGAGCACCAGGTTGCGGTTCTCCTCGTAGGTCTCGATGCCCTCCGCGACCTTGCGGATCAGCACGTTCCCGATCCACACGGCGTGCGCGCCCTCGCCCTGCAGCGCGCCCTTGTAGACGACGTTGCTGCGGGTGTGCGGCTCGTTGTGGTCCACGAACAGGCGGTGCTCGATGTGCTGGCCCGCGTCGGCGAAGTACATCCCGAGCATCTCCACGGAGCCACCCGGTCCGGAGTACTCCGTGGTGACGTCGTGGCGGACCACGTCGCCCCCGATGGACACCGCGACGTGACGCAGGTGTGCGTCCCGGCCGACCAGGGCGTGCTGGGTGGAGTGGTGGACCGCGTCGTCGGCCCAGTCCTGGACCGTGACCACGGTCAGCTCGGCGCCGTCGCCCACCACGATCTCGACGTTCTCGGCCAGGGTCGCGGTGCCGACGAAGCGGAGCACGACGGTGGACTTGGAGAAGGCGCCGGCGCGGACCACCAGGTGGCCGGCCGAGGCGACCTCGTTGCCGGTGCCGGTGAGCGTGACCGTGGTGGCCTCGGAGCCGGTGTGCTCCTTGGGGACGTCGACCAGGAACAGGCTCTCGGCCGCGGCCCATGCCCGGGCGCTCACGCGGTCCGGTGGCACCAGCCGCGAGCTTCCCCGGGCCTCGTGGTCGATATCGACGACGCCGGCGCTGACCCCGGGGGCCGCGTGCACCGCGAGCTCGAAGGCGCGCCCGTCGAGGGGTACCTCGGCATGGATGCCGCGCAGGCGCTTGAGCGGGGTGAACCGCCAGACCTCCTCGCGTCCGGTGGGGACCGCGTGGTCGGTGAGGTCGAAGGACCCCTCGGGGTGCAGGTGGCTGGACACCTTGTCCGGCGCCTGGGCCGGGGTCATCTCGAGCGAGTCACGCACGCTCTCGGTTGCAACAGTCACAGATCAGTACTTCCTGGTCTCGGGGTGGGACATGGTCTCGAGGCGCTCGTTGCGCTGCCCCATCGACCACTGTGGGTGGGTCGGCCTCAGCCGACCGCACCCTCCATCTGCATCTCGATGAGCCGGTTGAGCTCGAGGGCGTACTCCATCGGCAGCTCCTTCGCGATCGGCTCGACGAAGCCGCGCACGATCATCGCCATCGCCTCGTCCTCGGCCATGCCGCGCGACATCAGGTAGAACAGCTGGTCGTCGGAGACCTTCGAGACGCTCGCCTCGTGGCCCATCGACACGTCGTCCTCGCGGATGTCCACGTAGGGGTAGGTGTCCGAACGGCTGATCTGGTCGACCAGCAACGCGTCGCACAGCACGTTGCTCCGCGATCCGTGGGCGCCCTCGTTGATCTGGATCAGCCCGCGGTACGACGTACGGCCGCCGCCTCGAGCCACCGACTTGGACAGGATCGAGCTCGACGTGTTCGGGGCCGCGTGGACCATCTTGGCGCCGGCGTCCTGGTGCTGGCCCTCGCCGGCGAACGCGATCGACAGCGTCTCGCCGCGAGCGTGCTCGCCCATCAGGTAGACGGCGGGGTACTTCATCGTCACCTTCGAGCCGATGTTGCCGTCCACCCACTCCATGGTGGCGCCGGCCTCGCAGGTCGCTCGCTTCGTGACGAGGTTGTAGACGTTGTTCGACCAGTTCTGGATCGTCGTGTAGCGGACGCGTGCGCCCTTCTTGACGATGATCTCGACGACCGCGGAGTGCAGCGAGTCGCTGGAGTAGATCGGCGCCGTGCACCCCTCGACGTAGTGCACGTAGGAGTCCTCGTCGGCGATGATCAAGGTGCGCTCGAACTGGCCCATGTTCTCGGTGTTGATCCGGAAGTAGGCCTGCAGCGGGATCTCGACGTGGACGCCCTTGGGCACGTAGATGAACGAGCCGCCCGACCAGACCGCGGAGTTCAGCGCGGAGAACTTGTTGTCACCGATCGGGATCACGGTGCCGAAGTACTCCTGGAAGATCTCCGGGTGCTCCTTCAGGGCCGTGTCGGTGTCCAGGAACAGCACGCCCTGGGCCTCGAGCTCCTCGTTGATCTTGTGGTAGACGACCTCGGACTCGTACTGCGCCGCGACGCCGGAGACCAGGCGGGCCTTCTCGGCCTCGGGGATGCCGAGCTTGTCGTAGGTGTTCTTGATGTCCGCGGGCAGGTCGTCCCAGGTCTGGGCCTGCTTCTCGGTGGAGCGGACGAAGTACTTGATGTTGTCGAAGTCGATGGTCGACAGGTCCGAGCCCCAGGTCGGCAGCGGCTTGCGGCCGAACAGCTTGAGCCCCTTCAGGCGCATGTCGAGCATCCACTGCGGCTCGCTCTTGAGCGAGGAGATGTTCCGGACGACGTCCTCGCTCAGGCCGCGCTTGGCGGTGGCACCGACGTCGTTCTTGTCGGACCAGCCGAACTCGTAGCGGCCGATGCCCTTCAGCTCGGGGTTCAGCTCTTCGATGGAGGTCATGGGGACTGCCTTCCTTCGGTGGTGGAACGGTCGACAACTGGGGTGGAGCGGTTCTTCACGGTGGTGGAGCCCGTCGCGACGACGCCGCTGGGGATGCAGGTGGTGCACACGCCGTCGCCGTGGGCGATCGTCGCGAGGCGCTGCACGTGGCGGCCGAGCACCCGGCCGATGGCCTCGGTCTCGGCCTCGCACAGCTGGGGGAACTCATGCGCCACGTGGGCGACCGGGCAGTGCTGCTGGCACAGCTGCTCACCCACGGGGACCTCGCGCACCGACGCGGCGTACCCCTCGGCGGTGAACACGGTGGCCAACGCCTCGGCCGGGGTCAGGTCGGGGTTGGCCGCGGCGATCTCGGCGAAGCTCTCCTCGATGAAGCCGGCGCGGCGCTGGGCGAACTCGCGGATGGCGGACTCGCCGCCGGTCTCGGCGAGGAAGCGCATCGCCTGGACCGCGAGGTCGTCGTACTGCTGGTCGAAGTGGTCTCGGCCCTGCTCGGTGAGCGCGAACAGCTTGGCCGGGCGCCCGCGCCCGCGGATGACGTTGCTGCGGGGCTCCCGGGTCTCCAGGATCCCCTCCTCGATCAGCTGGTCGAGGTGGCGGCGTACGGCGGCCGGGGTGAGCTCGAGGCGCTCCGCGAGAGCCACCGCGGTGGAGGGTCCGTTGACCAGGACCGACCCCACGACGCGCTCCCGCGTCGACTGGTCGTGCGTCCCCACAGGCGTCGCGGGGCGCTGTCCGGCGATTTCCACAACATCAGTGTGCCCTTATTGCCGACCAGGGTTCAAGTAAGGCCCCCCTAACCGCCCAGTGGGGCGGTGAGACGGGCTCCTCGCCCGGGGGCCGGATCGACGCTACCGTCGACCCATGGAGGCCTCAGAGCTGCTCATCGACACCTTCGGTCGGATCCGCGAGATGTACCTCGACACGGCCAAGGAGCTCTCCGCGGAGGAGGCGCACTGGCGACCCCAGGGCACCGGGAACTCCGTCGCGTGGCTGCTCTGGCACCTCGCCCGGACCCAGGACGACCACGTGGCCGGCCTGGACGACGACCCCCAGACCTGGAACCAGGGCTGGTCGGAGCGGTTCAACCTGCCCTTCGACCCCGATGACATCGGCTACGGGCACTCCCCGGAGCAGGTCGACGCCACTCGGATCGACGACCTCGACGCGCTGGTCGAGTACCACGGCGTGGTGCACGAGCGGACCCTCGACTACCTGCGCAGGGTGGACGCCGAGGAGCTCGATCGCATCGTCGACCGCCGCTGGGACCCGCCGGTCACCGCCGGAGTGCGAATCGTCAGCCTGCTGGGCGACTGCGTGGCACACCTGGGGCAGGCGGGCTACGTCCGCGGGCTGCCCCGCTCTCCGTAGACTCTGCGCGTGCCCGCCCCCGCCCACCCGACGTCCGCGTCCGCGCCCGCCGTCGTGGTGTCGGGCCTGGTGATGCGCTACGGCGAGAAGTTGGCCGTCGACCACCTCGACCTGACCGTGGAGCGACACACGATCACCGCGGTCCTCGGGCCCAACGGCGCCGGCAAGACGACCACGCTGGAGACCTGTGAGGGCTACCGCAAGGCGCAGTCCGGCTCGGTCTGCGTGCTGGGCCTCGACCCGCAGCGCCAGCGCCGCGAGCTGCTCCCCCGGATCGGGGTGATGCTGCAGAGCGGCGGCGCCTGGTCGGGTGTGCGCGCCATGGAGATGCTGCGCCACATCGCGCGGCTGCACGCCGAGCCGTTGGACGTGGACGAGCTGGGCGAGCGCCTCGGCCTCGGTGACTGCGGCCGGACTCCCTACCGCCGGCTCTCCGGCGGCCAGCAGCAGCGGCTCAAGCTGGCGATGGCGATCGTCGGCAGGCCCGAGCTGGTCTTCGTCGACGAGCCGACGGCGGGGATGGACCCGGCCGCCCGGCGCACGACCTGGGGTCTGCTCGAGGAGCTCCGCACCGACGGTGTCACCGTCGTGCTCACCACGCACCACATGGAGGAGGCCGAGCGGCTGGCCGACCGGGTGCACATCATCGACCGGGGCCGGATGATCGCGTCGGGCTCGCCGGTGGAGCTGACCCACGGTGGCACCTCCACGATCCGGCTGGTGGTGACCAAGCCGTTCCCCGACGGTGCGCCTGCGCTGCTGCAGCAGGCCCTGGGGCCGCAGCTGGAGGTGAGCACGGTGAGCCAGATCAGCCTGCTGATCACCGGGCCGGCCGACAGCACGACGCTGGCGACCGTCTCGGCGTGGTGCGAGAGGCACGACGTGCTGCCGGAGTCGCTCCACCTGGGCCAACGCACCCTGGAGGACGTGTTCCTCGAGGTCACCGGCCGGGAGCTCGAGTCATGAGCACCTTCACCCCGCGCCCCGGATCGGCCCCGCTGGCCAGGCAGGTGCTGGCCCAGGCCGGGATGGAGTCCCGCCTCATGCTGCGCAACGGCGAGCAGCTGCTGCTGGCCGTGGTGATCCCGGTCGTGGTGCTGGTCGGCGGCGTCCTCGGGGCAGAGCACCTCGGGCTCACGTTCTCGCGCCGACCCGTCGACGTCTTCGCACCGGGCGTGCTGGCGCTCGCGGTGATGTCGACGGCGTTCACGTCGCTGGCGATCGCGACCGGCTTCGAGCGCCGGTACGGCGTCATCAAACGGCTCGGGTCCTCCCCGCTCCCCCGCTCGGGACTGCTCCTGGGCAAGGTCGGCGCGCTCCTGCTGGTCGAGCTGCTCCAGATCGCCGTGATCTCGGCCGTGGCGCTGACGATGGGGTGGGCACCGCATGCGTCCCTGCTGGCGGCCGGTCTCGCCGTGGTCGGCGGCACCGCCGCGTTCGCCTCCCTGGGGCTGTTCGTCGCCGGGGTGCTGCGGGCCGAGGCGACGCTGGCCGCGGCGAACCTGGTCTACCTGCTGCTGATGGCCGGCGGGGCCGTCGTACTCCCCTCGTCGGCCTACGGGCCCTTCGGCGGCATCACCCGCCTCCTGCCCTCGGGTGCCCTCGGCGACGCCCTCCGGCACGCATTCTGGTCCGGCGATCTCCAGTGGACCTCGATGCTGGTGCTGCTCGCCTGGGCCGCGGTCGGTGCCGCGCTGACTGCCAGGACGTTCAAGTGGGAGTAGCTCGCGGGGCCACCCGTCTGGGCACCCCGGTCTGGCTCCGCCGACTGGGCTGGGCGACGTTGGTCGCCAACATCGCGATCGTGGTCACCGGTGGTGCCGTCCGGCTGACCGGCTCCGGGCTCGGCTGCCCGACGTGGCCGCGCTGCACGGAGGAGTCGTTCACCCCCCACGGCGCGCTGAACCTGCATTCGGCCATCGAGTTCGGCAACCGCACGCTGACCTTCGTGCTGACGGCGGTCGCGATCGCCACGTTCGTGAGCGCCTGGCAGTCCGGACGCGCCGACCTGCGCCGGCTGGCGCTGCTCCTGGCTCTCAGCGTCCCGGCCCAGGCGGTGCTCGGTGGGGTCACGGTGCTCACCGACCTCAACCCCTGGGTGGTCGCCTTCCACCTGCTGTTCTCGATGGGGATCGTCTCCCTCGCCGTACGCTACCTGGTCGTCCTGGAGTCACCGGCCTCGAGCGCATCGCGGCTGTCGCCGCTTGCCTGGACGACGTACGGCGTCGGCTGGCTGGTCCTCGCCGTCGGCACGGTAGTGACCGGGTCGGGCCCGCACGCGGGTGACGCCTCCGCCCCTCGCAACGGCCTCGACCCTCTCCAGCTCTCCCAGCTGCATGCCGACGTGGTGTTCCTGTTCGTCGGGCTCACCCTCGGTCTGACGCTGGCGCTGCGTGCCGTGGGGGCACCCGCCGCGGCCCAGCGCGCCGCTCGGACGCTGCTGGGCGTCGAGCTGGCTCAGGGCACGATCGGGCTGGTGCAGTACTTCACCGACCTTCCCGTCGTGCTGGTGGGCTTCCACCTGCTGGGAGCGGCGCTGGTCGCGGCCACGATGACCTGGGCCCTGCTCGAGGTTCAGCGTCCGGTCGCGAGCAGGCAGGAGTTCTTGCCCAGGTAGGGATAGCTCTTTGGCCCGACCACGATCCCGTAGGGCACGTCGGTGCACTTCGACCCCGTGACGCGTCCGCTCGAGGTGTCGCTGAAGATCATCCCGGCCCTGCTGGGGCCCTTGATCCGAGCGCCTTTGACGATGGGCGCACCCGAGCCGGCCACCTGCACGCCCACCTGGCCGTTGGTGAAGGTGTCGTCGGTGATCGCCGGGCCGGCCTGGTCGAAGACGGCCACCCCGACGGCGTTGCCGGTGAACGTGCTCCCCCGGACGGCTCCGCTGCTGACCCCGGCGAAGCAGACGCCGCACTGGCCGTTGGCGGTGAAGCGGCTCGATCGGATGCTCGCGCGGTGGGCGCCGGTCAGCAGGATCCCCGCGGCCCCGTTGTCGGAGAACACGCTGCGGGTCACCTCGAGCGTCGTGCCCCGGGCGGTGGTGTCGTCCGCACGGGCCGTCATCGTGACGCCGCTGCCGCCCTGTCCGCGGGCGTTCTTCGCCTTGCTGGTCCGAGCACCGCTGACGCGCACCGAGGTGAGCACCACCGAGGAGCTGGGGCCACCGACGAGCACTGACGCGGGCTGCTTGCCCACGTGGACCGCGGTCAGGTCGCGCAGCTCGACCCGACCGTCGGTGAGGACCAGGAGCGCCGAGCCGCCTGCCTTCGAGCTGAGCGTCGTGCGGCCCCGGCCGGCTCCGACCAGGGTGACGCCGGCGAGGAGGACCAGCGGGTCCTCGAGGCGGTAGGTGCCCGCGACCAGTCGGGCGGTCGACCCCGGGGCGAGGGCGGCCAGCTTCCTGCCCAGGTCGTCGCTCGGTCGGAGGGTCACCGTCTGGGCCGTGGTCGCGAGGGTGCCGGTCATCGACGCCGTCAGGCGCAGGAGCACCGCCGTCGCCAGCGGGCCCCGCGCGGTGATGCCGTCCATCCCGGTGGCGAACTGCTCACGGAAGGTGTCGAAGTCGCAGCCCTTGGCCTGCAGGTCCTCCCGGGTGCGCTGGAGGGTGTCGCGCAGCTCGGTGTCGTCGCCGGCGGTGCCGGAGTCGGAGGCCGAGCTGTCCGAGCTCAGCGTCGACCCGTAGGTGTCGATGTAGCGCTGCACCGAGCCGAGCAGCGTGGTGGTCACGGCGCGGCAGATCGTCGGGTCACCGGGCGTCTGGGACGCCGACGGCGGGTCGGTAGGCGTAGCGGTTGCGCTGCCGGGGTCGCCCTGGGCGCAGCCGGCCGCCAGGAGCGCAGCGGCGAGCAGGGTCGCGGTCACCGAGCCCGGTCGAGTCACGCCCCAAGGATAGGGAGAGCGTCGTGCCGGCGCCGTCGTACCCCCACGGCGGCCAGCAGGGAGACCATCAGCAGCCAGCCCAGGATGCCGCGCCACGCGGGCGTTCGAGCCATCGGAGCGGCGATCCAGGTCGCCGGGCCACCGGCCGCGACGAGCACACCGACCACGGCCGGCGCCGCCACGCCGGTGAGCACCGGCACGGGCGAGGCGGTCGGGATCGGGAGCAGAGTCGTGGTGGGCAGCACGGAACCGGCGCTCGACGCGGCCGCAGCGGTCTGCAGCACCGTCGCGGTCGCCTGCAGAGCGGCCGCTGCGGCTGGCAGGAGGCGGGTGCCCGGTGCCAGGACCGCGGCCATCACCCCGTGCTCGGTGTGAGCACGGCCCAGCACGTGACCGATCTCGTGGACCAGCACCCTGACGAGGTCGACTCCGCTCGATCCACCCGCCGTGGCCCATCCCCAGCCGGCGGCGTCGAGGTCCAGCCGGATCAGGTTGCCGACCGCCTGTGCGAGATCGGCGCCCCCCATCGGCTGCATCGAGATCCTGACGTCGGCGAGCCGCCCGGCCGCGACCCCCTGACCGAGCCAGTAGGTCATCGCGGCGGCCAGTGCTCCGCGCAGCGCACTCGAGGTGAGGCGGGTCGTGGTGCCGGGCCCGACCGAGGACGCGACCAGCCGGGTGTCGTCGTCGAGGATCGTCAGGGTGCCGGTCGCGGTGCCGAGCGTGGCCCCGGACGGAGAGCTCAGCGTCAGCAGCACGGTCTCATCGGGCTCCGCGGTCCGGTCGCCGTACACCTGGACCGTCACCGTCTTGCTGGTCACCCCCGGCGCGAAGGTGAGGGTGACGGTGGTGAACGCGAAGTCCGAGCCCAGGGTCGCGGTGCCTCCGGTGAGGCGGACCGTCACTGTGACCGTGCTGGTGGAGGCCTTCGACAAGGTCACGGGCAGGGTGACGTTCGTGGTCCCGCTCCTGCCCTCGTAGACCTTGATGCTCCCGATCGACACCACCGGCAGGGCGGCCGGCGGGGGCGGCGCGGCGTCGTCGTTGAGGATCGTCACGGTCGCACTGCCGCGGACGACGTTGGCGCCGGAGACCGCGCCGAGCACCACCTGGAACGTCTCGTCGGGCTCCACGACGGTGTCCCCGAGGATCGTCAGCGTGATCTGGAGGCTCGTCTGTCCGGGGGCGAACACCAGCGTGCCACTCGCGTTGACGTAGTCGGAGCCGGCCGTCGCCGTCCCCGGCGCGAGCGACCAGGCGACGCTCACCGACGTCGTCGCGGCCTGCGACAGCGTCACCGTGACCTGCACCGTGCTGGTCCCGGAGTTGCCCTCCGTCACGCTCACGTCCGCGACGCTGACATTCGGCACCGCGGGCGGCGGCGGAGGAGGCGGCGGGGCCACCTCGGCCATGGCGAGGTCGTCGGTGCGCACCCGCACGCTGGTGAACGTGGCCGTGCCGGTCTGGCTCAGCAGTCCGAACCGGCCATCACCCACCCCGGCGTTGAACCCGAAGCTGACCATGAACATCCCGTTCAGGGTGACGCTCGCCGAGGCCCCCTTGAGGGTCACCATCAGGGTGTACGCCGCCCCGGCGGTGAGTGCCTGCCCGAGAGCGGCATCCACGACCCACCCCCCGCGTGGGTCGAGGTGGCCCAGCAGCACCCGCTGGCCCGGGACGTCGATGGCGGCGAACTTGAAGTTGCCGGCGCCGTAGGAGTCGAAGGCGATGCCGGCGACGCCCGCCGTGGCGACCTTGGCTGTGACCTCGATCCACGACGTGCTCGAGAGCCGGGAAACTCCTCCGAGCGTGACCGGGACCAGGGCCGGCGAGCCTGCCGGGGTGCCCCGGTAGCCGGCCGTCGAGGTGGTCCACGAGCCAGCCGTGGGCGTGTCGAGCTGCTTGGTACCGGTGGTCAGGTCGCTGGTGCCGTCGTAGGTGACCTCCGGGGGCACGATCTGCACCCGGACGTTGTCGAACAGCCCGCGGGCGTTCTCCGAGCCCATCCCGACCATGCCCTTGTTGAGGGAGTACCGCACGCCGTCGATGTAGCGGGCCCCGAAGGTGTAGGTGAACGCCGTGCTGCCGTCGACGAGCAGGGTCGCGGTCGTGCCGTTCACCGCGAGGGACAGCTGGTAGAACTGGTCGGCCTTCATCTGCTTGGGGGTCTGCGCGACCACGTGCCAGCCGTCGGCGTCGCGGTAGCCCATCACGAGCTTGTTGGTGGAGATGTCGATCCCGGCGTACTTGAAGTCGGTGGCGCTGAAGTAGTCGAAGATCAGGTAGGCGTTCGCGTTCCAGCCCCCGGTCGGCTTGCGCGACTGCACCGCCGCGACGAGCTCGTAGTAGACCGGCAGGTACTCATCGACATAGAAGACGGCTGCCGCGTCCTTGCCGAGGCTCTGAGCGCCGACGGCCAGCGCACCGCCGCTGACCTCCCATGAGCCGCTGTCGACGAAGAAGCCGTCGAGGCTGGCGCTGCTGTTGAAGTCCGCCCCGCGGAGGACGTCACGCTTGCCGCCGCCGATGTTGCCGGCCTGCGGGTCACGGGGACCGCCGGTCTGGTCGCCCCAGGCGTTGTCCTTCTGGGTCACGATGCCCGCCTCGCCGTAGGGCTCACCGTTGCGGGGGTCGCCGGCGCTGCCGATGGTCGGGTCGGCACCCTGGGCCTTGCTCAATGCGTACAGGAACTCCATCAGCCTCGGCGGCACCTGTCGGCTCACCGTGGCCATCCCGAAGGGAGCGAACGGCACCAGGAAGCTGTTGAACTCACCGACCCAGTCGATCAGGCGGTCGCCACCGGTGTTGCCGATGAGGACGTCGAGCCCAGCGCCGCCCACCGCCCGGTCCTGCCAGCTGGTGTGGGTGTCCGGCTGGTCGTTGAGACCACCGTTGGTCTCGAGCTTGTCGTCGGCGTTGAGCAGGTCGTTGCCCCAGCCGCCCCAGATGGCGTCCTGGCCGGTGCCACCGACCAGCCAGTCGTTGCCGTGGTCGCCGAAGATGATGTCGTCGCCGTCGGTCGCCGTGAATCCTGTCGCAGTGCAGGTGCCGTTGTTGGACGCTGCGGTGCAACCGTTCACGAGCGGGCCCTCGTCGCTGCGGTTGTTCAGGAACCAGGCCAGGCCGCCGGCGGGGGTCTTGTTCAAGGACCCGTTGGCGTTCAGCGTGATCACCCGGCGCGGGTCGTACTCGTCGTAGAGGATGAACTGGCCGGCCGCGGTGTCGAAGCCCAGCAGGTTGCCGTTGTTGACCGGGTGGTTCCAGTCGGTCTGGACCAGCGCTCCGGCGTACGTCGGCGCGTAGGAGGTCTCGAGCGCCTCCGCACCGGAGATCGCGTCGTCGCCGGCGCCGCCGTGCAGGAAGTCGCTGCCCAGGCCGCCGAAGATCACGTCGTTGGCGTACGAGGGGCGGGCCAAGGGATCGTCGAAGCCCGAGCTGGGGTTGAGCCCGAACGGGGTCAGGTCGACGTACTTGTTCAGCAGGCCGGTCACGTAGATGTCGGCCTCCTGGATGTTCCCCGGCGTGGCGATGTGCTGCTGGAGGTTGGCCGTGACCACGCCGTTCAGCGGCTCGGTCAGGCCGTTGCGCGAGGTGAAGATGCGCCCGTCGTCGCCGAGCACGCCGTCCTGTCCGGTGCCGCCCGAGATCCAGTCGTGGCCCCAGCCGCCGACGATGTCGTCGTCGCCGGCGTCGCCGAACACCACGTCGTTGCCGCCGCCGGCGTAGATGGTGTCGTCGCCACCCTCGCCGTGGATCTCGTCGGCGCCCCAGATGTCGACCTGCATCCGGCCGTAGGCCGACGCGAGGTTCTGGTTCATCCCGGCGAACAGCTCGGGGTGACGGTCCGGTCCGCCCGGGGTGTAGTCGAGCAGGGTGACCGCCCGCGGCAGCAGCCGGACGCCCTCGGCGAAGGTGTCGTAGTTGAAGGTCAGGTAGCTGCCGGTCCCGACCCCGTTGACTCCGACCAGGCGGATGATGTTGCCGTTGTCGCCGACGATGGTGTCGGAGTCGCTCGCGTGGCCAACCGCGTAGTTGCTGCGCGACGTGTCGGCTCCGGTGCCACCGAAGATCAGGTCGTTGACGTCGGGGCGGCGCGCCATGGTGACGAGGCTGAACAGTCCGGAGCTGCCGCCGATGATGTCGTCGCGCCCCTGGTCGCCGAAGATCACGTCGTGGCCGCCGCCGCCCTCGATGTAGTCGTCGCCGGTGCCGGTGGCGACGGTCCCCTCGATGACCAGGATGCCGAGCGCGTTGCGGTAGGCGTAGGCGCCGTTGTCGATGTCGCCGTCGCCCTGGATGGTGTCGTTGCCGAGCTGGCCGAAGATGGTGTCGTCGCCGTCGCCGCCTGCGATGAAGTCGTTGCCGTAGAGGTCCGGCCGGGTCGTCTCGGTGATCCAGTCGTGGTCGAGCAGCGTGATGCGGAAGTCGCCCCAGACTGCGTAGCCGCGCGGGTCGAGCTGCCAGACGCCGTTGACGAGCGCGGTTCCGGCGGTGGCGGGGTCCAGGCTGTAGATCTGGGTGCCGATCAGCGCCTGGAAGCGCGGGCTGGTGTAGTCGCCGTACGTCGCGGTCCGGTCGAGCACGACGTTGTCACCGAAGATCAGGTCCCGGCCGGTCCCGCCGTCGAGGTCGTCGTCGCCGGTGCCGCCGATCAGGACGTCCTCGCCGTCCTCGCCATAGGCGGTGTCGTTGCCGCCGATGCCGTTGTCGATGACCTCGACCCGCACCACCTGCAGCGTGTCGCCTCTCACCGCCCAGGTGACGATGCCGTGGTCGCCCACGAAGATGTCGTCTCCGGCGCCGGTCCACGCGTGGTCGTTGCCTGCGCCGCCGAGGATGATGTCGAGGCCGCCCAGGGTGGTAATCACGTCGTTCCCGCCGATCAGCGGGTCGGTCGTGGTGAGCGTCCCGGACGCCATCGGCAGGTTGCCCCACTGGCGGGTCTCGTCGGCCACCGCGGTGAACCGGCCGCTGTCGCCGAGCACGATGTTGCGACCGCCGCCGCCCAGGATGGTGTCGGCGCCCGTTCCACCGAACACGACGTCGTCGCCGGCCCCGGTCTCGATGGTGTCGTTGCCGCCCAGGGCCGGGTCGGTGCTCCAGATCCGGTCGATGTCGGTCGGGTTGCCGTCGAGCAGCACGTAGTCGATGAAGCCGTGGTCGCCCAGGACGATGTCGAACCGGTCGGTCGTGGAACCTCGGTTGGTGATGATCGTGTCGCCGCCCGCGCCGCCGAGGACGGTGTCGTTGCCCCCGCCGGTCGTCACAGTGTCAGCGGCACCGACGGTCGGGTCGACGGTGATGATGAGTCCGACCAGACGCTCGGCTCCGTCGGTCTTGTCGCCGAACCCGCCGTGGCCGGAGACCGCCACCGCGGCGGCCTCCAACGTCGCCAGCTGAGCCGCGGTCAGGCTGCTGCCGCCCAGGCCCGTGACCGGCACGGTGCCGGGCACGAACCAGAGCACCCGGCCGCGGTCGGCCAGGATGATGTCGCCACCGGTGCCACCGTGGATGATGTCGGCACCCTGGCCGCCGAAGATCACCAGCGGCAGGCTCGAGCCCTCGGCGTTCACCACGTCGTTGTCGGGCTCGGAGGTCGTCGTCGAGCCCACCGTGAAGCTGCTGGTGAGCACCCGCGTGACCTCGACGACGACGTACGACGCGCCGTCGTCGGCCAGGAGGTCGGCCAGGTCGTGCTGGGTGCCCGCGTCGAAGTAGACCGTTGTCCCGCTGACCGTCGGCGTGACCCAGACCCCGTTGACCAGCACCCGCACGGACTCGCCGGCCGCCAGGGCGCTGCCGAGGGTGAAGGTGGTCGGTCCGCTGGCCCGAAGCGTCGTGGTCGTGACCTTCTTGGTCGCGATGTTGACGATGCTGCCCGGCGTGAGGGAGTCGAAGAGCCCGACCGTGTCCAGCCGGCTGTTCACCACGTAGCGGCTCGGGTCCAGCAGCACGCCGTTGACCCGCACCGCCAACCGGTCCGGTGCGATCGGGTCGTCGCCGTCGACCAGGTCGAAGCCGAGGCGGAGCAGGTTGTTGTTCGGGCCCTGGGTGTTCAGGACGAAGAACCCGTCCTGGCCGTTGGTCAGGTTCACCGTCAGCGTGTCGTTGCCCAGACCCGTGTTCAGCCAGGTCGTCGTACGCACCCCGGCGCGGCGGTGGGTGCCGTCGACCACGAAGGTGTCGGCTCCGGAGCCCGACCAGATCCGGATCCCGTCCGCGAAGGTGCCGGTGGCCGCGGCCCGCCAGGTGATCGAGCCCTGGGCGAGACCGACGAGGTAGATCTCCTGCTGGGCACCGAAGAGTGCGGCTCCCTCGGCTGCCAGCACGGCGGCGTCACGCGCGGCTCGCCGCGGCGCGCACGTCGGTCATCAGCACGTTCGGGTCGCCGACCCCGGAGCCCTCGTCGCTGATCAGCAGGGTGTGGCGACCGGTGCCGAGGTCGAGGTTCAGGGTGCCGGCGACGTCGTCCAGGTCGCCGGCCAGGAACTCCGGCTTGCCGCTGAGCGCGACGTCGGCCTTGGAGGAGATGTAGACCCGGTCGTCGCCCTCGCCGAGGGAGACGTTCGTGACCGGCCGGGTGCCGCGCACGTTGAGCACGTCGCTGCCGTGGCCCAGCTGCAGGTTCAGCGTCTCCAGGCCGTAGTAGTTGATGCCCGTCGCGCCTCGACGCGTCGTGGGCCACCGCCCCGGTGCCGAGGGCGGCCAGTCCGATCCGGAAGGCCTGGGCCGGGTCCTCGTTGACCTCGCCGCGGAAGCCGATCAGCCAGCCACCGTCGACCTGCCAGACGTAGACGCTCTGCGCGCACATCGAGTTGTCGTTCGTGCCGCACCGCATGGCGACACCGGGGTTCGACCGCGGCCGTCTGGGGGAAGAGCAGCAGCTGCAGCGCCCGCTCGATCGTCGCCGCCGTGTCGGCTGCGGTGAACGTCACCGCACCGAGCCCGGTCGTCACCCCGTTGCGGGTGGCGGTGAGCACGATGGTGAAGCCGCCGCTGCCCGACGGCGTGACCGAGAACAGCTGGTCGAGGGGCCGTCCGAGCGCGTCGGTCGCGGTGCGGGGGTTCATGCCCAGGCCGGTGAGCGTCGTCTGGGTCAGCCAGCCGAGGTTGTCGGTCAGGTCGCTGGTGTCGTCGAGCCAGGCCGTGTCGGTGCCGAGCCCACCGTCGAGGACCAGCAGCGCCGCCAGCAGGTCGAGCAGGTGCGTGGCGCTGCCGGCACGGAAGGTGTCGTCGCCGGCCCGGCCCAGGATCCGGGTGTGCCCCTGGATGGTGCGGATCGTGATCGTGTCGTCACCGGCGCCGGCGTCGACGGTGGTCGTCCCCGTGTGGGTCGACTCGATGGTGAAGCTGTCCTTGCCGTAGCCGAGCAGGATCGTGAGGTCCTCGAACTCGGTGTAGACGATGCCTCCGCGCATGGGCACCCCGGAGAGGACCCGCGGACCGGCCATCCCGAGGCCGGTGAGCTGGTCGAAGGTCAGCGTGCCGATGTCGTCGGCCGGGCTGTCCTCGTTGTGGATCACGACCGTGTCGACCTGGGCGGCCTCGATCTGGTTGGCCGTGGTCGCCGCGATCGGGGTCGGGTGACCGGAGTGCTCACCCGGGAGCAGGACCGGCAGGTAGTCGTCCAAGGTCAGCGAGACCGGCGGGTTGGGGTCGTCGCCGCCACTGAGGGTGAGCGGGCCCTGGATCAGGTGGGTACGACGGGCCGCGTCGGCGAACTCCTGCAGGTCGCTGCCGTCGACCACGAGGTCGTCGATCGCCTCGATGGTGACGGTCTGCTCGATGTCCCAGGTGGCGGCGGTGAACGTCAGCGTCAGGCTGCCGTCGCCGTTGACGACCTGGCCGGAGCCCGGGGTGGCCACGAACCCGACCTGGACCAGGTTGCAGCCCTGGGTGCCGCCGGTGTGGTTGCCGCAGTCCGGAGCGCCGCTGCGCAGGTCGAGGCTGGGGGTGACCAGCGGGCGCAGGGTGATCGTCACGGTGCCGCCCGGGTTCCGAGTGAGCCGCACGGTGTAGGTGTCGCGGTAGCCGTACTCGCCGGACGGTGCACCCTCGACGAGGCGGGTGGTGCCGTCGGACTCGGTGATGACCACGCCCGGGGTGTCGGAGTCGTGCACCAGCACCGGGACCGGGTCGAGCCGCAGCCCGGGCAGGCCGATGACGACGACGCTGGTCACGCCCAGGGTGATCACCGCGCACTGGGCGGCGGTCCCGGTGCAGCTCGCGTCGGTCGTGCCCCACGGATCGGTGACCGTGATCGTGCTCGCGGTGTTGGACGCCACCACCCGGTAGTAGGTCGCCCCGGTCTTGCCGACGATGCGGACCAGGCCACCGGCCAGGCCGCCGTTCGCGGTGGGGAGGCCTCCCCCGGAGATGGTGATCGTCGAGCGGTCCGGGCTGATCGCGTTGACCACTCCCCCGACCTCGGCGGTGGTCAGCGGCGCGTCGTACCCGAAGATCGCGAACGTGCTGCCCGCCCCCGGCAGGATGTCCCAGTCGCCCTGGACGTCGAGGACGTTGACGCCGTTCTCGAAGGTGTTGCCCTCGATGTAGGCGACCTGGCCGGCGCCGGTGCCACCGGTGATGACGACACGGAAGCCACGTAGCGAGTTCTGGGTGATCGCCGCCCCGCCGAAGGTGAACTCGTCCTGGCGCCCGGTGCTGCCCAGGACCGTCCCGTTGATCCGGCCGAGGCTGTTGGACACGCTCGCGGTGATCTCCAGGAACCGCTCACCGGTGACCACGTTGTCGTGGACCGCCTTCACGCCGACCGTCCGCACCAGGCTCCAGTCGGCCGTGGTGAAGACGAGGTCGAGGGTGGAGAGCCAGGCCCCGGCGCCGCCCAGCTGCAGCAGCAGGGCGGACCCGCCGCTGAGCCGCACGGTGACGATCATCCCCGCCAGCGGGGCGCGCGGCAGGATGACCGGGAAGGTCCTGATCGTCCCGCCGGTCCCGGTGCTGCCGGGCTCGACGACCTCGACTCCACCGACCGGCGGGGTGACGACGACGTCGGCGGCCTCGTCGTCGATGACGGTGACCAGCGTGGAGTTCACGCCGAAGCGGTCGTAGCCGCCGACCCCGGTGATCAGCCAGGTGCTGGTGGCGTCCGGAGCGATCGTCCAGGCCGTGGTCAGGGTCAGGGTGTTGCCGGTGTTGGATCCGATGACCAGCTCCTGGTCGACTCCCGTGCCACCGATGATGCGCACCTTGAGCCCGGCCAGGTTGCGGACCACGCCGAGGGAGCCGGTGAAGGCGCCCGCGGCCGCGGTGAGCCCGGAACCGCTGGCCGAGACGACCGTGCCCCGGATCGCGCCGGTGACGGCGGTCTGCAGCCCGACGATCTGCTGGCCCTCTGACTCCAGGTCGAAGGCGGCCCGCACCTCGAGCGTCAGCGCCGTCACCTGTCCTGGGGCGAAGACCAGGGTCACGCTCGTCCCCCACGCACCGGTGCCGATGCGGAGCTGGACTCCGGTGGTGACGCTCGGGTCGTCGGCGTGAACGGGCGCGGACAGCGTCACGTAGACCCACGTGTCCGGCGCGAAGGTCGGGCGCACACTGATCGACTTCGACGCGTACGTCGTCCCGCTCCACTCGCTCAGCTGCAGGGGGCCGCTGAGCGGGTTGATCACCAGGGCGGGGGAATCGTTGTCGATGATCTCCGCGGCCACCCCGTTGACCGGGATGCCGGTCCAGGCGGTGCTGAGCGACCCGGCGCCCTCGACGGAGTGGCGCACCAGGCCGGTGTGCCCGTTGTAGTCGTTGGAGACGACCGGCGGCGCGGCACCGGCCACCTCCACCCGGTCGCTGCCCAGTCCGCCGTACAGCGCCGTCTCGACCTGCGGGTTGGTGGAGAGCACGTAGAACGTGTCGTCGCCCTCCATGCCGTAGACCTTGAGCCGCTCGACGTTGACGTAGGTGACGTAGCGGCCGCCGCCGTAGATGGCGTCCTTGGTGATCACGAACTTGTCGTTGAACTCGGTCCCGATCACCACCACGGTGTCGAAGCCGTCGCCACCGTCGATGGCGACGGGCGCGTTCATGGCGTACTCGATGTAGTCGCGGCCGGCCCCGGAGTTGACCCGGCTGATCTCCGACTCCGAGGCGAAGCTGCGGATCACGAAGGTGTCGTCGCCGGAGTCGCCGTTGAGGGTCAGGACGGCCAGGTTGTGGAAGATGTCGAAGGTGTCGTCACCGGTGCCGCCGTTGATGGTGGCCGGCAGGGTGACCCCGTTGGTGAGCTTGCCCCGGCTGGAGTTGAACAGCTGGCTGGCCGGGATGCCGAAGTCCGGGTCGCCGGAGTAGCTGGTGAACAGCTGGCCGACGCTGAACCGGTCGTTGCCGCTGCCTCCGTTGACGACGGTCTTCGCAGAGTTGTCGTCCAGGACGATGTGGTCGTCGCCGGCGAGGCCGTTGACGATGAAGCTGCCGGTGATCGCGCTGGTGTAGGTGACCTTCTCCGCCTGCGTGAACAGGCCGTCGGCGCCCTTGGCCGAGAGCAGCGCCACCAGGTCACGGCGCAGCAGCATGGTGTCGTTCAACGCCGAGCCGTTCACCACCAGGTTGTTGGTGCCGCCGTCGGAGATGGTGTCGGTGACGCTGACCCTGGAGCTGCCCTTGCCGAACAGGCCGACGATGAAGTTGTCGTGGCCGACCCCGCCGTCCAGGTTGAGCTGCTTGCCGTCCAGCGGGTTGGCCGCCGTGGGGTCGTCGGGAACCGCGTTCAGCACCAGCCAGTCGTCGCCACCCTGGCCCCGCACCGTGGTGGTCCCGCCGATCGACTCGACGAAGACGGCGTCGTTGCCGGCACCGGCCTGCACCGTGGTGGTGCCGATCAGGGTGCTGTCGATGTTGAGCACGTCGTTCCCGGCGCCGAGGTCGAGTGCGAGCGTCTCGAAGCCGGTGTACTCGACGAGCCCGTCGGTCATCACAGCGATGCCCTTGGCCACGGCGGGGGCACCGCTCTCCGGCGAGGCGATCAGCGGGTGCAGGGCGGGGATCTCGAGCGAGAACAGCTGCTTGGCCCAGCCGGCCTCACCGGCGAGGTTGCCGGCGTACGCCACGACCCAGCGGCCGCCGGCCTTGGTGACCACGACGTCACCGGCCTGGGCCCCCAGCAGGGTGATCAGCGCGGCCTGCATCTTGGCGGCCGAGGTGTTGTAGTCGAGCTGGACGGTCCGCTCGTTGGCAGTGATGGAGCCGTCACCGTTGAGGTCGACGCTGAGCGTGAACCGGCCGCCGTAGGCGTTCTCGACCCGGACCACCTGGACCAGGTTGGGACGCGGGTGCGATCCGGCCACCGACATCCCGAGGCCGGCCAGGCTGCCGGAGGTGAGGACGCCGATCCGGTTGACTCCCGCGAGCGTGGCGGAGTCGTCCACGAACAGGGTGTCCGTGCCGGTGCCACCGGTCAGGCGGAGGTACGCCGCGATCCCGTTCAGGTTGCCGGGAACAGTGTCGGTGGAGCTGATCCGGACGGTGTCGTTGCCGGCACCGGTGTCGACGTCGGTCGGGCCGCTGAGCGAGTGGATGTAGACGGTGTCGTTGCCGTTGCCCGTGGTCAGCGTCGTGGTCCGCGTGGCGCCGGCGTGGGTGCTGTCGATCGTGAAGGTGTCGTTGCCGCTGCCGAGGTGGATCCGCAGCGCCTCGAAGGCCAGGTAGCCGATGCCTGCCGCGGTGCCCAGCCCGGTCAGCCGGATGTTGGTCAGCGTGCCGGTGTTGTTCGTCGTGTCGCCGGTGTCGTCGAGCCACAGGGAGTCGGTGCCGCTGCCGCCGGTCAGCTCCAGCGCGCTGGCGATGAAGTTCAGCACGCCACCGGTGTTCGTGATCGTCGGGATGACGAGCGTCCCGACCGTCGTGGTCGAGAAGTTCGAGTTGGTGCCGACCGCGATCTCGTCGTCGCCCTCACCGGTGTCGATCGTGTGCTTGACGTTGATCTTGCGCACCAGGACGCGGTCGCCGCCGGCAAACGTCCGGATCAGGACGTCCTCGAGTCCGTCGTGGTCGATCGCAGTCGAGCTCGAGGCCTTGTCCGGGGCCCACTGCGTCGAGGTGATCTCGTCGCGGGTGTCCGCGAGGTTGCGACCGACGGTGACGTCCTCGCGGAGGCTGGTGCCGTCGACCACGAGACGGTCGCTGCCGGTGCCGCCGCTCACGTGCACCCGGGATCCGACGGAGTCCCTGGTCGCCACCACGACCAGGTCGTCGCCGCCGAGGGCGTCGATGGTGACCTCCCCGGTCCAGCCGGTCACGCTGCGGGTGCCGCCCGGGACGCCGAGGATGCCGTCCAGGTCACCGATCAGGAACGTGTTGCCGGCCGCTCCACCGGTGAGGATCGCCTTCTCGAAGATGCCGTTGAGGTTCTCCACGATGCCGCTGGCGAAGCCGGTGCCGGGAGCCGTGGTCACGACCCGGCCGACCACGAACAGGTTGTTGCTGAGGAAGAAGTCCTGGTCGAAGGTCTCCACGAGGGTGTCGTTGCCACCGGAGTCGACGAAGACGTCGAACCCGTCGCCGCCGGTGACGGTGTCATCGCCGGCGCCGCTGTCGATCCAGTCGTTGTAGCGGCTGCCCACGATGGTGTCGTTGCCGGCGCCCGCGCGGATGACGATGGCCACCGCGTCGGCGGTCGTGGCCGACGCGTCGATCCGGTCGTTGCCGCCGAAGGTGTCCAGGACCAGGGTGTCGCCCTCGCCGCGGATCCCGTGGTTGACGTCGACGGCGTAGCCCAGGGTGGTGGCGAGGTGGGTGCCCTTGGTGCCGTCGGGCTGGGTCGTGGTGGTGAGCGTGAACGTGTCGGCGGCAGACGCGAAACCCTCGATCGTGACCGTGTCGCCGGCCCGGTCGTCGGAGTAGCGGATGTCCGGGACCTCGCGGTTGAAGGAGCGGGTGACGCCTGCGCCGTCGACGAAGGTCACCGTCTCCAGCCGGGTGCCGTTGACGGTCGAGTTGCGGCCCAGGTCGAGGACGAGGTCGGTGACGGGGGTGCTGTTGAGGTTGTGGATCACGAAGTCGTCGGCGCCGGCTCCGGCGTCGAGGTCGAGCTTCTCCACGCCGATGATGACCTGCGTGGTGAAGGTCGCGGTGCTCTTCGCGCGGTACTGGAGCAGCACGTCGTCGGCGCTGCTGATGCCGTTGTCGGACAGGTCGATGATCTCGCCGGTGGGGCCGAAGGTGCCGACCAGGCGGTCGTTGCCTGCCCCGCCGTCGATGACCAGGTTCGCCACCGCGGCACCGATGAAGCTGACGATGATCAGGTCGTCACCGGTGCCACCGAGGTAGGACCTGGCCGGCCCGGTGAGGACGTCGTTCCCTGTGCCGCCGTCGAGCTCGTCGCGGGTCGAGGAGCCGTACAGCTTGTCGTTCCCGCCGTCGCCGTTGAGCTGAGCCGCTGCCGAACCGGTGTGCACGAGGATGTCGTCTCCGCCGCCACCGTTGAGGATCGCGTGGCCGACGGTGGACAGGTAGTCCGCGCCCAGCCCGCCGGAGAGGACGCTGACCACGCAGGTGTGCGGCACGGTCGGGTCGCAGTTGTTGGTGCCCTCGTAGAGCAGCGAGTCATCCCCGTCGCCGCCGTCGATGTTGATCGGGACGAGGACACCGTCCTTGATCAGGATGCTGTCGTTGCCGCCGCCGAACGAGCCACGGATCTCGCTGACGTGCTGGTAGGTGTTGCTGCGGCCCAGCGAGGTCACCTTGATGGTGGCGTCGTTGGCCGTGCCGCCGACCTGCTCCACGATCATCGACTCGTTCACGTCGTCCACGCCGATGTTGCGAGACGAGGCTCGGTCCCCGACGTTGAGGTGCAGGACACGGGCGGTGACCACGTTGTTGTCCCACTGGCGGTAGAACCCGCCGGTGAGGGTACCGTCGCTCGCCATCCAGACCGGCGGGGGCAGCTGGATGTAGCCCAGGGTGATGTCGACGTTGCCGGAGATCGTGAAGAAGAGGAACTCGACCTCGATGTGGACGTGAAGGGCGATCTTCACGCGCCCGTCGGCGCCCGCGAGCCGGGAGTCCGCGGTCACCGAGAAGTCCAGGCTGACACCGGCCAGGGTGATGCCGAACGCACGGACCTTGACGCTGGCGCCACCCGCGACGCCGAAGCGGTAGTACGTCCCGCCGTCGGTGTAGACGTAGTGCTCGGAGTAGATCAGGAAGTAGAAGTTCCCGACGACGCCGTAGTCGCTGCTGCCCAGGGTCATCCGGCCGCTGATGTTGACCCGGAAGTCGCCGTTGTCGTAGATGTCGATGGTGCCGGACAGGGCAGCCAGCCCGAAGAAGTCGACAGACGCGTCGGCGTGCAGGTGCCACGCCCACCCGCCGGGAGTCTCCGTCGGGTTGCGGAATTCGACGCGCAGGTTGGCCTCGAAGTTCAGCACCTTCAGGATCGACACCGTGCCGTGGACATCCAGCAGGAAGCCACGCTGTACGCCGAGCCGGGTGGATCCGGTGGTGTTGATCTCGATGGTGCCGCGCGCGTCGAGGCTGAAGATCAGCGCGTCGGCCTTGGCGTGCACGGCCAGCCGGAGCACGAACCCGTCGCTGTAGACCCCGGCGGCACCCGAGGCCCCGAACTGGAGCCCACCGATGTCGAAGTTGATGGCGAACTGGAGCTCGAAGCCGGAGGGGCTCACGCGAACCTCGAGGAACCCGGAGCCCTGGACGGTCAGCAGGGTGATGCTGCCGCTGACCCGCAGCAGGAAGCCCGGGTCGACGCGAACCCCCGAGGCGCCGGACGGCAGGTAGACCACGCCGGTGGTGTTCAGCCCGAGCATCGCGCTCGCGCCGACGGTCAAGCCGGGCAGGTTGAAGTTGATCCCGACGCTGAGCCAGGCGACCAGTCCGGCCCGGCTGACCTCGAAGCCGCCGCTGACAGTGACGTTGCCCAACGGGCTCAGGCTCATGCTGCCGTAGACGACCAGCGCGATCGACGGGTTGAGCCCGGCGCTGAGGCTGAACAGGACGTTGCCGGTGATGGTCAGGGTGTCGCCGACCCGCAGCTCGCCGGCCATGTAGATCTTGAACCCGCTGGTGATGTCGATCGTCGTGGTGGTGACCACGAGGCGGCCGGCGGCGTCCTTCTGGAACCCGTCGAAGACCATGATTGCGGGGCCGGACGTGGCGACGTTCTTCTGGGCGATCGCGAAGGTCTGGATCTGCTGGGCGATGGAGAAGGTGTTGATCTCCAGCAGGAACTGGCCGTTGAAGGAGATGCCCGGGATCGAGCTGCTGCCGAGGGTGAGCTGGATCCGGCCGACCACGCCCGTGGTGGTGCCGACGTACACCGCGAGGTTGAGTACTCCGGTCAGCGAGCCGAGCACGGGCACCTTGACGCCCACCGCCCCGTCGATCTTCAGGTACGCCGAGCCGGTGGGATCCACCGCCGCGGTGATCGCGATGAAGCCGTCGAGGGTGATGACACCACCGATGACGAGCTGAGCGTCGACGATCGCCTTGACGTAGATCTCACCGCCGGCGGGAGCGTTCGGGTTGCGCTTGCCGTCGAGACCCGGCGCGGAGCCGAAGATCGTGATCTCGGCCGGGTCGCCGTTGATGAGCAGCGGCTTGAACGAGTCGGGCAGCTTGAACGTGACGTCGTGCCGCATCGTGTTGAAGATGACCTGCACCGAGCCGCTGGCGCTGAACAGCGTGCCCACGTCCGGCAGCCCGATCCCGCCACCGGCGCCGATCTTGATGCTGCCCGCGATGCCGTCGGTGTTGATCACGACCAGCGCCGTGGCCTTGCCGTAGGTGAGCTGGGCCGACCCGATCCCGAAGGAGAGCTCTGCGGTCGCGAACATGGTCAGCTCGAAGCCCTGAGCGGTCTTGATGCTCAGGAAGAAGCCACCCTGGAGCCGCAGCAGGTCGGTGGTGCTGCCCGGCGGACGGATCCGGGCCTGGCCGACCAGCTCGAGGGAGAAGCTGCCCGCCTCGAGGACGAACGTCCGGGTGACGTCGGTCCCCCCGTTGCCGATCCCCTTCAACGTGATCGTCTCGGTCTTCTGGACGCCGGTGGTGTTGATCTGGAAGGTGCCCTTGGCGAAGAGGTAGAGGCCGTACTGCTCGAGGCTGGAGAAGTTCGTCTCCAGGGTGGCGACGCCCCAGAAGCCGGGGGTGCTGCTGGTGCCGTCGCCGAGGTCGAGGACGAACCGGCCCGAGGTCGAGCCCACGGTGCCCAGCTTGATCAGGCTCAGCTGACCGTCGAAGGTCAGGATGAACAGCTTGCGCGTCGGGTTGATCTCGAAGGTGACCTGGGCCTTCAAGTCGACCAGGGGCTCGTCGACGAACGGCGCCCGGAGCTGGAGGCCACCGGAGATCTCGATGAAGAACGACTGGGCGGGCTGGAGGAGCGTGAAGCTCGAGGTGCTGCCGGCACCGGCGTTGCCGTCCGAGTCGCTCCACGTCCCGGCGGTCACTGTGACGGTCACGACGCCGGGCGCGAGGGCCCCGGTGGCGAACATGTAGCGGAAGACGTTGGTGTCGCCGACCCGGAAGACCTTCTCGGTGTCCGCGGTCAGTCCGGTGATCGCCGCGAGCTCGTCGCCGTCCACGCCGGTGACCGTGGCGGTCCCGGTGGGTGTGTAGAGCACGTCGAACCAGGTGCGCGCCTGGATCACGGCGTCCGTGGCGCTGTCCTTGGTGGCGGACGACTGGGCGACGTCACCGGAGTCCGTCCAGCCGTTGGGCGTCCAGGTGTAGCTGAGGGTGCCGCCGGTGTAGCCGGCGAAGAAGTACCGGTAGGTGTCGGTCGTCCCCAGCCTCACCGGAGCCCCGACCAGCGTGATCGGGCTCCCGTTCGAGCTGCTCAGGCTGAACTCCGCCGGGCCGTCCAGGACTGACTCCGGCTTGGCGCCGGAGAAGGTGACGTCAACCCAGCCACGACTGTTGAAGTCGACGTTGCTCAGCCGCTGGCCGTTCAACGGGCTGCTCAGGCCGCTGGCGGTGGCGGCGACGGTGAAGAACTCGTCCTCGGCCAGGTTGGCGGTGCCGCTGGTGTCGCGGAAGGTTCCGGCCAGGATGGTCAGGGTGTAGCTGCCGACTGCGAGGGAGCCGCTGAACGAGTAGCGCCAGATGTCCGTGCCGCCGACCCGGACGGGCGCACCGAGGGCGATGACCGCGCCGCCGGGGCCGACGAGGCGGAGCTCGTCGCCGTTGATGCTGGTGGGTTCGATCTGGTAGCCGCTGGTGGCCAGGAAGCGGACCTCGAAGTAGTGGCGTCCGTTGATCCAGTCGCGGCCGATGGTCCTGCCGCCGAGGGCGGTGACCGTCACCTTGCCGGCAGCGTCGGTGTCGGTGCGGACGGCGTCGGCGCCGGTGCCGGAGACGGTGAACCCCTGGGTGCTGGTCCAGTCCGACGGTGGGGCCCGTGCGCCGCCGCCGTTGAGCAGCGTCAGGTTGAAGACCGCGTTGACCTGCCCGGGACGGAAGCTGCCGCTGACCAGGTAGCGGTAGGTGCCGTCGCCGATCGCCAGCACCTGGGTGATCGTCAGCCCCGGAACCACGCCGGCTCCGCTCAGCGAGATCTGCGTCGGGTTCAGCCCGGCGATCGAGAGCCCCGCGAGGTTGCCGTAGCGAACGTCGATGAAGCTGCGCTCGCCGGTCGGCACCGTCACGGGCTGCGTTCCACCGGCCTGAGTGCCACCCGTGGGCTGGGCGCCGCCGGAGACGAAGTAGCTCAGCGACTGGGTGGCCAGCTCCGGGACGATGCTCCCCGGGGCGGTGGCGGTCGAGACCGAGCCCACCTTCTTGGTGATCCGGATCGGCACCACGAACTGGCCGGCGATGCTGGTCGTCAACAGGGTCCCGTCCAGCTCGACGGTGATGATCCAGTCGGCGTTGGGAGCGGTGAGCTGGATGCCGTCGATGGTGCTGTCCTTGTCGACGAACAGGCCCCGGAGGAACTCCAGCGAGGACTGGTCGAGGGTCCAGCCCGCCGGGATCGACGCGCCCTGGAGGGTGACGGTGATCGAGGTCAGGCCACTGGTGGTGAAGGTGACCGTCCCGGCCGAGGCGGGTGCGACGTAGTAGGACCACGCGTTCGGCAGGAACGTCAGCGTCACCGCGCCGGTCCCCCACTGGCCGGAGAGCCAGTAGCGGTAGGTCAAGGTGGTGCCGGTCTCCGACATCAGGTACGGCGCCCGAGAGCCGTCCAGGACGATCGAGCCCAAGCCCGGGCCGCTCAGCCCGAACTCCGCGGCGAGGTCGGTGATCGAGCGCCGGTCGATCACCCGGCCGTCGGTGGGCAGCGTGTAGATGACGTCGATCCAGTCGCGCCGGTTGAGCACGTTGACGTCGATGCTGCCCCCGTTGCCGGGATCGCTGACCACGGCCGTCGTACCGCTCACGGTGAAGGAGAGCGTGGTCAGGGCGTTGCCTGCACCGAGGGCGGTGCCGACATCGGCGTTCTTGAAGGCCCCCAGGTTGAAGGTCAGCCGCACCACCCCGAGCCCGATGTCGGCGGCTCCGATGTCGTAGCGCAGCATGCTGGTGCCGGTGACCCGCATGGCCAGAGCGAGCAGTGCGTCCTGGCAGGCAGTGGTGAGGGTGGCGCAGGTGCCGGCGGACAGGTCGGAGGCACGCACGACCAGGGTGTCCACCCCGCCGACGGTGTAGCCGGCCGCGATCACGCTGCTGGTGCCCACCGTCCACGACTTCGCCTCGAGAGGCACCAGCTGGAGCCCACTGGAGGTCGTGATCGACACCATCGGGGTCCCCTTCGACGTCACCGGCCGGACTGCTCCCAGATTGGCGGCAGTTCCAGCAGTTCCGGCGGTCCGCAAGGTGAACGGCGTGGCGTTGCGCAGGGTCAGCCAGTCGATCGTGGCACCGGGGGCCGCCCGGTAGATCACGTCGAGGTAGTGGTGGTTGCTTCCGTCCAGGATGGCGTTCAGCGTCGCCACGTCGATGCTGCCGCCGTTGGGGGTGGCTCCGGCCAGGTCGACGGTCGGCGGGGTGCTCCCGCCCGCCGAGCTGGTCCCCTCGTTGGGCACCGTGAACATCACGTCCTGGCCGGTGGAGTCCTTGAAGCCCATCTTGATCTTGCCGTAGAGCGTCAGGATCTGGACCTGGTCGGGGATGTCGGCCAGGAACAGGATCACCACGTTGCCGCTGCTGACCTTCGACAGGTCGGCATAGAGCCGCCCGGAGATGGAGAGCTGGTTGGCCGCGAAGTTGAGCTGGCCGTGGATCATGAACTTGCCGTCGGTGGAGATCATGATCGTGACCAGGCCGTTGAATACCTGCTGGGAGGTGTAGATCGAGTAGATCCGCGCGGACCCGGTGATCGTCATCGGCGAGGTGAACGCGGCCTCGAACCCGCTCAGCGACGGGTTGGCGTCCAGAGTCTTCGCCTGCAGCGCAACCTGACCCTTGAGCGAGGCCAGCCACTGGTCGGCGGTCAGGTTCGTCGGCAGCGAGAAGGCCGAGTTCCGCAGGGCGAACGGGTCATCGATGCTGGGCAGCGTCTTGAAGAACTCCACCCCGGCAGAGAAGTCGTTGATGGTCAGGCCGGTGTTCGGCTCGAGCAGGATCCCGCCGGGGATCTCGACGTTCAAGAAGACCTGGAGCGGCCCGAGCTCGGAGAGGCCGATCCGGATGGTGAAGCCGGCCATGCCGGCCATCGAGAAACCGCCCTGCAGGCCGAGGAAGAACACCCGCTTGGCCACCGGAGTGGTGCTGTCGAAGTCGCCGATCGCCTGGAAGTTCGAGTCCAGCCGCAGGATCCCGCCGACGAGGCCGGCGTTGATCTGGCCGCCGAACATCGTGCCCTTGACCGTGACCGCCAGCGAGTCGATCCGGATGATCGGGAACTTGCCCTGGGCCAGCAGCGAGGGCTGGATGCGGACGCCCTGGATCGATCCGGAGAACTCCAGACCCGACATTCCCTTGATGCCGGTGACGCTGACCGAGAGGACAAGGACGAAGTCCTCGGGGTGGTGCTCGACGTCGTCCCACTCCACCCCGATCGCGTCGATCCGGACCGGCAGGAACGAAGGCCACTTGAAGCTGTCGCCGGTGGCGGAGCCGATCGAGAGGTAGACGCCGAAGCCGGTCTTGGCCTTGAAGCTGCCGTTGCCCAGGAAGCCGAAGTTGCGGGCCTCCCCGCCGAGCTCCAGGCCACCGATCTTGACCGTCGCCCCGACCGAACCGAACTCGACGAGGTACTCGGTGGCCGAGGCACCGGTGTTCAGCCGGAAGTCGCGCGAGGTCAGGGTGACGAACTGGCCCAGCTTGACCGAGAGGGTGTCGATCTCGAGCTGGAAGGAGTCGGCGCGGCCACTGCTGTTGAAGGTCAGCGACGCTCTCAGGGCCTCGGTGTTGGGCGAGCCGTCCGGGTTGACGTCGTCGGCGGTGTTCCGGTCGGTCAGCGTGGCGGTGAACGCCTTGCCGGGGAACAGCGTGGCCCCACCGGTGGCGATGTAGATGGTGCCCGTGAACGTCGTCGTCGTGCCGAAGGTGACGCTCAGCCCCTGGACGCCGACCCGCAGGTCGTCGAGCTTGAGGATGCCGAAGAGGTTGAGGTCCTTGTCGGTCGCCGACTGGGTCGAACCGAGCTGGTTGCCCGCCTGGGCGCTCTGGCCCGGGGGGTACGGCGGCAGCCCGTAGGCGAGCTCGGCCGTCCCGAGCTTGAACCCGTTGTCGTAGACGATCAGGCCCGGGATCACCCCGGCGGCCAGCGCCTCGCCGTCCGCCGGGGCGTTGAGGTTGCGGCGACTGGTGGGGTCGTAGGGCCGCAGCGTTCCGGTGACGCCGAGCGTCGGGAAGGTGATCGTGGCCGAGGAGATCCGCAGCAGCTCCTGCGGTCCTGTGGTTGCGTCGTGCTTCGGGTCGTAGCCGAACACGATGCCGTCGGCGGTCAGCTTGGCGACGTTGGGGATCTCCGCCTCCAGGGAGGCGATCCGGACGCCCCATTTGCCGGTCGGGGCGATCCGCACGTTGCCGCTGAGCAGGCCCAGGGCGTCCACGGCGAGGTCGAAGCTGCCCTGGAGCCCGATCAGGTCGACGGTGACGCCCGACCCGGACTGCGACCCGGCCGCAGGCGTCGGCGGCGGCGTGGCGCTGCCGTTGGTGACCGGCGTCTTGTTGTTGAAGTCCAGGGTCGCGCGGTTGACGCCCAGGGCGATGGTGAGCACCAGCATCCCGTCGGCGAAGCCTACGTCGGAGATGCCGATCGTCGGACCCTGGAGTGACAGCGGGCCGAGCGCGATGGGCCCACCGGTAGACAGCGCTCCTGGCGCCGCAGGGTTCAGCGTGAACGTCTGGCTCAGGTCGGCGATGTTCCAGCCGACCTTGCTCGAGCTCGCGTCGACCGGGGTGGTCTGGGTGGCCGTCGTCGCCCACGCGGGCCGACCGTAGGGGTTGGTCGCGTCCACGACGCCGTGCCCCAGGAAGGTGACCACGACGGCGCCAGGGCCGAACAGGTCGATCGTGTTGGCCTTGTTCTTGTCCTTGAAGAAGTAGCGGTAGGTGACCGAGGTCGCGGTGTCCGCCCGCCCGCTGATCAGGAGCGGCAGGCCGACGAGGACGGGTGCGCCGGTGGCGTCGAGCATCACGTCGAGCACTCCGGCCCCCGAGAGCCTGAACTCGGGTGCGAGGTCCTCGATGGAGGCCTTGTTGATCGGGTTCCCGTCCAGGCTGGTGAAGGTCACATCGAGGTAGCGGCGTGCGTTCAGGTCGGCTGCGCTGAGGGTCTGGCCGTTGAGCGGGCTGGCGAGGGCCGCGATCGGGCCCGGAGGGACCGGGTTGCCCCCGCCGTCCAGGCTGACGACGAAGAACCGCTCGGTCTCCGCCATGCTGCCGGTTCCGTTGTTGTCGGCGAAGCCGTTGGCGAGGAAGCGGATCTCCACGACCCCGTTGGGCGGTGCCGGGCCGGACCACGCGTAGAGCCAGGTGTTGACCTTGCCGGCCACCCGGGTCGGCCGGCCGTTGACCACGATGGTGGTGGACTGCACCCCGTTCACCCAGACCTCGAACTCCTGGTCGGGGTCCTCGATCGTCAGCGGGTTGATCCCCTTGCCGTTGAGGTCGTTGAAGACGACCTCGAAGCACCGCTGACCGGCGCAGTCGGGGCCACCGGTGAGGAACGCGGCGGAGCTGACCAGGCCGCCGTTGAACGGGAAGAGCAGGTCGGCGGTGGGGAACAGCACCGGAGGCGGCGGCGGCGAGCCAGGGGTCGCCGGCTGCGAGCCGGTGCTGCCGAAGTCGGCCGGGACGACGGTCGGGAACAGCGCGAACGAGGTCACCTTGAAGCCGGAGAGGCGGAAGCCGGTCAGGGGGGAGATGCTGAAGGCGGCGTACCCGCCGAGCTGGATGACGCCGGTCCCACCGATGGCGACGAGGACCTTGGCGTTGGCGATGGAGAGGTCGAGCGTGCCGTTCGGCTGGCGGGTGACCCCCAGCGTGCCGGCGATGTCGAGGACGCCGGCCACGCCGATGTGCAGGTTCGAGACGATCAGCTGGAAGGTCTGCCCAGCCACCGAGACGCCGTCACAGGTCGACGCGTTCGCGGCCAGTGTGCAGTCGGTCGTGCTGGTGTTGATCTTGAACGCGACGTTGCCGCTGATCTGGAGTCCCTCGAGGCCGATCAGGGCGACACCGCCGGTGACGGAGAGCACGTAGGTCGAGTCGCTGAACTTGTGGAAGTCCACGGTGGCATTGGTGATGAGCAGGCCGATCGCCTTCGGGTCCGTGGAGGGGCCCTTGCCGACGAACACGCTCAGACCGCTGCCGTGGAACGAGCCGTCGCTGCCGATGGCGAAGTTGCCGCGGACCTCGAGCAGTCCACCGAAGTCGAAGACGACGTCGGTCGCGGTCACGGCGACGTACGGCGCTCCCGCGGCGCCGGCACTGGCCCTGAGATTGACCTGGATGCCGTTGACGTCGACCGTGGTGTCCACCAGGAACAGCGAGGAGTTGACGACCACTCCGATCCGACCGCCTGCGGTGAATCCGCTCCCCGTGGCCGACACGTCGCCGCTGATCGTCAGGGCGTAGCCGCTGTTGCCACCCGGGTTGATCAGCAGGAGGCCCTGGATGTTGGCGAGCCCCACCGGGTCGTACCCGGCCGTGGGCGCCGCCTTGTGCTTGGCGAACTGGACGCCGGACATGCCGACGGTGAGGACCTCGGCCGTGCCGACAAGAGCCTTCTGGAACAGGAAGGAGCCGGTGATCTGGTACTCCCGCTCGGTCCCGGTGATGACGTTGCCGAAACGCAGGGTGAGGCCGTCGACGGAGGCCCGCAGGTAGGGGCCGCCCGGGACGTTGAGCCGCACGCCGGCGATGGTCTGGTCGACCGCGAGGGCACCGGTGTTGACCGCCACGCTCACCGTGGTCGACAGGGTTGCCCCGAGCTGGTCGGACAGGGCCGTGGTCAAGGTGAAGTCCGCCGAGAAGGTGCCGGCGATGCCGCCCGGCTGGAGCAGGAAGGCGCCCTGACCGTTGCTGATCACCAGCCCGACGCCGCCGGCGGCAGGGTCGCTGGGGTTCGATCCCGGGGTGCCGAGGAAGACGTTGACGTGGGTGAACGCGATCCGGGCGACCTTGGTCCCGTTGGCCGAGGTGGTCTGGGAGAAGGTGAACACGCCCTCGAGCCGCTGTCCCATGATCGTGATGCCGACCCGGTTGACCGTGGCGCCGACGACGCTGCCGGCCTGGACCAGGAAATAGGGACCGGTCGGCACGTCGATGGTGTGCGTCGTGGTGCCGAGCAGGATCGCGCGGGTCACCGCGGCCGTGCCCGTGTTGATCTTGACGGTGACGGTGAACGGGTCGCTGATCTGGAACTTGTTCCCGAGCCTGGCCTGCAGGCCCGCCCCGAGCTGGAGGTTGCCGGTCAGGTCCGCGGCCACGCCCTGCGCTGTGACCAGGACGGCGCCCTGGACGCCGATCCGGACGAGGGTCTCGCTTCCGTTGCCCAGCTCCAGGGCCATGTCGAGGGCCAGCCCGACCTCCTTGGTGGTGGGGTTCTGCTCGACGGTGAAGGCTCCGGTGAGGCGCTGGCCGGCGATGCCGAGGACGACGTTCTGTCCGGTCACCTTCAGGCCGTTGGCGATCACGATGCCGTCGACCGTCTGGGGGGCGCCCGTGGTGTTGATCCGGAGCGAGAAGCTGCCGGAGATGGTGACCCCGGGGACGTTCAGTGCCAGATCGACCGACAGCGCGCCGGCGATCCCTGCCGGCTTGATCTCGAAGGTGCCGGTCCCGTTGCTCACCACGACCACCGGGTGGTCGACCGGGCCGAGGCGCAGCCCGACGTTGGCGAAGGAGATCGTCAAGGTGTTGACGACGGTGGGCGTCGTGCGGCTGATCTTCTCGATGCTGAGGTCGGCGGTCAGCTGCTGTCCGGAGAGGGTGATCCGGAGCCCGGACGCCGAGACCTTCAGGTACTGCCCGGCCGGGAGCACGAGCCTGTGGGTCTCACCGTCGACGAGGAACTCCTCGTCGACCGCGGTGGCGCGCTGGTTCACCTCGAGGGTCACCGTGTCCACCGACGCGGCGACGCCGCTGCCCAGGTAGAGCGCGGCACCGGCGGAGATGCGACCGGCGAAGCCGCTCGCGCTGAGGAGCAGCAGCGCCGTGCCGTTGGTGAGCCACAGTCCGTTGTCGTTGTCCTTGAGCGCCTGGGTGCTGCCGTCGAAGAGCGTGCCGCCCTGGTCTCCGACGAACAGGCTCACGCCCACCGCGGCGATCTTGAGTCCTGCTCCGTCATCGGCCGTACCGATGCGCCCGTCGGGCCCCGGCGTCGGGGACCGCTCGATCGAGATGACGCCCCGCAGGGACAGGAAGCCGCCGAGGGCGATCTCGACGGGGGCGGCAGCGGTCCCGAGCTGGAGGCGCAGGGTGTTCCCGGCCAGCGTGACGGCGGTCGGCCCGGAGCCCACGGTCACGGGGCCGGGCGCGGTGTTGAGCTGGAGCCGGACCGGGATCCCGGTGCCGGCGCCTCCGAACGTGATCCCGGCCGGAAGGCCGACGAGGGCCACGCTGGCGCTGAAGTTGGCGCTGACGCCCGCGGTGCCGATGACGAGGTCGCCTGCGCCGGTGAGGAACACCCCGGCCCCGTCGGTGTCGATATCCGGGGTCCCGTTGTCGTCGCCGAAGAACGCCTTCAGGTTCGCGATGCCCAGGGTGGTGACTCGCGCGGCGCCGGTGCCGGTCTGGGTGAAGGTGAAGTCCCCCCGGATGCGCTGGCCCGCGATGATCAGGCTGGTGCCCACGCCGCTGATCGCGATTCCCGGTGCAACGGGGCCTCCGGGGACCTCGACACCGTTCAACATGACGGTCGGAACAGTGACCGACGATGCGCCGGTGTTCACCGCGAGCGACAGGTCACCGGAGAAGTCGACGCCCGGAACCTCCAGCTCGACCCGGCCCCTGATCGTGCCGGCCATCGTCTTGACGCCGCCGGGGCTGCTCAGCACGAAGCTGCCGGCACCGTTGGTGAGGCTGACCGCTCCCCCGCCCAGTGAGAACGCCAGGTTGCTCACGGTCAGGACCGTGACCGGAGAGCCACCGTTCGTGGCCTGCTCGAAGGCGACGTTTCCGGTCAGGGTCTGCCCGGCGATGCTCAGGACGACGTTGGTGGCGGCCACCCGCAGGTACGGTCCGGCGGGGACGGCGAGTACGACGGCCCTGCCTGCCACGGTCACCGACTCGTTGACGTCCGCGGCGGTGCGGTTCACCAGCAGCTGGAAGGTGCCCGCGATCTGGACGCTGGTGGGGAGCAGCGAGGACAGGTCGACCGTCCCGGAGACCCGAGCGGCCATGCCCCCGGTGGTGCCCGGGCCGGCCGGCAGGAGGACCAGCACCCCCTCGACGTTGCGGAGCAGCGTCGAGCCGCCGATGGTGACCGCGACCCCCGAGGCGCCGATCACGGTGCGGGTTGCTCCGGTGGAGCTGGTGGCCTGCTCGACGGTGAAGCTGCCGGCGAGGGTGGCGATCGTCCCGATGCTGAGGGTGAGCGTGTCGCCCTCGATCCGCAGGTAGGGGCCGGCCGGGATCGACGTACCCCCGACCAGCACCGACTGGGCGCCGGAGTTGATGCTCATGCGCAGCGTCCCGGTGAGCGACACCTCGCCGAAGGTCAGCCCCGCGGAGAGGCTCAGCCTTCCGGCGACCCCGGTCGGGGAGGCGACGAGGTCGCCGTTGACGGTGACGGCGCCGAACCCGGCCAGGGTCAGGGTGGCGCCGGTCAGGCTGACGGTCGTGGTCTTGGCGCCGGTGGCGTCGGTGGTCTGGGTGAGGCCCACCTGGGTGACCACGAGTGACTGCCCACCGATGACCAGGGTGATGCCGGTCCCGGTGAAGGCGAGCTTCGGGGTCGCCGTGTGGGTGTCGATCTCGAAGACGAATCCTCCGGGGTTGCCGATGCTCACGCCAACCCCCGGGAGGGTGAGGGTGACGCTGCCGGCGATGGTCCCGGCGACTCCGGTGGCGTCCAGCACGAGGTTGGCGGTGCCGCCGGACAGACTGACGATCGGGGTCGCTCCGCTGCCGAACGCTGCACTGAGCCCGGTCACGTCGACGTAGGTCACTCCGGAGCGCTGCTCGAAGGCGACGTTGCCGGTCATCCGCTGCCCCGCGAAGGTCAGCACGATGTTGGTGCCCTCGAAGCGGACGAAGGACCCGGCCGGGAGGACGAGGGACACGGTCCGGTCGCCGAGGTCCACCTGCTCGTTGACCCCAGTGGTGCCGGTGTTGATCGCGACGGTGAAGTCGGTGGTGGCGGCGAGACCGGGGAAGTTGACCGTCACCGTGCCCCCGAACCGGGCGGCCAGGCCGGTGGCGGTGAGCACCAGTGCTCCCGAGCCGTTCTGCAGCCTGATGCCGGCGGTGGCGGTGCCGAGCAGCATGGCCACGTCGGTGGCGGCGACCCTGATGACGCGCGTGGGTGCGGTGCCGGGCGCGCTGTTGGCAGGGGCCGGGACGGTGACCTGCTCGAACGCGAAGACCCCGGTCAGCGACTGACCGCCGACCGTGATCGTCAGCGGCGCCGGGACGGTGCCCAGCACCACCCGGACGGTGCCGGCGGCGATCCCCAGCTCGGCGGCCCCCGTCGTGTTCAGCCGGAGCCTGCCCCCGGACGTGGCCGGCAGTCCGGTGATGGCCAGGGCGGCGTTGATGGCGACGTCGGCGACGATCCCGCCGCTCTTGATCACGAAGGTGCCGCTCGGAACGGTCACCGTGACCGGGTACGTTCCGCCGCTGCCGGGCTCGCCCAGGTTCAGCACCACCCCCGTGCGGGTCACGCCACTCGGGAGTGCCGCGCTGGGTACGTCGGTTCCGACGGTGATCGAGAGCTCCGCGGTCGCCTTGTCGTAGGAGAACCCGAAGCTGCCGGCCAGCGACATCCCGGAGAGGCCGAGGACCAGGTTGCCGGCGACCGTGGACGTTCCGGCGGCGCCCTCGGTGCCCTGCATCCGGACGGTGCCGCCGAAGGTGAGACCCGGGAGGCCGACCAATGAGACGGTTCCGCTCGCGTCGAGCACGCGGCTTCCCGCCGCTCCGGACAGCGTGATCGACCCGGCGGTGATCAGCAGGCCCTTGGCGTTGGGGTTGAGGGTGCCGTCCTCGAGCAGCCGCGGTCCGGCGCCGATGAAGATCAGTGCGTTGGTGACCGTCGTCTCGGTGGCCGTGACGGCGAACGTGCCCTCGATCTCGATGAAGTCACCGATCCTGATGGTGGCCTTGCCGCTGACCTTCACGTACGGCGCGTCGGCGGCCGTCGCCCGCTGGCTGGAGCTGAACTTGATCGGGATGGTGACGCCGCCTACGACGACCACCTCGTCGATGACCCGGTCGGTGGAGTTGAACTGGACCGCGGCGCTCGCTCCGACGGCCCCGCCCGCCAGCTCGATGGAGCCGGAGAAGGTGCCGGCCACACCACCCTGGAGGCCCGTGCCGCTGAAGATCATGAACGCGCCCTGCCCGTCCCTGACATCGACGCCGTCGATCCCCAGGACCCGAACGCCCGCCAGGCCGATGACCGTGGTGGCGACGGGGTTCTGCTGGAAGAGACGACCACCGCCGGCCGGGCCGTACCGGACCAGGTCGAGGTCGGTGTCGGTGTCGACGTTGGCCAGGATGGCACCGGCGCCGACGGGACCGGTCAGCGCGGTGCGGGCGTCGAAGCAGTTGCGGCCGGTGGAGTCACAGCCGTTGTTGCGGTAGAGCCAGGTGCCGGCCGCGGTCGTGACGACGACGTCGAGGTCGCCGTCGCCGTCGATGTCACCCAGCTGGATGCCGGTGGCGGTCAGGCTGGTGTCCCCGGTGACCAGGGCAGCGGGCTCGGCCAGGCCCTGCCAGCTGCTGGCGCCGCTGGGCACACCGTTGTTGTAGTGCACGCCCGGTGGTGCGCCGCTCCGCGCGATGACCGCGTCGGCGTATCCGTCGCCGTTGAGATCCCCGACCGCAACGGCGACGCCGTTGGCGGGCGAGCTGAAGGTGGTCGTCGTGGTGAAGGCCCACGGGCTGGTGGGTCCGGTGTTGAGGTGGAACTGGTCGCCTCCGCTGCTGCGGGTGACGAACAGGTCGAGCCTGGTGTCGTTGTTCAGGTCGACGATCACGATGCCAGTGGCGTTGCTGTCCCCGGCCACGGCGACGTGGGTCGTGGAGATGCCGCTCCACGTGAACGTGTTCGGCTCCGTCGCAGAGGTGGTCACCGCCGCGAACACCCGGGTGCCGTCGGCGCCGCCGGTGACGACGATGTCGGCGAAGCCGTCCGAGGTGACGTCGCCGACCGCGATCGCGGTCGCCGTCCCCGTGGTGAGACTGGTCGTCTGCAGCTGCAGACCCTGCCAGGCACCGGTGGGCCCGTTGCGGAGGTTGAGCAGGAAACGGGTGGTGTTGCCCAGCAGCACGACGTCGAGCCAGCCGTCGTTGTCGAGGTCCACGAGGACGACGCCGCGGGCGTCCATCAGGAGGGCCGGTGTGAGGCCCGCCGCGGGAGCCGCGTATCCCACGGTGTCCGGGGCCCCGTTGGCGCCGGGAGTCACGCTCCCGAGCAGGACGCGGTACGCCGAGGCGGCCCGGGCGCCGACCAGGTCGAGAACGCCGTCCTTGTCGAGGTCGCCGGCGGCCAGCGCGGTCTCGGCGATGTCGATGGTCAGCTTCGACTCGAAGCCCGAGCGGATGCTCCGCTCCACGGTCACGCTGCCGGCGAACTCGATCTGGTTCGGTGCGGTGCCGATCTTCAGGCTGGCGCCGGTCACCTTGATGCGGAAGTACGGTCCGGCCGGGACCTCGAAGAGGGTGGGTGTGGCGCCGTAGCTCAGGCTCGCCTTGGTGGCCGCGGTGTTGATCTCCAGGGTCACGCTGCCGTCCAGCTGGATGCTTGCGCCGAGGGCGAAGACTCCGGTGATGTTGCCCGCGACGATGCGGGCTGCGACGCCGCCCCGCGTCACCAGGACGACACCGTTCCAGTGGTTGAGGCTGGTCACGTTCACGAGGCCGTTGGCGATGTTCAGCGTGAGGTCCTCGACCGTGATGAGCACGGCCCGTCCGCCACCGGAGGTGGGAGTGAGCGTCACCGTGAAGGTCCCGCCGATCTCCTGACCGCCGATCACCAGCTTGGCGGAGGTCGTCTTGAGCCGGACGACACCGGAGGCGAGTGAGGTGCCGTTGACGGTCTGCGGGCCGCCGGTCGTGTTCAGCTCGACATCCAGGGGTCCGTTGAACCGCACCCCTGGCACGTCGACGGCCACGGTGCCCGAGATCCCGCCGTAGACCCCGCTCCCGCCCGTTCCGCTGACCAGGTTCAGGGTCCCGTTGATCGCGGTCGCGCGGACGAGAGCGTTCCCGGCTCCGTCGGTGAAGGACAGCTCCCCGTTCACGATGCTGACGGTGACCAGGTCGGTGCCCTTGCTGAAGCGGATCAGCCCCGCGGAGAAGGTCTGTCCGGCCACGGTGAGCACCACGTTGGTGCCCGTGACCACGACCTTGGGAGCGCTGCCGGGGGCGGCGGAGTCGAATTGGGCGGTGAAGCTGCCGCTGAGCCCGACGCTGGGCACGTTCACCAGCGCGACGTCACCGGAGATGCTGCCGACGAGGGCGGTGCCGAGGGTGAGGTCCGCGGCACCGTTCGTCAGCCTGACCAGCGCCCGGGTGCCGTCGCCGAGCTGCATCCGCACGTTGCTCGCGGTGACGTGCACGGTGGTCCCGGACTTCTCCAGCGTGACGTTCCCGCTCAGGATCTGGCCCGCCATGGTGGCGACGACACCCGTGCCGGAGACCCGAAGGTACGGACCGGCCGGCAGGTCGAGCGTCACGGTCCCACCGCCGGCCGGAACGGTCTCCCGAACGGGGGCATTGGTGGTGTTGAGCGCGAGTGAGAACGTGCCGGACAGCGACAACGGAAGGGGGCTGCCGAGCACGAGCTGGGCGCTGAGCTGGCCGGCAACGCCGCCCGGAGTCACCAGGAGTGCGCCGCTGACCCTGCTCACGGTGACGGCGGCGCCGAGCGCGAGGGTCGCGTCAACGATCCCGATCCGAACGACCGTCCCGGCGCTGCCGGTCACCTGCTCCAGGGTCATCGCGCCGGCGAGGGTCTGGGACAGGACGTTGAGCTGGACGTCGCCGGTGACCTTCAGGTAGCCCGCGGCCGTGTCCAGCTTGAGCGTCAGCGGCCCGGTGAGGGTGACGCCCGGCACCGAGAGGACGACGTTCACGCTCACGGCGGCGACCACTCCGGTCGAGGCCAGGGTGAGGGTCGCGGACCCGCTCTGGGTGAAGGTCGCCGTCGCCGTGCCCGAGCCCATCACCAGGGTGAGGTTCTGCGCGACGACGTTCACCACGGGGCGACCGGCTCCGTCGAGGCTGCGGGTCATGGTCAGGTCGCCGGTCAGGGTCTGCCCCAGCACTACGAGGCCGATTCCCAGGCCGCGGACCTCCACCGTGTTGGGAGTTGCGACCGTCAGGGTGGTCGGCACCCCGGCGACGACGAACGTCTCCGACACCGCCCCCGCGGTGGTGTTCATCAGCACGGTCAGGTCGCCGCTCACCGAGACGGCGGGCACGGCGACTGCCACGGTCCCCGAGATCCTGGCTGCGAGGCCGTTGCCGGTGAGCAGCACCAGCGCGGTGCCGTTGCTGAGCGTCACGACGCCGCCGAGGTTGAGGCCGACGTTGGTGGCCGCGATCCGGACGAGTGTGCCGCCGGTGTCCTTGGTGACGCGTTCGAAGGTGAAGTTCCCGGTCAGGCCCTGGCCCAGCACCGTCAGGGTCATCCCGGTGGCTTCGAACCGCAGGTAGGGGCCGGCGGGCAGGTCGAGGATGACGTTGGCGCCTCCGACCGTGACGGTGCGGTTGACGAGGGCAGACGTGGTGTTGATCGCCAGGCTCAGCGACCCGGCTGCCGAGACGCCCGCGGGGAGGGTGAGCCCCACCTGTCCGGTCAGTCGACCGGCCACGCCGGCGGCGGTGACGACGAGCGCCCCGGAGCCGTTGGCAAGCGTGACGCCGTACCCACCGCTGGTGCTGAAGGCCAATCCGACCCGGCTCAGCCCGATGACGGTGACGGTGCTGCCGTCGGCGGCGGCGCTCCGGCTGACCGACACGTCGGCTGTGAACGTCTGCCCCTGCACGGTCAGCGTGATGGCGGTGCCGTCCACCCTGATGAAGCGCCCGGCTCCGAGGTCGAGGTGGCTGGTGGACGTGCCGAGGGTGACGCTGCGGCTGATCGCGACCCCGGTGGTGTTCAGCGCGACCGAGAGACCGGCGCCGAACGCGACCCCGGGTGAGGTCAGGGCCAGGGTGCCGGAGACGCGACCCGCGATCCCGGTCGAGCTCAGCACGACGATGCCGGAGGCACTGGTGAGGCTGGCGGCACCGCCGAGGTCGAGCGAGGCGTTGGCCAGGCCGATGACCAGGTCGCCGTTGGCGGCCTTGCCGACGGCCAGGTCGGAGGTGATGGTCTGGCCGAGCAGCCCGACGGTGGCTCCGGTGAGCGAGAAGGAGGCCACCGGGCCGGTGCCGGTGAACTTGACGACCACCGGGTCGGCCGTGCTGCCCTCGATGGCGACCGTGTGGTTGATCGCGAGTCCGGTGTTGTTGTGCCGCACCGCGACGGTTCCGGTGAGCGTGACACCGTCGACGCCGACCAGGCTGACGGTGCCGGTCGCCTGCACGGCGTACGTCGTGGTGGCGCCGGCGACCCGGACCAGGCCGACGGTGGCACCGGTGACGAGGATGCCCGTGGCGAGCGGGTTGATGCTGCCTGTCCCGAGGAACGCCGGGCCGCGCCCGATGAAGATGCGCAGGCCCTGGCCGGCGAAGACACTGGCCGTCTGGGTGCATCCGACGCCGCACGCGACCGTCTCGGTCCGCCAGGAGAAGCTGCCCTCGATGGTGACGAAGTCACCGATCTGCAACGTCATGTTAGAGACCGAGATCTCCCAGACGTCGATGGCGCTGGACGGGAACACGATCGCGACCGTGCGGCCGGCGACCTCGATGCTCTCGTTCACGTCGAGGTTGTGGATGGTGCTGATCCGCAGCAACGCGGTGCCCCCGGCCGACACCCCGCTCGCGAGCGCGTTCAGCGTCCCCGTGACGTACCCGGCGAACCCGGCGCTTCCTGCCGGGGCGACCACGAACCCGCCCTCGGCGTTGTCGATCAGCGACTCCGTCTGACCCGACAACGTCACCGTCACGCCGGTGAAGGCCAACCGGGTTCGGCCGTTGTTGCGGTCCAGGGTGAAGCTGCCCTCCAGCTTGTTCCCGTTGACCGTCAGCACCCCGCCGGTGACCGACACCGTGGCGGACGCGCCGGCGAAGGACAGCGACATGCTGGTGGCGGTGAGGTTGAACCCGGCCTCGATCGTGATCCCGCCGAGGGCGAAGCTGCCGCTGGTGCCGGTGGCCGTCGTGGTCACCGTGCCCGAACCCGTGGCGATCGTCACCGCCCCCGCGATGGTGAGGAGGGGCGTCCCGGCCGCGCTGGCCACCGCGATGCTCATCGTCCTCGCGCCGGTCGCGTCGCTGCCGCTGGTGAAGGTCAGCCCGGCGTGCAGCTCCAGTCCGCCGGCGGTCAGGGTGGCGCCGGCGATGGCGATCGTGAGCGCGGTGCTGGTGGCCGTCAGGCTCACGGCGGGGGCGACCAGGCTCAGGCCGGGGACGTGCAGGGCCGCGGACCCCGCGAGCGTCATGGCGCTCAGCGTGCCGTCGGCCAGGGTGAGGGTCGCGGATCCGTCGCTGACGGTGAGGAGTCCGCCGCCGAAGGCGAGCGCCGCGTTGGCGACGGTGACCGTGGTCGTCGTGCCGCCGCCGGCACGGACGATCGTCAGGTCGCCGGACAGGCGCTGGCCGAGTACGTCGATGACGAGTCCGGTGCCGCCCAGGGAGATCATCGAGGTGGCCGAGTTCACGCTCAGGGCGAGGGTGCCGGCGATCGAGACCCCCGGGACGTTGAGCGCCACCGTCCCGGTCAGCGTGCCGGCGTACGACGTGGACGTGGTGATCAGGCTTCCGGCGCCGCGGCTGAACGTCAGACCCGGCAGGGTGAAGCCCGCGTTGGAGACCGTCGCCGTCAGCTGCACCGCTCCGGCCGAGTCGAGCGTGCGCTCCACGGAGAGATCGGTGGTGATGCTCTGGCCGCCCACGGTGAGGACCACCCCCGTCCCCTGCACGAGCAGGTGACCGGCAGCGGTGTCGACGACGACGCGCAGCGCACCCGTCAGGCCGAGGCTCGAACCAGCGCCGCTGACGATCGTGGCAGTGAAGCTGCCGGCGATGCCACCAGCCCCGAAGTCGATGGTGCCCGCGCCTCCGCCCAGCTGGAGCAGCGTGACCGGCACGGTGTCGAGGGTCTGCACGGTGACCGTGGCAGCGGCGAACGTCAGGCTGTGCACCGCGGCACCGTCGCGAACCGCCCGGGAGATGGTGAACGTGCCGGCGACCCGGGTGCCACCCACGATGACCGTCGGGTCAGCCGCGCTGAAGGCGCCACCGACCGTGAGCGCGCCGTTGCTGGCGGTGAGCGCGAAGGTGGGTGTCGTGCCGGTGGTGTCGAGGGTGAGCCCGAAGGTCCCGCCGAGGTGCACGCCCGGCACCTGAAGGGCCAGCGTGGCGGTGAGCGGGGTCGTGCCCGCGAGCTTGACCCCCGATCCGGTGAACACCAGGGCACCGCTGCCCGCCGTCAGACGGAGGAACGGCGTGCCGGCTGCCGACAACGTCGCCGCGAGGTTGGCAACCGTGACGTCGAGGCCCGCCGAGGTCCGCGTCACGACGAGGTCGCCGCTGAGCTGCTGGCCGAGAACGCCGAGGGTCAATCCGGTGCCGGTCACGGACCCGGTCGACAGCGCGGTGAACACGACGGGCACGTCGGTGCTGCCCACGGCGATGCTCTCCGTGACCGAGGCAGCGAGGTCGTTGTAGCGCACCCGTGCGGTCCCGCCGAGGGCGACATCGCGGATGCCCACGAGCGACACGGTTCCGGTCACGTCCAGGGCGTAGGTGCTGCCGCTGCGGACGAGCCCCACGGTGGCGCCGGAGATCAGGACGCCTCGAGCCATCGGGTTGCGTTCGCCGTTCGCGAGGGTGAGCGGCCCGTCTCCGAAGAAGACCGTCAGGCCGGTGCCGCCGAACACGTCCCGCCCGGTGGCCGAGTTGTGCGAGAACGTGATGGTGCCCTCGATGGAGACCGGACCGAAGTCGAGGCTGCCGCTGAGCGCAACGGAGAACACGCTCTTCTCGGCCTCGCCGAAGACGATGCGCATGGGCGTCCCGGCGACGTCGATGGTCTTGTCGACAGTCGCACCGGTGGTGTTCATCCGCACCGTGCCCGTCACGGAAGCGGCGGCCCCGATCGTGACCTGGCCGGTCAGGTAGCCGGCGACACCGGAGCCGGAGACCACGAGTGCCCCAGAGCCGCCTGCCAGCGACGCGCCGCCACCCTGCAGGGTGGCCACCACGCCGGTCAGGGCCAGGGTCGTCTCGGTGCCCTGGTGCTGGATCGTGAACGTGCCCCGGATCGAGCCGAGGGAGGACGGGAGCGTGATGTCGCTAGTGGCCACCACGGTCAGCTTCACCGAGGCCGCGGGTCCGGTGGTGTCGACCTCGACCGTGACTGCAGCGGAGGGGATGCTCAGCCCACCCACGGTGACTGCAACGGTCGCGCCGAGGGTCCCCTTGACGCCGGCGGCCGAGACGGTCAGGTCCAGGATCCCGTTGGCGATGGTGGCGACGCCGAAACCGAGCCCGATGTTGTTGGCCGTGATCTTCACAGCCGAGCCGGTCCTGGTGATCGTGAAGTCCCCGGTGAGTTCCTGTCCGGCGACCGTGAGCGTGGCGGTGCTCAGCACGATGCCGGTGGTGCCGCTGACCGCCAGTGCTCCGGTCAGCGTGGCCGGGCCGAGGGTGATGGTTGCGGGCGCGGCGATCAGCGAGATCGACGGGGTGGCGTCCAGCGTGATGGTTCCCCCCACACCGGTGGCTCTCGCCAACCCGTCGATCGCGACTGTGCCCCCCGCGACCACGATGCTCACCACGCCCCCCAGCGTGCTGTTCACCGTGACGTTTCCTGTTGCCGAGACCGGGCCGAGGCTCAGGGCCAGCCCGGAGCCGCTGACCGTGGCGCTGCTGCCACCGTCCGCGAGTGCCACCGACAGCGAACCCGAGACCGCGATCCCGCTGGGTGCCTCGGCGAGCGCGACGGTTCCGGCAGCCGTCAGGGCGTAGCCGTCCTTGTCCACGACCAGGTGCAGGGCCCCACCGGTCAGGGTGAGCCGGGTGCCGGAGACGGCACCGCCCCCGCCGACCGTGCCACCGACGCTGCCAGTCACCCCTGACGCGTCGATCGTGACGACGGCATCGTTGCCGGTGCCTTGCCGGGTGACCGTCACCATCCCGGCCAGTCGTACGCCGCCGGGAAGGGCGAGCGTGAGGCTGCCGCCGAGGCGGGTGGTCTGGGCGGCGACTGTGACGGTGGCCAGGGTCAGCGCCGCGTCGGTGGGGTTGTACTCCGCGACCACGCTGCCGCCGAAGGTGATGTCGGTGAACCCGACCAGCGTGACGCTGCCCTCGGCACGGAAGGCGAGTGCCCCGGTCGGGAGGAGGCGTGCCTCGAAGGAGGCCAGGGCGAGCTCGATGCCGATGTCGTCGGTCGGGCTGCTCGTGCGCCGGTCACCGGCGAAGAGGAGCAGGCCACTCCCTTGGAGGGTGAGCACGTTGCCCGCCTTGGTGATGGCGAGGGTTCCGCTCACCACACCGACGGGCGTGGCCAGCTGGGCGTTGCTGACGGTCAGAGTGAAGGCTGACGTCGCCGAGTCGACGTTGAAGGTCGCGGACCCGCTCAGCGAGACCCCGGGGACGACGATGGGCAGCGACAGCGGCGCCGTACCGCTACCGGAGAAGCTGCCGTCGGCGTTCAACGTGAAGGTGCCGGAGGCGCTGCCACTCATCGCGATCGAGATGGCCCCCGAGACACCCTTGGTGACCGCCAGGGTGCCGGCGAGGTCGGTCAGGCCCGCGAGGCTGATCTTGCCCGACCCGCCGAGCGAGAACGTCGAGGCGGCGGTGTCCACGGTGAGCGTCAGGACGCCGCTGGCGCCGAGTCCCGGCACGCCCGTCAGGCTGACCGTGCCCACGACGCTGCCGGTGATGCCGCCTGACTCCATCACCAGCGTGCCGCTGGCTCCGCCGACCGCCAGCCTGGCCGGCCCTGCGACAACGCCGGAGTTCGCGTTGGTCGCGCTGAGGGTGAGCCCACCGGTGGCCGTCCGAGCGATGCCGAAGGTGCCGCTGACCGATCCCGTGGTGCCGAGGTCGAGGACGCCGGAGCCGGAGAGTCCGGAGAAGCTGAACGTGGTGCCGGTGAAGCTGACACCGCCGGCGACGCCGGTGAGGATCAGATGACGGCCGCCGACCACCAGGTCCGCCGAGCCGCCGGCGATCGTGACGGCGAGTGCGGCGGCGCTCGCGACGATCGAGTAGTTCCCCGAGATGCTTCCGAGCGCTCCCAGGCTCAGCGTGCCTCCTCCGCTGAGTGAGGCCTCACCGTCGGCGAGGTCGAGGGTCAGGTCGCCCACGCCGGTCGCCACCGTGACCGGGGTGCTGTCGAGGTCGGTGAGCTCGTTGTAGCCGAAGCGCCAGCCCGGCTGGCTCAGCAGCACGTCCGCGCCGCTGGTCAGGCTGACGTCACCGGTGACCAGGAAGGCGAGCTGGGGATCGGCGGTGGTGCCATTGCGGACGATCAGGCCGAGCTGTCCGCCGGACAGGGTGGCGTGCGGGCCGGAGCTGGCGCCGACCGTCAAGGCCACCCCGCTCGCTCCGACCTTGAGGACCCCAGCGGCGCCGTCGTAGTAGACCTCGACCGAGCCCGCCGTCGCGGTCGCCAGCGTGCCGAGCGTGAGGGCGAGGTTCGCCGCGGTCATCTCGAAGGTGCCCCCGGTGGGCAGGCTGCGGTTCAGTGTGTACGTCGCGGTCACCGCGCCCAGCGTCGCGAGCGGAGTGGCGCCCCCGCCCAGGGAGGCCGAGGTGGCCGTCACGGTCACGGTGCCGGTGTAGAGCCTGGCGGCCCCCGCGCCCTCGAAGGTGATGTTGGTGAAGGTCACCTGGAGCCCGTTCAGCTTCAGCACCCCCGCGATCGAACCGTCCGCGAAGCTCACCACGTGGGGGTCGTTGGTGATGGTCCCGTCGGCGATCTGAGCCAGCACGGTCGCGATGGCGATCAGCAGGTCGGCGCTGGTCGTGCCGACGACGTACTCGCTGAAGTGCGGGAGCTCCGCGGAGACCACACCGGCGCTCGACGTCGAGCCGATCCGCTGGGGGCCGGTGGTGGGGTCGAGGTACCAGACGCTGGAGTACCCAGCGGCGGCACCGACCTCCACGGAGAGCCGCGGCGCGACCGGGAACGTGGTGATGATCGCGCCGGTGGCCGCGTCGAAGGCCAGCAGCTCGAAGACGTCGGAGGTGGCGAGCAGGCCCGTCTGGGTGGCGGGTCGGGCCCGGACGAGGATCCAGGTGTCTGCGGCCAGGGATCCGGGCGCGAACGTCAAGGTGGCGGCGCCGAGGCGGACGGTGCCGCCGAGACTGGTGATGAGGACCGAGCCGGCAGGTGGCGTGAAGGCCGGCGTCTGCGGGCCGGAGGTGTCGGTGACGATGCCGTCGACACTGGTGGAGATGCTGCTGGTGACGAGGTTGAGGGCTGTCGAGCCGCTGGTGGTCGGTGCTGTGGCGGAGGTGTCGGGTCCGGAGCCAGGTGGCCCGCGGCTTGCCCGGACGGTGAGATCGCCGTTGCTGCGGACGGTGCGCGAGACGACGGCCTGGATCGTACGGCGGACCACGTTGACCGAGATCGACGAGTCGTCGGTCCAGGGACCGGATCCGCCGGAGGACCCCGCCGTGGACGTGGCGGTGAGCGTCCCGTTGACCGGCACCCCGAGCGGTCCACCGACCACGATCGAGACGCCGTCTGGCAGCGTCGAGCTGGTGCTGCTGTCGACTACGTTGAGGGCCACCGAACGCACCAGGCCGCCCCGCAGCTCGGGCACCTGGGCCCAGCCGGATCCGCCGCTGCCGTACACCCCGGCGATCTGGTCGGCCATGCCGCGCAGCAGCGCCAGCGCCCAAGCGGCGGTCACCGACGGGGTCGAGGCGCGCGGGGCGGTCCTGGCCGAGGTGTGTGAGCGCTGGGTCGATGTGAAGGTCGCCGCACCGCCCATGCGGACGTCGCGGTCGCTGCGGGCCGTGGTGGTGTGCCGGGCGAAGGTCAGCGCGACGACCGAGGCCGTGGTGGTCGCCGACGCCGTCTGGTCGGCGGAGACCGTGAGGTCCCCGGTCCCGGACAGTTCGGGTCCGCTTCCCAGCAGGGCGCTCGTGGTCACCGTGGACAGGGTGATGGCACTGCCGGAGCCCTCGCCGTCAGTCGCATCGGCGTGGGAGCTGTCGTCGGTGCGCGAGGAGACTCTGGTGTCGCGCGGGGTCACCAGGTCGGAGCCTTCGCCGAGCTCGCTGTCGGTCTTGTGGTCGACCACCAGGACGACCAGCGCCGGGGCACCGGCACCGGCGCCGGCGCCGGCCGAGGAATGCCGGGTCGAATCGGAGAGGAACGAGACGTCGGTCGTCCCGGCACCGGAGGACAGGTTGGCTCCGCGATCCAGTGAGCTCGAGGTCAAGGCCCGGCCCACGGTCACGGCCAGTGCGCCCACAGTGGAGGTGAGGGTGCTGGCCGACCGCGCACTGGCTCGGGTCGTCGATCCGAGGTTGCCGGCGCGCACGATCACCGACGGCGCCCGCAACTGCAGCCGGCCACCGAGATGAGCCCGGATGGTCTGATCGGAGAGGGCGACAGCGGCGGCAGCACCAGGGCCGTTGCCGGAGACCGCGTCCGCGAGCACGGAGCCGGTCCCGATGGCCCCGACCTGCTGCCCGTCGCCCGTGGTCACGCGGAGTACGCCGCTGGGACCCGAGCTCAGGTAGGCGTCCGTGACGCCGTACAACCGGGCGAAGGAGAGCGCGGCCGCCACCGGGACGGTGCCGTTGGTCGTGCGAGTGAGACCGCCGGTCAGCGCCATCGGAGACACATCGTTGGCGGTGGCGTTCCGTCCGGTGGACGTAGCGGAGACCGCACCGGTGGCGCTGGCGGTGAGCTCGAGCCCCGCGGCGATGATCACCGCGGCCCCATCGATGGCGGCGCGGGTCAGCCGGTCCACGGCGGCCCGGGCAACCCCGGCACCGGCGACTGCGGGATCCGCGTTGGCGATCGCGGTTGCGTCGGTGCGGTTGTCGGCCCGGATGCTCAGCAGGCCCCCGGCCTCGACCCGACTGGCACCGAGCAGCCGGCTGATCGACGTACTGGACAGCACGACCGACGCGGACGCTGCGTCGTGACCGGAGTCAGTGCCGCCACTGGCCCCAGTGGCGGTGGCGACGCCGGAAACGGTCGACGAGGAGTACAGCGACACCGCACCGTTGGCGAACAGCACGGAGTCGCGCACGGTGACGACTGCGGTCGACGATCCTCCGATGTCGGCCCGTTGGCCCGTGGCGAGGAACGTCCCGTCCGAGATGGCCGACATCGTGATGCTGCCCGCTCGGAGCGTGGCTCCGCTGACCGTCACGGAAGCTGAGGCATCCCGGTGCCCGGCATCGGCAGAGTCGCCTGCGCGCAGGGTGATGGCGCCGGTCCCCGTGTCAACGAGGGAGCCGGCGGAGATGGACACATGTCGCCCCTTGATCACCAGCTGGGTGCCGTGCTCGGCCCACCGCAGGTCCCCGTCGACGACGACGCTTCCGCCGCCGGCATCGAACAGGGCGGAGACCAGGGGGGCGCCGAACATCATCACCAGCTGGCCGAGCAAACCCGCCAGAGCAGTCTGCTGACCCGAGCCCGAGCTCAGCGTCAAGGCCCCGCCTGCATGGGTGACGCTGAGCATCTCGGACCCTTGGTCGATGATCCGCTCGAAGCCGTCGGGGTTGAAGGAAAGCCCGTCCCGAACGATCGCCAGCGCTCCGCTCGTCGTGCGGTAGTCGGTCTGCGCGGAGGACCCGGCCAGGGTCAGGGAGTCTTCGCCACCGGCACCATCGAGGTGCAGCTGGAGCCCAGTCGGGGCGCCGCGCAGGTCGACGACCACGTCGTCGTCGCCCTCACTGCCCTGCACGGCCAGTCGCTTGATGCCGTCGAGCTTCAGCGTCGCGACGGTCCCGTCGTCGGAGGTGAACGTGAGCCGGTCGGTGCCGGCGACGTAGGTGAGCGATCCGTGGATGGCCGACCCGTCGGAGGTGGCGAGGGTCGCCGTACCGCCCGCAACGCTCCACTCGGGCTTGGCGGGAGCCGGCGAACCGGGCGCCGGCGTGGCGGAGCCGGCGCCCTCGCCGGTCGAGCCCTGGGTTGCTTCTGAGGTGCCCGCCCCTTCGGCCCCGGACCCCGTGTCGACTGCGGCCTCGGTCTGGGGCAGCGCGGGGGCGGAGGCCACCGACCGGGTCTCCCCCGGAGCCAGCGACTCCTTCATCAGGCCGGAGTCGGTGTGGTCCAGACCAAGCGCGTGGCCGGCCTCGTGGCGCAGCACCGTGACCAGGCTCATGTGCGGCCCGGCGCCGGCGGCCGAGGTCTCGGCCCATCCCCAGCCCGCGGCGTCCGGGTCCACGGTGATGTGGCTGCCGGTGGTGCGGCCGAGGGTCAGTCCGTCGAGGTCGCCGACGCTCGCGTCGATGCCCGAGGTGTCGGCACCGGTGGCGCGCCATCCGGCCAGCGCGTCACCGAGGGCGCTGTCGAGCTCTCCGGCACTGAGGGAGTCGCCCTCCACGGGCGACTCCGGTGCGGCCGAGGCGACCATCGTCCCCCCGTCGTCGCCCGCGTCACCCGTGCTGACGGGACAGGAGATCGAGGCCGTCTGCCCGTTGGTGCCGGCCACGGTTTGGCACTGACTGGTGGACAGTGCCCGGGCCAGCGCCTCCAGGGCCTCCTGCAACCTGCGGGTGGCCTCGGCCTGGGCGGCCTCGGCGCGGCGGCGTGCGTCCTCGTACTTGGCGATCTTGGCTAGCTGGCGGACCTGGGCCTTGGTCAGAACGGCGCGACCCGCAGTCGTTCCGTTCTGGAGCTGCCGCGCGCTCGCCAGCTGCTGCTGCTGTGCGGCCTGCTGCGCCAGCACCTGGCCGGTTCGCTGTTGGCCTGCCAGCAGCTTGCGGAGCCTGGCCCGTGCCTGCGCCTCGCTCACGGTGAGGACCGCTACCCGCTCGATGCGGAGCAACGGCGCAGCGGATGTCTCGGGGCTCCCGGTCGGCGTTGTCGCAACCGGCCGCGACCGCTCGGCGGCAGGGCTGCTGGCCGATGCCGCGGTCGCTGCGGAGGTGATCGCGAGGCCGATGATCATGGCCAACGAGGTGACCTGCACCAGCACTCGGAAGGCCCGGCTTCGGGCTCGGGGCGTGGCAGCCACTGGCTGTTCACCGCCCCGATTCATCCCTGCCCCAGTCCCCCAGCGTGACGTTCGGCTCGACGAGCCGCCCTGAGTCAATCGCGCTGAACCAGCAAGGTTGGTGCGTCAGCCGGTCGATGTGAATGGTCCCTTATGACTATTGCGCTCCCAGCCATGTCTGATGTGTGCGGATACGCGGGGATTTACGAGACCGGATGTGGTGCAATGAGCCCCGTCCGCGCAATCACGAGGAGAAAAAATTGTCCGGCAGCACGCCGTTGGGAGCCCCGATTCTCCTTGTCATCGCCCTGCTGATGGCCGGTTGCGGCTCAGAGCCAGAGCCACTCACCCCCATCGATGTGGCCGTCCCGGCGAACCTGTGCGCACTCGTGCCCGAGGCGGCCAAGGCGGGGCTCACGGCCAACGCGAACACCGACACCACCGGCAACCCGACCGCCGCCTGCTCGTTGCGATCCCCCGACGGAGCAGCGGCTCAGGTGCGCGCGGTGATCACCTGGACCCAGATGAACGACGAGTCCTCTGCCGGCGATGTCCTCGCCAGCCAGTGCCGTTCGATCGACCCCGCGGAGTACGCCGTGCAACCCGGGTTCTCCATCCAGGGAGCGAGAATCGCCTGTGCAGGCAAGGGAAACTCCGCCGACTCCGCGACGGTCGCGGCGTTGAGCGACCGTGAGGTGATCACCGTCCGGGTCGGGTCGACGCCCGCGGGTCAACCGGACTCGTTGGCTCGGGCCACCCAGATGGCAGAGGGCGTCCTCGCCTCGGTGTCGGGTTCGACACCGGCCTCCTGACGCGATCAGCGTTTGATCAACGGGTCCAGCGCGACCGCGACGAACAGCAGCGAGAGATACATGTTCGACCAGTGGAACAGGCGCATCGGCCGGACCACGGCGAGCTCGTTGCTGGACCTGGCGCGACGCCACATCAGGTGCGCCTCGACGAGGAACCCGGCGCCGAGCAAGGCCGCGACGATCGGGTAGAGCCGCCCCGTGCCGGCGACCGGCCACAGCGCCAGGGAGGTCGCGACCATCACCCAGGAGTACGCCACGATCTGACGCGCAACACCTTCGGCGTCCTTGACCACGGGCAGCATCGGCACGTCGACCAGGGCGTAGTCCTCGCGGTAGCGCATCGCCAGCGCCCAGGTGTGTGGCGGCGTCCAGAAGAAGACCACCATGAACAGCACCACCGGTGCCCAGGCGAGCTCGTTGGTAACGGCCGTCCAGCCGATCAACGTCGGGAAGCAGCCGGCCAGGCCACCCCACACGATGTTCTGGGTGGTACGGCGCTTCAGGATCATCGTGTAGCCGAACAGGTAGAACGCACTGGCCGCGAGGGCCAGTCCGGCCGACAACCAGTTCACCAGGAAGCCGAGCACCAACGTCGAGACGACCATCAGGACCAGCCCGAAGACCAGCGCAGCCACGGGCGTGACCATGTGTCGCGGCAACGCACGACGACGGGTCCGCCGCATCTGCTCGTCGATGTCGCGGTCGTAGACGCAGTTCAGCGCATTGGCGCTGCCGGCCGACAAGGTGCCCCCGACGACCGTCGCGACCACCAACCCCAGAGGTGGGACGCCCCGCTGGGCGAAGAACATCACCGGGACCGTGGTGAGGAGCAGCAGCTCGATGACCCGTGGTTTGGTCAGCCCGACGTAGGCGCCCATGATGTCGCGAACCGACGGCCGGCCGGCGGCCGAATCCGTGACGGACACCTCGGAGTCCAGGGCCGTCATCCCCTGTCCCCCGGGAGAGCCCAGCCGCGACGAGAGGTGCACACGCAAGCCTCGCCTTCAGCTGCCCTGCAGGGCAGGGCGTCATCGTCGGAATCTGGGGTACGGACCGCTGGAGTCTATCTCCGGGGGCGCACCGGGACCGAACCGGCCGCACGTGACCGAGACCCCGGAGGCGGACTAGGCTCGCAACGCCGTCCGCACCCGACGATAGGACCCGCACTGTGCCGATCTCAGGAACCTCACTCGACTGGAGCGAGCTCGACGACCGCGCAGTTGACACCGCCCGCGTGCTGGCCATGGATGCCGTGCAGAAGGTGGGCAACGGCCACCCCGGCACGGCGATGAGCCTCGCCCCCGCGGCGTACCTGCTGTTCCAGAAGGTGATGCGGCACAACCCGGCGGATCCCCACTGGCCGGGCCGCGACCGCTTCGTGCTCTCCTGCGGTCACTCCAGCCTGACTCTCTATATACAGCTCTATCTCGGTGGGTGGGGCCTGGAGCTGGAGGACCTGGAGTCGTTGCGCACCTGGGGCAGCAAGACACCCGGGCACCCCGAGTACGGCCACACTGCCGGGGTCGAGACCACCACCGGACCCCTGGGTCAGGGCATCGGGAACGCGGTCGGCATGGCCATGGCGGCCCGTCGCGAGCACGGTCTGCTGGACCCCAACGCCGCGGCCGGTGAGTCCGTCTTCGACCACCACGTCTACGTGATCGCCAGTGACGGCGACATCGAGGAGGGCGTCAGCTCCGAGGCCTCGTCGATCGCGGGCACCCAGCAGCTCGGCAACCTCACCCTGATCTACGACGAGAACAAGATCTCGATCGAGGACGACACCGACATCGCTCTGTCCGAGGACGTGGCCAAGCGCTACGAGGCCTACGGCTGGCACGTCCAGGTCGTCGACTGGACCAACGGCGGACAGCGCTACGCCGAGGACGTTCCGGCCCTGTTCGAGGCGATGCGGGCCGCGGAGAACGTCACCGACCAGCCGAGCATCATCGTGCTGCGCACGATCATCGCGTGGCCCGCACCCACGGCGCAGAACACCGGCAAGGCACACGGCTCCGCCCTCGGCGAGGGCGAGGTGGCCGCCACCAAGACGATCCTCGGTTTCGACCCGGAGAAGTCCTTCGACGTGAGCGCCGAGGTCATCGAGCACACCCGCCGCGCGGTGGATCGTGGCAAGGCGGCCCAGGCCGCCTGGGAGGAGCAGTACCTCGCCTGGACCCGCAAGCCCTCGGCCGACCCGGCGCTCTTCGACCGGCTGCAGACCCGAACCCTGCCCGAGGGCTGGGACAAGGATCTGCCGACCTGGACGGCCGACCCCAAGGGCGTCGCCACCCGGAAGGCGTCCGGCGCGGTCATCAACGCGATCGCTGCGAGGGTCCCGGAGCTGTGGGGTGGCTCGGCCGACCTCGCGGAGTCCAACAACACCACCATCGAGGGCGCGCCCTCCTTCATCCCGAAGAGTCGCTCGACTGCGATGTGGAAGGCCGACCCGTTCGCCGGCCGGGTGCTGCACTTCGGGATCCGCGAGCACGCGATGGGCGCGATCCTCAACGGCATCGCCGTGCATGGCGGCACCCGCGTCTTCGGCGCGACCTTCCTGACGTTCTCCGACTACATGCGGCCCTCGGTCCGCCTGGCTGCGCTGATGCAGCTGCCGGTGACCTACGTCTGGACCCACGACTCCATCGGGCTGGGCGAGGACGGTCCCACCCACCAGCCGGTCGAGCATCTCGCCGCCCTGCGAGCGATCCCGGGGCTCGACGTCGTACGTCCCGGTGACGCCAACGAGACCGCTGCGGCCTGGCGCGCAGTCCTGTCGCGGAGCGACCGTCCCGCCGGCATCGTGCTGACTCGCCAGAACGTGCCGGTCTTCCCCCGCAACGAGGACGGCTACAGCGACACCAGCAACGTCCACCGTGGGGGCTACGTCCTCCTCGACACCGATGGCGGACTCCCCGACGTCGTCCTCGTCGGGACCGGCTCGGAGCTGCAGCTGGCGGTTCGTGCGCGCGAGATCCTGGCCGAGAAGGGCGTCCGCGCCCGGGTCGTGTCGATGCCCTGCCGGGAATGGTTCGACGAGCAGGATGCGTCGTACCGGGAGACCGTGATCCCGCCTACGGTGAAGGCGCGCGTCTCCGTCGAGGCCGGGATCGCCCAGGGCTGGCGGGAGATCGTCGGCGACCACGGCCGCATCGTCTCGCTGGAGCACTACGGCGCCTCGGCCGACTTCGAGCGCATCTACCGAGAGTTCGGGATCACCGCCGAGGCGGTCGCCGCGGCCGCCGAGGACAGCATCCGAGTGGCCCCCGAGCACTGAACCTGCCCACCGCACGACATGGAGGAAGAAATGTCTGATCGACTCAAGCAGCTCTCGGAGGCAGGCGTCTCCATCTGGCTCGACGACCTCTCCCGCGAGCGCCTGGCCACCGGCAACCTGGCCGACCTCGTGCGCGAGGACCGTGTCGTCGGCGTCACCACCAACCCCTCGATCTTCGCGGCCGCGCTCTCCGAGGGCGAGAGGTACGACGAGCAGGTGCGCGAGCTGGCCGCCGAGGGCGCCGACGTCGACCGCGCCGTCTTCGCGTTGACGACGACCGACGTGCGCGACGCCTGCGACGTCCTCAAGGAGGTGTTCGACGCCACCAACGGGGTCGACGGCCGGGTGTCCATCGAGGTCGCTCCCGACCTCGCTCACGACACCGACGCGACGCTCGCCTCGGCCAAGGAGCTGTGGAAGGAGGTCGACCGGGAGAACCTGTTCATCAAGATCCCGGCGACCACCGAGGGCGCCCCCGCCATCACCGACACCCTGGGTGAGGGCATCAGCGTCAACGTCACGCTGATCTTCGGGCTGTCGCGCTACCAGGGCGTGATGGAGGCCTACGTCGCCGGCCTGGAGAAGGCGCGCGACGCCGGCCTGGACCTGTCTCGGATCCACTCGGTCGCCTCGTTCTTCGTCTCCCGCGTCGACAGCGAGATCGACAACCGGCTGAACAAGACCGGAGCCTCGAGCGAGTTGTTGGGCAAGGCCGGCATCGCGAACGCCCGCCTCGCCTACCAGGCCTACGAGGAGTTCTTCGCCGGCGAGCGATGGGACGCCCTGGCGGCGGCGGGAGCCAACCGGCAGCGCCCCCTCTGGGCCTCGACCGGGGTCAAGAACCCCGACTACGACGACACGATGTACGTCGTCGACCTCGCCGTCGAGAACACGGTCAACACCATGCCCGAGAAGACCCTGCGTGCCGTCCAGGACCACGGCGAGGTGAAGGGCGACCAGGTGCGACCCCACTACGACGACGCCCGGCGGGTGATGCAGGACCTCGCGGATGCGGGCGTCGACTACGACGACGTGATCGCCACGCTCGAGCGGGAGGGTGTGGAGAAGTTCATCACCTCCTGGAAGGAGCTCCTCGAGACGGTGCGGGGCAGCCTCGAGGCAGCCCGGTGACCGACTGGAGCACCACGTCGGGGACAGGTTTCGAGCTGTACTTCGGTTACCGCGACGAGCACGCGTTCAGCTCGGCCGTGGATCGGCTCGTCGCCGACTCCGTTGCCTCGGGCATCGCCGACCGGAACGCCACCCTGTGGGGCGAGGAGGCCGAACCGGAGGCCGCGAAGCGCCTCGCGTGGGTCGGGCTCGCCCAGGAGTCGCGCCCACTGGTCGACGAGATCATCGGCCTGCGCGATGTGCTCGCCGACCGGGGGCTGGACCACGTCGTGTTGTGCGGGATGGGCGGATCCTCGCTCGCCCCCGAAGTCATCTGTGCCACCCACGGCGTCGAGCTGACGGTGCTGGACTCCTCGGACCCCGACTACGTGCGCCGCGCCGTGTCCGACCGGCTCGAGCGCACCATCGTCGTCGTCTCCAGCAAGTCCGGGGGCACCGTGGAGACCGACAGCCAGAAGCGCGCCTTCGAGCAGGCGTTCCGGGACGCCGACCTCGAGCCCGCGGCACACATCGTCGTCGTCACCGACCCCGGCTCCCCGCTCGACGAGGCCTCGGCCAAGGCGGGCTATCGAGTCTTCCACGCCGACCCCGACGTCGGTGGCCGCTACTCCGCCCTGACCGCCTTCGGGCTGGTGCCGAGCGGCCTGGCGGGAGCAGACATCGCCCGCCTGCTCGACGAGGCCTCGGCGATCCAGCCCAGCCTCGAGGCCGACGACGCCCACAACCCGGCGTTGCGTCTCGGTGCCCTACTGGGAGTCGCCAACCGCGCCGGCGTCGACAAGCTCGTGCTGGCCGACAACGGCTCCGGGATCCCCGGCTTCGGCGACTGGGCCGAGCAGCTCGTCGCCGAGTCCACCGGCAAGAACGACCAGGGCATCCTGCCGGTCGTCGTACCAGCCCTCGATGCGCCCAACTTCAGCCCCAGCACCCCCGACGAGGTGCTGGTCACGATCGGGCTCGGCGTCCACGCGGACGCACCGCCCGCGTCCGGCTGGGGTGCGGCCGTCGACGCTCCCCTCGGCGCGCAGCTGCTGCTCTGGGAGTACGCCACCGTCGTGGCCGGGCGACTCATCGGCATCAACCCCTTCGACCAGCCCGACGTCGAGAGCGCCAAGCAGGCGGCCCGCGCCATGCTCGACGGCGGGGGCGCGGACCCCGAACCGGGGTTCACCGACGGACCGGTCCAGGTCTTCGCCACCGATGGGCTGCTCTCCGGCGCCTCCACGGTGACCGACGCGGTGGCCGCGCTTCTGGACCAGCTCGACCCCGACCGCGGCTACCTCGCTGTGACGGCGTACCTCGACCGACAGCGCCAGGCGCACCTCGCTCACGTGCGGGACCACCTCGCCACCCGCACCGGGCGACCGACCACGTTCGGCTGGGGACCGCGCTTCCTGCACTCCACCGGGCAGTACCACAAGGGCGGCCCGCCGACCGGGGTCTACCTGCAGATCACCGCCGAGCCTCTCGAGGACCTGGAGATCCCCGGCCGTCCCTTCACGTTCGGCACCTTCATCCGCGCGCAAGCGATCGGCGACGCCACCGTCCTCGCCGATCACGGGCGCCCGGTGCTGCGCCTGCACCTGACCGACCAGAAGGCCGGGTTGCAGGAACTGCGCAAGGTCCTCGGGTGACGCCACCGACCGGCCCCGCGGAGGGGTGGACCAACCCGCTCCGCGATCCCGACGACCGGCGACTCCCCCGGATCGCCGGCCCCTGCGGAATGGTGCTGTTCGGCGTCACCGGCGATCTCTCGCGCAAGAAGGTGATGCCGGCGATCTACGACCTCGCCAACCGCGGGCTGCTGCCCCCGGGGTTCAGCCTCGTGGGCTTCGCCCGGCGCGACTGGGCCCACCAGGACTTCGCCCAGATCGTGCACGACTCGGTCCGCGAGCACGCCCGCACGGAGTTCCGTGAGGAGGTGTGGCGCCAGCTCGCGGAGGGGTTCCGGTTCGTGCCGGGCGACTTCTCCGACGACCTCGCCTTCGACCAGCTGCGCCGCACGATCGAGGACCTCGACCAGGTGCGCGGGACCGGCGGCAACCACGCCTTCTACCTCTCCATCCCGCCCAGGTTCTTCGGCGACGTGGTCGACCAGCTCGAGGAGCACCGGCTCACCGAGTCCGCGCCCGGGTCGTGGCGCCGGGTGGTGGTGGAGAAGCCGTTCGGCCACGACCTGGAGTCCGCCCGCGAGCTGAACACCGTCATCAACCGGGTCTTCCCGCCCGAGTCGGTCTTCCGCATCGACCACTACCTCGGCAAGGAGACGGTGCAGAACATCCTGGCGATGCGTTTCGCGAACAACCTGTTCGAGCCGATCTGGAACGCCAACTACGTCGACCACGTGCAGATCACGATGGCCGAGGACATCGGCATCGGCGGCCGGGCCGGCTACTACGACGGCATCGGTGCCGCGCGCGACGTGATCCAGAACCACCTGCTCCAGCTGATGGCCCTCGTCGCGATGGAGGAGCCGCTCTCCTTCAACGCCGAGAACCTCCGGATCGAGAAGCAGAAGGTGCTCTCCTCCGTCGTACTCCCCAAGCGGCTGGACCTCAACACCGCGCGCGGTCAGTACGCCGCCGGCTGGGCCGGCGGCGAGGAGGTCGCGGGATACCTGGAGGAGGAGGACATCGCCACGACCTCGACCACCGAGACCTTCGCGGCGATCCGTCTCGACGTCGAGACCCGCCGCTGGGCCGGCGTGCCGTTCTACCTGCGCACCGGCAAGCGGCTGGGCCGTCGGGTGACCGAGGTGGCGGTCGTGTTCAAGCGGGCACCACACCTGCCGTTCAGCGAGACCGCGACCGAGGACCTCACCCACAACACGGTGGTCTTCCGGATCCAGCCTGACGAGGGCATCACGATGCGGTTCGGCTCGAAGGTTCCGGGCACGGCGATGGAGATCCGCGACGTGAACATGGACTTCGCCTACGGCGGATCGTTCACCGAGGCCAGCCCGGAAGCCTACGAGCGGTTGATCCTCGACGTACTCCTCGGGGACCCGCCGTTGTTCCCCCAGCTCGAGGAGGTCGAGCTCTCCTGGAAGATCCTCGACCCGGTTCTGGCCCACTGGGCCAAGCAGGATGCGGAGGGGAAGGTCAAGCCCGAGCAGTACAAGTCCGGCGGCTGGGGCCCGGACTCGGCCCACGCGATGCTGGCCCGCGACGGCCGGGTCTGGAGAAGGCCATGACCTCGCACCGGGAAGCAGGGACGCCGTGATGATCGAGCTGACCGAGACCAACTCCGCCGGCATCGCCGCTCAGTTCGTTCGTGCCAGGAAGAAGGCCGGCTCCCCCGCCATGGGGATGGTGATGACGCTGGTGATCGTCGTCGACGAGGACGAGGCAGAGGAGGCCATGGATGCCGCCCGCGCCGCGTCGCAGGAGCACCCTGCCCGCGTCCTGGGCGTGATCCTCGGCGACGCCCGCGGCAAGCCCGTCGTCAACGCGCAGGTGGGGACGGGGTCGGGGTGGAGCGGCGAGACGGCCCTGATCCGGCTCAAGGGCGGGGTCGTCAAGCATCCCGAGTCGGTGGTGCTGCCGCTGCTGCTGCCCGACTCCCCCGTCGCCGTCTGGTGGCCGACCGACGCGCCGCAGGACCCCGCGGCCGATCCGCTGGGCGCCCTGGCGCAACGGCGGATCACCGACGCCGCGGCCGCGACCCGGACCAGGACCAAGGCGATCCACACCCAGTGCGCCGCCTACTCCAAGGGCAACACCGACCTTGCCTGGACGCGGATCACCCCGTGGCGCGCCCTGCTCGCCGCGGCCCTGGACCAGCACCCGGAGAAGGTCCGGTCCGCCTCGGTGACCGCCGAGCGGATCAGTCCCAGCGCCGAGCTGCTCGTCGCCTGGCTCAGCGAGCGCCTGCGCGTGCCCGTCTCGCGCGCCAACTCCGAAGGCCCCGGCATCACCGAGGTGGTGATGACGACCAAGAGCGGTGACGTCAGCATCAGCCGGGCCGACGGAAAGCTCGCCCAGTTCTCTTTGCCGGACCAGCCGGACCGGCCGGTCGCGCTGAAGCGGAGGAGCACCCCCGAGCTCCTCGCCGAGGAGCTGCGTCGCCTCGACGAGGACGACACCTACGCCGCCGCTGCCCGCCGACTCGTCAAGCTCGCGTCGACATGAGACAGCTGGCGATCTCGAGCGACCCGGCGACCCTGGCCGAGACCGTCGCCACGGCACTGGTGCAACGACTCGCGTCCATCCAGGCCGAGGGGCGCATCCCTTCCCTGGCCCTGACCGGGGGCACCATCGCGGCGGAGGTCTACCGGTCCGCGGCCGCCCTCGCCTCGACGGACCTGGACTCCACGGACCTGGACTCGACGGACCTGGACTCGACGAAGCTGGACTGGGCGGGGATCGACTTCTGGTGGGGCGACGAGCGCTACGTGCCGGCCGACTCCGCCGACCGCAACGACCGCGAGGTCGGGCTGGCCCTGCTCGACACCGTCGGGGTCGACCCCGCGCGCGTGCACGCCATGCCGGCCGCAGACGAGGTGCACGTGGACGTGGCGACCGCCGCAGCGGCGTACGACGCGGAGGTGAGGGCCCACGGTGGCGATGGATTCGACCTGGTGCTGCTCGGCCTCGGCCCGGACGGCCACGTGGCCTCGCTCTTCCCCGGCTCCCCGCAGCTCATGGTTGAGGACGCCTTCGCCCTGCCGGTGGCCAACTCCCCCAAGCCACCACCGGAGCGGATCACGCTGACCCTCTCGGCGCTGAACCGCACCCGCGAGGTGTGGTTCCTGGTGTCCGGGGCCGAGAAGGCCGACGCCGTCGCGCGCGCCCTCGCCGACGCGGGCTCGGTCCAGGACACCCCCGCGCGCGGCATCACCTGCGACGAGGTGACCTGGCACCTCGACCGGGCCGCCGCATCCGCCCTGTAGTTTCGCCGAGCGGGCACTGCGCGCACGCGGGAGTACGCCGAGCGGGCACTGCGCGCACGCGGGAGTACGCCGAGCGGGCACTGCGCTCACGCCGTACGGCGCCCGGGGGTCCATCGACTCACGCTGCGACGTGCTTGGGCGTGCCCGCTGGCCAACCGGGGCAGCGGGTCGGGCGTCGATCCGTAGACCTCGTCCTTGCCGAAAGTGTCGATCACCCAGTCGCGCTCGGTGGCGATCCACCTGCGCCGCGCTTCGTCGTGCTCGATGGCCTCGGGCTCGGTGTGGAACTCCATGCCGTCGTACTCCGCGGCATACCGTACGTCGCGGTCGGTGAGGTCCAGCCGGAAGATCGGAACGCCGTCGTCGTCGTAGATCCAGACCTGGAGCTCGGGTCGTGGGAGGCCGGCGTCGTACCAGCGCAGTCGCAGCGCCGACTCGCCCGGTGACTCCGCCCGCCCGTCGCCCAGGGGCACCAGGAGCCGGAGCTGCCGCACGCCGCGGTAGCCGGTGAATCGGCCGATCTCAGCGGCGAGCAACTCGTGCGGAACGCCGATGCGCAGAAAGCCGTCGATAGCCGCCAGGGCGTCGAAGCGCCAGAGCAGGCGGCCGAGATCGAGCGCGGTTCGCAGGGCCGTTGTCGCGCGGACGCCGTGGACGGTCGTGACGTCGCTCGCGATCAGCCCGCGTCGCCGGCCGTCGGCGCCGGGCCGACGAACTCGCGAGTCGTCGGTGTTGACGACCTCGATCGAAGGTGCCGCAGCGAGGGCAGTGCGCGGCAGGATGTCGACCCCGTGCAACCAGGCAGCGGTTCGGCTGGCAACGACTGTGTGCGCGGGCACGACGAGCCCGATTGCCTGTGCGCGCATCAGGACGTCGTCGGGCGCCTGCGCCACGGCGTACACCTCGCGAAGCACGGGGCGGAGCAGGCCGCCTCGGACCATCGCGGCGAACGTGCGCCGCGAGACTCCGAGGGATTCGGCCTGGTGGGAGGTGAACGGTCTGTCCAGCGGAAGGGGGCAGCGGTCGCTCAGCAGTCCCCCGCGGTCGTCGAGCCAGGTTCGGTCCATCGCAGGAGGATCCCTGATCGAGAGCGCGACCGCTGAGCGAATCCACAGGCGTCGTACGCCATGTGCGTTGGGTGACCCCTCGGCGCTCTCAGACGTACGCCGATTGACCGCTCGCCACTCTCACGCGTGCGCGGAGTGACCGGTCGCGACATTAGGACGAGTCAGAAGACGACGTCGCCACTCTTGCGGCGGGCGCGGAGGGTGGCGATGGCCTCGTTGAGGATGTCCTTGGCCTCGGCGTCGGAGCGGCGCTCCTTCACATAGGCCAGGTGGGTCTTGTAGGGCTCGATCTTCGGCGCCGCGGGCGGGTTGTCGCAGTCCAGGCTCGCGGGCATGCCGCAGCTCGGACAGTCCCACGTGTCGGGCACCGCGGCCTCGACCGCGAACGCGATCAACGTCCGGTGCTCGTGGGCGCAGAAATAGGTGACGTTCTGACGGGGAGCGGCCTCACCGCGCTCCGCCTCCCCCATGGGACCAGCGCCTACTCGGCTGCCCCGGATGGCGCTTCCTCCACCAGCCACAAAGGTCTCCTACAGGATCGTTGTCGAGTGGGTCATTGAGTGGTCTTGAGCAGCAGCCCAAGTCCGACGACGCAGGCGAACCACACCAGCCCGAGACCGATGGTGATGCGGTCGAGGTTGCGTTCGGCCACGGACGATCCGCCGAGGCCGCTCGAGACGCCGCCGCCGAACATGTCGGACAGCCCGCCGCCGCGCCCCTTGTGGAGGAGCACCAGCAGGATCAGCAGCAAGCTCGTGATGACGAGCAAGACCTCGAAGACAATAACCACGGAGGGAGCCTAACTGATGGGATTGACGGATCAGAGTACGGGCATGTCGTAGAACCGGCAGATGCCACCGAACTCGTCGGCCTGCAGGCTCGCTCCACCGACGAGACATCCATCCACATCGTCCTGCTGCATGATTCCCGCGACGTTCGAGGCCTTCACCGAACCGCCGTACAGGATGCGGATCCCGGCCGCCGCGTCCTCGCCCGCCGTCTCGGAGATGCGCGCACGGATCGCCGAGCAGACCTCCTGTGCGTCGGTGGGGGTGGCCACCTCCCCGGTCCCGATCGCCCACACCGGCTCGTAGGCGACGACCAGACCGGCGAGCTGCTTGGGCGTGAACCCGGCCAGGGAGCCGTCGAGCTGGGCGAGCGTGTGCTCGACCTGGCGCCCCTCCTTGCGGACCTCCAACCCCTCGCCCACGCACACGATCGGCGTCATCTCGGCATCGAGGGCGCGGTGCGCCTTGACGTTGACCAGGGCGTCGTCCTCAGCGTGGAACTCACGGCGCTCACTGTGTCCGACCACGACGTAGGAGCAGCCCAGCTTGCTGAGCATCGCCGCCGAGATCTCGCCGGTGTAGGCGCCGCCGTCGTGCGCGGAGATGTCCTGCGCGCCGTACCTGAGCTGGAGCCGGTCGCCGTCGACCATCGTCTGCACGCTGCGCAGGTCGGTGAACGGCGGCACCACGACGACCTCGGCCAGCGCGTAGTCGTGCTTCTTGTCCGACAGCGTCCACGCGAGCTTCTGCACGAGGACCACCGCCTCCTGATGGTTCAGGTTGGACTTCCAGTTGCCTGCCATCAACGGCGTGCGCGTCCGGGTCATGTGTGTGTGCTCCTCAGTCGAGTACGTCGATGCCCGGGAGGTCTTTGCCCTCCAGGTATTCAAGGCTTGCCCCACCACCGGTGGAGATGTGACCGAACGAACCCTCGGCGAACCCCAGCCGGCGAACGGCTGCGGCGGAGTCACCGCCACCCACGACGGACAGACCGTCCACCTCGGTGAGGGCCTGCGCCACCGCCCGGGTGCCCTCGGCGAACGCGTCGAACTCGAAGACGCCCATCGGTCCGTTCCAGAAGACCGTGCGGGCATTCCGGATGGCGGCAGCGAACGCAGCCCCCGAGTCGGGACCGATGTCCAGGCCGATCTGGTCTGCGGGCATGGCGTCGGCCGCCACCACCGTCGCAGGGGCGTCTGCCTTGAACTCCGGCGCCACCACGATGTCGGTGGGCAGGACGATCTGCACCCCGCTCTCCTCCGAGCGCCGCAGGTAGTCGCGGCAGGTGTCGATCTGGTCCTCCTCGAGCAGGCTCGTGCCCACCTCGTGCCCCTGGGCGGCCAGGAAGGTGAACACCATGCCGCCGCCGATCAGCAGCTTGTCGGCCTTGTCGAGCAGGTTGTCGATGACGGCCAGCTTGTCACTGACCTTCGAGCCGCCGAGCACCACCGCGTAGGGGTGCTCGGGGTCCTCGGTCAGCTTGCGAAGCACGTCGATCTCGGCCCGGACCAGTCCGCCCATGGCGTGCGGGAGGCGCTCGGCCACGTCGTACACGCTGGCCTGCTTGCGGTGCACCACGCCGAACCCGTCACTGACGAACAGGTCCCCGAGCGCCGCGAGCCGATCGGCGAACGCACCGCGCTCGTCGTCGTCCTTGCTGGTCTCCCCCGCGTTGAACCGGACGTTCTCCAGCACGACGACGTCACCGTCGGCCATCGCCTCCACCGTCGACAGCGCAGACTCCCCCACCGTGTCGGTCGCGAAGGCGACCTGGGTGTCGAGCAGCTCACCGAGCCGTTCCGCGACCGGCCTCAGCGAGTACGCCGGGTCGGGCACGCCCTTGGGTCGGCCCAGGTGCGCCATCACGACCACCCGCGCACCGGCACCGGCCAACGACCGGATCGTCGGCACGCTCGCCCGGATCCGTCCGTCGTCGGTGATCGTGGTGCCGTCCAGCGGGACGTTCAGGTCCGAACGGACCAGCACCCGCTTGCCACGGACCTCTCCCAGCGCCTCGGCGACGGTCACGCCGGAACTCAGAGCGAGGCGCCGATGTGCGTGATCAGGTCCGCGAGTCGGTTGGAGTAACCCCACTCGTTGTCGTACCAGCCGACCACCTTGACCTGGTTGCCGATGACCTTGGTCAGCGGCGCGTCGAAGATGCACGAGGCCGGGTCGGTGACGATGTCGGAGGAGACCAACGGGTCCTCGGAGTAGCGCAGGAACCGACCGTCGGCCGCGGCCTTGACCGCTGCGTTGACCTCCTCCACGGAGGTGTCGCGCCCGGCCTCGAAGGTGAGGTCGGTGGCGGACCCGGTCGGCACCGGCACGCGGATGGCGTAGCCGTCCAGCTTGCCCTTGAGCTCCGGCAGCACCAGACCGATGGCCTTGGCCGCACCGGTCGAGGTCGGCACCAGGTTGATCGCCGCTGCTCGTGCCCGGCGGAGGTCCTTGTGGATGTTGTCCTGGAGGTTCTGGTCGGCGGTGTAGGCGTGGATCGTCGTCATCAGGCCCTTGACGATGCCGAACTCGTCGTTGAGCGCCTTGGCCATCGGCGCCAGGCAGTTGGTCGTGCACGAGGCGTTGGAGATGACCGTGTGCTTCTCGGGGTCGTAGTCCTGGTGGTTGACCCCCATCACCACGGTGAAGTCATCGTTGCTCGCGGGCGCGGAGATGATGACCTTCTTGGCACCGGCGTCGACGTGCGCCCGCGCCTTGGTGGCGTCGGTGAAGAAGCCGGTGGACTCCACCACCACGTCGGCGCCGATCTCGCCCCACTTCAGGTTCGCGGGGTCGCGCTCGGCGAAGGCCGCGATCTTCTGGCTGCCGACCACGATCTCGGTGTCGGTGGCACTGACGTCGGCGTCGAGGCGGCCGAGGATGGAGTCGAACTTGAGCAGGTGGGCGAGGACCGAGTTGTCGGTCAGGTCGTTGACGCCGACGATCTCGATGTCGGCGCCCGAGGCGCGGACGGCGCGGAAGAAGTTGCGGCCGATCCGGCCGAAGCCGTTGATACCTACGCGGACAGTCACAGCGGATACTCCTGGGCATGCGAAGAGGTCTGAAGGGCGACCCTATCGCGGGGCCGGACCGGCGAAGAAAGTCGCGTCCGAGGTACGTGCCAGTAACAAACGCCCTCAGGTTGAGCGTGTAAGGGGGCCCGAGATCAGGCCTCCTCGGCGAGCATCTCCGGGGTCAGTGACGACTCGGTGTCGGGGATGCCGAGCTCCTCGGCCCGCTTGTCGGCCATCGCCAGGAGCCGGCGGATCCGGCCGGCGATCGCGTCCTTGGTGAGCACCGGCTCACTGAGCTGACCGAGCTCCTCGAGCGAGGCCTGCTTGTGGTCCAGCCGCAGCCGGCCGGCCTGGAGCAGGTGGTCGGGGATCTCGGGGCCCAGGATCTCCAGCGCCCGCTCAACCCGGGCACCGGCAGCGACCGCTGCCCGTGCCGAGCGGCGCAGGTTGGCGTCGTCGAAGTTGGCGAGCCGGTTGGCGGTGGCGCGTACCTCACGTCGCATCCGGCGTTCCTCCCAGGCCAGGAGCGACTCGTGGGCGCCGAGCCGGGTCAGCAGTTGGCCGATGGCGTCTCCGTCGCGGATCACGACGCGGTCGACTCCGCGCACCTCACGGGCCTTCGCCGAGATGCCCAGACGCCGGGCCGAACCGACCAGGGCGAGCGCCGCCTCCGGACCGGGGCAGGTGATCTCGAGCGAGCTGGAGCGACCAGGCTCCGTGAGCGAGCCGTGGGCCAGGAACGCACCACGCCAGGCCGCGACGGCGTCACAGCCGGAGCCGTTGACGACCACGGGCGGCAGCCCGCGTACGGGTCGGTTGCGGCTGTCGATGAGGCCGGTCTGGCGGGCCAGGGACTCGCCGTCGCGGGACACGCGAACGATGTACCTCGCACCGCGTCGGATGCCGTTGCCCTTGAGCAGCACCACCTCGGGCTGGTGCCCGAAGACCTCGGCGATGTCCTTGCGCATCCGGCGGGCCGCTGCGCCCGTGTCGAGCTCGGCCTCCACGACGATGCCCCCGTTGACCAGGTGCAGGGCGTCGGCGAAGCGCAGCATCGAGGACACCTCGGCCTTGCGGCAACACGTCTTGGTCACTTGGGTACTGGCCAGTTCTGCCTTGACCTGTGCCGTCATCGCCATGTCGTCACCTTAGGCCCCCGCAAAGATCCGCGCATAAGCACCACCGAGTTTTTGCACGTCGTGGACACCGGGGTCCTCCGAGGCCACATCGGCCACCTCGAGACGGGCCCCGATGCGCGCAGCCGCCGACCGCAGCCGACCCAGGTCGTGGATCGCGGTGGGGTCGGCCAGCACCGCATGGACGGCCACTTCGGGGGCGTGGCGGTGCAGTACGTCGAGGTGGTCGGCCAGGTCGTAGCCCCGGGTCTCCTCGGTGTGCGGTTCGAGGTTCATCGAGACGACGATCTTGGCCGGCGTACGGCTCAACGCGGCACGCAGGTCCGGGAGCAGGAGGTGCGGGATCACGCTGGTGTACCAGGATCCGGGGCCGAGGACGATCCAGTCGGCCTGCTCGATCGCCGTGACGGACTCCGGGCATGCCCGGGTGCCCTCGGGTTCGAGACTGATCGAGAGCACCTCGCCCGGCGTGGTCGCCACCTCGACCTGCCCGCGCACCGTCGTGACCCCCTCCGGGTCCTCGCCGAGTCCGCGGACCTCGGCGGCGATGTCGATCGGGTCGACGGCCATCGGCAGCACCCGCCCGCGCGCCCCCAGCAACCCGGCCACCCAGTCGAGCCCGTCGACGTGGTCGGCCAGGAGCTCCCACAGCGTGACGATGAGCAGGTTGCCCATCGAGTGGCCGTCCATCTCGCCCTCGGACTCGAACCGGTGCTGCAGGACCCGGGCCCACGTCTGGCCCCAGCGGTCGTCGCCACACAGGGCGGCCAGAGCCATCCGCAGGTCGCCGGGCGGGAGCACCCCGAACTCGTCGCGCAGCCGCCCGGAGGAGCCGCCGTTGTCGGCGACCGTCACCACGGCGGTCAGGTCGGGGGTGATGCGGCGCAGGGCCGTGAGCGAGACCGCCAGCCCGTGCCCGCCACCGAGCGCGACGACCGAGGGCTCGGTGGACCACGGCATCACTCGCGTCCGAGGTCTCGGTGGGTTGCCTCGGCTTCGAGACCGGAGGCACGAAGGCGCGCTGCGATCTCCTCCGACATCGCGACACTGCGGTGCTTGCCGCCGGTGCAGCCGATGGCCACGGTCATGAAGCGCTTGCCCTCGCGGAGGTAGCCCTGTCCCACGGTCTCGATCACCGGGAGATAGCGGTCGAGGAACTCCTGGGCGTCCGGGCGCTCCTTCACGTACGCCGCCACGTCGGCGTCCTGACCCGTGTGGTCACGAAGCTCCGGCACCCAGAACGGGTTCGGCAGGAAGCGCATGTCGGCGAGGAGGTCGGCGTCCACGGGCACGCCGTACTTGAAGCCGAAGCTGACCACCGTGATCTGCAGCCGCACGGCCTCCGGCGTACCGAAGGCGTCGGCGACCTTCTCCTTCAGCTGGTGGACGTTGAGCCCGGTCGTGTCGATGACGAGGTCGGCGTCGCCTCGCAGCTCCGCCATCACCTCGCGCTCACGGGCAATCCCGTCGACGAGCCGACCCGTGCCTTGGAGCGGGTGCGGACGCCGCGCGGCCTCCTGACGCCGCACCAGGATGTCGTCGTCGGCCTCGAGGTAGAGCAGGGTCCTGCGGCGCGTCGGAACGTGCCGCGCAAGCTGCTCGCGCAGAGACTCGAAGAAGACCCCGGCCCGGACGTCGACGACCGCGGCGACGGGCTGGGTGGTGCCCTGCTTCTCGTCGATCAGCCGGACCACGTCGCTGACCAGCTCCGGAGGCAGGTTGTCGACCACGAAGTAGCCGAGATCCTCCAGCTCCTTGGCAGCCGTGCTCCGCCCGGCACCGGTCATCCCGGTGACGACCACCAGCTCGCCCTGCCCGTCGCCCTGTCCGTCGGCCTGCCCGGTCTCGATGTGGTCTGGCATCAGTTCTCCTCGATCTCACCGGTGGCGGTGTTGACGGACCTCGACCGCGGACTGGCCGCCACCGCCTCGCAGATCGCGGTGGCGGTCCGGGTCCCGATCCCGGGCACCTCGGCGATCTGCTCGATGGTGGCAGCACGCAGCTTCTTGAGCGACCCGAAGTGCTTGATCAGGGTCTTGCGGCGCACCTCGCCGAGACCGGGCACGTCGTCGAGGATGCTCTCGACCATCGTCTTGGACCTGCGGGAGCGGTGGTGCGCGATCGCGAACCGGTGGGCCTCGTCACGGATCCGCTGGAGCAGGTAGAGACCTTCGCTGCTGCGCGGCAGGATCACGGGGTCCGGCTCGCCCGGGACCCAGACCTCCTCCAGCCGCTTGGCCAGCCCGCAGAGCGGTACGTCGTCGATCCCCAGCTCGTCCAGGGCGCGCTTCGCGGCGGCGACCTGGGGAGGCCCGCCGTCGACGACCACGAGCCCGGGGACGTAGGCGAACTTCCGCGGGCGACCGGTCTCGGGGTCGACCAGCATGGGACCCGAGTCGTCGCGGTCGACCTCGCCCCCGCTGAGCTCGGGTGCATCCATCCGCTCGTCGAGCAGCCTGCGGAACCGGCGGGTGATCACCTCGTGCATCGAGGCGACGTCGTTCTGGCCGTCCACGCCGCGGATCACGAAGCGGCGGTACTCGCTCTTGCGCGCCAGCCCGTCCTCGAAGACCACCATCGACGCGACCACCTCGGTGCCCTGGAGGTTCGAGACGTCGTAGCACTCGATCCGCAGGGGGGCAGCGGGCAGCTCGAGGGCCTCCTGGATCTCCTCCAGCGCCCGGCTGCGCACGGTCAGGTCGCTCGCTCGGCGAGTCTTGTGCAGGGCCAGCGACTGCGCCGCGTTCCGCGCGACCGTCTCCTGCAGCGTGCGCTTGTCGCCGCGCCGCGGGACCCGGATCGCCACCTTGCTCCCCCGGCTCTCGGTGAGCAGCTCCTCGAACGTCGGGGCGTCCTCCGGCATGGCCGGCACGAGGATCTCCCGCGGGATGGCGTCGCCGTCCTCCCCCGCATAGAGCTGAAGCAGGAACTCACCCACCAACCCTGCGGTGTCGATGTCCTCGACCCGGTCCGCCACCCAGCCGCGCTGTCCACGGATCCGGCCGGCCCGCACGTGGAAGACCTGCACGGCCACCTCGAGCGGGTCCTCGGCCAGCGCGATCACGTCCGCGTCGGTGCCGTCGCCGAAGACGACGGCCTGCTTCTGCAACGCCTTGTCCAACGCCCCTAGGTCGTCGCGCAGCCGGGCCGCCTTCTCGTAGTCCTGGGCCGCCGAGGCGGCGTACATCTCGTGCTGGATGCGCTTGACGAAGGCGTCGGTCCGTCCGCCCATGAAGTCGGCGAAGTCCTCGGCGATGGCGCGGTGCTCCTCCGCGTCCACCCGGCCCACGCACGGGGCCGCGCACTTGTCGATGTAGCCCAGCAGGCACGGTCGCCCGATCTGGGTCGAGCGCTTGAACACGCCGTTGCTGCATGAGCGCATCGGGAAGACGCGCAGGAGCAGGTCGACGGTCTCCCGGATGGCCCAGGCATGGCTGTAGGGGCCGTAGTACTTCACGCCCTTCTTCTTTGCACCCCGGCCCACCATCACCCGCGGGAACTCCTCGTTCATCGTGATCGCGAGCCACGGGTAGGACTTGTCGTCGCGGTACTTCACGTTGAACCGCGGGTCGAACTCCTTGATCCAGGAGTACTCCAGCTGCAGTGCCTCGACCTCGGTGCCCACCACCGTCCACTCCACCGAGGCGGCCGTGGTGACCATCGTGGCGGTGCGGACGTGCAGGTTCGCGACGTCCTGGAAGTACGACGAGAGCCGAGCCCTCAGGCTCTTGGCCTTGCCGACGTACACGACCCGGCCGTCCTTGTCGCGGAACCGGTAGACACCGGGTTGGGTAGGGATCGACCCCGCTTTCGGACGATAGGTCGAGGGGTCTGCCACGCTCCAACCCTACGGTCGACCCCGGACAATGGAGGTGAGATGGGTCCGGAAGGCTCCCGTGGCTCAGGTGACGCTCAGGTCCTCACCCGTCGCGGTCACCTTCAGCTGCTCCAGGGGCTTGGTGGCCGGCCCGCCGAGCACCGACCCGTCGGTGATCGAGAACCTGCTGCCGTGGCAGGTGCAGTCGATCTCGGCGTCCTTGATCTCGGCGACGACGCAGCCCTGATGGGTGCACACGGCGCTGAACGCCTTGAACTCGCCTGCCTTCGGCTGGGTCAGGACCACCTGGTCGACCGGGAAGATCTTCCCTCCGCCGACCGGGATCTCGTTCTTGGGCGCCAGCAGGGTGGCCGGGGTTCGTGGTGTGGCCGCTCCCGAACCCCCGCCAGATCCCCCGTCGTCCCCCGAGCCGCACGCGGCGAGCAGGGGAGCACCGATGCCCAGACCCACGAAGCCGCCGACCAGCGCCCGTCGTGAGGCGTCGGACCCGCTGGGCGCTGTCACGTTCTCCGGCACTGGTTGACTCCCGTTGCGGATCGGTTGCTGTGGCACCAACCTACTTGGTCGCCGCGCGACGCTTCGGTGCTCGCTTGGTCGCCGGTGCCGCTGGCTTTGCCGCTGGCCGCGTCTGCGCTGCGCGGCCGCCCGGCGCCAGCAACGGGGCCAGGAACTCGCCGGTGAAGCTGGCCTCGTGGCCGGCGACGTCCTCGGGGGTGCCGGTCGCGACGACGGTCCCCCCACGGTTGCCACCTGCCGGCCCCATGTCGATGACCCAGTCGGCGGTCTTGATCACGTCGAGGTTGTGCTCGATAACCAGCACGGTGTTGCCCTTGTCGACCAGGCTCGACAGCACCCCGAGCAGCTTGCGGATGTCCTCGAAGTGCAGGCCGGTCGTGGGCTCGTCCAGCACGTAGACGGTGCGTCCGGTCGAGCGCTTCTGCAGCTCGCTGGCGAGCTTGACGCGCTGTGCCTCGCCCCCGGAGAGCGTGGTGGCCGGCTGCCCGAGGCGGACGTAGCCCAGCCCGACCTCCATCAGCGTGACGAGGTGACGCGCGATCGCAGGAATCGCAGCGAAGAACTCGACGGCCTCCTCGATCGGCATGTTCAACACGTCGGCGATCGTCTTGCCCTTGTAGTGCACCTCGAGCGTCTCGCGGTTGTAGCGGGCTCCGTGGCACACCTCGCACGGCACGTAGACGTCGGGGAGGAAGTTCATCTCGATCTTGATCGTGCCGTCGCCGGAGCAGGCCTCGCAGCGGCCGCCCTTGACGTTGAAGGAGAACCGCCCCTGGAGGTAGCCGCGCATCTTCGCCTCCGGGGTGGAGGCGAACAGCTTGCGGACATGGTCGAACACGCCGGTGTAGGTGGCCGGGTTGGAGCGCGGGGTGCGCCCGATCGGCGACTGGTCGACGTGGATCACCTTGTCGACGTGCTCGACGCCGCTGATCTTTCGGTGCCGGCCCGGAACCGTCCGCGCGTTGTAGATCTGCTTGGCGAGCGCGGTGTACAAGATGTCGTTGACGAGCGTCGACTTGCCCGAGCCGGAGACGCCGGTCACCGCGACGAAGCACCCCAGCGGGAAGGTGACGTCGACGTCCTTGAGGTTGTTCTCGTGCGCACCGTGCACGGTCAGCTCGCGCCCAGGAGTCGGCGGGCGGCGTACGGCGGGAACGGGGATGGACTTGCGGCCGGAGAGGTAGAGCCCGGTCTCGGAGTCACGGTGCTTGAGCAGCTGCTTGACCGTGCCGGAGTGCACCACCTGCCCGCCGTGCTCGCCGGCGCCGGGGCCGATGTCGACCACCCAGTCGGCGGTCCGGATGGTCTCCTCGTCGTGCTCGACGACGATGAGGGTGTTGCCGAGCTCCTTGAGCCGCACCAGCGTCTCGATCAGCCGCTTGTTGTCGCGCTGGTGCAACCCGATGCTGGGCTCGTCGAGCACATAGAGGACGCCGACCAGCCCGGCGCCGATCTGCGTCGCCAGCCGGATCCTCTGGGCCTCCCCACCCGACAGCGTCGCCGAGGGCCGGTTGAGGGACAGGTAGTCGAGCCCCACGTCGAGCAGGAAGCGCAACCGCTCCTGGATCTCCTTCAAGACGCGCTCGGCGATCTGACGCTCACGGTGGGAGAGCTCGAGCCCGACGAGGAACTCCGCGGCCTCGTTGATCGGCAGCGCACACACCTCCGCGATGTTCAGGCCGCCCGCGTCGCGGTCACCCAGCGTCACCGCCATCGAGACCGGCTTGAGCCGGGTGCCCTGGCAGGCCGGGCACGGCACCTCACGCATGAAGCCCTCGAACCGCTCGCGGCTGGTGTCGGTCTCGGCCTCACGGTGCCGGCGCTCGATGTAGGGGCGGACACCCTCGAAGTTGGTGTAGTAGGCGCGCTCGCGGCCGTAACGGTTGGTGTGCCGGACGTGGACCTTGCCGGGGTGGCCCTCCAGGATCGAGGTGCGGCCCTTGGCCGGCAGGTCCTCCCAGGGGGTGTCCAGGTCGAAGCCGAGCTCCTCCCCCAGCGCCCCCAGCAGGCGGGTGAAGTAGTCGGCGACGTGCGCCCCCGACCACGGCCCGATCACGCCCTCACCGAGCGTTGCCCCGGGGTCGGCGATGACCAGCTCCGGGTCGACCTCCATCCGGGTGCCGATGCCGTGGCACTGCTGGCAGGCGCCGAACGGCGAGTTGAAGGAGAACGACCGGGGCTCGAGGTCGTCGGTCTCGATGTCGTGCTCGTTGGGGCAGGCCATCCGCTCGGAGAACTTCATCTCCTTGTGCGGGTCCTTGGCGTCCGCGTCGACGAGATCGAAGACGACCAGGCCTGAGGCCAGGTTGAGTGCGGTCTCCACGGAGTCGGTGAGGCGGCGCTTCGAGCTGGGCTTGGCCGCCAGCCGGTCCACGACCACCTCGATCGTGTGCTTCTTCTGCTTGTCGAGCTTCGGCGGGTCGGCGAGCTGGATGGTGTCGCCGTTGACGCGCGCCCGGCTGAAGCCCTGGGACTGCAGGCTGCGGAAGAGCTCGATGTACTCGCCCTTGCGTCCACGAATGACCGGGGCCAGCACCTGGAAGCGGGTGCCCTCGTCGAACTGCAGCACCCGGTCGACGATCTGCTGGGGGGTCTGGCGCTCGATGGGGGCACCGCAGGTAGGGCAGTGCGGCCGGCCCGCGCGGGCGTAGAGCAGACGCAGGTAGTCATAGACCTCGGTGATGGTGCCGACGGTGGAGCGAGGGTTCTTCGAGGTGGACTTCTGGTCGATCGAGACAGCGGGGCTCAGCCCCTCGATGAAGTCGACGTCCGGCTTGTCCATCTGGCCGAGGAACTGGCGCGCGTACGCCGAGAGCGACTCGACGTAGCGCCGCTGTCCCTCGGCGAAGATCGTGTCGAACGCCAGGCTGGACTTGCCCGATCCGGAGAGACCCGTGAAGACGATCAGCGAGTCGCGCGGCAGGTCGAGCGAGACGTCCTTCAGGTTGTGCTCGCGCGCGCCCCGGATGATCAGTTGATCAGCCACCGATCAGACCCCTGCCCTCTTCGTCAGCGAACCGGGCGCCGACGACTTGCGGTGCGCGGTTCGAACAAGTGTTCGTCATCCTAACGGTCCCGGCAAGCCGCCACGCGGGCAGCCTGAACCGCGGATGTACCCAGCATCTACTCTTGCTACCCATGCCCTCCATTCTTCCCGCGATCGACCGCGCCGCCGGCCCGGCTGCGGCGGTCAGCGCCGTGCCGGCCCTGATCGCCCTGCTCGCCGGGCACCGGCGCACCGCAGCCGCGCTGCTCTCACTCCCCGTCGGGGTCACCGCCTTCTTCCGCGACCCCGAGCGTACGGCGGACCACCGACAGGTCGACCCCGATCTGGTCCTGGCTCCGGCCGACGGCAAGGTGATGTACGCCGGCCCCGGCCAGGCGGGTGTGGCGCCCGAGGGCGAGTGGCAGCAGATCAGCATCTTCTTGTCGGTCTTCGACGTGCACATCAACCGGTCGCCGTACCGCGGGGTCGTCGAGGACGTCACCTACCGCCCCGGCAAGTGGCATGCCGCATACCGCTTCGAGAGCGCCACCGAGAACGAGCGCAGCGAGATCACCCTGAACGACACCGTCAATGGGGTCGAGCGACGGATCGTCTTCCGTCAGATCGTCGGTCTCGTCGCTCGTCGCGTGGTGACCCGGGTGATCCCGGGCGACGTCCTCGGCACCGGGCAGCGCATCGGCTTGATGAAGTTCGGTTCGCGGATGGACGTCTTCGTGCCTCCCTCCGTCGACCTGGTGGCCGTGAAGGGCGACCGCACCGTCGCCGGCGAGTCCGTGATCGCCCGTTGGCCCTCATCCGTCGGGGCCCGACCTGTGAGCGTCCCCTGAGCCGGGCGGGACCCCGCTCCAACCGTCGCCTGCTGGGCAGGTGGCGGCTGAGATCTCCCTCCGGCGCCGAGGTCGTCTCGCTGCGCCAGCTGGGTCCGAAGGAGCGCCTGAGGGTCACCGCACCCAGCATGTTCACCACCGGCAACATGGCCTGCGGCTTCTCGGCGATCCTGCTGGCGTTCGGAGACGAGTTCACCTGGGCCGCGGTCGCCCTCGCGGGCTCGATCATCCTCGACATCGCGGACGGCGCCGTCGCACGTCTGGTCGGGGCCACCTCCCCGTTCGGCATCCAGCTGGACTCCTTGGCGGACATGGTCTCCTTCGGGGTCGCGCCGGCGGTGCTCGTGCACACCTGGGCGCTTCCGGAGAATCCCGTCATCGCGTGGCTCTCCGCCTTCTTCTGGATCGCCTGCGCGGCGTTCCGGCTGGCGCGCTTCAACGTGACCGTGGACCCGCTCGCGGACAAGAAGTACTTCATCGGGCTGCCCAGCCCCGGGGCCACCCTGGTCGTGATCGCGACGATCTTCGCCCTCCGCACGCCGGAGCACGGTCCCTGGATGCTGGTGCCGGTGGCCGTGAGCGTCGTACCCGCCCTGTTGATGGTGACCACCGTGCGGTTCCGCTCCTTCCGCGGGCTGCTCTCGCCCAAGACACCCCAGACTCGGGCCATCACCTCCGTGCTCGGCGGTGCGCTGCTGGTCGGGCTGTTGCTCGACGCAGACACCACGGGCCTGGTCGTGGCCTGCACCTACCTGCTCACCGCCCCCCTGGGTGTCCTCACCGCCGGGGTGCGGGCGCGCGTCTTCGGCCCGCAGTCGGTGGCACCGCCCCGGCGCCGGATGCAGTCGGTCTTCCTGCCGCTGGTCGACGCCGACGACGACTGACGTTGCCGTTGGCGCCGCGGCGGGTTTGGATGGACCCATGAGCTCTGGATCCACCCCCTCGGGCCGGCCGCACGACGCGTGGGACCCCGGTGACCTGACCGGCCTCGACTCCTCCTCGCAGGCCCTCAACCGCACCATCGACGCGCTCACCGACGACGACTTCGCGGTGCCGTCCCTGCTTCCGGGGTGGACCCGTGCCCACGTGGTCGCCCACATTGCACTCAATGCCGCCTCCCTGGCGCGCGTCATCGACGGGACCGTGCACGGCAACCCCGTCCCCATGTACGCCACGGACGCGGAGCGGGACGCGGAGATCGAGCAGCTGGCGAAAGCCGATCCGACAGAGCTGCGCGAGCGATCGCTGGCCGCGACCACCGCGTTCAGTGATGCGGTGGCGGAGCTCCACGACCAGCACTGGTCCGACCAGATCCTCAGGCTTCCCGCCGGCCCGGCGTGGCCCATGGTCACGGTGGTGCCGACCCGCCGGCGTGAGGTGGAGATCCACCACGCCGACCTCGGCACGGCCTACACCAGGGCGGACTGGTCGGAGGACTTCGTCATCGAGCTCCTCGACGCGGTGACGGTCGACCAGGCCGGTGCCGGACCGTTCCAGGCGCGCGCCACCGACGTCGGGCGGAGCTGGTCCGTCGGCGGCGACGGCGGTCCGACCGTGATGGGCACGGGCGCGGACCTGGGCTGGTGGCTGTGCGGACGCGGGAACGGCGAGGGACTCTCCTCCGACGCCGACGCGCTCCCCCGGCTCGGCCCGTGGCGGCGCGCGACGGCGAGACCCATCTTCTGACCCGCAGGGGCCGGGCAGGTCACGCGTCGGCGGGGTGCGAACCCCGGCCTAGGATGCCCACCATGGCGAGGAGCATCGGCGACAGCGGTCCCTACTCCGGCGAGGTGACCCCTGGGGGTCCCCCGGACACGCGCGAGCTCGCCGGGTTGATCGTGGCCAAGCTGTCCGTCGACCAGGAGATGTCCAACAACTGCTACCTGCTGCGCTGCCGGGCCACGGACGAGCAGGTGCTCATCGACGCGGCCGCCGAGCCGGTGCGGCTGCGCTCTCTCATCGGCGTCTCGGGACTGACCAAGGTGATCACCACCCACCAGCACTGGGACCACCACCGGGCCCTCGCCGACGTGGTGGCCGCCACGGGGGCCGTCGTGGTCGCCGGGGCCGACGACGCCGCCGCCATCACCGAGCAGACCGGGGTTGCGGTCGATGACGCGGTCGTCCACGGCGACACGGTCGAGTTCGGCGAGGTCCGCCTCGAGGTGATCCACCTCGTCGGCCACACGCCCGGCTCGATCGCGCTGCTGTACGACGACCCCGAGGGCACGCCCCACCTGTGGACCGGCGACAGCCTCTTCCCGGGAGGGGTCGGGAACACCTTCGGCGACAAGGACGCCTTCGCGACCCTCATCGACCAGGTCAGCACCAAGGTCTTCGACCGGCTCCCGGACGAGACCTGGTTCTACCCCGGCCACGGCAACGACTCGGTGCTCGGCCGCGAGCGCCCACACCTGCAGGAGTGGCGCGAGCGGGGCTGGTGAGCCGACCCGTACCTCCTGACACGCTGCCTGGCCGCGTTGCCTGACTCCGCCGGTGCGCGCACACTCGTAGTCAGGGCTCGGGCACGGCGGACGGAGGTGACCTGTGGGCCGGACGCGCCGGGTCACGGCGCTCATCGCTGTTCTGCTCGTGTCGCTGCTCCTGGTCGCCTCGTGCTCCGGCTACGGCCGCCGTACCGCAGATCCGCTGCCTGTCAGGAGGGTCGACCGGGCCGCCCTCGTCTCGCAGATCAACGAGCGCCTCGCTCTGGACGCCCATCACGATGCGATGCGGGCACTGCTCGTGTACGTCGGGGGCAGGCCCGTGGTGGAGCAGTACTTCGACTGGCCCAGTGACGGCTACCTGGACGTTGGGGCGGTCACCACCACCGTCGTCGACATGCTGATCGGGATCGCCATCGCCGAGGGGTTGATCGCCGGGGTCGACGAGACCCTCGGGGAGCTGCTGCCCCAGCGCCTCAAGGACATGCGTCCGGAGATCGCCGGCGCCACCCTGGGCGACCTGCTCACGATGAGGTCGGGGCTGCTCCCGCGGGCTCCTGACCGCGACCACCCCTTCGGGACCGGCACCGACCCGGTCGCCGACGCACTCAAGGGCCCGGACGAGCCTCCCGGGAAGTACTTCGAGCTCACGGAGCAGGGCGCCCACCTGCTGTCCGCGGTTCTGGCCCGTGCCACCGGGACGTCGGTGCTCGCCTATGCGCGGTCACGCCTGTTCGACCCCCTCGGCATCGACTCCAGCCCGGCGTACGAGGGCACGCTCATCGGTGCCGCGGACGAGCAGCGTCACCGGTCAGCGGGCTTCGCCTGGCCGGTCGACCGGACCGGCCTCAACCTGGGCTGGGGCGCATTGAAGCTGCGAGCGCAGGACATGGCGCGTCTCGGACAGCTCTACCTCGACGGCGGGAGTCGGGCGGGCCGGCAGGTCGTTCCGGCGTCCTGGGTGGGTGCCTCCGCGACCCGGCAGGTCGCTGACGTCTTCCCCGAGGGAGAGGGGTACGGCGCCCGTGGCTACGGCTACGGCTGGTGGACGACCGAGGCCGACTCGGAGTCTGCCTACTACGCCGCTGGGTGCGGCGGACAGCTGATCGAGGTGGTGCCGAGCCTGTCGCTGGTGGTGGTGGCGGCCGTCGAGGTCGACGACATCAACCCGTGCGCAGCGGGGCTGGCGCCTGCGACGCTCACCTTCCTGGTGGACGACCTGATCGCGCCCGCGGTCAGGGGTGAGGCTCAGGCGGGCGAGTAGCGCAGGTACACCACACCCGACGGCAGTGCCTCGCTCCCGTCGAGCCGCAGTGTCGCCCGGCTGTCGTTGTCGAAGAGCCGCTGACCCTCGCCGACCGTGACGGGGTGCACCAGCAGGTGGAGCTCGTCCAGCAGGCCGTTGGCCAGCAGCCAGCGCACCGTCGTCGCGCTGCCGGACAGGGCGATGTCGCCGTCCGTCGCGTCCTTGACGCGCTGGACCTCGGCGACATGGTCGCTGGTGATCGCCGTGGTGTTCTGCCAGACCGACTCGTCGAGAGGGCGGTGGGTCAGGACGTACTTCGGCAGCGCGTTGATGTGCGCGGCGAAGTGGACCTCGTCGCCCTGGTGCGGCCAGTACTGCGACCACTCGTCGTAGCCGGTGCGACCGAGCATGAACGCACGCTGCTTCGCCATCCCGCCTGCCATCACCTTCCCCATCGCCTCGTCGAAGTAGGCGCCCTGCCACTGGCTGGGATCGTGGACGACCCCGTCGAGGGTGATGAAGAAGTTCGAGACGATCCGGCCCACGGTGCGCTCCTCTGGGTTGGTTGTGTCGTCAGGCTAGACCGGCGGGACCGGAGAACTCATCGTTCAGCCGTTGTAGGAGATCCTGAGCTTCTCGCTCGCCGGGAGCGACTGACAGACCAGCCGGAGTCCGTCGGAGAGGTCGTCGGCGTCCAGGACCTCGTTGCGCCGCATGGTCACCTCACCCTCCAGGACCAGGCACGCACAGGCGCTGCAGTTGCCCTCCCGGCAGGAGAACGGCGCATCCACGCCCTTGCTCTCCAGGAACTCCAGGAGCACCTGCTCACCGCGCCAGTCGTCGAAGCTGAACTCCTCGCCGTCCAGGATCACCTGCACGGCCACCGGTCCCGTCACGGCAGCCACGTCGTCGTCCTCGTGGTCGTCGGCCTCGGCGAGCGTCCTCGCCGCAGCCTGCATCTCGGCCACGTCGCCGAAGGGGTTCCCGCCGAGCGAGACGAACTTCTCCTGGTGGCGACGCTCACGCGGGAAGCCGAGCGACTTCAGCGAGGCGGTGACGGCCTTCATGAACGGGGCCGGCCCGCAGACGAAGGCGGTGTAGCTGTCGAAGTGGCCGGCGAACGTCTCGAGCTGCTCCTGGGTGGGGAGCCCCTGCACCGACTCCAGCCAGTGCACCACGACCAGCCGGTCGGCGTGCTCCCGCGCCAGGTCGGCCAGCGCGGCCGCGAAGATCACCGACTGCTCGTCCCGGTTGGCGTAGAAGAGCACGACCTTGCCCTGGCCCTTCTCCAGCGCCGTCCGGGTGATGGACATGACCGGGGTGATCCCCGACCCACCGGCGAACAGGAGCAGGTCGGCGCCCGGGTCCCGCGGCGTGAAGATGCCGCTGGGCGGCAGCACGCGCAGCGTGTCTCCGGCACGGAGGTGGTCGCAGATCCAGTTCGAGGCGTAGCCGTCGACCGTGCGCTTGACCGTGATCTGGTGCCGGCCACTGTGCGGGGCACTGGACAACGAGTAGCAGCGCGCGGCCAGTCCGGTCTGCTCGCTGGGTACGGCGACGGTGAGGAACTGTCCTGGCGTGTAGCCGAACCGGTCGCTGAGCTCGCCCGGCACCTCGAAGACGATGGAGCGTGCGTCCACCGTCTCCTCGATGACCTCGGAGACCCTCAGCACGAAGGACTCAGTAGCCATCCACCGCTCCGATCTCGAGATCACCGTCACGCACGGCCTGGTCGATCGAGGAGCGTAGCCGGGCGCACGCGGCGTGCACGGGCCGGCCCGAGGGCTGGGCGGCCATGCGGGTGAACTCGGCACACTCGGCCAGTGCCTCGCTGCTCCACTGGATGGAGGTGTGGTGCTCGCTGTTCTTCTTCACCGCGACGACCGCCAGGCAGTCCAGGCAGGACACCCGGGTCAGTCGGGCCTGCGTGTAGAGCCGCCGGTCCTCCAGCGTCTCTTCGCTGGTCGGGGCGAAGGAGACCATCAGCCGTCCTGTTTCGCGAGGTTCGCGGCGACCTCGGCGCGCCAGAACTCGTTCGCCTTGGTCGTGTCGACCTCGAACTCGAAGCGCTCGGTCATCTCGTGGGTGACCTCGGCGCGATCGACGTAGAACTGCTCGTACCAGCGGCGGAGCTGGTAGACCGGCCCGTCCTCCTCGCACAGCAGGGGGTTCTGCACCGGGGCCTTGTTCAGCCAGATGTCCACGTCCTGCAGGAAGCCCTCACCGAACATCTGGCTGTATCGCTCGCCGATGTAGCGGGTGGTCTCCTCGTCGACTCCTTCGGGCTTGAGCACCTTCAGGCCGTACTGCAGGACGAAGGAGTTGTCGCTGGTCGGGATGTGGCAGTTGATCAGCACGACGTCGGTGATGAACCCCTTGAAGTCCGTCTTGAGCCAGTTGATCATGAAGGCCGGGCCGTAGTAGGTCGCCTCGGACTTCAGCACCAGGTCCTCGTCGCCGTACCCCTGCCCAGCCATGTCGGGCCGGCCGGTCGACTCCATGAACTGGGTCGCCATGTGGCCCTCGAACACGTTGCGGAAGCTGGTGGGAAAGGCGAAGTGGATGTAGAAGAAGTGCGCCATGTCGACGACGTTGTCCACGATCTCGCGGCAGTGCGCGGTCGGGACGTCCAGCTGGTGCCAGCTCCAGTCGGTGTAGACGTCCGGATCGGAGATCCCCACCACCTCGGGCGGCAGGATGTCCCGGTCCGCGGCGCTCCCCTCGGGGTCGTGCCAGACCATCAGCAGACCGTTGCGCTCAGCCGTCTCGTAGGTCATCGTCCGCGCACGCAACGGGATCCGGCGGGCATAGGGAATCGCCTTGCACTTCCCGTCGCCACCCCAGCGCCAGTCGTGGAAGGGGCAGGCGATCTCATCGCCCTTCACGGTTCCCCGCGTCAGGTCTCCACCCATGTGGCGGCAGTATCCGTCGAGGACGTTCAGGGTGCCGTCGGACGCGGCCCAGACGACGAGCTTGCCGCCGAACGCCTCCACGGCGTGTGGGGCGCCGTCGCGGAACTGTTCGAGGGGTCCGAGGCAGTGCCAGCCGCGGGCGAACCGCTCGGGTGCAGTGCCCCGGTCCAGGGAACGCGCCGGGCTGCTGCCCGAAGTGGTGCTGGTGCTCATCGGTTCCTCCGTAGCGCTGGCCGGAAACAAGAACAGGTTATAGTTTTGAGCGGGAGAAAGACAGTCCACCCCATGCCGGCATCTCGGTCAGGAGCCCCATGCACATCGCGTTGACACCCGAGGAGGAGCAGCTCCGCTCCGAGCTCCGGGAGTACTTCGAGGCGTTGGTGACACCCGAGCGACGGGCCGCGCTGGGGGTCTCGACCAGTGATTTCGAGTCCGGCGAGTTCGGTGACGCCCGCGTGTACAAGGAGGTCATCCGCGAGATCGGCCATGACGGCTGGCTCGGCATCGGCTGGCCGGAGGAGTACGGCGGTCAGAACCGCTCGATGATGGATCAGCTGATCTTCACCGACGAGGCAGCGATCGCGGGGGTGCCGATCCCCTACCTGACCCTGAACACGGTCGGGCCGACGATCATGCGGTTCGGCACCGATGCGCAGAAGCAGGAGATGCTCCCGAAGATCCTGCGGGGCGAGCTGCACTTCTCCATCGGCTACTCCGAACCCTCCGCGGGCACGGACCTGGCCAGCCTGCAGACCCGCGCCCGTCTCGAGGGCGACCAGTGGGTGATCAACGGACAGAAGATGTGGACCTCGCTGATCCAGTACGCCGACTACGTCTGGCTGGCCTGCCGCACGGACCCCGACCTCCCCCGCCACAAGGGACTCTCGATGATCCTGGTCCCGGTCGACAGCGCAGGGTTCTCCTACACCCCGGTCCACACGGTCGCGGGGGTCGGGACCAGCGCCACCTACTTCGAGGACGTGCGGGTGCCGAGGGAGAACCTGGTCGGCGAGGTCAACGGCGGCTGGGCACTGATGACCAACCAGCTCAACCACGAGCGCGTGGCCCTCACCTCGGCAGCCCCGGTGACGCACTCCATCGACCTGGTCACCGGCTGGGCACAGCAGACCCGGACCCCGGACGGAGCCCGGGTGATCGACGCGGAGTGGGTCCAGGTGCTGCTCGGCCGAGCCCACGCCCGCGCCGACATGCTCAAGCTGCTCAACTGGCAGCTGGCCTCCGCCACCGGCAGCCTCTCCCCCGCCGACGCGTCGGCGACCAAGGTGTACGGCTCCGAGCTGGCGACCGAGGTGTACCGCTCGCTGATGGAGGTGGTGGGCCCCAAGGCCGTGGTGACCGCCGACTCCCCTGGTGCCGTGCTCCGCGGCCGACTGGAGCGCTACTACCGATCGTCTCTGGTGATGACGTTCGGTGGCGGCACCAACGAGATCCAGCGCGACATCATCGGGTACGTCGGTCTCGGCCTCCCGCCCGCCAAGCGCCAGGAGCGCTGATGGACTTCGAACAGACTCCCGAGGGCAGCGACGCCGCCGTCCTGGCCGCCGACATCCTCGCCAAGCACTGCACCGCCGAGCACCTCAGGGCCGGCGAGCGCGATCCGGGGCAGCTGGACCGCGATCTGTGGCGCCGCTTCGCGGAGGCGGGGCTGGTCTCGCTGACCGTCCCGGTCGAGCACGAGGGCAGCGGCCTCGGCCTGCTCGAGCTGTGCAGCGTGCTGGTCGAGGTGGGACGGAAGGTCGCGCCGCTCCCGCTGGCCGTCCACGCGGTGACCGGGATGGCGATCGCCCGCTTCGGCACCGCGACGCAGCAGGCGCGCTGGCTGCCGCCAGCCGGGCTCGGCGAGTTCGTCCTCACCTCCGCGCTGTCCGAGGAGCGGCTGCACGCCTCGCCCGAGCCGGTCACGCGGGCGGAGAGCGACGGGGCGAGCTGGCTGCTCACCGGCAGCAAGACCGTGGTGCCGGCCGGCCCCCTGGCCGACCTGTTCGTCGTACCCGCTGACACCGGGGACGGTCTGACGATCTTCCTGGTGCACGCCGACGACCCCGGCGTACTGGTGGTTCCCCAGCAGCTCAGCGGCGGCCAGACAGCCGCCCGACTCGAGCTCGACCGGGCCTCGGTGCCCCTGGATCGGACCCTCGGCGGCATCGGCGAGGGCGCCGCGGTCGTCGAGTGGCTCATCGAGCACCTCACCGTCGCGGTCTGCGCCGAACAGCTCGGCACGGTCGAGGGCGCCCTCTCCCTGACCGCGGAGTACGCCAAGACCCGAGAGCAGTTCGGTCGCCCGATCGGGACCTTCCAGGCCGTCTCCCAACGGCTCGCGGACGGCTACATCGATGTCCTCGGGGCCCGCCTCACGCTCTGGCAGGCGGCATGGCGGCTCGCGGAGGGGCTGCCGGGCACGCGGGACGTCGCGATCGCCAAGCTCTGGGCCGCCGACGCCGGCCACCACCTGGCGCACACGACCGTGCACGTCCATGGCGGCGTGGGCATCGACCTCGACGGCGAGGCGCACCGGTACTTCACCGCCGCCAAGCGCCACGAGTTCACCCTGGGCGGCGTCACCGAGCAGGCCCGCACCGTCGGCCGGCTGCTGGCCCACGAGACGGCCTGAGGCTCCGGCGTACGCCGGCACCCGCGCTGCCTCAGCGGACTTCAGAGGACCTTGGACAAGAACAGCTGGGTCCGCTCGTGCTGGGGGTTCTCCAGGACCTCCCGGGGGTCGCCCTCCTCGACGATCACGCCACCGTCCATGAAGACCAGGTTGTCCCCCACCTCGCGGGCGAAGCCCATCTCGTGGGTGACGACCATCATGGTCATCCCCTCGCCGGCGAGGTCCTTCATCACACTGAGCACGTCCCCGACCAGCTCCGGGTCGAGCGCGCTCGTCGGTTCGTCGAACAGCATCATGTCGGGATCCATCGACAGCGCCCTGGCGATCGCGATGCGCTGCTGCTGCCCCCCCGAGAGGTGCGCAGGGAAGGCATCTTCGCGGTCGGCCAGCCCGACCTTCTCCAGGTTCCTCCTGGCGACCTCAACCGCTTCGTCCTTGCCACGTCCCTTGACCCGGATCTGGGCGATCGTCAGGTTGCGGAGCACCGTGAGGTGCGGGAAGAGGTTGAACTGCTGGAAGACCATCCCGATCCTGCTGCGGATCGCGTCCACGTCGACGTCCGGGTCGGTGATCTCGTCGCCCTCGACGAAGATGCGGCCCGACGTCGGCTCCTCGAGCAGGTTCACGCAGCGGAGCAGCGTCGACTTCCCCGAACCCGAGGGGCCGATCACGCACACGACCTCCCCGTTGGCGACGGTGAAGTCGATGCCGGTGAGCACCTCGTTGTCGCCGAAGTACTTGTGCAGCTCCCGTACGTCGATCGCCGGGACGTCCGTCGGGTGTGCGGCCGGGTCCATCAGCGTGCCCTCTCTGCGTGTGCTTCCATCCGCCTGACGACGATGGACAGCGGGATGGTGATGAGCAGGTAGGCGAGTGCGGCCGCGAACAACGGCGTCAGGTTGACGTACTGGTTCAGCCCCTCGCGCCCGAACGCCGTGAGCTCGAGCGTGGCGCCGGACAGGCCCAGCACATAGACCAGGGATGAGTCCTTGGTCAGCAGGATCAGCTCATTGGTCAGGGGTGGCAGCACGATCCGGAAGGCCTGCGGGATCACGATCGAGATCATCGCCCTCCCCTGGCTCATCCCGAGCGACCGCGCCGCCTCCAGCTGGCCCTTGGGCACCGCCTGGATGCCCGCCCTGATCGTCTCCGCCATGTAGGCGGCCCCGACCAGGCCGAGCGCGATCGTGACCGTCCCCAGCGTCCCACCCGGGAGCAGGACGCCGAAGGCGATCGGGAGGCCGTACTGGAAGGCGATGAACACGATCAGCGCCGGGACCCCGCGGAAGAACTCGATGATCCCCGTCGCGATCCACCGGTAGGGGCCGACCGGCGAGAGCCGCATCAGTGCCAGGACGAGCCCCAGTGCAAGTCCGAAGGTGAACGCGCCGATCGTGTAGAGGATCGTGTTCTTCAGCGCGACCGTGATCAGCTCGGGGAACAGCTTGGGCAGGATCTCCGGCGCGAGGAACTGGGTGCGCACCAGGTTCCAGTCGGCCAGGAACACGAGCAGGCCGAGGAGCAGCACCAAGATGGCGTACTGGACTCCCCGGCTGACTCGCGCCCGTCTCCTCGGGCTCATCGCCATGCGTCCTGCTCCTCGGCTAGGTGGACCAGATGACTACGCCTGGGGCGCGGCGCCGAACCACTGCTTGTAGAGGCTGTCGTAGGTGCCGTCGGACTTGGCCTTGCTGATCACGTCGTTGGTGGTCGACAGTAGCTTGTCGTTGCCACCCTTCTTGATGCCGAAGCCGTACTCCTCGCCCGTGTCGAACTCAGCGGTCACCTGTGTGTCCGGGTTCTTCTTGACGAAGTCGAACAGCGGTCCATTGTCCTGGACGGCGGCGTCAACCTGACCGGTCTTCACGGCCGTGGTCAGCAGCCCGAGATCCTCGAACACCTGGATCTTGGCGTCCTTGGGTGCGTTCTCCTTGGCGTAGATCTCGCCCGTGGTGCCCTGCTGCACGGCGATCCGCTTGCCCGCCAGCGACTCCAGGGAGTCGTGTCCGGTCCCGGTCTTCACCAGCAGCGCCTGCGTCGCGTCGAAGTAGGGGTCGGAGAAGTCGATGACCTTCTTGCGCGGGTCCGTGATCGTCATGCCCGCGGCGGCGATGTCGCACTGGCCGGTGTTGAGGGCCTGGCCGGACTGGATGCCCTCGAAGGGGGTCTGCACGATGGCGACCTCGAGACCCAGCTTCTTCGCGACGAGATCCATCATCGAGATGTCGAAGCCGACGACCTCGTTGTCCTGACGGAACTCGAAGGGCTGGTAGGGCAGTTGGGTGCAGACCGTCAACTTGCCCTTCTTGATGACATTCACGCCGTCAGCCGTGGTCGTGGTGGAGGAACCACACCCGGCGAGGCCGAGGACCAGCAGGGAGAGGGCGGCGATGGACTTCGAGATTCGTTTGCTCATTCAACGAACGTAAGGTGCCGCAGATCACCTGACCAAATCGAGGAACCGGAGAAGGTTGGGATGCCCCCGTTTGGGTCAGCCGATTCGGTGCAACCGCGCCACTGCCTCCTGGTACTCACGCACCAGGGCCTCCATCACCTCCGCGACCGGCCGGACCTCGTTCATCCGCCCCACGATCTGACCCACGGGCATCGAGATCACGTCGGGATCGCCGTGGGAGTTCATCCGGCTGTGCGCGTCGGCGACCAGGAGGTTCTGCAGCGGCATCGGGAGCGGCTCCGGCGCATCGGGCTCGGCCCACGCCTGGGTCCAGCGGGTCTTCAGGAGGCGGGCGGGCTTCCCGGTGTAGACACGACTGCGCACCGTGTCGGAGCTGGTGGCCCGCAGGAACGCCTCGGTCATGCCCGGGTTGCTGCTCAGGTTCTGGTACTCCTCGGTGGTCAGCCACACCGAGCCGGTCCACACGCCCTGGGCGCCCAGCGCGAGCGACGCTGCCATCTGCCGGCCCGAGCCGATGCCGCCGGCACCCAGCACGGGGATGTCGGGACCGACCGCGTCCACCACCTCGGGGGTGAGCACCATGCTGGCGATCTCGCCGGTGTGGCCACCCGCCTCGTAGCCCTGGGCCACGATGATGTCCACGCCGTTGGCCACGTGGGAGAGCGCGTGCTTGGCGGTTCCTGCCAGCGCGGCCACCGCGACGCCGTGTCCGTGGGCCTGCTCGATCACGTCGACGGGTGGCGAGCCGAGCGCGTTCGCGATCAGGACCGGCCGGTGCTGGAGTGCGATGTCGACATGGGAGCGCGCGACTGAGTGCAGCCAGCCGAGCACGCCCTCGCGTCCCTCTCCCTCCGGCAGCGGGGGTACGCCGAGCTGTTGAAGCGTCCGCTCCACGAAGGAGACGTGGGCCTTCGGGATCAGCGCCTCGAGGTCGACCGACTTGCCCTCGGTGGGGATGTTCATCGGCATCACGACGTCGACCCCGTAGGGCTTCCCGTCAGTGTTCTCGTCCAGCCAGGTGAGCGTCCGGTCGAGCTCCTGCGGGTCGTTGAACCGCACCGCCCCGAGCACCCCCAGGCCACCGGCGCGCGACACCGCCGCCGCGACGTGCTCGGAGGGAGTGAACGCGAAGATCGGGAGCTCGATGCCGAACCGGTCGCAGAGCTCGGTGTGCATCAGGAGCCCACCGTCGCCGCGCTGGCCAGCTCCTTGGCCCGGGGGTAGTTGGCCTTCCCGGTCGCGCTCCGCGGGATCTCCTCGACGAAGGTCACCGACCGGGGCAGCTTGTAGCCGGAGAGGTTCGTGCGCAGGAACGCGCGCAGCTCCTCCAGGTCGGGGCGGTGCTCGCCACGGGGCTGGACCACCGCCGAGACCGACTGCCCGTAGCTCTCGTCGGCGACCCCGACCACCAGGACGTCGTACACGTCCGGGTGCGCCTTGAGCGCCATCTCGATCTCTTCGGGATAGACCTTCTCACCGCCGGTGTTGATGCAGTTCGACCCTCGCCCGAGAAGGGTGACCAGGTTGTCGGACTCGATGCGGGCGAAGTCACCGGGGACGGCGTAGCGGGTGCCGTCGACCTCGATGAAGGTCTTCGCGGACTTGGCCTCGTCCTTGTAGTAGCCCAGCGGGACCGACCCGGACCGGGCGAGCCGGCCGACCACGCCGATGTTCGATGCGAGGTCGAGGATGTTGTTGTCCTCGTCGAGGACAACGGACTCGGCACCGAGGCTGATCACGCAGCCCTCGCCCTTGATGTTCTCGGCGTCCTGCAGCCCGGTGCCCTGGAATCCGGTCTCGGAGCTGCCGACCGAGTCGGTGAAGAAGGTGTCGGGGAAGGCCGACATCCAGCGCTCCTTGACGGGCCGGCTGAAGATCGCCGCACTGCTGGCGACGGCCACGAGCGAGCTGCCGTCATGGCCTCCCGTCGAGTGTGCCTCGATCAGTGGGCGAGCCATCGCGTCGCCGGTCATGAAGATCAGCTGGACTCCGTGGGCGTCGATGGTGCGCCACACCTCGTCGGGGTCGAACTTGGGAGCGAGGATCGTGAGGTGTCCGGCGAACAGGTGCATCAGCATCGCCGCCTGGGCACCGCCGTGCATCAGCGGACTCAGCGGGAACGTCACCATCGGGTCCCCGCCGGCCGCGTTCCTCGACTGGTCGAACTCCTCGAGCCGCTGACCGGTCATGAAGTCGATGCCTCCACCGAGCACCCGCCAGAAGTCCTCGTGCCGCCACATCACGCCCTTGGGGAAGCCGGTGGTGCCGCCCGTGTAGACGATGTAGACGTCGTCACCGCTGCGCTCCGCGAAGTCCCGCTCGCTGCTCTGACCCTCCAGCGCCTCGGACCAGGTCAGGCCGCCGTAGGAGGACAGGTCGGCGCCGTTCTCCGGCTCGGTCGGATCCGGCATGGCGACCACCGTGGCCAGCAACGGGTGCGTGGGTGCGGTGCGGGCGACCATCGGCGCGTACGGGCGCTCGTGGAGCAGCGCCACCATGTCGGAGTTCTCGAACAGGTAGTTCAGCTCGCTCTCGACGTAGCGGTAGTTCACGTTGATCGCGACGGCCCGGATCTTGAAGACGGCCAGCAGCGCTACGACGTGCTCGACGCTGTTCTTGGCGTAGATGCCGACGTGGTCGCCGACACCGACGCCGCGACCGGCGAGGAAGTGCGCGAGCCGGTTGGCCTCCGCCTCCAGCTCGGCATAGGTGACCTTCCGGTCCCCGACCTGGATCACGGCTCGGTCCGGAACCGCGTCCACGGCGTGCTCGAAGAGGTCAGCGATGTTCAGGGCCATGAGCGCAAGACTAGAACACGTTCTTGTTTCTGACTAGCATCGGGAGCATGACCGAGACGCCATCGCCCACCTCCCCTCAGCCGGACCAGCCGCACGCCCTCGTCGAGCTGCGCGGCCACACCCTGGTGGTCACCATGAACCGCCCGGAGGCGCGCAACGCCCTGTCCGCCGAGATGCTCGCGCTGATGGAGCAGGCCTGGGATCGTGCCAACGCCGACCCGGAGGTGCGGGTGGTCATCCTGACCGGTGCCGGGGGCTACTTCTGCGCCGGAGCAGACCTCAAGGCGATGTCCTCGAGCTCCCCGTCGGAGAGGTTCGAGTCCGGCGAGTTCGACCCCTCGGTGATCCGGTCGTTGCTGAAGGGCTTCCGGGTCACCAAGCCGTTGATCGCCGCCGTCGAGGGTCCGGCCGTCGCGGGCGGCACCGAGATCCTGCAGGCCACCGACATCCGGGTCGCCGGGGAGAGCGCGCGCTTCGGTGTCTCCGAGCCGAGGTGGGGGCTCTATCCGCTGGGGGGCTCTGCCGTGCGGCTCCCCCGCCAGATTCCCTACACGGTCGCCGCCGACCTGCTGCTCACGGGCCGGCACATCCTCGCGGCTGAAGCCAAGGAGGTCGGGCTGATCGGACACGTCGTCCCCGACGGGGAGGCGCTGGCCAAGGCGCACGAGATAGCCGATCTGATCGCCGCCAACGGTCCGCTGGCCGTCCAGGCGGTGCTCAAGACGATCCGCGACTCCGAGGGAAGGCACGAGGACGACTGCTGGCGCGACGACGCCGCGGTGGGAGCGGCGGTCTTCGCGTCCAACGACGCCAGGGAGGGCCCGCGAGCGTTCGTGGAGAAGCGCAGCCCGACGTTCACCGGCACCTGAGCCAGGACTAACCTCCCGAGGTGACCATCCGGCTCGTCCCGCTCACCGACGCCCACGTTCCCGCTCTGCTGAAGACCCTGCACGACCCCGAGGCGATGCGCTTCACCCGCACTCCCGACCCCATCCCTGAGGGTTGGCTCGAGGAGTGGCGCACTCGCTTCGACGGGGTGAGCAGGGTCCTCTGGGCGATCGTCGACGGCGAGGAGTTCGTCGGGTACGCCGTCACCGGCCCCATCAACCGCGACGACCTCGAGGTGGAGCTCGGCTACGCCGTGGCGCCTTGGGCCCGCAACCGCGGCGTCGCCACCGAAACCCTGAGACAGCTGGCCCACTGGGCCTTCGAGGAGGGCCTGCAGCGCGCGACGGCGCTCATCTCGGTCGACAACCCCTCGTCCTCGCGGGTCGCCGAGAAGGCCGGCTTCACCCTCGAGGGGGTGCTGCGGTCGATGCACCACCGCAATGGCATCCGCGGTGACCTGCAGTGCTGGTCGATCCTTCCCAGCGACCTGGACGAGCCCGAGTCGTAGGCTGCCCCGCGCCGGAGCAGCCCCAGGGTGAGGTATCCGCCCGCCGCGAAGGTCCCGAGCCTCGTCACCAGCAGGTTTGGGTTCTACCCTGTGGAGGTGCACCTGCTCGAGCGTGAGGCATTCCTGGACGCGCTCGCCGAGTACGCCACGGACGCCGCCTCGGGCAACGGACGTTTCGTGATCGTCACCGGCGAGGCGGGGATCGGCAAGACGTCCCTCGTGGACGCCTTCCGGGTCGCGCGCCCCGACCTCCGCTGGCTGTGGGGTGCGTGCGACGGCAGCTTCACGCCGCGGCCGCTGGGACCCTTGCACGAGATCGCCGGGCAGGTCGGCGGCCGGCTGCGGACGCTGGCCTCCGAGGACGGAGACCGTCGCGAGCTCTTCGCCGACTTCCTCGCCGACCTCGCGGAGTCACCCACCGCCACCGGGGTGGTGGTCGAGGACCTCCACTGGGCCGACGAGGCAACCCTGGACTGGCTGAGCCATCTCGCCCGGCGGGTCGAGCGGACCCCCGCCCTGGTGGTGGTCACCTGCCGCGACGACGACACCGCGGCCGACCGTCCCCACCGGCTGGCCCTGGCCCAGGTGGTCACCCACCGATCAACCCGTCGGATGTCCCTGCCCACCCTGAGTGCCGACGCCGTACGGCGGCTCGCAGGACCCGGTTCGCCGGATCCCGAGCGGGTGCACAAGCTCTCGGGGGGCAACCCGTTCTACGTCAGCGAGATCCTCGCCTCGACGGAGGACGAGGTCCCCGGGTCGGTGACCGAGGTGGTGATGGCCCGGTTGGCGCACCTCGCCCCTGATGCGCGGCGGCTCCTTGCCGCGGCCTCGGTGATCGCCCGTCCCGCCGCGGCCGGGCTGCTGGCCTCGGTGAGCGGCGTGTCCGGCGACTCCCTCGACGAGTGCCTGACCTCCGGCGCCCTCGTCGCGGAGGGGTCGACGTACCGGTTCCGGCACGAGCTGACGCGTCTCGCTGTCGAGGACGCCGTGCCGGCCTACCAGCGCAGCGAGCTGCACCGGATCGCACTGATGGCCCTGACCCGCGAGGGAGCGGACGAGGCCCAGCTGGCGCACCACGCCGCGGGGGCCGGCCTGGCCGAGGCGGCCGTGCGCCACGGGCTGGCCGCCGGCGACGAGGCTGCGGTGGCCTCCTCCCACCACGAGGCAGTGGTGCAGTACCGCCGTGCGCTCAGGTTCGCCGACGACGCCGAGCCGGGGCTGCTGGCCCTTCTCCACGAGAAGCTTGCGACCACGCTGTCGCTGCGAGACCACTGGGAGGAGTCGGTGGTCCACCGCGAGGCGGCGCTCGCCCTGCGGCGCCAGCTCGGCGACCCGGAGAAGGTCAGCGAGAACCTGCGTCGCTACACGGTCTGTCTGTGGCGGCTGTGCCGGGGAGCCGAGGCGGAGGCAGCGGTGCTGGAGATGTTCGCCCTGATGGCCGACGCCCCCGACTCCGCCGAGAAGGGCTGGGCGTTGGCCACCTACGCCAACTTCGCCAACGACATCGTCACCGGACCCGCCATGGCGCAGGCCGCGCTGGACCTTGCAACGCGCTTCGACAGTCCACCTCTCGCCGCCTTCGCCCATATCCTCGCCGGTTCCTTCGAGTACTGCTCCGGAGGAGACGGAGGTGCCGGTTTCGAGGCGGGCCTGCGAATCGCCCTCGACGCCCGCGACTGCGCAGCGGCGGGGTCGGCCTACGTCAACCTCTACGAGTCCCTGGTCGACAGCCTGCGGTTCGACTATGCCGCCCGGGTCTACGACGAGGCGATGCCGTACTGCCAGGACAACGACCTCCGCACCTGTGCGCTCTGCATGCGCGGGAGCAGGGGCACCGTGCTGATGCGTCTGGGCCGGCACCAGGAGGTGATCGAGCTCGTGGAGGCTGCCCTGGCCGAGACGCTGTCACCCATCAACCGCTGCCACCTGCTGCTCCCGATCGGCCTCTCCCGGGTCCGCCTGGGGAACGCGCAGGGCCTGGAGGACCTGCGCGAGGCCTGGCGACTCGCGGTCGGCAGCGACGACCCGCTGTGGATGGCCCAGGCAGCCACCGCCAACATCCAGGCCTCCTGGATCCTCGACGACCCCGACCTGGTGGACGACCTGATGATCAGTGCCATGTCGCGACCGGACATGATCGACGAGTGGCTGCGCGGCGAGATGGCTGTCTGGCTGGCCCGGACCGGAGGGCTCGAGGAGGTCCCGGCCAACCTGCCGCGGCCGTGGTCCCTCGAGCTCGCGGGCGACCTGCTCGGTGCCGCCGCCGCATGGGAGGCGTTGGAGTGCCCGTTCGACCAGGCCGTCGTCCTCACCCGCACCGGCGAGCCGGAGTGCGTGCGTCGGGCCTTCGAGATCTTCTCCGACCTCGGCAGCGAGCCGGCAGCCGCGCAGGCTCGGCGGGTGCTCCGGGAGCTGGGTGAGGACATCCGCGTCCGGGGCCCCCGGCGCTCCACCCGCAACCACCCCGCCGGGCTGACCACCCGCGAGGCCGAAGTGCTGGGCCTCCTGGCCGAGGGCCTGACCAACGCCCAGATCGCCACCCGGCTCTTCCTGTCCCGACGCACGGTGGACCATCACGTCTCCTCCGTGCTGACCAAGCTCGGGGTCGCGAGCCGGGCCGAGGCGATCACCCGCGCGGCGATGTTGGCACAACCTGGGTAGTCCCCGGTCAAATCTGGGCACCGGGTACCGATCCGCGTCGTGAGTCCGCGCTCCTAGCGTCGGAGCATCACTTCCGACCACAAGGAGCCCGAGATGCCACTGTTCATGGACGTCCACACCATCGCCGGCGGCGTTGCCGTCGCCGACGTCGCCGGCGCGCACGTCGCCGACCTGGAGAAGCAGTCCGACCACGACGTGCAGTACCTGCGCTACTGGGTCAACGAGCAGGACGGCAAGATCTTCTGCCTCGTCGACGCGCCCGACGCCGAGGCCGCCAACACCGTCCATCGCGAGGCGCACGGCCTCGTCGCCGACGAGATCTACCCCGTCCAGGAAGGGGTCTGAGATGCGGAGGCCACGATGCCGCGGCACCAGCCTCGGCGTGCTCGCCCCGCTCGTCCTCGCGGTCACGCTGCTCACGGTCCCCGCCCACGCCGACACCAGCCTGGGCGACGTACGCATCGCGACGGCGGCCTACCACTCCGTGGCGCGAGCCAACCGGGCCGGCTACCTGGACAACCCGCTGCCGTGCTTCGACAGCCCCTCGGGCGGGATGGGCGAGCACCTGATCGACGGTGACGCCATCGACCGCACGGTCGACGCGCTGCACCCCGAGGCGCTGGTCTACGAGGTGCGCGCCGGCTCGTGGAAGCTCGTCGCCGTGGAGTACCTCGCCCTCCGACTCGCGGGAAGTGCCGCGCCGTCCCTGTTCGGGCAGGACTTCCACCCGATCACCGTCGGTGGCACCGACCTCTGGGCCCTGCACGCCTGGGTGTGGCGGGAGCACCCCACGGACCCGTTCGCCGACTTCAACCCGAACGTGGCCCCGTGCCCGTGACCTGGCAGGAGACGGCGCGCGGGTGAGCCGGGGCTCTACTCTGACCCCGGAGGTGCAGCCATGGACGTGCGCGAGCTGGTCGCGGAGCACTACAGCCCCGGTGACCTGACCGATGCCATCCTCGCGGCCCTGTCCGAGACAGGCACCGACGTCAGCGCACTCACTGCTGACGACCTCTTCCCGGTGGACCAGCTCCATGCAGGTGGCGCGTCAGCGACGCGCCACCTGTTGGAGCGTCTGGGGGCCGGGGCCGGATCGAACCTGCTCGACGTGGGCTCGGGCATCGGTGGCCCGTCCCGGCTCGCTGCGAGGTACGGCGCGCAGGTGACCGGGATCGATCTCTCCGCGGAGTTCGTGGACACCGCCACCGACCTCACCGCCCGCGTCGGCCTGCAGGACCGGGTCTCCTTCCGGACCACCGGCGGGGAGTCGTTGCCGTTCGGCGACGCCGCCTTCAACGGCGCGTTCATGGTCCACGTCGGCATGAACATCCCGAACAAGGAGGCGGTCTTCACCGAGGTTCGCCGCGTCCTGGAGCATGGCGCGCGGTTCGCTCTGTTCGAGCAGATGCGCACTGCCGACGGCGAGCTGCCCTATCCCTTGCCCTGGGCCGTGGACGAGCGCTCCTCGTTCGTGGAGGACATCGCCAGCTACACGGCCGCACTGGAGGCCGCCGGTTTCAGCGTCGAGGAGGTCGAGGATCGTACGGCGAGCACGCTCCGTCCTCCGGACAGTGGCGCGCTCTCCCCCGCGATGGTCTTCGGTCAGGTGTTCCTCGAGCGGGTGGGCAACAACGTCGCCGCCACGCGCGCGGGGACGCTGAGCGGGATCGTGATGGTGGCCCGCGCCTGACGGACTGCGCCGGGCCGCTGAGTCAGCCGACCTTGCGGCCCTCGCCCCAGAACTGCGCCCGCAGCGCCTTCTTGTCCGGCTTGCCCAGGGGGGTCAGCGGGAGTGCGTCGACGGCGATCACCTGCTTGGGCGCCTGCACCGCGCCCTTGCGCTCCTTCACCGAGTCCTTGATCTCGGCGACGACCGCGTCGGTCAGCTCCGCGCCTTGCCGCAGCACCACGATGGCCGTGACCGACTCACCCCAGCGCTCGTCGGGTACGCCGATCACGCCGACCTGCGCGACGGCGGGGTGCTCGGCGACGACGTCCTCGACCTCGCGCGGGAAGACGTTGAACCCCCCGGTGACGATCATGTCCTTGGTCCGGTCGACGATGTACCAGAACCCGGCCTCGTCCTCGCGGGCCACGTCACCTGTGTGCAGCCAACCGTCCCGGAAGGTCTCGGCGGTCTCGTCGGGCAGGTTCCAGTAGCCGCCGGCCAGCAACGGTCCGGCCACGCAGATCTCACCGGGCTCCCCGGCCGGGACCGGCTCCCCGTCCTCGCCCACCAGGGCGGTGCGCAGGAAGGCCGAGGGCCGCCCGCACGACGAGAGGCGTTCGGCGTCGTGATCGCCCCTGGCGAGGTAGCTGATCACCATCGGCGCCTCGGACTGACCGTAGAACTGCGCGAAGATCGGCCCGAACCGCTCGATCGCCTCGGCCAGCCTGGTCGGGTTGATGGCTGATGCCCCGTAGTAGACGGTCTCCAGCGAGGACAGGTCGCGAGTGTGCGAGTCCGGGTGGTCCATCAGGGCGTAGAGCATCGAGGGCACCAGCATCGTGGCGCTGATCCGCTGCTCCTCGATCGTGCGGAGCACCTCGGCGGGGTCGAACCGTGGGAGGACGTGGAGCGATCCACCCCTCATCACCGTCGGCACGAAGAACGCCGCGCCGGCGTGCGACAGCGGCGTACACATCAAGAAGCGTGGCGAGTCCGGCCACTCCCACTCCGCGAGCTGGACCTGGGTCATGGTCGTCATCGCCTGGGCGGTGCCGATCACGCCCTTGGGCCGGCCGGTGGTGCCCCCTGTGTAGGTGATCGAGACGATGTGGTCGGGCGCCAGGAGGGCCGCCTCGAGGGGGGTCGGCGTGAACGTCGCCGCCGTCGCGGCAAGGTCGGCGCCCACGTGCGCGAGCTCGTCCGGGACCGGGCCGATGGTGAGCACCTGGGTCAGGCCCGGCACCTTCTCCAGCAGGCCGAGCGCGCGCTCGACGAACATCGGGACCGGGTCGATGACGAGCGTGCTGATGCCGGCGTCGTTGAGCACGTAGGCGTGGTCGTCGAGGGAGCCGAGCGGGTGCAGCGAGGTACGCCGGTATCCCTGGGTCTGGCCGGCGCCGATGATGAACAGCACCTCGGGACGGTTCAGGGCCAGCAGTGCCGCCGGGACGCCGCGGCCAGCACCGAGCGCCTCGAAGGCCCGGACGTACTGGCTGATCCGGTCTGCCGTCTGCCCGCCGGTGAGCGTGGTCTCGCCGAGGAACACGATCGGCTTGTCCCGGTGGCGCTTGAGAGCGGCGACCATCAGGTGCCCGTTGTGGGTGCCCGTGCGCAGTGCCTCGAGCGGTGGCGTGTCCGTCATGCCGCGAGACTAGAACGTGTTTCAGAAATGATCAACGTGCGGCCGCGAGCCCTCAGGTGAGCAGCTCGGCGACCTGACGCACCTCCTCGGCCGTGCGACAGCTGAGCAGCAGCGTGGTCACCCCCGTCATCTCCCACTCCGCGACGCGCTCGCGGACGTAGCCTGGGTCGCCGACGATGTGGAGGTCCTCGGCCAGCCCGTCCGGGATCAGGGCCGCGGCTTCATCGCGCTTGCCCGCGAGGAAGAGCTCCTGCACCTGATCGGTGATGGCGGCGTACCCCATCCGGTCGAAGACGGCCTTGTGGAAGTTCTGCCCCCTCGCACCCATGCCGCCCATGTAGAGCGCGATCACCGGCTTGAGTCCGTCGAGCACGGCCTGCCGCTCCTCGGCGCTGGAGGTGATCTGCAGGTGACACGTGGCGGTGATCTCGAAGTCCTCGCGGGTACGCCGGGCTCCCGGCCGCGCGAAGCCCTCGTCGAGCCAGGGCTGGTACATCGCGGCCGACTTCGGGCTGTAGAAGATCGGGATCCAGCCGTCGGCGATCTCGGCGGTCTGCGCGACGTTCTTCGGACCCTCCGAGCCGAGCCAGATCGGGATGTCCGGGCGAAGCGGGTGCACGATCGGCTTGAGCGGCTTGCCCAGGCCCACCGACCCCTCCCCGGCGTACGGCAGCGGGTAGTGAGGTCCGTCGTTGGTGACCGGCCCCTCGCGGGCCAGCACCTTCCGGATGATGTCGACCACCTCCCGGGTCCGGGCCAACGGCTTGGAGAACGGCTGGCCGTACCAGCCCTCCACGACCTGCGGGCCGCTGACACCCATGCCGAGCACGACCCGGCCGGCGCAGAGATGGTCCAGGGTCAGGGCGTGCATCGCGATGCTGGTCGGGGTCCGTCCCGACATCTGCACGATCGAGGTGCCCAGGCGCAAGCGGCTGGTCTCGCGGCCCCACCAGGCCAGCGGCGTGAACGCGTCCGAACCCCAGGCCTCGGCGGTGAACAGTGCATCGAAACCGGCGTCCTCCGCGGCCGCGACGAGCTCGGCGACACCCTCCGGTGGCTGTGCTCCCCAGTAGCCGAGCTGCAGTCCGAGCTTCATGTCTCTCCGATCGTCGGCGTCCTTGCCCGCAAGACTAGAACGTGTTTCACTTCTGGGCCATGACCCCCTCCACTGGTGCCACAGCGTCGCGCACCCTGCACGCCCCGATGAAGGTGGAGTTCGACTACACCAGATCACTGGGTCCCGTGCTCACCCGCTTCATGACCGGACTGAGTCGGCGGCAGGTGCTCGGCGGAGTGCTGCAGGACGGCACGGTCGCGGTCCCGCCGCCGGAGTACGACCCGGTCACCCACCGTGCCGTCGAGGAGTTCGTGCCCGTCGGTGAGGAGGGCGTCGTGACCACCTGGTCCTGGGTGGCCGAACCCGTGACCGACCAGCCGCTGGCCGAGCCGTTCGCGTTCGCCCTGGTCCTGCTCGACGGGGCCGACGTCCCCCTGATGCATGCCGTGGCGGTCGACTCGGCCGCGGAGATCGAGTCCGGGATGCGGGTGCGGATCCGCTGGGCCGACGAGCCGACCGGGTCGATCACCGACATCGTCTGCTTCGAGCCGGTCGGGCCAGAAGAGCGCGGCGAACCGGCCGCGCCGTCGGGTGCCTCGACGCCCGCGCCGGCCGACGTGACCCAGATCGTCACGCCCGTGCGCCTGGCCTACGACTACGCCGCGTCACCGGAGGAGTCGAGGTTCTTCCGCGGCCTGGCCGAGGGTCGGATCCTGGGGCAGCGCTGCCCGACCTGCCACAAGGTCTACGTGCCTCCCCGCGGCGCGTGCCCGGTGGACGGCGTCCCCACGACCGACGAGGTGGAGCTGCCCGACCGGGGCACGGTGACCACGTTCTGCATCGTCAACGTCCCGTTCCTGGGCCAGAAGATCGTGCCGCCGTACGTCTCGGCGTACGTGCTGCTCGACGGTGCCGACATCGCGTTCCTGCACCTGATCCTGGACGCGGACGCGGACGAGGTGCGCATGGGCATGCGCGTCGAGGCGGTCTGGCGGCCACGGGACGAGTGGGGCACCACGATCGAGAACATCAGCCACTTCCGGCCGACCGGCGAGCCCGACGCCGACTACGAGACCTACAAGCAGCACCTCTAGAGAGGGCACCATGCGCGACGTTGCGGTCGTTGGCTTCGCCCAGCGACAGATGAAGGAGATGGACGGGTCCCCCACCTGCGTGGAGATCCTCGTCCCGATCTTCGCCGAGCTGTTCGAGCAGACCGGCTGGACCAAGCACGACATCGACTTCTGGTGCTCGGGATCGAGCGACTACCTTGCCGGTCGCTCGTTCTCGTTCGTCTCCGCGGTGGATGCCATCGGCGCCCTCCCACCGGTCAACGAGTCGCACGTCGAGATGGATGCGGCCTGGGCGATGTACGAGGCGTGGGTGAAGATCCAGACCGGCGACGTGGACACCGCACTCGTGTACGGGTTCGGCAAGTCCTCCGCCGGCGTACTGCGAAGGACCCTCGCGATGCAGCTCGACCCCTACACGATGACCCCGCTGTGGCCCGACACGGTCTCGATCGCCGGCCTGCAGGCGCGGCAGGGCCTCCAGAACGGCGACTGGGACGAGCGCGAGATGGCCACCGTGGCGGCACGATCGCGGACCTCCGCCACTGACAACGCGTACGCCATCCGCCGAGGCGCGACGACCGTCGAGGACGTCCTGGCCGAGGAGGTGTACGCCGACCCGCTGCGCCGCTCCGACTGCGCCCCTGTCTCCGACGGCGCCGCCGCCATGGTGATCGCCGCCGTCGACTCCCCCGCCTTCGCGAGCCTGGAGGGACGGGGCGCGGCCGCCGTGATCACCGGCTTCGAGCACCGCACCGACCAGATCACCCTCGGCACCCGCGACCTCACCCGCTCCCCCAGCGCCGCAGCCGCCGGCAGCGCCGCCGGCTCCGCGACGGTGGACACCGCGGAGCTGCACGCACCGTTCTCGCACCAGGAGCTGATCCTGCGCCGCGAGCTCGGCCTGGCCGATGACGTCACGATCAACCCGTCGGGTGGCGCCCTGTGCGGCAACCCGATGTTCGCCTCCGGACTGATCCGGATCGGGGAGGCTGCCGCGCGGATCTGGTCAGGCGACTCGCGCAGGGCGCTCGGTCACGCCACCTCCGGGCCCGCCCTGCAGCAGAACCTCGTCTGCGTGCTGGAAGGGCGGTCCTGATGGGCAAGCAGCTGGCTGCGGTCATGGGGGTCGGCCAGACCCACCACCGGGCGAAGCGCGAGGACGTCTCCATCGCGGGGCTGCTCCGCGAGGCCGTCGACCGCGCACTCACCGACGCCGGGCTCGGCTTCGACGACATCGACGCGGTCGTGGTCGGCAAGGCACCCGACCTGTTCGAGGGCGTGATGATGCCCGAGCTGTTCCTCGCCGAGGCGCTCGGTGCCGTCGGCAAGCCGTTGCTCCGGGTGCACACCGCCGGCTCGGTGGGCGGCTCGACCGCGATCGTGGCCACCTCGCTCGTGCAGTCCGGCGTACACGAGCGCGTCCTCACGGTCGCCTTCGAGAAGCAGTCGGAGTCCAACGCGATGTGGGCGCTCTCGGTGCCGGTGCCGTTCATCATGCCGGTGCACGCGGGTGCCGGCGGCTACTTCGCCCCGCACGTGCGCTCCTACATCCGGCGCTCGGGAGCGCCCACCCACATCGGCGCCATGGTGGCCGCCAAGGATCGGCAGAACGCGCTCAAGAACCCCTATGCCCACCTGCACAACGAGGGCACCACCATGGAGACGGTGTTGGCCTCCAAGATGCTCTGGGACCCGATCAGGTACGACGAGACCTGCCCGTCCTCGGACGGCGCCTGCGCGATGGTGATCGGATCCGAGGCCGCCGTCGAGGCGGCCGGCATCACCAACCCGGCATGGGTCCACGGCACCGTGATGCGGTCGGAGCCGACCACCGCGGCGGAGCGCGACCAGGTCAACCCGCAGGCCGGGCGCGAGGCCGCGGCCGCCCTGTGGAAGCAGGCCGGGATCAGCAACCCCTACGAGGAGATCGACTGCGCCGAGATCTACGTGCCCTTCTCCTGGTTCGAGCCGATGTGGCTGGAGAACCTCGGCTTCGTCGAGGAGGGTCAGGGCTGGCGGGCGACCGAGCGGGGCGCGACCGCCCTCGACGGCGACCTGCCGGTCAACATGAGCGGCGGCGTGCTGTCCTCCAACCCGATCGGCGCGAGCGGGATGCTCCGTTTCGCCGAGGCTGCCCTGCAGGTGATGGGTGAGGCGGGCGAGCATCAGGTCGACGGGGCGAGACGCGCCCTGGGGCACGCCTACGGTGGCGGCTCGCAGTTCTTCGCCATGTGGGTCGTCGGCTCGGAGAAGCCCGCCTGACCCGCTGGCCTCACACGCGCAGGTCGTAGGTCAGCCACGACGTGCGCTGGGCCAGGTCGTCGTACAACCGCTGCGCCGGGGTGTTGTCGGCCGCGGTGATCCAGCGCACCTTGTTCAACCCCCGCTCGCTGGCCAGCTCGCCGAGCCGGGTGATCAGCGCGCGGCCGACGCCGCGACCCCGCACCTCCGGGTCGGTGAAGAGGTCGTCGAGGAAGATCCCGCGGCGCCCCGAGGACGGGCGGGCGAACTCCCGGTGGTGCGCGAAGCCGACCACGGCTCCGTCGCGGACGGCCACGAGTGCACCCACCTCGTTGGACCCGTCTTGGATCCACCCCCAGACCCGGTCGACCACGGCCTGGTCCTCGTCGTACTCATAGAACGTGCGGTAGGCGTGGAACAGCCGCTCCCACGCCTCGTGGTCCGCAGGCTCGGCAGGGCGCACCTCGACAGCTGTCGTCATCACCCCATCCTCCCGGACAGCCCGAAGTCGTGCGCTGGAAGTTTCGCCCTTGGCGGAACCCCTTGAAATCGGAGCTGTCTGATTACATGATTACTTCATTACAACGTTGCAGGAGGACGTCATGGAGACGACAGGTTCGAAGAAGGTCGGGGGCTGGCTGCACGGCCGGCTGCCCGACGACTGGTTCACCGGCCCGGCCGAGGTCGTGGTCGACCGTGAGGAGATCCTCGTCGTGGGCACGCTGGCGGCCCCCGACGGTGACTCCGAGGGCGCCGAGGCGACCGAGGCGGCCCGCGGACGCATCTCCCGCTTCCGCGAGGAGACCCGCGACGAGCGGATCCGGATCGCGCGTGAGGCCGAGCACCGCTATGGCCGCAGGGTCGCCTGGGGGGCGGAGTGCGGACCGGTGCGGGTGGTGTTCACCAACATCGCGGTCCCGGTGATGACCCGGCTGCGGCAGTCCGAGCGGATGGTCCTGGACACGCTGGTGGAGGCGGGCGTCGCGCGCAGCCGGGCGGACGCCCTGGCCTGGTCGGTGCGACTGGTCGGCGAGCACGCCGAGGAGTGGCTGGAGCAGATCCGCGAGGCGATGACCAGCGTCCAGCGGCTGCGTGACGAGGGTCCCGGGCTCTGAGCGGATGCTCAGGCGTACTTGACCGGGAGCTCCTTGATGCCGTTGATCCAGGCGCTGCGCAGGCGCCGCGGCTCACCCAGCTGGGCGATGTCGGGCATCCGGTCGGCGATGACGTTGAACATCACCTCGACCTCCAGGCGGGCGAGGTTGGCGCCGATGCAGTAGTGCGCGCCGTGCCCGCCGAAGGCCAGGTGCGGGTTCGGGTCGCGCATGATGTCGAAGCTCGAGGGGTTCTCGAAGACGGCTCCGTCGTGGTTGCCGCTGGCGTAGAACAGGCCGACCCGCTCGCCCTTCTTGACCTGCTGGCCGCCGACCTCGACGTCGTTGATGGCGGTGCGCTGGAAGACGGTCACCGGGGTGGCCCAGCGGATGATCTCGTCGACGGCGGTGACGGGCCGCTCTTTCTTGTACAGCTCCCACTGGTCCGGGTGCTGCAGGAACGCGTGCATCCCGTGGGTGATCGCGTTGCGCGTGGTCTCGTTCCCGGCGACGGCCAGCAAGATCACGAAGTAGCCGAACTCGTCCTCCCCGAGGCTGTGACCGTCCACGTCGGCCGTGATCAGCTTGGTGATGATGTCGTCCTTGGGGTTTGCCCGGCGGTCCTCGGCCATGCCCATCGCGTAGCCGAGGATCTCGGCCGCGGCGACGTCCGGATTGACGTCGTACTCGGGGTCGTCGTAGGACAGCATCTGGTTGGACCAGTCGAACAGCTTGCGCCGATCTTCCTGGGGTACGCCGAGCAGGTCAGCGATCGCCTGGAGCGGGAGCTCGGCGGCCACCTCGCTGACGAAGTCACCCTCACCCTTGGCCAGGACGTCGTCGACGATCGTGTTCGCGCGCTCGACCAGCGTCTCGTGCATCGCGCCGATCGACCGTGGGGTGAAGCCCCGGCTGATCACCTGGCGGGTCTTGGTGTGGGTCGGGGGGTCCTGGTTGATCAGCATCACCTGCTGCAGCTCGACCTGGTCGCGCGTCATGTCGGCACCGAAGCGGATGATGGCGCCGTTCTCGGCGCTGGAGAAGTCCTTGCTGTTCTTCGAGACCGAGGAGACGTCCGCGTGCCGGCTGACCGCCCAGTAGCCGGTATCGAGGAACCCCGCGCGAGCAGCGGGCTCCTGTTCCACCCACCACACCGGCGCGGTCTGGCGCAGCTCGAGGAACTCCTGCAGCGGAATCCCCCGCTCGCACAGCTGCGGGTCGGTCGGGTCGAAGCCCTGGGGCACGGCGGGTGATGCGGTCACTGAGGAACCTCCACGAAATCTGCAACACGTTCTAGAAATGATCTTCACATACTCTCGGTTTGCAGGGAAGTACCAGGGCGCAAAATGCTCCCCGCGTTGCCGTCGACGAGAACGTGTTCTAGTTTTGCCCCATGGGCAACCCGGTCATCATCGAAGCCGTCCGCACTCCTCTCGGCAAGCGCAACGGCGGGCTCGCCGGCGTACACCCCGGTGAGCTGCTGGGGTTCGTCCAGCGCGAAGTGCTCAGCCGTGCCGGTGTCGACCCCGCGTTGGTGGAGCAGGTCGTCGGCGGCTGTGTCTCCCAGGCCGGCGAGCAGTCCAACGACATGGTCCGCCGAGCGTGGCTGCACGCGGGCCTCCCCCAGCCCACCGGCGCCACGACGATCGACGCGCAGTGCGGCTCCGGCCAGCAGTCCGCGCACCTGGTCAACGACATGATCCGTGCGGGCACGATCCAGGTCGGCATCGCGTGCGGCGTGGAGTCGATGAGCCGGATCCCGCTGGGCGCCAACGTGCCGCCGGGGACCGGCGATCCACGTCCCGAGTCGTGGTCGATCGACATGCCGAACCAGTTCGAGGGCGCGGACCGGATCGCGCGGCACAGGGGTCTGACTCGCGCGGACCTCGAGGCGTTCGGCTGCGAGTCCCAGCGCAGGGCCCGGCTGGCCGTCGACGAGGGTCGCTTCGAGCGCGAGATCGCCCCGCTCGAGGCGCCGGTGATCGACAAGGAGAGCGGGAAGCCGACCGGTGAGACCCGCACCGTGGCCACCGACGAGGGCCTGCGCGAGACCACCCTGGAGGGGCTGGCCGGGCTGCGCAGCGTGCTCCCGGACGGGATGCACACCGCGGGAACGTCCTCGCAGATCAGTGACGGCGCCTCCGCCGTGCTGTTGATGGACTCCGACCTCGCCGGGTCGCTCGGCCTGACGGCGCGTGCGCGGATCGCCGACCATGCCCTGGTCGGGTCCGATCCCTACTTCCACCTCGACGGCCCCATCGACGCGACGAGGCGGCTGCTGCAGCGGACCGGCATGAGCCTGGAGGACTTCGACCTGTTCGAGGTCAACGAGGCGTTCGCGGCCGTCGTACTCTCCTGGGCGCAGCAGACCGGGGCCGATCTGGGGCGTACCAACGTCAACGGCGGCGCCATCGCCCTGGGCCACCCCGTCGGCTCGACCGGAACCCGCCTGATCACCTCGGCGCTGCACGAGCTCGAGCGCACCGGTGGCGCCCGGGCGTTGATCGCGATGTGCGCCGGCGGCGCGATGGCCACCGGAACCATCCTCGAACGGCTCTGACTCTCTGACTCCCCCAATTCGCCGACCGGTCAATCCAGTCACGCATCAGAGCGCCGACCGGTCACTGCGCGCACGCGTGAGTTCGCCGACCGTGCACGAGTTGACCGGTCGGCGACTTCAGGCGTGCGCGAGTTGACCGGTCGCGAAGGTGCAGGGGGTCAGTCGGCCAGGGAGAGGAGGGACCGGACCCGGCGCAGGGCCAGGCTGGCGCCGGCCCGCAGGGTGGCCGGGGCGTGCAGCTCGTCGAGGACGGGTGCTCGCATCCGCGTCCAGCCCTCGTCACTGGGCAAGGCCGCCTCCGGCGTGCTGCCGACCGGACCGAAGGAACGCGCCATCGCCTCACGTACGCCGAGCAGGGGGGCGCCGTCCCGCGGCACCCATGTCTGTCCCGGACGGCACACCATGTCGTGCCGGAGGCTCGCCACGAGGGAGGTGACCGTCCAGAAGGGGGCCGCGCTGAGCGCCGCGGTGGCCACACCGACCAGGCCGGCGGGCAACGGCAGCGTCGGGACGCGCACCCGCAGCAGTCCGGCCGCGCGCGAGCACTCCCCCAGCAGCCGCGAGTACGGCATCACGTTCGGTCCGCCGATGTCTCGCGCACCGCTGGGCCATCCGTCCTCCAGGGCCTCGCAGATCGCGCTCAGGACGTCGGAGATGGCGATCGGCTGCACCTTGCTCTCCAGCCAGCTCGGCACCGGCTGCACGAGGAGCAGCGTCGCCAGCTGCCGGATCACCTCGAACGACGTCGAGCCCGCGCCGATCACGACGCCCGCGCGGAGGGTTCGCACAGAGCAGTCATCGCCGCTCCCCTCGGCCCCCGCGAGCACCTGCTCGACCTCGAGGCGCGAGGCGATGTGGCGCGACAGGTCCTCCGTCGGGGCGTCGGGGACCAGTCCGGACAGATACACCAGCCGTCGTACGCCGCTGCCCGCGATCGCCTCCCGTAGTGCGCGGGCACCGGCCCGGTCCCGGTCGGCGAACGCCCGGACACTCAGCGAGTGCACGAGGTACACCACGCCGTCGATGCCGACGAGGGCGTCACGCACCTGGTCGCCGCGGGTCACGTCGCACCGTGTCCACTCCACCCTGTCGCCCCAGGCGAACCGACCCGGGTCGGGTTCGGAGGACGACGCGGCCCGCACCTCGTGTCCCGACGCGAGCAGCTCCGGGACGAGTCGCGACCCGACGTAGCCGGTGGCGCCCAGGACGAGGAGACGCATCACCGTTCCCCGAGGTGGCGCAGCAGGTTCTGAGCGAAGCGACGGCCCATCGCCGCCATCACCGCACCCATGGCAGCCTCCACCCCGGCGCGGGCAAAGCGGCTGAACGGGAGCTCGCTGGTGACGCCGAGGTCGATGGAGACCTTGCTGCCCGAGCCGTGCTCCTCGAGGAGGTAGTGCCCCTCGACCCAGGTGTGCTCCTCGGTGCGCGTCTCGTCGTGCACGAAGTCGATGCGGGTCGGCTCCTCGAAGCTCATCACCTCGGTGAAAGAGGTGCCGATGCTCCGACCCAGGACGGGGATCCGCGCCATCCGCCAGTGCCACCGGTCTCCGTCGACCTCGATCGTGCGGAGGTACGGCGTCAGCCGGGGCAGCAGCTCCGGGTCGGTCAGCGCCTTCCACACCTCCACCCGAGACGACTTCAAGGTGGCGGTCGAACGGTTGTGCGCGGTGAAACGGGTCATCGGTCTCCTCCTCACGGCCCGAGAGGGCGAACCTACAGCCGTGGGGTGGGCCTCCCGCGGCAGGCTGGCGAGGCCGCGCTCGCGGTCAGCTCGAGGGCCGGGTGTCGAGCGGCCAGAGCGGGCTGGTGCCCTGCAGGGCACCAGCAGCCTCCAGCTGAGCGCCGAGCTGGAGGACGAGCGCGTCCTCGCCGTGGCGACCGACGAGTTGTATCCCGTGTGGCAGCCCGTCGACAACCGCTGCGGGCACCGACACCGCGGGCTGTCCTGAGCGGTTGAACGGCTCGGTGTAGTCGAGCACCGGACCCCACCGGCTCCACGGCTCCATCGGGTCCTCGGGGTTGGGCTGCCACTCCGAGATCTTCAGCGCGGTGAACGGAGTCGTGGGGGTGATGAGGATGTCGTAGTGCCGCCAGAAGCTGCACAGCGACCGGGCCCAGTCCTGCATCGCCCGCAGGCGCCTCAGCTCGTCGCGAGCACTCGCGGAGTCACCAGCCCCCGCCATCATGGCGACGTAGGGCTCGGTCTCGTCCTCGCGCAGCGGCCGACCGAGCCACTCCGCAGCATCGACGAGCGCCTGACTCACCAGTGCGTGCAGCGCAAGGCCGGCACTGTGGTCCGCATTCTCGGCGTAGATCCCCGCCGGTGTGGCCTGTTCCACGTAGTGGCCGAGCTCGGCCAGTCGTCGGCCCATCTCGGCAACGACCCCCTTCGTGGCCGAGGTGGTGTCCTCGGTGAACTCGTCGAGCACGGCTATCCGCAGCGGGACGAGGGGCTGCTCGAGTGCGCCCAGGAAGCCGCCGGGCGGGATCGGCGCGCTGAACATGGATCCGGGCTCCGGTTGCGAAAGCACATCCAGGACGGCGGCCGTGTCCCGCACGCTGCGGGTGCACACCCCCTCGGCAACCTGCGGGTGAGCCCACGCGGAGGGGACCAGCCCGCGCGAGGGCTTGTGGCCGATCACCCCGCACCACGCCGCCGGCAGGCGAATCGAGCCCGAGGCGTCGGCGCCGGTCCCGACCGCGACCGCGCCGACCGCGACGCTGGCAGCGGACCCTCCGCTGGAGCCGTTCGAGGCTCGCCCCAGGTCGTACGGCGTGCGGGTGTGCCCGCGCTCGGTGGCTGCCCAGGGACCCCACCCGTAGGGGGAAGTGCTCGTCGTGGCCAGCGTGACGAACCCGGCGCTGCGCAGTCGCGCCCCTCCCGGACTGTCGGCGGGCGCCGTGACGCCGCCCTGCTCCAGCGCCCGGACGCCGAGGCCCATGGGCACACCTGCCTGCCATCCGGGAAGGTCCTTCAAGACGATGGGCACGCCGCTGAACGGGCGCCCCGATGGCGCGGCCGCCACCGCGGGACGGATGTCGTCCTCACCCCGGAGCCAGACAACCGAGTTCAGGGCCGCGTCGCTGTCCGAGAGCCGCTCGGAGGCCGCTCGACACAGTTCCTCCGAGCTGATGTGACCGGACCTGATGGCGTCCGCCTGACCGATGGCATCGAGCTCGAGTGCGTCCACTGACTACCCCTTGCCTCGATCCCCCGCGGCGATCATCCACCCGGCCCGGCGGTCACGGCAAGGGTGGGCCCGAGTGGGCCAAGGCGTAGCCTGACTGCACCAACGTCGTGGGGAGATCACCGTGTCGCTCGTGGGTTTCGTGATGATCACGTTCTGGCTCGTCGCAACCGGGGTGATCGCGTTCTTCGTCGTCCGCGAGGTCCGCGCCAAGCGCAGGGGCCCCGCGGAGTTCGACCGCTACCAGCACGAGGCGGTGCGCCAGTCCGGTACCAACCAGATCGGACGCGGCCCCAACGGCCCGTCCCAGACGTGGCTCGGCTGACTCAGCTCCCGTAGACGGGCTCAGGCCGCGCTGCCTCCGCGACGAGGAGGTCAAGCGCCGCCCCGACCTCGCTTGCCTCCCACCGACGTCCGACGTCGCGTCGGGGTCCGTGCCGCCACCCCTCCTCCAGACAGATGCGGCCGCCCTCGATCTCGATGACGCGGCCGGTGACGGTGCACTGCTCGGAGGCCAGCCAGGCGACGACCGGTGAGTTGTTGCCGGGGTCCATCGGGTCGAACGCAGCGTCCCCGACGCCGGCCATCATCTCCGGGAAGGCGCCCTCGGTCATCCGAGTCCGGGCCACGGGCGCGATCGCGTTCACGGCGACCCCGTAGCGGCCGAGCTCGGCCGCGGCGACCAGCGTCATCCCGGCGATGCCGGCCTTCGCTGCCGAGTAGGTGGTCTGGCCGAGGGAGCCCTGCAGACCTGCCCCGGAGGAGGTGTTCACGACCCGAGCCACTCGCTGACGGCCCTCCTTGGCCTCGGCCCGCCACCACGCGCCCGCGTGCCGGAGCGGCGCGAAGTGGCCCTTGAGGTGCACCCGGATGACCGCGTCCCACTCCTCCTCGGAGGTGTTCACCAGCATCCGGTCGCGGACGAAGCCGGCGTTGTTGACCAGGATGTCGAGTCCACCGAACGCGTCGATCGCCTGCTGCACCATGGCGGCGGCCTGCGCGAAGTCGGCGACATCGGCGCCGTTCGCCACCGCCTCGCCGCCCAGGTCGCGGATCTCGGCGACCACCTCGTGAGCCACCTCGGAGGCCGCACCCTCACCGGAACCGGACGTGCCGAGGTCGTTGACCACCACCCTGGCGCCCTGCCGGGCGAGCTCGAGGGCGTGGGCCCGGCCGATGCCCCGGCCCGCGCCGGTGACGATCGCGACCCGGCCAGCGCAGATTCCGGTCATGCCTGCTCCTCGGAGGTGTTGAGGTTCTCCAGCGCGGCCAGGAACGCAGGACGCTCACCGCCGCCGTGGCACTCGATCCTGGCGCCGGAGACGTAGGAGGCCAGCGGCGAGGCGAGGAACGCCACCACGGCCCCGACCTCCTCGGGCTCGGCGAGCCGTCCGAGCGGGACGGTCCGTTCGATCGCCGCAACCCCGGCCGGGCCGCCGTAGTGCAGCTCCCCCTGATCTGTGCGCACCAGGCCGACGTCGACGGCGTTCACGCGCACCTTGGGCGCCCACTCCACGGCCAGCGTGCGGGTGAGGGAGTCCAGCCCCGCCTTGGCGGCGCCGTACGCCGCGGTCCCGGGCGACGGCCGCAGCGCGGAGACCGAGGAGATGTTGACGATCGCTCCGCCACCCGGCTGGGCCTGCATCACCGCGTTCGCTGCCTGCATCAGGCCGAGCGGGGCGAGCAGGTTGAGGTCGGTGACCTTCGCGTGGAAGCTCGCGGACGCCTCGGCGGCCAGGGCGTACGGCGCTCCGCCCGCGTTGTTGACGAGCACGTCCAGGGAACCGTGCTCGCCGACGATGCCGGAGACCAGCGCAGCCACGGCGGCGACATCGCGGACGTCGCACTCCAGATGCGTGCTGCCCTCGACTGGTTCCGCCGCCGACCTGCCGCAGGTCACCACCGTGGCGCCGGCGGCCAGCAGCTGGCGAGTGATGCCGAGACCGACGCCGCGCGCTCCCCCGGTCACCAGTGCGACGCGACCGCTCAGGTCGAGTTCCAGGCTCACGCGACGCTCCTCACACAGACGACGGGACCAAGCAACTGTTAGGGTACCAAGCAAGCGTTAGGTTCGCTTGCTGGACCAGCGCACGCCAGCCGATCTCGAACTGTCAGGGGCCACACGATGGGCATCTCCACGCAGGTCCACGAGGACGGCGTGTGCGTCGTCACGATGGACTACCCGCCGGTCAACGCGCTGCCCGTCCAGGGCTGGTTCGACCTGGCCACGGCGCTGGAGGCGGCCAGCCGCGACGAACGCACCCACGTGGTGGTGCTGCGCGCCGAGGGCAAGGGCTTCAACGCCGGCGTCGACATCAAGGAGATGCAGCGCACCGAGGGCTTCGAGGCGCTCATCGGTGCCAACCGGGGCTGCTTCGCCGCCTTCCGGGCGGTCTATGAGTGCGGCGTGCCGGTGATCGCCGCGGTGAACGGGTTCTGCGTCGGCGGCGGCGTCGGCCTGGTCGGCAACGCGGACTGCATCGTGGCGAGCGACGACGCCTACTTCGGCATCCCCGAGGTCGACCGTGGGGCCCTCGGTGCCGCCACCCATCTGGCCCGGATGGTCCCCCCGCACCTGATGCGGACGCTCTACTTCACCGGTCGCACCATCGCGGCCGTCGATCTGGTTCAGCACGGCTCGGTGCTCGAGGTCGTGCCGCGTGGCGACCTGGACGAGGCCGCTCTCGTGGTCGCCCGGGAGATCGCCCGCAAGGACACCCGGGTGATCCGGATGGCCAAGGAGGCGATCAACGGGATCGACCCGGTCGACGTCAATCGCAGCTACCGCTTCGAGCAGGGCTTCACGATGGAGCTCAACCTGGCCGGGGTGGCCGACCAGCACCGCGACGAGTTCGCCGGCACCGACAAGGCCGGCACCGACAAGGCTGGCCGGACGACGCAGGGCCGCCCATGAGTATGCCGAGCAAGCAGATGTCGGCCGATGAGGTCGTCGGCCGCATCGAGGACGGCATGACGGTCGGCATCGGCGGCTGGGGGTCACGACGCAAGCCGATGGCGCTGGTCCGCGCGATCCTGCGCAGCGACCTCAAGGACCTCACGATCGTCTCCTACGCCGGCCCCGACGTCGGCCTGCTGCTCCAGTCCGGTCAGGCCAGCACCGTCGTCTACGCCTTCGCCACCCTGGACTCGATCCCGCTCGAGCCGTTGTTCTCACGCGCCCGGCAGGAGGCGACGGCGTCCTTCCGCGAGTGGGACGAGGGCATGTTCCAGACCGGCCTGCGGGCCGCGGCGCAACGGCTGCCGTTCCTGCCGATGCGTGCGGGCCTGGGCTCCGCCGTACTCGAGAACGACCGCACGCTGCGCACCGTCACGAGTCCGTACGACGGCCCCGGCGGTCGGCCCGAGGAGCTGGTTGCGGTGCCCGCCCTCGAGCTCGACGTCGCACTCGTGCACATGAACCGGGCGGACCGGTTCGGCAACGCGCAGTACCTCGGCCCCGATCCCTACTTCGACGACCTGTTCTGCCTGGCCGCGCGTGAGGCCTACGTGTCCACCGAGCAGATCGTCGACACTGCGGGCCTGACCGTCGACGCGGCCCTCCAGACCATGCTGATCAACCGCACCATGGTCGCCGGCGTGGTCGAGACGCCCCGCGGCGCGCACTTCACCTCGTGCACGCCTAACTACGAACGCGACGAGGGCTTCCAGCGCGCCTACGCCACCGCCGCGAAGACCCCCCAGGACTGGGCGGACTTCGAGCGGCGCTTCCTCGCCGGCACCGAGCAGGACTACCAGGACGCCGTGCGCGCCTTCGCCGAGACAGCCGAGCGGGGGGCGTGATGGGCGACACGACCCGCGCGGAGTACTGCGCCGTAGCCATCGCCGACTGCTTCGCCCACGACGGGGAGATCATGGCCAGCCCGATGGGGCTGCTGCCCAGCCTCGGCGCACGGCTGGCCAAGCTGACCTCCAACCGGCTGCTGATGATCACCGACGGCGAGGCCCGGATCCTGCAGGGTGCCCCGCCGCTCGGCGTCACCGAGGACCTCGTCGAGGGGTGGATGCCGTTCCGGCTCGTGCTCGAGACGGTCGTGGCCCAGGGCAAGCGACACGTGATGATGGGCGCCACCCAGATCGACCGCGAGGGCAACCAGAACATCTCCGCGATCGGGGAGTGGGCCCAGCCGAAGCGGCAGCTCCTCGGAGTCCGCGGTGCACCCGGCAACACGGTCAACAACAAGACGTCCTACTGGGTGCCCAGGCACTCGACCCGGGTCTTCGTCGAGCAGGTCGACGTCGTCTCCGGGGTGGGCCGCAACCGCGCCGAGGCGGCGGGGCCGGCGGCCACCAGGTTCCATGCGGTACACCGGGTGGTCAGCGACCTCGGCGTCTTCGACTTCGGGGGTCCGGTGAACACGATGCGCTTCGTCTCGGTGCACCCCGGGGTGACCGTCGACGACGTGCAGGCCGCGTCGTCCTTCCCGATCCACGCCGACGGCGACGTGCCGCAGACGCGCGAACCCTCCACCGGCGAGCTCCTGCTGGTCCGGGAGCTGCTCGACCCCAAGCGGCTCCGCGACAACGAGGTGCCGCCCGTGCGGAAGGCGTCATGATCGATCAGGTGCTGCGTACGCCGCTGACCGAGCTGGTCGGCGTACGCCACCCGGTCGTGCAGACCGGCATGGGGTGGGTGGCCGGCCCGCGCCTCGTGGTGGGTACGGCGAACGCCGGCGGGCTAGGGATCCTGGCCTCCGCGACGATGACCGTCGAGGAGCTCGGGCGCGCGATCCTCGAGGTCAGGGGACGCACCGACCAGCCCTTCGGGGTGAACCTGCGGGCGGACGCTGCCGACGCGGGCGCCCGGGTGGATCTGCTGATCCAGCACGGCGTCAAGGTCGCCTCGTTCGCCCTGGCCCCGAAGCAGGACCTGATCCGCCGGCTCAAGGACAACGGCATCGTGGTGATCCCCAGTGTCGGCGCCGCTCGGCACGCCGAGAAGGTGGCGGCCTGGGGCGCAGACGCGGTGATGGTGCAGGGCGGCGAGGGCGGCGGGCACACCGGCTCGGTGCCGACCACCCTGCTTCTGCCCACCGTGCTGGACGCAGTCGACATCCCGGTGATCGCCGCCGGCGGCTTCTTCGACGGCCGAGGCCTCGCAGCCGCCCTGGCCTACGGCGCCGCGGGTGTCGGGATGGGCACCCGCTTCCTGCTCACCAAGGAGTCCACCGTCCCCGACGCGGTCAAGCAGCGCTACCTCGAGGCCGACCTGAACGGCACGGTGGTCACGGCCCGGGTCGACGGCATGCCGCACCGGATGCTGCGCACCGACCTGGTCGAGGAGGTCGAGCGGAGCAGCGGGCTGAGGCGGCTGGTGCCCACGGCTCGCCGCACCGTGGAGTTCAAGCGGATGAGCGGCATGTCCTGGCGCCAGCTGGTGCTCGACGGCCGGGAGATGCGCAGGCAACAGGGCCGGACGGTGGCCCAGATGACCCTCGCGGCGAACACTCCGATGATGCTCCGGGCCGGACTCGTCGAGGGCGACGTCACCGCCGGGGTGCTCGCCAGCGGACAGGTGGTCGGCGTGATCGACGACCTGCCGACGTGCGCCGAGCTGATCGACCGCGTCGTCATCGAGGCCGCCGCGGCGCTGCGGCGTACGCACCACTGGGTCGACTGAGCCCCGCGCCGTCGCGATAAATGCGTTGCGCCCGGCGTCGCGACGACCGACGATGCTTCCAACCGCATCCGTGCTCCGGCACCCGACCGAGAGGAGTTTCGACATGGCTATCGCTGTCCTCGGCCTGTCCGCAGACCACCTCTCGATCTCACGGAGCATCCTTGTCACCCTCACCCGAACCTCCTCCGGGGCACGCTGAGGCCATCGCGCCCGCGTTCGTCTTCGACTTCCGCACCTTCGACGACCCCGGTCCTGGCCAGCGCTGGTCGACCTGGCTCGACGTCGAGCCGCTCTGCCGCGGACCCGAGCCCCGCCCCGCCTGGGTGGTGACCGACCGGGCCGCGGTCGACACCGAGCTCGGCGTCCTGAAGACCGGCAAGGAGGCCGACGTCTTCCTGCTCGAGCGAGGGGTCGGAGGCGGGCGCTCCGTGGTGATGGCGGCCAAGCGCTACCGCGGGAGCGAGCATCGCAACTTCCACCGCAACGCGGCCTACACCGAGGGACGTCGCGGGCGCGACAGCCGAGAGGCCCGAGCCGCGGCCAAGGGATCGTCCTTCGGCAGGACCGTGGCCGCCGGCCAGTGGGCCAACGCCGAGTGGGAGTCGCTCAAGCAGTGCTGGCTCCTCGGACTGCCCGTCCCCTACCCGGTCCAGATCGACGGCACCGAACTGCTGCTGGAGTGGGTCACCGTGGACGACGCGACCGCTCCGCGGCTGGCCGAGACCCGACCCGCTCCGGGCCCGCTGCGGGACTTCTTCGAGCAGCTCCGCGAGGCCCTCGCGACGATGACCCAGCACGGGATCGTGCACGGCGACCTGTCGGCGTACAACCTGCTGGCCGCGGGTGATCGGCTCGTCATCATCGACCTCCCGCAGGTCGTGGATCTCATCGGCAACCCGCAGGGGATGGACTTCCTGATGCGCGACTGCGCCAACATCTGCGCGTGGTTCCGGGCCAGAGGACTGGATCCGGCGGTCGCCGACGAGCACGCACTGTTCGCCGACCTGCTGGCGACGGCGTTCTGAGGCCGAGGGGCTAGAGGGCGCGCCAGCCGTCGTAGTCGTGGATCGCGATCCCGGCGTACGACGCGACGCCGGCCTCGGTCGAGTCCACCGTCGCGAGCGCCTTCGCCAGCGCTCTCGCTCCCAGGCCGTAGAAGGTCTGCTTGGTCGACACGGGGTCACCGCCGAGGTAGTTCGTCTCGACGGCGAGCCGGCAAGGGATGCCGGCGGCGGCCGCGGTCGCCAGCTCGTGCGCCCCGATGTCGGTGATGCTGTCCGGTCCCGTCGCCTTGTTGCGGTAGCTCATCACGGTCACCGCCTCGACGGTCCTCATCACTGCCTGGTCGAGAGGTTCACCTGAGGCCGTCGGCACCTGCCAGAGCCAGAAGGCGATGTCGGCCTCCAGCGGGAGGGTGGTGTCGGCCGCCAGCTGGCTCAGCACGTCGAGGTAGCCCGCAACCACTCTGGGCTGCGCGGTGCTCCAGTCGCTGCGGGTCCAGGGCTCGATGTCGACGTGGACGCCGTCGAACAGCCCGGTCGAGAGCGCCGAGCGCTGCCACGCCAGCGCCGCCGACGGGTTGTCCACCCAGCTGGGCTCGCCACCGAGGGCGGCCACCTTGATCCCCGCGTCATGGGCCTGCGTCACGACGCTGCGCACCCAGGTCAGGTCCGGAGACGAGGCCAGCCCGGGTCCGACGTACACGAACAGCTCGGCGACCTTCTGCTGCGTCGCCCACCGCACGAGGGTCTTCGCTGGGGGCCGGGTCCACACCCAGGTGGCTCGCTTGGCGGTCACGGCCGCGTCCGCCGGGCTGATCGTGGCGAGCACAGCGAGCATCGGGGCGACGAGCGCCAGCGCAACTCCCAGCAGTCCGAGCCTCCGACACGCTGCATTCATGCATTTCCTCCGCCGTTGTCGTGATTCAACCAGTACCTCGGCACGGAGGACACCACCCGATCGGGCCACTCAGCGATCCAGCCGCTCGATGATGGTGACGTTGGCCTGGCCGCCGCCCTCGCACATCGTCTGCAGGCCGAACCGCCCCCCGGTGCGCTCGAGCTCGTTGAGCAACGTCGCCATGATCCGGGTGCCGGTGGCCCCGATGGGGTGCCCCAGCGCGATGCCGCCGCCGTTGACGTTGACCTTGTCGATCGGAACCGCGAGCTCCCGCGCCCAGGCGAGTACGACGGACGCGAAGGCCTCGTTGCACTCGAACAGGTCGATGTCGTCGACGGACAGCCCGGTTTGCTCGAGCGCGTGGCGGGTCGCCCGGATCGGCCCGGTCAGCATCCAGATCGGGTCGTCGCCGCGGACGGAGAGGTGGTGGACCCGCGCCCGAGGGGTCAGCCCGTGCTCCTCGACCGCGCGCTCGGACGCGATCAGCACCGCAGACGCGGCATCGCAGATCTGGGAGGCGACGGCGGCGGTGATCCGGCCGCCCTCGGTCAGGGTCGGGAGCCCGGCCATCTTCTCCAGCGAGGTGTCGCGGGGGCACTCGTCGACCGCGAAGTCCCCCACTGCGACGATCTCGTTCCTGAAGCGTCCCTCGGCGATCGCCGTGCGAGCACGGGTGTGGGAGGACAGGGCGAACTCCTCCATCTGTGCCCGGCTGATCTCCCACTTCTCCGCGATCATCTCGGCGGAGCGGAACTGCGAGACCTCCTGATCGCCGTACCGCTGCTGCCAGCCGGGTGACTCGGCGAACGGCGTGGAGAAGCCGTACTGCTGGGCCACCAGCATCGCCGCCGAGATCGGTATCGAGGACATGTTCTGCAGACCACCCGCGACGACGAGATTCTGGGTGCCCGACATGACGCCTTGGGCTGCGAAGTGAACCGCCTGCTGCGACGAGCCGCACTGGCGGTCGATCGTCACGCCGGGGACATGGTCGGGCAGCCCGGAGACCAGCCAGGCGGTGCGGGCGACATTGCCGGCCTGGGAGCCGATCGTGTCGCAGCACCCCATGATCACGTCGTCGACGGCGCCAGGGTCGACGCCGGTGCGCTCGACCAGCGCTGTGAGGACATGGCCGCCGAGGTCGGCGGAGTGCATCCGGGCCAAGGACCCACCGCGCCTGCCCACCGGCGTACGCACCGCATCGACGATGTAGGCCTCGGGCATGGGCTCCTCTTTCGTTCGTTTGCGACGTCTCGGCGGTGATCAGGTGTGAGTTTGCGACGTCTCGGCGGTGATGCCGTCGAGGAGGATGTGCAGGTACTGGTCGGCGACCTGGTTGGGGGTGAGGTCGCCCCCGGGGCGGTACCAGCGCACCGCCACCCAGACGGTGTCGCGGAGGAACCGGTAGACCAGCTCGAGGTCGAGGTCGGCGCGCAGCTCCCCCGCCGCCACCCCCTCGGCAAGGAGGCCGGTCCACAGGCGGCGGAAGCGCACGTTGCGCTCCTCGAGGTAGGCGAACCGCTCGAAGGTGCCGAGGTAGCCGGCGTCGGTCTGGAAGATCGCCACCTCGCTGTGGTGCCGGTCGATCGCGTCGAAGGAGGCCCGCACCATGTCCTCCAGCTTCTGCCGGGGCGAGCGGTCCGAGGACTCGATGGCGTCGTACTGCTCCCACAGCGACCGCTGGAAGGAGTCGAGCAGCTCATCGACCATCGACTCCTTGGAGTCGAAGTGGTGGTAGAGGCTGCCGGAGAGGATGCCGGCCGCGTCGGCGATGTCGCGCACGGTGGTGTTCTTGAAGCCGCGCTCGGCGAACAGCCGGGCGGCGATCGCGAGCAGCTCCTCACGGCGGGTGGGCTCAGGCATGTTGGCTGCTCACGGAGACGACCTCACCGGTGAGGTAGGAGGAGTAGTCGCTGGCCAGGAACACGATCACGTTCGCGACCTCCCAGGGCTCGGCAGCGCGGCCGAACGCCTCACGCTGCTTCAGCTCGTGCAGCAGGTCCTCGGAGGTGACCTTGGCCAGGAACGGGTGCATCGCCAGGCTGGGCGAGACCGCGTTCACGCGGATGCCGTGCGGGGCGACGTCGAGGGCGGCGCACCGGGTCAGCGCCATCACGCCGGCCTTGGCGGCCGCGTAGTGCGCCTGCCCCTCCTGGGCCCGCCAGCCGATCACCGAGGCGTTGTTGACGATGACGCCCCGCCGGTCGAGGGCCACCATCTTCCGCGACGCCGCGCGGACGCAGCGAAAGGTGCCGGTCAGGGTGATGTCGATGACCTTGCCCCACTGGTCGTCGGTCATCTCGGTGATGTCCGCGGTGCCGCCGAGCCCGGCGTTGTTGACCATCACGTCGACGCCGCCGAACTCGTCAGCGGCGTCGATCAGCGCCTGCACCTGCGTCTCGTCGGTGACGTCGCAGATCAGGGAGCGGACCCGCTCCGGCCCGAACTCCTCGGCCAGGGTCTGCTCCGCCTCGGCGAGCCGGCGCTCGTGCGTGTCACCGAGTACGACGACCCGGGCTCCCTCCTCCAGCACACGGCGTGCGACGGCGGCGCCGATCCCCGCGCCGGCCGCGGCGGTCACCACGACCACCTTGTCGCGGAGCAGGTCGTGGGCCGGGACGTAGTCCGGTGCGGGTTGCTCGGGCCTGGTCGCCGTCATCGGGCCTCGCTCCGTTGCTCTCGGGGAAGGCCGAGCACCCGCTCGGCCAGGACGTTGCGCTGGATCTCATCCGACCCGCCGTAGATCGTGTCCGCGCGGGTGAACAGGAAGAGCCGCTGCCACGAGTCGAGGTCGTGGTCGGAGTTGGTGACCAGGCCGGCGGAGCCGCGCACCTGCATCGCGAGGTCGCCGAGGGACCGGTGCCAGCCGGCCCACAGCAGCTTGGCGATGCTGGCCTGCTGAGGCGCCTGGTCCTCCGACAGCGTGCGCAGCGCGTTGAGCCGGATCACCTCCAGCTCCACCTGGGCACGGGCCAGGCGGTCGTGGATGACCGGGTCGTCGTAGCTGCCGTTCGCCCGGGCCACCTCGAGCAGGGCGTCGAGCTCGCGCTGGAAGCCGACCTGCTGACCGAGGGTGGAGACGCCGCGCTCGAAGCCGAGGGTGGCCATCGCCACCCGCCAGCCCTCGCCCTGCCCGCCGACGACGAGGTCGGCGTCGGTGCGGGCGCCGGTGAAGAACACCTCGTTGAACTCCGAGGTCCCGGTCAACTGGACGATGGGCCGGACCTCGACGCCGTCCTGGTCCATCGGGACGAGCAGGTAGGACAGCCCCTGGTGCCGGATCGAGCCGGGCTCGGTGCGCGCCAGCACGAAGCACCAGTCGGCCTGGTGCGCCAGGGAGGTCCAGAGCTTCTGGCCGTCGATCACCCAGTGGCCGTCCTCCAGCCGCGCCTTCGTGGACACCGCGGCGAGGTCGGAGCCGGCCCCGGGCTCGGAGTAGCCCTGGCACCAGAACTCCTCGACGGCGACGATCCTGGGCAGGAAGCGTGCCTTCTGCTCCTCGTTGCCGAAGGCGATCAGGGTCGGGCCGAGCAGCTCCTCGCCGAGGTGGTTCACCCGCGCTGGGGCGTCGGCCCGGGCGTACTCCTCGTGGAAGATCACCTGCTGGGACAGCGACAGCCCGCGGCCGCCGTACTCCCTCGGCCAGCCGATGCAGGTCCAGCCGTGCCGGGCGAGGTGCCGGTCCCACTCGATCCGCTCGTCGTGGGCCTGGTGCTCCCGTCCGGGGCCGCCGGTGCCGCGCAGCTCCGCGAAGTCCCCGGCGAGGTGCTCCTCGAGCCAGCCGCGCACCCCGGCGCGGAACTCCTCCTCGGCCGCGGAGTCGGTCAGGTCCATGCCGGTACGGTACCCTACCAAGCACTTGTTTGGTTTGGCCTGAACGCGGAAGGAGCCCCGTGCCCGCCTCGACGATTCCGGCCGTGCTGCGCGCGGCGGCAGCGGCGTACGGCGACCGCCCGGCGCTCGTCGCGGGCGAAGAGGCGCTCTCCTTCGCCGGCCTGCTGGCGGCCGTCCGAGGCACCGCGGCCGGCTTCCGGGAGCAGGGTCTCGAGCCGGGTGACCGGGTCGTGCTCTGGGCGCCGAACAGCATCGACTGGGTCGTGGCCGCGCTCGCGGTCTCCTACGCCGGCGGTGTCCTGGTCCCGGCGAACAGCCGTTACACCGGGCACGAGGTGGCCGACATCGTCGACCGCACGGGAGCTCGCCTGGTGGTGGCGGCCGACGGGTTCCTGGGGCGCAGCCAGATCGACGACCTCCACGCCGCCAGCACGCTGCCCTCGGTGCGTCGGGTCATCGACCTCGCCGCGCTGAAGGAGGTCGCGACCGAGCCGGGCGACATCGACACCGTCGCCGATCAGGTCTCCCCCGACGACGTCGCCGACATCCTGTTCACCTCGGGAACCACCGGCCGCCCCAAGGGGGCCATGTCGGCGCACCGGCAGACCGTCGGGGTGGCCCGTGCGTGGGGCGAGCTGGGCGGGGTCGGCAGCGAGGACCGCTATCTGGGGGTCAACCCGTTCTTCCACTCCTTCGGCTACAAGGCCGGGATCATCGTCGGGCTGACGACCGGCGCGACGCTCTACCCGGTGGCGACGTTCGACCTCGACGAGACGTTGCGGGTGATCCAGGACGAGCGGATCACCGTGCTGCCCGGGGCGCCGACGCTCTACCAGTCCCTGCTCAACGCCCCCGATCGCGGCTCGTTCGACCTCTCCTCGCTGCGCCTCGCGGTGACCGGTGCGGCTGTGGTGCCCGTCGTGCTCATCGAGCGGATGCGGGCTCCGGGGCCCGAGGGGCTCGCGATCGACGAGGTGGTCACCGCCTTCGGGATGACCGAGGCCGTGGTGGCGACGATGTGCCGTCAGGGCGACCCTGCCGACGTGGTCGCGAACACCTGTGGCCGGGCGATCCCGGGCATGGAGGCGCGCATCGGCGAGCGGGACGAGCTGCTGCTTCGCGGTGAGTTCGTGATGCTGGGGTACCTCGACGACCCGGAGGCCACCCGCGAGGCGATCGACGAGGACGGCTGGCTGCACACCGGTGACGTCGGCAGGCTCGACGAGTCGGGCAACCTGACCATCACCGACCGGCTCAAGGACATGTACATCTCCGGCGGGTTCAACGTCTATCCCGCCGAGGTCGAGCAGGTCCTGCTTCGCCTGGACGGCGTCCTCGACGTCGCGGTGGTCGGCGTACCCGACGAGCGCCTCGGCGAGGTCGGCCGGGCGTACGTCGTCCGTGCCGACGAGTCGCTGACCGGCGACGCTGTCCTGGCCTTGGCCCGAGAGCGGCTGGCCAACTTCAAGGTGCCGCGCACCGTCGAGTTCCTCGACGCGCTCCCCCGAAACCTCGGTGGCAAGGTGCTCAAGACCGAGTTGAGGGAGCGCCGGTGAACCTCGACCTGTCCGACGCCGAGCGCGCCTTCCGGGAGGAGGCCCGCAGCTGGCTGGCTCAGAACGTGCCGAGCGAGCCGCTGCCTTCGATGGACACCCGGGAGGGGTTCCGCGCCCACCAGGAGTGGGAGGCCAGGCTCGCCGACGCGCGCTGGTCGGTGGTCGGCTGGCCCGAGGAGTACCACGGCCGCGGCGCCTCGCTGGTGGAGTGGGTGCTCTTCGAGGAGGAGTACTACCGGGCCGGGGCTCCCGGGCGGGTCAGCCAGAACGGGATCTTCCTGCTCTCCCCCACCATCTTCGAGAACGGGACCCCCGAGCAGCAGCAGCGGTGGCTGCCGAGCATGGCCACCGGCGAGAAGGTCTGGGCCCAGGCCTGGTCCGAGCCCGAGGCCGGCTCCGACCTCGCCTCCCTGCGCTCGCGCGCCGAGCGTGACGACCAGCGCGGCGGGTGGGTGCTGAACGGCCAGAAGACGTGGTCCTCACGCGCGGCGTACGCCCACTGGGGCTTCGGGCTTTTCCGCAGCGAGCCCGGCTCCAGCCGGCACCACGGGCTGACCTACCTGTGCTTCCCCCTCGACGCGGACGGCGTCACGGTGCGGCCGATCGCCCAGCTCGACGGCGAGCCCGGGTTCGCCGAGCTGTTCCTCGACGACGTCTTCGTGCCCGACACGGACGTGCTGGGTGAGCCCGGCCAGGGCTGGGCCGTGGCGATGACCACGTCCGGCAACGAGCGCGGGCTCTCGCTGCGCTCCCCCGGCCGGTTCTGTGCCGCCGCGGACCGGCTGGTCGACCTGTGGCACCGGCAGGGCGCACCCGCCGACCAGCGCGACCGGGTGGTCGACGCGTGGCTGGGCGCGGAGGCCTACCGGCTCTACACGTGGGGCACGGTCTCCCGGCTCGCCGACGGCGGACAGATCGGCTACTCGGGCTCGGTGAACAAGGTGTTCTGGTCCGACCTGGACATCGCGCTGCACGAGACGGCCCTGGACCTGCTCGGACCGACCTCCGAGCTGCGCGACGGTCCGGACGCGGCGTGGGCGGACGGCTTCTTGTTCTCGCTGTCGGGACCGATCTACGCCGGCACCAACGAGGTGCAGCGCAACGTGATCGCCGAGCGGATCCTGGCGCTGCCGCGCGAGCCCCGTTCCGAGAGGCAGGGCTCCTGATGGACTTCCGCCTCACCGAGGAGCAGACCGGCTTCGCCCAGTCGCTCGGGGAGCTGATGGCCGGCGCCGACTCGGTCGGCGTCGCCCGGGCCTGGGCGGCGGGCGATCACGGTCCCGGTCTCGCCCTGTGGCGGCGCCTGGCCGACCAGGGCGTGCCGGCGCTCGTCGTACCCGGGGAGGCCGGCGGCCTGGGGGGTACGCCGGTCGACCTGGTCGTCGCCTTCGAGGTGCTCGGACATCACCTCGCCGTCGGCCCGTGGATCGAGTCCGCCGCCTACCTCGCCCTCCGTCTCAGCGGCGACGCGCTGACCGCCCTCGCCGACGGGGCCGTGGCCACGGTGGCCGTTCCGCCACTCGTTCCGTTCGCGCTCGACGCCGACGTGGCCGCCCAGGTGTGGCTCGAGTCGGCCGACGGGCTCCGCCCGGCCAGACCCGGAGCAATCCACCTGTCCGTGGACACCACCCGACGACTCAACGCACTCGAGGGCGGTTCCCCCGGCGACGCCGCTCTCGGGGAGGCCTTCGACCTCGCCGCCCTCGCCTGCGCCGCCGAGCTCCTCGGCTGTGGCGAGCGCCTGCTCGCGGACTCGGTGGCCTACGTCGGGCAACGCACCCAGTACGGCCGCACCATCGGCTCCTACCAGGCGGTCAAGCACCAACTGGCCGACGTGCGGATCGCGCTCGACTTCGCCCGTCCGGTGGTGCACGGAGCGGCGCTCACCGGCACCTCTCGTGACGCCTCGGCCGCCAAGGTCGCCGCGGGCCAGGCGGCCTACCTCGCCGCCCGGGTCGGCCTCCAGGTGCACGGCGCGATCGGCTACACCGCGGAGCTCGACCTCAGCCTCTGGCTCAACCGGGTGCGGGCGCTGGTCGGAGCCTGGGGTGGGCCCGCCCACCACCGCTCCCGGATCGCGGAGTCGCTGTCCACCTCCGGGGGGCGGTCCTGATGCACCTCTCCCGCACCGCGGAGCAGGACGAGCTGGCCGTCGTCGTCCGGTCGATGCTGGACCGGCACAGCGACAGCGCCGCGGTCCGGGCGGCGATGGCTTCCGACGACGGTTACGACCTCGGGCTGTGGCAGGCACTGTGCGAGCAGGTCGGCGTGGCCGCGTTGCCCGTCCCGGAGGAGTACGACGGAGTCGGCGCATCGCTCGTCGAGTCCGCCGTCGTGCTCGAGGAGGTCGGCCGCAACCTCGCCCCGTCCCCACTGCTGGCGACCACGATCGCCGCGGCGGCCGTGCTCCTGCACGCCGACGACGCGGCCAGGGCCGCCCTGATGCCCCGCATCGCCTCGGGCGAGATCGCCACCATCGCCCTCGACGACCTCGTGCTGGACGCTGCCCAGGCGTCGCTGGTCCTGCGCCTCGACGACGGTCGCCTCGAGCTGCTCACCGATCCCGCGATCGAACCGGTCGGCGCCCTCGACCCGACCATCCGGCTGGGGCGCATCCGCACCGACGCCGCCGAGTCGATCGGCGCCGCCGACGGCGACCAGGCCATCCGCGACGTCGCGGCCGCCATGACGTCGGCCGTCCAGGTCGGGACCGCCCAGCGCGGACTCGACATGACCGTCGCCCACAGCCTGGAGCGGGTGCAGTTCGGACGCCCGATCGGCTCCTTCCAGGCGCTCAAGCACCGGATGGCCGACCTGCTCGTGCTCGTCGAGGCGTCCCGCTCCGCCTCGTGGGGGGCCACGGCGGCCGCAGCGGCGTACCTCTCCGATCCCGGGCCGGCCCGCGCCGCCACACTGCATCGGCTCGCCGCGGTCGCCCGCTCCTACTGCTCCGACGCCCTCGACCGGGTCGCGGCCGAGACGGTGCAGCTGCACGGCGGCGTCGCGATCACCTGGGAGCACGACGCCCAGCTGGTGTTCAAGCGAGCCCACGCCCTCAGCCAGCTGTGGCAGCCCTCGCACGTGGCGAGGGCAGGATTGGTCTGAGCGCGCCCCATCGCGACCTCAGATGAAGAGCAGCTGCGCGCCGGCGGTCATCTCGATGAACTCCGCGGCGTTGATGATGCCCTCGACCTCGTCATAGAGGTCCTTCTCCTCCAGGTGCTGCATGTCCGCCGACATCCGGCAGGCCCAGAGGTGGCCCCCGGAGTCGCTGATCTGCTGCAGGAACTCCGGGACCTCGGGCACTCCCACCTCGGCGATCGACTTCTTCATCTGGTGGGTGGCCATCGCGGTCATTCCTGGAACCCCCCCGAGGCCCTGGGGCAGGTGGGTCGCGGTGTTGCCGAGCATCGTGAACTTCAGGTTGTCCATCGTCGCCCTGTTGATCATGTCGAAGCCCCAGAAGGTGAAGAACAGGTGCGTCTCCACCCCCTCGCCGAGCGCGGCGTTGGCCATGATCAGGCCCGGATAGGCCATGTCCAGGTTGCCCTTGGAGCAGATGATCGCGAGCTTTCGGTCCGTCTCGGCGTCCTCGAAGGTGGGGACGAGCGGAGCTGTCAGGGTGGTGGTCATGTCGGTCTCCTCCTAGGTCACACGCAGCCGCGGGGCTTGGGCAGCCCGGCGATGTAGGCCATCTTCTTGGCCGGCTTCTTGGGGAACAGCCCGAAGAGCTGTCGCATGGGGATGCCGCCGAGCGTCGCCACCCGGCGCAGGGTCGCGGTCTCTCCCTGCTCGGGAAAGTCGCTGCGCAGGAAGCGGATCGCCTGCCAGTGCTCGTCGGTCAGCTCGACGCCGATCTGGGCGGCAAGTGAGGAGGCGAGCGGCTCGCTCCATTCGTCGTACTCGGTCATGAACCCCTCGTCGTCGACGTGGATGTCGTGACCCTCGATCGTGGTGGTGGGCATCTCAGGCGTCCTGCCTCTCTGGTGCGGGTTGGGTCGGGGCGACGGTCTTGCCGACCATCGACATGTGCGCGGGAAGGGGGACGGGACGGCCGCGGAGCAGCACGTTCCAGTAGATCCACCGGAAGGCGAGCTTGCCGAGGTGGTTCGCGCGGGTCTCCTTCAACAGGCCCATCGGGCCGACCACGGGCAGCGGGTACCTCCCGGGAAGCGGCTCGGTGTCGTAGTTGAAGTCGATCAGCAGGGCCTTGTCGTCGCCGGACTCGATGAAGCAGTTGGCGTGCCCGTCGAACGAGCCGGTCATCGGCAGGCCATCGATGTGCTCGAGGAAGTTGTCGACGAACACCTCGACCGCGAAGTGAGCGACGGACCCGGCCTTGGAGGTGGGGATGTCGCTGGAGTCACCGACCGCGAAGACGTTCTCGTGCCCCTTGGCCAACAAGGTGTGCTTGTCGACGGGCACGTAGTTCAGCTCGTCGCCCAGTCCCGAACGGGCCACGAAGTCGGCGCCCATGTTCACCGGCACCGTGACCAGCAGGTCGAAGGGGATCTCGCGCTCGTCGTAGGAGACGAGGACCTTGCGCTCCTGGTCGATGCTCTCGACCATGAAGTCCGTCTCCAGGTGCACCTTGCGCTCCTCGAGCATGCCGCCGAGGTGCGCGGAGGCCACCGGCTTGGTGAACGCCCCGTCCAGTGGGGTCACGTAGACCAGCTCGACCCGATCTCGCAGGCCCTGCTCGCGCAGCCAGGACTCAGCCAGGAAGGTGAACTCCAGCGGCGCGACGGGACACTTGATCGGCATCTCGGTGATGTGTACGACGAGCCGGCCCTTGTCGAACCCGGCGAGGGCACTGGCCAGCGCTTCGGCTCCTTCGAGGGTGTAGAAGTCGAAGATGCTGCGACGCCACTCCTCACCGAGCATTCCCGGGGTCTGGTCGGGTCGTGGCGTGGTGCCGCTGGCGATCACGAGCTGGTCGTAGTCCAGTCGGCGACCACCCTCCAGCACCACGACGTTCCTCTCGGGTTGCACCTCCTCGACCGAGCCGAGCACGAAGTCGACCCCATCGGGCAGGAAGGCATGCCGCGGGCGGACCACCTGTTCGCGGCGGTAGCCGCCGAACGGGATGAACAGGTAACCGGGTTGGTAGTGGTGCACGTCGTCGCGATCCACGACGGTGATCGACCAGTCCCGCCTGCCCAGCCTGTGGCGCAGCTTGTTGGCGATCATGGTCCCGGCGGTTCCGCCGCCGAGGATGACAAGGCTCTTCATGGGGTCCTCCTGGATCCGTCTACCTTTCGACGTTAACCCCGGGGGGTATCGCTCCAGGAGTGGCGAAGGTCCTTGTCCCGGGTGACCTTCGGGCTCGCTCCGGTCAGTCGCGCAGGCCGTGGGCGACGGCGTACCGCTCGAAGCGTCGGTCGGGCACCAGCCAGATCAGCGCGACCACGACGAACGGCACCAGGCCGAGCAGCGGGTGGACGAAGCACAGCGCGATGCCGAGCAGGTAGATCACCGGCGACGCCTTGCCCTTGGCGTCGGACCCCAGCGCCTCACGGAGCATCGAGGCGTCCCCCTCGGCCCGGATGATCCGCAGCTGCAGGAGGTAGTAGGCGAGAGCCGCGAGCAGCAGGTTCACGCCGTAGACCACGACCGGGGTGCGGGCGAGGTGCGACTCGTCCATCCAGGCGGTGGTGAAGGGATAGAGCGAGAGCCAGAAGAGCAGGTTGAGGTTGGCCCAGAGCACGCCGCCGTCGACCCGCTGGCAGATCTGGAACATGTGGTGATGGTTGTTCCAGTAGATCCCGATGTAGATGAAGCTGAGCAGGTAGGTCAGCAGCCCTGTGGCCGACTGTCCCAGCCCGTGCAGGGTGGGCTCCTCGGGCACCGTCAGCTCCAGCACCATGATGGTGATGATGATGGCCAGCACGCCGTCGCTGAACGCCTCGAGCCGGTTGGTCCGCACCCGGTCAGGCTAGTGGCCGCGAACCCCGCACGGGGTGTGATGCGTCATACCGCCGCACGCGGCACCGCTGCTAGCGTCCGGCGCATGCGTACCGCCAAGGACTTCTTCGCCCCTCTCGCCGTCGGAGCGCCCGCTCCCCTGCGGGAGATCCCCGCCCGCCCGTCGCGGGCCATCCACTTCTTCGACCCGGGCAACCCGAAGATGGCCGCCAAGGTGCCCGACATGGTGGGCAGCACCGACGTCCTGCTGGGCAACCTCGAGGACGCCGTCAAGGCGGAGAACAAGGAGATCGCGCGCGTCGGCCTGGTGCGGATCGGCCAGGAGGTCGACTTCGGGCCGACCCAGCTCTGGACCAGGATCAACTCCCTCGACTCCCCCTGGGCGCTGGACGACCTGACCACCCTCGTGGGCGAGATCGGCGACAAGCTGGACGTGATCATGGTCCCCAAGGTGCAGGGCGCGGAGGACATCCACTACGTCGACCGGCTGCTGGCACAGCTGGAGGCCAAGGCCGGGCTGGAGAAGCCGCTGCTCGTCCACGCCATCTTGGAGACCGCGCGCGGGATGGTGAACATCGAGGAGATCTGCGGAGCGAGCCCACGGATGCAGGGGCTCTCCCTGGGTCCGGCCGACCTCGCCGCCGACCGCCGGATGAAGACCACCCGGGTGGGAGGCGGCCACCCCGGCTACCTGGTGCGGCAGGACCCCGTCGACGGCGACATCGCGGGCGACCGGACCACCTACCAGCAGGATCTGTGGCACTACACGATCGCCCGGATGGTCGACGCGTGCGCGATGCACGGGATCTACCCCTACTACGGCCCGTTCGGCGACATCGCCGACACCGTCGCCTGCGAGGACCAGTTCCGCAACGCGTTCCTGCTCGGCTGCGTCGGCGCCTGGTCGCTGCACCCCAAGCAGATCGCCATCGCGAACAAGGTGTTCAGCCCCTCGGTCGAGGACGTCACCCATGCGCGGCAGGTGATCGCCGCCATGGGCGACGGCACCGGCGCGGTGATGATCGACGGCAAGATGGAGGACGACGCCTCGGTCAAGCAGTGCAAGGTGATGGTCGCGCTGGCCGAGGAGCTGGCGGAGATCGACCCCGAGCTGAAGCGGCAGTACGACGCCATCGAGCTGCCCGCGAACGGGGCCTGACATGACCGAGGTCGCGTTCCGTCCCCGCCGTTCGGTCCTGTACATGCCCGCCTCCAACGACCGGGCCCTGGAGAAGGCGAAGTCGATCCCGTGCGACGGGCTGATCCTCGACCTGGAGGACGCGGTGGCCCCCGACGCCAAGCCCGCGGCCCGGGACGCCGCCTGCGCCGCCGTCGGCTCGGGAGGGTACGGCGACCGTGAGCTGACCATCCGGGTCAACGGCGCCGACACCGAGTGGCATCGCGACGACCTGGCCGCCGCCTGCGCCGCGGGTCCGGACGCCATCGTGGTCCCCAAGGTCGACAGTGCCGATGCGGTGCTCGAGCTGGTCGAGGCGATGGCCGGCCACGAGGCACCCGCCCACACCCGGCTCTGGGCCATGCTCGAGACGCCGTACGCGATCCTGCACGCCGAGGAGATCGCCTCGGCCAGTGACCGCCTCTCGGTCCTCGTGCTGGGCACCAACGACCTGGTCAAGGAGACCTACGCCGAGCACGTGCCCGGTCGCGCTCCCCTGCTGACCAGCCTCCAGCTGGCGGTCCTCGCCGCCCGCTCGACCGGCAAGGTCGTCCTGGACGGCGTCTACAACGACGTCAAGGACATCGACGGCTTCCTCGCCGAGTGCGAGCAGGGTCGCCAGTTCGGCTTCGACGGCAAGACCCTGATCCACCCGGGCCAGGTCGAGGGCGCCAACGCGGCGTTCGCTCCGTCGGAGCAGGCTGTCGAGGACGCCCGCGGCATCCTGGCGGCGTGGGAGGCCCGGGAGAGCGGAGTGGTCACCTACAACGGCCGGATGATCGAGAACCTGCACGTCGAGTCGGCCAGTCGCACGCTGAGCATCCACGAGGCGATCACGGCACTGGGGAGCTGACCCGACACGCTCAGTCGAGCTGGGCGAGCAGGTGCTGGTGGTACTCCCGCTCGAGGTGGCGCATCCACAGCTGCGGGTCACCGCTCCGCACCCGGGCGGCGGGAAGCACCACGACGCGCCAGCCGGCCGCTTCCAGCGCCGTGAGGGCGTACGCCGGCACCTGGCCGGACAGGACGGCGCCGAACTGTCGGCTCTCCACCCCCAGGGACAGGCGCAGAGGTCCGTGCGCCGTGGACACCCGCAGCCCGGGCACGGCGGTCGGCAGGCTGGCGAGGTGCCAGCGCAGTCGTAGGCAGGACTCGGCCACGCCGGCGGCGCGTTCGTCGACCTGCGCCGCCAACCAGCGCAGCTGCCCGGCTCCTCGATGGCCGGCCAGGCGGGGCAGCTCGGCGAGCAGCTGGGAGTGGCTGAACGCCCCCGTGGCGAGCAGCCCGTCCATCGCGGCCAGGGCCAGGTCCGGCGCCAGCAGCCTCCCGAGGTCGAGCGCGGTGCGCAGCGGCGTGGTCAGTCGCAGTCCCTCCACCTGCCCCACATCGCGGTCGGCGAGCAGGCGGCTCCCCCGCCCTCGCGCGCGGTGGGCGGTCCGCAGCGTGTCGAGCGGCTGGACGTCATCCTCGCCACAGAGCGAGACCCCATGGATCCAGGCCGCCGTGCGGTCCACCACGACGTCCTCGCCGCCCGCGACGAGGGCCACCGCCGCCGCGCGAGCGGAGCGGTCGTCGGGCCACGTGGTCGCGGCGTAGACGCCCCGCAGGAGGCGCCGGACCACGCCGGCGCGGAGCAACCGGTCGAGGGTCGGCCGGGTGATCCCCAGGTCGAGCGCCATCGCGCGGGTGAACGGTCCAGCCAGGGCCAGCGGCGAGCCCGGCAGCGGAAGGGAGAGAGCCTCGTCCATGCCGCCCAGCCTCACCCCGTCGGGGCGACCCGTCGAACGACCGTCCACAGGCTCCGGGGGGCCGGCTCACCAGTCGGCTCACCAGTCGAATCACCAGGGGATGACGACCGCACCCTGCTGGCAGGTGCAGGTGGGGATCCCGGCCGGCTCGCGCCCGCCGGTGAGCGCCTCGCGCAGCGGTGGCGCCATCAGCGTGACCAGCTCGTCGATCTCCAGGGAGGCGATCGGCTCGACCTTGAGCACGTACCGGATCATCGCCAGGCCGACCAGCTGCGAGCCCACCAGCTCCAGGCGCACGGCGGAGGAGTCCACGCCCATGGCGCGGGCCACCGGGTTGAGCACGACCCGGTTGATCAACGCATAGAACCGGCGGCCGGCGCGGGCGTTGGTGACGCTGCCGCGCACCAGGGCCAGCGCCCGGCGTCGGGTGCGCGGGCTCTCGCACAGCAGCAGGAACCTGCGCAGCAGGCGCTCGGTGAAGTCACCCGAGACGTCCGCTGTAGGCATGCGACCAGAGTGCCAGAGGGCTATTCGGGCCGGGTGTAGGCCCCACGGTGGAACAGCAGCGGCGACGCCGGGGAGGAGCCCGCGTCTCGACCGTCGCCGTAGGACAGCTCGCGGACCCGGCCGACGACGATGAAGTGGTCACCGGCCTCGTGGACCCGCTCGATCGTGCAGTCGACGTACCCGAGGACACCGTCGATGACAGGCGCCCCGGTCGAGGCCGGCTGCCAGTCGACCCCGTGGAACTTCTCCGACCCCCTGGTGGCCATCCCGTTGGAGAGCTGTTCCTGCGCGGCGCTGAGGAAGTTCACACAGAAGAAGCCGGCCCGATGGATCAGCGGCCAGGCTCGCGAGGTCCGGGCGGGACAGAACATCACCAGCGGCGGGTCCAGCGAGACGCTGGAGAACGACTGGCAGGTCATCCCGACCGGCTCCGCCCCCGAGAGGGAGGTCACCACCGTGACGCCGGTGCAGAACAGGCCGAGCACGTCACGGAACTCGCGGGCTCGCCGCGCGGCCTCGGGATCGTCGCTCGGGATCGGGGTGTGCTCGCCGAGCCTGAGCTCGAAGTCGAACCCGGTGCCGAGGAAGGACTGGATGAGCTCCTGGCTCGGCCACGTCTCCTGGGCGTCCGGGCTCATCCCCTCCGGGATGTCGTGGGAGGGCCTGGGCGAGGACATGGATGCAGTCATACCAGTCGCTCCATGACCCGTGGTCACTGACCGCCGAAGACGTGGCCCCAGTACGACACGGCGGTGCTCTCCCGTGCCACCCAGCGCGCGTCGTCGACCTGGAGCCCCTCGGTGCCGAACTCGACGTCGAACCCGGCCGGAGACTTCACGTAGAACGAGACCATCTGGTCGTTCATGTGCCGCCCGAGCGTGGCCGACAGCGGCGCACGGTGCTTGCGCACCCTCTCCAGCGCCCGGCCCACGTCGTCGAGGGCGTCGACCTCGAGCATGATGTGGACGCACTTGCTCGGGTTGGGCCCCTGATCTGCCATCGGGAGGAACGCCAGGCTGTGGTGACGCGGGTTGACGCCGAGGAAACGGAGCCACACCTTCGATCCCGGCTCCTTGCCGACGAACTCCCCCGGCATGCTCATCGAGTCACGCAGCCGGAACCCGAGGACGTCGGTGTAGAACCGCAGCGCCTCGACGTCGTCGCTGACCGGGATCACGACGTGACCCATGCCCTGGTTGCCGGTCACGAACCGGGCGGCGTACGGCGTGACGACGGGCCGGGACTCGTAGGTGATCCCGTGGAAGAGCTCGAAGACGTTGTCGAAGGGGTCGGTGAACCGGATCAGCTCCTGGACCCGGCGCTCGGCGAGCTCTTCGTCGGTGCCCTCCTCGAACTCGACGCCGACCTTTCTCAGGTGCTCTCGGGCGTCCTGCAGGGCCGGGTGGTCGGCCAGCTCCCACCCGACGCAGGTGAGCTCGTCGGTCTGGCCCGGGACGACGACGAGCCGCGCGGAGACCTCGTCGATCCGGTAGTACAGGTGGTCGGGGTGGGGGCCCCGGCCCTCGGCGAGCCCGAGCACCTTCCCGGCGAAGTGCCGCCACTGGTCGAGGTCCGTGCTGGTGACCCTGGCGTAGCCCATGCTGCGGATGTCGATCGTCATGCGCTCTCCTCCGTGCGAGGTCGCTCCACGTGGCGGGCCAGGAACACGGTGGCCACCTCGCGGAACTCCTCGGCCGCCTCGATCTGGGCCCAGTGGCCACAGTTGGGGAACACGTGCAGGGACGCCTTCGGGATCAGCTTGAGGGCGACCATGGCCCCGTCGAGCGGGTTGACCCGGTCCTCTCGCCCCCAGGTCAGCAGGGTGTGCGGACGCAGCCGATGGGCCTCGCGCCAGAGCATGCCGTCCTCGTAGCTGTCGGCCCGGAAGAACGATGCCCCCATCGAGGCCATCGCCTCGCGGGCGCCCGGAGCCGTGGCGTCGGCGTAGCGCTCCTCGACCAGCTCCTCGGTCACGAGGTCCTGGTTGACCACCATCGTGGAGATGAAGGCGCGCAGCGCCTCCCTAGAGGGGTTGGCGCCGAACTCCATCAGGCGCTTCACACCCTCGGTCGGGTCGGCGTGGAACAGGTTCAGCGACGCGCCACCGGGTCCCATCAGGACGAGGCGACCGACCCGCTTGGGGTGGGTCAGCGCGAGTCGCATGGCCGTTCCCCCACCCAGGCTGTTGCCCAGCAGGTGCACCCGGTCGATCCCGAGCTCGTCGAGGAGCCGGACGACGTGGTCGGCAGCGAAGCGGTAGTAGTTCCCGACCACCTCGGGCTTGTCCGAGGCGCCGAAGCCGGGCTGGTCGACCAGCAGGGTGCGGAAGCTCTGCGCGAAGCCGGGCAGCGCCTGCCCGAAGTTGCTCCACGACGAGGCGCCCGGTCCGCCGCCGTGCAGCATCACCAGGGGCAGCCCCCCGCCCAGGCCGGAGGACCCGTCGCCGGCCTCGTGGTAGCTCAGGGTGAGGTCGCCGGCCTTGCCGGAGCGGCGAGTCCCCTCCCGGGTGAGCACATCGGTGAGCTGCTCAGGCATCGGTCAGTACATCCCCGGGTCGACCTTGTGACCGAACTCGTGGGCGCCGTACATCTGCAGCGCCCGCTCGGGGTCGTTGGCGGCGTGCACCCGGCCCGCGTGGGCATCGCGCCACGCACGCTGCAGGTAGGTGCCGTTCGACAGGGCGCGGCCGCCCGAGGCCTCGAAGAGGGAGTCGATCGCGTCGATCGCGCGCTGGGTGCCGAGCACCTGGTCGCGGCGGACCTTCAGGCGCGTCCCGAGGGGGATCCGCTCGCCCTTGGCGACGTAGGACTGCTCCTCACGGATGTTGTTGACCAGCAGCGCCCAGGCGGCGTCGATCTCGCTCGACGCGCGGGCGATGCGGACGGCCGCGAACGGGTCCAGCGAGGCCTTCTCACCGATGTAGGCCGCGCGGGTGCGCGTCTGCTGCATCTCGACGTGCTCGGCGTAGGCACCGGTCGCCATCCCGATGATCGGGGTGGTGATCGTGCCGGTGAAGATCGAGTGGAAGGGCAGCTTGTAGAGGTCGTTGGTGTTCTGTTCCTGGCCGGGGCCGAAGCAACGGCCGGTGTCACCCATCGAGAGGGTGAACGCCTCGGGGACGAAGACCTCGTTGACCACGATGTCGTTGGAGCCGGTTCCGCGCAGCCCGACCATGTCCCAGACGTCGATGATCTCGTAGTCCGCTCGCGGGACCAGGAACGTGCGGAAGTCGACCACCTGCTGGTCCGCGTTGAACACCAGGCCGCCCAGCAGCACCCAGGTGCAGTGGTCGCAGCCGGAGGAGAAGCTCCACTTGCCCGAGAGCGTGAAGCCGCCGTCGGCCTGGACCGCCTTGCCGGTCGGGGCGTATGACGAGCTCAGGCGGGTGCTGGTGTCGCTCCCCCACACCGCCTGCTGCGCCTCGTCGGCGAACAGGGCGACCTGCCAGGGGTGCACGCCGACGACGCTGGAGACCCAGCCTGTGGAGCCGCAGGCGGAGGCGATGTCGCGCACCGCGGTGTAGAACTCGATGGGATCGGACTCGAGCCCGTCGAAGCGCCGGGGTTGCAGGAGCCGGAAGAAGCCGGTCTCCTCCAGCTCCTTGATGGACGCCTCGGGCACCACCCGCAGCCGCTCTGCCTCGTCCGCGCGTTCACGCAGGGTCGGCAGCAGGTCGCGGACGCCGTCCAGAACTGCCTGGCTCATTGCTGCTCCTCGTCGAAGATGGTCTCCCGCGCTCAATACTAGAACACGTTCTAGGTCACGTCCACGTTCCCCGCGCCGCCGACTTCGGCGTACTCTCGCGCCATGAGCGAGATGTGGACCACCATCGCTGCCGAGCGCGGCAGCCTGGCCGACGACCTGACGGCGCTCTCCGAGAAGGAGTGGGCGGCCCGGTCCCTGTGCGAAGACTGGTCCGTGGAGGACGTGCTCGCGCACATGACCTCCACCGCGCAGATGACCCCGTTGAAGTTCTTCGGCGGCTTCGCGGGCTCGGGCTTCAACTTCCCGAAGTTCGCCGCCAAGGGGATCGCCCGGCAACGCGGCGGATCCCCGATGGAGACGCTGGCCAACTTCCGGGCGCAGCAGAACTCGACGTCGGCGCCCCCCGGCCCCAAGACGTCGTGGCTCGGCGAGACGATCGTGCACGCCGAGGACATCCGACGCCCGCTGGGCATCCGGCACACCTACCCGATCGACTCGGTGCGAGAGGTGCTCGACTTCTACAAGGGCTCGAACACGCTGATCGGGACCAAGAGCCGCATCGAGGGCCTCACCCTCACGGCGACGGACACCGACTGGAGCCACGGCTCCGGCCCGAGCGTCGAAGGACCCCTGCTGTCCCTGCTGGTCGCGGCTACCGGCCGGCGCTCAGCCTGCCAGGAGCTCAGCGGCGAAGGCGTCGACACCCTCCGCAGCCGGACGCAGTAGCGCTCAAGCGCCCGGGTTGGCGTCCTGCTTGGCGCGCAGCTCCAGGGCGATGTCGATGAGCTGGTCCTCCTGGCCGCCGATCAGCTTGCGCTCGCCCGCGACCTGGAGGATGCGCGCACCGGAGACGCCGTAGCGATCCGCGGCATTGCCGGCGTGCTTGAGGAAGGACGAGTACACCCCGGCGTACCCCATCATCATCGTCATCCGGTCCAGTCGGCACTCCTCCGGCATTGCGGGGCGTACGACGTCCTCCGACGCGTCGATGATCTTGAGGAAGTCCACGCCGGTCCGCCAGCCGAGCTTGTCGCAGATGCCGACGAACGCGTCCAGGGGTGTGTTCCCGGCGCCCGCGCCGAACCGGCGCACGGACCCGTCGATCTGGGTGGCTCCCGCCCGGACCGCCATCACCGTGTTCGCACAGCCCAGGTCGAGGTTCTCGTGGCCGTGGAAGCCGACCGTGGCCTCGGAGCCGATCTCGGCGACAACGGCGGCCACCCGGTCGCTCACGCCCTCCATGATCAGCGCCCCGGCCGAGTCGACGACGTAGACGCACTGGCAGCCCGAGTCGACCATGATCCGGGCCTGTTTCGCCAGCACCTCGGGCGGCTGGGTGTGGCTCATCATCAAGAACCCGACCGTCTCCAGCCCGCGTTCACGCGCCAGCGCGAAGTGCTGGCCGGAGGTGTCCGCCTCGGTGCAGTGCGTCGCGATCCGGCAGATCGACCCACCGTTGTCCTGCGCCTGGAGGATGTCGTCCTTGGTGCCGACGCCCGGCAGCATCAGGAACGCGATCTTCGCGCGCTTCGCGGTCTGCGCCGCGATCTTGATCAGTTCCTGCTCCGGGGTGCGCGAGAAGCCGTAGTTGAAGCTCGACCCGCCCAGCCCGTCGCCGTGGGTGACCTCCAGGACGGGGACGCCCGCCTCGTCGAGCGCGGCGATCACCGAGCGCACCTCCTCCCCGGTGAACTGGTGGCGCTTGTGGTGCGAGCCGTCGCGCAGGCAGGTGTCGGTGAGCCGGATGTCGAGGTCACCACCGTGCGTCGCCGACCAGGTGCGCTCCAGGACGTTGAGCTGCGGGTCTCCGAAGACGGTCATGGGCGTGCCCCCTGGGTGGCCAGTCCCTCACCGGCGCGGGTCGCGGCGGCGGTCATGATGTCGAGGTTGCCGGCGTACGGCGGGAGGAAGTCACCCGCGCCCTCCACCTCGAGGAAGACGCTGACCTTCGTCTGGCCCCTGGTCGCGTCGGTCGGTGGGTCGAACTGGGGATCCTGGAGCAGCCGGTAGCCCGGGACGTACTCCTGCACCGAGTCGACCATCCGCTGCACCGACTCGGCAATGGCATCCTGCCCGCCGTCGTACACCTCGGGGCCGACCGCGCAGAAGATCGTGTCGCGCATGATCATGGGCGGATCCGCGGGGTTCAAGATGATGATCGCCTTGCCCTGCAGGGCACCGCCGATCGTCTCGACACCGCGCGCCGTGGTCCGGGTGAACTCATCGATGTTCTGACGCGTCCCGGGGCCGGCCGACAGCGACGCCACCGAGGCGACGATCTCGGCGTAGGACACCGGGGTCACCCGCGAGACCGCCGCCACCATCGGGATGGTGGCCTGGCCGCCGCAGGTGATCATGTTGACGTTGTCTGCGCCGGCGTGCTCGTCGCCGTTGACGGCCGGGATCACCGCCGGCCCGACTGCCGCGGGGGTCAGGTCGACCGCGCGGATGCCGGCCTCGGCGTAGCGGGGGGCGTACTCGCGGTGGACGTAGGCGCTGGTCGCCTCGAAGATCAGGTCGGGGAGCTCGTCCTGCTTCAGCAGCCAGTCGATGCCCTCGTGGCTGGCCTCCAGACCCTGCTCCCGGGCCCGGCCGAGGCCGGGGCTGTCGGGGTCCACGCCGATCATCCAGCGCGGCTCGATGCTCGGGCTGCGCAGCAGCTTGTACATCAGGTCGGTCCCGATGTTGCCGGGTCCGACGATGGCTGCGGTCAGCTGGGTCATCTCACTCCTCCGTGGCGGCCGCGTCGCGACCGCCGGGTTGGTCAGTCGGTGAACGTCAGGGAGACGGAGCCGAGCCCGTCGAGGGTGGCGACGAACTCGTCCCCAGGGCGTACGTCGATCGCGCGGTGCACCGAACCGGGCAGGATCACGTGCCCCGCCTCGAGGGTGACGCCGAAGCGGGCGACCTTGTCGGCCAGCCACGCCACCGCGGTGACCGGGTTCCCCAGCACCGCGTCGGAGCGCCCCCGCGCCACCTCCTCGCCGTTGCGGTGCAGCACCGCGTCGATCGCGGTCAGGTCCAGGTCGGAGGGTCGCACCCGCGCCGGGCCGAGCACGTAGCCGGCCGAGGACGCGTTGTCGGCGATGGTGTCGGAGATCTTGATGTCCCAGTCCACGATCCGGCTGTCGATGAGCTCGATCGCGGGGGCGACGAACTCGGTGGCTCGGATGACGTCCTCAACGGTGCAGCCGACGCCCGGCAGTGCCTCGCCGAGGACGAACCCGACCTCGACCTCCACTCGCGGGTAGCAGAACCGGCCGGCCGACACGGGCTCGTCACCAAGCACCTCCATGTCGGAGAGCAGGTGGCCGTAGTCGGGCTCCTCGACGCCCATCATCTGCTGCATCGCCACCGAGGACAGCCCCACCTTGTGGCCGTTGACCCGGGCCCCGGCCCCGATCCGCTGGCGGATGTTGAGCAGCTGGATCTCGTAGGCGTCCACGACGTCCAGGTCGGGCCAGGTGGCCCGCAATGGCGGGATCGGCCGGCGGCCGGTCTCGGCGTCCCGGAGGGTGGCGGCCACCGTGCGGCGCACGTCGTCGGTCAGCATGCGGCAACAATAGAACCTGTTACAGTTTTGCGCCATGAAGGACTCCTGTGACGTGGTCGTCGTCGGCGCCGGTGGCGCGGGCATGGCCGCCGCCCTGGCAGCGGCCAGCCAGGGCCTCGACACCCTCCTCGTCGAGAAGAGCCACTACTTCGGTGGTTCGACCGCTCGCTCGGGCGGTGGCGTCTGGATTCCGGGCAACTACGCCCTGGTCGAGGCCGGCGAGGCGGACGACCCCGCGGAGGCCAAGCGCTACCTCGACGCGATCGTCGGCGACACCGTGCCGAAGCTCAACCGGGACACCTTCATCGACCGCGGCCCAGAGGTGATGGACTTCCTCCGCGAGCACACGCCGGTGCGGTTCGCGTGGGTGCCGGAGTACTCCGACTACCTGCCCGAGAGCCCGGGTGGCCGCGTCCGCGGCCGCAGCGTGGAGCCGGTCCCGCTGGATGCGCGGTTCCTCGGCGAGGAGCTGGACCGCCTGCACCCGCCGTACACCAAGGCGCCGGCGAACCTGATCGTCACCCAGGCCGACTTCCGCAAGATCAGCCTGGGCCTTCGCACGATCCGCGGCCCCCTGACCATGGCGCGGGTCCTGCTCACCCGCCTGCTCAGCATCCTTCGCGGCCGCAAGATGTTCGCGATGGGCAACGCGCTGGCGATCGGGCTGCGCCACGGACTGGCTCAGGCTGGAGTGCCGGTCGCGTACGACACCGAGCTGACCGATCTGGTGGTCGAGGACGGCCGAGTCGTCGGGGTGAGGGTGCTCAGCAACGGCGAGGAGCGCACGATCCTGGCGGCCCGGGGAGTGATCCTGGGCAGCGGCGGCTTCGAGAGGAACCTCGAGCTGCGTCAGCGCTACCAGCCCAAGCCCACCAGCATCGACTGGACCACCGGGGCCGAGTCCAACACGGGTGGTGGCCACCTGGCCGGGATGGCCGCCGGCGCCGACGTCGCGCTGATGGACGATGCCTGGTGGGGTCCCACCATCCCGCTCCCCCGCGGACCGTGGTTCGCGCTGGCCGAGCGCAACCTGCCCGGCTCCATCATCGTGAACTCCGCCGGCAACAGGTTCATGAACGAGGCCCTGCCGTACGTCGAGGCGGTGCACGAGATCTACCGCGGCGAGGAGACGGGCGTCCCGCACGTGCCGGCGTGGATGGTCATCGACCAGCGCTACCGCAACCGCTACCTGTTCGCCGGGCTCTCCCCGCGCCAGCCGTTCCCGCGGCGCTGGTACGACCACGGCACGATCAAGCGGGCCGACACGGTCGAGGCCCTGGCAGCCGAGATCGGCGTCCCGGCCGAGGCCCTGCGGGCGACGGTCGACCGGTTCAACGGCTTCGCCCGCTCGGGGGTCGACGAGGACTTCCACCGCGGCGAGAGTGCCTATGACAAGTACTACTCCGACCCCACGGTGAAGCCGAACCCGTCGCTGCACACGATCGACCGCGGACCCTTCTACGCCGCGAAGATCGTGCCCGGCGACCTCGGCACCAAGGGCGGGCTGGTCACCGACGAGGGCTCCCGCGTGCTGCGCCCCGACGGGACCGCGATCCCCGGGCTCTATGCGGCCGGCAACGTCTCCGCCGCCGTGATGGGCCGCACCTACGCCGGCCCCGGCGCGACCATCGGCCCTGCGCTGGTCTTCGGCTACCTCGCCGCCGAGTCGTGCGTCGCGGACGCCGCTGCGCGGTCCGCCGCCCACCCCGCCGTCGGAGAGGCCTCCTGATGCCGATCGATCCCGCAGTGGCGATCGGCGCCGACCTCCCCGACCGGGAGTTCTCATGGGACTCCTCCGACGTGCTGCTCTACCACCTCGCGCTCGGCGCCGGCTCGGCCCCGGGTGCCAACCTCGACCCGGCTTCGCTTCGCTACACCCTGGACGACGAGCACCTGCAGGTGCTGCCGAGCTTCGGCATCGTGGCGCCGACCCTGCACGAGACGGACCCGCCGCCGCTCGACCTGCCCGGCTGTCAGATCGACCTGTCCCAGGTCGTGCACGGCAGCCAGCAGATCGAGCTGTCCGGCCCGTTGCCCACATCGGGCACCGCGACGCTGAGCACCCGCGTCACCGACGTCTGGGACAAGGGCACCGCGGCCGTGATCTGGCAGGAGGGCCGAGCGACCTCCGCAGACGGCGATCCGCTGTGGACGGTCCGGTCCTCGATCTTCGTCCGCGGTGAGGGTGGCTGGGGCGGCGACCGGGGTGCGTCCGCGAAGGTGGAGTTGCCCGAGCGCGCACCGGACTGCGAGGCGGCGTACGACGTCACCCCGCAGCAGGCACTTCTCTACCGGCTCTGCGGTGACCGCAACCCGTTGCACGCCGACCCGGCCTTCGCCCGGGCCGCCGGCTTCCCGGCGCCGATCCTGCACGGGTTGTGCACCTACGGCATCGTGCTGCGCACCGTGACCGACCAGCTCCTGGGCGGCGATGCCGGCGCCGTGCGTTCCTTCACCGCGCGGTTCGCCGGGGTCGTCTTTCCCGGCGAGACGATCCGGGTCCGGGCCTGGCGCGAGGACGCCGGCGTCGTGGTGTCCGCGACGATCGCCGGGGAGGGCGAGCGGGACGGGGCACCCGTGCTCGCGGACTGTCTGCTGACCCCGACCTGATCGCTGGCAGGATCGGGCCATGGCCCTCCTCAGCAGCTGGACGCGGACCGAGCACTCCTTCGGCGAGGTGACGCACCCGACGTACCGCAAGGGCGCCGGCCCCGGCGTGATCGTCATCCACGAGATCCCCGGCATGACCCCCGAGGTGATCGGTTTCGGCGAGGAGGTCGTCGCCGCCGGGTTCACCGTGGTGATGCCGCACCTGTTCGGCACCCCGGAGGCACCCGCCACCGCGGGCACGGCTGCCAAGGCCTTCGGCAAGGTCTGCGTCAGCAACGAGTTCACCAAGCTGGCCACGGGGGTGACCACCCCCGTTGCGGGCTGGCTGCGCAGCCTGGCCCGGGAGCTGCACGACGAGCTCGGCGGGCCCGGGGTCGGCGCGCTCGGCATGTGCTTCACCGGCGGCTTCGCGCTCGCGATGATGGTGGACACCTCGGTGGTGGCGCCGGTCCTGGCGCAGCCGTCGGCACCCTTCCCCGTGGGCAGGAAGCGCGCCGCCGACCTCAACCTCAGCCCCGGCGACCTCGCGGCGGTCAAGAAGCGCGCAGCCGAAGGGTGCCAGGTGCTCGGGCTGCGCTACCGGCAGGACGTCGCCGTCGGCAGCCGCTTCGAGACGCTGACCCGCGAGATCGGCGACGCCTTCATCCGGGTGGAGTCCGACGGCCGCCGGCACGCCACTCTCACCGCGCACCGACAGCAGGAGGGCGTCGACCGCGTGCTGGCGTTCTTCGAGGAGAAGCTGCGCGAACCGGCCTAGGCGGAGGCCACCAGCGCCGCGATGGCCCGCAGGTATCCCGCGAACCCGCCCGGAGCCCTGGACAGCCGACGCCCCGAGGTCATCACCTGCGTCCGATCGGTCGCCACCCACGGCACCTCGGCCGCCCGCATCCGCGCCACGAGATCGACATCCTCCCCGATCCGCAGCCGCGCGAACCCGCCGACGGCTTCGTAGGCGGCCAGGCTGAACCCGAGGTTGGCGCCGTGCACGTGCGTGTGCCCCTCGGCCAGGCGGTGCCGAGACCGCCAGGCCTCGAGCACCTCCGCCGGCAGGTCCGCAGGATCAGGGTGCACGGTGCCCACGATCAGCTCGTGGCCTGTCGCTGCCAGCGACAGTTGGAGGCTCAGCCAGTCCCCGGGCACCACGGTGTCGGCGTCCGTGCAGGCGATCCAAACCCGGCGTGGGTCGGCGTGCGTGGCATGACGACGGGCGCGGTCGATGCCGTGCGCCCGGACCGTACCGACCACTCCCGAGCTGACCGTCACCACGTCGACCCAACTGGCCCCAGCGAGCACGCGCTCCGAGTCATCAGTGCAGGAGTCCAGCACGACCGTGACTCGCACCACCACTCCGGGGAAAGCGCGACCTGCCTCTTCGGCGGCCACGCGCAGTGACTCCACGTGCCGCGACAGGTGGGCCGCCTCGTCACGTGCTGGTACGACGACATGGACGACGTCGATGCGGCGCGGGGCGCTCAACGCAGCGGGTCCGGCCAGCCGTCGTCGCGGGTGTGCACCCTGATCTCGACGTCGCGGTCGCGGTAGGTGGCGCCGAGCGGGGGGAGTCTCGGGTCCTCGAAGCCGGCGTGGACCTGTTCCGCGTCCATCACCCAGCCCGCGACCCGGTGACGCCAGTGGCACAGCACCAGCACGCCGTCGGCGGTGAGGGAGGCGCCGATCCGGTCCACGAGAAGGTCCAGCTCCACCGGGCTGAGGAAGTAGCCGACCTCGGAGACGACGATGAGGTCGAAGCCGACGCCGTGCGCCCACTCCTGCGGGACATCCAGATCGGCCACGCTGACCCGGCGGTTGTCCGCGAACCGGCGGCGGGCGGCGCTCAGCGCGGCCACCGAGCGGTCCACGGCGAGCACCCGATCCGCCCTGGCCGCCAGGGCCTCGGCCAGCGCGCCGGTCGAGCAGCCCACCTCCAACGCTCGCGCGAACTCGGCCTTCGGCAGCATCGCCAGGACCAGATCGCGCTTGCGCTGCTCGTACCACCGCGAGTCGGCCCCCCAGGGATCGGGCCGGTCCCGATGGAGCTCGTCGAGGGAGTCGTCGGGACAGTCCCCCGAGGCGGTCCGCAGGTAGTGCTCCACCGGCCCCCCGAAGTGGGCTAGGAGCTCGGGCGTCATCAGGGTCTCGTCGCCTTCGAGCTCCGACAGGGGCGCGACCTGGCTGACGTGGCACGAGATGGCCCTCACCTTGTCCCGGACCGCGCCACCGGACAGGAGCAACCGGTGAAGCGAGGTCCACGGCGTCTCGTCGGGGTTGCCCCAATGCCAGAACCACACGGGGTACTCCCACAGCTCGGCACCGGTGCGTCGTGCCGCGGCTGCCGCCGCCCGCCCGGCCGCCTCGTGGTCGGGATGTCCATCGTGTCGCCAGGGCGCCACGATCACGGTGTCACGACCGTCCCCCACCATCTCCACGAGTCGCGAGGTCAGTGCGTCCTGCTTGTCGGCCACGCACCCGTCGGTGAGCAGCAGGCGGTGGGTGTGGCCCGGTTGCACTCCCAGGGCCTGAGCGGCGCGACGCGCCTCCTCCGCCCTCCGAACGGCCATCTCGTCCGGCGTCCGCGTGGGCGAGCCGGGGTGGCTGTGCTCGCCGTCAGTGGCGAAGACGATGTCGACCGGCAGACCCTGCCGGGCTGCGGTAGAGATCAGGCCCCCTGCGCCGAGGGCCTCGTCGTCCGGATGGGCCGCCAAGACCACCAGCCGCCCGACGGACTCCAGACTCAGAGGCTCACCGCTGTTCCAGGCCGGGTGGCGTCGCCAGACCACAGCCGGTGTCCCCGGACCGATGCTCGTGAAGCTGCGCTGTTCCGATGTCCTCACCACCACGACCACTCCCCCTCCGCGGCGTCGGTCAGTGCGGACCTGCCTAGCGCGGCCGCATCCCGCTCGGCATGGTGCTGCCTGACGTACAGGCCGAGGTCGGCCACTCGCCGGGCATGGGCTTCCTCGACGGCAAGGGGGCCGGGACCCAGGGCATGCCCCGCTCGGACCAGAATCTCCTCGACAGTGTCGGCTACGAGCTGCCGGACACGGAGGGCCAGCCGTCCAGCGACCTCCGCGCCGACCATCGGCCCGTCGGCGGTGCCGGCCGCGTCCAGAAGGGCAAGACGCGCACGTGTCAACGCGGCGTCGACAGCACCCAGGTGCGCCAACCCGATCTGGTCCGGTTCTCGTCGCAGTGCCCCCTCGCGCATCCGGCGTGCCACCGACACCGCGCCGCCGTACCAGATCGCCGCCACGCCGATGCCACCCCAGGCGAAGCCCGGTCGGTCGAGGTACCACCCGGGGCCCCCGACCGGGTCGCCTGGCACCTCGGTCAGCTCCAGCCCGGTGCTGCGGACCCGGGTCAGGCCGCGCGCCACCCACTCGTCCGAACCCGTCGACTGCACCCCGGGGTCGCCCAGGTCGACGACGAAGAGCCCCCTTTTCCGTTCGTCGACCCACGCGGTGACCAGTGCATGGCTGACCTGGTCGGCAAGCGAGCACCACGGCTTGGTCCCGGAGAGGGTCCAGCCGCTGGCCGACCGGGTGGCCAGCAGTCGGGGACCGCCCTCGGCCGCGAACACACCGAGGACGGCGTCATCGGGCAACTCCGCGGTGAGCGGGTGTCCCTCCCTCCGTGCCTCGCCCAGAATTGCGAGGGCATCGAGGTGCGGTTCCACGACCCGCGCGACGGTCAGGTCCGTCGCACCGAGGGTTGCAAGTGACTCCCACAGCGAGACCGTGTCGCCTCGAGCCGGGGCAGGGAGACTGCCACCCAGGTCTCGGGCGAACTCAAGCGCGCAGCGGAGGTCGGGTTCATCAGCTTGATCGTCGACGACGGCCGCGACCGCGCGGACGCGATCGGCGAGCACTGAGAGTCGTGCCGCTGAGTCAGCCCCCAGCCGGACGCCGTCACCTGGCAAGGGCGCGGCCTGCTCCATTGCTGGCGTCCATGTCCACCTTCCCCAGGCGCGTGGTCATCCCTACAGTGGCGCGCCAGTACCCAGGAGCGCCGGGTGCTAACGCGCCGCGGCCCCGGCGTCCGGGAGCGGAGCTGCCCGGGCAGGTGGCAACGAGCCTGGATCAGCCGCTGGGGATGGGGATTCGCCTCACTCAGGCGGCGGTCGGCAGGACGCACTGCACGGACGTCGGGTGCCCGGTGGCGGGTCGAAGCTGAACTCCGCTGGACCGGTTCTCCGAATCGTCCAGGGCGCGGCGTGGATCAGGCGGTGGTGATGGCCGCACAACAGGATCAGGTTGGGCAGTGACGTGGCCCCGCCGTCGGCCCAGTGCTCGATGTGGTGGGCGTGGGTCATCAGCGGCGGTCGGGTGCAGTGCGGGAAGCGGCAGTGCTGGTCGCGAGCGACCAGCGCCTTCCAGATCGCGGCCGTGACGAAGCGTTGGAGCCGCCCGACGTCGAGGACCTCCGACTCCGAGCCGAGCACAGCCGGAATCACCTCGGCGTCACAGCACAGCCGGCGTACGGCGGAGGCCGACAGCAGTTCCCCGGTCTCGGTGGTGGCGAACCCGGACACCCGGTGCAGGTCGTCGACGGCCATGGTGAGGGTCAGCCGTGGGCAGGTGCCGCGGGACCGGGGCGACAGGTCCGCGCCCTGCAGCCGTCTGCAGCCCTCCACCAGCGCGTCGAGCATCCGGGTGCCGTGATCGCGGTGGTCGCGGGGGTCACGCCCCGCGTGCCCACAGCCCGCGACCGAGCAGGTGCCGTTCTCACACGTGGGAGAGGCTGAGGGTGCCGGGGCGGCGAGTGGGATCAGGGTGGCCTTGATCAGGGCCGCGTCCTCACTCGAGCAGCGGCCGCGTCGGGCGGAGCCTCGAGCTGGATCGTCATGACTTGATTCAAGCACCGACCACCGACTCCGCGGGCCAGAATCGCCCGCTGTGGACCCCCGCCAAGCGCTATGGCTTCAGGGCCAAGGCATTGACGCGAGCCAACGGCCCCAGGTGTGATGGCATGCAGTCACGAGGACGAAGGAGGCGGAATGGGCATCATCACGACAGCTGATGACGTTGTCACCGGCCAAGGCGCAGCGTGGTCAGACGTACCAGCGGAGGTCATGCTCGAGCTGCAAGCGGACGGGATTCGAACCGTCAACGGCGATCCCTTCTTCCTTGTCACGACCAGGCCGGACGCGACCGGAGTCACCGACGAGGAGCGCGTCGGCCAAGCCCTGCACGCTGCCGCGGACCGGTTTCAACAGGTGACTTACGAGGGAATCGAGCTGGACGAGTCACTGCCGCCGAGCGACGAGCACTACACGCCCAACATGGTCCTAGGACCCGTCGTCTCAGACGACGGCTTCCTGCTTTGGGCGGACACGAAGTCGGAGATCCCCGTCCCCATGCTGGAAAAGATGACCGAGATCGTGGTGCAGGAACTCGAGCGCATGGACGCTTCGGCCCACGTCGCGGTGGCACCCAAGGGCCTGAACCCCTTCGACTACCCGGCCTGGCCGCCATCGGCGACTGGCTAGCCGTCCAGGGCGGACCACGTCAGCGAGAGTGGCGTCTGAGAAGTGGACGGCGGTGCTTTCTCTCGTGCCGCCCGACCCTTGAGCTCGCAGGTGGTTGAGTCGAACCAGTATTCATCGAATGTCCTCGGCTTTGCGCCACGGATCTCGGCAGGTCTCGTTCGTCCGAATCACTCCGGGCCATGCACCTTCCGGATTCACGGCCCGGAGCGTACGGTCAGAAACGGCTCCGGTCAGCGTGACCTTCATTGAGGACTGCCCCTTGATGGCTCGGAGGAGGCCCGTTCGGGCGTTCCGAACGTCGTCGGCCACCGAAAGAGGGCACACCATGGCCAAGTACATGATCAAAGCTTCATACTCGCCCGAAGGAATCAAGGGCGTCATGGCGAAGGGCGGCTCCGCTCGCGCGGAAGCGATCGAGAAGCTGGCCTCCGGCGTCGGCGGCTCAGTGGAAAGTGTCTACTTCTCGTTCGGTTCTGATGACCTGTTCGCCATCGTCGATGCGCCGAGCCATGAGGCGATGGCAGCCATCGCCGGCACGGTCGGTCAGACCGGTGCGCTGAGCAAATACGAGACTGTCGTTCTGTTGACGCCGGCGCAACTCGACGAGGCCGCAAACATGAACGTCGACTACTCGCCGCCAGGAAGCTGACCCCGGCCTCCTGCAAGCAACCCCGGGCACGGAATTTCACGCACCTGCCGCTGTCCGCACGCGCGAACATGCCGATGTGCGCTCGCCTGTCCCGACGCCGCCTGACGTCGCTGGAGGTCGCATCGGGAGCCAACTTCGTCGACCTGCCTGCGACGTCGAAGGTGTCGCTGTCCCGGAACTGTCACCGACAGCGGTAAGGATGGAGCGATGACGACCTATTCGGGAACGAACGAGTTCGAAGGCGCGACCTTCGTCAAGGCGAGCTTCAAGGGCGCCACCCTGCGATTCTCCGATGTCAGCGGGGTGACGATGCGCGGCGTCGATGTGGGTGGGCTCGACATCGACAGCCACGACCTGTTCTTCGGCAGCCTCCTGGTCAACGGGGTCGACGTGGTGCCGCTCGTGGACGCTGAGCTCAACCGGCAGTTCCCGGGCCGCGAGCTGCAGAAGGCGCAGACCCCTGAAGGGCTGCGCGAAGGTTGGCTCGCCGTGCAGGCCGCCTGGCAGGTGACGGTGGCGGGCACACCGCTGGAGCTGGTGGACGCCCATGTCGAGGACGAGTGGTCCTTGGCCCAGACGCTGCGGCACCTCGTCCTGGCGACCGACGCCTGGCTACGCGGCGGGATCCTGCAGATCAAGCAGCCGCTCCACGAGATCGGCCAGATCTTCACCGGTGCCGCCGAGATGGGCTTCGACATGTCGATCTTTCGCGACGACCCGCCGGCGTACGACGAGATCCTCGCCGTCCGGGCCGAGCGACAGGGGCTGGTGACCGACTTCCTGGCCACGGCCACGACCGAGCTTCTCGCTGAGGAACGCGAGAACCCGTGGGGCGGCGGTGACTGGCGTCCGAGCGTCGGTGACTGCATTCGGGTGATCCTGGAGGAGGAGTGGGCGCACCTGCGCTACATCCGGCGGGACCTCGCTCGGCTGAGTTGAACCAGAACGAGCAAGCCGGTCCTCTGGTACGCCGAGCGCGTCAGCCGGCTGCGTCCTGCGGCATCGGCAGCCGCCTGACTCCCCCGAGCCTGCGGTGGAAGCACACCTGACCTCGGTAGCACTCGAGGGCCTGCCAGAGCGCGGCGTGAGCTGCCCAGGGAAGCGGCTCGTCGCCGCTCTGCCAGGTCGTGCCGAACCCGATCCACACGGGCGCCCAATCCGCGGCGTGGTCCCACTCCCCGCGGTGCCTCATCAGCAGGCCGCGACGGATCTGGAAGGCCTCCCGCGGGCCGTCGACGCAGATCGGCGCGGTGCGCACCGGCCAGACCCGCAGATCCATCGCCATCAACGCGAGCTCAAGGTCGGCGAGCGCGCCTGGATCGACCAGCACCGTCGCGACGTTCTCATGAGGTTCGCGTCTCACCGACGCACGCTAACCCGGCTGGGTCGCCGCCGTCAGCCCCTGGCCCGATCGTCGGGCTGCTGGTGTGCGTCTCGCGCAGGCTGAAATGCTGACCGCATGTCGACGCCGCCGAGCAGCCATTCCCCAGCCGTGTTCACCCTGCCCCTCCGCGAACAGTTCGAGATCTTCCTCGACGAGCACCGCGCCGCCCTCAATGCCTGCCTGGACGGCCTCACCGAGGAGGAGTCCCGCCGTTCCCTGGTGCCCTCGCGGACAACGCTCCTGGGTCTGGTGAAGCACGCGACGTTCGTCGAGAGGGTCTGGTTCGACGAGGGGATCGCCTGCCGGTCCCGCGAGGAGATCGGCATCCCCGCGACACCGGACGAGTCGTTCATCCTCCGGGACGACGACACGATCAGCAGCGTCCGGGCGACCCACCAGGAGGCATGCGAGGACTCCCGTCGGGCCACCGCGGAGCTGGACCTGGACGACCCCATCCTGGGCAACCGCCGGGGGCCGCTGCCGCTGCGATGGGTCTACCTCCACGTGCTGCGCGAGCTGGCCCGGCACTGCGGCCACGCCGACATCCTGCGAGAGCAGCTCGGTCACCAGTGACCGGCTCCGCGACTCACCGATCGGCGAGGAACTCCAGCGCCTGCCGGTAGCCGTCGATGCCCTGACCGACGATCTCCCTGGCGGCGTACGCCGTGACCACGGAGGTGTGCCGGAACTCCTCCGGGCGGGCCTTCGGGTCGCTGAGGTGCACCTCGACGAGCGGTGCGGTGAGCTGCGCGCAGGCGTCGAGCAGCGCGAAGGAGTAGTGCGTCCACGCCGCGGCGTTGAGGACGACCGGCGTCTCGTTGTCGGCCGCCTCGTTCAGCCAGTCGAGCAGCTCGCCCTCGTGGTTGGTCTGGCGCACCTCGACTTCGAGCCCCAGCGCGCTGCCCCACTCACGGCACAGGTCGACCAGCTCGGCATGCGTGGTGGTGCCGTAGATCTCCGGTTGCCTTCTTCCGAGCCGCCCCAGGTTGGGACCGTTGAGCACGAGGACCTTCATCGTGACACCCCTCTGAGGTGGTCGTACGCCGCCCGCAGCAGTTCTTCGCCGGGGTCGACCAGGATCGCAGGGGTGGCGAGGGCGTCGAGGACGACGAACCGCAGCTGGGCCCCCCGGGCTTTCTTGTCCACGCGCATGGTCGCCAGCAGGTCGTCGAACGGGACCTCGTCGAACCGCGTGGGCAGGCCAACGGCGGCCAGCGTCGTCCCATGCCGTGACGCGGTCTCCTCGTCGAGCCGTCCGGCCAGCCGGGCCAGCTCGGCGACGTAGACCATGCCCAGCGAGACGGCCTCGCCGTGCCGCACCTGGTAGCCGGTTCCCTTCTCGATCGCGTGGGCCATCGTGTGGCCGTAGTTCAGCACCTCACGGCCCGGATGCCCCGCCTCCCCACCCCGCTCGCGGAGGTCGCCCACGACGACGTCGATCTTGACCCGGATCGCCCGCTCCACGAGCTCGCGGAACTCGCCCGAGCGCGGCTCCAGGGCGTCCGCCGGCGAGCCCTCCACGAGGTCGAGGATCGCGGGGTCGGCGATGAAGCCGCACTTGACCACCTCGCCGAGGCCGGCGACGAGCTCGGGTCGGGGCAGGGCGTCGATCAGGTCGAGGTCGCAGATCACGCCGGCCGGCTCGTGGAAGGAGCCGACCAGGTTCTTCCCGGCCCCGGTGTTGATGCCGGTCTTGCCGCCGACCGCGGCATCGACCATGGCCAGCAGCGTGGTCGGCACGTGGACGACCTGCACGCCGCGGAGCCAGGTCGCCGCGACGAACCCGCCGACGTCGGTGGTGGCTCCGCCGCCCACGGTCACGACGGCGTCCGAGCGGGTGAAGCCCGCGGCGCCGAGCCGCTCCCAGGCGTCGAGCGCCACCCCGCCGGACTTGGCGGCCTCGCCGTCCGGCAGCGCGAGCCGGAGTACCTCGACGTCACCGGCGAGCTGGTCCAGCACCCGGTCGGCCAGTGGGGTCAGCCCTTCGGAGTGGCAGACGGCGACCCGGCGTACGCCGTCACCGAGCATGGCGGGCAGCTCGTCCAGCACCTCGTGGCCGACCACCACCTCGTACGGCGAGGCGCCACCGACGCCGAGCCGGGTCCGGTCACTCATGCGCACCGTCCTCGAGGACCGCGCGGACCCGCTCGACCACCTCGTCGACACCGAGGCCGTCGGTGTCGATGACATCCGTGGCCACCGACTCGTAGATCGGCGTCCGCTCGTCGATCGACTGCTTGATCCGCCCGCGCACGTTGCCGAGCAGCAGCGGACGGGCAACGCCGAGCCCCACCCGCTGGGCGGCGTCGGACAGCCCGACCCGGAGGAACACGACCCGGTGGCCCGTCAGGCTCGCCCGGGTGTCCTCGTCGAGGACGGCACCGCCGCCGAGAGCCAGGACGCCGTCATGGCTGACGAGGGCCGCGGCGACGGCGGCACGCTCGAGCTCACGGAAGTGCGCCTCGCCGGAGTCCACGAAGATGTCGGAGACCGTGCGACCCTCGCTCGCCTCGATGTCGTGGTCGGTGTCGCGGAAGTCCACCCCCCAGGCACGCGCCAGGCGACGGCCGACCGACGACTTGCCGGCACCCATCGTCCCGATCAGCACGACCCGGGGCCGGGGCTCTGTCAACGGAACCTCAGCGAGTCCAGGTAGCCCTGGACGTTGCGTCGGGTCTCCCCCACCGAGTCGCCGCCGAACTTCTCCAGCACCGCGTCGGCGAGGACGAGGGCCACCATCGCCTCGGCGACGACCCCCGCGGCCGGCACGGCACAGACGTCGGAGCGCTGGTGGTGCGCGACGCTGGCCTCACCGGTGGCGACGTCGACGGTCCGCAGGGCCCGGGGCACGGTGCTGATCGGCTTCATCGCGGCCCGCACGCGCAGGGTCTCACCGGTCGACATCCCGCCCTCGGTGCCGCCGGAGCGCCCCGACGTACGCCGGATCGCGCCGTCCTGGGAGACGATCTCGTCGTGCGCCAGCGATCCGGGAGTCGCAGCCAGCCCGAACCCGTCGCCGACCTCGACGCCCTTGATGGCCTGGATGCCCATCAGGGCACCGGCCAGACGGGCGTCCAGTCGCCGGTCCCAGTGCACGTGCGAGCCGAGGCCCGGGGGAAGGCCGTGCGCGACCACCTCGACCACGCCGCCGAGGGTGTCGCCGTCCTTGTGCGCCTGGTCGATCCTCTCGACCATCAGCTTCGAGGCGTCCGGATCCAGGCAGCGCACCGGATCCTCGTCGAGGTAGGCGACGTCGTCAGCGGTCGGCACCGAACCCGCCGGAGCCGGGACGCCGCCGAGCTCCACGACGTGGGCGACGAGGCGTGCTCCGGTGGCCTGCTGGAGGAATGCGGCCGCGACCCTGCCGAGGGCGACGCGAGCCGCCGTCTCGCGCGCGGAGGCACGCTCCAGGACCGGTCTGGCCTCGTCGAAGTCGTACTTCTGCATCCCGACGAGGTCCGCATGTCCCGGTCGGGGGCGGGTGAGGGGCGCGTTGCGGGCCAGGGCGTCGAGCTCGGCCTGGTCCACGGGGTCCGCGGACATCACCTTGTCCCACTTGGGCCACTCGGAGTTGCCGATCTCGATCGAGATCGGTCCGCCGATCGTCTCGCCGTGGCGGACGCCGCCGGTGATCCGGACCTCGTCCTGCTCGAACTTCATCCGGGCGCCCCGGCCGTGGCCCAGGCGTCGTCGGGCCAGGGCGTCGACGATGTCCCCCGAGGTCACCTGGACGTGGGCGGGCAGACCCTCGAGGATCGCGGTGAGCGAGGGGCCGTGGGACTCCCCCGCCGTGAGCCAGCGCAGCATGCCCGCAGTCTTTCACGCAGCAACCGCGGGATCAGCGCGACCGTCAGTAACCGAGACTGCGCGCGAGCCACGGGGACACGAGCACGGCCAGCGCGGCACCGACCAGCATGAACGGGCCGTAGGGGAACCGCCGGCGCAGGCTGCGATTGAGCAGGGCCAGCATCACCCCACCGATGCCGCCCACGAAGACCATCAGCGCGAGGCCCATGAACAGGTGCGCCCAGCCGAGGTAACCGAGCGCCGGCCCGAGCACCCGGGCGAGCCGCACGTCACCGAAGCCCCAGGCGTTGAACAGCCACCAGAACACCCAGAACCAGCCCCCGATCACGAGCCAGCCCCACCCCGCGCGGTACACCGAGCCCAGGTCCTGGTCGATCAGTGCCGCCACCGGGATCAGCGCGGCCAGGAGCGCGTACGTCGGGTGCAGGATCCGGGTCGGCAGCAGGGTCGTGCGCCAGTCGATGACGAGCAGCACGACCCCGATCGGCACCAGCGGGGCGAGGTAGACCAGGGCGCCCGTCCAGCCGAGCGCGGCACCGAAGGCCGCCCCGACCAGGGCCGAGGAGACCGCGACGGTCGCTGCGAAGCGGGGTCGGGCGGCGATGTCTGCGTAGGGCTCCTTGGCCGGCGCCGCGGCCAGCTGACCGGCGAAGAGCCGCTCCGGGCTCGCGGTGGTCCCGGGCTCGACCCCCTCCGAGACCGGCCCCGAGACCGGCTCCGGGTCCGGCTCGGGGAGCAGCGCGACGAACCGCGGGGCGACGGCACCCAGCGCGGCGCAGACGAGCCCGATCACGAGCGCGGGGAGGAGGTGCCCGGGGTCCAGTCCGAGGACGAGCAAGGCCATGGGCCGAGGCTAGGCGATGCTCAGGCGTCGCCGGTGGAGTTCTGCCCAGCCCGTCGCGACAGCTCCTGGTGCCCGGCCTCGCGCAGCAGGTCGACCGGCACGGTCTCCCCGGTCATCAGGTCGACCTGGAGCGCGGCCTGGTGCGCCAGCAGGTCGAGCCCGCTGACCAGCACCTGGCCGGCCGCCAGGGCCGCGCCGGCCAGGGGCGTCGGCCAGGGGTCGTATACCACCTCGAACAGCACCGGCACGTCTGCAGCCGCCCGGACCAGGTCCGGGGTCTGGGCCTCCGAGGGGACCGTGGAGACCAGGAGGTCGCACCCGAAAGGCTCGGATCCGATCAGAGTGCCGACCTCCACCTCGGGAGGGTGCGGATGACGCCGGACGGCGTCGACGGTCTCGATGGCCCGGTCAGGGTCACGCACGAGGAGCCGCACCGAGGTGCACCCGAGCTCGGCAAGCGCCAGCACGACCGACGCCGCCGTGGCTCCACCGCCGAGCACGACGGCCGAGCGTGGCGGCTCGGACCGTTCGCTGATCGCAGCGACGGCACCGGGCACGTCGGTGTTGCAGGCACGCCGACGCTCCGACTCCAGCAGCAGCGTGTTGGCCACGCCCGAGACCCGGGTCCATTCGTCGACCGAGTCAGCCAGGGCGACCGCCGTCCGCTTCAGCGGCATGGTCAGCGAGAGGCCCCGCCAGGTCGCGTCGAGACCATCGAGGAACCCGCCGAGCGAGTCGGCCGCCACGTCGACGGCGTCGTAGGTCCAGTCCAGGCCGAGCTCGGAGTACGCCGCCCGGTGCAGCGCCGGCGAGAGCGAGTGGGCGATCGGGGAGCCCAGCACGGCGCAGCGCACGAGCTAGCAGTCCTCGCTGGTCTGGCAGTACTTCCGCAGCTTCGCGACCCACTTGTTGTGCTCCTCCAGGGTCGTGGAGAAGCGTGTCGTCTTGGCCTCGTAGTCGGGCACGAAGAACAACCAGGTGCCCTTCGCGGGGTTGAGCGCGGCCTTGATCGTCTCCTCCCCGGGCGAGCCGATCGGCCCGGGTGGTAGTCCCGGGTGCGCGTAGGTGTTGTACGCCGAGGTGTTGGCCCGCTCGGCCGCCGTCGTCCAGACGTCACCCTTGCGCTGGCTGACATAGGACACCGTCGAGTCGAGCTGGAGGGCCATGCCGCGGTCCAGCCGGTTGTAGAGGACCCGGGCGACCTTGGGGTAGTCCTCGCTCCGGTTGGCCTCGTACTCGATGATGCTGGCGACGGTGAGGACCTGCTCGGGCGTGAGCCCCACCTTGGCGGCGTTGGTGGTCAGGTCGAGCTTCTGCTCCACCTCGACGGTCTTGGCCACCATCTGCTTGATCAGCCCGGCTGCGGTCTGGTTCGGCGGGACGGAGTAGGTGGCCGGGAACAGGTAGCCCTCGGGGTTGCCCTTGGCCTCCGGGGGCAGCCCGATCGCCTTCCCACTGGCGAGCGCCGCCGTGACGGCCTTCTTGGTGAGGTCGGTCTTGTCGACGATCGTCTTCACGATCTCTCGGACCCGGGCGCCCTCGGGCACCACCACCAGGCTCTGCAGCAGGTTGGCCGGGTCGACCAGCACGGCGAGCGCCTTCGAGGCCCGCATGTGCTTCTTCAGCTGGTAGAAGCCGACCTGGATGCTGCGGGAGCGGTCGTCGCCGCGGGCGGCCACAGGTGAAGGCGTCCACGCTCTTGACGACGCCGGCGTCCTTGAGCTCACGCGCGATCTGCGAGGAGCTCGCGCCGTCCTTGACCTCGTAGAGCACCTGGCCCGAACCGGCACCCGAGTAGTCGGGCGGAGGGGCGAGCCGCGTGCTGATCTGGTCATAGGCGAACCGGCCGCCCAGGAGCAGCCCCGCGGCGATCACCGCGAGGACGAGCAGGACCGGGAGGCATCCGCGACGCCTGCGGGGCCGTCGGGGCTCGGCGTACTCCTCGTGCCGGTCGCCGACGTGCCGTCCACCGCCCCCGTGCTCATCATGGTCGTCTCCGAGACCGAGGCCGATCTGACTCACGCGTTGCCGTCCCTCTGCATTGGGTTCTCGGGCGAGACCAGCTCGCCCGCTTCCACGCCTGTCTGCCGCTCCCGGTCGAGCGCCGACTGCAGGATCACCACGGCGGCTGCCTGGTCGACCACTGCGCGCCGCTTCTTGCCCTTGCGGCCCTGCGCCCTCAACTGCCCTTCGGCGGTCACGGTGCTCAACCTTTCGTCGCAGAGCCGGACCGGAACTGGTTTCAGCCGGTCCGCCAGGTCCTGGGCGAACGTTCGAACCTTACCGGCCGAGGGTCCCTCGCCGCCCGACAGGGACCGCGGCAGCCCGACATAGACCCGGACCGCGCCCAGTTCCTCGACCAGCGTCCGGAGCCGGTCCAGGTCGCCGTCACCGCGCACCACGGTCTCCACCGGGGTCGCGAGGATGCCCGACGGGTCGCTCTGGGCGACGCCGACGCGAGCGTCGCCTGGATCGAGTCCGAGCCGTACGCCGGGGGGCAGGTCCATCCGGCGCTCAGCGACCCTCGACCAGGTGGCGCCTGATCGCGGCCAGCGCGTCACCGGTCCGGTCGGCGTCGGCGCCGCCACCCTGTGCGACGTCGTCCTTGCCACCGCCCTTGCCGCCGAGGACCTCGGAGGCGGCCCGGACGAGCGTGTTGGCGGACAGGCCGGCTCCACGTCCGGCCTCGTTGACGGCGACCACGACCGAAGGCTTGCCGTTGGCCGAACCCACGATGGCCGCGACCGCCGGGCGGTCCGAAGCCATCCGGTTGCGGACGTCCAGCGCCAGAGTGCGCACGTCACCGCCGCCTGCTCCGGGCGCCTCGTGACCGACGAACCAGACGCCGTTGAGGTCCTCCGCGGCGGCGGCGAGCTGCCCCGCGGCGGCGAGCAGCTGCTGGACGCGCACCCGCTCGATCTCCTTCTCCGCGGTGCGGAGCCGGTCGATGATGTCGTTGACCCGCTCCGGGAGCTCCTCGGGCCGCGCCTTGAGGGTCTCGCTGAGCTGGGCGACCAGCACGTGCTCGCGGGCGAGGAACCGGTAGGCGTCGCCCCCCACGAGCGCCTCGACGCGGCGTACGCCGGACCCGATCGAGCTCTCGCCGAGCAGCTTGACGACGCCGAGCTGGCCGGAGCGCTCGGCGTGCGTGCCACCGCACAGCTCGCGCGCCCAGTCGCCGACGGAGATCACCCGGACGTCGTTGCCGTACTTCTCACCGAACAGGGCCATCGCGCCGGAGCGGACCGCCTCCTCCTGGCTCATCGTCTCGGCGTGGACGGCGAGGTCGTCGAGCACGAGGTCGTTGACCCGTGCCTCCACGTCGGCCATCGCCGAGACGGGCACGGCGCCGGTGGCGGAGAAGTCGAAGCGGAACCGTCCGGGCGAGTTCTCCGAGCCGGCCTGGGTCGCGGTCTCCCCGAGCGCCTCGCGGAACGCCTTGTGCACCATGTGGGTCGCGGTGTGGGAGCGGCTGATCGACCGGCGCCGCTCGATGTCGACCAGCGCCTGGGCGGTGCTGCCCACATTGACCTCGCCGGTCAGGACCCGGGCCTTGTGCACGACCAGGCCCGTGATCGGCGACTGGACGTCGTACACCTCGATCCGAGCACCGTTCTCGAGCTCGATGACCCCCTGGTCGGCGAGCTGACCGCCGCCCTCGGCGTAGAACGGGGTGCGGTCGAGCACGAGCTCGATCTCCTCGCCCTCCTGGGCCGAGTCGACGCTTCCGGAGGCGCCGACGATCCCGCGCACCGCCGCCTCGCTGACCGCCTCGGTGTAGCCGGTGAACTCGACCGGCTGCCCCAGCGTGTCCGCGAGCTCGCGGTAGGCACCCGCCTCGGCGTGCTGGCCCTTCTTCGACCTGGCGTCGGCCTTGGCGCGGTCACGCTGCTCGCCCATCAGCCGCCGGAAGCCGTCCTCGTCGACCGTGAGGCCCTTCTCCGCGGCCATCTCCAACGTGAGGTCGATCGGGAAGCCGTAGGTGTCGTGCAGCGCGAAGGCCTTGTCCCCGGACAGCGTCGAATCGCCACTGGACTTCACCTCGGAGGCCGCGGTGTCGAAGATCGTCGTCCCGGTGCGCAGCGTGGCCCGGAACGCCTCCTCCTCGGCGAACGCGACGGTCGAGATCCGCTCCCAGTCCGCAGCCAGCTGCGGATAGCCGGCCTGCATCTTGTCCCGGCTGACCGGGAACAGCTCCGGCAGCGCCCGGTCCTCGTAGCCGAGCAGGCGCATCGAGCGCACGGCGCGTCGCAGCAGCCGGCGCAGCACGTAGCCACGCGACTCGTTGCCCGGCGTGACGCCGTCGCCGATCAGCATCATCGAGCTGCGGATGTGGTCGGCCACCACGCGGAACCTGACGTCGTCCTCGTGGTCGGCGCCGTACCTCCGGCCGGTGAGCTCCTGCGCCTTCTCGATGACCGGGAACATCACGTCGATCTCGTACATGTTCGGCAGGTCCTGCAACAGGAACGCGACCCGCTCGAGTCCCATCCCGGTGTCGATGTTCTGCTTGGGCAGCGGGCCGACGATGTCGAAGTCGGTCTTGCTGCGGACGGCACTGAGCTCGTCCTGCATGAAGACGAGGTTCCAGATCTCCAGGTAGCGGTCCTCGGCACTGAAGTCGCCGTCGGCGCCGTAGGCCGGACCGCGGTCGTAGAGGATCTCCGAGCACGGGCCACCGGGCCCCGGAACACCCATCGACCAGTAGTTCTCGCTCTTGCCGAGCCGGATGATCCGCTCCTCGGGCAGGCCGGTGACCTGCTTCCACAGGTCGACGGCCTCCTGGTCATCCTCGTAGACGCTCGGGTAGAGCTTGCTCTCCTCCAGGCCCCAGCCACCGTCGGCCAGCGGCTTGGTGACCAGGTCCCAGGCCAGCTCGATGGCGCCCTGCTTGAAGTAGTCCCCGAAGCTGAAGTTGCCGCACATCTCAAAGAACGTCCCGTGCCGGGTGGTCTTGCCGACATCCTCGATGTCGGGGGTCCGGACGCACTTCTGGATGCTCACTGCGCGGTCGTAGGGCGGGGTCTCCTGGCCGAGGAAGTACGGCTTGAACGGCACCATCCCGGCGTTGACGAACAGCAGGTTGGGGTCCGAGACGAGCAGGGACGCCGAGGGCACTGCGTGGTGGCCGGCCGCTTCGAAGTGGGCGATGAAGCGGCGGCGGATCTCGGCGGTGTCCATCAGTCGGTGTCCTCATGCTCGGGGTGTGGACTCGGTCCGGGCGGGGTCGTCTCGAGCTCGCCCATGGTTCCATCGAGCGCCCAGTCCAACCGGCTTCGCAACTCGGTTTCCTTCTCGGTCATGGCTTCGCGCACCTCGGCGGCGAACAGGTGCGCCCCCACCCCGAGGCCGGACATCCGGTCACGGATGCCGTCGGGCGTGAACGTCTCGGCTGCGCGACGTGCCCTCACCATGACGTAGATGCCCGCGCCGGCTCCGGCCACGAACCACAGGCCCCTGCTCATCGAGGCCCCCTCATGCCGCGTCGGCGGGTCGTTCGGTGCCCTGCCCGGCGCGCTCCTCGGCCTGCACCCGGCGCCAGGCGTCCTTCATGTCGCGGCGACGCTGCTTGCGCGCCCGGCGTACCTCTCGGCGCATCTCGAACCAGATCCTGTTGCGGGACTCAGCCGACAGGGCGCGCCGGAGCCCGTGGCCGAACGCGACCACCTTGACCAGCGGCTCCCCGAGCGTGGCGGACAGGACCAGGCGGTCGGGCACGGCGGGCTGCGCGGTGGCTGACCCGGCGTCGGTGATCAGGTACGCCGCCTCCCGGGTCTCCTCGAGGGCCGTGGACGTGCTCTCGAGCCGGTCGGCGAGGGCGTCGAGCCGGGCGCGCAGCTCCGAGGTCTCGGCGTGTGCGGCGGCGAGGTCCCGACGCGCCTCCACCCGGCTGCGCAGCAGCACGACGAGCACTGCGGCGAGCGCGAGCAGCACCAGTGCGGCGCCGGCGATCGGGAGGCTCGTTTCCATGGGAGCCGACCCTACCTGCCCCGGATCAGTCGCCTGATCCGCTCCCACCGATCGCGCAGCGTGGCTTCGGCCCCGAGGTTGGTGGGCTCGTAGTACACCGCGTCCAGGACCACGTCGGGGGCGTACTGCTGTTCGGCGATCCCGAACGGAGCGTCGTGGGAGTACTGGTAGCCCGCCCCGTGTCCCAGCGTCTTGGAGCCGCCGTAGTGCGCGTCGCGCAGATGGGCGGGCACCGGCCCCACCTTGCCGGCCCGCACATCGGCGGTGGCGGCGCCGATCGCCGTGGTCACGGCGTTGGACTTCGGCGCCAGGGACAGGGCGATCACGGCCTGCGCGAGGTTGAGCCGGCCCTCGGGCATGCCGATCAGCTGGACGGCCTGCGCGACGGCCACGGCCGTCGTCAGCGCGGTCGGGTCGGCCAGCCCGATGTCCTCGCTGGCCAGGATCACCAGCCGCCGGGCGATGAACCGCGGGTCCTCCCCCGCCTCCATCATCCGGGCGAGGTAGTGCAGCGCCGCGTCGGCGTCGGAGCCCCTGATCGACTTGATGAAGGCGCTGGTGACGTCGTAGTGCTGGTCGCCCTGGCGGTCGTAGCGGACGGCGGCACGGTCCACGGCGGTCTCGGTGGTGGCGAGATCGACGACAAGGTCCCCGCCGGAGGGGTCACGCGAGCTCGCTGCGCCCGCCGCGGCCTCCAGGTAGGTCAGCGACCTGCGTGCGTCTCCCCCGGACAGGCGGACGAGGTGGTCCATCGCCTCGTCGTCCAGCGTCACCCGGCCGTCCAGCCCACGCGGGTCGGCGAGAGCCCGCTGGATCACGCCGCGCACGTCGTCGTCGGTCAGTGGTTCGAGGGTCAGCAGGAGAGAGCGGGAGAGGAGCGGCGAGATGACGGAGAAGAACGGGTTCTCCGTGGTCGCGGCGACCAGGGTGACCCACCTGTTCTCCACCCCTGGGAGCAGCGCGTCCTGCTGCGCCTTGGAGAACCGATGCACCTCGTCGACGAACAGCACGGTCTCCTGCCCGCTGTCGACCAGCCGGGCCCGCGCCGTGTCGATCGCCGCCCTGACCTCCTTGACCCCGGCGGAGACGGCGGAGACCTCCACGAAGTGGCGGTTGGTCAGGCCCGACACGATCGAGGCGATCGTCGTCTTGCCGGTGCCCGGCGGTCCCCACAGCAGCAATGACATGGACTGGTCGCCCTCGACCAGACGCCGCAGCGGCGATCCCTGGGCCAGGAGGTGCTGCTGGCCGACCAGCTCGTCGAGGTCACGCGGGCGCATCCGGACGGCCAGCGGCGCCGAGTGGTGGGTGTTGCCGGCCAGGCTGCCCGCCGGGCCGGAGGGCTTCGGGGCGCCCGCCGCCGGCCCGTCGTACTCGAAGAGACCATCCATCAGATCGACCCTAGCCCCCGCCGACCGGTCACCCGACGCACACCTGTAGCCGCCGACCGGTCACCCGACGCACACCTGTAGCCGCCGACCGGTCACCCGAGGCACGCCTGACGATGCCGACCGGGCATTCCAGGCACGACTCGTGTGCGGGCAGTGCCCGGTGGACGGCTCTGAGCGTGCGCATAGTACCCGGTGGGCGGCTCTGAGCGTGCGCGCAGTGCCCGGTCGCGAACCTCAGGAGATGCCTGCGCGGGCGATGAGCTCGTCGCGGGCCAGCCGCCGGCGGCGCTGCTCGGCCGGGTCGGGCACCGGCACCGCGGCGACGAGGCGCTGGGTGTACTCGTGCTGCGGGTTGCGCACGATCTGGTCGCGCTCGCCGAGCTCCACGATCTTGCCCATGTACATCACCGCGATCCGCGAGGCGAGAATCTCCACCACGCCGAGGTCGTGGCTGATGAACAGGCAGCCGAAGCCCTTCTCGCGCTGGAGCTCCTGGAACAGGTCGAGGACCTTGGCCTGCACGGACACGTCGAGAGCGGAGGTCGGTTCGTCGGCGACCAGCAGGTCGGGGTCCAGGGCGAGCGCCCGAGCGATGCCCACACGCTGGCGCTGACCTCCGGAGAGCTCGTGGGGGTACCGGTTCCGGAAGCCCCGCTGGAGCTGGACGTTGTCGAGCAGCTTCTCCACCTCGGCATTGAGCGCCTTGCCCTTGAGCTTGCGGTGCAGCAGCAGCGGCTCACCGATGGACTCACCGACCGGGAGCCGGGGGTTGAGGGAGGAACCGGGGTCTTGGAAGACGATGCCGACCCTGTTGCGCAGGGGCTTGAGGTCCCGGTGCCGGGCTCCCTTCATCTGCACTCCGGCGATCTGCAGGCTGCCGCTGGTCACCGGCAGCAGCCCGAGCGCGGCGCGCCCGATCGTCGTCTTGCCCGAACCCGACTCACCGACCAGGCCGACCACCTCGCCGCGCCCGATGGTCAGGGAGACGTCGTCGACGGCCCGGAACACCGGCTGGTTCCCGCGCTTGGGGTACTCCAGGACAAGGTTCTCGGCGATGAAGATCGGCTCGCGGGTCTCGGTCCTGGCCGTCTCGCGCTCGCGCTCGGTCCGGGCGTCCGCCTCAGCGGCACTGACCGTGCCGAAGTGGGGTACGGCGGCCAACAGCTGCTGGGTGTAGGGATGCTGGGGGCTGTTGAAGATCTGGTCGGCGGTGCCGGTCTCCACGATGCGCCCCTGCTGCATGACCACGATGCGATCGGCCATGTCGGCGACCACGCCCATGTCGTGGGTGATCAGCAGCACGCCCGCGTTCACCCGCTCGCGCAGGTCGCGCATCAGCTTGAGGATCTCCGCCTGCACGGTCACGTCGAGCGCCGTGGTGGGCTCGTCCGCGATCAGCAGCTGGGGCTCGCAGGCGAGCGCCTGGGCGATCATGGCGCGCTGACGCTGACCACCGGAGAGCTGGTGCGGGAACGCGTCGAAGCGCCGCTCCGGCTCCGGGATCTCGACCATCGTGAGCAGCTCGATGGCGCGCTCCTTGGCCTCCTGCGGCGAGACGTCGAAGTGGGAGCGGATCGTCTCCACGATCTGGAAGCCGATCGTGTAGACCGGGTTCATCGCGGTCATCGGCTCCTGGAAGATCACCGCGATCTCCTTGCCGCGCACCTTGCGCACCGCCGCGCCGGTCAGCCCGACGAGCTCCTTGCCCTTGAGCTTGGCGCTGCCGGTGGCCCGGCCGTTGCTCGGCAGCAGTCCGAGCAGGGACATCGAGGACTGGGTCTTGCCCGAGCCCGACTCCCCCACGATCGCCAGCACCTCGCCGGCGTCGACGTGGTAGCTGACGTCGATGGCCGCGGGGAACCACTCGCCGTCGACGAAGAAGGCGACGCTGAGGTCCTCGACCTCGAGGATCGGCCCCTCGTCCTGGGGTACGACGGGCTGGCGGGGCTGGTCGCCGGTGGGTGTGCTCACGAGTTGCCTCTCGATCCTGCCGAGTGGTTCGGCGGGGCATCTGTCAGGGTGGCGCCATGGGTTCGACCGTGGTGCTCAGGTCCAGGTCCGCGCAGGCGCTCGGCGCCACGATGATGGCGCTGTCCGCTGCCGGCGTGCTGACCGGCGTCATCGACGGCGTTGAGACGCTGCTCCGGTTCGGCGCCCCGATCAGCCTGTTCGGCGTGCTCGGCTGGGGAGCCTTCTGGAAGCCCAACGTGGAGATCACCGACGGCGGCGTGACGGTGACCAACATCGCGCGGACCATCGAGGTGCCCTGGCCGGCCATCGATTCCGTGGACGGCCGCTACGGTCTGCGGCTGGAGACGGCCTATGGCCGCGTGACGGCCTGGGGAGCCGCAGCGCCCGCCGGGCGACAGCGGGCCCGCAGCCAGCAGAGCCCAGCGGCCGTCGCCGTGACCCGGCGCCTGGACGAGCTGCGTGCGGCCGGTCATCTCCTCGACCCGAAGCTGGAACGCCCCGCAGCCGCGACGACCTGGCACCGCCCGGTGGTGGTCGTGCTGGGCGTGCTGGCCGTGGCCACACCGCTGCTGCCTCTGCTCACCTGAGCGGTGGCTGGTCATCAGCTGCCCGCCTGGTCCGCGGAGCCGGCGTCATCGCTGCGCGACTGCTTCAGGGCGGCCTTGTCCATCTTGCGCTGGGACGGGACCCGCTTCTGCCGCGGGTCGAAGGCGTCGCGCAGCCCGTCGCCGATGAAGTTGACCGACAGGGCGATCAGGATGATGAACAGGCCAGGCCACCAGAACAGCCAGGGGCGGGTCGAGAACGCCGACTGGTACTGCGAGATCATCGTTCCCAGTGACACGTCCGGCGCCTTGATGCCGAAGCCGAGATAGCTCAGCGCGGTCTCCAGGAGCACGGCGGTGGAGGCCAGCAGCGTGGTGTTCACGATGATCACGCCCATGGCGTTCGGGATCATGTGCTTGCGGATGATCCGGAAGCTGCTCGCACCCGCAGCCTTGGCCGCATCGACGAACTCGCGCTCGCGCAGGCTCAGGAACTCACCGCGCACCAGCCGGGCCAGGGTCGTCCAGGTGATGGCGCCGAGCGCAACCGCCAGCCAGAACGCGCCTGCCGAACCGGCCAGGTTTCCCAGCACCGCCCCGATCACGACGACGGGGAAGGTGATGAACAGGTCGGTGAAGCGCATCAGGAACTGGTCGATCCAGCCGCGGAAGTAGCCGGCGACAGCACCGATCGTCATCCCGATCAGTGCGGCCAGCAGGCTGATGACCACCATCACGTCGAGCGAGGTCTGGGTCCCCTTCATCGTGCGGGCGAAGATGTCCCGGCCGATCTCGTCCTGGCCCAGCGGGTGGTCCCCCACCTTGAAGCCGGTCCCGCCGAAGAGACCCGGGACGCTGAGACTGGGCTTTCCGCCGTTCACGACGTCACCGGGCTGGACGTGGCCGAACTTCCACCAGCCGGGAATGCCGAAGGCACCGATCGAGGAGTACGCCAGCGCCGCGATCAGGACCAGGGTCAGCAGGCCGATCAGGGCACCGCGGTGCCGGAAGAACCGTCGCCGTACGATCTGACCCTGGGAGAGTCCCTCGACGTCCTTGAGCTCGATGGCGTTCTCGAGGTTCTCGCCAGCGGTCGGGTCGAGGTGCTGCGGGGGCTCCATCGGCGTGGTCATGCCGCCACCCGGATCCTCGGGTCGAGCACCGCGTAGATCAGGTCTGCCACCAGGTTGGCGGCCACCGCCAGGACCCCGATGATGACGATGTAGGCCATCACCGGATCCTGCTGGTTGCCGTTCAGCGAGACGACGAAGAGTCGGCCCATGCCGAACCAGCCGAACACGGTTTCGGTGATCACCGCACCTCCTAGCAGGGTGATGATGTCGACGGGGACGATCGAGGCGAGCGGCAACAGGGCGTTGCGGAACGCGTGTCGCATCACCACCGTCCGCTCGGTGAGGCCCTTCGACCTGGCGGTGCGGATGTAGTCCTGGTTCATCACCTCGAGCATCGAGGCGCGGGAGTAGCGGGTGTACGCCGCAAAGGAGATCAGGATCAGCGTCGAGGTCGGCAGGACCAGGTGCGCGAACACGTCGATCGTCTGGATCCAGAAGTCGCCCTCGAGGTTGGGCGTGGAGCTGCCGAGGGTGGCGATCGGACGGCCCTTGATCGAGATGTTGCCGTTGTAGGAGGCCCAGCTCTGCATCAGCCGGTCCACGAAGAGCATCGCCGAGACCGGAATGGCCGTCAGCGCCGCCGTCCGGGCCGATCGGGTCCGGTCCGGGCCACCCCAGGCGAAGCCGACACCGGCGCTGACCGCGATCGCGACGATGAAGAGCGCGAGGACGAGCGGCCAGCCGAGGATCCCGGCGGAACGGGCGTACTGCCAGAAGTAGAGGAGCGGTAGCCACAGGATCGAGCCGAGCGCCGCCACGGAGAGGGCGGAGTACAACGCCTTGCGGTTGCGCAGGCCGGTGCTGAGGGTGGTGACCAGGAAGGCCCAACCCACCGAGCTGAGCGCGATCAGGACGATCCCGATCGAGGGGTTGGTGAACCAGTTGGTCAGGTTGAAGTAGACGAGCAGGAGTGCGGTCACGAGCGCCGCCACCGCGAAGTTGCGCAGTCTGGAGCGCCAGGACCCGGCAGCTGCCGCGGAGATGATCGCGCCCACCACCAGTCCGCTCACGATCACAGCCGCTGGAGATATGTGTGGGTCGGCGAGGAAGTTGTTGAAGTCGATCGCCAGGTAGACCTTCGCGAGAACCGCCACCCAGAACACCGGCAGCGAGTAGAGCAGGAAGGACAAGAAGGTGATGGAGTAGTCGAAGCCGCTGTACTGGCGCAGTGCGCTCACGATGCCGACGAGGACGCCGAGGAGGATCGCGAGGAACGTCGCCGCCCCGACGAGCTGGATCGTGGTCATCACCGCGCCCCGGAGGAGGGCGGTGACCGGCTGGTTCGACACCCAGTTCTCACCGAGGTCGCAGCTGCCGTAGAGGCACCCGGCGGCTCCCTTGAGCCAGGAGAAGTAGCGGCTGAGCACCGGATCGTTCAGGTGCAGCTCCGCGATCCGGTTCGCGATCTGTTGCGCCTTGTTGGGGGCCGTGCTGATGCGCAGGTCCTCCAGGGGGTCGATCGAGATGTCCACCAGGACGTACATGATCACGGTGGAGATCAAGACCACGAGCAGCGACATCAGAAGTCGCTTGACGAAGAACACGGCCATCTTCGGAACCTGACCTGTAATCGAAGGAAATGGGCTGACGGATCACGTGGTGGGTACTGCCGCCGTTGCGACAGTACCCACCACGCGGGTGATACCAGAAGGGATCCCGGTCAGGAGATCACTTGCTGCTCGGCACCTTCCAGTCCCAGAACCCGTAGAACATCGTCGGGGCCAAGGTGGCGGGGTCGATGTTCGTGACCCGGCTCTTGTTCGAGATGTTCGCCGAGGGGAACTGGAAGATCGTGATCCCCACAGCGTCCTCGTACAGGATCTTCTCGATCTGCAGCTGCAGGTCGAGCTGCTTGGCCGAGTCGGTCGTGATGATGAGCTCGTCGAAGAGCTCATCGACCTTCTTGTTGGAGTAACCCACCAGGTTGTTGATCTGGCCGGTCGCGAAGATCGCCTGGTCGGCGCTCACCGCGGTGCTGGTCGACTGCCATCCGAAGAACACGGCGTCGTAGGTTCCGTCGCCGAGCTTGTCACCCCACTTGGGGCTCTTCTTGTCGATCAGGTTGAAGCCGGCCTTTGCCAGCGCCGGCTTGTAGATCTGGAACTCGTTCTCACGACGGATGTTGCCCTCGGCGTACATCACGCGCACGTTGACGGGCGTCTTGACGCCTGCCTGCTTGAGCAGCGAGAGCGACTTGGCCGGGTCGACCTGGGCGTACTCCGAGGAGCCGTTCTGGGCGACCAGTTCGTCGTAGCCGGGGGTGCCGGCGGTGCGGAGGAAGGAGTTGCGGACCTCAGCCTCGGGGTTCACCGGCTTGATCAGCTTGTCGATGACCTCCTGGCGGGGGACACCGTGCAGGAACGCCTGACGAACGGCGAGAGCCTTGGCCTTGTCGCCACCGTAGCTGGCAGCGTCGAAGGGACCCTTGTTGTTCTGCACGAGGTCGAAGTGCTCGTAGGTGCCCTCGACTCCGGTCTTGATCGAGGCGTCCTTGACCTTCTCGGCCGCCTGGACGACGTCCGTGGTCACCTGCGGGGAGAACATGTCGATCTCACCGTTCTGGAGCGCCTGGACCTGAGCCATCGGGTCCTCGTTCCAGCGGATGGTGAGCTGGTCGATCGCGGCCTTGTGATCACCCTTGTAGTCAGGGTTCTTCTCCAAGGTCATGAACTCGTTCTCCTTGAACTCCTTCATGACGTAGGCACCGCTGGAGAGAGCGAGGGACTTGTCGTCCGGCATCTTGGTGTAGTCGTAGCCGGTGTTCCAGAACGCCGAGATCTTGATCAGCGAAGCCGTGTCCTTCTCGTTGACGGCCTTGATGAACGCGTCCTTGGCCTCCTGGGCGTCAGAGATACCCAGGGCCTTCTCGGTGGTGACGTGAGCCGGGATCATGTCGATCATGTCCAGCTCCCAGTCCGCGAACGGCTTGGTGTAGACGAACGTGATGCTCTTGTTGTCGTCGGAGATCACCGGGGTCTCCTTGACCAGGGCGAGGCCCGGGGAGGAGGAGTCGAAGTAGACCTTGTCCTTGGTGTTCTTCGGCAGGCCGGTCGCGTCGTCGGTCTTGACCTGGTCGGGCGCGATCGTGTTCACGTTGCCGCTGCCGGAGGCCCAGACGAGGAGCATGTCGGCCGCGTCGACGGGCGTGCCGTCTGACCACTTGGTGTCGTCGGCGACGGTGTACTTGACCGTCAGCGGGTCGTCGCTGACCTTCTCGTAGGTGCCGAAGGACTTGTCCTGCTTCAGCTCGGCGCTGGCGTCGTAGTAGTTGAAGCCGCCGTTCATCAGGTACTTGATGTTCGCGTTGGCGGTCGCGTTGCCGTTCGAGGTGTTCTCGTTGTACGAGTAGAACGGCTGGTTCCAGCCCAGGTTCAGCGACGTCTTCTTGTTGCCGCTGGTGCCGTTGTCTGCGGCAGGAGTGCCGCACGCGCTGACGGCGAGGCTCAGCGCGGCGATCACCGCCCCGGCGGCAAACATTCGCTTGCTTCTCACGTATTTCCTCCTCGGTGCGGCCCGCCCGCTCGGGGCCGGCCAAATCACCAGTCAGGGACCCGACTGGACTACGTGACCCTAGGCACATGGAGGGGTGCTGGTTAAGCCCCGACGCCCGAATAGGGCGCGATTGTTACCAACGCGCGACTATTCGCCCGGCTCCGGCCGGATTGAGCCTGCCGACGCCGGCGCGTCCACCCCGGCCTCCTTGCGCTGTTCGGCCGAGATGGGGGCCGGAGCCGCGGTGAGCGGATCGAAGCCGCCCCCGCTCTTGGGAAAGGCGATGACCTCGCGGATCGAGTCGGTGCCGCTGAGCAGGGCGCAGATCCGGTCCCAGCCGAAGGCGATGCCGCCGTGCGGCGGGGCGCCGAAGGCGAAGGCGTCGAGGAGGAACCCGAACTTCTCCTGGGCGGCTTGCTCGTCTAGTCCCATCAGGGCGAAGACCCGCTTCTGGACGTCACTGCGATGGATCCGGATCGACCCGCCGCCGATCTCGTTGCCGTTGCAGACGATGTCGTAGGCCCAGGCCAGGGCGCTGCCCGGGTCCTGGTCGAAGTCGTCGAGGTCCTTGGGGCTGGTGAACGCGTGGTGCACCGCGGTCCAGGCGCCGCTGCCGACGGCGACGTCCCCGGCCGCAGTGGCGTCGGCGGCCGGCTCGAACAACGGCGCGTCCACCACCCAGACGAAGCTCCAGGCTGCTTGGTCGATCAGGTCGCCGCGGCGGCCGATCTCCAGCCGAGCCGCGCCCAGCAGCGCCCGGCTGCTCTTGACCGGACCTGCTGCGAAGAAGATGCAGTCCCCCGGCTCGGCGCCGACGTGGTCGGCGATGCCCGCGAGCTCGTCGGCACTGATGTTCTTCGAGACCGGCCCGGTGAGCTCCCCGCCCTCCTTGACGAGCAGGTAGGCGAGCCCCCGCGCTCCGCGCTGCTTGGCCCACTCCTGCCACGCGTCGAGCTGCTTGCGCGGCTGGCTCGCACCACCGGGCATCACCACGGCACCGACGTAGGGCGCCTGGAACACCCGGAAGGGGGTGTCGGCGAAGAACTCGGTGCAGTCGACCAGCTCGAGGCCCATCCGCAGGTCGGGCTTGTCGGAGCCGAACCTGGCCATCGACTCGGCGTAGGTCAGCCGCGGCAGCGGGGTGGGTACGTCGTACCCGACGAGCTTCCACAGGGCGACGAGGAGCTCCTCGGTCAGGGCGATCACGTCGTCCTGGTCCACGAAGCTCATCTCGATGTCGAGCTGGGTGAACTCGGGCTGCCGGTCGGCCCGGAAGTCCTCGTCGCGGTAGCAGCGCGCGATCTGGTAGTAGCGCTCCATCCCCGCGACCATCAGCAGCTGCTTGAACAGCTGGGGGCTCTGGGGCAGCGCGTACCAGCTGCCGGGCTGGAGCCGAGCGGGGACCAGGAAGTCGCGCGCGCCTTCCGGGGTCGAGCGCGTCAGGGTCGGGGTCTCCACCTCGACGAAGTCGTGCTGGTCCAGCACCTCGCGGGCGGCCCGGTTGACCCGGCTGCGCAGCCGCAAGGCTGCGTTGGGGCCGCTGCGGCGCAGGTCGAGGTAACGGTGGCGCAGTCGCGCCTCCTCCCCCACCTCCACATGCTCGTCGATCGGGAACGGCAGGGCCGCTGCCGCGCTGAGCACCTCGACGTCCGTGGCGATCACCTCGATCTCGCCGGTGGGCAGGTTGGCGTTCTGGTTGCCCGCCGGGCGCATCGACACCGTGCCGGTGACCTTCAGGCAGTACTCGCTGCGCAGGTTGTGGGCCACCGCCTCGTCGCGGATCACGACCTGGACGACCCCGCTGGCCTCGCGAAGGTCGATGAAGGCCACGCCCCCGTGGTCACGGCGGCGAGCGACCCAGCCGGCCAGGGTGACTTCGGTGTCGACGTCGCCGGGCCGAAGGCTGCCGGCGTCGTGGGTGCGGATCACTGTTGCTCCTGTTCGTTGCTTCGGACGCGCGGTTGCAGGTCTTCGACCGGCGGCGTCCAAGTCGTGAGGTCCACCGCGGACTGCTCGCCGCTGCGGATGTCCTTGATCTCAGGGTCTCCCCCCTCGGGATCGGGGAACATCACGAAGGGAATCCCTCGTCGTTCTGCGTGCTTGATCTGTTTGCCGAACTTGGCCGCGGCCGGTGCGACCTCGCACGGCACCCCGTGGTCCCGGAGCCGGTCGGCCAGGGTGTTGCTCAACGCCCGGCTCTCCTCGTCGACCACCGCCACGAGCACGGCGCTCGGGACCGAACGGTCCGCCACGACCGAGCCACGGTTCAGCAGCGGCACCAGCAGTCGGCTGACACCGAGCGAGATGCCGACGCCGGGGTACGTCGTACGCCCATCGCTGGCGAGGGCGTCGTAGCGCCCACCAGAACAGATCGAGCCGAGGCTCTCGTGGCCGTGCAACCGGGTCTCGAACACCGTGCCGGTGTAGTAGTCGAGGCCGCGGGCGATCTTGAGGTCGGCGACGATCTCGACGCGATCGGTCACCAGCGACGCACACCCCTCGACGACCGCAGCCAGCTCGGCCAGGCCCTCCTCGAGCAGCTCGTGCTCGACCCCGAGGCCTCGCACCTGCTCCACGAAGGAGGTGTCGGTAGTGCTGATCCGCGCGAGCGCCAGGCAGCTCTGCGCCTGGACGGCGGTCAGCCCGGCGTCCTCCACGAGCAGGGTGGCCACCTGCTCCTCCGGCAGCTTGTCGAGCTTGTCGACCGCGCGCATCACCGCGTCGAGGTCGGTGGCACCCAGTCCGGTGTAGAAGCCCTGGATCAGCTTGCGGTTGTTCACCTGGAGCCGGAAGCCGGGCAGGAAGTCGAGCTCGCCGAGCGCGTCCAGCATCACCCGCGCGACCTCAACGTCGTGGTGGAACGCCAGGGTGTCGCGCCCGATCACGTCGATGTCGGCCTGGGTGAACTCGCGGTAGCGGCCCTCCTGGGGGCGCTCTCCCCTCCAGGCCTTCTGGATCTGGTAGCGACGGAACGGGAACTCCAGCTTGCCGGCGTGCTCCAGCACGTAGCGGGCGAACGGCACGGTGAGGTCGAAGTGCAGGCCCACCCCGGAGTCGTTGGCGGCGTCGGTCTCCTGCAGCCGTCGCAGGACGTAGACCTCCTTGGAGGTCTCCCCCTTGCGCAGCAGCTGGTCCATCGGCTCCACGGAGCGGGTCTCGATGCCCGCGAACCCGTGCAGCTCGAAGGTGTGGCGCAGCGTGTCCAGCACCTGCTGCTCGACGACCCGCTGGGCGGGCAGCAGCTCGGGAAACCCGCTGAGCGGGGTGGGTCGGGTCATCTCACAGCCCTCGGGTGACGGGGCTGACGTCGTTCGAGGTGCCGTCGACCAGATCGAGGAGGAACGGGTTGGTGGCCCGCTCGCGGGCGATGCTCGTCTGCTCGCCGTGCCCGGGGAGGACGACGATGTCGTCGGGCAGCGTGAGCACCTTCTCGCGCAGGCTGCGCAGCATCGTCGGGTGGTCGCCGCCCGGCAGGTCGGTGCGACCGATCGAGCCGGCGAACAGCAGATCGCCGGAGAACATCACCTGGGAGATCTCGTCGATCTCGTCGTACGGCGACCGGAAGGTGACCGACCCCTCGGTGTGACCGGGGGTGTGGTCGACCACGAAGCTCAGCCCAGCCAGCTCGAGGGTCTGAGCGTCGTGCAGCTCCTCCACCCGGTCTGGCTCGACGAACTCGTACTTCCCGCCCAGCATCATCGCGGTCGTCTCGGCGGACATGCCGGCCATCGGGTTGGCCAGCAGGTGTCGGTCGCTGGGGTGGATCCACGCGGTGGCGTCGTAGCTGCCGGCGACCGGCGCCACGCACCACATGTGGTCGACGTGGCCGTGGGTCACCAGGACGGCCACCGGCTTGAGGTTGTGCTCGCGCACGACCTGCTCCACGCCCTGGGCGGCGTCCTTGCCGGGGTCGATCACCACGCACTCGGTGCCCGGACCCGTGGCCGCGACGTAGCAGTTGGTGCCCCACGGTCCGGCAGGGAAGCCTGCGATCAGCACCTGTATGTCTCCTGCATCGTCGGTCTGGGACTGGCCCAGCCTACTGTCCCGGAAAGTCATGGCCGGCATGCGTACGATGAGCACCGCTGAACCGTTCCGACTCGAGAAGCAGGTGTAGCAAACGTGACCGCGCAGGGCAGTACCCCGGCCAGCCACCCCAGCAGCGAGAGCGGCCCTTCCGATCTGGCGTCCGAGTCGGCGTCCGAGTCGGCCTCCGGGCCAGCCATCGGACCGGGCGAGCTCTCCAGCGAGTGGGGTCGGGTCGACGCGAGCGGAACCGTCTACCTGGTCACCCCCGACGGGGAACGTGCCGTCGGCCAGTACCCCGAGGGGACTCCAGAGGAGGCCTTGGCGTTCTTCACCCGTCGCTACGACGCGCTCGCCTTCGAGGTGCAGCTGCTCGAGCAGCGGGTGCGCGCCGAGGCGCTGACGCCCGACGAGGCCGTCGAGTCGGTGAAGAAGGTCTCGGCCCAGCTGAGCGAGCCCAACGCCGTGGGCGACATCGTCGCCCTGTCCGCCCGGCTCGACGGGCTGCTGCCGCTCATCGGCGTGCAGCGTGGCAAGCGCCGCGAGGACAAGGCGCGGCGCGTCGAGGAGTCACGCGGCCGCAAGGCAGAGATCGTGGCGGAGGCGGAGAAGATCTCCACCGGCCAGGACTGGCGCAACGGGGTCAACCGGCTGCGCGACCTGCTCGAGGAGTGGAAGTCCCTGCCCCGACTGGACAAGAAGTCCGACGACGAGCTCTGGCACCGGTTCTCCAGCGCCCGCACCCAGTACACCCGCCGCCGCAAGGTGCACTTCGCCGAGCTCAACGAGCAGCGCGAAGGCGCCAAGGTGGTCAAGGAGCGCCTCCTGAAGGAGGCGGAGTCGCTGAGCGACTCCACCGACTGGGGGCCCACCTCGACCGCCTACCGGACGCTGATGCAGCAGTGGAAGGCCGCCGGAGCCGCCCCCCGCGACGTCGAGGACACCCTCTGGACCCGCTTCCGGGAGGCACAGGACACCTTCTTCTCCGCCCGCGAGGCCGCCAACGCCGAGGAGGACCGCGAGTTCGCCGCCAACGCGGAGAAGAAGAAGGAGCTCCTCGTCGAGGCGGAGAAGCTCGTCCCGGTCACCGATGTCGAGGTGGCCAAGCGTGCCTTCCGCGACATCTCGGAGCGCTGGGACGCCGCGGGCAAGGTCCCCCGCGACCAGATCAAGCCGCTGGAGGCGCGCATCCGCAAGGTCGAGCAGGCGATCCGCTCCGTCGAGGACGACAAGTGGAAGCGGAGCGACCCCGAGAAGTCGGCACGCGCCGATGACATGCTCAGCCAGCTCGAGCGTGCCATCGCAACCATCGAGGCGGACCTGCAGACCGCCCGCGCCAACGGGAACCAGAAGCAGGTCACCGAGCTCGAGGAGAACCTCGCCTCGCGGCAGGCCTTCCTCGACATGGCGCGCAAGGCCGCGGACGAGTTCAGCTGACCCTGGGGTCTGCCGGGATCAGCCGGTGACGCGGTAGACGTCGAAGACCCCGTCCACCTGGCGCACCGCCTTGAGGATCGCTCCGAGGTGCTTGGGGTCCCCCATCTCGAAGGTGAACTTGCTCTTCGCGACCCGGTCGCGGCCGGTGTTCAGGCTCGCCGACAGGATGTTCACGTGCTGGTCGGAGAGCACCATGGTGATGTCGGAGAGCAGCCGGGCGCGGTCGAGCGCATCGACCATGATCTGCACCAGAAAGGTGGACTGCGCGCTCGGCGCCCACTCGACCTCGGTGAGCCGCTCGGGCTGGCTGAGCAGGCTGGTGGCGTTCGTGCAGTCCCGACGATGCACCGAGATCCCGTCGCCCCGGGTGACGAAGCCGAGGATCTCGTCGCCGGGCACGGGCGTGCAGCAACGAGCGAGCTTGATCAGTACGTCGGTCACGCCCTTGACCATGATGCCCGAGTCGTGGCCGGCGGGCTGGTGTCGTCGGGGACGGGTGATCGTGACGGTCTCCGACAGGTCCTCGTCGGTGCCGACGGCACCACCGGAGACCTCGACCACCTTCCGGACGACGGTCTGCGCACCCAGGTTGCCCTCCCCCACGGCGGCGTACAGCGCGGTGACGTCGGGCACGCGGAGCTCGTTGGCGACCTGCGTCATCGACTCGTGGGTCATCACCCGCTTCAGCGGGAGGCCCTCCTTGCGCAGCAGCTTGCCGATCTGCTCCTTGCCCTGCTCGATCGCCTCCTCGCGGCGCTCCTTGGTGAACCAGTGGCGGATCTTGCTGCGTGCGCGCGGTGACTTCACGAACTGGAGCCAGTCGCGGGACGGGCCGGCGTTGGGCGACTTGGAGGTGAACACCTCGACCACGTCGCCGTGCTCGAGAGCGGACTCCAGCGGCACCAGGCGCCCGTTCACCCGGGCACCGATGGTGTGGTGCCCGACCTCGGTGTGGATGGAGTAGGCGAAGTCCACCGGTGTCGAGCCCGTGGGCAGCCCGATCACGTCGCCGCGCGGGGTGAACACGAACACCTCGGAGCTGTTGATCTCGAAGCGCAGCGAGTCCAGGAACTCACCCGGGTCCTCGACCTCGTTCTGCCAGTCGAGCAGCTGCCGCAGCCAGAGCATGTCGGAGTCCGTGCCCTCGGCTGCCTTGCCCTCGGTGCCGCTGCCCCCGTCCTCCTTGTACTTCCAGTGCGCCGCCACGCCGTACTCCGCCCGCCGGTGCATGCCGATGGTGCGGATCTGCATCTCCACGGGCTTGCCGGACGGTCCGATCACCGTGGTGTGCAGCGACTGGTACATGTTGAACTTCGGCATCGCGACGTAGTCCTTGAACCGTCCCGGCAACGGGTTCCACCGGTTGTGCAGCACCCCGAGGACGCCGTAGCACTCGGGGTCGCTGTCGACCAGGATGCGGATCCCGACGAGGTCGTAGATGTCGCTGAACTCCCGGCCGCCGTGGATCATCTTCTGGTAGATCGAGTAGTAGTGCTTGGGTCGGCCGGTGACCCGCGCCTTGATCCGGGCGCTGCGCAGGTCGTCCTCGACGGCGCCGATCACCTCGGCCAGGAACTGGTCCCGCGAGGGTGCGCGCTCGGCCACGAGGCGGACGATCTCGTCATAGATCTTCGGGTGCATGGTCGCGAAGGCGAGGTCCTCCAGCTCCCACTTCAAGGTGTTCATGCCGAGCCGGTGGGCCAGCGGCGCGTAGATCTCCAGGGTCTCCCGGGACTTGCGCTCCTGGGTCTCGTGCTTGACGTAGCGCAGCGTGCGCATGTTGTGCAGCCGGTCGGCGAGCTTGATGACCAGGACGCGGATGTCCTTGCTCATCGCGACGATCATCTTGCGGATCGTCTCGGCCTGGGCTGAGTCGCCGTACTTGACCTTGTCGAGCTTGGTGACGCCGTCGACCAGCGCGGCCACCTCGTCGCCGAAGTCGGCCCGCAGCTCGTTGAGCGTGTACGGCGTGTCCTCGACCGTGTCGTGCAGCAGGGAGGCCACCAGCGTCGGCTCCGTCATGCCGATGTCGGCCAGGATCGTGGTGACCGCCAGCGGGTGTGTGATGTAGGGGTCACCGCTCTTGCGCATCTGGCCGCGGTGGTGCTTCTCGGCGATGTCGTAGGCCCGCTCCAGCAGGGCCAGATCGGCCTTGGGGTGGTTGGCCCGGACGGTCCGGAAGAGCGGCTCGAGGACCGGGTTGCCGACCTGCTTGCTGGTGCCGATCCGGGCGAGTCGGGCGCGCACGCCCCGGCCGGTCAGGACAGGTGCGCGCTCCGGCGCGGCGTCCTCGTCCGCGGCCGGGTCACTCACCACCTGGTCCTCGGCCATTCACACTCCTCGCCGCACACGGCTGCCCACCCGACCAGTCTAGGTTGCGCACGCTGCCGACAGTGCCGATCCTGCCTGCGGGTCAGACGGTGTGCAGCACGGTGAGGGGCAGGTCGCCGACCTTCTCGCGCCCCGGGAGGAAGCTGAGCTCCATCAGCACCGCCAGTCCGTGGACCACGGCGCCGGCCTGCTCGATCAGCTCTGCGGTCGCCTTCGCCGTTCCACCCGTGGCGAGCACGTCGTCGATGACCAGCACGCGCTCGCCCTCGGTGAGCGCGTCGGTGTGCATCTCGAGGGTCTCCGAGCCGTACTCGAGGTCATAGCTGACCGCACGGGTCTCCAGGGCAGCTTGCCCGGCTTGCGAACGGGCACGAACCCGACCCCGAGCGCCAGCGCAACGGGGGCACCGAGCAGGAAGCCCCTGGCCTCCATCCCGACGACCTTGTCGACCACGACCTCACCGTCGACGCCCCGCCCGGGTGCCGCCAGGGCCTCGACGACGGCAGCGAACGCGAGGTGGTCGTCCAACAAGGGGGTGATGTCCTTGAAGGTCACCCCCGCCTTGGGGAAGTCCTCGACGTCGCGGATCAAGGACGCGATGAGCGCGCTGAGGTCCACCTCCGGGTCGGGCACCACGAGCTGGCTCACTTGCCGCGCTTGGAGCGCGGCTGGCGGGTCGGCTGGTTGCGCTTGGCCGAGCCGGACTCCTGGACCGGGGCCTTCGCGCCGGGCACGACGCGTCCAGATCCGGAGGCCTCCGGGCGACGAGCCGGCGCCCTGACCGGAGCAGGCCGGTCCGGGTCGTCCTCGAGTCCCGGCTCGAAGCCGTCGGCGGACTCCGGCACCGGCATGTCGTCGGTGAACACCGGCACGCTCGCGTAGCGGTCGACGTCTCGACGTGCCCGCGCCTTGGCCCGGGCGTCGGACTGGGAGATCTCCTTCTCCCTCGACTTCAGCTGCACCGCGAGCGGGGTGGCGATGAAGATCGAGGAGTAGGCGCCCGCCGCCATCCCGACGAACAGGGAGAGGGCGAGGTCCTTCAGCGCTCCGGAGCCCAGGGTGGCCACACCGACGTAGAGGATGGCTCCGACCGGGAGCAGCGCGACGATCGAGGTGTTGATCGACCGGACCAGCGTCTGGTTGACCGCGAGGTTGGCCATCTCGGCGTACGTCTTGCGGCTCTGTCGCAGGTTGCGGGTGTTCTCCCGCACCTTGTCGAAGACCACCACGGTGTCGTAGAGCGAGAAGCCCAGGATGGTCAGCAGCCCGGTCACGGTCGCAGGGGTCACCTCGAACCCGGAGAGCGAGTAGACGCCGACCGTGATCACGAGGTCGTGGGCGAGGGCCACCATCGCCGCCGCGGACATCTTCCATTCTCGGAAGTAGGCCCAGATGAACAGCACCACTAGGAAGATGAAGACGAGCAGCCCGGTCAGGGCGCGCTGAGCGACCTGCTTGCCCCAGCTGGCGCCGACGTCCTGGGTGGAGATGTCGTTCTGGGCGTCGATGTTGACCGTCCGGGCGATCGCCTCGGTGACGGTCACTGTTTCGGCGTTGGTGAGCTCCTTGGTCTGCACCCGGATCGACTCACCGGAGGTGTTCACGATCGGCGAGGTGGCGCCCTCGATCCCGGTGTCGGCGATCGCGGTGCGGATCTTGTCGACGTTGCCCTGGGTGACCTGGCTGACCGGCAGGGAGACGTTGTACTCCACGCCGCCCTTGAACTCGATGCCGAAGTTCAGCCCCTTGAAGTAGAGGCCGCTGACCGCCAGCAGGACGATGATCCCGGAGACGGTGTACCAGAGCCACTTGCGGCCCACGAAGTCGATGGAGACGTCGCCCTCGTAGAGCGAGTTTCCGAGCCTGCTCATCTTGCCCATCAGGCGGTTCCTCCGGCCAGGCGTGATTCGGGGGACCGTCCGTCGATCCCGAGCGTCTCCCGCGAGAGGCCCGAGAAGCGGTGTCCGCTGTTGTAGAAGGTACGGCGTGCCAGCACCGTCATCATCGGCTTGGTGAACCAGAAGAAGACGGCGAGGTCGATGACCGTGCTGATGCCGAGCGCGAAGGCGAAGCCTCGCACCACGCCGATGGCGAAGGTGTAGAGCACGATCGCGGCCAGCAGGGAGACCGCATCGGCCGCCAGGCAGGTGTTCCGCGCCCGGGCCCAGCCGGTCTCGACGGCTACCCGCATGGACCGGCCTTCGCGCATCTCGTCACGGATCCGCTCGAAATAGACGATGAACGAGTCCGCGGTGATGCCGACCGCGACGATCAATCCCGCGATTCCGGGCAGCGTCAGGGTGAACCCCGCGGTCTTGGCCAGGAACAGCACCATGCCGTAGGTGACGACGCCTGCGATCAGCAGCGACGCGATCACCACCAGGCCGAGCCCGCGGTAGTAGAGCAGGCAGTAGAGCATCACGATCAGCAGGCCGATGATTCCGGCCACGATCCCCGCCTTGAGCTGGTTGCCGGCCAGGGAGGGGCCGATCGTCTCGACGGTCGGCTTGGCGAACTTGATCGGCAGTGCGCCGTACTTCAAGGAGTTGGACAGCGAGCGCGCCTCGGACTCCTTGAAGTCACCGGTGATCTGCGCGTTGCCGTCCAGGATGGGCTCGTTGACCCCCGCGTAGGAGATGACCTTGCCGTCCAGCACGATCGCGAACGTGCCGCCGTTGCGGTTCAGTGCCGTCGTGGTGTCGCCGAAGATCTTGCGCGCCGAGCTCTTGAAGCCCAGGTTGACCGCCCAGCCGACGCCGTTCTGCGGCGTGCCGTAGGAGGCGGACTTGAGCTCGGTGCCCTCGATCAGCGACTTGGAGAGCAGGAACTTCAGGCCCTGGTCGTTGCACACGATGAGTGGCTCGCTGGGCACGTCGTTGATGGGCGCCGCGTCCTGACCCGCGGGCGGGCAGGTGAACGCGGCGAACTTCTGCAGCCACTCGGCCCCAGGGTTCTGGGACCAGGCCAGCGGGTCATCGACCGAGGCCCCCTTCTCGGTGACCTGCGGCTGCGTGGGGTCCGGCGCGACCGGTGTCGGGCTGGGTGTCGGGCTGGGCTTCGGACTGGGCGTGGCGAACGGCGCCGGACGGGGGTTCGGCTTCTGCGTCTTCTTGCCCGACACCTTGGGAGTCGGCGAGGGTGTCGGGCTGCCGGACGGGGTCGCGCTCGGCGACGGGCTGCTGCTGGGCAGTGCCGTGCCCGGCTGCGGCTGACCGACGACGAGGCGGAAGCGCAGTTGCGCCGTGCGCTTGACGGCGTCGACGAGGTTGGAGGCGTTCTCGCCGGGGATCTCCACGATGATGTTGCGGTCGCCCTGGGTGGAGACCGCGGCCTCGGATACACCGCTTCCGTTGACGCGGGCGTCGATGATGCTCGCGGCCTGCTTGAGCTTGGTCGCGGTGACCGCGCCACCCTGGGGGATGGCGGAGAGGGTGATGCGGGTGCCGCCCTCCAGGTCCAGGCCCAGACGCGGCTTCCAGGTCTGGCCGAGGGCAGCCAAGCCGTAGAGCACGATGATCGTCAGCCCGAAGATCAGCAGCGTGCGACCTGGACGGGGCGTCTTCTTCGCCACAGTGGTGTGTCTCCTCAGTCCTGTGCAGGACCGGCGTCGGTGGCGTCGGCCGGCGGGTCGATGTCCTCGGCGCGGCGTACGACGACCTGGCGCGCGACCGTGAGCACGGTTCCGGGCGCCACCTCGATCTCGACCCGCGACTCGTTCAACGCACGAACGGTGCCGAAGATCCCCGAGGACAGCACGACGTCCTGGCCGACCTCGAGCTCTTGCTGGAGTCGGAGGACCCTCTTCTGCTGGTTGCGGGCGGGACGCATGACGATGGCGTAGAAGCCGAGCATCGCCACGACGATCACGAGCAGCTGCGCATAGGCAGGCACGTCAGACAACTCCAAAGTAAGGGGACAGGTCCCGGGCCCGGATTCCGGTGAAATGTTGACTTCGCGGAGTCCCTGGGGCGCCGAGGATGAAGTGTAACCGGCGTCTCCGGTTCAGTCAGACTCCGGTTCAGTCAGACTCGGGCTCGAACAAGGTGACGTCACCGATCGCGGCGGCAGCCGGCACCGCCAGCCCGAGGTGCTTCCAGGCAGCGGCGGTGGCCACCCTCCCGCGCGGGGTGCGGGCGAGCAGGCCCTTGCGGACCAGGAAGGGCTCCGCGACCTCCTCGACGGTCTCCCGCTCCTCCCCGACGGCAACGGCCAGGGTGCTGGCCCCGACCGGGCCACCGCCGAAGCGTCGGCACAGGGCGTCGAGCACGGCGCGGTCGAGCCGGTCGAGTCCGGACTCGTCGACCTCGAAGAGCTCCAGGGCCGCGCGGGCGAGGTCTCGGGTGACGACCCCGTCGGCGCGCACCTGCGCGAAGTCACGCACTCGTCGCAGCAACCGGTTGGCGATGCGGGGGGTCCCTCGCGAGCGCAGCGATATCTCGGTCGACCCGTCCGGGCGGAGCTCGACGTCGAGGAGCCCAGCCGAGCGTCGCACGATCCGCTCGAGGTCAGCGGGTTCGTAGAACTCCAGGTGTGCGGTGAAGCCGAACCGGTCGCGCAGGGGGCTGGGCAGCAGGCCGGCGCGGGTGGTGGCTCCGACGAGCGTGAAGGGCGGGATCTCCAACGGGATGGCGGTGGCGCCCGGGCCCTTGCCGATTATCACGTCGACCCGGAAGTCCTCCATCGCCATGTAGAGCATCTCTTCGGCGGGACGCGACATCCGGTGGATCTCGTCGACGAAGAGAACGTCTCCCTCGTTGAGCCCGGAGAGGATGGCCGCCAGGTCGCCCGCATGGGTGATGGCGGGCCCGCTGGTCAGCCGCAGCGGAGCGTTCATCTCGGCGGCGATGATCATCGCCAGCGTGGTCTTGCCGAGACCCGGCGGGCCGCTGAGCAGCACGTGGTCGGCCACCCGCTGCCGCCCGCGGGCAGCCTCGAGCAGCAGCGAGAGCTGCTCGCGCACCCGCTCCTGGCCGATGACCTCGTCGAGACGTCGTGGTCGCAACGCGGCCTCGACCACCAGCTCGTCGCCGTCTGCGTCGACCGCCGTGAGCGGCCGACTCGTCATGTAGGCCAGCTCGGCCGACTCGAGCTCGGACTCGTTCATCGACCTCAGGCCTTGCTCAGCGTGCGCAGGGCGGCCCGCAGCAGCCGCGCGACGTCAGGGGTCGCCATCTGGTCGGCCTCCGGGGCGACCTCGCCGACGGCCCGGTCTGCCTCCCTCGCCGACCAGCCGAGCCCGACGAGGCCGGCCTGGACCTGTGTCTGCCAGCCATCGTTCGAAGCGGTCCGAGGACCTCGCCGGGACTCCCACCGAGGGGGCGCCGATCCGGTCGCGCAGCTCCAGGATGATCCGCTGGGCGCCCTTCTGGCCGATCCCGGGAACGCTGGTCAGCGTCTTCACGTCGTCGCCGCTGACCGCGCGGCGCAGCGCCTCGGGACGGTGACAGGCGAGCATCGCCTGCGCCAGCTTCGGTCCGACGCCGCTGGCGGTCTGGACGAGCTCGAACATCTGCTTCTCGTCCTCGTCGGCGAAACCGAAGAGCGTGAGTGAGTCCTCGCGGACCACCATGCTGGTGGGCAGGGTGGCTTCGGCGCCGGGACGCAGGTCGGCCAACGTGTCCGGCGTGCAGTGCAGCTCCAGGCCGACACCACCGACCTCGAGGACCGCGGAGGTCAGGGTGAGCGCGGCCACCCGGCCGCGGACGAAGGCGATCACCGTCGAACACCACCCGCGGCTGCGTGGGCCGCGAGCGCGGACTCGATCCGGTTGCTCGCCCCGCCACGCCAGATGTGGCAGATGGCCAGCGCGAGCGAGTCCGCGGCGTCCGCGGGCTTCGGGACCTCGGTCAGGCGCAGCAGCCTGGTCACCATGGCGCCCACCTGGGCCTTGTCCGCCCGACCGCTGCCGGTGACGGCCGCCTTGACCTCGCTGGGCGTGTGCAGCGCGACCGGAAGCCCTCGGCGGGCCGCCACCAGCAGGGCGATGCCGCTGGCCTGGGCGGTGCCCATCACGGTCCTGACGTTCTGCTGGCTGAAGACGCGTTCGACCGCGACGGCATCGGGGCGGGTGAGGTCGAGCCAGCGCTCCAGGCCCGCCTCGATCAGGCACAGGCGCTGCTCGATCGGCAGCTCCGCGCCGGTGCGTACGACGCCCACGTCGACCAGCGACAACGGCTTGCCGATGCTGCCCTCGACGACGCCCACCCCGCAGCGGGTGAGGCCGGGGTCGATCCCCAGCACACGCATGGATCACTCCTCGATCGTCCGAACACCTGTTCGCACCACGCTAACCGGGCGGCGCCGCGACGCGGGTCGCGACGCGCCGACGTGAGCCGGGCCGTGGGGGGCCGGCGGGCCCTACGCGATCAGCCGGTGACTCAGGCGTCGAGACCGGCCAGTACCTCGTCGGAGACGTCGTAGTTGGCGAACACGTTCTGCACGTCGTCGAGGTCCTCGAGTGCCTCGACGAGCCGGAACACCTTCCCGGCACCGTCCTGATCGAGCTCGACCTGCATGCTCGGCACGAACGACGCCTCCGCGGAGTCGTAGTCGACACCCGCGGCCTGGAGGGCGGTGCGTACCGCGACCAGGTCGGTGGCCTCACTGACCACCTCGAAGGCCTCGCCCAGGTCGTTCACGTCCTCGGCACCGGCGTCCAGCGTCGCCTCGAGCACGTCGTCCTCGGTGATCTCCTTGCCCTCCTGCTCCACCGGAACGACCACGACGCCCTTGCGGTTGAACATGTAGGAGACCGACCCGGGGTCTGCCAGCGAGCCGCCGTTGCGGTTCATCGCGGTCCGGACCTCCATGGCGGCCCGGTTCTTGTTGTCGGTGAGGCACTCGATCAGGAATGCCACCCCGTTCGGCCCGTAGCCCTCGTACATGATCGTGCTGTACTCCGCGCCCCCAGCCTCGGCGCCCGATCCGCGCTTCACCGCGCGGTCGATGTTGTCGTTGGGCACCGAGGACTTCTTGGCCTTCTGGACCGCGTCGTAGAGCGTCGGGTTGCCGGCCATGTCGCCGCCGCCCATCCGCGCGGCGACCTCGATGTTCTTGATCAGCTTGGCGAACATCTTGCCGCGACGAGCGTCGATGACGGCCTTCTTGTGCTTGGTCGTCGCCCACTTGGAGTGGCCGGACATCGGCGTTCCTTTCCTGGCTTCAGGCAGTCGTGCTGGTCGATACGAGGTCACAGAAGAGCCGGTGGATGCGTGCGTCGGTCCCGACCTCGGGGTGGAACGACGTCGCCATCAGGGGGCCCTGCCGGACCGCAACGATCCTACCCACGGCCTCGCCCGAGCCCACGCGGGCAAGCACCTCGACGTCGGGCCCGACCTGCTCCACCCAGGGTGCCCGGATGAACACCGCATGCACCGGGTCGGCGAGCCCCTCGAAGTCGAGGTCACCCTCGAAGGAGTCGACCTGACGGCCGAAGGCGTTGCGGCGAACGGTGATGTCCAGTCCGCCCAAGGTCTCCTGGCCGTCGGTCCCGTCCTCGACGCGGTCGGCCAGCAGGATCATCCCGGCACAGGTGCCGAACGTCGGCATCCCCTGTGCGATCCGCTTCTGCACCGGCTCGAAGAGCTCGAACGTGCGCGCCAGCTTGGCGATGGTCGTGGACTCACCACCCGGCACGATCAGCCCGTCGCAGGTCTCGAGTTCGCTGGGACGGCGCACCGGAAGGGCGTCCACGCCGAGGTGTTGCAGGGCGACGAGGTGCTCGCGCACGTCTCCCTGGAGGGCGAGTACGCCGATCGCTGGTCGGAGGCTCACACCCGGAAACTACGTCAGTCCGCCGCCGACGTCAGCGGTGGGTGAGTGCGCATGGCGGTCTCACGCATCGGTGCAGGTGCCAACGAGGGTCAACACCACGGTGTAGGCCTTCTTGTTCGAGATGGCCGAGACCCAGTCGTTGGGCCCGAACGAGCGCAGCGTCTCGACCCAGAACGTCCCGGACCCCACGGTGTTGAACGCCTTGGAGGTGACACCGGAGCCGACCGTCTCCGTGGTCGCTCCCCCGGCGCCGTAGTGCAGCCGATATCCGGTGGCACCGGCCGCGGCCGTCCAGGTGAGGCTGGTGGTGAGCACCTGGAGGATCCCGCAGGCGACGGTCGTGGTCGGTAGCGTCACGGCGCCGTACGACGAACCTGTGATCGGCACGGGATCCGTCCACGGGGCGGCCCAGCCCGGACGGACCTGCCCGGGGCCGAGGATCGCGAACCCGACGAGAAGGGCGACAGCCCCGCCGGCCGCCGCCCTTCTCGAGGGGCCGACCGGGATGCGCGCCCGCCGCCGACCGGGAGTCCGGCGCTCGGCGCGGGGAAGGATCACCAGGCCCAGGAGCACACAGCCGACGAGACCGAGCACCACGACGCCGAGCGGACTGGAGGCCCAGCCGACGGCGTACCCCAGGCCGGGGACGTGCGCGAAGACCCGGTCCGCGGTGGGACCCGCGTAGGACCCCGGGTCGACCGTCGCGTTGGCGTCGCCCCTGAGCACCAGTCCGGCGGCGCCTCGTTCGACGACGCGGTGGGTCACCCGGGACCCCTCGGGGGTGGTCATCGACACGACGTCGCCGACCTGCACCTCGTCGACGGGGACCCGGTGGGCGACCACCAGCGAGCCGGTGCCGATCGCCGGCGCCATGGAGCCCGAGCGCACGAACATCGGCCGGAGGCCGGCCAAGGGGCCCACGAAGGCGGCCAGGACACACACGATCCCGAGGACCGCCCCCAGCGACAGGGTGAGGTCGGCGATCCTGCGTGCTAGCCGCATCAGCTGAGGTCGGAGCTTCCGGTGGCCGTCAGGGCCATGGTCGCCGCCTTGCCCTGCAGGGTGGACGGAGCGTCCGTTGCGAGCGCCACCTGGACGCAGATCGAGACCGCGCCGGCCGCGGCGATCGGCCCCTGGGGCGCCAGGATCACCGTGGTGGTCGTCGTGGTCAGGGCGACCGACGAGGCCAGCGCGGTGCCACCGGTGCAGGTGGCTGAGCTGCCCGATCCCGCCCTGCTTCCGTCCTTGACGAGAGTCAGCCTCAGTGAGGTGGCGGTTCCGTACGCCGCGGCGTCGGTGCCGGTGAGTCCGGCCGTGATCGAGTACTTCAGGGGCACCGTCCCCGCGTTCTGCACGGAGACCACCTCGGCCGAGCTGCTCCCGGGGACCATTCCCGTCATGGCGAGCGTGGTGGTGGCGTAGCTGTCGGCGCCGCTGACCTTGAGGTCGAGCGTGCCGGAGGTGAACGAGCCACCCCCGATCGTGACGCTGTCGGCCCAGAACGCGAACGTGCCCCCGATGAAGAAGACCCCGAGGCCGCCGAGTGCCAGCGCAGCCCGGAGGCGAAGGCTGACCCGGCGCCTGGCCGCCCGGTGCTCAGCCATCGGCCACCGCCTCGAACCCGGGTCCGCCGGGTCGAACCCTGCGCCCACGCCAGGCCCCGACGAACATGGCAGCCGCGTAGGCGAGCAAGAGGGCTCCGAACACTGTGGTCGCGACCTCTCGCTGCGAGGCGTTCAGCAGGTTGGTGACGCGACCGAGGTGGGGTACGGCGTACCAGCGCGCGCCCTTGATCTGCGCCGGGTGCACCCACGCGACGTCCGCCGCCTCGTTGGCGTCGCCGCGGGTACGGAAGATCGGCTGCCCGTCCGGGGCGATGCCTCGGGCCACGACCCGGTGGGTCACCACCTGGGGCTGCCCGGACACGAGTTGGTAGGTGATGACGTCACCGACCGCGATCCCATCCGGCTCGACCGGGCGCACCACGACGAGCGTCCCGGCCGGCATCGCGGGTGACATCGATCGGGTCAGGACGACGTAGGGCTCGCCACCGACCAGCCTCGGCACGAGCACGGCAACGGCCACGAGCGCGACCAGGGCGAGCGCGACCATCCAGCCGACCACCGATCGGGCAGCGCGGAGGACGCCGTCAACGCTGAGCGTTTGCCGCACGGGCTCCCCTCTCGGTCGTCCGCTCGCTCAGTCGTGGACCTGGGTGGCGGTCAGTGTCAGGTCGTCGAGCACGGTCGAGACGCCTTGGTGTCCGGTGTCGACGCCTGCCCAGGTGACCGACACGTTGGCGGTGAGGCTCTGACCGTCGTTGGCCTCGGTGAACTCCGTCGCCACCACGCCGTTGACGCGCAGGCTGCTCACGGTTGCGCTCAGGTTGCCGCCGAAGTCTCCGGCGACGCCGCTGAAGTTGGGGCTGGTGACGCCCACGGTCGCCCGCAGGTGGTTGCCCGAAGCGGTGACGGTGTAGCTGCACGCGCGGGTCAGCACGTCGCCCGGCACGAGCGGGTCGCCCGCGGTGTAGGTCAGCGGGGCTGCCTCCGCCGAGTCGAGCTGCCAGGCGCCGCAACCGGTGTTGGTCGCATCCGTCCCCAGCGTCATGGTGCCGCCGTTGATGGCGCCACCACCCACGATCTCCGTGTCGGTCCAGTACGCCAGTGAACCCGCGCCCCCCAGCAGCAGGATGGCTCCGCAGGTGGCTGCGAGCGCACCCTTGGTCGACTTGTTCATCAGATCCCCTCCCAGTGATCACGCGCTCCCTCGGGGCGCGTGGGTGACACTGCCCGACGAACCGGGACTTAGGGGACTCTGAGTGTCATATAGGACGTTTGCGCTAGACCGGTCCGAGACGGCGCGCCATCACTTGGTGAACGTGGCGTCCGGGCTGCCCGACGGCGTGCTTCCCGCTCGGTTGCTGTTCCCCGCGTTGTCGATCACCTTCACCCGCAGCTCGTAGGTGCCGTTCGGCACCGAGCTGAAGGCGATCGCGATCGCCCAGGATGCCTGGGTGCCACTCGCGGACTGGTAGCTCCCGCAGGCGGCGGAGGTGAACGCCGACCCGCTCCAGCAGGTGTTCGGCGTCACCGACGTCCGCTTGAGTTCGTAGGAGGCCACACCGCCGGAGAGGCCGCTGCCGCCGTCCGCGGCCGTGCCGCACAGCCCGTTCTGCGCACAGCCGTCGCCCCAGTGGCCGTTGTTGATGGTGCTCGACTGGACGGGGTAGGTCATCGTCACCGTCGGCAGGACGGTGTCGACCCTGATCGTGGCGGTGCGGTCCGCCTCGGCGTTCCCGGCGCTGTCGACGGCGTGGTAGGTCACCGTGTTGGTGCCCTCGGGCAGCGTGAACGCTCCGGTGTAGGTGGTGTAGGTGGCGGCACCGTTGACCTTGTAGCGGATCTGGGCAACGCCGCTCGTGGCGTCGGAGGCGCCGATCGACACCGACGAGCTGGTGTTCCACACCGTCGTACTGGAGGCCGGGGTGATGGTCGAGACCGGCGTGGTCTTGTCCAGCTTGACCTGGCCCGACTTGGTCGCCTCGGTGTTGCCGGCGTTGTCGACCGACCAGTAGGAGATCGAGGTCGTGCCCTCCGTGGACACGGTGAACGACGCGGTGCTGCCAGTGACGACGACGGTGCCGCCGCCGTTCAGGCTGTAGCGGATCTCCTTCACGCCCGAGGCGCCGGAACCGGTGTCGGTCGCGGTCAGCGTCACCGGGACGTTCGCGGTGAACCAGCCGTTCAACCCGTTCGGGGCCGACGGGGTCGTGGACAGCGTGGTCACCGGCGGCGTGCTGTCGACGACCACGTTCATGAACGACTTGTCCGGTGACTCCACGTTCCCCGCGGCGTCGGTGGCATGGAAGGCCACCGTCTGGCCCGGGTTCAGGGTGAACGGCACGGTGTAGGTGGTGTACGACGGCGCGGCGCCGATCTTGTAGACGATGCTGGCCACTCCGCTCTGTGCGTCCGAGGCGCTGAGCGTGACGGTCGATCCGCCGCCCAGGCTGGCCGAGGACACCGGAGCCGTCTTGTCCAGCTTGACCTGGCCGGGCTGCCTCGTCTCGGTGTTGCCGGCGTTGTCGACCGCCCAGTAGGAGATCGAGGTGGTGCCCTCCGCGGAGACGGTGAACGACGCGGTGCCGCCGGGGACCACGCTGGTGGCGCCACCGTTCAGGCTGTAGCGGATCTCCTTCACCCCGGAGGCCAGGGCCCCGCCGGGATCGGAGGCGTTGATCGTCACGCCGACGTTGGTGGTGAACCAGCCGTTGGTGCCGTTCGGGGCCGACGGGGTGGTGGACAGCGTGCTGGACGGCGCGGTCACGTCGAAGGTGAACGGGGTCAGCGGGCTCTCGGCCCCGACCCAGTTGGCGCCGATCCGCGCGATGACGCCGTACGTCACCGCTCCGGGGAGCGGTGTGAGGTCGGTGCAGCTGGTGGCGGGAACGCCGGAGCACACGGTGGTCGTGGTGGCGCCGGAGTGGCGGAGCACGTCGTAGCGCCCGACGGGCGCGCCGCTGGCGAGGGTCGAGGCGACCCAGCTCAGGCCCACCGTGGAGGCACCCCTCGTGGCGGCGGGTGCGTTGGCGGTGTTGACCGAGGTGGCGACGGTGCTGCCCGGGGCCGTCCCCGAGGACGACCAGGCCGCGTGGGCCGCGAAGGCGACGCCCAGGACGACGGCCGTGGTCACGGCGACGAGTGCGATCGGTTTCCCGCGCATCACTTCACCGCCGTCGCGGTGACGGTGATCTTCCAACGGGCGCGCTTGCACGCGTCCGGCGCCGTGGCCTTGAGTCCGAACGGCAGCGTCGCGCTCGCGGTGCCGTTCCGGGCGACCACGACCCCCGCGGGATTCGGGTAGGTGCCGGTCACGACGTAGCTGTTCGAGCATCCCGGGGCCGCTGCGGCTCCCGCGGTGATCAGGGTGGCCGTCACCGTGGCGCTGGTGACCTTGATTCCGAAGGAGTTGGGATTGGTGTAGGTCACTGGCAACGGCGTGGTGGCGCCCGGGAAGAGACCGGCCACGTCACCGACCGCAACGCCGAACTCCTTGTTGCGGCCGTTGCAGTTGCCGTTGGAGCTGCACCCGTTGACCTGACCCTGCGGACCGAGCACGGTCGAGCTCGAGGAGCCCCCCGCGATGGCGTGACGTTTGGCTGGGGAGCCCGGGCCTGCGAGAGCCAGGTACCCCAGGAGGACAGAGCCGGACGTGACGAGCGCAAGCGCAACCCACCAGGCAGCCTTGACTGCCGTGGTGCGTCGTTCCTGGGTTTCGCTCATCACGTCCGGTCTCACGTCTCCGAAGGGTTCAACTGGCTCTGCACTGCTGCCTCAGCGTCAGCTGGAGGCGCCCCACGCCTTCAGGGTGACCACGAACGTGGCGCCCTTGCAGGCGTCCTGGGCGGAGTTGGTCATCGTGATCGGGAAGTTCCTCGAGGCCGTCGCGGACGCGTTGTTCTTGGCCACGACGTCGGTGTCGGTCAGGCTGCCGTCGCCGCCGGCGTTGCTGATGACGGCCGAGGGCGAGCAGCCGGGGGCGGAGGTCGTGACGTTCTCCAGGGTGACCTTGGTGAGCGTGACGTCGTAGGCGTTGTTGTTCCGCACGGTGAACGGCACGTCGAAGTTGCCGGTCGGGTAGAGACCGTTGATGTTGCTGACGGTGACGACCAGGTCCGTGTTGGTGTAGTCGGCCGTGGCGTTTCCGTCGCCGGCGCCGGTGGTGGTCCAGGCCGCGAACGCGACGCCGGCGGCCATCAGGGCCACAACGCTGCTGCCGACAACGGCAGTCTTCTGGGTCTTGCGCATGATGATGTTCCCCTCGTGACGAGATGCCGGTGGAGTCCGGCGTGACGAGGTTGAGTCTGGGGGCCGCGAAACGAGTGGTTTAACCATCAACACCCGAAATAGTCCGTCTGGACTACTTCAGGCGGACTGGTCGGACATGCCCGGTCTAGTCAGAGAATCCATCCGTGGACAGCCGCTTTGTGCCCAGCGGTGCGAGCCGGTAGAGGACCCGTTCCGCGAACCGGGTGCTACCAGCCGCGCTGGGCGAGTCGGTGCGGCTGGGGGATGTCCTCGACGTTGATGCCGACCATCGCCTCGCCGAGCCCACGCGAGACCTTGGCGACCACGTCGGGGTCATCGTGGAACGTCGTTGCCTTCACGATCGCCTCGGCTCGCTGCTCGGGGTTCCCGGACTTGAAGATCCCCGACCCCACGAAGACCCCCTCCGCGCCGAGCTGCATCATCATCGCGGCGTCAGCAGGCGTCGCGATCCCGCCGGCCGTGAAGAGTACGACGGGCAGCTTGCCGTTCTCGGCGACCTCCTTGACCAGCTCGAACGGGGCCTGCAGCTCCTTGGCCGCGACGTACAGCTCGTCCTCGTGCAGCGCCCCGAGGCGTCGGATCTCGCGTCGGATCGTGCGCATGTGGCCGACGGCGTTGGAGACGTCGCCGGTGCCGGCCTCACCCTTGGACCGGATCATCGCCGCGCCCTCGGTGATCCGGCGCAGCGCCTCGCCGAGGTTGGTGGCACCGCAGACGAACGGCACCGTGAAGGCCCACTTGTCGATGTGGTTCTCATAGTCCGCGGGGGTGAGCACCTCGGACTCGTCGACGTAGTCGACGCCGAGGCTCTGGAGCACCTGCGCCTCGGCGAAGTGGCCGATCCGGGCCTTGGCCATCACCGGGATCGAGACCCGGGCGATGATGCTGTCGATCATGTCGGGGTCGCTCATCCGCGAGACCCCACCCTGGGCGCGGATGTCGGCGGGCACCCGCTCGAGCGCCATCACGGCGACCGCACCCGCGTCCTCGGCGATCTGGGCCTGCTCGGCGGTGACCACGTCCATGATCACGCCGCCCTTGAGCATCTCGGCCATGCCCCGCTTGACGCGTGAGGTGCCGGTGGTCGGGGAGTCGGAGAAGTGAGCGTCGGTCATGCCCCAAATCCTACGGCGGACCGGTGCGCGACCGGGAACCGGATCAGGCGGATCCATCCGCCCGGGGCTCCGCCGTGGCGAGCGCCTGGCTGCGCACCATCAGGATCCGCTGCAGCACCGTGACGGTGTTCGCGATCGAGAGCACCCAGATGGCCACGAACAGCAGCACCGGCAGGCCGAAGAGCCCGGAGAGCCCGGCCATGGCCAAGATGGCCACCACCCGGTCGGCACGCTCGGCGATGCCTCCCTTGGCCTGCATCCCCAGGGACTCGGCGCGGGCCCGGGCATAGGAGGTGACCGCGCCCATCACCAGGCAGTAGAGCGTCAGGCAGAGGTAGAGGTAGCTGTCCCCGGGGCCGGCGTAGTAGAGGACCAGCCCGCCGAAGATGGCCCCGTCGGCGATGCGATCGAGAGTGGAGTCGAAGAACGCCCCGAACTTCGAGGTCGTCCCGAGCTTCCTGGCCATCGCGCCGTCGATCAGGTCGCTGAACACGAAGGCGGTGATCACCAGGACGCCGATGAGCAGCTCGCCCTGGGGGAAGAACACCAGTGCGCCCGCGCTCACCCCGAGGGTGCCCACGAGCGTGACGGCGTCGGGGCTGATGCCCAGCTTGATGAACGCGTTGACGAACGGCGCCAGCATGACGCCCTGCCAGAAGCTCTTGAACCTGTCCAACATCTCGCGAGGAGGCTACCTTCCGGCGGCCGGCGGTCCGCGGAGGGCGTAGGTTCAGGAGTACGGAGCCACTCAGGCTTCCCATCAGGGAGTCCCCCATGAGCGACAAGTCGCCGCGCCAGAGCATGACGAAGAAGACCGGGAAGTCCATCAAGGAGAAGCGGGCGGCCAAGCGGGGCCAGGCCGAGGAGACCTCGATCATCAAGGAGACCCCCCGGGGCAAGAAGCGTTGAGCTCCCCCACCCTGCGGCTCGGGGTCATCGGATCCTCGGCCAAGGAGAACGAGCACCGCCTGCCGTTGCACCCCGACCACCTGAGCCGGATCCCGCCCGAGCTGCAGCACCTGGTCACCCTCGAGCACGGCTACGGCGCCCGCTTCCGGCGCACCGACGATGAGCTGCTGGCCTCGGTCGCCGGGTTCGCCAGCCGCGAGGAGATCCTGGCCGAGTCGGACGTCGTACTCCTGCCCAAGCCGCAGCACGCCGACGTCGCCGCCATGAGCGCGGGGCAGGTGCTCTGGGGTTGGCCGCACTGCGTCCAGGACCAGGAGCTGACCCAGCTCGCCATCGACCGGGAGCTGACCCTGGTCGCCTTCGAGGCGATGAACCACTGGACCGTCGACGGCGCCGTCGGGCTCCACGTCTTCCACAAGAACAACGAGCTGGCCGGCTACTGCTCGGTGCTGCAGGCGCTGGAGCTGACCGGGTCCACCGGGGACTACGGTCGCCGCCTCAAGGCCGTGGTGATCGGGTTCGGCGCCACCGCTCGCGGCGCGGTCACGGCCCTGAACGCCCACGGCGTGCACGACGTCCGGGTGCTGACCAACCGGGGGGTGGCCGCCGTCGGCTCCCCGATCCACTCGGTGCGGATCACCCAGTTCGACCACGACCTCGAGCCACCCTTCCTCAGCCACGCCATCACCGAGCGCGGCCGGGTGCCGCTGGCGGCACTGCTGGCCGAGGCGGACATCATCGTCAACTGCACGCTGCAGGACACCGCAGCGCCGCTGACGTTCCTGTCCCTCGCCGACCTCGCCGGCTTCCGGAACGGCAGCCTCGTCGTCGACGTCTCCTGCGACGAGGGCATGGGTTTCGAGTGGGCCAGGCCCACGACCTTCGACGACCCCATGTTCACGGTGGCGGACAAGGTCGACTACTACGCGGTCGACCACAGCCCGTCCTACCTGTGGAACTCCGCCACCTGGGAGAACAGCGAGGCGCTGCTGCCGTTCCTGCCCGTAGTGCTCGGCGGCCCCGAGGACTGGGACGCCGACGAGACGATCAGCAGGGCGATCGAGATCCGCGCCGGCCGAATCGTCAACCCGGCGATCCTGGCGTTCCAGGGCCGAGACGCCGAGCACCCGCACCTGGTCGCCTGAGGCTCTCGCCCGGCCGAAGGGACGGCGCGAGCCCGCCTACCAGGCTTCGGACAGCAGTTCGCGGGTCTCGCGCAGCAGTTCTGGGAGCGTCTTGGTCTGCGCGATGATCGGCATGAAGTTCTGGTCGCCGAGCCAGCGGGGAACGATGTGCTGGTGCAGGTGGGCGGCGATGCCGGCGCCGGCGACCGCGCCCTGGTTCATCCCGAGGTTGAAGCCCTGCACTGCCGACACCGTCCGCAGCGTCACCATCGCCTGCTTGGTCAGCAGGGCGAGCTCCTCGGCCTCCTCGTTGGTCGTCTCGGTGTAGTCCGCGACGTGCCGGTACGGGCAGGCCATCAGGTGCCCGGGGGCGTACGGGTAGAGGTTCAGCACCACGTAGGCCAGCTCCCCGCGACGTACGACCAGGCCCTCGGCGTCCTCGAGCCGCGGGATCCGGCAGAAGGGGCACTCCCCCTCCGAGTCGTCGGTGGGCTTGCTCTCGCCACGGATGTAGGCCATCCGGTGGGGCGTCCAGAGCCGCTCCAGGGCGTCGGGGTCGCCGACGCCGTCCTGGCGGGTCTCCGCCGTCACACCTGCACCCGCGCAGCCACCGCGGCCGCGACCCGCTGCATGGCCTCCTCGATGGGTACGCCGTTGTCCTGCCGGCCGTCGCGGTAGCGGAAGCTGACCGCGCCGGCCTCGACGTCCTGGTCCCCCGCGATCACCATGAACGGCACCTTCTGGAGCTGGGCGTTGCGGATCTTCTTCTGCATCCGGTCATCGGAGTCGTCGATCTCCACCCGGATGCCGGCAGCGCGCATTTGGCCCGCGATCCCGGCGAGGTACTCGTTGTGCCGCTCGGCGATCGGGATGCCCTGCACCTGCACCGGCGCCAGCCAAGGCGGGAAGGCACCGGCGTAGTGCTCCACCAGCACGCCGAAGAACCGCTCGATCGAGCCGAACTTGGCCGAGTGGATCATCACCGGCTGCTGACGGGACCCGTCGCTGCCCTGGAACTCCAGCCCGAACCGGGCCGGCTGGTTGAAGTCGTACTGGATCGTCGACATCTGCCAGGTGCGCCCGATCGCGTCCCGGGCCTGGACGGAGATCTTCGGGCCGTAGAAGGCGGCGCCGCCGGGGTCGGCGACCAGTTCCAGGCCGGTCTCGGTGGCCACGTCCTCGAGGATCTTGGTGGCGACGGCCCAGTCCTCCGCGGATCCGACGAACTTCTCCGAGGTGTCATCACGCGTGGAGAGCTCGAGGTAGTAGTCGTCGAGGCCGAAGTCCTTGAGCAGGCTGAGCACGAAGTTCAGCAGGTGCTTGATCTCCTCCGGCGCCTGTTCGGGAGTGCAGTAGGAGTGGGAGTCGTCCTGGGTCATGCCGCGGACGCGCGTCAGCCCGTGCACGACTCCGGACTTCTCGAAGCGGTAGACCGACCCGAACTCGAAGAGCCGCAGCGGCAGCTCGCGGTAGGACCGCCCCCGCGACCTGAAGATCAGGTTGTGCATCGGGCAGTTCATCGCCTTGAGGTAGTAGTTGCTGCCCTCCATCTCCATCGGGGGGAACATCGTGTCCGCGTAGTAGGGCAGGTGGCCGGAGGTCTCGAAGAGCCCCTGCTTGGAGATGTGCGGGGTCCCGACGTACTGGAAGCCCTCCTCGATGTGGCGGGCGCGGACGTAGTCCTCCATCACCCGCTTGATGACGCCCCCCTTGGGGTGGAACACGGCCATCCCCGACCCGATCTCGTCGGGGAAGGAGAACAGGTCGAGCTCGCGCCCGAGCTTGCGGTGGTCGCGGCGCTCGGCCTCCTCGAGGCGGTGCAGGTGCTCCTCCAGCGCGTCCTTGCTCTCCCACGCCGTGCCGTAGATGCGCTGGAGCTGCTTGTTCTTCTCATCCCCACGCCAGTACGCCGCTGCCGAGCGCATCAGCTTGAAGGCCGGGATCCGCTTGGTGGTCGGCAGGTGCGGACCGCGGCACAGGTCCTTCCACGCGATCTCGCCGTTGCGGTCCAGGTTGTCGTAGATGGTCAGCTCGCCGGCGCCGACCTCCGCCTCGGCGCCCTCGGCGGCGTCCGCCGCGGACCCCTTGAGCCCGATCAGCTCGAGCTTGTAGGGCTCGCCGACGAGCTCGTCGCGGGCGCCGTCGTCGCTGACCACGCGCCGGGAGAACTTCTGGTTCTCCTTGACGATCTTGCGCATCCGGGTCTCGATCTTCTCGAGGTCCTCGGGCACGAACGGGGTCTCCACGTCGAAGTCGTAGTAGAAGCCGTTCTCGATCGGTGGCCCGATGCCGAGCTTGGCGGCCGGGAAGAGCTGCTGGACCGCCTGGGCCATCACGTGCGCCGTGGAGTGGCGCAGGATGTCGCGCCCATCGGCGCTGTCGATGGCGACGCCCTCGACATCGTCGCCGTCGGCGACCTCGTGGGCCAGGTCGCGGAGCAGCCCTCCGACGCGGGCGGCGATCACGTCCGGGGTGTCTTTGAACAGCTCCCAGGCCCGAGTGCCGGTGGTCACGATCCGGTCCTCACGGCCGTGGTCGAGCACGAGGACGACGTTGATCTCCGGCACGGGGCTGGCTCCTGGGAATCGTTGATGGTTGATCCCCGGGATCGTATCGACCGTGGGCCAGCGTGCCTAAGCAGTTGCGAGCCGGGCAGTTGCGAGCCCGGCAGTCTCGGGTGGGCGATACTGGGTTCGAACCAGTGACCTCTTCGGTGTGAACGAAGCGCGCTACCACTGCGCCAATCGCCCCGGATGCTGCTCACACCCTTTCGGATGCGCGGCAAACCCTAGCGCAGGTCCTCGGCCCCCCGAAAACAGGCCGAGTCCTCCCCACACAAGCGACGGCCACTAGTCGGTGTGTCCCCCCGCGACGACCCTGCCAGGAACGCCAGGATTTCTCCCGATCGACCCTCGATAAGTCAAACTTCCGTGTCCACGCGGTCCATCTGTGACTAGACCATCGACCCCCGAAAATAGACCACCTGACTGAGAACCAGTAGACCAGACAGGGGATTAAACGGACATTTAGGAATTTTGTGTGTCGGTGCTTGAAATCACGTCGCAGACTCAACCCATCGCGTGAGGGCGCGGTTGGATCCCTTGGAGGGTGATCCGAAGAAACAAGGGGAGTCAACGATGAAGCAGACGAAGACCGCAGAGGTCATCACTGAGAACGTCGAACTGGAATTCGTCGATGCGCAGGGCGCCGCGACAGCCATCGACGCAGACCTGGTCTTCGACCCGGCCGACCCGTACGCCGTGACCATGGTGTTCCGGACCGGCGTGCAGGAAGTCCTCTGGACATTCGGCCGGGAACTGCTCGTCGGGGGGCTCTACGAGCCCACCGGTGACGGAGACGTCCACGTGTGGCCGTGCCTGAGCTCCAGTGGCACTGCCGTCGTGATCATCGAGCTGTGCTCCCCCGACGGCGAACTGCTGGTCCAAGCGAGCTCCCGCAAGGTCCACTCGTTCGTCATGCAGATGCTGGGCTCGGTCCCGGACGGTCAGGAGAGCTCGTTCGTCGACTTCGACGACGAGCTCGCCCAGATCCTCGCGGTCTGACCCGGCGTGAAACAAGGCCCGGTCAGGGGTCCGGATCCTCGGACTCCTTACGGGTCCAGAGGTCCATCAGCTCGAGCGTCACTGGTCCTGGCGCATCGAGCTGGCGGGCATCGCAGCGGTGCACGGCTTGCACGTCGCGAGTCGTCGACATGAGGAAGATCTCGTCCGCCTGGTCGAGGACCCCGATGGGTTCGTCGATCTCCCGGACGTCGTACCACTCCACGAGGAGGGCCCTGGTGACTCCCGCCAGACAACCTGCCTCGAGGGTCGGAGTGCGTACCTCTCCCCCGACGACATAGCCGACGTTCGAGCCGGTGCCTTCGCACAGGTTGCCGGCGAGGTTCTCGAAAAGAGCCTCGCTGGCACCGTGCGTGGCCGCCTCGGCCAAGGCCACCACGTTCTCGGCGTACGACGTGGACTTCACCCCGGCCAGCGCACCGCGCTCGTTGCGGGGCCACCGCACCCGCCGGACTGCCGTGCTCTGCGGGGCCGGGTCCATCGGCGCGGCGACGACCACCGTCGTCGGATCCGCGGCGCCGCGCCCCGAGCCGAGTGGCGCGGGGCCGCCGGTGTAGGTGATCCGGACACGGCCCAGGGGCAGGTGCTCCTGCGCCAGCACCTCGCCCACGGCCAGCCGAAGCACGCCGAGGTCGGGGTCCGGGAGTCCCAGTGAGGCTGCGGAGCGGGCCAGTCGTTCCAGGTGCCTGGTCAGGGCGAACGGTCGGCCCTGGACCACCTTCAGCGCCTCGAAGACCCCGTCGCCGACGGTGAGCCCGTGGTCGGTGACGCCGATGGCCGGGGCCGTCGGATCGGCGAGCAATTCACCATTGACCCAACTGTGCATGAGCCCGACATTAGCGGCTGCCGGCAGGCGGGTCGCGACGCCCGCCGCGCTGCCGCCGCCCCGAGTTTGTGCAAGTGAACGCATCGGCTATGGTTTCCTCGCACCGCAGGGAAACCGGTGGTTGCAGGCGGACGTAGCTCAGTTGGTAGAGCACAACCTTGCCAAGGTTGAGGTCGCGAGTTCGAGCCTCGTCGTCCGCTCGGAGAAGCCGAAGCCTCCACGGTGGGTTGGCCGAGAGGCGAGGCAACGGACTGCAAATCCGTCTACACGGGTTCAAATCCCGTACCCACCTCGAAACTCAATATCAGGCAACACCCTGGGGCGATTGGCGCAGTGGTAGCGCGCTTCCTTGACACGGAAGAGGTCACTGGTTCAAACCCAGTATCGCCCACCAGAGAACCCGCAGGTCAGGGGGCCGCGGACGTTCGGCTGCCCTGGAAGCTCCTCTCGGAGCAGCCCGACGGCGTTCCGCTCGCCGCCGGGGCATACGGGCTCACCGCCAACGGCGTGTCAACCCACGTGGCGGTGATCCAAGCCGCGCAGGGCTACCAGAAGGGCGGCGGGTGGACGTTCGTCGCCGGCGAGCCGTTCCATGCCATGGGCTTCGTGACCCCCGCTGTCGTGCCGGAAGAGGGTGTCGTGGGCGAAGTGTCTTCAGTCGCGCGTGACTTGTCATCACTGCATGCGGTGAGCAGCAGCGACGCTGCCGCAACGAGCGCCAGGATGTCGCGGGTCGATGGTCTGGTCATGGTGGTCTCCTGCGCTCGCGCAGGGTGGGACGCTCCCGTCGTCCGTCGGGCCGGTTCCGACTCGACTCCGACCTGGTATCGGCCGGGTAACCGGTGCTGTGCCGCGCGCACCCGTTGGGGCGACGGTCGGAGTGGGTAGCGACCTGCTCGGCCTGTACTGACCGGCCAGTGCACAGGCGGTCAGGTGACCACGAGCATCACGATGAGCAAGATCGGGAGGCCCATGCCCGCGGAGGCAGCACAGCCGTCCCTCGTGCAGTCACTCGTCGCCGACTGGACGACTCCATCTCTCCAGGTGGGCAGCAATCTGGCCTACCTCGGAGATTGTGCCGTCCGCGATGGCGACCACGAAGTCGTAGGCGTCGTCGTCAGGGGCATCGATGAGGACGCCGTTGATGTGGCAGAAGACCACCGTCGCCAGCCACGCCAGTCGCTTGTTTCCGTCCACCAAGCAGTGGTTCCTGGCAAGGGAGTGCAACAATGCCCCGGCCTTGCCGTACGCCGAGGGATAGGCATCCTGACCCATCACGGTCGCCCGCGGACGAGCGAGCGCGGACTCCAACAGTCCGTAGTCGGCGACCTCAGGCTCGGCGTCGAGGGCCCTCGCTGCGATGGCGAGCGCGGTTTCCAGATCGAGGAAGAGGGTCACTGCCCGAGGCGGTCGAGGACGGCTCGGTAGCGGGGAGTCAGGATGTCCAGTGCCTCATCGACCTTGCGCCCCAGCGCGTGTCGATCGACGTACTCACGCACTGCTGCCCTGGCGACGTCCTGCATGGAGCGGTCCTCCGCCTCAGCCTGGGCTCGCAGCGTCTCCGCTTCCTGATCGGTCAGCCGCAGTGTCATTGCCATGCGCCCATGGTATCACTCAGGTATCACTCCCCGGGTCGAAATCGGCAACTGCCGACCGGTGCGATCCTCTCTCGTGAGGCAGTAGCCTGCCGAGCGGTCGGTTGGACAGGGTGGAGACGGCGGTGAGCGGCGTGGCTGGTCGGGGCATCGAGCTGGGGCTGCGGCAGAACGCGGCCCAGTTCGTCCTGCTGGTGGCTGTGAACGCCCTCGTGGGCGGGATGCTCGGCCAGGAGCGGACCGTGGTGCCGCTGCTCGGCGAACGGGTCTTCGGGGTGCAGGGCTACACCGCCGGCCTGACGTTCATCCTCGTGTTCGGCGTGGCCAAGGCCGCCACCAACTACTTCGCCGGCACCTGGTCTGACCGGTACGGCCGCAAGCCGGTGCTCGTCGCCGGCTGGCTGGTCGCCGTACCCGTCCCGCTGATGCTGATCTGGGCCCCCTCCTGGGGCTGGGTCATCGTCGCCAACGTGCTGCTGGGCATCAGCCAGGGCCTCACCTGGTCGACCACTGTGGTGATGAAGATCGACCTGGTCGGACCGGCCCGCCGCGGTCTGGCGATGGGGCTGAACGAGGCAGCGGGGTACGGCGCCCTCGCGGTGACCGCGCTGGCCACGGGCTACCTGGCTGACGCCTACGGGCTCCGACCTGCGCCGTTCCTGCTCGGGATCGCCTTCGCGGCGCTCGGCCTGGGCCTGTCCACGCTCTCGGTCAGGGAGACTCGCGAGCACGCCCTCCTCGAGGCGGCCGGCCACGTCGCGCGCGCCGACGGCCGGCACGACCACCTGGGCGCCGGGCTGACCAACCGGCAGGTGTTCGCCCAGACCAGCTTCCGGGAGCCCGCCTTGTCATCGGCCAGCCAGGCCGGGCTGGTCAACAACCTCAACGACGGTCTCGCGTGGGGGCTGTTCCCGATCCTGTTCGCGGGCTCCGGGCTCTCGGTCGCCCGCATCGGGGTCCTCGCGGCGCTCTACCCCGCCGTGTGGGGGGTCGGTCAGCTCCTCACGGGCGCGCTTTCGGACCGGTGGGGACGCAAGTGGCTGATCGCCGCCGGCATGTGGCTCCAAGCTGTCGCCCTCGGCATCATCGCCGTCGCCGACGGGTTCGCCCTGTGGGCGGTCGCGGCCGTACTGCTCGGCGCGGGCACCGCCATGGTCTACCCGACGCTGCTCGCCTCGATCGGCGACGTGTCACATCCGGCCTGGCGGGCCCGGTCGGTCGGCGTCTACCGGCTCTGGCGCGACGGCGGCTTCGCCGTGGGGGCGCTGCTCGCCGGGATCGTCGCCGACGCCCTCGGCGTCCGCGCCGCGATCTGGACCGTCGCCGCCCTCACGGCCCTGTCGGGCCTGGCGGTCGCTCTGCGGATGTACGAGACCCACCCTCAACCGTCACGGGAGCGGAGCGCGCCGACGTGACCGGGTCGCAGCGGAGACCGAGCTCCGGGCTGAGGGCCTTGGTGGTGGAGGACGAGGCTCCGCTCGCGGCGTTGATCGGCAGCTACTTCGAGCGCGACGGATTCGAGACCTCGATCAGCCACGACGGGCTGGAGGCAGTCACCTGGCCCGTCAGGTCGACCCCGACTCGTCGTCCTGGACCTCGGCCTGCCCAGCCTGGACGGCATCGAAGCCTGCCGCCAGATCCGCACCTTCTCCGATGCGTACGTCGTCATGCTGACCGCCCGGACCGACGAGGTGGACACCCTCATCGGGCTGTCGGTCGGCGCCGACGACTACCTGACCAAACCGTTCAGCCCACGCGAGCTGATGGCGCGCGTGCAGGCCATGCTGCGCCGGCCACGTCCCCGCGGGGACGCCGTCGAGCCGACCAGCCAGCCGCGAACCTTCGGCGCGTTGAGCATCGACACTGACGGACGCGACGTCTGGTTGGACGGCGAGCCGGTAGCCCTGACGCGAACCGAGTTCGACCTGTTGGCGGCTCTGTCAGCACGCCCGAAGATGGCCTTCAGCCGGCGTCAGCTGATCGACGACGTCTGGGGTACGCCTGGGTCGGTGACGAGCACTGGACGACGACCACACGGGCAACTGCGCCGCAAGCTGTCCGATGACGCCACCGAGAGCCGGTACGTGCGCACGGTTCGCGGGATCGGCTACCGGATGGGTCCCGGCGAATGAACGCGCCGACCCCTGGCCGATCCGGGTTCGCGGCACGCCTGCTCGCAGCCCAGGCCATGGTCCTGGTCGCCGGCGCCATCACCACCTGGGTCGTCGCCACGTTCGTGGGGCCGGCACTGTTCCGCGACCACCTGCATCGTGCCGGGGTCTCGAGGTCCATGGCCGAGACCGGGCACGTCGAGGAGGCGTTCGGCTCTGCGCTGCTGATCTCGATCTCGGTCGCGCTGGTCGCCGCGACGATCACCGCCTTGGCCGTCACGTGGTACTTCACCCGCCGCGTGCAGCGCTCGATCCTGCAGGTGGCCACAGCAGCCTCGAAGGTCGCTGCCGGGCAGATACGACGCTCGGGTCGCCGACCCCGGCCTCGGCACGGAGTTCGGGACCCTCGCGAGCAGCTACAACTCCCTCGCCCGCCGACTGGGGGACGTCGAGACGACGCGGCGACGGATGATGGCCGACCTCGCGCACGAGATGCGTACGCCGCTGGCGACCGTCGACGCGCACCTGGAGGCCGTCGAGGACGGCGTGCGGGTGCTCGACGAGAACACCCTGAACGTGATCCGACTCAGCACCAGTCGACTGCGCCGGCTCGCCGAGGACATCGCCTCGGTCTCGCAGGCCGAGGAGGGCACCCTGACCGTCGCCCGCGAGCTCGTCCAGCGGCGTCCGTGGCGCAGGCCGCCGCCGAAGCCGCGCGGGACAGGTTCGTCTCCGAGGGAGTCCGGCTCAGCACCGAGCTCCGTAGCAACGGGAGAGGGTGCTACGACGCCGAGTGGGCGTGGCCGACGACGGGCGACGGCCGGGCGACGACGACGCGGCGACCGCGAGCCGGCGACGGCCGGGCGGCAGGGGGCAGGACGGGAGGACAGGGCGGCAGCGAGGGAGACCCGCGGGAGCCGGCGACGGGCACCCGCCGGCACGGCAGCCCCGACCGCCCGGAGACCCCGCGCCAGCCCGGGCACGGGCCGGCGGCCACGCCGCGCGGACCGCCCGCGGCCCGGGCGGCCCCGGAGCGGACACCCACACCGACGGGCGCGGCCACCACGCGAGGCGGCGCGGGACGCGGAGGGCGAGCGGCGACGCGACGGACACGGCGACGGGGGCCGCGGCGGGGAGGAGGGGCCGAGCGCTGTAAAGCGCTAGGTAGACCCTCGGATCTCCGACCGCTCAGCCAGGCTTCGGTTTGCCCAGCTGCCGGGGGTCCCGCTCACCGGAGACGACTTCTCTGGCGACGTCGGTCAGTCGCAGGTGGTGGCTGCGCGAGTGCGAGCGCAGGAGCATGAAGGCGTCGTCGACGCTGACGCCGTTGCTCTGCGCCACGACTCCCTTGGCCTGCTCGATCACGATCCGGCTGTTCAGAGCACCTTGCAACTGCTGGGTGAGCGTCTCCGCCGCCGCGATCGAGCGCTCCTGGAGGATCGCGATCGTGGCGACGTCAGCCAGCGCCTGGATCACCCGTGCATCGGCGTCCTCGAGCGACTGCGACTCCTCGACGAAGACGTTGAGTGCACCGATCACTCGGCCGCGCAGGCGCATCGGGAAGGCGTGCACCCCCGTGAACCCCGCAGCGATGGCGCGCGGCGCGAACGCCGGCCACCGCTCCTCCGCCGCAACCAGATCGCGCGCGATGACGGGCTCGCGCTGGCGGACGCAGTCCAAGCAGGGGCCTTCGGAGTTCTGGAGCTGGAAGAGCTCGAGATGCTGGGCGCCCTCGGTCGAGGCCGCCATGTAGTGCAACTGTTCGTGCTCGTCACCGATCAGCAGTCCGACTGAAGGGATTCCGCTGATCGCAGCGGTGTGGTCGGTGAGCGTGTGCAGGAACTCGACGAGGTCGAAGTCATCCACGAGCGTGTCGGCTACCTCGACGAAAGCGTCGAGGACTCGGTCATTGGCAATCACAACAAACGTCCTTTCTCGGTTCGAGGCTATGCCTCGACACGGACATCGCCAACCCCCGGAGAATGGACGTCATCATCGGGTCACAACCCGTCTTCGGCGCTGAATCGGCCGTCGATGATCTCGCGAGCCAGCTCGATCAGCGGGCGGCCGCGGCTGAAGGCGTGGGCGCGCATCCGGACGAGCGCCTCCGCGAGGGAGACGTCGAGGATCACCATCAACATGCCCTGCGCCTGGTGGATCTCGGAGCGGGGGTCGAGGGCTGCTGCCAGCTCCGGATCGAGGTGCCCGTCGTACGTCGTGAGTCGGCCGTCCAGCAGGATCTCGGTGGCAATTTGGGCGAAGGTCAGGATCATGCCGAGGTCGTCCTCCGACAGCGGGCCGGCCTCGTCGCAGAGCACGTCCAGCACCCCGAAGCCTGCCGCGCCGACGTTCAACGGGAACGCGAAGACGGCGCCCACGCCCGCCGCGACGCTCTCGGCGAGGTAGCCCGGCCAGCGGTCGTTGCGTCCGGCTCGGAGGTCCGGGATCAGCACCGGGCGACGGGCCGCGAAGGCCTCCCGCGAGGGACCATCCCCCAACGTGAATTCCAGCTCGACGAGGGCGCTGGTGCGCTCGTCGGAGTACGCCAACACCCCCTGGGAACCAGCCTCCGACATCAGCTGCACGGCGGCGCCGGTGACGGCGAGGTTCTTGACCAGGCTGCGGCACAGAACCGAGAGCAGGGCCACGGGCCCCACAGCCTCCGAGGTCGTCGGGGTCTCCCGGGCGATCAACGAGCGGGCCCGCACCTGGCGCTCCCGCCACACACCGTGCTCGGGGCGTTCCATCGCCTCCCCTTCAGGGTCCACCACCGGGACCGGGGCAGCAACAGCCAGATCGTTTGCCGTGTGGCCCAAACCTACTCCCGGGTCACCCGTCCGCGCCACGACCTGGCTCGTCCCTACGTTCCTGCCCGCGGAAGTGGAGCAGGCTGTAGGCGATCATGGCGGCGGCGACCAGCCCCGAGCCGATGAGGGATACGCCGGTGCCCCATCCCCCAGGGAGCCACCACCGCTCGTGGATCGGCCACCAGCCCGGCGGGTCGACCTGGAGGGTCCACACGACACCGAGGCCGATCAGCCAGCAGACGCCGGCCAGGCTCGCCAGGATGCGCGGCCAGGTCCGCACGCTGTCGGCCGCCGCCCGCATTGCCGCGTTCCGGACCGGCTCCAGCCTGCGTTCGGCCCACTCGTACTGGGTGGCCAGCAGCGCGGTCCCGGCGAAGAGGGCCAACAGCCCGGGACCGGGGAGCACGAGTGCAGCGATCCCGACCACGACGAGCAGCCAGCCCACCGACTCGAGCAGGATCCGCTTGGCGGCGCTCTTCACGGCCTCACCCTGGGAGTCCGACTCGCTGCCGCTCACTCTTCCTCGTCGGAGCTGATCTCGTCGTGCGTGCCGGGCCGGGGCGCCCAGGGCAGTTCCCTGGACGGGCGTACGACGATCAGCTCGTCCCCGCGCGCGAGCAGGGTGACGGTCGGGTCGAAGTAGCGGTACACCTTCTCGTCGCGCACCACCGCGATGACCTGGTCGGGCAGCGACTGCGGTGCCTTGCCGACCTCGGTGACCAGCAGGTCGCGTTGGGCCACCTCGAGGCCCTCGCCGTAGGTGAGCAGGTCCTCCATGACCGCCCCGAGGTTCGGGGAGAAGGACGCCAGGCCGAGCAGCCGACCGACGGCTTCGGAGGAGGTGATGACCGAGTCGGCGCCGCTCTGACGCACCAGCGGGACGTTGTCCTGCTCGCGCACGGCGGCCACGATGTAGGCGTCCGGGTTGAGCTGGCGCACGGTGAGGGTGGCCAGCACCGTCGTGTCGTCCCGCGCAGTGGTGATGATGACCTGCTGCGCGGTCTGCACACCGGCGCGGCGCAGCACCTCGCGGCGGGTGGCGTCACCGGTGACGACGGCCAGGCCGTCGGCGTGCGCCTCCTCCTGCGCGACTGCCCCCGGGTCCACCACTACCACCGACTCGCGCGCGGTGCCGTTGTTGACCAGGGTGTCCACCGCACTGCGGCCCTTGGTGCCGTAACCGATGACGACGACGTGCCTGTCCATGTTCTTCCTCCATCGGGCGACCCGGAACATCTCGCGCCCCTGCGAGGCGAGCACTTCGAGCGTGGTGCCGATCAACAGCACCAGGAAGGCGATGCGGAGCGGCGTGATGATGAACGCGTTGATCAGCCGTGCGTGGGCAGCCACCGGCGCGATGTCCCCGTAGCCGGTCGTGCTGAGCGTGACGGTCGTGTAGTAGATCGCGTCGGAGAGGTCCACGAGGTGGTCCCCCGGGGCGGAGTCGCGGTAGCCGTCCCGGTCGAACCAGACCAGCAGCACGGTGAACACCAGGATGCCCACGGCGATGAGCAGCCGCCGGGTGAGCTCCCACCACGGAGAACGCGTGGTCGGGGGGAGCTTGAGCAGGCCGGGGACGCTCGTCGTCATGGGATCGGGCACGAGGGCCTCAGCCCACCACGTCGCCGTAGATGACGACCTGCTGCTCGGGCTTGCCGTTCACCTCACCGGAGGTGCGGACCGAGACGAAGCGGAAGGTGTCGCCCTTCCCCGGGAGCTGTGAGCCGGGCGTACGTCGCCAACTGCCGCACAGCTCGCCGTTCGGGTCGACGCCCTCCTGGTCCTTGATCGCCGCACCCTCGAGGCACAGGCGCGACTTCGTGGAGTCGAAGCTGACCACGGTGGCGGTCGTGCGTTCGGGGGTGTCCGGACCGACCACGGAGCCGATGAGGTAGCCGGCAACCAGGCACAGGGCACCGCCTGCGAGGAACACCGGAGTCGGCAGGGTCACGTTTCCCACGGCGAAAGCATGTCACGGCGCACCCGTGGTGCCCGGCAGCGACCCTCACTGGTCCGGGGGCACCGTCCGGGGGCGAAGCGGGAGGACCTCGGCCAGCGAGATGGTCGGCTCGGGGCCGAGCGAGCCCTCCACGGTCACCGGGCCGTCACACCAGTGGCGCAACGCCACCCACTCCCCCGGACCGGGGACGCGGGAGCGGTCCCGGGCGATGGTGCCCAGCATCATGGCGCCGTAGGTCGCCCGCACGGCGCCGCCGTCGGTGAGTACGACGAGGACCCCCGGCTCCTGGGCCACCACGCAGCCGACCTCGGCCTCGGGGCGCGTGGCCCGTTCAGCGGTCAACGCCGTCCTGCCCTGCTTCGCTCATCCGCCCAATGTAGGTCGGGTCGCGGCGCGCCGCACCGGGATATCCGGGTTGCGGACTAGGGGGACGTGCCTGGCGCCCTCTCGGTCGGGGGGTCCGCCGCTGGGTCGCTGGCCTCCGCGGACCGCTCATCCTCAGAGGCGGCACGCTCCAGCGACTGCCGCCACGGGAGCACGTTGTCGAGCTTGAGTCGCTTGAGCCTCTCCAGCCGAGCGCTGGTGAGCTCCTTCTGCGGCCAGATCTGGTCGAACGCGGCGTTGATCGCGGCGCCGATCAGCACCGCGATCGAGAGCAGGTAGAGCCAGAGCAGCACGGCGATGGGGGCGGCCAACGGTCCGTAGATCGAGGTCGACCCCTTGGCGGTGCCGACCAGCACGAAGCGCAGCAGTGCTGAGCCGAACACCCAGCAGAACATCGTGAAAACGGCGCCCGGAAGGTTGTAGCGCCAGGAGGTCCGGACCGGCACGGAGACGTGGTAGAGCGTCGCGAGGAAGCAGATCCCCAGGACGAGGACCGTCGGCCAGTAGAGCTGGTTGAGGAACTCCAGCCGGCTCGGCAGCCACTTCCTGACCAGGGTCGGGCCGGCCACCACCAGCGGGATGGTGACGACGCCGGTCAGCATCCCGAGCACGTAGAGCAGGAAGGAGAGGGCCCGCGTCGGGACGATGCCGCGGTGTCCGCCGAGGCCGTACATGATCGTGATCGTGTCCACGAATACGTTCAGGGCCCGCGAGCCGGACCACAGCGCCAGGATGAACCCGATCGACACGACGTCGTAGCGTCCGCCACCCAGCACCTCGTTCAGCGTGGGCTTGATGATGCTGTCGACCGTCTCGGGGGTCAGCGCCTGGCTGGCCAGGGAGAGCACCGTGTCGCGGACCTCGCTGATCTGGCTGTCGCTGAACCGGGTGAAGACGTAGCCGATCGACCCGGCCAGCGCGAAGACCAGCGGTGGCAGCGAGAGCACCGCGAAGAAGGCCGCCTCCGCGGCGAGGCCCGTGACGCGGTTGCGCATGCAGGTGCCCACTGTGGAGACCACGAGCCGCCACAGCGTGCTCCTGATGGTCGGCCACGAAAGCGTCCGGGTTCGCTCCCCCGGACTGCTCTCGACTGCCATGAGAACTACGGTAAGGCCATGACGACCGACAACCGGGTAGCCGACAACCAGGCGCCGCCCCTGGTGGGGCACAACACCGTCACCTCCGACACGGCCCTCGTCGAGGCCGTGACCCGGCACGCATCGGCCGGCGTGGTCGAGGACCTGGTAGCGCTCGGCGACGAGGCCGGTTCGGCCGAGGCCCGCGAGCACGGGATGCTCGCGAACGAGTTCCACCCCGAGCTGGTCCCCTTCGACCGCTACGGGAACAGGGTGGACGAGGTCCGCTTCCACCCGTCGTGGCACTGGCTGCTGGAGCGCGGGATCGGTCATGGGCTCCAGGCGGCCCCGTGGGAGTCCGACAGCCCCCATGCGCACGTGCGGCGCGCCGCGGGGTTCTTCGCCTGGCAGACCGAGCCGGGGCACGGCTGCCCCATCTCGATGACCTACGCCTCCATCCCGGCCCTGCGTGTCGACGACGCGATCGCGAAGGAATGGACCCCGAAGCTCGCCTCGACGTCCTACGACTTCGGCCTGCGCCCGATCTCGGAGAAGTCCGGTGCCCTGGCCGGCATGGGGATGACAGAGAAGCAGGGCGGGTCCGACGTCCGGGCCAACCGGACCGAGGCGCGCGCGACCTCGGTCGACGGCGAGTACACCCTGCACGGCCACAAGTGGTTCACCTCGGCGCCGATGAACGACGTCTTCCTGGTGCTGGCCCAGGCGCCGGGGGGGATCACCTGTTTCCTGGTGCCCCGCGTGCTCCCCTCGGGCGAGCGCAACCGGCTCGACGTCGTACGACTCAAGGACAAGCTGGGCAACCGGTCGAACGCCTCCTCCGAGATGGAGTTCCACGGCACCTGGGCCCAGCGGCTCGGTGACGAGGGGCGCGGGGTGCGCACGATCATCGAGATGGTCGCCGCCACCCGCCTCGACTGCGTGATCGGGTCGGCCTCCTTGATGCGGCACGCGCTGGCCGAGGCGTCCTGGCACGTGGCCCATCGCGCTGCCTTCGGCGGGGTGCTGGCCGACAAGCCGCTGATGCAGAACGTGATCGCCGACCTCGCCGTGGAGTCCGAGGCCGCCACCGCCCTGGCGATCCGGTTGGCCGCCGCCGTGGACAACAGCAGCGACCCCCACGAGGCGGCGCTGCGCCGGATCGCCTTGCCGCTCTCGAAGTTCTGGGTCTGCAAGCGCACCCCGATGATGGTCGCGGAGGCGCTGGAGTGCCTCGGCGGCAACGGCTACGTCGAGGAGTCCGGCATGCCGCTGCTCTTCCGCGAGTCGCCGCTGAACTCCATCTGGGAGGGGTCGGGGAACGTCAACGCGCTCGACGTGCTGCGCGCGCTCGGCCGCGAGCCCGAGGTCCTCGAGGCGTGGCTGACCGAGGTCGGTCTCGCCCAGGGCGAGGACCCGCGGCTCGACCGAGCGATCGAGGGCGTCCTCACGCTGCTGGCCGACAGAACCACGCTGGAGGTGTCGGCCCGTCGGCTCGCGGGCCAGATGGCGGCCTGCCTGCAGGCCTCGCTGCTGGTGCGCTTCGCTCCGGCGGGGATCGCCGACGCCTTCTGCGCGACCCGACTGGGCGGCGACTACAACGGCACCCTCGGAACCCTGCCCGTCGGCTCGGACCTGGCCGCGATCGTGGAGCGCACCACCCCGGTCCTCTGAAACCAGGAGGAGAACCGGGCGCGTCGAGCCGCCCGTTGGGCCGTTCGCTCAGCCGCCCAGGGCTGCGGAGACGACCTGTCGGGCCTCGGCCTGGACCTGGGCGAGGTGGTCGGGACCCCGGAACGACTCGCCGTAGATCTTGTAGACGTCCTCGGTGCCGCTCGGTCGCGCGGCGAACCACGCAGACTCGGTGGTCACCTTCAGGCCGCCGATCTTGGCGCCGTTGCCCGGCGCCTCGGTGAGCTTGTCGAGGATCGGCTCCCCGGCCAGCTCGGTCGCGGTGATGTCCTCAGGGCTCAGCGCGCCGAGCTTCGCCTTCTGCTCCCGGTTCGCCGGCGCGTCGATCCGGGCGTACGCCGGCTCCCCGTGCCGGGCCACCAGATCGGCATAGTGCTCGCTCGGCGACCGGCCGGTCGCCGCCAGGATCTCCGAAGCCAGCAGCGCGAGGATCAGACCGTCCTTGTCGGTCGTCCAGGTCCCGCCGTCCCGTCGCAGGAACGACGCGCCGGCCGACTCCTCGCCACCGAACCCGAAGGACCCGTCGATCAGGCCGGGCACGAACCACTTGAAACCAACCGGCACCTCGACCATCGACTTGCCGAGAGCCGTCGCCACCCGGTCGATCATCGAGGAGGACACGAGCGTCTTGCCGATCCGGGCCGAGTCAGGCCAGCCGGGCCGGGCACCACCGAAGAGGTAGCCGATCGCGACCGCCAGGAAGTGGTTGGGATTCATCAGGCCCGCGTCAGGGGTGACGATGCCGTGCCGGTCCGCGTCGGCGTCGTTGCCGGTCGCGATGTCGTACTCGTCCTTGCGTCCGATCAGCGAGGCCATCGCCGACGGCGAGGAGCAGTCCATCCGGATCTTGCCGTCCCAGTCGAGGGTCATGAACCGCCACGTCGGGTCGACCAACGGGTTCACCACCGTGAGGTCGAGCCGGTGCCGTTCCGCGATCTCGCCCCAGTAGGCGACGCTCGCGCCACCGAGCGGGTCGGCGCCGATCCGCACTCCCGCTTCCCGGATCCGGTCGAGGTCGAGCACCTCGGGGAGATCGTCCACGTAGGTGCCCAGGAAGTCGTAGGACCCGACGGTGCGACGCGCCCGGGCGTAGGCCGTCTGCCGCACCCCCGCCAGACCGGACCGGATCAGGTCGTTGGCGCGCTCGGCGATGACGCTGGTCGCGTCCGAGTCGGCCGGACCGCCGTGCGGCGGGTTGTACTTGAAGCCACCGTCGCCCGGCGGGTTGTGCGACGGCGTGACCACGATGCCGTCGGCCAGGCCCGTCTGCTTGCCCCGGTTGGCGCGCAGGATCGCGTGGGAGACGGCCGGCGTCGGGGTGTAGCCGTCGCGGTCGTCGACGAGCACGGTGACGTCGTTGCCGACGAGCACCTCCAGCGCGGTCGCCCAGGCCGGTTCGGACAGTCCGTGGGTGTCACGGCCGACGAACAGGGGGCCGTCGTACCCCTGCTCCCTGCGGTAGTCGCAGATCGCCTGGGTCGTGGCCAGGATGTGGGTCTCGTTGAACGACGTCTTCAGGCTCGACCCCCGGTGGCCGCTGGTGCCGAACGCGACCTGCTGGTCGAGGTTCTCCGGATCGGGAACGCCGGTGTAGTACGCCGTGACGAGGTGGGCGACGTCCACGAGGTCGCCGGGCAGGGCCGTCGTTCCTGCGCGAGCGCGCGCGTCGTCGGTGTCCACCGGGCCTCAGGCCTTCTCCGGCGCCGGCACGACCTGGTCCTTGGCCAGGACGGTCAGGCCGTCGTCGACGACGAACCCGCGGGCGCGGTCGTCCTCCTCGGAGACGCCGATCACCGCGCCGGGTGGCACCACGACGTTCTTGTCGAGGATCGCGTTGCGTACGACGGCCCCGGCGCCGATCCGCACTCCGGGGAGCAGCACCGAGCCGGAGACCTCCGCCTCGGAGTCGACGTAGCACGCCGGGGACAGCACCGACTTGCTGACCGAACCACCCGTGACCACGACGCCCGGGGAGAGGATCGAGTTGAAGGTCGTGCTCGGCTCGCCGCCCTGCCCCTCGACGAGCTTGGCCGGGGGGTGCGGCCCGTAGCTGGTGAAGATGGGCCATTCGCTGTTGTAGAGGTTGAAGACCGGCAGTGGCGCGACGAGGTCCATGTGGGCGTCGTAGTAGGACCGCATGGTCCCGACGTCGCGCCAGTAGCCCCGGTCGCGCTCGTTGGAGCCCGGCACCACGTTGTCCTTGTAGTCGTAGACCGCCGACTCGGTCCGGTCCACGAACCAGGGCACGATGTCGCCACCCATGTCGTGCTTGGACCTCTCCAGCTCGGCGTCCCGGGTCACCGCCTCGCGCAGCGCCTCGGCGTCGAAGACGTAGTTGCCCATGGACGCCAGGACCTCGTGCGGAGCGTCGACCAGACCCACCGGGTCCGTGGGCTTCTCCAAGAAGGCGCGGATCCGGGCGGGGGACGTCGGGTCGGTGTCGATCACCCCGAACTGGTCGGCGAGCTCGATGGGCTGCCGGATCGCGGCCACCGTGCAGCCGGCGCCCGACTCGACGTGGGCATCGACCATCTGGGAGAAGTCCATCCGGTAGACGTGGTCGGCGCCGACGACGACCACGATGTCGGGCCGCTCGTCGTTGAGGAGGTTCAGCGACTGGAAGATCGCGTCGGCGCTGCCGAGATACCACCGCTTGCCGACTCGTTGCTGGGCCGGCACCGGCGTCACGTAGTTGCCGAGCAGCGTCGACATCCGCCAGGTGGTCGTGATGTGGCGGTCCAGGCTGTGCGACTTGTACTGCGTCAGCACGACGACCTTGAGGTAGCCGGAGTTCACCACGTTGGACAGCGCGAAGTCGATCAGTCGGTAGATACCGCCGAACGGCACCGCCGGCTTCGCCCGGTCGGCGGTCAGCGGCATCAGCCGTTTGCCCTCACCCCCCGCGAGCACGACTGCCAGGACGTTCTTGCGACTGGGTGTGACGGCCATGGGTCGAACCTAGTGGCGCCACGGGAAGCGGTCGAGCCTTGAACGTGGGTACGTTGCTCCCATGCGCGTCGACGTCCTGTCCAAGGAGTACCCACCCGAGGTCTACGGCGGCGCCGGAGTCCACGTCGCCGAGCTGGTCAGGGCGCTGCGCGCGATCGACGACGTCGACGCCCGGGTGCACTGCTTCGGAGCCGAGCGAGCCGAGGCCGGCACCACGGGGTACGCCGACCCACCGGGTCTGACGGACGCGAACGCCGCCATCCGCACGCTCGGCGTGGATCTCGAGATGGTGGCGGGCTGTGCCGGCGCTGACGTCGTGCACTCGCACACCTGGTACGCCAACATGGCCGGTCACCTCGCCAAGCTGCTGCACGGTGTCCCCCACGTCGTGAGCGCCCACAGCCTCGAGCCGATGCGGCCGTGGAAGGCAGAGCAGCTCGGAGGCGGCTACCGGGTGTCGAGCTGGGCCGAGCAGACGGCGTACGAGGCGGCCGACGCGGTCATCGCGGTGAGCGCAGCCATGCGCGACGACATCCTGCGCAGCTACCCCAGGATCTACCCCGACCGGGTCCGCGTGGTCCACAACGGGATCGACACCGACGACTGGGCTCCGGTGCACGCCCCCCGGCGCGTCACCGAGCTCGGCGTCGACCCGAACCGGCCCAGCGTGATCTTCGTGGGTCGGATCACCCGCCAGAAGGGGCTCCCGCTGTTCCTGCGGGCCGCGGCCGAGCTGCCGCCCGAGGTCCAGCTGGTGCTCTGCGCGGGCGCCCCGGACACCAAGGAGATCGAGGCGGAGGTGCAGGGCCTCGTCGACGGGTTGGCTGCGGAGCGCGAGGGCGTGGTGTGGATCCGCGAGATGCTCCCCCGCCCCGACGTGGTCACGCTGCTCACCGCGGCGACCGTCTTCGCGTGTCCCTCGATCTACGAACCGCTGGGCATCGTCAACCTCGAGGCGATGGCCTGCGAGACCGCCGTCGTCGCGACCGCCACCGGCGGCATCCCCGAGGTGGTCGTCGACGGTGAGACGGGATGGCTGGTGCCGATCGAGCAGGCGGACGACGGGACCGGCACGCCGCTCGACCCGGACCGCTACGTCGCGGACTTCGCCGCCGCCCTGATCGAGGCTGTCGACGACTCCGAGGTCGCCCGCGAGCGCGGACTCGCCGGGCGCCAGCGCGCGATGGAATCCTTCGGCTGGCCGGCGATCGCCGCGCAGACCTTGGACATCTACCGCTCGCTGTGAGCCTCAGGGCGCCGGCAGCGGGGTGACGGCCGTCGTGCTCCCCGGCGGTTCGACGACCTCTTCCTTGGTCCAGCCGCAGACCACCTGCCTGTACTCCGGGGTGTGCTGGTAGTTGCTGTGCCCCTGCACCGGCGGTCCCGGGTCGCCCATGTCCGCCACCGGCACCTCGAGCGTGCGCACGTCGGAGCCGGAGTCGTGGTCGGAGAAGACCCGGAACCCGAGCGGGTCCGTGCGCCGGAACAGGTTGACCCAGTGCGCCGGTGAGGCGAGGCGGCCGCGGAGGCTCTCGGGCGGTGCCGCGCGTGGTGGCACCTGCTCGGTGTGCAGGTCCGGCTCCGCCTCGCCGAGCAGCGCGGGACCCGTGGTGCTGACGTAGCCCACGACGTGGGAGCCGAAGACCGCCGGGAAGACCCGGCCGTAGAGCGCCCGGATCTGGCTGCCGTAGGTGATCAGGCGAACCCGCTCGAGGTGCTCCAACCGGGCGGCCACCGCCACCAGCACGAGCGAGCCCTGGCTGTGCCCGGAGAGCACCACCTGCCGGTCGCCGGAGACCTGGTGCGCCCACAGCACCCGCTTGGTGATCTCCGGGACGATGCGCTCGGCGTAGCAGGGCGGCGCCAGCGGGTGGGCGGCGCGGGGCCAGAACGTGGCCAGGTCCCAGATCACCCCGACCGCGCGGCGCACCATCTCCGAGGTGCGGATCCGGCTGCCGAGGAGGACCAGGCCGAGCGCCACGCCGAGCACGGCGTAGAGCGAGGCGTCGGCGATCGGCTTGGTCCACGCGAACTCCTCCCACGGCGCCTTGCCACGCGAGCTGGCCACGATGAGCGCGAGCGCGATCGGGGCCGTCGCCGGCCCCGAGAAGTCCAGCAACCGCTCGGCCCGGTGCGCCAGCCCGGCACTGGCCCGAGCCGCTCGGGCGCCCGGGCGATCCGAGGCGGGCACGTCGTCGTAGTCGTCGTCGGCCGTGATGCGCGGGGCGGCCCTCCTTCGGTAGCGGAGGACGCACCACACCGTGGTCAGGCCGAGCGCGATCAGCCAGAGCACCTGTGCAAGCGGCGCCCACACCATCACCTGGGGGATCACGAGTGGCGTGTAGCCGGGCCGGGCGACCTTGAGGCTGACCATCCGTCCGGGAGCGTCGATGTCGAGGCGCTGCGACTCGACGCGCAGCGACCCGTCGGAGTTGAATCCCGGTGACTCCCCCAGGCAGACCAGGTCGTCCGCCGTCGGCTCTCCCACGACCGAGACCCGGCAGCTGTTCTCGACACGAACCGACCGTGCCGGGAGGGCGATCTGCGCAGCGTCGTACCTCTTGGACTTCTGGAGGGTCTGCAGCCCTTGGTCGCCCGAGCCCTGGTCGCTGCCCAGCGAGGCGCTGCCGACCCGCACGGCTCCCGAGTAGACGGTCAGCCGCCCCTCCCGCAGCCGGTAGACCGCCCCGGAGAGCGTGACCTTCCCGCTGACCGCCAGCGACGGCACCGCTTGTTGGGAGTACGCCGACGGGGGTGCCGGCTTCTCGCTCCCGGGCAGGCTCGTCACGAGGGTGCTCACCGTCGCGCTCCCATCGAGCACGTTGGCCGCCCCGATCACGGCGGCGGTGGCGAAGAGCAGCGCCGTCCACGCCGCGGCGGCCAGGAACACCGACGCACCCGCGCCCGCGAAGCCGCTGACGGCATAGGGGTGCGTCGCGAGCGAGAGCGGCTCCGGCGGGTGCGGGTTCGCGGGATCGGACAGCGCGGCCTCGTCGCGCACGGCGGCGCGGTGCGCGCGGCCGGCCAGGCGGTAGTGCCACCAGGCCAGCGCGACGAAGATCAGCTCGATCAGCACCAGCACGACGATCAGCGAGGCGTGCGAGCCGTCGGTGCCCAGTCGGCCACCGGTCAGGAAGGGCGCGTAGACCACCGCGCAGCCCGCCACCAGCAGGCCGGCCACGCCTAGGGGTACGACGGGCTTGCGCCAACCGGTCAACCGCCCGCCGGCGAACACGCTCAGGTGCAGGGCGGTCAGCACGATGAACAACCCGACGAACCAAGCGTTGCGGCCGTGGAAGTCGCTGAGCTCGTCGTAGCCGCCACGGGGGTGCAGGCTCAGCTCGACGAGGTGCACGAGGACCGTCGCGAAGGAGACACCGAGCAACCACGACGACGCCTGCACGAGCGACGCTCGCCGACCTCCGCCACGGGCCTCGACGCGACGCGGGATCAGTTGGCGCTCCACATCGCCGTCCAGGGTGCAGCACACGAGCACGAACGACAGGCCGACCACGACTGCTGCCACGACGAGGGTCACGTCCAGCAGCACCGGCCAAGCTGGTGCCACCTTGCTGGTCCAGACGTAGCGCACGTGGATCGCGCTGAAGGCCACGATCGTGGCCAGGGCTACCGCGACGTGGGCGTTGCGCAGGGTCTGGGTGCGCACCGTCCCGCTCCACAGGTTCGGATGGCTCAGCAGGTGGGCGTCGGGGTTGCGGCGTCCGGCCGCCGACAAGGGGTCCGCCATCGGGTCCGCCGTGGCCTCGTAGCGCGCGAGGGTGCGGTTGGACAACAGGTAGAGCACCCCGACGAACAGCAGCGGGCCCAGGGTGCTGATCGCCAGCCGTTGGCCAGCGGTCCGGTTGCCCAGGAAGTCGAAGAACGACGGGACGCCGGGGCAGGCCGGGCTGCCGCCGCGGTAGCACTGCCAGCCGATCAGATCCACGAACACCGTGGTGGCGATGACGGTGAAGAACACGGTCACCAGCAGCGACGCGGTGCGAACGGCGGCGGCGGCCAGCCGGCTCTCGAGGGTGTCCCTCCCCAGCGTCAGTCGCGCCCAGTAGGCAAGGTTGCACAGGGCGAACGGCAGGAGCAGGAGCCACAGGGCCCGCCGTACCCAGCCGAAGAACCCCCGCGCCCCGCTGGTCAGCGCCCCCCAGGAGTACGCCTCGACCGCGAGCCCGTCACGTCCGGTTCGGTAGGGCAGCTCGCCGCTCCGCGAGCGGTAGAAGCCGGTGAGTCCGTCACCGGCCACCTGGACGACGTCGCTCTGCTCGATGCCGAGCATCGAGGAGGGCGGTGTGTTGTGCACCCCGTGGATGCGCAGCTCCAGCGCGACCGGAGACGACGTGGGCTGGTTCCCGTTACCCATACCTCGATCGTGGCGCTCACGGAGTCGGCCTGTCTACCTCCGGGCCGACGGCGCGTCGGCGTCCACCCCGGGGATGGCCCTGCTCGGTGTCAGGTCAGCTCGAGCCCCGGATAGAGCGGGTGCTTGTCCAGCAGTTCGGCGGACTCGCTGCGCACACGGTCGGCGACGCCGTCTGCCAGCACGTAGGTGGCCTTGGAGGGCGCACCGGCCTTGTTGGTGCCCGGCGAGGTGTTGGAGAGCACCTCGACGACCAGCTCGGCCACCTTGTCGAACTCGTCGCGCCCGAACCCGCGGGTGGTCAGCGCCGGTGTGCCGAAGCGGATGCCGCTGGTGTACCAGGCGCCGTTCGCGTCGTTCGGCACCGAGTTGCGGTTGGTCACCACGCCGGAGTCGAGCAGGGCCGACTCCGCCTGCCGTCCGGTGAGCCCGTACGACGAGACGTCCAGCAGCACGATGTGGTTGTCGGTGCCGCCGGTGACCAGGGTCGCGTCCCGGGACAGGAACCCCTCCGCGAGGGACTTGGCGTTGTCCGCGATGTTCTGGGCGTAGGTCTGGAACGACGGCTGGCGGGCCTCCGCGAGGGCCACGGCCTTGGCAGCCATCACGTGGGCCAGCGGACCACCGAGCACCATCGGGCAGCCTCGGTCGACGTCGGCGGCGAACTCCTCCTGTGCCAGCACCAGCCCACCTCGCGGTCCGCGGAGCGACTTGTGCGTCGTCGTCGTGGTGATGTGGGCGAAGGGAACGGGGTCCTCCTCGCCGGTGAACACCTTGCCGGCCACGAGCCCGGCGAAGTGCGCCATGTCCACCATCAGCACCGCGCCGACCTCGTCCGCGATCTCGCGCATCTTCGCGAAGTTGACGCGTCGCGGATAGGCCGAGTAGCCGGCCACCAGCACCAGCGGCCTGAACTCGCGGGCCTTGGCCGCCACCGCGTCGTAGTCGAGCAGGCCGGTCTCGGGATCGGTGCCGTACTGCTGCTGGTGGAACATCTTGCCGCTGATGTTGGGGCGGAAGCCGTGGGTCAGGTGACCGCCCGCGTCCAGGGACATGCCGAGCAGGCGCTGGTTGCCGAACTCGTGGCGCAGCCTCTCCCAGTCCGCCTCCGAGAGCTCGTTGACGTTCTTGGCGCCGAGCCGGGCAAGAGTCGGGGTCTCGACCCGGTTGGCCAGGATCGACCAGAACGCCACGAGGTTCGCGTCGATGCCCGAGTGGGGCTGCGCATAGGCGTACGGCGCACCGAAGAGCTCGCGGGCGTGCTCGGCGGCCAGCGCCTCGACGGTGTCGACGTTCTGGCAGGCGGCGTAGAAGCGGTGGCCGACGGTTCCCTCGGCGTACTTGTCGCTGAACCAGGTGCCCATCGTGAGCAGCGTGGCCGGCGAGGCGTAGTTCTCCGAGGCGATCAGCTTCAGCGAACCCCGCTGGTCGGCGAGCTCCTTGCGTGTGGCCTCCGCCACACGCGGCTCGATCGCGGCGATCACTTCCAGGGCGGCCTGATAGGCGGTGGAGGCGGTCTTGGCGAGGGCGTCCCCGCTCGATTCCACGGGTGAACGGTCCGGTGCGGGGGTCGTCGCGTCGCTCATGGCCACAGCCTAGGTGACCCCTTCCGGGCGGTCTCCGGCCATCTCTGACGGGTCCGAATATTGGACTGTCGTCTCACCACATGAGATTTCAGTTTGTGGAACGAGTGTCCGGAACCTGAGACTCGTCACATGATCTCCGGTGCAACGACTACGTGGCTCGTGGCCCGACGCCACGTCGACCTCGGTCGCACCCGCAGCATGTTGTGTCATCGCAGGCCCTGAACCCCTGCCCCCTGGCCTCCGCACCGTCCCGACAGTGAAGTCGAGCGACGAGCGCTGCCTCCCTCACGAACCCGAGGACCGACACACATGACCACCATCGCCTCCGAAGACCAGACCACGACGTCCGCGCCGCCGGATGCTGCCACCCCCGCCGCCGAGGGCCGGGTCGGCCGGTCCGGCCGTGCGCGGCCGAAGCGCGGCGAGGGCCAGTGGGCGCTGGGCTACACCGAGCCGTTGAACAAGAACGAGCAGTCCAAGAAGGACGACAACCCGCTCAACGTGCGCGCCCGCATCATCAACATCTACTCCAAGAAGGGGTTCGCCTCGATCGACCCCGCCGACCTGCGCGGCCGGTTCCGGTGGATGGGGCTCTACACCCAGCGGGCTCCGGGGTTCGACGGCGGAAAGACGGCCACGGTCGAGGAGGAGGAGCTCGACGCGGAGTTCTTCATGCTGCGCGTCCGCAGCGACGGCGCCCTCCTCGACGCAGCCAAGCTGCGCGCTCTGGGCAGCATCTCGACCGACTTCGCCCGCGGCACCGCCGACATCACTGACCGGCAGAACATCCAGTACCACTGGATCGAGGTCGAGAACGTTCCCGAGATCTGGGAGCGCCTCGACGCCGTCGGCATGAGCAGCGTGGAGGCGTGCGGCGACTCGCCCCGGCCCTTCCTCGGCTCCCCCGTCGCCGGCGTCGCCGCGGACGAGATCATCGACGCCACACCTGCGCTGGAGGAGATCAAGCGTCGGTTCATCGGCGAGCCGGCGTACTCCAACCTGCCGCGCAAGTTCAAGACCTCCGCGAGCGGCCACCCGAGCCTGGACTGCGTGCCGTCGGTCAACGACGTCTCGTTCGTGGGCACCGTTCACCCCGAGCTCGGCCCCGGGTTCGACCTCTGGGTCGGCGGCGGGTTGTCCACCAACCCGATGCTGGCCCAGCAGCTCGGTGTCTGGATCCCCCTCCACGAGGTCGCGGACGTGTGGGAGGCCGTCGTGTCGGTCTTCCGGGACTACGGCTACCGCCGGCTGCGCTCGCGTGCCCGGCTGAAGTTCCTGGTCTCCGACTGGGGCGTGGAGAAGTTCCGCCGCATCCTGGAGAAGGAGTTCCTCGAGCGCACCCTGGTCGACTGCCCCTCCCCCGTCGCGACCACCGACGGTGGGGACCACATCGGCGTGCACGCCCAGAAGGACGGCAGGTTCTACGTCGGGGTCGCCCCGGTCGCCGGCCGCATCAACGGATCGACGCTGACCGGCCTCGGTGACGTCGTGGAGAAGTACGCCGCCGCTGGTGCCCGGTTCACCGCCCAGCAGAAGCTCGTCGTCCTCGGCGTCGACCAGGCCGACGTCGAGTCACTGATCGCGGACCTCGACGCACTCGGGCTGGAGGCGCGGCCGTCGAACTGGCGGCGCTCCACGATGGCGTGCACCGGCATCGAGTTCTGCAAGCTGGCGATCGTGGACACCAAGCAGCGCGCCATCGACCTGGTGACCGAGCTGGAGAAGCGGTTCCCCGAGCTGGACACCCCCATCACCGTCAACGTCAACGGCTGCCCCAACGCCTGCGCACGCACCCAGGTCGCCGACATCGGCCTGAAGGGCATGCTCGTCCTGGACGAGCACGGGGACCAGGTCGAGGGGTTCCAGGTGCACCTCGGCGGAAGCCTGGGGCTGACCAACGGCTTCGGCAAGAAGCTCCGCGCCCACAAGATCACCAGCGCCGGGCTGGACGACTACATCACCACGATCGTGGGGAACTTCCTCAGCGATCGTGCGGACGGCGAGACCTTCGCCTCCTGGGTCGTGCGGTCTGACGAGGTCCAGCTCCGTGGGGAGAGTACGTTCGCATGAGTGCCCGTGCCGTGCCCTTCCACTGCCCCTACTGCGGCGACGAGGACCTGCGTCCCCACGAGGTCCAGGACGGCCCGTCCCACGGCGCATGGGAGTGCCGGACCTGCCTACGGGCGTTCAAGCTGAGCATGATCGGCCAGCTGCGGCACCCCGCCTCCGCCGCCCCCTCGACGGGTTCCCGTTCGCCCGCGGGGGGCACGCCGTGACGGCCCCGACCACCCTCGCGGCCCGCGCACGGCGCGGATCGGTCACCGCAGGGCGCAGTATCGATGAGCTCAAGTCGATCGTGTCGCACGTGGGCGCCGAGCTCGAGCTCGCGCCCGCCGAGGACATCATCGAGTGGGCCGTGGCGACCTTCGGTCCGCGGTTCTGCGTCACCTCGTCGATGAGCGACTCCGTGCTCGCCCACATCGCCTCGCGGGTGTCGCCGGGCGTCGACGTGGTGTTCCTGGACACCGGCTACCACTTCGCCGAGACCATCGGGACGCGCGATGCCGTCGCGGCGACGCTTCCGGTCCGGCTCATCGACATCACCCCGGTGCAGTCGGTGGCCGAGCAGGATGCGGCGTACGGCAAGGACCTCCACCTGCGCGACCCGGACCTGTGCTGCCAGCTCCGCAAGGTGCAGCCCCTGGCCGACGGCCTCCGGGAGTACGACGCCTGGGCCACCGGCCTGCGCCGTGCCGAGACCCACAACCGGGTGATCGCCCCCGTCGTCGGCTGGGACGAGAACAAGCAGAAGGTCAAGGTCTCCCCGCTGGCACGGTGGTCCGACGAGGACGTCGACACCTACATCGTCGAGAACTCCATCCTGGTCAACCCGTTGCAGTACGACGGCTACCCCTCGATCGGCTGCTGGCCCTGCACCCGGCAGGTGGCTCCCGGCGAGGACCCCCGCAGCGGTCGCTGGGCCGGCACCGGCAAGACCGAGTGCGGCATCCACCAATGACAACCCGACCCCGACACCACGACGCCGACGGCTCCGTCAACGACGACGGAGCCCGAGCCGCCAGCACGATGGGAGACCGATCGCCATGACCGCTCCAGCCCTGATCACCCTCGCCCACGGGAGCCGTGACCCCCGCTCGTCGGCCACCATCAAGGCGCTCGTCACCGAGACCCGCAGGCTGCGGCCAGACCTGCGGATCGAGCCGGCCTTCCTCGAGCTCTCCCGGCCCGGCTTCGGCACGGTCGTGGACCGCCTCGTCAAGGCCGGGTTCGACGAGATCGTGGTGGTCCCGCTGCTGCTGAGCAACGGCCACCACGCCCGGGTCGACGTGCCGCGGGCAGTCGCGGAGTCGCTCGACCGGCACCCCGGCCTGCAGATCCGGGCGACCAACATCCTCGGCCTCGAGCCGAGCTTCCTCGACGTCCTCGACCACCGCTTGCGCGACGCCCTACGCGAGGCACGGATCCGCGAGCTCGACGCGCTGGTGCTCGCAGCAGCCGGCTCCTCCGACCCGTTGGCCAACCAGGCCGTGGCACGTCTCGCCCGGGTCTGGGGGTCCCGCCACCGGTTGCCGGTCACGGCGGCCTTCGCCTCCTCGGCTCCTCCTGCCACCGGCGAGGCCGTTCGCGCCTTCCGGGCCGAGGGACGGCGCCACGTCGCGGTCGCCTCGATGTTCCTGGCACCGGGGTTCCTGCCCGACCGGGCCGCCGAGCTCGCCTTCGAGGCAGGCGCCGTCGCGGTCTCGGAGCCGCTCGGCGCCGACCCGGAGCTGGCCCGCACGATCCTCGCGCGGTACGCCGTGGGCGCAGTCGAGCTCGTTCCCGTGTGATCACGACGCAGAGGGGGCTCGTGAGAGGATGCAGTCACGCGGCCCTCGGTGGCCGCCCATGATTCGGACGTGACGGTGCCCGCCCCCTCTCGGGGACGGGCACCGCACACGTCCTAGCGGACCAGGGCCTTGAGCAGCTTCGCCAGCTCGGCCGCCGGGTCCTGCGTGAGACCACCGTGCACCGGACCGGGTTGGACGACAGTGCTGCGTGGCGCACGCAGGAAGCCGAACCGGGTGCCCTGGTCGTCGGTGGCGCTTCGCGTGCCGTAGGCCGTGGCCCGGGAGCCGAGCCCGAAGTCGACATGCGCCTCGCCACGGCACACCTGCTCGATCGCCCGCAGCGCCGACCGCACGGCGTCGAGATCCAGCTCCGGATCGAGGGACCGGAGCCGGTCCTCGTCCAGGTGCGACATCGAGGCGAGGAAGTCCTCGGCATGGCAGAACAGCACCACCCCCACGTTGACGAACTCCTCGCGGTCGACGCGGGGCACGCAGCGCAGGACGACGTACTGGTAGCCCTTCATCGGGCCACCTCGCCGGCGGGAAGCCACGCTCGGGCGCCGGTGACCCGGGCATCGAGATGGTCCACATAGGCCGCCCGCAGCAGATCCGGGGTCTCCGCGCCCGGGACGGGTTCGAGCCAGGCATCGGGCACCTCGGCGAGCACCGCATCCAGCTGCTCCCGGGTGACCCGCGCCGCCAGGGACTGGTCCTGAGCCTGCGCCTCGGCGGCGTAGTGCCGCAGGATGTGCTCGCTGGCGGCGTAGGGCTGCGCCGCGAAGCGTTCGGGCGCACCCACGCCGGCTGGCCACGCATGGTGGAAGTACAACGCGGCACCGTGGTCGATCGCGAACAGCTCGCCCCGCCAGAGCAACAGGTTGGGGTTGCGCCAGGACCGGTCGACATTCGCGCACAGGGAGTCCAGCCACAGGATCCGGCCGGCGAGCTCACGGTCGGGCGTGTAGGAGGCGTCGTAGCCGAAGGCGCCCGGCAACAGGTCGCTGCCGAGGTTGACCCCGACGCTTCCGGTCAGCAGGTCCTGGACCTCCTGGTCCGCCTCGTAGCGGCCGATCTCTGGTGCGACGTCGATGGCGACCAGGTCCGGGACCGGGACGTCCAGGAGTCGGGCAACCCCGGCCACCACTACCTCGGCGACCAGGACCCGCACGCCCTGACCTGCCCCGCGGAACTTGCACACGTAGATGCCCAGGTCGTCGGCCTCGACGACGCCGGGCAGGGAACCGCCCTCGCGCAGGGGCGTGACGTAGCGGGTCGCCCGGACCTGCCTCACCGGTCGGGTTCCTCCTCGGCGAGGCGGGCGAGCTGCTCCTTCACGTCGTAGCCGGGCTGCGGCCAGTCCAGCCGCATCCCCCGCAGCGCCTCGAGGAGCAGCGTGCCGACCGCCCAGTTGCGGTACCACTTGTGGTCACTCGGGATGACGTACCACGGGGCTACGTCGGTGTTGCAGCGCTCGAGAGCCGTCTCGTAGGCCGACCGGTAGTCCGCCCACCGCGCCCGCTCGTCGAGGTCGTCGGGCTTGAACTTCCACTGCTTGTCCGGATCCTCGAGCCGAGCGGACAGGCGCTCCTTCTGCTCGGCGTAGGACATGTGCAGCATGCACTTGATCACCACCGTGCCGGAGTCGACCAGGCTCTGCTCCCACGCGTTGATCGCCCCGTAGCGCCGCTCGATCTCGGCGGCCTCGGCCAGCTCGTGCACCCGCACCACCAGCACGTCCTCGTAGTGCGACCGGTCGAAGACACCCACCATCCCCGCGTCCGGGAGCGAGCGCTCGATCCGCCACAGGAAGTCGTGCGCCAGCTCCTCCTCGGTGGGCTTCTTGAACGACTTGAGCCGGAAGCCGTTCGGGCTCAGCAGGCCCAGCGCGTGGTCCACGACGCCGCCCTTGCCGGAGGTGTCCATGCCCTGCAGGACCACCAGGATGCGACGTGATCCACCCGTGTAGGCGTCGGCGAACATCCGCTCCTGCAGGTCGGCCAGCTCGGCCCCCATCGCGCGCAGGGCCTTCTCGCCGTCCCGCTTCGACCCCGTGAACCCGGGGGTGGAACCGCTGTCGATGTCGGCCAGCGCGACCGGTCCCTGCGGGAGCCGGAGCCGGTCCGTCAGCTCGTAGGTCATGCGGCGAGTATGTCGCACCGAGGGACAGCGGCCGGGTTGCTGGTCCCGCCGACCGCGCCGGTCTACGGTCGATGTGTGGACCTTCCCGTGATGCCGCCCGTGCAGCCGATGCTCGCCAAGTCGGTCAAGGGCATTCCCGATCCCGGCAAGTTCGACGGCGGGTTGTCCTTCGAGCCCAAGTGGGACGGGTTCCGCTGCATCGTGTTCCGGGACGGCGGCGACATCGAGCTGACCTCGCGCAACACCAAGCCACTGACCCGCTACTTCCCCGAGGTCGTGGACGCGATGCGCGAGCAGCTGCCGCAGCGTTGCGTGCTCGACGGCGAGCTGTTCGTCGCGATCGGCTCCCGGCTGGAGTTCGAGGTGCTGCAGGAGCGGATCCACCCCGCCGAGTCCCGGATCAAGATGCTCGCGGAGAAGACCCCGGCCAGCTTCGTGGCCTTCGACGCGCTGGCCATCGGAGACGAGTCGCTGGTCGACGCCCCGTTCGCCCAGCGGCGCGACCGGATGGAGCAGGCTCTCGGGGCCGTCCCGGGTCCGGTCTGGCTGACCCGCACCACCACCGACACCGGCCTCGCCCAGGAGTGGTTCGAGCAGTTCGAGGGCGCCGGTCTCGACGGGGTGGTGGCGAAGCCGATGAGTGCGCCGTACCGCCAGAACGCACGCACCATGCTGAAGATCAAGCACGAGCGCACCGCAGACGTGGTGCTGGCCGGCTACCGGCTGCACAAGACCTCGACCCCGGAGAAGCCGCTGCTCGGCTCGCTCCTCCTGGGGCTGTTCTCCGACGGCAAGCTCCAGCACGTCGGGGTCTCAGCCTCGTTCACGGCCCAACGCCGGGCCGAGCTCGTCGCTGAGCTCACCCCGCTCGAGTGCGACATCTCCGAGCACCCGTGGGGCGAGTGGCAGGAGTGGGCGGCCGCGAACCCGGAGCGCGTTCCGGGGACGCAGAGCCGGTGGAGCGCCGGCAAGGACCTGTCGTTCACGCCGCTGCGTCCGGAGCGGGTCCTCGAGGTCAAGTACGACGCGATGGAGGGTCGGCGGTTCCGGCACACCGCCCACTTCCTGCGCTGGCGACCCGACCGGGACCCGGAGTCGTGCGGATATGAGCAGCTCGACCAGCCGGTGAGCTATGAACTCACTAGTGTTCTAGGTGTGCGAACTCCCGGAGGTGCGTCATGACCGAGTACGACGTCGTCCTGCTCATCGAGCAGCCGTTCACCGCCACCGACGCGGCCAACGTGCTCAGCCTGCACGAGGACATCGGTGACCAGGTGCGCTACCACGTGCTGCTGCCGGTCGAGGACGCCTCGACGGGGGTGGAGAACGCGATGGGTGCCCTCGGCGGCGCCGAGGTGCTGGCCGTGCCCGCGGCGACCGTCGCGGACACCGACTTCGAGGAGATCCGCCGGGAGCTGCTCGACGACTGCCGCGCGGGCGTCACGACCACGCTGGCCACGATCGAGGCAGCGGGCGGCCAGGCGGTCGGGGAGCCGGTCACGAGCGACCCGATCCACGCGCTCGTCGACAAGGTGACCGAGGTCGACGCCCGCGAGGTGATCATCTTGACCCGGCCGCACGTGGTCAGCGAGTTCTTCCACGTCGACTGGACCTCCAAGGCTCGCCGCAAGCTCGGCGTCCCCGTGCTTCACCTGCTCGAGCACGAGAACTTCGACGAGCAGGCCGGCGAGGGCGAAGGGATCTCGGGGTTCTGAGGTGGCGCTGTTCCGACGTCGGACCCGGCACGGTCCCGACGACCGCATCGCCGACTTCTGGCACTGGTGGTCCACCGAGGGACGACTGACGGCCGAGCAGAGCATCGAGGGGCAGCTCGATCCGGCGTCGTTCGCGGACACGATGACCGCTCGGGTCCGCAGCTGCGGACGGCTCGCCTGGGAGCTGGCGCCCGGTGAGACCTCGGAGCATGTGCTGGTCGTCACCGCGGAGGGCGACCCAGTCCTGCGGGCTGCGGCGCGCCGCGTCGTACTGGCAGCCCCCGACGCGGACGAGACGTGGTCCTACCTCGACACCCGACCACCGACCCCGGACCCCGAGTCCGTGCTGCTCAGCGTCGACGGCGAGGCCGACCTCGACTTCTCCCGGGTGCGGGTCGCAGCCCGGTTGAACGGTGCGCGGTTCGACGTCCAGGTCCACCATCCGGCGTTCCCGGACCTCCCTCCGGAGGTGCGCGCGCAGGTCACCTTCCAGGCGCTCGACGCGGCCCTCGGCGAGGTGGACACCGAGGTGTGGCTAGGCGAGGTGACCCCGGCGGAGATGGATCCCCTGGACGGCTTCGGGCTGGTGGCGCTGCGGTCCGTCGTACGCGACCTGAAGGGGAGGTACCTGGACGCCGACGGCAATCCCGGCTGGGCGGTGCTCGGCGGCGACACACCCCAGGGGCCCCTGGTGGCCGTGGCCAGGTCGCCGCTCCACCCGCTCACCGCTCCCAACCTGGACACCCACGTCGCCGTCGTCGTGCCCTACGACGACCGCACATCCGAGGGACTGCCCGGCGAGGACGCCCTCGAAGCCCTGCGGCGACTCGAGGAGCGGCTCGCCGCCCGCCTCGGCGCCCAGGGGCAGATCGTGGCCCACCAGAGCAACGCGGGAGTGCGCACCCTGCACCTCTACCTCGACTCGGCCGCCGGGCTGCTGGGTGAGGTCAAGGACGTGGCCCGCTCGTGGGACCAGGGCAAGGCGACGGTCCACGAGATGCTCGACCCCGGCTGGGACGCCGTCACGCACCTGCGCAGCTGAGCCAATTGTAAATCGGGGTTATGGACGCTTATCAAGGCTCGTGAAGCCGCTGGACCGTCCACAACCCTCGCCAAGCAGGCCCCCGAGGCTCGGCTGGTACGACCCGTTCAGCTCTCGATCCGCTCGCCCTTGTCGTCCCAGTGCGCGGCGACCTTCTTCGACGGCTGCACCCGCGGTGGCTCGCCCGGCATCTTGGGGTAGTCCGGCGGGTACGACGCCTCACCCTCACCGGACTCCTCGTAGAGCCGGAGCAGCGGCTCGATGGAGTACGCCGTGTCGTCGATCGTCGCCCACGGGTCACCGTCGGCCATCCGGTCGGGGACGGTGAACAGGTTGAAGCCGCTCGGCGAGGTCAGGCCGGCCAGCTCCTCCCAGGTCACCGGCGTCGAGACCGGGGCGCCCGGGATCGGTCGCAGCGAGTAGGCCGAGGCGATCGTGCGATCGCGCGAGTTCTGGTTGAAGTCGACGAAGATCCGCTCCCCACGCTCCTCCTTCCACCACTTGGTCGTCACCCCCTCGTCCCGCTTCTCCAGCTCGCGCCCGAAGCCGATCGCCGCGTGCCGGACGTCCACGAAGTCCCAGCGCGGATCGATCCGCACGTAGATGTGCACCCCCCGGTTGCCACTCGTCTTCGGGTAGCCGGTCATGCCGACCTCCTCGAGCAGCTCGTTCGCCAAACCGGCCACCCGGACGGCGTCGGCGAAGGTGGTGCCGGGCTGTGGATCGAGGTCGATGCGCAGCTCGTCCGGGTGCTCGTTGTCGGCGCTGCGAGTCGGCCACGGGTGGAAGGTGACCGTGCCCATCTGGGCGCACCAGGCCACCGTGGCGAGCTTGTCGACGCAGACCTCGTCGGCGGTACGGCCGCTGGGGAAGGTGACGCGCGTTGACTCGACGTACGCCGGGGCGCCCTTGGGCACCCGTTTGCTGTAGAACGCATCGCTCTTGTCACCGCGGCCGGTGGCCAGCCTGATGCCCTCATGGACCCCGGTCGTCCATCGCTCCAGGGCGGTCGGCCGGTCGCGGAGGGCCCGCATGATGCCGTCGCCGACGGAGAGGTAGTACTCCACCACCTGGAGCTTGGTCACCTCGGGCGTCTCGTCCGTCGCGGGGTAGACCACCCGGTCGGGGCTGGAGACCCGGACGGGCACTCCCCCGGCGTCGACCTCGGCTGCTTTGGCAGGCATGGCCGCCAGATTACGCATCATCCGCAGGCCCGTCGCGGACCGGCGGGGCAAGCGCTCAGTCGGTGACGTCGACCAGCACCTTGCCGACCACAGCGGCCTCGACCGCCGCATGCGCCTCGGCGGTGCGCTCCAGCGGGAAGTGGTGCAGCGGAAGCCCGGCCGCCTCACCGACCCGAACCGCTCCCCCCGCCACGGCGGCGGAGACATCCTCGACGGCCGTCACCTTCCACTCCCTGGGTGCGGTGTACACGAGCACGAACTGCCAACGGGTGTTGAGCGCCATCTGCGGACGCACCGGCAACGTCAACGGCGCCCCGTCGTCGGCGTACACCGCAACCGAGCCGTGCAACGCGATCACGCCTGCGTCGATCTCCGCGTTGGCCGCGGCCGCCACCTCCACGATGGTGTCCACTCCGTCCGGGACGATCCTGCGCACCTCGGCCGTGACGTCCTGCGCCCGGTAGTCGATCACGTGCTCGGCGCCTGCCCTGGCCGCGAGGCGTGCCTTCTCCGGGCTGCTCACCGTGGTGATCACGGTCGCGTCGGACCAGCGGGCGAGCTGGATCGCGGCGTTGCCCACCGCCCCGGCGCCACCCGAGACCAGGACGGTGCGTCCCCGGAGCGAGCCCGGACCGAGCCGGAAGGCACCTCCCTCGGTGACGGTCAGGGCACGATGCGCGGTCAGGAAGGGCACGCCCAGCGAGGCGCCGAGGTCGAACGACGCCGAGTCGGGCAGCATGCCGAGGTTGCTGCTGGGCACCAGTGCCCACTCCTGGGCCGTCCCCTCGGGCCGCTCGTACGCCGATTCGAAGATCCACACGCGCTGCCCCAGGAGTGCCTGCTCCACGCCGGGACCGATGGCGTCCACCACCCCCGCGCCGTCCTGGTTCGGCACCTGCGGCGGATCGATCGGGTTCCCCGCCCCGGCGCCCCGACGGAACTTCCAGTCGGTGGGGTTCACCCCGGAGCGGTGGATCCGCACCCGCACCTCACCCGGCCCCGGCTCGGCCAGCGAGCGGTCGACAAGGCTCAGGACCTCGGGGTCCCCGGTCTGGGTGTAGGTGATGGCGCGCACGCCCCGACGCTAGCGCCCGGGCGCTGGTGAGCTGTTGAGACCCTCGCGGCCCTGTCCATCGACGTAGCCTTGGCGAACTCGTCGACCAGATGGAGGGGGGCCCGGAATGTCGTCTCGGCTCATCGCGCTCTGCGTCGATGCCCATGACCCGGTCGCGCTCGCGAGCTTCTGGTCCGATCTTCTGGGCTGGGAGCTGGCCGAGGACCCCCACGGGGGCGTCACGCTCCTGCCCGGCGATGACACCGGCTTCCGGATCCGGTTCGTCCCCACCAACGAGCCGAAGATCGCCCAGAACCAGATGCACTTCGACCTGACCAGCACCTCGCTCGAGGACCAGCAGCGGACGGTGGCCAGGTCACTCGCGCGCGGCGCCCGGCACATCGACGTCGGACAGCTCCCGGAGGAGACTCACGTCGTCCTCGCCGACCCGGAGGGCAACGAGTTCTGCGTCATCGAGCCGGGCAACAGGTTCCTCGCCGACTGCGGGTTCATCGGCGCCCTGGCCTGCGACGGCTCCCAGGAGACGGGCTACTTCTGGAGCGCGGCGCTGGGATGGCCGTTGGTCTGGGACCAGGACCAGGAGACCGCCATCCGCTCGCCGCACGGCGGCCCGAAGATCACCTGGGGCGGCCCGCCACTGCCTTCGAAGACCGGGAAGTACCGGCTCCACTTCGACCTGGCTCCCGTGGACGACTCCGACCAGCGGGCCGAGGTCGACCGGCTGGTGTCCCTCGGAGCGCGTCACGTCGACATCGGCCAGGGCGACGTCAGCTGGGTGGTCCTCGCCGACCCCGATGGCCACGAGTTCTGCGTGCTGATGGAGCGGGTCTCCGGTTAGCCGATGAGCGAGTTGGGCTGGAACGTCGGCCGTCGGTCGAGGTCCTCCTGGCCCGGTCGGACGAACTCGAAACCCGACGTCGTGACGAGTTCCCACCCGGGCGCCCGCGCCAGCAGGTCGCGCGCGCACTCGGGGTGCAGCGGCGGGAAATGGAACGCGTTGCGCCCGACCTCCACCTCCGGCCCGACGAACGCCACCGGCCGTCCCAGGCTCTCGCCGCACGCGCCGCAGATCCTGCTCAGCGCGCACTGGGTGACCCGACGCCGGTTCAGGTCCTCCAGCGACGGCGTCAGCGAGCCCGGACGGTCGTCGTACCCGCAGGCGAACGGCACCGAGCTCACGGTCATACCGCGGCGCTGCGCATCCACGCCCCGGTCTCGGTACGCCGGACCGGGCGCTCCTCGTCGGCGCGACGTCCCGGCGCCACCTCGGGGCCGTGCGGGCCGTCGGGACGGTCGGACTCGGTGAACCGGTTGGGCAGGGACAGCTTCATGATCGTGCGCAGCGCCTGGCCGTACTGCCGGTGCAGCGGCCCCGTGGTGTAGGGGATTCCGTACTTCTCACACAGTGGTCGCACGCGCTCGCTGATCTCGGCGTACCGGTTGCTGGGCAGGTCGGGGAACAGGTGGTGCTCGATCTGGTAGCCGAGGTTGCCCGACATCACGTGCAGCAGTCGACCGCCGGTGAAGTTGGCCGAGCCGAGCATCTGGCGCAGGTACCACTCCGCGCGGCTCTCGTCCTCGACCTCCTCCTCGGTGAAGTGCAGCGCCCCGTCGGGGAAGTGCCCGCAGAAGATGATCATGTAGGACCAGAGGTTGCGCATCAGGTTGGCGGTCGCGTTGGCGGCAGCCGTGTGCACGAAGTTCGGACCGGTGAGCGCGGGGAAGAAGATGTAGTCCTTGCCGATCTGGCGCCGGATCTTGCGCCCGATCTGTCGGAGCTGCTTCTTCATCAGCTTGGGGTCCTTCTTGCCCTTGCGGATGGCCTCGATGTCGAGGTCGTGCAGGGCGACACCCCACTGGAACAGGGATGCGAGCAGCGCGTTGTAGACCGGTTGGCCGATGTTGGCCGGGTGCCACTTCTGCTCGCGGGCCATCCGCAGGATGCCGTAGCCGATGTCGTTGTCGAGGCCGAGCACGTTGGTGAACTGGTGGTGCACGTAGTTGTGGGAGTGCTTCCACTGCTCGGCCGGCTGCGCGGTGTCCCACTCCCAGGTGCTGGAGTGGATCTCGGGGTCGTTCATCCAGTCCCACTGACCGTGCATGACGTTGTGGCCGATCTCCATGTTCTCCAGGATCTTGGCGACGCCGAGCATGGTCGCGCCCGCGACGAACGCCGGCGGATAGGGGCTCGCGAACAGGGTCACCCGCGCCGCGACGTTCAACCGTCGCTGGATGGTGATCATCCGGTTGATGTACGCCGCGTCGTCGTCCCCACGCGACTCCTCGATGTCGGCGCGAATGGCGTCGAGCTCGCGGCCGAGCTCCTCCACCTCCTCGGGGCTGAGGTGGGTGTACTCCTTGACGTCTGCGATAGCCATGGGACTCCTAGCGGTTCGGGTGCGTGTCGGTCAGATGTCGAGCTTGCAGTCACCGGCTGCTGCGGTGATACAGGTCTGGATGCGTTCGTTGTGCCCGGAGATCTCCTCGCCGCTGCGCAGGTCGCGAACCGCGCCCTCGACGAGAGTCAGCGTGCAGGTGTGGCAGATGCCCATCCGGCAGCCGTACGGCATGCCGATGCCGGCCTGCTCGCCGGCCTCGAGGATCGTGGTGGCTCCGTCGGCCTCCTGGGTCTTGCCCGAGTTGGTGAACGTGATCGTGCCGCCCTCACCACCCTCGCCGCCGAGGTCGAGGGTGAACCGCTCGAGGTGCAGGACGTCATCGAGACCGGCCTCTGCCCAGTGCTCCTCGCAGGCGTCGAGCATCGGCGCCGGACCACAGGCCCAGGTCTCCCGCTCGCGCCAGTCGGGGCACACCCGGTCCAGGTCGGCCATCGAGAGCATGCCGTCGGAGTCGGTGTGCTGCTCGTGCAGCCGCACGTGCTCGTAACGCTCGCTGATCGTGACCAGCTCGTCGCGGAAGATCATCCGCTCGCGGGTCGGCGAGCTGTAGGCCAGCACGACGTCGGGCATCGAGCGGCGGCGGTCCAGCGTGCGCATCATCGCCATCACCGGGGTGATCCCGCTGCCGCCCACGAGGAAGAGGATCTTCGGCGGCGGCGGCTCGGGCAGCACGAAGTCACCGTTGGGCAGGGCCAGCCGGACGATGGTGCCCGGCGCCAGGCCGGAGACCAGGTGCTCGGAGAGGAAGCCCTCCGGCATCGCGCGGACCGTGATCGAGATGGTGCGTCCGGACCGCTGGGGCGGCGAGGAGACCGAGTAGGAGCGCCAGTGGAACTTCCCGTCGACCTGGATCCCGATCCCGACGTACTGCCCGGGGTGGTGGTCGTAGCGCCAGCCCCAGCCGGGACGGATCACCAGCGTGGCGGCGTCCTCGGTCTCGGGGATCACCCGCTCCACCCGTCCGCGCAGCTCCCGGGCGGTCCACAGCGGGTTGACTAGGGAGAGGTAGTCATCGGGCGACAGCGGAGTGGTGAGGCGGGCACCGACCCGGCGGACGGCGTCCCACGACACCTTCTCGGCAACCATGCGCGCGGACCTCCCGGACGTCGTCGTACGCTCTTCGCGACCAGTGAACAGTCGTGCACTCGATTCGTCAAGCCTCGGTCCACGATCGCCGCTTGAGCGGGTGACTAGCCTGTGGTCATGGGCTACCAGATCGACAAGAGTGACGCCGAGTGGCGCGAACAGCTGACCCCGGAGGAGTTCCAGGTGCTGCGCAAGGCGGGCACCGAGGCGCCCTTCAAGGGTGAGTACACCGACACCAAGACGGTCGGTGTCTACAACTGCCGAGCCTGCGACGCCGAGCTGTTCCGCTCCGAGACCAAGTTCGACTCTCACTGCGGCTGGCCGTCGTTCTACGCGCCCCTGGCCGAGGACCGCGTGGAGTACGTCGAGGACCGGTCGATGGGCAGCGTCCGCACCGAGGTGCGGTGTGCCAACTGCGGTTCGCACCTCGGTCACGTCTTCGAGGGCGAGGGCTACGGCACGCCCACCGACCAGCGCTACTGCATCAACTCGGTGTCGATGACCCTGACGCCGGGCGACCAGGCCGAGTAACCCGGCACCGACTCAGGGCAGCGCGGCGATCAGCTCGCTCGGCGTACGACGGCGCCCGGTGTAGAACGGCACCTCCTCGCGCACGTGCCGCCGGGTCTCCGAACCCCGCAGGTGCCGCATCAGGTCGACGATCCGGTGCAGGTCGTCGGCCTCGAAGGCCAACATCCACTCGTAGTCACCGAGCGCGAAGCTCGCGACGGTGTTGGCGCGGACGTCGGGGTAGTCGCGCGCCATCTTGCCGTGCTCGGCAAGCAGCCGGCGGCGCTCGGCGTCCTCGAGGAGATACCACTCGTAGGAGCGCACGAACGGGTAGACGCAGACGTAGTCGAGCGCCTCCTCGCCGGCCAGGAACGCCGGGATGTGGCTCTTGTTGAACTCCGCGGGGCGGTGCAACGCGACCTGTGACCAGACCGGGTCGAGCCGCCGCCCGAAGCTGGTCCGGCGCAGCTGGTGGTAGGCGGCCTGGAGCTGCTCGACGCTGGCAGCGTGCCACCAGACCATCACGTCGGCGTCGGCGCGCAGGCCGCTGAGGTCGTAGGTGCCCCGGACCACCACGTCGTCGGCGGCCAGCTTCGCCACCAGCTCGTCGATCTCCCGCGCCTGCGAATCGCGATCCGCGGCGCCGATGACCTCACGCAGGCTGTAGACCGACCACATCGTGTAGCGGATGGTGTCGTTGAGCTCACGGGCCTTCTTCACGGGCGGCTTGGTCATGGCTCCATTGTCTCAACCGTGGACCGCACGGTCCGCGCGGGTGTTCGTCTGCGACGTGTCGGCGGCGTTTGGTTGTGCGTTTGCGACGTGTCGGCGGGGTTTGGTTGTTCATCTGCGACGTGTCGGCGAGGTTTCGTTGTTCGTTTGCGACGTGTCGGCGAGGATCTTGGCGGCTGCGCGATCGGCGGAGGCGATGCAGGCCGGGATCCCGAGCCCGTCGTAGGCCGCTCCGCAGACGGCCAGCCCCGGGAGGGTCGCGACCTCGTCGCGGACGGCGGCGATCCGGTCCAGGTGGCCCACGGCGTACTGGGGCAGCGCGCCGCCCCACCGCTGCACGTGGCTGTCGACGGGGCGCGACGAGAGCCCGACCGCGGCGGCCAGGTCGGTCAGGGCGATCTCGACCAGCTCCTCGTCGGTCACCTGCAGCGCCTGCTCCTCGCGGTGCCGGCCGAGCGAGCAGCGCAGGTGCACCAGTCCGTCGTCTACCTCGGCCCCGGCCGCCCGGATCCAGTCCCACTTGGCGAAGGAGAAGGTCGCTGCCTTCACCGAGTGCCCGTCCACCGGCGGCACCAGGAAGCCGGAGCCGGCGACCTCGGGGAAGCTCCGCGCCGGCAGGGCCAGCGTCACGATCGCCATCGAGGCGTAGTCGATCCGCGCGAGCAGCAGCGCCGCCGCCGGCGCGACGTCGCTGAGCAGCCGAGCAGTGGCCCCAGCCGGGGTGGCGAGGACGACGGCGTCGAACTGGAGCACCTCGGGGTCGCGGGTCGAGCCGACCACGACGTTCCAGCCGCCCTCGGGTCGCCGGGCCAGGTCGCGGACGGTGGCACCGGTGCGCACCACGGCATGCGATGCCTCGGCCAGCGCCTGCGCGAGCCGACCCACTCCCCCGCGCAGTCCGGCGAAGACCGGTGGCGTCGGCGTGGCCGGGTCCGGGACCGGGGTCGCTGCTGCCGCCGCGCGGGTCAGCGACCGGTCGCGGTCGAGCAGCGCCACGATCTGGGGTACGGCGGCCCGGGCGGAGATCTCGCGGGCGTGGCCGGCGTACACCCCGCCCAGGAGTGGCTCGACCAGTCGGTCGACGATCTCCTTGCCCAGCCGCTCCTCGACCAGGTGGCCGACGCTGATGTCCCGCCCGGTGAGGTCGGTGGCCGGGAGCACCTGATCCATGGCGGCCCGCGCCAGACCTCGCGCCGAGATCACCCCGTCCAGCGCGCGCAGGTCCGTCGGGACGCCCATCAGGGTCCGCGGCATCGGGACCAGTCGGCCCCGGTTCCACAGGTTCGCCGCGATGGTCGCTGGGTGCACGATCTCTCCGCCGAGTCCGATCTCCTCGACCAGGTCGACCGCCTCGGGCCGGCGGTTGAGCATCGCCTCGGCCCCCACATCGACCCGGACGCCACCGACCTCGGCGGTGTGCAGGCTGCCGCCGATCCGGGGAGCGGCCTCGAGCACACTCACCTCCGCGTCGGGATGGTCGACCGCCAACCGGTGCGCGGCGGCGAGGCCCGAGACGCCTCCGCCGACGACGGCGATGCGCAGCGGCGACGGGTGGGAGGACACGGCGTCAAGCGTGGCACACCCGGTCCGGGACGAACCGTCGGGAACCGATCGACACCAGGCTGCGTCCCAGCATCATGAAGACGACGTCACGGGCCCTGGCGGCCATCCCCGCACTGCTGCTGGTTGGTGCCTGCGGCATCGGCGGGGCATCGAACGGCACCAAGTCCGCCGACGCTGGCTCCGGCGGCTCCTCGTCCGGCTCCGACTCGATGATCGGAGCGCCCGAGCCGGCACCTGCCGAAGGCACGGACAGCGGCAAGACCTCGGGCGGTGACGCGGGACGGTCTGCTTCGCAGGCGGCAGCGATCCCACCGATGTCCCGGGCGGTCATCTCCACGGGCCAGGTGACGGTCCACCCGAAGTCCCTGAACCGGGCGCGTTCGGAGGTGATGCGGCTGGTCGACTCGTGGAACGGCTCCATCGCCAACGAGCAGACCAGCAGCGACGACCGCGGCCGACTGGTCGACTCGACGATGACGCTGCGGGTCCCGACCGAGAAGTTCTCCGAGGCGATGAACTCCCTGGCCGGGCTGGGCAAGGTCGAGCAGCAGAGCCGCAAGTCCGAGGACGTGACGACACAGGTGATCGACAACGCCGCCCGTGTGCGTGCGGCCGAGCGCAGCATCCGGCAGATCGAGCGTCTCCTCAACCGGGCGAAGCAGCTCGGCGACATCATCGCGATCGAGTCCGACCTGGCGCGCCGGCAGGCCGACCTGGACTCCCTGAAGTCCCAACAGGCCTGGCTGAACGACCAGACCTCGCTGAGCACGATCAACGTCTACCTGAGTCGCCCACCGGAGCCGGCCAAGCACGAGCCCAAGTCGGAGGGCTTCCTGGCCGGCCTGGGTCAGGGCTGGTCCGCGCTGGGAACCGCGATGGTGGTGCTGCTGACGATCGTCGGCGCGGCTCTCCCGTTCGCAGCGGTGGTCGCACTGCTCGGCGTACCCCTCTGGCTGGTGGTACGCCGCCGCCGGCAGCCCGCTCCCCCGGTGCCCAGCGAAGCCTGACGTCGCCTGCGGTCGGACAGCACCGACCCCTGCTGCGACCCGATCATGGGTCCGGGGGCGGTCCGTGCTGCGGTCACGTTCGTGACCGGGGGGTTCGAAGGTTCACCGTCCCGGCTTCGACTGCTTGGCGAAGTCGACGACCTCAGCGGTGAAGGCGCTGGCCCGTTCGAGCATGACCATGTGTCCGGTGCCTTCGAGGACGACGATGCGGGCGCCGGGCACTGCCTCGGCGAACTCAGCGAGCTCGGTCAACGGGGAGATCAAGTCGTGGTCCGCGCCGATGGCGAGCATCGGGCAGCTGACCTGGGTAAGCCACTGCTCGGGGCGCAGGCTGCCGGCCGCTCGGGCCGTGGGTAGGACGCCGCTGGCGCCGACTCCATCCACGAGCAGCGCAACGCTTGTGGACGGGAGCGCCGGCGGACGGTGGAGGTACGGCCAGAGGAAGAGCCGGCGTAGTCGCGGGCGATTGATGAGTTGGTTGCGGACGAACGCTGGGGCCGGCAGTCCCGCCGTGAGTACCTCGAAGTAGGTCGCCACGATTGTCGCGGGCCGTCTGAGCAAGTGGTAGCCGGCGGGCTGCATGCCCAGCACGGCGGCAAACGCCTGCACGGTGCCGGCGGCGAGGATGACCGCATCAACCAGTGCGGGATGACGGTGAGCGAAGCGTACGGCCAGCGGCCCGCCGAGCGAGTGCCCGACGAAGACGACCCTGGGCACGTTCAGCTGCTTGACCAGCTCGGCGATGGCGTCTGCGAAGGCGTCGATGGAGTACCCATCCCGCGGCGGCCCCGAACGGCCGAAGCCTGGCAGATCGACGGCGATGACACGACCGTGTTCGGCCAGCTCGGGGATGTTTTCCGTCCAGTGCTGCCAGCGCCCTCCGAGGCCATGCGCGAGAAGGAACACCAGCCCGTCCGGGCCAGAATCGCCGTAGTCCAGGTAGTGCATGCTGGATCCGGCAATGTCAGCGGTTTGTGTGTGCTGGGTCCAGTCCACCTCACCTCGTGGGCGTCGGCCGGGCAGGCCGTAGTCTCCGTCCAGGGGAACGGTCTTCCACCCCTGATTTGTCGATGTCATGATCGGTCCTCTCTCTGTCGGAAGGTACGAGCAGGCCCGCCGTAGGCACCTTTCGCGTCTGTTGCAGGACCGCGTCCAATCCGGGCCGAGTGGGACTCAGGTGGTCTGGCTTGATACTGCCCACCAGGAAGCGGACCCGCGCCGCCCAAAGGAATGTGCGCCAGGGCCACCGGCCGGTCAGCGCGCGGAGTGCTCCTGGACGAAGGCCGTGAGGCGGGCCAGCTGGTCCGGGTCGGTCGAGGGGATCACGCCGTGGCCGAGGTTGAAGATGTGTCCGGGAGCCACGGCGCCCGCGTCGAGCACCTCGCGGGCGCGGTTCAGCATCACCTCGGTGGGGGCGAACACCAGGGTCGGGTCCAGGTTGCCCTGGACGACCCGGCCACCGACCCGGGCGATGCCCTCCGACAGCGGCACCCGCCAGTCGACCCCGACGACGTCGGCGCCCGCGTCGCCCATCAGGTCGAGGATCTCGCCGGTGCCGACCCCGAAGTGGATCCGCGGGACCCCGGTGGCCCCGATCCGGTCGAGCACCGACGCGGAGTAGGGCATCACATGGGTCCGGTAGTCGGTGCGCGTCACCGCCCCGGCCCAGGAGTCGAAGAGCTGGACGGCCGATGCGCCTGCATCGACCTGCACCTCGAGGTACGCCGAGGCGATGCCGGCGATCTTGCGCATCAGCGCGTCCCACACCTCGGGGTCGCCGAACATCAGCGCCTTGGTCTTCGCGTGCTCCTTCGAGGGCCCACCCTCGACGAGGTACGACGCGACGGTGAACGGCGCGCCGGCGAATCCGATCAGCGGGGTGCTGCCCAGCTCGCTGACCAGGTCCTGCACCGCCTCGGTGATGAAGGGGACGTGCTCGGGGGTGAGGTCCGGGATCGCCTCGACGTCGGCCAGGGTGCGCACCGGCTTGGCCACCACGGGTCCGACGCCCGGCACGATGTCGAGATCGACACCCACCGCCTTGAGGGGGAGCACGATGTCGGAGAAGAAGATCGCCGCGTCGACGCCGTAGCGGCGGACCGGCTGCATGGTGATCTCGGCGACGAGGTCCGGGCGCATGCACGACTCGAGCATCCCGATGCCCTCGCGGACCTTGAGGTACTCCGGCAGCGACCTCCCGGCCTGACGCATGAACCACACCGGGGTGTGCGGCACCGGCTCACCACGGGCCGCCCGCAGGAAGGGCGATTCGTGCAGTTCTGGGTTCGTGGTCGAAGCGGCGGGCATGGCCCGATCTTCGCAGGTGGGGCGGCGAGTCGGGTCCCGGGGCGTGGCCGCGCGGCCTAATCTGAGGACATGCCGGCATCTGACCAGCCCCGGATCGAGCCCGCCCTGGCTCCGCAGGAGTTCCAGCGCGCCGTGGCCCAGATGCGGCGGGCGAAGTTCCGTCCTGAGCTCTTCGTGGAGGAGATGCCCGCGCCCCAGCGGATCGCCCCGTTCGCCTCCGCCCTGTCCGCGGACGTGACGGTCGAGGGTGAGGACATCGGGTCGGGCCGGATCGTCGTACTCCACGACCCTGCGGGCAACGACGCCTGGAACGGCACCTTCCGCTGCGTGGCCTACGCCCGCGCGGAGATCGATCCCGAGCTGGTGACGGACCCGATGCTGGCCGGCGTGGGCTGGAGCTGGCTCACCGAGGCGCTCGAGGCCCACGGCGCCGAGTACTCCGCCCCTTCCGGCAGCGTGACCTGCGTCAGTTCCGAGAGCTTCGGCGGCATGGCCGAGGAGTCCCCGACGGCCCAGCTGGAGATCCGCGCCTCGTGGACGCCGATCGGCGAGCTGACCGCGCACGTCGAGGCCTGGGGTGAGCTGCTGTGCACCTCGGTCGGTTTGCCACCGGTTCCCGAAGGCGTCGCCACGATGCCCAGCCGTCGCGGACAACGTGGCCCGGGCTGATGGCGGAGCAGACCACCAGTCCCTCCCCGCCCGACGAAACGCCCGCACCTGACGAGTCACCCGCACCGGCGCCACTCCTCGAACTGCGTGACGGGCTGCCGACCATCACCGAGACCGAGGCCGGCTTGCGCGACGTGGTCGCCCGGGTGGCTGCGGGAACCGGCCCCATCGCGCTGGACGCGGAGCGCGCCTCCGGCTACCGCTACTCCCCGCGCGCCTACCTGATCCAGCTGCGCCGGGAGGGGTCCGGCACCGCATTGGTCGACCCGATCGCGTTCGACGACCTCGCCGACCTCAACGCGAGCTTCGGTGACGCCGAGTGGATCCTGCACGCCGCCAGTCAGGACCTGCCCTGCTTGCGCGAGGTCGGTCTGGTGCCGAGCAAGCTGTTCGACACCGAGCTCGCGGCCCGGTTGCTCGGCTACCCACGCGTCGGCCTGGCCACGCTGGTCGAGGTCATCATGGGCAGCTCGATGCGCAAGGAGCACTCCGCGGTCGACTGGTCCAAACGACCGCTGCCGCAACCGTGGCTGGAGTACGCCGCCCTGGACGTCGAGGTGCTGCTCGAGCTGCGCGAGGTGATCGGCGCGCAGCTGATCGAGTCCGGCAAGGACGGCTGGGCCGCCGAGGAGTTCCAGCACCTGATCGACCACGTGCCGGCCCCGCGCCAGGATCCGTGGCGGCGGACCTCGGGCATCCACAAGGCGAAGGGGCGCCGGGCGCTGGCCGCCGTACGCGAGCTCTGGACCGTGCGTGACGAGATCGCCCAGGAACGCGACACCACACCGGGGCGCCTGCTTCCCGACTCGGCCCTGATCATCGCGGCCAACGCCATGCCCGCCAACCGCCAGGCACTGCTCGACACGGCCGGCTTCCACGGCCGCGGCGCCAAGAAGTACGCCGAGCGCTGGCTGGCGGCCCTCGAGGCAGCGCGCACGATGCGCGACTCCGATCTGCCGCCCCTGACCGTGCGATCGGACGGACCCCCGCAGCCGCGGGTGTGGGCCGAGCGTGACCCGGTCGCGGCGGCACGGCTCAGCACGGCCCGGGAGAAGGTGGCTGCGTTCTCCGAGGAGCGCACGGTTCCGGTGGAGAACCTCCTGACCCCGGACTACCTCCGACGCGTGTTGTGGCGGCCGCCGGAGGCCGATGCCGCTGACATGGAGACGGCCGTCGCGGAGGAGCTGATCAGGCTGGGAGCGCGCAACTGGCAGGCGCAGATCATGGCGCCGCTCCTCGCCGACGCCATCGTCAACCCCGGTGAGCCACCTCCGGCGATCGTCAAGAACGTCGAGCCGGACTCCGTCTGAGCGTGCGGCCGCAGCCCCACGGTCTACGTCCCGCCCGACCTCACGGTGACGGGCTGGTGGGTGCCCCGGGAGGGGGACTCGGGGACGCGTCGGGGGCCAGCTTGGGGTCGAAGATCGGCATCGAGGCCTGGTCGATAGCCTTGAGCCGATCGGCGAGCGGCAAGATCACGGGGTCGTAGAACAGCGCCGACAACAGGCGGCCCGTCTCGGACCGTACTGCCGCCCAGTTCTCCGCCTCCGGCAGCGGGCGGGCGTTGCGGAGGGTGGTGGCGAAGACGGTCGCGTGCGGGGGAAGCTGGTCCGCCTGGAGGAAGGCGCCGTTGTTGACCACCTCGAGGTTCGCCGGCATCGCGTAGCCGGTCGCGGCCAACGTCTCGGCGCTCTTGTCCGAGACCACATACGCCAAGAAGTCGGCGGTCCTCTCGACGTTCGCAGAGTCCTTGGAGATGCACAGCCCCGACATCGTGCCCACGGTGGCGCCCTTGGAGAGCTTGGGCATCGGCATCACGTCGAAGTTCAGGCCCTCCTGCGCCCGCAGCTCGGGGGTGAGGTCCCGGAAGCCGAGGATCATCGCCAGGTTGCCGTCCTTGAAGCGCTGCAGCGGCGTACGCCGGCGCAGCGCAGCCTGGCTGAAGGTGAGCTGGGGGTTGCGGACCAGCTCGAGGAGGCTCTCCATCGCGGTCGCGGAGCTGCCCTCGGACAGCTGCAGGCTGGTCGGCTGGTTCAGGTCGTCCACGATCTCGCCACCCCCGGACCAGATGAACGGAGCGACCTGCTCGATGTCCGGCGCGATGTAGACCCCCCGCACGCCCGGTCGCCGTGCTTGCAGCGCCGCGGCAGTGAACTCCTCGAGCGACCAGCCGTCATCTTGGGAGACGGGGTTGCTGCCCGGCAGCGCCAGGGTGGAGAGGTCGATCAGGGTCGGGTTGTAGTAGACGACGAGCGGCGAGACGTCGGCGGGCATGCACTGCAGCGCCGAATCCGCGCTGAACGCCTCCAACCCGTTGCGGCTGTAGCCGTCTCCGAAGTCGACGCGCCGCTCCCCCAGCAGGTCGTCTACCCGACGGAGCGCGTCCGCCCCGGCCAGCGCGGAGAGGTCGTCGTGGTCCATCAGGAACAGGTCGGGCGGGTCGCCCTGCTGACGCTGCGCCGACACCGCCGCCATCGCCTCGTCGTGAGTGGCGTAGGGCTGCACCCTGACGATGGTGTCCGGGTGGGTGGCGGAGTAGTCGGCGGCGATCTGGGTGTAGGCGGCCGTGACCGGCGCCGGCCCGTAGACCGCGAACGTGATGCGGACCGGTTCGGCGGGGCTGGCCGACTTCTGCGGAGTCGGTGGTTGGGCGGTGGCTGCGCAGCCGGCGACCAGGGCGGCGAGCACGACGATCGTCGCCACGACCCGGCGAACCGGCGATCGGTCTGGCATCTGCTTGCTGGGTCCTCTCCCCGATGGTGCGCCACCAAAGTCCGCCCGCCCGGGTTCGCCTTGGTCCAGGGGCCGCCCGGCCCGCAGCGCCACATTATCGGGACACGCCGAACGCACTCGACCCGCCACCGGGGTGAGCGCCCGTGTGGGCCATACGCTGGCGCCATGTCATCGATCAGGCTCGGCACGGCGATCGCGGGATGTGCCGTCACCGCGCTCGCTTCCCTCGGGTCCCTTGCGGGATGCGCCGTCACGAGCGACAAGACCCCCACCGACGCACGCGTCTCGCGGACACCCGAGCCCAAGCCGTCCACGCCCACGGTCACGGTCACCGAGACCGCGACCGCCACGCCGACCCAGACGCCGGTGGTCCAGCCGGAGTCGGTGCTGCTCACGGCCGCCGGCTTCCCCCGATTCAACGACAGCTCGGCCTGGACCGAGCAGGGCACCGGGCCGGCGGAGGCGACCGCGTTCGGTCTGTGCCAGAAGTTCGACCTGGGGTCGATCGGTGCCGTGAGCGTGCTGGAGCGCACGTTCGCCACCGGGGGCGACAGCGCCGGCCAGCAGGTGGCGGACTTCGCCGACTCCCAGACGGCTGTCCGCGCGAGCAAGGTGCTGGCGTCCTGGCACGGAGACTGCGCGGGACGGGTCACGGGGCGCCGGATCACGGTGCGCCCCATCACTGACGTCGCGGTGCCCCGGGGCAAGGGTTGGCACTACCTGGTCAGCTACACCCGACAGGGCCAGGGGCACTTCCACGCGTTCGGTCTGGTGCTGGACGGCACCCGCCTGGTCCTGCTGCGGATGGATCACGCCGGGCAGGACCACAACTACGACCCCGGCAAGGACCCGATGGAGCTCGCGGTGAAGGCGGCCGCAGCGAAGTTGGGCGGATGAGCCACCGATGAACGGCCCGGCATGAGCACCGGTCGCGGTCACCACCGACCGTCCTTCCCGGGCGCCCATCACTTCGAGGAGATCGAGGGCGCCGTCGACCCGGCGACGCTGAGCGAGGCTGCCGACCGGGCCGCCACGGCCCTCGTGCGCGGGGCCAGGGACCAGGCCGACGAGGCACTGGTCGCCCGGGTCGTCCACCTCGCGGACACCGAGGGCCTCGAGACCCTGGCCGAGCTCTGGTCCGGTGCTGCCGCGGACTCGTTGGCGGGAGCCCTGTGGCGCCTCTACCTGCTCCGCAGTTGGGTGTACGCCGACCCGCACACGGCCGCCACCGAGTTCGACCGTGGCCGGGCGCACGTCCCCGTCGCCGAGGTGATCTCCGGTGTGGTCGAGCCACCCGGGCCGGACGAGGTCCGGGCTCTGGTGGACGAGGTCCTGAGCGGGGTGGTGGTCGGCGACTTCGCCGACACGCTGTTCCGCGCGGCGGCGTTCGCCCGGGTCGCGGCCGCCGGACGGGTGCACGACTCCTCGGCCGAGGAGGGTACCTCCGCCGGTTCGTATGCCTCGGACGTGTCGGCGTCGCGGCTGCTCACGCTCTCCGACCAGCTCGAACATGCCGGAAAAATGGAGCTCGCGGGGACCCTGGGTTAGGCCCCGGCCGCCGCGCCCGCCTTGTACAGTTGGCCTCGCGCCGGGCCGTGGCAGCCCCGGGTCCCAAAAATAGCCGCTACGAGCGGCCACGCGCCGTGAGGCGCTCCCGGCCCGGCGCTCTACTTCTCGGCCGCGGAGGTGCGACGCACGATGGGTTTCCGATTCTTCCGGCTCCCCCGCCTGCGTGCGGTGCGCCCGGTCCTGCCGCGGATCCGTTACGCCCCCAAGGCCAACGGCCGTCCGGACCCCGGTGAGGTCGTCTGGACGTGGGTGCCGTTCGAGGAGGACCCGGCGCTCGGGAAGGACCGCCCGGTCCTGGTGATCGGCAACGAGGGCAAGCGCCTGCTCGCCCTGCAGCTCACCTCCCGGGACCACGACGGCGACACCGAACGCCAGGCACGCCAAGGGCGCCGCTGGATGGACGTGGGGGCGGGCGCGTGGGACGCCAAGCGGCGACCGAGCGAGGTGCGCCTCGACCGGCTGCTGCGGATCGATCCGCGCGGTGTACGTCGCGAGGGTGCCGCGATGCCGCGGGAGACCTTCGACGCGGTGATCGAGGCAGCGCGCCCCTACCTGGACCTCCCCTGAGCTCAGCCCAGGGCCTTGCGGATCCGGGCGTCCGAGACGGCGTGCTCGGTGCCCAGGTGCTGGGCCCAGAGGCTGACCCGGTAGTCCTCCAGCATCCATCGCACCCGCCGCAGGCCCGCACCCATCGGTCTGCCTGCCGGTAACGCCTCGACGCGGTGCTGCCACGCCTGCTGGAGCACGACGACCCGGTCCATCAGCTCGCGGTCGCGGGCGAGGTCGGGGAGCCGTTCCACCCGTGCGGCCATCGCTCGGAGGTAGCGGGGGTACTGACGCAGGGCCGCCTCGCCCGCTTCGCCGACGAAACCGGCATGCATCAGCCGTCCGAGCTGGGCCCTGAGGTCGGTCATCGCCGGCAGCTGCGCCATCTCGACCCGCCCGTGCAGCACCCGGTCCACCCCGCGCCACTCGGCCAGCACCCGGAGGACCTGGTGCAGCACCTCGGCGGCTCTCCCGGGCAGCTCGACCCGCGTCCCGTCGAGAAGCGCCGCGAACGCCTCGGCATCGCGGACCGGTGCGGCCTGGTCGACCAGCCCGCCGGCAGCCGCCGCGACGCAGTCCTCGACCAGGGCCCGCACGTTCGGGTACGGCGAGGCAGCCAGCTCGAGCTTCGCGACGTTGTCCAGCCCGGCCACCAGGTCGCCGGCCGGCGAGCGCAGGCCGAGCAACAGCAGCCGGCGTACCCCCAACCGGTGGTGCGCCTCCTGCTCGTCCTCCGAAGCGGCAACGCGCAGCCCCACGCTCCCGCCCTCATCGATCAGGGTCGGGAAGCCACGCACCTCGTGGCCCGCGCGGGTCTGGGTGAACGAGGCCTCGATCGTGCCGAAGGTCCAGGACGTCTGGGCGGTCGCGGTGAGGCCGGACTCGTCGGCCACCTGCTGCATCGCGCGGTCGAAGGACGGTCGCAGCGGACTCTTGAGCGCGTCGAGGTCCTTGCCGACCGCCACCTCGGCGCCCTGCTCGTCGAGGATGCGGAACGTGGGTCGCAGGTGGTCCGGCACCTTCTGCACGTCCCAGGCGGTCTCGGGGACGTGCACGCCGGTCAAGGACCGCAGGTAGCGCGACAGCGCGCCGAGGAGCGGCTCCTCCCCCGGCGGCACCGTGGCCAGAAAACGACGGGCGACATCGGGCGCCGGCACGAAGTTGACCCTGAGCTGCTTGGGGAGTGAGCGGATCAGGGCCGTCACGAGATCGTGGCGGAGTCCGGGCACGTTCCAGCTGAACGGCGCCGCACCGACGGTGTTCAGGGTGGCCAGCGGCACGTCGATGGTGACTCCGTCACTCTGGTGGCCGGGTTCGAACTGGTAGCGCAGCGGCAGGGTCATCGCGCCCTCGTGCCACCGGTCGGGAAAGTCCTCGGCACGGACCTCGTCCGCGGTGTCGTGCACCAGCATCGCCGGCTCGAAGGTCAGCAGGTCCGGGCTGCTCCGACGCTCCTGCTTCCACCAGGTGTCGAAGTGCCCACCGGAGACCACCTCGGCGGGCACCCGGGCGTCGTAGAAGTCGAAGAGCGTCTCCTCGTCGACCACGATGTCGTGGCGCCGAGCCCGGTGCTCCAGCTCCGCGGCCTCCTCGAGGAGCGTCCGGTTGGTCTCCAGGAAGCCGTGCCGGCCGTTCCACTCCCCCTGGACGAGCGCATGTCGGATGAACAGCTCACGAGCCACCTCGGGCTGGTGGCGGCCGAGGGGGACGACCCGCTCGGCGACCAGCGGGACGCCGTACAGCGTGACCCGCTCGTGAGCCTGCGCGCCCGCCCGCTTCTTCGACCAGTGCGGCTCGGAGTAGACGCGCTTGACCAGGTCTCCCCCGAGCCGTTCGGCCCACAACGGGTCGATGGCCGCGTTCTGCCGCCCCCACAGCCGGGAGGTCTCGACCAGCTCCGCGGCCATCACGAAGTCCGGTTGGTGCTTGAACAGGCCCGATCCGGGGAACACCGCGAACCTGGCGCCGCGGGCGCCGAGGTAGTCGCGACGGTCCGGGTCCCGCAAACCGATGTGCGAGAGCAACCCGGACAGCAGGGCCTGGTGGATCCGATCGGCGTCGGCGTCGCCTGTCGAGGTTGCAGTCGACGTCGACGTCGGCGCGTCCTTGCCGGGCTTGAGGCCCACCTGACGGGCGACCTGCCGCAGCTGCGACTCGAACTCCTGCCACTCCCGCACCCGGAGGTAGTTCAGGTGCTCCTCGCGGCACATCCGACGAAACGCGCTCGACCCCATCTCCTTCTGGTTCGTCTTCAGGTGCCGCCACAGGTTCAGCCACGCCAGGAAGTCCGAGCGCGGGTCGCGGAACCGAGCGTGCAGCTGGTCGGCCTGTGCGCGCTTGTCCACCGGCCGTTCGCGGGGGTCCTGGATCGAGAGGGCCGCGGTGATGACCAGCACCTCGCGCAGGCAGCCGAGCCGGTCCGACTCGAGGATCATCCTGGCCAGTCGTGGGTCGATCGGCAGCCGTGCGAGCTTGCGGCCGGTGCCGGTCAGGCGGGGCGCTCGGCCGCGGGCACCGGGGCGGCCCGACGGCACCAGGGCGCCGAGCTCCTCCAGCAGCTGTACGCCGTCGCGCACGGTCTTCGCGTCGGGCGGCTCGACGAACGGGAACCGCTCCACCTCGCCCAGACCGAGCGAGGTCATCTGCAGGATCACGCTGGCCAGCGAGGTGCGCAGGATCTCGGGCTCGGTGAACTCCGGTCGCGCCGCGAACTCCTCCGCGCTGTAGAGCCGCACCGCCACCCCGGCCTCGACCCGGCCGCAACGTCCCGACCGCTGTTGGGCCGAGGCCTGGCTGATCGGCTCGATGGGCAGGCGCTGCACCTTCGTGCGCACCGACCAACGGCTGATCCGGGCCAGGCCGGTGTCGATCACCCCGGTGATGCCGGGGACGGTCAGCGAGGTCTCCGCGACGTTCGTGGCCAGGACGACCCGGCGCCGGGTGTGCCGCTCGAAGACGCGGTGCTGCTCCGCAGCGGAGAGCCGGGAGAACAACGGCACGATGTCGAAGCCCTTCGGTCCCTCGGCCCTGCGTTTCAACACATCCGCGGTGTCGCGGATCTCGCGCTCCCCCGGGAGGAACACCAAGATGTCGCCGGCCGTGTCGGCGATCAGCTCGGAGACGGCGTCCTCGATCGCCTCGGTCTGGTCCCGCTGGACGGCTTCGCCGTCCTCGTCGTCGAAGGCCTCCTCCAGCAGGGGTCGGTAGCGCACGTCCACCGGGTAGGTACGACCCGAGACCTCGATGACCGGGGCCGGCACCCCGTCCGGGCCGGCGAAGTGTCGGGCGAATCTGCCCGGATCGATCGTGGCCGAGGTGATCACGACCTTGAGGTCCGGCCGACGGGGCAGGAGCTGCTTGAGGTAGCCGAGGATGAAGTCGATGTTCAGGCTGCGCTCGTGCGCCTCGTCGATGATCAGGGTGTCGTAGCGACTCAGCGTCCGGTCATGCTGCAGCTCGGCCAGCAGGATCCCGTCGGTCATCACCTTGACCCGGCTCTGCTTCGAGGTGCGGTCGGTGAACCGCACCTGGTAGCCCACGGTCTCGCCGAGCTCGCTGCCGAGCTCCTCGGCGATCCGTTCGGCGACGCTGCGAGCCGCGATCCGACGCGGCTGGGTGTGGCCGATCATCCCGCCGCCCGGCGCGGTCGGGTCGCCCCGGCCCAGTGCCAGGCAGATCTTGGGCAGCTGGGTGGTCTTCCCCGATCCCGTCTCCCCGGCCACGATCACCACCTGGTGGTCGCGAATCACCTCGGCGATGTCGTCGCGACGTGCCGAGACCGGCAGGTCGGGCGGGAAGTTGATTCGCACAGCGCGGCCATTGTCCCTGCCGGGCGGGCAGGAGACCAGCCGGGAGTCGGCGTACCTCTGCTGTCAGCTGGACGGAGTCGGGCTCGCGGGGCTCGTCGGGGTCGGCTGGTCCGCCGGCGGGCCGTCCTGCCCCCACTGGCGCTGACCCATGCCGCGCTTGTCCTTCCACCCCTTGCCCCTGGGTCCGCGGTCTCGCCACATCCCGGGGGGTCCACCGGGACCACCGCCCTGGAACCGGTGGTTTCCGGGGCCGGAGCGGCCGTCCTCGTGGCCGCCGAAGCTGGCCAGGCCAGCCCCGCCGAGACCGCCGAGGATCACCGAGGCGAGAGCGACCAGGATGACGGCGCGCAGACCCCAGAGGCGGTCCCGGAACCGTTGCCCGGTCGGCGCCCCCGACGCCCCCGACACATCAGTCGAGTTCTCCACGGGCATCGACTGGGTCGGGGTGGGCTCGGCTGCTGGCGTCGGCTGTTCGGGGGGTAGGTCGCTCATGGGTCCATGGTGCGCCTCGAACCTGTGGTTGTCCTGTGTCCCAGCCATCTCCCACCCTTCACAGGAAACGCACAGCGAACTGATGGGTCGGTGCCCGCCCGACCGGTCAGACTGAGCCCATGAAGAGTGCCGGCCCCGAACTGACCCGCCCCGACGGCACGTCGCTGCGGGTGCTCGTCGTCGACGACGAGGAGAACATCGCCGAGCTGCTGCGGATGGCGCTGCGCTACGAGGGCTGGGACGTCGAGGTCGCGCTGACCGGCAGCAAGGCCGTGAGCACCGCCAAGGCTCAGCGGCCCGACGCCGTCGTCCTCGACATGATGCTCCCCGACTTCGACGGGATGGAGGTGCTGCGCCGGATGCGCGGCGACCAGCCCGACGTACCCGTCTTGTTCCTGACCGCCCGGGACTCGGTCGAGGACCGGGTCGCCGGGCTGACGGCCGGTGGCGACGACTACGTCACCAAGCCGTTCTCGCTCGAGGAGGTGGTGGCCCGGCTCCGCGCGCTGATGCGGCGATCCGGCGCACGTGCCGCCCAGAGCGAGTCGGTGCTGCACGTCGGTGACCTCGACCTGGACGAGGACAGCCACGAGGTCAGCCGGGACGGCGAAGACATCAGCCTGACCGCGACCGAGTTCGAGCTGCTCCGATTCCTGATGCGCAACCCGCGCCGGGTGCTCAGCAAGGCGCAGATCCTGGACCGGGTCTGGAACTACGACTTCGGCGGCCAGGCCAACGTCGTCGAGCTCTACATCTCCTACCTGCGCAAGAAGATCGACGCCGGCCGGCAGCCGATGATCCACACGATGCGCGGGGCCGGGTACGTGCTGAAGCCGGCCGAGCCCGACCAGGCGGGCTGAGGCATGCGTACGCCGCGCACGCTCACCGCGCGACTCGTGGTGACGGCCGTGGCGTTGGTGGCGATCGTCTCGCTGCTGATCGCCGCCGTGGCCACGCTGGCCATCCGGTCGTCGCTGATGGACCGACTCGATGCGAGCGTCCAGTCCTCGGTTCGTCGCGCAGGGGATCCGGACCAGGACGGCGACCGCCGGCCCGCCCCTCCGAACCCCAGCAACCAGGGGCCCGGCACCCTGATCGCTGTCATCGGCAGCGGTGGTTCGGCGTCCACTGGTTTCGTGCTCACCGAGCAGCGGCGAGGTCAGCGCACCCTGTCGACGCGCGCCCTCGGCGACCTCGCGAAGGTGCCACGCGACAATCGCGTCCACGGCGTCGACGTGACCGGGTTCGGGTCCTACCGGGTCACCGCCGTCGTGACGCCGGATGGGCGAACGCTGGTCAGCGGACTGCCCACGCGCGACGTGGACAAGACCGTCACCGCGCTGATCGGCTACGAGCTGCTCCTCACTCTGCTCGGAGTCCTGGCTGCGGCCGGTCTCGGCACCCTGCTCGTGCGGCGACACCTGCGCCCGCTCAAGGAGGTGGCCCAGACCGCGCACACCGTCGCCGAGCTGCCCCTCGCGTCGGGCTCGATCGACCTCACCGAGAGGGTGCCCGGCCACCTGACGGACGAACGCACCGAGGTGGGGCAGATGGGGGCTGCCCTGAACACCCTGCTCACCCACGTCGAGTCGTCCCTGGAGGCGCGGCACCGCAGCGAGCAGCAGGTGCGGCAGTTCGTCGCCGACGCGTCCCACGAGCTGCGCACCCCCCTGGCCACGATCCACGGCTACGCCGAGCTCTCCCGCCGGACGCCCGACGACGCGGCCGCCCTGTCCTCGGCCCTGAACAAGGTCGAGACCGAGGCCGACCGGATGACGACCCTGGTCGACGACCTGCTCCTGCTCGCGCGGCTCGACTCCGGCCGCCCGCTCGATCGCACCGAGGTCGACCTCACCAGGCTGCTGCTGGAATCGGTCGCCGACGCCCGGGTGCTGTCGCCCGATCACCAGTGGCGACTGCGACTGCCCGAGGAGCCCGTGACGCTGATCGGCGACGAGCGCCGGCTGCACCAGATCGTCACCAACCTGCTCGGGAACGCCCGCCACCACACTCCGCACGGCACCACGATCACGGTGTCGGCCTCGACCGACGAGAAGCACGTCCTGGTCCTGGTCCACGACGACGGGCCGGGGCTGCCCGCGGGGTTGGCGCCGCGCGCGTTCGAGCGCTTCACGCGGGGCGACACCTCACGCACCCGGTCCTCCGGCGGTGCCGGCCTGGGGCTGTCCCTCGTCTCCGCGATCGCCCAGGCCCATGGGGGCAGCGCCACCGTCACCAGCCGGCCCGGAGACACCACGTTCACGATCACGCTCCCGCGCTAGCGACGCTCACAGCAACCCCACAGATCGGACACACCGGTCTCGCAGGCCGGTGCTCGAGTCTCTGTCCATGGACACGACCAGCACCCTCCCCCGGCCCGTCAGCCCGGGGACCGCCACCTCGCCCGCCGCCCCACCCGGCTCCCCTGGATCCCATTCCGCGAGTCGGTCCGCGAGCCGAGACTCGCTGTGGCGCGGGAGCGACGCCGACCCGGCATGGGCGCGACCGGCCCTGATCGGACTGCTGCTGGGGACCGGGGTGCTCTACCTCTGGAGCCTCGGCGAGAGTGGCTGGGCGAACTCCTTCTACTCCGCAGCCGTCCAGGCCGGCTCGGAGTCCTGGAAGGCGTTCTTCTTCGGCTCCAGCGACGCGGCGAACTCGATCACGGTCGACAAGACCCCGCTGGCCCTGTGGCCGATGGCCCTCTCGGTGCGCCTGTTCGGTCTCTCCAGCTGGAGCATCCTGGTTCCCCAGGCGCTCGCGGGGGTCGCCACCGTGGCGTTGCTGCACAACGTGGTCCGGCGTACGACGGGCTCGGCGGCCGCCGGCCTGATCGCCGGAGCCGCGATGGCGCTGACGCCGGTGGCGGTGCTGATGTTCCGGTTCAACAACCCCGACGCGCTGCTGACGCTGCTGCTGGTCGGCTCGGCTGCGGCGACCCTGCGCGGTGTCGAGGCCACCCGCACCCCGAGCGCGCACCCGGCCCGCTGGCTGGCGCTCGGCGGCGCGCTGGTCGGGCTGGCGTTCCTGACCAAGATGATGCAGGCGTTCCTCGTGCTGCCGGCCCTCGCGCTGGCCTACCTGCTCTGTGCGCAGACCTCCTGGGGTCGCAAGCTCGGCCACCTGCTCGTGGCGTTCGGCTCGATGCTGCTCGCCGGCGGCTGGTGGATCGCCATCGTCGAGCTGTGGCCGGCTGCGAGCCGGCCCTACATCGGCGGCTCGCAGACCAACTCGATCCTCGAGCTCACCCTCGGCTACAACGGTCTCGGCCGCCTCAGCGGCAACGAGACCGGATCGGTCGGCGGCGGGAACGGCTGGGGCCAGACCGGACTCTGGCGCCTCCTCGACTCCGAGATCGGAGGCCAGATCGCGTGGCTGCTGCCGGCCGCCGCCATCCTGGGTGGCACCGCCCTCTGGTTCGCCCGCCGCGAGGTGGCCGTGCGGGCAGGGGTCGTTCTGTGGGGCACCTGGCTCGTCGTGACCGCGCTGACGTTCAGCTTCATGGCGGGCATCTTCCACGCGTACTACACCGTCGCCCTGGCTCCCGCGGTCGCAGCCCTCGTCGGCATCGGTGCCACCGTGCTGTGGAGGCACCGGGCGTCCTACGTGGCAACCGGAGCGCTGGCGTTCGCCACCGCCCTGACGACAGTGTTCGGGTGGTACCTGCTGGACCGGACCCCCGACTTCGTGCCGTGGCTGAAGTGGTTCATCGTGGTGCTGGGCCTGGTCGCTGCGCTACTGCTGGCGGGCGCGGCCCACCTGCCCCGCAGGCTGGCCCTCGGCGCAGCCGCTCTGGCTCTGGCCGCGTCCTTGGCGGGGCCGGCGGCCTACGCCGTGAGCACCGCGGCCCAGGCACACACCGGGTCCATCCCCAGCGCCGGCCCCGCGTCGGCCAACACCCGGGGCGGCCCGGGCCAGGCGCCCGGCGGAACGGGTCAGGCGCCCGGCGGAACGGGTCAGGCAGCCGGAGGCGCCGGCGGGCTGCTCGAGGGGAGCACCTCGTCGGCCAAGGTGACCGCCCTGCTGCAGGAGGACCCGTCCTACACCTGGGCCGCCGCCGCGGTCGGGGCGAACACCGCGGCGGGCTTCCAGCTCGCCAGCGGACTGCCGGTGATGGCGATCGGTGGCTTCAACGGCAGCGACCCGAGCCCGACCCTGGCGCAGTTCAAGCAGTTGGTCGCGTTCGGCGAGGTGCACTGGTTCATCGCAGGCGGACGGCCTGGTGGTGGTCCGGGCGGCCCTGGTGGTGCTGGCCAGACCGGCACCAGCACCTCGATCACGGAGTGGGTCACGGCCAACTTCACCAGCACGACGGTCGACGGCGCCACGCTCTACGACCTCTCCGGAGGTGTCCAGTGACCACGCTCGCCGAGCCCGCGGGCGGGAGCGCCACGATTCCGGCCACAGCCCCCGTGCTCGACGTGGTGATCCCGGTCCACAACGAGGAGGCCCAGCTGGCCGCGTCGGTCGAGCGGGTGCTCGCGCACCTGCGGACGTTGCCGTGGTCCTACCGCATCACCGTCGCCGACAACGCGAGCACCGACCAGACCGGCGTGATCGCGAGGCGGCTGGGCCACCTCCACCCCGAGGTGAGCGTGGTCCACCTCGCGGAGAAGGGTCGCGGTCGAGCCTTGAAACGGGTCTGGAGTGCCTCTGAGAGCGACGTCCTCGTCTACATGGACGTTGACCTCGCCACCGACCTGTCCGCGCTGCTGCCGCTGGTGGCTGCCCTGGTCAGCGGACATTCCGACCTCGCGATCGGGTCCCGACTCTCGCGGTCGTCGCGGGTCGAGCGCGGTCCCCGCCGGGAGCTGATCTCCCGCGGCTACAACCTGCTGCTGCGCAACACGCTACGGGCGAAGTTCAGCGATGCGCAGTGCGGGTTCAAGGCGATCCGACGCGAGGCCGCCCGCGAGCTGCTCCCCCTGGTCGAGGACAACGAATGGTTCTTCGACACCGAGCTGCTCGTCGTGGCGGAGCGCGCCGGGCTGCGCATCCACGAGGTCCCGGTCGACTGGACCGACGACCCCGACAGCAGCGTGGACGTGGTGCGGACAGCGCTGGACGACCTCCGCGGGATGGCTCGACTCGGCGCGGCCCTGGTCAGGGGCACCCTGCCGCTGCGCGAGATCGGCGAACGGCTCGGCCGCACGAGCTCCGAGGCCGGTCGCGGTCGGCTCGGCATGCAGCTGGGCATGTTCGTGGTGATCGGCGTTGCCTCGACCCTGGCCTACGCGTTGCTCTACCTGGGGCTGCGGTCGGCGATGACCCCGATGACGGCCAACTTCACCGCCCTGCTCGCGACGGCGGTGGCGAACACGGCGGCCAACCGGCGATTCACCTTCGGCGTGCGCGGTCGCAGGGACGCCGTACGCCACCAGGTGCAGGGCCTGGTGATCTTCGGTGCGGGGCTCGCCGCCACCTCGGGCTCGCTGTGGCTCGTGCACGCTCTCGGGAATCGCAGTCAGCTGGTCGAGGTGACCGTGCTGACCGCCGCGAACCTGGGCGTGACCGTGCTGCGCTTCGTCGCGCTCAAGCTCTGGGTCTTCGTGCGCCGTGACCGGCCGCAGCCGGTGCCACTGCTCAGTCCCGGGCGCCCGGGTCCAGGATGGCCGGGAGCGACGCCCACAGGGTGACCAGCAGCTCGTCCCGACTGATCCCCCGGTGGTCGCGGACCCACTCCAGGACCACCTCTTCGACGAACGCCGCCCAGCCCCGCACGATCAGCCGCGCGGCCGGGGTGTCGGAGAGCCCGATCAGGGCAGCCTCCTCGGCGACCTGGGGCTCGAAGAGCCGCTCGGTCAGCGCGGCACGGGACTCCTCGTAGATGTTCCGCAGCGCCTCGTGCCCGCCTGCAGAACCACGCAGGAGCGAGACGAAGCCCTGGTAGTTCTCCTCGACGTAGCCGACGTAGCGCGCGAGCGACCCGGCGAGCTGTTCGAGGGCCGTCCCCTCGCCGCTCGGAGCGGTCACCCGCAAGAGGTCGTCGGCGGCCCGCTGCACGACGGCTGTGTGGAAGTCCTGCTTGTTGCCGAAGTAGTGGTAGAGCAGCCCGCGCGAGATCCCGGCCTCCTCGGCCAGGGTCTCGATGGAGAGCTCCGTGAGCGGGCGGCTCCCGAGCAGGCGTACGCCGAGCTCGAGGAGCTGCTCGCGGCGACCGTCGGGGCTCATCCGCACCCGGGGTGCTGACATGTGTCCGATGTTACTGAATTCTCGTCAACAGCGCTATTGACGGTTGTTCAACAATCGGTAGGGTTGGCCCATGACCTCGACCACCACCCTCCCCGAGCGGGTCCGCACCCTCGTCGTCGGAGCCGGATTCGCCGGCCTCGGCGCCGCGATCAAGCTCGACGAGCACGGCTTCTCCGACTTCGTCGTCCTGGAGCGGGGCGACACCGTCGGCGGCACCTGGCGCGACAACACCTACCCCGGTGCCGCGTGCGACGTGCCCAGCCAGCTGTACTCCTTCAGCTTCGCCCCCAACCCGGAGTGGTCTCGCTCCTTCTCCCCGCAGCCGGAGATCCAGGCCTACCTCGAGCGCACGGCCGAGCGGTCGGGGGTGCTCGACCGGTTCCGCTTCGGCGTCACCGTCGAGGACATGAACTGGGACGAGGAGGACCAGGTCTGGCACGTCAGCACCAGCGCCGGTGACGTGGTCGCCGAGACCGTGGTCACCGGGTCCGGCGGGCTCTCAGAACCCAAGCAGCCCCAGATCGAGGGCATCGACGACTTCCGCGGCGAGATCTTCCACTCCGCACGCTGGAACCACGACTTCGACCTCACCGGCAAGCGCGTTGCGGTGATCGGCACCGGCGCCTCTTCGATCCAGATCGTGCCCGAGATCGCCAAGCAGGTCGCGCACCTCGACGTCTACCAGCGCACGGCACCCTGGGTGATGCCGCGCCACGACCGCGCCTACAGCCCGGTCGAGCGCTTCGGCTTCCGCCACGTTCCGCTGCTCCAGAAGGCCTACCGCACCGGCATCTACTGGGGGCGCGAGACGTTCGTGCCCGGCTTCACCGTGAACCCCAAGCTGGCCTACCCGGCCCAACGGATGGCCTTGCAGAACATCGAGCGCGGCATCGCCGACCCCGACCTGCGCAAGGCCGTCACACCGGACTTCCAGATCGGCTGCAAGCGGATCCTGATCTCCAACACCTACTACCCCGCCCTGGCGCAGGAGCACGTCGACCTGGTCACCGACGGGATCGTCGCGATCACGCCGACCGGCATCGTCACCGCCGACGGCACCGAGCGGGAGGTCGACGCGATCATCGTCGCCACCGGCTTCCACACCACCGAGCAGCCGATCGCCCAGCACATCAAGGGACGTGGCGGTCGAACCCTCGGCGACACCTGGAGCGAGCACGGCCAGGCGGCGTACAAGGGCACCACCATCGCCGGCTTCCCGAACCTGTTCCAGATCGTCGGCCCCAACACCGGGCTCGGGCACTCCTCGATGGTCTTCATCATCGAGAGCCAGATCGCCTACGTGATCTCGGCGCTGCAGCAGATGGGCCAGCGCGAGATCGCGACGGTCGAGCCGCGGCCCGAGGCCCAGCAGGCCTGGAACGACGACATCCACCGGCGGATGCAGCGCACCGTCTGGAGCACCGGCGGCTGTGCCAGCTGGTACCTCGACGCCCACGGCCGCAACACCACGCTGTGGCCCCGCACGACCTTCAAGTTCCGCGAGCTGCTGCGCAGCTTCGACCTCGACCAGTACGTCGTCACCCCGCAGGTCGGCTCGACCACCACCACGACCAAGGAGCACGCCGCATGAAGACCCTCGAGAACCTCGTCGTGGCGATCACCGGTGCCGGCTCGGGCATGGGCCGCGAGATGGCCCTGATCGGCGCCCGCCAGGGCGCACTGCTCGCGATCTCGGACTGGAACGAGCAGGCCCTCGCCGAGACCGTCGACCTGGTCAAGGCCGCCGGCGCCCGCGAGCTGCGCAGCGACGTCGTCGACGTCTCCGACCGGGCCGCCGTCGCGGACTGGGCCGAGGCGGTCGCCGGCCAGTTCGGCCGCGTCAACGTCGCGGTCAACAACGCCGGAGTGACCGTCACCGGAGACTTCGAGGAGATGTCGTATGAGGACTTCGACTGGATCGTGGGCGTCAACTTCACCGGCGTCATCAACGGCACCAAGGAGTTCCTCCCCCACCTGATCGCCTCCGGAGACGGCTACCTGATCAACATCTCCAGCCTCTTCGGGCTGATCTCGATGCCGGGCCAGACCGCGTACAACGCCACCAAGTACGCCGTCCGCGGCTTCACCGAGGCGCTGCGCGAGGAGATGCTGGTCAACGGCCACCCCGTCAAGGTCACCTGTGTCCACCCCGGCGGGATCAAGACCGGGATCAGCCGGAACGGCCGCAAGACCGAGAGCCAGGACGCCGCGGCCCTCGACTCGCTGTTCGAGAAGAAGCTCGCCCGGATGACCGCCGAGAAGGCTGCCGGCATCATCATCAAGGGAGCCTTGGCCGGGAAGGCGCGGGTGCTCGTCGGCGTCGACGCCCACTTCATGCACCACTTCGCCAAGCTCGCCGGCTCGCGCTACCAGGACATCGTCGCCCGGCTCGCCCCCAAGGTCGTCCCCGCCCCCACCCCGCCGACACGTCGCAAACACACAACCTGAACCCGCCGAGACGTCGCAAACGCACAACCAGATCGCGCCGAGACGTCGCAAACGCACAACGGCTAGGTCAGGTCGGAGGGGTCGGCGTTGCCGCCGCACACGATGACGCAGACCCGTTCCCCGGTCGCGGGCAGGTAGCGGCCGCTGTGCAGCGCCGCGAACGCCGTCGCCCCACCCGGCTCCGCCGCCAGGCGTACGTCGTGCCACAGCGCCTGTCGCGCCGCGATGATCTCATCGTCGGTGACCTGGACCGAGGGCACGTCGTGCGCCCGGGCGACCTCGAAGGCGATCTCCCCGAGGCGTGCGGCGCCGAGGGCGTCGGCGGCCACCCCACCGACGGCCACCGGGACCGGTCTGCCCTGCTCCAGGGCCACCCGCAGTGAGGGGCAGCGCTCCGGCTCGACCCCGATGACGCGGACCGCCGGGAGGGCCCCCGCGAGCGCCGTGGTCACGCCTGCCATCAGTCCGCCTCCGCCCACCGCCACCAGCACCGTGTCCACCTCGGGCAGCTGCTCGGCGAGCTCCAGACCGAGGGTGCCCTGCCCGGTGACGGTGCCCCACGAGTCGTAGGCATGCAGGACCTGCACGCCCGCGCGGGTGCCGGCCTCCCGACTCGCCTCCAGCGCCTCGGCATAGGTGCTGCCGACCCGGTGCACGGAGGCGCCGAGGGCCGCGATGGCCTCGACCTTGACGGTGGGCGCGGTCTCCGGGACGAAGATGCTGGCCGGCAGTCCGAGCGTGTGGGCGGCGTGCGCCACCGCCAGCCCGTGGTTGCCGCCGGACGCGGCCACCAGTGCGTCGGGCCGATCTGTCGCGCTGAGCACGCTGTGAAACGCACCGCGTGCCTTGAAGGAGCCGGAGTGCTGGAGCAGCTCGAGCTTGAGGGTCACCCGATGCCTGCGCACGTCCACCTCCACGAGGGGTGTACGACGGACCCACGGGGCGATCTGGTCGGCGGCGTGCCGGATCTCGTCGTACGTCGGAAGCAGCACCGCCCCAACGTATCCTCGGCCGCATGCCGCAGCCCGTCCGCGTCGAGTGTCGCAAGTGGCCCGACGCCCCGCACTGGGAGTACGACGGGCTGCTGCTCGGCACCGACGAGCACGGCACCTGGATCGGCATCACGGCCGGCACGCTGCTCGCCAGCCCCTCCCGGGCCTTCCACGCGGCCGCGGACCACGTGACCCTGGTGCCACACAACGCGTGGTGGCTGGGGACCTTCTACGGCGACGACCGGGAGCGGCCGTTCGACACCTACGTCGACATCGCGACCCCGGCGGTGTGGCACGGCACCGACCTGGTGCGATCGGTCGACCTCGATCTCGACGTGATCCGCGGGACGACCGGTCGGGTGTGGGTCGACGACGAGGACGAGTTCGCCGCTCACCGGGTCCAGCTCGGCTACCCCGACGACGTGGTCGACGAGGCGCTGGCCAGTTGCCGGGAGGTCCTGGCCGCCGTCGAGTCCGGCGCCGCGCCGTTCGACGGCAGCCACGAGGAGTGGCTCTCCGGGCTGCGTCGAGCGCGCGCGGTCTAGTCCGAAGTGACCCGGATACCCGGGATTCGGCCCGTCCGATGGCAAACCCGTGACCGGGGGCGTCCGACTGCCTAGGCTCGGGCGAGTGCGGCCGGCAGGGGGGATTCGGGAATGAACGGCGTCTGGGCGCTCGTGTGCGCCGGGCTTCTCACCGGCACGACCATGTCCTCGCAGGCAGCGGCCGCCCTGGACACCGACACCACCCCTGCCCGTCCCCTCACCACGAAGGCGGCAGCCACCATGACCCCGCTGGGCTTCTTCAGCCAGTTGACGACGCCCCAACAGGTGCTGCCCGGATCGATCTTCCTGGTGCTGCCGAAGGCCTCGCACAAGTCACGCAAGAGCCGCGCCGCCCGGAGTGACCAGCAGTACTTCGAGGTCAGCAGCACCGGCGGGAACGACATCCCGTCCGCCGCGCTGCGCGCCTACCGGCACGCCGCCGACGTGATGTCCGGCTGCGGGATCTCGTGGGAGTTCCTGGCCGCCATCGGCCGCGTGGAGTCCAACCACGGTCGCTTCGGCGGCGCCCAGCTCGGCTCCGACGGCATCTCGCGTCCGGAGATCCGCGGACCACAGCTCGACGGGGCCGGCCCGTTCGCCGCGATCCGCGACACCGACGGCGGCCGGCTCGACCGGGACAAGGTCTGGGACCGGGCCGTCGGCCAGATGCAGTTCCTTCCGGCGACGTGGCACTCGGTGGCCCGCGACGGCGACGGCAACGGCCGGGCCGACCCGGACGACATCGACGACAGCGCGTTGGGGGCCGCCGTCTACCTGTGCGGTGCCGGCGACCTCTCCGACACCGCCGGCATGGCGCGGGCCGCCTGGCGCTACAACCAGTCGGAGTACTACGTCTCCCTGGTGCTGTCCTTCACCAACGGCTACCGCACCGGAGTGTTCACGATCCCGTCACCGCCACCTCCTGAGCGCGAGCGGCACCGGAAGCCGAGGGCCAAGTCCGGCACGGGCGGTACGACGAAAGCCTCGACCACGACCAGCACCTCGACGGTCAACCCGCCGACCGCCCCGAAGCCGGTCGTCAGCCCGGGCCCGACCAGCAACCCGCCGCCACCCTCACCACCGTCCGGCCCCACCCTGTCGGGTGTCTCGGGCACCTGGAACGAGTGCGCGGCCGGCTACTGCGTCGCGGGCCTCGATCTCGACCTCGGACCATCCGGTCGCCTCGACGACCACGCGGCCGGCGACTTCGACCACGACGGCGCCACCGGGACCAACCGCGAGGAGTTCGCCGGGCTGGTCGGCGCCGACGTCACGCTGCAGGTGGATCGCAGCAACGGCACCGGGGTCGTCTACGTCATCCGCGGCACCACCTACCGCCACCCGGACGGCACGTTCGCCTGAGCGGCGGCCGACCGGGCATGGAACGATGTGCCGGTGGCCATCGAGTTCGCGGAGTCCGGCGCTCCGACACTGGGCGTCGAGTGGGAGTTCGCCCTGGTCGACAAGACCTCCCGCGACCTCGCCAACGCAGCCTCCGAGCTCTTCGACCTGGTCTCGGAGCGGCACGGTGAGCAGCCGCGCATCCACAAGGAGCTGCTGCGCAACACCGTCGAGCTGACCACCGGGATCTGCACCACCACCGGAGAGGCGATCGACCAGCTCGCCGCGATGATCGACCTGGTCCGCCCGCTGGCCGACGAGCTCGGCGTCGACCTCTACTGCGCCGGGACGCACCCGTTCGCGGAGTGGTCCCACCAGCTGCTCACCCCCGGCCACCGCTACGAGGAGCTGATCGCGCGCACCCAGTGGTGGGGCCGGCAGATGCTGATCTGGGGGGTGCACGTCCATGTCGGCGTACGCCGGGAGCACGCGATCCCCATCGTCACCGCCCTGCTCAAGTGGTACCCCCATCTCCAGGCGCTATCGGCCTCCTCGCCGATCTGGGCGGGGACCGACACCGGCTATGCCAGCAACCGGGCGATGATGTTCCAGCAGCTCCCCACCGCCGGGCTGCCCTTCCAGTTCGACACCTGGGACGCCTTCGAGTCCTACGCCCAGGACCTGCTCACCACCGGCGTGATCGAGGAGATCGACGAGATCCGGTGGGACGTGCGCCCGGCGCCGCACCTGGGCACCGTCGAGATGCGGATCTGCGACGGGGTGTCCACGCTGGCGGAGATGCGCGCGCTGGTGGCGCTGACGCACTGCCTGGTCGTGGACCTCTCCGACCGGCTCGACCGGGGCGAGCGGCTCCCGTCACTGCCGCCGTGGCACGTCCAGGAGAACAAGTGGCGCGCGGCACGCTACGGCCTCGATGCCTGGATCATCCTCGACGAGCACTCGAACGAGAGGCTGCTCCTGGACGACCTCGCCGACCTGCTGGTGCGGCTGGCGCCGGTGGCCGAGCGGCTCGGATGTTCCGCAGAGCTCGCCTCGGTCGCCGACATCCCGCGTCGCGGCGCGTCCTACCAACGCCAGCGGCGGGTCGCCGAGGAGACCGGGGGCGACCTCGTCGCCGTCGTCGACTCGGTGGTCCGGGAGCTCTGAGGGTCCCGCCGACCGGCAACTCAGGCCGGCAGCGGTGGGATCTGGTCGGTCGCGTCGAGCCCGTCCATCCCGGTGACCGCCAGCAGGTCCGCGACGAGCGAGCGGGTCTGGGCGAGCACCACCTCGGCGGACAGCTCGCTCGAGCGCTCGACCAGCGAGGTGACCTCCGCGAGCGCGATCGAGCGGTTCGCGTGCCGAAACCGCCGCACGCCCCTCGGCCAGCTCCTTTCCGATCGCGTCGGTGCAGTCCGCGAGGTCACGCAGCATCGCGGCGTACGACGCCGGGATCGGCTCGTGGCGGTAGCACGCAACCGCGACCCGGCGTACGAGCACCCGGGTGTTGCGCAGGGCGAAGTCCAGCGGCTCGACGAGGTCGGCCATGGCACGCACGCGCTCGCCGTGCCGGCGCCGGAACGGCGAGGAGCGGACCACCGAGAGCCCCTCGTCCGCCGCCGCCCGAAGCTCACCGATGAGGGAGTCGGTGCTGCGAGCGTCCCGAAGCACGGCGAGGGAGCGCTCCACGTCACCGTCCAGGATGCTCTCGGAGGCGGCCCGCAGCAGGGCCGACATCTTCCGCACGATCACCGCGGCCTGCTCGCGCGGCCGACGCAGCGGCGCGCGCGGCACCGCGGTCGCAGCCACGAGCGCCACCGCGCCCCCGATCAGCGCGTCGGTCCAGCGCACGAACGCGGCCCCGGGTGACGGCAACAGGGTGCTCACCACGATCGCCTGGATCGCGGCCTGGTTGACGAACAACGTCCCCTGGTCGAGGAGCAGCGCCGTGACCATCGCCAACGACACGATCAGCGCGATCTGCCAGCCACCGGAGCCCAGCCAGTAGGTGATCGTGTCACCCACGAACACTCCGACGGCCACCCCGACCGTGACCTCGGCAACGCGTCGCAACCGCTGGCCGTAGGACGTCCCGAGGCTCACCACCGCCGCGATCGGTGCGAAGAACGGGGTCTCGTGGCCGAACACCGAAGCCGCCACGAACCACGCCACCCCGGCGGCGATGGCACACTGCGCCACCTGCCAGGACTTCGAGCGCAGACGCGCGCGACGTTGACGCAGCGACGTGCGTCCGCGCGCGACCGCTAGCCCGAGGTGGGGAGCGGCGGCCGCGCCGTACCGAGCAAGGTGCCCCTCCGATCCCCTCCGACCGGCGTCCGGGTCACTTCCGGAGGGTCGAGCCACGGCCGTGCAACATGGTGATCAGCTGGGTGAGCTGCCCGTCGGCCTTCTCGGTGCGGCTGAACGAGGTCAGGGTGAGCGGCGGCTTGAACCGCTGCCGGGCGATCGCCTTGGCGTAGGTGAACTCCTTGAGCCCGTCGGGTCCGTGGATGCGCCCGAAGCCGGAGTCACCGACCCCACCGAAGGGCAGGGACGGGATCGCCGCGAACGAGATGACCGAGTTGATCGAGGTCATGCCGGAGCGGATCCTCGAGGCGATCTCCATCCCCTTGTCCTTGGCGAACACCGTCGAGCCCAGCCCGTAGCGGGTGCCGTTGGCCAGGCGCACCGCTTCGTCCATGTCGGCGACTCGGGTCACCGTGACCGTGGGACCGAAGGTCTCGTCCTGGACGGCTGTCGAGTCCTCGGGTACGTCGACGAGGATGGTGGGCTGCACGTAGCGCTCCCCCACCGCGTCGGCGCCGCCGAGCACCGCGCGTCCACCGCGAGCAAGCGCGTCGTCGATGTGCGAGCGGATGATGCCGATCTGCTCCGGCATCGTGATCGGGCCGATCTTGTCCTCGCGCGCGTCGCCGGACTTGACCTCCTTGGCCTTGTCGAGCAGCCGGGCGAGGAACTCGTCGTACACCGAGTCGTGGACGTAGATCCGCTCCACCCCGGTGCAGGTCTGTCCGGCGTTGGCGCAGGCCCCCCACAGGGCCGCGTCGGCCGCGGCCTCGAGGTCCGCGTCGCTGTCGACGAGGAAGGCATCCTTGCCACCTGCCTCGATCAGCACCGGCGTGAGGGTCTCCGCGCAGGCGGCCATCACCTTCTTGCCGGTCGCGGTCGAGCCGGTGAACGCGAGCTTGTTCACTCCGGCACGACAGAGGGCGGCGCCGGTCTCGCCGCGACCCGTGATCACCTGGAACACCGGGTGCTCGGGAACCACCTCCGCGAACGTCGCGGCCAGCCACTGGCCCACCCCGGGGGTCAGCTCACTGGGCTTGAACACCACGGCGTTGCCTGCCGCGAGGGCGTAGGAGATCGAGCCGAGGGGGGTGAAGACCGGGTAGTTCCAGGGACCGATGACCCCGACCACCCCGAGCGGGAGGTACTCGACGGTGGCACCGACGTTGGCCATCACCATCCCGGAGGACCGCTTGCGGCGCCGGAGCACCTTCCCGGCGTTCTTGGCGGCCCAGGCGATGTGGTCGAGCGCCAGCGCGGCCTCCAGGGTCGCGTCGCTGTGCGGCTTCCCGGTCTCCTGGTGCACGACGTCGGCCAGCTGGGCGATCCGGCGAGTCAGCACGCCCTTCCAGGAGTTCAGCCGCTCGGCTCGCTCGGCGAAGGTGAGGGCAGCCCACCAGGTGGCCGCCTCACGGGCGCGGGCGACCGTCTCCTCGACCTCCTCGGTGGTGTGCACCGGATGGGTGCCCACGACGTCGCCGTTGCGCGGGCTGAGGGAGTCGAAGGTCTCTCGGGTGTTCGTGGGGGCTGTGGTCTCGGTCGTCATCGGTCACTCCTGATCAGGTCGGACGCCTTCTCGGCGATCATCACGGTGGGGGCGTTGGTGTTGCCACGGGGTACGGCGGGCATCACGGACGCGTCCACCACGCGCAGCCCGTCGATGCCGTTGACGCGCAACGACGGGTCGACCACGGCATCCTCGCCGGACCCCATCGCGCACGTCGCAACCGGGTGGTAGAGCGTCTGCGCGTGGGTGCGGATGTGCTCCACCAGGTCCTCGTCGCTGGGGTCGTTCGGCAGCCGCCAGGGTCGGTCGAGGTGCCGGGCGATCGGACCCTGCCCGCAGATCTCCACGAGCCGTTTCATCCCGGCCAGCATCGCGTCGAGGTCCCCGCCGTCGTCGAAGTAGGCGGCGTCGATCTCGGGGTGCCAGGTGGGGTCGGCGGAGCGGAGCCGGAGCGATCCGCGACTGCGCACCGACACCAGCGTCGGAGCGGCGGTGAACATGCGCTCGGTCGGCTCGTGCATGCCGTTGTCGTAGAAGCCGGCCGGTGCGACGTGGTACTGGATGTCGGGCGCGACCAGGTCGTCACGGGTCCTCAGGAAGCCGCCCCCCTCGCCCACGTTCGACGCCAGTGGGCCCGTGCCCCGGGCCTTGAAGCGCAGCAGGTTGCGCACGTTGGAGAACTCCGAGAGGTCCGTGGTGCCGCGGGTGTACCAGATCATCGGGACGGCCGGGTGGTCCTGGAGCCGCTGCCCGACACCGGGCAGGTCCGCGACGACGTCGATGCCGTGCTCCCGCAGGTGGGCGCCCGGTCCGATGCCGGAGAGCATCAGCAGCTGGGGGCTGTTCACCGCGCCGCCACACAGCAGCACCTCGCGCCCGGCCAGCGCCGTGGTCTCGCGACCGCCGACCCGATAGGTGACTCCGGTGGCGCGCCCGCCGTCGACGACGATGCGAGTGGCGAAGGCATTGGTCTCCACGTCGAGGTTGTCCCGGTGGCGCACGGGCTTGAGGTAGCCCTCGTCGACCGACCAGCGTCGGCCGTTGCGGCAGGTGACCTGGTAGAGCCCGGCACCCTCCTGCTCGCCCGCGTTGAAGTCCTCGCTGCGCTTCATCCCGGCGCTCACGGCGCTCTCGACCCACAGGTTGGTCAGCTCGTGCGTGTAGCGCCGGTCCTCGACGTGGAGCGGCCCGCTCTGCCCGTGGTACGGCGAGCCGAGCCGGGTGTTGCCCTCCGCCCGCACGAAGTAGGGCAGCACGTCGTCGTACCCCCAGCCGGTGGCGCCGTACTCGTCGCGCCAGGCGTCGTAGTCGGCGGCGTTCCCGCGGATGTAGATCATGGCGTTCATCGACGAGCAGCCGCCGAGAGCCTTCATCCGCGGCCAGTAGGCACGCCGGTTGTGCAGCTGCTTCTGCTCGACGGTGTCGTAGTTCCAGTCCCACTTCGTCTTGAACATGGTCGGGAACGCGGCCGGGATCGAGATCTCGTCGCCCTCGGCCTCGGGACCCGCCTCGAGCAGGAGGACACGGATGCCCGGGTCCTCGGTGAGCCTGGCCGCGAGGACGGCGCCGGCGCTTCCGGCCCCGACGATCACGTAGTCGTGCTCACCCACGGGGGTGGTGGCGCGAGCCTTCGTCACGGGTCCTCCGATGCTCGACGCTGACAGCGCCTCGAACCTATACCCGCGGGCCTCGCCTCGGCCGGGCTCGGACCGACCGTCCCACCGCAGCGCTGCACACTGTCAATTGCTCGGCAAACGAGCAAGGATCGTCCAACCCGATGAGAGGCGAGCACGTGCCGGTTCCGATCGACCCGACCTCAGCGGCGTTCCTCTACGCCGAGAACCGGCAGATGCCCATGCATGTGGGTGGGCTGCAGCTCTTCGAGAAGCCGGAGGGTGCGCCGCGCGACTACGTCCGCTCGCTCTACGAGTCGATGATCCAGTTCGAGGAGATCGCCCCGCTCTTCCTCAAGCGACCCACCCGGGGGATCACCACCGCCGGTCAGTGGGCCTGGACGCCGGACACCCACTTCGACATCGAGTACCACCTGCGGCACAGCGCCCTGCCCAAGCCCGGTCGGGTTCGCGAGCTGCTGGACCTGTGCTCGCGGCTGCACGGCACCCGTCTCGCCCGGGAACGGCCGCTGTGGGAGGCGCACCTCATCGAGGGGCTGCGCGACGGGCGCGTGGCGATGTACACCAAGGTGCACCACGCGCTGGTCGACGGCGTCTCGGCGATGCGCCTGCTCCAGAGCGTGCTGACCACCGACCCCGAGAAGCGCGACATGCCGCCGCCGTGGGCGGCCCGACCGGGCGCCCGGACCGAGCGGGTGCACGCGGAGGCCGAGGGCGGCCTGGCCGGCGTACCCCTCGACGCACTGCGTACGGCGCTGGGCATCACCGCCGACGCGGCGGGGCTGCCATCGGCGTTGATCAAGACCCTCAAGCACGGTTTGCGCAACGAGACCTCCGCGCTCTCGCTCTATGCGCCGCGCACGATGTTCAACACCACCATCACCGGGTCGCGACGCTTCGCGGCCCAGGGCTGGCCGCTCGAGCGCCTGCGGGCCGTCGGGAAGTCCAGCCGCACGACGCTCAACGACGTCGTGCTCGCGATGTGCTCCGGGGCCATCAGGAGCTACCTGATCGAGCACGACGCCCTGCCGGAGACCACGCTGGTCTCGATGGTGCCGGTCGGGCTGAACGCCAAGCAGTCCCAGTCGGCCTCTACCGACGGCGGCAACGCCGTCGGCTCGGTGATGGTCAAGCTCGGCACCGACCTGGCCGACCCGGCAGACCGCCTCGCCTCGATCCACGCCTCGATGAAGACCGGCAAGGAAGCGCTCGGCTCGATGACGCCGCTGCAGATCATGGCGATGAGCGCGCTCGGGATGGCGCCCTCGATCGTGACGCCGATGCTCCGGATGCAGGGCATCATCCGGCCGCCGTTCAACCTGATCATCAGCAACGTCCCGGGCCCCAAGACGACGCAGTACCTCAACGGGGCCAAGCTCGTCGGCACCTATCCGCTGTCGATCCCGATCAACGGCATGGCCCTGAACATCACCTGCAACAGCTACGCCGACGACATGGACTTCGGGCTGACCGGCTGCCGCCGGAGCGTGCCGCACCTGCAGCACCTGCTGGGTCATCTCGACAACGAGCTCAAGGCGTTGGAGAAGGCGACCGGGGTCGCCTGAGCGACGCCAGTGGGGCTCGCGGCCGAGTCGAAGCCGAGGTGGCTCAGGCCGCCGAGGCGACGACGCCGCCGGACACCGAGGGCGTCTCCACGACGGTGAGGGCGAGCTCCTCGGCCGCGACGTAGTCGCTGACCTCGCGCAGGATGCCGGACAGCGGTGCGTCGAGCGCCTCGCACAGCGCGGCGAGCAGCTCGGAGGACGCCTCCTTCTGGCCGCGCTCGATCTCGGAGATGTAGCCCAGGCTCACCCGGGCGGAGGAGGAGAGCTCGCGCAGCGTCATGCCCTGGCGCATCCGCTCGGCCCGGAGCACGTCACCGAGCGATGCGCGGAACAACAGCGTCCCTTGACCCATGTCGTGCTCCTCTCGTGCCGTGGGCTCCAACGCTACCGGGCGGCTGGTTCTTCCCGCAGGCGGTCTCGCCCCGCGCGTGTCCGCCCACCGGCGCCCTGCCTCAGGTCTCGTCGTCGAGCCCCTGCTCGATCGCATAGCGCACCAGCTGCACCCGGTTGTGCAGCTGCAGCTTGCGCAGCGTGTTCTGGACGTGGTTCTGCACCGTCCGGTGGGACAGGAACAGGCGCTCGGCGATCTGCTTGTAGGACATCCCCTTGGCCACCAGCCGCAGCACCTCGGTCTCACGCTCGGTCAGGCGAGGCGCGTCGCCCTGCTCGGCCGCCGGGGCGTCGGAGAGGCGGCGGTACTCGCCGAGCACCAGGCCGGCGAGCCCGGGGGTGAAGACGGTGTCGCCCTGGGCGACGCGGCGTACGGCGTCGAGGAGCTCGGCGCGGGAGGCGGACTTCACCAGGTAGCCGGTGGCACCGGCCTTGACCGCGTCCAGCACGTCCTGCTGCTCACCGCTGGCCGAGAGGATCAGCACGCGGACTGCGGGGTTCTGCCGGACGACCTCGGCCGTCACCTGGACCCCGTTGGGCTCCGGGATCTGCAGGTCCAGCACCAGGACGTCCGGTCGCGCGGCCGGGAACCTGCTGATCGCCTCGGTCCCGTTGGAGGCGGTGGCCACGACCTCGAGGCCTGCCTCGGTGAGGTCCCGCGCCACGCCTTCGCGCCACATCGGGTGGTCGTCCACGACCATGACGCGCAGGGCTTCACTCACCCGTCGAACCCTATCCGCCCGGACGCAGGTACCGCCCGCGTCGGTGCTCCAGGGGGCTTTCGTCCTCGCCCACGGTCACCTCGGCGATCGAGCCCGTGACCAGCGCGGACCACCCCACCTCAACGATCGACTCGACCTCCACCGCCGCCCACGACGTCGCCGTGAGCAGCCGGGGTCCGTGGCCGGTCTGCTCCCACTCCCCCACCGTGAACGGCCCTCCTGGCGCGGGAAGCTGGCCGGCGAAGGCCTCGGCGAGGTCACGGTGCTCCCACGCCAACAGCTGTACGACGCCTCGGCCGGTCGACTCGAGCACCTCCCTCAGCGAGCTGTCGGGGTCCAGCAGCGCCAGCAGCCGCCCCGGATCGCCACTGGCCACCATCACCGAGGAGACGGTCAGCCCGGCCCGCCCGACTCCGCCGTCGTGGCCACCGCTGGTCCACAGGGTGACCGCACCACCGAGGCGGGCACGCAGACGGCGCACGGGTTCGCCGGGTTCGAGGAAGGGGTGGCTCGTGTGGATCGTCACGATCGGCCGGGGCTCCTGGGCAGGGACAGTTCCCACTCCGTGCCCTGGCCCGGCGCCGAGGTCAGCACCGCCCGACCACCGAGGTCCTCCATCCGCCCCGTGATCGACTGGTGAACGCCCAGACGTCCTTCGGCCCGCGACTCCTCCAGCCGCCCGGGAGGGATGCCCGGACCGTCGTCGCGGACCGAGACGATCCACCGGTCCTCGAGAGTCTCGACCAGCACCCAGGCCTCGGCGTCCCGCCCGACGTGGTGCCGCACGTTGCTCAGGCACGACTCGACGGCCGAGACCACCTCGTGGGCGACGGAGGCGGGCAGCACGACCGGGCCGCCCGGCACGGAGACATGGACCGTCGTGGACTGCAGCTCGACCAGCTGCTGGACCAGGTCGACGTCGCCGAGGGGTGCGACGAGGTCGCGCGAGTCCCCTTGCACGAGAGACCGCAGGCGGACCTCCTGCTCACCGGCGAGGCGGCCGAGCTCGACTCCGTCGGGGCCGAGCTCCGGCGCTCGCCGCTGCACCAGCGCGAGCGCCTGCAGCACACCGTCGTGCACGACGCGCGCAAGTCGCTGGCGCTCCTCGGCGGCAGCGGCGGCCCGTTCTGCGCGATCTCGCTGACCGGCCATCCTCTGCAGCAGCTCGGAGAGGAAACCGACGATCGCGCCGCCGAGGATGAGCAGGAAGATGTTTCCGTAGGCCTTCTGGGTGAAGTGCTCCCGGATGCTGACGTCGGCGATCGCCAGCACGGTGGCGGCAACCAGGCCGCCCGGCCAGCGCCAGAGGATGGCCCAGGCCAGCATCGCGCCCATCACCCAGTAGCCGGGAAGCGTGGCGTTGAGCCCCTCCCCCTTGACGTACGGCGAGAGCGCGATCGCGGTCACGGCGACGGCCAGGTCGCTCACGAGCAGCCAGGGGCGCCGACGGCCGGGCGCGTCGTAGGCCCACACCACGAACCCGGTCCAGGCGACGAGGAAGGCCATCACCACGGCGCCGACCAGGGGGTGGTCGTAGCCGCGGTAGCGGACGATGTAGATCCCGACGGCGTTCAGCAGGACCAGGAAGCGCAGCACCGCCAGGGCGCGCAGCATCGTGTCCTGGACGGCCCCGTGCTGCTCGACACCGAGCGCGCCAGCCGGAGGGTCGGCCACCGCTCAGGAGGCCTTCGCGTCCGGACCGGTCCGGCCGTCCGGCTCGGCGTCTCCGGTCGATGCCCCGGCTGACGCTTCGGCCGAGGCCTTGGCCGCGGCCTCAGCGGCCGCTGCCGCCGCTGCCAGCTTCTCGGCCTTCTTCTGCTCGTCCTTGGCGACCGTGGCGTACTTGTCGACGTACTCCTGGCCGGAGAGCCGCATGATCTCGTACATGATCTCGTCGGTGATCGAGCGCAGGATGTAGCGGTCGTTCTCCAGCCCCTCGTAGCGGGAGAAGTCCAGGGGCTTGCCGAAGCGGACGACCGGCCGGGTGAACGTGCCGAACTTCTTGCCGGGCGGGGCCACCACGTCGGTGCCCACCACCGCGACCGGGATCACAGGCACCCCGGTCTCCAGGGCCAGGCGAGCCACCCCGGTCTTGCCCCGATAGAGCTTGCCGTCGTGCGAGCGCGTGCCCTCGGGGTAGATCCCGAAGAGCTCACCGCGGTCGAGCACCCGCTTGGCCGCCGACAACGCACCTTCGGCCGCGGAGGCGCCGGAGCGGTCGATGGGGACCTGGCCGGCGCCGGAGAAGAACTTGCGCTGGAAGAAGCCCTTCACACCGGGGGTGTTGAAGTACTCCGCCTTGGCCACGAACGTGACCCGGCGCGCGAGCGTGAGGGGCATGAAGAGCCAGTCGGCGTAGGAGAGGTGGTTGCTCGCGAGGAGTGCCGGGCCCTCCTCGGGGATGTTCTCCGAGCCCGAGACGCGGGGGCGGAACACGACACGCAGCACGGGACCGAGAGCGATCCACTTCAAGAACCAGTAGAACAACCTTGCCACCCACCTCTCACGACCGAACCCTAGCCGCTCCTTGGAACGCGTGACACGATGGCCGCGCCCGCCCGCGACCCCGCCCAGGAGACCATTTCGTGACCGTCAACCCGCTGGCCGAGCCGTTCCGCGCCGAAGGTCGTGCCGACGCGCCGCAGGGCCGCGTCGGAGTCCTGCTGAGCCACGGGTTCACCGGCTCCCCGTTCTCGATGACGCCGTGGGCGAAGTACCTCGCCGAGCAGGGGTACGCCGTGTCGGTCCCCCGGCTGCCCGGGCACGGCACCACGTGGCAGGAGATGAACCGGACCACCTGGGCCGACTGGTACGCCGAGATCGCCCGCGCCTTCGACGAGCTGGCCGCCACGGTCGACCGGGTCGTCGTGTGCGGGCTCTCGATGGGGGGCGGTCTCGCCCTGCGCCTGGCGGCCGACCGTCCCGACGAGGTGACCGGGTTGGTGCTGGTGAACCCGGCGGTGAACAGCGAGCGCAAGGACGTCCTGCTGCTGCCCGCCCTCAAGCACGTGATCCCCTCGTTCCCCGGGATCGCCAACGACATCAAGAAGGCTGGGGTCGAGGAGCACGGCTACACCAAGACCCCCCTGCGCGCCGCGGACTCGATGTTCCGCGGCTACAAGTCACTTCGTGTCGACCTCGGCGCGATCACCTGCCCGGTGCTGATGTTCCGCTCCACCGAGGACCACGTCGTCGACCCCTCCTCGGGACGCATCATCCTCGCGGGCATCGGCTCGACCGACAAGCAGGAGCGGATGCTGGAGAACAGCTACCACGTCGCCACGCTGGACAACGACGCACCGGCGATCTTCGAGGAGTCCGCGGAGTTCATCGCGCGCGTCGCCGGGACCAGCACCGGGGGCTGAGGACCGCCGTGAGCACGCCGGAGGAACCGCGCGACGAGTACGACAGCGACGAGACGCCGGTGCCGCCACCCGCGACCCCGCCCGGCCAGGGCGACGAGGACAGCGCGTGGCGCTCGATCATCGACAACTACGGCGACCGTCCCGAGCTCGAGGAGCCGGAGGCCGTCGCACCTCCTCCGCCGGCGCCTGACTTCGCCGACCCCGACCTGCTCCGGGAGGATCCCGAGGACCACTTCGTCCCGCCCCTTCCGCCACCGATCCCGCGACCCGAACCCCCGCGGCTGCTGGCGTGGCTGGGGCTCTTCGGGGTTCCCACGTTCGTGCTGCTCACCCTCCTGACGGGGGTGCAGTTCCCGTCGTGGGTCGGTCTGATACTCATGGTCTGGTTCGTGGGCGGGTTCGTGTACCTGGTCGCGTCCATGCGGCCCGAGGAACGGGACGGGTACGACGACGGGGCGGTTCTCTAGCCGGCCGGCAGCGAGGGAGACAGCACGTGGCACCGAACGAGATCGTCGAGATCAGGGGCCACCTGATCGACTCCGGAGCACTCTCGAAGGTCCTCAACGACATCGACGAGTACGGCGGGGACTACGTCATCGAGAAGTTCGACGTCGGCCACGGGTCCGACGACCCGTCGTACGCGCGCCTGAAGGTGTCCGCCGACGACGAGGACTCGCTGCAGCGCCTGTTGATGCGGCTGCAGACCCGCGGCGTCAACCAGGTCGACCCGGGCGAGGCCGAGGTCGGTCTCGCCGAGGTCGACGGGGTGTTCCCCGACGGCTTCTACTCCAGCACCAACCTGGAGACCCAGGTGCGCCTCGAGGGCCACTGGGTCACGGTGCAGAACCCGGAGATGGACTGCGGCCTGATCGTCGAGGGCAGCGGCACCGACGTCGTCGTGCGCACGCTCCCGATGGCCGACGTCCTGGCCGGCATGCAGGTCGTCTGCGGTGCCTCGGGCATCAAGGTCACGGTCCCGGTCTCGGTCAAGGCGGAGGGCGCGTTCGGCTTCATGGAGTCAGACGTGTCCAGCGAGAAGCCGCAGGCGGTGCTGGTGCGCCAGGTCGCCGACGGCATGCGCGAGGCCAAGGCTGCGGGCAAGAAGGTGCTGTGGGTGGGTGGTCCGGGTGTGGTGCACACGGGCGCCGCCCCGGCGATGGTGGCCCTGGTCGAGGCGGGCTACGTCGACGTGCTCTTCGCGGGCAACGCCCTGGCCACCCATGACATCGAGTCCGCGCTCTACGGCACCTCGCTGGGGGTCGACCTCGCCCGCGGCCAGGGCGTCGAGCACGGCCACGAGCACCACATCCGCGCGATCAACACCATCCGAAAGGCCGGCTCGATCCGGGCCGCCGTGGAGCAGGGTGTGCTGACAAGCGGGATCATGCACGCACTGGTCACCCACGACAAGGAGTTCGTGCTCGTGGGGTCGGTGCGCGACGACGGTCCGTTGCCGGACGTCTACACCGACGTGATCGACGGTCAGCGTGCGATGCGCGCGAAGCTGACCGACGCCGGCTTCTGCCTGATGGTGGCCACCATGCTGCACTCGGTCGCGACCGGCAACATCCTGCCCGCGTCGGTTCCGCTGGTGTGCGTGGACATCAACCCGGCCACCGTCACCAAGCTGGCCGACCGGGGCTCCTCACAGGCCCGCGGCATCGTCACCGACGTCGGCCTGTTCCTCGAGCAGCTCGCCATGGAGCTGTCCCCGTCGTACCGCCGGATCTGAGGCACGGCGCGCCAGGTCAGCAGCACCGACGACGCCGGCGATCGGGCCGAGACTCGCGCTGACCAGGCCGGGCTCGAGCCGGTGTCCGGCGCCGACGAGGCTCTCGCCGAGGGCCGCCCTCGCCGGGCCCAGCAGCAGCTCTCCCGCGGCGGAGACCCCGCCGCCCACCACGACGAGCTCGGGGTCGAACGCCGCGACCACGTTGGCGGCCCCGACGCCGAGCCAGCGACCGACCTCGGCGTACGCCGCGAGCGCCGCGGGGTCACCGGCCCGAGCGGCGTCGGTGATCTCCGGTCCGGTCAGGGGCGAGCCGGCGGCCGCGGCCGCTCGGTCCAGGGCCCTGCCGGAGCAGTACTGCTCCCAGCAGCCCCGGCGACCGCACTCGCAGGGGCGACCGTCGGGGACGACCTGCATGTGCCCGAACTCCCCCGCCATCCCGTTGACGCCGCGGTGCAGGGTGCCGCCGAGGAGGAGGCCTCCGCCGATGCCGGTGCCGAGCGTCAGCATCACCACGTCTCGTCGGCCGCTGGCGACACCGAACCGGGTCTCCCCCCAGAGGGCCGCGTTGGCGTCGTTCTCGAGGAGCACGTCGCCCTCGACGCGGTCACCGAGTCGCCGCCCGAGCGTCGCCGCGAGGGGCTCGTCGCGCCAGGGCAGGTGGGGCGCGAACCTGACCCGCCGTCCGTCCGCGTCGACGAAGCCGGCGGCACCGATGCCGACGGTGCTGGGGCCGTGGCGCTGGGCCAGGCGCGTGACGACTCCGACCAGGGCGTCCTCGGCAGCCGTCACCGCGGCTCGTTGGGGCGTGGCCGCTGCTTCGGTGTCCAGCACCCGCCCGGCCTCGTCCACGACCGCGGCGAGCACCTTGGTGCCGCCGATGTCGACACCGATCGCCGGGGTCATCCTGTCCCACCACTCAGCACAGGCGACACCTTGGCACACACCGCGGTGACCGTGTCCGAAATATACCGGTCTAGCCCAATCCCTGGGCGGCCACCCAAAATGATCCATCCTGACCGCCCGGCCACTACAGTGACCGCTGGGAACGAGTGTTTCCTTCCGGACCAAGGGGGATGAGTCGTGCTGGCTGCGTCTCAGCGACGACCACGACGGGCACGACCCTGCGACGAGTCGGGCGCCATCGCCGTGGAGTTCGCCCTCGTCGTCCCGCTGCTGATGATGGTGTTCTTCGGGATGATCACCTTCGGTCTCGCCTACAACGACAACCTCTCGATCAGCAACGCTGCGCGTGAAGGCGCCCGCCTGGGCGCAGCCCTCGACTACAACACCAGTCCGTCGACGTGGGCGACCTCGGTCCAGACCCGGGTGCGGCAGGTGTACTTCAACAGCGCCTCGGCCATCACCACCAGCCAGGTCTGTGTGCAGTTGGTCAACAGCTCCGGCACCGCGATCGCGGGTGCCAGCGCCCTGGGCGCCTCGTGCAGCGCGAGCACCGCCCCGACAGCACCGACCGGGATGGCCGCCGGAAGCTGTGCGGTCAAGGTCTGGGTCGTCAAGCCGGCCACGCTCTCCTGGCTGCTCGTCCCCAGCAAGATCGTGGACCTGAAGGCCAGCTCGGTGGCCTACTACGGACTCAAGGCGGGCGCATGCACAGCCGCCTGAGCCCGCCGGTGCGGCGGGTCAGGAGCCGCGACGCGGCCACGGACGAGGGTGGTGCCGTCGCCGTCATCGTCGCGTTGACGATGACGGTCCTGCTGGTGATCGCCGGCATGGTGCTCGACTTCGGCCTCGTACGGGCGGACCGCCAGGCCGACAAGTCGGCGGCCGACTCCGCCACCCTGGCCGGGCTGCACGGCCTGGCACTGGCCGGTGACGCGAAGCCGCACCCCTACGTCGGGATCTGCTCGGCCATCCGCTACCTCCGCTCCAACAACGCGCGCTTCAGCGGCGTCACTTCGGCCGCCGGGACGTGGAAGGACGGCGTCGGAGCCTCCGTCGCCAACGCCGGAGGCTGCACCGACCCGACCCTGCTGGGAAGGGTCTGCGTGCCGGGGACCACCTCCTCGTGGCTGAGCTACGCCTGGACGGGGACCTATCAGGGGACGGCGCTCAAGGTGACGATCAAGAGCGGCTACGCGCTCTCCAGCGCCTCCGGCTGGCAGGAGGACAGCCTGCCTGCCGCCACCACCTTCCAGGACGATTCCGCCCAGGGATGCGACCAGCTGGCGGTGATGGTCACGCAGAACCGCAAACCCGGCTTCGGCAGCCTCGCGCAGTCCAATGACCTGGTCAGTGCGATCCGCAGCGTCGGGCGCGTGAAGCTCAAGCCCGGCGACTCCGCGCCCGCCATGCTGCTGCTCCGCCGCACCGGCTGCCCGATCCTGGAGACCGGGTCGAACAGCGGTGGCTCGCACGTCTACGTCTACGGCGCCCTGTCCTCCGACGGACGCTCCCAGGGTGGCTCGATCCACGCCGACTCCAGCGGCGCGTCGTGCTCCGGGGGCAGCAACCAGAACATCTTCCTCGGCAAGGCGAGCTCCGGCATCGTCGCGTTCACCGGCCCGCTGGCCAGCAACCCGTCGGTCGCCGACCCGTCGAAGCCGGGGTTCATCACTGCCGTGGCCGGGAGCGTCGGGGCCTCGGCTGCGGTGATCAGCGACGGCAGCAACAACGTCTTCAGCAGCGGTGCGATCGCCCCGGCGGGCATCGGGGCCGCCTCGAAGACCGCCGCCTCCGGCCGGGGCCTGATCACGCGCAAGGTGGTCGACGACCGCTACCTCGCCGCCGTCCAGTCGATCGTCAACGCCTCCGCGAGCAGGTGGTCGCCGACGCTGACGGCCGGCAACGCCGCGGCCGCCGGCTACTCGGTCGTCGCCAACTGCACCCCCGCCGCGGGCAGCGTCCCCAACGTGGCGAAGGTGTTCATCAACTGCACCGCCAACGGGGGCTTCAAGGGCCCCTACACCTTCGGCGCCAACACCACCGAGGTGGTCTTCAACGGCTCGGTGAACCCTAGCGGCCTGGTGTCGATCCCCAACGCGACCAAGGTCTACATCTACGGCGCACCGGGCTCCAACGCCCTGGACCTCGGCAACGGCGCCACCTTCAGCGTGCACTCCTCCGGCAACCTCACCGGCACTCCATCCCTATGCACCAATGCGACCCGCACCTCCACGAACAAGGCGATCGTGGTGCTGAAGGCGGGCCAGATGAAGCAGACCGGCGGCATGCTGCAGCTGTGCAACACCACCCTGATCCAGATGGGCAACGTGAACGACGCCTGCCTGAGCCAGGTGCCCAGCCAGCAGGCCAGCGGCCCGGCCGCCACCCCCTGCTCCGGCGGCGCCGGCGACGGCCAGCTCTCGCAGACCGGTGGCAGCGTCGACTGGACCGCCCCCAACAGTCTCGACATCACCACCGACGCCAACGGCAACTCGCTCCCGACGGCCCTGGCGGGCTGGGCCGACACCGGCGGTCCCGAGGACCTGGCCTACTGGAGCGAGAGCCACGGCGCCCAGAACCCGAGCTACAACATGAACGGCGGCAGCACCCTGCACGTCGTCGGGGTCTTCATGATCCCGAACGCGGAGCCGTTCTCGATCGGCGGTGGAGCCCAGCAGACGTTGAGCAACGCCCAGTACATCGCCTCCAGCATCTCCCTGAACGGCACCGGCACCGAGATCAGCATGAAGGTCGACCCGAACGCCGCGATCACGTTGCCCGATTTCGGCCTGGTCGGTCTGGTCCGCTAGCGACGCCTGGCGAGATCGGCCGCGCCGATCATCCCGCCGGAGTTGCCCAGACGGGCCTGACGGACCTCCAGCACTGGTCTATGACCGCGTCCGGTGACGTGTCGGGCGAAGGAGTGCCGGATCGGCTCGAGCAGGAGGTCTCCGACCTCGCTGACCCCGCCACCGATCACCACCACGTTCGGGTCGAGCACGGCGGTCAGGCTGGCGATCCCCTGCCCCAGCCAGTCACCGAGATCGGCAAGCCGCTCCAGGGCGAACTCGTCGCCATCGCCCGCGGCCTCGCTGATCAGCGGCCCGGTGATCCGCTCGACGTCTCCCCCGGCCCGTTCGAGCAACCCCTTGGCGGAGACGGGGCTGGACAGGGCTCGCTCCCGGGTGGCCCGCACGAGCGCGCTGCCCGAGCCGTAGGACTCCAGGCAGCCGAGGTTGCCGCAGCCGCACGGCAGCCCGTCCGGCACCATCGCGATGTGGCCGACCTCCCCGCCGATCCCGAACCCGCCGCGGAGCAGCTGGCCGTCGAGGACGACACCGCCCCCGACACCGGTGCCGATGGTGAGCATCAGCAGGTCGTCGACGTCCTCGCCGGCCCCGAAGGTGAACTCCGCCCAGGCCGCAGCGTTGGCGTCGTTCTCCACGACCACGGGGAGCTTCGTCTCGGCTTCGAGCCGGCCCCGGAGCGGCTCGTCGCGCCAGGCGAGGTTGGGGGCGAACAGGACGGTGGCTCGTTGCTTGTCCACGAACCCGGCGGCCGACACGCCGACGGCCTCAACGACCCGCTCACGGGTCAGGCGGCGGACCAGGTCGCCGATCGTGCGGACGATCTCGCCCGGGTCCGTGGCCGGTGACTCCGTTCGCTCCCGCTCGACCACGCGGCCCTGTTCATCGACGACGCCCGCGGCGATCTTGGTGCCGCCGACGTCGACCCCGATGGTCAGGCTCATCGGTTGCTCACTACTCGTCCCACTCGGTCTCGTCGTCGAGGTCGATCTTCTCCACCGTCGAGGCCGACGACCCGTCACCGGTGTGCGTGGCCAACAGTCCGGCGGCGGCGTGCATCAGCGAGCTGGCGGCCACGCCGAGGTGGGCCCGGACCTCGGGGCTGGTCTGTCGCACCGCGTGGATCACCTGGCAGACCGGGCAGTAGGTGCAGTCCTGGCCACCGGTCGCGAGGTGCTCGTTGGCGTCCTTGAACGCGTTCGCGAACGCGCCGGCGGCGCCCGTGGCCGATCCCCCGACGTCAGCACCCTGCTCGCGGGCCCAGCCCGAGAGCGCGCCGAAGAGCTTCGCGGCCTCCTCACCCACGCTGCCCACGGCCTCCCGGTCGCCCGAGCCGTTCTCTGGGTCGCTCACGCCTGCTCCTCCTGCTCGAACCGGAACCGTACCTGCAGCGACCCGTCCTCGACGCGCGCGCCCGCCACCGTGAGCCGCGCGAGCGCGGCGGGCAGGGCCAACAGTCGCCGGTAGGACCCGACGGTCACGACGAGCTCGTCGCCGTGGCGGGCGAGGTCGACGTCCCGCTTCTGGGCGAACGGGAGGGCGATCTTGAGCACGGCTCCACTGCCCGTCCGCGTGATCGTCATCGGTCCCTCTCCCGTCGGTGCGGCCAGCGGATCCTCGCCGCCGTACGCCGCCTCGGCGAAGCTGGCCAGGGAGTCGGTCCCCACCGGCTCGCCCGACTGGTAGCCCGAGAGCCAGATCGGCAGGTCGACGAAGGACTGGCGCACCTCGTCGAGGACCGCCCGCTGGGAGGCGACCCAGCCCTCTCGCCACGGGTCGCCTGCCCCCTCGGGGAAGACCCGGTTCGCGATCACCCCGTCGACGCGGTAGCCGTAGAGCGAGAGCGTCGTGAGCGATCGCCGCGCCTCGGCGACGACCACCGTCTCGGGGGTCAGCACCAGCCGCACGGTGGAGTCCTTCTCGGTGAGGATCTGCTGCACCTGCTCCAGGTCACGGTGCAGCCGCTCGATCGCGTCGAAGACCGAGTCCTCGGGCATCGGCACACCGGCGGCACGAGTGAGCACCGGACGAAGGGCCCGGACCACGCGGCGCTGCACCCCGAAGACACGGGTCATGTACCACCCCAGCGCCTCGGGCAGGGCCAGCAGCCGGAGCGTCTCGGCGGTCGGGGCGCAGTCGACGATGATCACGTCCCACCGCTCGCTCAAGGCATGGGTGCGCAGCTCGAGAAGCGCCAGCACCTCCTCGGCGCCCGGGATCACGGTGAGCTCCTCGGCCGTGATCGGATCCACCCCGGACGCGTCCAGCACGGTCATCAGGTAGCCCTGGATCTCTCCCCAGGAACGCTCGAACCGGCGCTGCGCGTCGACCTGCTGGACCCAGAGGTCGGTGGCGACCTCGGTGGGCTCGGCCCCCACCGGTACCGCGAAGGCGTCGCCGAGGGAGTGGGCCGCGTCCGTGGACAGCACCAGGGTGCGCTGGCCGCTGCGCGCCGCCAGGGCCGCCGTGCCGGCTGCGCTGGTCGTCTTCCCGACCCCGCCCTTGCCGGTGAACAAGATGATGCGCACGGTCACGGGGACGCTCAGCCCAGCGACTCGACGCGCTTCTTCAGCCCCTTCAGGGCCGTGTCGATGATGATCTTCTCCGCCTTGCGACGCAGCAGGCCGATCATCGGGATGCTGAGCTCCACCGCGAGCCGGTAGGTGACCTCGGTCGCGGACCCGGTCGGGCTCAGCTCGTAGGCACCCTCCATGGACTTCAGCACCTTGCCCTCGACCAGCCGCCAGCGGACAGCATCGTCGCCGCGCCAGTCGTAGGCCAGCGTGTAGGCGTCCTTGATCGGGGTCGCCTCCAGCTCGAAGTGCACCTGGTCGGCCCTGCCGTCCGGCCCGTCGACGACCACCTCGACGCGCTTCATGCCCTGCACCCACTGGGGGTACGCCGGGAAGTCCGCGATGACGTCCATCACGGCAGCGGCGGGAGCGTCGATGACGATGCTGGAGGTGGTCTGCTCGGCCATGAGGGCTGGTCCTGACGTCGTGGGGCGGTCCGGCTGGGTGCCGGGTTCGCCGGTCCCTGAAGGCTAGCCGAAGCGAAGCCGTCCACATCAGGCTCCTCCCGCCGCCTGACCGGCCCGGGACGAGTAACGTTCACCTGCACATCCAGCGACGAGAGGGTCCAGCGTGCGCGAATACTCCACGGCCCTACAGGTCGACGTCCCGAGCGGTGGGAACCTCACCGACGACGTGGTGGCCAACGGGACCGACCACCCCCGGTCGGTGGTCTTCGCGCGCCGCTCCGGCTCGGCCTGGGAGGACGTCACTTCAGCGGAGTTCCTCCACGAGGTGGAGGCGGTCGCCAAGGGGCTGATCGCCGCGGGCGTCGAGGCCGGCGACCGAGTGGCGCTGATCTCCCGCACTCGTTACGAGTGGACGCTGTTCGACTACGCCATCTGGTTCGCGGGGGCGGCGACGGTGCCGATCTACGAGACCTCCAGCGCGGCCCAGGTCGAGTGGATCCTCGGTGACTCCGGCGCCAGGGCCGTCGTGGTGGAGACCCCCGAGCACATGTCCCGCGTCAAGGAGGTCCGGTCCTCACTGCCCGATCTCCACCACGCCTGGTCGATCGACGGAAACGCGGTCGGCGTCCTTCGCACCCTCGGGGAGGACGTCTCCGACGGCGAGCTGGAGAAGCGACGCCGCCAGGCCGGCCCCGACGACCTCGCCACGCTGATCTACACCTCGGGCACCACCGGGAAGCCGAAGGGTTGCATGCTGACGCACGGCAACTTCGTCTTCGAGCTCAGCGTCGCGGTCCACGAGCTCGACCGGCTCTTCACGCCACCCGAGGACGATGGGGAGGGCGCCTCGACCCTGCTGTTCCTGCCCCTCGCCCACGTCTTCGCCCGGATCATCCAGGTGGGTTGTGTCCGGGCTCGGGTTCGGATGGGCCACTCGGCCGATATCGCAAACCTGCTGGACGACTTCGCGGCCTTCCGCCCGACGTTCATCCTGGCGGTCCCCCGCGTCTTCGAGAAGGTGTTCAACACTGCCTCGCAGCGCGCCGTGGCGGACGGGCGGGGCAAGGTCTTCGCGCGCGCCACCGAGGTTGCGATCGCCTGGTCGCGAGGTCTCGAGGGCGGCCGGACGGGCCTCGGCGTACGCGCCCAGCACAAGGTCTTCGACCGACTGGTCTACGCCAGGCTGCGGGAGGCGCTCGGCGGAAGGTGCGAGTACGCCGTCTCCGGGGGCGCCCCCCTGGGCGACCGGCTCGGCCACTTCTACCGCGGCATCGGGGTCAACGTCCTGGAGGGCTACGGCCTCACCGAGACGACCGCGGCGTTGACGGCCAACCTGCCCGATGCCCAGAAGGTGGGGACCGTGGGTCGACCGCTGCCCGGCACGAGCGTGCGGGTAGCCGACGACGGAGAACTGCTGTTCAGGGGCGGGCAGGTCTTCGCCGGCTACTGGCACAACGACGCCGCCACGGCCGAGGTGACCGACGCCAGCGGATGGTTCCGCACCGGCGACGTCGGCGAGATCGATGACGAGGGATTCGTCCGGATCACCGGGCGCAAGAAAGAGATCCTCGTGACCGCGGGCGGCAAGAACGTCGCACCCGCCGTGCTCGAGGACCGGCTCCGCGCCCATGCCCTTGTCGACCAGTGCATCGTCGTCGGGGACGGACAGCCCTTCATCGCAGCGTTGGTGACCATCGACCGCGACGCGTTGCCGGCCTGGGCCGAGCAGCACGGCAAGTCCGCCGACCTCCGCCACCTGGTCGACGACGCCGAGCTGCGAGCCGAGATCGAGGCGGCGGTGGCCGAGGCCAACTCCGCGGTGTCCAAGGCCGAGTCGATCCGGCGCTTCACCATCTTGCCCTCCTCCTGGACCGAGGAGGGTGGCCAGCTCACCCCGAGCCTGAAGCTCAAGCGCAACGTGGTGCTGCGCGAGTTCCGGGACGAGGTGGACGCGCTGTACGCCCGCTGATCCGCCGTTTGGGCGGTGTCTTGCGATTCGGCGTACAAAGGGGACCGTCCTGCGGCAACCTTGAACCTGTCATGAAGCGCAATTGCTTCGCAGCAACGACCCCGCCCGCTGACGCGACCCAAGGCGCCATCGGAGACACCCGGACTAGATAGGTCACCAGTTCATGGATCGCAGGAAAGTTCTGCTCGTCGTCGCTGCTGTCATCGCAGCGCTCGGAACGCTGCTCGTGTTCCTCTACGTCCGCGGCGCCGACCAGCGCGCGGACCAGCGTTATGACGCAGTGCAGGTTCTTCGCGCGGTGAAGCCGATCGCGCCCGGCGAGACCGTCGAGGCGGCCCAGGCGGCCGGCAAGATCGAGTCCGGGACGGTGTCCCGCAAGGACCTGCTGGCCGATGCCCTGACGGGGCTCGAGCCCGTGGCCGGCAAGATCGCCATCACGGCCATCGCCCCGGGCGAGCAGATCGTCGGCTCCAAGTTCGGCCTGGTCGGGGCTGCGTCAGCCCTCACCATCCCCAAGGGCAAGATCGCGATCTCGGTCCAGCTGGGCGACCCGTCCCGAGTGGCCGGTTTCGTCAACCCGGGTGACAACGTGGCGATCTTCTTGACCGCAGCCAACGATCAGGACAAGTACACCCGACTGTTGTTGCCGAAGGTCCTGGTCATCGGCGCCGGCGCGACGACCGTGACCACCACCACGACCACCGATCCAGCGGGCGCCCAGACGCAGGAGCAACTGCCGCGGGCCCTGCTGACCATCGCCGTGACCCAGGACGAGGCCGAACGCGTCTTGTTCGCCACCGCCAACGGTGAGCTGGCCTTCGGCCTGCTCAACAACGACTCCCAGGTCGCTCCGTCCCCCGGAATCAACAAGGGCAACCTGTTCCGCTGAGGAATGGAAAGGAACACAATGCCCATCCTCGTCGAATCCGACAGCACCACGGCCGGCGTACTCACGCCTACCCTGCCTGCCGGGTCGCAGATCGTGGAGCGGACTGACGACGTCGACGGCTGGCTCACTCGCCGCGGCGACTACGCGGTCGTGATCGGGCCCACCGTGGGGATGGTGGAGGCGGCCGCCCTCGCCGAACGGATCCGCTTGGCGCACCCCGCGACCACCGTCGTGCTCATCCGACACCAGCTCGAGTCCGCGGTCTTCGCCAGCGCCATGCAAGCCGGCATCGGGGCCGTCGTGGCAGGCGACGACCAGCTGGCTCTCAGCGCGGCTATCGCCCGGGCCAAGCAGTCGTGGGAGACCATCAACGGGCCGGCTGGCCACGAGCACGACCGCGAGGGACGGGTGTTCACCGTGTTCTCCCCGAAGGGTGGTGTCGGCAAGACCACGATGGCGGTCAACCTGGGCCTCGCTCTCGTGGGGACCGACGCCCGCGTGTGCGTCGTCGACCTCGATCTCGCGTTCGGCGACGTGGCGATCACGCTGCAGCTGATCCCGGAACACACCATCGCCGAGGCTGCGGACTCAGAAGAGCACCTTGACTACGCGATGGTCGAGTCGCTGCTCACCCGCCACGAGTCGGAGCTGATGATCCTGGCCGCCCCGACGCACCCCGAGGGCCGGGACCGCATTCCGGCCACCCTGGTCCGGCGGGTCATCCAGAACCTCAAGCGCAACTTCGACTTCATCGTGATCGACACTCCGCCCGGCTTCGACGACCAGGTCCTCGGTGCGCTCGACGAGACTGACGAGTGCATCGTGATCGCCACCCTCGACGTCCCCACCATCAAGAACACCAAGGTTGCACTGGAGACCATGGATCTTCTGAACCTGCTGCGACGGAACCGCCATCTGGTGCTCAACCGCGCCGACGAAGAGGTCGGCCTGAGCCAGGCGAACGTCGAGGGCATCCTCGGGATGAAGGTCTCGGTCTCGTTGCCGAGCGCCACCGCCGTGGCCAGTGCCACCAACCATGGCCAGCCGATCGTGCTGTCCAAGCCCGAACACCCCGTCTCCAAGGCCATCAAGGGACTCGCCGTGCAGTTCGCGGGCGATGGGGCCAGTTCCAGTCCCCACGAACCCGCCAAGCGCGGCCTCTTCGGCCGCAAGAAGCACTAGGAGGTCCGATGAGCAGTCTCAGCGAACGCCTCGCCGCCCTCAACCGCGACGGAGCCGTCACCGAGGACACCGACGGCGGAACAGCGGTCGAGTCTCCTTCAGCCACCACGGGTGACACCGAGGTCGTCCCCAAGCGGCGCGCTGACGTGCCCATCGATGCTCCGACCGTCATGCCAGACCCGGCCCACGCCCCGGGGGCTCCCGCTTCGTCGGACCCGTATGCGCCGCCAGTCCAGAATCCGATGACGACGACCCCGGCGAAGACCTCCGGGCACACCGGAAGCCACCACTCCACAGCCCCCGGGCGCGACGGCTCCAAGGACCGCTTCGAGGACCTCAAGGAGAGCGTGCACAACGAGCTGCTCACCCAGCTCGGCCCGCAGCTCTACGACTCGAACCTCGACGCCGCAGACCTCGAGTCGAAGGTGCGTGCGGTGCTGGCCACCGTCCTGGCGGGCTCCAACCGGCCGCTCACCCGAGTCGACCGCGAGCGGGTCACCCAGGAGATCGCCGACGACATCCTCGGCTACGGCCCGCTCGAGCCCTACCTGCGCGACGACGACGTCGCGGAAGTGATGGTCAACGGGCCGTTCCACATCTACCTGGAGAGCCACGGCAAGCTCATCAAGGTCGACGGCAAGTTCAAGGACGAAGCACACCTGCGCCGGACCATCGACAAGATCGTCTCCCGGATCGGCCGACGGGTCGACGAGTCGTCCCCGATGGTCGACGCACGCCTCCCCGACGGCAGCCGTGTCAACGCGGTCGTACCACCCCTGGCCATCGACGGCAGCACGCTGACCATCAGGAAGTTCTCTGCCGACCCGCTGACCGTCGAGGACCTGATCCGCTTCGGCTCACTGAGCGAGCGGACGGCGGACTTCCTGGACGCCTGCGTCCGGGGTCGGCTCAACGTGGTCGTCTCCGGCGGAACCGGCGCGGGAAAGACCACCACCCTCAACGTGCTCTCCTCCTTCATCCCCAGCGACGAGCGCATCGTCACCATCGAGGACGCCGCCGAGCTCCAGCTCAAGCAGGACCACGTCGTTCGCCTCGAGTCCCGGCCCTCGAACATCGAGGGCAAGGGCGCCGTCACCATCCGCGACCTGGTCCGCAACGCCCTCCGCATGCGCCCCGATCGCATCGTCGTCGGCGAGGTGCGCGACGCCTCCGCGCTCGACATGCTCCAGGCGATGAACACCGGCCACGACGGGTCCATCTGTACGGTCCACTCCAACGGTCCGCGGGACACCTGCTCCCGGCTCGAGACCCTGGTGCTGATGGCCGGCATGGACCTGCCCGTGCGGGCCATCCGCGAACAGGTCGCCTCGGCCGTGGACCTGATCGTGCACCAGGCCCGGCTCAAGGACGGGACCCGCCGGATCACCCACGTGACCGAGGTGGAGCGGATGGAGGGCGAGATCATCACCCTCCAGGACATCTTCCTGTTCGACAACTCCGCGGGGTTCGACGCCGACGGCAAGGCCCTCGGCTCGCTCAAGGCCACCGGTCTGCGCCCGAAGTTCCTCGAGAAGATGCAGCACGCCAACGTCACCGTCGACCCGAGGATCTTCGCCACCACGGAGTTTCGATGAGGCAGTCTGCGCTCCGCACCGTCGTCTCCGGCCTTCCGGCGTTGGCGCTGCTCACCCTGGCCACCCTGGCGGGCCTGCCCGCCTCGGCCGCGGACACGGCCTCGATCGACCACGCCCAGCCCACCGACGGGGCGGTGCAGCTCCTCGTGTCAGTCCCTGGCACCGATCCGGTCGACATGGCGGCGGTGAAGGTCAAGATCGGCGACAAGGACGTCTCCAGCGAAGCGGTGGCGGCGGCCAGCAGCGATGCCGTGGAACGGACCTCCATCCTGGCCATCGACACCAGCGCCAGCATGCGTGGAGCCCGGATCACCGAAGCCCAGCGAGCAGCCCTGGCCTATCTCGACGCGGTCCCGGCCAACGTCAAGATCGGCGTCCTCACGTTCGACGACGCCGTGCGAGTCCTCGTTCGCCCGGGTCTGGACCGGGCCGCTGCCAAGGCGGCCATCAGCTCGCTGAAGCTCACCCGGCAGACCGCGCTGTACGACGGCGTCCTGGGGGCCATCGAGCTGGCCGGGCCGAGTGGCGAGAAAGCGGGCCAGCGCAAGATCCTCGTGCTGTCCGACGGGAAGGACACCACCAAGACCGACCTCGCGGCGCTGCTCAGCACCATCAAGACCTCCGGGGTCAGCATCGACGTGGTCTCGCTCCAACAAGGCGATGAGGCCAACCAACCGCTGAACGAGATCGTCGCGGCCGGGAACGGCATCGTGATCAGCACCCAGGACCCCGCTGGGCTCAGCGCCGCCTTCGCCGACGAGGCGGACGTCCTGGCCCGGCAGGTCCTGGTCACGGCCAAGCTGCCCGCCGGCTTCACGGCGACCAGCTCGAACGTCACGGTCACCGTGCCGGTGGGCGGCCAGACCTACTCCGCGGCCGCCTACGTCCCGGTTCGGACCACGTCCCAGACTCCCGAAGGCTCCACGAGCACCGCACCCATCCCGGTGAAGCCGGGACTGTTCGCGATCTCGAAGAACGCCGTGTTCGGTGGCGTCGGCGCGATCGGTGTCGGACTGATCGGGGTCATCATCGTGCTGGCCCTCGGCGCCCCCAAGGGGTCGTCGTCCAACGCCATCAGCGACCAGATGCGAGCCTACGGCGGAGGCGCCGAGACTCCGCTGGGACCGCTGTCCGCGCCCCCGATCCAGGACCTCTCGTTCGCCGACCAGGCCAAGCAAGCGGCGACGAGGGCGCTGGCCAACAACCAGACGCTCGAGGCGCGCATCGCCCAGCGACTCGAGGGTGCCGGGATGGCGCTGAAGCCAGCCGAGTGGTTGTTGCTGCACGCCGGCATCGCTGTCGGCGCCGGCCTCGTCGGCACCCTTCTGGGACGAGGCAACATCGTCTTCGGCCTGCTCCTCTTCGTCGCCGGCGCCGTCGTTCCCTGGATCTATCTCGGCATGAAGAGGAGCAAGCGACTCAAGGCTTTCGGCTCGAGCCTGGCCGACACCCTCCAGCTCATGTCCGGGAGCCTGTCGGCGGGCCTGTCACTGGCCCAGTCGATCGACACCATCGTGCGCGAGGGCCAGGAGCCCATCACCAGCGAGTTCAAGCGCGTGGTCATCGAGACCCGGCTGGGGGTGGCCCTCGAGGACTCGCTCGAAGGTGTTGCCTCCAGGATGGAGAGCAAGGACTTCGAGTGGGTCGTGATGGCGATCAGGATCCAGCGTGAGGTCGGCGGCAACCTCGCCGAGCTGCTGCTGACCGTTGCCGCCACCCTGCGCGAGCGCGACTACCTCCGCCGTCACGTCCGAGCGCTGTCGGCCGAGGGGCGGCTCTCCTGCTACGTCCTGGGCGGCCTTCCTCCCGGCTTCATGGTCTATCTCGCCATCTCCCGGCCCGAGTACGTCAAGCCGATGTACACCACGCCGATCGGGTGGATCCTCTGTGCAGGCCATGGCGCTGCTGCTCAGTGTGGGCGTGTTCTGGATGGCCAAGGTCGCGAAGGTGGACATATGACGACCATCGTGATGGCCGCGGGCATCGGGCTCATCTTCGTCGCGCTGTTCTTGGTGTTCGCCTCGGTCGGCGGACTGACCAAGGAGCGCACCGGCGTCAACCGCTCGATCGCGGTGCTCGACGCGATCACGTCTGCTCCCGAGGAGATGAAGCGCGAGCTCGACGCCGGCTTCTCCGACAGGGTGCTCTTCCCGCTCCTGTCCCGGGCGCAGGGCCTGGGTCGCCGGTTCACGCCGGCGGACGCCAACGACCGGATCCGCGAGAAGCTCGAGATGGCGGGCAACCCGGAGGGCTGGACGGTTGAGCGGGTGATGGCCGGCAAGGTCGTCGGGTTCGCCGTGGCGCTCGTGGTCTCGCTCGTGATCGCCTTCGGTCTGGGATTCGCGTTCCTCACCACCATGGCCATCGTCGTCGGAGCCTCGCTGGCGGGCTACATGGCGCCCAACATGTACCTCTACCAGCGTGGTCACGACCGTGCGGAGGTCATGCAGCGCGCCCTTCCCGACGCCATCGACCTGCTCACGATCTCGGTGGAGTCCGGACTCGGGTTCGACGCGGCCTGCGCCCAGGTGGCGCGCAACACCGATGGCCCGCTGTCGGAGGAGTTCGCCCGGATGATGCAGGAGATGCAGATCGGCCGCGGCCGGTCCGACGCCCTGCGCTCGATGGCCGACCGGACCAGCCTGCCGGACCTGCGCTCCTTCGTCAGCGCGATGATCCAGGCGGACGCGTTCGGCATCCCCGTCGGCCAGGTGCTCCGCGTGCAATCCGGAGAGATCCGTCTCAAGCGCCGGCAGTGGGCGGAGGAGATGGCGCAGAAGGTGCCGGTCAAGATCCTGGTGCCGCTGATCTTCTGCATCCTGCCGTGCCTGTTCATAGCGGTGCTCGGCCCGGCCGGAATCTCGATCATGGACTCCTTCTCCGGCAAGCTCTAGGAGACACGATCGCGATGTCCGAGATCGGGCGGGCCGCACTCGCGGCCCGAGTGTTCACCATCGCAGCGCTGAGTTCGCTGGCAGCCCTCTCTGGTGCCGAGTTCGTCCTCGGCGCGGTGCTCGTCGTTTTCGTCGCAGCGACAGCCGCAGCGCTGTCCGCCTGGACCAGGCTCTCGGAGACGTGGGTATCCCTGCTGGAGGGCTGCGTGGTCGCCGCTCTGGTCGTGGCCACCTTCCCGGACCAGGTCACCGTCACGCCGTACCTCGTGACGCCGGCGCTGATCGCAGCCCTGGACAGCGGCCGACGCGGCATGTTCCGGGTCGTGACCGCCGAGTTCGGCCTGTTGATCCTGCTGTGGTTCACGGTGATCCAGCAATGGGACCGGGACGTCCTCTCCAGCGGCTTCACCTGGCTGGCGACATCGATCGGCATCGGCATCATGGGCGCCTCACTGCGAACGGCCGTCACCAATTCCGAGACCGACGCCTCCTACCGCAGCGCGGTGGCCCTGATCCGGCGGCTGCAGGCGCTCTCGGGGAAGCTCAGCGGGGGCCTCGATCCGGTCGACATCGCCGAGCAGGTGATGGACACGGCGGACAAGGTCGTCCCGACCCGCCAGGCCGGGGTCTTCGTGCCCTCCACCACCGGCGCGGCCGTGCCGCTGCGCTACTCGGTCGGCACCAGCGGCGCCGCGATGAGCTGGGCCGGACCGCTGTCGGACACCTGCCTGGCGCAGGGCGCGCCCGTGCTGAACGGCCGGCAGGCGGCCCTGCCCCTCTGCGTCGACGACGAGACCGTCGCCGTGCTGATCCTGGACGGGGTCCAGTCGGTCGACGAGCGTGCGGCCGCCACGATCGGCGACCGCCTGGGACCCCAGGCGCTCCAGCTGCAGGCGGCGCTGCTGTTCGGACGGGTGCGGGACTCCGCCACCAGCCAGGAACGCCAGCGGATCGCCCGCGAGGTGCACGACGGCGTTGCCCAGGACATCGCCTCCCTCGGGTACCTCGTCGACAACCTCGGCACCGGGACCGCTGACCCGGATCAGCGTGAGCGGGTCGATCAGTTGCGTCGCGAGCTCACGCGCGTCGTCACCGAGCTTCGTCACTCGATCTTCGACATGCGCCATGTGATCCCCGCCGGCGCCGGGCTCGGCGAGAGCATCTCGGCCTATGCCCGCCAGGTGGGTTCCACCTCGCCGATGACCGTGCACGTGACGCTGGACGAGAAGGGTCAGCGTCTGCGGGCCGACGTCGAGCACGAGCTGTTGAGGATCGCGCAGGAGGCGATGAGCAACGCGCGCAAGCACTCCGGCGCGGACAACCTCTGGCTGCGCTGCACCGTGCGGTCGCCGTACGCCGAGATCGAGGTGAGCGACGACGGGACCAGAGCGCACGCCCCGGCCTCGGACAGCCACGGGCTGAAGATCATGCGTGAGCGTGCCGAGATCATCGGGGCCGTGCTGGACGTCGAGCCGCCCGAATCAGGTGGGTCAGGCACGCGCGTCCGGGTCCGCGTGGGCGGGGAGAGCGGCTAGCCTGCGGCCAGAGGCAGGCAAGGACGGGGACAGATGACATCAGTGCTGCTGATCGACGACCACGAGCTGATCAGGCAAGGTCTGGCCGGCGCATTCGCCCAGGCGGACGGGTTCGAGGTCGTCGGTCAGGCCGGGTCGATGGAGGACGGTGTTGCGCTCGCGCGTGCCGTCAAGCCGGACGTGGTGATCACCGACGTGCGCCTGCCCGACGGTTCCGGCCTCGACGTCGTCCGCACCCTGCGCAAGGAGGACAAGCAGATCGGCCTGGTCGTGCTGACGATGTACGCCGGGGACGAACAACTCTTCGCCGCGATGGACGCCGGCGCATCGGCCTTCGTCGGCAAGGACGCCCCGACCGCCAAGGTGATCGGCGCGGTCCGCCAGGCGAGCATCGCCCCGTTGACCTTCACCTGCACCGGTCTGGCCGAGGCCATGCTGCGCCGGATGAGCTCGGGTGCCCCTCGGCTCACCGACCGGGAGCGCCAGGTGCTCGACATGCTCGCCGACGGCCACGGCGTCAGCGCCATCGCCGGGCGGCTCTACCTCAGTGAGTCGACCACGAAGAGCCACATCGCCCGCATTTACGACAAGCTCGGCGCCGGAAACCGCGCGCAGGCACTGGTGGCGGCGATGCGACTGGGTCTGATCTCGTCGGTGACCCGCCCGGAATGAGCTTTTCCGTGGATAGTCCGGAGTAACTAGTCCCCCGCTCCCACACGGGTCATCCAGGTCGGACCGGACGACTGATAGACGGCATCTGTCCGTTTTGACATACTTTTCTAGCCGGGCCGAGTGGGTCGGCCCAGTCAAACACTGTGAATTTCCCGAGGGAAGGAAATCCCATGCTCGAGTTCATCCGCAACATCACCAGCCGTCGCGACGAAGACGGCGCCTCCGCCGTCGAGTACGGCCTGCTCGTCGCCGGCATCGCCGCGCTCATCGTGGCCATCGTGTTCATCTTCGGTGGCGTCATCCGTGACGCCTTCAGCAACACGTGCGGCACGATCTCCAGCCAGGGTGCCGGCGGCACCTGCTAGTAGCCGCGCCATCCAGGGTCCCGGACGTCCGCACCGGACCGCGCCGGGACCCTGGATACCGCCGGCCCGACCAAATCTGTGAAGCCCAGGAGGAGTCGTGAGCGCTCTACGCTACCGACGCAGGCGCGGCCAGGATGGCGCATCTGCTGTTGAATACGGGCTTCTGATCGCGGGGATCGCCGGCCTCATCGCCGCGATCGTGTTCGTCTTCGGCGATGCCGTGGGGGGCTTGTTCGTCGACACGTGCGACTCGCTCAACAACGGATCGAACGGCAACATCGCTGCGAGTTGCTGATAGCTCGAGGAGTCCTGCGGAGACCACGACTCGCAGGAGCGACGACGGCTCATCGGTGGGTCGGCCCCCGGACTCCGGGCAGCCCCACACCGGGGGGTGGTGAGCTGCTCGGTCAGATCGCGCCCGACCCACCGCCGTGACGGCGGGGGGGTCGGGCGCGAGGCCGTTCCGGGTCCGGCGACCGAGGTGACGTCCCGGTCCTGGAGGGCCTTGGCCAGTCCGATCCGCTCCAAGGTCGTGGGGTGCGAGCCGAACCAGAACTGGGTCCACGCCGGTGGGGTCGGATCGCTGAGCGAACGAGTCGCGAGCCGCGCCTGCAGCCTCTCGAAGCCCACGTAGTCCCCCGTCGCCTCGAGTGAGGCACGGTCGGCACGGGCCTCCACCGCTCGACTGACCACGTTCTGCACCGGGCTCGCCACCAGGGAACCCACCGCCGCGAGAGCCAGCAGCAGGGCGACGACCTCCGGTCGGTCCGGCCCCCCGGCCCGCGCGCGAGCCAGCAGGCGACGCCTCGACAGCACCAGTCCGAGGACGCCGGCGCCGAGCACAGCGCCCGCAGCGCCGAAGGTGGTTCCGAGCAGCACGTCGTGGTGGCGCGCGTGGCCGAGCTCGTGGGCGACCACGGCCAGCGTCTCGCGCTGCGGGACCTCGGAGACGAGGTTGTCGTAGAGCACCACCCGGCGGGTGCTGCCGAAGCCGGACACGTAGGCGTTCAGCGTGGTCGTACGTCGAGACGCGTCGGCCACCAGGACGTCGGACACCGGAACCCGCTCGGTCCGGGCCAGGGACAGGATCTGGCTCCGAAGCGGCCCGTCCGGCAGGGGGGTGAAGCTGTTGAACAGCGGCTCGACCGTCAGCGGGTACACCCACGAACCCAGGACGGTCAGCGTCGCCCCCACGAGCCCGGCCCACAGCGGCCACCGCCTCGGTGACCTGCGGGCCGAGCCGAGGACGACCAGCACCAGGGCCGCCGCGAAGACCCAAGCCACCAGCAGCGCGACCACCCGATCGCGAGCCCACCCGCCCAGGGACTGGGTGGTGAGGCCGTAGTCGAGTGCGTTGCTGCGCACCGCGAGGTCGAGGGGCAGCGTGGCCAGCGCGCCGAGCGCGAGGACTGCCAGGGTCACCTGCCCGGCCCGCAGCCACCAAGGGCCGCGGACGTGGCCTGCGAGCCGGGCACCGAGTTCGGTCAGGCCGAGGCCGAGGGCCACCAGCAGCGAGACGGCGAGACCCGCCCAGCCGAGATGGCGCTGCAGGGAGGAGTAGGTCTCGGCCCGCTCGATCTGCTCGGGCGTGAACACGTCGCCGGCCGGCACCCGGACCACGTCACCGCCTGGGACCCAGGACCACGGCACGTAGAGCACCGCCAGCACCAGCATCACGGCGATCGACCCGCCGACGAGCCACCAGCACAGGGCCCTGCTGGGCCGCGACGGGGAGCTCACCCCGTCAGCCTGCCACGCCCGCCAGACGAGCCAGGTCGCGTCGCCAGGCGGCGACGAAGGCAGTCTGGTCGGTGCCCAACGCCGATCGGAAGGCCTCGGCGGCCGAGGCGCCGCCGTTCACCGAGCCGTAGAAGGCGACCAGCTTCGCCTCGCCGTACTTCGAGGCCAGGAAGCGGCAGGCCAGCCAGGCCTCCTCGTAGGTCGCCCCCAACCCGGTCGCGGCCGGGTCGAGGTCGGCGGTGGTCGGGAGCCGGTCCGGCAGCCCCTTGGCGCGGATCCGTCGCAGGATCTGCCCGGCCGCAAGCGAGACCGGGACGCCAGCGTGGGCGAGGGCGACGTAGTCCGCGAAGCCCTCGAGCAGCCACGTCGGCATCGAGGCGAACGGGGCGTCCACAGCGACGTGCGTGGTCTCGTGGCTGATCACGACCTGCGCTCCACGGTCCTTGAGCTTGTCGAACACGGTGGGGTTGATGAAGATCCGCACCGGCGCCCCCGGAGCGAGAGAGCCGTCCGCCGTCGTCGTGACGGCCGCGATGTTGTCGTACTGCCCGGGGGCGGCCTGGAGCACCGCATCGAGCTGCCCCCGCGACTCGGGAACCTCGACCACGACCGGCCCGGTCCAGTCGGTCAGCACACGATTCACCTGTCGCACGGCTCGGCTGAGGAGAGCCGGATAGCGGGCTGCACTGTCGCCTGAGACCAGCAGCAGCGTGCGCGCAGTGCGTACGACGCTCAGCCGGTTGACCAGCCACAACGGCGTTCGGGCGTCGGCCCCACCGAAGGCTCCGATCCTGGCGCCGCTGCCGTCCGGGACGAAGACGACCTCGGTCTCGATGCGCGCAGGATCCTGGTCGAACCCCGCATAGGCGTAGGTCACGTCGACGGTGCCGACCCACGCGTCCTTGCCGAACCGGGCACGCTGCCCCTCGTCTGGCCCGGTGGCCTCGTCGACGTAGCGCATCGTCAGCCCGGTGACGCGTAGCGCAGCGGTGTTGTCGTAGACCCAGCCGAGCGACTCCCGCGACGGTTCGGCGGCTTGGTCGATGACGTCTTGTCGTGACCCGTCGGCGAGGGCGGAGCGCAACCGGTCGAGCGCACGCTGTGCGGCCTCACCGCGGACCCCGGAACTGTCCCGACTGGCCTCAGGCGGCTTGACCGCAACCTCGCGTGCGCAGGCCGAGGAGAGCAGGGCCAGCACCAGGGTCACGGTCAGGGCAAGCAGAAGGCCGCCCATCCGGCGAGGATGAGCGGCCCTGCTGAGGGGGTCAGCCAGGGCGGACCGCGCCGGCGTAGGGCATGTCATGGAGGCCCGAGACCCGGACGCCGGAGCGCGGGTTCAGGGCGTTGACGATCTTTCCGTCACCGATGTAGATGCCGACGTGGCTGATCGGGCTGTAGTAGAAGACGAGGTCGCCCGGCTGCAGCTGGGACTCCGGCACCCGGGGCCCGGAGCTGAACTGGGCCCGCGAGCTGTGCGGCAGGCCGACACCGGCCGCGCCCCACGCCCTCATCGTCAGACCCGAGCAGTCGAACGCGTTGGGACCGGCGGCTCCGTAGACGTAGGACTTGCCCACCTGCGCCATGGCGTATTTCAGCGCCGCGCCGGCTCGCCCGCTGGCGTCCGGGATCGGACCGTCCCAGGTGCCGGCCATCATCGACTCGCGCGCCTTGGCCTTGAGCCCGTCGAGGATCTCCTTGGCAGCGGCGGCCTTGCTGTCGATGGTCGCCTTCTCGGTCTGCAGGCGCTTCTCGAGCGCGCTGAGGGACCCCATCTCCTCGCGGACGGCGGACTTGCGGAGGTTCAGGCGGTCCATCTCGGTGCCGAACTCGGTCATCACCTGACCGCGCTGGGAGTTGTAGGACGTGACCGCGCTCAGGTTGTCCAGGAAGGCGTCGGGGTTGTTGGAGAGCACCACCTGCGACGCGGTCGACAGCGCCCCGCTCTGGTACTCGTCGACGACCATGGTGGCCACCTGCGACCGCATCCCCTCGACCTTGCCCTGCTGGCGGGAGAGGTCGGCGTTGAGGGATCTCAGGCGCATCCGCGACGCGTCCAGGGTCACCCGGGCGTCGTTGTACCGCTCCGAGGCGATCTCGGCCTCGTGGAACAGTCGGTCGGCCCGCGACTGGGCCTTGTCGAGACTCTTGGGGTCAGGGTCTGCGGCGGCGGGTGTGGCAAAGGTCAGTCCGAGACTGATCAGTACCACTACCAGGGCTGCGATCCCTGCACTTGGACGGGCAATACTGCGCTTCCGGCCGTCGAGCACGAGCGGTCGGTCTCCTCTTTGTGTCTACGCCTACCAGGTGAGCTGACGGGTTCGGGCCCAAAGAACGCCCTACCAGCGCAGTCCCGTCACGGTCGGTGACGGAGTTGCGCCGGATTCACCCCAAGGAACTTGGGTCCCCGGCTCTGGCACAGGAATCCCCCGGACACCTGCTTCAGACTCGGCGCGGCCCTCGGGCGCACCCGGTCGGTGCACTGGTCCAAGGGCCATCAGTGGCTCACCCTAAGGCGAAAGCCGCCGAGGCACAAAGCCTTCACGGCGGGTGGTCCACGTGTTTCGGGACACGTCAGACCTCATCTGCCACACACGTCACACGGGTCACAGCCGAGATGGCCGTTCACGCCGACTCGACCACGTCGGGTCCGGACAGGGCGGTGACCATCCGCAGCGGCGGGACCAGGCCGGACTCGGCCAGGACACCGAGGGCCTGCTGCTCCTCGGCGTCGAAGCCGAGCTCCGGAGGCGGGCCGAGCAGGACGGTGACGACACAGTCGTGGCACGACAGCCCCCTCACCAGGCAGGTGTCGCAGTCGATGCGCACGCTCATCTCATCGCTCCTTCGCAAGGCCGGGGAAGTCCGACTCCACCGACTTCACCAGCCGCCACCGACAAGTTCGGTCCAGGGCCCGCCGTGCGCGCGTCGCCACCTCTTCTGTCGGTCCTGCTGCCTAGCGTCAGACCCATGAGCAGGTGGTCCGCGCAGATGAGCTTCGATGAGCTGGGGCGCTCCCTGCGCGAGGTCACCTTCTGCGTGGTCGACCTGGAGACCACCGGCGGCTCGGCCAAGGCCGGCTCGATGATCACCGAGATCGGTGCGGTCAAGGTGCGCTCAGGTGAGGTCCTCGGCGAGTTCCAGACACTGGTCAACCCGCATGCCGAGATCCCGCCCTTCATCGCGGTGCTCACCGGCATCACCAACTCCATGGTGGCCTCGTCCCCGGCGATCGAGTCAGCGCTGCCGGCGTTCCTCGAGTTCGCGCAGGGAAGCGTCCTCGTCGCCCACAACGCGCCGTTCGACGTGGGCTTCCTCAAGCACTTCGCCGCCCTCCAGAACCGTCCGTGGCCGGCCTTCGAGGTCCTCGACACCGCGCGGCTGGCACGCCGGGTGATCACCCGGGACGACGCCCCCAACTGCAAGCTGGGCTCCCTGGCGGCCGCCTTCGGGTCCAGCACCACCCCCAACCACCGCGCCCTCTCCGACGCCCGGGCGACCGTGGACGTGCTGCACGGACTGATGGAACGACTCGGCGGCCTCGGCGTGCACACCCTGGAGGAGCTGCAGACCTTCTCCTCCAGGGTCAGCCCGGCGGTGCGGCGCAAGCGCCATCTCGCCGAGCACCTCCCCCACTCCCCCGGCGTCTACCTGTTTCGTGACGAGCGGCAGCGAGTCCTCTACATCGGGACCTCACGCGACCTGCGCACCCGGGTGCGCACCTACTTCACCGCCTCGGAGAGCCGTTCGAGGATGGGCGAGATGGTCAATCTGGCTGCCTCGGTGACCGGCATCGAGTGCGCCACCCCGCTCGAGGCGTCGATCCGCGAGCTCAGGCTGATCGCGAAGCACAAGCCGCGCTACAACCGGCGCAGCCGAAACCCCGAGAAGGTGCATTGGCTCAAGCTCACCGTCGAACCGTGGCCCCGCCTGTCGCTGGTCCGCAAGGTCGCCGAGGACGGCGCCGACTACCTCGGTCCGTTCGGCTCACGACGCACGGCCGAGAAGTGCCTCGCGGCGCTGCACGACGCGTTCCCGGTCAGACAGTGCAGCGGACGACTCCCCATCACACCGCACAGCTCCTCGTGCGTGCTCGCCGAGATGGGCCGCTGCCTCTCGCCGTGCGACGGCAGCGTCTCGATGGACGCCTACGCCGAGGTGGTGGCCGACGTGCGCGCCAACCTCCTGCACCGGGCCGACGAGGTCGTCGAGGTGCTGACCGGACGGATGAGCCGACTCGCGGAGGATGAGCGTTTCGAGGATGCGAGCGTCCACCGCGACCGCCTGGCCGCCTTCATCCGCGCCGCCTCTCGCACCCAGCGCCTCGGCGGGCTCTCCGGGTGTGCCGAGCTGGTCGCCGCCCGACGTGAGGACGACGGTCGCTGGGCCGTGCACGTCGTACGCCGGGGCCGGCTCGCCGCCGCTGGGGTCATCCCCGCCGACGCGCATGCCGGCACGTGGGTGCGGCAGCTGCGCGACTCGGCCGAAACCGTCGCTGCCGGCCCTGGGCCGACCCCGGCGGCGACCGCCCAGGAGTCCGAGCAGATCCTGCGCTGGCTCGAGCAACCCGGGGTGCGCCTGGTCCACGTCGAGGGCGAGTGGACCTGCCCGATCCGGGGCGCGACCCGCCAGCTCGCCGTGCACGATGCCGCGGAGCAGTCCCGCACCGCACTCATCCCCTTCGACGAGCGTCGTCAGCTGGCCACGGTGCACCGGCCCTGAGGCATCGGCGTGGGCCCGCCGCAAGCACGGACTCCGCGATACGTTGAGCCCATGATCACCGCCATCGTCTTCGTGAAGGCCGACGTCGCCCGCATCCCGGAGGTGGCCGAGAAGATCGCCGCCATCGGCGGCGTCAGCGAGGTCTACAGCGTGACCGGGCAGATCGACCTGATCGCCCTGGTGCGCGTCACCGACCACGAGGACGTGGCCCGTGTGATCGCCGACGAGGTCAACAAGGTCCCCGGCGTGATGGAGACCGAGACCCACATCGCCTTCCGCACCTACTCCCGGCACGACCTCGAGTCCGCGTTCTCCCTCGGTCTCGACTGAGTAACGCCCGGAGCGGGCGACCCGCCCGACTCGGGCCAAACCAGCGCCGAACACCTCGTTCGTTACCTATCCTCGTGCAAGACCGGAGGAGGGCGTTCGTGTACAGGGACTTGCGCGTCGCCGTCATCGTGCCTGCTCACAACGAGGAGCGGCTCGTGGCACGGGTGGTGACGACCTCGCCGGACCTGGTGGACCACATCATCGTGGTCGACGACTTCAGCTCCGACGCGACCTCCCAGGCCGCCCGCGACACGGGTGACCCACGGCTGGAGGTGCATCGGCTTCCCGAGAACCGGGGCGTCGGTGGTGCCATCGTGTTCGGGCACAAGCGGGCCCTCGAGCTCGGAGCCGACGTGTGCGTCGTGATGGCCGGCGATGCCCAGATGGACCCCGCCTACCTGCCCTCCCTGCTGGACCCCATCGCGGACGGTGTCGCCGGCTTCACCAAGGCCAACCGGTTCTACGGCGAAGGCTCCTTCGCCGGCATGCCTCGGCTCCGGATCGTCGGCAACATCGCGTTGTCGTTCCTGACCAAGGCGGCGTCCGGCTACTGGGGGCTGTTCGACCCGCAGAACGGCTACACGGCGATCCATCGGTCCGCCCTCGAACGACTGCAGCTGGACCGGCTGGCCCAGCGCTACGAGTTCGAGAACGACCTGCTCATCCGCCTCAACGTGCTCCGGGTCCCGGCACGCGACGTACCTGTTCCCGCCGTCTACGGGGACGAGATCTCAGGCATGCGACTGAGCAAGGTCGCACCGCGCCTGCTCGTGATGCTGTGGCGCGGCTTCTGGCACCGCATGTGGTGGAAGTACGTCCTGCAGTCCTTCTCCGCCGTCGCGCTGATGTTCTTCAGCGGGATCGCGCTGATGCTGGTCGGGCTCGGGTTCGGCATCTTCGTGGTCGTCAACACGCTCGGTCCCCCCGAGGCGAGCCCCGGGACCGTGCTCCTGGCCGTCGCGCCGATGCTCAGCGGCCTCCACTTCATGATCTCCGCGCTACAGCTCGACATCGAGGAAGGCAACCGGTGAGCGCACTGGCGAGGACCTCGACCAGCCACGCGCTGGGCGCCTCGGGTGGGAGCCGCGCAGGGCAGCCGCACCGGAGGCGGATCGGCTGGATCCTGCTCGGCGTAGGGTTCCTGCAGCTCGCGTGGATGTTCGTGATCCCGCCCTTCGAGGGCAGCGACGAGTTCGACCATGCCTACCGCGCCGCGGCTGCGGCGCGGGGACAGATCTTCGTCGAACCCACCGCGGCGACGCGCGGCACCGGCGCCCTGGTCGTGGTCCCCGACGACCTCGTGCGGGCCGCCCACCCCGCCTGCACCAAGGTGAGCTACACCACCGATCGTGAGTGTGTGGGTCGACCCCAGGGCGACGACGTACTCATCCCGACGGGGGCCGGCCGGTACCACCCGCTCTTCTACGCGGTGGTGGGGACCGTGGCGCTGCCGTTCTCGGGGAGCTCGGCTCTGCTGGCGATGCGAGCCGCGACGGCCCTGCTGGCGCTCGGGTTCCTCGCGCTGGCACTCGTGTCGATCGCCCGGTGGGCCCGCGGCCCGTGGCCCTTCACCGCGGCGATCTGCGCCTGCACCCCCGTGGTGATCTACAGCGCGTCCGTGGCGGCACCCAACGGGGTGGAGATGATGGCGGCGCTGGCGCTGTGGAGCGCGCTCATCGGACTGGCCACCCCGGGTGAACACCCGGTTCGACTGCTCACGCTCGTCGCTTCGCTCTCCGGGGCGACGCTGGCCACCCTCAGACCGCTCGGCCCGCTCTGGTGCCTGCTCGTCGCCGGCACGGTGATCTTGGCCATCGGCCCGACCAGGGCCCGGGCGGTGGCCCTCCTGAGCAGGCGCGGAGTCTTGATCGGTGCCTTCGTGGTTCTGGTCGCCGCGATCCAGAGCACGGTGTGGATCATCGCCATGGACGCCCTCAAGCTCGGCGTCGCCGGTGGCCCGCAGCGAACGCTCGGATTCCGGGCGGTGCGCGCGGCGCAAGAGATCCCCGCCTGGATCTTCCAGTCCATCGCCGCTTTCCCGCTGCGCGACAACCCCACCCACCCGGTCGTGTACGCCTGCTACCTGATCCTGTTCGTCGCGTTCCTCGTGCTGGGAGTCCCGCGGGCCGGGCGGCGTGTGCGCGTGGCCATCGCCGTCGTCGCGCTGGTCTCCCTCGCCTTCCCGCTGCTGACCACGATCGCCTCCTACAACACGTTCAGCACCGCGTGGCAGGGCCGCTACGGCCTCCCGTACGCCATGGGCATGGTGCTCCTCGCCGGGTGGGCCCTGGATCGGACCGGGGGCAGCCTGCGCGGCCCGCTGTACGCCGGAGGCGCCGCGCTCTTCGTCATCGCCCAGACGTTGAGCCTGGTCCACACCCTTGGACAGGAGCTCCGCCTGAGTCCCCTGGCCGGGACCGGCGCCTGGATCCAGCCGTGGCCCGTCGTCATCCTCGGAGCCGGAGCCACCGCGTCGATGCTCGTCTGGTGGAGCGCGAGCAGGGCGACGGAGCCCACGTCGTGAGCCTGGTCGATCCCTCGTGCACGCTGGGACCCGATGTCGTCATCGGTTCCACCACGCGCGTGTGGGGTCTGACCCAGATCAGGGAGGGAGCGGTCCTCGGAGACGGCTGCGTGATCGGGCGCAACGTCTACGTCGGTGCCGGCGTGCGGATCGGGGATCGGGTCAAGATCCAGAATCTCGCGCTCATCTACGAGCCGGCGGTCATCGAGGACGGCGTCTTCGTGGGTCCTGGGGTGATCCTCACCAACGACCGCAACCCCCGCGCGACCCTGCCTGACGGTCGCGCCGCCAGCGCCACGGACTGGCTCGCCGTGGGTGTGACGCTCCGTCAGGGCGCGTCCATCGGCGCTGGAGCAGTGTGCGTGGCGCCGCTGAACGTCGGTCGCTGGGCCATGGTCGGGGCCGGAGCGACCGTGGTCGACGACGTGCCCGACCACGCACTCGTCGTGGGCTCACCGGCCCGGCAGATCGGATGGGTGGGCCGAGCCGGGCATCGCCTCGAGCCCCTGGGGGACCACCGGTGGCGCTGCCCGGTGACCGGTGCGACATTCGTGGAGCTCGACGGAGCACTCCACGAGGAGCCCGCCGATGACTGACCGGGTGAGCGCAGTGCAGGTGATGCTGGGCGAGGAGGAACGCGACGCGGTCGAGCGGGTGCTGCGCAGCGGTCGACTGGCTCAGGGGTCGGAGGTGGCTGCGTTCGAGGATGAGTTCGCGGCCCTGGTGTCCGGCCGCGAGTGCGTGGCCGTCAACTCGGGCACCAGCGCCCTGCACCTGGGACTCCTGGCTGCCGGGATCGGGGCGGGCGACGAGGTGGTGGTTCCCTCGTTCACGTTCGCTGCGTCTGCCAACGCAGTGGCCATGGCCGGCGCGACGCCCGTCTTCGCCGACATCGACCCGGCGACCTTCTGCCTCGACCCCGAGTCGGCCAGAGCTGCTGTCACCGAGCGGACCCGGGCGATCCTGCCGGTCCACCTGTACGGCCAGCCGGCCGGCATCGAGGAGCTCCGTGCAGTCGCAGAGTCGGCCGGAGTTCTGCTGATCGAGGACGCGTGCCAGGCCCCCGGTTCCTCGTGCCCCGCTGGCCCCGCGGGAACGATCGGGGACCTGGCGGCATTCAGCTTCTACGCGACCAAGAACATGACCACCGGAGAGGGCGGCATGGTGGTCTGCAAGGACGGGGACACCGCCCGACGGGTGCGCCTGCTGCGCAACCAGGGCATGCAGGAGAAGTACCACAACGAGATTCCTGGACTGAACAACCGGATGACGGAGCTCGCCGCCGCCATCGGTCGGGTCCAGCTGGTTCGACTGGCGGACCTGAACCGCAGGCGGCAGGAGGTGGCGGCGACGTACGACAGCGAGCTGGCTGGGGTCACCATCCCTGCGGTGGCGCCGGGAACGACCCACGTCTACCACCAGTACACGATCAGGACCCCCGAGCGGGACCGGGTCAGGCGCGAGCTCGACGACGCCGGAATCGACTCCACAGTGTTCTACCCGGTGCCGACCCACCGGCTCCCGGCCTACGGCCACACCGTCGCTCTGCCTGCAACGGACCTGGCAACGGCCGAGGTGCTGTCGCTGCCGGTGCACCCCGGGCTGAGCGAGTCCGACGTGGCCCGGGTGATCGAAGCCGTCAACGACTCGGTGGGACACGTGCATGGCTGACCTGCGAGCGGGACTCATCGGGTACGGACAGATGGGGCGTCACCACGCCCGGGTGCTTCAGGCCATGGCGGGCGTCGAGCTCGTCGGGGTCGCAGACCCGGCCCCGGCGTCGTCGGTGTCCGCAGGCTCCGTCGACCTGGTCGCGGATGTGGGCACGCTCCTTGCCCGCGGCCTCGACATCGCCGTCGTCTCGGTCCCGACCCGCGCGCACGAGGCCATCGCCGTACAACTCGCCGAGGCCGGGGTCCACACGCTCATCGAGAAGCCAGTGGCCCTCGACGTCGAGGCTTCGACCCGCATCGGTGCCGCCTTCCGAGCCGCCGGCCTCGTGGGTTGTGTCGGCCACATCGAGCGTTACAACCCGGCGCTGCAGGCGATGCGCCAGCGGCTGAGCCACGGTGAGCTCGGCGAGATCTACCAGGTCGCGACACGGCGCCAGGGGCCCTTCCCCGAGCGTGTCGCCGATGTCGGTGTCGTGCTCGACCTGGCCACGCATGACGTGGATCTCACCGCCTGGGTGACCGAGCGCGGCTACGCGACGCTCTCGGCCCGCACCGCCCACCGCTCCGGCCGCCAGCACGAGGATCTTGTCGCCGCAGTGGGAACCCTGACCGATGGCACGGTGGTGAACCACCTGGTCAACTGGCTCTCCCCGCTCAAGGAGCGGGTGACTGTGGTGACCGGCGAGCGCGGGACGCTGGTGGCGGACACGATCGCCGCCGACCTCACCTTCTTCGCCAACGGCGTCGAGCCGGTCAGCTGGGACACGCTCGCGTCGTTCCGGGGAGTCGTCCAGGGAGACGTCACGCGGTACGCCATCCCCAAGCGCGAACCCCTGCTCCTGGAGCTCGAGGCCTTTCGCGATGCGGTGCTCGGAGTCGGGGAGAGTCGCGTGGTCACGATCGAGGATGCGACACACACCGTCGAGGTGGCCTCGACGATGCTGCGCGCCTCCGCCTCCGAGGCGACCGAGCAGGTCGGTAACCCGCACCGGTAGCCTCCCCCCATGTCATGGCTCGACCTCGTCGGCTGGCTCGGCTCCGCACTGCTGATCTTCTCCCTGATGCAGGCCAGGGTGCTCCGCTTCCGCGTCCTCAACCTGCTGGCCTCAGTCGTGCTCACCGGCTTCAACGCGGTGCTCGAGATCTGGCCGATGGTGGCGATGAACATCGCCCTGGCCGGGATCAACCTCTGGCACATCCGCTCCCTGGTCACCGGGCGCCACGACGACGCCGTGTTCGAGGTGCTCCAGGTCGGCGCGGACGACGAGTACCTGCGCCACATGCTGCGCGTCCACGGCGCCGACATCGTGAAGTTCCAGCCCGACCTCGACTGGGACGGCGCGGCGCCCGGCAACTCGGCGTACCTCGTGCAGCGCGGGGACGAGACCGTGGGTGTGGTGCTGCTGCACGACGCCGGCGACGGCGTCGCCCGGGTGCGGCTGGACTACGTGACCCCGCGCTTTCGTGACTTCTCCCCCGGCGAGTTCGTCTGGCGGCGCAGCGGCGTGCTGCGTGACCGGGGATTCACCCGGGTGGTGACGTCTCCCCGGATGGTGGGCGCCTACTACTCCCGGCTCGGCTTCCGTGAGGACCCCAGCGGGTCGTGGGTGCTCGACCTCTAACGGGTTGCGGCGATCCAACGCTCGAGCGTCGCCTGCGCGGCGCCCGAGTCGACCGCGGCCCTGGCCCGCTCTAGGCCGGCCGCCAGACGCTCCTCGAGGGTCCCTGTTTCGTCGGCATGCACCGCGAGCGCAGCCCCGGCGTTGAGAAGGACCGCGTCGCGCACCGGGCCCTCGTCACCGGCCAGCACGCGGCGCACGACCTCGGCGTTGTACGCCGCGTCCTGGCCGCGCAGCCCCTCGACCGTGCCGCGGGGGATGCCGAGGTCGGCGGCGTCCAGGGAGTGCTCGGTCACCTCGCCACCGCTCACCGCCCAGACGCTGGAGGTCGTCGTCGTGGTCAGCTCGTCGAGCCCGTCGTCGCCCCGGAACACCCACGCGTCGACGCCGCGTCGTGCGAACACCCCGGCCATGACCGGAGCCATCCGGCGGTCGGCGCAGCCGATGGCCTGGGCGGCCGGTCGCGCGGGATTGGCGATGGGCCCGAGGAAGTTGAAGCTCGTGCCGACGCCGAGCTCGCTGCGGGGGACGGCCGCGTGCCGCAGAGCGGGATGGAAGGCCGCTGCGAAGCAGAACGTGATGCCCGCCTCCTCGGCGACGCGCCCGACCTCGCTCGCCGGCAGGTCCAGTCGCAGTCCGAGCTGCTCGAGCACGTCGGCGCTGCCGGCCTTCGACGAGGCCGATCGGTTGCCGTGCTTGACCACGGTCGCACCCGCGCCCGCGGCCACGATGGCCGCCATCGTGGAGATGTTCACCGAGAAGGACCGGTCACCGCCCGTTCCGACCACGTCGAGGGTGCGGCCGCTGACCGAGAGGGGCGTGGCCTCGGCGTACATCGCCTCGACGAGACCCTCCATCTCCGCGACCGTCTCGCCCTTGGCGCGCAGCGCGACGGCGAAGCCGGCGATCTGGGCCGGCGTGGCCTCGCCGCTGAGGATCTGGCCCATGGCCCAGGAGGTCTGCTGGGCGCTCAGGTCGGTGCGGGCGATCAGTGACCCGAGGACCTCGGGCCACGTGGTGGCGCTCATCAGGCTTGGGCCGGCACCCGCGAGCGCAGCAACCGGATCACGGTCTCGGCCAGCTCGATCGGGTCCAGGGGGTGCGAGACGACACCGTCCGCGCGCGACCACGTGGCGAGCCAGTTGTCCTGCACCCGACCGGTCAGGACCAGCAGGGGCGGGCAGTGGTAGATCTCGTCCTTGAGCTGCCGGGCGATGCCGAGTCCGCCAGCGGGCACTGCCTCGCCGTCCAGGATGGCCAGATCGATGACTCCGGAGTCCATCTGCTGGATGACGACGGGCTCGGTGGCCACCTCGACGTACTCCAGGTCAGGCAGGTCCGGGTGCGGGCGCTTCCCCAGTGACTGGATCACCTGCTGGCGGACGTCGACGTCGTCGCTGTAGACGAGCACCTTGACAGTGGCGGCGGGCTGGCTGGTCACGGACGCGATGCTACCGGTTGGGCAACCCGTCGGAGGACCTGGTTTCGCCGGCCTCGCCCGCGGCGCCGCCCAGCCGCTCGAGTCGGTCCAGCCGGCGGTCCTCGCGGCGCCCCTCCTGCATCGAGGCGCGCACCCACTGGACGAACAGCACCCCGAAGAGGCCGAGCCCGATCAGGTCGCCGGAGCCCCAGAGGATCCCCCCGGCCAGGTGCTGGTCGGCGTGCGGGTCGGGCAGCCAGGCCAGGGTCGAGTGCAGTGAGGGGTACCAGCTGCCGCCGATCAGCTCCCGCTGGCCCATGATCGTGACGCCGAGGAACGCGTGGAACGGCAGCGTGAGCATCAGCATCAGCAACCGGAACGGATGACTGACCCGGCCCGGCACCGGGTCGATCCCCAGGATCGGGGTGAAGAACAGCGCTCCGACCACGACGAGGTGGACGTGCATGAACTCGTGCAGGACGACCGAGTGCAGGGTCGCGTCGTACCAACCGGAGAAATAGAGCGCCCACGGGCTGAGCACGTAGAGGGCGAAGGTCAGGGGCGCGAAGGTGAGCACCTTCGCGACCCGCGAGTGGAGCACGGCGAGCAGCCAGCCGCGGGACCGCCCCGGAAGGGTGCGGAGCAGCAGCGTCACCGGCGCACCGAGAGCGCAGAACAGCGGGACGGCCATCGACAGGATCATGTGCTGGACCATGTGCACGCTCAGCAGGGTCGTGTCGTACGCCGCGATCCCGGAGCCGGTGGCCAGCCAGAACGAGCCCATCCCCCCGACGACGAACGCCACCGTGCGGCCGACCGGCCAGCGGTCGCCCCGCTGTCGCAGGCGCCGGACGCCGAACAGATAGAGCCCGCTGACCCCGAGGACGAGCACCAACGGGAGGGGCGACAGTCCCCACTCGGTGACGACGACCGAGGGCGCAAAGGGCGGCATCTGTCTAGGTTAGAAGGATCACTGTGGCGAAACACCGGGGGTAGGGGTGGCGCTCGGACGCGGGGACGCAATAATGAGCGCGTGGCGACAGCAACGGCTATTCCGGCATCCAGGCTGCACGGGCATCACGACCGTCCGAGCATGGTCAGCGTAGGCACGATCGTCTGGCTCTCCAGTGAGCTGATGTTCTTCGCCGCACTGTTCGCGTCCTACTTCACCATCCGGGCGGTGAGCTCGGAGTTGTGGGCGCAGAACACCGAGAAGCTCAACGTGCCGTTCTCCGCGGTGAACACCACGATCCTGGTGCTCTCCTCGGTGACCTGCCAGCTCGGCGTGTTCCAGGCGGAAAAGGGCATCGTCGGCCGCGCCGGCAAGCTGCTCCAGTTCAAGCTCTGGGGTCTGCGTGAGTGGTTCGTGCTGACCTACATCATGGGCGCGGTCTTCATCGCCGGTCAGGCCTTCGAGTACGCCGAGCTGGTCCACGCCGGCGTGACGATCCCCGACTCGGCGTACGGCACGGTGTTCTACCTCGCCACCGGGTTCCACGGTCTTCACGTGACCGGCGGCCTGATCGCCTTCATCTTCGTGCTCGGCCGCACCTTCATCGCGCGAAAGTTCACCCACGAGCAAGCTGTGACCGCGATCGTCGTGTCCTACTACTGGCACTTCGTCGACGTGGTCTGGATCGGCCTGTTCGCGACCGTTTACCTGATCAAGTAGCACGAGCCGAAAAGGACCCACTGGTGCGACTCACGCAGAAGATCTCTCACCGGATCTCAGGCCGCCTTTCCACTGGTCGTCGTAGTCGGTTCGCAGCACCGCTGCTGCTGCTGCTCGCGCTCCTGGTGACCGGGGGGATGTACTCCGCGCTCTCGCCCGCGAGCGCGAGCAAGACCGACGATGCCGACGCGGTGGCCAAGGGCCGCGCGCTGTTCCTCGTCGGCTGCGCCTCCTGCCACGGCAAGAACGCCGAGGGCATCACCACCGTCAAGGGTGGCCAGTACGGCCCCACCCTGATCGGGGTCGGTGCCGCAGCGGTCGACTTCCAGGTCGGTACCGGCCGGATGCCGATGGCCCAGCCTGGCACCCAGGCCCGACGCAAGCCGCCGGTCTACGACGCCAGTGAGATCGAGGCGCTGTCCGCGTTCGTCTCCTCGCTCGGCCCTGGACCCGACGTGCCGAACCCGTCCGACTACGACACCGCCAACGCGTCGAACGAGGACATCGTGCGCGGTGGCGAGTTCTTCCGCACCAACTGCACGGCCTGCCACAACTTCGCCGGCGGCGGCGGCGCCCTCCCCCGCGGGCGCTACGCCCCGAGCCTCGCCGGAGTCTCGGAGAAGCACATGTACGAGGCCATGCTCACCGGGCCGCAGCAGATGCCGGTCTTCTCCAACGGTGTGCTCAGCCCGGACGACAAGCGCCAGATCATCTCCTACCTGAAGAAGACCGAAGCCACCCCCAACTACGGTGGCTTCACCCTCGGCTCGATGGGCCCGGTCTCGGAGGGCCTGTTCGCCTGGCTCGTCGGCATCGGCGCCCTGGTCGGCGCCGCCGTCTGGATCGCGGCCAACAGCACCCGCTCCAAGAGGAAGACCCAGGCATGAGCACCGAGAACCGCGAAGTCTCGACCGTGGAGGCAGAACCCTTCTCCGACCCAGGGCTGCCCGAGCACCTGCCCAGGCCCACCGACGTCGACGAGGCCTCCGAGCGCCGCGCCGAGCGGCAGGTGGCCGGCCTCTTCGGGATCTCGACGCTGTTCACCATCTTGTTCTGCGTCGCCTACTTCACCCTGGACATCGGCGACAACCCCACCGTGTTCCTCGGCCTGGGCGCCTCCAACGCGGCCCTCGGACTGTGCCTGGGGCTGTCGTTGCTGTGCATCGGCATCGGCGCGATCCAGTGGGCCCGCAAGCTGATGGGCGACCACGAGATCATCGAGTTCCGTCACCCCGGCGGTTCGAGCGACGAGGACAAGGAAGAGACGCTCCAGGCGCTCTCCCTGGGGACCGAGGAGTCCGGCATCGGGCGCCGCCCGCTGATCCGCAACTCGTTGCTGGGCGCCATGGCGGCCCTTGGTCTGCCGGCGATCGTGGCCCTGCGCGACCTCGGGCCGCTGCCCGGCGACAAGCTGTACCACACGGTCTGGAAGCAAGGCATGCGCGTGGTCCAGGACGTCGACGGCAAGGAGCTCAAGCCCGCCGACCTCGAGATCGGTCAGTTGGTCAACGCCGAGCCGCACCTGTTCTACCAGAAGAACGAGGAGGGCGAGCCGCTCGTCGAGGGCGTCGAGCTGCAGACCGAGAAGGCCAAGGCCGCGGTGATCCTGGTTCGGATGCAGCCCGACGACATCAAGCCGGCCAAGGGTCGCGAGAACTGGGGCGTCGAGGGCATCCTCTGCTTCTCCAAGATCTGCACCCACGTGGGCTGCCCGATCTCCCTGTGGGAGCAGCAGACGCACCACCTGCTCTGCCCCTGCCACCAGTCCACCTTCGACCTGGCCGACAACGGCCGCGTGATCTTCGGCCCCGCAGCCCGAGCCGTGCCGCAGCTGCCGCTGGCCCTGGACAGCCAGGGCTACCTGATAGCAACGAGCGACTTCACCGAACCGGTCGGACCGAGTTTCTGGGAACGTGGGTGATCTGACGATGTCTGCAGCAAGCACCAACGGCACCAAGGCCGCGAAGACCTCCAAGCCGTCGAAGGCGGGGGAAGCTGCCACCTGGGCCGATGACCGCCTCGGCCTCGCGGGTCTCGCCAAGAAGAACCTGCGCAAGGTCTTCCCCGACCACTGGTCCTTCATGCTCGGCGAGATCGCCCTGTGGAGTTTCGTCGTACTCCTGCTGACGGGAGTCTTCCTGACCCTGTGGTTCCGGCCGAGCATGGTCGAGGTGGTCTACGACGGCTCCTACGACCAGCTCCGCGGCATCCACATGTCCGAGGCCTACGCCTCGACCCTGCACATCTCCTTCGATGTCCGGGCCGGGCTGTTGATGCGCCAGATGCACCACTGGGCAGCGAACATCTTCATCGCCGCGATGATGATCCACCTGCTCCGCGTCTACTTCACCGGCGCCTTCCGCAAGCCGCGTGAGCTCAACTGGGTGATCGGCTCGCTGCTGCTGCTGCTCGGCACCCTCGAGGGCTTCACCGGCTACTCGCTGCCCGACGACCTGCTCTCCGGCACCGGCATCCGAGCCGCGGACGGCTTCATGAAGTCGATGCCTGTCGTCGGCACCTACATGTCGTTCTTCCTGTTCGGCGGCGAGTTCCCGGGTGACTCGATCATCCCGCGGCTCTTCACCGTGCACGTGCTGCTGATTCCCGGCATCCTGATCGCCCTGATCGCGGCGCACATGTTGCTCCTCGTCTACCACAAGCACACCCAGTGGCCCGGGCCCGGACGCACCGAGCAGAACGTCGTCGGCTTCCCGATGCTGCCGGTGTACGCCGCCAAGGCCGGTGGCTTCTTCTTCATGGTCTTCGGCGTCACCGCCCTGATGGGCGGACTGATGGCGATCAACCCGGTCTGGCGTTACGGCCCCTACGTCCCGGCGGAGGTGACCGCGGGTTCACAGCCTGACTGGTACATGGGCTGGCCCGACGGCGCGCTGCGGATCATGCCGAACTGGGAGTCGCACCTGTTCCAGGGTGCCGGCGGACTGCCGGGCGTCACCCTGTCCTGGAACGTGATGCTCCCGATCATCGTCCTGCCGGGCCTGATGTTCACGATCTTGATGATGTTGCCCTTCATCGAGGGCTGGATCACCGGTGACAAGCGCGAGCACCACCTGCTGCAGCGCCCCCGCAACGCTCCGACGCGCACGGCGCTGATGGTGGCCCTGATGACGTTCTACGGCCTGACCTGGGCCGCCGGCGGCAACGACATCATCGCCATCAAGATGCGGCTGAGCATCAACGAGATCACCTACTTCATGCGAGCGGCCGTGTTCATCGGCCCGGTGATCGCGTTCATCATCGCGCGTCGATGGTGCATCTCCTTGCAGCGTCACGACAACGAGAAGCTGCTGCACGGCTACGAGAGCGGCGTGATCATGCGAGACGCCGTGGGTGGCTACACCGAACGCCACCTCCCGCTGCCGGTCGAGACGGCCTACACCTTGACCTCGCGGCAGCGCGATGTGGTGTTCTCGCCGCCCTCGGGCGCCGACGGCAACGGCGTACCCTCGCCGACGGCACGCAAGGACAAGCTGCGCGCCCGGCTCTCGGCGTTCTGGTACGGCGACAACCAGCAGAAGCCGACGCGTGCCGAGCTCGAGGAGGCTCACCACCACGCCGAGCTCGAGCAGGCGCACGACGCCCCCCTCGAGGGCCACGCAGCCGACGGCCACCAGTTCGACGGCCGCCACGACGTGACCGGCGAGGAACTGCGCCAGCACTGACCCAGCCAGTTCCAGGGTCACGGCGTCACTGACTGCCAAGGTATGAAGGGGTCCGGGTCCAACCGGGCCCCTTCGTGCGTCCCCTCCCCTCCCTCTCCCCTCCGCTCCCGCTCCCCTCCCCAGCTAGTTGCGCGAGCGGGCACTGCGCGCACGCCTCAGCACGCCGACCGGGCACTCCAGTCACGCCTCAGGACGCCGAGCGGGCACTCCAACCACACCTGGGGCACTTTCTATGTGCATGCACTGCCCGGTCGGCGTCGTACAGCGTGCATGCACTGCCCGGTCGGCGTCGTACAGCGTGCGCGCAGTGCCCGGTCGGCGACGTACAGCGTGCGCGCAGTGCCCGGTCGGCGACGTACAGCGTGCGCGCAGTGCCCGGTCGGCGACGTACAGCGTGGCGATGCCTCACACGTCCGCATACTGGTCTGACCACTTGACCACCTGCCGTCGGCACGGCGATTCTGCTCGTCATGGCCCTGAAACCGGTAGCCCGACGCCTCGTGCCCGAGGACGTCTTCGACCAACTGCTCGGTGAGGTCGTCGACGGCGAACTGTCTGCCGGTGACGCGCTGCCCAGCGAGCGTCGTCTGGCCGAGGTTCTCGGAGTCTCCCGCCCCGCGGTTCGCGAGGCGCTCCAACGACTCTCCCAGGCACGGCTCGTCGAGGTGCGCCACGGCGGGAGTACGACGGTGCGCGACTACCGCCGGTTCGCCGGACTCGACCTGCTCCCCCGCCTGCTGGTCCGCGACGGCGCACTGGACGCGGCCGTGGGCCGAAGCATCCTCCAGGCCCGTCAGACGATCGCCCCGACGGTGGCCGCTCTGGCTGCGGAGAACTCCAGCCCGGAGGCCGCCCTCGCCCTCAGCGACGCCGTCTCCAGGCTGGAGGAGGCCGAGGGCTCCGAGGCTCGCCAGCACGCCGCCCTCGCCTTCTGGGACGCCGTGGTGGACGCCGCCGACTCGATCGTGTTCCGGCTGCTGTTCAACAGCCTGCGACTCGCCTACGAGCCCGCCATCACGGCCCTGGGCCCGGTGATGGAGGCCGAGGTGGACAACCTGACCGGCTACCGCGCCCTCGCTGACGCTGTGGCCGCCGCCGACCCGGTCGCCGCGCGAGCGGCTGCCGACGAGCTGTTGCGCCCGGCCACCGAGGCGATCGGACGCCTGCTCGCGCTGCTCGACACCGGCACCGATGCCGACACCGCCTCCCCCGCCGACTCCAACCCTGACTCCCACTCGGGCTCCCCCCATGACCAGCAGAACGCCCCCACCCACGAGGAGAACGACAGATGACCCGGCCCAGCCCAGAGATCGAGGCCCAGGCGCAGGAACGACTGGCCGAGGACGAGCAGCGGATCACCGGATCCCGACGTACCTCCCAGGGCATCGGCGCCGCCTGGCGCGCCTTCTGGCAGCACCCCTCCCCCTGGCTGATCGCCGCCTTCCTGCTCGGCTCAGTGGGCTTCCGCGCCACCTTGGGTGGGTTCCACTGGACCGAGCTGATCGTCCCGGTCGCGCTGGTGGCACTGTTCCCGGTCATCGAGTGGCTGATCCACGTCTGCATCCTGCACTGGAGGCCACGCCGGCTCGGCAACGTCGCGGTGGACTCGCTGCTCGCCCGCAAGCACCGTGCCCACCACGCCGACCCGCGGGTGCTGCCCCTCGTCTTCATCCCCTGGCAGGTCGAGCTCTGGCTGCTGCCGTCCTACGTCGTCCTTGCGGTCTTCGTCTTCCCCGACCTCGCCGCCGGGGCGACCTTCCTGGTGGCCGTCACGACGCTGATGTTCAACTACGAGTGGGTGCACTACCTCGTGCACAGCGACTACCGGCCGCGCTCTCGGGCATTCCGCGCCGTGTGGCGCAACCACCGGCTGCATCACTACAAGAACGAGCACTACTGGTTCACCGTCACCAGCTCGGGCACGGCCGACCGGCTGTTCGGCACCTACCCCGAGGCCACGGGTGTGCAGACCTCGAAGACGGTACGCCGGCTGCACGCCCTCGAGGACGGTCGGTAGCCGAAGCGGCCCCGTGTGCGGATCAGCTGAGTGCCGAGCCGGCCTTGTAGCTCGCGAACGAGGCGTTCCAGTCGCCGAAGCCGTTGGTCAAGGTCATCTGGCGGCTGCTGCCGGCGTACTCCACGACGTCACCGACGGTGGAGTTGCCGTAGAACCACGCGGCGTTGGCCGGGCTCATGCCGGTGCAGCCGTGGCTGACGTTGTCGCGGCCCTGCGAGCTGACCGACCAAGGCGCTGAGTGCAGGAACTCACCGGAGTAGGTCACCCGCATCGCGTACTCGACATCGTCGAGGTCGTAGCCGTCGGCACTGGCGGGATCGATCCCGATGGTCTCGGAGTTCATCCGCTTGTGCCGGAACTTCTCCACGATCACCTTCACGCCCGAACGGGTGGTGAACTTGGGCTGCTCCCCTGTCGTGATCGGGATCGTGCGGACCAGCTTGCCGTCCCGGAACACCCTCATCTGGTGGGTGTTGATGTTGACCTTGCTGACCATCGAACGACCGACTTGGAAGTTCATCTTCCGGTCGGTCTGCCCGTAGATCCCGTTGCCCGCAGGCACGCCCTTGATGTTCGCCGTCACCGTCACGTCGGTGCCCGGCTGCCAGTAGGTCCGGGGCCTCCAGTGCACCTCCTGGGCGCTGACCCAGTGGAACGCGCCGGTCTGGGCGGGCTTGCTGGTCACGTCGAGGTGCCGCTCGATGCCAGCCTGGTCGGCGATCGGCACGTCGAAGCGGATGATCACCGGCATGCCGACGCCGACGGTCTGACCCTGGAGGGGGACGAAGCTCGGGTAGGTCTGCTCGTCCAGGCTCAGCGTCCTGGTGCGGAACTTCGCCTCGTAGCTGTTCTCGAGCCCGTCGGCATCCACCGCGGTCGAGGTGACCAGGTAGCGCGACGCGGCCTGGAGACGAGCAGTGGACACCCAGGCGGTCTTGTCCTCGGACAGCCGGCCCTCGACGATCGATCCCTTGGGTCCGGTGACCTGTACGTCGGAGAAGGTGCCCTGCTCGACGGTGAGCCGGATCTTGCGATCGATGCCGATCTTGCCGGCGCCGGCCGGGATGTTGCTCGCGATCGTGGCGACCGACTCGTGGGCGACGGGCGAGGGGGTCTCGGACTGCTTGCCCGTCGTCTGCGGAGCCGCCTGACCGGAGCAGGCCGCAGTCAGGGCAAGGGTCGCCACAACGCCGAGGATGGACAGGCGCGTGCGGACGGAGCGGGCGGACATGTGTGGGGACTCCCCGAGTTGCAGCGGATCATTGACCCCATCAGGGTAACAACGACTCATTACGAGACGCACCAGTCTCACAGTGCGTCATCTCACGCCGGCGTCGCTCCATCGAGCACGAGTTCGGGGCTGAGGGTCAGTGCGCGTGCTCGCCACGGTAGTACTCGAAGATCAGGCCGCTCAGCGCGAGCGCCCCGAGCGCGGTGCCGATGATGAACAGCCACCAGCCGATCGCGACACCCAGCGCCATCGTGGCCAGGCACATGCCGCACCACAGCGGCCACCAGCTGTACGGCGGGAAGAAGCCCAGCTCGCCGGCACCGTCGGCGATCTCGCCGTCCGCGCGGTCCTCGGGGCGTGGCTCCATCTTCCGGGCGTGGAAGCCGAGGTAGAAGGTGATCAGTGCCGTCAGCAGGAACGTCATGAACAGCGCCGTGGAACCGGTGTGGTCGCCGGTGATGAACCAGTAGGAGGGCGTGACCAACACGAAGAAGATCGTGCAGAGTCCGAAGATCCAGGTCTCCGCCTTCATCGGACATCGGCCTCTCCGTCGAGCATCTCGCGTCGTCCGTCGACGTTCGGGGCATCCGCGACCCCGGCGTACTCACCGAGTCCGTCGTTGTCGGCGTACTCCATCGCCGCGATCTCCGGGTGGTGCAGGTCGAAGGCCGGCGACTCCGAGCGCACCCGCGGGATCGAGACGAAGTTGTGCCGCGGAGGTGGACAACTGGTCGCCCACTCCATCGAGCGACCCCAGCCCCAGGGGTCATCGACCCCGACAAGCGGTCCGCGACTGGACTTGTAGACGTTGAACAGGAACGGCACCGTGGAGAACGCCAGCAGGAAGGCACCGATGGTCGAGACCTGGTTGAGCGTGGTGAACCCGTCGGAGGCCGCGTAGTCGGCGTAGCGGCGGGGCATGCCCTCCACCCCCAGCCAGTGCTGGACCAGGAAGGTGGTGTGGAAGCCGACGAAGAGCAGCCAGAAGTGGATCTTGCCGAGGCGCTCGTCGAGCATCCGCCCGGTCAGCTTGGGCCACCAGAAGTAGAAGCCGGCGAACATCGCGAACACGACCGTGCCGAAGACGACGTAGTGGAAGTGCGCCACGACGAAGTAGGAGTCCGAGACGTGGAAGTCCAGCGGGGGTGAGGCGAGGATGACGCCGGTGAGTCCGCCGAAGAGGAAGGTGGTCAGGAAGCCGACGGCCCAGAGCATGGGCGTGTCGAAGGTGATCGACCCGCCCCACATCGTGCCTATCCAGTTGAAGAACTTCACTCCGGTCGGTACGGCGATCAGGAACGTCATCCCGGAGAAGAACGCCAGGTCGACGGCGCCGGTCACGAACATGTGGTGCGCCCAGACGGCGACCGAGAGGACAGCGATCCCGAGGGTGGCCGCCACCAGGCCGACGTAGCCGAAGATCGGCTTGCGGCTGAAGACGGGCAGGATCTCGGTGATGATGCCGAAAAAGGGCAGAGCGATGATGTAGACCTCTGGATGGCCGAAGAACCAGAACAGGTGTTGCCACAGGATCGCGCCGCCGTGGCTGGCGTCGAAGACGTGGGCGCCGAACTGTCGGTCCGCCTCCAGCGCGAGCAGGGCCGCGGCGAGGATCGGGAAGACGATGATCGCCAGCAGGCTGGTGACCAGGGTGTTCCACACGAAGATGGGCATCCGGAACATCGTCATGCCGGGGGCGCGCATGCAGATGATCGTGGTGATGAAGTTGACCGAGCCCAGGATCGTGCCGAGGCCCGCCAGCCACAGCCCCATGATCCACAGGTCGCCGCCGATGCCGGGCGAGCGGACTGCGTTGGACAGCGGCGTGTAGGCGAACCACCCGAAGTCGGCGGCGCCGTCGGGTGAGAGGAACCCGGAGAAGGTGATCATGCTGCCGAACAGGTAGAACCAGTAGCTCAGCATGTTCAGACGGGGGAACGCCACGTCGGGCGAGCCGATCTGCAGCGGCATGACCGCGTTGCCGAAGCCGAAGAACAGCGGCGTCGCGAACAGCAGCAGCATGATGGTGCCGTGCATCGTGAACAGCTGGTTGTAGAGCTCGTCATTGACGATCTGGGAGCCCGGGAACGCCAGCTCCGAGCGCATCAGCAGGGCCATCACGCCGGCGATCAGGAACCACGCGAACGACGTGACCAGGTAGAGGTTGCCGATCACCTTGTGGTCGGTGCTGGTCAGGATCCGCACCACCTGCTGGCCCAGCGGGCGGCGGGGCGGCTCCACACGTGCGCCCGTGGGGGCGTCGGAGACGGCAGTCACTGATCTCCTCCGTTGCTCTGGTCGGACTCCAGGCCCGGGGTCTGGAGCACCTCGGCGGCGCCGACGGCCTTGCCGGTGTTGCCCTGCTTGGCGAGCTCGGCGAGGTGGGCGTCGTACTCGCCCTGCTCGACGACCTTGACGTTGAAGAGCATCCGCGAGTGGTAGACGCCGCAGAGCTCGGCACAGCGGCCCTCGAAGGTCCCGGCGCGCGTCGGCGTCAGGGCGAAGTGGTTGTCACGGCCCGGGACGACGTCCATCTTGAACAGGAAACCGGGGACCCAGAACGAGTGGATTACGTCGGGCGAGGCAAGGAAGACGCGGACGCTCTTGTCCTTGACCAGCCACAGCGTCGGCCGCTTGGCGGGCGTGCCACCTTCGTGCACGACCTCGCCGGCGCCGGCCTGCTCGAAGCTGCGCTTCTCGGCGTCGTATCCGAGGTTGTAGTTGAAGGTCCACGACCACTGCTGCCCGACGACCGTGATGGTCGTGTCGGGGTTCGGGTCGTCGTGGAGCACCTTGCTCTGGTTGTCGATGGTGAAGTAGAAGAAGACGATCACCATCATGATCGGGGCGATCGTGTAGAAGATCTCGATCGGCAGGTTGTAGCGCGTCTGCACCGGGATCTCGGTGTCGCTGCGGCGACGGAACCGCACCGAGGCGTAGAAGATCAGACCCCAGACGATGACGCCGGTGATCATGGCGGCGAGCCACGACCACATCCACAGCTCGTGGACGTGAGTGGCCTCCTCGGTGGATGGGATCGGCAGCGCCAGGCGCCGGATCTCACCCTCCTGCTCGGCCGAGCAACCGCTGAGGAACAGCACGACGGTGACCAGAAGGCCGCCGAGCGCCGCGTGGCGGAACCGCGAGGGGTGCTCCAGACGCACGGATTGGCCCTTTCGTAAGCAGACTCAGGACTTCTGACCAACTTCAGACAAGCGAAACCCTACTACTGACGCACCCCGGATAAGGGAGCAGGTCGCCGGTAGGTTTCGGAGTGTGAGCCATCCCCCTGCGGCCCCTGATGGCGGCGGCTCCCACGCGGCCGTCCCGACCTACCTCGACCACGCGTCCGGGGAGCCGCTGCACCCTGCCGCACGCGAGGTCCTCGAGCAGTCCCTCGATCGCGGGTACGCCGATCCGCGACGGCTGCACCGTCCCGCCAGACAGGCCCGGATGATGCTCGACGAGGCCCGCGCATCCGTGGCCGGCTCCCTCGGGGTCCGCCCCGACGAGGTCACCTTCACCCCGAGCGGCACCCACGCCGTGCACCTCGGGCTGCTGGGTCTGCACGCCGCCCGTCACCGGGTGGGGCGGCGCATCCTGCACACGGCGGTGGAGCACAGCGCCGTCCTGCATGCCGCCCGCTGGACCGGCGACCCGGTCCTGGAGCTGCCCGTGGACCCCAACGGTCGCCTCCGGGACGACGCGGCCGCGGCTGCCGCGGCGTCGGGCGACCCGGTCTCCGTGGTCGCCGTACAGACCGCCAACCACGAGGTCGGCACCCTGCAGCCCGTCGAGGAGGTGGCCGCGTCGGCGGGTGACGTCCCGCTCTTCACCGACGCCTGCGCGTCGATGGGTCGCCTCCCGCTCCCTCAGGGCTGGGCCGCCGCCGCCGGCTCCGCCCACAAGTGGGGTGGCCCGGCCGGCGTCGGCGTGCTCCTGGTCCGCAAGGGCACCCGCTGGCGCAACCCGTTCCCCGCGGACGACCGGGCCGAGCAGAGGAGCACCGGGTTCGAGAACGCCCCGGCCGCGCTGGCTGCGGCCGCCGCGCTGCGCGCCGTGGTGGCCGAGCGCGACGAGGCCAACGCCGGTGCGCACGCCCTCATGGACCTGATCCGGGCCAAGGTGGCCCAGATCCCCGACACCGACGTGGTCGGCGACCCCATCCACCGGCTGCCGCACCTGGTCACCTTCTCCTGCCTCTACGTCGACGGCGAGGCGCTGGTCACCGAGCTGGACCGGCTGGGCTTCGCCGTGGCAAGCGGGTCGGCCTGCACGGCCAGCACTCTCGAGCCGAGCCATGTCCTCGCCGCGATGGGCGCTCTGACCCATGGCAACGTCCGTCTCTCGGTGGGCCGGGACACCGCGCCGGAGCAGGTCCAGCGCCTGCTGACCGAGCTGCCCCGCGTCGTGGAGCGGCTGCGCACCGAGTCCGGCGTCCCGCGCGAGGAGCTGCGATGAGCCGACTGGAGCTGGACTGTCGCGGCATGGCCTGCCCGCGCCCGATCATCGAGCTGGCCAAGGCGTTCAGCGGCGTCGGGCCGGGGGACGTGGTGGCGGTGGCCGCCGACGACCCGGCGGCCGGCGTCGACCTGCAGGCGTGGTGCCGCATGCGCGGTCAGGAGTACGTCGGCTCGGAGACCGCCGACGATGGGGTGGCGACCTACCTGGTGCGCCGAGTCAGTTGAGCCGGGTCAGCTGAGCCCGGTCGCGGAGCACGGTCAGCCGAGCCGGGTCCGGACGACGTCGGCGGCCTCGTCGCCGTACGCACCGGCCAGCCTGGCCACGAACTGGGCGGAGGTGAAGGAGTACTCCTGGGTGCCGACCTGCTCCACCACATAGGCCGCGAGGACGCAGCCCACCTGCGCCGCGTGCTCGTGGGAGAGTCCCCACTCCAGGGCGGCCAGGAAGCCCGATCGGAACGCGTCGCCGACCCCGGTGGGCTCGACCGCGTGCACGCCGGGGACCGCCCGGACCTCCACGGTCTCGGCATCCTTGGAGACGACGCGAACGCCCTCGGCACCAAGCGTGACGACCTGGGTGCCGACCCGGGCCAGGACGTCGTCAGCCGACCAGCCGGTCTTGGACTCGATCAGGTGGGACTCGTACTCGTTGGAGAACAGGTAGGCCGCGCCCTCGATCAGCCGGCGGATCATGTCCCCCTCGCCGAAGGCCAGCTGCTGGCTCGGGTCGGCGACGAAGTCGTACCCACGGTGGCGGCACTCCTCGGTGTGCCGCAGCATGCCTTCGGGGTCGTCGGGACCGATCAGTACGAAGGTCGGCTCACCCACGCGGCGCGCGATCGGCTCCAGCTCGATCAGCCGGGCCTCGCTCATCGCGCCGGGGTAGAAGCTCGCGAACTGGGCCATGGTCGCGTCCGTCGTACACACGAACCTCGCCGTGTGCAGGTCCTCGGAGATGTGCACCGAGTCGCAGTCGACGCCGTGCCGTTCCAGCCACGAGCGGTAGTCGGCGAAGTCCTCGCCCGCGGCGCCGACCAGGACCGGGCGCAGGCCCAGCTGGGCCAGACCGAAGCAGATGTTGCCGGCGCAGCCGCCCCGGCGGATCTCGAGGTCATCGACCAGGAAGGACACCGACAGCTTGTCGAGCTGCTCCACGACCAGGGAGTCGGCGAACTTGCCACCGAAGGTCATCAGGTGGTCGGTGGCGATCGAGCCGGCTATCAGCAGTGACATGGGTCCCTCGGTTTGCGTGCGTGACAGGGGGGTGGCGCAGACCGAGACTACCCAGCGGTACAGATAGGTGTACCCGGTGGTAGCACCTAGCGTCGGGGACATGGGTTACCAACGACTTGTCTACGACGAGCACGACTCGACGCGCCAGATGCACGAGGACTGCACCGCCTGCGGCTCGCAGATCGCCTTCACCCAGCGCGTGGTCGGCCCCCTGACAGTGAGCCTGGAGGCTCCGTCCCTGGAGTTCGAGACGTTCCCCCTGGAGGTGCACAAGGCCGAGATCGAGGTGAGCGACGCCGCGGCGCACCTGGCCTCGCGACTGCATCTGCACCTGGACTGACTGCTGCCGCCGCACGTCGGCAGCCCACGGCCGGGACGACCTGGACGACCTGGACGACCGGGACGACAAAAGGTGGCGGTGACCCGTTGGGGTCACCGCCACCTTTGCGTTGTCTCAGGGTTCCTCCGAGCCGTGGCTCTAGGGGAACTCAGGGGAACTCAGTGGAAGGAGTCACCGCAGGCGCAGGAGCCGCCGGCGTTGGGGTTGTCGATGGTGAAGCCCTGCTTCTCGATGGTGTCGACGAAGTCGATCGTCGCGCCGTTGAGGTAGGGAACGCTCATCCGGTCGACGACCACGGCGACGCCGTCGAAGTCGGTGACGAGGTCGCCGTCGAGGGTCCGCTCGTCGAAGAACAGCTGGTAGCGGAGTCCGGAGCAGCCGCCAGGCTGCACCGCGATGCGCAGCTGGAGGTCGTCGCGACCTTCCTGCTCGAGCAGGCTCTTGACCTTGGCCGCCGCGACGTCGCTGACGTTGATGCCGTCGGTACGGATCTCCTGTGCGGTGTCGACCTGCTCGGTCATGAGTCTCTCCAAGGGTGTTCGGGTGTGTCCGGCAACAGTTCCAATGGTCGCACACCGCAGGTTATTCCCGGGCATTGCGGCCCTGAGCTGAGCGTCGTTCGCCAGGTCAGCGCGACCAGTTCCTCGCGGTCCGCTCGGCGAGGTCGGCGAGCGCCTCGGCCGGGGCTCCGAGAGCTCTCTCCTCTCCCACCAGGTCGACCACGGAGTACGCCGACTCCACCCCCAGGGCCCGCGTCTCCCGCGACCCGACCAGCACGCGCCCGGCGAGCGCGATGCAGGGGACCAGGTGCTGGGTCGCGATCTCCGCCACCCCGTAGGGCACCTTGCCGGACCGCGAGGAGAAGTCGAAGGCGCCCTCGCCCGTGACGGCCAGGTCGGACACCGCGATCCGGTCGGCCAGCCCGACCGCCTCGGCGACGAGCACCACCCCCGGCTCCCGGGTCGCCCCGAGCAGCATCAGGGCGAAGCCGAGCCCGCCTGCGGCCCCCGCACCCTTCTCGGCGGCCAGCTTGCGGTCGGTGACCTCGGCGAAGCGCTGCAGCCAGCCGTCGACCACCGGCAGCCGCTCCTCGGGCAGCCCCTTCTGGGGGCCGTAGGTCTTGGTGGCACCGGTGATGCCGAGCATCGGGTTGTCGACATCGCTGGCGAGCACGAGTCGCACGCCGGCCATGGCCTCGCGGGCAGCGGCGAGGTCGACGGACTCCAGGTCTGCCAGGCCGGCGGGACCCTCCACCAGGGAGCCGCCGACGCAGCTCGCCCCCAGGGCGGCCAGCAGTCCCGCGCCCCCGTCGTTGGTCGCCGAGCCGCCCAGACCGACCACGACCCGTGCGGCACCCGTCGCTGTGGCCGCGAGCAGCAGCTCGCCGAGGCCGCGGGTCGATGCCCGTTCGGGCTGGCGTTCCGCCGCCTCGGTGAGGTGCAGGCCGACCGCGTGAGCGCTCTCGACGTACGCCGTCTCCCCCACGCACAGCACGGCGGCCGGCGTCGGCGCACCATAGGGATCCGACACGGTGACGGCGTGCAGCTCACCGCCCAGGGCCTCGTGCAGCACGTCGACGAACCCCGGCCCTCCGTCCGACATGGGGACCTCGACCAGCTCGTCGCCGGGGGCCCGCCGCGCCCAGCCGGCAGCCATGGCGGCAGCCGCCTCGACGGCGGTGAGGGTACCGGCGAACTTGTCGGGGGCGAAGACCACGCGCATGACCCCATCCTGCCGTGTGCAGGTCGCCGTCGCGCCGGTGGGAGACTTGCGGGATGACGACCGTCGACCTTCCGCTGCTGCCCCTCGGACGGGGCGCCGACCGCTCCTCGGAGCGTGGCGTCGAGTGTCCCGGCGATCTTCCCGCGGCCTCCGACCCCGATCTGGTGGAGCGGGCACGAGCGGCCAAGGAGAAGCTCGGTCGGGACGTGTTCGTCCTGGGTCACCACTACCAGCGCGACGAGGTGATCGCCTTCGCCGACGTGACGGGCGACTCGTTCAAGCTCGCCCGCGACGCGGCGGCCCGCCCCGAGGCGAGGTACGTCGTGTTCTGCGGCGTCCACTTCATGGCGGAGTCGGCCGACATCCTCACCGCGCCCGAGCAGGCGGTGATCCTCCCCGATCTGGCGGCCGGGTGCTCGATGGCCGACATGGCGCGGCTGGCGCAGGTCGAGGACGCCTGGGATGCATTGACCGACGCGGGGGTCGCCGACCTCGTCGTACCCATCACCTACATGAACTCCTCGGCCGACATCAAGGCGTTCTGTGGCCGGCACGACGGTGCGGTGTGCACCTCGTCCAACGCCCAGGCCGCCCTCGAATGGGCCTACGGGCAGAAGGGTCCCGAGACCAAGGTCCTGTTCCTGCCCGACCAGCATCTCGGGCGCAACACCGCAGTCCTGGAGCTCGGCCTCTCACTCGCAGACTGTGTGGTCTGGAACCCGCTGCTCCCGGGGGGCGGGCTCACCACCCAAGAGCTGCGCGACGCCCGGATCATCTTGTGGAAGGGCCACTGCTCGGTCCACGGTCGCTTCTCCGAGGAGGTCGTCGACGAGCTCCGGGCCACGGTGCCCGACATCCGCATCCTCGTGCACCCGGAGTGCCGCCACGAGGTGGTCCTGAAGGCGGACCTGGTCGGCTCCACGGAGTTCATCATCAAGACGATCCAGGCGGCGCCGGCGGGGTCGTCGTGGGCGATCGGCACCGAGCTGAACCTGGTCAAGCGGCTCGCGGACGCCCATCCCGACAAGCAGATCACCTTCCTCGACCGGACGGTCTGCTACTGCTCGACGATGAACCGGATCGACCTGCCCCACCTGGTGTGGACGCTGGAGTCGCTCGTCGACGGCAACGTGGTCAACGTGATCGAGGTCGACCCCGAGACCGAGCGCTGGGCCAAGGTGGCGCTCCAGCGGATGCTGGACCTGCCCGGCAAGTCACACCGTGACTGAGTCCCCCGATGGCGCACCCGAGGCAACCTGAGCGGGCATCGAGACGCGCACCCGTGCACCGCCGTGCTCGGAGTCATCTATCCGGATGGAGCCGCCGTGCGCGGCCACGATGCGTGCGCAGGTCGCCAGGCCGAGACCCAGACCGCCCTTCGCGGAGTTGCCCTGGACGAGCGGGCTGAAGACTCGTCGGCGGTCCTCATCCGGGACGCCCTGGCCGTTGTCCTCCACGTCGAGGACCCAGCCACCCTCCGCCGTCGCGGTGCCGACCCACACCTGGGGTTCGGCATCGGTGCGGGAGAACTTCGCGGCGTTCGACACGAGGTTCTGCAGCACCACCCGCAGCTGGACCGGGTCGGCACACACGATCGGCAACGGCCCGGCAGTGAGCCTCACCCCCGCAAGCTCCGCGGCCAGGTCGTCCCTGACCAGCGCCAGAACCGTGCCGAGGTCGAACTCGACCTGATCGGGTCGTCCCCCGATGGAGGCGAACTCCAGCATCGCGCCGATCAGATCATCCATCCGGGCCACGCTCCCGAGCGCTCGGTCGAGGATCCAGGACTGCTTCTCGGCCTCGCCGTCGAGCTCGTCACGCAGCAGGCCGAGAGACAGGTTGACCGCCGAGACGGGGCCGCGCAGGTCGTGCGCGACCTGGCCCGCGAAGAGCCCCAGCATGTCGTTGGACCGTTGCAGCTCATCGCGCATCTCGACCAGCTCGGCCACGCTCTCCTCCAGCTCGAGAGTGCGCAGGCGCAGCTCGAGCAGGTCGACGACTCGTCCGGCGATCCGGGTCAGGTGCAGGTCCTCCTCGGCGGAGAGCTCACGTGGCTGGTGGTCGAAGACGCACAGCGTCCCGATCACGATCCCGCGGGGCGACACGAGCTGGTGGGCGGAGTAGAACCGGAAGCTGTCGCGCTCACCGTTGACGAAGGGGTTGTCGATCCATCGCGGGTCGACGGAGGCGTCCGGGACCCAGACGGGTCGGCCCTCGTGCAACACGGCGTGGCACATCGAGTCCTCGCTCGCGCAGACGACGGGGTCGATCCCCGCGGCCGCCACCATGGCCTGGGTGTCGGCCAGCATCAGGTTGACCGCGGCAGCCGGGACCTTGCACAGCGCCGCGGCCATCTGCGCCAGGTCGTCGAGCTCCGGCTGTCCCACCCCCACCACCTGGTAGCGCGCGACCTCGACGTCGCGCGCGAGATCGGTTGGTGTCGGCTCCGCCATGTTCTCCCTCGTACTCCGAGCGATTCTGTTGTGGCTCAGGCCCCGTCCTGACTGTCCTGCAGACCCCATAGAGGCATCCACCTCGCCGTGTCGGGCTCGATGGGGAGGTCGGCGCCGATCACATCACGGATCTGGCGCTCCATCAGCGTGTCGCGGCTGGTGGGCCCAGTTGGGCAGAACGGGTAGAAGGTCCCCTGCTTGTAGAGGTAGACCAGATACGCCCGATGGGCCGCGTCGTCGGCGAAGCCGATCACCGAGCACAGCAGCCCTCCCGCGAAGCCCTGCAGCTCCAGCGCGGAGTTCACCGCGTGCAGGTCGGTCACCAGCCCGCTGGAGTCCGCCGGGAGGCCGCGCACCGTGAGCCAGGTGTAGCCGTACTCGTCGACCTTGCTCTGCGTAGTCGGCCCACCGTCGACCGCGATGACGGCCGACGCCTCCTGCTGCGTGGTCATGGCCGCCCTTCCCTCGGCGGCCCGGAAGCAGACCGAGCCGACCCCGGTGGGGTGCAGCCCGATCGCCGCATCGAGCGTCAACGCGGCAGCGGGCAGAGCGAAGAGCAGGTCGAGGTTGGGCAGGCGCGGACGGGTCTGACCGCGGAGCACGTCCCACAGGCCCACAGGTCTACCTAGAGGCTCTGGCCCAGGCTGGCCGCGATGCGGGCGAGCTGGTCGAGGCGTTGTTCGAGGGGCGGGTGGGTCGAGGTCAGGGTCTTCAAGGTCAGGCCGCGGGCGGCCGGGGCGATGAAGAACGCGTTCATCGACTGGGCGGCCCGCAGGTCGCGCTCGGGTACGGCGTTCATCTGGCCGCTGATCTTGGTCAGCGCGGACGCCAGTGCCGAGGGCTTCTGGGTCAGGAAGGCGCCGGAGCGGTCCGCGCACAGCTCGCGGTAGCGGGAGAGCAGCCGGAGCAGGAGGAAGCTGACCGCGTAGACGACCAGGCTGACCACCAGCACCGCGACGAAGCCGATCGCCCCGGCACCGTTGTTGCCGTTGCGCGACCGGCCGAGCCCGAGCCCGCCGAACTGGGCTCCCCGGGTGACCATGCCCGCCACGATCCCGGCAGAGGACGCCACCGTCATGACCAGGACATCGCGGTGGGCCACGTGGGAGAGCTCGTGCGCGAGCACACCCTCGAGCTCCTCGGCGGTGAGCGTGCGCAGGATGCCGGTCGTCACACACACTGCGGCGCGGTTGGGCGAGCGCCCGGTGGCGAAGGCATTGGGCAGGTCGGTGTCGGCGATCGCGACCCGTGGCTTGGGCATGTCGGCCATCGCGCAGAGCCGGTCGATCATGCCGTGCAGCTCGGGCGCCTCCTCCGGGCTGACCACCCGGGCGCGCATCGCCCGCAGCGCCAAGGTGTCCGACATCCACCACTGGAAGAAGGCCACGCCGATGGCGCCGAGTCCGATGAGCAGGACCAGGCCGCCACTCTGGGCAAAGGACATCAGCGCCGCCACCAGGGCGACGAACAGGGCCCCGAGCAGGAACATGACCGAGGTCATGCGCACGGTGAGGCCGGTGTCGGGAACGAAGCGGGTGCGGGCCATGGTGACCGTCTCAGCCCGGGATCAGTCCGTCGTCGTTGAGCAGCTCGCGGACCTCGTCGATCGTGGCGTCCGAGGGCGGCAGGATCAGGTCGGAGTCCTCCAGCGAGTCCGCTGCCAGCGGCGTTCCTGAGCCGCGGACCCCGTCGAGCAGCGCAGTCAGTGCACTCGCGAAGGTGTCGGGATCGCCGTTCTCCACCGCGGACTCCACGGCCCGGTCGAGCGCGTTGAGGGCGTCCAGCCGATCCTCGGGAACCTCCAGCTGCCCCTCGCCCAGGATGCGCACGATCATGACTGCTCCTCCGTCTCGACGAGCGTCTCCTCGGAGTCGCCCTGCTCCTCGGCCGAAGCCGCCTGGACCGCGGGCGTCTCCGGGGTTGCGTCGATGGCCTGGGGCGAGCTGCCCTTGAGCGCAGCGAGCTCGGACTCGACGTCGGACTGGGTGCTCATCGACTCCAGCTCGCGGCTGATGTCGTCGCCACGGCTCAGCGAGCTCGCGTCGTCGAGGGCGCCGGAGGCGATCAGCTCGTCGATCGCTCCCGCACGGGCCTGCATCTGCGCCGTCTTGTCCTCGGCGCGCTGGACGGCCAGTCCGACGTCGCCCATCTCCTCGGAGATGCCGGAGAACGCCTCGTTGATCCGCGTCTGGGCCTCGGCGGCGGTGTAGGTCGCCTTGATCGTCTCCTTGCGAGTGCGGAAGGACTCGACCTTGGCCTGGAGCCGCTGGGAGGCCAGGGTGAGCTTCTCCTCCTCGCCCTGCAGCTGCGCGTGCTGCGCCTGCAGGTCCGACATCTGCCCGGTCAGGGCGGACTTGCGGGTGAGCGCCTCCCGGGCGAGGTCCTCCCGACCCATCGTCAGGGCCTTCTGGGCCTGCTCGGTGAGCTTGTCGGACTGGGTCTGCAGTTGGTTGACCTGCAGCTCGACCCGCTTGCGACTGGTGGCGACGTCAGCCACACCACGTCGAACCTTCGTCAGCATCTCCAGCTGACGTTGGTAGCTGTAGTCGAGGGTCTCGCGCGGGTCCTCGGCGGCGTCGAGCGCCTTGTTGGCCTTGGCGCGGAAGATCATGCTGATGCGCTTCATCATGCTCATGACCCTCAACCTACCTGCCCGAACCCAGCGGAACGAGGGTCCGCGCGGGTGCCGTCGGGGGCGACGTCACGGCACCGGACGGTAGGCTGGCGACTTCCGCCAGATCCCCTCTTCCCTCGAGAAGGTTCACCGTGTTCCGCCGTACCGACAAACCCGATCAGGCCACGTCCGAGGCCGAGGAGCTCAAGGGTCCGGGCGCCAAGGGCCGCCCCACCCCCACCCGCAAGGAGGCCCAGGCGGCCGCCCGCGAGCGGGCCAAGTCCGGGATGGACAAGAAGGCCGCCCAGAAGGTTCTGCGCGAGCGGCGGGCCGACTCCAACGCGAAGGTGCGCGCCGGCATGCGCACCGGTGACGAGCGCTACCTGCCCGCTCGGGACAAGGGGCCGGTCAAGCGGTTCGTCCGCGACTTCATCGACTCGCGGGTCTCGATCGCGGAGTTCCTGCTCCCCCTGCTGATCGTGATCATGGTGCTGCAGTACTCCGGCGCCAAGCAGCTGGTGGCGTTCAGCAACGCGCTGTGGACCACCACGATCCTGCTGGTCGCGATCGACACCGTGTGGCTGGTGATCCGCCTCAAGCGCCAGGTGCGGGCGAAGTTCCCCGACGAGAGCACGCGTGGGCTCACCCTGTACTCGATCCTGCGGGTGCTCCAGCTGCGCTGGCTGCGGATGCCCAAGCCACAGGTCAAGCTGGGCGGCGCGCGGCGCTGAGTCAGCCTGCCTCGAGCGACATCGGTCCGTAGACCTCGCGCTCTCCCTCGAAGAGCGTGACCGACGAGACGCCGTCCTCGGTCAGGTCGGGGTACGCCTCCCCCAGCCAGGTCTCGGCGTCGCTGCGGGTCGGGAACTCGGTGCGCGTCTCCTCGGCGATGACCCTGCCGTCGGCGTCGAGTCGCTGCCACCACCAGGGCACGGTGTCCGGCTGGCGGGTCGAGGAACCGAAGGCTGGTTCGGGGCTGTTGGTCACGGCGTACCTCTCTGGAAGGTGGTCAGGACTCGCGGGTGCTCGGCTGGACGAACGGCGGCTTGGTCACCACGAACACCTCGGCCCGCCCGCGGACGTCGACGAGCACCTCGGCGCCCTCCTCGATCTGGGAGTTGATCAGGGCCAGCGCCACACCCTTGCGCAGGGTCGGGGAGAAGGTGCCGGAGGTGATGTGGCCGATCGGCAGGTCCCGGGTGACCTTGACGCTCATCTGCGGCCGGGCGATGCCACGGCCCTGCGCTACCAACCCGCGAAGCGTGACTCGGGCGCCGCGCTCTCTCTCCTCGGCCAGGGGCATCTTGCCCCAGAAGGAGGGCTTGGACCAACCGACGGCCCACCCGAGGCGGGCCTGAACGGGCGTGACGTCCAGGCTGATGTCCTGACCGTGCAGCGGATAGCCCATCTCGGTTCGCAGGGTGTCTCGGGCCCCCAGCCCGCACGGCAGCATCCCGTGCGCAGCGCCGGCGGCCGTGAGCGCGTCCCACAGGGCGGGTGCGGCCTCGTTCTCGACGATCAGCTCGTAGCCGCGCTCGCCGGTGTAGCCGGTGCGGCAGACCACCACCTGGTGGTCCTCGAACGGCGCCTCCTCGAACGACATGTAGTCGTGGCCCACCGGGAAGCCGATCGCCCCGAGCACCTCGTCGGACCGGGTGCCCTGGACCGCCAGCACGGCGTGGGTCTCGTGGTGATCGGTGATCGTGAGCCCCTCCGGGGCTCCGGCCAGCAGCCGTCGTCCGACCTCGGCCGAGTTCGCGGCGTTCGGCACGAGCAGCACGTGGTCGTCGTCGCGGTAGTAGACGATCAGGTCGTCGACGACTCCACCGGTCTCGGTGTCGCAGGCAAGGGTGTACTGCGCCTGCCCGCGGCCGATCCGGCCGAGGTCGTTGGTCAGGCACGTGTTGAGGTACTCCACGGCGCCGTCACCACGCACGACGATCTTGCCCAGGTGGCTGACGTCGAAGATCCCGACCGCGTCACGCACGGAGGCGTGCTCCTTCAGGACGCCGGTGGGGTACTCCAGCGGCATCTCCCAACCGCCGAACTCGGCGAACTTCGCACCGAGGGCGGCGTGCCGGGCGTGGAGCGGCGACTGCTTGAGGGGCATGGATGGAAGTTACCGCAGGCCGTCGGCGCGCCCACGGCCCCCGAGCGCCCGAGCTGTCGGGTCCGGGTGTCGATGGGCCTAGCATGACCCCTCGTGACGACGTACACATTGCGCAAGGGAAGCCCCGCCAAGACCCGCACCGACCTCGTGGTGGTGGGGGTGGCCCGATCCTCATCGGGCGATCTGGTGGCCTGCCCCGGTGGTGAGGACGTCGCCTCGGCGTACGGCCGGAAGTTCAAGCCGTTGCTCGACTCGATGGGTTTCGCTGCGTCCGAGGGGGAGACGCTGCGGCTGCCGACGAACGGGGCGATCCGGGCCGACCAGCTGCTGTTCGTGGGCCTCGGCGCCCGTGACTCGCTGACGCTGGAGAAGGTACGCCGGGCTGCCGGCACTGCCGCCCGCAACACCGGCAACGCCGCATCCGTGGCGCTGGCCCTCCCTGCGGGCGACGCGGCCCATGTGCGGGCGGTGGCCGACGGGTTCGTGCTCGGCCTGTACTCCTTCAAGGCGGACACCAAGAAGAAGTCCGACCGCTCCGAGGTTGCCGAGGTCTCCCTGCTCAGCGAGGCGGCTCGACGCGAGGACGCGATCGGGGAGCTGGCCGCAGCCCGGATCGTCGGCGATCTGGTCAACCGCAGCCGCGACTGGGTGAACGCACCCCCCAACAAGCTGACCCCCGAGCTCTTCGCCGCAGCCGCCCAGACGCTGCACAAGGAGCGCGGCGGCCGTAAGTCCGGGGTGAAGCTCGAGGTGATCGGTGTCGACAAGCTGACCGAGCTCGGCTGTGGCGGCATCCTCGGTGTCGGGCAGGCTTCTGCGAACCCGCCCCGCATGGTGAGGCTGACGTGGGCGCCTGCCGATGCGCGTGCCAGCGTTGCGTTCGTCGGCAAGGGCATCACCTACGACTCGGGTGGACTGACCATCAAGCCCGGCAACTCGATGGCGACGATGAAGTACGACATGGGCGGTGCGGCCGCCGTGATCGCCGCGACCTTCGCCATCGCCGCGCTCGAGATCCCGGTCGCCGTGACGACGTACGCCCCCATGGCCGAGAACATGGTCTCTGGGGCGGCGATGCGGCCCGGTGATGTCCTCACGATGTACGGCGGCAAGACCGTCGAGGTCACCAACACCGACGCCGAGGGCCGGCTGATCCTGGCCGACGCGATGGCGATGGCTGCGGAGAACGGGCACGACGCGATCATCGACGTCGCCACCCTGACCGGAGGGTGCATCGTCGCGCTCGGGGAGAAGATCGCGGGGGTGTTCGGGGACGACGCCACGACCGCAGCCGTCGCGGCGGCGGCCGAGACCAGTGGTGAGATGTTCTGGCGGCTGCCCATCCCGCCGGAGACCCGCCGTTCGGTGCGCGAGGAGTCGAAGATCGCCGATGTGCTGCAGCACAACTGGGTGCGGTGGGGTGGGTCGCTGTTCGCGGCGGCCTTCCTCGGCGAGTTCGTCGGTGACACCCCGTGGGCCCACCTCGACATCGCCGGCCCGGCCTGGAACACCGGCGGACCCTGGGGCCACGTGCCCAGCGGCGCCACCGGTTTCGGCATCCCGACCCTGGTGGCCTACGCCGCCGCGCTGGCCGAAGAACGCGCCTAGTCGCCGTCCAGGCGCTGGCGCCGGAGCTGCTTCTCACGCTGGCTGTGGCGCCGGTTGAACTCGCGCATCCGGGAGGGGATGCCCACCAGCCCCGCGTCGTAGCTGGGGACAGCGTTCTTGTTGGCGAACTCGTGCGCCCACTTCACCGACGGAACCCGACGGCGCGTCCACTCCCCGTCATGCGCCACCAGGAGCAGGGTCACGTCGGTGACGGCGGTGCGGGGTTCCACGAAACCCTCGACGCCACGGTGCGTCCGGACGAACTCCAGCAGGTGTCGCTGGTCCGCGCCGTCGGACTCGCGCACGGTTCCCTTGCCGGAGGCTCCGCCCCCGCGACGACCGCCGCGCCTGAATCGATCGAGCAGGCCCATGAGGCAAGTGTGCTGCATGAGGGGTCACGGGCGTGGAACCCGATCTCTTTTCGGGGCGCCGCGGCCGGAGTGATTGGATGAAGGTCGACAACTCAGGGAGGGAAGCCGTGGCAGAGGGCAACGAGTTCGACGTGGTGATCCTGGGGGCCGGCTCCGGCGGCTACGCCTGTGCACTGCGTGCGGCGCAGCTCGGCTTGAGCGTGGCCCTGGTCGAGCGGGACAAGCTCGGCGGAACCTGCCTGCACGTCGGCTGCATCCCCACCAAGGCGTTGCTCCACGCCGCCGAGGTCGCCGACGCCACGCGCGAGTCGGAGAGGTTCGGCGTCCTGGCCACCCTCGAGGGCATCGACATGGCCGGAGTCAACGCCTACAAGGACGGGGTCGTCGGTCGGCTGCACAAGGGGCTGGTCGGCCTGATCAAGGGGCGCGGCATCACCGTCGTCGAGGGGACCGGACGTCTCGTCGGCCCCCACACGGTGGAGGTCGACGGAACGTCGTACGTCGGCAAGGCCGTCGTGCTCGCCTCCGGCTCCTACTCCCGATCCCTGACCGGCCTGGAACCCGACGGAGTGCGCGTGCTGACCTCCGAGCACGCCCTCCAGCTCGACAAGGTGCCCGCGTCCGCGATCGTGCTCGGTGGCGGGGTGATCGGGTGTGAGTTCGCCAGTGTCTGGCGGTCCTTCGGCGCCGAGGTCACGATCATCGAGGCCCTCCCGCACCTGGTGCCGGCTGAGGACGAGCAGTCCTCCAAGGCCCTGGAGCGGGCGTTCCGCAAGCGCAAGATCGCGTTCAAGACCGGCACGCGCTTCGAGTCGGTCACGACCACGGACGCTGGTGTCACGGTGACCGTCGAGGGCCCTGCCTCCGGATCAGCACCAGCGGGGACCTTCGAGGCGGAGGTGCTGCTGGTCGCCGTGGGGCGCGGACCCGTCACCGATGGGCTCGGCTACGACGAGCAGGGGGTCGCGATGGACCGTGGCTTCGTCCTCACCGACGAGCGCTGTCGCACGAATCTCGAGGGGGTCTACGCCGTCGGCGACATCGTGCCCGGGCTGCAGCTGGCGCACCGCGGCTTCCAGCAGGGCGTGTTCGTGGCCGAGGAGATCGCGGGCCTGTCCCCGGCGCCCATCGACGAGACCGGCATCCCGAGGGTGACCTACTCCGACCCGGAGGTCGCCTCCGTGGGGCTCACCGAGGCGCAGGCGCGCGAACTGCACGGGGACGCCGTGGAGACGCTGACCTACGACCTCGGCGGCAACGGCAAGAGCCAGATCCTGGCCACCCAGGGCTTCGTGAAGCTGGTCCGCGTCAGCGACGGCCCCGTCGTCGGCGTACACATGGTGGGGGCCCGGGTCGGCGAGCTGGTGGGTGAGGCGCAGCTGATCTACAACTGGGAGGCCCACCCCGAGGACGTGGCGCCGCTGGTGCACGCCCACCCGACCCAGAACGAAGCGCTCGGCGAGGCCCACCTCGCGCTGGCCGGCAAACCGTTGCACGCACACTCCTGACCTGCTGGACTCTCCACAAGCCGCACACCGCACCGACGAGACCGAAGGAAACCGATGTCGACACCCGTGAACCTCCCCGCCCTGGGTGAGTCCGTCACCGAGGGAACGATCACCCGCTGGCTGAAGTCGGTGGGCGACACCGTCGAGGTCGACGAACCCTTGGTCGAGGTGTCCACCGACAAGGTCGACACCGAGATCCCCTCGCCGGTCGCCGGGACACTCCTGGAGATCAAGGCCGAGGAGGACGAGACGGTCGAGGTCGGTGCGGCGCTGTGCGTCATCGGCGAGGAGGGTGAGGGCGGCGGGTCCGGAGACTCGGGCGACTCCGAGGCATCGGCTGACGCGGGCGACGGTGACAGCTCGGACCAGGACGAGTCCGGTCCTGAAGAATCCAGCGACGACTCCGGCCAGGACGACTCCGGCCAGGACGACTCCGGCCAGGACGACTCCGGCCAGGACGACTCCGGCCAGGACGACTCCGGCCAGGAAGAGTCCGGCCAGGAAGAGTCCGGCCAGGAAGAGTCCGGCCAGGAAGAGTCCGGGGGCGAGGACGGCGAGGACGCAGCCGCCGAGGAGCCAGCAGCGGCGCCGGTAGCCGACAAGGGCAGCAGCAGCGGGGGCGGCGGCACGCCGGTCACACTCCCGGCGCTGGGCGAGTCGGTCACCGAGGGAACCATCACCCGGTGGCTGAAGTCGGTCGGTGACACGGTCGAGGTCGACGAGCCCCTCCTCGAGGTCTCCACCGACAAGGTCGACACCGAGATCCCCTCGCCCGTGGCCGGGACACTCCAGGCGATCAAGGTCGCGGAGGACGAGACCGTCGAGATCGGGGCCGAGCTGTGCATCATCGGCGACGGTTCCGGAGCCGGCGGACAGGACATCGAGGACACCGGGGGCACGGATGAGCCGTCCGCCGAGGAGGAGACTCCAGCCGCCGAGCCGGAGCCGGAACCTGAGCCGGAACCGGAGCCGGAACCTGAGCCCAAGCACGAGGCGAAGGCTGAGGCCAAGCCTGAGGCGCAGCAGCAGCCGCGTGATGAGGAGGCGGCCCAGTCGGCCGGGCAGTCGGCCGGACAGTCGAGTGGGCACTCCGCCGGCGACGGCGGCAGCTACGTCACACCGCTGGTGCGCAAGATGGCGGCCGAGCACGGCGTGACCCTGTCCAGCATCGAGGGCACCGGCGTGGGCGGGCGCATCCGCAAGCAGGACGTCCTCGCGGCCGCCGAGTCCGCCAAGTCCGCGCGGTCCGCCCAGTCCGTCGGGGCCTCGACACCGGAGCCAGCAGGAGACCGGCCGGCAGCGGCCACCTCATCCCCGTCGGCGCCGAGCCCGCTGCGCGGCAAGACCGAGCCGATGAGCCGCCTGCGCAAGGTCATCGCCAAGCGCATGGTCGAGTCGCTCCAGGTCGCCGCCCAGCTGACGACGGTCGTCGAGGTCGACGTGACCGCGGTGTCGCGACTCCGCGACGCAGCCAAGGCCGAGTTCCTGGCCCGCGAGGGCGTCAAGCTCTCGTTCATGCCGTTCTTCGCCAAGGCGGCCGCGGATGCCTTGAAGGTCCACCCCTCCTTGAACGCCGCGATCGACACCGAGAAGGGTGAGGTCACCTACTTCGACCACGAGAACATCGCCATCGCGGTCGACACCGAGAAGGGCCTGCTGACCCCGGTCATCAAGGATGCCGGCGACCTGTCGATCTCCGGCCTTGCCAAGAAGATCGCCGACCTGGCCGACCGCACCCGCAACAACAAGATCGGGCCGGACGAGCTCGGCGGCGGGACGTTCACGCTGACCAACACCGGCAGCCGGGGCGCCCTGTTCGACACCCCGATCATCAACCAGCCTCAGGTGGCCATCCTCGGCACCGGGTCGGTGGTCAAGCGCGCCGTGGTGATCGACGACGCCAACCTGGGCGAGACCATCGCCGTACGCCAGATGGTCTACCTGGCTCTCACCTACGACCACCGCCTCGTGGACGGGGCCGACGCCGCCAGGTTCCTCGGCGACGTCAAGGCGCGGTTGGAGTCCGGCAAGTTCGAGGTCTGACCGCGACACGTCACAAACGCACAGCCAAACCGCGCCGACACGTCGCAACCGCACGGCCAAACCGCATCGAGACGTCGCAAACGAACAACGCCAGTTGTTTGTTTGCGACGTCTCGGCGATGCTCAGGCGTTCGTTTGCGACGTCTCGGCGATGCTCAGGCGTGCGTTTGCGACGTCTCGGCGAGTTGGGGGGTCACATGTGGATCATGTGACCGGCGATGCCCTCGATGGCTTCCTTGACGGCCTCGGACAGCGTCGGGTGGGCGAACACGTTGCGGGCCACCTCGTCGGCGGTGAGGTCCCACTTCTGCGCGAGCGTGAGCACCGGGAGCAGCTCGGTGACGTCCGGGCCGATCATGTGGGCGCCGATGATCTCGTTGTACTTCGCGTCGGCCACGATCTTGACGAAGCCCACCGGGTCGCCGAGGCCCTTGGCCTTGCCGTTCGCCGAGAACGGGAACTTGGCGACCTTGACGTCGTACCCCTTCTCCTTGGCCTGCGCCTCGGAGTAGCCGAACGACGCGATCTGCGGCTGGCAGTACGTCGCCCGCGGGATCATGTCGAAGTCGATCTCGATCGTGTCGTGCTCGGCGATCGTCTCGGCGGCCACGATCCCCATCGCCTCGGCGGTGTGGGCGAGCATCATCTTGCCGGTCACGTCGCCGATCGCGTAGACGCCCTCGACGTTGGTGCGACCGCGCTCGTCGACCGCGATCGCTCCGCGGTCGGTGGTCTTGACTCCGCTGCGGTCGAGGCCGTAGCCCTCCAGCCGCGGGGAGAAGCCGATCGCCTGCAGGACCTTGTCGGTCTCGATGACCTCCTCCTTGCCGTCCTGGCTGACCGTCACCTTGACCTTCTCGCCGCTGTCCTCGATCTTCTCGACCTTGGTGTTGAGCAGCACCTTCACGCCGAGCGCCTTGTAGTGCTTGGCCAGCTCCTTGGAGACCTCGGCGTCCTCGGTCGGCACCATCCGGTCCAGGAACTCCACGATCGTGACGTCGACCCCGAAGTTGGCCATCACGTAGGCGAACTCCACCCCGATGGCGCCGGAGCCGGCGATCACGATCGAGCCCGGAAGCTGGTCGTCGAGGATCTGCTCCTCATAGGTGACGACGTTCTTGGACAGCTCGGTGCCGGGCACCAGGCGAGTGGTCGCGCCCGTGGCGATGATGACCTTGTCCGCGGTCACCTGGCGGGTCTCGCCGTCGTCGGACTTGACCTCGATGGTCTTGGCGTCGACGAAGGTGCCCCAGCCGTCGATCTCCTCGATCTTGTTCTTCTTCATCAAGAAGTGCACGCCCTTGACGATCGAGTCCGACACCTCCCGGCTGCGTGCGTGGGTCGGCTTGAAGTCCATGGTGGCGTCACCGGTGATGCCGAACTTGTCCTTCTCGTGCGCCAGGACGTGGGCCAGCTCGGCGTTGCGCAGCAGCGCCTTGGACGGGATGCAGCCGACGTTGAGGCAGACCCCTCCCCAATACTTCTTCTCGATCACGCCGACCTTGAGGCCGAGTTGGGAGGCGCGGATGGCGGCGACGTACCCACCGGGGCCCGCACCGAGGACGACGACATCGAAATCACTCACGAGGGCGAGCCTATTCCTCACCCCGGCGGCGAGGACAACGGGTGCGGGCCGCCCAGGCCCGTGCGACGGTGGAACCATGCGCTTCCTGATCGCCGGCTCCTCCGGTTTCCTGGGCACCCGTCTCCGCGAGCAGCTGACCTCGCAGGGAAACGACTGCACCGGGTTGGTACGCCGCTCCGCCGGGCCGGGCCAGGTCACCTGGGACCCCTACACCGGCCCCCTCGACCCCGCTGTGGTCGACGACCACGACGTCGTCGTCAACCTGGCCGGCTCGCCGACCGCCGGGAACCCGCACTCCAAGAAGTGGGCGCGCGAGCTGCTGGAGAGCCGGGTGACCACCACGCGGGTGCTGGCCGAGGCCATCGCCGCGTCGAAGCACCAGCCGGTGTTCCTGGCGGGCAACGGGATCGGTGTCTACGGCGACCACGGCAGCGAGCGGCTCACCGAGGACGCCGAGTCGCTCGGCGACGCGCTGCTGACCCGGGTCAGCCGTGAGTGGCAGGCGGCGACCGAGCCCGCTGTGCGCGTCGGCACCCGGGTCGTGGTGCTGCGCACCTCACCGGTCTACGACCGGCGCAGCGAGCCGCTCCGGGCCCTCCGGTTGCTCTTCAAGGCCGGGCTCGGGGGTCCGCTGGGCGACGGCCGCCAGTACGTGCCGATGATCTCCACCCGCGACTGGGTCGACGCGGTGATCCACCTCGCCAACGACGACGGCGCCGAGGGGCCGTTCAACCTGTGCTGCGAGCGCGTCCCCACCAACAGCGAGTTCACCCGCGAGCTCGCCACCCAGCTCCGCCGCCGGGCGTTCCTGCGCGTGCCGGCCGTGATCCTCCGGCCCGCCGCCGGTCAGATGTCCAACGAGCTGCTGGGCTCGGTCAACGCGGCGCCGGCCAAGCTGCTCGCGAGCGGGTTCACCTTCCAGGATCCGGGGGTCGAGGCCGTTCTCCATGAGGGGCTGAGCCCGAGCCGCTGACCGCGGCCACCTTCCACTCCCCTGCCAGCCGCCGGAACTCGATCACCCGCATCGCGGGTCGGGTCGCGGGCAGCGGCGTTCTCCGGGACCCGTCCGACACCAGGCCGCCGGCGACCCGATCCCACAGGCGCAGGCGAAGCTCCACCGGCCCCTGCTCCAGGACCTCGACGCCGAAGACCTGCGTCGTGATCGTCCTGACCACCAGCCCCCGGGCGGCGTAGGCACGCGCCAGGCCCACGTCGGCCGCGCCGGCCGAAGAGCCAGGAACGTACAGCGACCGCAGTCTGATGAGGTCCCCATCGGCCCACGCTCGTGCGCGGAGGGTGTCCCACTCGTGCAGCACCTCGATGGCGCGCATCAGGCCCGGCCGGGCATTGGACGTGCCGACCCCGACCGCTTCGGGAGCGGTCGGTCCAGCGGAGGCCGAGCAGAGGCAAGCGAGGGACCCGAGGGCGACCAGAAACCGCATCGGTCCACCCTGCCCGTCGCCGTCGGATCCCGCTCCGGTTGTCCACAGGCCACCGCCGAGGGGTTAGCCTCGGGGGGTGAGTGAACTGGGCTTCAAGGCACTGGTCTTCGAACAACTCGGCGATCAGCCGGTGGACTACCTCGAGGCGTGGGACCGGCAGCGCGAGGTGCATGCCGGCGTCGTCGCCGGCGGTCCCGACACGGTGCTGCTGCTCGAGCACTCCCCGGTCTACACGGCCGGCAAGCGCACCGAGCCGCACGAACGCCCGGCCGACGGCACTCCGGTGATCGAGGTGGACCGCGGAGGAAAGATCACCTTCCACGGACCCGGGCAGCTGGTCGGCTACCCCATCGTCAGGCTGCCGGACCACGTCCTGGTCGTCGACTACGTACGCCGTGTCGAGGAGGCCCTGATCGGGGTATGCGCCGATTTCGGCCTCGCCACGGCACGCGTCCCCGGTCGCAGCGGGGTGTGGTTGGAGGCGAGCGGGCCCCGACCCGAGCGCAAGGTCGCGGCCATCGGGATCCGGGTCAGCCGCGGCGTCACGATGCACGGCTTCGCGTTGAACTGCGACGTGGACCTCTCCTACTACGACCGGTTCGTGCCGTGCGGGATCGCCGACGCCGGCGTCACCTCGCTGAGCGAGGAGCTCGGCCGCGACGTCACCGTCGCCGAGGTCGTCCCGGCCGTCGAACGCCACCTCGGCGACCTGCTGCGCTGGGCGCCGTACACCCCCACGCCCGACTACGCCGCGCGTCCGGAACCCGGACGGCGCACCCCTGCCGGGGAGCCCGGAGACCTGCGTGTCCCGGTGCTCAATCCCCTTGCCTGAACGCAGTGTGGGCCATGCTGGTGACCACTGGCAGAAGGGTGTCCCCAACCGATGAGTGACCTCGTGATCGAGACGAGCGGTCTGCGCAAGGTCTACCGGTCCCGGGGTCGCCGCATCCTCGCCGTGGACGGTCTCGACCTGGCCGTCCCACCCGGAGGGGTGCACGGGTTCCTCGGTCCGAACGGCTCCGGCAAGACCACCACCATCCGGATGCTGCTCGGACTCGCCCGGCCGACCGCCGGCGAGATGCGGCTGTTCGGGCACAGCATCCCGGCGCAGCTGCCCCAGGTCATCGACCGGGTCGGCGCCATCGTGGAGGAACCCCGGTTCGTGCCGAACTTCTCGGGCCGCAAGAACCTTGCGCTCCTCGCGGGCGCGATCGGGCTACCGCGTTCGGCCGTCGACGCCGCACTCCAGCAGGTCGAGCTCGCCGACCGGGCTCGCGAGAGCTACCACGGCTACTCGCTCGGGATGAAGCAGCGGCTCGCCATCGCGGCCACCCTGCTGAAGAGCCCTGACCTGTTGATCCTCGACGAGCCGACGAACGGCCTGGACCCGGCCGGCATCCGGGACATCCGTGACCTGGTGCGGGGCCTCGGCGCGTCCGGTGTCACGGTCCTGCTGAGCTCCCACATCCTCGCCGAGGTCCAGCAGGTCTGCCACTCGGTCTCGATCATCGGCGAGGGACGTCTGCTGGCCAGCGGCCGGGTCGACGACCTCCTCGGCGAGAGCGTCTCGCGGACCCGGGTCGGTGTCAGCGACCCCGCCGGTGCCCGGCGAGCACTGGAGGCCGCCGGCTACAGCGTGACCGAGGAAGGGCACCAGCTCCTGGTCGAGGGTCACGAACACCCCGAGCAGATCACCCGGGTGCTCGCCGAGAAGCAGGTCTTCGTCCGGGAGCTCTCCGAGGTCCGACCCACTCTCGAGTCCTTCTTCCTGCGACTCACCGGACGGTCGCCCGGACCGACCGACGAGGACGTCGCGGCCGAGGAAGCGTCCTGATGCGCCTCTTCGCGGTCGAGCTCAACCGCTTCCGGTCCCGGCGGGCGGTCGTCCTGCTCGTCCTGGCAGGCGCCGCCCTGGCCGTCGTGCTGGCCGGAGTGACGGCGTACGACACGAGGCCGCTGACCCAGCAGGACCGCAGCGAGGCCGCCGCCCAGGCCGCGCTCGAGAGCCAGCGACCGGCCCTGCGCAAGGAGGTCAACGCGTGTGAGAAGGAGCCTGATGTCTACCTCGGCCCGTCTGCCACGGCGAGCGACTGCTCGGAGATGTTGGTCCCGTCCGCGGAGAGCTACTACCCCCGCCAGGCGCTGAGCCTCGGCTCGGTGCTGAACCAGAACGGGTTGCACCTGGCCCTGGTCGTCGTCGGGCTGATGGTGATCGCCGGGTCCACCTTCGCCGGCGCCGACTGGACGTCGGGGTCGCTGACCAACCAACTGCTCTTCGAACCACGCAGGATGAAGCTCTGGCTGGCCAAGGCGGGCGCCGTCGCCCTGTCGGGCGGCCTGGTGGCGCTCGTGGTCCTCGGCGGGTTCTGGCTGGGCCTGGGCCTGGTGGCCGACGCCCGGGGCACCGGCGCCTCCTCCACCGAGATCGCCCATGTGTCCTGGCACCTCGTCCGCGCCGTGGTGCTGGCGATGGGGGCGTCCCTGGGTGCGTTCGCGCTGACGATGTTGTTCCGCCACACCGTCGCCACCCTCGCCCTGCTGTTCGTCTACAGCATCGGCGGCGAGATCGTGGTGAACCTGCTGCCGTTCGAGGGCTCCGGACGATGGTCCGTCGGCAACAACGTCTTCGGCTGGCTCGCCACCCGGCACACCTACTTCGACGCCTCCATCGACTGTGTGCCCGGGGATCGGTGCAGCGCGACCCAGACGATGACGCACCTCGAGGCGGGCTCCTACCTGGGGATCGTGTTGGTGCTGGCCGTGGCTCTGTCGCTGTTCCTGTTCAACCGTCGAGACGTCTGAACCGCCGCCACCGATTCCCGTGGGCCGGGCCTCGCGACGTACAGTGGCCGGCGTGACTGATCTCGACCTGGCCCGTTCACCGCAGGTGTCCACAGGTGCGTCCACGGGTGCCGCCCCGGACGGCCGCAAGCTGCTCCGACTCGAGGCACGCAATGCCGAGACGCCGATCGAGCGCAAGCCGGAGTGGATCAAGACACGCGCCAAGATGGGCCCGGAGTACACCGCGCTGCAGAACCTGGTGAAGTCCGAGGGCCTCCACACGGTGTGCCAGTCGGCGGGGTGCCCCAACATCTTCGAGTGCTGGGAGGACCGCGAGGCGACCTTCCTCATCGGCGGCGACCAGTGCACGCGCCGGTGCGACTTCTGCCAGATCGACACCGGCAAGCCCCAGCCGCTCGACCGCGACGAGCCGCGCCGCGTCGCCGAGTCGGTGCAGAAGATGGAGCTGCGCTACGCCACCATCACCGGCGTCGCCCGCGACGACCTGCCCGACGGCGGCGCCTGGTTGTACGCCGAGACGGTGCGCGCCATCCACGAGCTGAACCCGGGGACCGGGGTGGAGAACCTGATCCCCGACTTCAACGGCAAGCCGGACCTGCTGGCCGAGGTGTTCGAGAGTCGTCCGGAGGTGCTCGCCCACAACGTGGAGACGGTGCCGCGGATCTTCAAGCGGATCCGGCCCGCATTCCGCTACGACCGGTCGCTCGACGTGCTCACCCAGGCCCGCGAGTTCGGGCTGGTGACCAAGTCCAACCTGATCCTCGGCATGGGTGAGACCCGCGAGGAGATCCACCAGGCACTGGTGGACCTGCACGGGGCCGGATGCGAGCTGATCACGATCACCCAGTACCTCCGCCCCTCACCGCGTCACCACCCGGTGGAGCGTTGGGTCAAGCCCGAGGAGTTCATCGAGATGGCGGCGGAGGCCGAGGAGATCGGCTTCGTCGGCGTCCTGAGCGGGCCGCTGGTGCGCTCGTCGTACCGCGCCGGGAGGCTCTACCGGCAGGCCATGGACGCGCGCAACGCCGCCAGCACGGCGTCGACCACCGTCTGAGAGAATGCACGCTCCGCTCTCATCACCCCCGTAGACCAGGCAGAGGCATCAGGCATGGCCAAAGAGCCCAAGAAGGCAAAGCCCCCCAAGGACCCCAACAAGGTCGGCCGGATCAAGCAGCTCCGGCAGAGCTACACGATGACCAAGGTCTCCGACCCGAAGATCGGGCTGGTCCTGCTGGGCACGTTCCTGCTTGCCGGCCTGGCCGCCTTCGCCATCGTGCTGCTGGTCTTCCGCACGTTGGCGTTCCCGATCATCTTCGGCGTGCTCGTCGGGATCCTGGCCGCCCTGATCATCTTCGGGCGGCGCGCGCAGCGTGCCGCCATCTCCCAGATCGAGGGCAAGCCAGGGGCAGCTGCTGCCGCCCTCGGCATGCTGCGTCGCGGCTGGAAGACCGAGCCGGCGATCGCCATCAGCAAGCAGCAGGACATCGTGACCCGTCTGGTGGGACCGCCCGGCATCGTGCTGATCGGCGAGGGCAACGTCAACCGGCTGCGGCCCCTGCTGACCTCCGAGCGGCGCAAGCACGAGCGGGTGGCCAGCGAGACCCCCATCCACGAGATCGTCGTGGGACACGACAAGGGGCAGGTGCCGTTGGCCAAGCTGGTCAGGCACGTGACCAAGCTCGACAAGCAGCTCAAGCCGGCTCAGATGACCGACGTGCTGGCCCGGATCAAGGCGCTGGACGCCAACCGGTCGGCGATCCCGATGCCCAAGGGCCCCATGCCCACCTCGATGAAGGGCATGCGCGGCAACCAGCGCGGACGCTGAGCCTCAGCCGACCCGGCGGAAGGTGTCGAGGCGGGCGAGCCACGCCGTGGCACCGAGCTCGGTGAAGGTCGCTCGCGCGGCCTCGAGCAGTGGCTCCGCATCGAGGCTCCGTCCCTGCTCGACCAGCCATCGACCCAGGTCCTCTTGTGCCAGGGCGCGGTCGGGCGTGGCGCCGTAGGTCTCCAGGTTCGAGATCCCCAGCCGAGCCTCGGCCTCGGCCGCCTCCACCTCGACGCCCTTGCGAAGGCCGAGCAAACCCCGGAAGGTGCGCTCGTAGGCCCGTAGGCCCGCACTGTCCAGGCCCTTGGGGGTGTTCTCCAACTGGCCGATGATGGTCTCGGCCGCGGCCAGGTCACCGGCTGCCAGGCAGAGCCACATCGCGCGGGGCATCTGCAGTGGGTAGTCGTCGGTCAGCCCGGCATCGGCGATGGTCAGGTTCAGACACTCCTGAGCCAGTTGGGCCGCCTCCCCCGACGCGCCGCGGGCTGCTGCCTGCCAGGCCCGCACGATGCAGTCCCACGAGCGCCAGTTCAGCTCGTCGAAGCTGCCCGTTGAAGGTTGCAGAATGCCCTCGAGCCCGGCGTCACGACGCCACACGTCGGTGGCGTACATCAGGACCTGGTCGGGACCGGGGACCGACTCCCACTCCTCGGCCAGCTTGCGGAGCAGGGTCGCGTGCTCGGCCCACTGTCCGCTGGCCCAGAGGTTCGTGGCGACATTGCAGTCGATCTGCTCAACCTTCATGCCGTGCTGGCGACCGATCGAGCTGGACTCCTGGACGAGCCGCAGCCCCTCCCGGAGGTCACGGATCCGGACGAGCAGGCTCTGGTTGAGCAGGGCATTCACCAGGTCCTTCCACTGGTCCCCGGCGCGGGCGATGTCGATCAGATCGCGGGTCAGCGCCATGGCGACCCGGGAGGACCCTCGAGCCGTCTGGTGTACGGCGAGGTAGCGCATCGCGGAGGCCACGATCTGGGGATCTCCGCAGGCCTCGGAGAGCCGGAGCGCCTCCGCGACGTGCCACATGACCTCCTTGGGATCCTCCTCCAGCTTGTTCATCGCCTGCGCGATCGTGATGGCCAGCCACGTCTGGACGTCCTCCGCGCCGGTGGTCCCGACCAGGCTGTCCCACGAGCTCTGGGCCTGTTGGAGTCCCTCTGCCGGCTGGCCCAGAGTCATGTACGAGCGCGCCACCAGGCTGGCCGCCCGAGCAGCGTCCACGATGGCGCCGTGCGCGGCGAAGAGGTCGCGCGCAGCGCTGCCCACCTCCTGGGCCGTGCGCGCGTCGTACATCGCATCGGCAGCCTGGGAGGCCCTGAGCAGCGCGCGAGCGCGCTCCACCTCGTCCCCCATCCGGCCCGCCGCCTGACGGAAGGCCGCCACGGCTGCCGCGTGGGAGCCCAGTCCCGCCAATCGTTCCCCGGCGACCATCAGCAGGGACGCAGCGCGCCGGTTCAGGTCCGGGACATCTGGATCCTCGGGCCCGGCCGCCTCGATGGCATCCAGAAGGTGCTGGGCCGCCACGACGCTGAGATCCCCCTGCGCGCCGGCGATGGTCTCCAGGTGGGTCGCCACGGCCAGGTGGCGCTCCTTGCGCGCACGCCTGCTCAACGTGGAGTACGCCACCTGACGCACGACCGCCTGCACGAACCGGAACTGTCCACGCTCGGCCGAGAACCGGTCGTTGTCGGTCCCGATCAGCTCCTTGCGCTGCAGCGTGGCCAGAACGCGCTCGAGCTCCGGCACGTCGTCGCAGAGGAACTCGATGCCCTCGCGGGTGAACGTGGTCCCCAGGACGCTGGCGTCTGCCACCACCCGGCGCTCCTCGGCCGACAACGCGTCGAGTCGCGAGGCGACCAGCGCATGCAGCGACGGAGGGGCGGCGATGTCCTGGAGGTCCACGACCTCCCCCGGCGCGACGACGTAGCGGCCACCCTCGGGACGCACGATCTCCCGGTCGATCAGATTTCGCACTGTCTCGACCGCATAGAGCGGGATGCCCTCCGCCCGTTTGACGAGGGCAGCACGAGCCTGGTCGGGCAGTCCGTCGACGAGACCCGAGACCAGCCGGTCCATGGCGACGTCGTTGAGCGGCTCCAGCGAGACCCGGGTCGCGCGGCGCCCGGCCAGCCCGGGACGGGCCTCCAGCAGCTCCGGGCGGGCAAGCAGGAGGACGAACATCGGGGCCCTCGCGTGCGCCACGACGTGCTCGAGGAAGTCGGCGAGGCCCTGGTCGGCGTACTGGGCGTCGTCGATCACCAGCGACACCGCCTCGGCCTCGTCGGCGAGCCGCTCGAAGAAGGCGGTCCACGCCGCGAAGAGGTCCTCGCGGTCGAAGTCACCGTGGGCGCCGCCCACGAGGGCGACCAGGCGCGGGACCAGCCAGGCTCGCTCCTCCTCGTTGGGAACCCAGGCCTTCAGCGCCTCGTCGACGTGTGCGGAGACGTTCGTCTCTGCGGTGTCCTCCAGCAGCCCGAGGCGGGTGCGCACCGCTTCCGCGAGCGCCCAGTAGGCGACGCCCTCCCCGTAGGACAGGCAGCGACCACGGTGCCAGCGGGTGTTGGTCTCGAGCGCGCTGGTGTACTTCTCGAACTCCCAGCCGAGCCGGGACTTGCCCGTGCCCGCTTCGCCGTCGAGGATCACCAGTCGAGGTCGGCCGGACTCGACGGTCGAGTGGAAGAGCTCCTTGACCATCCGGAGCTCGCGCTCGCGACCCGCCAGCGGCGCCTCGAGGCCGTCGACCCGCTGACTGCCTCCGACCGCCGCCACCACGGTGCCGACCCGGTAGAGCTGCATCGGCTCGGCCTTGCCCTTGAGCTCGTGCAGGCCGACATCGACGTGGGTCACCGCTGCGGCGGTGAGGCTCCGGGTGGCGGAGTCGACCCAGACCTCGCCCGGCAGCGCAACCCCCTGGACCCGAGCGGCGGTGTTGACCGCGTCTCCGGCCACCATCCCCTGGCCGGTGGCACCCAGGTTGGCCGCCACCTCCCCGGTGACGACGCCGGCGCGCAGAGCCAGCTCGGGTACGCCGAGCGAGACCCCGAGCTCGGCCACCTCGTTGATCAGCTCGAGGGCTGCCCGGACGGCGCGCTCGGCGTCGTCCTCGTGGGCGGTCGGAACGCCCCAGACGGCCATCACCGCGTCTCCGATGAACTTCTCGATCGTTCCGCCGTAGCGGCGGACGACGGTGGAGCAGACCTCGAAGTACCGCGACAGCAGGTCGCGCACATCCTCGGTGTCGCGAGACTCCGCCAGCGTCGTGTAGGAGACGAGGTCGGCGAACAGGACCGAGGTCTGTCGACGCTCCGAGCCCTGAGGCACGCTCACCGGCTCGGGGGTGGGAGCTGGCGGGGCACTGGCGTTGACTCCAGGGACGGGTGTGCCGCACTTGAAGCAGAACGCCGCGCCGCTGATCAGCTCACCGCCACAGGAGTGGCAGCTCGGGGCGGCTTGGGGCGTGCCACACGAGGGACAGAACGCAGCCCCCTCGGGCAGGTCGCGAGCGCACGCCACGCAGTTCATCCAGCCACCCCGTCTCTCCGCCCGAACACAGTAAATCAGGAACCCGGCTCCCGAGGCGCCCGCCGAGCGGAAGTCAGCGCCGGTAGGCCGCCGACCCGGTCCACAGGTCGTGCAGGCCGCGACCGCTCTCCGGTCTGAAGACGAGGGGTGGGATGACGACACAGATCAGCACGGTGCGGGCGAGCGCCATCAGGGGACTCAGCGCCCTGCCGTCGGTCCTCAGCACCCGGACCCCGGCCAGGAGCTGTCCGAACGACCCGCCTGCGAAGGCGGTCAGGATGGCCACCTCGAGGGCGAAGACCCCCAGCACCACCCACCCCGAACTGGGGTCGTCGAGGTAGGTGCGACGCCCGACCAGTCCGATCACGGTCAGGGTGCTCGCCGCCCAGTCGAACATCAGGGCGACGATCCGCCGCGGCCAGGACGCGTACTCGAGCACGTCGGCGACCCTACCCGCGACTGGTCTACCCATCCCCGCCGCCCACTGGACCCCTGTTACATCCCGGAAACAATCTCGATACGGTCGTGCAACGGCCCCTACGTAGGTTCACGTCGTCGCGCCCGCACTGTTGCGTGCGCTGACACTCACCATTTTCACGCGGTCGCCGTCGGCGCCCAAGGAGGACGAATGTTCCAGAACAGCGAAGAGCTGCTGAAGTACATCAAGGACGAGGACGTCGCGATGGTCGACGTCCGGTTCTGCGACCTGCCCGGCGTGATGCAGCACTTCACCGTGCCGGTCTCGTCGTTCGACCAGTCCGTCTTCGACGACGGTCTCGCCTTCGACGGCTCGTCCATCCGCGGCTTCCAGGCGATCCACGAGTCGGACATGTCGCTGTTCCCGGACCCCACCACGGCCTACATCGACCCGTTCCGCGTCGCCAAGACGCTGGTCGTGAACTTCTTCATCCACGACCCGATCACGGGCGAGGCCTACTCCAGAGACCCGCGCAACATCGCACGCAAGGCGATGGCCTACCTCTCCAGCACCGGCATCGGCGACACGGCGTACTTCGCCCCCGAGGCCGAGTTCTACGTCTTCGACTCGGTCCGCTTCGAGACCAAGTCGAACGCCGGGTACTACCACATCGACTCCGAGGCCGGCGCGTGGAACAGCGGCTCGGAGGACAACAACCGCGGCTACAAGGTCAAGTACAAGGGTGGCTACTTCCCGGTGGCGCCGTACGACCACTTCGGTGAGCTGCGCGACGAGATGGTCATCGAGATGGAGCGCGCAGGCCTCCATGTCGAGCGTGCCCACCACGAGGTCGGCACCGCCGGCCAGGCGGAGATCAACTACCGCTTCTCCGAGCTGCTCCAGGCTGCCGACGACGTGATGAAGTTCAAGTACCTCGTCAAGAACGTCGCGTGGCGCAACAACAAGACCGCGACCTTCATGCCGAAGCCGATCTTCGGCGACAACGGCTCGGGGATGCACTGCCACCAGTCGATCTGGAACGACGGCGAGCCGCTGTTCTACGACGAGACCGGGTACGCCGGCCTCTCCGACATGGCCCGCCACTACATCGGCGGCATCCTCAAGCACGCGCCCTCGCTGCTGGCGTTCACCAACCCGACGGTGAACTCCTACCACCGGCTGGTGCCGGGCTTCGAGGCGCCGATCAGCCTGGTCTACAGCCAGCGCAACCGGTCGGCCTGCGTGCGGATCCCGATCACCGGCTCCAACCCGAAGGCCAAGCGCATCGAGTTCCGCTGCCCCGACCCCTCGGCCAACCCGTACCTCGCCTTCTCGGCGCTGCTGCTGGCCGGCCTGGACGGCATCCAGAACAAGATCGAGCCGTCCGAGCCGATCGACAAGGACATCTACGAGCTGCCGCCGGACGAGATGGCGAACATCGCGCAGGTGCCGACGTCGCTCAACGCGGTGCTCGACTCCCTCGAGACCGACCACGACTTCCTCACCGTGGGCAACGTCTTCACGCCGGACCTGATCGAGACCTGGATCGACTACAAGCGCACCCACGAGATCCTGCCGGTCCAGCAGCGCCCGCACCCGCACGAGTTCGAGCTCTATTACGACATCTAGAAGCAGCGTGTTCCTGACCTGGGCGAACGTCCGGTCCAGGGCAACTGACCTGCGAGAACGTCCCTCAGCGATTGCGGTTGCTGAGGGACGCTTTTCGTTGTCTCGTTACATCGGAGTTGAATGAGGCGCGGAGTTAGGGGCGTGACGATGCGAACTCTGCGAGATCTGCCAGGCCGGCCGGCGGCCTTGCCGAGGTTCTGACCTTCTGACGGGGTCGCCGAGGTTGTGCCACGTCTGACACGCTGCGTGCGGGTCACCGTCGAAAGGATTGGGCCACATGGCGCTCGTTGTCGATCGGCTACCAGGGCAGGCGTGCGAGGATGCCGATCTGCTGAATCGGCTCGTGGCCCTGATCAACCGTGCGTATGCGCAGGCCGAGGAAGGCCTTTGGCTGACCGGGGTGGAACGCACCGACCAGCACGAGCTGCATGCAGCGATCGGCGCAGGGCGCGTCTCGATCGCGCAGGTGGATGGAGTGCTTGCCGGCACCATCCAGGCGCACGCCGTGGACGAGCACACCTTCTTGTTCGGCACGCTCGCGGTCAACGCTGCCTTTAGCGGCAGGGGTGTGGGATCTGCCCTCGTTGCGCGCGTGGAACGGGACGCCGCGGCCGCGGGCGCCCCATCCGTCCGCCTGGAGGTCTTGGCAGCGGAGCCGCCGCACCCTCACTTGGAGCGGCTCGCGAGTTGGTACTTCCAGATGGGCTATCGAGAGGTTGGCAGGGTCGGCCTCCGTCAGGTCTCGCCGCGCGAAGTGGACTACCTGGCACGACCCTGCGAGGTGTCATTGATGGAGAAGCGGCTGCCGGGGTGAACCTGAGGCTCCGACTGCGCCCAGGTTGATCAGAACCCAGGGCAGATGCACGCGGACCATTATCGGCGCCGGTACTCGGGCTTGATACCCGCAGAGTCTGGACCGCAGTGATCGGCGCTCTCGACGACGCTGCCTGGCGTGCCATCGGAACTACCTGTGCCCCGGGTTCCCGGAGGCGGCACGCCTCATCGCGAGGGGCCGGGTCCTGTGGCGTCGAAGGGACGTGTTCGGTACGCCGGGTGGCCAAGGACGGGCTCGTTCTGCGGGACAGAGGGTCGTACTCTGCGCACCCCAATAGAACTCCCTCGTGGCTTCACCTGGGCGCAAACCTGCTCAAGGCCGACCGCCCACGGACCGCGTCCGGCCGCTACTGTCACAGCCGTGACTATCGGCGCCGTTGTCGGCCTCTGGCGCTACCCCGTGAAGTCCATGGGCGGGGAGGAGCTCTCCAGCTCGACTCTCGACCTCCGCGCTCTCCACGCTGACCGACTGTGGGCGGTGCGTGACCTCGAGCTGGGTGCGGTCACTACCGCCCGGCGACTCCCGCAGCTGCTCGGTTGCACTGCTCGGTTCGTCGAGGAACCGCCGGCACGGGGTCGGTCCCGGCGACGTCGCCGACGTCGTCGTCACCTTCCCCGACGGAACCGAGATCACCAGCGTCGATCGCGAGCGGATGGACGCGAGACTGACCGAGCTCACCGGCAAGCGCGTCGCGCTCGTATCGCTGCCCGCTCTGCACGACAAGGCCGCGTATCGAGGCGTGCTCACGTCGAAGAGCGACATCCGCACTCAGTGGGCCCTGACCGATGACGAGCCGCTCCCGGACTTCTCCATGTTTCCGATCCGGAAGATCGCACAGCTGTCCATCTACGCGACACCCATCGGGACCTTCGCCGATGCCTACGCCGTCCATGTCCTGACGACGTCCAGCCTGCGCACGATGGCGGCCTTCGGTGGCGATTTCGACCCTCGTCGCTTCCGCCCGAACATCATCGTGGACACCCCGCAGGACGGGCTGGCCGAGCAGCAGTGGATCGGAGGGACGCTGCGGGCCGGCGGCGTCGGTCTCAGCGTCGAGATTCCTGCTGTCCGGTGCTCGGTTCCGATGCGGGAACAACCAGACCTTCCGGCGGACCCGGCAGTTTCCCGCTCGGTCTCGCGGCACGGCGAGCGGTGCCTGGGGGTGTACACCGACATCGTCGAGGCGGGCACCGTTCATGTCGGAGACGCAGTCACCTTCGAGGCGCCCGATGAGTCCGGAGCGGTCGGCGCTGCGGTCGGCCGGCTGGCAGAGCGCGTGCGCCGCAACACCATCCGGGCCGGCAACCGGCTGCTGCCGCAGGGCCGGGTGTAGTCGGCAGATCGCGCGGCTCAGGGACGCGCTTTGGTGCGCCGTCGATCCGGCTGGACGTCAGTCCCCGGCCATGAGGACCGCGATCACCAGGGCGGTGCGGGCCAGCCCCAGCACCGGTCCGAACGGCAGCGCGAAGCCGATCCAGAACACCAGCTCGACCGGCAGCAGCGCGAGGGCCATCCACGGAGAGGTCGCGGCGCCGCCCCAGAGCAGGACACCGACCACGACCTCGGCGGCGCACACCGCCACGAAGCCGAGGATCAGCATGACGCTGGTGGGGAGCCCCCAGCGCTCGAAGGGCCCGTCGCCGTACGTCGGGAAGCCGAGGAACGTCCACACCTCGCCGTGGCGGGCGTAGTACCACGCGCCGTACACGCCCGGGAGGCCGAAGCCCAACCCGAGCACGAGGGAGCAGACTGCGGCCGCCTTGGTCACGGGGTCACCCGGCTCACACGAGCTGTCCGCCGCGCACAGGCGTGATGTACCTGCGGTACGTGCGCTTGCCGACCAGGCGCCAGAGCACCTTCACCGGAGGCGGCAGCTTGGCGAACATCATCGCCACCTCCTCGGGCGTCGCGACCTCGACCAGCTGCCCGGTGGCGATCCAGCGCTGGGCAGGCGTGAACTTCTCGAAGCCCCGCTCCCCGACGTCCTGCCACTCGGCCTCGGTCAGGTGACGGTCGATCAGCGGTACGACGACCTGCTCCTCCTCGTCCAGATGTGCCTCGAGGACGACGAGGAACTCGGCGAGGCGGTCGGCCAGCGCCGAGGACCTTGTCGGCCAAGGATCGGCTTGCCACGACGAGATCGCCGCGCGAACCTCAGCGACGGAAACGTCGATCTGGTGGTGCTGCTCCTCCATCCGCCCCACCAGCGGTGCGTCGAGCCCGGCTCGGTCGAGCAGCTTGGGCCAGATCAGGTCGTCCTCGGTGGTGTGGTGCAGGTGCAGGGCGTCGAGCAGGAACCCCAGGTGGTCGGCGACGGCGCGCACTCGCGTCACATCGGCTGCCGGCACCTCCAGCACCAGCGCCCGTGCCTCGGCGAACTGACGCCGGAAGATCCGGTGAATGAGCGGCATCTCGCGAGCCGCGGCTCCGCCGGTGCGCGGGAGGGCACCGGTGCGCCGCTCCACGGCCTCTCGCAGATGGGTCATGTTCGCCCTCTCCTGCCGGCGCGCCGTCAGCACGAAGATCGGGAACGCGAGCCGGAACCAACCGCGCGGGCGTGCGTCGAACCGAGCGCTGAGGAGCGACCCGCCGTCGACCGGCTCCACGGTGCCGGTGAAGGTCACGGCGATCGGCCCGCCATTGTCGTGGACCCATCGGTGCGGGCGCTCGAACTCGACGCACTCGACCTCGATCGCCGACGGCGCTCCCTTCCAGCGGGCCAGGAACCTCGTGCCGACCCCGACCGGGCCGCTGGTGAGCTTCTCGATCGACTTCGCGGCGGGGTTCCACTCGAGCTCGTTGCGGAGGTCGACGCAGTAGTCGAAGAGTTCCGCGGGCGGACAGGCGACCACCGTCTGATTCGCGATGACGACCATGGTGATCTCCTTCTCCCAACTGCCCTGCGACTCGCAAGGCCACCTCACACTCGTCGTTCGCCGGCCCCCCAGAGCGCATAGCCGAGGGCCGCGAACAGCAGCATCCAGACCGTGATGGCCAGCCGCGCGAGCACGAACGGGCCCATCAACGCAGGTGTCATCGGAACGAACACGAAGATGCCGGCGACCAGCACGACCAGCCCACGCCAACCGGTCCAGAGTCCCCCGCGCCGCACGGCGATTCCCGCCAGGATCAGGCCGACGCCGGAACCCAGACTCGAGACGCCGTAGAGCGCGTCCAGCAGGCCGGTGCCATCACCGGGGTAGGTCGAGTTGCGTGACCTGATCGCGACCAACTCGGAGACGGCGAGCAGGGCCATCCCCATGGCCGCCAGGCCGACTCCCCAGCGCGCGCTCCGACCGGGCGCCATGATCCCCGCTCGAGCGAGTGCAACGATGCCTGCGAGCAGCCCGAGGTGATGGACGAAGAACCAGACCTGAATGGCCGTGAACTCACCTGCCGTGAGCGGATAGCTGAACATGTGCTCCGACACCTGGGCCGGATACACCATCAAGAAGATGCCGCTGAGGGCACCCAGGATGCCCGCCACCAGGCAGACGAGGCCGGCGCGCCTCACCCACACGGGAACAGTGCTCGGCCGAGTGCTCGCCTCGACGTACGTCATGGTCATCACGCCTCTCCCCCGAGAAGCAACACGCCGACAGTTGCCGACAAATACTCAGGTAACCTGAATATCTCGCCGACCCCGGAGTTGTCAATGGAGAGTTCGCTGAACACGGTCTCGATGCTGGGCCAGGCCTACAGCCTGCTCGGCTTCCAGATCGTCGAGGGCGTGGTCGGTGCCGGCTATCCGCAGAAGCCCAAGCACTCCGCGGTCTTCGCCCAGATCTCCCCCGACGGCTCCCGACTCACCGAGCTGGCACGCCGGGCCGACATGACCCCGCAGTCCATGGCCGAACTGGTCGACGAACTCGTGGACATGGGGTACGTCGTCCGTCGGCCCGACCCCAGCGACGGGCGAGCCAAGCTCATCGTGCTCACCAAGCGAGGCCGAGACGCCGTGGCCGCCGGCCGTCAGACGATCGAGGGCATCGAAGAGCAGGTGACTGCGATCCTGGGTGAGCACGGTCACCGCGAACTCCGAGGACTGCTGACCAGGCTGCTCGACGCCACTGATGTCTGAGGCCCGATTCAGCCTGAATCCCCTTCCGGGTGACCCATCGAAACGTGCAGCGAGGCAGGCCGGGCTGTACATCAGAAGCCGGCGTTGATCCGCTCCAGCAGGTCACGGGTCGCCTCGGGGTCCACATCGCAGTGGTACGGCGCGGCAGCCGCTCCCATCGCCTCGTCATCGGGGTCGGGGTTCTCCATCAGCCAGCGGAAGAACACCTCGAGACCCGCCGGTGAGATGAACTCCAGGACGGTCGCCGACTCGTCGTACCCGTTCCAGAAGGTGTGCCATTGGCCTCGGGGCTTGAACAGCAGATCACCAGGACCTGCCTCCACCTCAACGCCCTCGAGAACAGCACCGATCCGGCCGGTCAGGACGTAGGTGAACTCGTCCTCCAGGTGGTGCCGGTGCATCGGTGCGGCCAGACTGTGCGGCTCGAAGAGGTGCTGCACGACGGAGAACCGTTGGTCGGTGTCGGCGCCGTCGATCATGAACCGGTCCCGGACCTTGCCGGAGGTGCTCATGTCGCCCTCGGAGGCCGTCAGGATGCGGGGGCGGTCGGTCACCATGACTCCACGCTAGAGCGCGGTCTCGTGGCTGACCATTCCACAATTGTGGTGGACCGCCTCCGCCCTCGGTCTAGCCTCAGGGCGTGACCGACCGCGACCTGGCGAAGATCGCCGACCTCGTGCGGAACGGATTCGACGTGGTGACGCTGCTCCGCGAGGTCAACGAGGTACTGGTCAAGGCGGTGCCGCACTACTGGACGCCGTGCTGGTACACCATGGATCCCGCCTCTCAGCTGATCACGAGCCACTTCCATGAGGGACTCGACGAGTTCCCCGCCGAGTGGCTGGCCGACGAGTACAGCGGCGACGACGTGCACAGCCTCAACGTGGTGATCGCCACCGGCCTGCCGGTCTCGACGTTGCACGAGATCACCGGCGGAGACCCGTCAGGCTCTCGCCGGTGGAAGCTCAACATGGAGCTCGGCGGAGACCAGGAGCTGATCGCGCCACTGCGCAATCGCGGCGGCCAGGTCTGGGGTGCGCTCGGCCTCTACCGCGAGCCCGGCGCGCCCGTGTTCAGCGCCGGTGAGCGCGACGACATCATCCGGATGGCGCCGCTGCTGGCCGACGGCATCAGGCGGGGCCTGCTGATGGGCGAGGCGATCGACCCGGAGGTGAGCACTGCACCCGGCCTGGTGATCCTCGACGGGCCGACCGAGGTCGCCTCCATGACGGACCGGGCCTGGGTCCTGCTGGAGGACTTTCCCGATGGAGACCTTGATCGTGGCCTGCTGCCTACTGCGATCTCGTCGGTGGCTGTCGCCGCGATGACGAAGGAGGGCGGTCCCGGAGCGCTGCCGGAGCTGCACCTTCGCACCCGCTCCGGCTCCTGGGTGACGCTGCACGGCAGTGTGCTGAGCAGTCACTCCGGTCACCAGGCCGCGGTCATCATCGAGCCCGAGCATCCCTCGCGCATCATCCCGCTGTTGATGGACGCCTACGGATTGACCGATCGGGAGCAGCAGGTCACCCGATTGGTGCTGGCCGGGCTCTCGACCGACCGGATCGCCAAGGAACTCCTGGTGGTGCCGGCAACGATCCAGCAGCACCTGAAGAGCATCTTCGACAAGACCGGTGTCCGCAGCCGCAGCGCCCTGATCGGGCAGGTCTTCTTCCGGCACTACGAACCCCGCCTGCGCGACAACGAGTCGCGGGTGGCGACCGCTCGCCCCGTCCGCGGCGGACCGTCGCAGACCGGCTAGCGATGCAGGGCGCGCGCCTCGTCGCTGAGGGCGAGCCGGGCCAGCCCGTCGATGATGAGCTCCCCTGCCTCGGGCGGGAGGAAGCCGTCGAGGACCAGGGACGCGAAACCATGCACCATCGTCCAGGCCACGAGGTCGAGCCCCTCGCGCGCACCCGGGCGCAGCATCCCCCGCTCCTCGAGGTCGTCCAGCGCGCGACACAGCACCTGGTAGGAGATCTGGTCGGGCTGGATACCCGACGCCCCTTCCTGGGACGCGGCGTGGTGCAGCGCGCACGCCGGGCCGAAGACGTGTCGGAACAAGTGCGGCTCGTCGACGGCGAACCGGGCATAGGTCTCGCCCGCCACGCGGAACCGCACCAGGGCGGCCGCGTCGTCATCCCCCGGCACCGCCGAGGTGGCGGCGAGCATCCGCTCGTCAAGCTCGGCAAGACCGTGCCCGGCGACGGCGACCATCAGGGCCGTCTTGTCGGGGAAGTGCGAGTACGCCGCGCTCGGCGAGACGCCCACCGCCTGGGCGACCTGGCGGAGCGAGACCGCGTCGGTCCCCCGGCTGCGCACCTGGTCGAGCGCCTCGACGGTCAAGGCCTGCTCGAGGTCGCCGTGGTGATATCTGGTGGTCGTCTCGCTGCTCACGGAATCCACCCTAGCCCACATCTTGACAACGTTCAGATGCAAGGGCAGGATTCCTCATATGAACAGTGTTCAGATCGAGTCGGACGTTCCTCCCCGCCACAGTGACGAGGTCGCGGGCGCGTCGCACAGCGGCCCCTGGGGCCGGCTGGGCCATCTCCTGGTCCGCCGCAGCCGCCTGGTCCTGGTCCTCTTCGGCACCGCTCTGATCCTGGCCGTGGTGCTGGGCAGCCAGGCCTTCGCCGCACTCCAGGCGGCGGGCTACGACGACCCGACCAGTGAGTCCGCCGAGGCGATGGCCGCCGTCCGACAGGACTTCGGCGTCGACGACCCGGCCGTGATCCTCGCGGTCGAGACGCCCGGCGCAGTCGACGACAAGGCTTCGGCGGCGCAGGCCAGCGAACTGGTCCAGAAGCTGTCCGCCTTGCCAGGAGTCACGAGCGTGGTGTCGTACTGGAGCTCCGGGAAGCCGGACTACCTGCGCGGCTCCGACGGACGCACCGGCCAGGTGCTGCTCTTCTCCGAGGGCGCCAGCGACACCGAGCAGACGACCCTTGTCCGGGCGGTCTCCTCGAAGTACGGCGGCACCAAGTCCGGGCTGGTCGTCCACATCGGCGGCTTCGCGGGGTTCAGCGACGCGATCACCGAGAACATCACCAAGGACCTCGCCTTCGCCGAGTCGATCTCCATCCCGATCAGCCTGGTGCTTCTCGTCTTCGTCTTCGGTGGCGTCGTCGCCGCCGGACTGCCCTTCGTGGTCGCGGCGGGCGCCATCCTCGGCAGCTTCGCGGTCGTCTGGCTGGTCACGCTGACCACCGACGTCTCGGTCTTCTCGCTCAACCTGATCACCGGCCTCGGGCTCGGCCTGGGCATCGACTACGCGCTCCTGATCGTCAACCGCTTCCGCGAGGAGTTGCGTGACGGCCGCACCACCGAGCAGGCGGTGGTCCGAACCGTCGAGACCGCCGGGCGCACCGTGGCCGTCTCGGGGGCGACCGTGGCGGTGGTGCTCGGGGCCCTGCTGTTCTTCCCGCAGTACTTCCTGCGGTCCTTCGGGTACGCCGGCATCGCCGTCACCCTGCTCGCCGTACTCAGCGCCACGACCGCACTGCCCGCACTCCTCGCCGTCCTCGGCCACCGCGTGGACAAGCTGAAGGTCCACCGCGGAAGCCTCGCGCCCACCGACGTGGGCATGTGGTCGAGGGTCGCGCGCTTCGTGATGCGACGACCGTGGCCCGTCCTGCTCGTGGTCGGCGGACTGCTGGCGCTGCTCGCCTCCCCCGCCCTCTCGGCGATTTTCAGCCAGGTGGACTCGCGGGTGCTTCCGGCCGATGACCCCGCAGCGATCTCAGCCCGGGTCCTGGGAGACCGGTTCCCAGGCCAGGAGGGGACCCCGATCCAGGTCGTGGTTCCCGGCGCCGCTGGCGACGCGGGCGCCGTGCGGACCTATGCGGAGCGCCTCTCCCAGCTCTCCGGTGTCACCAGGGTGACCACGCCCGAGGAGGTGATCGCCGACGGGGCCGTGGTGGCCCCGAACCCGGCGCCGGAGACCTTCACCTCCGGACAGGACGTCCGGCTCGCGGTCGTCAACCACGTCGAGCAGCGGAGCACCGACGGCCAGGCGCTGGTGGGTCTGGTACGCGATGTCCCCGCCCCCACCGCCGGCACGCTCGTCGGCGGTGTGGCTGCGGAGTACACCGACTCCCAGGACGCGATCGGCAACCACGGGGTCTGGGCGCTGCTCTGGGTGGGGCTCGCGACGCTCATCGTGCTGTTCCTCTACACCGGCAGCGTGCTGCTTCCGCTCAAGGCCGTCGCCCTGAACGTGCTCAGCCTCAGCGCCACGCTCGGCGTCCTCGTCTGGGTCTTCCAGGAGGGCCACCTGCAGTGGTTGGTCGGCGACTTCACCGTCACCCACACGGTGGACACCTCCATGGCGGTCCTGGTCGCGGTGACCGCGTTCGCGCTGTCGATGGACTACGAGGTGTTCCTGCTGTCGCGGATCAAGGAGGAGCACGACGCCGGGCGTGAGACCACCGACGCCGTGGCCCTCGGCCTGCAGCGGTCGGGGCGCATCATCACCGCGGCGGCGGTGATCCTGGCCGTCGTGTTCGCCGCGTTCGTGACCAGCGGGGTGACGAGCATCAAGCAGCTCGGCCTCGGGGTGGCCTTCGCGATCCTGCTCGACGCGACGATCGTCCGCGGCCTCGCCGTCCCCGCGTTCATGCGGCTCGCCGGCAGCTGGAACTGGTGGGCTCCCAGGCCCCTCGCGGCACTGCACCGCAAGATCGGCCTCAGCGAGGGATAGCCACTTCGGGTGCATGGGTCTGCGGGCTCGTCACGCGCGCCCGCACGACGATGCCGGCGCACAGGGCGCCGAGGGTGCCCAGGGCGAGATCGCCCAACGTGTCCTCGTACGCCGTGCCGAGCTCGGTGCCGTGCCGGATGAAGGTGAACCACTCCCCCAGCTCCCAACCGATCGCCAGGACCGCGCCCAGCCCGGTGACCAGCACGACGACGGCCCACGGCGGCCGGACGCTGCGGGCGACGAGCAGCCCGATCCCGGTGAGCAGCAGCAGCCAGTTGACGAAGTGGTTGAAGTCGTCCCACCACACCACCGAGTCGTAGAGGTCCAGGCTGTTGCCGGTCACGTCGATCAGGAACGGCAGCATCACCAGCGTGAACGCGGCGTACGGCGTGGGCTGATCGCGGTTCCGGCGGCGCGCGGCCAACCGCCAGGCGACCGGGGCGACCAGCATCAGGAGTGGATAGGCCACCAGGCGTGCCCCGAACGCCTTGTCCGCGAATCGGTCGATGCCGGGCCACCACTGCGCGACCGCCAGCTGCGCGACGGTCATGAACAGCACGAGGGCCGGCAGCCAGGCTGCGAGGGGGCGTCGGGTCACGGCCTCATTGTGGGACCCCACCTATGTACGCGGAGACGAAATTGGTGGATATTGCACTGAGGACCACCGTGGCCCGGGCATTCCGCTGGAGGAGCAACCGCATGCGCAAGACACGGGTCATCGCCGTCACCATCGCCGCTCTCAGCCTGCTGGTCACCGGGTTCGCCCCACCGGCCAGCGCCAGCCACGCGTGGGCCAACTACCACTGGGCCAGGCAGTCGAACCCGTTCACCCTCAAGCTCGGCAACAACGTCAGCCCCGCCTGGACCGGCTATCTGAGCACGGCCAGCGGCCAGTGGAGCCAGTCGTCGGTGCTGGACACCGCCGTGATCACCGGCGGGACGACAGCCAAGCGGTGCCGCGCGACGACCGGACGCGTCGAGGTCTGCAGCGCGGCGTACGGCCGCAACGGCTGGCTGGGACTGGCCAGCATCTCGATCACGGGCGGCACCCACATCACCAGCGGGACCGTGAAGGTCAACGACACCTACTTCGCGATGGCGCAGTACAACACCCCCGACGAGCGGGCGCACGTGATGTGCCAGGAGATCGGGCACACCTTCGGGCTCGGCCACACCAGCGAGGACGGCTCCATCCAGAACACGTGCATGGACTACTCGACCAGCCCGACAAGCACGCAGCCGAACCAGCACGACTATGACCAGCTCGCCACGATCTACACCCACCTCGACTCCACCACCACGGTGAGCAGCGCAAGCACGGCCGGGAGCCGGCAGAGCGGGAACGCCCAGGCATCGTGGGGTCGTGAGGTCCACCGGAGCGCGAACGGCCGCCACTCGACCTTCGTCCGTCACTTCGCCGACGGCAGCACCGTGGTCACCGAGGTCACCTGGGCGCGGTGACCGCCGCTTGCCGGTCGCCGCGCTTGCCGGCGACCTGAGGACCTTTGGCCCCGCCGCCCGGGGACGTTGCGCCCTGCCCCGACTCCCTGCTCGCCCGCACAGTGGTGGTGAGGCGGCACCCCGCCGCCCTCCGAGCCAGGGAGGCATCATGCGCAGCAGCACAGCGGGAACGATCGTCGTGGGGGTCGACTCCTCGGACTCCAGCATGCGGGCGCTGGCCTGGGCCGCCGAGCAGGCAGCGGCCGAGCGCCGTGCGTTGACCCTGGTGCACACCTGCCACGCGGTGACCCCCGCCTACATGGATGCCGCGATCGCCTACCCGGAGGAGGCGCGCCGGGCACTGCGCACGCAGGGACAGAAGATCCTGGACGCGGCCCGGGCCGAGGTCGAGCGGACCGCGCCCGGAGTCGTGGTGGAGGAGATCTTCCAGTTCGCCGACCCGCGTGAGGTGTTGCTCGAGCTGTCCGCGCAGGCCGCGATGGTGGTGCTCGGCTCACGGGGCCGCGGCACCGTGCGGAGTCTGCTGCTCGGTTCGGTCGGCACGGCACTGGTGCGTCACGCCGAGTGCCCGGTCGTCGTACATCGTCCCGGCAACCCCGGCACCGTGCGGCACGGGATCGCCGTGGGGATCGACGCGTCCGAGGAGTCCCTCGAGGTCCTCGAGTTCGCCTACCGCGAGGCGTCCCTGCGTCGGCTCCCGCTGACGGTGGTGCACGCCTACTGGGACGTGAGGACGGGCGCCGCGGCCGACTATCCGATCACGGACACGGTGGTCGACGTCGAGTCCGAGCGCCTGCTGGTCGCCGAGGCCGTGGCCGGGATGTCGGAGAAGTATCCCGACGTCCCCGTCGGCACCCGGATGGAGATGGGTCTGGCCCAGCGGGTGCTGGTGAGGCTGAGCGAGCGGATGAACCTCGTCGTGGTCGGGACCCACCGAGCCAGCAGGATCGCCCAGCTGGTGATGGGCTCGGTCTCCCTCGCCGTCGTCGAGCACGCCGCGTGCCCGGTGGCCGTCGTGCCGATGGCCTCTCGTGAGCATGCAGGTGAGTCCGCGGGGACCGGCAGGTGAAACGATGCCGGTATGCCCTCACTGCCCAGCCGCAAGACGCTGTTCGTCCAATCCCTGAAGGTGCACCAGGCCGTCTACGAGCGCACCCGTGGGCTGGTGGGTCACCGCATCCTGTTCGGCATGCCCGCCCTGCTGCTGCGCACCACCGGCCGCAAGACCGGTTTGGCCAGAACCAATGCCCTGGTCTACGGGACCGACGGTGAGCGGCTGATGGTGGTCGCCTCGAACGGCGGCCACCGGTTGCCGCCGGCCTGGCTGCTGAACCTCCAGGCGAACCCGGAGGTGGAGGTGCAGGTGGGGGTACGCCGGTGGCCTGCGACCGCGCAGCCGCTGTGGCCCGGCGACGAGGAGTACGAGCGACTGTTCACGGTCTGCAACGAGGCCAACCGTGGCCAGTTCGCCGCGTACCGCACCAAGACCGACCGGCCGCTGCCGGTGGTGGTGCTCACCCGACGCTGATCCCCTGGGGGCAGGTCAGCGGACGAGGAGCACCAACGAGGACAGCGCCACCAGCCAGCTCACGAAGCTGCCGACGAGGAAGTACTCGGTCAGCTGGTGGATCCGCTCCTGCTCGGGCTTGGACTGCAGCTCGGGGAATCGCAGCAGTCCCTTGGCCGCGATCACGATGCTGGCCGCCGTCAGGTGTCCGGCCAGGCCCAGCCCGACGATGAAGACCCGCTCCATCGGGCCCAGCAGGCGCCCGCCCTTGAGCCGCTGCTCGGGATCGCGGGAGCCGCCGTGCACCAGGGGGCTGACCGTGCCGGTCGCGGCCAGGGCGAGGCGCACCACGGCGTTTCCGGTGCTGAGCTGGATCAGGAAGGCGGCCACCAGCACGAGGGCGCGATCGGCGCTGGTCCCCTGGAGCACCGGGACCCCGACGTTCGCCAGCCACTCGCCCAGGAGCCCGTCGGCGCTGCCGGCGGCGCCGGAGGTCACCACGCCGAGGGCGAGCGCACCACCGAGAACCAGCAACGGCAGCCACGCCCGGTCGCGGTCGAAGGCGTGAGCGACCGTCCGGCCCCACGCCACCACCACGGCCCCGATCACCACGAGCGCGATGACGTCCCTGACGTCGGTCAGCCCGGCGATCAACCCGACCCACACCGCGACGGCCGCCCCGATGGCCTCGTTGACTAAGGGGACCGGCCTGACCGAGCGCGCCAGGTCCGCCACGGCCACTCCGATCAGCAACACGGCGATCCAGCTCATCGGACTCCTCTCAGCAAGTCGTCGGCCGCTTGGATGACGGCCAGTCCATCGTTGCGGAAACGCTGGGACACAGCCGAGGGGGACACGCCCTCGTCCTCGGCAAGATCAGCCTGGCTGCGGCCCGCCAGCGCCCCGCGCAGGAGCCGCACCGGGCGGCCCGACCCTTTGCTGGCCGCCGAGCCGACCATCTGGTCGCGACACATGAGCGCGGCATTGACCGCGTCCGGCTCCGGGCCTTCAGCATCCGCGGCGACCCGGTAGGCCGTCCTGAGGTAGCGCTGGGTGGCCTTCGAGGCCTCCGACTTCACCGTCTCGATGGCGTCCCTGGCCGCCCACCAGCCGGGCCCGTCCTCGACCCGCGGCTCATGGTCGAGCACGGTCACGGGACCCCAGCCGATGCCGTGACGCAGATCCGCCTCCGGGAGCAGCTGCAGGCGCAGCCACAAGGTGGCGTGCACCGCCTCCCCGACCGTGGCGAAGCAGCCCTGGAACTCATCACCCACGGTGATCCGTAGGGGTACGACGGGACGGAGCTCGGCGTTCGCCCGGACGAGCAGCTCGTCCAGCCGGCGATGCAGTCCCGCCCGGTCGGCGGTCGACCTGGAACCCACCACGTCGCCGATCAGCGCGGCGAGCGGAGGGCCCTGCTTCATTCCCGACACATGAAGAGCATATCTTACTTTTCGGGGTTTGAAGCCATGATCTTCAGCCCCAGAACACCCGGTCCACGATCGCCCTGGCCAGCCGGGCCGAGCGCAGGTAGTCGTTGAGCATCGTCTCGGACTCCCCCGGCCGGTACTGCAGCACCGCCGCCACGGCGGCGCGCTCGCGGGCGTCGCGCGGCATCTGGTCGGTCAACTTGCCGCGCACCTGGATGGTCGCGTTGCGGGCCCGGCTCGCGAACCGCCAGGCCTCCGCCAGCCCCTGGGCATCGGCGAGGCTCAGCAGGTCGTGCTCGACGGCGACCTGGAGCGCCTCGAGGGTCTTGGTGGTGCGCAGCTCGGGGATCCGGCCGGCATGCTCGATCTGCAGGAGCTGCACGGTCCACTCCACGTCCGAGAGCCCACCGCGGCCGAGCTTGAAGTGGGTCGCCGGGTCGGCCCCACGGGGCAACCGCTCGGTGTCCACCCTGGCCTTGATCCGCCGGATCTCCACGACGTCGGCGGGGCGCAGCCCGCCCTCGGGGAAGCGCAGCGGATCGATCAGGACGGTGAACCGGGCGCACAGGTCCTCATCGCCCACGAGCGCCGCTGCGCGCAACAGCGCCTGCGCCTCCCAGACCGCCGACCACTTGCCGTAGTACGCCGCGTAGGAGTCCAGCGTGCGCACCAACGGCCCTTGTCGGCCCTCGGGGCGCAGGTCGGCGTCGACTTCGAGGGCGGGGTCACGCGACTGCGCGATCAGCAGGCGGCGCAGGTCGTTGGCCACGGACTGGGCCATCGATGCGGCCAGTTGCGGGTCCGCACCGGGGAGGGGGTCGTGGACGAACATCACGTCGGCGTCGCTGCCGTAGCCGAGCTCGAAGCCGCCGTACCGACCCATCGCGATGATCGCCATCCGGGTCGGCATCCGCTCACCGCGAGCCGTCTCCGCCCCCCGGATCACGGCCGCGAGCGTCGCCTCGAGGGTGGCGCTGGTGACGTCGGTCAGCGCGTAGCCGACCTCGGCGACACCGAACGGCACACACAGGTCGGCGGCGCTGATCCGCAGCAGCTCGCGTCTCCTGATGGACCGGATCGCGGCCACGGCCTCCTCCGGGTCGTCCCGGCGTTCGGCGGCGGCCATCATCTCGGCCTGGATCGCCGCCCGCCCCAACGGCTCCAGGCGCTCCTCCTCCCCGAGGATCGCGACGCCCTCGGGCTCACGCTCCAGCAGGTCGGTGGCGTAGCGGCTGGTGGCGAGCACCTGGGCCAGGCGTTGAGCGGCCTCCCCCTCGTCGCGCAGCAGCCGCAGGAACCAGGGGGTGGCCCCCAACGCCTCGGAGATCCTGCGGAACCCGAACAGCCCGGCGTCAGGGTCGGGCGCGTCGGCGAACCACTGGAGCATCACCGGGAGCAGGGTGCGCTGGATCTGGGCGGTGCGGGTGACCCCCGTGGTCAGCGCCTCGAGATGGCGCAGCGCCGCCGCCGGGTCGAGGTAGCCGAGCGCCGAGAGCCGTGCCGTGGCCGCCTCGGGACTGAGCCGCACCTCGTCGCCGCTGATCCGCGCCACCGCCGAGAGCAGTGGACGATAGAACAGCTTCTCGTGCAGCCGACGGACCTCACGCTGGTGGAACTGCCACTGCTTCTCCAGCTCCTTGACCGGGTCCTTGACGTAGCCGAGGGAGCGACCCAGTCGGCGCAACGACGCCTCGTCACCCGGCATCACGTGGGTACGCCGCAGCTGGTGCAGCTGGATCCGGTGCTCCAGGGTCCGCAGGAACGCGTAGGCGTCGTGCAGGGATCGGCCGTCCTCCCGGCCGACGTACCCGCGGGCGGTGAGCTGGGCCAGGGCGCTCAACGTCGTGGACTGGCGCACCTGGTCGTCGGTCCGGCCGTGCACCATCTGCAGCAGCTGGACGGCGAACTCGACGTCGCGCAACCCTCCAGAACCCAGCTTGAGCTGGCGTTCGGACTGGTTGGCGGGGATGTGCTCGAGAACCCGCCGCCGCATGGCCTGGACCTCCTCGACGAAGCCCTCGCGCCCAGCAGCGGACCAGACCATCGGGCCCATCACCTCGGCGTACTCACGTCCCAGAGCGGGGTCTCCGGCCACCGGCCGGGCCTTCAGCAGAGCCTGGAACTCCCACGTCTTGGCCCACCGCTCGTAGTAGCCACGGTGACTGGCGATCGTGCGGACCAACGGACCGGACTTGCCCTCCGGGCGCAGGTTCGCGTCAACCGGCCAGATCGTGCCCTCGCGGGTGTTGTCCGAGCAGACCTGCATCATCGTCGAGGCCAGCTGGGTGGCGGCGCGCATCGCCGACTGCTCGTCATGCCCGGCGACCGGCTCCGCCACGAAGATCACGTCGACGTCGCTGACGTAGTTGAGCTCGTGCCCGCCACACTTGCCCATCGCGATCACGGCGAGCCGGCAGCTGTTCGCCGCCTCCCCGACCTTGGCGCGCGCCACCGCGAGTGCGGCATCGAGGGTGCCTGCGGCGAGGTCGGCGAGTTCCGCCGCGGCGTCGTCGACGCCGAGGTGGTGCGCCAGGTCGCGGGCAGCGAGCCGGAGCAGGACCCTGCGGTACTCGACGCGAAGGGCGTCCATCGCCTCGCGGTGAGCCATCGTCGCCACCGGATGTTCGTCGGCGGGGTCGGCGCCCACCGCGCGGAGCAGCCGCTCGCGCACGGCGTACGCCGGGGGGCGGGTCGACCCGAGGGTCGGGTCGGTCAGCTCGTGCCAGTGGTCGGGATGCATCCGGAGGTGCTCGCCCAGGGCCGGGCTGGCGCCGAGCACGGACAGCAGCCGCATCGAGGTGCCCTCGTCGTCGCCCACCTCGGCCAGGAGGGCCGTGCGGTCCCCGGCGACCTCGGCCAGGGCCACCAGCGCCACCAGGGCCTGGTCGGGGTCGGCGGTGCGCGCTATCAGCGGAAGCATCGGCTCGGCGGGCTCACCCAGCTCGAGGAGGAGCGGCCGGGCGCGATCGGGGTCGAAGAACCCCATCCGGGCAAGGTTGCCCTGGAAGTCACCGCGCGCTGCCACCCGGCGAATCTATCGTCCCGTCGGGCTGGACCAGGGCACCGCCGAAGCCCATCCCGGCGACGAGCAGGCCGCCGAGGATCATCGGTCCGGCGACGAGCGGTCCGGAACCGCCGACAACCACCCATCCGGCGCCGGCGACGAGGACCCCCACGACGATCACGATGACAGCCGCGGCCGTCGGCTTGCGGCGTACCAGCCAGAGGCACAGGGCTGCGGCGCCGATGACGACCGCCCCGACGCCACCGATGACGAGTCCGAAGACGACGCCGAGCCCGTCGAACATCTCCCCGCGCGTACTCAGGTCATCGGCCACGAGGCCGAGGCCGAGGACCACCACGCTGCCCCCGGCCAGGGCCACGATCGCGGCTGCCGCCCGCAGCGCGACCCGTGAGGAGCGCAGGGCCAGCTCGGGGCTCATGCCGACCACCGGGTCAGCTCGTGGTGGAGGCCGATGGTCTCGCAGGTGTCTGTGTTCATGCGGCGAGCGTCTCGCGCGGCCAGCGGTCGGGGCATCCGTACGGATACTCAATCCCGCCGACGATCGCGGTGCGGCGTACTCAGCCGGGTCAGATGACCGGCAGCATCCGGTCCCGCTCGAAGGCGGAGACCTGCCCGCGGTACTCCTCCCACTCGGCTCGCTTGTTGCGGAGGAAGAACTCGTAGACGTGCTCGCCGAGCGTCTCGGCCAGGAGCTCGGAGTCCTCGGCGATCTTGATCGCGTCATAGAGGCTCTTCGGCAGCTGCTCGAGGCCCAGCGCCTTGCGCTCGCGGTCGTTGAGCGACCACACGTTGTCCTCGGCCTCCCGCGGGAGCTCGTACTCCTCCTCGAGGCCCTTCATCCCGGCAGCAAGGACCACTGCGTAGGCGAGGTAGGGGTTGCACGCGGCGTCGATGCTGCGAAGCTCGACGCGGGTCGAGGCACCCTTGTTCGGCTTGTACATCGGGACGCGGACCATCGCCGACCGGTTGTTGTGCCCCCAGCAGACGTACGACGGAGCCTCCCCGCCCCCGATCAGCCGCTTGTAGGAGTTCACCCACTGGTTGGTGACGCAGGTGATCTCGCTCGCGTGCCGCAGGATCCCGGCGATGAAGTGCCGCGCGGTCTTCGAGAGCTGGTACTCCGCACCCGCCTCGAAGAACGCGTTGGTGTCGCCCTCGAACAGCGAGACGTGGGTGTGCATCCCCGAGCCGGGGTGGGTGGTGAACGGCTTCGGCATGAAGCTGGCCCAGATGCCCTGGCTCAGTGCCACCTCGCGCACGACGGTGCGGAACGTCATGATGTTGTCGGCGGTCGACAGCGCGTCGGCGTAGCGCAGGTCGATCTCCTGCTGGCCCGGCCCACCCTCGTGGTGGCTGAACTCCACCGAGATGCCCATCGACTCGAGCATGTTGATCGCCTCGCGGCGGAAGTCGGACCCGCGCGACTGGGCGGTGTGGTCGAAGTACCCGCTGCGGTCGACCGGCGACGGCTCCTCGCCGGCACCGGGGCGACCCGAGAACAGGTAGAACTCGATCTCGGGATGGGTGTAGAAGGTGAACCCCTTCTCCGCCGCCTTCTGCAGCGTGCGCTTGAGCACGAACCGTGGGTCGGCGAAGGACGGGGAGCCGTCGGGCATGAAGATGTCGCAGAACATCCGGGCCGTCGACGGGCCCTCCCCACGCCACGGCAGCAGCTGGAAGGTGGCCGGGTCCGGGTAGGCCAGCATGTCGGCCTCGGTGACCCGGGCGAAGCCCTCGATGGCCGATCCGTCGAAGCCGATCCCCTCGGAGAAGGCGCCCTCGAGCTCCGCGGGAGCCACCGACACCGACTTGAGGTAGCCGAGGACGTCGGTGAACCAGAGTCGCACGAACCTGACGTCACGTTCCTCGAGTGCGCGGAGAACGAAGTCTTCCTGCTTGCCCATGCCGGGAGCCTATCGGGCAGCGAGGCCGCACAGACGGCCACCGATCAGATCGTGGCGTAGCCGAATACCTGCTCGACCGCCACGAACATCACCACCCCGACCGGAAGCAGCACCGCCACCACCGCCGCAGCCCTGAGGAACGCACGACCTCCCGTGCGTCGTACGCCGAGGCCGGCCACGGCCAGCGCGACGACGGCCAGGACCGCGCTGGCCACGTCGAGGGCGTCGTCGGCCGCGAACCGGGAGCGGAAGACCTGGACGAGCACGACCTCCGCACCGAGGACGAACACGATCGCCGCCCAGGCCAGCGACGCGGGATCGAGCCGTCGGCGGCTCGCACGGCGGGCCGCGACCGCACCGAGGGCGCCCATCGCGGCCCCGCCCACGACGGCAGCGGTGCACCAGAAGATCCCGCCCGACTTCGTCAGCTGTGCGGTGACCGAGTGAGCGCTCTGGACGAGCCACATGTCGAGGTAGTACGACGAGATCGCGAGCCCCCCGAACGCCGCACCGGCTGCCGCACCCGCGAGCAGCGACCTCGCGGCGACGAGCCCCGCGGTGAAGGCACCCAGCGCCCACAGCGCCTGGAATCCGGCGAGGTCGGCCAGCCACCCGGGCCCGATCCGCCAACCGTCGCCGCTCCACGCGCCGAGAAGGACGGCCGCAGCCAGGACCAGCACGACCCTCGGCGCGCGGCTCACCCGCCCCGCTCGGCGTGGTCCGCCGACGACGTCCGTGGACCGCGCGCTGCGACCGCCAGTCCGCGGGCGAGCGGGCGCCAACCCGCCGTCAGCTCCTCGCGAGCGTCCGCGACGCGCCGCAGCACGGCCTCCAGCACCCCGTCGGCGTAGCGGGCGGGGTCCTCCTCGGCCCAGGCGGCGAGGATGTCCTCGTCGACCTCCGGGTGCAGCTGCACGCCCCAGACCGTGGGGGCGAACCTGGCCACCTGGATCTCTCCCTCGGGCGTCTGCGCGAGCACCACCGTGCCGTCCGGCGGGGCGAGCACGATGTCGTCGTTCCACTGCACTCCCGACCCGGTGCCGACCAGCTCGCGGGTCAGCTCGTCCTGTCCGGCGTCCTCGGTCCAGCCCATCGGCAGGAGGCCCAGCTGTTGACCGCGCGGGTTCACCCCGGCACGGCCGCCCAGGGCCACCGCGACGAGCTGGTGGCCCAGGCAGATGCCCAGGGTCGGCGTCCCTCGATCCGCGGCGTCCCGCACGAGGGCCTTGGTGGGGGTCAGCCACGGGTGCTGGTCGTCGTCGTTGGCGCCCATCGACCCGCCGAGCACCACCAGCGCGTCGTGCGCGGACAGGTCCTCGGGCAGGGCGTCGCCCGCATAGGGGCGGCGTACGTCGAGCGCGCAACCGGCCTCCGCCAGCCACTCCCCGAACCAGGCAGGCGGGCAGTCGTCCTGGTGCTGGACGACGAGGGCGCGGGGCAGGGCGGCCACGGGATTCATGGCGCCGGGGCGAGGATCCAGAGGACCTCGCAGGTCTCGGCGCCGGGGTTGCGCCAGGTGTGCGGGGCATTGCCGGGGAACGTCATGGCGTCACCGGAGGACAGCTTCTCCGAGCCGCCCTCGAGCACGATCTCCAACGTGCCGGACAGGACGTAGGCGCACTCGGCCTCGCAGGCCAAGGCATAGAGCTCGTCGCCGCCGGTGCCACCGGCCTCGATGATGGAGTGGATCACCTCGAGGGACGTCTGGGTGCCGGGGGTCACCAGTCGCTCGACCGCGCCCCGGCCGCCGAAGTTGATCAGCCGACCCTCCCCGGCACGCGAGACGGAGGTCTCGGGCGGGTCGAACAGCTCGCCGACCCGCAAACCGAGGACGTCGCAGACCGCGACCAGTGAGGCCACCGAGGGAGACACATCGTCGCGCTCGAGGCGACTCACGAAGCCCTTGGTCAGACCGGCCGCCTGGGCCACCTGCTCGAGCGTGAGCGAACGCTGCTTGCGGGCGGCCCGCAGCTTGGCCCCGATCAGGACGGCGGGACGCTCCTGCAACGGGTGGGCCACCCGGGTGCGCCTGCTGGTCATGGCTCCAGTTCTATCGCAACGGCGCGCACCGGTCCCCCGTCAGCGCCGGTGAGCCGGATCGGCGTGCACACCACCAGGAAGTCGTCCCCCGGCAGGGCGTCGAGCCGGAAGTTCTCACCGATCACTCCCCCGAGCCGGGAGATGAGGTGGTGGCTCGGGAACCCCACCCCAGGATGGTCGTCATCCGGGGTCTCGTCGATGTTGATCGCGTCGATGCAGAACGTGCGGACGCCCAGGGCGAGCATCCGCTCACACGCCGATGCACCAAGGAACGGGTGCTCGAAGTAGGTCGGGGTGCCGTAGTGCTCGCTCCACCCCGTGCGCAGCAGCACGATCACCCCGGGTCCCAGCCGATCCGCCACCGGTGCCACGTGGTCCCAGGAGATCTCTGCCCGCGCCGGGAGACCCCGCGCATCGAGGACCACACCGGGGCCGACGAACCGATCCACCGGCAGCTCGTCGAGCCGCAGCCCCTCGGGCTCGAAGTGGTACGGCGCGTCGACGTGGGTTCCCGACTGGGAGCCGAGATGGATGTCCAGCAGGTTGAAACCGTCCCGCTCGATGGTGCTGTGCACCTCGAACCGGGGTGCCGGGTCGCCCGGGTAGACGACCGTCCCCGAGTCGACGGGCACCGACAGGTCCACGACCCGAATGACTCTCATAGTCAACAACTATTGCATGTAGGTAAACCCTGATCTAGCGTCCATCGAAACACCCGGCACGCGGTCAGCCTCCGAGGAGCACCATGAGCACTCCAGCCCACGACGTAGTGATCGCCCGTCCCAGGGCCACCGACGTCGAGCAGCACGGCATCGACACGATCCCGCCACAACATCGACACTCGGGGCCGAGAGACCTGTTTCGCATCCAGTTCGGCGGAGCCAACACCTTCGCCACGGTGATCCTCGGCACCTTCCCGATCCTGCTGGGTCTCTCGCTCTGGCAAGCCGTGGCGGCGACGGTCGTCGGGGTCGCCGTCGGTTCACTGATCCTGATGCCGATGGGGCTGTTCGGTCCGCTGACCGGCACCAACAACGCTGTCTCCTCCGGCGCACACTTCGGCGTCCGCGGCCGGGTCCTCGGCTCGTTCCTGTCCCTGCTCACCGCAATCTCGTTCTACTCGATCTCGGTCTGGGTGAGCGGCGATGCCCTGGTCGGCGCCCTGATCCGGCTGTTCGGGACGCCTGACTCGCAACTCCTGCGAGGCGTCATCTACGCCCTGCTCGGGTCCATGGTGATCGTGGTGGTCGTCTACGGCTACGCCTTCATGCTGCTGGTCAACAAGATCGTCGTCGTCGGCAACACCATCTTGATCGCGCTGGGCGCGATCGCCTATGCCGGGCAGATCGATCTCTCCTTCAACCCCGGTCCGGACGCCTACGCCCTGGGCAGCTTCTGGCCGACGTTCGTCCTCTCGGTCCTGATCGTGATGGGCAACCCCGTGTCGTTCGGGGCGTTCCTGGGCGACTGGTCGCGCTACATCCCGGAGCGCACGACCCGCCGCTCGCTGCTGCTCGCCACTCTCGGGGCGCAGTTCGCGACGTTGGTGCCGTTCCTGTTCGGTGTCGTGACGGCCACGATCGTTGCCGGGGAGAGCGACTACGTCGTCGCCCTGATCACCGCCTCGCCGCTGTGGTACGCCGTACTGCTGATGGTCGTGGCCTTCCTCGGCGGGCTGTCGACCGGGATCACCTCGCTCTACGGAACCGGGCTCGACTTCTCCTCGGTCTTCCCCAGGTTCAGCCGGGTTCAGGCCTCCCTGTTCATCGGAACGCTCGCCTTCTTCTTCATCCTCGTCGGCCGTCTCGCCTTCGACCTGATCGACAGCGTGAACGCGTTCATCGGCGCGATCGTCATCTGCACGGTCCCCTGGATGGTGATCATGACGATCGGCTACGTCGTGCGGAGGGGCCACTACAGTGCGACGGACCTGCAAGTGTTCAACCTGGGCATGCGCGGGGGTGCCTACTGGTTCAACAACGGGATCAACTGGCGCGGCATCGCGTCCTGGGTCCCGGCCGCGGTCTGCGGTCTGTTGTTCGCCAACTACCCGCCCCTGATCGAGGGGCCGTTCCGCAATGCCGCGGGTGGTGTCGACATCAGCCTGCTGGTCTCCATCGGTCTGGCCGCGGTGATCTACGTCGCCGCGCTGTTCCTCGCCCCGGAGCCCCGGTACGTCTTCGGGCCCCAAGGTCCGCGCTGGGTCCCCTCGCGTGAGGCGTCGGTCCCCGAGGTCGTCGAAGACGCCAACGCCTCCTCGCACCGGCAGATCATCCGCAACCGCCAGGCGGAGGCCGCCGCCGTGGAGGAGCTGAGGGAGAGCAAGCCGCATGCCTGAGCCTGACGGTGTGAACGAGGCGCCGCCGGGTTCTCCACCACGCATCGTCGAAGGGGGCCGGGTCGGCCAGGTCGACAACCTGCAGGTTCCCAGGTTCGCCGGTCCTGCGACCTTCGCACAGCTGCCCAGGATCGACGAGGTCGACGCTGCCGACATCGCCGTGGTGGGAGTCCCCTTCGACGCCGGGGTCTCCTACCGCCCCGGGGCGCGTTTCGGGCCGGCGCACATCCGGGCCGCCTCCAGGCTGCTGCGCCCGTTCAACCCGGCGGTTGGCGTCTCTCCGTTCGCGGTCCAGCAGGTCGTCGACGCCGGGGACATCACCGCCAACCCGTTCTCGCTGGAGGAGGCGGTGGCGCAGGTGGAGCGGTCTGCCAGGGCACTCCTCGAGCGCACACCACGCCTGCTCGTGCTCGGCGGCGACCACACGATCGCGCTGCCCATGCTCCGCGCCATCGCCTCGCGCGAACCCGTGGCCGTGGTGCACTTCGACGCGCACCTCGACACGTGGGACACCTACTTCGGTGCGGAGTACACCCACGGCACGCCGTTCCGCAGAGCCTCCGAGGAGGGCCTCCTGGACACCTCGGCGTGCCTGCACATCGGCACCCGAGGGCCGCTCTACGGAGCAGGCGACCTGGTCGATGACCGTGAGCTCGGCTTCGCGATGGTTCCAGCGACGGAGCTCGACGGGTTGGGTTCGGCTGGGGTCGCTGAACGCATCCGGGCACGCGTGGCGGATCGCCCGGTCTACGTCTCGATCGACATCGACGTGCTCGACCCCGCCTTCGCGCCCGGCACAGGCACGCCCGAGGCAGGCGGGATGACGAGCCGCGAGCTGCTCGCCATCGTTCGTGGGCTGGCCGGGTTGAACATCGTGGGTGCCGACATCGTGGAGGTCGCTCCGGTCTACGACCATGCCGAGATCACCGGCATCGCCGCCTCGCACACCGCCTACGAGCTCCTCAGTGCGATGGCGCCGGCAACGACGGAGGGCTCCTCGTGACGCCGCTCGAGTTCACCGAGTCCCTGGTCGCCGCGTTCGCGGCCAGCGATCCAGAGCGGTACTTCGCCCACTTCCACCCCGACGCAACCTTTTTGTTCCACGACACCGCAGGGCGGATCGAGTCACGAGCCGCCTACGAGGCCATCTGGGCCGGGTGGGAGCGCGAGGCCGGCTTCCGGGTGCTGGCCTGCACCTCCAGTGCCCAGCGGATCCAGGAGTACGACGACGTGGCGGTCTTCAGTCATGACGTCCACACCGTGCGCGAGGTCGACGGGGAGCGGGAGGAGGTGTTCGAGCGGGAGACCATCGTGCTTCGCCGAGACGCGGACACGTGGACCTGCATCCACGAGCACCTCTCCCCCGACCCGGCCACGAGCAACGCGCCCTAACGCGTCAGCGACCTCGCCCCGCCGCAGCCTCAGTCGAGAGGGACGTTCTCGAGCTCGGTCAGCCACGCAGCCGGGCTGGCGTCGCTCGGCATCCGCCAGTCGCCGCGCGGTGACATCGTGCCACCGGCGCTCACCTTCGGGCCGTTGGGCAGCGCCGACCTCTTGAACTGACTGGCGAAGAAGCGCCGGATGAACACCTCGAGCCAGTGCCGGATCTCGGTCAGGTCGTAGGACGCCCGCCGGTCCTCGGGGTAGTTCGGCGGCCAGTCCCCCGTCGTCGCGTCGGCCCAGGCGTGTCGGGCCAGGAAGGCCACCCTGCTCGGCCGGGCGCCGTATCGCAGCACGTGGAAGAGGGTGAAGTCCTGCAGGGCGTAGGGGCCGACCACGGCCTCGGTGCTCTGCGGCGCCTCGCCCTCCCGGGTCGGCACCAGCTCGGGAGTGATCGCCTGGTCGACGATCTCGGTGAGCACCTCGCCGAGCTCCTCCCCGCGCGGGGCCAGCTGTTCGCTGTCCACGACCCAGCGGATCAGGTGCTGGATCAGGGTCTTGGGGACGCCGGAGTTCACCGTGTAGTGCGACATCTGGTCGCCGACGCCATAGGTGCACCATCCCAGCGCCAGCTCGGAGAGGTCTCCGGTGCCGAGCACGATTCCCCCGCGCTGGTTGGCGATCCGGAACAGGTAGTCGGTGCGCAGTCCGGCCTGGACGTTCTCGAAGGTCACGTCGTACACGTCCTCGCCGGAGGCGAACGGGTGGCCCATGTCCTCGAGCATCTGCTTCGCGGCGGGACGGATGTCGAGCTCCTCGAAGGTGACGCCGAGCGCCTTGGCGAGCCGGGTGGCGTAGCCCTTGGTGGTCTCACCGGTGGCGAAGCCCGGCATCGTGAAGGCGAGGATGTCGCTGCGCGGCCGGTCGAGACGGTCCATCGCCTTGGCCGCCACGATCAGGGCATGAGTGGAGTCGAGGCCACCCGAGACCCCGATCACCACCTTGGGCTGACCGATGGCAACGAGTCGTTGCTCGAGACCGGACACCTGGATGTTGTAGGCCTCGTAGCAGTCGAGGGCCAGGCGAGCGGGGTCGTTGGGGACGAAGGGGAACCGGTCCACCTCGCGCCGCAGTCCGATGTCAGCCCGGTCGGGGGCGAGCTCGAACTCGACGGTCCGGAACGCGGGATCGACGGTCCTCCGGTTGTCGTCGAAGGTCCCCTGCCTGATCCGGTCCTGCCGGATCCGGTCGAGGTCGACATCGGCGACCGCGCGCCGCGGGCCGTCGGGGAACCGCTCGGTCTCCGCAAGCAGGTCACCGCACTCGTAGATGAGGGTCTGGCCGTCCCACGACAGGTCGGTGGTCGACTCGCCCTGCCCCGCGGCCGCGTAGGCGTACGCCGCGAGGCAGCGCGCACTCGCCGAGCGGACCAGCAGCCGCCGGTCCTCGGCGCGGGCGACCGTGATCGGCGAGCCGGACAGGTTGGTCAACACGGTGGCGCCGGCCAGGGCCGCCTCTGCGCTCGGCGGCACCGGCACCCACATGTCCTCGCACACCTCGACGTGCAGGACGAGGCCCGGGACGTCCGTGGCGGCGTACAGCAGGTCGGGGCCGAAGGGCACTTCCTCACCGCCCAACCGCATCCACTCGCCCACCTGGTCGTCCCCGGCGCCGAAGTGACGACGCTCGTAGAACTCCCGGTAGGTGGGCAGGTAGGACTTGGGGGCGACCCCGAGAACCGCACCGCCTTGGATGATGACCGCGCAGTTGTAGACCCGGTGGCGATGACGGAGCGGCGCGCCGACCACCAGGACGGTGCGCAGGTCCCCGCTGGCCTCGACCAGGTCGGCCACCGCACGCTCGACGGCGTCGAGCAGCGGGTCCTGGAGCAGCAGGTCGTCGATCGCGTAGCCGCTGAGGCAGAGCTCGGGGAAGAGTGCCACCGCGACCCCATCGGCGTCGCAGGCTCGCGCCTCGGCGAGCACGGTGGTCACGTTGGTCGCGGGGTCGGCAACGGCCACCGGGACCGTGCACGCGGCGATCCGGGCGAAGCCGTGGTCGTAGGCCGAGTTGAAGTCCACGCGTTCAGTCTGTCAGAACCGACACTTCCATCGGTGGTTCTGCCGGTCGTGCGTCAGGGGCTGCGGGGATCGTGAAGTGGAACGTCGAGCCGACACCCTCCTCGCTCTCCACCCAGATCCTGCCGCCGTGCTGCTCCACGATGCCGCGGGTGATGGCCAGCCCGAGACCGGTGCCGCCACCGCCGAGCGAGTCGGACACGTCGACCTGCTGGAACCGCTCGAAGATCGCCGCCTGGGAGGTCGCCGGGATCCCCCGGCCCTGGTCGGCGACCGTGAAGGTCACCGAACTCGGGTCCGCCCGAGTGCTGATCCGCACCGTGGTGCCGGCGTCGCTGAACTTGATGGCGTTGCCCACCAGGTTGGTCAGTGCCTGCACGACACGGTCGGCATCGCCTCGCACCCGCCCCTCGACAGGACCGACGTCCAGCGTGATCCCGGACTCTCGAGCCAGGTCCTGCAGGGGTCCGGACGTGGTGTCCACCAGGACGTCCGCGTCGTGGTCGTTCAGGTGCAGCGGCATCGTGCCGAGCGCCAGCCGTTCGGCATCCAGGATGTCCACGACCAGACGGGTGAGTCGTCCGCTGCCCCGCATGGCCAGGTCCACGGCACGCTGTGCCTGGTCGGGGAGCTCCCCCATCACGCCGTCGGCCAGCATCTCCAGCGAACCGTGCATCGCCGTCAGCGGCGTCCGCAGCTCGTGGCTGACCGCGACCACGAACTCCCGCTGCATCCGTTCCATGGCCATCCGGTCGCTGATGTCCCGAAAGACCACCACGGCGCCGTCCGGCACACCGTTGACGATCGCTGGTGCCGCCGTCATCTCCACCGTGAACCGAGTGCTGTCACGCCGGGCGTACTCCACACCCGACCGCCTGGCGGTCTCACCCGTGGCGATCACGTTGCGCAGCAGGCAGTCGTGCAACGAACTACGTGCCACACCGCCGTTGAGCAGGGCACAGGCGTCCCGGCCGGCGGCCTCCTCCGATGTGCGATCCAGCATCCGCTCGGCCGCCGGATTCATGAAGGAGATCATTCCGTCGCGGTCGACGCCCAGGATGCCCTCGCCGACCGACTCCAGGAGCCGCTGGTGACCCTCGGCGAGTTGCTCGAGGTCGGCGGTTCGGTCGGCCACCCGAGCCTCGAGGTCCCGTCGGAGCCCGAGGTCGTCGCCGACGAGCACCGCCTGGCGTACCGCTGTCAGCACGATCGTCGACATCACCAGCGCCACGCTCACCCAGCCCGGCGGTCCCGCGACAGCAAAGGTGATCAACGCGGTCCACACCACGAGGTCGGGAACCATGGCCGCGACCCGGTGGGACACCACACCGCCCTCGGAGCCCTGCGCCTCCCGAACGGGACCACTGCTCAGGGCGGCCAGGCCGAACATCAGCGGGGCTGCGGTGTAACCCATGCCCGCCAGGTTGCTGCCGTAGAAACCGCCGCTGGCGGCGAGGAGGCTGTAGACCGCATCGGCACCTGCGTAGGCGACCAGGCCGGCTGACAGCAGGAGCAGGTCCAGCCTGGCCGCGCGTGCACTGCGCAGCACCAATACCAGTCCGAGGCCGGCAAGGGCCATGTCCGCGAGGGGGTAGAAAGCAAGAAGCAGCGCGGTGTAGTCAGGGGTGAAGTCGACGAACACACCGTCGACCGCCACGACGTAGGCGATCAGGGCAAGCCCGCACGAGAGCACGACCGCGTCCAGGCCACGGCGCGCGCCCCACCCGCGCTCGGAGGCGGGCAGGGGGTAGGCGAACAGGACCGCGAACGCCGGCAGGTAGCCCGCGACGTACGGGATGTCGACCCACGAGACCGCCGGGACGTCCCGCTCGAGCACCCCGTAGACAAGCCAGCTGACGTCACCGACCAGCCAGAGGACGATCCACAGGCACAACCACAGCCACGTCCTCCGTGACCGACCTCGCGATCGCCGGGCCGCGACGACTCCACAGGCGAGGGCGAAGGCGCTGCAGAGCGCCGGCATGAGGTCGAAGAAGTAGTCGGGCTCCTCGATGCCTGGCGTGAAGCTCACCGTGGCGGTGATCGCGACCACGAACACCGCTGCCAACCTTGCGGTGCGCACGAGGGTGTGGGCCTCCGACCGGTGATCCTCGGCGAGCTCGCGGCGCGGTCGACCGGCCGGGCGCGGAGACTCCCGCGTGGCACCCACCGATTGACCTCTGCGCATCCCTGACCCCAGTGCCGCGTGCTCGGACGTGGCACGCCCAACGTCCGTCAATTCGGACTAATTTTACAATACGGACACGCGCTGCGTGGGCCGATCGCCGGTACAGGGTGGGCCGGAGCCTCGGGTTCGGAACTGGGATCTGCTCGATGCCATCTCCTGCACGACGGCCGCGTCGCCGTGACCAGCGCCACACCTCGGCCCGCTCGGGACAGGACTAACGTGGATCAACATGAGCGAAGAAACCGCGCCGTACGGCACCGGGGCCGAGCAGTCCGCCCCTACTGCCCCGGCCAAGCGGATCCGCACCCAGCACCTGCGCGAGATGAAGCAGCGTGGGGAGCGGTTCGCGATGCTGACGGCCTACGACATGTACACCGCGGGGATCTTCGACGAAGCCGGCATCGAGGTGCTGCTCGTCGGCGACAGCGCGTCGAACAACGTCTTCGGCAACGAGACCTCGCTGCCGGTGACGGTCGACGAGCTGATCCCGCTCACCCGCGCGGTCTCGCGGTCGGTGAAGCGCTCGCTCGTCGTCGGGGACCTCCCGTTCGGCTCCTACCAGCGCTCCCCCGAGCAGGCCTACGACACCGCCGTCCGGTTCATGAAGGAGGGCGGGGCGCACGCGGTCAAGCTCGAGGGCGGCCACGAGATGACCCCGCAGATCGAGCTGCTCAGCAAGGGCGGCGTGCCCGTGATGGCGCACATCGGCTTCACCCCGCAGAGCGAGCACTCCCTGGGCGGCTACCGGGTGCAGGGCCGAGGCGACACCGCCCAGCGCATCGTCGACGACGCCCTTGCGGTGGAGGCGGCGGGAGCGTTCGCGGTGGTGATGGAGATGGTGCCCGGCGACGTGGCGGCCCGCGTCACCAAGGAGCTCACCATCCCCACGATCGGCATCGGGGCCGGCCTGGAGTGCGACGGCCAGGTGCTGGTGTGGCAGGACGCGTTCGGGCTCCGCGGCGGCCGGATGGCCCGCTTCGTCAAGCAGTACGCCGACGTGCGCGGTGTCCTCCTCGAGGGGGCCAAGGCGTACGCCGAGGACGTGAGGTCGGGCGGCTTCCCGGGGCCAGACCACACGTTCTGACCCACGCCCGCTCGACCCGGGTTAGCGTGCAGCATGCGCCGCGTGACGATCGCCGTGAGCGGTCTCGTGGCCGCCAGCGCCGTGCTGTCCCTTCCGCTGTCCGGCTCGGCCGGGTCCGTCGTACCCCCCGGCCGTCCGGCCGACGCCGCGTCGCTGTCCCCGGTCACCGCCGCTGGCGCACGGACGGCAGCCCTCACGGCCCCGGCCCTGCGGGTCACCCGAGTTGTCCGGGGTCTCGACGTGCCCTGGGACGTCAAGCCGATCGGCAAGGGTCGGCTCCTGATCACCGAGCGCACCAGCCGTCGGCTGCTCACCTGGCGCCGCGGTCATCTGCGCGTTGTCCGATTCCCGTCGGCGAGCGTCTGGGCGGCGGGCGAGACCGGCCTGATGTCGTTGGCAGTGGACCCGGCCTTCCGGAGCAACCGGCGCTTCTACACCTGTCAGGGCGGCTACCGCACCGGCGGCCACGACGTCCGCGTGGTGGCCTGGCGACTCAACCGGCGCTCCACTCGGGCGCGGCTGGTGCGAACCCTGCTCAGCGGCCTGCCCGCCACCAGCGGTCGGCACGGCGGTTGCCGGCTGCTCGTCACCCACTACGGCGCGATGCTGGTCGGCACCGGTGACGCGGCCGTCGGCACCAACCCTCGGGACCTGACCTCGCTCGGCGGGAAGACGCTGCGGCTGAACCGCTTAACCGGAGCGCCGTGGCCGGGCAACCCGTTCATCCGCTCGTCCTCGACAGCCGCTCGCTACGTCCTCACCTACGGGCACCGCAACGTCCAGGGGCTCGCCGAGCGCTCCGACGGGAGCCTGTGGTCGGTCGAGCACGGCCCCGACCGGGACGACGAGGTCAACCGCCTGTTCGGCGGCGGTGACTACGGCTGGAACCCGGTGCCCGGCTACGACGAGACCGTCCCGATGACCGACCAGAGCCTCCCCGGCTCGCAGGTCGAGGCCCGGTGGAGCTCGGGGTCGCCCACCCTGGCGACCGCGGGTGCCACATGGGTCTCCGGCACCGCCTGGGCTGCCTACAACGGAACCCTCGCGGTGGCGGCCCTGAAGGGCTCCCAGCTGATGTTCATGCGCTTCGACGCCAGCGGCACCCTCCGCTCCGTCGACACCCCGGCCGCGCTGCGCGCCTACGGACGGCTGCGCTCGGTGACCCGGTTGCCCGGCGGTGACCTGCTCCTGACCACCGCCAACGGTGGCGGCACCGACGCGGTGCTCCGCGTCCACCCACTGGGTTGACCCCTCGGAACTGCCTCAGCTCCACCCGAGCTGGCGGGTGCCGAGGAGGACCACCGGCAGCCAGACGGCGACCACCAGCACCGGGAGCCACGGCACCCGGGTTGGGTGCGGGACGAACCACCGCGTGGCGATCGCGAGCGAGACCAGCCACAGGACCAGCAGCAGCGTGGTGACCCACCAGGGCGCGACGTCGGCGGTGCCGAGCACGAGGAACAGCGCGCACGCCATCCCGCCGATGCCGACGAACCCCCACGGGGACACCTTCTGCTGGGCCACCTGCGGAACCCTACGGGGTGCCGGTGCGGGCCAGCTCAGTCCTCCAGCAGGTCGTCGTTCCAGGCGGGGTCGTTGTCCCACTCCTCGTTGCGTTCCGCGACCTTCTCCAGGGCCCGCGCAGCCTCCGCCTCGGAGGGATACGGCCCGAGACGATCGGCGGCACTGCAACCGTCGGCAGGCTCGACCGCGTGGTGCTTGAGGCAGTACCAGAACTCACTCATGTCGCTGAAACTACACTCGCCCCCGTGAGTGCCATAGCCCCCGGAACCATCTCGCCCCGGCGTCCCGTTCCCGCGCAGATCCCGCGCCCGGAGTACGTCGACAAGCCCGCGCCCGAGCCGTTCACCGGTCCCGAGGTCAAGGATGCCGAGACCATCGAACGGATGCGCGTGGCCGGAAGGCTGGCCGCCGAGGCCCGGGACCTGGTCGGATCCCACGTCGCACCCGGCATCACCACCGACGAGCTGGACCGGATCGGCCACGAGTTCCTCTGCGACCACGGTGCCTACCCCTCCACGCTCGGCTACAAGGGCTTCCCCAAGTCGCTGTGTGCCTCGGTCAACGAGGTGATCTGCCACGGCATCCCCGACAGCCGGGTCGTCGAGGACGGCGACATCGTGAACATCGACATCACCGCCTTCCTGAACGGCGTGCACGGCGACACCAACGCCACCTTCCTCACCCCGGGAGTCAGCGACGAGGTGCGTGAACTCGTCGAGCGCACCCGCGAGGCCCTGATGCGCGCCATCAAGGCGGTCAAGCCCGGCCGGCGGATCAACGTGATCGGCCGGGTCATCGAGTCCTACGCGAAGCGGTTCGGCTACGGCGTCGTACGCGAGTTCACCGGTCACGGCATCGGCTCCGCCTTCCACTCCGGCCTGGTGATCCCGCACTTCGACGACCCGCACTACGACGACGTCATCGAGACCGGGATGACGTTCACCATCGAGCCGATGCTCAACCTGGGCACGCACCAGTGGGACATGTGGGAGGACAACTGGACGGTCGTCACGCGGGACAAGCGGGTCAGCGCGCAGTTCGAGCACACCCTGGTGGTCACCGCCGACGGCGCGGAGATCCTGACCCTTCCGTAGGTCTGGGAGTCCCTGGGCGGCTGCCCGAAACACGGTCTCGCTATGGTCGATCGGTGACCAGCATCTTCGAGGACTACGCGACCGGCATGGGGGCGGCCTACGACGAGATGTACGACGGGTCGGAGCTCCGCACCCCCTACACGCAGTTGCAGCCCTCGATGCACGACCTCGGCCAGACCGAGCTGCAGAGCAGGGTCGAGGCGCTCCAGTCGAGCTACCTCGACCAGGGCGTCACCTTCGACATCGGCGGCGAGGAGCGGGCCTTCCCCCTCGACGTGCTCCCCCGCGTCATCGAGATGGACCAGTGGGCCACGGTCGAGGCCGGCGTACAGCAGCGGGTGCACACCCTGGAGCGCTTCCTCGCCGACGTCTACGACGCCGGCCAGGTGCTCGATGACGGTGTCGTCCCGCGGCGCGTGGTCACCACCTCCTCGCACTTCCACCGCGCCGCCGCCGGCATCGAGCCGCCCAACGGGGTGCGGGTCCATGTCAGCGGGATCGACCTGATCCGAGACGCGGACGGCGAGTTCCGCGTGCTGGAGGACAACGTGCGGGTCCCCTCGGGGGTCTCCTACGTGATGACCAACCGGCGCGCCATCGCCGCCGCCCTGCCCGAGACCTTCGCCGAGCACCGGATCCGGCCGGTGGCCGGCTATCCCCAGAAGCTGCTCACCGCACTCCGCGCCGCCGCGCCCGCGGGCGTCACCGACCCGAACGTGGTGGTGCTGACCCCCGGGGTGTTCAACGGCGCCTACTTCGAGCACGCGCTGCTCGCCCGCACCATGGGTGTCGAGCTGGTCGAGGGACGTGACCTCGAGTGCCGTCGGGGCCGGGTGATGATGCGCACCACCCAGGGCCTAGAGCCGGTGCACGTGATCTATCGGCGCATCGACGACGAGTACCTCGACCCCGTGCACTTCCGCAGCACCTCGCTGCTCGGCTGCTCCGGCCTGCTCAACGCCGCGCGCGCCGGCAACGTCACGATCGCCAACGCGGTCGGCAACGGCGTCGCCGACGACAAGCTCGTCTACACCTATCTCCCCGACCTCGTGCGCTACTACCTCAACGAGGAACCCATCCTGAACAACGTCGACACCTGGCGGCTCGGCGACGCCGACCACCGCGAGGAGGTCATGGACCGCCTCGACGAGCTCGTCCTGAAGCCGGTGGACGGCTCCGGCGGCAAGGGCATCGTGATCGGCCCGCAGGCCTCCAAGCCCGAGCTCGACGAGCTCCGCACCAAGGTGATGGAGGACCCCCGCTCGTGGATCGCCCAGCCGGTCATCCAGCTGAGCACCGTCCCGACGTACGTCGACGGCAGGATGCGCCCGCGTCACGTGGACCTGCGCCCGTTCGCCGTCAACGACGGTCACCGGGTCTGGGTGCTCCCCGGCGGCCTGACCAGGGTCGCGCTCGGCGAGGGCGAGCTGATCGTCAACTCCTCCCGCGGCGGTGGCTCCAAGGACACCTGGGTGCTCGCAGGGCACGGCCGCACGCCCAACCGAACCGAGCCCGAGCGCGTGGAGGTCGGTTCCACTCCGCAGGACGCCGGCCCGGCGCTCGACTCCTTCTCGGCCGCCAAGGACCAGCAGCAACAGCAACAGCAACAGCAACAGAGCGGCTCCGTGACCCCGGCGGGCGAGTCGGAAGCGGTGGCGCCATGCTGAGCCGGATCGCGGAGTCGCTGTTCTGGATCGGGCGCTACGTCGAGCGAGCCGACGACACCGCCCGCATCCTCGACGTACAGACGCAGCTGATCCTGGAGGATCCGGGCGTCGACGAGGAGACGACCTGTCGCAGCCTGCTCTCCATCATGGGCGTGGACGTCGCCGACGACGCCCGCATCGACACCGCCGAGGTGCTCCGGGTGCTGGCCTACGACATGTCCTCCACCGCGTCGATCACCGCCACGATCGCCGCGGCTCGGGAGAGCGCCCGGCGGGCCCGCGAGACGCTGTCGACCTCGATGTGGGAGGCGATGAACACGACGTACCGCGCCATCCCCTCCGGCCACTTCCGGTCGATGCGGCCACCGGTCGCGTTCCGCTGGGTGCGCGACCGTGCGGCCCAGATCAACGGGATCGCCGAGGCGACGATGACCCGGGACGAGGGCTACCAGTTCCTGGTGCTCGGTCGCTCCATCGAGCGCGCCGACATGACCTCGCGGCTGGTCGCCACCGCGGCGCTGACCTCGGGCGCGGCCTGGGGCACCTCGCTGCGGGCGTGCGGGGCCTATGAGGCGTTCCTGCGGACCTACAAGGGACTGGAGACCGAGCGGGGGGCAGCGGAGTTCCTCCTGCTCGACCGGCTCTTCCCCCGGTCGGTGGTCTTCGGGCTCAGCCGGGCGGAGTCCTGCCTGCAGACCCTGGAGTCGGCCGGCCTGCGTGCAGGGTTCCAGAACGACGCCCAACGACTGCTGGGGCGCACCCGAGCCGAGCTGGAGTACCGCTCGCTCAGCGACGTGGTCGCCGAGCTGCCCACCGAGATGGAACGGCTCCAGCGCACCCTGGCGATGGCGACCGAGGCGATCAGCCGGCGCTACTTCGCCGGCGCCGAGGCCACCGAGTGGCACGGGGTGAGGGCATGAACCCACCCCACAGAATCGCTCGCTGCGCTCCCGATTCCGAGGGGACCCCGAGATGAGCATGCAGCTGCGGATCGCGCACACCACCGGTTTCGAGTACGACGGGAAGGCGAACACCTCCTTCAACGAGGCCCGCCTCACGCCGCTGACCCTGCCGGGCCAGATCGTCGCCCACTCCCGGGTCGAGGTCTCCCCGACGCCGTGGGCCTACACCTACAAGGACTACTGGGGCTCCCAGGTCACCGCGTTCGAGGTGCTCGACCCGCACCAGTCCCTGACGGTGACCGCCAGCGCCACCGTGCACGTCGACCGGCCGCGCCACGGCCCGCCGGTGATGTCGTGGGCGGACATGCGGGCCGGCGACGTGACCGACGTACACACCGAGTTCCTGGCCCTGACCGAACGTGTCGCGCCGACCGAGGACCTGATCGAGCTGGCCCGCGGCATCGCCGGAGCGAGCGAGACCCCGAGCGTCGCGGCCCGCGAGGTCTGCGCGCTGGTGAACCGCGAGGTCAACTACGTCTCGGGCTCGACCGCGGTCGACGCGCACGCGGCCCACTCCTGGAGCGAACGCTCAGGCGTCTGCCAGGACATGGCGCACATCGTGATCGGTGCGCTGCGCTCGGTCGGTGTCCCGACGCGCTACGTGTCGGGCTACCTGCACCCGAAGGCGGAGCCCGAGGTGGGCGAGGTCGTGCACGGCGAGTCGCACGCCTGGGTGGAGTGGTGGGACGACGGCTGGCGCGGCTTCGACCCCACCAACGACACCGAGCCCGGCGACCGGCACGTGATCGTCGCGACCGGCCGTGACTACAACGACGTGAAGCCGCTGTCGGGGATCTTCTCCGGCTCCGGCACCTCGCGGATGTTCGTCGACGTCCAGGTCACCCGACTCCTGTAGTCCGCGAGCGGGCACTGCGCGCACGCCGTACGACGCCGAGCGTGCACTGCGGTCGACGGCTGTAGCGTTCGCGAGCGGGCCATGCGGTGCACACCGCACCAGGCGTTGGTGGCCGCAGTCCGCCTCTCGGGACGCCGGAGTTGGTGGTCAGGTGCGTGGACTGGGCCCGACCCCAGACGAACCAGGCGCGCAACTGTCGGTGTTCAGAGCGTCCGGTGAACGAGCCCGCGTAGTAGCCGTTGTGCCGAGGGGCAGACCCCGTGAAGGTTCCGCTCTCCTCCTCGATCGTGAAGCTCGACATGACGCCCTCTTCTCTCCTCCAGTTGACCCCTGTCGATCCGGGGATGCTCCGAGGGTGCTTGCGAGCGCTGAAGCGTCGCTGACGACCGGCTGAAGGACGAGACGCTGATGCGGGCCGGCACCCGGACCCGCGGCATAAGCGCCTTATCAGCGCGACGTAAGCCGTCCGGCGAACGCTCTACCTCACCGGGACCCTCCCGAAACCACCGAGGAGACCATCATGAACATCGAAGAACCGCTTCCGCCGCCTGCTCACGGCCCTGACCGCAACCGCCGCCACCGCACTCACCCTGGGCGTGGCGGGTGCTTCACCGGCCAGTGCCTCGGCCGGCGCCTGGGGCGGCACCGGGTCGACGACGCTCTCGTGCGGATCCACCGGGCTCTACCACGACGTCCTCATCAGGCCCCAGACCGGCTTCTCCTACAACCAGGTGGTGGGCTTCACGACGTACGTCCAAGACCTGACCACCGGAGCGGCCGGCTGGACCCCCTGGACCTACTTCCGCGCGAGCGACCGCATCCAGGGCTACCAGTACCCGCCCAACCACACCTACCGGATCTACGTGCAGTACGGCTGGCAGGACGCCAACGGCCGCTGGACGTACGCCGGCGAGTGGATCACCTCCTACATCCACCGGACCGGCGGCACCCCTACCAGCACGCCTTACTGCTACGAGTGGTGAATCGCCGCTCAACCGGACTGGCCACAGCTGAACAGCAGAGGCGACTCGCCGATGGTGTGTGGTCTCGGCGAGGCTGCGCCGGCACACCAAGGTCGCCGTTCAGGCGGGCGCCATTCGTGGAGTGCAGGTCCACCACGAGGTATCCGACCGGGCTCGCCACGACCGTCGCGTGGCGCCTGCTCGCCCGCGGGTGGTCGACCACGATGTCGTTGGCCGGGTCGCGCCCGATCTGGAGACCCGACGTCGGGACCGCGACCGGCGCGCCGTCCTCCGGTGTCACCCAGGCGAGCAGTTTCACGGGGTCGCGCTCGGTGACCAGAAGGTCGGGCGCAGCGAGCGGGTGCCACTCCAGCCGGGGATCCTGCGCCAGCACTGCGGACTCGAGCGCTCGCAGATCCGCGTTGGGGTCCAGGCCGAGCCTCGTCGAGCAGGGTCTGCTTCAGCTGGCGGTACGCCGCGAGGGCATCGGCCTGACGTCCGCACCGGTACAGCGAGACCATGTAGTGGCCCCAGAGGCTCTCCGCCAGCGCGTGCTCGGCAGTAAGCCCAGCGAGCTCCGACACGAGCTCCGCATGTCGGCCGAGCATCAGGTCGAGCTCGATCGCGAGGCGAGCGTCGCAGCCGCTCTTCCCGAGCCGGGCGCCAGGCCTCGGCGAAGGCAGGCCGGCGAGGTCCTGGTAGGCCCTGCCCGACACTCGCCAGCGCCTGATGGACCAGGTCATCGACAAGTGGAATGTCACCGCGGGCGCGCGCTTGGGTGTGCTGCTGGGAAAGGCTGCGGAACCGCTGGACGTCTGACTGGTCGGTGGCCAGCACCAGGCGGTAGCCCGGAGGCACCGTCTGGATGGTCTCGGCGCCGAGCAGTCCACGGGGCGGCGACGACCGAGACCTGGATGTTCAACCCGACGCTCGAGGCGTGGTCGTCCTCCCAGACGCGTCGACGAGCCGGACGAGGACACCACGCGGTTGGGCAACAGCCATGGCACGGCGAGAACGCTCGGCGTTCACCGCTCGGAGAGATCGGCTCCGCCGTCGGGCAGGACCCCGAACCGACGGCGCGGAAGCCGGCTCATCGCAGGTCCGACGGATCAGGGCCGCGACAGGAGAAGGAGACGCAAGTCATCACCAGGCGCGGACGCCGCACGCGGGGACGGCAAGAACACCGGGACCTCGATCCACCCCTAGGCGCGCTCGCCGGGTACGTCGGCCACCTGGCGCACTCCGTACGACGCCACCGGCGTCGTACCGCTGGTCTGCGTGGCGTCCACGGCGACAGCCGCGCCCGAGAACCGCGCCCGCTGCGGCAACCGCACGGCTCCGAGCGTCGAGATGAGCGCAGTCGGCGTGGGTCTCGCCTCCGGGTCCTCCGAGAGCGCGGCCGCGATGCACGACGCGGCGGGCCCTGTCCAACGGCCAAGGGCCTCTGGTGGGTACCGACCAGTGAGCGCGAAGCAGCACAGCACCGCGAAGCTGTAGGCGTCGCTGGCCGGGTGCTCGTGGTCGGGGTCCGTGACCTGCTCGGGCGCCATGTACGCGACCGTTCCGGAGACGATTCCCGGGCTGCTGCGGTAGGCAGCAGCGACGCGGGAGAGTCGCGCGAGGCCGAAGTCCGCGACCTTCCCCCTGCCCTCGGGGGTGACGAGGACGTTCCCGGGCTTGAGGTCACGGTGGACCACACCGCGACGAGCACAGTGCTCGAGAGCGCGCGCGACATCCTCGAGCACGACCAGCGTCTGCGCGGAGTCGAGGGTCTCGCGCTTCAACGCTTCGGACAGGCTCGGCCCGTCCACGAACTCCATCACGAGGGCAAGGTCGTCTCCGAGCGGTACGGCGGCATGGACCCGGACGACGTGGGGGTGGTCCAGGCTTGCCAGCGCCTGCCCCTCGCGGCGCAACCGGCTGACACCGCCAGCGGCGAGGGTGCCGCCGAGGACGAGCTTGACGGCCACGAGCCGGTCGAGCGCGATGTCTCGGGCGCAGACGACGTAGCCGTTGCCGCCCTGCCCCAGGAACCGTAGTGCGGCGTACCCATCGGGCAGCCGGGCGCGGTCCACGCTCACGAGACGCGGGTCATCACGAGGTCCGCCTCGATGCGCCTGCCGTCCTTGACGCAGGACTTACTGCCGGTGCCGCTTATCGTCACCTGCAGCTCGGCATGGATCTCCGTGGGCCGGGTGGTGACGCCGCTCGGCGGGGTGATCACCGTGGTAAAAACATGCGTGACTTTCCCCGGCCCGCGACTACATGGGCCCACCGCGTTGTCGGTGACGGCGAGCCAGGTGCGGCCGGTGTACTGGAGCGTGTAACTCCTGCCACCCGAGGAAGTCATCGTCCCGCCGCAGTGCGTCGGTGCGTCACAAGTAGCCTGCACAGTCAAGTCGTCCGGCGGTAACTCATAGCCGACCCCGACTCTCTTCCCGGCATCGTCGAGGACCACCCCGCTGACGGAGGTCACCGTGCTGGTCACGTGGTAGCGACCGTTGACCACCTCTGCCGCTGAGAGCGGGGCTGGCGAGGAAGCCGTCTTGGCCTTGTCCTGCTGGGCCAGCTTCGCACGATCGCCCGTCAACGACGCATCCGCGGACTGCGATCGCGGTGAGCCGTGGGACTGAGCGAGCACCACGCCAAGACGATGACACCGGTTGTCGCCGAACAGGCGGCCCTCCTGGCCCTACCCCGCCTTCGCAAAAACGGGACTGCGGCCGAAGAAACTCCCGCCGCGACGCCGCCCGCGGCAGCGGTGACAAGGGCCGAGAGCCCCGCCTCGGTCCACCAGTGAGCACCATAGGTGCGCTGGGCCGCCTCCGCCAACGCATCAAGGAACGCCCGAGCGTCCCGAAACCGATCAGCCGGATCAGTGGCGAGCGCGATCTGCAGCACCCCACCGATCGCACCCGACGGCAGTCGCTCCGGATCGCCGGTCAGCATCAAACAAAGCATCCGACCCGCCGAGTAGACATCACTCGCGGGCCTCAGCACCCCACCGGCCTCCGGACTCCGGAACGCCGGACTGCCCGAGGACCCGACAGTTCCACTCGTCGTGGCCAACCCGAAGTCGATCAGGTGCGAGACCCCGTCAGTGCCGACCAAGATGTTGCTCGGCTTCACATCACCATGGACCACCCCACGGTCATGGGCGTGGGCAAGACCCAGCAACGCACCCCGAACAACACCCAACGCCTGCCCCGCCGTGAGCTCACCGCTGCGCGCCAGCACCGCAGCCAGCGTCGCGCCCTCAACCCACTCCTGAACGATGTAGGCACGGGTCTCAGACTCGACATAGCCGTAGACGCGGACGACATGCACCTCATCCAGTGTCGCGAGCACGCGCGCCTCCGCCCGCCACCGAGCACGCTGCTCACCGGTCGACGCGGCCAGCTCCTTCAGCGCAACAACCCGATCAAGGCCTCGGTCACGCGCCTTCCAGACCGTCCCAGCACTCCCCTGACCGACCCGACCCAGCAGGTCGTACCCCTCCACACTGGACATGGCCCCTCCCGACCCCCCGGCCCGAGTCTCCGCACTGGCGATGCTAGTCCCGCACCACGCATCACGGAATGCCTCACTTTCGGACAGGCTGCGCGCGGGCAGGTCGCACATCCTCCGAGGACCCGAGAGGGTCGCATTGTCCCGCACTGCTCCCGTGCAGGGTCAGAGGGGTGGTGCGGACGGGCTGGCTCATAGGCCGGGTTCTGTTCGCCGTACCGCCTCTCGACGGAACGGTTGGCGACCATCCATCTACGGGTGCCGTTGCCGACACCCTCCAGCGACCTACCCGCGAGCTCGGGCGGACCGCCCTCGAACGCTCGCTGTCTGGTCTTGCTCCAGGTGGGGTTTGCCTAGCCACGACGGTCACCCGCCGCGCTGGTGGTCTCTTACACCACCGTTTCACCCTTACCTCCGCTCCGAGGAGCGAGGGCGGTCTGTTTTCTGTGGCACTGATCCCGCGGGTTGCCCCGGGTGGGTGTTGCCCACCACCTCGTCCTGTGGAGCCCGGACCTTCCTCGGCGGCCCTGGGAAGTCCCAGTTCCGTCGCGGTCGCCCGGCCAGCCCATCCGCTCGCCAAGGATAGGGCCAATTGTTGGCGAGCGTTACGGACGCTCCCAAGGGGTCACGGGCCTTGATAAGCGTCCATAACCCCGATTTACATTGGGTTTGGGGGGTCTCAGAGGGTGAAGCGGACCCGCCGGGTGGTCGGGTCGGCCTCGGTGAGGGTGACGGTGGCGTCCTCCCCGACGGGCAGGGGGGACTGCGATACGACGGGTGCCTCGACGGCTGGATCGCGCAGCATCACGCTGCCCTTGCGCTGGTCGTCGTTGTCGGCCTCGAGGACGACCGCCTCGAACGTCTCACCCACCCGGTGCTCCAGGGTCGCGGCCTCGACGAGGTCGAGGACGGCGTTCTCGTAGGCGTGCGCCCTGCGCCCGGAGTCGCGCATCAGGTCGGGCAGGTCGGCGAGCCGGTCCAGCACCCAGGACGGCACGGGCTCCCCGGCGCACAGCGAGGCACAGACCTCCAGGCCGTACCTGTCCACCAGGCGGCGCAGCGGCGCGGTCACGTGGGCGTACGTCGAGGCGAGGGCGGCGTGCTCGGCCTGCTCGGGGAGGTGACCGGAGAAGGCGGCGTAGCCCGCGCCGCGCAGCAGCAGCGTGCTGGCCACCACCATGGCCGCCTCCGCCGGGTGGGACGGGTCGAGGGCGCGGATGAAGTCGGAGGGACTCTCCGAGCCCGGCCAGTCGATGCCCAGCGCGCGGGCCTTGCGGCGAAGCCGCTTGACAGCGTCCTCCGGCGCCGGCGGCAGCGTGCGCAGGATGCCGACCTTGCCCTGCACCATCATCGAGGCCGCGACGAAGCCGGTCAGCAGCGAGATCTGGGCGTTCCAGGACTCGACGGGCAGCATGTCGCGGTACTCCAGGCGCCAGCGCCCGTCCTCGACGTCGACCTCCTGCGCGGGCATCGGCAACGAGATCCCGCCGCGCTCGGCCTCCTTGGCGATCCGCAGCTCACCGACGACCTCCAGCAGGGCGAGCGTCGACCCCTCGGGCGCCGGCTGCGCCTCGACGTCCTCATAGTCCAGCCGCTGACGGGAACGCACCCGAGCGCGCTCCACCTTCGCCTCGACCACCTCGGCGGTCCTGTCCAGCCGGATCGTCCAGACGAACGCGGGCCTCTCCTCGCCGGGGAGCAGCGACGCGGCCCCCTCGCTGAGCACCTTCGGGTGCAGCGGGATCTTGCTGTCCGCGCCGTAGAGCGACTCACCGCGCTCGTGGGCCTCCACGTCGACCGGGTCACCCGCCTCGAGGAAGGCCATCACGTCGGCGATCGCGTAGTGCACGAGGTACCCGTCGCCGTCGGTGGCCAGATGCATGGCCTGGTCGAGATCCATGGCGCCCGGCGGGTCGATCGTGAGGAAGTCCAGGTCGGTCAGGTCGAGCTCGGGCAGCCTCGGGGTCCGAGCCGCCTCCGCGGCGGCCCGCTCCACCTCCGCCGGAAAGCCCTGGGGGAGGTCCTGCTCATGCTGGATCGTCTCGATCCCGGCCCGCAGCTCGTCGTTCGTGGAGCTCCTGGCCCGCAGCACCCTCGTGCCCACCGCAGTCTCCTCGGTCGTCCGGCACCGGCGGCCGGGGCCGCATGACGTTCACCACCATATGCACGTGGCGGTGGCGCGCTCTCCTAGGCTGAGCCGGTGCTGATCCTGCTTCCCCCGTCGGAGGGCAAGTCCGCCCCGACGCGGGGCAAGCGGCTCGCCCTGCCCGAGCTCAGCTTCCCCGAGCTCACCGAGGCCCGCGGCGCCGTCCTGGCCTCGCTCGTCGAGCTGTGCGGCAGCGACCGCGACCCGGCAACCCCCGTCCAGAACGGGCTGCTGCTCGACCGGGCCGCCACGACGCTGGGGCTCGGACCCACCCAGACCGCAGAGGTACGCCGCAACGCCCGCCTGCTCGTCGCACCCACGGCCCGAGCCGACTCGATCTACACCGGGGTGCTGTACGACGCCCTGGACCTGGCCTCGCTCGAACCGGCCGCCCGTCGCCGTGCGTCCCGTTGGCTCTGCGTGACCTCGTCGCTGTTCGGGCTGGTCCGGCCGGGCGACCGGATCCCCGCCTACCGGCTCTCCGGCGACGTCGCCCTGCCCCGGCTCGGGCTCGTCTCCTCACACTGGCGCGGCGTGCTCGATGAGACCGTGCGCGGCGCTGCCGGCAACGGCCTGGTGGTCGACCTCCGCTCCAGCACCTATGCCGCGTTCTGGCGCCCCGAACGCGACTTCGCGGCGCGGGTGGCCACGGTGCGCGTCCTGCAGCAGGTCGGCACCCAGCGCAAGGTGGTCAGCCACTTCAACAAGGCCACCAAGGGTCGGCTCGTGCGAGCCCTCCTGGAGAGCGGGGCGAACCCCTCGACACCGGACGCACTCGCCGACGAGATCGTCGGGCTGGGCTGGAACGTCGAGGTCCACGACCCCGGACGCAGCGGCCAGCAGCTCGACGTGATCGTGGACGAGGTCTAGCCGGAAGCGGGACGAGCCTCAGAGCCGGCTCTCCGCGGCAGCCTCGCCGCCGAGTCGCTGGGCCGCCCACACCGGCAGGATCGAGATCAGCACCAGCACCACGGCCACGACGTTGACCACCGGTGCCTGGTTGGGCCGGAACAGGTTGTTGAAGATCCAGATCGGCAGCGTCGGGGTCCCGGGGCCGGCGGTGAAGGTGGTCACCACGATCTCGTCGAAGCTCAGCCCGAAGGCCAGGACCGCGCCGGCCACGAGCGAGGACCGCAGCAGCGGGAAGGTCACCCGCCGCATGGTCTCCCACGGCCGGGCTCCGAGATCCGCCGAGGCGGCCTCGAGAGACGGTCCCATCCGGCGCAGTCGCGCGCTGACGTTGTTGAACACCACGACGATGCAGAAGGTCGCGTGGCCCACGATGATCGTGAACAGTCCTGGACCGACCCCGAAGACGGGCTGGAGGCCGTTCTGGATCATCGACTGAAGCGCGATCCCGGTCACGATGCCGGGCAGCGCGATCGGCAGGATCACCAGCAGGTTGACCACCCGCTTGCCGAAGAAGTCGAACCGCGTCAGGGCCAGCGCCAGGAGCGACCCCAGCACCAGGGCGATCACCGTTGCGCCCAGCCCCGCCTTGACCGAGGTCCACAGCGCTTCTCGGGGACCTTCCGCGTGCATGGCGACCGTCCACCACTTGGTGGTCAGCGACGGCGGTGGCCAGCCGAAGGTGCGGTCGGAGTTGAAGGAGTTGAGGGTCACCACGGCGAGCGGCACGTAGACGAAGGCGATCACCACCGCGGCGAGGATCCACAGCCCAGCCCTGGTCCCCCTCCCGAGTCTCATCTCCCGCTCCGCTCGTCGCTCATAGGTTGTCCAGGGCGCCCGTGCGCGCCGCGAGGGTCAGGTAGATGACCATGATCAGCACCGAAGCGGTGCCGAGGGCCGCCGCGAACGGCAGGTCCAGGACGATGTTCTGCCGCACCGCGGTCCCGAGGACCTGCAGCTTCCCGCCCACGATCTGCACGGCGATGTAGTCGCCCAGGCTCAGCGAGAACGTGAACACCGACCCGGCGACGATGGCCGGCTTGAGCGCGGGCAGGACGATCCGGCGGAACGTCGTACCCGCCGAGCCGCCGAGATCGGCCGAGGCCTCGAGGTGCGCCTCCGGGAGACGTTCGAAGCCGGAGTACACCGGCAGGATCATGTAGGGCAGCCACAGGTAGGTGAGCGTCAGCACCACCGCGACGAGCCCGAAGCCGGGAGTGCCGCCGAACACCGACTGGACGACACCCTCCGGCTGCAGCATGGCCCGCCAGGCATAGGCCTTGACGAGGTACGACGCCCACAGCGGCACCAGCACCGCCGCCACCAGCAGCGCCCGCAGCCGTCGCGGTGCCACTCGCGCCATGAAGAACGCGAACGGCACCGCGATGACCACGCAGAGCACGGTGACCAGCGCTGCGATGAGCAGCGTGCGCCCGATGATGCGCACGTAGGTCACGGAGAAGAGCTCGGTGAAGTTCTCCGCGGTGAACGTCGTCACCACCTTGTTGGTGAACGGGTCGGTGGTGAAGAACGCCGTCGCGAAGATCGCCGCCAGGGCGCCGAGGTAGGCGACCACCAGCCACGTCATCGGCGCAGCCAGCAGCCCGTACGGCGTCCGTCGCTGGTTCATCACGTCCCGCCCGCTGGCCGGCTCAGCCGCGGATCTCCGACCACCGCTTGGTCCAGGTGGCGTAGTCGGTGCACTTGACGTTCTTGCGACCGTCCAGGCACTGCGCGATGGGCGTGTTCCAGTAGTGCACCTTGGAGAAGTAGTCCTCGTCCTCGGCGTGGAAGGTCGCGCAGTGGTTCGGGTCGGCGGTCTCCTTGCAGGCGAGCCTGTTGCCCGGAGCCTCACCGAAGTACTCCGCGATGGCAGCGTTCGTCTTCGGCGACACGAGGTGGTCGATCAGCTTGTAGGCGCAGGTCTTGTGCTTGCTCTTGGCGCCCACCATCCAGGTGTCCGACCAGCCGGTCGCACCTTCCTTGGGGAGGACGGCCTCGACCGGAGCCTTCTCCGCCTGGGCGAGGTTGGCGATCACCTGCCAGGTGGTCCCGACCTCGCTGGAGCCGTTCTTGAAGGCCTGGATCTCCTTGAGGTAGTCCGACCAGTACTCCCCCACGTTCGAGGCCTGCTTCTTCAGCAGGTCGACCGCGGCGGCCAGCTGCTTCTCGTCGAGGGCGTAGGGGTCCTTGATCTTGAGATCGGGCTGGGTGGCCATCAGGTAGAGCGCAGCGTCGGCGATGTAGATCGGCGAGTCGTAGGCGGTCACCTTGCCCTGGTGCTGGGCAGCGCCGTCGAACACGACCGACCACGAGTCAGGAGCCGGCTTGACCCGGTCGGTGCGGTACATCAGCAGGTTGGCGCCGCGACCGTGCGGCACGCCGTACATCTGGCCGTCGACGGAGTTCCACTGCTGGTCCTTGAGGCTGTCGAAGATGTCGCCGTAGTTGGTGATCAGGTCGGTGTTCATCGGCTCGACGTCGCCGCCGGCGATCATCCTCAGGGTGGCGTCACCCGAGGCCGACACGACGTCGTACTGGCCGGTTCGCATCAGCTGCACCGCCTCGTCGGAGGTGCCGAAGGTCTTGATGGTGACCTGGCAGCCCGACTCGGTCTCGAAGTCCGAGACCCAGTCGACCGTGGGGTCGTTGCTGCCGTCCTCGACGTAGCCGGGCCAGGCGAGCACGCTGACCTCGCCTTCGGGGGTCCCGAGCTTGTCGAGAGGCTTGAGGTCGGGTACGGCGAAGCCGCCCGACCCCTTGGTGGAGGTGCCGCCGCCGGAGCCGCAGCCCGCCAGCGTCAGGCTGGCGCAGACCAGGGTTGCGCCCAACTTGGTCATCGTTCTCACGAGGAACTCCTTTGTGCGGTGGATGGGTTGGTGGTCGTGCTGTTCCCGAGTGGGGCGTCGTCGGAGTTCGAGGCGCGCGGCACCTCGATCAGGTGCTCGCGGTGCCAGAGCAGCACCACGGCGTCCCCGCGCCGGAACTGCTGGTGGGTCGCGTTGTGGCCGTTCTCCTCCATGGCGACCAGACGGCCGCCACCATCGAGGTCGACGACGAGTCGGGTCACCGCGCCGGCGTACACGACCTCGGTGACGGTTCCCGGCGCGGACTCGGCCCCGTCGGTCGGGTGGGTGCCGGGCGCGACGACGGTGAGCTTCTCGGGCCGGATGCCGAAGGTTCCGCTGCGACCGGTCGCGTTCTCGGCGTGCTGGCCCTCCAGCAGGTTCGAGGTCCCCACGAAGCCGGCCACGAACGTGTTGGCCGGCTGCTCGTAGATCTCCTGGGCGGTTCCGACCTGCTCGATCCGGCCCTCGTTGAACACCGCGATCCGGTCGCTGAGCGTCAGCGCCTCCTCCTGGTCGTGGGTGACGAACAGGAAGGTGATGCCGACCTCGCGCTGGATCTGCTTGAGCTCGACCTGCATCTGCTCGCGCAGCTTCAGGTCGAGGGCTCCGAGGGGTTCGTCGAGGAGCAGGACCTTGGGTCGGTTGACCAGGGCGCGGGCCAGGGCGACCCGCTGGCGCTGCCCACCCGAGAGCTGAGTGGGGCGCCGCTCGCCGAGGTCACCCAGACGCACCTGCTCCAGGGCCTCCGCGGCTCGCTGCCTGCGCTCGGCACGGCCGACCTTCTTGACCAGCAGGCCGTACTCGACGTTCTGCTGGACGTTCATGTGCGGGAACAGCGCGTAGTCCTGGAACACGGTGTTGACGTCGCGGTCGTAGGGCAGCCGACCGGTCACGTCCTCCCCGGCGAGCTCGACGGACCCCGACGTCGGCTGCTCGAAGCCGGCGATCAGCCGCAGCACGGTGGTCTTGCCGGACCCCGAGGGCCCGAGCATCGAGAAGAACTCACCTGACCGGACCGTGAGATCCGCGTGGTCCACCGCCACCACCGGCGGGCGTCCGGGGAACTCCTTGCGCAGGCCGGTCAGTCTGATCGCAGGCATATCCGTCCCGGGACTCGCATCGGTCGTCGGCGACGAGGTCATGTGCCTCCTCGGGTCCAGTCGGGGGCGTGATGCCAGGCTTGCCGTCAAAACCTATGGCCCCATATGTTTTGAGGGCAACCCCCTTGTCCAGATCGTTGTCTGCGGCCGTCGGCCGCAGCTCGCCCGGAGCCCGATCGACCGCTGAAGGGAGACGGAGGTGGCCCAGCTCTCGATGGGACTCGGGACCTACGCCGCCGTGTTCGCTCCACTGGAGACGACGGGGCGCTCGGAGGTCATCACCCGCCGCCTCACCGATGCCATCAGCCTCGGGGTGCTGCCCGACGGCCTGCTGCTCCCGTCGGAGACCGAGCTCGCCGACCGCCTGGGCGTCGCCACCGTGACGGTGCGCGAGGCGCTGCGGGAGCTGCGCAGGGCCGGGCTGATCCGGACTCGCCGGGGGCGATCCGGGGGGTCGTTCGTCCGCTCCCCCGCTGACGGCGGCCGCTCGGCGCTTCTCGAGCGACTGAGCGGGCTCGGCCAGGGTGACCTGCGCGACCTCGGCGACCACTACGCCGCGGTGGGTGGCACCTGCGCCGCCCTGGCCTCGGAGAGGGCGGACTCCTCCGACGTGGCGCGCCTGCAGGCCCTGGCCCCGACCGTCCGGGACGGCCGGGTGCCGAGTGAGTGGCTGCGTGCCGAAGGCACCTTCCACCTCGAGCTGGCGGTGGCCGCCCAGTCCGCCCGCCTCGCGCGGGTGGAGATCACCCTCCAGGCCGAGATCGGCCCCCTACTCTGGCTCGCGCACGCCCACGCGGGGGGTCACCAGGATGCCGCGACCTCCCACGAACGTCTCACCGAGGCGGTCGCGCGTGGCGACGGCAGCGGCGCCCGCTCGGTGCTGGAGAATCACGTCCACCAGCTCGTGCAGGCGCTGCGTCCGTTGCACCACGAGGCGAGGAGGGCCCGATGAGCGAGCCGGCGAGCGTGCTCGCCGCGACCGTGACGCGGCTCTGCGAGGAGCGGTTCGCCGACGTGGACTCGATCGCGGCCCTGTCGGTCGGCCCACTGTCGGAGGCCACGCCGCTGCGGGCCGGTCTGGCGATCGAGCAGCACTGCCTCGACCTGCTGCTCGCCACCGATCCGCCGCTGGCGGGCGCGGGCGTGGTCGTCGCGCCGTACGTGCTCAAGGACGATCCCTACTGGCTGGAGTGGTGGCTGGCCGGCCCCGATGACGCACCCACGCGGATGCACCGGCTGGCGGTCGATCTCAACCCGCGCTCGGTCGCCTTCCGTGACTACACGGCGTTGGCCTGGTTCGAGGAACCGGAGCGGACGGGCGAGCGAGCGATCACCGGCCCGTACGTCGACTACCTGTGCACCGACCAGTACACGCTCACCTTCACCGCGCCCCTGTCGGCGGCAGGACGCTTCGTCGGAGTGGCGGGCGTGGACGTGCTCGCACGCTGGTTCGAGCAGCATCTGTTCGCCACCCTCGATGCGGCAGGTCACCTGGACGACGGCTGCGTCGTGGTCAACCGAGCGGGTCGCGTGGTGGCCTGCCCCAGCGGCGGCTGGGTGACCGGCGACCTGATCCGGGCGCTGGGGGCAGAGGCGAGCGCAGCCGACTGGGACGTCACCGACTGCCCGGGCACGCCGTTCCGCGTCGCCCGCCGTCGAGACTGAGGGGCCTACCCGAAGATCTCGGTGGGGCGGGCGTTGAACAGCCGCAGGTTGGCCATCGGCAGGTTCCCGTCCGGGCCCCCGTGGAAGTAGGAGATCACCGACACCGAAGCCGGAGCCAGCTCCATCCGGTAGACGGCCTCCAACGGCGCACCGAGCGCGTCGGCCACCAGCGTCTTGATCGGCGTGACGTGGCTGACCACGACCACCGTCTGTCCGGAGTAGTCGGAGACGATCCGGTCCCGGCCCGACAGGACCCGACGCTCCACCTCGCGGAACGACTCGCCGCCGTGCGGCGCCGACTCGAGGTCACCGAGCCAGCCGGAGAGCTCGTCGGGCCACTTGTCGTGGACCTCGGTGAAGCTCATCCCGTCCCAGACGCCGAACTCCATCTCCGCGATCCCCGGCTCCTCCTCGATCTCGAGGTCGAGGAACTGCGAGAGAACCTCGGCGGTCTCGCGGGTACGACGCACCGGGGAGCTCACCAGGGCGTCGAAGGTGCCGGCCAGCGGCGCCAGCCACTCCCCCGTGGCCCGCGCCTGGTCCCGGCCCTCGTCGTTCAGCGGCGGGTTGCTGCTGGCCAGGCCCCCGGAGAAGAGCTTCCCCGTCGTCGCGTCGGTCACGCCGTGGCGCACCAGCACCAGCGTGGTCGGCTTGCCACGATGCGGGCCCCAGCCGCGCGGGGGCGGCGCCTCGGCCTCCGCGGCCCTTCCCGGTGCCGGCGGCTCGGCGGCCTCGAGGAGCCCCGTGGCGTCCCGGATGCCGTCGAGCGCCTCGTTGGCCAGCCGGTCGGCGTGCGCGTTCTCGGCCCTGGGAACCCAGGTGAACGTCGTGCCGATCGGGGCGAGCCGGTTGGCCTCCACGGCCAGCGGTCGCATCGAGGGGTGCTTGACCTTCCAGTTGCCGGCCATCTGCTCCACGACCAGCTTGGAGTCCATCCGGACCTCGATCTGGGCCTCGGGTGCGTGCTCCGCGGCCAGCTCCAGGCCGGCGATCAGCCCGCGGTACTCCGCGACGTTGTTCGTGGCCACTCCGATGGTCTCGCCGCGCTCGGCGATGAGCTCCCCGGTTTCGGCGTCCTTGAGCAGCGCACCGTAGGCGGACGGCCCGGGGTTGCCGCGCGAGCCGCCGTCGGCCTCGACGATGACGGACCGGTGGTGCCCATCGGTCACAGCCCGGACTCCCCCGTGCGGATCAGGATCCGGTTGCACTCCTCGCACCGCACCACCTCGTCGGTGGGCAGCTTGGCGATGATCGCCAGGTCGGAGGCGTTCAGGGTCAGGCGACACCCGCCGCACTCGCGTCGCCGGAGCGCCGCGGCGCCGACCCCGCCCTTCTGCGCCCGCAGCTTCTCGTAGAGCGTCACCAGGTCCTCCGGCATCCCGGAGACGGTCACGGCCCGCTCGCTCTTGGTCGCCTCCAGCTCTGAGTTCAGGTCGCCGGCCTTGTGGTCGAACGCTGCGCGCACCTCGGCCTCCTCGCCGTCGAGTGCCTCGAGCTCCCGAGTTCGCTCGGCCAGTGAGGTCTGGGCCGTCTCGAGCCGTTCCATCACCTCGATCTCGATGTCCTCCAGGTCGCTGATCCGCCGGTGCAGCGACTCCAGCTCGCCGAGCATCCGCTGCAGCGCCTTCGGGTCCTGGACCTCGCCTGCGTCGATCATCCGCTGGTCGCGCGCGCGCCGGCCCTTGACCTGTTCCACGTCCACATCGGCGCGCTTCTGCTCGGTGGTCAGGTCATCCACCGCGATCCGCAGGTCGCGAACGGCGTTCTCCAGCGTCGTACGACGCGACGCCAGCTCGCGGAGCCGCTCCGACTCCGGGATGGTGCCCAGCCGGTGGGAGAGCTGGTCGACTCGGGAGTCGAGCTCTTGGACGTCGAGCAGCTTGAGCTGGACGAACGGGTCGGCTTTCAGGGTGTGCTCCTGTGGATCGAGTTTCGGTGTCAGACCCGGAAGGTCCACGGGTCGGTGCTGATCGTGCTGACGTGGACCTCCACCGTATCGCCCAGCGCCTCCACCAGCCGACGCCGGAGCACGGGCAGCCACGTGCTCTCCGCCGCCCAGTGGGCCACGTCGATCAGCGCAGGAGCCCCGTGCTCGCGCAGCTCGGAGGCCGGATGGTGCCTCAGGTCCGAGGTCACGTAGACGTCGGTGCCGGCCGCCCGGGCACGATCGAGCAGGAAGTCACCGGCCCCGCCGCACAACGCGACCGTCAGGATGCTCTGATCCGGGTCGCCTGCGACCCTGATCCCGTGGGCCGTCTGGGGCAGCGCCGCAGCGACCTGCTCCGCGAACGCCCTGAGGCTGACCGCCTCGGGGAGATGCCCGACCCGGCCCGACCCGGCGGTGTGGTCGTCCCCGGAGGCGAGCTCGATGACGTCGTAGGCCGGCTCCTCGTAGGGGTGGGCGGCACGCATGGCCTCCTCGACAAGGCCCCGCAGCTCTCGCCCGGCCACCATCTCCAGACGCGACTCCTGGACCACCTCGGCGCGACCGACCTCGCCGATCGCGGGCGAGGCTCCGTCGAGCGGTCGGAACCGGCCCTCGCCGGAGGAGGTGAACGAGGCCTGGTCGTAGTCGCCGATGCGGCCCGCCCCAGCCTCCGACATCGCGCTGCGGAGTCTCTCGGCCGCCTCGACCGGGACGAACACGACGAACTTGTCCAGCTCGCGTGGCCGAGGCTCGAGCGGCCGGAGGTCTTGGACCCCCAGCGCGATCGCCAGCGACTCCGAGACGCCACCGACGGGCGAGTCGGCGTTCGTGTGAGCGGTGAACAACGCGCACCCGTTGCTCACCAGCCGATGTGCAGTCCGGCCCTTCGGGTCGGTGGCGGCGAACCCGTGGACGCCCTTGAGGAACAGCGGGTGGTGGGTGATCAGCAGGTCGGCGTCGCGCAGGATCGCCTCGTCCGCCACGGCCGTGACCGGGTCGACGGCCAGCAGGATGCGGCGTACCTCGTCCGCCGGATCGCCGAGCACCGGCCCGACGGCGTCCCAGCCGTCCGCGTGCCGGGGCGGGTACCACTCGTCGAGGAGCGCCGTGATCTGTCCGAGCGTGGGCATGGCCCGAGGTTAGTTGACCTGGCGGTCGCGTCCCTCCCAGTACGGCTGACGGAGCTTGAACTTCTGCAGCTTGCCGGTGGCCGTGCGGGCCAGCTCCTCGCGGAACTCGACCGTGGAAGGCGCCTTGAAGCGAGCCACCTTGGACTTGCAGTAGTCGATCAGCTCCTGCTCGGTGAGGTCCGACCCCTCGGTCGTGACCACCAGCGCCTTGATCGTCTCGCCCCACTTCTCGTCCGGTACGCCGATGACGGCGACCTCGGCGACGTCGGGGTGGGAGAAGATCGCGTCCTCCACCTCGATCGAGGAGACGTTCTCGCCGCCGGTGATGATGACGTCCTTCTTGCGGTCCTGGATCGTCAGGTAGCCGTCCTCGCCGATCACGCCGCCGTCCCCGGTGTGGAACCAGCCGTCACCGAGCGCCGCCTCGGATTCCTCCGGCTGCTCCCAGTAGCCCTCGAGCACGACGTTGGAGCGCGCCAGCACTTCGCCGTCGTCGGAGATCCGCAACGTCACCCCGACTGCCGGAGTGCCCGCGCGCACGAGCCTGGTCGCCCGCTCCTCCCCCGAGAGGTCGTCCCACTCGGCTCGCGTCCGGTTGATCGTGAGCAGCGGCGAGGTCTCGGTGAGGCCGTAGATCTGGATGAACTCCCAGCCGAGCTCGGCCTCGACACGTGCCACGGTCTTGGTGGGCGGCGGCGCACCGGCGACGATGATGCGGACCGTGCCGCGCCCGGGGATCTCGCCGTCCCAGGACTCCGCGGCCTCCAGGACCGAGGCGACGACGGCGGGCGCGGCACACATCACCGTCACGCCGTGCTTCTCGACCCGGCGCAGGATCTCGGCCCCGTCGATCTTGCGGATCACCACCTGCTCGACACCCATGCCGGTCATCGCGAACGGCATCCCCCACCCGTTGGCGTGGAACATCGGCAGCGTGTGCAGGTAGACGTCGCGGTCGGTGACCCCCGCGTGCAGGGCGAAGGTGACCGCGTTGGTCCAGACGTTGCGGTGGGTGATCTGGACGCCCTTGGGCCGGGCCGTGGTGCCCGAGGTGTAGTTGATCGTCGCGGTGGCGTTCTCCTCGTGCTCCCACGGCACCGGATCGACGCCGACGGCGTACATGTCCTCGTCGTTGCCGATCACGAACTTGTGCTCGCACTCGACGTCCTTCAAGGACTCCTCGAGCTCAGGGTCGACGTAGAGCACGCGGGAGCCCGAGTGCTCGACGATGTACCTCACCTCCTCGGCCGCGAGACGGAAGTTGATCGGCACCAACACCCGGCCGTGCCCGGTGACCCCGAAGAACGCCGCGAAGAGGCGGGCGCTGTTGTGCGAGACGTAGGCGACCCGCTCACCGACACCGATGCCGAGCTGGTCGAGCCGGGCGGCCTGTGCGCGGGCAAGCTCACCCACCCTGGCGTAGGTCAGGTCCCCCAGCGACGTCGCCGGCTGGTCGGGCTCGTCCACGATTCCGGTCCGCTCGGCGTACACCGCCAGTGCACGGTCCAGGAAGTCCGAAGCGCTGAACGGAACGATCACGGTGGTTGCCTCTCACTGGTGGACGGACCCGCCCAACATAGCCAGACCGACTTCGGTGAGCACGAGGGGAACTGGCCTTGTCAATGGCACCAATGTCCTGTGGTGAGGCGTATCAGCAGATGAGACGGTGGATCGGTGACCTCACCTCGAGCGGCGCATGGCTGCGCCTGGCCCCGATGACGGCCGCGGACGCACAGCGCCGGATGGACGAGGCCGAGATGCTGGCCGACCTGGGCAGCTGGACGATGGTCGCCTCCACCAGGGAGATCGCGTGGTCTCGCCAGATGTACCGGATCTACGGGCGGGACTTCGAAGGCTTCACGCCCGAGTTCGACTCGCTGCTGGCCCAGGTGTTCCCGGCCGACCGCGAGCGTGTCCTGGCCACCGCCGAGAGGGCCATGGAGTCCGGGAGCGGCTATGAGCTCGACTACCGGATCCTGCGTCCGGACGGCGAGGTGCGAGAGGTACACAGCCGCGTGCGGGGATCGCGTTCCGCCGACGGCAGCTTGATTCGGCTGCACGGCACTCTGCAGGACAGGACCTCGATGAACGCGATGGCGCGCCATCTTGCGGAGGCGAACCACAGGCTGAGCGAGGTCAACCAGCTCAACGCCGACGTCCTCGGCATCCTCGGTCATGACGTCCGCCAGCCGGTCGTCCTCCTGCTGGGACACCTCGAGGAGCTCACCGACACCTGGCAGCTGAGCCCCGAGCCGTTGAAGCTGCTCAGGGTGGAGCGGGCGTACTCCGCCGCCAGCCGACTGACCACATTGATCGAGAACATCCTCGCCATGGCCAACTTCGACATGGGTGCGATCGCAACGGCTCCGGCCACAGTGCGGGTTCGTGAGGCGGTCGAGGAGGCGCTCGAGCACGATCGGCTCAGCGACCTCGAGGTGCTCGGTTCGCCCACCGCCATTGCGCGGATCGACCCGTTCCACCTCCGTCAGATCGTCACCAACCTCGTCTCGAACGCGCGGAGGTACGGCGCCCCACCCCTGTCCATCACGGTCGGTGAGGGCGACGGCAAGGTTCTGGTGAAGGTCTCCGATCACGGCGAGGGTGTCCCGGCCGAGTTCGTCCCACACCTCTTCAAGCGATTCGCCCGGGCCACGACGGGGGTGGCCAGCGAGCGGACGGGCAGCGGGTTCGGTCTCTACATCGTGGGTCGACTCGCAGAGGCCAACGGCGCCTGGATCGAGTACGCACCGCACGAGCCGACCGGATCGTGCTTCACCCTGGCGCTGCCGGCGGCCCCTGCCTGAGCAGTTGTCGGGAGGTCAGCGCGTCGCCCGGCGGAGGCGGGGCCGGATCAGGATGAAGTACACCCCGGCACCGATGGCACAGGTCAGCAGCAGCATCGCCGTGACGAGTCCCTGGCTCACCCCGGCGGCCTCGTAGGACTGGTGGGGCTGGAGCGTGGCGTCGATGATCGCCCACAGGCTGAGGGCGACGAGCGCGACCAGTACGGCCACCAGGAGCAGCGCTGTCATGGACCTGACTCCCGTCTGGGTGGGTGCGGGTGGGCGCAGCAGGGATCGAACCTGCGACCACCTCGTTGTAAGCGAGGTGCTCTACCGCTGAGCTATACGCCCTGGGACCGCCGAGCCGAGCGGCGATCAAGCGCACAGACTACGGGAGCGTGGGGCCTCGCGTGGCACCGACCTGTGGGCATGAAGTCGCGCCGCTGGCGTCTCGGGTCACCAGCGGCGCGACAGGAACAGCCTGCCCGACACACGGGCGGGTTCCAAGTGGTTGACGGCAAAATAGTCCGATGGGACTAGACCACGTCTCGCAATGCGGTCGCGAGTTCATCGAGATCCCGCGGGCCCTTCGTGATGCTCTGTCCCGCCCAGCCCACCAGTCCGTCGCGGTCGACCGCGAAGGAGGACCGCTTCGCGGAGCCCGAGAGCTCGTCGAAGACGCCGTACGCCGACGCGGTGGCGCCGTGCGGCCAGAAGTCGCTGAGCAGCGGGAAGAAGATGCCGTCCCGGTCGGCGACCGCCCGCTGGGCGTACATCGTGTCGCAGCTCACGGCGAGCAGGGTGCTCTGGTCGGTCTCGAAGTCGCCGAGGCGGTCACGCAGCCCGAGCAGCTCGCCGGTGCAGACCCCGCTGAACGCGAAGGGGTAGAAGACGAGCAGCACCGCCTTCTTCCCCGCGAACTCGGACAGCGTCACGGTCTGCCCGTGCTGGTCCTTGAGGGTGAAGTCGGGAGCCGGGTCTCCGATCGCCAGGGTCATGCCGCCATCGTGCCAGCCGCACGTGTGCGCCCCGAACTCAGTCCCCGGTTGCCGCAGGGGCTCCGTCGGTGTCGTAGTCCTTGAGATCCTTCTTCAAGATCTTGCCCGTCGCGTTGCGGGGCAGCTCGTCGAGGAAGACGATGTCGCGCGGCACCTTGTAGCGGGCGAGGTTGTCCCTGACGTGCGCCTTGAGCTCGTCCCGCAGGGCGTCGCCGGCCGCGTCCCCGTCGGTCACGACGAAGGCGCGCAGCCGTTTCCCGTAGTCCTCGTCCTCCACGCCGATCGCGGCCACGTCCTGCACGTTCTCGTGACGGCTGAGGCAGTCCTCGACCTCCTTGGGGAAGACGTTCTCGCCGCCGGAGACGATCATCTCGTCGTCACGGCCTTCGACGAACAGGCGCCCGTCCTCGTCGAAGCGGCCCACATCGCCGCTCGACATCAGGCCGTCGATCATCTCCTTGCTCTCCGCCTCGTCGCCGGTGTAGCCACCGAAGAGCATCGTGTTGCCGACGAAGATCCGGCCCGACTCCCCCTCCGCGACCGGCTGGCCACGGTCGTCGTAGATCTTCACCACGGTGTTGTACGGCGGCTTGCCGGCCGTCCCGGGCGCAGCCCTCATGTCGGCCGGTTGGGCGATCGTGGCCCAGGCGACCTCGGTGGAGCCGTAGGTGTTGTAGAGGTTGTCGCCGAAGGCGTCCATCCAGTCGATCGCGAGGTCGCCCGGCAGCGCGGAACCCGAGGCCGCGACCACCTTCAGGTGCCCGTAGTCGCCGTCGCGCTGGTCGGCCGGGAGCTTCATGATCCGCTGCATCATCACCGGGATGACGACCAGGGAGTCGCAGCGGTGCTCCTCGACCAGCTTCAGGCACTCCACCGGGTCGAACTTGCGGCGCAGCACCATGGTCGACTCCAACAGCATGGCCATGTTCAGGTGTGCCCACCCCCACGTGTGGAAGAGCGGGGCGGCGATGTGCACGGTCCCGCGGGCGTGGATGGGCATCTTCGACAGCAGCGCCACGGCGCCGTCGAGCCCCGCCTCGCCACGCGGAGCACCCTTGGGGGTCCCGGTGGTCCCGGAGGTCAGGATCACCGGACGCGTGGTGTGCCCAGGAACCCTGAGCTTGCTGCTCGAGCCCTCGGAGATGAGCTGCTCCACGAGCGGCACGCCGTCCGTCTCGCCGTCGTGCCACGCGATGACCCGGGGCAGGTCGATGCCTGACTTGTCGATCAGCGCGGTGAACTCGTCGTCGTACACGACGGCCGCGGGCTTCTCGCGCTTGCAGACCTCACCGAGCTGCGGCGCCGAGAAGGCGGTGTTCAGGTAGAGGATGTCAGCGCCGATCTTGGACAACGCCGTCGAGACCTCCACGAAGTAGCGGTGGTTGCGGCACAGCACCGCCACGGCGTCGCCCTCCTGCACGCCCAGGCCCTGGAGTCCGTGGGCGAGGCAGGTGGAGCGCTGGTCGATCTCGGACCAGGTCAGCTCTCCGAGCTCGTCGATGATGCCGATCCCGTCCGGCGCCCGCCGGGCGAGGGCGCCGATCCCGCCCGCGAACCCGATCCCCCAGTCCAGGATCGTCTTGCCCATCCCCGCCAGGATCATCGGGTTGTAGGGGCGGATGACGCCGGAGGCGGCCATCACCTTGAGCATCCGGGCCTGTCGCATGGCTTGGTTGCCGATCTTGGTGAACATCGAGCGCGTGCCTCCAGGCGTTGGTTCAGCGTGTCTTGGGCGCGACCAGCCTCGTTGCGGACCAGTCCTTGCCCACTGCAACGGTCGTCGTCGTGGAAAGTCCCGCGATCGGTGATGCCTCGGCCACGTCGGCCGCATCCACGGCACCGGGTCGTCCCACCTTCGGGGTCAGCAGCCAGATGGCTCCTCCGCCGGCGAGATCGGTCAGTGAGTCGACCAGCGCGTCGACGAGGTCACCGTCGTCGTCGCGCCACCACAGGAGCACGACATCGACCACATCGCCGTGGTCGCCGTCGACCATGTCGCTGTCGATGGCCTCCTCGATCGCCTGCCGGGCATCGTCGTCGACATCCTGGTCCCACCCCAGTTCCTGCACCACCATGCCGGGCTTGAGTCCCAGCCGGTCGCCCAACTGGACGTCCGCGCCCCCTGCGGTCGGGCTCACGTGTCTGCCTCCACTCACTCGATGTCGTGCGATGTCGTCCGGTCGCCAGCGGTTCCCCCCGGGCGTCGGTGCCCGTAGTCCACTAGACCTGTGGGTCAGGCGCAACCCCGGGGGTACCGCGTCCACGTCGTGAGCATCAGATCGGCGACCCGGTGTCGAGCCCGCTGGAGATCACGGGACCCGGCCCGTCCCCGACGTACGCCGTCCGGGTTCCTTCCGCTACCGGTCAGTAAATTCTGTGTGGGGCGCAGGAGTGGCACGATGAATGGGTGAGCGATTCCGAGGACCGCAGCCAGAAGCCCGCGGAGGACCGTCGCGTGTCGGTGATCCACGAGGGGCTGTCCACCCAGCTGCCCGACATCGACCCCGACGAGACCGAGGACTGGATCGCGTCGTTCGACGCCCTGCTCGACGACCGGGGCCGCGAACGTGCGCGCTATGTGATGCTGCGCCTGCTCGAACGCGCACGCGAGAAGCAGGTCGGGGTGCCGGCCCTGCGCAGCACCGACTACATCAACACCATCCCGCCCGAGCGCGAGCCGTGGTTCCCCGGCGACGAGGACGTCGAGCGCCGGATCCGGGCCTTCATCCGCTGGAACGCCGCGGTGATGGTCTCCAGTGCCAACCGCCCCGGGCTCGAGGTCGGCGGCCACATCGCCACCTACCAGTCGGCGGCCAGCCTCTACGAGGTCGGCTTCAACCACTTCTTCCGCGGCAAGGAGCACCCGGGCGGCGGGGACCAGATCTACATCCAGGGCCACGGCTCCCCCGGCATCTACGCCCGCGCCTACCTCGAGGGCAGGCTCACCGAGGACCAGCTGATGCGTTTCCGCCAGGAGGTGCAGCACGGCGTCGGCGAGGGCCTGCCGTCCTACCCGCACCCGCGGCTGATGCCGGAGTTCTGGGAGTTCCCGACCGTCTCGATGGGCCTGACCGGCATCAACTCGATCTACCAGGCCCGCTTCAACCGCTACATGGCCAACCGCGGCATCAAGGACACCAGCCAGCAGCACGTCTGGGCGTTCCTCGGTGACGGCGAGATGGCCGAACCCGAGTCGCTGGGCGCGATCGGCGTGGCCGCCCGCGAGGAGCTGGACAACCTCACCTGGGTGATCAACTGCAACCTGCAGCAGCTCGACGGCCCGGTGCGTGGCAACGGCAAGATCATCCAGGAGCTCGAGTCGCAGTTCCGGGGCGCGGGCTGGAACGTCATCAAGGTCATCTGGGGCCGCGAGTGGGACGCGCTGCTGGCTCGCGACGTCGACGGTGTCCTGGTCAACCAGATGAACAGCACCCCCGACGGCGCCTTCCAGACCTATTCGGTCGAGGACGGCGCCTACAACCGCGAGCACTTCTTCGGCGCCGACCCGCGGCTGCGCAAGATGGTCGAGCACATGACCGACCGGCAGATCGAGAAGCTGCCGCGCGGTGGCCACGACTACCGCAAGGTGTACGCCGCCTTCGACGCCGCCACCAAGCACGTCGGGCAGCCGACGGTGATCCTGGCGCACACGGTGAAGGGCTGGACGATCGAGGCGCTCGAGGGCAAGAACGCCACCCACCAGATGAAGAAGCTCAAGACCGACGACTTCAAGAAGTTCCGTGACCGGCTCTACCTGCCGATGAGCGACAAGGACATCGACGAGGCCTACGAGGCGACCGGCACGGCGCCGTTCTTCCACCCCGGCGCCGACTCCCCCGAGATCGAGTACATGATGCAGCGCCGTGGCCAGCTCGGTGGGTCGCTGCCCAAGCGGATCGTGCGTGCCAAACCGCTGAAGGTGCCGGACGACGCGCTCTACGACGACCTGAAGCAGGGCTCGGGGAAGAACAAGATCGCCACCACGATGGCCGTCGTCCGCCTCCTCAAGGACTGGATGAAGGACAAGGAGATCGGCCACCGCATCGTGCCGATCGCGCCCGACGAGTACCGCACGTTCGGGATGGACGCCATGTTCCCCAGCGCGAAGGTCTACAACCCGGGCGGGCAGCGCTACGAGTCCGTCGACCGCAAGCTGCTGTTGAAGTGGCGTGAGGCCACCGACGGCCAGATGCTGCACGAGGGCATCTCCGAAGCCGGTGCGATGGCCTCGGCCACCGCAGCCGGGTCGGCGTACTCCACCCACGGGGAGGTGATGATCCCGTTCTACATCTTCTACTCGATGTTCGGGTTCCAGCGCACCGGCGACTCGATCTGGGCGATGGCCGACCAACTGGCGCGTGGCTTCCTGATCGGCGCCACGGCCGGGCGGACCACCCTGACCGGTGAGGGCCTCCAGCACGCGGACGGACACTCCCCCCTGCTGGCGGCGACGAACCCCGCAGTCGTCCACTACGACCCCGCGATGGCGCACGAGGTCGCGCACATCATGCAGGAGGGTCTGCGGCGGATGTACACCGTGAGCGAGGAGCACCCCGAAGGTGAGAACGTCATCTTCTACGTCACGGTCTACAACGAGCCGATGGTCCAGCCCAAGGAGCCCGACGGCATCGACGTGGAGGGACTGCTCAAGGGCATCTACCACTTCGCCGGCGCCCCCGAGCTGGCCGGCAACGGCGACGCACCACGCGTCCAGCTGCTCGCCTCCGGGGTCGGGTTCCCGTGGATCCAGAAGGCGCAACAGCTGCTCGCCGACGACTGGGGCGTGGCTGCCGACCTGTGGTCGGTGACCTCGTGGAACGAGCTCGCCCGGGAGGCGATCGAGACCGAGAAGTGGTCGCTGAACCACCCCCACGACAAGGCCAGGGTTCCGTACATCACCACCAAGCTGGAGCACGCCGCCGGTCCCGTGGTCGCCGTGAGCGACTACATGCGCGCCGTACCCCTGCAGATCTCGCACTGGGTGCCAAACGACTACCACGTGCTCGGCACCGACGGGTTCGGGTTCGCCGACACCCGCCCGGCGGCTCGACGCTTCTTCCAGGTCGACGCCGAGAGCGTCGTCGTGGCGACGCTTCGGGCGCTGGCGGACCGCGGTGAGGTCAAGCGTGAGGCGGTCGCGGAGGCTTTCGCGAAGTACCGCATCGACGACCCGACGGCGGTGGCCGACGTCAAGCAGGAAGGCGGAGACGCCTAGTGACTCCCGCCCTGCGCGTGGCGATCCGTCGCGGCATCGTGCCGATCGTGCTGGGGTTGCTCTGTCTGGTCGCGTCCTGGCCGGCGATCGAGGACCTCGACCCGCTGCTCAAGGGGCTCGGCGCCATCCTGCTCGCACTGGGACTGGTGATCGTCGTGGCCACCGCGCGCACCCTCGCAGCCGAGGAACCGAGCACCCGGCGTCCCGCCCGTGGTGGCGGCGTGCCGCCGGGCCACGCCTGAACGAGCGCTGAGGCCTACGCGCCGCGCTTGGGCAGTCGAGCGACCGGTGCCAGCGGGCGATCCCCGGCCTCTGCCCGGTTGAGCGGCTGGGCATGTCCGTTGCGGAGCAGCTGGCGCCAGCGCCCGCGGTGGTAGGCCGCCGGCTGGGTCGCCCGGATGAACGTGTTGACGATCTTCACGAACCGCTCGGGGTGGTCCTTGTGCGGGAAGTGCCCGCAGTTCGGGATGATCTCGACCACCGCGCCCGGCGCGATCCGGGCGGCGTTCTCCGCGTGCCGCGCCGGGATCACCACGTCGTCGGTCCCCCAGACGACCAGCATCGGCATTTCCAGGGTCAGGTAGGCGCGGTCCACCATGGTCACGATCTGTCCGCGCAGATCCACCACGGCACGCACGACATGGCGGATGGCCGCCCGCGCCCGGGGGTCCTTGAACGACTCGTAGATCTCAGCGACCTCGGCGAGGTCACGCGTGCCGGGGAGCTTGGAGCGCGACAGCGCGCGCAGACCTGCCGTGGCGACGTGGCGTACGCCGGGCATCGTCGCCGCACCCATCACCTGGTGGAAGCCCGGCAACGTGACGGCCCGGATGACCGGGGTCACCTCGGGGCCGAGACCACCCGGAGCGACCAGGATCATTCGCTCCGTCCGCTCGGGGAACTGGTAGGCGAACTGCATGGCGACGCCACCACCGAAGCTGTGCCCGACCACGGTGACCTTGTCCACGTTGAGCACCGTGAGCAGGTCGCGCATGCCGTTGGCGTAGCCGCCCAGGGAGTAGTCGGCTCGGGGTTTCGCGCTGGCCCCGTGGCCCAGGAGATCGGGAGCGATGACCGTGTAGTGCCGCGCCAGGGCCTCCATGACCGGGAGCCAGGTGGTGTGGTCGCAGCCGAGGCCGTGCAGGAGCAGCAGCGCCGGCCCCTCGCCCACCTTGACGAAGGCACGCTCGTGCCCGTGGATCGTGATGCGCTGCCTCTCGACACGAAAGGAATCGAGCTCGTCCACGCAGCACTCCTCGGACTGGATTGATACCCCGGGCTGCAGTCAACCAGAACTCGTTCCAGTGCCGCGCAGCGGGCAACGAAATGTCCGCATCGCGGGCGCATTCCCCTGCCCCGGGGCGCGAACAGCGTCAGGCCGGGCTACAGTCCCGCCATGTCCACGAGCGCCAAGGGGACCCACGTCGCGCACGATGACGTGCTGGCGCGGCTCGCCGAGATCGTGCACCTCGTCACCGGGATCCCGACCGCGGAGGTCCGCCTCGATCGTGCGTTCGTCGACGACCTCCAGGTCGACTCATTGGCGATGGTGGAGATCCTCGAGGGAGCCGCCCGGCACTTCGGGGTGACGCTCGAGGACGAGGCAGCCAAGGACTTCGTCCGGGTCCTCGACCTCGTCGAGTACCTTGCGGCGCGCCTGTGAGGCCCTAGACCACCTGGTGCAGCCAGCGCACGGCCACGCCGTCGCCTGCATGACGGAACGTCTCCAGCTCGTCGTCCCAGGGCCGGCCGAGCAGCTTGTCGATCTCGAGCTCCAGGGTGGTCTCCCCCAGGGATGACTTCACCACCGCGGCCTTGAGGCGGTCCTCGGGGATCAAGATGTCGCCGTGCAGTCCGGTGACCGCGTGGAAGACGCCGAGCGCGGGGGTGGAGGAGTAGCGCGCCCCTTCGACGCCCGAGCTGGGATCCTCGGTCACCTCGAAGCGCAGCTGGTTCCAGCCGCGAAGGGCCGAGGTGATCGCGGCCGCCGTACCGGACTCACCGGACCAGGAGTACTCGGTGCGGTACGTCCCGGCCTGGGCGGGCTGGGGGATCCACTCAACCTGTGGGGCAACGCCGAGTACGCCGCCCACGGCCCACTCGATGTGCGGGCACAGCGCGGACGGCGCCGAATGGATGTAGACAACTCCACGAGTCGCTGAACGAGTCACGACTGACCTCCTCTTGCTCCGGCGTCGAGATACGCCTTCCCCAGCGGTCTCGAATGGAGCGAGCAGCGGTCGGGTGACCGTGTGTCACGTGTGCGACATGTGCAGTGTGTGAACTTGTGAGCCCATTGTGACCCAGCCGGAGGCGGTTCGCCAGCGGAACGCGCCAACTGGTCTAATTCCGGCTCGCTCCGGCCCGGGAGGTCGAGCGCGGGCCGAGCTCCATCAGCTCGGTCAGCACCTCGGTGGCCGCGCCGAGCCCACCGAGGTGCGACTCGCCGTGGATGGTGCTGAACCTGGCGTGCGGAAGACGTTCGGCCATGTGCACGCCGTGGGCGTGCGGGATGATGTGGTCGTTGTCGCCGTGCCACCAGTGCACCGGAACCTGGACATCCTTGGCCTCGAAGCCCCAGGGCCGGGTGAACAGCACCACGTCCGAGAGCGGGGCGCTGACCTGGAACCGGGCGCCGTTGAGCAGGTCGTCGAGGAACATGGCGCGGAACTCCGGGCGTGCCAGGAGCTCCTTGTCGCCGCGCGGTTGGACGGCGGCGTACCCGTCGATGATCGGGCCGGCCACCGGGCGCACCAGACGGATCACCTGCGCCATCACGAAGCCGAGCGGCACCCGGGCGACCGAGAGCAGCGGGGCGACGTAGGGGGCCAGGGTCACCAGTCCCCCGTGGATGGCGTCCGGCCCCTGGGTGGGGGCCACCCCGCCGAGTACGCCGACCCCGTGCACGCGCTCCGGCATGGCCGCACCGGCCGCCAGCGCGTAGGGGCCGCCACCGGAGAGTCCGATCACGCGGAAGGTGTCGATGTCCAGGACGTCGCACAGCTCGACCAGGTCACCCGTCCAGTCCAGGATGTTCTCGTAGAGATGCGGGGTCGAGGATCCGATCCCGGGCCGGTCGACACCGATGATCCGCAGATCGTGCTCCAGCGCGAACGCCCGGGCCTCGATCGGGATCTGGCGTCTGGCACCGGGCGTGCCGTGCATCCAGATCAGGGCTGCCCCACGGGGAGCCCCGAACTCGGCGAAGGAGAGTCGTCGGCCGTCGCGGACGGCCACGGAGCCCTCGAGCCGCGGGCGGGTCACCTCAGTCATGCGCCGCAGTCTCGCACGAGCGGGTGTCTCGTTCAGGCGCTGCGCGCGATGCGGACAGCCGCCGGGTCGACGATGTTGAACCGATTGCGCACGGCTCCGACCATCACGCCGTCGGCCGCCACGTCCAGGCCCTCGATGACAGTGGCGAGAACGCAGGTGATGTTGTCGCGGCCGCCGAGCGCCAGCGCCTCGTCGACCAGCGTCTGAGCCCCTGCATCATCCTCGTTGGCGCCGAGGATCTCGGCGATGCGCGGCTCCTCGACGACGTCGGTCAGTCCGTCACTGGCCAGCAGGATGCGGTCCCCCGCACCCAGTGCGATCTCGTGCACGTCCCCGACCTCGTCCATGTTTCCGTTGACGCAGCGCAGGACCACGTTGCGCCACGGGTGATCCGCCGCCGCAGACTCCGGCACCGACCCCTCGTCGATCAGCCGTTGGACGTAGGTGTGGTCGGACGTCAACCTGCTGAGGGCGCCGTCCCGGAACACGTAGCCGCGGGAGTCCCCGATGTGGGCCAGTGCGAACGTCTCCCCGTCGGTGAGGATCGCGGTGAGCGTGGTGGCCATGCCGGATCGCGCAGGGTCGCGGCGCACCCCTGCGGCGACCTGCTCCTGGGCGAGCACGACCGCGGTGCGCAATGCTTCGACCGGCTCTGCGTCAGGGCTGGCGAGGGAGCGGGCGGAGACGACGTACGCCGTCGTCGCCGAGGCAACCTCTCCGGCCGCCGCACCACCCACCCCGTCCGCGACGAGCATGCAGGTGGGACTCACGAAGCCGGAGTCCTCGTTGTCGGGCCGCACCAGGCCGACGTGGCTGATGGCCACGCCTGACATCCGGAGCACCGCGCTCACCCCCTCGACCGTTCAACGTCCCAGCACCCTCTCACGGTTCCGAAAACGGCGTCGCCGGTCAGGTCGCCGGTCCGGTCGCCGGGGTCACCCGACACAATGGCTGGCATGGAGTGGCTGCTGCTCGCTGTCTCGGTGGGCCTGATCGTGGCGTGTGGCGTGTTCGGGGCGGCGGAGTACTCCTTCGTCGCGGTCGACCGTGCGGCCGTCGAGAAGGCCGCGAACGACGGTGACAGGCTTGCCCAGGGCGTGCGGACGGGCCTGCGGAAGCTGTCCACCCAGTTGTCCGGGGCCCAGATCGGGGTCACGCTGACCAACCTGATCATCGGCTTCCTGGCCGAGCCCGCCATCGCCGCCCTGCTGGACGACCCGCTGACGGCCGTCGGAGTCCCCGACGCCGCCGTTCCGGGCGTATCGGTCGCGCTGGGCCTGAGCCTGGCGACCGTCGCCACCATGATCTTCGGCGAGCTGGTGCCGAAGAAGATCGGGATCGCGGTCCCGCTGCCGACCGCCCGCCGGACGCAGGGCTTCCTCCGGGGCTTCACCAAGGTGATGACCGGTCCGATCAAGGTGCTCAACGGCTCCGCGAACGCCGTCGTGCGTGCGCTCGGGGTCGAGCCGCAGGAGGAGCTGCGATCGGCGCGGTCCTCCGACGAGCTGGCCTCCCTGGCCGGGAGGTCGGCCAGCCAGGGCACCCTGGACTCCGAGACCGCCCACCTCGTGCAGCGGTCGATCGCCTTCGGTCCGCGCACGGCCGGCGAGATCATGACCCCGCGGGTGCAGATGGCCTGCGTGGATGCCACCGACCCGGTCAGCGAGGTGATCGAGCTGTCGGGGGCCACGGGGTTCTCGAAGTTCCCGGTCATCAAGGGCACCACCGACAACGTGGTGGGCTCGATCCACGTGAAGCAGGCCGTGGCCGTTCCCCGCTCCGAGCGCAGCGACCGCCTGGTGCGCGAGGTGATGGTCGATGCGACCGTGGTCCCCGAGTCGCTTCGTCTCGACCCGCTGCTGTCGCTGCTGCGCGGCGAGGGCTTCCAGATGGCGATCGTCTCCGACGAGTACGGCGGTACCGCCGGCGTGGTGACCCTCGAGGACGTGGTGGAGGAGATCGTCGGGGACATCTCCGATGAGCACGACCGGTACGGCTCGCGGCTCCGTCAGCGCCCGGACGGGTCCTGGATCGTCTCGGGGCTGCTGCGACCCGACGAGGTCCGCGACGCCACCGGGCTGTCGTTGCCCGAGGACGAGGCCTATGACACCGTCGCGGGTCTCCTGGTCCGTGAGCTTGGCCGGATCCCGGCACGCGGCGACCGGGTGCTGGTGCCGCTCCCTGTCGTGATCCCCGATGACGACGACGACGAGCCGATCACCGAGCACGCTCTGTTGCGGGTGGAGCGGATGGATGGCTTGCGCGTGGACCGGATCTCGATCCGGCGGCTCGCCCCCGGGGAGGGTGAGGAGTCGTGAGCACGCAGGCTGCGCTCCTCCTCGGCTTCGTGCTGCTGGTCGGGAACGCCTTCTTCGTGGGGGCGGAGTTCGCACTCGTGTCGGCGCGTCGTACCAAAGTGGAGCCGAAGGCAGCCGCCGGCTCCCGAGTCGCCCGCACCACGCTGCGGGCGATGGAGGGCCTCTCCCAGATGATCGCCGCGGCGCAGTTCGGCATCACCGTCTGCTCGCTCGGTCTCGGGGCCGTCGCCGAGCCGGCGTTGGCCCACATGGTCGAGCCGCTCGGACATGCGGTCGGTCTCCCGGACTCGTGGCTGCACCCGGTGGCGTTCACCCTCGCCATGGGATGCGTGGTCTACCTGCACGTCGTCCTCGGCGAGATGGTGCCGAAGAACCTCGCCCTCGCAGGGCCCGAGCGCGCCGCGATGATCCTGGGCCCACCGATGGTCGCCATGGTCACCGTGCTCAAGCCCGTCGTCTACCTGCTCGACGCACTCGCCAACGCGATCGTCCGGCTCGTTCGCATCGAGCCCCGAGGCGAGGTGACCTCCAGCTTCACGCTGGAGGAGGTGGAGGCCATGGTGGACGAGTCCCGCGACGAGGGGATGCTGGAGCAGGCCGAGTACGAGCGCCTCGCGGGGGCCCTTGGCTTCACCTCCCGCGCCGTGGCCGACGTACTGCTCCCGCTCGACCAGCTCGAGACGGTCCAGCGCGGTGGGCGCGCCTCCGACGTCGAGGTGATCTGCGCCCAGACCGGCTACTCCCGCTTCCCGGTGATCGGGGACGACCGGGAGCTGGTCGGCTACCTGCACATCAAGGACGTGTTGCAGTCCGACCCGCACGGACGCGCGCGGGTGGTCGAGGACAAGTGGATCCGGCCGTTCGCCAGCGTCCAGGCGAGCGACACGCTGGTGAACGCGCTGCAGTTGATCCAGGCCCAGGGAGCGCACATGGCCCGCGTCGTCGACGAGGGCGGGGCCGTCATCGGGGTGGCGACCCTGGAGGACGTCATCGAGGAGCTGGTCGGCGAGATCCGCGACGCCGCCCACGCGGACGGGCACTGAGCCGACGCCCCCTGTGCGCGGGCGGGTCGCCCGGCCGGGAGGCCAGCGCCGTGGTGTGGGGCCCCCCGGCCGAACGTGTTCCCGGCGACCGACGTCGGACCCGTGTACGGCGCTTCGCGCCGCGACGAGGACCGTTCCGCTGCCCGCGAGGATCGCTACGTGCCCTGTACCTGTAGAACGAGACAAAATAGTACACGTTACGCATATCACACAAAATCTTTGCTAGCCGCCGGCCCGAACGCGACGATGCCGGCCCCCCGAGGGGGACCGGCATCGCGGTGACGCTGACTTCAGGTTCTGCTACGCGGTGAGCGCGATCCGGCGACGCCCGAAGGCGAACAGCCCGGCGCCGGCCGCCAGCACGAGGAAGCCGAGGCTCAGCCATCCCGCCCAGACACCACCGGTGTTGGGCAGCACGCCGTCCGAGGGCTCCCCGGCGCCGGAGTTGCCGCCGCCAGCCTTCGGGGGCAGCACATCGATGGGAGGCTCGACGACGGTGCGGCCGTCGTTGTGCACGAGGGTCTCGGACTGACCGATCACCAGCGCCGCGACGTTGGGCAGTGCAGCCAGCGCGAGGGCCTCCTGGGCGTGACCGGCAAGTGCCGGGCCCGCGTAGGTCTCACCCTGGTTGCCGAACACGCACACGAGCGTCGGCTCGCAGTCGGGGCCGATGGCGATCGAGACGGGATCCGTCTGGTCCGGCAGGATGGCGTTCCCGCCGGCCTTGATGCCGGCCAGGTTGGAGCGGCGGTCCGCCGACCCGTCGGAGTCGGACTCACCCGAGGAGCTGAGGGCGTTGACTCCGAGCCCACAGCCGACGACGGGCTCCTGCCCGAGGCAGACATCCGCCACCTCGGAGGAGGACTGGGCCGTGGTGCGGCCCGACCGCTGGTCGCGCTGCGCCGAGGACGACGTCGTCGCGACGCCGGCCTGGACTGGGCCGTCGCACGTCGCGCCGGTCTCGTCACTGCCCCCGACACAGGCCGCGGCGAGGCCGCCGTCGCTGTGCGACTCGGAGGTGGTGCCGTCGTTCGTGGCCGAGCTGTTGCCGTAGATCACGCTCAGACACACGCCCCCGGCACTGCCTTCGCAGATCGGGGTGGTCAGGGGACCCAGCACGTTGAAGCCGGCAGCGCCCGCGTTGTCGGAGTCGGCGTGCGAGGTGGTGCCCGGCACGGCCGTGCCGCCGATGGAGAGCATCGTGGTGTCGGCGCTGGTGCTGTCGTCATCGTTCACGGTCGCGTTGCTGCTACCGATCCCGACCAGCTCGTTGTCACCGAGCTTGGTCTTGTTGACGTACGCCGAGCCGTGGTCGGGGGAGACCGGGTTGGCGGTCTCGTGGCCGGGACTGTCGCTGTCGCTGGACGGCGCGTCGGGCGCGTTCTGGGAGGGCGTCGACGCCGTCTTGCCGCCGCTCAGGGACTTGGTGACCTGCGAGGACCCGGTCTGCAGGGTCTTGGCGAGATCGCCCAGGGGGTCGGTCTCTGCGTGGGCAGGTGCCTGGAGAAGCATGACGGATCCGACCAGGGCCGCAACTGTTGCTGCCCGAGTCAGTCCTACAGGTCTAGGGAGGTTCCGTTTCAGTGGCATATCGCCCCTTTCGTTGTCTGTTGAACGCGAGACAGCGCCAGGCGTTACGAGGTAGGGCGATCCAACTCCCTCTTGACGGTTGCCGAATTGGTCACAGTCCGTCCGTCGGACACCGCGCGGGCGGCACGGTGCACCAGTGCCCGCGGGCCGGCGAGGAAGATGTGCTCGACGTTTCGCAGCCGGCCCACCGTGCCGACCTTGGTGCCGGCCGGGCCGTGTATCCCGATCTGCGCGCCGACGTACCTCTTGGAGCCGAAGGCGAGCATCTCGACTGCCTCGTGACCGGCCTCGGCGAGCGCCTGCGTCATCGCCGCCGGCTCGATCCAGGACTCGTCGTTGTAGGAGACCACCAGGACCTCGGCCCGGGCGCGGCGCAACAGGTCGGCGAACGCGGTCGGCATCGCCTGCTTGCGGTTGAAGACACTCTTCGTCGCGTCGTCGCGGGCGTCGAGCCGCTTGCAGGCGATGCCGTAGTGCTCCGGCTCGTCCCAGCGAACCAGCGTCTCCCACACGTGGTAGTTGGTGAAGTAGCGGTGTTGGTTGTACGGCGGGTCGAGGTACATCAGGTCGGCGGGGGGGAGGTCGTCGATCGTCGTCATCGCGTCACCCCGGACGGTGTGCCCCGGACCCTCGAGGAGCACGGGAGCCTTCAGCTCCAGGTCGCGGTGGGAGCGAGGCGACCACTGCTTGAGGTAGGCCATCTGCAGCCCGGTCGTGGAGTCCACCCGGTCCGCAGCGATCAACAGCGCCGTCAACAGGATCGGCCTCAACGGTCCGCTCGGATGGTCTCGTTCGATGGCGGCCCGGATCGCATCGATGCGGGCGCCGTTGTGCGGCTGGAAGTAGCGTGACTGCTCGCAGAAGGTCCGGGTGACGTAGCCCGGCTCGCCGGGCAGGGCATTGAGCCTCGCCAGCTCGTCAGCGATGTCTCCGGGGGCGACCCGCTCCGCGTCGGTGGCGATGTAGCAGTCGCTCAGGACCTCGCTGTAGGAGGCCACGTCGGTCGCGGTGACCTCGATCCCCCGACGTTTGAACTCCTGAGCGACCCGGGTCGTGCCCGTGAACAGGTCGACCGCCGTACCGGCTCCGACCGCTTCGGCGATGTCTCCCAGCACCGGCACCAGCAGGCGCTTGGAGCCGAGGTACTTGATCACCTCGTGATGCTAGGCGTCGTCTCGTCCGCGACTGCGGCGCCACGACCGTCGAGGTGGAGAGGTAGGTTTGAGGTCACCGCCGACCACGCAGCCTCCGTCCGGAGCCATCGGGTCGGTCGAGAGGCAGCGTCATGACGACGTCGAACGGTCCAGCCCCGTCCAACGGGCGAGTCCCCCTGCGCTTGAGCGTGTCTGAGCGTCCCGGGGAGGGCACCCTCGATGGAGGATGGTGGCCGCAGAGCCGCGACCTCAAGGTCGAGTTGGTCGACCTCGTCGACAACTTCCCGCCGAGGGGTGGCCGGATCACCAGAGTGATCTTCTCTCCCCCGGACTGGGACCCGGCACCGCCGCGCGTCCCCGTCCGGCACGGCTACATCAAGGTCGGCTCGGTGCCCTACGACGACACCCACGTGGTGATCTTGAAGACCTCGGACCGCAAGGACCTGTGCTTCCTGGTGATCCCGCCCGACATGTCTCCGGGACAGGGCGCCGAGGCGCTCATGGTCGCTGCGAGCCCTGGCTACCGCCACTCCGCAGCCTCGCTCCTGGCAACGGTCGCCGAGCACACCGACGTCGAGGCTGGGGACGAGTGGACCGACGGTGGCGAGAAGTTCTGGGGACCGGACGAGGTCGCGCCGTCGTTCCGGAAGACGACCTGACCAGACTCAACATGATCTCGAGTGGAACCGGGTACAGGGCAGTGTGGCCCGGAACCCCGGCCCGTGGAGGAGTGAAGACATGCGCAACCTCATCGGCATCATCGTCGTCGCCTGGCTGTTGATCGGGGTGTTCGCCGCGTTCCAGCGCGGCTACTTCGGCAACGACCGCGCGGTGAACTGCAAGACCACCAGTGACACCGTCCTGACGGTGGTCGCCGGCCCGCTGAACTACCTGGGCGTCAACCCGAAGGTCAAGTGCCGGGTCCCGCAACCGTCGCAGTAGGTCAGAGCTCGGCGACGGGCGCACCGGCGAGCTCCACGAGGTCCGAGATCGAGTCGACGACCCGAGTGGGCCGGTAGGGGAAGGTCTCCACTTGGTCGGGTCTGGTCGACCCGGTCATCACGAGCACGGTGCGGATGCCGGCCTCGAGACCGCTGATGATGTCGGTGTCCATCCGGTCACCGATCATCACGGTGGTCTCCGAGTGTGCCTCGAGCCGGTTCAACGCGCTGCGCATCATCAGCGGGTTCGGCTTGCCCACGAAGTACGGCGACCGCCCGGTCGCCGTACTGATCAGGGCCGCGACCGACCCGGTGGCGGGCAGGGTGCCGTGGACGCTGGGACCGCTGGGGTCGGGGTTCGTGGCGATGAACCGCGCACCCGCCTCGATCAACCGGATGGCCCGCGTGATCGCCTCGAAGGAGTAGGTGCGCGTCTCGCCGAGCACCACGTAGTCCGGGTCGCGGTCGGTCATCACGTAGCCGATGTTGTGCAGGGCGTTGGTCATCCCGGCCTCCCCCACGACGTAGGCGCTGCCGTGCGGCCGCTGGTCGGCGAGGAAGTCCGCGGTGGCCAGCGCGGAGGTCCAGATGGCCCCCTCGGGCACGTCGATCCCACTGCCCAGCAACCGGGCGCGCAGGTCGCGCGGGGTGTAGATCGAGTTGTTGGTGAGCACCAGGAACTTCTTGCCCGAGTGCTTCAGCGCCTCGATGAACTCCTTGGCGCCGGGGATCGGCTCTTCCTCGTGGACGAGGACGCCGTCCATGTCGGTGAGCCAGGTCTCGATCGGCCGCGCGTTGTCCATGGGCTCATCGTTCCACGCCGTGGTGCCCGGCTGGTGACTCCTGAGTCGGGCTGGACTGCCGCAGGGCCACGACGGCCACCGCCACGATGACCACCACAGCCCCGACCCACTGCCGGCCGGTGAACCGCTCCCCGACCAGATAGCCGGCAGCGACGCCGAAGACCGGGACCAGGGTGATGAACGACCCGGCCACGGTGGCCGGCACCCGCCGCAGGCCGGCGAGGTAGAACCAGAACGCGAGGCCGTAGTACAAGACCCCCGACGCGGCCGCGGCGAGCCAGGCCACTGGCGTCAGGCCCCCGACGTCGAACGCGTCGCCCCTGACGGCCTGGACCAGGAGGGCCAACCCGATGGCGAACGCGAGGGCCGCTGCCTGCTGGAGCAGGGTGACCGACAGGGAAGCATCGTCGAGAAGCAGCCGCCTGGCCAGCACGGTGTAGAGCGCGCACGCCGACACCGCAGCGAGGGTGAGCAGCACCCCGAGGCCGGCCCCGGACGCCTGCGGCTGGTAGACGACCAGGACCACCCCCGCGACGGCAACCGTCATGATCGCGACGAGACCGACAGGCACCCGATCTCGCAGCAGCACCACAGCCAGCAGGAGGATGAGGACCGGCTCGGTGGCCCAGAGCAGCACCGACATGCTCGCGGAGATCAACGTCAGGCCGAGGAGCCCCAGGGCGTAGGCCAGGCCGGGGTTGAGGACTCCGAGGGCGGTGAGGCGTCGCAGTGCCGGCGACCAGCTGAACCTGGTGCGGCCGACTCGGGCGACCACGCCGAGGAACACACAGCTGGCCAGGAGCTGGATCGGCAGCAGCGTGAGTGGCGCTACCTCGCCGAGGACCTGCTTGGTGATGACGGTGCCGACCCCCCAGCAGGCCGCGGCGGCGACCAGCATGGGGACGGGGTGGACGGAACGCGCAGGGGGCATGGCTGTGACGCTCCTGATCAGGAGGGATCGAGATTGCGACGGGTCGGGCAGCGCGTCAGTGCGACGCGTCAGCGCAGTCGTCGTCGTCACAGCGGTCGTAGGCAGGCAGGCGGTGCACCCTCACCAGGATCTGCCGGCTCGCCATACGACTGACGGTACTGCCTAGGCGCCCGGAGGTGGGGTCAGGTTGTATCGCTGGATGATCTCGGGCAGCCAGGACGGCTCCGGGAACTCGAGCCCGTAGCGCTCCGCGATCTCCAGCCTTGCGTCAGCCGGTGGTGGTCCCGACGCGATGAGCTCGGACATCTCTCGGAAGTACCCCTCGAACCCACCGGGGCTGATGATCTCGATCATCCGGGCCGGGACGTCGCCCGCGTTCCACATGGCGTGCACCTCTCCCCGTGGTTTGGTGATGTAGCCCCCCGCGCCCAACACCACCTCGCGGTCGCCGGAGCGGAACCCGATCCGTCCCTCGGTCACGATGGAGTACTCATCCTCGCGGTGATGCAGGTGCGGCGGCACGAGGACGCCGACCTCAAAGGGATGTTCGACGACGGCGACCAGCCCGTTGGTCTCGGCGGTGTCCAGCTTCCAGACCACGCCGAGTCCGGGCACCAGCCCGCCCTGCCGTCCTTCGCCGGGTTGGCGGATGGTCAATGGCGGTGGTGTGGTCACGGACATCTCGGTCTCCATTTCGATATACAGTGGTGTTCAGTGAATACCGCCGTTCAAGGAGTGTCAACAGTTGTCTGCGGAACAGCGTTCAGGGTCGCCCGCGCGGGCGGGGTACCGGATGACCAAGCGCGCCCAGCACGTCGACGAGACGCGGCAACGCATCATTGCCGCCACCGTCGACCTGCATGGCAGCGTCGGTCCAGCGAACACGACCGTCTCCGCCATCGCGGAGGCGGCCGGAGTCACCCGAGTGACGGTGTACAGGCACTTTCCCGATGTGGACGCTCTCTTCGCCGCGTGTACCTCACACTGGGCGGCCCGACAGCGGATGCCCGACCCCACGGCCTGGCGAGAGATCCCCGGACCGGAGGAACGGGCACTCGCGGCGTTCGCGGATCTGTACCGGTTCTTCCGCGAAGCCGAGCCGATGCTCACCCGCACCAACCGCGACCGGGGAGCCCTCCCCGCCTTCGTCCGCGAACGCAATCAGCAGACGACACAGGCTCAGGTTGAGGCTCTCCTGGATGCCTGGCCACCGAGGCAACGCACGAAGAGACGACGGGCACTGGTGGGGCACGCGATGTCGTTTGCCACCTGGCGCTCACTCTGTGTCGACCAAGGACTGCCAGAGCGGGCCGCCGTTGCGGAAATGACCCGCCTCGTCGGAGACGCCTGACCGAGGAGAGCCGTCATCCAGTCCATCACCACTGGGGGCACGAAGCAGTTCACAGCACCAGACGCGCGGTCCTGATCTGAAGCCATGTCCGGCCAGCCAGCCGCAGGCACAGGGAACCGAGAGCACACCGTGGATCGCCACACCCGGCGACGCATCAGGCGCTGATGATCCTGGTCACGTAGGCGACGCCCGGAAGCGGGCTGATCGGCACGGTCACGACCCTGCCCCTTGCTGCTGCAGCACTGGGGCTGGCGTACCTGGCGTGGCGTGCTTCGGCATCTCCTGGGTAGGAGGCGGAGTCCGGAGCTGGTGACTCCAGTCGCGTCAGCCGCCGCGCCTAAGCCCGAGGCCCTGCCAGCCCCGGACACGGTGGATCATCGCGGTCTTGGGGTACCCACCACCGGAGTTGCCGATCTCGAAGAGATCGAGCATGAGGAACAGCGGGTATTCGGGAGCCTGATGAACGCGTCGAAGGGTGACGTCGCCGCAGCCGATGATGGTCTGGCCATCGCCCCAGACCACGGTCCACGTGTGGGGCCGAGATGCGTCGAACGGCAGCTCGACCTGCGCCATGTCCGTGGTCAGCCGCGGGTCGCCATGGCCCTTGACGCCTGATCGTGCGGTGGTGGCCGGGCCGACGGCAGCGGCGTCGATCTCGAAGATGCACACCTCACCGGCGGCGCCGTCGGTTTCGTGTTCCGTACCGACGAGCCAGGCGGCCAGCATGCAGTCAGGGTCACGGCTAGCGCTGACCGTGACCTCGACGCGCCCCGCTGACGGCGCCCAGAGCAGGCTCGTGGGACTTGGGCTGCGCACAACCAGCCCGTCGTCACGGTGGCGGTGCGTCCCGCGGAGCGAACCGAGCTCACCGGAGAAGGTGCCGGTCTGGAGACTCGAGACGCGAAGGGGAGCATCCTCCCGACGCCAGTGAGGCTGGTCCTCGTCAATCCGCAACCGCAAGCCCACCGCGGTGACGTCATAGCGTGCGGCGGATCGGTCCGGCGTCGTCCAGTGCGGCAGGTAGTGAGTCACCCACAGATCGGAGCGAGGACCGTTCGCAAAGTCATCCTCCAGATCGGGGGCACGACTGGGCCGTTCGGGCAGAACGTCGCGGACCTCGGTCACGCCCTCATGATTCATCACCCATGCGACACCGGGAAGCGGGCCGATCATCGTGACCACACCGCCCTTGCTGGGCCATGCCCTACCTACGCCTCGGCCGCTCGGTGGTGGGGAGGGTGGGGCTCGAACCCACGACCCAAGGATTATGAGTCCTCTGCTCTGACCGACTGAGCTACCTCCCCGGCGCCGCTGAGCCTAACGCCAGCAGTTTCGCTGTTCTGCTGCGCCACGGGCGGGCCGTGCCCGAGACTCGTCCTGAAAGCCATAAAACGGACGAATAGGACTCCCGTGGGGCCACTGGCAGGGAAACGGCGCAAGCGGCGCAGGCGCAGGAGGCGGCACCCCGCTGCGGTGAAGCCGACCCCGACTCCGGTCGCCAAGCCACCGGTCACCCCTCCCCCGGCGCCGGCCGAGTACCCCATCGCTGTCCCCAGTGCCTACGAGCTGCTGGTGCTGAACCGGTTCGGCCAGGGCTACACCCCAGGGGCGTACGCCGACCTACGCGCTGCCGGGGGCGCGGCCGCCTGGTTCGAGAAGCAGCTGCGGCCCGCCAGCGTGCCCGAGGCGCCGAAGGTGGCCAGGATCGACTCGTGGTTCGCCCACCTGTGGCGTACGCCGGCCGAGAAGTGGGCCGACAACCTCAACAAGGTCCGAGAAGGCTGGCGGGTCGGCCACGACTTCGGCAACTGGAGCATCCTGCGGCGGATCTACTCCAACCGCAGCCTGCAGGAGACGATGGTCGGGTTCTGGTCCGATGTGCTGCACATCCCCAACGGACACCCCAATGCCTGGGTCAACCGCTTCGACTACGACGCGATGATCCGGCGCAACGCCCTCGGTCGCTTCGACGTCCTGCTGCGGGAGGCCTCGCTGCACCCCTCGATGCGGGCCTACCTCGACAACTGGACCTCCAAGGCCGGCAAGCCCAACGAGAACCAGGGCCGGGAGCTGCTCGAGCTGCACTCGGTGACGCGGGCCGCCGGCTACACCGAGGACATGGTCAAGTCCTCGGCCATCCTGCTCTCCGGCTACACCCTGGACACCAAGACGTTCGAGCCGGTCTACGACCCGGCGCGACACACCACCGGGAGTGTGAGCGTCCTCGGGTTCAGCTCGGCCAACACCCAGCAGGACGGCCAGCAGGTGACGCTGGCCTACCTCGACTACCTGGCCCACCACCCGCAGACGGCGCGCACCGTTGCTCGTCGGCTGGCCACCGCGTTCGTCTCCGACTCCCCTCCCGCGTCGCTGGTCGACCGCCTCGCGGACGTGTTCACCTCCTCCGGCACCGACATCTCGGCGACGCTGCGGGCCCTGGTCGCCAGCCCGGAGTTCGCCAGCTCGCACGGCGCCAAGGTGCGCACCCCGATCAGCGACCTCGTGGCGACCACGCGAGCCCTCGGCGTCGACGTGCAGGATCCGCAGACGGACAAGGGCTGGGTCAACGCTGCCAACTGGCTGCACGGCTCGATCCCGCTCTACGGCTGGCCACGCCCCGACGGGGCGCCCCTCGACAACGAGTCGTGGTGCTCGGCGAGCCGGATGTTCCGTTCCTACGAGATGCACCTCAACCTCGCTGGGGGCTACTGGCCGCGCGAGGCGACGTACGTCGCGCCCGCGTCGCGGCTGCCGGTCGCCTCGCTGCCCTTCGAGCAGTACGTCGACCACCTCTGCCGCACCCTGCTGGGGCGCGGCAGCTCCCCACGTCTGCTGGACGTGGCCTGCCAGGTGACCGGTCTCGCGCCGGGCGCCACCGTGACCGCCACCTCCGCGGTGGCCGGGTGGCTCTTCGCCCGACTCGGGATGGCCCTGCTGGACACTCCCGAGCACATGAGCACCTGAAGGCGAGACGATGAACCACACCCCACACCCCTCCTGCTGCGCGGAGTTCGAGCGCCGGGCGAGCCTGTCGCGACGGTCGTTCCTGAAGACCTCGGCGGTCGTCGGAGGCGGGATCGTCGCCACCCAGATGTTCGGCGAGGCGATGCTGCAGAGCACGATGGCCTCCGCCCCCGGCGGCAACGTCCTGGTCGTGCTGAGCCTGCGCGGCGGCATCGACGGACTCGGTGTCGTGGTGCCGCACGGCGACCCGGCGTACGCCGTCGCGCGGCCGAACACCGCCGTTCCCACCGGGTCCCTGCTTGCCGCCGACCCCATGTTCGGATTACACCCGGCGATGTCCCCGCTGGTGCCGTTCTGGCAGTCCGGGGAGTTCGCCGCCATCCAGGCCGTCGGTCTGCCGGTGCCGAACCGCTCGCACTTCTCCGCCATCGAGGAGGTGGAGGATGCCGCTCCCGGCTCGTCGGTCAGGTCGGGCTGGGTCAACCGGATGGTCGGCCTGAACGCCGCCTCCGACGACCTCGAGGCCGTGCAGCTGGGCAGCAACATCCTGCCGAGCGCGCTGATGGGGCCCGAGCCGGCGCTCGCCGCGGCATCGGTCGACAACCTGCAGGTCGCCGGCGCCGACTACCAGCCGGACCGGCGCTACACCTCGCTGCAGACCTCCTGGGCCGGCGCACCCGGGCCTCTGGGCACGGCCGCCCGGGCGGCCACTGCCCTCTCGCGTGGTCCGGGAGCGAAGGTGAAGGCGACGCCTGACGGCGCCACCGCCTACCCCCGGGACTGGCCCGGCTCGGACCTGGCCGACGCACTCAAGGCCGCCGCCCGGCTGATCCGGGCCGACGTCGGCACCGACGTGATCACCATCGACTTCGGCAGCTGGGACCTGCACAACAACTACGGCACCGTCTCCTGGGGCATGATGCAGAGCCTCGTCGGCGCCTTCGCCGCGAACCTGGCCGCGTTCCTCACCGACCTCGGCGACCTGAGGTCGCGGGTGACCGTCGCGACGATCTCGGAGTTCGGCCGCCGCGTCCAGGAGAACGGCAACCGCGGCTTCGACCACGGCTGGGGCAACATGATGCTCGTCGCCGGAGCTGGCGTGAAGGGTGGTCGCTACTACGGCTCCTGGCCCGGCCTGGGAACCACCAGCCTCCAGGACGGCGACCTGAAGGTGACCACCGACTACCGCAACGTCCTCGGCGAGATCGTCAGCCGTCGCTTCCCCGAGCGCAGCCTGTCCGCGCTCTTCCCGGGGCTGAGCCACAGCCCCGTCGGCTTCATGGCCTGAGCCCGCTCAGGACACCGGACCCTGGAACGGCAGCACCGTGGTGCACGGCACCGGGCGCGGGTGCTGGGGGTCCAGCGCGTTGAGGACGTACGCCGCGGCCACCGGGTCGGCGGCGATCTCGAAGTGCTCGCTGTAGTCGGTCGCGCACCGGCTCTGCACCACGATGTTGCGCATGCCGGCCTCGCGGCCGCTGGTGTAGGGGATCACCAGCTGGTCGTACTTCGTCATGATGTTGGTGTAGGCGATGCCGTCGACGGCCACGCCCCCGCGCCGCAGCTTCTTGATGAACGCCGAGCCCGAGTACATCTGCGGGCAGGCCGCGCAGACCGGCATGGTCTCGGACTGTGGGCCGAAGACGTCCATCGCCTGGTTCATCTGGGCAGGCGCCCCGGCCCCGGTGCCGTGCCACAGCGGTGCGAGCGAGACGTAGCGGCGCACGAACCGATCGCCGCCGAGGAACTTCAGCCAGTAGGTCGGCATCAGGGTGCCCTGGGAGTGCCCGAGCAGATCGACCTTGCGGGCACCCGTTGCGCGGCGAACCCGGGCGACGAACGCCTTGAGCTGCCGCGCACTGGTCTCCATCCGGTCCATCCCGCCGAACTGGTCCGGGCCCTTCGGCGTACCGGCCGTCACGCCGTAGGTCAGCGCGAACACGCAGTAGCCGTTGTTGGCCAGCAACGGGGCGTAGGTCTGCCAGTTGGTGTTCTTGTTGCCGGCGGTGCCGTGCACCAGCACCACGGGCCGAGGGTGCCGCTTCGTGGTGCGGCACTTCCAGTTGTTCGCACCCGGCGGGCTGGCGTCGGTGTGGACGCCGGCCGTCACCGCACTGGACAAGAAGTTGTAGCTCACCGGGTAGGTGCTGTCGGCGCCGGACGGGCCCATCACGCCCACCGCCATGACGGAGGCGAGGAGCGGGCTCAGCGAAACGATGGTGGTACGGCGCACGGGGTCCTCCGAGGTCGGGGTCTCGGGGGGTCAACGACGCAGCGCCCCGAGGGGCACGGCGTGCTCAGTCCTTGTGGCGCGGCTTCTTGCCGGGGGGCCGCGAACCGCGCTGCTCGAAGCCGCGCTTGGGGCCGCCGGAGCGCTGCGGCGCCGGGCCCTTGTCGGGCTTGAGGTCGATCAGCACCCCGGAGATGCGGGTGTCCGCGAGCTTGCCGAGCGTCTCAGGTGACAGGTCGGCCGGCAGCTCCACCAGTGAGAAGCCCGGCAGGATGTCGATGCGGCCGAAGTCGGCCCGCTTCAGTCCGCCCTCGTTGGCGAGCGCGCCGACGATCTGGCGGGGCTCGACGCGGTGACGCTTGCCGACCGCGATCCGCCAGCGCACCAGGTTGGCGTTGCCCTCCCGACGCTCGCGCCGCTCCTGGGCCGGCGGCTCGGGCATGTTCTCCAGGAACAGCGGCTCGCCGTCCTGCGCCAGGACCGCGATGGCCGCGGCGATGTCCTCGGCGGGGACGTCGTGCTCCTGCTCGTAGGCCTGAACCAGCTCCCGGAAGACCCCCAGCTGCGGGTCGGCCAGCGCCTGGCCGATCGCCTGGGTGAACTTGGCTACCCGGAAGGCGTTGACGTCCTCGACCGTGGGCAGGCTCATCGGCTCGAGCGTCGTCCGGTTGGCCTTCTCGATCGAGCGGAGCAGGTAGGTCTCACGCGGGGTCACGAACGAGATGGCCTGGCCGCTGCGTCCGGCCCGCCCGGTGCGGCCGATGCGGTGCACGTAGGACTCGGTGTCGGTGGGGATGTCGTGGTTGATGACGTGGCTGATCCGCTCGACGTCGAGCCCGCGAGCGGCGACGTCGGTGGCGACGAGGATGTCGAGCTTGCCCTTGCGCAGCTGGTCGATGGTGCGCTCGCGCTGCACCTGCGCCACGTCGCCGTTGATCGCGGCGGCGGCGAAGCCGCGGGCCCGCAGCCGCTCGGCCAGCCCCTCGGTCGCCTGCTTGGTGCGGACGAAGACGATCATCCCGTCGAAGTTCTCGACCTCGAGGATGCGGGTCAGCGCGTCGAGCTTCTGAGGGTGGGCGACCTTGAGGTAGCGCTGGGTCACGTTGGGCGCCGTACTGGAGCTGGACTTCACCGTGATCTCGGTGGCACCGGGTGCGTACTTCTTGATGATCCGCCGGATCTGGGGCGGGATGGTCGCGCTGAACAGGGCCAGCTGCTTGTCCTCGGGAGTGCCGGCCAGGATCGTCTCGACGTCTTCGGCGAAACCCATGTTGAGCATCTCGTCGGCCTCGTCGAGCACCACGAAGCGCAGCCTGCTCAGGTCGAGGGTGCCCTTCTCGAGGTGGTCCATCACCCGGCCCGGTGTGCCGACCACGACGTGGACGCCGCGCCGCAGGGCGCTGAGCTGGACGCCGTACCCCTGCCCGCCGTAGACGGGGAGCACATGGAGCCCCTTGAGGTGGGCGGCGTAGCGGCCGAAGGCCTCGCTGACCTGGAGCGCCAGCTCGCGGGTCGGGGCCAGCACGAGCACCTGGGGCGAGGTCTGCGACAGGTCGATGCGGGAGAGGATCGGCAGCGCGAACGCCGCGGTCTTGCCGGTGCCGGTCTGGGCCAGACCGACGACGTGCTTGCCGGCCAACAGGGGCGGGATGGCCTCTGCCTGGATCGGCGAGGGGGTCTCGTAGCCGACGTCCCGCAGGACCCTCTCGACCTTCGGGTCCAGCCCGAGCTCGTCGAATCGGGGAACCTCAGTCGTCTCACTCACCGGCCAAGACTAGTGGGGCGCCGCCCGGCGGCCTATTCGAGACGACGTGAGAACCGACTCGTCACCGCAGGCGGGCGTAGGTTCTCCCCATGGACACACCTGTTCCCCTGGAGACCCTCGACGAGAGCTGGGAGCGGGCCCTGTGCATCGTCGCGCACCCCGACGATCTGGAGTTCGGGGCCGCAGCCGCGGTCGCGCGATGGACCGGGCAGGGCAAGTGGGTCGGCTACACGATGGTCACCAGCGGCGAGGCCGGCATCGACGCCATGCCGCCCGACGAGTGCCGCGTCGTCCGTGAGGCCGAGCAGGTCGAGTCGGCCCGCATCGTCGGTGTGGAGACCGTCGACTTCCTGCACCAGCCCGACGGGGTGCTGGAGTACGGCGTCGCGATGCGTCGCCTCCTCACGGCCGAGGTCCGCCGCCACCGGCCCGAGATCGTGGTCACCGGCAACTTCCACGACACCTGGGGAGGCAGCAACCTGAACCAGGCCGACCACATCGCGGTGGGCCGGGCGGTGGTGGACGCCGTGCGCGACGCCGGCAACCGCTGGGTCTTCCCCGAGCAGCTCGACGGGGACCTCGACCCCTGGGGCGGCGTACGCGCGGTCTGGGCCTTCGGCTCCCCGCTGTCCACCCACGCGGTCGACACCACCGACACCTTCGACGCGGGGGTCGCCTCGCTCGAGGCGCACGCGGCCTACATCGACGGGCTCGGCTGGGAGAACTGGGACCCCCGCGAGTTCCTCGAGGGGATGGCGCGCGCCACCGGACAGCGCCTCGGGGTCGGCTTCGCGGCGCCGTTCGAGGTCTTCCCGATGGGCTGGGGCGAGTAGACGACTGATCCGGGGGCATGACCCGGGGCATGACCGGGGCATAACCGGGGCATGACAAAGGCCCCGATCCACGTGGATCAGGGCCTCGTCATGCTGGCTCCCCCGGTTGGACTCGAACCAACAACCCTCCGGTTAACAGCCGAATGCTCTGCCAGTTGAGCTACAGGGGATCGCGCCCGCAAACCCTAGCAAGTCGGGGGGCCGTTGCTAAATCGGGTTCGTGGTGTCCTCGCCGACCTCGGCCCGGGCTCCGGCGAGAGCTGCTGCGGCGGCCGCGGCAACCTCTGCATCGGCGGGGTCCAGGCCGGTGTCGTAGGCATGCATCCAGGCGACGGGACCTCCCGCGGGGCTCCGGCGCCCGATCACGGTGAGACCGAGCCTGCCGCGTACGGCGACGCGGCGCTGGATCACGATGCTGGCCGTGACCCGCTCGCGGACCAGCTGAAGGAGCAGGGCGGGCTCCTCCATCACGAGGTCGTGGACCGGCCGCGCCGCGCCGTACTCCCCGATCTCGGTGACGCGCAGCCGGGACTCCTCCTGGTCCCAGGTGGCGTCCTCCACGCGCTCCCACGGGATCCGATCGGTCGCCTGCCCAGACGCGTTCGCCGGCAGGACCACCAGGAAGCGTCGGGTCCCGAGCAGCCACGAGCCGTCATCCGTTGCCGCGAGGGCGAGCACCTTCTCGCCCCGGGGCAGGTCGGCGCGCGCCAGCACGTCGGCAGGAGCACCCGCCCGTCGCTGCGGGAACCTCACTGGCTCTCCAGGGCCCGTTCGCGCAGGCTGCGACGGTGCTGTTCCAGGGCGACGAGCTCGCCGAACATCTTGTTGTACTGCGTGGCCTGCTCGACCGGGTTGGTGCGCTGCAGCCGCGACTTCAGGTCGGCGATGCGGCGCATCGCGGTCAGCTCGCGGAGTCGGTGAACGTGCTGGCCGACGTAGGCGTCATCGGGCTCCTTGGCGGAGTGCAGCGGCTCGACCGTGAGCGCGCTGATCAGCGACTTGAGCCGCTCGTCGTCCTGGGCGTCACGCAGCGTGGACGCCCACTGCGGGTCGGCGGCAGGCGCGCCGCCCGCCGCCTCGATGCCGGCCCAGAGGGCGCGGTAGGCACCGTGGGTGAAGTCCTCGGCCCCGACGTCCTTGGCCAGGCGCCCCACGGCCCCCGGGTGCTGTACGACGAGCTTGAGCGTCTCGCGCTCGAGGAAGAGCCGCGGGTCGCGCGGATCGGGGAGCTCGGCCGCCTGGGCGACGGCCGCGTGCCCGACGGCACCGCCTGAGGCTCCCGACGCAGAAGCGCCCCGCTGAGAGGCCCGGCGGACCTCGCGCTGGACGTCGACCGGCTCGACGCCGACCATGCCGGCCAGCTCGCGGGCGAACGCGTCGACCTTGGACCGGTCGCGAATGCTGGTCACCAGCTTCGCGGCCTCGCGCAGTGCGTCGACACGTCCGTCGGCGCGGTCGAGGTCGTAACGGTTCACCACGTTGGCCAGCACGAAGCGGTAGAGCGGGATCCGCCGCGCCACGAGCTCACGCACCGCGGCCTCGCCCTCCGCCACGTCGTCCTTGGACAGCCGCAGGTCGCAGGGATCCATCCCGGTGGGCTCGATCGCCACGTAGGTCTGGCCGGCGAAGTTCTGGTCGCCCTCGAAGGCACGCAGGGCCGCCTTCTGGCCGGCCTCGTCACCGTCGAAGGTGAAGATCACCTCGCCGCGGAACTCGTCGTGGTCCTGCAGCAGCCGGCGGATCACCCGGGCATGGTCGTCACCGAAGGCGGTTCCACAGGTCGCCACCGCGGTCTTCACGCCGGCGAGGTGGCAGGCCATCACGTCGGTGTAGCCCTCGACGATCACCGCCTGGCTGCCGCGGGCGATCTCGCGGCGGGCCAGGTCGATGCCGTAGAGCACCTGGCTCTTCTTGTAGATCGGGCTCTCGGGGGTGTTGAGGTACTTGGCCTCGATGCGGTCGTCGTCGAAGATCCGGCGAGCGCCGAAGCCGATCGTGTCGCCGCTGCTGTCCCGGATCGGCCACATCAGGCGTCCGCGGAAGCGGTCGTAGAGGCCACGGCCGCCCAGGCCGACCAGGCCGCTGGTGACCATCTCCTCGTCGGTGAAGCCTTTCTGGCGCAGGTGGGCGACCAGGTCCTCGCCGCCGCGCGGTGAGAAGCCGACCCCGAAGGTGGCCGCCGCGTCGGCGTCGAACCCACGCCCGGAGAGGAACTGGCGAGCGGTGAGCGCCTCGGGGGAGGCCAGCAGCTCGGCGTACCACTCGGCCGTCACCTTGTGGGCCTCGATCAGGCGGGGTCGCTGCGGGCCGCCGCGGGGGCGTGCCGGGCCGCCCTCCTCGTAGCGGAGCTGGACGCCGACCTTCTCGGCCAGCCGCTCCACGGTCTCGGTGAACCCGAGTCCGTCCATCTCCATCACGAACTTGATCACGTCACCGCCGGCCTGGCAGCCGAAGCAGTGGTAGAAGCCCCGCGACGGGGTCACGTGGAAGGACGGTGACTTCTCGTCGTGGAAGGGGCACAGGCCCTTCATCGACCCGCCCCCGGCGCTGCGCAGGGTCACGTAGGAGGACACGATGTCGTCGATGCGCGCCTTCTCGCGCACCTCCGCGATGTCCTCTTCCTTGATCCGGCCCGCCACGCTGCGGAGTCTACGGGTCACGCTCCCGCCACCGGTCCCCTGCGCACAGCTTCACGAACAGGTCCTGCTCTGCCCGTTTGAGTTTCCCGGATCTGGCTACGGGTGGGTCAGCGAAGAAGTGCCCAACGGAGGAGGAACGATGAAGAAGCTCATGCTGGTGGTGGCCGGCGGGATCGGCTACGTGCTCGGGACCAAGGCTGGGCGGCAACGCTACGAGCAGCTGCGCGGGACGTTCGAGAAGGTCAAGAGCGATCCCCGGGTGCAGGAGAAGACCCAGCAGGCCGCCGACCTGGCGCGCGAGAAGGCACCGGTGGTCAAGGAGAAGCTCGCGGGGGCGGCCGACGCCGCGGCGACGAAGGTGCGGCAGCGCAACGGCTCCGGCGATCTGACCGACCAGCTCGACCCGGAGAGCACCGTGTTCCAGGACAACCCGGGCCCGCAGGGCGACCTGCCCTAGTAGTCGCCGCTCATCACGTTCGCGAGCGGCTCACCGGCGGCGTACCGGTGGAGCTGCTCGCGGACCAGCCGGTGCGCCCGCGGCTGCATCGCGGAGCTGTTGCCACCGACGTGCGGTGAGACCAGCAGGTTCGGGGCGCGCCACAACGGGTGGTCCGACGGCAGCGGCTCGGGCTCGACGACGTCGAGCGCGGCGTGGATCCGGCCGCTCTCGAGCTCCACGACGAGGGCGTCGGTGTCGACGACGCCGCCGCGTGAGATGTTCACCAGCAGGGCACCGTCCTTGAGGCGGCCGAGCATCTCGGCGTCGAACAGGCCGCGGGTCTGTTCGGTCCCCGGCACGATGAGTACGACGACGTCGGCGTCCGGGAGCAGACCGGGCAGGTCCTCGATGGGGTGTACGCCGTCCCGGGCACGCCTGGCCACCCGGACGACCCGGGCCTCGAACGGCAGCACCCGGGCCTCGATCGCCTCGCCGATCTGGCCGTGACCGACGATCAGCACCGTCTTGTCGGCCAGCGACTCGCGGCGCAGCGGGCGCCACTCGGCCCGCTCCTGCGCCCGGACGAACTGCGGGATGCCGCGCAGGCTGGCCAGGATCAGCGTCAACGTGAGCTCGGCCGTCGAGGTGTCGTGGATGCCGCGACCGTTGCACAGCAGCACCCCGTCCGGGACGAACGGCGAGATGTGCTCGACGCCCGCGGTCATCGTCTGCACGACCTTGAGTCCCGGCAGCCGCGCGAGCGCCTCGCCGTCGGCCCGCCGGAACCGGTAGGGCAGGACGTAGAACTCGACCTCCTCGGCGCTCGCCGGGAGGGCGTCGGCATCGATCTGCTCATACCGCAGGGTGTCGGGAAGGTCGCCCAGGTCGGCGGGGTCGAACGGCAGCCACACGAGAGGTCCGGTCACGATCAGCGACCCTAACCCGAGAGGTCGCGGTGCCGGGTGAGCGCCGAGGCGTCGGTGAGGCTGGCGATCTGGTCGATCACCACCCGGGTGCGGGCGGCGTCGTCGGCAGCCTCCGCGAAGTCCTCGCGCAGGGAGGGATCGAGGCCCTCGCTCCCCCGCTTCCAGAGCGCCTCGAACAGCTCGGCGACCAGGCTCCGCTGGCGCTCCATCAGGTCGATCCGGTCCTGGGCACGCATCACGTAGTGCGCGGCGATGCCCTTGAGCACGGCGATCTCGTGCCCGGTCGACTCCGGGACGACCAGGTCGGCATCGTGTCGCACCAGGGGTCGGTCGCCGTACACCTCTCGGGTCGCCTCGTGGACGCTGCCGCAGAAGATCCCGATCAGGTCGCTGGTGAGGTTCTTCAGCGCCGCCATCCCCCTCCGGCTCCCGTCATAGGGCGCGCGCGGCCACGACCCGACGGCTCGCATCCGGGCGAGCGCCTCGTCTAGGGCCTCGTCGGCGGCCGAGGGGAGGTACCACTCCCGCACCGTCTGCCAGGTGGCGGCACGCTCCTCGGGCCGGTCGAGCAGCGCCAGGTCGATCCGCCCCCCGACGACGCCGTCCTCGAGATCGTGGACCGAGTAGGCCACGTCGTCGGCGAAGTCCATCACCTGCGCCTCGACACAGCGCCGCGAGCCGGCCAGCCCCTGCCGGAGCCAGGTGAACACCGGTACGTCGTCCTCGTAGACGCCGAACTTGGTGCCCCCGGATGCGTCCGGGGACCCGCGCCGCCACGGGTACTTGGTGCAGGCGTCCAGGGTGGCGCGGGTCAGGTTGATGCCGACGGACCGGCCCCGGTCGTCGGCCGTCTTGGCCTCCAGCCGGGTCAGGATGCGCAGCGTCTGGGCGTTGCCCTCGAAGCCGCCGCACTCCGCGGCCAGCTCGTCGAGCGCGACCTCGCCGTTGTGCCCGAAGGGCGGGTGTCCCATGTCGTGTGCCAGGGCCGCGGTCTCGGCGAGGTCGGGGTGGCAGCCCAGCGGGTGGGCGAGGTCGCGGGCGACCTGGGCCACCTCGAGGCTGTGGGTGAGCCGGTTGCGCACGAAGTCGTCGGCCTGGGGCCCGAGCACCTGGGTCTTCGCGGCGAGGCGCCGCAACGACGCCGAGTGCACCACCCGGGCCCGGTCGCGCTCGAACGGGGTGCGCTCCGGGGCCGGCACCCGCTTGGCGGGTTCCGCGACGAGGCGTTCGCGGGAGGCGTCGTCGTACAGCTCGTCCCAGGTCACGGTGCGACCGTACTGCCAGGGGCGGACGCTAGAAACCGAGCTTTCGCAGCTGCCGGGGATCGCGCTGCCATTCCTTGGCGATCTTCACGTGCAGATCGAGGTAGACCGGCGTGCCGAGCAGGTTCTGGATCTGCTTGCGCGCCTCGGTGCCGACCTCGCGCAGCCGGGCGCCCTTGTGGCCGATCACGATCCCCTTCTGGGAGTCGCGCTCGACGAAGAGGTTGGCGTGGATGAGCAGCAGCGGCTTGTCGGCCGGTCGCCCCTCCTTCAACGCCATCTCCTCGACCACGACGGCGATCGAGTGCGGCAGCTCGTCGTGCACGCCCTCCAGCGCGGCCTCGCGGATCAGCTCGGCGACGATCGCCTCCTCCGGCGCATCACTCACGTCGCCCTCGGGGTAGAGCGGCGGCCCCTCGGGCATCTGCGCGATCAGGAGGTCGGTCAGCAGACCCACCTGGTCGCCGTTCTTCGCCGACACCGGCACGATCTCGGCCCACTCGGTGCCGGTCTCGCGGCCGAGGCGGTCGATCGCCAGCAGGTGCGCCCCCAGCTCCTGAGAGGTGACGAGGTCGCTCTTGGTGGCCACCGCGATCCGGGTGGTCCGACGCACCTTGGCCAGCTCGTTGACCAGGTAGCGGTCGCCCGGCCCCGGCTTCTGGTCGGCCGGGAAGCAGACCGCCACCACGTCGACCTCGGCCCAGGTGGCCTTCACGAGGTCGTTGAGACGCTCACCCAGCAGGGTGCGGGGGCGGTGCAGACCGGGTGTGTCCACCAGGATCAGCTGGGCGTCCGGGCGGTGCACGATGCCGCGTACGACGGTCCGCGTGGTCTGCGGCTTCGACGAGGTGATCACCACCTTCGTGCCGACGATCGCATTGGTCAGCGTGGACTTGCCGGCGTTCGGGCGGCCCACGAGGCACGCGAACCCGGACCGGTGAGCGGCGGTCTCCTCGGTGCTCATGCGAGGTCCCGGGCGGCGTCGTAGTCCGCCCAGATCTCCGCGTCGGACCTGCCGAGCGACTTCCCCCGGGCGTAGATCGGACCCGGGTCGACGGCCCGGGCCTGACGACCGCGCGCGCCGCTCCAGTAGCCCATCACGTCGTAGCGCCTGGTGTCCCAACCGAGGTCGTGCCGCGCGTGCCGGCGGATGTCCCGCATCTGCGCGGACTCCCCCGCCATCCAGAAGTAGCCCGGACCCCCGGGCCACTCCAGGTCGGCCACGATCGAGGCGAGACTGCTGGTCCCCGAGGCGGCCTCGTGCCAGGTCACGGGGAGTACGACGTAGTCCGGCATCGGCCCGTCGGGGACCTCGGCATGGATCGCGACCGGGAGGGCTGCGGTGGAGGCGGCCAGGGTCTCGCCGATCCGGGCCATCGCCGGCAGTGCGGTCAGGTCGCCCGCGAGCACCACCCAGCCGGCGTCTTCCGGCGGCGCGAAGGACCCCCTCGGCTCGGAGATGCCGACCGTGTCCCCGATGCAGTCGGTCTGGGCCCACTCGGTGACCAGACCCTGCTCGTGCACGACCACATCGAGGACGAGTCGGTGGGCGGCCGGATCCCATGACCTGACCGTGTAGTAGCGGGTCTGGAACTGCCCGGGCACCGTCAGCGCCACCCACTCGTCGGGGATGCCGGTGGAGACGAAACCCGGCGGCCCCTCCAGGACCAGCCGGACCAGGTGCGGGCCCAGGACGAGGCGCTCGCGCACGACGGCGTCGTGGGGTGTCCGGGAGGTCATCGGGCAAGGCTATCGGCCGGGGCGGACCGGGGGCATGGCCGTGGGTCAGTACCAGCGGCGCAGCACGAGGCGGCCACGTCTGCCCGGCCCGAGCAGCGCGATGTACATCCGCCGCTGGGCGCAGCCGGCGGTGCTCTGCAGGCAGGCGTCGGTCGTGGGGTAGCCGACATTGCCGGTGCGCCACGCGTGGTAGGCGAGCCGGAGGTTCCCCGCGGTGTCGAAGAACGGCGTCGCACCCCCGGGGCCGGCCAGGTAGGAGCCGCTGGCGAGCAGCCGGCCCATCCGACGGCAGGGACCGACCACGCTTCGGCATAGCGCGTAGCCGGTGGCGTAGCGAGCGGTGCCGTAGCCGTTGCCCGAGTAGAACAGGTAGAGCTTGCGGCGGTAGCGGATCATCGCGGGGTTCTCCACGACCGAGCCCTCCCACGCGGCCTTCGGGGTCAACAGCGTGTAGTTGTTGCTGCCGGCTGCCAGCGCGGAGGCATCGTTGGTCATCCGGCGCACCAGGATGCGGTCCGGGGCCCCCTCCATCTTGTAGAGCAACCACACCGCCGGCCCGTCCCGGAAGATCTGCGGGTCGATGGCGCCGTACCCCGGACAGGTCAACGGGCCAGTCGAGGTGTCGGTGAAGGGCCCCATCGGCGAGGCGGACTGCGCCAGGGAGAGGCAGCGACGGCCGTCCTCCGCCCGCGGGATGGCGTACGCCGCGACGTACCTTCCCGGGCCGAGCCACGCGACCGACGGCGCCCACGTGGCCGCCCACGGGCGGCCGTCGGACGTCGTCCGGGTCTCGGCCCAGGATGCGGGCTCCGGCAGCGCGTCGTTGCGCCACGGCCGATCCGGGTCGGAGGAGGGACGTGGCGCCCAGCTGCGCAGGTCGACCGACGACATCGCCGGCAGGCTCAGCGCCGCGATCGTCGTGGAGTAGGCGTAGTAGGTGTTGCCGACCCGCAGCACGCTGGGGTCGGGGAAGTCGCCGGAGTACGCCGCCCCCGGCCTGAACGGGTCGCTGCCCACCGGGGCCGGGCGGGCCTGTGCCGGCGGGAGCAGGCTGGCCAGCAGCACCGCCAAGGCGACGAGCAGGACCGGTCGGTGCAGGCGTGATCGCCTAGCCACGAGCGGTCACCACCAACCCACCACTGCCCTCGGGATCGGGGGCGAGGGTCGCGATGTGCATCCGGCGCTGGGGACAGCCGGCCACCGTCTGCTTGCAGGCCGTCGTCGCGGGATACCCGGTGTTGCCGAAGTCCCAGGCGGCGTAGGCGAGGCGGAGCCGGCCGGCCACGTCGAAGAACGCCGCGGCGCCACCCGGTCCGGAGACCGCGCCGCCGGTGGCCAGCAGCGGCTCCGTGCCGACCCGGGTGCACGGGCCGACCGGGGTCGCGCAGGTGGCGTACCCGGTGGCGTAGGTGTCGTTGGCATAGGACCCGCCGGAGTAGAACAGGAAGTAGCGCCCCGCGTAGGCCACCATCGACGGGTTCTCGATCAGGGCGCCCTCCCAGGGCTCCTGGGTGGTGAGCAACAGGCTGCTCGGCCCCGCGAGGTGCCGGCCGTCAGCGGTCAGCGGTGTCGACCACAGCTGACTGGCGATGCCGGGGCCCTGCTCGCTCTTCCAGACCAGGTAGCGGCCGCCACCGGGGGCGACGAAGAAGCTCGGGTCGATCGCGCCGCGGTCGCCGGGGCAGAGCAGCGGGCGGCGGGTCCGGTCCACGAAGCCGCGCATCGGGCGCCGCGAGGTCGAGATCGAGATGCACATCTTGCGCGGGCTGACCCCGCGCACGGGCGTCGCGTAGGCGTGCACGAACCGTCGGCCGAACCGGGCCACGGCGGGCGCCCAGGTCGTCGCGTGCCAGCGCCCGCCGATCCGACGGGCCTGCGCCCAACGGGCGGGCCGCCGCAGGCCCTCCCCGACGGCACGCCAGTGCACCAGGTCACGGGAGGCGAGCACCGGCAGGTTCAGCGAGGAGACGGTGGTGGAGTAGGCGTACCAGACGCCGCGGAACCGGATCACCGACGGGTCCGGGAAGTCACCGGAGTAGCCGCGGGAGACCTGGAACTTGTCGCTCCCCACAGGAGCCGCCCGGTCCGCGCGCGCCGACGCGATCTCGAGCGGGAGCAGGGACGTCACCACGGCCGACAGCGAAAGCAGGCAGCCCAGAAGGGCGCCGACGGATCGACTCGGTCCAACAGGCATGGGGATGCTCCCGGGAGTGCAGGCGGCTGAGCGCCACTATCCCCCGCCGACCGCGGCCATGTCCGCGGTTCGCCGACAAAGGCCGCGAGCCAGACCAGGTCAGGAGAGCCAGGTGGGACGCAGGGGCGCCCCGCTCACGCCTTCCTCGTCGGTGCGCCCAGCCAGCACCTGGTGCAGCTGGATCTCGTTGCGCTCGAAGGACATCCGAGAGCCCGCCATGTAGAGACCCCAGACCCGCGCGGTGCCTTCTCCGACCTCGGCCACGCACTCGTCCCAGTGCTCGGCCAGGTTCCGGCTCCACCCGGCCAGCGTGAGGGCGTAGTGCTGCCGGAGGTTCTCCTCGTGGTGCACCTCGAGGCCCGCGTCCTGGATCTCGGTGATGATCCGGCCCGACCCCGTCAGCTCCCCGTCGGGGAACACGTAGCGGTCGATGAAGGCGCCGGTCTGGGTCGGCTTGTTGTCCGGGCGGGTGATGCAGTGGTTGAGCAGGCGGCCGCCGGGGACCAGCTTGTCGCGCATCCGGGTGAAGTAGGCGGGGTACTGGTCGACGCCGATGTGCTCGGTCAGGCCGATCGAGCTGATCGCGTCGAATCCGGACTCGGTCACGTCGCGGTAGTCCAGGTGGCGCACCTCGACGAGGTCGTCGAGGCCCTCGGCGCGGTTCTTCTCCTGAGCCCACTCGGCCTGCTCCTTGGACAGGGTGACGCCCAGACCCCGTACGCCGTACTCCTTGGCGGCGTGGCGGACCATGCCGCCCCAGCCGCAGCCGACGTCGAGCAGCCGCTGCCCGGACCGGAGGTCCAGCTTCCGGGCGACGAGGTCGTACTTCGCGAACTGGGCCTCCTCCAGGCTCTCCGACCCGGTGTCGTAGAGCGCGCAGGTGTAGGTCATCGACGGACCCAGGACCATCTCGTAGAAGCGGTTGGACACGTCGTAGTGGTGGTGGATGACCTTGCCGTCCCGCTCCGGTGAGTGCCGGAAGCCCTCGACCACGCGCCGCCAGCGCGGCAGGTGCTCCTGCGGGGGCGGCGGCGGGGGCACCAGGTGCTGCAGCCCGATGGACCGCATCAGCGTGACCACCTCGGGCGCCGTCGGGCGGCGGAACTTCAGCGCCCGGAGCAGCAGCACCATCGCCTCGTAGGGGTCACCGGGGTGCACCCCGTGCACGTCGAGGTCACCCGACACGTAGGCCCGCGCGAGGCCGAGGTCTCCCGGCGCGGTGACGAGGTAGGCGAGGCCGCGCTCGTTCTTCAGCTCCAGGCCCACCGGGGCGTCCTCGGGACCGCTCTCGCTGCCGTCGTACGCCGTGAAGCGCAGCGGCACAGGCCGGGCCAGCAGCGTGGTGAACATCTCGGCCAAGGAGAGCCGACTCGTGGACGAAGTCCTGTTCAGGGTCTCGGTCATTTCCTTCGCACCGCCTTGTCGTAGAGGCTGGACAGTCGGTCATCGGGGTCGTAGCGCCGCTTCACCGACGCCAGGTTGGCGCCGTCGTAGAGCGCGTCGAAGGTCGCAGCGTCGTAGAAGGACTCCGAGTACAGCGACTTGTGGCCGTCGAGCTCGGACACCTTGTCCTCGATGGCCCGGTTGAGCGGGCTGTCGGGGGCGTCGGGGCCGACCGGTACGGCGCCCCAGAACCCCACGTTGACGTAGGTTCGCCCCGGCGCCAGGGGGTACGACGGCCAGCCGCCGTGCCCGCGGAGACGCAGCGGGCACAGCCAGACCGGCCGCATCCCGACGGCGTCGTCGAACCAGTCGAGGAACTCGCCGAGCCGCTCCACCGGCACCTCGATGTCCTGCACGACCCGCTCGCGCCTGGGTCGCTCGGCACGACGGTCGAGGCGGTCCATCACGCCGAAGCGCCGGTCTAGCCCGACCAGCCGGTGGTAGGTGTCGGAGCGGCGCAACCGACGCGGCCAGAGTCGGCGCACGACGGGGTGCTGCGCCCCGAAGGCCCGCGAGCACCAGAACCAGTCGGTGTCCCAGCGCCACAGGTAGTCGTAGGTCGTCAGCAGGTCGGTGTCTCGCTGCTGGATCGAGCGCCAGTAGATCTGCTGACCGACGTAGTCCGAGGCGACCGCACCCGGTTCCGGGTCGACCCAGCGGGCCAGGGTCAGGGCATAGTCACCCGGCTCGAAGGCCACCCCGTCGACGCCGTCGACCGGCTCGCCGGCCCACTCCCGGGTCTCGGTGATCGCGGCGATCGCGTCCTGCAGTCCGGCCGTGTCCTCGAAGCGCACGTGCCGCAGCGCCACGTGGGAGCGGACCGGCTCGAGCTCGATGCGCAGCCGGGTGGCGTAGCCCAGCGACCCGTAGGAGTTGGGGAAGGTGGCGAACAGGTCGGCGTGCTCGTTGGTGGGGGTCGCGGTCACCACCTCACCCGATCCGGTGAAGACGTCGAGCTCGAGCACCGACTCGTGCGGCAGGCCGCTGCGGAACGAGGTCGACTCGATGCCGAGCCCGGTGACGGCCCCGCCCAGGGTGATCGTCCTCAGTTGCGGCACCACCAGCGGCATCAGCCCGTGCGGCAGGGTGGCCTCGACGAGGTCCTCGTAGGTGCACATGCCCTGGACGTCCGCGGTCCGCTGCTCCGGGTCGACGGCGAGCACACCACCCAGGCCGCTCACGTCGAGCCCGGTGCCGCTCAGCTCGGCGCGGGGACGGAACAGGTTGGAGGTCTGCTTGGCCAGCCGCACGGGTGTCCCCGGTGGGATGCGGTCATAGGACGCCCGGAGCCGCCGCACGGCCTCGTCCTGCACGTGCCCCTCGTGGTGCTTCGTCTCCGTCATCACTCACCTCCCCACAGGGTCGCCTGTCCAACTCTAGTGGTGATGCCGTTCCAATGACTCCGAGTGCCTCCCGGTTCCGCTCCCACTCAGGTGTGCAGGGTGTCCTGCACCGCGCCTGAGGGGGTGCCCCGGTGCACGGGTACGCCGCTCCCGGCCAGGTCGCGGACCGCGGCGAGATCGCCCTCGCCGACCTCGCCCTCGGTCAGCACGACGACCGCCTCCACACCCTGGGCCCCGCTCGAGACCGCCATCGCCAGCACCACCCCGACGGCCGAGACCTGCAGGTGGGGCAGGTCGACGGTGGCACCGGCGTAGGTGCGCCCGTCGAGGTCCCGCAGCGCCGCACCCTCGGCGGCGCCAGTGCGGGCACGCGTGGCCCGGGCGAGTACGACGAGCTTGCTGTCCTCGGGATCCAGGGCGCTCACGCGGGACATCCTCTCAGTGGGTGCTGGTCTCCCGCCCCCGGCCGTTCCGCACGGCCTTGGTCGGCGGACGCGGGGGCGGAGGTGGCGCGGGCAGTGCAGTGATCAGCACCGTGCCGATCCGGTTGCGCCGGCCCTTGGCCTCCTCGGCCAGGAACAGGTGGCCGCCCACCTCGACGGTCGACCCCGGGATCGGCACCTTTCCGAGGATCTTGGCCATCAGGCCGCCGACCGAGTCGACCTCGTCCTCGTCGATCTCCACGCCGATGACCTCGTCGAGGTCGTCGACCGGGAACCGTGCGGAGACCCGGATCGAGCCGTCCGCCTGCTCCTGGACCGGTGAGGACTCGGCGTCGAACTCGTCGGTGATCTCCCCGACGATCTCCTCGAGGATGTCCTCGATCGTGACGATCCCCGCAGTGCCGCCGTACTCGTCCGCGACCACGGCGATGTGGCGGCGGTCGGCCTGCATCTCCCGCAGCAGGTCGTCGACCGGCTTGGAGTCCGGGACGTGGAAGACCGGTCGCATCATCGAGTCGACGTGCTCGGTGGTCTCGGCGGCCTGGCGGTCGAAGACCCGCTTGCTGATGTCCTTGAGGTAGACGAAGCCGACGATGTCGTCCAGGTCCTCCCCCACCACCGGCACGCGGGAGAACCCGCTGCGCAGGAACAGCGACATCGCCTGGCGCAGCGTCTTGTGCCGCTCGATGAAGACCACGTCGGTGCGCGGAACCATCACCTCGCGCACCGAGGTGTCGCCGAGCTCGAAGACCGAGTGGATCATCTTGCTCTCACCGGACTCGATCAGGCTGGACGCCTCGGCCAGGTCGACCATCTCGCGCAGCTCGGCCTCCGAGGAGAACGGTCCCTCGGAGAAGCCCCTGCCGGGGGTGATCGCGTTGCCGAGCATGATGAGCAGGCGTGGCAGGGGGCCGAGCAGCCGCGCCACGCCGACGACGAGCCCCGCGGTGGCCAGCGCGATGGACTCACTGTGCTGGCGGCCCAGCGTGCGTGGGCCGACCCCGACCAGCACGAAGAGCACGACGAACATCAGCCCGGTCGCGACGAGCACGGACCGCCATCGATCCGGTCCCAGCAGGTCGAGCACCATGGCGGTGGCCAGGACCACCGCCGAGGTCTCCGAGAGCAGCCGGAGGAACAAGGTGGCGTTCAGGTAGCGCGGCGGGTCCTCGAGGAGGACCAGCAGCTTCTCGGCGCCGGGGCGTCGCTCGTGGGCCAGCTCCACCGCACGGGCACGGGAGAACGATGCCAACGCTGCTTCCAGGGAGGTCAGGGTCGCTGCGGCGACCACGAGCCCGATGACTGCCAGGACGAGCCCCGGACTGCCCCCACTCATCTCGGGCTCACGCCTCGCCGGTGCTGTCGGGATGCTGGGCCAGATGCCCCAGCCACTCCCCCAACAGCCGCGCCTGGAGCCCGAACATCTCCTGGTGCTCGGCGGCCTCGGCGTGGTCGTAGCCGAGCAGGTGCAGGATGCCGTGCACGGTCAGCAGGTCGATCTCGTCGGTGATGCTGTGCCCCGCGGCCGTCGCCTGGCCCTCGGCCACTGCAGGACAGAGGACCAGGTCGCCGAGAATCCCCTCCTCGGGCTCCTCGCTGACCAGGCCGGGACGGAGCTCGTCCATCGGGAAGGCGAGCACGTCGGTCGGGCCCTCCTTGTCCATCCACTTGGCGTTGAGCTCGCTGATCGTCTCCTCGTCCACGGCCGTCACGCACAGCTCCGCCAGAGGGTGCACCCGCATCCGGTCCAGCACGAACCGCGCCAGCCGTTGGGTCCGGCGCAGGTCGATCTCGACGCCGGACTCGTTCTGGACCTCGATGCTCACGTGGACCGCCGCGAATGGGACCCGCGGGAGTCGAAGGAGGGCCGGCTCGCGTCGAACTCCTCGTAGGCGGCGACGATCTTGCCGACCAGCTGGTGGCGTACGACGTCGTGGGAGGTGAGCCGGTTGAACGAGACGTCCTCGATGCCGTCGAGGATCCCCTCGACCACTCGCAGGCCACTCTTCACCCCGCTGGGCAGGTCGACCTGCGTCACGTCGCCGGTCACCACGATCCGCGAGCCGAAGCCGAGCCTGGTCAGGAACATCTTCATCTGCTCCGGCGAGGTGTTCTGGGCCTCGTCAAGGATGATGAACGCGTCGTTGAGGGTCCGCCCGCGCATGTAGGCCAGCGGTGCGACCTCGATGGTTCCCGCTGCGAGGAGCTTCGGGATCGTCTCGGGGTCGAGCATGTCGTGCAGGGCGTCGTACAGCGGCCGGAGATAGGGGTCGATCTTCTCGCTGAGGGTGCCGGGCAGGAATCCCAGCCGCTCGCCTGCCTCCACCGCGGGACGGGTCAGGATGATCCGGTTGACCTTCTTGGCCTGCAGCGACTGCACGGCCTTGGCCATCGCCAGGTAGGTCTTGCCGGTCCCCGCGGGGCCGATGCCGAACACCACGGTGTGCTTGTCGATCGCATCGACGTAGCGCTTCTGGTTCAGCGTCTTGGGCCGGATCGTGCGCCCACGGTTGGACAGGATGTTCAGGGAGAGCACGTCGGCCGGGCGCTCGCTGGTCTCGGTGCGGAGCATCGTGATCACGCGCTCGACGGTCTCGGCGGTCATGCCCTGCCCGGTGCGGATGATGGTCACCAGTTCGTCCAGGGCGCGCTCGGCCAGCGCCACCTCCGCCGGCTCACCGTGCAAGGTGATCTGGTTGCCGCGCACGTGGACGTCGGCGGCGAACGCCTTCTCCATCAGGTTGAGGTGCTCGTCCCCCGGTCCGAGCAACGACACCATGTTGATGCTGTTGGGCACGACGACGACGTGCTGGGTCCCGGGAGTACTCGCCTTGCTCGCCTTGCTCGTCTCAGTCATGAACGCCCCAACGGGGGCAGCCCTTCTGTCGGCCGTCAGTGAGCCCCAATCGTACGGGAGTGGGGGCAGATGGCGCACCGAGTTCCTCCGCCGCAGCCGGATCACGGCGGGTGACGGCTCCGCGCTCGGTTCTCACGGCCGCGTGACGAGCAGGATCCCCAGGCACATCTCGTCGGTGGTGCCCTCGCCCCACAGGACGTACTTGTCCGGCTGGCCCGTGAAGGAGGGGAGCCGGTCGCGGAGCGCCTGCGTGTGCCGACAGGTCACCCGGACCGTGTCCTGGGGCTTGAGCCGCACCGCGCGGACCGGCCGACTGCTCTGGTCGTCGAAGTCCCACACCGGTATGTCGAGCAGGGTCTGCGCGCTCGCCGTGCCCGGGTTGACCTCGATCTTGACCGACTTCCCGAGCAGGTGCATGTGTCCGGCGACCCCACGGATAGTCTCCGGTGCGGTGATCGTCTGGGTGCACGACTGCACCGGGCCGGCCTTGATCGGTCCGCACAGGTAGTGGATCAGGTCGGCGATGGAGCCGGGTCCCTCGCCGAAGCGCTTCTTCACATCCGCCAGCGCCGCCGTCCGGTCGCACAGGGGGCCGTCCTCGTGTCCTGCCCGGCACGGCATCTCGACCGGGGCCGGGATCAGCCGCGTCTCGAGGGCCTTGATCTTCGTCGACACCGGGGCCAGCCTCAGCTCGGCACCGCTGCGGTCGGGAGCCTGGCCCTTGAGCAGGTTGTAGTGGACCTGCATGACGACGCGGGAGCCGGCGTCGAGGCGCTCGCCGAACCCGTTGCCGTAGACCTGCTCCTTCCCGCCGGGTGCCCAGGCGCCGATCCACGGGGCGTTGTCGAGGTCAGCACGGCCACCGAGGCCCGCGTTGCCGAAACAGGTCCAGCCCTCCCCGGGGGTGGCGTCATCCTTCTGCTCGGCCATCGGCACGACGTCGGCCGGCACCCGGAACATGATGACGTGGTGGACGACGTCGGGGTTGCCGGGCAGGACGTTGAACCCGGTGATGAACTGGTCCTGGGTCAGCTTGGGGTCGAGCAGGAAGCACCGGTAGTCGTCGGTGCCGGCACCCGTGGGCGCTGACGGGGTGTAGTCCCGCGCCATGGCCAGGGGGACGCGGCGCTCGCCCGCGCGCAGCGCCTTGCGCCGAACGGGCGCCGCCTGCGGCGAGACGCCGGCTGACTCGCTGAGCGTGGGAGCGGGCGCCGTCGTCTCGGCCGTGCCCGCCGGCGCAGCCTTGTCGTCAGGGGCACCGGTCGATCCGCAGGCGGCCAGAACGAGGGTGAGCGACGCAAGGACCACCATCCGGGCGCTCCTTCCCGCCGTGCCCTCGCCGTGGATCATCCCGGAGGCCAGGTCATCGCGCGTCCGCCGAGCACGTGCATGTGGGCGTGGAACACGGTCTGGTGGGCCGCGGCCCCGGTGTTGAAGACCAGGCGATAGCCCTCCTCGAGCCCCTCGCTGTCGGCGATGACTCGCGCAGCGTCGAAGAGGTCCGTCACGGTCGCGGCCTCCCACCGGGCCAGCTCAGCCGCATCGGCGTAGTGGCTGCGAGGCACGACGAGCACGTGCGTGGGAGCCTGCGGCTCCAGATCACGGAAGGCCAGCGTCGAGGCCGACTCGTGAACCACGTCTGCCGGGATGTCGCCGGCGACGATCTTGCAGAACAGGCAGTCCTCGTCCCTCGGCGCGTCGCTCATGTCGCCCAGCATGCCCGATCGCCCCTTACGGCGTGTAAACCCCCGGAGAGGGCCAGGCGTCCAACTAACGTGACCAGCATCCTGACCCGCGTGGTTTCCACAGGTTCACCCAGCGGCCCGACCGAGGGGGTGCTCATCGACGCCGACTCCGCCCTGGAGCAGCTCTACGACGAGCACTACGTCCGACTCGTGCGGCTCTCGGTACTGCTGCTCCGCGACGTACACCGCGCCGAGGAGGTCGTGCAGGACTCCTTCGTCGCGGTCTACCTGCAGCTGCGCCGATCCGGCGGACCCGACGGGTTCACCAACGCCCCGGCCTACCTGCGCCAGACGGTCGTCAACCGCTCCCGGTCGGTGCTACGGCACCTGCGGGTGGTGGAACGGCACCCCGAGGCGCCGTCCGAGGACGCTCCGGGCGCCGACCACGACACCCTGATCTCGTCCCGGCGGGAGGCGGTGCTGGACGCCCTCGGCCAGCTGCCGCGGCGGCAGCGCGAGGTCCTGGCGCTGCGCTACTACCTCGACCTGTCCGAGCGCGACATCGCCGATGCGATGGGGATCAGCCCCGGCGCCGTGAAGAGCCACGCCTCGCGCGGGGCCGCGGCGCTGCGCACCATCTTGTCCAGACTGCTCGAGGAGGAAGCATGACCACCGACGACGACGGCCAGCTGCGCCGGATGTTCGAGGACGCCGTGTCCGAGGTCCACCCCCAGGGAGGGACCGGCGAGATCCGGGCTCGCGCCCGGAGGCCCGGCCCCTCCCGCTGGCTGCCGATCACCCTGGCGGCAGCCGCCGCCACCGTGGCCGTCATCGCGGGCGTGGCCTGGGTGTCCAACCAGGGCCGGGCCCCCCAGTCCGCAGGACAGCCCGCCTCACCGGGGTCGGACGGCAAGCCCTCCCCGGGGCGGACGCCTCGCAGAACCTGGTGGCCCGGGCCGTCCCGGCCTACTTCATGGGCGACACGGCCATCGGCCCCCGGCTGTTCCGGGAGTTCCAGCGCCAGGAGGTGTGCTCGGAGTCCACCTGCCTGGCCGCGGCCTCGGTGAGGCTGGCCGTCACCGGTCAGGCTGAGGATCCCGACTACCGGGTGCCGTGGCCCCGCGACGCCGGCGTCAACGCGGTCCGCTACGACGGTGACGTGCTCACCGTCGACCTGTCCGGCAACCTGCACGACCGGCCCGTCGCGATGAGCAAGGACGTCGCCGACCTCGCGATCCAGCAGCTCGTCTACTCCGCCCAGGCCGGGCTCGGCCAGGGCCGCAAGGCCGTGCAGCTCCTGCTGGACGGCCAGCGCACCGACCAGGTGCTCGGCGTGGCGACGTCGGAGCCGCTGGCCGCCACGAGCGAGGACGCGGTCCTGGCCACCGTCTCGATCGCCTCCCCGCCAGACGGCTCGACCGTGCAGAGCGGGTTCACCGTGACAGGACAGGCGGCCACCTTCGAGGCCAACGTGGTGTGGGAGCTCAAGCAGGGCGACAGGGTCGTCCGCAAGGGCTTCACCACGGCCGGCGAGTGCTGCACCCTGTCGCCGTACTCCTTCACCGTGACGGCACCCCCGGGCGACTACACGCTCTCGGTGCACGACACCGACATGTCCGACGGCGAGGGCGTCGGCACCAGTGAGGACACCAAGGACATCACCATCGAGTAGCCCGGTCCGGTCAGTCAGGACCAGCGTGAGGTTCGCGACAGCAGCGCGGCGACGGCGGCCACTCCGGCCGTCGACGTGCGCAGCACCGAGTCCCCCATCCGGACCACGTGCGCGGCGGCCAGCGTGTCCAACTCGGCGTCGCTGATCCCGCCCTCGGGGCCGACCACGACCAGGATCGAGGTGGCGGGCGCCGGGTCGAGTGCTGCCAGGGGCCTCTCGGCGCCCTCGTGGAGTACGACGGCAAGGTCGGCGCCGGCGACCAACGCGGCCACCTCGTCGGTGGAGGCCATCTCGGTCACCTCCGGCAACCAGGACCGCCGCGACTGCTTGCCGGCCTCGCGCGCAGTGGCTCGCCACTTGCCCAGGGACTTGGCCGCGCGCTCGCCGCGCCAGACACCGACGCAGCGCTCTGCGGCCCAGGGGACGATCCGGTCCACGCCGATCTCGGTGAGCACCTCCACCGCCAGCTCCGCGCGCTCACCCTTGGGGATCGCCTGCACGACCGTGACGTGCGGCGTGGGTACCTCGGCGACCTCGACCGAGTCGACCTCGACGCTCAGGGTGCTCTTCGAGGTTCCCGTGACGATGCAGGTGGCCGCCACCCCGGCGCCGTCGACCAACACGACGTGCTCACCGACCCGGAGCCGGCGTACCACCACTGCGTGGCGCGCCTCGTCCCCCTCCACGACCAAGGTGTCACCGGCGGCAGCACCGGCCACCGGGCCGAGGAAGACCGGGAGGCTCACCGGGTTCTCATCGGGTTCTCATCGGGGGTTGAAGGCGTCCTTGAGCCGCCCGAACACGGACTTGTGCGACGGCTGCATCCTGCCGTCCGGGGACTCCTCGTGACGCAGCTCGGCGAGCTCGCGCAGCAGCTCCTGCTGACGCTCGTCGAGGCGGCCCGGGGTCTCCACCTCGATGGTGGCGATCACGTCGCCACGGACCTGCGACCGGAGATGCGGGATCCCACGACCGCGAATGGTCTGTTCGGTGCCGGACTGGGTGCCCGGCGCGATGTCGAGATCGACCCAGAGCTCCATGTCCGAGTCGGCCTCGGCCACGTCAGCCTCGAGGAGCGGCAGCTTGATCGTCGTACCGAGAGCGGCAGCGGTCATCGGCACGGACACGCGACAGCGCAGGTCGGTGCCCTCGCGGGTGAAGATCGGGTGCTGGGCGACGTGGATCTCGACGTAGAGGTCACCGGCGACGCCGCCGCCGGGCCCGACCTCGCCTTCGTGCGCGAGCTGGACCCTGGTGCCGGTGTCGACGCCGGGAGGGATCTTGACGGTGATGGAGCGGCGCGACCGGACCCGACCGTCGCCCGAGCACTCCCGGCACGGCTCGGGGATGATCTCGCCGAAGCCGCGGCACGCCGCGCAGGGGCGCAGCGTGCGGATCTCGCCGAGGAAGGAGCGCTGCACCTGTTGCACCTCGCCGCGTCCGTGACAGGTCTCGCAGGTCACCGGGCGTGAGCCGGCCGCGGCGCCGCTGCCCGAGCAGGTCGTGCAGAGCACGGCCGTGTCCACCTTGAGCTCGCGGGTGACCCCGAAGGCCGCCTCGGCCAGCTCGATCTCGACCCGCACCAGGGCGTCCTGACCACGACGGGTGCGGGGCCGCGGTCCGTGGCCCTGCCCGCCGGCCTGGCCGCCGAAGAAGGCGTCCATGATGTCGGTGAAGGAGAACCCGGCGCCCTGGCCTCCGGCCGCGCCTCGTCCGAACGGGTCACCGCCGAGGTCGTACATGCGACGCTTCTCGGGGTCGGAGAGAACCTCGTAGGCGGCCGAGACCTCCTTGAACCGCTCCTGGGTCTCCGGATCGGGGTTGACGTCCGGGTGCAGCTGGCGGGCAAGTCGGCGGTAGGCCTTCTTGATGGTCTCGGCGTCGGCATCATGGTCGACGCCGAGGATCGCGTAGGGGTCCTGGCTCACGTTTCGTCTTTCGCAGGTGGGAATCAGGCTTGGTCGAGCATGGTGGAGACGTAGCGGGCGACCGCACGGACCGCCGCCATCGAGCCGGGATAGTCCATGCGCGTGGGCCCAACGATGCCAAGGGACCCGACGGCCTGCTCACCCGGGCCGTACCCCGTCGCCACGACCGAGGTGGTGGCCAGCTCGGTGTAGGGACCCTCGTGCCCGATGCGCACGGTGACCGCGCCCGACGAGCTCGCCTCGCCGAGCAGCTTGAGGAGCACGACGTGCTCCTCCAGTGCCTCGAGCATCGGCTTGATGGACTGGTCGAAGCCCTCACCGAAGCGAGCCAGGTTGGCGGTTCCGCCGACGACCACGCGCTCGTCATTGCGCTCGTTGGACATCGCCTCGACCAGGGCCGTGGCCAGGACCGCCACCTGGGTGCGGTCGGCGGCCACCACCTGCTCGGTGATCTCGCCCAGCGCCGACGCGGCGTCGATGATCGGTCGGCCCACGGCCGCGAGCATGATCCGGCTGCGCAGGTCGGCGAGCACGTCGTCGGCGATGTCGCGGGGCAGTTCGACGACGCGCTGCTCCACCCGGCCGGTCGAGAGGATCAGCACGACCAGCACCCGGTTGCTCGAGAGCGCGACCAGCTCGACATGGCGAACGGTGGACCTCGCGAGGGTGGGGTACTGCACGATCGCCACCTGCTGGGTGAGCTGCGCGAGCAGGCGCACCGACCGCTGGATCACGTCGTCCAGGTCGTGCGCCCCCTCCAGGAAGCTGGAGATGGCCCGCTTCTCAGCCGCCGACATCGGCTTGATCTCGGTCAGCCGGTCGACGAAGAAGCGGTAGCCCTTGTCGGTGGGGATCCGCCCCGCGCTGGTGTGCGGCTGGGCGATCAGGCCCTCCTCCTCGAGGGCGGCCATGTCGTTGCGCACGGTGGCCGGCGAGACACCCAGGCGGTGCCGCTCCACCAGCGCCTTGCTGCCGACGGGCTCGCGGGTGGACACGTAGTCCTCCACGATGGCCCGCAATACGGCGAGCCTGCGGTCGTCCTGCATCTCGCCTCCTCGGCGTCTTGGCACTCGCGGATCCCGAGTGCCAAGACTACTAGGCTCACGGGCATGTCCGGGTTCAGCGAGGTCGGCGACCGAGTGTGGGTCGCACGCTATGAGTGGTACGACGTCAACGTGTCGGTCATCGAGGGTGAGGCCGGGCTGATCGTCGTCGACACGCACGCCTCGGCCGCGGCCGCGCGCGAGGTGATCGCCGACGTCCGGCGTCTGTCGTCGCGCCCGGTGGTCGGCCTGGTCAACACCCACGAGCACTTCGACCACGTCTTCGGCAACGGCGCGTTCCGCGAGGAGTTCGGACCGGTGCCGATCAACGCTCACGAAGTCGCGGCCGCCAACGCCGTCCCGGCCGGCGACCTGGTCAGGCGGGCCGCAGCCGGTTGGTCCGACCCGCGCGCGGCCGAGGTGGTGGCCACCGAGCCGGTCGCGGCCGACCGCACGTTCTCCTCGGTGCTGACGATCGACCTCGGCGACCGCGCGGTGGAGCTGGTCCACCCGGGTCGCGGTCACACAGGCGGCGACCTCGTCGTACGCATCGGGGAGGCCGACGTCCTGCTGGCCGGCGACCTGGTCGAGGAGTCCGGGATGCCGTCCTACGGCCCGGACTGCTTCCCGATGGAGTGGCCGACCTCGCTCGACCTCGCGCTCAACCTGATCGGGTCCGACACCACGGTCGTCCCCGGCCACGGCTCACCGGTCGGACGTGACTTCGTCCAGGAGCAGCGCTCCGCCATCGGGGTGGTCGCCGAGACGATCCGCGACCTCGCCGGCCGCGGCGTACCCCTGGGGCAGGCGCTGACGTCGACCGAGTGGCCCTACCCCCGCGAGGAACTCGCGGAGGCCGTACGCCGCGGCTACGAGCAGCTTCCCCGCGCGGCGAAGCGGCTCCCGCTGATCTAGCGGTGCCGCTGCAGGTCACCGGACCAGTGCCGGCGCCACCGGCCACCCCAGTGCCAGCGCGAGAATCCGAACCAGAGGAGGAGAGCCAGGAGCACGAACGGCAGCTTGGTGATCACCGTGATCGCCACGAGCACGAAGAGCACTGGCAGCAACGGGAACCCGCGCCCCGGCCGGTGCCGCTGCACCTTCGCGGGAAGGGCCGGCGAGCGGACCGGGAGGTCGGCGAAGACGGGGGCCAGATCGCCTCTCGTCCGGGCCGACCAGACCGCGTCGCTGCGTTCGTCGAACTCGTCCTTGGTCAGGCGGCCGAGGGAGTACTGCTCGCCGAGCACGACCAGGGCCGACTCACGCTCCGCGTCCCCGATGCGCAGCTCGTCCATCACGCCTCCTCTGCGGAGTCGTCGTTGTCGTAGGAGTCGTCCGGGCCCTCGGCCAGCAGGCTGTAGAGGCGCCGGCGGGTGTCGCCGAGGATCTCGATCGCCTTCTCACGCTGGTCGGTGGTGCCGGTCGTCGCGACCTGGACGATCGCACCGACCGTCTGCCCGATGACCTGCTTGAAGTTCAGCGCCTCGTCGTCGTCGTGGCCCTCGAACGGCGCCCAGACGGCCGCCATCTCCTCCGGGTGGTCCGCGACGTAGGCGCGACCCGCCTCGGTCAGCTGGATCGCCTTGCGGCCCGCAGGAGCGTCCTCGACGAGGCCCTCGTCCTGCAGTTGGGCGATCGTCGGGTAGACCGAGCCGGGGCTCGGCTTCCAGGCGCCGTCGGTGCGTTCGGCGATCTGCTGGATCACCTGGTAGCCGTTGACGGCTTCGGCGGACGTGCTCAGCACGTCCAGGATGGCCGACCGCACGTCACCGCGCCGTACCCTGGGGCGCCGGCGACCGCCGCCGCCGGGTCCTCCGGCGAAGTCGGGGCCGAACATCTGCGCGACCCAAGGGGGTGGTCCCCCCATCGGGCCGCCCCACGGCCCGCCCCAGGGGCCCCCGTGGCCGCCGTGGCGGGTGCGTCCGCGTCCACCGCGCTGGCGGCGGGTCGGTTCGAACTCTGGGGTCCACATCGCGTGTCCCATGCGAGACCTCCCTTCCTGCTGCTGTCGGCCCGGTAGCGGGCTCGCGACACAGTCTCGATACGTCGACGATATATCGCGATGCATCACCGGACAAGGGATTTCCGCGTCGTCTCGGCGGTGCACCCCGATCCGACGCCAGCCGCCACGTAGCGTCCTGCCGGTGACACCGACCTTCGACCGCTACGGCTCTGACGTTCTGGCCAGCGACTGGCGGGTGCCCAAGAAGGGCCGCGCCGTCGAGATCGACGCCGACGTGGGCCTGGTCGTCGAGGAGGTGATCACCGACTGGTGCGGGGAGATCGTCAAGGTCGAGCGCGACCTCGGCACGGTGACCATCGAGGACCGTCGCCGCAAGCGCCGCACCTTCCCGCTCGGGCCGGGTTTCCTGCTCGAGGGTCGGCCCGTCGTCCTGGTGGCCCCCACCCGCGCGGGCCCGGTCGCCAAGACCCGCACCGCCTCGGGGTCGGTCGCGGTCCAGGGCGTCCAGGCGCGCGTCGCTCGGGCGAGCAGGATCTTCGTCGAGGGCCGACACGACGCCGAGCTGGTCGAGAAGGTGTGGGGCGACGACCTGCGGATCGAGGGCGTCGTCGTGGAGTACCTCGAGGGGGTCGACGACCTCGGCGAGCACCTGCGCGACTTCGGCCCCGGACCGGAGCGGCGCGTCGGCGTACTCGTGGACCATCTGGTGCCCGGCTCGAAGGAGAGCCGGATCGCCCAGGCGGTGCGGAAGTCGCCCGTCGGCAAGCACGTCCTGATCGTGGGGCACCCCTACATCGACATCTGGGCGGCGGTGAAGCCCGGCCGGATCGGGAAGCAGGCCTGGCCGCAGATCCCCCGCACCATCGAGTGGAAGAAGGGCGTCTGCCAGAGCTTCGGCTGGCCGCACCGCGACCAGGCCGACATCGCTCGCGCGTGGAAGCACATCCTCGGTGGCGTCCGCGGCTTCCAGGACCTCGAGCCCGACCTCCTCGGCCGGGTCGAGGAGCTCATCGACTTCGTCACCCAGACCCCTGCCTAATTTCGCGACCGGTCAATTCACGCACACCTGAGTACGCCGACCGGGCACTGCATGCACATCCGCTGTGCGCCGAATGACCGCTCGACGCCGTACGGCGTGAGCCGAGTGACCGGTCGGCGCACTACGACGTGAGCCGAGTGACCGGTCGGGGAGGTTCAGGCGGTCAGGTCACGGACCACGGCGTCGGCGAGCAGGCGACCCGCCCGGGTGAGGACGAGCCGGTCGGCCTCGAAGGTCCCGAGGCCACGAGCGACGACCGCCTCCGCGCGGGTCCGGTCGGGTACGACGGAAAGGGGCAGCCCGTCGCGCAGGCGGATCTCCAACAGCACCCGCTCCAGGTCGCGCGTCGCGTCGTCGAGCGTCTCGCCGTCCTGGGCCGGCGACTCGCCCGCACTGACCCGAGCCGCGTAGGCGCTCGGGTGCTTGACGTTCCACCACCGCTTCCCGGCGACGTGGGAGTGCGCACCGGGGCCGATGCCCCACCAGTCCGCGCTCGTCCAGTACAGCTCGTTGTGCCGACACCTCGCCTCCCGGTCCCGCGCCCAGTTCGAGACCTCGTACCACCCCAGGCCGGCAGCGGCGAACGCGTCGTCGGCGAGGGCGTACTTGTCCGCCAGGTCGTCCTCGTCGGGCATCGGGACGGCGCCGCTGCGCACCTGCCGCGCGAGCCGGGTGCCGTCCTCGACGATGAGGGAGTACGCCGAGAGGTGGTCCGGCTCGCAGGACAGGGCCGCCTCCACCGAGGTCTCCCAGTCGGCGATCGACTCCCCCGGAGTCCCGTAGATCAGGTCGAGGCTCACCTGCTCGAAGCCCGCCGCACGCGCCCAGTTGACCGCCCGCGGCACGTTCGCCGGGTCGTGCGTCCGCTCGAGCACGGCGAGCACGTGCGGCACGGCCGACTGCATCCCGAAGGAGACCCGGTTGAAGCCGCCCGCCCGAAGTGCGGCCAGGCTCTCGGGGGTGACGCTGTCGGGGTTCGCCTCCGTGGTCACCTCGGCGCCGGCCTCCAGGCCGAAGCTCGCGTCGAGGGCCGCGAGGATCCGCGTCAGGTCATCGGCGGGCAGCAGTGTCGGGGTGCCGCCCCCGAAGAACACGGTCGCGACCCGCGATCTGCCGGAGCCGAGCACCGTCGCGGCGTACTCCACCTCCGCCACGGCGTGTGATGCGTACGCCGCCTGCGACCCGCCCCCGCCGAGCTCGGTGGCCGTGTAGGTGTTGAAGTCGCAGTAGCCGCACCGGACCGCGCAGAACGGCACGTGGACGTAGACCCCGAACGGCACGGTGGGCGAGGCTGGTGGCACGCCGCCAGTCTCACACCCGCAGGTGTGGGACCGTGGCCGGGTGTACGTCCCGCACTTCAACCTCATGGACGACTCCGAGGTCCCGGCCTTCCTGGACGCGATCGGCTCCGCGGAGCTGATCACCACCGGCGTCGACGGCTACCCGCTGGCCACGCTGCTGCCGCTCATCCGCGACGGCGACCGGCTGGTGCTGCACATGGCCCGGGCGAACCCGCACTGGCGCGCGATCGGTCCTGATACGCCCGCCCTGGCAGTCGTCTCCGGGCCCCAGGGCTACGTCTCGCCGGCGTGGTACGCCGCCAAGGCCGAGCACGGCCGCGTCGTGCCGACCTGGAACTACTCCGCCGTGCACATCACCGGCAGAGCGACGGTGCACGACGACGCCGAGTGGGTGCGCGATGCGGTGACCCGCCTCACCGACCAGCATGAGCGGCCCCGGCCGGAACCGTGGGCGGTCACCGACGCACCGGCGACCTACGTGGACAAGCAGCTGCGCGCGATCGTCGGCATCGAGCTGGTGATCGAGCGGGTCGAGGCCAAGGCCAAGCTCAGTCAGAACCGGTCCGTGGAGGACCGGGCCGGCGTCGTCGAGGGCCTCGACCGCGAAGGCGGTCCACGCGAGCACGCCGTCGCCGACGCGATGCGTGAACCACTCTGACTCGGATCAGGCGTACAGCTTGTCGATCACGCCCGCGTAGTTGCCCTCGACCACGTTGCGCTTCACCTTCATCGACGGGGTCAGCTCTCCCGACTCGACGGTCAGGTCGTGGTCGAGGAGCTCGAACTTCTTGATCGTCTCCCACCGGTTCAGCTGGGCGTTGAGCTTGTCGATGTAACCGCTGACCATCTCGCGGGTCTGCGGTGCGGCCACGATCTCGTCGTACGCCTTGCCGCCCAGGCCGTTCTCGTTGGCCCAACCGTCGATCGCGTCCGGGTCCAGGGTGACCAGGGCGACGCAGTAGTTGCGCTGGTCGCCGAAGACCATGAACTGGCTTGCGTAGGGGCAGACCGCCTTGAACTTGGCCTCGATCGCGGGCGGGGCGATGTACTTGCCGCCGGAGGTCTTGAACAGCTCCTTGATCCGCCCGGTGATGCTCAGGTAGCCCTCGGAGTCCAGGGCACCCTTGTCGCCCGTGCGCAGCCAACCGTCCTCGGTGAGCGTGGCCGCAGTCTCGTCGGGGAGGTTGTGGTAGCCGTCCATGATGCCCGGGCCGGCGATCTGGATCTCGTCGCCCTCACCGAGCCGCACGCGGCTCCCGGGTACGACGGGACCCACGGTGCCGAACTTGTAGTTGTCGGGGTGGTTCACGAACGAACCGGCCGAGGACTCGGTGAGCCCGTAGCCCTCGAGGATCAGGATCCCCGCGGCGTGGAACCACTCGGCGATGTCGCGGTTGAGGGCCGCGGCACCGGAGATGAAGAACCTGACCCGGCCACCGAACCGGTCCCGGACCTTGGAGAACACCAGCCGGTCGAACAGCGCGTGCTGGAGCTTCAACGGCAACGGCACCGGCTTGCCCTCGCGGCGGAGGGCATCGACCTTGCGGCCCACCTCGAAGGCGGTGAGGAAGAGCTTCTCCTTGACCCCGCCCTCGGCCGCCTGCATGGTCACGATGCGTGCGTGCGCCTTCTCGAAGATGCGGGGAGCCGCGCCCATGAAGGTGGGCTTGACGATGGCGAGGTTCTCGATGATCTTGTCGACCCGGCCGTCGACCGCGGTCGCGAATCCGCAGGCGAGCTGGGTGGAGAGCAGCACCTTGCCGAAGGAGTGCGCCATCGGCAGCCACAGGAACTGCAGGTCGTTCTCATCCAGGATCTGCTGGGCCTGGATGGCGGCACCCTCATAGGTCCAGGACGAGTGGCGCAACCGCACGCCCTTGGGGCGGCCGGTCGTGCCGGAGGTGTAGATCAGCGTGGCGAGCTGTTCGGGCTCGATCGCGTCGATCGCGACCGTCACCGCTTCCGGCTGCTCGGCGAGGTGCTTCTCCCCCAGTGCGCTCAGGTCGTCCAGGGTCATCACCCAGTCCCCGTCGGCCGCGCCGTCGAAGACCACGACCTTCTCCAGGTGCGGCAGCTCGCTCTTGTGTGCGGTGAGCTTGGCGACCTGGGAGGCGTCCTCGGCGAAGACGACCTTGCACTCGGAGTCGGAGAGGATGTAGGCCACGTCCTCGGCCATCGTCGACGGGTAGACCGTGGTGGTCGCCCCACCCGCACACATCACGGCGAGGTCGGCGAAGATCCACTCGACCCGCGTCCCGGCCGCGATGCCGACGCGCTCCTCGGTCCCGACCCCCAGGGCGAGCAACCCGGCCGCGAGCTTCTCGACGCGGTCACCGGTGTCCTTCCAGGTCAGCGAGACCCAGGGCTGACCCTCCTGGGCCGGGTAGCGGTAGGCCTCGAGGTTCGGGCTCTTCGCCACCCGGTCGCGGAACTGTGCCGCGACGTTCGGGGAACGGTTCTCGATGAAGGAGGTGTCGGTGTTGACCGGTGACATGAGGGCTCCTGAGGCTGGACGATGATCGGTCTGCTGGCAGACCTGAGCGCGTGGGTGACTTGCAAGTAACCTAGATCACAGGCCAATTCGCAGCACCCTCGGGCCGCAAACTGGTGTCACGACGCAACCATCCGGTCCAGTCCACTACTCGCGCACCACGACGGGGTCGGCACCCCGGTCGGCGGCCGCCACCTTGTCGCGTGCCGACGCGGCGAGGTCGGGGATGCGCAGCAGCTCGGGCAGCAGGGACCGGTCGGTGGTGAGCGCCCGGAACATCGTCGCGACCGTCACCCCGTGCCCGGGACGGCGTACGACGACCAGGTCGTCGCCTGCCCGGAGTTCGCCCTCCTCGACCACCCGGAGGTAGGGACCGGGTCGGTGTTCGGCGGTGAACCGCTTGACCCACGCGGTGTCGTCGAAGCCGCTGACCCGCTGCCAGTTCTTGAAGTCGTTGCACGGGATGCGGGCAAGCACGACCTCGAAGGTGGCCGTGCCCACCTGCCAGCGCTCGCCGATCTCGGCCTCGTTGACGTCGATGCCCCGGGTGGTGAGGTTCTCGCCGAACTGGCCGTCGTGGATCTCGTGTCCGAGCTCCGCCGCCCACCAGTCGAGGTCCTCGCGGGCGAAGGCATAGACGGCCTTGTCGACTCCCCCGTGATGGAGGGTGTCGGCGACCTGGTCACCCTCGAGCCCCAGGCGCCCGGCACGCACGGACCCGGCTACGGGCTGCTTGGCGATCGCGGTCCGGCCGATCTCGGCCCACTCGGCCTCACGGGGCCGACCGACGTTGATCGAGCTGACCTGTGCCATGGCGTCATCCTCGCAGGCCGGTTGGCTAGTTCGGCTTGCCTCGCTCCTTGCCATCCTCGCGACGGCAGGGACACGATGCCGGGAACCCTGGGGAGGGAACAGATGAAGAACGTCGTCCGGATGCTTGCCACGCTGACCGCCACGAGCCTGCTGCTCGTCCCTGCTGCCGCCGGAACAGCTGCGCCACCGTCCTCGACCGGCAAGCCGCTCACGGTGATGACGCGCAACGTCTATCTCGGCGGCGACATCAACCGACCCATCGTGGCCGTCGGCGGCCTGACCGGTGCCGCGGCGCTCGTGGCACTGGCCAACTCCAACCACGTGCTGAGACAGATCGTCGACGCCACCGACTTCCCGGTGCGAGCCCGGCTGCTGGCACGGGAGATCGCCACGCGGCAGCCCGACCTCGTCGGCCTGCAGGAGGTCGCCCTCTGGCGCTCCGAGCCGTTCGACCCCGCGCACATCGGAGTCGCGGACGCCGAGCACGTCGACCTCGACTTCCTGGAGATCCTCACCAGCGAGATCGCCGCCGCCGGCGCGGCCTACCGGGTCGTCGTCGTCCAGGAGGAGTCCGACGTCGAGGCGCCCGCGTTCACCGGATCGCCGTACAACGGCACCATTGCGGACGCCAGCGACCAGCGACTGACCATGCGGGACGTCATCTTGATGCGTGCCGACAAGGGGCTGCAGGTCACCGACAGCGGAAGCGACCAGTACGCCGCGCGGCTGCCGATCAGTCTCGCGGGAGTCCCGCTCGCCTTCGTGCGCGGGTACACCTGGGTCGATGTCCGCAACGGCTCGACGAGACTTCGTTTCATCAACACGCACCTGGAGTCGGCCAGCTCCGACCTCGCCCTGCTCCAGGCGCGCGAGCTCCTGGCGGGACCGGCAAACCACGCCGGGAACACCGTGCTCGTCTGCGACTGCAACTCCGACCCGCTCGACCACTCGGTCAAGCAGACCGACCCGGGAGGAACCCCGCACAGCGGCCCGTACGACTACATCCGCAACCAGGGGTTCACCGACGAGTGGCTCACGCAAGCCCCCGCCGAGCAGGGCTGGACCTCCGGCCTGTCCGAGACCGTGGACGACCCGTCCGCGGCCGGCTTCGACCACCGCATCGACATGGTCTTCGCCCGGGGCGCGGTCACCGCGGACAAGGGGTGGGTCACCGGCAACGTGGTGGGCGACAGGGACCCGACCACCGGACTGTGGCCCTCCGACCACGCCGGGGTCGTCCTTCGGCTGCGCGGGTTCGCCTGAGCGGGGACACCTAGGGCGTCATCTTCAGCCACGGCCGGTGGAGCCGGAACACGCGACCGGTGACCTCGGTGACGTCGATCGCCACCACGTTGAACCGCAGGGCATCGACCCATGGCCGCAGCGGCAGCGCGTCGGACACGTGCGCCTGGTCCTCCGCGAGCAGGGTGGCCCGGCCCCGGGCCACGACACTCCACGCCGTCTCGTCCGCGAACTCGTCGATCTCCAACGCGACGTCGCCGTTCATCACCACCCCGAGCAGCTTGCTTCCCTCCGAGGTGCGGAACAGCAGCCGGCCCTCGTGCACGACGTAGTTGATCGGCACGATATGCGTCTCTCCGGGGAGGTGGTAGGCGAGCCGCCCGAACTCGGCACCAGCCAGGCGGTCCCAGCATTCCTTCTCCTCGAGGATCACGATCGGGGCTTCGCTGTCCATGACTTCCTCCTGGTGTCTGGTGACCTCGCGTCACCTCGACGCTATGCCGCCCCGATCCGCCAGGAACGGGTCCAAGGTCCCGTCCTGGCGGACCTCGTGGCCCCTCAGTCCTGCACCGCCTTGGCGATCGCGATGCACATGGTCAGGTGGTCATCGGTCGCGCGCTGCCGTTCGGCGCCCGGATCGTCCTGGAGCCGCCAGCAGGCGTTCAGGAGCATGCGCACCACCACCCAGTCGCGCGCGCGTCGCTCCTCCAGCCCCGCGTGGTCGACCAGCGTGTGGAAGCGTCGGCGCACCCCCTCCCGGACGTCGCCGCCGACCTCGCCGAACCGGTTCCAGAGCATCGGCGCCAGCTCGTAGTGCGGGTCGCCGCTCATCGGCTTGGGGTCGATCGCCAGCCACGGTTCGCGATCCGCAGCCATCACGTTCTCGTAGTGCAGGTCTCCGTGGACCATCGTTCCGGTGCTCGCCGGGTCGCTGACGAGATCCCTCGCGATCGAGACCGCCTGCTCGACCAGCCTCCGCGGGAGCGGCCCGCTCCGGGGAAGGGCGGCCAGGTCGTCGCTCCAGCGGGCGACGTACGACGTGAGGGTGCGCAGCTGCGGGAGCGCGGGCACGTGCAGCCGAGCGTAGAGCCCGGCCACCACCTCGCACGCCTCCAGGTCGCCGATGGCGGTGAGCCGGTCCTGGTGCAGCCGTTCGAGGAGCATCGCGCGGCGGCGCGGATCCGCCTTCAGCAGCTTCACGGCGCCCCCGCCTCCCCAGTGCTGAAGGGCGAGATGCTCGTGCTCGGACTCATCGTCGGGGAAGGCGATCTTGAGCACCGCCGGTCGGGCCGAGGCCGTTCGCACCGGCGCGACCAGCGCGCAGTAGCCGTGCATCATCCAGCCGTCGGTGCTCAGCTGCCACTCGTCGAGGAGGTCGGTGACCTGGGCGGGCAGGGCCTCCACCCACGCGGACCAGTCCGGACCACGGGTGGCCATGCCGAGCACACCGTCGGGCAGTCGGAACGGGCTCACGAGACGATGGTCCCACCGGCGATAGCGTGACCCCATGGTGCGCCGCGGCCTCTCCTGGGACGAGCTGGGAGCGATGGCGGCGGCGCGCCAGTTCCCGGTCGCCGAGGACGCGCATCCCGCCGACGTGGTCGAGTTCGTACGCCGCATCGGGCCGATCCAGTCCCAGACCGCCCGGTCGCCGTACCTCGGGCTCGCCGCCCGCCTCCCAGGAGTCACCCATGAGGAGATCACCGCGGCCTACGAGGGGTTCGGCATCGTGCGGGGCAGCACGCTGCGCGGCACGGTGCACACCTGCGCCGCCGACCAGCACGTCCTGCTCGAGGCGGCGACCCGGACCGGCCAACGCGCCCTGTGGACGCGCGCCCTGAGGCTCCGACGGAAGAGCCTGGAGGAGGTCTGGTCAGGAATCGAGGAGTTCGCCCGCGACGAGTGGCGCACGCCGGACCAGCTCACCTCCCACCTGGTCGCCTGGCTCGACGAGCACCAGGGTGCGGACGACGACGTGCGCCCTGTCCTGGGGCGCTACCTCGGCTTCGGCCACGGCGGGCTGGTCCGCCGGCCGCTGCGCGGCGGCTGGGAGGGGCAGGGCGCGCCGGGGTACCGCACCGCGGGCGCCGTGATCCCCGGTGACCGGGTGGGCGAGCTCGCCGACCCGCTCGTGCTCGACCGCCTGGTGCTGGTCCACCTCGCGGCGCACGGGCCGGCCAGCCGTCACGACCTCGCGTGGTGGTCCGGGCTGGGACTGAAGGTGATCGACGAGGTCCTCACCCGGCTGGCCCTGCAGGGGGTGACGGGACCCGACGGTGCGGAGTACGTCGACGTGCCCGACCCTCCCCCGCCGACGGAGCTGTCCGGCGTTCGACTGCTGCCGGAGTTCGACGCCCTGATGTGCGCCTACCAGCCCGCCGGCCGGATGCGCTTCGCGACCTCTGAGCACCACGACGTGCTCTGGAACAGGAAGAACGGCCTGGTGCTGCCGCCGCTGCTGGTGGACGGCCGGATCACCGGCCACTGGCGCTCGGCGGGTTCGGCGCCGAGACGGCCGCTGGAGGTGAGCTGGTTCGCCGGGACCCGGAGGCCACGCAAGGCCGAGCTCGAGCAGCCCGTGGCCGCACTCGAGGCGGCGCTCGGCATCACCGTCACCTCCGTCACAGTGAACAGGGACGCCGGCTGAGCGCTACTTCTTCGGCTTGTCCCCGGGCGGCCCGCTGGTGGACAGCGCGGCGATGAAGGCCTCCTGGGGGACCTCGACGCGACCGACCATCTTCATCCGCTTCTTGCCCTCCTTCTGCTTCTCCAGCAGCTTGCGCTTGCGAGTGATGTCACCGCCGTAGCACTTGGCGAGCACGTCCTTGCGGATGGCGCGGATCGTCTCCCTGGCGATCACCCGGGCGCCGATCGCGGCCTGGATCGGCACCTCGAACTGCTGGCGCGGGATCAGCTCGCGCAGCTTGCCAGCGAGCATCACGCCGTACCCGTAGGCCGCGTCGCGGTGCACGATCGCGCTGAAGGCGTCCACGGTCTCGCCCTGGAGCAGGATGTCGACCTTGACCAGGTCGGCGGCCTGCTCGCCGGTGGGTTCGTAGTCGAGCGAGGCGTAGCCCTTGGTCTTCGACTTCAGCTGGTCGAAGAAGTCGAAGACGATCTCACCCATCGGCAGGGTGTAGCGCATCTCGACGCGGTCCTCGGAGATGTACTCCATCCCGTCGAGCTGCCCGCGCTTGGACTGGCACAGCTCCATGATCACGCCGATGTAGTCGCTGGGGCTGAGGATCGTCGCCTTCACGACCGGCTCGCGGACCTCAGCGATCTTGCCGTTGTTGGGGTACTCGCTGGGGTTGGTGACGACCTGCTCCGAACCGTCCTCCATCAGCACGCTGTAGACCACGTTGGGCGCGGTGCTGATCAGCTCGAGGTTGAACTCGCGCTCGAGCCGTTCGCGGACGATCTCCATGTGCAGCAGGCCGAGGAAGCCACACCGGAAGCCGAAGCCGAGGGCGCCTGAGGTCTCCGGCTCGTAGGCGAGGGCCGCGTCGTTGAGCTGCAGCCGCTCCAAGGCGTCGCGCAGCGTCGGGTAGTCGTCGCCGTCGATCGGGTAGAGGCCCGAGTAGACCATCGGGTTGGGGTGCTTGTAGCCGCCCAGCGGGGTGGTTGCGCCGTGGTGCTGACTGGTCACGGTGTCACCGACGCGCGAGAGACGAACGTCCTTCACCCCGGTGATCAGGTAGCCGACCTCACCCACGCCGAGGTCCCCGGCCTTGACCGGCTCGGGGCTGATCACGCCGACCTCGAGCATCTCGTGGACGGCGCCGTTGGACATCATCTTGATCCGGTCGCGGTGCGACAGCTTGCCGTCGATCACCCGGACGTAGGTGACCACGCCGCGATAGGTGTCGTAGACGGAGTCGAAGATCAGCGCGCGCGGCGGTGCGTCCGCGTCACCGGTCGGTCCCGGTGTCTGCGCGACGATCTCGTTGAGCAGGTGCGCCACGCCCATGCCGGTCTTGGCCGAGACCTGGAGCACGTCGGAGACGTCGCAGCCGATGATCCCGGCCAGCTCCGCGGCGTACTTCTCCGGCTGGGCGTTGGGCAGGTCGATCTTGTTCAGCACCGGGATCACGTGCAGGTCGGCGCCCAGCGCAAGATAGAGGTTGGCCAGCGTCTGGGCCTCGATGCCCTGCGCTGCGTCGACGAGGAGTACGGCGGCCTCGCAGGCCTCCAGCGACCGGGAGACCTCGTAGGTGAAGTCGACGTGGCCGGGAGTGTCGATCATGTTCAGCACGTAGGTGCCCGGATCGGCGGCGGCGTCGTTGTCGGGCTGCACCGTCCACGGCATCCGCACGGCCTGGCTCTTGATCGTGATGCCGCGCTCGCGCTCGATGTCCATCCGGTCGAGGTACTGCGCCCGGGCCGCACGCTCGTCCACGACACCGGTGAGCTGGAGCATCCGGTCGGCCAGCGTCGACTTGCCGTGGTCGATGTGGGCGATGATGCAGAAGTTCCGGATGATCGCGGGATCGGTCCTGCCCGGCACGGGCGCGGCGGGGTTCGGGGACACAGACTGCTCTCGATTGGGGCGACACGGACTCGGTTCGGACGAATCCCCATCTTCCCACGGCTGTGCTGCCTGACCGAACCGAGCCGACCGGGCACTGCGTGCACGCTCCAGGCCGCCGACCGGGCACTGCGTGCACGCTCCAGGCCGCCGACCGGGCGATCCGTGCACGGTGCGCGTGCCGAGGATGCCCGCTCGGGGGCCTCAGGCGTGCGGCCAGTGACCGCTCGCCGATCTGAGGCGTGCGGCGACTGACCGGTCGGCGGCCTCACGCGTGCGGCGACTGACCGGTCGGCTCAGTCGACGGGGAGGTGCTCGGCCCACCAGCGCAGCAGGTGCTCGAAGCGCTGCTGGCGGTGGCGTGGGCGTCCGCTGCGGCTCAGCTCGTGACTCTCCGCAGGGAAGAGCAGCAGCTCCGCGTGCACCCCGCGAGCCTTCAGGGCGGTGAACCAGCGCTGCCCCTGCTCGACCGGCGTGCGCCAGTCGGTCTCGGAGTGGATCACCAGGGTCGGCGTGGTCACGTCCGCGACGTGGGTCATCGGGCTCTGCTCGACCATGGCGTGGGCAGCGCCGTGGTATCCCTCCGGGAAGAACCAGCCGATGTCGGAGGAACCCACGAACGAGGTGGCGTCGAGGTAGCCGCGCTCGACGACGGCCGCCGCGAACCGCTTCGTCCGGGTGGTCAGCAGGGCCGTCAGGTAGCCGCCGTAGGAGCCGCCCATCACCCCGACGCGGTCCGGATCGACCCGGAATTCGCCCTGCGCGAGCACGTGGTCGAGGAACGCCAGGACGTCGTCGGCGTCGACGCCGCCCATCGCGTGCCGGATCGCCCGGCCGTGCTCGAAGCCGTAGCCGGCCGAGCCGCGGGGGTTGCACATCGCGACCGCATAGCCCGCCCCGGCGTACACCTGCGCCTCGTCGAACAGCGCCCAGTCATAGGAGGAGAACGGGCCGCCGTGGATGTTCAGCAGCACCGGGTGCGGACCGGCACCGAAGACCTCCGGGTCGGGCAGCACCACCCAGCCGTGCACCGGATGACCGTCCTCGGAGCGGGCCTCCACCTCCTGGAGCGGGCACACCCCGGCAGTGCGGAGCCGGGCGCTGACGTCGGTGAGCCAGCGGGGAGCGCCGTCGCGGACGAGGGCCAGATCACCGGCTCGCTCCGGGTCGGCCACGACAGCGACCAGGACGGACCCGTCGGCCGAGGCGGCGTGAGCGGTGACCACGAGGTGGCCGTCCAGCAGCACCTCCGGCGTCGCGTCGGTGGCGTCGGGGTCCACGGACAGCAGGCGTACGGCGCCTCGGTGCACGTCGCGTACGACGACCCGGTCGCCGAGCACGACGAGATCGGACAAGCCGGCCTCGACATCGGTGTCCTGCTCGTCGGTCAGCGGGCGAAGGTCCAGAGGAGCGGCCGCCTCCGTGGCGGGCCCGGTGGTGACCCACAGCCGACCGGGTCGACCCACGAAGTCGCGCCCGTCCGGTCCGAGGTCCCCGGCAGCCAGCACCAGTCGCCCGTCCTGCAGCCACTGCACCCCACCTATGGCCAGGTCACCCGCGGTGGCGGCCCGGGGGTCGCCGACCGGCTCCTCGACGTCGGCCGCCACCACGTGGACGGCCGATCTCAGGTCGCGCTCTCGGCTGTCGTGCCGGGCGGAGACGAACGCGAGCGTGGATCCGTCCGGGCTCCAGGCAGGGCGGGTGTCGTCGTGGTCACCGCTGGTGAGCTGCCGCGGCGTGAGTGGCAGATCCGGGAGCTCGACACCCGGCCGGTCACCGAGGTCGAGGAGGTCCAGGACGAAGACGTGCTGCCGGCGGTCGCGGGTGTAGCCGAGATCGTCATGGCGGTAGGCCAGCTCGGTGATCAACCGCGCCGGCTCGGCCTCGGGGGTCGCCTTCCTCCCCTCCGCGTCCTCGGTGCCGTAGCGCCCGGTCTCGGGAACCCTGGCGCTGTAGGCGAGCCGGGTCCCGTCCGGGCTCCACACCGGCGCGCCCGCGCCGAGCGGGTGGTCGGTGAGCCGGTGGGGCTCTCCCCCGGCGATCCCGGTGAGGTGCACCTGCGGCGGCGTGCCCTCCCCGCCTCGGAGGAAGGCCACCTGCCTGCCGTCCGGGCTGACGGCCGGGGCCTGGTCGCGCTCACCATTGGTCAGCCGCACAGAGGGGCCCGCTGAGGTCGGGACCACCCACAACCCTCCCCGGTAGCCGTCGGTGGCCAGGTCGGGGCGGATCACCGGCACCACGGCGAGGCTGCCGTCCGGAGTGAGGGACGGTCGCTCGCAGGCGTGCATCAGGTCGAGGTGTTCAGGACGCATCGCACCAACCTAACGACTCATTCGGGGCTGTCGATGAACTCCCGGCTCTTCGCGATCGCAAAACCCCAGCCCTGCTCCAGGGTGGGTTTGGGTGGGATCGCGATCTCGTCGGGGTTCGTGAGCACGTCGAGGAGCACTGGTCCGTCGTGAGCGAGAGCCTCGCGCACGGCCTCGTCCACGGCGTCGGCGCTCTCCACCCGGATGCCCCTCATCCCCACAGCCTGGGCGACGAGGCTGAAGTCGGGGTTGTGCAGCACGGTGCCGAACTCGGGCAGCCCGACCTGTTCCATCTCCAGCTTGACCATGCCGAGCCGGCCGTTGTCGAAGACCACGAGCTTCACCGGAAGCCGGTAGGTGACGGCGGTGATCAGGTCGCCCATCAGCATCGAGAGTCCACCGTCCCCGCAGAAGGCCACCACCTGGCGCTGGCGGTCCAGGGCGCTGGCGCCCAGGGCCTGGGGCATGGCGTTGGCCATCGACCCGAGGTTGAACGACCCGATCAGGCGCCGCTGACCCGTCATCCGGACGAACCGGGCCAGCCAGACCGTGGACATCCCGGTGTCCGTGGTGAACACCGCATCCTGGGCCGCATGCCGGTCCAGAGCCGCGGCGAGCAGCTCCGGACGGATCCGGCCCTCCGGGTTGTCGACCTTGCGGCGCAGCAGGCCCTTCGGCTTGTGCTCGTACGCCGGGTCGGTGAACTGCGCCTGGCGCTGCTGCCACTTCGCGTAGCTCTTGCGCGCGCTCTCCAGATGGCCGCCGTCGGCCTTCTGCTCGAGGAGCGGCAGCAGCGCCCCCAGTCCCAGCCGGGCGTCTCCGACGACCGCTACATCGACGGGCGTACGCCGGCCGATGTGGGTCCCGCGCGAGTCGAGCTGGATGACGGTCTTGCCCGACGGCAGGAACTCCCGGTAGGGGAAGTCCGTGCCGACCATGAAGAGCACGTCGCAGTCGGAGAACGCCTTCGCGGTGGCGTGGTTGCCGATCAGTCCGGACTGGCCGATCTCGAAGTCGTTGTCGCGCTCGAGGCCCTCCTTGGCCTTCAGGGTCAGCACCATCGGGGCCGCCAGCCGCTCGGCGAGCTCCAGCACCTCCTCGCGGGCCTCACGGGCTCCCTGGCCGACCAGGAGGGTGACCTTGTCGGCCTCGTTGAGCAGCGCCGCCGCCTGGTGCGTCGCCGACGGGTCCGGGGCGCGTCCCGGGGGCGGGCCGACGAACGAGGGCACGAGTGTGTGCTTGGGCAGGTCGAGTCCTCCGACGTCACCGGGGAGGGTCAGCACGGCGACGCCCGACTCCTGGATCGCGGCGTTGCCGGCCTGCTCGATCAACTGGGGCAGCTGGTCGACGGAGGTGACGGTCTGGTTGAAGATCGCCACGTCGGCGAACAGCGCGTCGTTGTCGACCTCCTGGAAGAACTCGCTGCCGATGTCCTCGCGGGGCACCTGGCCGCAGATCGCCAGGACCGGCGCATGCGACTTCTTGGCGTCGTACAGGCCGTTGAGCAGGTGCACGGCGCCCGGTCCGACCGTGCCCATGCACACGGCCAGCCGACCGGTCAGCTGGGCCTGGGCGCTGGCCGCGAAGGCGCCCGCCTCCTCGTGCCGTACGCCGATCCACTCGATCCGGTCCTCACGGCGGATGGCGTCGGTCACCGGGTTCAGCGCATCGCCCACGACCCCCCACACGGTGGTGACGCCGGCGTCGGCCAACGACTCGATCAGCAGCTCCGCAACGGTGCTCATGTCCCTCCTCAGGGGGTGAAGCGATCCGGGTCGGCCCGGTGCCAGTCCTCGGCCCACCCGGGCGGGGCGGACTCCACCAGCTCTCCCGGCTCGAGGTGCCGGTAGAGCTCGGCGTAGCTGCGCACCTCGACGTGGTCCACGCGCCGACGAAGCATGTGCGGACGCAGCTGCGCGGGCCGCGCCACACCCATCGACCCCATCACCTGCACCGCCTGCTGGACGCACTCGCGCTGGTAGTGGAAGACGCGGTCGGTCTTGTCCGGCACGTAGAGCGCGCGCTGACGCTTGGGATCCTGGGTGGCGACGCCGACCGGGCAGGTGTTCGTGTGGCACAGCTGGGCCTGGATGCAGCCCACCGCCATCATCATCGAGCGCGCCGAGTTGGTGTAGTCGGCGCCCTGCACCAGCCGCTTGACGATGTCGATGCCGCTCGCCACCTTGCCCGAGGCGCCGACCTTCACCTGGTCGCGCAGACCCGCTCCGACCAGCGCGTTGTGCACGGTCAGCAGGCCCTCGGTCAGCGGCGTGCCGACGTGGTCCTCGTACTCCAGCGGCGCCGCGCCGGTGCCGCCCTCCCCGCCGTCGACGATCACGAAGTCCGGGGTCACCCCCTCGGCGATCATCGCCTTGCAGATCGCGAGGAAGTCGACCCGCGACCCGAGGCACAGCTTGAAACCGGCTGGCTTGCCGCCGGAGAGCTCCCGCATCCGGGCCACGAACAACACCAGCTCCCGGGGAGTGCCGAACACCTGGTGGGCCGGCGGCGAGACGCACTTCTGGCCGGCGGGCACACCCCGTGCCTCGGCGATCTCCTTGGTCACCTTCGCCCCCGGCAGCACCCCGCCGATGCCCGGCTTGGCCCCCTGGCTGAGCTTGAGCGAGACCATCTTCACCTGGTCGTCGGCCGCGGTGTCGGCGAACTTCCGTGCGTCGAAGCCACCGTCGTCGGTGCGCGCCCCGAAGTAGCCGCTGCCGATCTCCCAGACCAGGTCACCGCCGTTGCGGTGGTACTTGCTCAGCCCGCCCTCGCCCGTGTCGTGCGCGAAGCCGCCACGGGCCGCCCCCTTGTTCAGGGCCTCGATCGCGTTGGCGCTCAGCGCCCCGAAGCTCATCGCCGAGACGTTCATCAGGGCCATGTCGTAGGGCTGGGTGCAGTCCCGGCCGCCCACTCGGACCCGCGGCGGTTCCTGGGCCGGCTCGACCGGATGGGTGGAGTGCACGAGGTACTCGTACCCAGGGACGTTCACGTCCCTCTCGGTGCCGAACGGCTGTTCCTCCTTGATGTTCTTGGCGCGCTGGTAGATCGAGGTACGCGTGTCCCGGTCGAAGGGGCGGCCGTCCCAGTTGCGCTCGATGAAGTACTGCTGGAGCTCGGGGCGGATGTCCTCCATCAGGAAGCGGAGATGGCCCAGCACCGGGTAGTTGCGCAGGATCGAGTGCTTCTTCTGCACGAGGTCGTGCACGGCGAGCACGAGCAGCGCGGCAACGACGGCGACCAGGACCCACCAGCCGGGCCCGCCGATGGCAGCGGCCAGCACGGTGATGGCGCCGAGCAGGATCAGGACACCGAGGACGAAGAAGCGCAGCACGTCAACGGTTGTAGCACGCGACGCGATGAATCCCCGCTGAACCGCTCCGCCCCCTACTGTGGCGCCGTGGACGAACACAGCAGGGTCGCGCTGGTCGCCGGAGCCTCAGGCCTCGTGGGCGGACACCTCCTGCGCCTGCTGTTGGAGGACCCCCGGTGGGGACGGGTGGTCAGCCTCGGTCGTCGGGAGCTGCCGGTCGAACACCCACGGCTCGAGCAGCGCCTCGCCCACCTGCCCGCGGTCGGGGCCCTCCCTGCCGTCGACGACGTGTTCTGTGCACTGGGCACGACTATCAAGAGGGCCGGCAGCCAGCGCGCGTTCCGCGAGATCGACCACGACGCGGTGGTGGCGCTGGCCGAGGCGGCACGTGCGGCCGGAGCGACCGCGTTCCTGCACGTCACCGCCATGGGTGCGGACCCCCACTCGAGGGTGTTCTACAACCGGGTCAAGGGCGAGACCGAGCGAGACGTGGCCTCGGTGGGCATCGCCACCACGGTGGCGTTCCGCCCCTCCATCCTGGACGGAGACCGCGACGAGGTGCGCCCGGCGGAACGGGCCGGGCTGGCCGTCATGCGAGCGCTGTCTCCGGTGCTGGGCAGGTACCGGCCCACGCGTGCCGAGGACGTGGCCGCGGCGATGCTCGTCACGGCCACTGCGAGCCGCACCGGCGGCGCCGCCGTCGAGGCGGGCGAGATCGCCCGGCTGGCCCGCTGAGTCCGGCGTACGACGATTTGGGCCCGCGCACCGCCCGCTGATATCGTGAACCTTCGTGTCTGGACCCGTCCCGACGCCCCCGATTCTGAACCACACACAAATGAGGCGAGCCTGCAGTGGCGAACATCAAGTCCCAGATCAAGCGCAACCGGCAGAACGACCTTGCCCACGAGCGCAACAAGGCCGTCCGGTCGGCCCTGAAGACCGCGGTCCGCAAGTTCCGCGCGGCCGCCGACGCCGGCAATGCCGACGAGGCCAAGGCCGCGGCGCTCGACGCCGCGAAGAAGCTCGACAAGGCGGCGTCCAAGGGCGTCATCCACAAGAACCAGGCGGCCAACCGCAAGTCGGCCATTCACAAGCAGGCTGCCTCTCTCTGAGGCTCTCTCTGGGGCTCTCTCTGGGGCTCTCTCTGGGGGTCCGCCTCCAGCACGGCGTCGCTCCCCCGGGGGCGGCGCTTTTGTGCGTCCGGGGCCGGCCGTACCGACGCTGACGCCGGGGTCCAGCGCCAGGCTGCAATACGGCCCCCTTAACGACGGGGTCGCGCCGTGACGACCTGGAGGACCATCTTCTCCAGCGCGTACGCCGGGTCACTCGCCCTCCCCTTGATGTCGGCGTCCGCCGCCGCCACCGTCCGGATCGCCCGCCCCACCCCGTCCTCGTCCCAGCCGTGGGACTGGCGGCGCAGCGTGTCGAGCTTCCAGGCGGGCACGCCCACCTCGCGCATCAGGTCGTTGTTGCGCATGCCGCGGGGTGCGGACATGAACTTGGCCAGGCTGCGGAGCCCACCGGCCATCGCGCTGGTCACCAGCACGGGCGCGGTGCCCCCGTCCAGAGCCCACCGCAGCTCCTCCAGCGCCTTGGCGGCGCGGCCGTAGAGGGCGTGGTCGGCCACCGCGAACGACTTGGCCTCCGCCCGGCCGCCGAAGTACTTCTTGACCATGTCGGTGGTCAGTGACTGTCCCTCGAAGTCCCCGGCGAGCTGGCTCGCAGCGGCCGAGAGTGAGCGCAGGTCCTGGCCGACGGCCTGGACCAGGAACTCCGCCGCGTCCGGGTCGATCTTCGCCCCGTGGGTCCGCAGCTCGTTGGTCAGGAAGCCGGGGAACTCGCGTGCGGTCAACGGCGCCGACTTGACCTCGGTGACGCTGCCCACCTTGCGCAGCTTGGTGAGCAGCCCGCTGCCCTTCTGCCCACCGGTGTGGGAGAGCACGAGCGCGATGTCCTCGGCGGGGTCCTGCGCGTAGTCGAGCAAGCCGGCGGCCGACTCCTCGGGCAGGTCCTCCAGGCGGCGCACGACCACGCAGCGGGTGCTGGAGAACAGCGACGGCGCGGCCAGGTCACCCAGCTCGGCCATCGTGAGGGAGCCCGCCATCGTCTCGGAGAACTCGGCCTCCGGGTCGTGGCGCTGCACGGCCGACCGGACGCCGCTGATGGTTCGCTCGCCGAGGAACTCCTCCGGGCCGGTGACCAACGTGACCCGACCCAGCACTTCCGGTGGAGTTGGGTCGGCCATGGCCGCAGCCTATGACGCGCCTCCGACAACCCGGTCGGGGACTCAGTGCGGTCGGCGACGGGCACTGCCACGACGAACGACCTGCAGGTCCGGGTGTACGACGATCGCGACGTCGCCGTCCAGGTCAGTGCGGGCCACCTTCATCCGCGCGTCACGAAGAAGGGCGAGCAGCGACGGCGCGGGATGTCCGTAGCCGTTGTCGACGCCGACCGAGATCACGGCCACTCGTGCTTCGGTGCTCCGAACCAGCTCCAGATCCTGACGAGCGCTGCCGTGGTGGGCCACCTTCAGCACGTCCGCACGGATGCCGCCGGTGTATCGGAGCAGCAGCGCCTGTGAAGGCCCCTCCTCATCGCCCATCAGCAGCAGCCGGATGCCGCGGCTCCGTACCAGCAGTACGACGCTGGAGTCGTTGGGCGGTGACTCCGAATCGAGCGCCGGCTGGCGCTCCGGGGCGATGACCTGCCAGCTCAGCGCCCCCACACGACCGGTCTCGCCGTACGTCGCCCGGCGCACCGGCACCCGGTGCGCGGCCGCCGTCGCTGTCACCGAGCGGACGCCACCGCCCGGCTGATCGAGCGTGGTCACCTCGACGGACGCGACCTCCCGCCCGGCCAGCACGCCCTCCAGCCCGTCGACGTGGTCGGCGTGGAAGTGGGTCAGTACGACCAACGGCACCCGCACCACCCCGAGTCGGCTCAGACAGCGGTCGATCAGTCGTGGATCGGGCCCGGTGTCGACGACGACGGCGGTGCCCGGGCCGGCGTTCAGCACCAGCCCGTCGCCCTGACCGACGTCGCAGGCCACCATCACCCATCCCGGCGGCGGCCAGCCGGGCGTGGGCAGCGGAACCAGCAGGGCGAGCGCCAGGACCCCGCTGAAGCCCACGGCGGCGCCACGTCGAGCCAGGACGGTGCCCATCAGCAGGGCGATCAGTGCGCACAGGGCACACAGCACCGCGATGCCGAGGCCGTCTGCCGGCCAGTCCAGCGCGGCGACGGGCAGGTCCGCGCCTCTCTGGGCCACCTCGATGATCCAGCGGGCGCACCAGGCGGCCGGAGCGGCCACCAGCGCACCGGCGGGGCGCGACGCCAGACCGACCAGCCCTCCGCCGAGACCGAGGACCGTCGCCGGTCCCACCGCCGGAGCGGCCAGCAGGTTGGCCACGACAGCCACCAGGCTCACCTGGCCGGAGATCCCGGCGACCAGCGGGGTGCACGCCAGCTGGGCGGCCAGCGGCACCGACACGGCCTCGGCGAGCCACCGTGGCAGCCAGTGCATCAAGCGGTCACGCCAGCCGGGCGCCAGCCAGAGGATGCCGGCTGTGGCGAACACCGACAGCGCGAAGCCGACCGAGGTCGCCAGCCACGGGTCGAACAGCAGCAGGACGAGGACCGCGATCCCGAGACCGCGGGTCCCCCGACGCTGACCGTTGGTGCCCATTCCGATCAGGGCCACCGACCCCATGGCTGCAGCCCGGACGACGCTCGGCTCGGCCCGGGCCAGCAGCACGAAGCCGGCCACCCCGAGCGCGCCGACGACGATCAGGCCCCGCGACCGCACCCCGACCCAGCGAGCAAGCAGGAGCAGGCTGCCGACGACGAGCGTCAGGTTGGTCCCGGACACGGCCAGCAGGTGGGTGAGACCCGCCGTGCGGAAGTCCTCGCTCACCTGGTCCGGGAGACCGGTGTCGTCACCGTCAACGAGCGCCGGCACCAGGGCACGCGGCCCCGACCTGCTGATCGGACGACCACGGCCCGGATCGAGGCCCGCAGTCGGTCTGCCGCCGATCAACAGTGCACCCGGGTCCTCGAGGACACGCGGCGGACCACGGGTGCTGAGCACACCGGCCAGTTCTCTGCTCGAGGCACGCTGAAGGCGCCCCGAAGTCTCGACCCGAGCGCCGAGGCGCACCTGGGCCCACCCCTGGTCGGCCAGGACCAGCACCGGTGCCCGCACCCGATGTCTGGTGCCACGCCCGGTGACCTCGGTCGTCCGAGCACGGAAGATGACGTAGTCGTGGAACCGCCCCTGGCGAAGCACCGGGTCGGAGACGACCACCAGGCGCACTCCGACCACGGTCGCGCCCTGGCCGGCCAGGCGCTGGACCGGGTTCTCCTGGACGGCGTCGGCGCGGAGCAGCGCGGCTCCGCACACCCCTGTCGCCGCCACCAGCCACACGACGTGGGTGCCGATCGAGCGTCCCAGCCGCTGCCTGATCGCCACGCCCACCAGGGCTGTCGCCAGGCAGGCACACGAGCACCCACCACGTCGCCAGGAACCCCGCCAGGGCAGCTCCCCACGCGACGACGGCCAGCGCAGGGGCACGCAGATCGGCCCGCCGCCCCCCGTCGAGGGACGCCGCGTCGCCCGGGCTCACAGCGTGACGAGCGGCGCGAGGTCGGCCAAGGTCTTCTCGCCGATCCCGTCGACCTCGAGGAGCTCATCGACCGCGGAGAACGCGCCGTGCGCAGCCCGCCAGGACAGGATCTTCTGGGCGGTGACGGGACCCACCCCCGGCAGCGTGTCGAGCTGCTCGGCGGTGGCCGTGTTCAGGTTGACCAACGGTCCGCCAGCAGCCGGGGCGGCGGCCGCGGCGCTGGCCGCGACACCCCCGGCTCGGGCGGGGATCCCGACGACGATCTGCTCCCCGTCGACCAGCAGCCGGGCCAGGTTGAGGGTGCTCAGGTCGACGCGCCCCCGCACGCCGCCCGCCCGCTCGACGGCGTCAACGACGCGAGAGCCGGCCGGCAGGACGGTGACGCCGGGCCGGCGTACCTTGCCGGCGACATCCACGGTCACCGTGGCACTGGTCGTCGCCGACGCGCTCGCAACGGGGCTGTGACCCTGTGTCGTCAAGGGAGTGCCGGCAGCCCGGCCCAGACTGACCCGAGGAGGGACCGGTTCCGCGTCCGCACCCGTGCGCAGCACGGCCACCGAGGTCGTGACGACCGCGAGGGCGACCAGACCGACGACCAGCAGCGCCGGCCCCGGCGCCAACCCGGTCCGTCCCCGGAAGGTCTCCGGGAGCTGGTCTCTCACCCAGCCCACCAGTCGCGGCACCGCACCTCCCCGGCGTGGCCGCGCGTGCCGTCCGACACGTGCGATCACCTCGGGCGGCGGCAGGTCCGGGAGCTCCGATGCCTCCCAGCCGACCGGCTCCTCGTCGACGCGTCTCAGCCCTGCCTGGTCCAGCTCGCGTCCGAGCAGCTCCAGCCGGCGCCGCGCCGCCGTGGCCACCTCCTCGTGCTCCTGCCTGCGCATCCGACGAAGCTAGGTGGCGGCGTCCCGGCGGTGAATCGGCAGCCCCATGGCTGTGGACAACCGCCCGCACCACCAGGCTGTGGAGGACGCCGGGACCGGTTCGCTAGGCGCGGAGCGAGACGACGACGGCGACCATCCCCGGGCCGACGTGCGCCCCGAGGACCGCACCGATCTCGCCGAGCGCGACCTCGCGCTCGCCCAGGCCAGTGCGCAATCGATCCCCGAGGCGGGTGGCCAGCTGCTCGGCCCGATCGGGGCTGGCGAGATGCGCCACCGCCACGTCGACGTCGTGATCACCGGCGGCGTCGACGGCGAGCTCCTCCAGCCGAGACAGCGCCTTGCTCGACGTTCGGACCCGTTCGAAGGGGCCGACGCGCCCGTCGTCGACCTTCAGGATCGGCTTCACGGCGAGGGCGGAACCGACCAGGGCCGCAGCTGTCCCCATGCGCCCTCCCCTGCGCAGGTACTCCAGGGTGTCGACGTAGAACAGCGACGTGGTTCGGGCCGCCGTGGTCCTGGCTGCGCGGCCCGCCTCGGCTGCGTCGGCGCCGGCCGCGATCGCGTCCGCCGCAGCCAGCACCGCATATCCCGTGCCCATGCCGACCTGGCGGGAGTCGACCGGCGTCACCGGGATCGGCGAGCGCCGTGCCGCCACCTGCGCAGACTCGAACGTGCCGCTGAGCTCGGCCGAGATGTGCACCGAGACGATCTCCGTGGCGCCCTCCTCGGCCAGCGACGTGTACGTCTCCAGCATCGCCTCCGGGTTGGGGCGCGAGGTGCTGACCGGGGTCCACGCCCTCAGCGCCTCGGCCAGCATCTCCGGCGTGACGCCGCAGTCACCGACCTCGTCGTACGCCGTCGCGCCGATCACCACCTGCAGGGGCACGACCGTGATCCCCCGCTCGACGGCGGTCTCGCGGGGCAGCGAGGCGGTCGAGTCGGTGACCAAGGCGACACGGGCGACACGGGCGACACGGGCGGACACGCGCGAAGGTTATCGCTCCACCGGTCACGTGGAACGCTGGCGTGCCGGATCGTCGCGCCGGCACCCGCGTCCGAACGAGGAAGCGGTCAGCCCACCACGACGTTGACCAGCTTGGGCGCACGAACGATCACCTTGCGCACCTGCTTGCCCTCCAACGCCCGCTGCACCGCCCCGTCGGCCAGGGCGGCGGCTTCGAGGTCGGTCGAGCTGATGTCCGGGGAGACCTCCAGGCGGGCCCGCACCTTGCCCTGCACCTGCACCACCGCGGTCACCGAGTCCTCCACCAGCAGGGCCTCGTCGACGACGGGCCACCCGGAGCGCGCCACCGTCGGCTCGTGCCCCAGGCGGGACCACATCTCCTCAGCGGTGTACGGCGCCACCAGGGACAGCAGGATCGCCACGGTCTCGGCGGCCTCGCGGACCGCCGGGTCGGCCGGTCCGCAGCCGCTGTCGATCGCCTTGCGGGTCGCGTTGACCAGCTCCATCGTCCGGGCCACCATCACGTTGAACCGCCGCGACTCGACCAGCTCGGCGGCATCGCGCACGGTGCGGTGGGTGACCTGGCGCAGCGACACGTCGCCGTCCCTCGGGTCGGCGCCGGGCGCCGAGTCCACGTCTCCGGAGAGCCGCCAGGCACGCTGCAGGAACTTCAACGATCCCCCAGGCGACAGGTCGGCCCAGTCGATGTCGTCCTCGGGCGGGCCGGCGAAGACCATCGTCAGCCGGACGGCGTCGACGCCGTAGTCCCGGATCATCTCGCCCAGGTTGACGCCGTTGCCGAGCGACTTGCTCATCGCCTTGCCCTGGTTGATCACCTGCCCCTGGTTCAGCAGGGCACTGAACGGCTCGGCGAAGTCGATCATGCCCATGTCGTGCAGGACCTTGGTGAAGAACCGGCTGTAGAGCAGGTGCAGGATGGCGTGCTCGACCCCGCCGACGTACTGCGCGGCCGGCATCCAGGCACGCACGGCCTCCTCGTCGAACGGCCCCTGGGTGTAGTCCGGCGAGCAGTAGCGCAGGAAGTACCAGGACGAGTCCACGAAGGTGTCCATCGTGTCCGAGTCGCGCTTGGCGGGGCCGCCGCACGTGGGGCAGTCCACGTTGACCCACTCCTCGGCCGCAGCGAGCGGGGAGACGCCCTTGGGCTTGAGGTCGGCGCCCTTCAGCTCGGGCAGAACCACTGGGAGCTGGTCCAGGGGTACGTCGACCTCGCCGCAGGCCCCGCAGTGGATGATCGGGATCGGCGCACCCCAGTAGCGCTGGCGGCTCAGCAGCCAGTCGCGCAGCCGGAAGTTGACCGTTCCGGTGCCGGTGCCGCGCTCCTCCAGGGTCTCGATGATCGCTGCCACCCCGGCCACCTTGTCGGTGATGCCGTCGAGGTCGCCGGAGTTGACGTACACCCCGTCGCCGGTGGTCGCGACGTAGGTCTGCTCCGGGTTCTCCTCGCCGGTGTCGACGACACGTCGGACAGGCAGCCCGAAGGACTTGGCGAAATCGAGGTCGCGCTGGTCGTGGGCCGGGACCGCCATGATGATGCCGGTGCCGTAGTCGGCGAGCACGTAGTCCGAGGCCCACACCGGCATCCGTTCCCCGGTGACGGGATTGATCGCGCTGATCCCCAGATCGACTCCGCTCTTGGGTCGGTCCGTGGCCAACCGGTCGATGTCGGAGGCCTTGCGGACCTCGACCAGGTAGTCCTCCAGCGCCTGGCGCTGCTCCGGGGCGGCGATCTCGGCCGCCATCTTGGCGTCGGCCGCCACCACCATGAACGTGGCGCCGTACAGCGTGTCCGGCCGGGTGGTGAAGACCGTGACCGTCCGCCCTCCGCCGTCGGCCAGCTCCAGCTCGAAGTCGACGTGCGCCCCCTCGGAGCGCCCGATCCAGTTGCGCTGCATGGCCAGCACCTTCGAGGGCCAGGTGTCCTCCAGGCCCTCCATGTCGTCCAGCAGCCGTTGGGCGTAGTCGGTGACCTTGAAGTACCACTGGGTCAGCTCGCGCTTGGTGACCTCGGCGCCGCAGCGCTCGCACATGCCACCGACCACCTGCTCGTTCGCCAGCACCGTCTGGTCGTTGGGGCACCAGTTCACCGGCGAGGACTTGCGATAGGCCAGCCCACGCTCGCGGAACTTCAGGAACAGCCACTGGGTCCAGCGGTAGTACTCCGGGTCGGAGGTGTTCAGGCGACGCGACCAGTCGAAGGAGACGGCATAGCGCTTGAACGACTCGGCTTGCGTCTCGATGTTGGCGTAGGTGTACAGCGCCGGGTTCTCGTTGTTGCGGATGGCGGCATTCTCGGCCGGCAGGCCGAAGGAGTCCCAGCCGATCGGGTTCAGCACCTCGTAGCCGCGCAGCCACCAGTAGCGCGCGATCACGTCGTGCAGCGCCGTCACCTCGGCGTGACCCATGTGCAGGTCACCGCTGGGATAGGGGAACATCGTCAGCGCGTAGCGCTTCTCGCGACCGCTGTCCTCGTCGGCGCGGAACGGGTCGAGTTCCTCCCACACCGGCAGCCAGCGTGCCTCCGTGGCGTGGACGTCGTACGTCGCCCGCGCGTCGTCGTGGTCGTCGGGGTTGGTGTGCTGGCTCATCTGGTTGGTCCCTCTGTGTCGTGCGGGCCGCGCTGCCGGTCCGGGGTTCGGGCACAAAAAAGCCCCTCGGGAACGAGGGGCAGCCGCATCGGGGGTGCGCACCGATGCGGCTAGGTAAGGAGCAGACGCCTCCACATGCAACTCATCCTACTCGCAACCTCCACCTGTTTCTTGCCGGTCATCGAGGTCAGACCTAGTGTGGCTGCGACGGGTTGGAGTGCCGATGCACGAGTTGTCGATCGCCGAGAGCATCCTGGATGCGGTGCGGGAACGCCTGCCGGAACAGCACGTCAGCGTCGTGCGGGTCCGGATCGGCACCCTGACCGCGGTCGTCCCCGACGCGCTGCTGTTCTGCTTCGAACTCGCCGCCCAGGGCACCCCTTTGGAGGGTGCCCGGCTGGAGATCGAGTCGGGCGAGGCGCGCGCGCACTGCCGTCAGTGCGACCACGAGTTCGTGCTCCCCGACCTGTTCCTGATCTGTGCGTGCGGTAGCACCGACCTCGACGTCCTCAGTGGCCGCGAGCTCCAGGTCGCGTCCGTGGAGGTGGCCTGAGGATGTGCAGCACCTGTGGCTGCGGGACCGACGAGGTCCGGGTGAGCGGACCCGGCGACACCCACGAGCACGCCCATGAACACCCCCACGACCACGACCCTCCTCACGAGCACGTGCACCCGCCCCGGGCGGTCGAGACGCACACGGTCGAGCTGGAGCAGGCCGTCCTCGCCCGCAACGACCACCTCGCCGACCAGAACCGTGCCTGGCTGCGCGAGCGCGGCGTCACCGCCGTCAACCTGATGAGTTCACCCGGATCCGGCAAGACCACGCTCCTGGAGCGCACCATCGCCCTGGCCGAGCCGGCCGTCTCGGTCATCGAGGGCGACCAGGAGACGCTCTTCGACGCCGAGCGCATCCGCAACGCGGGCGCGCGCGCTGTCCAGGTCAACACCGGGTCCGGCTGCCACCTGGACGCCTCGATGGTTGACCGCGCGCTGGAACAGCTGCAGCCAGAACCCGGGAGCCTGTTGTTCATCGAGAACGTCGGCAACCTGGTGTGCCCGGCGCTCTTCGACCTCGGCGAGGCGGCGAAGGCCGTGGTGATCTCGGTGACCGAGGGCGACGACAAGCCACTGAAGTACCCGCACATGTTCGCTGCGGCCGACCTGGTCGTGGTCAACAAGACCGACCTGCTGCCGTACGTCGACTTCGACCTCGAGCGCCTCACCACCGACGCGCGCAAGCTGAACCCCGAGGTCGCGGTCGTTGCCGTTTCGGCTCGCACCGGCGCCGATCTGGACCTGTGGATGGGATGGCTGTCCGGGCTCTGAGCGGCTCACTCCCACACCCTTGACACCGGTGCCTTGAAAGGGAATAAAGGTAGGAAGCATCGCGCAAGTGAGCCGAATCGGTCGACTCCGGCGATCTTGATGAGGGCCTGGACCCCGCCCCGGAAACGGGTGGCGGTCATGCCAACAGCCGAATCAGTCAAGGCCGAGGAGACGTTGATCCACGTGTTGTGGATCAACGCCGGACTGAGTTGTGACGGTGACTCCGTCGCTCTCACCGCGGCAACCCAACCCAGCATCGAGGAGATCGCGCTCGGCGCGTTACCCGGGTTGCCCCAGGTCGCGGTGCACTGGCCGCTGATCGACTTCGAGTGCGGCCCCACCGGCGGCGCCGACGACTTCCTGGAGTGGTTCTTCAAGGCCGATCGCGGCGAGCTCGAGCCGTTCGTCCTGGTCGTGGAGGGGTCGATCCCCAACGAGAAGATCAAGGACGAGGGCTACTGGTGCGGGTTCGGCAACGACCCGATGACCGGGCAGCCGATGACCACCAGCGAGTGGCTGGACCGGCTCGCCCCCAAGGCCACGGCCATCGTGGCGGTCGGCACCTGCGCGACGTACGGCGGGATCCACGCCATGGCGGGGAACCCGACCGGTGCGATGGGTGTTCCCGACTACCTCGGGTGGGACTGGAAGTCCAAGGCCGGCATCCCGATCGTGTGCGTACCCGGTTGCCCGATCCAGCCCGACAACCTCTCCGAGACCCTCACCTACCTGCTCTACATGGCCACCGGGCAGGCCCCGATGATCCCGCTCGACGAGGCGCTGCGGCCCACCTGGCTGTTCGGCAGCACCGTGCACGAGGGCTGTGACCGGGCGGGCTACTACGAGCAGGGCGACTTCGCCACCGAGTACGGCTCCCCCAAGTGCATCGTCAAGCTGGGCTGCTGGGGTCCTGTGGTCAAGTGCAACGTGCCCAAGCGCGGCTGGATCAACGGCATGGGCGGCTGTCCCAACGTCGGCGGCATCTGCATCGGCTGCACGATGCCGGGCTTCCCGGACAAGTTCATGCCGTTCATGGACGAGCCGCCCGGCGGGAAGCTCTCCACGACCGCGATCGGCCTCTACGGGAACACCATTCGTCGTCTTCGCGGCATGACCACCCAGACGCTGAACAAGGAACCCAAGTGGCGACACCCGGGCACGAAGCTGACCACCGGCGCACAGCGCACCTGGTGAGGAGAAGAGGACCATGACGACGACCATTCCGGACCCGAAGCAGTTCGCCACCGACGCAAACGGCCTCACCGAGATGTCGTGGGACCCGATCACCAGGATCGTGGGAAGCCTCGGCATCTACACCAAGATCGACTTCAACCAGAAGGTCGTCGCGGAGTGCAAGAGCACCAGTTCGATCTTCCGCGGCTACTCGATCTTCATGAAGGGAAAGGATCCCCGCGACGCCCACTTCATCACCAGCCGGATCTGCGGGATCTGCGGTGACAACCACGCCACCTGCTCCTGCTACGCGCAGAACATGGCGTACGGCGTGAAGCCACCGCCCCTGGGGGAGTGGATCGTCAACCTCGGCGAGGCCGCGGAGTACATGTTCGACCACAACATCTTCCAGGAGAACCTGGTCGGGGTCGACTACTGCGAGAAGATGGTCTCCGAGACCAACCCGGGTGTCCTCGAGCTCGCGAACAACACAGCCGCACCACAGGCGGACGCCCACGGGTACCGCACCATCGGCGACATCATGCGCTCGCTCAACCCGTTCACCGGCGAGTTCTACCGCGAGGCACTGCAGGTGAGCCGATGGACGCGCGAGATGTTCTGCCTGATGGAGGGACGTCACGTGCACCCCTCCACGCTGTACCCGGGCGGCGTGGGCACGGTGGCCACGATCCAGCTGATGACCGACTACATCACCCGGCTGATGCGCTACGTCGAGTTCATGAAGAAGGTCGTCCCGATGCACGACGACCTGTTCGACTTCTTCTACGAGGCCCTGCCGGGCTACGAAGAGGTAGGGAACCGGCGCATCCTGCTGGCCTGCTGGGGCTCCTTCCAGGACCCCGACCACTGCAACTTCGACTACAAGGACATGACCAACTGGGGCCGGGCGATGTACGTCACCCCCGGTGTCGTGGTCGACGGCAAGCTGGTCACCACCGATCTGGTCGAGATCAACCTCGGCATCCGGATCCTGCTGGGCTCCTCCTACTACGACGACTGGGAGGACCAGGAGACCTTCGTGACCCACGACCCGCTCGGGAACCCGGTCGACCAGCGTCACCCCTGGAACCAGCACACCAACCCGCGGCCGCAGAAGCGCGACCTGGACAACAAGTACAGCTGGGTGATGTCGCCACGCTGGTACGACGGCAAGGACTACCTCGCCCTCGACACCGGTGGCGGACCGCTGGCACGGCTGTGGTCGACCGCACTGGCCGGCCTCGTCGACATCGGCTACGTGCAGTCCACCGGGCAGAGCGTCAAGATCAACCTGCCCAAGACCGCGCTCAAGGGACCGGTCGAGATGGAGTGGAAGATCCCGCGGTGGAGCAACACCATCGAGCGCAACCGGGCCCGCACCTACTTCCAGGCGTACGCCGCCGCGTGCGCCCTGCACTTCGCCGAGAAGGCGCTGGTCGAGATCCGGGCCGGTCGCACCAAGACGTGGGAGAAGTTCGAGGTCCCGCAGGAGGGCATCGGCTGCGGCTTCACCGAGGCCGTTCGGGGCGTGCTGTCTCACCACCTGGTGATCCGCGACGGCAAGATCGCGAACTACCACCCCTACCCGCCGACACCGTGGAACGCGAACCCACGCGACAGCTACGGCACGCCCGGCCCCTACGAGGATGCCGTGCAGGGACAGCCGATCTTCGAGGAGAACGACCGGGAGCACTTCAAGGGCATCGACATCATGCGCACCGTGCGCAGCTTCGACCCGTGCCTGCCCTGCGGCGTGCACATGTACCTCGGTGAGGGTCAGGTCCTGGAGCGGGTGCATACACCGACCCAGTCCGCTGGCGTCGAGTAGACCTGATGTCGACGGTCGCGCGTGCGGAAGCAGACGGGGCGGGCGAGACCGATCGAGGCCCCGACATCCATGCCATCGGTGAGCGCATCGAGGCCCTGCTCGATGCCTCGGGCGCCGGGGGCGCTGTGGCGCGGGACCGGGCCGAGGAGCTGGTCCGCCTGGTTACCGACCTCTACGGCGCCGGGATCGAGCAGATCCTTGACCTCCTCCACGACGCCGGTCGCCTGGACACCGAGATGCTCGACCGTCTGGTCGCCAACGAGCTGGTCTCCAGCCTGCTCCTGATCCACGGCCTGCACCCCTACGACGTCGGCTCCCGCGTCGAGCGGGCGCTCGAGCGGGTGCGGCCCTACCTCGGCTCGCACGGTGGCGACGTGGAGCTCCTCGAGGTCGCCGACGACGTCGTGACGCTGCGCCTGCTCGGCAGCTGCGACGGTTGCCCGTCCTCCTCGGTGACCCTCGAACTCGCCGTCAAGGACGCCATCGAGTCGGCCGCACCCGAGATCGCCCGCATCGAGGTCGAAGCGGCTCCGGCCGCGGACGGCGAGACTCTGATCCCGGTCGCGTCGTTGCGCACCCGCCTCGACACGACCTCGACCGAGGGACCGACCGGGGCGAGCTGGCACTCCCTCACCGAGGCGGGTCTGACCCCCGACCCGGTGTGCACGGTTCGTGTCGACGGGGTGGCTCTGGTGGTCTGCCGCGCAGGTTCGGACCTGATGGTCTTCCGGGACCGGTGTGCGCTGTGCGAGTCGAGTCTCGGCACCGGTCGGCTGGAGCGCCGCCTCGGGGGTTCGGCCGACGCGCCCGTGCTGGTCTGCCCGTCCTGTGGCGCCCACTTCGACGTACGCCGGGCCGGCACCTGCCTCGACGACGCCAGCCTGCACCTCGACCCGCTCCCCGTCACCGGCCAGGAGCTTTCGGCAGCGGTCGCGTTGCCCAGCGGGGCCACGCCATGACCGGCCAGGACGAGGCAGCCCTGCTCTCGACGCTGCAGCGGATCACCTCCCGGCGTCCGCCACCGGACCCCGGCGAGAAGTGTGAGATGTGCGCGGAACCCATCGCCGAGGAGCACCAGCACGTCGTGGACCTGACCACACGGAGCCTGATGTGCACCTGCCGCGGCTGCTACCTGCTGTTCTCCGACCATCATGCCAACCTCCGCTTCCGGGCGATCCCGGACCGCTACCTGTCCTTCTCCGACTTCGCCTTCACCGAGGGCGACTGGGAGTCGTTGCAGATCCCGGTCGGGCTGGTCTTCTGCTTCCACCACTCCGACCTCGGGCACATGGTCAGCTTCTACCCAGGTCCCGCCGGTGCGACCGAGTCCGAGCTGCCGATGGACGCCTGGGACGACGTGATGGCCCGGAACCCGGAGCTCTCCGGCCTGCTGCCCGACGTCGAGGCGCTGCTCCTGCGCCGTGGTGAGGACGGCACCTTCAGTGCCCACCTGGTGCCCATCGACGCCTGCTACGAGCTGGTCGGCACCATGCGGATGACCTGGCGCGGGTTTGACGGCGGCCAGGAGGCCCAGGCCGCGCTCGAGGGGTTCTTCACCCACGTTGAGCATCGCAGCCGGCCAGCGCCGAGCCGGGTCGATGCCGACCAGGGAGGGCGCGCGACGTGAGCACCTGGACGTTCGCCGTCAAGGAGATCGTGGTCGACCGCTACGCGGCCGAGCCGCAGCTGATCGCACGGCTCGACCTGGCGCAGGGCGGGGGTGACCCCGTGCACGCCCTTGCGCTGCGCTGCCAGGTCCGCATCGAACCCCAGCGGCGCGGCTACGACGAGCGGGAGGGGATCGGCCTGCGCGGGCAGTTCGGGGAGCGCGACCGGTGGTCGCAGACGCTCAAGCCGTTCCTGTGGATGCAGTGCAGCACCATGGTGCAGGGGTTTCGCGACGCCACCGAGATCGAGCTTCCCCTCCCCTGCACCTACGACTTCGAGGTGGTCGGCTCCCGCTACCTGCATGCCCTCGGCGAGGGCAGCGCTCCCCTGGTCCTGATGTTCACCGGAACGGCATTCACCAAGGGCGAGAACGGATTCGGTGTCGAGCAGCTCCCCTGGGACGCCGAGGCTCGCTACCAGTTGCCGGTCTCGGTGTGGAAGGAGCTGATCGCCACCCACTACCCGGGCACCGGATGGGTCCGGCTCGACCACGCCACCATCACCGCCCTGGAGGAGCACCGCTCCCGGCACGGGCACCTGTCCTGGGACGAGACGCTGGCGGCTCTGCTCGCTCCTCACGGCCAGCTGACCGGAGAGAGCACCGGGGGCACCGCGTGAGCGGCCGGCTCGACCTGGCCCGGACGGTGGCCGATGCCGTCCTCTACGAGGGCTACCTGCTCTACCCCTACCGCGCGAGCTCGTCGAAGAACCGCAGCCGCTGGCAGTTCGGGGTCCTGGGACCCGAAGGCGCCGCCGAGGCCGGTGTCGGGGAGAACCCGCAGATGCGCCTGCAGACCGTGCTCAGCACTCCAGGCGCAGGAGCCCACGCCGAGGTGCACCTGCGCTTCCTGCGCTCCCAGCTGCGTCAAGTGCTCGACGAGCAGGGGGAGCCAACGGCACGAGTCGTCGTCGACGGCTCCGAGATCCTCACCTGGGAGGAGGCCGTCGAGTGCGAGCACGTCGTACGACTCGACCTGGACGCAGCCGCAACCGGGGTCGCCGAGGACTTCAGCCTCGAGGGTGGGGAGGATCCGTCGGAGTCGGCCGGCGGCCGGGTGATCCGGCGCCGTTGGCCGGTCCAGGGGCGGCTCAGCGCGCACCTGACGCGCGCCGGTGAGCACGCCCTCCTGGACGTGGAGGTGCGCAACACCGGTCGCCTGGAGCACCCGGACAAGGACGAGGCGATCCACCACTCGATGATCGGCGCCCACCTCATCCTGGAGGCGACCGGCTTCGAGTTCGTCTCGATGACCGACCCGCCCGAGGATGCCGCCCGGCTCGTTGCGCAGTGCGTCCAGGACCGCTGCTGGCCCGTGCTGACGGGCGAGGCACCGACGCGTGACCTGCTGCTCGGTTCGCCGATCATCCTCTACGACTACCCGGAGATCGCGCCGGAGAGCGCCGGCGCGCTCTTCGACTCCACCGAGATCGACGAGATCCTCACCCTGCGCGTGATGACGATGACGGACCAGGAGAAGGCCGAGGCACGCGCCACCGACCCGCGGGCGGCCGAGATCATCGACCGCTGCGACGCCATGTCCGCCGAGGGACTGCAGCAGCTGCACGGCATCCTGCGCGACCCCCACTCAGGCTCGGACGTCCTTGACGTCGGACCGACCTCCTTCGACACCGACGGGGTGCCGTGGTGGTCGCCCGAGGAGGACGCGCGGGTCCAGCCCGGGCTCGACTCGGTGACCATCGACGGCGTCAGCGTGGCCCGGGACTCCATGGTGCGGGTGCATCCGAAGCGCAATGCCGACGCCCAGGACCTGTTCTTCGCCGGCCAGGTCGCCCGGGTGACCGCGGTGCTGTCGGACGTCGACGGGGGGACCCACGTGGCGTTGGTCCTGGCCGACGACCCCGCCGCCGACATGCACGACCTGGCCGGCCGCTACTGGTACTTCGCACCCGACGAGCTGGAGCCCCTGCCCGTCGCCTCGACCAGCAGAGAGGAGGGCAACCCATGAGGGTCATCGGAATCCTCGCGACCGTGGTCATCGGTGTCGTTGTTGTCGTGGGCCTCGTCGTCGCGATCGCGTCGATCCCCGACATCAAGCGCTACCTGAAGATCCGGCAGATGTGAGCGGGTCCATCCTGGTCGCCGGCATCGGCAACATGTTCCTGACCGACGACGGCTTCGGCCCCGAGGTCGTGCGTCGGCTGGCCCAGGAGCAGCTGCCCGCGTCGGTGCGCGTCGTGGACTACGGGATCCGGGGGATGCACCTGGCCTACGACCTGCTCGAGGGGTACGACGTCCTCGTGCTGGTCGACGCCCTGCCCACCGGGGAGCATCCCGGCGCGCTGACGGTGCTGGAGGTCTCCGGCGACGACGTCCCCGCGGGAACCGACCTCGACGCGCACGACATGAACCCGGTGGCGGTCCTCAGCGGCCTGCTCAACCTGGGCGGCATGCTGCCCAGGACCTACGTCGTGGGTGGCCGTCCTGCCGACCTCGGGGAGGGGATCGGCCTGAGCGCACCGATGCTGAGCGCCGTACCCGAAGCCGTTCGCACCGTCGTCGACCTCGTCGCCAGCATTGCCGCAGACGCGCCCGCGGGCGGGCGCTGAGGCGGGGACGGTTCGGGCCCGGGTCGTACCGTGAAGAGATGACTCCTGCGGGGCGGTGGCTCGTAGTCGCGGCCCTCGCGATCGCGGTGACGTCGGCCCCCCTGGTGAGCCGGGCCTTGCCTGCCCGCCAGTCCGACATCACCGCCACCGACCTGGTCGGCCGGATCCACCGGGCCGCCGCTCTCGGCTACTCCGGAGAGGTCCGCACCCAGGGGTCGGTGCAGATCCCGCTGGCCGGCGCGACCTTCGGTGGCGTCGCCCGCCTGCTCGGCGAGCGGACCGACCTCCGGGTGTGGTGGCGCGACGCGGACAACTGGCGCATCGACCGGTTGCGGACCACCGGCGAGTCCGACCTGGTTCGAGACGGCGGATTGTCGGTGCGATGGAACTACGAGACGAACAAGGTCACCTTCACGCCGTACTCCGCCGTTCGGCTGCCCGACGACGTCGACGCCCTTCCCGGCACGCTGGCCGCGCGACTGCTGGCGGGGGCCCAGCCCGCAGAGCTCTCCCGGCTGGCCGCTCAACGGATCGCCGGGCGTACCGCGACCGGAGTCCGGCTCGTGCCTTCGGACAGCCGCTCCACGATCTCCCGTGTCGACATCTGGGCAGACGAGTCCTCGGGCCTCCCGCTGCGAGTCCGCGTGTACGGCGAACCGGCCGGAGCTGCGCCGATCCTGAGCACCGAGCTGATCTCGCTGACGCTGGAGAAGCCGGTCAAGGAGCTGGCCGACTTCCGGCTCTCCTCCAGGATCGACTTCTCCCGAGGCGTCTCCCTGGACGCGGCAGCAGGCGCGAACGCGTTTGCGCCGTTCCTACCGCCGGACAGCGTCGCAGGGCTGGCCCGCAGCAGGCAGAGCGCGGCGCTCGGCGCCGTCGGGGTCTACGGCCGAGGTCCCACCGCCCTGCTCGCGGTGCCGTTGCGTGACTCCGTGGCCCGCCAGCTGCGCGACCAGCTCGAGCGCAGCAGCAACTCCAGCGAGTCCGATGCCGGCCTCGCCTTGGCGATGGGACCGCTGTCGGTGCTGCTCGCGCATGCCGGCGGTGGTCACTTCCTGCTCGCCGGGACCGTGACCCCGGCGACGCTCGAGACCGCGGCCGGCGATCTTGCGGCCGGGGTGGTGAGGACCCGGTGATCCGGACCCGCGGGCTGAGCAAGACCTACGGCCGGGTGCACGCCGTGGACGGCATCGACCTCGACGTCCGCGAGGGAGACATCTACGGCTTCCTGGGCGCCAACGGGTCCGGCAAGACCACGACGGTGCGGATGCTGCTGGGCCTGGTGCTGGCCACCGCCGGGGAGGTCGAGCTGTTCGGGGAGCCGATGCCGCGCGCGTCCCAGTCGGTGCTGCCCCGGGTCGGCGCGCTGGTCGAGGGGCCCGGCGCCTACCCGCACCTCTCCGCTCAGGCCAACCTCGCGCTGTTCGCCGCCGCTGCCGGACCGCGGGTCGGGCGCCTGGCACGCCGCGAGCGCATCCACGAGGTGCTCGAGCAGGTCGGGCTCGACGCGGCCGACAAGCGCCCCACCAAGACCTACTCGATGGGTATGCGACAGCGCCTGGGGCTTGCGGCCGCCCTGATGCGACGCCCTCCGCTCCTGGTCCTCGACGAGCCCACCAACGGACTGGACCCCCAGGGCATCCGCGACATCCGCGAGCTGCTCGTGGATCTCAACCGCGACGGCACCACGATCTTCCTCTCCAGCCACCTGCTCGCCGAGATCGAGCAGATGTCGACCCGCGTGGGCGTCCTGGACCGTGGACGACTGGTGCTGCAGGAGGACCTGGCGGCCCTGCCGACCGAGACCGGTCTGGTCAGAGTGCGAACCCCCGACGTGAGTCAGACCATCGCCCTGCTGGACGGACGCGTCGAGCACCGCGACGTCGAGATGGTGCTGGTCCGCGCGGACGACCCCGCAGAGCTGAACCAACTGCTGGTCACGGCGGGCCTGCGCGTCAACGAGATCTCCCCCGTGCGGCGCGGCCTGGAGGAGATCGTCCTGGCCGCGACCGAGTCCGACGAGGTCGCCGCGCCGTGATCAGGGTCGAGGTGCTCAAGATGCTGCGCCGCCCGCTGACGTGGGTGACCATCGCCGCGCTGAACGCGCTGCCCACCCTGGTGGCCGTCCTCCTCGCCCTGACCGACCTCGGGCCACGGCCCGGCACCGGCCCGCCGTTCCTCTCCGCCGTGCTCAACGACGGCTCCCTGTTCCCGCTGGCTGCCCTCGGCATCGTGCTGCCGCTGTTCCTCCCGGTCGCCGTGGCGGTGGTCGGTGGTGACGCGATCGCCGGGGAGGTGCAGAGCGACACGCTGCGCTACCTGCTCGTTCGCCCCGTCTCCCGGCTCCGGCTGCTCGTCGCGAAGCTGACCAGCATCGTGACGTTCGTCCTGCTCGCGACGCTGGTTGTTGCTGCGGTGGCCTACATGGAGGGGCGCCTGCTTCTCGGGAAGGCGGCGGGTGGCGTGGTGAGCGTCTCCGGCTCGACCCTCACCCAGACCCAGATGGCCGAGCGGACCGCGATGGCGTTCGGGTACGTCGTGCTCGCCATGCTCGGCGTCGCGGCGATCGCGTTGCTGCTGAGCACCGTGACCGACTCCGCCGTGGCGGCCGCACTGGGCACCATCGGGTTCCTGGTCGCCTCCACGGTGCTGCTCGGGCTGGACGCGGCCGAGTCGATCAAGCCCTACCTGGTCACCCGCTACTGGCTGGCGTTCGTCGACCTGTTCCGCGACCCGATCCGATGGCGCGACGTGATCCACGGGGTGCTCTCGCAGCTGGCCTACCTCGTGGTCTTCGCCGGGGCGGCCTGGGCGAACTTCGCCACCCGCGACATCAACAGGTGACCTTGCCGGGAAGCCGTGGCAGGTCGCGTTCCAGTACCGCGCGCAGCGCGGCCAGCACGACGGGATCACCCGGCAGCGCGTCGTGCGAGGTGGTCGCCTGCGGGCACACCTGTTGCACCTCGATGTTGAGGGCTCCCTGCAACATCGCCGAGTCGCTCGGCGTCACGATCTGGTCGTTGCGGGTCCGGACGGTGATCCACTGCGGACCGGAGGGGGTCTCGTCACCCGCGTTCAGGCGGCGGAGCAGGTCGCTGCCCGTGGCCAGCTGCTCGCACGCGACCGGGCATCCGCCTGCCACCTCCTCTGCGAGCACGGCCACGTCCGTGCCGTGCTGTGGCGACCCCAACGTCAGCACCCGTCGTACCAGCGGGCCACCGCCCTCGAAGCGCACGTACAGCCGCGCCACCACGCCCCCGGCGGAGTAGCCGACGAGGTCGACCGACGCGGCACCGGTCCCCTTCCTTGTCTCGTCCACCAGCGTGGACAGCCGGCGCGCCTGGACCTCGAGATCGCCCGTGCCGCCCTGGGAGGGGGTGAAGACCACCACGTCCCGCCCCTCGCGACGCAGCTCGGCCACCAGCGGGTCGAGCGAGGACGTGTCGCCTCCGTATCCCGGGACGACCAGGACCGGACCGGGGCTGGCCTGTTCGGCGATCCCCCCGCCGGCCAGCCGGTTGACTGCCAGCCTCCCGAGCACCGCCACCAGCACCACGAGCAGGCTCACCAATACCACTACGGCGGTCCGACGACGAGCCGGCGCGAGGCCGCTGAGGGGGGAGCGCACCATCCCAGCAGACTCTCAGGCGGCTCAGCTAGACGGGCTCTCGGCCCCGTCCCCCTCCGGCTCCGGGCGTACGACGATCGGGCGGACCCGAGCCCAGGCGATGAATCCGGCCGCCACCACGAGCATGCCGATCCCGGCGTAGACGTTGATGTTCAGCCCGTCCGCCTTGGCCAGCTGCGCGTCGCTGACGAAGAGGCCAGTGAGCAGGATGATCAGCCCGTAGAGCCCGATCAGGACCCCGATGATGACGCGGATGTCGAACAGCCCTGCGCGGCGGGTGCCTTCGTTCTCGGCCATGGTGGACCTCCCTTACCAGAAGACGATGTTGAGGATGACGACGAGCACGAACCCGACGCCCGCGAGCTTGGTCGGCTGCTGGTACCACGCCAGCGTGCCCTCGTTCTCGTCGTGGAAGTCGGCCTTCGGCGTGAGCGAGTAGACCAGTCCGCGCAGCTCGGACTCCGGCTTCGGTCTGGTCACCAGGGTGACGGCGACGCTGATGACGACGTCGACGACGAACGCCGCCCCGGCGGCGGCGAAGCTGGCGCCCTGCCCGGAGAGCCCGAGCACGCCGATCGACATCGGGCCGAGTGCGTCCTTGCTGAGCACGCCGACCAACATCGCCGCCAGGGTGCCGCCGACCAGGCCGGTCCATCCTGCCGTGGGGGTCATCCGCTTCCAGAACATGCCGAGGATGAACGTGGCGAACAGCGGTGCGTTGAAGAAGCCGAACAGGGTCTGCAGGTAGTCCATGATGTTCTGGTAGTTCCGGGCGATCAGCGCCGTCCCGATCGCCGCTCACCGTCGCCCCCACCGTGGCCACCCGACCGATCCGCAGGTAGTAGTCGTCGCTGCGGTCCTTCACCACGTAGGTCTCCCAGAGGTCGTAGGAGAACACCGTGTTGAAGGCCGAGATGTTCGCGGCCATGCCGGCCATGAACGACGCCAGCAGACCGGCGATGGCGATGCCCAGCATGCCGTTGGGCAACAGGTCCCGGATCAAGAAGAGCAACGAGTTGTTGTAGTCGAACGACGCGTCCGCCGAGGCCTTCGCGTCGGCGACCTCGGAGGCCACGACGGCCGCGATCATGCCCGGGAAGATGACGATGAACGGCACGAACATCTTCGGGAAGGCACCGATGATCGGCGAGCGCTGGGCCGCGGAGATCGAGCTCGACGCCATCGCGCGCTGGACCTCGACGAAGTTGGTGGTCCAGTAGCCGAAGGAGAGCACGAAGCCGAGGCCGAAGACCAGCCCGATCACCGAGAGCACCGGGTTCTCGATGCCGGTGAGGTTGGTTCCCGGCCAGGACGACAGCTGGGCCGCGCCGTCGCCGGCCGCGCTGATCTTGTCCTTCAGTCCGCCGTACCCGCCGACCTTGTGGAGCCCGACCAGGGTCAACGGAAGCAGCGCCGCGACGATCACGAAGAACTGGAGGACCTCGTTGTAGATCGCCGCCGAAAGCCCCCCCAGGGTGATGTAGGACAGCACGATGACCGCGGCCACGACGAGGGAGACGTAGAGGTTCCAGCCCAGCAGGACATTGACGATCTTCGCCAGCAGGAACAGGTTGATGCCGGCGATCAGCAGCTGAGCCACCGCGAAGCTGATCGCGTTGACCAGGTGGGCGCCGGTGCCGAACCGCTTGAGCATGAACTCCGGGACCGACCGCACCTTGGAGCCGTAGTAGAAGGGCATCATCACCACGCCGAGGAACAACATCGCCGGGACGGCGCCGATCCAGAAGTAGTGCACGGTCGGGATGCCGAACTGGGCGCCGTTGGCAGACATGCCCATGATCTCGACGGCGCCCAGGTTGGCGGAGATGAACGCGAGCCCGGTCACCCAGGCGGGCAGCGAGCGACCGGAGAGGAAGAAGTCGATGCTGGTGGAGACCGAGCGCCGGGCCATGATCCCGATCCCGATCACGAAGCCGAAGTAGATCGCCACCAGCAGGTAGTCGACCCAGTTGGCGTCAAGACGGAGCTGGGCATCTGCGGCCAGTAGCATCGTGCCTCCCGAGTTGTGGTTGACCAGTGGGTCACGTACCCGCCGGCCGGGAATCCAGTCCCGGCACCGGCGAACTTTTCGAAGGAGTCGACATGTCGTGGTTGGTGACCGGAGGTGCCGGCTACATCGGCGCCCACGTCGTGCGGGCCTTCGCGGAGGTCGAGCTGGACGCTGTCGTGATCGACGACCTCTCCAGCGGTCACCGCGACTTCGTGCACCCGGACGTGCCGTTCGTCGAGGGCAGCATCGTGGACACCGCGCTGCTGGTCGACGACGATGCGGCCGCTACGACGTCGAGGGCGTCGTCCACCTCGCCGGCTACAAGTACGCCGGCGTCTCCGTCGACCGACCGCTGCACACCTACGTCCAGAACGTCACCGGCACGGTCAACCTGCTCCAGGCGATGGCCGAGACCGGCGCCGACAAGATCGTGTTCTCCTCCAGCGCGGCGACCTTCGGCACCCCGGACGTCGAACTCGTCACCGAGGAGACGCCGACCTCGCCGGAGTCGCCGTACGGCGAGACCAAGCTGATCGGCGAGTGGCTGATCCGCGACCAGGCCCGCGCGACCGGGCTGCGCCACACCTCGCTGCGCTACTTCAACGTCGTCGGCTCCGGCAGCCCGGACATCTACGACAGCAGCCCGCACAACCTGTTCCCGATCGTGTTCGAGATGCTGCTGGCGGGCAAGACGCCCCGGATCAACGGCGACGACTACCCCACGCCCGACGGCACCTGCGTGCGGGACTACGTCCACGTCGCCGACCTGGCCTCCGCGCACGCCGTCGCCGCCCAGCACCTCGCCGCCGGGGACGGGCTGGAGGCGGTCTACAACCTCGGCAGCGGCACCGGTTCGTCGGTCGCGGAGATCATGGACGCCATCCGCACCGTCACCGGGATGGAGTTCACCCCCGAGGTGGGTCCCCGACGCCCCGGCGACCCGGCCAGGATCGTGGCCACCGGCGAGCTCGCCGCGCGCGACCTGGGCTGGGAGATGCGCCACGACCTCGAGGACATGGTCCGCACCGCCTGGGAGGCGCGCAGCGCCGCCGGCACCGGTTGAGACCCGGCCAGCGGGACGACGTTCGGCGGCCCGGCCTGGCCTGAGAGGATCGGGTCCATGACCATCTCCGATCTGTTCTCACTCGACGGCAAGGTCGCGATCGTGACCGGCGCCTCCTCCGGACTCGGCGTCGCCTTCGCCCAAGCCTTCGCCGAGGCGGGCGCCGACGTCGCTCTGGGGGCCCGACGGGTCGACCGGCTGGCCGACACCGCGGCGCTGGTCGAGGCGGCCGGACGCCGCTCGATCGCCGTGCCCACGGACGTCGCGTCACCGGAGGCGTGCCAGGCGCTGGTCGACGCCACGATGGCCGAGTTCGGCCGGGTCGACGTGCTGGTCAACAACGCCGGCATCGGCACCGCCGTACCCGCCACCCACGAGCGCCCGGACGACTTCCGCCAGGTCATCGAGGTGAACCTGAACGGCTGCTACTGGATGGCCCAGTCGTGCGGCCGGGTGATGGGGCCCGGCTCGTCGATCATCAACATCTCCTCGGTGCTGGGGATCACCACGGCCGGGCTCCCGCAGGCGGCGTACGCCGCGTCCAAGGCCGGCCTGATCGGCCTGACCCGCGACCTCGCCCAGCAGTGGACCGGTCGCAAGGGGATCCGGGTCAACGCGCTCGCGCCCGGGTTCTTCGACTCCGAGATGACCGAGCAGTACCCCGACGGCTACCTGGAGGCGCAGCAGGCGCGCATCCCGGCCGGCCGCAAGGGCGATCCCCGCGAGCTCGCCGCCACGGCGGTCTTCCTGGCCTCCCCCGCCGCCGGCTACATCACCGGGCAGACGCTGCCCGTCGACGGCGGGATGACGATCACCTGATCGGACCTGAGGCGCGTCCGGGTCTAGGTTTGGCGCATGGGCAACCGCAACCCCGAGGTCGACGCCTGGTTCGAGGCCTACGAGAACCCGCAGAAGGACCTGGTGCAGGCCGTCCGCGCCTCCGTCCTCGACGCGGATCCGCGGGTGAGCGAGGCGATCAAGTGGCAGGCCCCGACGTTCATCTACGCCGGCAACATCGCCTCGTTCTACCCGAAGTCGACCAAGCACGTCTCGCTGATGTTCCACACCGGGGCCTCGCTGCCCGACCCCGAGGGACTGCTCGAGGGCGAGGGCGAGACCTCCCGCGTGGCCAGGTTCCTCGACGTGGGCGACCTCGAGGCGAAGGCACCCGCCCTGCGTGGCCTGATCAAGGCGTGGATCGACGCCAAGGGCTGAGCGTCAACTCGGGCGCCAAGCGGCGGGTTTCCGGGCGTAGGCGTGCCGGTGGCCCCGACCGACCTGCAACTTCCGGCTGGGGTCGGGTGTTTGGGCGGTCAGGTTCTTCGTGGGACCTGGGGTGGCCGTCGGCTGGTGGGGGCGACGTCGTAGTGGTGGCCGGTGGGGCTGGTCCAGGTGTAGCCGCCGTGGTCGTGGCGTTGGTAGTCCCATCCGGTGTGGGTCTTGATCCGGTGGTGGGTGCGACACAGCGGCGCCAGATTCGATGCCGTGCTCTGGCCCGGGGGTCCGCCCTGCTCGATCGGGACGTAGGGCGTGATGTGGTCCAGGTCGCAGGTCCGGGAGTTGCGTCGGCAGCCGGGGAACACGCAGTGGGCGTCGCGCAGGATCACCTGCTCGCGCAGCGCTGGCGATGGGTCGTGCCGGTCGAGGGCCTGATTGGCGGCGAGGTCGAGCACGGGCCGCACGATGACCTTCGCGCCGGTCTCGGGCAGGCGGGCCAGCCAGTCGGTGAGCAGTCGGGTGGTCGCGGCGCCGAGCCGCTCGAGGGTGATCGCGCCGGTGCCGCCGCTCAGGTCTGCCTCAACGTCGCCCGGGGTCAAGTGGACGAAAAGGTTCGCGATCCCGCCGTGACCGGGTGTGGGGGCGGCGCCTTCGCGGCCCGACATCAGGTCCAGGGCGTGCTGGGGGTCGGCCAGCACCCCGACCGCCCTGGCCCGGCGCACGTCCGGTCCGTCGGGGTCGCCCAGGGCCCGCAGCTCAGCGGCGATCCGGGTGAGGCTCTGGTCGAACAGGTCGGCGTCCGGGGTGTCTAGGACCATCGCCACCTCGGTGGTCGCCGGGCCACCGTGCCCGGGACGCAGCCAGACCCCACGCCGGGCCAGCGCCTCCTCCTCCGCAGCGACCGCCCGGTCGGGGTCGAAGTAGAGCCGCGCCTCCTGCACCAGCCTCGCGGCGTGGACCAACCCGACCTTCCCCGGGGTCGCGGCGATCAGCCGGTCCGCGAACCCGGCGGCCTCACGGGTCAGGTCGCGGGTCTCCCGGGCGATCAACCGGGCCCGCCACGCCGGAACCCGCAACTCCCGGACCAGGTCCCACAGCCGGGGCAGCCGGTGGGCCAGCTCCAACGCATCACCGAGCAGCAGCCGGGCCGCCTCCAGGGTGATCGACAACGCCGCCCCCAGGTCGGCCGGGGCGAACTCCGCCACCCACGGCGCCCCCACCCCGGCCAGCGGACACAGCCCCTCACCGCGCAGGTCGACCTCACCCACGTGCGCCGGCACCCCACCGACCGGGCACGGGTGCAGCCGCGCCCACACCAACGCCAGCTCCAGCTGCTCCACCGCGGCCGCCTGCTCCCGCACCCGCGCCGCCCGGACCCGCTCGACCACCACCGCCGGGGTCAACATCGAGGGAGCGTCCATGAACCAACCCTAGACCCCGAAACCGACATTTTCGAGCACACGTTCGCCACCTGTGGACGACCACGTCAACGCTCAGAGGAGCACCCAGACCAGCAGCGAGAGCAGCGCCAGAGAGGGGAACAGCCCCTGCACGACGGCCCCTCGCGCCTTGGCGCGGTCGGAGGTGATCAGCACCAGCGCTGCAGTGAGCATCGAGCCGGTGGCGAAGACCACGAGGGCCAGGCCGGCGTCACGGTTGGAGCCGGCCAGAAGGAGGCCGGCGGCGGTGCCGATCGCGAGGAAGAGGTTGTAGAAGCCCTGGTTGTAGGCCAGCGACGCGGTGATGGCGGCCGACTCCTCGGTGGTGCCGAAGACCCGACGGGTGGCGGGGTCCTGCCACCGCAACGACTCCAGCACGAAGATGTAGACGTGGACGAGGGCGGCGAGTCCGGCGAACACCAAGCCAAGGATCAACATGGCACGACACTAGGGCTCGCGATGCGGGACGGGGGCGAGCGACCGAGGGGTGGCGCCTAGGGTTTGCCCATGCGCCAGCCCTCGATCACCATCATCGGCGCCGGATTCGGCGGCCTCGGCGACCGCCATCGAGCTCAGCCGGGCCGGCTACACGGACATCACCGTGCTGGAGAAGGCCGACCGGGTTGGCGGCGTCTGGCGCGACAACACCTACCCGAACGCCGCCTGCGACGTGCCGTCGTCGCTGTACTCGTGGTCGTTCGCCCCGAACCCCGACTGGCCGCACCGCTACTCCCGCCAGGACGAGATCCTGGCCTACATCGAACGCACCGCCGGCGAGCACGGCGTGCTGGACCTCGTCCGCACCGGGGTCGAGGTCTGCGAGATCACCCACGACGACCCCACCGGGTCCTGGCACCTGGTCACGACCGCTGGCGAGACGATCGAGACCGAGGTCGTGATCAGTGCCCTGGGACAGCTCTCGCGTCCGGTGATCCCGGACCTGCCCGGACTCGACATCTTCACCGGTCCGGCGTTCCACAGCGCCGCGTGGGACCACACGGTCGACCTCGAGGGGAAGCGGATCGCCGTACTCGGCACGGGCGCCAGCGCGATCCAGTTCGTCCCCGGCATCGCGGATCGAGCCGGTCAGCTCACCGTCTTCCAGCGCTCGGCCCCGTACGTCGCCCCGAAGCCCGATCGGGAGTACACCGCCCGCCACGGCACGGTGTTCCGCCGCCTGCCGGTGACGCAGGCCTTCGGTCGCGGCCTGACCTTTCTCGTGACCGAGCAGTTCAACCGCTCGCTGGTCAGCGCCCATCCCCTGAAGAAGCTCGTCGAGCTCGGTTGGCGGGCCCAGCTGCGAACCCAGGTCCGCGACCGTGCGCTGCGCGTGAAGCTGGTCCCGGACTACCCGTTCGGCTGCAAGAGGGTCCTGTTCTCCAACGACTGGTACCCCACGCTGGTGCGACCCAACGTGGAGGTGGTCACCGAGGCCGTCGTCGAGGTGTTGCCGGAGGGAGTTCGCAGCAGTGACGGCCGCGTCCACGAGGTCGACGTCATCATCTACGGCACCGGCTTCGCCGCCACCGAGTTCCTCGCCCCGCTGAAGGTGACCGGACCAGGTGGCGTGGACCTGCACGAGCGCTGGCGCGACGGTGCTCGCGCGTACCTCGGTCTGTGCGTGCCGGACTTCCCCAACCTGTTCGTGATGTACGGACCGAACACCAACCTGGGCGGCAGCTCGATCATCGCGATGCTCGAGGCGCAGTCGGCGGCGATCACGCGGCTGTTGCGGCACGCCGAGAGCCAGGGCGACAGCTCGGTCGCCGTACGCCCCGAGGCGGAGCAGAGGTACGACGAGGAGACACAGCGCCGACTCGGCCATACCGTCTGGGCAGGTTGCTCGAACTGGTACCACGAGGAGGGCGGCCGGATCACGACCAACTGGCCGGGCACGGTGGCCGAGTACCAGCGCCGGTGCGCCGAGCTCGACGTGGCCGACTTCGTGACGGCCTGAGGCTCACTCCCCCGGCCAGGGTCTCCTCGAGCAGCGTGACGCAACGCTCGGTCGTCTCGCGGATCACGTCCTCGGGCGAGCCCTCCAGTGACAGCTCGCGCATCCGCACGTCCTCGGTCGTGGCCACGGCGATGAATACCGTCCCCGCGCGCTTCCCCTCGCTGGGCTCCGGTCCGCCGACGCCGGTGCAGGCCACGGCCACGTCCGCGCCGAGCAGGCTGAGGGCACCGCGGGCCATCTGCACCGCACACGCGCTCGTCACGACCGGCCCCTCCTCGACTCCGAGGACGTCGAACTTCACCCGCTCGTGATAGGCGATGATCCCCCCGCCGAACCACTCTGCGGCCTCGGGCCCCGCGCCCAGTCGCTGTGCGACCAGTCCGCTGGTCAGCGACTCCGAGGTCACCACCCGCAGCCCGCGCTCCCTAGCGATCTCGGCTATCCGTTCAACGCGTTCACTGTCGGTCCTCACCATGGCTCCTGGTCGATCTGCACCGCTTTCGTCGACCGTCACCATGCCACCGCGGCGCATGGGCGAAACACCCTGGCTGGCCGACGAGCGCGCACGGTGCCCGACGACGTGTCCCCCGCCCGGCGCCGGCGCCAGCCGATACCGTGGCGCGTCCCGAGCCCGCCCGAGAGGCACCAGATGAGCAGACACGCCGCCCTCCGCGCCGAAAAGGTGCTGCTGGCACTGCTGGGCTTCGCCGCGGTGGTGACCGAGATCGCCGTCCTGACCGAACGGGGCAGCTTCTCCCCCGCCAACTTCTTCAGCTACTTCACCATCGAGGGCAACCTGATCGCCGTCGGCGTGCTCCTCTGGGCCGCGGTGACCGGCTCACCGCGCAGTCGCCGCCTCGAGTTCTTCCGCGGCGCGGCGACGCTCTACGTGCTGACGATCTTCGTGGTCTTCAGCCTGCTCCTGTCCGGCCAGGACCCCTCGATCCTGACCGCCGTGCCCTGGGACAACACCGTGCTGCACTACCTGATGCCGATCGGAGTGGCCATCGACTGGGTGCTCGACCCCCCGCGGCGCCGGATCCCCTTCCGGACCGGGCTGTGGTGGCTGGTGCTGCCGCTCGGCTACCTCGCCTACTCGCTCATCCGCGGCGCCGCCGTCGGGTGGTACCCCTACCCGTTCCTCGACCCCTCCGACGGTGGGTACGGCGAGGTGGCCGTCGTCGGCGTCGCCATCGCCGTGGTGGTGGCCCTCTTCGCCTGGGGGGTCACCCGCGTGCCACGACGCTCCCGCTGAGGGTCCTGGCCCTTCATCCGCGCCGCCGTCGCAGTCGATCGTTCTCGTCCTGAAGCTTGCCCACCTCACCCTCGAGCGCCAGCACGCGCGCGATGCCGGCGAGGTTGAGCCCGGCGGCGAGCAGGTCCCGGATCCGCTCGAGTCGGTCCAGGTCGTCCTCGGAGTAGAGGCGGGTGCCGCCCCCGGTCCTGCTCGGGTCGACGAGGCCGTGGCGTTCATAGACACGGAGGTTCTGGGGCTGCATCCGCAGCATCTCGGCCGCCACCGAGATCGCGAACACGCCTCTGGTCCGCTGGGCCACGCTCACTCCCGACTCAGATGGGGATCTTGAAATCCTGCTGTGCAATGGAGTATAAGAAATCTGCAACCACCAATACAACCTTGGTGGCTCGGGAGACCGGTCCCGGGTCCACCGACCAACAGGACCAGGAGGAGACCATGCTGCTTCGAAACACCGACCCGTTCCGCGACTTCGACCGGCTGACCCAGCAGCTCCTCGGCACCACGAACCGTCCCGTGGTCATGCCGATGGACGCCTGGCGCGAGGGTGACCGGTTCGTGATCGAGTTCGACCTTCCCGGCGTCAGCCCGCAGAGCATCGACATCGATGTCGAGCGCAACGTGCTCACGCTCAGCGCCGAGCGGGTCGCGCGCAACGGTGACTGGGAGATGCTCGCCTCGGAGCGGCCCCGCGGCCGGTTCAGCCGTCAGCTCGTGCTCGGCGACAACCTCGACCTCGAGCACATCGAGGCCGGCTACGAGGGCGGCGTCGTACGGCTGACGGTGCCCGTCGCGGAGAAGGCGAAGCCGCGCAAGATCGAGATCGCCGGCGTCGAGGACGGCGACCGGACGGCGATCCAGGCCTGAACCAACTCAGCCGGGTGACCTGCGCGGCACGGCCTCGGGGTCACCCGGCCAGGGTTCCGCCGAACACCTGCCAGGCGAGGGCCGACTTGGCGGTCAGGCTGAGCACGATGTAGGCGCGCTCCCCGAACAGGTAGTCACCCCACCTCCCCTTGGCGCGGTACTGCAACCACTGGTTGAGGGCGAAGATGTTGAAGAAGACGAACAACGACACGAAGATCCCGTAGACGAACCCGGGAGGCGAGGCCGAGGACGCCGACCCGGGCGAGAGCAGGTAGACGGTGATGGCCAGCCACGGGACGATCCCGGCGATGCTGCCGAAGGTGAAGGGCAGCCAGCCGCCGCTGCCGGGTCGCTCGTAGTTCTCCTGCAGCCAGCCGAAGAGAATCATCGCGGCGTTCACGCCGAAGAGTGCGATCAGGGCCGCGACGTCGGAGATGCCGACCAACTGGGCGATCAGCACGATCATCAGCGACGACGACAGCGAGTACTCCACCCAGCGAGCGGGGTTCCGGCTGCGGCCGAGATCCTCGACGTAGCGACCCCACCACGCTGTGCACACCACGAGGTGCGCCAGCGCGGACAGCGCCAGGAAGACGGCGACCGCCATCCCGGTCGGGATCTCGAACAGCGTCACCGGCGCCTGTGGCGCGGTGCCGGGTGGCCCGGCGAGGTAGCTCGCCGTCACCGGCAGCGCGAAGTCGGTGGCCAGCACCAGCACCGCGACCGCCTGGACGGCGTGCAGCACCGCCGCGATCACGTTCGCCCGTCGCAACGTCGACACCGGACGTACCTCGGGCTCACGCAGGTGGTCTCCCATCCGACGATCCTGCCACGCGTCAGCGTGGCCACCGCCGACGCGCAAAAGGACCGGACCCAGTGAAGAGTCCGGTCCAGCGAAACGTCCGTCGAGATGAAATCGGTGGAGCTGAGGGGATTCGAACCCCTGACCCCTTGCATGCCATGCAAGTGCGCTACCAACTGCGCCACAGCCCCATTGCCTGCGAACGGGCAACGCGGGGAATCTTAGCCAACGCCCACCCGGGACGCTAATCCGGGGGCGCGCCCGGCACGCTCTGGTTGTAGGCCTCCAACCGCAGCCGTCCCGAGCCCTTCTCGGTGAGCGTCGCCCAGCCGCAGTTGCTCATCGCCTCCAAGGAGTCGGCGGCCTCCAGCGGCCAGTCCAGCAGCCCCGCAAGGCCGATCCGGAGCGCGGCACCATGGGCCACGACGAGACCCGTTTCCCCTGGCGCCAGCAACTCGAGGACCTCCGCCAGCGCGGGCACGATGCGCCCGGAAACCTCGCTCGAGGACTCCGCCCCCGGGACCTCGACGTGCGCGTGGACGTCCCACCACCCGGCGGCCTCGACGCCCATCCGGGCCGCGAACTCCGACATCGTCAGGCCTGTCCGCTCCCCCAGGTCGTACTCGCGCAGCCGAGGCTCCTCGCGGGCGGTCAGACCGGTCTCCTTCTCCAGGAACGCCGCCGTCTCCCGAGCGCGGGCCAGGTCACTGGTGACGAGGACCGCTGGCTCGAGGGCCGCGAGGACCACCGCCATCGCCTCGGCCTGGCCGCGACCCGTGTCGTCGAGACCCACGTCGGCATGTCCCTGGGCTCGGCCCTCGGCGTTCCACGCGGTGCGTCCGTGCCGAATCAGCACGACCCGCCGCCGAGAACCGCTCGAAGGGACCCCGGCTGACACTCAGTCGCCTCGACCAGAGGTGACGTCCGCCGGAAGCTTGATCACCGGACAGTCGCGCCACAGCCGCTCCAGTGCGTAGAACTGCCGCTCCTCCTCGTGCTGGACGTGCACCACGATGTCGGCGTAGTCGATCAGCACCCACCGACCGTCTCGCTCCCCCTCGCGCCGGACCGGCTTGGCCCCGGCCTCACGCAGCCGATCCTCGATCTCGTCCACGATCGACTTGACCTGGCGCTCGTTTCCGGCCGAACAGATGACGAAGGCGTCAGTGATGACGAGCTGCTCGCTGACGTCGAAGGCGACGATGTCGGTGGCCAGCTTGTCCGAGGCGGCCCTGGCGGCGGCGAGCACCAGGTCGAGGGCGCGCTCGGTGGCTGTCATCCGGTTCCTTCTTTGGTCTGGGCTGGCTCCACGAGAGTCGCGTAGAGGTCGTGCTTGGCGATGTACTGGACCACGCCGTCCGGCACGAGGTACCAGACTGGCTCACTCTTGGCCCGCCTGCTGCGCACCTCCGTGGAGGAGATCGCGAGGGCCGGGATCTCGATGAGGGTGACGCGGTCGCTGGGGATCCCCTCGAGCGTGCCCGGGCTCATCTCATAGCCGGGACGGGTGCAGCCCACGAACTGCGCCAGGTCGAAGAGCTCGGCGGCGTTGCGCCAGGTGAAGATCTCGGCGAGCGCATCGGCACCGGTGATGAAGTACAGGTCGCTCTCCGGCATCGCCGCGTGCAGATCGCGCAGCGTGTCGATGGTGTACGTCGGACCTTCGCGATCCACGTCGACCCGGGAGACGGTGAACCGGGGGTTCGAGGCGGTCGCGATGACCGTCATGATGTAGCGGTGCTCCGCCGGGGAGACCCGTTTCTCCGACTTCTGCCAGGGTTGCCCCGTCGGCACGAACACCACCTCGTCGAGGTCGAACCACGACTGCACCTCGCTCGCCGCGACGAGGTGCCCGTGGTGGATCGGGTCGAAGGTCCCACCCATCACCCCGACGCGCCGTCGCGTCCCGTGATGGCCGGTGGCAGCGGGTGTGGTGCTCAGGAGTGCTCGCGTCCCTTGCCGAAGGAGAGCAGAGCCACCAGCATCCCGAGCAGGATGAGCAGGGCGAGCCCGCCGACGGCGTACGGCGTGATGCCCGCACTCTCTTCGACCTTCAACGGCAGTACCAGCAGGTTCAGCATGGCGCACAGACTATCCGCATCCACGCTCGAAGCGGTCCCCGGCACGGTGTCGAGCCCGATCGCCAGCTCGTCCGCGAGCCCCGGGGCGGCTCAGCGGAAGATCAGGCCGATCCCGAGCAGCCACGCCAAGAAGAAGAGCGTGCGGCCCACCAGTCCCGCGACGAAGAACACCACCACGTTCATCCGCAGGGTCCCGGCGACCATCGCCATCGCGAAGAACGGGGGAAAGCCCACCGCTGCGGACACGAACGTCAGCAAGCCGCTCATCAGTGGCCGGCCCTGCACGAAGTTGCGCCAGCGCTCGAACGAGGCCTGTCGCCGGGGCGTGTTCAGCCGGCGCTGCAACCACGGGATGTCTATGGCGCCTCGAGACGCGTAGTACCAGACCAGCTTCCCGAGGTTCTGGCCGAGCGAGCCGATGAACGCCAGCGTCAGCGGGGCGTGGGCGTCGGAGCTCGCGTAGAGGACGGTGATGTAGGCCTCCATGTTGAAGATCGGGATCACGGCCGAGACGGCGCCGAAGCCGAAGGTCAACAGGAGGAGCTTCACCTGGTGTGGCCGTCGCCGGTGACCACGAACTTGGTCGAGGTCATCTCCGGCAGCCCCATCGGACCGCGCGCATGCAGCTTCTGGGTGGAGATGCCGATCTCGGCACCGAAGCCGAACTCGGCACCGTCGGTGAAGCGGGTGGAGGCGTTGACGAGCACCGCCGCGGAGTCCACCGCCGCGACGAAGCGCTGGGCGGCTCGTGCCGAGTTGGTGACGATGGCATCGGAGTGTGCCGAGGAGTGGCGACGGATGTGGGCGATCGCCCCCTCGAGGTCGGGTACCACCGCGGCGGAGATCTCCAGCGCGAGGTACTCGCGGCCCCAGTCCTCCTCGGTCGCCGGCACCACACCCTCGTGGGCAGCGAACCTCTCGTCTCCGTGGATCAGCACGCCGGCCGCCTGCAGGCTGGACACGATCCGGGCCACGAACCCCTCCGCCACGGCTGCGTGGACCAACAACGACTCCGCGGCGTTGCACACCGAGGTTCGGTGCGTCTTGGCGTTCAGGACGATCCGCTCCGCCATGTCGAGATCGGCGTCCGCGTCGACGTACACGTGACAGTTGCCGACCCCGGTCTCGATCACCGGCACCGTCGACTCCTCGACGACCGAGCGGATCAGCCCGGCACCGCCGCGCGGGATGAGTACGTCGACGAGCCCGCGGGCGCGCATCAGCTCCTTGACCGACTCGTGCCCCTCGCCGGGGACGAGCTGGATGACGTCCGGCGGCAGTCCTGTGGCCTCGGCGGCGCGGCGGAGGGTGTCCACGATGGCTGTGTTGGACCTCAGCGCACTCGACGACCCGCGCAGCAGCACGGCGTTGCCACTCTTCAGGCAGATCCCCGCCGCGTCGGCGGTGACGTTGGGGCGGGCCTCGTAGATGATCCCGACGACCCCGAACGGAACGCGCACCTGCCGCAGCTGCAGACCGTTGGCCAGCGTCGACCCGCGGACCACCTCACCCACCGGATCCGGGAGGCCGGCCACCTGCCGCAGTCCGTCGGCCATGCCCTGGACCCGGGGCAGGTCCAGACGCAACCGGTCGATGAGGTGCTCAGCAGTGCCGGCCCCGGCAGCGGCCTCGACGTCACCGTCGTTGGCGCTCAGGATCCGGTCGGCATCCGCGAGCAGAGCGTCGGCCATCGCCTTCAGCGCGGCATCCTTCGTGGCCCGCGTCGCCAAGGCGAGCTCGGTCGCGGCGCTACGTGCTCGCGTCGCCACGGCCACCAAGCCGGAATCGGGCATGGCGCCAGCCTAGCCAGCGCGCGCGGCTGCGTCTCAGGCGCCTCGGCCGAAGCGCGCACGGGTCTCGCGCACGCTCTTCTCGACGATCTCCAGGCCCACGACCTCCCAGTGCGGAAGGCTCGCGGAGTCGCGGTGCTCGGTCCACAACCGCATCGCCAACGACGCGACGTCGAGCATGCTCTCGCCCTCGTCCCAGAACTGGATCTCCGCGGTGTCGCCAGTCGCCTTCACCGAGTCCAGGAACGGACGCTCGACCTCCAGGCGGTGCATCGCGCCCCGGACGATCATCGGTTCGACCGGGTCCCCGGAGAGGGTCAGGGTGACGTGCCAGTGCCGCACGGAGGTCTTCACGCGTCTCCCGCCTGCAGGGACCGAACCCGCCGCCCGGTCTCCGCCAGTGTCTCGGAGCGAGGGGTACGGCGTGGGAAAACCACGAACTTCGAGCCTGCGGTCCGCTCGGGCGCCTGCTGAGTGGACCAGTGGTGGACCAGTCCCAGTGGTGGACCAGTGCTGGTCCGGTCTCAGAGCAGCACCAGGTCGTCGCGGTGGACCACCTCGCGCTCGTAGGCCGCACCTAGCTCCCGAGCCAGGTCGCGGGTGGAGCGGCCCAAAAGCCCGGGCAGTTCCGAGGAGTCGTAGTTGACCAGCCCGCGCCCGACGGCGCGGCCGCGCTGGTCCATCAGGTCGACCGGGTCGCCCGCGACGAACCCTCCGGACACACCGGTGATCCCGGCGGGGAGCAGGGACGCGCGCCGCTCGGTCAGCGCCGCGACGGCGCCGTCGTCCAGCACGATCTGGCCCTTCGGCTCGGTGGCGTGCGCGAGCCAGAGCAGCCGGGTCGGCCGGCGCCGGCCGGTGGGGTGGAACAGGGTGCCCGTGTCCGCGCCCTCGAGCGCCCCCCGTGCGTGGGCCATGCCGGTCAGTACGACGGGGATGCCGGCGCTCGTAGCGATCCGCGCGGCCTCCAGCTTGGTCTGGATACCGCCGGTCCCGAGCTCGCCGTTCCCCGCCCGTCCGAGGCGCAGGTCTCCGAGGTCGTTGCCGTCCCGGACCTCGGAGATCAGCGTGCTGGACTCCAGGTTCGGTGGCGCGTCGTACAGACCGTCGACGTCGGAGAGCAGCACCAACAGGTCGGCATGGACCAGGTGCGCCACCAGCGCGGCCAACCGGTCGTTGTCCCCGAACCGGATCTCGGAGGTCCCGACCGTGTCGTTCTCGTTGACGATCGGCACCGCCCCGAGCTCGAGCAGCTTGGCGAAGGTGCGCTGGGCGTTGCGGTAGTGGCTGCGACGCGTCACGTCGTCGAGGGTGAGCAGCACCTGACCGGTCACCTGGCCGTGCCGCGCGAACTCCTCGGTGTAGCGGTGCACCAACAAGCCCTGACCCACGGACGCGGCGGCCTGCTGGCGAGCGAGGTCCCGCGGGCGTCGGGCGAAGGCCAAGGGAGCCAGCCCTGCTGCGATGGCGCCGGAGGAGACCAGCACCAGATCGACGCCCCGCGTGCGTACGCCGACCAGGTCGTCCACCAGGGTGCGGATCCGCTCGGGGTCGATGCCTCCGGCCGCCGTCGTGAGCGAGGACGAGCCGACCTTGACCACCACGCGCCGGGCGGCGGTCACCGCCTCGCGGGTCATCCGGTGATCACTCCTCGTCCGGCGGGGCATCGGTCGCGGCCGACGGAGCGTCGTCGGCGGGCACCAGGTCGCCGTCGAGACGACGGGCCACGTCTGCGCGGACCTCCCCCTCGCCCCGCTCGGGCATGGCCTCGTCGATCGCCCGGCGTCGGTGCGAGGCCGGTCGAGACTCGCCGAAGCGCTGGTCCTCGCCGCGGCGCCCGAGCATCTGGGCCCCCGCATCGATGCCGGGCTTGAAGTCGAAGACCACGGCGTTCTCCGGGTCCCCGATCAGCACCGGATCGCCCTCGACCGCTCCGAGCTCGACCAGCCTGGCCTCGACCCCGAGCCGGTTCAGCCGGTCGGAGAGGAAGCCGACGGCCTCGTCGTTGCTGAAGTCGGTCTGGCGGATCCAGCGTTCCGGCTTCTCGCCCCGGACCCGCCAACCCTCCCCGGTCTCGCGGACATCGAACTCGGGTCCGCCACCGGTCGACCTGGGGCGGAGCACGATCCTCGTGGTCTCGACCTTGGGCTCCTCGGCGCGCCGGGCGGCGACGACCGCCGCCATGGCGAAGGTCAGCTCACGCAGTCCCTCGTGGCTCGCGGCGCTGACCGGGATGACCTGCCAACCGCGCTCGGCCACGTCCTCGGCCACGAGATCGGCCATGTCGCGTCCGTCCGGAACGTCGATCTTGTTCAGTGCCACCAGACGGGGGCGGTCCTCGAGGCCGCCGTAGCGGCGCAGCTCGGCCTCGATCACGTCGAGGTCTCCGAGCGGGTTCCTGCCGGGCTCCATCGTGGCGAGGTCGACGACGTGGACGATGGCCGCGCAGCGTTCGATGTGTCGCAGGAAGTCGTGACCCAGCCCGCGGCCCTCGCTGGCGCCCTCGATGAGACCGGGGACGTCGGCGACGGTGAAGGTCGTGTCGCCCGCCTTCACCACCCCGAGGTTCGGCACCAGGGTGGTGAACGGGTAGTCGGCGATCTTGGGGCGGGCGCGGGACATCGCTGCGATCAGGCTGGACTTGCCGGCACTCGGGAAGCCGACCAGGCCGATGTCTGCGACCACCTTCAGCTCGAGCTGGACGACGAGGTCCTCACCCGGCTCACCGAGCAGGGCGAAACCCGGGGCCTTGCGCTTGGAGGAGGCCAGCGCCGCGTTGCCGAGCCCGCCGCGCCCGCCGGCGGCCACGATCATCTCCGTGCCGGGACCGACCAGGTCGGCCAGCACCTCACCGGACTCGTCGGTGACCACGGTCCCGTCGGGGACCGGCAGCACGATGTCCTGGCCGTGGGTTCCGTTTCGGTGCCCGCCCGCGCCGTGGCCGCCGTGCTCACCGGTGCGCTTGGCGTTGTGGTGGTAGTCGATCAGCGTGGTCACGTCCGGGTCGACGCGCAGGATGATCGAGCCACCCGGGCCCCCGTTGCCGCCGTCGGGTCCACCCAGCGGCTTGAACTTCTCGCGGTGCACCGAAGCGACGCCGTTGCCACCCCGCCCGCCGGTGACGTGCAGCGTCACCCGGTCGACGAATGTCGGAACGGCCACGGGACTTCCTCACTGTGCAGCGGTGGAGACCGGCGGTGGGTCGAACTGGTCGAGCCACCTCGAAAACACGAAGGACGCCCCTGATTCTCTCAGGAACGCCCTCGGTGGTGGATCAGATGATGAGGCCCGGGATGGGGGTTCGCGTCACTCCGCTGCCGGGGCGATGTTGACGACCCGACGACCCCGCCTGGTGCCGAACTCCACGCTGCCCGCGATCAGGGCGAACAGGGTGTCGTCACCGCCGCGGCCGACGCCGCTGCCGGGGTGGAAGTGGGTGCCCCGCTGGCGCACGATGATCTCGCCCGCGTTGACGAGCTGGCCGCCGTAGCGCTTCACGCCGAGACGCTGGGAGTTGGAGTCGCGACCGTTCTTGGTCGACGCTGCACCCTTTTTGTGAGCCATGAGCTGTCCTTTGAGATGAGGCTGGGCCGTCCGTCAGACGGAGATGTCGGTGACCTTGACCTGGGTGTACTTCTGGCGGTGACCCTGGCGCTTCTTGTATCCGGTCTTGTTCTTGAACTTCTGGATGACGATCTTCGGCCCCTTGGTCGCACCAAGCACCTCGACGGTCACTCCGGCCTTGTCGAGCCCCGAGGCGGTGACCTTGTCACCGTCGACGACCATGACCACGGGCAGGGTCAGCGATTCGCCGACGCCCGTCGTGATCTTGTCGATCTCGATGACGTCGCCGACGACAACCTTCTGCTGCTTGGCGCCTGCGCGCACGATCGCGTACACCGCGGTCTCCTTCGTCATGGTCTGGCAAATCACGTCTGATTGGGATCCCTGGCGCCGCTGGGAGCAACGATTGAGTCGCTCGGCGGGTGGGCTTCCACAAAGAGGGCGCGCGTGAGCGCACCGAGGGTCGATACTACGGGACCGGCCGGTCCGATCGCAAAACCGACCGGATCGCCGCCGACTCTCAACGCTTGCGGGCACCCTTGCGCTTGACGGGAACGTGGCCGAGCGAGTGACCGGCGCCCGACTCGTCGTCTCCCAACTGCTCGCCTGCTGCGTCCGACTCGGTGGAGTTGCCCGGCTCGACGGTCACGTCGACCGGCTCTGCCGACGGGGCCGCCTGCTTGCCCGCACCAGCCGAGACACCGGTGTCGGTGATCGCCGGCGGCGGTCCGGCCGCACGGCGCGCCGTACGACGCCTCGTGGTGGTCACCGCACGCGGCGCCTCGGGCTCCTTCGCCGTCACCGGCCCTGGCTCGGGCTCGGTCTCCGGCTCGGTCTCCGGTTCCACGCGTGCGGATGTCTCCTGGGGCTCGGCGTCCGGCGCCGAGGCCGACTCCGCGGGCACGGACTGTGGCTCCGGAACCGACTCAGGGGCCGTGGCTCCAGTCGCCTCAGCTGCTTCGGGCGCCTCGGCGGGCCGGTCGCTGTCGTCGTCGTTCTGGCCCGGCTCGGGAGGGCGTGAGCCCGCGAGGTCGGCCGGTGAGGGCTTGACCGCCGGCGGCGCGTCGGCCGCGCCGCTCCCGCGACCCCCGGAAGGACTACCGGCACCGTTGCGGGTGCGGCCGCTTCGCCCGCGTCGGCCGCGGGGCTCGTCGTCCTCCGACCGGCCGTTGGACTCCACCGGATGGTCGTGCACCACTACGCCGCGGCCCTTGCAGTGCTCGCAGTCCTTGCTGAACGCCTCCAGGAGTCCGGTGCCGATCCGCTTGCGGGTCATCTGCACCAGACCCAGCGAGGTCACCTCGGCGACCTGGTGCCGGGTGCGGTCCCGTCCCAGGCACTCCACGAGCCGACGCAGGACCAGGTCCCGGTTGGACTCGAGCACCATGTCGATGAAGTCGATGACGATGATGCCGCCGATGTCGCGAAGCCGGAGCTGGCGGACGATCTCCTCAGCGGCCTCGAGGTTGTTCTTGGTCACCGTCTCCTCGAGGTTGCCCCCCGATCCGGTGAACTTGCCGGTGTTGACGTCGACCACTGTCATCGCCTCGGTGCGGTCGATCACGAGGGACCCACCCGAGGGCAGCCACACCTTGCGATCGAGCCCCTTGGAGATCTGCTCGTCGACGCGGTAGACGCCGAACAGGTCGCGTCCGTCCTCGGGCTGGTAGCGCTCGAGTCGGTCTCGCAGGTCGGGGGCGACGTGCGAGACGTAGCCGTCGACGAGGTCCCAGGCGTCGTCACCCTGGACGACCAGTTTGGCGAAGTCCTCGGTGAACAGGTCCCGCACGACCTTGAGGGTCAGGTCGGGCTCGCCGTACAGGAGCTCGGGGCCCTTGCCCGCCTTGACCTTCTGCTCGATGTCGGACCAGCGGGCCGTCAGACGCTCCACGTCGAGGGTGAGCTCTGCCTCCGAGGCGCCCTCGGCGGCGGTGCGCACGATGACACCCGCGGTGTCCGGAACGATCTCCTTGAGCAGGGTCTTGAGCCGGTTGCGCTCGGTGTCGGGAAGCTTGCGCGAGATGCCCGAGGTGTTGCCCTCCGGCACATAGACCAGGAAGCGGCCGGGCAGGCTGACCTGACCGGTCAACCGGGCGCCCTTGTGGCCGACCGGGTCCTTGGAGACCTGCACGAGGATCGTCTGGCCCGACGAGAGGACCGACTCGATCTTGCGCGGCTGGCCGTCCTTGTGCCCGACGGCGGACCAGTTCACCTCGCCGGCGTACAGGACCGCGTTGCGGCCCTTGCCGATGTCGATGAAGGCTGCCTCCATCGACGGGAGCACGTTCTGCACGCGGCCGAGGTAGACGTTGCCGATCAGGGAGGTCTGGGACTCGCGCGCCACGTAGTGCTCGACGAGAACCTTGTCCTCGAGTACGCCGATCTGGGTCAGGTCGTCCTTCTGCCGGATCACCATGACGCGGTCGACCGACTCACGGCGCGCGAGGAACTCGGCCTCGCTGACGATCGGGGCCCGACGACGGCCGGCCTCGCGACCCTCCTGGCGTCGAGCCTTCTTGGCCGCAAGACGTGTCGAGCCCTGGACGCTGGTGATCTCGTCCTCGGGATTGCGCTGTTTGCGCGCCCGCGGGGAGGTACTGCCGCCATCGTCGGCCGAACCGTCTCCCCCCTCGCCGGAACGGCGCCTGCGGCGGCGGCGGCGCGAGCCGGTTCCATCGCCGTCGGCATCGGAGTCGGAGTCGTCGGTGTCCGAGGAGTCCTCGGAGCCCTCGTCGACGCTGTCGCCGCTGTCGTTCTCACCGTCTGAGGGCTTGCGGCGGCGACGGCCGCCCCTGCGGCGGCGGCGGCGAGCGCCGCCCTCTCCGTCGGGGCCGTCGGAACCGTCGTCGTCGGAACCGTCGCCCTCTGCTTCCTGGGAACGGTCGGTCTCCTCGTCACCGGACCCGGAGCCTGAACGACCTCCCGAGCGGGACCGCGAGCGCTTGGCGGGCTGGTCGCTGGTGTCCCCGGTCTCGTCGGTGTCGGCCTTCGCGCCGTCGGCCGACTCCGGGGTGTCCCCGTCGACCGGCTTCTGCGCCGCCCGCTTGCGGGGCCTGGTGGCGCCGGCCTCGGGTGCCTTGAACAGCACCATCGGGGCTGCTGCGGCCTGGTCGTCACCGCCGGCGGCTCCGGTGTCGTCAGCGACGGCGGACTCGGGAGCGGGCGCCGCCTTGGCGGCAGCCTTCTTCTTCGCCGGGGCCTTCTTCTTCGGTTTCTCCACCGGCGTGTCGCCGGCCACGGACGCGTCCGTGGAAGCCTCAGCAGCGCCGTCAGCCGGGGCTGCAGCCGACGTGGCGACCTTCTTGGTGGCCTTCTTCGCCGTCGCCTTCTTGGCGGGCGCCTTGGTGGTCCGCTTGGCTGCCGCCTTCTTGGCCGGGGCTCCGGCCGCGTCGGTCGGGTCGGGCGTGGGATCAGGCGCTGGATCGGGCAGTGGGGGCGCCTGGTCGGCGGTGTCGTTCGTCGTGCCGGTGGTGGTGTCTTCGTTGTCGAGCACTGGTGAGCTCTCCTTGTGCACCTCCAACGCTGTCACCCGCTGGTCGGTGCTGGTCGCTGCGTACGGCGCAACGTGGATCCGCTACGGCGTACGACAAAAGCCTTCGGTCGGCGACGACCCCCTCCGCGATATCGCGTCGTGGGGTGTCCCTTGGGTCACCGACCGCGGTCGCCGGGCCGAATCTGTCGGTGAAGCTGTCACCTTCACCGACCAGCCGCGTCGCGGTCGGGTGTCAATGGATCACCCACCGTGCCGCCTTCGAGGTCCAACGGCCCCTGGGCCAGTCGCTGCGCAAGCGCGGCGGTGACCCGAAGACCAGAGATCTCGTGAAGTGCGGCGAGAACGTCATCGGGTCTCACGGACGGCGAACCGTGCCGCAAGACCACGTCGAGTATCGCACACGTCTCCCGATCGGCCGTCGGTTCGAGGACTGCGAGGGACACGACGGCCGCTCGGGCGTCGAATCGCCGGAGTCCCTTCTTGGTCATCCGCTCGACCATCACCTCGTCGGTGGCGAGCAGCCCATCGACGGCCTGCCGGGCTTCCGGAGCAGCCACTTCGTCCAGCGTGAGACGCCACCAGGAGGCCTCCAGCCGGTCGGCGACCGAACCCCCCGCGCTCTGGACCACCTCGATGATGTCGAGGCCGTCGGGCAACGCCTCATCGAGGTCGGCGTGCGCCCGGGCCGGCTCGATCACCTCGGCCAGCGCGATCTCGAGGTACTCCGCCTCGCTCGCCGTGCCCGTCGGCGCGGCGCCGGCGTAGGAGATGCGCGGGTGCGGGTTGAACCCCGAGGAGTAGGCCATCGGGATGCGGGCACGGAACACCGCGCGCTCGAAGGCACGGCTGAAGTCGCGGTGGCTGGAGAACCGGAGCCGTCCCCGCTTGGCGTACCGGATCCGCAGTCGCTGCACCGGCGGGGCCTGTTGCTCTGGCTGTTCGCGCACGCAGGCACCCTACGGCCGGATCAGCGCGCGGACCGCATCAGCGCGGAGGGGTAGACGGTGCCCACGCGGTGGCCGTCGAGCCATCCGGTCAGCCGTTCGGCCTCGACGTCGAGGGCGGCCCTGCCCTCAGCGCCGACGTCCGCGCAGAGCAGCACCGAGACCACGCCGTCACCGCCCTGCACCCAGCAACCGGCGACTCGCCCGTCCCACCAGGCGGTGGTCCCGGCGTTGCCGTTGGAGTCGAAGATGAGGGGCCGGTGCTCCGGCGCGAGGTAGAGGTCGCGTTGCTTCCACCCCATGGTGGTCGGGTCGAGCACGGGCAGCAGCGCAGCCCACGGCTCGGGGACCGGGACGTCGGCGAGGTCGTCGGGCAGCAGGAAGCCGGGTCCCGTCGCCAGGGTCACCTCCACCGCCCCCAGCTCACCCAGGGCGCGGCGTACGGCGCCCTTGGTGGCGCCGAGCCACCAGACCAGGTCGGCCTCGGTGCCGGGTCCGAAGGCACGCAGCCAGCGCTCGACCAGGTCGCGGTAGCCGGTCGCGACGTCGGTGGGCCGATCCCGGTCACCGGTTGAGTCACCCAGCCAGTCCTCGGTGAGGGTCCAGCGGGGGCGAGAGACGTGCCAGCCCCCGTCGTTGGCACCGCGGAGGACGGCCCCGCCCGCTGCGAGCGTGCTCAGCAGCCGTGGCGCCACGGGGAAGCTGCCGCCGTAGGCTTTGCCCGGCGCCATCTCGAGCCGCGCTCCGAGCGCCGGGAGCTCTTCTCGGAGCTCCGCGGTCGTGGCCGAGCCCTGGCCGAGGCGCTCGAGGACCTCCGCGGAGCGTTCGGTGACCCATCGCTCGCCGTCCCGGGCCAGCCCGTTGGTCACGACCTCCTTGGCCAGGCGGGCTCGCAGCTGCGTCGCCACCCGGGCCGAGGCGCTCCCCCAGACCGAGGGCAGGGCGTCGCGGGGGAAGGCGAACAGCGTGCGCCGCATGGCGAGCTGCTTGACGACGCAACGGTCGTCGTAGAACGCCCGGTCGATCTCCGCGCGTGACGCCCCCGACCTGGCGAAGGCAGAGAGGTAGACGCTGGCGGGCTCGGTGGCGTGCAGGCAGACCACCGAGCGAACCGCGGCCTCGACGGAGTCGACCGACAAGGCCAGGGCCTGGCGAGTCGCGAGGCGGGCCCGGCGTTGCTCATCGGAGACCGTGCGCATGCGCGAATCCTGACAGGGTCCGCCGACAGCAGCCGCCGCCCCGGGCGCCAGCCAGGCTCACCGCTCGGGCACGATGCTCAGGTGACCCCCGAACCGCGGACCGCCCCGCTCCCCCGTGCCCTGGTGGTGCTCGGGATCGTCGTGCTGGGTTTCAATCTGCGCCCGGCCGCGGTCAGCATCGGACCGGTGTTGGCGGAGGTGGTCGCCGGATTGGGGATGTCGGCGGCCGAAGCGGGACTGCTGACCTCCCTTCCGGTGTTGGCGTTCGCCGTTTTCGGCTCGCTGGCGCCGCGCGGCGCCCGGCTCGTGGGTGTGCACCGGCTGACGCTGCTGGCACTGCTGTGCGTCACCGGTGGGCTGGCCGCCCGTTCGACGGTCAGCTCGGTCCCGGCGTTCCTCGCGCTCTCGATGCTGGCCCTGGCGGGGATGGCCTCGGCGAACGTGCTGCTGCCCTCGCTGGTCAAGCTGCACTTCCCGGACCGGATCGGCCTGATGACGTCGATCTACTCCACGGCCCTGGCCCTGGGCCTCACCTCCGCGTCCGTCTTCACGGTGCCGGCCAGCGACGCCGGCGACGGGTGGAGGTCGGGCCTGCTGGTCTGGTCGATCACCGCCGGGATCGCCGTACTCCCCTGGCTGGGGTTGATCGGGCACGACCGACGCCCCGAGGACCCTGCAGGCCACGTCTCGTTGCTGCAGGTGGCCCGGACCCGGCTCGGCTGGCTGATGGCCTTGTTCTTCGGACTCCAGTCACTGCAGGCCTACTCGATCTTCGGCTGGTTCGCCGAGATCTACCGCGACGCCGGCTTCTCCGCCCACTCGGCCGGGCTGCTGTTGGGGGTCATCACCGGCATCGGGATCCCGTTCTCGTTCCTGGTCCCGTGGCTGGTGGCGAGGACCCACAACCAGACCCGGCTGATGATCAGCGTGATGGCCTGCTACCCGGTCGGCTACGTCGGACTGATCCTGGCGCCGCACTCGGGGGCCGTGCTGTGGGCGGCACTGATCGGCATCGGGACCACCACGTTCCCCCTGATCCTGACGCTGATCGGGCTGCGGGCCAGGACACCCGTGGGCACTGCGGCCCTCTCCGGGTTCGCCCAGTCGGCCGGCTACCTGATCGCCGGGATCGGGCCGTTCGGGATCGGGTTGCTGCACGACCTCAGTGGCGGCTGGACGGTGCCACTGCTGGCGCTGGTGGCGATCACGGTCCCTCAGCTCCTGCTGGGTCTGGCGGTCTCGCGCCCGGCGTACGTCGAGGACGAGCTGGCCACCCACCGGACCGCAGGGTCGCCTCCTCCGCGCTCCTGAGCCCCGCGAGCGGTCATCGGGACAGTCCGATCAGCAGGTGGATGTCGTAGAAGGTGACCCACAATCGGTCCTTGGTCACCAGCAGGCCCCCACCGGTGTCGCCGGAGAATTTGCTCGGGAGTCCGCACCTCCATGGTCACCTGGTTGGTCGCCGGATCGATGCGGTGCAGCAGTCGACTGCCCCCGAGGCGCACCCACACCTCGGTGGAGTCAGCCACGATGTCGCCCTCCAGTCCCGGGACGAGATCGGGAAAGACCGCCTTGGTGCGCAGGGTGGTGGCGTCGAGGCGCAGGACGCCCTGGACCGCCCCCACCCACACGTCTTCGGCGGTGCCCCCGGCCAGCTGTGGCTGTCGCACCGCCACGCGCGCGGTCACCTTCCCGGTCGCGGGGTCCAGGCGGATCACCTCGCCGGCCACCGGACAGGTCAGGATCAGGGCCTCGCCGGCAGGAGTGAGGTTGTTGCACCGGATCGGCAGCGAGAACTCCTGGTTGGCCTCGCCGGCGCGCAGACCGACCAACCGGGAGCCGTCACCGCTGAAGACCCAGACCCGACCCCGGGACGAAGGCAGCTTGAGCTGGTCGAAGGGCTTGTCGATCTCGTATCGCTCCACCACCCGCATGCTCTCCGGGTCCATCCGCACCACGGCAACCGATGTCTGCGCCGCGGCGCAGGCCCAGACCCAGGTGCCGTCGGTGCCGATCCCCTGGCAGTAGCGGACGTCGTCCCCGGATGTGTCGAGGTGCTGACTGCCGACCACCTTCCCGTTTGCCGGGTCGACCTTGTAGACCTCACCGTCATCGGTCTTCACCCAGATGAACCCAGCGACCTCGGCGAGCCCGTCGGCGTTGTCGATGCCGGTCCGCGACCTCTGCAGCTGTGTCATGCTCTGGACGGCCTGCGGGCTCGCCTTGATCGTCTGGGCCGGGCTCTCCGAAGGCGGCGCCTGGTCGGTTGACGCGGTCCTGTCTGCGCCTCCGCAACCTGTCAGCGCCAGCACGGCCACCAGACCCACCCCGGTCACGGCCCGAAGGTGCTTCCGCCTCGTCGCGTCAACCGCCATGACCGTCCCCCGATCCCTTGCGACACCGCAACGATGATCCTGCTGGTCGGGTCGGATCAAGGACCTTCCGAGACTGGGGCAGACCGTGCAGCCGAAACCGGGCGCACCCAGTAGCGTCGCCTGATGGCGAAGACGATCAAGATCCCCGGCCTTGTCCTGACCGATCACGTCCTGTCCCTGCCCCTCGACCACGAGCAGGCGGGCGGGCCACAGATCGAGGTGTTCGCTCGGGAGGTGGCCGCGCCGGACGGGCGCGATCGACCCTTCCTGGTGTTTCTCCAAGGTGGGCCGGGCCACGAGGCGCCGCGACCCATCGGCCGACCGAGCGGCCCGGCCTGGCTGGAGCGGGCGTTGCGCGACTTCCGGGTGCTGATGCTCGACCAGCGCGGCACCGGGCGGTCGACACCGTACGGCCGGCCCGGGGAGGACGCCGCTGCCGACGCGGCGTACCTGACGCACTTCCGGGCCGACTCGATCGTGCGCGACGCGGAGTCCTTCCGCGAGCACCTGGGCGTCGAGCGGTGGAGCGTCCTGGGCCAGTCCTTCGGCGGCTTCTGCGCCCTGCACTACCTGTCCTCGTCGCCGGACAGCCTGCGCGAGGTGTTCTTCACCGGAGGCCTGCCGCCCGTTGGACGCCCGGCCGATGCGGTGTACGCCGCCACGTTCGATCGCATGCGGCGACTGGACGCGGACTACCACCGGCGCTTTCCAGGCGACCGGGAGCGACTGCAGCAGATCCTCGGCCTGTGCGCGGCCGGCGAGGTCGCCCGGCCCGATGGCGAACCCGTCAGCCCGCGGCTGTTCCGCACGATCGGCAACCTGCTCGGGATGAACGGCGGCGCCGAGCAGATGCACTACCTGCTCGAGCGGGACCCGCACTCCCCCGCCTTCGCGCACGACCTCGCGGACCTGCTGCCGTTCGGCGGTCGGGAGCCGCTCTACGCCGTGGTGCACGAGTCCTGCTACGCCGACGGCGGCCCGACCCGATGGGCGGCGGAGCGGGTGCAGCCCCCGGACTTCGCCGCAGACGAGTCACTGCTCCTGACCGGGGAGCACATCTTCGCGTGGCACTTCGCCGACTCCCCCGACCTGAGGCCGTACGCCGAGGTGGCCGCCCTGGTCGCCGAGCACGACTGGCCCCGGCTCTATGACGCCGACCGGCTCGGTTCGACCGACGTGCCGTGCGCGGCCGCGATCTATCCCGACGACCCCTTCGTGGACCGTCGCTTCTCCGAGGAGACCGCCGACCTGCTTCCGGGGATGCGGCGCTGGGTGACCGACGAGTACCTACACAACGGGCTGCGCGTCGACGGCGACCGGGTCCTCGACCGGCTGATCGGGCTGGCGCGCGGCGCCCTGTGAACCTGGCTGGTCAATGGCACCGTCACGTCCCCGGTCGCACGAACCCGGTCTCGTAGGCCAGCACCACGAGCTGGGCCCGCGATCGTTGGTCAAGCTTGGCCAGCAGGCGGTTCATGTGGGTCTTGACCGTCGGCTCGGAGACGAAGAGCCGGCTCGCGATCTCGTGGTTGGCCAACCCGCGGGCCACGAGGGTCAGCACCTCGCGCTCTCGGTCGGTGAGCGATTCCAGCGCTGCGGGAACACCCTCGCTCGGCGCTGGTCCCCGCACGTGCTCCTCGATCAGGCGCCGCGTCAGGGACGGTGAGAGCAGCGCCTCCCCCGCGGCCACCGTCTCGATGCCGGCCACCAGCCGCTCCGGTGGCGTCGCCTTGAGCAGGAACCCCGCCGCCCCCGCCGCGAGGGCGCCGTAGACGTACGCATCCACGTCATAGGTCGTCAGCACGAGCACCCGTGAGTCGAGACCCCGATCACCGATCTCCCTGGTGGCGGCGATGCCGTCGAGGACGGGCATCCGGATGTCCATCAGCACCACGTCCGGGCGCTGAGCAGCCGCCGCCTCGACGGCCGCACGACCGTCGGGCACTTCGCCGACGACGTCGATCCCCCTGGCCTCGAGGACCATCCGCAGCCCGGAGCGGACGAGGTCCTGGTCGTCGGCGATCAGCACGCTGATGCTCACCGGGCCTCCACCGGCAGTGTGGCGGCGAGCTCGAAGCGGCCGTCGGCGAGACCGTGGGTGAGCGTCCCGCCGAGCATCGAGACGCGCTCGGCGATGCCGCGCAACCCGAGGCCGGAACCGGCCACGATGCTGCTCCCCCGGCACGGGTTCGACGCCGAGATGGCCACCGCCGACAGGTCCTTCGTGACCCGGAGCGTGGCTGTGCCCGTCCCGTGGCGCATCGCGTTGGTGAGGGCCTCCTCGGCGATCCGGTAGGCCGAGACGTCGACCCCGGCCGGCAGGTCGGGCAGCGCCGCGTCGACCATGAGGTCCACGTCTAGCCCACTCGCGCGAAAGTGCTCGACCAGTGCGACGAGATCCCGCAGGCCGGGCGCCGGCTGCAGACCGAGCTCGTCGGCATCGTCGCGGATCAGGTGCAGCAGCCGACCCGTCTCGGCGAGCGCGCGTCGGCCCGCGTCCGCGACGTCGCGGAGCACGTTCTCGGCCCGCTCCGGATCGGTGCGAACCAGATCCTGGGCTGCCGCTGTCTGCACCACCATCGCGCTCACCGAGTGGGCGATCACGTCGTGCAGCTCCCGGGCGATGCGGTCGCGCTCGGCGCGCACCGCCGCACGGGTGACCAGCTCCTCGCGCTCCTCGACCAACGCCTTCTGCCGGGCCAGCCGCTCCACCAGTCGACCGAAGACGTACGGCGGCGTGAGCACCGTGGCCACGAACACGACGTCGGAGATGCCGTGCTGCCGGGCGTCGACCAGCAGGTAGTCGCTGAGCATCACCAGCATGATCACGAGCAGACCGAACAGTCCCCGCAGGTCCTCGACCCAGCGGCCCAGGGTGTAGACGCTGATCGCCAGGATCAGCAGCGGCACGGCCGGCTCGTCGAGCTGAGGGCCGACGTACGGCATCAGCAGGAGCACGACGGGCGCCGCGGTGCCGAAGACCAGCGGCCCGCGCCGCCGGAAGGCGATGAGCGCACAGGCCACCGCCTCGATCAAGATCCCGACGACCCAGCCGTCGGGGCGCATCACCGCCATCTCCACGGCGGCCAGCACGAGCAGGCCCGCCGCCAGGGCGCCGTCGAACTGCCAGGTCCGCTTTCCCACCTCGGCAGGTTACGGCGTGCGGGGCTCGGTGTCCGTCCACCCACGGGTGGACATCGGTGCCACCCGCGGGCCGACGACGTGGCCGCAGGGCGTTCCTAGGGTCGTGGGGCAAGGGGACGACCTCGAGGAGACGACATGGACAACGAGCAGACGCAGCGCCGCGTCGGTCGGGCAGCGTGGGTGATGGCCTGGGTGGGGCTGGTCCTGGGCCAGCTGCACGCGCTGGCCCGGCACAACACCGTCGACGGCAAGGAGGACCTGCAGGTGTGGACGACCCGGGTCTGGTCGGATCCCGCCCGCCAGGCGCTGCGTCCGCTGCTGGACTGGGCGAGCCCGGACGCGGTCTACCTGACCTACGGCAAGATCTGGCTGCCGGTCTTCCTCGCGTTCACGCTCTGCGCCTTCGTGGTGCACCGCAGACGTCGACCCACCGGCTTCGAGAAGTGGGCCTGGCGGCTGGCCCTCACCGCCTACACCTGGGCCACGGTCTCGGTCGCCCTGGACTACTGGACCCAGTGGAGCAGCCCGAACGCACTGTTCGGACCGGCGTTCGTGTTCACCATCCCCGGCTTCCTGCTGACCCTGATCGGTTCGACGGTGCTCGGCGTCGCCCTGCTGCGCAACGGCTTCCGGCCCTGGACCAGCGCCTGGCTGCTGGCACTGACCCTGCCGCTGGCCTTCGGCGTCTTGATGTTCACCTCGATGGGCAGCGCGGCGCTCCCGGTGATGTTCGCCTTCGCCGTCGCGGGCCGCAGCCTGTCCCGCACCGAGCCGACACCTCGCCGAGCGGGCTCTCAGACCACGCTGAGCGGGAGCAGGCTCTGACCGGTGGGGCCGATCTGGATGTCGGTGCCCATCTCGGGGCAGACCCCGCAGTCGTAGCAAGGGGTCCAGCGGCAGTCCTCGACATCGACCGAGTCCGGGTCGATGGCGTCCTCCCAGTCCTGCCACAGCCAGTCCTTGTCGAGACCGGAGTCGAGGTGGTCCCAGGGCAGCACCTCGGCGTACCCGCGCTCGCGCGTGGTGAACCAGTCGAGGTCCACGCCGGTGCCGGCCAGACCACGCTCGGTGGCGGCCATCCAGAGCTCATAGGAGAAGTGCTCGCTCCAGCCGTCGAACCGAGCGCCGTCTCGCCACACCTGCTCGATGATCCGCCCGACCCGACGGTCGCCGCGGGACAGCAGGCCTTCGATGATCCCGGGCTTGCCGTCGTGGTAGCGGAACCCGATGGCGCGAGCGAACTTCCGGTCCGAGCGCACCGCTTCGCGCAGCTTGCGGAGCCGCTCGTCGGTGGTCTCGACGTCGAGCTGGGAGGCCCACTGGAACGGGGTGTGCGGCTTGGGCACGAACCCACCGATAGACACCGTGCAGCGGATGTCGTTGTGACCGGTCACCTCGCGGCCCTTGGCGATCACCTTCTTGGCCAGGTCCGCGATCTCGAGGACATCCTCGTCGGTCTCGGTGGGGAGGCCGCACATGAAGTAGAGCTTCACCTGTCGCCAGCCATGGGAGTACGCCGCCGCCACCGTGCGGATCAGGTCCTCCTCGGTGACCATCTTGTTGATCACCTTGCGCATCCGCTCCGACCCGCCCTCGGGCGCGAACGTCAGTCCGGAGCGACGGCCGTTGCGGGAGAACTCGTTGGCCAGGGTGATGTTGAAGGCGTCCACGCGGGTGCTCGGCAGGGACAGCGAGACGTTGGTGCCGTCGTACCGATCGGCCAGGCCCTTGGCGACCTCGCCGATCTCGGAGTGGTCGGCGCTGGACAGCGAGAGTAGGCCGACCTCCTCGAAGCCGGTCTTGCGGATGCCGTTCTCGACCATCTCGGCGATCGTCGTGATCGAGCGCTCGCGCACGGGTCGAGTGATCATGCCGGCCTGGCAGAAGCGGCAGCCGCGCGTGCACCCGCGGAAGATCTCCACGCTGAACCGCTCGTGAACGGTCTCGGCCAGCGGGACCAACGGCTTTCGCGGGTAGGGCCAGGAGTCGAGGTCCATCAGCGTGTGCTTGCGCACCCGGTCGGGTACGCCGGGCCGGTTGGGGACCACGCCGGCCAGCGCGCCGGCATCGTCGTAGGCCACGTCGTAGAACTTGGGGACGTAGACGCCTCCACTCGCGGCGAGCCGCATCAGCAGGCCGTCGCGCCCCTCCGGACGCCCTTCGGACTTCCACTCACGCACGACCTCGGTGATGGCCAGCACGATCTCCTCGCCGTCCCCGAGCACGACGGCGTCGAGGAAGTCAGCAACCGGCTCGGGGTTGAACGCTGCGTGCCCTCCAGCGAGCACCACTGGGTCGTCCTCGGTGCGGTCCACCGCGTGGAGCGCGATCCCGGCGAGGTCGAGAGCGGTCAGCATGTTGGTGTAGCCGAGCTCGGTGGAGAACGACAGCCCCAAGACGTCGAAGGCGCGCACCGGTCGGTGGCTGTCGACGGTGAACTGCGGGATCCCGTGGGCTCGCATCACCGCCTCCATGTCCGGCCACACCGAGTAGGTGCGCTCGGCCAGGACACCGTCGCGTTCGTTGAGCACCTCGTAGAGGATCTGGACCCCCTGGTTGGGCAGCCCCACCTCGTAGGCGTCGGGGTACATCAGCGCCCAGCGCACCTCGGTCTCGGCCCACGTCTTGGTGGTGGAGTTGAGTTCGCCGCCGACGTACTGGATGGGCTTCTGGACCGTGGCAAGGTGTGGTTCGAGCGCCGTGAACACCGACTCGGCGGTAGCGCTGGGCATGCGTGAACCTTCCGGTAAGGGGGAAAGGTCAGGGTACGCGGTTGCCCAGACCCGTGACCAACCCACGCGGAGAGGAGACGTGCTTGCCGCACACAGCACTCGGCTGGCGACCGTCGCGACACGTCTCGGGACGAACGATGTGGGTGCTGTGGCTGATGAGTCTGGGAGCCACGGGTGGGGCAGTGGTGCTCCAGCAGCACCCGGCCCTGCGGGTCGGCCAGGTCACGTCGGTGCCGCTGGTCGGCCTGATGGTGTTCCTCGCGCTGACCCTGGCCCTGCTGTGGCCGGCTCGCGCCCGAGTGCGCTCAATGCTGGCTGCCACCCTTGTCGTCGTCGTCCTCGTGCACGTGGCCGCCTCCGTGGCGCTCGGCGAAGAGTGGCCCGACGCCGTGCGCACAGCCGGCGCAGCCGCCGTGCAGGGCGTCGTCACCCTGGCGGTCTACCGACTGCGCGTTGGTGACAACAACCTGACTCCCCACCGGCCGAGAGATCTCCTGGACCTGTTGGTGGCGAGCCTGATCGGCGCCCTGGCCGCCGTCCCGATCGGCCCGCTGGACCAGCCGCTGCTGGGCAGCCGGCTGTTGGGCGGCGAACTGCTGGTGCGGCCGATGGACTCCCTGTGGTGGGCGCTGATCAGCACCAGCTTCGTCTTCGTCGGTGCGGCGTGCGCAATGTTGCTGGTGCAACGCAGTCCCCAGACGGAGGCGGTTCCCACCCGTCTCCTAGGCGTCTACGTCCAGCTGGTCGCCACTGCCGTGTGCCTGGGTCTCGTCTTCGCCTTCCCCGACATCCCTCTGACCTGGCTGGTGCTGCTTCCGGCCATCTCGGCGGGCATGACCATGGGCCCCTGGACCTCGGCGGGCTACGGACTCACAGCGTGGCTCGCGGTGCTCGTGGCACAGGCGATCCTGGCGTCCAACGGGACGCACGACGCGTCGTCGTTGCCCGGGATCGTGCTGCTCAACGTGCTGATGGCGACGTTCGTGTTCGTCGTACTGCTGCTGTCGTTGTTGCGCGACCAGCGCGCGCACCTGGCCACCGAGGTCGTGGAGCGACGTCAGGAGGCCGTCGACCAGGCCGGATTGCTCAGCACGGTGTTCGAGTCGATCACCGAGGCGCTCGTCCTGGTCGACCGCGATGGCGTCGTTCGGCTGCACAATGCGGCGGCGCGGGAGATCCTCGGCATGGAGCAGGTCCGCACCGAACCGGCCAAGTGGCTGCGCCTGGGTGAGGATCGCGTGGCGTTCACCTACTCCTTCAGCCGGGACGGTTCCGAGGACGGGGTGCGGGTGCTCGCCGTCCACCTCGCCGAGGTCCAGTACGCCGGCTCAGCCGGCGTCGTCGCGATCGTGCGGGACGTCACCAGCGAACAACAGCGGATCGAGGAGCTGACCCGCTTCGCTGCCGTCGCCGCCCACGACCTGAAGGGCCCACTGGCCGCCGTCCAGGGCTGGATCGAGGTGGCCGAGGACGCGCTCGCCACCGACCCGCAGGCAGCGCTCGAGGCCCTCAGGCACAGCCACAGCGCCAGCGTCCGCATGTCCCGGGAGATCGACGACTGGTTGGCCTACAACGTGGCCCGCGAGGGCGTGGTCACTCCCGAGCCGATGGAACTGCAACCGATCGTCGAGACCATCGCCGGCACCCACCCCGGCGCCGACATCGCGGTGCACACGCCCGACCGGGTGCTGGTTGACCCCACGCTGTTGCAGCACCTGATGGTGAACCTGGTGGGCAACGCGGTGAAGTACACCCACCCCGGCGAGCGCGCCTCCATCACGGTCCGCAGCTTCGCGGGCGGTGAGCCCGGGTGGGTGCGCATCTACGTGGTCGACTCCGGGATCGGCATCCCCGAGGGTGAGGAGACCGCGATCTTCGAGCCCTTCCACCGCGCCTCGACGGTCAACGGCCGCTATGAGGGCTCGGGACTCGGACTGGCGTTGTGCAAGCGCATCGTCCGACGACACGGCGGCGAGATCAGCGCGCGGCGCAACCACGGTCCGGGCACGACCATCGCGGTCACGCTCCCCGCCGGCTGAACGCCGCCCGTCCAGGGCGCCGATCCAATCCCTCGTTTCGGTCACACACCCCCGGCGCAGCCCTAGACTGACGTCCGGGGGGAATACGTACAAATGCGATATATAGCACCAGAATCCGGCTCGCCACTGCCGCGCACGACGGGCGGGGGCGTTCCTGTCGCGCGGCGGAGCCCGATCGCGGCCCGGTACGCCTTCGCTCTGGCCTGCGTCGGCGTCGCCCCCTTCCTGGGCCTGGACAGTCGCGCCGTCGACCCGCGGATCTGCGAGGTCTGGCCCCCCGGTGTCGCCGGGTTCGTGCTGCTCACGGTGATCTGGCGCTCCGGCCGGCGCGCCGTTCTCATGACGCTGGCGTGGATCACCGCCTCGTTCGCGGTCACGGCGATGCTGATGCACCAACCGGTCGGCACCTCGACGTGGTGGGCTCTCGCGGCGACAGCGCAGGCGGTGCTGATGGTTGCGGTCTACCGGCGAGGGATCTCCCACGACGGCTGGGCTCCGGAGACCCCTCGCGACGTCGCAGTCCTGGCCGCGGCGGCCGCCGGCTCCTCGCTCGCCGTTGCCCTGATCGGCGGATTCCCCTCGCTGCCGGCCGGGGAGGTCTCTCCACTGTTGCTGTGGTGGGTGTTGCGGAGCACCGTGTTCTGCTTCGTCGGCGCCGCCACCTTCCTGGTGATCTTCTATCGCCACGAGATCGAGGCGCTGGCAACCAGCTCCTGGCCCAACCGGATCGCACTGCTGATCGGCAGCGCCCTGTGCGTCTGGGGCACCTACCACGCCCCGTCGCTGCCCTTGTCCTGGTTGTTGATCATCCCGAGCCTCTGGGGCGGGCTCACGCTGACCCTGCGCGGCACGGCGTACCTCGCGCTGACCGTCGCGGTCCTCGCTGCCGCGATGACGTACGTGCCGATGAACCAGTTCGGGTACGACAGGCTGCTCCCCGCCGCCTCGATCGTCGACCTGCTCCTCACCGCCAGCACCGCCCTGATGCTGCTGCTCGCCCTGATGCGTGAGCAGCGGGCGCGGCTGCTCGACGAGCTCGACAGCAGGGGGCGCCAGTCCGAGACGCAGCGGCAGCTCCTGGCCGCGGTGTTCGACTCGATGCACGACGGAGTCATCATCTTCGACGGCGAGAACGTGAGCATGTACAACAGCTCCGCGCGCAAGATGCTCGGCCGACGGATCCCGCAGGGTCCGCCCGAGTCGTGGATGCAGACCTTCGGCGCCACGTTCCCAGACGGAAGCCCCATCGACGACGACCAGTTGAGCGACCTGCTCTATGCCCCAGACGGAACCGCCGTCACTGGGCACGTCGAGCTGCTCCTCACCCGCAACGGGGGCACCCGGGTCGTCGACGTGACGGCCCAGCCCCTGGCGCGGGACAGCGCGCGCACGACGATGCTGCTGCTCAGTGACGTGACCGCCCATCGGGCGCGGGTGCAGGAGCTCACCAGCTTCGCCGGCCGGGTCGCTCACGACCTGCGCGGACCGCTCACTGTGCTGGACGGGTGGTTGGAGATGCTTCAGGACACCCGGGACTCACTCGACCCGGCCAACCTGGACGACGCCATCGTCCGGGCCAGGGAGTCGAGCAAACGGATGAACCAGGTGATCGAGGACTGGCTGGCCTACACGGTCCTGCAGGACGGCCGTCTCCAGTTCGTGCCCGTGAGGCTGGACGTCCTGGCGACTGAGATCGTCGAGAGCCACGTCGCCCGGTGGGACGAGGACCAGCAACCGTGCTTCGAGCTCGATCTTCCCCACCTCGTCGAGGCAGACCCCGGCATGCTGCGGCAGCTGATCGACAACCTGGTAGGGAACGCCGTCAAGTACACCCCGGCGGACCAGGCCCCGATCGTGCGGATCGCCTCGACCAACGACTGTGAGGAGGGGTGGGTGAGCGTGGAGGTCACCGACAACGGGGTCGGCATCCCCGAGGGAGAGGAGGAGCTGATCTTCGAGGAGTTCCATCGAGGTCCGGACGTCGGCCGCACCACGGGCACCGGGCTCGGACTGGCCCTGACCCGGCGGATCGTGGCGCTCCACGGCGGTGAGCTCACAGCCACCCGCAACCCGGGCGGGGGGTCGAGCTTCACCTTCACCCTGCCCGGGGCCTAGTCCGCGACGCGTCGCTCCCGCGCATCGCAATGTTCTGGAGCAGTCCGACAGCCGTCATCGAGGCGAACATCGAGGAGCCGCCGTAGGACACCAGCGGCAGGGGCACCCCCGTGACCGGCATGATCCCCAGGCACATGCCGATGTTCTGGAAGGTCTGGAAGGCGAACCAGCAGGCGATCCCCGCCGCCGCGACGCGCCCGAACATGTCGTCGGCGTTGCGCGAGATCTGCAGCGCCCGCCAGAGCAGCACGGCGAAGAGAACGATCAGCACCCCCGCCCCGATCAGCCCGAGCTCCTCACCGGCGACGGTGAAGATGAAGTCGGTGTGCTGTTCGGGCACGAAGCGAGAGCGGGTCTGGGAGCCGCCGAACAGCCCTTGGCCGAACAGTCCGCCGTTGCCGATCGCGATCCTGGCCTGGGTGGTGTTGTAGCCGGCTCCGCGAGGGTCCAGCCCGGGGTCGGTGAACGCCATGAACCGGTTGATCTGGTACTGCTTCAGCAGGCCGGCCGAGACCGCGAGCACGGCGACCGTGACACCGGCGGCGAACAGGCCGACCAGCCAGCGACGAGGCACCCCCGCCACGGCCAGCACCCCGAAAACGGTGGCAGAGAGCACGAGCATCGTGCCGAGGTCGGGCTGGAGAACGATCAGTACGGCGGGAATGCCGGCGATCACCAGCATCAGCGCGACGTCCACCACGCCGACGCGGCGCCCTCTCGAGTTCTCGGTGCGCTCGGCCACCAGCATCGCCATCGCGATGACCACGGCGAGCTTGGCGAACTCAGCCGGCTGGACGGACAGGCCGCCGAGCATCAGCCAGGAGCGCGAGCCGTTGATCGTCGTGCCCATCACCAGGACGAGCACCAGCCCGGCGATCGAGGCGAGGTAGACCAGAGGCGTCACGATGCGTACCCAGCGGTGGTCGGTCGCCATCACGGCGGCGGCCAGCACCAGCCCGATCACCACGTTGACCAGTTGCTTGTGCAGGTAGGCGGTGGAGTGGCCGCCGGTGAGGACGTCGTTGGAGGCCGTCGCGGACCAGACGAGCAGCGTTCCCAGCACCAGGATCGTGGCGGCCGTGCCGAAGAGCACCCAGTCCGGCCGGGGCACGCTCACCCGGGTGCGGCTGACCGAGATCCGGGCCAGTGGCAGGACCGTCATCGTCCGCTCCCCCGTCGTGCCGACCCCTTCGTAACCGGAGGCAGGATCGATCCGTCCGCCGTGAACGTCGGCAGGCCTTTCGGAAGGCTGGTGCCCGGGATCGCCGCCTTCGAGGGCCGCACCGTCATGCCGTTGATGCCGTAGAGGTGTTCCCAGATCTTGCGGACGGCCGGACCCGACGTACCGGAGCCGGTGCCGCCCTGCGTCACCATCATCACCACGACGTAGTCGGGGGTGTAGGTGGCGACCCAGGAGGTGCTCTGCTTGCCGTAGACCTCCGCCGAACCCGTCTTGCCGCGGATCTTGACCTTCTCGAGCGGGAAGCCGCCGAACTTCCAGGCCAACGTCCCCTCGCGCGGCGTGCCCTGGAGTGCGTTGTCGACGTAGCGCAGGACGGACTTCTTCGACTTCACGGTGCGCTCCAGCTTGGGCTTGATCTCGCGGACCAGCTTCCCACCCGGGTCGACGACGGCCCGGCCGAGCTGGGGCTCCATCAACCTGCCGCCGTTCGCGAGGGCGCCGTAGGCCCGGGCCAACTGCAGCGGGGTGACCATCGTGTCGCCCTGGCCGATGACGTAGTTCACGGCGTCGCCGGCGCGGTAGTTGAACCCCTCGAGGCAGAACTCGTGCGCGAACACGTGCAGGAAGTCCCGCTTGCCGGTGGTGTTGCGCTTGTCGACCTTGCAGTAGTAGCCCTTCATCGCGTTCCAGTAGGAGTACTTCCAGGCGCGGTCGGCGATCCGCCCGCTCGACTCGCCAGTGATGTCGCCGCCGGGGCTGGAACCGAAGCCGAAGTCCTTGGCAGCGGCCACCAGCGGATCGCGTGCCTTCACGTTGGCAGGGTCACTGCCGTACTTCTGCCAGAACGAGAGGCCGACGCGGTAGAAGAAGGTGTCGCAGGAGAGCTCGAGCGCACGCGCGAAGTCGATCGATCCGTAGGCCGCGGACTCGTAGTTCTTGAACCATCGGTTGCCCACTTGCAAGCCCGAGGAGCAGTCCAGCCGGGTGTTCTGCGAGAAGCCGTTGTTGAGCGCTCCGACGGTCATGATCGGCTTCCACGTCGAACCCGGGGCGAACTGACCCTGGCTGGCTCGCGAGAGCAGCGGGTTCCCGGACTTGCCGGAGTAGAGCCGCTTGAGTTCCTTCTGGGTGATCCCGCCGGACCAGACCTCCGGGTCGTAGGTCGGCTGGCTGGCCATCGCCACGATGCGGCCGGTCCGGGCCTCCATCACCACCGCCGCCCCGCTGTCTGCTGCGTAGTTGCGCGAGGTGACCTTGTCGTAGGTCTTCCGTGCGGTCGTCATCGCCTCGTGCAGCTGCTTCTCGACATAGGCCTGCACCTTGGCGTCCAACGAGGTGACCAACGTGTCACCGGGGGTTGCCTCGACCTCGCCGGAGTCACCGATCACGCGGCCCATCGAGTCGACCGCCACCCGCCGATGGCCGGGCTGGCCGCGCAACCATGGGTCATAGGCCTTCTCGACGCCGGCCCGTCCCACGACGGAGGCACCGTTGACCGACGTGTCGTCGTCCTTGTTCGCCTCGTCGAGCTCACCCTCGGTGATCTGGCTCAGGTAGCCGAGGACGTGCGCACCGTTGACGCCGTACGGCGAGGGGTAGGCGCGCACGCTCTCCTGCTGCGCAAGAACCGCCGGGAAGTCCTCCGCGCGCTCGAGCAGCTTCACCGCCGTCCGCTGCGGCACATCCCGAGCCACCGGCACCGGCTGGTACGGCGAGCCGTTCCAGCAGGTGTCCTTCGCAGCACCCGGCTGGCCGCACAGCAGGGTGCGGGCCACGATCTCGGCGTACGGCACGTCCACGGCGGCCGCCAGGTTCTTCAGCGTCACGGTGCGTAGGTCCGCGGGCAGCTTCCCGAGGAGGGTGCGATCGACGTTGACCACCCAGCTGGTGCGGTTGGCCACGAGCGGGCGCCCCTGGTCATCGACGATCAGCCCACGCGCCGGCTGCACGACGACGTCACGCACCGACTGTTCGGCCGCCGCAGTGCGGTAGTCCTCACCGGTCAACACCTGCACGTACCAGAGCCGGGCGAACAACGTCATGAACAGGCCGAGGACGAGCGCCTGGACGACGAACAGGCGCAGGCGGCTCTTCTCCGACGAGGAGGGGCGGATCGCGGCGACCATCTAGTAGGCCAGTTCGAGCGGGCGGGTCCGGTCGAAGGCAGCCATGAGCGGGGGCAGCAGCAACGGCGCCACGACGACGTCCCACAGCATCGCGATGCCGATGACCTGCGCCATCTCGCCCATCGGCACCGCGTGGTCTCCCAGCACGACGCCACTGAGCGCGAAGACCGAGGTGGCAACGAACGAGCAGGCCGCCACCGTCGCGAGGGACGCCAGCGGCGAGCGGCGGGCGTCGGTGCGCACACGCCCGGCGAGGACGGCCACGAGCACCAGCGCCAGCGCCCAGCGGCCGACGAGATGGTCAGCAGGCGGGGTGAGGTCCAGGAGCAGGCCGCCTGCGAAGCCCACGCAGGCGCCGAACTGCGGCCCGCGGGAGATCGACGCGGCGACCACGACCACGAGGGCGAGGTTCGGGACCACCCCGTTGACCGAGAAGAGGCTGAACACGGCCACCTGCAGGATGACCGCCGTCAGGACCAGGGCCCCGACGAGGGTGAGGCGTGGCAGGTTCATCGCTCGCCTCCGATGCCGTTGATGACGAGTCGGTCGCCCTTGGTTCCCCGGGGTACGACGACCCCGACGACGTCGAGGGAGGTGAAGCTGACGAAGGGGTCGATGACCGCGTGCTTGGCCAGCTCCCGGGGGTTGGACAAGACCGACTCCACCCGGCCGATCGGGATGCCCGCGACGTACGGTGCACCGTTCTGACTGCCCCACGTGACCACCACGTCGCCCCGACCCGGGGTCACTGCGTTGTCGACCAGGTCGAGGTCCAGGCGCCCACGCTGGCCGGTGACACCGCGCCCACGGAGGAAGCCGATCTCGTTGTTGGAGCCGAGCCGGCCGCCGACCACCGAACCGGTGTCGACGACGAGCAGGACATCGGCGGTCGACCTGGTCGTGCCGATCACCCGACCGACCAGTCCGAGGTTGTTCAGCACGGTCATGTCCTTCGCGATGCCGGAGGAGGTGCCGGCGTCGATGGTGACGGTGCGCGAGAACGACTGCATGGGGCCGATGCCGACGACGCGCGCAGCAACCAGTGCGTAACCGGTGTGGTTCGCCGTGCGCGTCAACCCGTCGAGCTCCTCGAGCCGGTTGCGGTCGAGCGGGGTCTGCTCGTTCTCCGAGCGCAGCCGCGAGTTCTGGGCCGACAGCCGGGCGACGTCGGCCCGGAGGTCGTCGTTGGCCCGGAGGTAGCCCAGGGTCTCGGTGATGGGTCGGACCACCCCGGTGGTCGAGGCCTCGATCGGGCCGACCACGCTCCCGACGACAGCCCGCGCGACGTTCAGGGGCGATGAGTCGCCGGTGGCGGCGTCGACCGTGATGATCGTCAGCGACGCCGCGACGAGCATCCCGATGACCGCTCGGGAGCTGCCGCCCCGCTCGCGGCCGAAGCCGGTGCGACGCGTCGGCGCTCCACTGCGCGGGCGCTTGAGGCCCACGACTAGCGCCTACGGTCCGAGACGAGCACCTGCTGGAGCGCCTCGAACTCCTCGACGCACTTGCCGGCGCCGAGGGCCACCGAGGTGAGCGGGTCGTGGGCGACGTGGACCGGCATGCCGGTCTCGTGCCGGATCCGTTCGTCCAGCCCCAGGAGGAGCGCGCCCCCACCGGTGAGGACGATCCCCCGGTCCATGATGTCGCCGGCCAGCTCGGGCGGGGTCTGGTCCAGGGTGGTGCGCACCGCGTCGACGATGGCGTGCAGCTGCTCCTCGATGGCTCGGCGGATCTCGGAGCTGGAGACCGTGACCGTGCGCGGCAGGCCGGAGACCATGTCGCGCCCGCGGACCTCGGCCTGCCGTTCCTGGGCCAGCGGGAACGCCGAGCCGAGGGTCATCTTGATCTCCTCGGCGGTGCGCTCCCCCAGCATCAGGGAGTACTCCTTCTTCATCCAGGCCACGATGGCCTGGTCGAGCTCGTCACCCGCCGTGCGGATGGACAGCGTGGTGACCAGGCCGCCCAGGGAGATGACGGCGACCTCGGTGGTGCCGCCGCCGACGTCCACGACCATGTTCCCGGTCGGCTCGTGCACCGGAAGCCCCGCACCGATGGCAGCCGCCATGGGCTCCTCGATGATGTAGACGCGTCGGCCGCCCGCTTGGTAGCCGGCCTCCTTGACGGCCCGCTGCTCGACCGCGGTGACTCCGCTCGGCACGCAGATGATCATCCGGGGCTTGGCGAAGTAGCGGCGCCTGTGCACCTGCTGGATGAAATGGCGCAACATCTGCTCGGTCGCGTCGAGGTCGGCGATGACGCCGTCCTTCAGCGGCCGGATGGCGGTGATGCCGTCCGGCGTACGGCCGATCATCCGCTTGGCCTCGTGGCCGACCGCCAGCATCTCGTGGGTCTCGGAGTTGATCGCCACGACGGAGGGTTCGTCGACCAGGACACCCTTGCCGCGGACGTAGACCAGCGTGTTCGCCGTACCCAGGTCCACCGCAATGTCGCGGCCGATGAGACTGTTGGCCATCCGTTTCGCCTCGCAGGTGCAGTGATGGGGAAGAGGGGAGCCACGCAGCGCGCGGCACCCGTGTACGAAGCGTAGGAGTGACAGGAGTGATCTCCTGTGACGACACGCGGCGCTCTACTCCCGCTTGTGCACCTACAGGGCGGGGAACCAGAGGGAGATCTCGCGGGTGGCGGACTCCTGGCTGTCGGAGCCGTGGACGAGGTTCTCGCGGTTGGAGAGCGACAGGTCGCCTCGGATGGTGCCCGGTGCGGCCTTGCGGCCGTCGGTGGCGCCGTTGATCTCGCGGACCACGTCGATGGCCTCGTCACCCTCGAGGACGGCTGCTACCAGCGGCCCGCTGGTCACGAAGGTCCGCAACGGCGGGTAGAAGTCCCGCTCGACGTGCTCGGCGTAGTGCGCGTCCGCCTGGGCGGCGTCGATGTGGCGCTGCTCGAGGGCCACGATCGTCAGGCCCTTGGCCTCGAACCGGGACAGGATGTTGCCGACCAGCCCGCGGCGGACGGCGTCGGGCTTGAGCAGGACGAGGGTGCGCTGGGACATGGCGCTCACCCTATTCGGCGCTGTCCCAGGCGGCTCGTTCGGCCTCGATCTTGCGACCGAGGAGGTACGCCGTGGCCCACAGCGCGAGGAACACCGAGCCGAGGAAGAACATCGTCGCGACCTCGAAACCCACTGCGATCGCCGCCGCCTGCAACGCCCAACCGAGCCAGTAGCCCCACCGGAAGCGCAGCAGTCCGGCCACCAGCAGGCAGCCGAGCGCCAGGCCGAGACCCACCCAGAGCGCCGTGGCCATCGACACGCCGGCGATCGAGATCAGGACCGGTGTGCTCAGGCCGAAGGCGATCGCCTCGAGGAGGAGGATCGCGGCACAGAGCCTCCGCTGCATCAGTCGCCCTGACGTCGGCCGTCGGCGTCGCGCCGGGAGCGCAGCATCGCCCGTGCCTCGCCGACCGTCACCACCGAGCCGGTGACCAGCACGCCGCCTGACCCGATCGCCTCGCCGAACGCTCCCCCGGCCTCGGCTAGCGCGGCCGCCTGGTCGATGGCGTCGGCGAGCGAGTCGGTCTCGCTGACACGGTCCTGGCCGAAGATGCCGAGGGCCACCTCGGCCAGCTCGGCGGCCGGCATCGACCGGTCCGTGGAGTTCTGGGTGCACACGATGTGCGCCAGCATCGGCTCGAGCTCGCTGAGGACACCTTCGTAGTCCTTGTCGGCCATCACCGCGACCACGCCGATCAGCGGCGAGAATACGAACGAGTCCCCCAGGGCCGCGGTGAGGGCGGCCGCCCCGTGCGGGTTGTGTGCCGCGTCGAGCACGATCGTCGGCGATCGCCGGATGATCTCGAGGCGACCCGGCGAGGTGACCTCGGCCAGGGCCTCGGCGACCAGTTCGGCGTCCAGCGCCTGCTCCCCGCCGACGAACGCCTCGACCGCCACCAGGGCGAGGGCCGCGTTCTGGGCGTGGTGGGCGCCGTAGAGCGGCAGGAGCACGTCGTCGTAGCTGCCCCGCAGCCCCTGCAGCCCGATCAGCTGCCCACCCACGGCCGGCACCCGGCTGCTGACGCCGAAGTCGATGCCCTCCACGAGCAGCGTCGCCCCGACCTCGGCGCAGCGCTCCACCACCACCTGCATGACCTCGGAGGTCTGCTCGGCACAGATCACCGTGGCACCGGCCTTGATGATGCCGACCTTCTCGCGGGCGATCACCGCGGGCGTCTCGCCGAGGTACTTCGCATGGTCCACGGCGATCGGGGTGAGCACGGCGACCCGTGCGTCCACCACGTTGGTGGCGTCCCAGGCTCCGCCCATCCCGACCTCGACGACGGCCACGTCGACCGGCGCGTCGGCGAAGGCGGCGTACGCCATCGCCACCACCGTCTCGAAGAACGACAGCGGGTGGTCGTGCTCGGTGTCGACCAGGTGGGTGTACGGCGCCACGTCGTTGAACGCCGCGACGAAGGCGTCGTCGCTCATCGGTGCACCGTCGAGGCTGATCCGTTCGGTCATCGACTCCAGGTGCGGGCTGGTGAACCTGCCGACGCGCAACCCGGCGGTCGCGATCAGGGTCTCGATGATCCGGGCGGTCGTGGTCTTGCCGTTGGTGCCGCTCAGGTGGATCACCGGATAGCCGCGCTGGGGGTCACCGAGGAGCTCCATGAACGCCTCGATGCGGTCCAGGGTCGGGTCGAGCCTGGTTTCGGGCCAGCGGCTGAGCAGGGCGTCCTCCACCTCGGCGTAGGTCTCGGCGGGGCGGGGGGGCATCGGGGCGTCGGGGATGTCATCCATCGGGGCGAAGTCTAGGCGCGTGTCCCCGCTCGCCGATCAGTGGCGAGGGATCGCGTTACGGCGTGGCTGCGAGCCTCCGTAGGATTCGCTGCATGACTGACGCCCCCGAGCACGCCGTGTCCAGCGATCCGACCGCATCGCCTGCGGCCGTCGTACCGGACCGGGCCGCTCTCGAGGGGCTGGAGGCCAAGTGGTCGGCGCAGTGGAAGGCCGATGACACCTACGCCTTCGACCGCACCCGTTCCCGCGCCGAGGTGTACTCGATCGACACGCCTCCGCCCACCGTCTCCGGCTCCCTGCACGTGGGCCACGTCTTCTCCTACACCCACACCGACCTGATCGCCCGGTTCCAGCGGATGCAGGGCAAGTCGGTCTTCTACCCCATGGGGTGGGACGACAACGGGTTGCCGACCGAGCGCCGGGTGCAGAACTACTACGGCGTGCGGTGCGACCCGTCGCTGCCCTACGACGAGGCGTTCGACCCGCCGCAGAAGCCCGACCCCAAGCACCAGGTGCCGATCAGCCGACCGAACTTCATCGAGCTGTGCGAACGGCTCGTGGAGCAGGACGAGCAGGCCTTCGAGGACCTGTGGCGCACCCTGGGTCTCTCGGTGGACTGGAGCCAGCACTACACGACCATCGGACCGAAGGCCCGGAAGGTGAGCCAGCGCGCGTTCCTGCGCAACCTCGCGCGCGGTGAGGCCTACCTCCAGGAGGCACCCACCCTGTGGGACGTCACCTTCCAGACTGCCGTGGCGCAAGCCGAGCTCGAAGCCCGGGAGTACGCCGGCGCCTACCATCGAGTGGCGTTCCACGGGGCGGACGGCCCGGTGTTCATCGAGACCACGCGACCCGAGCTGATCCCGTCGGTGGTCGCGCTGATCGCCCACCCGGACGACGAGCGCTACCAGGCGATGTTCGGCAGCTTCGTGACCTCGCCGATCTTCGGCGTGCAGATCCCGGTGCTGGCGCACCCGGCCGCCGAGCCGGACAAGGGCGCCGGCATCGCGATGTGCTGCACGTTCGGCGACCTCACCGACGTGATCTGGTGGCGCGAGCTCCAGCTCCCTGTCCGCACCCTGATCGGGCGCGACGGCCGGCTCTCCCGGGAGACTCCGGAGTGGTTGTCCCGGACGCCGGCTGCGGCGGCGGCGTACGAGGACCTGAAGGGCAAGACCGCCTTCAGTGCCCGCGCGGAGATGGTCGAGAAGCTGCGTTCGAGCGGTGACCTCGACGGCGATCCCCAGCCGACGAACCGGATGGCCAACTTCTACGAGAAGGGCGACAAGCCGCTCGAGATCGTCGCCACCCGGCAGTGGTACATCACCAACGGCGGCCGCGGCGCCGACGTCCGGGCGGAGATGCTGGAGCGGGCCACCGAGATCCAGTGGTTCCCGGCGCACATGAAGCACCGTTTCGACAACTGGGTCGGTGGCCTGAACGGTGACTGGCTGATCTCCCGACAGCGTTTCTTCGGCATCCCGTTCCCGGTCTGGTACTCCCTCGACGACGAGGGCGAGCCGGACCACGCGCATCCGCTGCTGCCTCGCGAGGAGCAGCTTCCGGTCGACCCGTCCACCGAGGCCCCGTCGGGCTACACCGAGGACCAGCGCGGCAAGCCGGGCGGCTTCATCGGCGACCCCGACGTGATGGACACCTGGGCGACCTCCTCGCTCACCCCGCAGATCGCCGGTGGGTGGGAGGAGGACCCGGACCTGTTCGAGCGGGTCTTCCCGATGGACCTCTGCACGCACGCCCACGACATCATCCGGACCTGGCTGTTCTCGCGCGTCGTCCGCGCCCACTTCGAGAACAACGTCGCGCCCTGGTCGCACGCCCTGATCTCCGGCTTCATCGTGGACCCGGACCGCAAGAAGATGTCGAAGTCCAAGGGCAACGCGATCGTCCCGACCGACATCCTCACCAAGTACGGCGCCGACGCCGTCCGCTGGCGGGCCGCCACGGCCCGTCCCGGCCTGGACTCCCCCTTCGACGAGACCCAGATGAAGGTCGGACGTCGGCTCGCGATGAAGGTCCTCAACGTCTCCAAGTTCGTGCTCGGCAGCGTCGAGGCACACCGGCTGGACGCCTCGGTCGTCTCCGAGCCGGTCGACTGCGCCCTGCTCGGCAAGCTCGCCCGGGCGTTGTCGGAGGCCTCGCACGCCTTCGAGGTCTACGACTACACCACGGCGCTGGAGGTGACCGAGAAGTTCTTCTGGGACTTCTGCGACGACTACGTCGAGCTGGTCAAGGAGCGCGCCTACGGCGAGGCCGGCGCGCCTGCGACCGAGTCGGCGAAGGCCGCGCTCGCGATCGCGCTGCACGTCCAGCTGCGGATGTTCGCTCCGTTCCTGCCGTACGCGACCGAGGAGGTCTGGTCGTGGTGGCAGGACGGCTCGGTCCACCTGCAGAGCTGGCCGGGTGCGGTGGAGCTGGGTGCCGCGTCCGCCACCGACGCGGCAGTCCTCGACGCTGTGGCGAGTGTCCTGGCCGGGATCCGAGGGGCCAAGTCGACGGCCAAGGTCGGCATGCGCACCCCGGTCGAGCACCTGACCGTGACGGGTCCCGCCTCCGCGCTCGAGGCCGTCCGCGGCGCCGAGCGTGATCTGCGCGCCGTCGGGTCCATCACCGGAGACCTGGTGTACGTCGAGCGGCCGGACGGCGAGATGCACGTCGACGCCGAGCTGGGGGAGCCTCCCCCGAAGCGGTGACCCGGCTGGGTCAGCGCCGGACCTTGCCGGTCGCGTGGCCCGACTTGGCGGCCTTGCGGTCCTTGGCGGCCTTGCGGTCCTTGGTCACCGTACGGTCCTTGGTCGCCCTGGTGGGCTTGGTCGCCCTGGTGGGCTTGGTCGTCCTGGTGGGCTTGGTCGCCTTGGTCGCCTGGGGCGAGGTGCGGTCCCTCGACGGCTTCGCCGAGCCCCGGTGAGCCGCCTTGCCGGACTCGTCCGCGGTCAGGCTCAGCTTGCCGGCCTTGGTCGAGTGCTTCTCCTGGACCTTGCGGGGCCCTGACACGGCAGCCTGCGTCTTGGGCTTCTTGGCACCGAACACGGTGGCGGTGGGACCCGCGACCAGGTCCAGCGCCGTGGTGGAGCCCACCTTGGTGGAGGACTTCGTCGCGGAGGGCTGGACCGTCTGCTTCTTGACCGCTGCCATCGTGGAGACCGACGGCTGCGGGGCCCGCGTCGACCGGTGGGGGGCGACCTGCAGCGCGGCGGCGCGGGCGATGGCTCGCAGGGAGCCCGCGAGATCGGTCGAGTCGCTGCGCCCCTGCGCCGGGCGGGCGCCGGGCTGGGTGTCCAGCGTCTGGCCCAGCACCATGTCCGGGGCGATGACACCGACGAGGACCGCGGGCGCCCGAGCCTCGAGGAGCACCTGGACGGTCTGCCCGCGAAGACCGTTCGCCATGATCGCGGCGGCGGCCATCGCCACGAACACGAAGGCCACCAAGGCCCGGCGGTGCTCGGTGCTGATCATGGCGGCCACTCCGGTCGGTCGAGCCACGTTCGAGTACGCGGCAAGGCGAGCGTATGGACAATTCGCCCCAGTTGTCCGGCTGATCCCAGAATGCCGGTGAAGTGGTCTAGGGCACCGGAGTCGGCGGGCCGCTTCACGCCCCGCAGATCAGGCCGACTTCTTCTTCTTCGGCTCGCTCTCGCGGGGAACCAGGGTCGGGTTGACGTTGTCGGAGACCACTTCGCCGGTCACCACGACCTTGCCGATGTCCTCGCGCGAGGGAACGTCGTACATCACGTTGAGGAGGACCTCCTCGATGATGGCCCGCAGGCCGCGGGCGCCGGTGCCGCGCTCCATCGCCCGGTCGGCGATCGCCTCGATGGCGTCGGTGGTGAACTCGAGCTCGACGCCGTCGAGCTCGAAGAGCTTCTGGTACTGCTTGAGCAGGGCGTTGCGGGGCTCGGTGAGGATCTGCACCAGAGCCACCTGGTCGAGTTTGTTCACGCTCGCGATCAGCGGCAGCCGCCCGATGAACTCCGGGATCAGGCCGAACTTGACGAGGTCCTCGGGGCGGACCTGGTTGAACATCTCGTCGGACTCGGTCTCATTGGATGACCGCATCTCGGCGGTGAAGCCCAGGGTCTTCTTGCCGACCCGCTGCTCGACGATGTGCTCGAGCCCGGCGAAGGCGCCACCGACCACGAACAGGATGTTGGTCGTGTCGATCTGGATGAACTCCTGGTGCGGGTGCTTGCGGCCGCCTTGCGGAGGCACCGAGGCAGTCGTGCCCTCCAGGATCTTGAGCAGGGCCTGCTGAACGCCCTCGCCGGAGACGTCGCGGGTGATCGACGGGTTCTCCGCCTTGCGGGCCACCTTGTCGATCTCGTCGATGTAGATGATCCCGGTCTCGGCCTTCTTCACGTCGTAGTCGGCCGCCTGGATCAGCTTGAGCAGGATGTTCTCGACGTCCTCACCGACGTAACCGGCCTCGGTGAGCGCCGTCGCGTCCGCGATCGCGAAGGGGACGTTCAGCATCCGGGCCAGCGTCTGGGCGAGATAGGTCTTGCCACACCCGGTGGGACCGATGACGAGGATGTTGGACTTGGCCACCTCGACGACATCGTCCTTGGCGTGCTTGCCGCTGTTGGCCGAGACGCCCGCCTGCACCCGCTTGTAGTGGTTGTAGACGGCCACCGCGAGCGACTTCTTCGCGTTCTCCTGACCGATGACATAGGAGTTGAGGAACTCGAAGATCTCGCGCGGCTTGGGCAGCTCGTCGAGACTCACCTCGGCGGTCTCGTTGAGCTCCTCCTCGATGATCTCGTTGCACAGATCGATGCACTCGTCGCAGATGTAGACGCCCGGGCCCGCGATCAACTTCTTGACCTGCTTCTGGCTCTTTCCGCAGAAAGAGCACTTGAGCAGGTCGCCTCCGTCACCGATCCGTGCCACTGGCGACGTCTCCCATCATCCGGGCCGGACCGGGGTCCGACATGTCTCTCGATCAAGCATCGTGCTCATGACTTCCGACGACCGTACTCCGAGATCGCGCTCCTCGGGGGAGGACACGGCGACCCGCCGGCTATCGGCCCGTTCCGACGACCACTGCCTTGCGCGACTCGAGGATGGAGTCGATCAGGCCGTACTGGAGGGCGGCGTCCGCGGTGAGGATCTTGTCGCGCTCGATGTCGAGGTTGACCTCCTCCGGCGTCTTTCCCGAGTGGTCGGAGATCAGCTTCTCGAGCAGCTCGCGCATCCGCAGGATCTCGTTCGCCTGGATCTCGATGTCGGAGGACTGGCCGTAGGTGCCCTCGGTGTAGGGCTGGTGGATCAGGATGCGGCTGTTCGGCAGGGCGAGACGCTTGCCCGGCGCACCCGCCGCCAGCAGGACCGCAGCCGCGGAGGCCGCCTGGCCCAGGCACACGGTCTGCACGTCGGGCTGGATGAACTGCATCGTGTCGTAGATGGCGGTCATCGCCGTGAAGGAGCCGCCCGGGCTGTTGATGTAGATCTGGACGTCGCGTGAGGGGTCCATGGACTCCAGGCACAGCAGCTGGGCCATCACCGCGTTCGCGATGTCATCACTGATCGGCGTCCCGAGGAAGATGATCCGGTCCTCGAACAGCTTGGCGTAGGGATCGATGCGGCGGACGCCGTAGGACGTGCGCTCTTCCCACTGGGGAATGTAGTAGTTCATCTCGGGCTCGATTCGTTGCGTCGGAGGGGTCACTTGGTGCGGGCCGGACGGCCCTCGTCGGCCGCCTCGCGGGCACTGGTGACGACATGGTCGATGAAGCCGTAGTCCTTGGCCTGGGTGGCGGTGAACCATCGGTCGCGGTCGGCGTCGGTCTCGACCTGCTCCAACGGCTGACCGGTGTGCTCGCTGATCAGCTCGAAGAGGACCTTCTTGATGTGCAAGGACTGCTGGGCCTGGATCTTGATGTCCGAGGCCGAGCCGCCCATCCCGCCGGATGGCTGGTGCATCATGATCCGCGCGTGCGGGAGCGCGTAGCGCTTGCCCTTCGCACCGGCGCAGAGCAGGAACTGGCCCATCGATGCGGCCAGGCCCATCCCCACCGTGGCGACGTCGTTGGGGATGTAGTGCATCGTGTCGTAGATCGCCATCCCCGCGTCGACCGAGCCACCGGGCGAGTTGATGTGCAAGAAGATGTCGGCCTCGGGGTCCTCGGCGCTGAGCAACAGCAGCTGCGCGCAGATCGCGTTGGCGTTCTGGTCGCGCACCTCCGAGCCCAGGAAGACGATGCGCTCCCGGAGCAGCCGTTGGTAGATGTGGTCGTCGAGGCCGTAGGACGACTGGCCGCCGTTGAGCTGGGGGGAGGTCAGGTTGGAGTTGTCAGTCACGGGTCCGACCCTAGACGTCGGCCCAGACATTTCCACGTGCAAACCGGTCATGTTCGCCCACAGCAGACTGGGAGCGGCCGCACGACCTCGCCGCGAACCTCAGGCTGCCTCGAGGACCGTACGGATCCGCTCCAGGGTGGTGCGGATGCCTTCGGCCAGCTCGGCGTCGTGTCCGGCCGCGCCACCGATGACCGGTCCGAGCACCGCCGTGGCCATCGTGAACCTGGGCAGGACCCGGCGTCCGGTGACGGCCGTTCCGGACTCCGTCTCCTCGAGCTCGTAGACCCAGGTGGCGCCGCTCTCCCGGGTCTTCCACGCGACGGCCCGGTCCGGCTCCCACCGGACGACCTTGGAGGTGGTGGGCCAGAGGACGGCTCCGCGCCGGTTGATGCCGATGATGTTGGCGCCGAGGCCCGCGCCCACCACGAAGGCCTTGCGGAGCTCGGGGCTGAACTCGGGCATCCGGGCGAGGTCGGAGACCACCTGCCACACCTGCGTCGGGGTGGCGTTCATCTGCACGGTTGCGGAGATCGCTGCGGGTTGGGCTCTCATGTGGCGCTCACTCGTCTCGTCGGGGGGTCGGAGCGGTCATCTGGGTCGATGCTTAGCCACTCCCGGATCGCAGCGTAGATGTCATCGTGGTTCAGCAGGTCGAAGTGATCAGCAGTCGGGACGTGCAGCGTCTCGGCCCCGGGGAACATCTCCTCGCCGCCGCGGCGCCGACCGAGCGCCGAGGAGTACGGCACCAGGTAGTCACCGAGCGTTTCCGCGGTGATCGACCGGGGCGAGGCCGTCAACGTGGCAGCGACCAGCCGGTAGCGGGCGTTGGGAAGGTTCTGTACGTCGCGGGCGAGGCCGTGGCGCAGGTCGAGGATGCCGATCGAGCGATACTCCAGGATCCGCCCGAACGGGGCCGACTCGGGCAGCACTCCCAGTGCACGGACCCCCTTGGTGACGACCCGCTCGAGCGGAGCCCCCAGGTGTGGGGTGCCCAGGCAGACCACGTCGGTGACCAGGTCCGTCCATGGGGCCTCGCCTCCGGTGCTCACCGCGCAGGCGGACCGCACCAGCAGTCCCCCCAGCGAGTGGCCCACGAACGCGATCTGTCGTACCTCGGTGGGCCAGGCCTCGACCAGCCTGGCGAGCAGCGCGGCCAGGGCGACGCCGTTCTCCGCGATCGGCAGACCCGTGTTGACCCGGAGGTAGACCGGCGACCAGCCCTCGTCGGCCAGCCGGTCGCCGTAGCTGCGGGTCTCCGCTGCCTCGCGTCGAGGCTTGGCGCTGCGGTTCCAGTACGCCTCGTTCTCGCTCAGCCCGTGGACGAACACGACGAGCGCACCGGTGGCCCCCGGAAAGGCCCTGGCCACTCCCGCGGGGTCGAGGACGACGTCGCGGCCCGCGACGCGCACGCCCATGTCGAAGGACAGGCTGGAGCCCTCCTCACGCAGGCGGTCACCGATCAGTCCGTTGACCGCAGCCTGGACGAACCGGCCGCGCGCCGACTCCTCCAGTCCGGGTCCGTAGCCCGCCCGGCTCGCGGTGCGCAGCCCCCTGGCCGAGGCCTTGAGGCCGGCGCTGATGCCGGTGTAGACGACCTTGGAGATCGCGTCGTGCACCCGGTGGCTCACCGTCGTGCCACCGGCGACCAGGTCAGCGACACCGTGGACTCGACGTGCCGCCGCGCCGTGGACGTCGCGGACGGTCCCCACCAGGAGGTCCTCCGCGTACTCGGCGGCCAGTGCAGCCGCATCCAGCACGCTGGCCTCGTTCCTGCTCATAGTGAACAAGTGTTCACCGAAAGGGGGTCCGGGTCAACGCCGCCGCGCCGAAGCGGTCAGTCCTCGCCGTCACCCTCCGCGACCGGCTCCCCCACGCTGCCGTCGGGACGCAGGTTCTTCAGGTCGACCGCGTTGCCGGAGCCGTCGGTGACCGTCGCGCCCTCGACGATCAGGGCCAACGCCTTGCCCCGCACGACCTCGGAGACCATCTCGGGGATGTGGTTGTGCTCGACCATGTGCTTGACGAACTCGTCGGGGTTCTGGCCGGACTGCTGGGCACGTCGCATCAGGTGCTGGCTCAGCTCGTCCTGCTCGACGCCGATCTCCTCGGCCTTGGCCACCTCGTCGAGCAGGAACTGCGAGGCCATCGCGTCGCGGACCCGCTTCTCCAGCTCGCTCTCGAACTCGTCGACCGTCTGCTTCTCGTTGTCGAGGTACTGCTCCATGGTCATGCCGGCGTACTGCAGCTGCTGCTCGATCTCCTGCTTGCGGCCGCTGAGCTCCTCAGCCACCACGGTCTCCGGCAGCGGGATCTCGGCGGCGTCCAGGAGCTGCTCGAGCACCGCGTCGCGCGCCGCCGCGGCCTGCTCGAGGCGCTTGCCCCGCTCGAGGCGGGTGCGTACGTCGTCCTGGAGCTCAGCCATCGTGTCGAACTCGGACGCGGTCTGGGCGAAGTCGTCGTCGAGCTCGGGGAGCTCCTGCTCCTTGACCCCGGACAGCTTCACGGTCACCTCGACGTCCTGGCCGGACAGGTCTCCACCGAGCAGCTGGGAGGTGAACGTCGTGTCCTCGCCGGCGCTGAGACCGCGCAGCGCCTCGTCGATGCCTTCGAGCATGTCGCCGGACCCCACCTTGTAGGAGTAGCCGCTGACCTCGCCGCCCTCGACGTCCTCGCCGTCACGGGTGGCCTTCAGGTCCAGGGTCACGACGTCGCCGTCCTGGGCCGCACGCTCGACGTCCTTGAGCGTGGCGAAGCGCTCGCGCAGGGCCTCGACCTGCTCGGTGATGTCCTCCTCGCTCACCACCAGGTCGTCGACCTGGACGGTCAGCGAGTCGTAGGACGGCACCTCGATGGTCGGGCGGACGTCCACCTCAGCGGTGAACTCCAGCAGCGAGTTGTCCTCCAGCTTGGTGACGTCGATCTCGGGCTGGGCCAGCGGCTGGAGGTCGTTGTCCTGCAGCGCCTGCACGTAGAGCTTCGGCAGGGCGTCGTTGATGGCCTCGTCGAGGACGGCTCCGCGACCGACCTGGCGGTCGATCACGGGCGGGGGAACCTTGCCCTTGCGGAAGCCGGGGATGTTGATCTGCTTGGCGATGGACTGGTAGGCCGCGTCGAGGCTCGGCTTGAGCTCCTCGAAGGGCACCTCGACGGTGATCTTGGCCCGGGTGGGGCTCAGCGTCTCGACGGCGCTCTTCACAGGTTGTCTCCTCTGGTTCTGGGTTGGTCCGTTCGGGTCGGGGCGACAGGACTCGAACCTGCGGTCTCCTGCTCCCAAAGCAGGCGCGCTAGCCACTACGCTACGCCCCGCCAGAAGGCCCGTTTCCGGGGCTTCTGAGAGCGGATGACGGGAATCGAACCCGCGTAATCAGTTTGGAAGACTGAGGCTCTACCATTGAGCTACATCCGCGCGCCCCTCGAGGGCGGGGACCATCGTGCCACAGCGGAGGCCGCGTTCACGAACCGCCCGTTGGCCCTCAACGCCGGTGTACGACGACCATCGCGCGATCGTCGTTCGTCTGCTCCATGGAGTCGATCAGCAGCCGCGCCCCACCGTCGAAACCCTTCTGGAGCAACCGCTCCCCCAGGCCGGCGAGCTTGTCGATGCCGAGGGTGATGTCCCGCTGCGCCGTCTCCACCAGACCGTCGGTGAACAGCAGCAGCCCGTCCCCGTAGTTCAGCCGACCGGTCACGCACTCGAACTCGGCGTCCGGGAGCAGGCCCAGGACCGGGCCCTCGGAGTTCAGCACCGACCAACGGCCCGAACCCGCGTGCAGCCAGACGGCGGGTGGATGACCGGCCTTGCGCAGCTCGAACTCCCCGGTCTGCAGGTCGAGGTGCAGGTGGATCGCGGTGGCGAACCCCTCACCCCAGTCCTGCCCGTTGAGGTAGTCGTTGGCCGCCGGCAAGAACTCGTGCCCGGGCAGCGCCGAGACGATCCCGTTGAAGGCTCCGGAGAGGAACAGCGCCCGCGATCCCGCCTCCACCCCCTTGCCCGAGACGTCGACCACCACCAGCTCCACGAACCGCTCGCTCGTTCGCCGCGCGACGATGAAGTCGCCGGCGAAGGAGGTGCCGCCCGCGGACCGGGTCACCGACTCGACCAGCCACTCCCGGGGCAGCATGGGCAGCTCGCCCTGGCGGTGGATGCGGTCGCGCAGGTCGACGAACATCGACTCCCCGCGCGGTCCCGAGACGCCGAGGCGGCTGCGCCGGAAGGAGGTGAACATGATCAGCAGGGCGATGGCGAAGGTGACGCCGGCCCGGGTGAGGGTCCGCAGGCTGATCGCGGGCTGGTCGAGAAGCAGCACGCACACACAGGCCGACACGAAGACGATGAACCACGGCAACGAGCGCGGGCCGAGCCACAGGCTCCCGATGAACATCGGGAGCAGCAGGGTGGTGAACGGCGCCCAGTCCGAGTACACGATGCCCAGCAACGTCAGCAGGATCGTCAGCAGGATCAGGAAGATCATCGCCGGCCGGTCCGAGACGGCCATCTCCCGCCGAAAGCGCATGGACAACCCCTGGAACGGGCGCGCTGAGCGGAGGGACACTGGTTTCACGGCCTTCGTCTGGTGCCGACGTATGTCGGTTTCGTGGTTGATTGACCCGGCGGATTCGTCGGCCTCACCCTACGGCCCGCGTGCGGAACGTGGGCTGACATCGCGGACACCAGAACAGATTCCGCCCGGCCAGCTCCGCCGTGCGCACCGTGGCGCCGCAGACCAGGCACGGCTGTCCGGTACGGCGGTACACGTAGACCTCTCCGCCGTGGTCGTCCACGCGCGGCGGTCGCCCCATCGCCTCGGGCGTGTGCTCGGGACGCACCGTGTCGATGGTCCCGGTCCGCACGCCATGGTCCATCAGCTCGACGAGGTCCTCCCACAGCGCCGTGAACTGGCCGACCCGCAGGGTCCGGCCCGGGCGCAGGGGGTGGATCCGGTGCCGGAAGAGGGTCTCGGCGCGGAAGACGTTCCCCACGCCGGCGAAGACGGACTGGTCCATCAGCAGGCCACCGATCGGTGACCGGCTGCGCCGGATCCGCTGCCAGGCCCGGTCGGGGTCGGCGTCGCGGTCCAACGGGTCCGGCCCGAGCCGCTCGAGGACCGCGTCGCGCTCCCGGGCGGTCACCAGTTCGCACGCCGTCGCTCCGCGGAGGTCGGCGTACGACGTGGAGCCGGAGATCCTCATCCGCACCTGACCCACCGGGTCAGGTGCGGGGCCGGGCAGGACGTTGAACACGCCGTAGAGGCCCAGGTGGACGTGCACGAGCCTCTCCCCGGCGAACTCCACGAACAGGTGCTTGCCGAACGACCGGGCGCCGACGAGCTCGGTGCGGTCGATGTGGGCCGCGGACTCGGCGAAGCGACCCTGCGGGCTGGCGACGTGCACCACCTCACCCGCGAAGGCGTCGGCCAACGCCGCGGCCAACCGGTGGAGGGTGTGCCCCTCAGGCATCCGGGCCGTGGCCGCGGGCCGACTCCGGAAGAGGGGGAAGCTCGCCGGTCCGCTCGTAGTCGGCGAGCAGGGCGATCCGGCGCGTGTGCCTGCCCTCGTGGGTGAAGTCGGTGCCGAGGAACACCTCGACGAAGCGGGTCATCTCGGACACCGGATGCATCCGGCCCCCGACCGAGATCACGTTGGCGTCGTTGTGCTCCCGGGCCAGCACGGCGGTCTCCTCGCTCCAGACCAGCGCGGCACGGACGCCCTTGACCTTGTTGGCCGCCATCTGCTCACCGTTGCCGGACCCGCCGACCACGACGCCGAGGCTCCCTTCGTCCTCGGCCACGCCCAGCGCCGCCCGGAGGCAGAACACGGGGTAGTCGTCGAGGGCGTCGTACACGAACGGACCGTGGTCCACCGGCTCGTGGCCGTGCTCGCGCAGCCACCCCACCAGGTGGTCCTTGAGCTCGAGGCCGGCGTGGTCGGATCCCAGGTGCACGCGCATGCGCTGAAGGCTAGCGGGCGAGGAGCGCGTCCAGGCCGACGGCCATCGCGGCTGCCAGGCGGAAGTCCACGCGCGGGTCCGGGACCGTCACGGTGTAGCGGTCCCGCAGGGACAGCTGCCGCTCCGAGCTCATCACCACCGCTCCGGTCGCCTGGTCGACGAAGTCGAAGTGGAAGGCGAACGGGAAGTTCAGGAACCGGCGCAGCACGGCGACCACCTCGTTGCGCTCGCGTCCTGTCGCCTCGACCTCCGGCGCACTGAGGTGGAAGGTCGACCGGAGCAGGCTCTGCCCGAAGTCCTTGCGGAAGCTGCCCAGCGGTGCCCCCTCGGCATCGAACACGTCGTAGCCCGCATTGAGGTCCAGCACCTGACGGGCCCGGAAGGAGAAGACCGGTTCGGTGCGGCCGTTGTCGGCGTAGAAGGTCACCTGCTCCTTCAGGGCGAGCCGCTTCTGCTGGGCCACGGCCATCAGTCGTCCCGTCGACCCGTCGCGGTTGGCCTCGATGATCTCGTAGCGGTTGACCATCACGGTGAGCTTCTGCTTGACGAAGAACTGCGGGAGGTACATCGGCGCCGTCATGCGCTCATCCTGCCCGCTCGACGCTGTCCGCGCCGGTCAGGCGGAGGCAAGTCGGGCGAGCTCCTCGTCCGCGACCGCGGGGTCGAGCTTGGTGAACACGGGGACCGGCTTCGCGACGGGCGTGCCGGCGACGATGGGCAGCCGTCCCCATCGCGCGGCACTCGTGTAGTCACCGGTGAGGATCGGGTAGCCCGCCCCACCGTCAAGGTCGTCGGCCTCGACGAGCTGCGGCATGGGTTGCACCGCACCCCCGCCGCCGAAGACCAGGTCGACCGCGTTGGCCGAGAACGGCAGGAACGGCGACAGGATGGTGTTGAGGTCCGTCACGCACTGGGCCACGACGTGCAGGATCGTCCCGAGCCGTGCAGGATCGTCCTTGACCTTCCAGGGCTCCGCGTCGGAGACGTACTTGTTCACCTCCGCCACGGTGCGCATGGCCTCGCCGATCGCGGCCTTCTGCCGGTGGCGGGCGATGAGGTCACCCACGGTCCCGAAGGCCGACTCGACGTGGTCGAGCAGTGCCTGGTCGGTCTCGGTGAGCGCCGCAGCGGGTGGGATCTCCCCGAAGTTCTTGGCGATCATCGTGGCCGTCCGGTTGACCAGGTTGCCCCAGCCCGCGACCAGCTCGTCGTTGGTGCGGCGCACGAACTCCGCCCAGGTGAAGTCGGAGTCCTGGTTCTCCGGACCCGCGGCAGCGACGAAGTACCGGAACGCGTCCGGCTGGTAGCGGCTGAGCAGGTCGCGGACGTAGATGACCACCCGCTGGGAGGAGGAGAACTTCTTGCCCTCCATGGTCAGGAACTCCGAGGAGACCACCTCGGTCGGCAGTCCCAGCTCGCCGTACCTCCCGGGTTGGCCGCCCTTGTCGCCCAGCCCGGAGTAGGCCAGCAGCTCGGCCGGCCAGATCTGGCTGTGGAAGGTGATGTTGTCCTTGCCCATGAAGTAGTACGACAGGGCGGCGGGGTCGTTCCACCAGGCCCGCCACGCCTCCGGGTCGCCCGTACGACGAGCCCACTCGATGCTCGCCGACAGGTAGCCGATGACGGCGTCGAACCACACGTAGAGCCGCTTGGTCGGGTTGTCCTCCCACCCCTCGAGCGGCACCGGGATGCCCCAGTCGATGTCGCGGGTCATGGCGCGCGGACGGATGTCGTCGAGGATGTTCTGGCTGAACTTGATCACGTTGGGCCGCCAGGTGCCGCTCGCCTCACGCTCGTCCAGCCACGCCTTCAGGGCCGAGGCCAACGCCGGGAGGTCGAGGAAGAAGTGCTGGGTCTCCACGAACTCCGGCGCCTCGCCGTTGATCCGCGAGCGCGGGTTCTTCAGGTCTGCCGGGTCGAGCTGGTTGCCGCAGTTGTCGCACTGGTCGCCCCGGGCGCTCTCGTAGCCGCAGATCGGGCAGGTGCCCTCGATGTAGCGGTCGGGGAGGGTCCGGCCCGTGGACGGGCTGATCGCACCGAAGGTCGTCTGCTCGATGAAGTAGCCATTGGCGTAGACCCCGGTGAACAGCTCCTGCACCACCGCCGTGTGGTTGCGGGTCGTCGTCCGCGTGTAGAGGTCGTAGGAGACCCCGAGCGCTGCCAGGTCCTCCGCGATCATCCGGTGGTTCTCGTCCGCCAGCGCCTGCGGAGTCACACCGGCCTCGTCCGCAGCGATCAGGATCGGAGTGCCGTGCTCATCGGTGCCGGAGACCATCAGCACGTCGTGGCCGGCCATCCGCATGTAGCGGCTGAACACGTCGGAGGGCACCCCGAAGCCGGCCACGTGGCCGATGTGGCGTGGACCGTTGGCGTACGGCCAGGCGACGGCGGCCAACACTTTGCTCATGGCGTGAATCCTAGGGGTGGGCCGACGGGCACGACGACGGCGGTTTCGGGCGGCAGCCGCGAGAGCCTGTACAAAGGAGCGATGACCTCCTCCAGCCGGGAATCCGGCTCGGCCCGTCCGTCGCACGGTCGCGACGGACGTCTGCGGCGGTGGGCCCGCTCCGTTCTCGCGCCGTTCTGGGTGGTCCCGTCGCTGTGGTGCCTGGCTGCGGTCACCGCCGGGCTCCTGGTCCCCGGGCTGGAGCAGCGACACCAGCCCGGATGGATCCCGCTGCTGTTCGAGGGCGGCAGCGACGGTGCCCGGTCGTTGCTCTCGACGATCGCCGGCGCGATGATCTCCGTGACCGGTCTGGTCTTCTCGATCACCATCGTGGTGCTGCAGCTGGCCAGCAGCCAGTTCAGCCCGAGGGTGCTGCGCACCTTCCTCGACGATCGGGTGCCGCAGCATGCCCTGGGGGTCTTCGCCGCGTCGTTCCTCTACGCGCTGACCGTGCTGCGGTCGGTCACCGACGGGGGTACGACGGACGCCGGTTCGGTCCCGCAGGTGGCGATCAGCCTCGCCTACGTGCTCGTCCTGGCGTCCGTCGCGATGTTCTTGTTGTTCATCCACCACATCACCTTGTCGATCTCGGTGGGCCACGTCATCGCGCAGATCTCCGCGGAGACCCGCGCGGTCCTCGAGCGGGACGCCGGCCGGCGCCATGCCCTGCCCTCGGAGCGACCCTCTCTGCCGCCCGTGGACGCGCAGCGAGTCGTGGTGGCCACCAGGAGCGGGATCCTCGATGTGGTCGACCACGCCCTGCTGCTGCGCGCGGCCGAGCGCAGCGACGTACGGCTCGAGGTCCTGCACCGCCTCGGGACCTTCGTGCCGGAGGGCTCGCCGCTCGCGACGGTGCACACGGACCACCCTGACACCGACTGGGAGGTCGTCGTCGGCCGCGGGCTCCAGCTGGGTCGGGAGCGCTCGATGCAGCAGGACGTCGGGTTCGGCCTCCGCCAGCTCGTCGACATCGCCGAGCGCGCGCTCTCGCCCGGGATCAACGACCCGACGACCGCGGTGCAGGTCATGGACCAGCTGCACGACCTGGTGCGGCGGCTGGGGTCGGAGGCGGACCGCTACGGCGTGCACCGGGACCAGGACGACGTGGTCCGCCTGATCACCACTGAGTGGTCCTTCTCCGAGCTCCTCGACCTCGCGGTGGACGAGATCGCGCACTGGGGTGCCGGCAGCCTCCAGATCCCCGTTCGGCTCGACGAGCTCTTCACCGACCTGCTCGTGGGCGTGCACCCGGCCCATCGTGCGACCGTCCAGGCCAAGCGCCAGGCAGTCGACCAGGTGCTCGCCGCGCGGGCCTGAGGTCGGAGCTCAGCTGAAGTCGAGCCTGGCGGTCCTGCTGCGCTTGAGCTCGAAGAACAGCGGGTACGACGCGACGGCAACGCACCCGTCCCAGAGCCTGCCGGCCTCCTCGCCGCGCGGAGCCTTGGTGATGACGGGTCCGAAGAACGCCGTGCCGTTGATGTGGATGGTGGGCGTGCCGACCTCAGCGCCCACGGGATCCATCCCCTGGTGGTGGGACTTCTTCACCGCATCGTCGTAGAACGGGTCCTCCATCGCATCGGCGAGCTCCGGTGCCAATCCGGCCTCGACCAGGGCGTCCTCGAGCATCGAGCGGGTGATCTCCTGCTTGTCCACGTGGATCCGGGTTCCCAGGGCGGTGTAGAGCGGGAGCAGCGCCTCGGGGCCGTACTTCTGCTCGGCGGCGATGCATACGCGCACAGGCCCCCAGGCCCCGGACAACCCCGCGCGGTAGTCGTCGGAGACGTCCTTCTCCGCGTTGAGGTAGGCCAAGCTCATGACGTGCCAACGCACATCGATGTCGCGCACCTGCTGCACCTCGAGCATCCACCTCGACGTGACCCACGCGAACGGACAGCGGGGATCGAACCAGAAGTCGGCTTGGGCGTCGGCTTGGGCGTCGGCTTGGGGGTCGGCTTGGGAAGAGTTCATGAGGACTCAACCAACGATCGCGAACCGACATTCCCGGCACCGTTCGATTGTCGGTCAGCCACGGCGACGGGCGGCCGGTGAGTTTCCTCGCGGAGGGGAACGAATGACATGATGCCCGGCATGCCTGGAACCAACTTGACTCGCGACGAGGCGCAGACCCGCGCCCGGCTGCTCAGCGTCGACTCCTACACCGTGGAGTTCGACCTGACCACCAGCGAGCACACCTTCTCCTCGATCACGACCATCGAGTTCGGCTGCACCGAGACCGGCGCGGAGAGCTTCGCCGACCTGGTCAACGCCACGATCCACGAGATCACGCTCAACGGTCGGACGCTGGACCCGGTCGACGTGTACTCCGAGAACCGGATCCGGCTCACGGACCTGCAGGAGACGAACACGTTGGTGGTCACCGCCGACTGCCCGTACTCGCGCACCGGCGAGGGTATGCACCGCTTCGTCGACCCAGCCGACGACCGGGTCTACACCTACACGCAGTTCGAGGTGCCCGACGCGCGCCGGGCCTACACCACCTTCGAGCAGCCGGACCTCAAGAGCGTCTTCACCTTCCACGTGACGGCCCCGCAGGACTGGAAGGTCGTCTCCAACGCCCCCACCCCGGAGCCGCAGCCGCTGGGTGAGGGAAGGGCCGTGTGGCGCTTCCCGGCGACCGAGCGGATTCCGACCTACATCACCGCGGTCATCGCCGGGGAGTACCACGCGGAGTTCGCGACCTACCAGGGCAAGCACGGCGAGATCCCGCTGGGCCACTACTGCCGCCAGTCCCTCGTCGAGCACATGGACACCGACGAACTGGTCAAGCTGACCCGTCAGGGCTTTGAGTTCTTCGAGGACGCCTTCGACTTCCCGTACCCGTTCCACAAGTACGACCAGCTGTACGTGCCGGAGTACAACATGGGCGCGATGGAGAACGCGGGCGCGGTGACCCTGCGTGACGAGTACCTGCCGCGTAGCCGACAGGACGCGGCCTTCTACGAGTACCGCGCGACCGTCATCCTGCACGAGATGGCGCACATGTGGTTCGGCGACCTGGTGACCATGAGGTGGTGGGACGACCTCTGGCTCAACGAGTCCTTCGCCGAGTGGGCCTGCCACCACGCCACCGTCGAGGTCACCGAGTTCCGCGACGCCTGGACCGGATTCGCCAATGCACGCAAGAACTGGGCCTTCCGTCAGGATCAGCTGCCCAGCACCCACCCGATCGCGGCCGACAACCATGACCTGCGCGCAGTCGAGGTGAACTTCGACGGCATCACCTACGCCAAGGGCGCCTCGGTCCTCAAGCAGCTCGTGGCGTGGGTTGGCCTGGACAACTTCCTGGTCGGCCTCCGCGCCTACTTCAAGCGGCACGCCTTCGGCAACTCGGAGTTCAGCGACCTCCTCAGCGCCCTGGAGAACGCCTCCGGCCGGGAGCTGGACTCCTGGGCGAAGGAGTGGCTGCAGACCAGCGGGGTGAACACCCTCAGCCCGGCGTTCGACCTCGATGCCGAGGGCCGCTACACCTCCTTCTCGATCGTGCAGACAGCTGCCGTGGAGCACCCCACGCTCCGTCGGCACCGCATCGGCATCGGCCTCTACGACGAGATGCCCAACGAGCAGGGCGAGAGCCGGCTGGTCCGTCGTACCCACCTCGAGGTGGACGTCGAGGGCGAGGTCTCACACATCGAGGAGCTGGTCGGCGTCCGACAGCCCGACCTGCTGCTGCTCAACGACGGCGACCTCACCTACGCCAAGATCCGGCTGGACGAGCGCTCACTGACGACGCTCATGGGCAGCCTGGCGCGACTGGACGACTCCCTGGCCCGCGCGCTCTGCTGGAGCGCGGCCTGGGACATGACCCGCGACGCGGAGCTGGCGGCGAGCGATTTCGTGGCTCTGGTCCTGGGCAACATCGCGACGGAGACCGACGCCTTCGGCTCCTCCCGGATCCCCGGGTACGCCGCCCAGGCAGCCAACAACTTCTCCGCACCAGCGAACCGGGCCGCCCTGAAGTCGAGCTGGGAGCAGGGCCTGCGGGACCTGCTGCACCGGGCCGAGCCTGGAAGCGACCACCAGCTCACCTTCGTCCGCTCCTACGCCTCGGCGGCGCACAGCGACCGGGCGATCGCGGACCTCGAGGGCCTGCTGGACGGGTCGGTCGTGCTCGAGGGACTCACCATCGACGCGGACCTGCGCTGGGCCCTCCTGACGGGCCTGGCCCGGACCGGCCGCGCCGACGCGGAACGGATCGAGGAGGAGCTCCGGGCGGACCACACCATCTCCGGTCAGGAGCGTGCTGCGGCGGCACGCGCGGCCCGGCCGACCGCCGAGGCCAAGGCCGAGTCGTGGGACCTCGCGGTTGCGCGAGACGACATCCCCAACGAGACCCAGCGCAGCGTGGTGGTCGCGTTCATGCTGCCCGGGCAGGAGGCGGTGCTCGAGCCCTACCTCGAGCGCTACCTCGCGATGGCCGACACGATCTGGGAGGACAAGGGCACCCAGCGTGCCTCGACCGCCCTCGAGTACATCTTCCCCAGGCCGCTCGCCTCACCGGCACTGCTGGAACGGGTCACCACCTGGCTGCGCGACTCGCCGGCGAACCCAGCCGCCAAGCGCTACGTGCGCGAGGGTGCCGCCGACGTGGAGCGGTACCTGGCCGGCCAGGCGAAGGACGCGGGCGAGGCCTGAGAGCGCGAGCCCTCAGCCGTGCAGCGTCGTGGGCTGTCGGGCCGCCTCGGCCAGCTGGCAGACCCCGTGCTTGATGCCCCCGACGAGGTCGCCCGCGGCGAAGGACGACTCCATGCCTGCGACCGCGAGCCGGACCGCGTCGTCGCTCAGGGAGCGGCGTACGACGCTGCCGGTGACCACCTCGAGCAGGCGCGAGGCAGGATCGACCATGACCAGGACGCTGCGCTCCGGCGAGGAGAGCGCCGCGTGCAGCCGCTGCGCGAACGGGTGTGACTCGCCGTCGGCGTGGCCGACGTACACCGAGAACTCGAAGCGGCAGGAAGTCTCCGCGGCCCGGATGGCGCGATCGATCTCGGCGAGCTGGGCAGCCGAGAACGCCTCACCAGCCGCCACTGGTGCCACCCGTTCCCTTGGACCTGGCCTCGATCTCCTGAGGCGACAGCGCATCGGCGGCCCCGACACCCTTGGTCGGGCCACCGAACCACTCGGTGTCGCCACGCCAGGCCTGACCGGGCTGGTAGCCGCGGTCGTGCGCCATGGACGGCAGCACCGTGAGCAGTGCGATCACCGCGGCCAGACCGAGCGGGATGATGAAGAGCACGAGCAGGAAGCCCAGCACCGAGGTGTCCGGCGCCTGCTCCCAGGTGTCTGGTGTGTCAGCCAGCGCGGGGCTGAGCGCCGCGCCGCCGAGGACCAGTCCGGCGGTCAGCGCGACGGTCGCGAGTGGGCGGAGGACGCGTCGGTGAGTGATCACACACCAAGGATAGCCAGTCTCGCTTGGTCACATCCGGCGAGGCTCGTAGCCTCCGACACATGGTTCCCCTCATCCCTGTGCCCATGAACCTGCTCGAGATCCCGGCGGCCTGCCAGAAGAGCGACAGCCTCACCTGCGCCGCCGTCTACGACTGGACCGGCAACGAGCGCCTGGCCCAGGGTGCGGCGTGGCTGATCGGCAAGCCGCTGGCCATCGTGGTGATCATCGCGCTGGGGATCCTGGTCCGCTGGGTCGCCTCGCGCATGATCGATCGGGTCATCCAGCGAGCCCAGGTCGGCGTACTCCCCCACGCCCGGGGCACGTTCAACCGCCGGGCCCAGCGGGCGAAGAGCCTCGGTTCGCTGCTCAAGAGCATCCTGACCGGCCTGGTCTTCGGGATCGTGGCGGTCATGGTGCTCTCGGAGGTCGGCATGAACGTCGCGCCGATTCTGGCCAGCGCAGGGGTCCTGGGTCTGGCCATCGGCTTCGGCGCCCAGAGCCTGGTCAAGGACTTCCTGTCCGGGATCGCGATGATGATCGAGGACCAGTACGGCGTGGGTGACGTCGTCGACCTCGGTGAGGCGACCGGGACCGTGGAGAACGTCGGCCTGCGGGTAACGCGCGTCCGCGATGTCGACGGCACCGTCTGGTACGTCAGAAACGGTGAGATCCTGCGCGTCGGCAACCAGAGCCAGAACTGGGCTCGGACGGTGCTCGACATCGGGGTCAGCTACTCCGAGGACCTCGGTCACGTCCGCCAGGTGCTCACCGACGTGGCGCACGGACTCTGGGAGGACGAGGACTACAAGGACATCGTCATCGAGGAGCCCGAGGTGTGGGGCGTGCAGAGCTTCTCCGCCGACGCGGTCGTGGTGCGGGTGACGCTGAAGACCGCGCCGATGCAGCAGTGGCAGGTCGCCCGCGAGATGCGCGAGCGCATCAAGGCACGCTTCGACCACGAGGGCATCGAGATGCCGCTCCCCCAGCGGGTCATGTGGCACCGCGGCGAGCAGGCGCCCGCCCCGGAGCCTGAGTAGACGTACTCACGACGGGTTGAGTGCCGGTCCTGACGCGCTGAGCGCCTCGCGTGGCGCAGGATCGAGTCATGAGCAGACTCATCGACGCCACCATCTGCCCGGACTGCCGCGCGCCACTCGACCGGATCGGCACCTGCACCTCCTGCGGGCTGCAGCTGAAGGGTCCGCTCGCGGCGCAGCTGTGGACCACCATGGTGAGCGCCGACGGGATCGTGGAGCAGCTCAGGGCCGTGACCCCGCTCCCGACAGCCGACCTGCCGGTCACACCGGTTGGGGAACCCCAACCGCTCCCGCTCGACCCCGGCGAGGCCCCTCGGCGACGCCTCCCGGCCGCATCGGTCCCGTTGGTGCTCCTGTCCCTGGGGGCGGTGTGCCTGCTCGTGGCCGCCATCGTGTTCGTGGCCGTCACCTGGAGCCTGCTCGGTCTCACCGGGCGCACGCTCGTGCTGCTCGGCATCACCGGGCTCCTCGCCGGGATCGCGGTCGTCGTCAGCCGCAGGGACCTGCGCTTCGCGGCCGAGACGTTCTGGGTGATCGTCGCCAGCATGCTCGCCGTGGACCTGTTCGCCGCCCAGTCGGCGGGACTGGCGGGTCTCGACGCGTTGCCCTGGAGGGGCACCGCCGCCATGGTCGGCGGAGCACTGTTCGTTCTGGGCGCCGGCGTGGCCCGGTGGGCCCACACCCAGCCGGTCCAGCGGCTCGTCAGCATGCAGGCCGCTGCCGTGGTGGGCGCGCTCACGGCAACCGTCAGCAACGCCTGGCTCGCCGAGAACCCTGCGGTCGGCCTGTCCATCGGCGTGCCGGTGCTCGCGGCCGGCTGCGCCCTGCTCCGGCGCACTCTCCCGGGGGTGGCCTACCCGCTTGCCGCGCTGGCCGGGCTCACCTGGTTGGGGTTGCTCGTCAACGGATGGGACCGGGCCCTGGAGACCGACACGATGACAGCCTGGTGGTCCGACGGCCGGGGGTGGCCGCTGCTGGTCGCGGCGGGTCTCGCCCTGGTCGCCGTCTTGTCCCCACAGGTCCCCGACCGGGCGCGTTCGGTGACGGCGGGCCTGGTGCTGGTGCCCCTCGTCCTGCTGGCCAACGCCCCCGCAAGCGTCGGCACCCAGACCCGGGACGTGCTGCTGGCGTGCGCCACGCTGGTGGTGCTGGCACTGGTCACCAGGACGAGTCCGATCCTCTGGGCGCGGGCCTCCGGTGTGCTGACCGCGCTGGGAGTCCTCGGACTCGGAGCGATCCTCGCCGCCCGGCCGTGGATCACGCTCGCCGACCTGCCCGACGGGGGCGACGCGAGCCTCGACCTCACCATGACCCGCCTCACCGACGGTGCCGCCCCGTGGACCGACGGCGTGGTCGCGGTGTCGCTGGTGGTCGCCCTGGCCGCCCTCGTCCGGTTCGCCGGGCCAGGTCGCCACAACGCCGCCCTGAGGACGGTCGGCACGCTCGCTGCCTCGGTCGCCGGGCTCGGGGCCCTGGCCCTGCTGCTCAGCCTCGAACCGCCGCTGTGGGCCGGTGTCCTGGCGGCCGCGCTCGCCGCCGTCGTGGCGGCGGGCACCGCCTGGTGGTCCCGCGACGAGACGCCCGCGAACTACGCGGGCGGCGCCGCGACGGCGTACCTCGGGGTGTTGACGCTCGTGGCCGCCGCACCGGCGCACCTGCTCTCCGCCATCGTGGCCACCGTGTTCGCCCTCACGCTCGCTGTGGGGATGGTCCTTCGGGACCGCCTGGGCAGTGGCCTGTCCCCCGCAGTCCTCGGCGCCCTGGCCGCCGTGGGAGGCGGCTACGCCCTGGTCGAGTGGGGGTTCACGTTCGAGGCCGACGCCGTGGCCCGCGCACTGGTGCTCGGTGTGTACGCCGGGTTGGTGGGACTGGTCGCCGCACCCGTCACCAGGTCCGCCCCGGCGCGCTTGGCGCTCGAGGCAGCGGCTACGGGGGTCGCCCTCGTGGCCGTGGCGATCGCCCCGGACGACGCGACGAGCGCCATGGTGCTGACCGTGGTCGGCACCGCGATCTGCGCCGTCGCCGTCACCAACCGCGACCGGGCCGCCGTCGGGTGGTTGGGGGCCGGCGTGCTCGGAGTGGCGACGGTCCTGCGGGTGGAGATCGGGGTCAGCGCTCCGGAGCTCTACACCCTTCCGGCCGCCGCCCTGTTGCTCGCGGCAGGACTGTGGCGCCTCTGGCACGACACCGAGACGAGCAGCTTCGCCACCCTCGGCAGTGGCACGACCCTGGCCCTGCTGCCGAGCCTGCTGCTCGCGCTGGACGAGCCCGTCTCCCTGCGCGGCGCCCTGATCGGTGTCGCGGCGGTGCTGGTCCTCGCGTTCGGGGTGCAGCAGCGACTGGCCGCTCCCTTCATCCTGGGCGCTGGAGCCACCGCCGTGCTGGCCCTGCGGCACCTCGGGCCGATCGCCGAGGCCGTGCCCCGGTGGACCTCGCTCGGGCTGCTCGGACTCGCCCTCCTCGCCGTGGGCGTCACCTGGGAGTCGCGCCTGCGCAACCTGCGCTCGGCTCGGGGCTACCTGACCGCGCTTCGCTGATCCCGGGTCGGCACAATGGCCCGGTGAGCACCTTCTACGACGACATCGGCGGCAGCGCCACGATCCGCGAGATCGTCCGGCACTTCTACGCGGGGGTCGCCGGGGACGAGGTCCTGCGGCCGCTGTATCCCGAGGCGGACCTGAGCGCCGCCGAGGATCGCTTCGCGATGTTCCTGGAGCAGTACTGGGGAGGTCCCACGACCTACTCCGACCAGCGCGGGCACCCGCGGCTCCGGATGCGACACGCCCCGTTCGCGGTGACCCCCGACGCGAAGGACCACTGGTTGCGCCACTTCCGGGCGGCCCTCGACGAGGTCGCGCTGACCCCGGAGCAGGACGCGCAGTTCTGGGATTACGTCACCCATGCGGCGCAGTTCATGGTCAACACGCTGGAGGAGATCAGCTAGCCGGGAGCCCTGCCTGAAGCTCTGCCCGGAGCCGATCGCGCTGGCTCGGAGTCATGTCGGTGGGCCGCTGGGTGTCGCTGTCGAAGGCCACCATCACCACGCTTGCCGTGGCCAGGACGTCGACCTCGTCGCGCAGCTCGGCTCGGATCGTGAACGAGCGCGTGCCCAGGTGGCCCACCCAGGAGTGCACGGCGTACGGCGTGGCGCGCAGCGGGACCGGTCGGCTGTAGGTGACGTCGGTGCGCGCCACCACGTGGTGGCTCCACCGCTCGCCGCGCGTGTGCAGGTTCATCAGGTACTGGATCCGCGCCTCCTGGAAGTACTCGATGTGGACCACGTCGCTGGCGTGGCCACGCTGGTCGAGGTCGGAGAGACGGACGGCGACCGAGTAGGCGTCCCTGGACTCGGCGGGTCCCTCGGCCAGGGGCCGCCACTGCAGGGCTGCACCCGCGAATCTTTCGGTGATCTCGCGTTCGGGCTCGCTCAGCCGGTGGGCCAGCACCGTGGATGCACGGAGGTAGGTGGTGCGTTCGTCCCCCTGCCCGTCGTACACCTCGTGCGCGAGCGCGACCTCGTCGGCGGTGGAGCCGGTGATCCAGCTGTCGACGAGGACCGGATGGCGGTGGAAGACCAGCGGTGCCACGAACTCGACCTGGTGCCGGGCGACCGGCGCACTCCCGGCGGGCAGGTGACCGAACAGGTTCAGCCGGGCTTCGGCGAGGTAGTCGAGGTAGGTGACGTTGTTGACGTGTCCGAGGAGGTCCATGTCGGCCCAGCGCATCGGGCACTCGTAGGTGTGCGGCACGGGCAGATCGTCCCAGACGCCCTCCGCGACACCCGCCGGGCGGCCCAGAACCCACGGTCTAGGCTGGACGCTCATCGACGACCAGGAGTGAGATTCCATGCCCGAGGCAGTGATCGTTTCCGCAGCCCGTTCCCCCATCGGCCGCGCGAACAAGGGGTCCCTGAAGGACTTCCGCCCCGACGACCTGACCGCGCTGATCGTCCGCGCCGCCCTCGACAAGGTGCCCGAGCTCGACCCCAGCGACGTCGTCGACCTGCTGCTCGGCTGCGGCCTTCCCGGCGGCGAGTCCGGGAACAACATGGCTCGCATCGTGACCACGCTCCTGGGCTACGAGATCCCGGGGGCCACGATCACGCGCTACTGCTCATCCTCGGTGCAGACCTCCCGGATGGCCTTCCACGCGATCAAGGCCGGCGAGGGTGACGTGTTCATCTCCGCGGGCGTCGAGACCGTCTCCCGGTTCGCCAAGGGCACCTCGGACCACATCCCGGACACCCGCAACCCGCTCTTCGAGCAGGCCAAGGCCCGCACCGAGGAGCTGGCCCAGGGCGGCCAGGACTGGCAGGACCCGCGCGAGAACGGTGATCTCCCGGACATCTACGTCGCGATGGGCCAGACCGCCGAGAACGTCGCCCGGCTGCGTGGCCTGGACCGCAAGGAGCTCGACGAGTTCGCCGTCCGCAGCCAGAACCTCGCGGAGAAGGCGATCAACGACGGCTTCTGGGGCAACGAGATCACCCCCGTCACCACGCCCGACGGCACCGAGGTCACCGCCGACGACGGTCCCCGCGCCGGGGTGACCTACGAGGCGATCGCCGACCTCAAGCCGGTGTTCCGGCCCGACGGAGTGGTCACTGCGGGCAACTGCTGCGCGCTCAACGACGGGGCAGCCGCCGTCGTGATCATGTCGGACACCAAGGCCCGCGAGCTCGGCCTCACCCCGCTGGCGCGCATCGTCTCCACCGGGGTCACCGGCCTGTCGCCGGAGATCATGGGCCTCGGCCCCGTCGAGGCGACCCGGCAGGCGCTCAAGCACGCCAACATGTCGATCGACGACATCGACCTCGTGGAGATCAACGAGGCGTTCGCGGCTCAGGTCGTCCCGTCGTACCAGGACCTGGGCATCGACCTCGACCGGCTCAACGTCAACGGCGGCGCGATCGCGGTCGGCCACCCCTTCGGCATGACCGGCGCCCGCCTGCAGAACACGATGCTCAACTCGCTGAAGTGGCACGACAAGTCCACCGGCCTGATCACGATGTGCGTCGGCGGTGGCCAGGGCATGGCGATGATCCTCGAGCGCACCGCCTGACCCCACCCCATTTCGCCGAGACGTCGCAAACGAACGCCCGGAACGCGCCGAGACGTCGCAAACGCACGTGCGTTTGCGACGTCTCGGCGGTGTGTGGCTGTTCGTTTGCGACGTCTCGGCGGTGGGTGGCGGTCAGGCCTGGTCGAGCACCGCCTGTACGGCGAGGTGGATGCTCACCTTGTCGCCGATCAGGAGCTTGCCGCCGTCGAGCGGGATGTTGAAGTCCACGCCGAAGTCCTTGCGGCTGATCTCGGTGCTGGCCTCGAAACCGAGGCGCGCGCCGCCCCAGGGGTCGGTGCCGGTGCCGAGGAACTCGACGTCGAGCTCCACGCTGCGGGTGACGCCCTTGATGGTCAGGTCGCCGACGGCCACGCTGCCGTCGAACGAGGTCGTGGTGAAGGTCATTCCACCGTGCTTCTCGACGTCGAAGAAGTCGGCGGAGCGCAGGTGGGCGTCGCGCTGCTCTTCACGCGTGTCGATCGAGTTCAGGTCGATGGTGGCGCTGGCACGGGTGTCCTCGAGGCTCGTGCCCGTGGTGAGGCTGCCCTCGAACTTCGTGAACTGGCCGCGAACCTTGCTCATCAGGTGACGCACGGTGAACCCGACCTCGGAGTGCGTCGGGTCGATCTTCCAGGTGCCTGCGGCGATGTCGCTGGTGAATGTCTCGGTGGCGATGCTCATGTTGATCCGTCCCTCGCGTCGTGGTCTGCCCGAGCGCAGTTGCTCAGGTGGTAATAGAACGTTCAACTATCGGCAAGGCGGGACTATTCCGGGTTCGTCGACGATTTCAGGGAATCCCCCACCTAGACTCCGGGCCATGGCTTCTCGGAACGACGTGCAGTGGCTGACCGCTGGGCAGCAGCAGTCGTGGCGCGCCTACATCATGGGGACCGAGCTATTGGTGCACGAGCTCGACCGGGAGCTCCGCGAGGGGCACGACATCTCGTTCAGCGAGTACGAGATCCTGGTCCGGCTCTCCGAGACCGACGGCGGGCGCATGCGGATGGCAACGCTGGCCGACTCCATGTCGCACTCACGCAGTCGGGTGACGCACACGGTCACCCGGATGGAACGGATGGACCTGGTACGCCGCGAGGCGTGCACGGGCGACGGCCGGGGCGTCGAGGCCGTGATGACGGAGTCCGGACGCCGCAAGCTCGACGACGCCGCCCCCACCCACGTCGCCGGGGTTCGCACGCATCTGGTCGACCTCGCCGACGCCGACGACTTCGAGGCGCTGGGCCGCATCTTCGACCTGGTCAGCGACCGGCTGCTCGAGAACAGGCCCGCCGACGCCGACATCCGCTGACGCGGTCATCAGCCTGTCGCGGGCCGTAGCAACTCAGTCGCGGGTCAGGCGACGGTGGGTGACGCGGTGCGGACGGGCCGCCTCGGCGCCGAGACGCTCGATCTTGTTCTCCTCGTAGGAGGCGAAGTTCCCCTCGAACCAGAACCAGCTGCCGGGGGCGTCCTCGGTGCCCTCCCACGCCAGGATGTGGGTCGCCGTGCGGTCCAGGAACCAGCGGTCGTGGGAGGTGATGACCGCGCACCCCGGGAACTCCAGGAGCGCGTCCTCCAGTGACTGCAGGGTCTCCACGTCGAGGTCGTTGGTGGGCTCGTCGAGAAGCAGCATGTTGCCGCCCATCTTCAGGGTCAGCGCGAGGTTCAACCGGTTGCGCTCACCGCCCGAGAGCACACCGGCCTTCTTCTGCTGGTCCGGACCCTTGAACCCGAACGATGCGATGTAGGCGCGGCTCGGCATCTCGAAGTTGGCGACCTTGATGTGGTCGAGCCCGTCGGAGACCACCTCCCACACGTTCTTGTTCGGGTCGATGCCGCCCCGGCTCTGGTCCACGTAGGAGATCTTCACCGTCTGGCCGACCTTGAGCTCGCCGTCGTCGGGCTTCTCCTCGCCGGTGATCATCCTGAACAGCGTGGTCTTGCCGACACCGTTCGGGCCGATCACGCCGACGATCCCCGCGCGAGGCAGCTTGAAGTCCAGGTCGTCGATGAGGACACGGTCGCCGAACCCCTTGGACAGGTCATCGGCCTCGAGAACGATGTCCCCGAGCCGCGGACCGGCCGGGATGTTGATCTCGGAGAGGTCGATCTTGCGGTTGCGGTCGGCCTCGGCGGCCAGCTCCTCGTAGCGCGCCAGCCTGGACTTGCTCTTGGCCTGACGGGCCTTGGGGTTCGACCGCACCCACTCGAGCTCACGCTCCAGCATCTTGGAGCGCTTGGCGTCCTTGGCTCCCTCGATCTTGAGGCGGTCCTGCTTGGTCTCGAGGTACGTCGAGTAGTTGCCCTCGTAGGGGTGTGCCTTGCCGCGGTCGAGCTCCAGGATCCAGCTGGCGACGTTGTCGAGGAAGTACCGGTCGTGGGTCACCGCCAGGACGGCACCGGGGTACGACGCCAGGTGGCCCTCCAGCCATTGCACCGACTCGGCGTCGAGGTGGTTGGTGGGCTCGTCGAGGAGCAACAACGACGGCTGCTGCAGGAGCAACCTGCACAGGGCGACCCGGCGGCGCTCACCACCCGACAGGGTGTCGACGATCATCTCCGGCGGCGGGCAGCGCAGCGCGTCCATGGCCTGGTCGAGACGGCTGTCCAGGTCCCAGGCGCTCGCATGGTCCAGATCGGTCTGCAGGTCGCCCATCTCGGCGAGCAGGGTGTCGTAGTCGGCGTCGGGATCGGCGAGCTCTTCGGAGATCTTGTTGTAGCGGTCGAGCTTGCCCTTGATCGCGCCGACCGCTTCCTCGACGTTCTCCAGGACGGTCTTGCCCTCGCTGAGCGGCGGCTCCTGCTGGAGCATGCCGACCGTGGCGTCGGGGTCGATGATCGCGTCCCCGTTGTTGGCGTTCTCGAGGCCGGCCATGATCTTCAGCAGCGTCGACTTGCCCGTGCCGTTGGGACCCACCACGCCGATCTTGGCGCCGTGGAGGAAGGACAGGGTGACGTCGTTGAGGACGACCTTGTCACCGTGGGCCTTGCGGACATTGCGGAGCGTGAAAACGTATTCGGCCATGATCGGCAAGCCTACGGGCCGCCACGGCTCACAGACGATTCGGGGCGGGCGGCCAAGGTCGCTCAGGCGGCCGGGGTCACCGGGTCGCCTTCCCCGTCGAGCTGTGGGCCGTCGGCGTCGTAGCCGTGCACCATCTCGCGCACGACCTCACTCTCCCGCGGGTCGGGTCCGGTGGCCCGGGCAGTCTTGGCGAACATGCTGGTCCCCTTGGTCAGGTCGTGACCCACGAACGTGGCGTCGACGACCCACGACACCGAGGACGGCTGCCCTTCGCGCTCCCAGACGTCGACCCGGACCCGCCCGTGCACCACGACCGCGTCCCCCCGCTTGACGGAGTCGGCGACGTTCTTGCCCAGGGTCCGCCAGCAGTTCACGGTGTACCAGGACGTCTGCCCGTCGACCCAGGTGCCGGCCTTGTTGTAGCGCGGGGTCGAGCCGACCCGAAACGACGCGCACTGCGTGTCTCCCACGCTGCGCAGGTCGACGTCTCCGCCGACCCATCCCTGCAAGGTCACGTAGCTCTCATTCATCTGCTGCCTCCTGTCTCAGTGCCTGGGAGACAGTCAACGTGGAGGCGCGGCCGGTTCGTCGTACGGAGCCACCGGGCTGTGCACCGGCCCGCCCGGAGGGCGCTTGTGCATAGGAGGTGGTCAGCCTCGCGCCTTGCGCAAGCCCTCCCAGACCTGGGCGTACGCCGCCAGCTCGGCCTGCACCGGGGCGATCACCAGCTCCTCGGCGACCGAGGCGACCGCCGCACGGAGCCGTCTCTCGGCCCTGCGCGCCCGCGAGCGCGCGCCGAACGCGATCAGCACCCTCGAGGACAGGGCCAGCATGATCCCGAGACCGACACCGACACCGAGCAGCAGGGTCGGGACCGGGAGGCCGAGGTACGCCGGAGTCCGCGGGGTCGGCAGCTGCAGGTAGGCCATCACCGCCAGCGCCCCGAGCCAGCCGGCACCGCCGATCGCGGCGAGGAGCAGGATCCACTGCAGCACCCGCACCATGCGACACCACAGCGGAGTGCCGGACGCCCCGAGGTCCGTCCCGGTCAGCGCCCGATCGAGTCCGTCGTCGAGGTCGGCGAACCGCGAGGTTGAAGCCTGTCGCACCGAGCGGACCCAGGGCGGGGAGAGGCTCCGGGTCAGGTCAGCGCAGAGGTCGCGGACCGTGGTCTCGACCCGTGCCTGCTGCACCTGGTCGGGCTCCGGCATCGAGGAGCGCGCAGCGGCGACGAGGTCGCGTCCGGACCTGCCGAGGTCGAGGTGCAAGCGCTTGAGCGGATCGGGGCGCAGTCGCGAGAGCCACGCCGTGAGCGGCCAACCGGTGGCGCGTCGAGCGCGGATGGCGGTGGCACGTCGAACGGCATCGACCACGACGGGGACCCCCGCTGCGTCGGCGAGGGCGTCGTGGAGCGCACGCTGGTCGCTCTCCCCCAGCACGGGCGGGGCCGCGTCGCCGTTGGCCCGCCCCAGCTCGACGGCCGCCTCGGACACGTCGGCGGCGAGGTGGGTGCGCGTCGCCGCCTTGTCCGAGACCCGTCCGGCGATGGCTGTTCGCAGCTCCTCCATCCCCTGTCCCGTGCGGGCAGAGGTGCCGATGACGGGTACGCCGGTCAGGCCGTCGAGCTCGAGCAGCCGCCGCACGTCGTCGAGCATGGCCTGATGACCCTCGACCGGCACTTCGTCGAGATGGTTTAGGACGACGAGCATGACCTCCTTGTGCCTGGCCATCGGCTTGAGGAACCTGTCGTGCACGGCCGCGTCGGCGTACTTCTGCGGGTCGAGAACCCACACCATCAGGTCCGTCAACGTGATCAGACGCTCGACCTCGAGGTGGTGGCTGACCTCGGTGGAGTCGTGGTCGGGCAGGTCGAGGAGCACCAGTCCCTGCAGCGCCTTGTCGGCCTTGCCGCCGTCGAGCATGGAGTCGCGGCTGACCTGGTGCCGTGGCGGGATGCCGAGCCACTGCAGGAGCTCCTCGGCGCCCTCGTTGCCCCAGACGCAGGCGCTTGCCCACGACGTGGTCGGACGACGTACGCCGACCGCGGCGAGGTCGAGGCCGGTGAGCGCGTTGAACGTCGAGGACTTGCCGGAGCCGGTCGCCCCGGCCAGGGCGACGACGGTGTGGGCCCCGGAGAGGAGCAACCGCACGCCGGCACGCTGCACCACGCCCTCGGCCCGGTCGACGAGCTCGTCGTCGAGCCGACCGCGTGCTCCCTGGACCGCCAGCTCCAGCCCCTCGACCCGGGCTTCGAGATGAGTCCCCCGGGACAGGATCTTGCGGGCGCCGGCCACCAGCCCACTCATGATCCGCTCCCGGACGCCGAGAAGCGCAGGTCGTCGACCTTCCGGGCGAGCGCTCTGAGTCGTTCGGCGGAGTCGGGGCGCAGCCGGTCGGCGTCGAGCAGGTCGAGGTACCGCTGGCGCTCGTGGCGCATGAGCAGGGCGACCCGCCTGGCGAGGTCCTTGCGGGCATTCGCTGCCAGCCGACGCACGGCCTGGTCGCCGAAGACCGCCTCGAGCAGCTTCTGACCGATGACCGCGGAACCGCCGGCGATCCCGACCTCGGCGCCCGTGACGCCACCCGTGGAGGCGAACACCACCACCATCAACGCGACCGAGAGCCCGTTGACCCCGTAGGCCAGGAATCGTGCCGTGGTGCGCTTCTCGGCACCTTCGGACCGGACCATGTCGAGCACGCCCGACTGCCAGTCCCGCACCATTCGCTCGGCGCGGCCGCGGAAGTCGCGCGAGGCGCGGGCCAGGTCCCGGTGTGCGTCCTCGAGCACCCTCCTGCCGGCATCGACTGAACGCCAGGAGGCGTCCGCACGCTCGGCAGCAGCCTCGGCGTGCTCGAGGATCAGCGTCTGCAGTCCGGACTCGACGGCGACGGAGACCCGCTCGGCCTGCTGTGGCTTGCCTCGCACCGCGTTGCTGATCCGGTCGCGCATCCAGCTGACCTTGGACTCCAGGTTCCTGAGCAGCTCGCCGGTCCCCACGAAGTCCTGCCAGCGAGCCAGCACCTCCCCGCGCAGGAGGGTTCCGTCGGCGGATCCGCGGTCGATGTCGGCCAGCGCCAGGTCGTAGGAGGCGTCCACGTCGCGCCGCAGCCTGGCCTGGATGTCGACCTGGGCTGCGCTGGCGTCCGCGATCTCGTGGGTGCGCCTGGCGATGGAGCGCACCGCACCGTCCAACGTCTGCCGGACGACCCCGTTGCGCGCCTCCACGTCGGCACCGAGCTCGCCCAACCACGCCCGGATGTCGGCGACGGCGGCGCTGGGTAGCAGCCCGGCCTCGTCGAGCGGCGCTTCGGCCACGGCGAAGAGCGGCGAGTCCTTCAGGCCCCGGGAGGTGAGCATCCGGGCCAGGTGGCTGCTCACCTCGACCACGGACTCCGCGGGAGTGCGGTCGAGCACGATCGCGACGGCGGCGCTCCGGTCGGCCGCCTGCTTGAGGAAGTTCCACGGCACCTGGTCGGCGTACCTCGCCGCAGACGTCACGAACAGCCACAGGTCCGCAGCCGCGAGGAGCTCCGCGGCGAGGGTCCTGTTGTGCTCGTCGACAGAGTCGATGTCGGGGGCGTCGAGCAGGGCCAACCCCTGGGGCATCGCGGCCGACGCCACCAGCTGGAGTGCCCCCGGGTCGGCGGAGGAGCGTGAGGTGCGCTCCAGGTCGGGGAGGATGCGGGCCTTGTCGAACCAGTCGGCATCGTCGGGGTGGTGCACGAGGACGGGAGAACGCGTCGTCGGTCGGAGTACGCCGGGCTCGGTGACCCGGCTGCCGACCAGGGAGTTGACCAGCGTCGACTTCCCGGCGCCCGTGGAGCCGCCGACGACCGCGAGCAGCGGGGCGTCGACCGCCAGGAGGCGCGGCAGCACGTAGTCCTCGAGCTGGGCGACCATCTCGTCGCGGGTCGAGCGGTGCTGGTCGACCCCGGGGATCTCATACGGCAGCCTGGCGCTGCCGAGCGCCTCGCGCAGATGCACGAGCGTGGTCAGCATGCGGGTGGAGGCAGGGCTGGGCCCTGGGGTCCCACCCGCCCCCGTGGGCGTGGGACCGCCGGTGTCGGTCAAGGTGCTCCCCCGGTTCCGCCACCCTGGGCCGAGCGCATCCAAGCGGGTCCTCCGGCGGGCTGCGGCCAGACAAGGTGCGCTCGAAGCTCGCGCATGCGCTCGACGTGCCCCTGCCCGACGAGAGCAAAGTCAGCGGGGGCCACTCCACGAAGGTATCGGCTGTGCAGGAAGCCGAGTTCGACGGCCTCGGTCTGGTAGGCGATCATCGCTCGTCGCGCCGCCTTCCCGCCGGCCCTCTCCGCGTAGTTCCGCGCCACCCGCCGGGCCGGAATGCGCGCGAGCCACGGGATCTCGGCCGGGTCGAGGAACCCGCGCTGGGCGCAGTCAGTCAGCGCCCCGGTCAGCACCTTGCCCTCGCGGCGGCGCGCCCAAACGGCGAACCCGGCTAGCAGGAAGAAGGCGGGGATCATCAAGAAGACATAGGTCGCCACGGCATTTCGACCGTTGTCGAGCATCAGCGAGGCGTTCCACAACGCGTGGGCGACGACCGCCGCGGCGTACCCCAGGAGCGGCGCGAGCACGCGGACGGCCTTGCGCCGGCTGCCGACGGCTATCCCGACGCCGATGCCGGTGAAGGCGGTGAAGAAGGGGTGGGCGAACGGCGAGAAGACCCCGCGGACGATGAAGAGCCCGACCGCTCCGCCGAGACCGCCGGGCTGCCCGTCCTCGCCCATGTACGCCGAGGTGAGGTAGAGGATGTTCTCGGTGAACGCGAAGCCGATGCCCACCATCCCGGCGTACACGATGCCGTCGAGGATGCCGTCGAGCTCGTGTCGCCGGAAGAAGAGCAGGAGCAGGATGAACAGGCCCTTGGCTCCCTCCTCGGTGATCGGGGCCACGACGGTTGCGAGCACCGCGTCGTCGCTCATGAACACCAATGTGTCGAACAGCTGGAGGACCAGCGCCCCGGAGGTGGCGACGAACGCACCCCAGCCCAGACCCAGCACCAACAGGGATCTCGGCTCGGGTTCATAGCGGTCCAGCCAGAGGTAGCTGCCGATCAGCGGCGCCACGGGCAGCGCGGCAAGAAGGAGACCCACCACCAGCGCCCGCGGTGCCCCGGACAGCAGCAGGACGAGACCCATTCCGGCGGCACCGAGGAGCATCACGACGGTCACCACGACGGTGAAGGCGGTGGAGGAGCGGCGTGACGGCATGCGCGTAGCGTAACGAGGCACCAGACGTAGAGTGACATCGTGACCGACGCGACAAATCCCACAGCGAAAGGGCTCCTGGCCGGCCAGGAGCCGAACCACGAACCGGCCGTCGAGAGCCACGACCCGGCCGTCCCCGAGGCGTACTCCGCCTTCATGCGCACCGGCTGGGGCGAGCGCGAGCTCGACCTCCCCGCGCACCCGATCTCGGCCTGGGCCGGCGCGCGCCGCGAGCGGCTCGCGGAGCAGTTCCCCGGCGAGCGGCTCGTCATCCCGGCCGGCGGCTTCAAGGTCCGGGCGAACGACACCGACTACCGGTTCCGCTCCGACACCGCCCACACGTATCTGTGCGGCAACCAGACGAGTGATGCCGTCCTGGTGATCGAGGACGGGGACGCGGTCCTGTACGCGCGTCCGCGCAGCTCGCGCGCGACCGACGAGTTCTTCCGGGACCGCCAGTACGGCGAGCTCTGGGTGGGGCGGCGCCCCTCCCTGCGCGAGATCTCCGACTCCCTGGGCGTCCAGACCCGGCACATCGACGACCTGTCCGACCGGCTGGCGGGGGCCGCCAAGACCCGTGTCCTGCGGGGCGTGGACCCGCGGGTGGACGACCAGGTGGCCACCGACCTCGGCCAGGACGCCGACTTCGCGCGGGTTCTCTCGGGGATGCGGCTGGTCAAGGACACCTGGGAGGTTGCCGAGCTGCAGCGTGCCTGCGACATCACCACGCTCGGGTTCGAGGACTCGGTGCGCGAGTGGGACCGGGTGCTCGAGCACGGCGAGCGTTGGATCGAGGGCACCTTCTTCCGGCGGGCGCGCACGATGGGCAACGACATCGGCTACGACTCGATCGTCGGCGGAGGCTCCCACGCCACGACACTGCACTGGACCGAGAACTCCGGATCGATCACGCCCGGTGACCTGCTGCTGCTCGACATGGGCGCCGAAGCCACCTCGCTCTACACCGCCGACGTGACCCGCACGCTGCCGGTCGACGGCACCTTCTCCCCCGCCCAACGTGATCTCTACTCGTTGGTGCTGGCGGCCCAGCAGGCCGGGCTGGACGCCGTACGCCCCGGTGCCGCGTTCCGGGCGCCGCACGAGGCAGCCATGTCCGTCCTGGCCCACGGCCTCGAGGACCTGGGCCTGTTGCCGGTTTCGGCCGAGGAGGCGCTGGCCCCCGACAGTCGCGTGTACGCCCGCTGGACCCTGCACGGCACCAGCCACATGCTCGGCATGGACGTGCACGACTGCGCGGCCGCCGACTCCGACGTCTACCCGGGGGGCGAGCTCGAGGAGGGGATGGTGCTGACCGTCGAGCCGGGGCTCTACTTCCAGGAGGACGACCTGCTGGTCCCCGAAGAGCTCCGAGGCATCGGCATCCGCATCGAGGACGACGTGGTCGTCACCGCCGACGGCTCCCGCAACCTCTCCGCGGCCCTGCCCCGCGACCCTGACGCGATCGAGCAGTGGATGGGCGCACTGAGGGGCTAGCTGAAGGACAACGCCAGCGGGGCCCGGCCCGGCCGGGATGACCCGGCCGGGGGCGCTCGCGTTCGACGTGCTTTCGACCCCTAGATGCTGGAGCAGGTCCAGCCCGGACGCGCCGCGGCCTGCGCCGAGACGATCGTCTTGCCCGGGATGTTCGCCTGCACGAAGGCCTGCACGGCGTTCTCGTACTGCGGGTGGGCGTTCTTGGCGTAGCCGCCGAAGGTCGCGCCCTGACCCATCCCCTGGGCCACCTTGGTGACCGTGTCGCTCCACTGCTTCGTCCCCGACTTGATGCCGCTCTTCTGCATGATCGCGACGGCCCAGGCCGGAGCAGCCGGGTCGATGTCGCAACCCTGAGGCGGCAGCGCCTGGCCCTCGGTCACGTTGACGGTGAAGGCCGCCTCGCCGAGCCGGAAGACGAAGATCGGGAGTCGTTGGAGGTCTCGGAATCGGTGATCTCGAACGAGACGTTCGTGCTGCCGGGCCCGATCGCCTCGACGGTGGCGGTCACCTTGTCGGTGCAGGCGTTGAACGGTGCCGCCGTCGCTCGCGCGACGTTGGCCATCCCGGTGTGAGATGATCGCCGGGGTCAGGGTGACGCGGATGTGCCCAGAACCTGGATGTGCAGCCCGGGCGGTCCGGCTGGCCGTCGACCTGGGTCGCCGGCGTGGTGGAGCAGAACCGAGCGATGCTGTTGGGCGTGCCCTGTGAGGTTCAGCACCGCCAGGCCGCTGTCGATGGAGTGTGCGTCTTGTAGACGGTGGTCGATGCCACTCGCGGGTGGCCTCCGTCGAGGCCAGTGATGACGAGACCGGAGGCCAGAGCCGTGTGCCAACGTGGTCGCCTGGTTCGCCGAGCGTGGGGTCACTGTTCGCTGCGTCCTGACAGACAACGGTGGCTGCTACCGATCGTTCCACTGGCGTGAGACCTGCGACGAGCTGGAATCACCCACAAACGAACCCGTCCCTATCGACCCCAGACCAACGGCAAGATCGAACGCTGCCACCGCACCCCGCGAGGGCTGGGCCTTCAAGAGGTTCTACAACTCCGAATCAGCACGGCTGGCCGGCGCTGCCAGCATGGGTACACGAGTACAACCACCACCGGCCCCAGCTCAGCTGGATAGAGCAAGAGCCTTCTAATCTCTAGGTCGCAGGTTCGAGTCCTGCCGGGGGCGCCCATCCTCGGGCGTCGGACCAGCTGCGCTCGTGATTCTGTTCACGAACTGAGCGTGTCGCTGTCAGGACGCGCGTTTGCCCTGTCGTAGAAAGGATCTGGCCCTGCGGAGTATGAGACCGCAGGGCCTCAAGCATTCCAGTGCCGACTTCCGGGTAGCTCAACCGGTCGGGGTCGCGTCGATCTCCGCGATGATGGCGGCCTTCACCTCGTCGGGGGCGTACGACGCCCGCACCGCGGTCCTGGCGAGCTCGGCCACTCCGGCGGCATCGAGCCCGAGCAGTTCGCCGGCGATCTCGTACTCACGGTTCAGGGTGGTCCCGAACATCGGCGGGTCATCACTGTTCACCGTCACCACGACCCCGGCGTCTCGGAACGCGCGGATCGGGTGCTCCTCGAGACTCGCCACCGCCCGGGTCGCGACGTTGGAGGACGGGCACACCTCGAGCGGGATGCGGTGCTCGGCGAGGTGGGCCAACAACGCCGGGTCCTGCGCGGCCGACGTGCCGTGCCCGATCCGCTCGGCGCCGAGGTCTCGTAGCGCCGACCAGACGGTCTCCGGCCCGGTCGTCTCGCCAGCGTGGGGCAGGCTGCGCAGCCCGGCGGCCCGCGCGGCGTCGAAGTGCGGCTTGAACTGCGGCCGCGGCACGCCGACCTCGGGGCCGCCGAGCCCGAAGCCGATCAGCCCGGCCGGGGCATGGTTCAGGGCGTAGTCGAGGGTGGCGTCCGCGCCCACCAGCCCGAACTCGCCCGGGATGTCGAAGATCCAGCGCAGCACGATTCCGAACTCCCGCTCCGCGGCGGCACGGGCGTCCTCGATCGCGGCGGTGTACTCCTCGATCGGCACGCCCGCCAGCACCGAGGTGTACGGCGTGCAGGTGAGCTCGGCGTACCTCACCTGCTGACCCAGGGCCATCTCGCGGGCCACCTCGAAGGTCAGCAGCCGCACGTCCTCCGGCGTCCGGATCAGGTCGACGACGGAGAGGTAGACCTCGATGAAGTGGCCGAAGTCGCGGAACTCGAAGTACTCCGCGAGCGCGTCGGGGTCGCTGGGCACGGTCCCGGGGTGCCGCTCCGCGAGCTCGGCGACGATGCGCGGTGAGGCCGAGCCCACGTGGTGGACGTGCAGCTCTGCCTTGGGCAGGCGGGCGATGAAGTCAGCGAGGTCGGGCATGCGGGCCAGCATGCCAGCGGAGCCCGGGAGCGGGCCAGCGAGGTCAGCGGGTGACGTACCAGCCCAGCACGGCCGGCACCAGCCCGAGCCCGAGCCAGGGTGTGACCAGCGACTTCGCGTGGATCACCCGCACCCCGGCGATCCCGAGCACCCCGACCACCACCGCCATCGCGATCAGCCCCGGGCGGGCTCCGGCCTGCGACGAGGTGGCGCTGAGCAGGGCCAGCCCGCCGGCGAAGATGAAGGCGACGGTGACCAGCATCCCGGACATCACCCAGCGCTGGACGCGCTCGACCTCCATCCTCAGCCCTTCGCCAGGATCAGCCGTTGCAGCTGGTCGGCCAGCGCCGTCGGGGACGGCGCCCCGAGCGGCTTGGGGCCGTCGAAGAACACCATCGGCGCCTGGCGCACCCCGTCGATCCGGGCCGCCTCACGCGCAGCGTCCACGAACGCCTGGTCCGGGGTCTCGATCGCTGCCAGGAGGTCGCGGTCGCGCACCCCCGCCCGGCCGGCCAGCGCAGCGAATTCGGCCGGGTCCGGCGTGTCCGCCCGCTGGCCCTCGAAGATGAGGTCCCGTAGCGCCAGCGCCTGCCGCGCGCTGCCGTGACGGAGTACGACGCCCCACGCAGCCAGTGCCCGGGGGCCGAACGAGTCCTCGAGCAGGGCAGCCGGGCGGTACTCCACCAACACCTTCCCGCGGGCCGCCTCGATGCGGAGAAAGTCGCGCGAGGCCATCTCGAACTCCCGGCTGGCCGGATTGCCGAAGTCCTCGTAGACCACCACCCGGGTCCCGGCGTCGAGCCGACCCAGTCGCAGCGAGTCGTCGGTCGCCCGAACCTGCGCCACGGGCTCCTTCTCCGGCGGCGAGGATCCCCCGCTGGAGAAGATGACGGCACCGGCGACGACGGCCGACACCGCTGCGAGCACGCCCAGGATGAGCAGGATGCGCGAGCTGCGCTCGTCTGCCTCGCCGTCGTACGGCGCGGAGGGGCCGGTCGGCGCGGGGGGCATGGGCCCAGCCTAGGAGCAGGTCCGCGACCACCCGCCGGGGGCGCGGGCTGCCAGTGGGGCCGACCGGGTGGGTAGCATCGGGCAGCGTGAGCGACCGACTTGTCTGGATCGACTGCGAGATGACCGGCCTCGACCTCCGCGCCGATGCGCTGGTCGAGGTGGCGGCCCTCGTCACCGACTTCGATCTGAACGTCCTCGGCGAGGGCATCGACATCGTGGTCAAGCCGCCGCCCGAGGCCGTCGACCAGATGATCGACTTCGTCCGCGAGATGCACACCACCTCCGGACTCATCGAGGAGTTCAAGGAAGGCACGACCCTCGCCGACGCGGAGGCCCAGGTGCTGGCCTACGTCAAGGAGTTCTGCACCGACGGCAGTCGCCCACCGTTGGCCGGCAACACCGTCGCCACGGACCGCTCGTTCCTCGCCCGCGACATGCCCCAGCTCGAGCAGTTCCTGCACTACCGGATCGTGGACGTCTCCTCGATCAAGGAGCTCTCCCGGCGCTGGTTCCCCCGGGCGTACTACAACTCTCCGGCCAAGGGCGGCAACCATCGCGCGCTCGCCGACATCCGGGAGAGCATCGAGGAGCTGCGCTACTACAGGCAGGCGGTTTTCGTCCCCTCCCCCGGCCCCGACTCGGCCGCCTCGAAGGCGCTGGCGGCCCGACACCAGGGCTCACTGACGGGCTCGCGCCCGATGTCAGAGGAAGCCTGAGTAGCCGCTACACTTTTGCCTCGCAAGATCCATGGTGGGTATAGCTCAGCTGGTAGAGCGCCGCCTTGTGGTGGCGGATGTCGCGGGTTCAAGTCCCGTTACTCACCCCAAGTGGAAACCGCAGGCCGGGTCACCCGGCCTGCGGTTTCTTGCGTTGCTCCCGAGTCGGCTCAGTCCTCGGTAGAGATCGGCGTGGTCGGCGCACCGTGCACGCTGGGGATGGTTCCGAGCTTGCCCTTCTGGAAGTCCTCGAAGGCGGTGAGGACCTCCGCCTTGGTGTTCATCACGAACGGGCCACCCCAGGCGACCGGCTCGCGGATCGGCTGACCACCGATCACCAGGACGTCGAGCGCCGGTGAACGGGTCTCCTGCGATCCGGACGCCCGGACGGTCACGAAGTCACCAGCGCCGAGGACGGCCAAGTTGCCGGTGTGCACCTCCACCTGCTCGTCGCCCACCGTCCCGTGACCGGAGAGCACGTAGACCAGCGCGTTGAACTCCGGCTTCCAGGGCAGGTCGAGGCGCGCACCTGGCTCGATGGTGGCGTGCGCCATCGACATCGGCGTGTAGGTCGAGCCGGGCCCTTGCGTCGTACCGACCTCTCCGGCGATCACGCGGACCAGGGCGCCCGCGTCGGCGGAGGTCGCGAGACCGACCTGACCGCTGCGGATGTCCTGGTAGGCGGGCGGGTTCCACTTGGCCTCGCGGGGCAGGTTGACCCACAGCTGGACGCCGTGGAACAGGCCACCACTCTGGACCAGCCACTCCGGCGGTGTCTCGATGTGCAGCAGCCCGGAGCCGGCGGTCATCCACTGGGTGTCGCCATCGGTGATGCTGCCGCCCCCGCCGTGGCTGTCCTGGTGGTCGAAGACGCCGTCGATGATGTAGGTGACGGTCTCGAAGCCGCGGTGCGGGTGCCACGGCGTCCCCTTGGGCTCGCCGGGCGCGTACTCGACCTCGCCCATCTGGTCCATGTGCACGAACGGGTCCAGGTCGCGCAGGTCGACGCCGGCGAACGCGCGCCGGACCGGGAAGCCCTCGCCCTCGTAGCCCTTCGGCGCGTCGATCAGCTGCCTGACCGGTCGCACCGTGTCCCCGAGACCGGGGACCTTCAGTCGGTCGAGGACGGTGAGGTCGTCGACGGTCACAGCTGGCATTGCGCACCTCCGGAAGGGAATGAGTATGCCGACACAACACTAGTTGAATCTTGAATGTTCCGCACGGGTCCTCGGGCGGATACCGTGCTCGCCATGACCTCCGCCACGCCTGCTCGGCCCGAGTACGACGTCGTCATCGTCGGCGGCGGTCACAACGGCCTGACCGCGGCCGCCTACCTCGCCGAGGCGGGCTTGTCGGTGCTGCTCCTCGAACGGCTGGGCCACACCGGTGGCGCCGCAGTGAGCGCGGAGTCGTTCCCCGGGCTGGGCGCCCGGTTGTCGCGCTACTCCTACCTCGTCTCGCTGATGCCCGAGCAGATCGCGGCCGACCTCCAGCTGTCCGTCGACCTGCGGTCGCGGAGGACGGCGTCCTACTCCCCGACCGTGAGGGACGGCCGCCACCTCGGTCTCCACGTGGAACGCGACGAGCGACTGGCCACCCGACAGTCGTTCCGGGCACTGACGGGCGACGACGAGGAGTACGAGGCCTGGCGTGACTTCTACGCCGAGGTGGCCGCCATGGCGGGCGTGGTCGCGCCGACGCTGATGGGACCCCTGCCGACGGCGCGGGCCCTGCGCGAGCGCATCGATCCGGCCATCTGGGACGCCGTCGTCCAGCGCCCCCTGGGCGAGGTGGTCGAGCAGCGCTTCACCGACGACCTCGTCCGCGGCATCGTCGCGACCGACGCACTGATCGGCACCTTCGCCGACATGCACGACCCCTCGCTGGTACAGAACAAGTGCTTCCTCTACCACGTGATCGGCAACGGGACCGGTGAGTGGAAGGTGCCCGTGGGTGGGATGGGAGCCGTGTCGGCAGCCCTGTTCGGGGCGGCGACCTCGCGTGGCGCGGAGATCCTGACCGGTGCGGGGGTCAGCTCCATCCGGGCCGACGACGCCGGAGCCGAGGTGACCTGGCACCAGGATGGCCAGACCCGCTCGGTGCGGACCCGGCACGTGCTGTCCAACGTGGCGCCGTGGGTGCTGCGGATCCTGCTCGGCGACGAGCAGGCGCGGGACCGCAAGCCGGCGGGCGCACAGCTGAAGATCAACTTCCTGCTGTCGCGGTTGCCGATGCTCAGGACCGGCTACGACCCGGAGCAGGCCTTCGCCGGCACGTTCCACGTGGCCGAGGAGTACACCGCCCTCGAGCGCTCCTTCCGCGAGGCGGCGGAGGGGTCGATCCCGTCCTCCCCGCCCGGAGAGTTCTACTGCCACTCCCTGACCGATCCCTCGATCCTGGGCGACCTCGCCGGGCAGGGCGTTCACACCCTCACCTACTTCGGGCTGCACATGCCCGAGGCGCTGTTCGCCACCGACCGCGCGGCCCAGCGCGACGAGGCGGTGCGCCGTGCGATCGCCGCGGTCGACGTACACCTCGCCGAGCCGTTGATGGACTGTGTGCTCACCGGTCCGGACGGACGCCCCTGCATCGAGGCGAAGGTGCCCCAGGACATCGAGGACGACCTCGCGATGCCGGGCGGCCACATCTTCCACGGGGACCTGTCCTGGCCGTGGGCGTCCCACCGTGAGGCCCTCGACACCCCCGCCCAGCAGTGGGGCGTGGCCACGGACATCGACTCGGTGCTGCTGTGCGGCTCCGGGGCCCGTCGCGGCGGGGCCGTCAGCGGCCTCGGCGGCCACAACGCAGCCCAGGCGATCCTCGCTGCTCGCTAGCCGCAGCCGTTTTGGTGGGACCGCCCCACGCTTGCTACTGTTCCACTCGCTTCACGCGCCATTAGCTCAATTGGCAGAGCAGCTGACTCTTAATCAGCGGGTTCGGGGTTCAAGTCCCTGATGGCGCACCACGTCGCAGCTCAGAGGCCCTATCTGGTGTCAACCAGATGGGGCCTCTGGCGTCGGCAATCAGTTCTGCGGGTTGCCACACAGGTTGGAGTTGTTGATCCCGGTCTGCGTGCCGTCGGCTCCGCCCGCCCAGTTGGCGTCCTTGCCGAAGGCGCCGAACGAGCCGTGTCCGGCGCAACCGTTGCTGTTCTGCTGGGCGTTGTCATAGCCGGGCTGGGAGCCGTACCCGCCTCCTGCGAAGGCAGGTGCGAGACCGGTGAGTGCGAGGGTGGCGGTGGCCGCGATGACCCCGAGAGTGCGCTTCATTTTCAGACCTTCTCTGCTGATGGTTGGGTCACCACCGTTACCCGATGACCAGGACCTGAGGCAAGAGTTTTCGAAAACCCCACGCACGAATATCCCTTTTGTGATGATTCGGGGGACCGGCCCTCGCGTCCACCCAGGAGGAACCTTGAGCCACTCCATCCGCCGAGCAGTTGCTGCCGGCGCACTCACCGCCATCGCACTCACGGGGGCCGTCGCTCCCGCCAACGCCGCTGACCCCGCCACCGACTGCGACCCCGCCGTCGTGAACGCGGCGGTGAATACCGCCTCCGCCGACGCCCGCGCCGCTCAGCTTGCCTTCACCACGCACACCAGCACCTCCATGAAGGCGCTGGCCAAGCAGCTGAAGAGGACCGAGGTCCGCGAGGCGAAGGCCGCCGCCAGGCAGGCTCGGTCACTTGCCCGGGTCGCGGCCAGGACCAGCGACAAGCAGGCGCGCAGCGAGGCACGTGCGGCCGCGAAGGCCGCGCACGTTGCCGCCCGAGCCGAGGCCAAGGAGGCGGCCCGGGTTCGACGCGCCAACCGCGCCACGATGCTCGCCCTGATCAAGGCCGACCGGGTCCGCCTCAAGGCCCAATGGGATGCAGCCAAGCTCGTGCTCCAGGCAGCGCGGGCACATGCCGACGAGTGCGCGGCGGCCGCACCGCAGGAGCCGTGAGCCAGGTCAGGTCGTGCGCGCACTCACGGTGCTGCTGAAGCCGCTCACGTTCCCCGCGGCGTCGTAGGCCTGGATCTTGTAGAAGTACGTCGTGCGCCGGGCGAGCCCGGTGTTGATGTACGACGTCCCTCCGACCGTGGCCACCTGACTGAAGGTTCCTGACTGGGTGCGCGAGCGCCAGACCCGGTAGCCGGCCACGGTTCCGGAGTCGTCGGTCGAGGCAGACCAGCGCAGCGTGACCTGGGTGCGACCGGCGACGGCGCTCAGGGACGTCGGGGCGCTCGGCGGCTGCGTGTCCATCGGCGGTGGCGAGCCCGAGATCCGCGCCGCGACTGCCGTACGGAGGGCCGGAAGCGTCTGGTAGAACACGCCGCCGGGGCACTCGGTCGCGGCGTAGTCCCGGTGGCCGGCGATGTTCGGGGTGGTGGTCGTCGCCCCGCTGACGGGGTTGGTGAAGGCCTGGGTGGCTGTGGGGTCGATCCCGTTGCGGCTCGCCTCCCACGCGAGCAGCGCCTCGAGGGAGTCCCTGGCCGCGGGCGTCACGTCCTGGTCGGTGAAGGTGCCGAGCATGGCCACCCCGACCGTCCCGGAGTTCCAGCCGCTGGCGTGCGCCCCGGTGACACCGCGCCCCGAGGCGTCGTCGCCGCTGGGGTTGGCACCCGCGTAGTCGCGTGAGTACCGGCCCTCGTAGACGTTGCCGAACTTGTCGATCACGAAGTTGTAGCCGATGTCCCCCCACCCCTGGGTCACCGAGTGGTAGTAGTAGATCGACCGCAGCTGGCTCTCCGCCCCCGCCCGGTCGACGTAGTCGTTGGCGGTCGCGGTGTGGTGCACGATCAGCTTCTTGGTGGCGTAGAACTGCGGCGCCCAGGTCATCAGCGACTCGTCGGCGCCCCAGCCCGAGCGCGGTACGACCTGCGGTTGCGTCGTGGCCGCTTCGGCCGACGCCCCGGTCACGGTCGAGCGCACCGCGTCGGCTCCGTCCGACATCCCCAGGACGGTCAGCCGCGCGATCGGTCGGTCGGTGGTGATGCGGACCGCCACCGCACCGTGGGCGTCATGCACGGCGCCGTACGTCGTGCCGTCCTGCCGCTGCTCGCCGACCTCGTCGCGGCCCGCGTCCACCGGTAGGCCGAAGTGGTCGCCGTCGGAGGAGAGGGCGACGCTGACCTGCGCGTGCGGGTTGCCGCGCCAGTACACCGCCACGTGCTCCGCGGGCTTGTCGAGGACGACCTTCCGGGCAGCCGTCACCGCTGTGCTGGCGTGCGTCGCGACGGTCGGGACGACGCGCTGGGTGGCGCCCTCGGAGACGGGTGCGACGACGGCGGCTGCGCCGACCAGGATGGACAGCAGGACGGTGACGATCGGACGGCGCATGGGTTCCCCAACGAGATCGGGCCCGAGAGCACAGGCCACCGACGTGAACGTACCCCACGGTCGGTACTGCACACCCAGGTGAGCGCGGCGGTCTAGTCAGCGCCCGTAGAGCTCCTCCACGGCGGTGTCGATGTCGCCTCCGGACTCGTCCACCGGCTCCAGGTACAGCCGCGCGTGCGCCACCAGGCCGTCGCGCACGAGCAGGATGATGACGCCCCGCATCGCGAAGGGTGAGCCGTCGGTGTGCCGCCCTTGCCAGGCCCACTCGCCCCACTCGGTCTCGCCCTCCACCGAGGCAGTCAGCACCTCCGAGGCGAAGTCCGGCACGCCCTCGAACACCGAGGTCCAGTTCGCCAGCACCTGCGCGCGGCCCCGGAAGGCGCGCCCCGGATGGGCCGGCTGGTCGCTCTGGTAGTCCTCGGCGAACAACGCCGCCACTGCGTGAGGATCGTGCGAGTTCGCCGCGTCACACAGCCGCTCCATCATGGTTTTCATGCCATCGAAACTAGTCCCTCCCCCAGGGCAGGCCCATGACACGATGAGTCCATGGCAGAGCAGCTCGATGACCTCGACGCGCTCGAGGACGTGGTGTCCCCGCGCCGCGGGCGGCCGGGGTACGACGCTGACACGGTGCTGCGCCGGGCGATCGAGGTGTTCAACCGGCAGGGCTACGAGGCCACCAGCATCGGCGACCTGGCCCGCGAGCTCGGCCTGACGAAGTCCGCGATCTACCACCACGTCCCGAGCAAGGAGGCCCTGCTCGCGGCCGCGCTGGACGAGGCGCTCGACCGGTTGTCCGCTGCGCTGGAGGAAGCGGAGACCGCGCACCCCGGTGCCAGTGCCCACCAGCGGCTGCGCGCCGCGGTCCGGCAGTCGGTCGAGATCCTGACCGAGCACCTGCCCGCCGTCACGCTGCTGCTGCGGGTCCGGGGGAACAGCGAGGTGGAGCTGGCCGCCCTCAAGCGGCGGCGCGTCATCGACGACAAGCTGGCCGCGCTCGTGCAGGCGGCGGTCGACGAGGGCACCCTGCGCGACGACATCCCCGCCGAGCTGATCAGCCGGTTGCTGTTCGGCATGGTGAACTCGCTGGTCGAGTGGTACCGCCCGGACGGCCCCCTGGCGGTGGCTGATCTGTCGGAGTCGATCGTCGACCTGGCCTTCGACGGTCTGACCACGGAGCGCCTGACCTAGATGTGATGACCAGCCAGGTTGTCCAACCTGGTGATGGGTGAGCACTTCCCGATGGCCGAGTGGGGCCGGTGGTGGTTGTACTCGTGGATCCATGCTGGCAGAGCGGCGAGGCGTGCGGATTCGGAGTTGTAGAACTTCTTGAAGGCCCAGCCTTCCGCCAGGGTGCGGTGGAAGCGCTCGATCTTTCCGTTGGTCTGGGGCCGGTAGGGCCTGGTCCGTTTCGGGGTGATGCCCAAGTCTGCGCAAGTCTCGCGCCACAGGTTGGAGCGGTAGCAGCTGCCGTTGTCGGAGAGCACGCGCTGGACAGTGACGCCGCGTTCGGCGAACCACGCGACTGCGTTCTGTAGCACCGCCGCAGCCGTCTCTTTGGTCTCGTCGTCGTGAGCCTCGACGTAGGCGACGCGGGAGTGGTCGTCGATCACCGTGTGCAGGTAGCAGGTCCCGATCAGCGGGTTGTGCCACTTGTTGCGGGGCTTGTCCGGTGTCGCGATGCGGTTCTTGCGGCCCCGTTGGCGACCGACGTAACGCCAACCCCCGCCGTCTGGGACCTTGCCGAGCTTCTTGACATCGACGTGGATCAGATCCCCGGCCCGCTCGTGCTCATAGCGACGGATCGGCTCCCCGGTGGCCCGATCGACATGGGTCAGCCGATTGAGTCGGCAACGGACCAGGACCGCATGGACCGTCGAGGACGGCATGCTGAGCCGGTCGCCGATCTCGACAGGTCCCAGCCGCTGCTTCCAGCGCAGGTGCACGATCTTGCGCACCATCGGCGCAGGTGTGCGGTTGGGTTGCCGGTGCGGTCGAGACGAGCGGTCGTTCATCCCCGCGGGGCCTTCCTCCCGATAGCGGGCAGCCCACTTCGCCGCGGTCCTCCAGGACACGTCATAGCGCTCCGCGGCCCGGGCCGGCGACCAGCCATGGTCGACGATCAGGCGTGCCAGCCTGAGCCGGGCGCGTGGGGTCAGGGCAGCGTTGGAGTGGGTAGCGTGAGACATGAAGACCTCCTGGTCGTGGAGCGGTTCCTAGTTAGCTCCACTCCACATCGGGAGGTCTTCACCCGTCTACGGCCTCAGATCGCTTCATCGCACGATCTCGACCAACGTCTCTGGTCATCACACCTAGACCCGCGGAGGCGTTTCATCCTCTCCGAGTCGGGTACGCGTCCCTAGGGGGTTACAGGCGCCTGGCAGACGGGCGCCACGAGGAGGGAGCAACGCATGAAGGTGCTCATCATCATTCTGATCGTCATCGCCGTGGCGCTGGTCGCCGGACTGGTCTGGATGTCCATGAAGCGCAAGCAGGACGCGCAGGCCCGGATCCGCGCCGACGAGCTTCGCTCACAGGCCGCTGCGACCGCCTCCGACCACGAAGTCGAGGCCGCGCGCGCCCGTGAGGTCGCAGCCGAGGCTGAGCGCGCCCGAGCGCACGCCGACCAGCTCGAGGCCCAGGCTCGCGAGGAACAGGTCGGGGTCGAGCAGTCCCAGGCCATGCGGGAGGACCACCTGCGCGAGGCGGACCGGCTGGATCCCGACGTGAACCACCGGGCGGAGGACTACGACCCTCAGGCCGACCGCGCGGGCCACGACGGACGGCACCAGGCCTGACCGACTCACGTCCGCAATTGTGCCGTTCGGGCACGTCCACATCGGTTTGTGACTAGATTTCGTACGTCGAGGCGAGAAGCCGGAGGCATCGGGGACCGCTGGAGGACTTTGCACGAGAAGGACGGGACGTTGCCTGGACTCCGCAGCACCCGCCTGCTCACCGCAGGAGGCGCCACTCTGGTGCTGCTGCTTGCCCTTTTCGCGCTCCAGCGGACCCCGGACCCCACGCTCGTCGGGCGGTGGTGGCCGGCCACGACCGTCGCGACGGTGCTGCTGCTCCTGACGCCCCGCCGCCACACCAACGCCATCGGCGGCCACCTGTTCCTGATCTTCATCGCCGCCTCACTTCTGGCCGGGCACAGCGTGATGTTCTCGGTGGGGTTCGCCTTCGCCAACCTCGTCGAGGCCCTGATCGTCGTCTGGTGGCTCACCAGGGGCTCGGAGGGCCGCCCGGAGCTCCGGTCGTGGGCGGACTACTGGCGCTGGCTGACCGGGATCTCCCTGGGCGGCGCCGCCGCGGGCCTGCTCACCGCGGCCAGCATCTGGGCCGACCAGGGCGAGCGGCTCTGGCAGCCCGCGGTCTGGGTGGCGATCACCCACCTGGGCGCGCAGGCCGTCGTACTCCCGCTGGTCTGCCGACGTCCTCGCCAGCGCGTGCATGTCTCGTTCGTGGAGATCGGCAGCCACCTGGTGCTGCTAGGGCTCGGTGGCCTCATCTGCATCCGCGCCGGGCACGACGACCCCGTCGCCTTCCTGCTGCTGCCCCTGTTGATGTGGGCCGCCGCCAGGTTCACCAGCCGATGGGCGTCCTTCGAGCTGCTGGGGGTCACCTCGTTCATCCTGGTGTTGAACGCCATGGATGCCGGCCCCTTCCACAGGGTGGTGGCTCCGGTGTCGGTCCTGGACATCGCGGCGAGCTCACAGGCCTTCGTCGCCGTCAGCGCAATCACGGTGGTGGCGTTCTCGGTGGCCATGTGTCACCTGCGGGACTCCCTGCGCACGATCCGCGAGAAGGAGGTGCAGCTGGGCCAGCTGCTCGACTCGGCCAGCGGCACGGCCTTCATCGCCACCGACCTGGATGGGACGATCACCCTGTTCAGCCCGGGTGCCGAGCAGCTGCTCGGCTACACCGCCGAGGAAGTCGTCGGGCGCACCAGCCCGATGCCGTTCCACGAGAGCAGCGAGATCCTCGAGCGGGCCAGGGAGCTGGACATCGTGCCGAGCTACAGCGTCATCACCCGTCCCCTGGAGCAGGGTGCCGAGCAGGACACTCGGGACTGGACCTACGTCTGCAAGGACCGGAGCCGCCTCACGGTGTCGCTGAGCGCCACTGCCGTCCGCGATCCCGACGGCCGGCCGCTGAGCTTCCTCAGCGTGGTGCGCAACGTGACGGATCGTCGGGTCGCCGAGGAGGCCCTGGTGCTGGCGCTCGACCGGGAGCGCGAGGCCAACCTGCGGATGCAGGAGCTGGACAAGGCCAAGGGCGAGTTCGTCTCCGCGGTCAGCCACGAGCTGCGTACGCCCCTGACGAGCATCGTCGGCTACACCGAGCTGTTGACCGACGGGGTCACCGGAGACCTCAGCCACAGCCATCGGGAGCTGGTCGAACGGATCGACCGCAACGGCACCCGCCTCCTCAACCTGGTCGAGGACCTGCTCACCCTGGCGCGGGTGGAGCAGGGAGACTTCGAGCTGGAACGGCTGGAGACCGATCTGCGCGATGCCGTGCAGGGTGCCGTGGAGACGATCGCGCACGCGGCCGCGAAGGGAGGGGTCGCCCTCAACGTCGTGCTCCCCGACAACCCGGCGGTCCTCGTCGGCGACCCGGCGGGCCTCGAGCGCCTGGTGGTCAACCTGCTCAGCAACGCCGTGAAGTTCACCGACTCGGGTGGTTCGGTCGACGTGATCCTGGGGGTGTCGGACAAGGACATCACGCTGGTCGTCCGGGACACCGGGATGGGCATCCCGCTCGAGGAACAGGATCAACTCTTCCAGCGCTTCTTCCGCTCGTCCTTGGCCACCAAGAACGCCGTCCAGGGCACCGGGCTCGGGCTCAACATCGTGCGCTCCATCGCCGAGGCGCACCACGGCGACATCGCCTTCGAGTCCGCTCCCGGCGTGGGCACGACCTTCCGGCTGACGCTGCCGCTCCACACCGCGGAGGTCGAGGCCCCCCCAGTCGATCCGGCTGAGCCTGCCTCAGAGGGGGAACCGGAGATGGCCCTCATCCTGGTCCACCCAGTCGAGCAGGAACCTCGCTGACCTAGCTGTAGTTCCTACAGAGGTTGTGAACGGCAGGCCGTAGACGAATAGCGAGGACCTCCAGTACGGAGGGGGTTACCACACCAACCCTCAACTGGAGGTCCTCGTGACTCACGCTAACGCCCCATTGACGCCGGAAGGACGCCGCCGACTGGCGGTCTTGATTGTGGACGGCGGCTGGACGATCCGTCGTGCAGCGGAGCGGCTCCAGGTTTCGCCGGCCACGGCCACGAAGTGGGCTCGGCGCTACCGCCTGGGCGAACCGATGACGGACCGTTCTTCTCGCCCCGTGCGCTCGCCACGACGATGTGATCGCCAGCTTGAGCGGCGCATCGTGAAGTTGCGGTACTGCCGTCGCTGGGGACCGCACCGGATCAGCTATCACCTCGGTGTGCCTCGCTCGACAGTCGGCAGGGTGCTGGCGCGCTACCGGATGCCGCTGCTGTCCCACCTCGACCAAGCCACTGGACTGCCGCTCCGCAAGGCAAAGCCGGTCCGCTACGAGGCCGCTGCCCCTGGCGAGCTGGTCCATGTCGACATCAAGAAGCTCGGCCGGATCCCTGACGGCGGAGGGTGGCGCATGCACGGGCGAGGTTCAGCTCAGGACCGACGCACGGGAGTTGCACGCGACAGAGCAGCCCGCCGCGGCGCGGCCCCATCGCGGGGCTACGTCTACCTCCACCACGCCGTCGACGACTTCAGCCGGCTCGCCTACTCCGAGCAGCTCACCGACGAGCGCAAGGAAACCGCCGCCGACTTCTGGACCCGCGCCAGCGCGTTCTTCGCCACCGCGGGCATCGCGGTGAGCGCAGTCATGACCGACAACGGTGCCTGCTACCGATCACATGCCTTCGCCACGGCTCTCGATCAGATCAAGCACCGACGAACACGTCCCTATCGACCCCAGACCAACGGCAAGGTCGAGCGCTTCAACCGCACCATCAACCAGGAGTGGGCCTACGCCGAGGTCTACACCTCAGACGACGCGCGCGCAGCCACCTACGGCGACTGGCTCCACAACTACAATCATCACCGACCCCACACCGGCATCGGAGGCCAAGTCCCCGCGGACCGCGTTCACAACGTCACGGGGAACTACACCTAGCGGTTGCTCACCTGACGATCTTGCGCACGACCACGATCAGACCCAGCAGCCCGGCGACGCCACCGACCACCTTGGCGATGTTGTCCGGCCGGGGGGCTCCGCTGGGGTCGACGAAGAAGCCCTTGACTGCGGCGATCTCGCGGCGCGCGATGGTCTTGGGGCTGGCCCGGTAGACGAGCTGGTCGATGGTGGTCCCGAGCCGCTCGCGGGTCTGCTCGATCTCGTGCTCCAGGGACGACAACTGGTCAGACACGGTCGGTGGCTCCTCGTCACGCTGCCAAGGCAGCACTGTTCGTGTGGGCGGTCAGGCAGGAAGGTTACCAATGCCGGGGATGCTGGCCGGATCGAACCCGAACGGCAGCTCGAGGCGGTGTCGCCGCATCAGGTCGTGGTCAGTCAGCAGGTCGTAGGTGGCACCGTCCGCGACGACCTGCCCGTCATGGAGCACGACGGACCGAGGGCACAGCTCTAGCGCGTAGGGCAGGTCGTGGGTGATCATCAGGACCGTCACGTCGAGCGAGCGGAGGATGTCGGCCAGCTCGCGACGAGAGGCAGGGTCCAGGTTCGAGGATGGCTCGTCCAGGACGAGGATCTCGGGCTCCATCGCGAGCACGGTTGCCACGGCGACCCGGCGGCGCTGGCCGAAGGAGAGGTGGTGCGGCGGGCGGTCGGCGTACGCCGCCATCCCGACGTGGTCGAGGGCCCCCATCACCCGCTGGTCGAGCTCGGCCCCCCGCACACCGTGGTTGGCGGGCCCGAACGCCACGTCCTGACGCACCGTGGCCATGAACAACTGGTCGTCGGGGTCCTGGAAGACGATGCCGACGCGACGCCGGATCTCCTGCAGGTTGGCCTTCTCCACGGGCAGGCCCGAGACGGTGACGCTGCCGGCGCCGGCCGTCAGGATCCCGTTGAGATGCAGCGCCAGCGTGGTCTTGCCGGCACCGTTGGGACCGAGCAGTGCCACCCGTTCGCCCTCGTGCACGTGCAGGTCGACGCCGAACAGAGCCTGGTGACCGTCGGGATAGGCGTGCGCCAGGCCGCGTACGTCGAGCACCGGGGTCGCCATCAGTGGCCGCCGCTCGGGTGCGCGCCTGCGGCCGCTGGGGGGAGGGTGCCGGTGTAGCCGCGGGCGAGCATGGCGAGGTGCACCCGCTCGCCGCGCTCGTAGGACCGGATGAACAGGGCCCCCAGGGAGCGGGCGAGGACCGGCCAGTGCCGCGGGGAACGTGGGTCGTAGCCCCGCGACCTCATCGCCGTCAGCATCCGGCCCAGCTCGGCCGACACCACGTCGAGGTAGCGCAGCATGAACCCCATGATCTGGACGATCAGGTCGGGCATCCGCAGTCGACGCAGCCCGACGAGCACGGACTGTGGCTCCGTGGTCGCGGCGAGGGTGAGCGAGGCGAGCACGCCGAGGGTGCCCTTGGCGGCCAGTCCCCACGCGGCCTCCAGACCGGGTTGGGAGACCGCGAGGCCGACGACCTCGATCCGGGGGCCCTCGGCGATGAACGGCACCGCCAGCGCAAAGATCAGGAACGGCGTCTCGATGAGCATCCGCTTGGCGAGGTAGGCCGGCGGCACGCGGCTCAGCCCCACGACCCCGACGAGCAGGGCGAGGTAGCCGCCGAAGACCGGGTACCAGTCGCGCGGCGTGGCCACGACGACCAGCATGAACGTCACCAGCGCGACCAGCTTGAGGTGCGCCTGAGCCCGGTGCACCGGGCTGTGGCCGTGGTAGTGCAGGCGGTGGCCGTGTCCGGCGCTCACCCGGTCAGCCCCCCGGTCCGCTCGGGTGGCCGACCCGGCTCGACCTCGTCGCGGCCGCGTCGTCGCAGCATCCAGAACAGGCCACTCCCGATCGTCAGCACCAGGAGGGCACCGGAGAGGCCAGCGACTCCGCGGCTCACCCGGTCGTCGTCGATGCCCTGGGTGGAGTAGCCGGCGAAGGGGCCGTCGGAGGCGGCCGAGGTCTTCTGCTGGTCCGCGAAGCCGGCCTGGTGGGCCACGCGGTTCAGCCCGTCCGGGTGCCTGCTCGCGTAGTAGCTCCCCACCCCGGCGACCAGCAGGCCCGCGAGGAGGAACACCACCAGGAAGCGCCGGTTGCTCACGCGGCCCCCTGCGGGTTCAGCGGCTCGCGGATCTCCAGGGTGCGGTGACGCAGCACCGCCCGGGCGCCGTACACCAGGTCGGGGCGTACGCCGACCACGGAGGCCACGACGAGGCCGGTGATGATCGCCTCACCGATGCCGATGACCGCGTGCCAGGTCAGCATCGCGACCAGCACCTTGTCGATCGCGACCGGGGCGGTGCCTCCGATCGCGAACAGTGCGGTGAACACCAGCGCCGCGACGGGGACGCTGACCAGGGCGCCGAACGCGGCGGCCGGAGCGACCGAGCCGAGCCGCTTGGGCAGCAGCGCGACCACGCCGCGGAAGACCAGCCAGCCGATCCCCACGCCGACGAAGCCCATCAGCGTGATGTTGGTGCCCAGGGCGGTGACGCCGCCGTCGGCCATGAACAGCGCCTGGACAAGGAGCACCGTGCTCATGCACAGCACGGCCGTCCACGGACCCGCCAGGACGGCGGCCAGCGCCCCGCCGAGGAGGTGGCCGCTGGTGCCGGCGCCGACCGGGAAGTTCATCATCTGCCCGGCGAAGACGAAGGTGGCGACGAGCCCGGCCATGGGCGCGGTAGCGTCGTCGAGTTCACGGCGGGCCCCGCGCAGGGCCAGCGCGAGACCCCCGATGGCCAGCGCCCCGGTCGCGACCGAGGTCGGCGCGTCGAGGAAGCCGTCGGGAACGTGCATGCCGGCCACGCTACGTTATTGCGAATATTTTGCAACAACTCCCCCGAGCGAACAGGAACCTTCACGTGAGCGAGACAGCCCGGCTCTCCCTCGGCGACACCGCCCCCGACTTCACCCTGCCCACGGACACCGGGGACGAGGTGTCCCTGGCTGGTCTGCGCGGCCGCAAGGTGATCGTCTACTTCTACCCCGCCGCCATGACATCGGGCTGCACCAAGCAGGCCTGCGACTTCACCGAGTCGCTGGACTCGCTGAGGACCGCCGGCTACGAGGTCGTCGGGATCTCCCCCGACAAGCCGGCCAAGCTCGCGAAGTTCCGCGAGCGCGACGCGCTGTCCATCACCCTGGCTTCGGACGAGGACCGCGCCGTGATGACCTCCTACGGCGCCTTCGGGGAGAAGAGGCTGTACGGCAAGCTCGTGCAGGGGGTGATCCGATCGACCATCGTGGTCGACGAGGACGGCACGGTGGCGCTCGCGCAGTACAACGTCAAGGCGACCGGTCATGTGGCCAAGCTGCGCCGGGACCTCGGCCTGGACTCCTAGACTGACGCCCGCGCGCCCGTAGCCCAACCGGCAGAGGCACCAGGTTTAGGTCCTGGCCAGTGCGAGTTCGACTCTCGCCGGGCGCACCCTGTGAACGACTAACGGGAGATCTGCTGCAACGCCCAGGAGTTGCCGTCGGGATCGCTGAAGTGGGCGTACCTGACGCCGCCACCCATGTCGTCGACGTCCGAGACCTCGATACCGTTGCCGATCAGGGTGCGGCGGACGACATCGAGGTCATCGACCACAAGATGGAGGTTGAGCACCGGTGGCGCGGCCGGATCGCCGATCCCGACGCCGATCACGATGGAGCACGCGGATCCGGGTGGGGTCAGCTGGACGATGCGCATCCCGTTGCCGGGCTCGACATCGTGATCGAGGTTGAAGCCCACTCGGTCGACGTAGAACGCCTTGCTCCGGTCCACGTCGGTCGAGGGCAACGGGACCAGTTCCAGTCGCATGTCCACGGCGCACTCCTTCTTCCCAAGGGTCGCCGCATCATGTCAGGGGCCGAGCAGTCCCACCACGGCTGGGGCGATGGCGCGCAGCGACTGCCCCCGGTGGGAGATCAGGTCCTTGGCGGCGGCGGACATCTCCGCGGAGGTGAGCTGGCCGTCCTGCTGCTCGGGCACGAACAGCACGTCGTAGCCGAACCCGCCGGTGCCGCGGAGCTCCCGGATCACCCGGCCCGGCATCACGCCGTGCGCGACGCGCTCCTCGCGACTGGGGTGGCACAGCGCCACCGCGCAGCGGAACTCCGCGCCACGACGCTCGTCGGGTACGTCGGCCAGCTGATCCAGCAACAGGGCGTTGTTGCGCGCGTCGCTCTTCGGCAGGCCCGACCACCGCGCCGACAGCACCCCTGGCATGCCGTTCAGCGCCTCCACGCACAGTCCGCTGTCGTCGGCCAGCGACGGCAGGCCGGTGGCCGCCAGGCCCGCCCGCGCCTTGAGCAGGGCGTTGCCCTCGAAGGTCGGCTGGTCCTCGACCGGCTCGTCGTACGCCGCGACGTCGTCGAGGCCGAGCACCTCGATCGCGGGGAGCTTCGAAGCCAGGATCCGGCGCATCTCCTCGATCTTCTTCGGGTTCCGCGAGGCGAGGAGGACCCGCGGCCGCCCGGGAGCTGGATCAGCCACCGCCGAGTGCCTCCTGCTGGATCCTGGTCAGGTCGGCGCAACCCTTCTCGGCCAGCGCCAGCAGCGCGTCGAGCTCGGCACGGTCGAAGGCGGCGCCCTCGGCGGTGCCCTGCACCTCCACGAACTTGCCCAACCCGGTCATCACCACGTTCATGTCCGTCTCGGCCCTGACGTCCTCCTCATACGGCAGGTCGAGCCGCGGTACGCCGTCGATGATGCCGACGGAGACCGCCGCCACGGTGCCGGTCAGGGGGTCGCCCTTCAGGGCGCCCTCCCCACGCAGGTGGGCCACGGCGTCGGCCAGGGCGACGTAGGCGCCGGTGATGGCGGCCGTGCGGGTGCCGCCGTCGGCCTGGAGGACGTCGCAGTCCAGCACGATGGTGTTCTCCCCCAGCGCCTTGTAGTCGATGACGGCGCGGAGCGAGCGTCCGATGAGGCGGGAGATCTCGTGCGTGCGGCCGCCGATGCGGCCCTTGACCGACTCGCGGTCGGAACGGGTGTTGGTGGCCGAGGGCAGCATGGCGTACTCCGCTGTCACCCAGCCCAGCTCGGAGCCCTTGCGCCAGCGGGGCACCCCCACCGAGGCAGAGGCAGCACAGAGCACCCGCGTGCGGCCGAACTCGACCAGCACCGAGCCGGCCGGGTGGTCCTGCCAGTGGCGGGTGATCTTGATCGATCTGAGCTCGTCGTCGGAGCGTCCGTCAGCACGTGTCGCAGTCATGCCGCGACCCTACCGACGGCCGCCGACGGGTGGGCGGGCGCTACTTGACCTCGGCGCGCAGCACCCGCCACAGCCCGAGCAGGAAGGGCAGCACCACCCAGATCAGCATCCCGGTCGCCACCTGCGCCCACTGCTCGCCGGTGACGCTCCCCGCGGAGAACAGCGGCTGCTGCGAGGTGCCCAGATCGATCCACGGCTGGACGTCGCGGAGGGCACCCCACAGGCTCGAGAGCACCGAGAACGCGATCGGCAGGACGAAGTAGGTCACGATGGCCGCCGCGCTGTTGAGGAAGATCAGGCCGAACGCCAGCCCCTGGAGCAGCCCGCTGAGCTGGAGCAGGGCGAACTTGCCGAGGTCGTCGGCGCCGATGCCCGCCCACGCGTCCGGTGCGCCACTGACGGCGGCACCGAAGGTCGCGAGCACGATCGCCAGGACGACCGCTGCCAGCCCGAAGGCCAGCGCCGCGAGGACCTTGGCGCCGATGACCTTGCCGCGGTGTGGCTCGAGGGTGAAGGTCACCATCCCGGTGCGCTGTCCCCACTCCTGGGTGATCAGCAGGATGCCGAGCACCGGCAGCAGGAAGCCCTGCGGCGCCGCCATGATCCCCATGAACGCCAAGAAGGTGCGTTCCTCCGAGGGCGCGGTGAACATGAACACGACGGTGATGAGGAGGGTGATCGCGACGATGGCGATGATCAGCCACATCCCGGCGCGGGTGTCGATCATCTTGCGCATCTCGACCTTTACCAGCCGGCCCAACGGCACCTTCGGAGTGGTGGACAGGTCGAGCGTGCCGGGGTTCGGCGTTGCGTTGATCGGGGTGGTGGTCATGCCTGCACTCCTTGGGGCGCGAGGTCCTCGCGCGCGTCGTCCGCGGTCAGCTGGAGGAACATCTCCTCCAGGCCGGACCCCTCAGCACGCTTCAGCTCGATGAGTACCACGCCCGCCACGGCGGCCGCCCGGCCGACGTCGACCGGCTCGGCCTCGGACCGGAAGCCACCGTCTCCCGACGGGGTCGCCGTGATGCCGGCCTTGTCCAGCGCCTGCTGCAGCGCAACCGGCTCGAGTGGTTTCACGTAGGTGCCGGCCGTCTGGAGCAGCTCGGCCTTGGTGCCCCGGGCCACGATCCTGCCGCGCCCGATCAGCACCAGCTCGTCGGCGATCATCTCCACCTCGTGCAGCAGGTGGGAGGAGAGCAGCACCGTCCCGCCGCGCGCGGCGAAGGCGCGGAGCAGCCCGCGCATCCAGTGGATCCCAGCGGGGTCGAGCCCGTTGACCGGCTCGTCGAGGATCAGCACCGACGGGTCGCCCATGAACGCGTTGGCGATCCCGAGTCGCTGGCGCATGCCGAGGGAGTAGTTGCGCACCCGCCGCTTCGCCTCGACCCCGGAGAGACCGACGAGCTCGAGCATCTCCTCGACCCGGTCCCGGCCCACTCCCATCGTCTCGGCGCTCACCCTCAGCACCTCGCGGCCGGTGCGGCCGGCATGCTGCGCCGAGGCGTCCAGCAGGACTCCCACGTGGCGGGCCGGGTTGGGGATGTCGGCGTACCGGTGGCCGCCGATCGTGCACGTCCCTCCGTCGGCCGGCGTCAGGCCGACCATGATCCGCATGCTGGTGGACTTGCCGGCGCCGTTGGGTCCCAGGAAGCCGGTCACCAGGCCGGGTCTGGCGACGAAGGAGACATCGTCGACCGCCGTCAGCTGGCCGTACCTCTTGGTGACGTGCTCGAGCCGGATCATGCGCCCATCATGCCGAAGGGGGGTCCCTCGGGCGAAGTGGGGCGAAGTCGGACGCGCCGTGAAACATGCGAATGTCGCTGTCGCGGCTGGTGAGGCAGTCAGGCATCCCTAGCGAGACATTCGCATGTTGGCCGGCCGTACCCGCTCCTCAAACATGCGAATGTCGCTGTCGCGGCTGGTGAGGCACCCGTCTGTCCCTCTTCACACATTCGCATGTTCGGCGACCACGAAGCGCGACCCCCATGGACGTCATCGAGTCCGAGTTCGTGGAGCTGGTGGGGGGCTGCGGCTGTCCCCGGGGCACTCAGATGTCGTACGACGCCCCGGGCACGACGAGCTCGGTCTTCCCGTCGAAGACGGCGACCGCCTCCCCGAGCACCACCTGCGGGTCGTGCCAGGGCGGGATGTGGGTCAGCAGGAGCTGGCCGACGCCGGCGTCGAGCGCGGTGCGGCCGGCCTCAGCGCCGGTGAGGTGCAGGTCTGGTGGGTTCTGGTGTCCCTCGACGAAGGACGCCTCGCACAAGAACACATCGGCGTCCCGCGCAGATTCATCGAGCGCCGCGCAGACTCCCGTGTCGCCGGAGTAGGTGAGGCTGCGCCCGCCCGCCTCCACCCGGAGCGCGAAGGCGGTGACGGGGTGCGCCACCTCGCGTGCGGTCACCGTGAACGGGCCGAACTCGACCGGCGCGTCCGGGTAGGTGATGAAGTCGAACTCCTCGTTCATCCCCGGGTCCTCGTCCAGGTCGTAGGCCTTGGCCATCCGACGCGCCGTGTCCACCGGACCCCACACCGGGATCCGTGGCAGCGCCCCGTCGGGGTGGTACCGGCGCATGACGTAGTAGCCGCAGAGGTCGAGGCAGTGGTCGGCGTGCAGGTGGGAGAGGAAGACGCCGTCAATGTCCTCGGCGCTGGAGAACTTCTGCAGCGAGCCGAGGGCGCCGCTGCCGAGGTCGAGCAGCACCCGCCAGGTGCGTCCCTCGTGCTCCTGCTCCAGCAGGTAGCTGCTGGCGGCGGCGTCGGGCCCGGGGTAGGACCCCGAGCTGCCGATGACGGTGAGCCTCATGCGGACACCACCCAGGCGCCCCCGGCGAACTGGCTGACGCTGCTGAGCTCGGGACCGAGGAAGCGACGTCCGGTCGTCGCGAACTCCTCGGGCTGGCCCGTGGTCAGGAACCGGTGAAGGGGCGGCGTCGCCGAGGTGCGCTCGAGCTCGTGCTCGACGAGCATCCGGTAGACGTCCTTGGCGCACTCCTCGGCGCTGCTGACCAGCGTCACCGCGTCGCCCATCACCATCGAGATCACGCCGGTGAGCAGCGGATAGTGGGTGCAACCCAGGATCAGGGTGTCGATGCCGGCGGCGTGAAGCGGGTCGAGGTACTCGTGCGCAGCCGCCAGCAGCTCCGGGCCGCTGGTGATGCCCTGCTCGACGAACTCCACGAACCGGGGGCACACGCCGGTGGACAGGCTCACCTGCGGTGCGGCGGCGAAGGCATCGTCGTAGGCCAGGGACTCCGCGGTCGCGCGGGTGCAGATGACCCCGATCCGGCCGCTGCGGGTGGCGGCGACGGCGCGACGGGTCGCCGGGAGAATGACCTCGACGACGGGCACGTCGTACCGCTCGCGCGCGTCGCGCAGCATGGCCGCGCTGGCCGAGTTGCAGGCGATCACCAGGGCCTTGACGCCCTGGGCCATCAGGTGGTCGAGACACTCCAGGGCGTACTCGCGGACCTCGCCGATCGGCTTGGGCCCGTAGGGCTGCCGAGCCGTGTCGCCGAGGTAGAGCACGGCCTCGTTCGGCAACTGGTCGATCACGGCCCGGGCGACCGTGAGTCCCCCGAAGCCCGAGTCGAAGATGCCGATCGGTGCGTCGTTCACACGAGGCAGGTTAGTTGCCCACCCGCCCGAGCGCCTCCCATAGCGACCCAGGTCACCTTTCGAGTCGGTCACGACCGCTGCTGCCGCGCAGGAGCCACCACAGTCCGAGCACCGGAAGCAGCAACGGCACGAAGCCGTAGCCCCGCCCGAACTCCGACCACACGGTGGAGTCGGCGTAGTCCTGGGGAAGCAGCACCGTGGTCAGCCCGACGGCCAGCACACCGGCCAGCTCGAAGCCCACCGTGGCCAGGGCGAGCCGACGCCGGCTCGTCGCGAGCGCGTAGGTCGCGAGGAGGTAGACGACTGCCGCGACGGCGCTCAGCGTGTAGGGCAGCGGAGCCTCGCCGGCCTTCGTGGACAGTTGCAGCGTGGAGCGTCCCGTGGCGGCGAGGGCGAAGATGCCGTAGACGAACACGAGGGCACGGCCGAAGCCGCGCGACGTCGACCGCTCAGCCACCGGCTGCCCAGATGTCGGCGAGGCGCACGAACATGAACGGCACGACCAGCACCGCGACGAGCAACACTCCGGTCCCGCCGCGGGTGCGCTCGCCGGCCGACCAGACGATGCCGGCCGGGATCAGCAGCATGGTGCCGACGAGGTAGCCGACATACTCCCAGACCGAGACCCCGCCGGCTTCCCCGGTGACCCGGACGATGCCGAGCACCATGTTTCCGATCAGGCCGACCTCGATCACCCCGAGGGCGTTGAGCACGAGCCGGTCGGGGGTGCGGTCGCGAGCGATCAGCACCAGCAACCACACGGCGCTGAGCAGGCACAGCGCGGTCAGCGCCACCTGCAGCACCTTCATGCGGGAGGCCTCATGCCCACAGCTGCCCCTCGAGACGCTCCTCGGCCTCGTCGATCGTGCCCTCGTAGGCCCCGGTCGAGAGGTACTTCCAGCCACCGTCCGCGACCACGAACGCGATGTCGGCGCGCTCGCCCGCCTTGGTCGCCTTCGCGGCCTGGCCTAGCGCCGCGTGCAGGATCGCGCCGGTCGAGACGCCGGCGAAGATCCCCTCGGCCTCGAGCAGCTGGCGGACCCGGCGTACGGCGTCACGCGGACCCACCGAGAAGCGGGAGTCGATCAGCGACTCGTCGTACAGCTCAGGGACGAAGCCCTCGTCCATGTTGCGCAGGCCGTAGACGAGCTCGCCGTAGCGCGGCTCGGCAGCGACGATCTTCACCTCGGGCTTGTGCTGACGGAAGAACCGGCTGACGCCCATCAGGGTGCCGGTGGTGCCGAGTCCGGCGACGAAGTGGGTGATCTCGGGAAGGTCGGCGAGGATCTCGGGGCCGGTGCCCTGCTCGTGGGCGAGCGCGTTCGCCTCGTTGCCGTACTGATAGAGCATCACCCAGTCGGGGTGCTCCTCGGCGATCGTCTTGGCCTTGCGGACGGCCTCGTTCGAGCCTCCGGCGGCGGGCGAGGACACGATCTCCGCGCCCCACATCCGGAGCAGCTGGCTGCGCTCCTCCGAGGTGTTCTCCGGCATCACGCACACGAGCCGGTAGCCCTTGAGCTGCGCGGCCATCGCCAGCGAGATGCCGGTGTTGCCGGACGTGGGCTCCAGGATCGTGCAGCCGGGCCGCAGGACGCCGTCCTTCTCCGCCTGCTCGATCATCCTCAGCGCGGGACGGTCCTTGATCGAGCCCGTGGGGTTGCGGTCCTCGAGCTTGGCCCAGAGGCGTACGTCGGGCGAGGGCGACAACGTCGGCAACCCGACCAGCGGGGTGCCGCCGACCGAGTCCAGGAGGTTGTCGAAGCGCACGGGAGGTTCAGCCGCCCGCGACGGCGGGCAGCACGACGACCTGGTCGCCGTCGCTGACCACGGTGCCGAGTCCCCCGGTGAACCGCACGTCCTCGTCGTTGACGTAGACGTTGACGAACCGACGCAGGTCGCTCTTGCCCTCCTTGGCCTCGAGCAGACGTTCCTTGAGACCCGGGTGGTTGCTCTCCAGGTCGTCGATGACCTCGCTCAGGGTGCTGCCCGTGGCGTCGACCGCCTTCTCCCCGCCGGTGTAGGTGCGCAGGATGGTCGGGATTCGGACCTCGATGGCCATGGGACTCACTCGCTCTCGTTCTGCTGGGCGGTCTGGTTCGGCTCGTCGGCGACCTCGATGTCTTCCTCGGTCACCTCGCCGTCGACGATTCTGTAGGACCTGAACTCCACAGGCCCCTCACTATTCCCGTGCTCCCGGGTGGAGACGAGCACGTAGTGGGCGTTGGGCTCGCTGGCCAGGTTCACGTCGGTGCGGCTCGGGTAGGCCTCGGTGGCCGTGTGCGAGTGGTAGACGATCACGGCCTCCTCGTCGTTGGCGTCCATCTCCCGGTAGAGCCGCAGCAGCTCCATGGAGTCGAACTCGTAGAAGGTGGGGCTCCCGGCGGCGTTGACCATCGGGACGAAGCGCTCGGGACGGTCGCTCCCCTCAGGCCCGGCCACCACACCGCAGGCCTCGTCGGGGTGATCGCGCTTGGCGTGCGCGACGATCGCGTCACGGGTCGCACGGGAGATGGTCAGCACGAAGCCAAGCCTACGGGCGCCGTCGGCGTCGTTGGACCCGCACCGAGGGGCGGACGGACGCCGAGAGGCTCAGCGGGCGGAGTGCACCAGCGTCTCCTGCAGGTAGCCGAGCCAGTCGTAGATGTCGTGCACCTGCGCCCGGGGATCCTCCGCGGACATCGACGCCCAGTGCTCCTCGTCCCCGTCCTCGACGCCCAGCCGGGTCGCGATCGCCAGGCGCATGTCGGTCAACGAGCGCATCCAGGTCATCGCCTCGGCGTCGGTCAGCTCGACGTCGATGAACAACCCGTCCTCCGGCTCGTCGGGCAGGCCGGCCTCCTCCAGGGCGTCGATGATGGCGGCCGCGCCGGTCGCCTTGCCGTCACGCAGCGTGCTCTCGGTGAAGCGCCGGAAGTCGCCGGCCGCCTCCTCGTCGTCCGGGTACGCCGTGGGGAAGAGCCGGGCCAGCACCGGGTCGTCGGGCACCGTGGTCGGGCCCGAGAAGTCCAGGAGCTGTTCAAACGGGTCCTGTGAGTGCAGGCTCGCGGCCGACTCGTTGCGCAGCAGCTCGATCAGCTGCCCGGCCAGGGACCGCAGCAGGTCAGCCTCGAAGACCGTGAACGTGGCCACGGACGCTCCGGAACGCCGGTGACGCTTGAATCCGCCCACGCCTATGCATCCGCCTTCTGCATCGTGGCCCAGAGGCCGAACCCGTGCATCGCCTGTACGTCACGCTCCATCTCCTCGCGGCTGCCCGTCGAGACGACCGAACGCCCGTCGTGGTGCACCTCCATCATCAGCTTCTCGGCCTTCTTCTTGCCGTAGCCGAAGTACTTCTGGAAGACGAAGGTCACATACGACATCAGGTTGACCGGGTCGTTCCACACGATGGTGACCCAGGGACGGGCCAGCAGCGTGACGTCGTCGACCTCGGGCTCCTCGAGCTCGACCGGAGAAGTGGACACGTCCACATTGTGCCCACATCACTAGGGTGAGCGCGTGAGCGCCTCCTCCGTTGCATCCACCGCGATGCTGACCGACCACTACGAGCTGACCATGCTCGAGGCCGCGATCAGCTCGGGCGCCGCGTCGCGCCGATCCGTCTTCGAGCTCTTCCCGCGCCGGCTGCCCCCGGGGCGGCGCTACGGCGTGGTCGCCGGGGTGGGGCGCGCGCTCGACGCCATCGAGGCGTTCACCTTCTCCGGACCTGAGATCGACTTCCTGCGGGCCGAGGGCATCGTCGACGAGCCGACCCTGGCCTACCTGACCGACCACCGGTTCAGCGGGGACATCTGGGGCTACCCCGAGGGTGAGACCTACTTCCCCTACTCCCCGCTGGTCGTCGTCGAGTCGACCTTCGCCGAGGCCGTGCTGCTCGAGACCGTGCTGCTCTCGATCTACAACCACGACTCGGCGATCGCCTCGGCCGCGTCCCGGATGACCTGGGCGGCCGGCGACCGGCCCTGCATCGAGATGGGGTCCCGGCGGACGCACGAGCAGGCGGCGGTCGCCTCCGCCCGGGCGGCGTACGTCGCCGGCTTCGCCGGCAGCTCCAACCTCCAGGCGCGACGCAGGTACGGCGTGCCGAGCAGGGGCACCAGCGCCCACTCCTTCACGCTCCTGCACGACACCGAGGCCGACGCCTTCCGGGCCCAGATCCACTCCTTGGGCAGCGGGACGACTCTGCTCGTGGACACCTACGACATCGCCGAGGCGGTGCGTCTCGGCGTCGAGATCGCCGGTCCCGAGCTGGGTGCCGTGCGCCTGGACTCCGGCGACCTGGGAGTGCTCGCGCACCGGGTGCGCCGGCAGCTCGACAGCCTGGGGGCGACCGGGACGCGGATCGTGGTGACCTCCGACCTCGACGAGTTCGCGATCGCCGGACTGGCGTCCGCACCGGTGGACGTCTACGGCGTCGGCACCCAGCTGGTGATCGGCAGCGGCCACCCGACGTGCGGGTTCGTCTACAAGCTGGTGGCCCGCGAGGACGAGTCCGGGGAACTCGTCGGGGTGGCCAAGCGGAGCCTGGACAAGACCTCGATCGGTGGACGCAAGTACGCGCTGCGGCGGCTCTCCGGCGAGGGCGTCGCCCAGGCCGAGGTGATCGGCATCGGCGAGCCGGCGCAGAACGACGGCGACGACCGCTCCCTGCTCGTGCCTCTGGTTCGAGGCGGCGAGGTGGTCGGGCGCGAACCGCTGGCCGACGCGCGAGCTCGGCACGAGCAGGCCCGCGCCGAGCTCCCCCTGGTCGCCCGCCAGCTCTCCCGGGGTGAGGCCGCCATCGAGACCAAGTTCGAGGGGTAGCCTGCCAGTCGTGGGGAACGCACTCATCGTCGTCGACGTACAGAACGACTTCTGCGAAGGTGGCTCGCTGCCGGTCCGGGGCGGAGCGCAGGTGGCCAGCGACATCGCCGCGCTGCTGCACCACTGGACGCGACAGGATCCGCTGGCCCCGGCGTACGACGTGGTCGTGGCGACCAAGGACCACCACATCGATCCCGGTGCGCACTGGTCGGCGACGCCGGACTTCGTCGACTCGTGGCCCGAGCACTGCCGCGTCGGGACCGACGGGGAGGCCTTCCACCCCAACCTGGACCCGCAGCCGTTCGACGCGGTCTTCCTCAAGGGGTCGCACGAGGCCGCCTACTCCGGCTTCGAGGGCTCCGACGCCGCGGGCGCCTCCTTGACCGAGTGGTTGCGGGGGCATGACGTCGACCGCGTCGACGTCTGCGGCATCGCCACCGACCACTGCGTGCGCGCCACGGCGCTGGACGCGGTGCGGGAGGGCTTCAGCACCCGCGTCCTCACCGACCTGTGTGCCGGGGTGGCTCCCGAGACCACCGAGGCCGCCCTGACCGAGATGCGCGAGGCCGGCGTCACGCTCGCGTGAGGGACTTAGTCCGCTAGACTTGGTCCATGACCACCGTCAACATCCACGAGGCGAAGACCCACCTCTCCCAGCTGCTCGCCAGGGTCGAGCGCGGGGAGACGTTCGTCATCGCCCGGGCGGGGAAACCGGTCGCGCAACTGAGCGCGATCAGCCCGCAGCAACGCGAGTTCGGCCACCTGGACGTTCACTTCACCGACGACTTCTTCTTCGACCCCCTGCCGGAGGCGGAGCTCGCCGGATGGGAGTGACCTACCTGCTGGACACCCACGCCTTCGTGTGGCTGTGCGAGGAGGGTCGGGACGTCCCTGCGGAGGTCTCCGCGCAGCTCGCAGATCCGGCCAACCGGCTGCTGGTCTCCTCCGCCTCGGCGATGGAGGTCGCGACCAAGGTGCGGCTGGGAAAACTGGCCGGCGGGGCGGCCCTGGTCGCAGGATGGCTCGACTCCGTGGACCGTCTTCGCGCCGAGGAGCTTGCGGTCACGACCGCTCACGCCCTGCTGGCGGGAACCCTGGCGTGGAGCCACCGAGACCCGTTCGACCGCCTGTTGGCCGCCCAAGCCCTGGGCGACGGCCTCGTGCTGGTCAGCGCCGACCGGGTCTTCCGCGGCCTCGGGGGCCTCTCCCTGCTGCCCTGGTGACCAGCCCGCTCAGCGGCCCTTGAACTCCGGTCGTCGCTTGTCCACGAACGCCTGCATCCCCTCGGCGACGTCCTCGGTGCGCAGCAGCAGGGACTGGCCGGCCCGTTCCCGCTGGAAGGCGTCCCCCAGACCGCCGAGCGTCGCGGCGTTCACGGCCTTCTTGGTGGCCGCGAAGGCCAGCGGGGCACCCCGCGCGAGGCGGCGGACGATCTTGCCCAGGCCCTCGGCGTACTCCTCATCGGCGAAGACGTGCGTGACCAGCCCGGCGTCGTAGGCCTCCTGGGCTGTGATCAGGTCGGAGAGCAACGCCAGGCGCATGGCCCGGGCCCGGCCCACGGAGGCGGCGACGGTCGCCGTCGCCCCACCGTCGGGCATCAGCCCGATCTTGGTGAAGGCGAGGGTCAGGGCGGCCGACTCGGTGGCCACGACCAGGTCGCAGGCGAGGGCCACCGACATGCCCACCCCGGCGGCGATGCCGTTGAGGCCACAGACCACGGGCTTGTCCAGCTCGGTGATGGCCCGGATCACCTGGTTGGCCGCGTCGACCGAGCGCGAGTCGTAGTTCTCCTGCGGTTTCTCCCCCGCGAGGTCGGCCCCCGCGGAGAACGCGCCGCCCGTGCCGGTGAGGACCACCACGCGCACGTCCGCGCGCGCCGTGGCGCCGCGAAGCTGGGCGATCGCCTCGACGACCATCGCTCCGGTCAGCGCGTTGAATTGCTCGGGGCGGTCGAGGGTCAGCCACAGGGCGCCGTCCTCGAGTCGGACGTCCAGGTCGCTCATGCCGTCGCTCTCGGGTTCACGACCTCATCCAAGACGTTGACAGATTCACTGTCAACGTGGGTGGCCGGGTGCTCCGGGCTAGTCTCAGTGGATGGTCAGGGTGCTGGTGGTAGCCGACGAGGTCGACCGCAGCCTGAGCGCGAACACGCTGAGCGAGGTGTCCCCCGACCTCGTGCTCTCCGCCGGTGACCTGCCCTGGGACTACGTCGAGTGGGTCGCCGCTTCGGTGGGCTGCCCGGTGGTGTTCGTGCCCGGCAACCACGACCCCGCCGTCACCCGGGCGAGCGGATCCTGCCCCTCCGGGACCGTCGACGCCGATCAGACGGTGGTGTCCGCGGCCGGGCTGCGGATCGCCGGTCTGGGCGGCTGCGTGCGCTACCGCGCCGGGCCGCACCAATACTCCCAGCGCCAGTACGTCGCCCGCAGCCGACGGCTCCTCCGCGCGGCCCGGTCCTCCGGCCCGGTCGACGTACTGCTCACCCACGCCCCGCCGCTCGGCCTCGGCGACGGCGAGGACGGGCCGCACCAGGGCATCGCCGCCCTGCACACCGTGCTCGAGCGACTGGAACCCACCTGGCACCTGCACGGCCACATCCATCCCTACGGCCTCCAGATGCCGGACCGGAAGGTCGGTCCCACCGTGGTGCGCAACGTCATCCCCTGGACCGTGCTGGAGATCACGCCCAAGGACGCTCCGGTGACCTCGGACGCCTCCTGACGGGTGGACAATGGAGCCATGGCCACGCCCCGAGTCGACGCAGAGAGCGACTTCCAGCGCGTCCGGCGCCACCAGGTCCTGTCACGCCTGGCCCGGTTCCTCCGGCACGACGCCCCGGACATCAACGAGAGCCTGTCCTTCGACGAGGTCGTCGACGCCCTGGGTCGCCGGGGGGAGCGCCGCCTGGGCGTGCTGCTGATCCCGTTGGACCAGATCGTGGGATCGGTCGACAAGGTGCGCGACTTCGACCGGCGCTTCCGGCCCACCTCGGACCGGAGCAGGCAGCGGTGGCAGGGCCTGGCCGAGAAGAGCCGGCTGGGCGAGTACCTGCCGCCGATCGACGTCTACAAGCTCGGGGATCTCTACTTCGTCCGCGACGGCCACCACCGGGTCTCGGTCGCCCGGGCCCAGGGTGCCGACATGATCGAGGCGGAGGTCACCGAGATCGACACGGTCATCTCCACCGAGGGCGTGGGCGGCCGTCGCGACCTCGACGCCAAGAACTGGGGCCTGCGCTTCCTCCAGCGGGTGCCGCTGACCGGGGAGCGCCGGGCGGAGATCAACTGCACCGACCCGGCCGACTTCCACCGCCTCGCCGAGATGGTCGAGGCGTGGGCGTGCCGGCAGATGCACCACGAGGGCGCCTACTTCGACCAGGCGACGATGGCCAAGCGCTGGTACGACGAGGAGTTCACCCCGGTGCTCCGGTTGATCGACGAGGCCGGTGTCCGCGGTTCCGACGAGACTCGCGCGGACGCCTACATCCGGGTGGCCAAGGAGCGCTACCGGCTGATCCGTGAGCATGACTGGAACACCGACGTGATGCGGACGGTCGCGGAGAAGCCTCGGTCCCGCCGGCGCTGACCCGGCACCTCAGGTCAGATCAGGGCAGCCTGAGCCAGGCGCAGGTGTCCGAGGCCAGGTGGCCGCGGCCGGTGCGGTCCGCGGGACCTGCCGGCTCGGCGCTGGTCACCAGCACCTCGGCATCGGGCGGCAGGGTGATCGGCTCGGGGCCCAGGTTCGCCAGCACCCGGACCACGCCGCCCGCCTCGGAGGTGACGTCGAAGCACACGACGTCTTTCCCGGCGTCGACCCACCTCAGCCGGCCCCGACCGAGCCGGTGCTCGCGCCGCACTCGCAGGAGGGAGCGGTAGAGCTCCAGCGTCGAGCCCGGCAAACCGGCCTGCCGGTCGACCGCCAGGGCGCCGAAGGACTCCGGCTGGGGCAGCCAGGTCTCACCCGTGGGACCGAAGCCGAAGGACGCTGCCTCCGCCTCCCACGGGATCGGGACCCGGCACCCGTCACGACCTCGCGCCGTGTGCCCCGACTTCTCCCACGTCGGGTCCTGCCTCACGTCGTCGGGCAGCTCGGTCGCCTCGGGCAGCCCCAGTTCCTCGCCCTGGTAGAGGTACGCCGACCCCGGGAGCGCCAGCATCACCGCCGTGGCAGCGCGGGCGCGGCGCAGTCCCAGCGCCGCGTCGGGCTGCGGGTCCCCCGCGCCGATGCCGGCCACGTGCACCGGCCCCGGGACCGGGTCGAAGCCGAGTCGCGATGCGTGCCTGACGACGTCGTGGTTGGACAGCACCCAGGTCTGCGGCGCGCCGACCGCGGCGACGGCCTGCAGGGAGTCCGCGATGTTCTGTCGCAGCTCCGCAGCGATCCACGAGCTCATCAGGAAGCCGAAGTTGAACGCCTGGTGCAGCTCGTCGGGGCGGACGTAGCGCGCCATCGCCTCGGCCGGTCGCACCCAAGCCTCCGCGCACAGGACGCGGTCCGCGTCCTCGCCCTCGAGTCCGTAGGAGTCGGTGACCCTGCGCCAGCGTCGGTAGACGTCGTGCACCCCGGGCTGGTCCCACATCGGCAGGTCGGAGGTGCGCTCGACGCTCATCTCGTGGGCGTCGTCGGTGTCGGGCAATCCCGGCACCTTCACCAGCGCGTGGGCCACGTCGATCCGGAAGCCGTCCACGCCCCGGTCGAGCCAGAACCGCAGCACCGACTCCATCTCGTCGGCGACCTCGCCGTTGGTCCAGTCGAAGTCGGGCTGCGTCACGTCGAACAGATGCAGGTACCACTGCCCCGGGGCGCCGTCCGACTCGGTGACCCGGGTCCAGGCCGGTCCGCCGAAGTTGCTCCTCCAGTTGTTGGGCGGCTCGGCCCCGTCCGGCCCCTTGCCGTCGCGGAACACGTAGCGAGCCCGGGCGGCACTGCCCGGCCCCGACGCGAGCGCCGCCCGGAACCACGGGTGCTCGCTGGAGGAGTGGTTCGGCACGATGTCGACCATCACCCGCAGCCCGAGCTCGTGCGCCCGGGCGATCAGGCTGTCTGCGTCCGCCAGGCACCCGAACAACGGGTCGACGTCGCGGTAGTCGGCCACGTCGTAGCCGGCGTCGTTCTGCGGCGAGGTGTAGAACGGCGAGAGCCACAGCGCGTCCACCCCCAGCTCGACGAGGTGCGGCAGCCGCGAGGTGATGCCGGGAAGGTCGCCGACGCCGTCACCGTCGCTGTCGGCCCACGAGCGTGGGTAGACCTGGTAGATCACGGCGTCGCGCCACCACTGCTGCGCGCTCATCAGCACCACTTCTCCACCAGCTTCTCGATCACGGTCAGGTTGCGGGTGGTCGCGACGCCCAGGTGGCGCTCCACCTCGGCGTTGCCGGTGCTCGCCTCGTGGAACGGCCCGTCCAGCATCAGGTGCACGGCCCGCTTGCCCACCTGCACCTGCTCGCCGTCCTTGGAGCGCGCCTCGAGCCGCTTCGCCGCCGCGGCCTTCGGGGGATCGGCCAGCAGGCTCAGGTAGTGACCCTTCGGCGTCGCCCCCTTCGCGAACGACCGCGCCTCGTCGTACACCTCGGTCAGCTCGGCCGGAGTCAGCAGCACGACCGGCACCTCGAAGCCGCGGTCCTTGCGCATCGCCTCCTCCAGCGCTGCGATCACCTTGGCCCGGGACCGAGTCGCCGTGCGGAACAGCACGTTGCCGGTCTGGATGTGGGTCTCGACGTCCTCGAAGCCGGCCGCGGACAGGGCGTCTCGCAGCTCGGCCATGGGGTACTTCCTCTTGCCCACGTTGACGGCACGCAGGAAGGCGACGAAGGTCGGCATCGGCTCAGCTGTTGGAGAACACGGCCGGGCCGCCGTCGTCGTCCGGGTCGCGGGTCGCGTCGGGTCCCCGCCCGGCCCAGGTCCAGGCGTACGCCGGGTCCTCGACCGCGGCCCCGCCCTCGCCGAGCTCCAGCGGGCGGAAAGTGTCGACCATGACGGCCAGCTCGTCGAAGTACTCCACCCCGATGGACGCCTCGATCGCGCTGGGCTGCGGGCCGTGTGCGTGCCCGCCCGGGTGAAGCGAGATCGAGCCGATGTCGATGCCCGAGCCCTTGCGCGCCTCGTAGTCGCCACCGACGTAGAACATCACCTCGTCGGAGTCGACGTTGGAGTGGTAGTAGGGCACCGGGATCGACTGGTCGTGGTAGTCGACCTTGCGGGGACAGAAGTTGCAGATCACGAAGTTCTGGCCCTCGAAGACCTGGTGGACCGGCGGTGGCTGGTGGACCTTGCCGGTGATCGGCATGAAGTCCTCGACGTTGAAGGTGTAGGCGTAGAGGCAGCCGTCCCAGCCGACCACGTCGAGCGGGTGGGTGGCGTAGGTCAGGCGGGTCCCGACGAGACCGCTGGGGCCGTTGCCGCGGTGCTTGACGAGGACCTCGACGTCGGTGCCGGTCTCGACCAGCGGCTCCGCGGGCGCATGCAGGTCCCGCTCGCAGTACGGCGCGTGCTCCAGCAGCTGGCCGAACCGCGACAGGTAGCGCTTCGGGGGGGCGATGTGGCTGTTCGCCTCGATGGCGTAGAGCCGGCTCTGCTGCTCAGGCACCCAGCGGTGGGTGGTCGCTCGCGGCAGGATGACGTAGTCGCCCGTGCGGTAGGGCACCACGCCGAACACCGTCTCGACGGTCCCGCTGCCGGACTCGACGTACACGCACTCGTCGCCGACGGCGTTGCGGTAGTACGGCGAGACCTGATCGGCCACCACGTAGGAGATCCGCACGTCGGCGTTGCCGAGCACCAGTCGGCGGCCGGTCACGCCGTCCGCCCCGCCCGCGGTGCCCGCGCTGGAGGCCAGGTCGTGCAGCCGGAGGTGGCGCGGCTTGAGTGGGTGGTTCGGCGTGGTGGCCAGGTCCGGGAGGTCCCACACCTGGCTGTCCACGACCGCCGACGGCACCCCGGAGTGGTAGAGCAGCGAGGAGTCGGAGGAGAAGCCCTCCTCCCCCATCAGCTCCTCGTAGCGGAGGTTGCCCGCGTCGTCACGGAAGGCGGTGTGCCGGGTGCGCGGGATCGCGCCGACGGATCGGTAGTAAGCCACCACGCCACCCTCTCGCGCGGTGTTCTAGCGTGGCAACCGTGAACCCCGGCATGTCCCCCATCGCGTCCTTCCTCACCGCGCTCGTCGACGACGCGGCGATCTTCCCTCCGGGGAACGTCCCGCTCGACCGAGCCGTGCACGAGCACCTCGTCCATCGCGAGGCGGAGTACGCCGACCTGGTGGGCGGCTTCGTGGTCAGCGACGTCAAGATCGCCGATCTCTCCGCCCAGGTGGACGGGTCGACGCCGCCCCTGGACCTCAATCTCGTCGTGACAGGGGGTGCCGGGGCGATCGAGCCTGCAGTGACCTGGGTCGGCCGGAGCGAGGGACTGCGCCTGCGAGCCGTCGAGTTCGCCCTGCGCGACGAGGAGGACCTGGCCCACAACGCCCGGCGCCTCGTGCAGGTGATCGACTCGCTGGCCGACGCCCTGGAGGACGTCACGGTCTTCGCCGAGCCCCCGCTCCCCGCGGCCGGGGTGCCGACGCACGGGTGGCTGGCCGCCCTGGACGTCCTCGCGGATCGCGAGATCGCGCTGAAGTTCCGCACCGGTGGGGTCACCGCCGACGTCTTCCCCACCGCCGGTCAGCTCGCGGCCTGCATCGAGGCCTCACTGGACCGGGAGCTGCCGTTCAAGTGCACCGCCGGCCTGCACCACGCCGTGCGGCACCGCGACGACCGGACCGGGTTCGAGCACCACGGCTTCCTCAATGTCCTGCTGGCCACCCGCGCCTCCCTCGACGGTGGTGATCCCGCGGCCGTGGGGGAGGTGCTCGAGGAGACCGACGGCACGGTGCTCGCGGAGCGGCTGAGCGGTGACCCGGAGGAGGCGGCCCGGACCCGACGGTGGTTCACCTCGTTCGGGTCGTGCAGTGTGCTGGAGGCCCACGAGGACCTCGTGGAGCTCGGACTGGTCGGAGGCGTCGCATGAGCACGTGGGTCGAAGGCGCCGCTGGGTCGGCGTACGACGTGGACAACCTGCCGTACGGCGTGTTCTCCGTCGACGGCGATGCCCCACGGGTCGGGGTGCGCATCGGCGACCTCGTGCTCGACGCCTCGGCGCTCGGGGAGGCCCCGTCGTTCTCGGAGCCGTCGCTGAACCCGTTCCTGACGCTCGGCGCGGCGACCTGGGAGCGCACCCGCGAGTGGCTGGTCGCGCTGCTCACCGACGAGGAGCACCGGGGGCTGGTCGAGCCGCTGCTCCACCCGGTGACCGACGTGAGGATGCACCCGCCGTTCGAGGTGGCCGACTACGTCGACTTCTACTGCTCCCTGCAGCACGCGACCAACGTCGGCCGGATGTTCCGCCCGGACGGTGACGCGCTGATGCCCAACTGGAGACACCTGCCCGTCGGCTACCACGGGCGCTCCGGGACGGTCGTGGTCTCCGGCACCGAGGTCCGGCGGCCGTGCGGCCAGCGCAAGGCCCCCGACGAGCCGGCTCCGACGTACGGCCCGAGCCGGAGGCTCGACATCGAGGCCGAGCTGGGTTTCGTGGTCGGGACCCCGACTCGGCTGGGTGACCGGGTCCCGACCTCGGCCTTCGCCGACCACGTGTTCGGCGTGACTCCGCTCAACGACTGGTCCGCCCGTGACATCCAGGCGTGGGAGTACGTGCCGCTCGGCCCGTTCCTGGGCAAGTCGTTCGCCACCTCGATCAGCGCCTGGATCACGCCCCTGGCTGCCCTCTCGGCCGCACGGGTGGACCTCCCCGGACAGGACCCGGAGCCGCTGGACTACCTGCGCGTGGACGGTCCCGCCGGCTTCGACATCGACTTCGAGGTGGTGCTCAACGGTGAGGTCGTGAGCCGGCCGCCGTACGCCGAGATGTACTGGTCTCCGGCGCAGATGCTGGCCCACATGACCGTGAACGGCGCCTCGCTGCGCACCGGCGACCTGTTCGGCAGCGGCACGATCAGCGGAGACGTGCGCGAGCAGCGGGGGTCGTTCCTCGAGCTGAGCTGGGGCGGCAAGGAGCCGTTCGGCCAGGGCTCGACGTTCCTCGAGGACGGCGACGTCGTCACCATGCGGGCGACGGCACCGGGCGCCCTGGGCGGCCGGATCGCCCTGGGTGAGGTCACCGGCCGGGTACTGCCGGCCTCAGCCGAGCAGTAGCGAGGCGCGCCAGACCCGCTCCTGGGACTTCGGCAGCAGCTGGTTCTCGCGCAGGAAGGCCAGCGGCTTCTCGCCCATCCAGCGCATGGTCTCGCGGTAGTGGGGGTTGGCCAGGGCCACCCGTCGACCCTCACGCGGCTCGATCCCGACAGCGCGGTAGACCTCGGGGTTGACCAGGGCCCGGGCCACCATGAAGGAGGTCTGCGCCGTCACGGTCTGGTGCCAGATCAGCTGGGCCCTGGACAGGCCGACCAGCTGGCGCTGCACCTCCTCGCGCGCGAACGTCATGTGCCGCGCCTCCTCGAGGACGTGGATCCTGGAGACCATCCGGGTCACCGGCTGGATGCGGTCGTCGGTGATCACGTCGCGCTGCCAGGTGTCGAGCAGCTCCTCGGCCACCAGGATCGACGCGTAGGCGCTCGGCCCGCGGACCAGGGTGTTGAACAGCCGACCCAGCCGCTTGATCTGGGGCTGCGGCCCATAGGCGGGTACGCCGAAGTGGGCGATCGCCTTGCCGAACATGGTGGAGTGCCGGCACTCGTCGGCGACCTCGGTCAGCACGTAGTGCATGTGCGGGGACGTCGGGTCGTCGTCGTAGAGGTCGCGCAGCATCATCTGCATCAGCAACAGCTCGAACCACAGACCGACGCTGGCCATCGAGGCCACCTCGTGCCGGGAGAGCTCCATCCGCTGCTCCTCCGACATCCGGTCCCACAGCGTGGTGCCGTAGAGCGAGAGCCGCTCGGGCTGCATCCCCCACTTGTCCGTCGGGATCGGCGCATCCCAGTCGATGTCGACCTCGGGGTCGTAGGACTGCCGGGCCGAGGACTTCAGCAGTCGCTCGACGAGCGCGGTCGGCTCAGGTCGCAGCGCGGCGGTCATGGTGCCTCCTGAAATCGCAGTAACTGTTACTGCTAGTAACGGTTATCAGCTACTCTGGGCCACATGACCCCAGACGTCAAGGACCCGGACGGCAGGAACACCCGCTGGGAGGGACATCGCGCCACGCGACGCGAGGAGCTGGTGGACGCGGCCGTCGCCGCCATCGACGAGCACGGCGCCTCGGCGAGCATCGCCCAGATCGCCCAGTCGGCCGGGGTCAGCAAGCCGGTGCTCTACCGCTACTTCTCCGACAAGGACGACCTCTACCGCGCCGTCGGCATGTGGGGCGCGAACCAGGTGGTGGCCAGCCTGGTGCCGATCCTGGTCGGCGACGGGCCGCTGCGCGAGCGAGTCGAGCGGGCCTGCTCGGCGTACCTCACCTTGATCTCGCGACACCCGCACGTGTTCTTCCTCCTGGTCGAGCACCCCAACAACGAGGACCCGCTCGCTGACGGCAGGGAGATGGTCGCCGCGGCCTTCTCGCGCACGCTCGGCGACGGGCTCCGTGACCTCGGTGTCGACGCCGCGGGCGCCGAGCCGTGGGCGCACGGCCTGGTCGGCCTCGGGCTCTCCACGGGCGAGTGGTGGCTGCGTCGGCGCACGATGAGCCGGGCGGCCGTCTCGCGCCACCTCAGCTCGTTCGTCTGGAACGCCCTGGAGGGCATCGCCCGGGAGAACGGCGTCCGCATCGACCCCGCAGGGCGGTTGCGCCTGGTCAGCGGCGGTGCGACCCGATGACGCCGAGCGCGCACGAGCCCGCGGAGCAGTACGACGGCCCGGCCAGTGTGGGCGGGATCGAGGTCGAGGTTCGCCTTCGCGGGCACTTCGAGCCGATCGACGGGCTGTTCCACTGGTGGGGCCGGGTCGCCTCGAACCCAGAGCTCGACGACCGGCACGCCTCGGGTGCCCACGTCACGTTGGTGACGCCGCACGGCGAGGCGGCCGGCCGCTTGTCCGATGTCGATCCGTGGGGCCGGTTCCGGATCACCGGAACCGGGCGCCCACCGTTCTGAGCCGCGTCACTTCACCTTGACGGTGATCGTGGCGATCCCGACCAGCAGGCCGGGCTTGACCGCGTCGGTCTTGAAGGTCTGGTTCAGCAGCGGGGCGGCCACGTCGGAGATCTCCACCTTGGTGCCCTGCAGGATGGCGTTGCCACCCTCGGTCCGCAGCGGCATCAGCGTGCGCCCGTCGAGCTTGAACAGGTAGGCGTTGGTCGCGGCGAGCTTGCCGTTGACCTTGACGTCGCCGTAGACCCGCGAGACGCCCGGGTCGACGTTGAAGTTGGTCAGCTGGACCTTCGTCCCCCCGGCCGAGAGCGAGAGCCCGGAGTTGTCGTGGTGCAGCTGGCCGATGACGTACGGCGACACCTCGCCGGGCTTGAAGACCGTGACGTTGCCACCGGTGATCGGGAAGATCAGCGACCCGTCGGTGAGCTTGGCCTTGCCGACGACGCCGGGGGTGAGCTTGAGCGAGGCCAGCGCGTCGGCGAAGCCCTGGTCGAGCTTGATCGCGGTGGTCTTGCCGGAGACCGCCTCGACGACGGCGACCGGCGTGGGCGCTCCGTCGTCACCGAAGGGCGCGCAGGCCGAGAGCGGGACGGCGAGGAGACCGGCGACGGCCAGGGCGGCCAGGGTCTTGCGAGCGGGGCGGCGGAAACGCATGGTGATCCTCCGGGGCTGAGTGCACCGAGCGTCTCCCGGTCCATCGGAGGTAGGTTCGTCGCCACCCAGGAACCGGATTGGTCGGCCGGCGAACCGTCGCGTCACAGGTTGCCGCGGGCGTCCTGCTCGCGCTCGATCGCCTCGAAGAGCGCCTTGAAGTTGCCCTTGCCGAAGCCGAGCGAGCCGTGCCGCTCGATGAACTCGTAGAACACCGTCGGCCGGTCGCCCATCGGCTTGGTGAAGATCTGGAGCAGGTAGCCGTCCTCGTCGCGGTCGACCAGGATCTTGCGCTTCTTCAGCTCCTCGATCGGCACCCGCACCTCGCCGATGCGCTTGCGGAGCTCGGGGTCGTCGTAGTAGGAGTCCGGGGTCTCGAGGAACTCGATGCCGTTCTCCCGCAGGATGTCGACGCTGCGCAGGATGTCGCCGGTGGCCAGGGCGATGTGCTGGCACCCGGCGCCGTCGTAGAACTCGAGGTACTCGTCGATCTGGGACTTCTTCTTCGCGATCGCGGGCTCGTTGAGCGGGAACTTCACCCGGTGGTTGCCGCTCGCCACGACCTTGCTCATCAGCGCGGAGTAGTCGGTGGCGATGTCGTCGCCGATGAACTCCGCCATGTTGGTGAAGCCCATCACCCGGTTGTAGAAGGTGACCCACTCATCCATCCGGCCGAGCTCGACGTTGCCGACGCAGTGGTCGATGGCCTGGAACAGCCGCTTGGGGTGCCCCTCGCGACGAGCGACGGTCGTGGTGCGGGCGACGTACCCCGGGAGGTAGGGGCCGTCGTAGCGGCTCCGGTCGACCAGGGTGTGCCGGGTCTCGCCGTACGTCGCGATGGCCGCCAGCCGGACGGTGCCGTGCTCATCGGTCTCGTCGTGCGGCTCGACCAGCACGGTCGCACCCACCGACCGGGCATGGTCGATGCACCGGTCGACGTCCGGCACCTCCAGCGCCAGATCGACGACCCCGTCGCCGTGGTGACGGTGGTGGTCGATCACCGGGCTGTCCGGCGTGACGCCGCCGGTGAACACGAACCGCGCGCTGCCCGAGCGGAGCACGTAGGACTTGGAGTCGCGGCAGCCGGTCTCGGGCCCCCGGTAGGCCTCCAGCTCCATGCCGAGGGCGAGCTGGTAGAACGTCGCGGTCTGGGTCGCGTTGCCCACCACGAAGCCCACGGCGTCCATCGCGGTCACCGGGAACGGGTCGGTGCTGGCGTCGTACTCGACCAGGCCGACGAGCTGCTTGAGCTGGTCGAGGGTCAGGTCGGCACGAATCTCTTCGGGGGTCAGCGAGGTCATGGCCCCAAGGATCGCGGCAGATGACAATGTGCGCAACACTGTGAGTTCACACTGGACACCTTGCATACCGAAAGGGCTCCTGATGGACGATCTTGATGTCACCTTGATCCGTTTGTTCGCAGAGCAGCCACGAGTCGGCGTCCTCGAGGCGTCCCGCCGGCTGGGCGTGGCGCGCGGCACCGTGCAGGCCCGGCTGAACCGGCTCACCGAGACCGGCGTGATCACCGGCTGGGGGCCCCAGCTCGAGCCGGAGGCGCTCGGTCACCCGGTGACGGCCTTCCTGACCCTGGAGATCCGGCAGGGCCACGGCCACGAGCTGGTGGCCCGGCACCTCGCCTCGATCCCGGAGGTGCTGGAGGCGTTCACGATCACCGGCGCGGGCGACATGTGGTGTCGGGTGGTGGCCCGGTCCAACACCGACCTGCAGCGGGTGATCGACGCGGTGCTCTCCGACGCGAGCATCGTGCGCTCCTCGACGGTGATCGCGCTCGCCAGGCAGGTGCCCTACCGGGTGCTGCCGCTGCTCGACGCCTGACCTTCCTCGGGCTCCGCGGGCACGCGAATCACCACGCGCGCTCCCGGGCCGCCGTCGAGGATCTCGATCGAGCCCCCGTGCACGGTCGCGACGTCCGCGACGATCGCGAGACCGAGCCCCGCTCCCCCGGCGTCGCGCGCTCGGGCCTCGTCGAGGCGGGTGAACCTCTCGAGCACGTGACCTCGTTGGTGGGCCGGAACGCCCGGCCCGTCGTCGGTGACGGCGAGCTCGGCCAGGTCACCGACCCGGCGCAACTCGACGACCACCCGGCCCACGGCATGGCGGCCCGCGTTGTCCAGGACGTTGCGGACGGCTCGCGCCAACAGGGCAGGGTCGCCCACCACGCGGACCGCATCCACGCCGGAGACGTCGAGCTCCAGGTCCGGGCGGTCGCGGAGGAACCGCACCTCGTCGAAGACGATGTCGTCGAGATCCGTCGGCTCTCGACGCAGCTGAGGCGCCGAGTCGAGCCGCGCGAGTGCGAGGAGATCGTCCACCAGCCCGGAGAGACGGACCACCTCCTGCCTGACGGCTGGCGTGGAGACGGGCCGGTCTTCGCCGGGCGCCTCCACCTGGGCGCGGATGGCGGCGACGGGGCTGCGCAGCTCGTGGGCCGCGTCGGCGACGAACTCCCGTTGGCGGGTCAGGGACCGCTCCAGCTCCCCCAGCAGGCGGTCCACCGGAGCCAGTGCCCGGCCGACGTACCACCACGCGAGCAGGGCCAGCAGCGCCAGCACGACGGGCACCGCCAGCGCCAGGCTGGTGGCCAGCTCGGCGGCGGTGCGCCCGACCTCGGCGGTGGGCACCGCGACGTACACCGTAAACCCCGAGGTGCCCGGCACGGCGACGGCTGCGACCCTGAACTCGGCGTCGTCGATGGGCGCCAGGCGGAGCGTGCGCAGGCGTGGGGCGCTGCCGGCTCCGGAGCCCTTGAAGGCGAAGAGCCGGGTCTCCCCCTGGATCTCCTCCGAGGCAGCAACCACGCGCCCCGAGGCGTCGACCAGCTGGCCGATGCCGGTCAGGGACGGCGATCCGGGGAAGACCGTGGTCGACGGGTCCTCGGCCACGGCAGCCGCGGCGCTCAGGGCCTGTCGCTCGGCCGACGCGTCGAGCTCGGCACGGAGCCCGTGCTGGACGCGCCAGACGAGGAAGACCGCAGCCAGCACCAGTACGCCGGTCATGGCGGCCGTCGCACCCGCGACCAGGCGCAACCGGACAGAGGAGCCGGCACCCCGTCGAGGCGCGTTCACCCGCCGTCACCGTTCAGGCGATAACCGGCCCCCCGAACCGTGGTGATCGCGCGCCGCCCGAAGGGGGCGTCGATCTTGCGGCGGAGGTAACCGACGTAGACCTCGACGATGTTCAGGTCCCCGTCGAAGTTCTCGTCCCAGACCTGGGTGACCAGCTCGGTCTTGCTGAGCACCTCGTCGCGGTGTCGCATCAGGCAGTGCAGCACGGCGAACTCCCGCGCGGTCAGCTCGATCGGCACCGCGCCGCGCGCGCACGTCCGGGCCCGCGGATCGAGGACGAGGTCACCGGCCACCAGCTGTGCCGGCCGCGGGGTGGCGCCCCGACGGCTCAACGCCCGGACGCGGGCGAGCAGGACCCCGAAGCTGAACGGCTTGGTCAGGTAGTCGTCGGCGCCGAGGTCGAGCGCGCCGACGATGTCGGCGTCGCCGTCTCGCGCGGTGAGCATCAGCACCGGGGACCACACCTCCGCCTCACGCATGCCGCGCAGCACCTCCTGCCCGGACAGGCCTGGCAGCATCACGTCGAGGAGCACCACGTCGTAGGCGACGCTGGTCGCCTTCCAGAGTCCGTCCACCCCGTCGGCCGCGACATCCACGGCGAATCCGTCTGCGACCAGGCCACGGCGTACGGCATCGGCGATGTTCGGTTCGTCCTCGATCACCAGCGCACGCACGACGGCCTCACCCCTGTTCGCACCCACCCTAGGGAGGGCGGGCTGAGAGGCCGCTGAGAGCGGCCACAGCCACCCTCGTCGCGGCTGCCTCTCAGCATCTCTCAGCGTGGTCACAGCACCCGACCGGCACGGTGGTCACAGAGCGGAACGATCCGCTCGACAACCCCAGGAGGACCCATGAAGCTCAACCGATCCCTCACCATCGCCGGAGGTGTCCTGGCCATCAGCGCTCTGGGCTTCACCGGTGCCGCCGTCGCGAGTGGCCCCGCCGGCGCCGAGACGTCCAGCACCTCCAGCGAGGGGCCGGCCGACCAGGCGAAGCAGGACGCCGCCTGTGCGGCGGCCGGCGTGGACCCCGCCAGCGACAACATCCAGTACGACGACGCGACCGGCGCGTGCTCCGATGACGGTGGCGGGAACTCCGAGAACGAGTGACCTCGCCCGCCGCTGCTACGACTTGCCCGTGGCCCACTCGCGCAGCAGCTCGATCCGCTTGCCGAGCTGCTCGGCGGTCGCGGCAGCGGCGGCGGGACCCCCGCACTCCTTGCGCAGCGCGGCGTGCGTGATCCCGTGCGCCTGGCCGGTGCGGTGGTACCACGCGGCGACCAGGCCGTTGAGCTCGCGCCGCATGGTGCTGAGCCGCTCGTGGGTGGAGATCTCGCGCGGCTCCTCGGTCGTTCCCGCCGACGTACGGCGGCGTGCGCCCTCGCTCTGCCGGTGGCGGAGCAGGTCGCGGACCTGGTCGGCCTCGAGGAGGCCCGGGATCCCGAGGAAGTCCATCTCCTCCTCCGAGCCCACGTGCACCTCACCGGCGTGACCGAACTCCGCCCCGTCGTAGAGCACGCGGTCGAAGGTGGCCTGCGAGCCGAGTGCCTCCCAGGGCTGCAACGCCTCGTCGCCCGAGGCGCCCTCCGCCTGCTGGGCCTGCGCCACGAGCGCGTCCTCGGCGGCGAAGATGTCGCCCTCGTCGGTGATCTTGCGCCCCAGGACGTGGTCGCGCTCGACCTCCATCTCCGAGGCGTGCGAGAGCAGGAGCGGCACCGAGGGCACGAAGATCGAGGCGGTCTCCCCGCGCTTGCGGGCGCGCACGAAACGGCCGATCGCCTGGGCGAAGAACAGCGGCGTCGAGGTGGTGGTTGCGTAGACGCCGACGGCGAGCCGGGGGACGTCCACGCCTTCTGAGACCATCCGGACGGCCACCATCCACCGTGACTCGTCCTCGGCGAACCGGGCGATCTTCTTCGAAGCGGCCTTCTCGTCGGAGAGCACGACCGTCGGCCTGTCCCCCGCGATCGAGGTGAGCACCTGCGCGTAGGCGCGCGCGGAGTCCTGGTCGGTGGCGATCACCAGGCCTCCGGCGTCCGGCACGTGCCGGCGCACCTCGGACAGGCGACGGTCAGCCGCGGCCAGGACCGCCGGGATCCAGGACCCCTTGGGGTCCAGCGCAGTCCGCAGGGCCTGGGCGTTCAGGTCCTTGGTCAGCGGCTCACCGAGCCGGGCGGCGATCTCGTCGCCGGCCCGGGTGCGCCACTGCAGGGTGCCGCTGTAGGCCATGAACAGCACCGGTCGTACGACGTGGTCGGCGAGCGCGTGCGCGTAGCCGTAGGTGAAGTCGGCCACCGACCGCGGGATCCCGTCGGTGTCCGGCGCATAGGTGACGAACGGGATCGGGTTGATGTCGGACCGGAACGGCGTCCCGGTCAGCGCCAGCCGTCGACGCGCGGGCTCGAACGCCTCGCGGACCGCTTCACCCCAGGACAGGGCGTCGCCCGCGTGGTGCACCTCGTCGAGGATGACAAGGGTGTTGAAGCGCTCGGTGCGGATCCGGTGCGCCAACGGGTTGGCCGCCACACCGGCATAGGTCAGCGCGATCCCGACGAAGTCGCTGCTGGTCCGGCCCTTGCGCCCGGAGTACGCCGGGTCCAGGGGGATGCCCACCTTGGCCGCAGCCTCGGCCCACTGGGTCTTGAGGTGCTCGGTCGGGGCCACCACGGTGATCCGGTCGATCACCCGGCGGGAGAGGAGCTCGGCGGCCACGCTCAGCGCGAACGTCGTCTTGCCCGCACCGGGTGTCGCCACCGTCAGGAAGTCACGCGGATTCCGCTCGAAGTACGCCGTCAGGGCGGCCGTCTGCCAGGCACGCAGGCGCGTGGCCGTCCCCCAGGCTGCGCGGTCGGGGTAGGCGGGCGGTAGGTCGAGCTTGACGGTGGTGGCGGGATCCGGCGGAGTGGGTCCGTCGGGCACTACTGGCGCCACCGCTCGAAGGAGGTGTCCATCCGACGCACCTGGCCGGGGGTGAACATGTTCATGCACGAGTCCAGCGAGTAGTCCATGAAGTTGTTGACCGGGTCCAGGCCGGGGCTCTCGCAGGAGTCCCGGGTCGTCTCGCAGTAGTAGCTCGGCTCCGCCTCGGCGGGGGTGTCGGCCACGAGGTCGTTGCTGGTGGAGCAGCCGCCCTGGAAGGTGTGGAAGAGCCCGAGCCAGTGGCCCGTCTCGTGCACGGCCGTGTCACCGAGGTTGTAGCCCGAGGCGATGCCGCCAGGCAGCCCGGCCACGTTGACGGTGACGCCGTCGAGACGCGGGCGGCTCTTGTACTGCCACGGGAACCTGGCCCAGCCCAGCACCGGGTAGCCCCGGGGGCCGCCGCCGTTGATGTAGAGGTTCAGCGAGCCCGGGCCGCCGCGGTGGAGCTTGCGCTTGGCCCGCGAGTCGCGGGGGCCGTAGAGGAACGCGTGGTACCAACCGTCGCGCCGGGTGTAGTCGGTCCGTCTGAGCTTGAACCGGTACCGGGTGCTGGCACCGAGCGGGTTCTGGTCACCGGCGAAGCTCTTGTTCAGCACGGAGATGACGCGGGCCACCTTCTTGGGTCCGGCCGGCACCCGCTCGCCGCGGTGCTTGCCCTTGATCACGTGGACGTAGACCGGGATCGTCACGATCGAGGTGAGCTGGGGTCGGACCTCACGCGCCACCACCGACTTGCTGGTCTCCGCGGGCGTGACGGCCTCGATGTCGGCCGCCTCGACGGGCGTGGTGTCCTCGTACTGACGCCACCGCGGCGCCGTCGTCCTGGCACTCAGCAGGCATGGGATCAGGGCGGCAGCCTGGGCCCCCACGGGGGGCGCGGCAGCATCGGCCGGGGACATCGTGGCGACGGGCAGGCCGGTCACCGCGAGAGCGACGAGCGCCACCCCCGCGTTTCGGAGGTGCCTCATTCGTCGTTGCCCTCTCGCATGGTCTCCCAGATCTCCTTGCACTCGGGGCACACCGGGAACTTCTCGGGGTCCCGACTCGGGATCCACACCTTCCCGCACAGGGCGACCACCGGCGTGCCGTTGATCATCCCCTCCATCAGCTTGTCCTTGGGGACGAAGTGGGAAAGACGTTCGTGGTCACCGCCGTCGGTGCTCTGGGTCCGCTCATCGAGACGGGTGTCCTGCAGGACATCGGTCCCGAATCCCGCCGTCTGTTGGTTCTTCACCAACGCATCCTAACGTCCGGCGCCCGTGCCGGCCGCCGCCGCGCCCCCCGACGCGAGCGGTATCAGGCTGCGAGGACCGCCTTGATCCGGTCGACCAACGACTCGTTGGCCTCGTGGTGGGCGTCGAGCACAGTGGGAGGCATGGCGACCTCGGGGGCCGTCTGGTCGAGGCCCGTGCGTGCGGCCAGCTCGACGCGGTGTCCGGCCTCGGCAGCAGCGGGACTGCTGTGGTTGGCGAGGCCGGCGGCCATCGCCAGTCGAACCCACTCAAGCTCCCGGGCCCGGACCAGGGCTTCCTGGATCTCAGAACCCTGCGGCGAGTCCAGGCCCCGGTCGATGATCATCCGCACGCCGGGCATCTGCTCGGCGGTCTGGCGCCAGGCCGAAGCCACGGCGCCGGGCAGGTCCATGGGCTCGCGCGTCATGGCCTGCTCGATGTTGCCCGACAGCCGCGCGTGCCACTTGAGCACCAGCGCGGAGACGAGGTCGAGCTCGTTCTCGAAGTTTTCCGCCACCCCGGGCAGCTGCATCGGGAGGATCCCGTCGCGGCGCTCGTCGGCGTTCTCAACTACGGCGCGGAGGATGTCTCCGCGGTGATGGAAGGCGTTCCAGGTCATGGTCTGCACCTTTCTCGAAGTTCACATACCGTAAGTACGTACTCAGAGTATGTAGCCGGCGGGCCCCGGACAACTCCTGGCGCCGTGACGTCACCCACATCGGGGCCGACACCCGCCTAGGATGCGGGGATGGCCAGCCGTTCCCATGCCGAGAAACTGCTCACCAACCTCCCCCGGGTGGCCAAGTCCGGGCGGCGGCAGCAGTTCTCCTCCTCCACCAAGCGCGCCCTGATCGACGTGGCCACCGAACAGTTCACCGAGCACGGGTACGGCGGGACCAGCCTGGACGCCATCGTGGCCGGCGCCCGCGTGACCAAGGGCGCGCTCTACCACCACTTCAGCGGCAAGCAGGGCGTCTTCGAAGCGGTGTTCGCCAAGGTCGAGGATGACGCCGCTCGCGAGATCAAGGGCGCCCTGCGCGGCGCGCGCGACCCCTGGGAGAAGGCGACGGCCGGGCTGAGCGCCTTCCTCGAGGTGGTGCAGGACCCGACCTACCAGCGAGTGGTGATCCAGGACGGCCCCGCCATCTTGGGCTACGAACGCTTCCGCGAGCAGGAGGAGCGATCCAGCTACACGATCGTCCAGGACATCGTCGGATCGGTGCTGGAGGCCTCCACCTACGAGCTCGATGAGCCGATGAAGCAGACGTTCAGCCGGATCTTCTTCGGAGCCATGTCGGCGGCCGGTGAGAGCGTCTCCACCGCCGAGGACCCCCGCCGCGCCGTGGCCCGGATCGAGGCCGCGATCGGCTTCATCCTCTCCGGCATGCGCGCGCTGGCCGACCAGGGCGTCGTACTCACCGACCCCGAGGTCCCCGAGGACTGAGCGGCTACTTGCGGATCTTGACCTGGCCGCCGGCCTTGTTCGTCGGCACCAGCTCCACCCACACGTGTCCGGCCGGCACCTTGAGCGGGCCCGCCGCGGTGCTGAGCTGGATCGGGGCCTGCTTCGACGCCTTGGTCCACGTGCCGCGGACGACCTGCCCGTTGTGGAAGAGCAGCATCGCGCCCTTGCCGGAGTAGATCGTCTCGGGCACCGGGTTGCCGGCGGGGTCGCGGTAGCCGGCGTCCCCCTGGCGGACCCGCACCACCAGCACGCTGTCGGGGACGAACTGGCCGTCCGGCGCGGCGTTGCTGTTCAGGTTCTTGTACTTCCCACCCTGGAAGCGCCAGGAGGTGGTGTGGGAGCGGCTGAAGACCGCGTCGATCCCGGTGGCGGGCTGGCCGCCGGTGAAGTCGGCCTCCGCACCCCACGGCAGGTAGCTGGCCGGGACGACGGCCTTCTTGCGCACGGCCTTGGCCAGCTTGGGCATGCTCACCATCAGGTTGTACGGCGCGCGTCGGCTCCCCTCGCGGTAGTAGCCAGGACCGCCCTCGGTGAAGTAGGTGACCTTCGCGGCGTTGAGCCTGCGCAGCGTGGGCGGGGCGGCGCCGCTGGCCACGACCACGGCATGGGCGGGCTTGACGATGCCGATGTCTGAGGCCCGCATCGAGCGGACGGGGCCGGCCACGGGGGGCAGCTGGCTGTAGAAGAACACCGCCAACCGGGTCATCCCGCCCTCGACCAGCTCCTCGGTGATCAGGTCGGCCTTCTTCAGCCCGACCTGGGGCCGGCTGCTGGCCGTGTTGTCGATCTTGGTGACCAGCACCGGCCGGTCGGGCGTGCTGCCGGTGACCGGGAGCCCGGTCAGCGGCCACAGTGCGGCGAGCTTGACCCCACCCTCGACGGGCTGGGAGTCGGGCTTCTTCGCGCTCGCGCTGGAACCCTTGTCCCCACCACCGCAGGCGGCGAGCACGAGACTCAGCGCCAGGGCTGTGAGCAGGGTGGCAGTACGCGCAGAACGTGGAGTCATGGCGTCAGCATGACAAAGCCGACTCCACGATCGACGCAGGGCCACCCGTGTTGAGACAGGTTTCGGTTGTGCTAACGCCGCGAAGCGGGGCTAGATCTTCGCCCCGCCGTCGACGTAGAGCGTCTGACCGGTGATGTAGGAGGCCTCGTCGCTGCACAGGAAGGCCGCAGCCGCGGCGATGTCCTCGGGGTAGCCGACGCGCTTGATCGGGTTGGCCTCGGCAGCGGCCGCCCGGAAGTCCTCGACGCTGGCGCCGACGCGGCGGGCGGTGTCGTCGGTCATCTCGGTGGCGATGAAGCCCGGCGCGATCGCGTTGACGTTGACGTTGTAGCGGCCCAGCTCGAGGGCCAGCGTGCGGGTGAAGCCCTGCACCCCGGCCTTGGCGGCGGAGTAGTTGGCCTGGCCACGGTTCCCGTTGGCCGAGACGCTGGAGAGGTTCAGGATCTTGCCGTACTTCTGCTCCACGAACGTCTTCTGCGCGGCCTTGCTCATCAGGAACGCGCCCTTGAGGTGCACGTTCATCACCGAGTCCCAGTCGTCCTCGGTGAGCTTGAACAGCAGGTTGTCGCGGGTGATCCCGGCGTTGTTGACCAGGACGTGCAGGCCGCCGAGCTCCTCCAGGACGCGCGTCACCGCCGCATCGACGGAGGCGGAGTCGGAGACGTTGCAGCCGATCCCGACCGCCGTGCCGGACCCGCCGAGCTGGGCGGCCGCTTCCTGGGCCTGCCCCTCGTCGAGGTCGAGCACGGCCACCGAGGCGCCCTCGTCGGCGAAACGCTTCGCCGTGCCCGCACCGATCCCGCGTGCGGACCCGGTGACGATCGCTACCCGTCCGTCGTATCGACCCATTTCGCGTGTCCTCTCAACGTGGCTGAAGTCCGCCGGTCACTCTAGTGCCGAGGCGATGCGCGCTGCCCACGCGTCCCGGTCCGCGGTGCCGTCGTACTTCGTGCGCGGCCAGAAGAAGCCGCGCAGCCCGTCGCCCTTGGTGCGCGGCACCACGTGACAGTGCAGGTGTGGCACCGACTGGGAGACGGTGTTGTTCATCGCCACGAACGAACCCTGCGCGCCCAGCCCGTCGACCATCGCGGTCGCGAGCCGCTGGGCCGCCGCCAGGAACGGGTCCCGCAGCCCGGCCGGCAGGTCGGGGAGGGTGACCACGTGGGCCCGCGGGGCGAGCAGCACGTGTCCCTTGAAGACCGGGCGGATGTCGAGGAAGGCGACGAGGTCGTCGTCGCTCCACACCAGGGCGGCCTCGGTCTCACCCGACGCGATCTGGCAGAACAGACAGTCGCTCATCGAGAGGCTGGGTCAGCGAGACGGTGCGTCGGACCCGGCGGACTTGCGGCCCACGTTGGCCTGGAGCAGCCCGAGGACGACGATCGCGACGACGGCGGCACCGGCGAAGCCCCAGGGGTCCAGGGCCATGAGGTCCTCCCCGAGGAGGACGTTGAGGCCGACCCCACCGACGACCGCACCGGCCACGCCGAAGATCATCTGGGTGGCCATCCGCGGGTCGCCGGGCTCGTGCTTGAGGTACCACGCGAGGGTGCCCATGATCAGGCCGGCGACGATGTAGGCGAGCATGCGCCGAAATATAGCGGTGCCCGGGGTCGCCGGCCCGTGGTCTCAGCTCAGCTGGGTGGGCTCGACGTCGGACTTGTGGCCGCGGTCGGAGCCGACCGGCGCTCCCCCGCCACTGCTGCTCGCGCCACCGGCAGACTCCCGCTCGAGCCGGATGATCACCGACTTCGACGTGGGGCAGTTGCTGCCGCGCGCGGTCGAGTCCAACGGCACCAGCGGGTTGACCTCCGGGTAGTACGCCGCCGCGCAACCGCGGGGGGTGTCGTACTCCACGATCCGGAACGAGGGGACCGACCGCTCGGTGCCGTCCTCCCACTCGCTGACCAGGTCCACCTTGTCCCCCGCTGTGTACCCGAGGGCGGCGATGTCATCGCGGTGCAGGAACACCACCCGGCGACCGCCGGAGATGCCGCGGTACCGGTCGCTGAGCCCGTAGATGGTGGTGTTGAACTGGTCGTGGCTGCGCAGGCTCTGCAGCAGCAACCGGCCCTCGGGCACGTTGATCACGTCCATCGGGCTGGCGGAGAAGATCGCCTTGCCGGCCTCGGTCGGAAACTCACGCGAGTCCCGCGGGGGGTGTGGCAGCACGAAGCCGCCGGGCTGCTTCACCTTCTCGTCGTACGACGCGCACCCGGGCACCACGTGGGCGATGGCATGCCGGATGTTCGCGTAGTCGGAGCGGTAGTCCGCCCACGGGACGGGGCTGTCCGCACCGAGGGTCGCCTCCGCCATCCGGCAGACGATGTCGACCTCCGAGCGCAGCTCCGGCCCCGCGGGCTTGAGCGGACCACGCGAGGCGTGCACCGCGGACATCGAGTCCTCCACCGTGACCCGCTGGTCGACGCCGCCGGTCTTGTCGCGCTCGCTGCGCCCCAGCGCCGGCAGGATCAGCGCGGTCCGGCCGCAGCGCACATGCGAGCGGTTCAGCTTGGTGGAGACCATCACGGTGAGCTCGGCCTGCTCCATGGCCTCCTCCGTCACGATCGTGTCCGGTGCCGCGGAGACGAAGTTGCCGCCCATGCCGACGAAGACCTTCGCCTTGCCGTCCCGCAGCGCCCGGATCGAGTCGACGGTGTCGAGGCCGTCCTCACGCGGGGGCTCGAAGCCGTACTCGTCGCGCAGTGCGTCCAGGAAGTGGCTCGGGACCTTCTCCCAGATCCCCATCGTCCGGTCCCCCTGCACGTTGGAGTGCCCGCGGACCGGGCACAGACCGGCGCCCGGCTTGCCGATGTTGCCCTGCGCCAGGGCGACGTTGACGAACTCCTTGATCGTGGCGACCGCGTTGCGGTGCTGGGTGATGCCCATCGCCCAGCAGTGCACCGTCGCGTGGGAGGCGATCAGCATGTCGGCGGCCTGGCGGATCTGGTCCTTGGTCAGGCCGGTCGCGCTCTCGACGGCCGCCCAGTCCAGATCCGCGATCCCCTTGGCCCAGTCGTTGAAGCCCGTCGTGTGCCGCTCGATGAAGTCGCGGTCCAGCACACTGCCGTCGTTGCCGGCAGCCGCCTCGGCCTCCAGCAGCAGGGCGCCGAGCCCCTGCCAGAGGGCGAGGTCGCCGTTGATCCGGATCGGTAGGTGCAGGTCGGAGAGGCCGGTGCCGACACCGGCCACGCCCCGGACGTTCTGAGGGTTCATGAACCGCATCAGTCCCGCCTCCGGCAGCGGGTTGATCGAGAGGATCTTGGCGCCCCGCTTCTTCGCGATCTCCAGCGCGCTGAGCATCCGGGGGTGGTTGGTGCCCGGGTTCTGCCCGCTGATCACGATCAGCTCGGCCTCGTGGACGTCCTCGAGGCTGACCGACCCCTTGCCGATCCCGATCGCCTCGGCCAGCGCCACCGAGGTCGACTCGTGGCACATGTTGGAGCAGTCCGGGAGGTTGTTGGTCCCGAAGGCCCGGGCGAACAGCTGGTAGGCGAACGCCGCCTCGTTGGAGGTCTTCCCGGAGGTGTAGAAGATCGCCTCGTCCGGCGTCGCGAGGCCGCGGAGCGTCTGACCGATCAGGTCGAACGCCTCCTCCCACGAGATCGGCTCGTAGTGGGAGCCGTCGCGGCGCCGCACCATCGGGTGAACGAGGCGCCCCTGGTGACCCAGCCAGTAGTCGGTGTGCTCGCGCAGGTCCTCGATCGAGTTCTCGGCGAAGAACGCCGGCTCGAGCAGGTCGGTGGTGGCCTCCTCGGCGACGGCCTTGGCGCCGTTCTCGCAGAACTCCGCGGTGTGCCGGTGGGCCGGGTCCGGGTCGGGCCACGCGCAGCCCTGGCAGTCGAACCCGTCGACCTGGTTGAGCTTCAGCAGGGTTCGCGCCGTGCGGATGACACCCATCCGCTCGATGGACCGCTTCATCGTGACTGCCACGGCCGGGACCCCGGCTGCGGACTTCTTGGGGTGACCGACCTCCACCTCGTTCTCGTCGATATCGGCCAGGGGAGCTTTGCGACGGAGAGCCATGGTTCCTGAGTACCCGCACCAGCCCGCAGCAAGCAAGTGACTCGCCCGGGCCGGGCGCCGGCTGGCGCCGGATCCGCCTCGACGGTCGTAGAATTTCCTCGAGTGGAGTCCACGAGGGGGGCAACATGGGTCCGGACGCGACACCCCAGCAGCTGATCGCCACGGTGTACGACGAGGGCGCAGCGGCGTACGAGAAGTACTGGGCGCCCGTGCTCCACCGGCACACGCTCGACCTGATCGACCGGGTCCCACCGGCAGCCCCGGGTGCACCGCGCACCGTGGTCGACGTCGCCGCCGGGGCCGGGACCCTGGTCCCCGCGCTGGACCGACTGGCTGGTGCGGACGGACGCGTGCTGGCCCTGGATCGCAGCGCCGGAATGCTGGGGCGCATCCCCGGCTCGGTGCCCCGGCTCCAGGCCGACGCCCTCGATCTCCCACTGCGGGATGCCTGCGCCGACGTCGTGGTGCTCGCGTTCGTCCTGTTCCTCCTCCCCGACGCTGGCCGGGCGGTCCGTGAGGCTGCCCGCGTCCTGCGCCCCGGAGGATGGCTGCTGGCCGCCACCTGGGGCAGCCAGCTGGGCACCCCGGGTGACAGCGTCCTGCGCGAGGAGCTGGACGCCGCCGGCGCGCCGGAGTTCCCCGCCATCGACCGCTCGGACGACGCCACCAACTCCGCGGCAAGGATGCGCACGTTGCTCGGAGCCGACCACGAGGACATCTGCACCACGTCGCGTCCCTTCGACGCCCGGTTCGACGCCGAGACCACGCTGCAGATGCGGACCGGTTGCAGCGTCCTGGGCTGGCGATTCACCCGCCTCGACCCCGCGGCGCAGTCCGAGGTCCGCGCCAGAGCGGCGCAACGGCTGGCCGCGATGCCACCGGAGGACTTCGTCGACCGGTCGGAGGTCCTGCTCACCACGGCACGGCGCCGAGCCGGTCCGGTCCTCGCTCGAGAACCTTCTTTCACCTCTTGACTCGAACACCTGTTCGTGTCAGAATGGGTCATGGACACCCCTCCGGCAACCGCCACCGAAGCGGTTCTCGCCTGCGCGGAGGACAACCTGGCTGCGTCCCGCCGGCTGGACTTCGAGCGGTTGCGGCTGGCCCGTGAGTGGGCGCTGCTGCACCTCCTCGACCCGGCCGAGACTGCGGACCCGCGGTGCCGGCCGACTCCGCTGGGCGCCAGCCAGCTGCCGGTTGCCGAGTACGCCGCTGCCGAGCTCGCCGTCTCCCTGCAGCTGCACCCGCTGTCAGCCCAAGGACTGATGGCGGACGCGGTGGACATCCAGCTGCGACTCCCCAGCGTGTGGCAGGCGCTCGCGGAGGGACGGCTGGAGCTGTGGGTCGCTCGCAAGATCGCGAGTGCGACGCGCGACCTGGCCGAGGACCGCGCGCACCACGTGGACGGCTCCATCACCGATCTCCTCGGGACCCTCCCCACCGGCCGACTCCTCACCGTGGTCCAGGCGCGCGTGACCGAGGCGGACCAGGCCCTCGCCGACCGGTCGGCGGCCGAGGCGGCCGCCCGTCGTGAGGTCTGGCTGGGGCGCGAGAACGACCACGGCACCCGCACCCTGATCGCACGCGGTGACAGCACCGACCTGCACCACCTCTTCGCCACCACCGACCGGCTGGCGCAGCTGCTGCGCGAGCACGGGACGGCCGACCTGGCCTCCGAGTCGGTCGGACAGCTCCGGGCCCGGGCGCTCGGCCTGCTGGCCAACCCGCTGCTCGTGTTGCAGCTGCTGGTGGGGGCCGGCGAGGGCGACCTGCCCGAGGAGATCGCAGCGGCGGTTCGAGCAGCCACGCCGGCCCACACCCGTCCCCGGGCGGTCGTCTACCTGCACCTCGGACAGGCGGCGTTGCACGGCCACGGCGTCACCCGCGCCGAGGAGATCGGGGCCCTGACCAAGCGCCAGCTCATCGACCTGCTCGGCCACCACCACGTCACCGTGCGACCGGTGATCGACCTGAACGACGACGACGTCGCCGCCGACTGCTACGAGGTCCCGGCCGCGATCGCCGAGCGGTTGCACCTGACTCGTCCCGCCGACGCCTTCCCCTACGCCGAGTCGCTCAGCCGTCGCCAGGACCTGGACCACACCATCCCCTACGATCCGCACGGCCCCCCGGGCCAGACGGCCGTCGGCAACCTCGGCCACCTGGTCCGCCGCCATCACCGGATCAAGACCCATGCCGCGGGCTGGAGCGTTCGACAACACCGTGGTCGGTTCGTCTGGACGACCCCGCACGGCCGGGTGCTGATCACCGACGCTCGCGGCACCCACACCCTCGACTAGGCAGGCAGGACCAACTCGAGGTCGAGCCAGCGAGCCAGGTCCTGGATCTCCCGATCGACCGCGGCGCCCATCGCCTTGCCGAACGACACGTCCTGGTGGATCGCAGCCACCCGCAGCACGCCGTCCTTGGGGTCTGCCTTCGCGTCGAGCTTCCCGACCAGCCGGTCGCCGTACAGGATCGGCAGGGCGTAGTACCCCCACCGTCGCTGGTCAGCGGGCTTGTACATCTCCAAGGCGTAGTCGAACTCGAAGACCTCGCCCATCCGTTTCCGGTCATGCAGCAGCCGGTCGAACGGCGAGAGCAGGGCCGCGCGACCCTCGAACGGCTGGCCGAGGTGCGCCGGGTCGACGCGCCACTCGCCGCGGACCCCCTCGATCACCGCCGGCTCGCCGGCGTCGCGTACGTCGAGGGGCTCGACCGGGCACTCCGGCCCCTTCGGCCGCGCGATGCCCAGGGCGCCGAGTCGTCGCTCGTCGCGCAATCGGAGAGCCTCCTCGGCGGGGATCGGCTGTTCGTCGGGGTAGACCCGGGAGGCGAGATCCCACAACCGGTCGCGTCCCGTGCCGCCGGCGGCGGCCACCTCGCCCCGCTGCACGAGCAGGTCCATCAGCATCTTGACGTTCTGGTTGTCGTTCCAGCCACTGGACTTCCAGGGTTTGACGCAGGTGTCGGGCAGGTCGCGCAGCCGCAGCGGGCCGTCGGCGCGCAGCCGTTCGAGGATGTCGCGCCGGCAGCCGTTGTTGGCCTCGACCCACGCGCTCTGGGCCAGCCGCCACGCTGACACGTCGCCGGTCCCCGGCCAGGCCTCCATCTCGGCGCGGTAGAGCGCGATGTCCTCGGCCGGCCGCAGCGTCCCCCGCAGCTCGACGATCCGCTGCTCGTCGACGGCGTCCCACAGCTCGTCGGGTGAGAACGCCGACCCCAGCCGGCTCCACAGCACCAGCTCGGCACTCGGCGCGATCGCCTTGGTCGGGTCGAGCTGCAGCAGCGAGAGCCGGCGTACCGCGTCGAGCATGCCGTCGGGGCGGCGCTTGCCCAGGCACTGGGCGCGTACGGCGATGCGGCGCGCGTCAGTGCGGCTGAGCTGGTGGACCCTCGCCATCTGGCGAGGGTACCGGCGGCTCGTGTTCACGAGGGCGTTGTTGGTGGAGCTGGCGGGAATCGAACCCGCGTCCTGTGGCGCCGTACCAGGTCTTCTCCGGGTGCAGTTCGTGATCACGTTTTCTCAGCCCCGGCACTCCCACGAACAGGTCGCCGACGGGCTCAGTCAGGATGAAGTCCCGATCAACCCTCCTGACAGGAGTTGATCAGCAAGCCCCCTAAATGAGGCCAGGATCCGGGACGGAGGCAGATGCCCGGTCTGACCCTTCGGTCACTGCTCAGGCAGCGAGAACGAAGTCAGTGCGATTTGAGTCGGCACTTGTAGTTTCCAACGAACGTTTACGAGATGACGTTGGCTTCTCGACCCGCTTCTCCTGGGACTAACGTCCCCAGTCGAAACCAATCAGCCCCTCTTGAGTTGTGACGTCGTCCAGTCTAGGGGCCAACGCCGTCAGGTTCATCATCATTCCGCTCGGCCCCGCGGCCGAACAGGTCGGCGGCGTTGTGCCAGCAGACCCGTCGCAGCCAGTCCGCACCGAGGCCGGGGTGGCGGTCGCCGAGTCGGGCGAGGCCCTCGAGCTGGTCGAGGTAGGGGTAGGGGATCGTCGGGAAGTCGCTGCCGAGGAGCACCTTGTCCCCCAGGTCGGCGAGTCGCGGCAGCAGGTCGTCGGGGTACGGCGCGTCGGTGTCGAAGAAGTCGGTGAAGACCATCGTCGTGTCCAGGCGGGTGTGCTCGTGGGCCTCGGCGAGGGCGAGGAACTCGGCGTACTCCGGAGCCCCCATGTGCGCGATCACGACCGGCAGTCGCGGGTGCCGGCGCAGCAGCCGCTCGAGGTGCTCGGGTCCGGTGAACTCGTTGGCGACCGGGCCCGACCCGACGTGGACCACCGTCGGGACGGCCGCCTCCGCGATCGCGCCGAAGGCCGCGTCCAGCAGCGGGTCGTCGAGGCGGAACTCCCCCACCTGGGTGTGCAGCTTGAAGACCTCGACGCCGGCGTCGATCAGCTCGGGGACGTAGGTCGCGGCCTCGGGCTCGGGGTAGAACGTCGCCGACCACAGGCAGTCGGGCAGGTCGGCGGCGAAGTCGCGGGCCCACTCGTTCAGCGACGTCGCGATGCCGGGGCGGTGGGCGTAGGGCAGCGCCGAGAAGTGGCGTACGCCGAACGATCGGAGCTGCGCGATGCGCTCCTCGTGGGTCCCGCGGTAGCGGATCGGCCACTCCCGCCCGATCTTGGGGCCGGCCAGGTCGAACTGCGCCCAGACCTTGGCCTGCAGCCGCGGCGGCAGGAAGTGGACGTGGACGTCGAACAGGCCGGGCAGGCCGAGGGCACGCCAGAACGCACGGGTGGCCTCGACCGGCTCGACCGACGGGGCCGGCTCAGCCAACGTCACCCTTGAGCCGACGCCCCAGCGCCTGCTGCTTCTCCCGGTCGGCCTGCCGCTCGGCCAGCGCGTGCCGCTTGTCGTAGGTCTTCTTGCCGCGGGCCAGCGCGATCTCGACCTTGGCGCGGCCGTCCTTGAAGTACATCGAGAGCGGGATCAGGGTGAAGCCCTTCTCGTTGACCTTGCTCTCCATCTTGTCGATCTCGTGGCGGTTGAGCAGCAGCTTGCGGACGCGACGCGGCTCGTGGTTGGTCCAGGTGCCCTCGGTGTACTCCGGGATGTGTACGCCGTGCAGGAACGCCTCGCCCTCGTGGATCTCGGCGAACCCGTCGACCAGGGTGGCCCGACCTGCCCGCAACGACTTCACCTCGGTGCCGACCAGCACCAGCCCGGCCTCGAAGGTGTCGTCCACGTGGTAGTCGTGGCGCGCCTTGCGGTTCTGCGCGATCAGCTTGCGCCCCAGTTCCTTGGCCATGGGCGTCATCTTCTCAGGCCACCTCAACCGGGTTGTTGCTCACATGTAGTTCATCGGGTTTGTGGGGTTGCCGTTGAGGAGCACCGTGAAGTGCAGATGGCAGGCGGTCGACCAACCGGTGTCGCCCGACCAGCCGACGACCTCGCCACGGGCGACGCGTGACCCCACGCCGGCGCGGTAGGAGCTCGCGTGGTTGTAGACGACCGTCATGTTCTTGCCGTTTACCTGGCCGAGGTCGAGGTAGAGCCGGTTGCCGTAGACGCTGGAGAAGTACCGCGAGATCACCGTCCCGGTGCCGGCCGCGCGCATCGGCGTACCGCAGGGGGCGCGGAAGTCGGTGCCGTCGTGCAGGCCCCAGTAGCCGTAGATCGGGTGCCTCCTCCAGCCGTACGGCGAGGTGACCTCACCGGGCACGGGGCGGTAGAGGAACCCGCCCGAGGCGCCCTTGTAGCCGCCAGCGTGCTTCTGGGCGCGAGCCCGCTTGATGATCATCCGCTTGATGCGGTTCTCCTGCTTCTTCAGCGCCCGCAGCTGCGCGAGGTCGGCCCGGCGGGCGCGAAGCGCCGCGGCCTCGGCCGCCCGGCTGCGGACGACCAGGCCGGCGACCTCGGTGCGCACCTTCGCCGCGGCCTGCTGGAGGCCCCGCATCCGCACCAGGTTCGCCGCGGCAGCCTTGCGCTGCACTCCGACGGCCTTGGCGGCAGCCTCGACCTTCTTCTCCTGCTCGACCAGTTTGGCGCGGGCCTCCCGGAGCTGGTCCAGCTGCTGATCCTGGCGGTTCATCAGCGAGTCGACGGTGTTCATCTGGCTGGTCAGCTCGGCCGGGTTCTGCGAGTTCAGGATCACCGCGAGCCCCATCAGGGCGGGGTCGCCGAAGGAGTAGTTGCTCGCGGCCAGCTCGCCGATCTGGCGGCGCTGCTCGACGACGTTGGCGCGCGCCACCACCAGCTCCTTGCGGGCGACCACCAGGTCGTGCTCGGCCTGCTGGAGGCGCGCCTGCATCTGCGCGTCGACGAGGGCAGCGGCGTTGGCGTTGCCCTCAGCGACCGAGAGCCGCTTCTGGGCGGCTGCGAGCGCCGCTCGGGCCCGCTCGACGCGCCTGGTGGCGGCGCCGAGGGCCTTGCTGGAGTCCTCCAGATCGCCCTGCGCATGGGAGATCTGGCCGCGCACCTTGTGCTGTCGATCGCGCAGCTTGTCCGCGGCCGCGAACGGCGCCAGCGCGGGGATGCTGGTGAGTAGGAGAGCCGCGCACACAGCGAAGACGTGGAGTCTGCTGGCGCGTGGGGTAGTTCGGGGGAAGGAACGGACCACCGGGTTGCCTGTTCATTTGGGGAAGTGAACGAACGGCTTGACGTTAACCGACCCGAATCAGACTTTCAGGTATTTACGGGTCATCACGAGTGTCGGAATCAAGGTGAGGACGATTCCGAGCAGGGTGATCCCCCCCATGGCGTAGAACGAGTCCCGCCAGTCGACCCACTCCACGATGTTGGAACCTGGTCTCAGCTTGCCGTAGATGACGAAGTACATGAACGTCGCCAGCGTCGCCGAGGACAGCGCCACACCGATCAGCGCCGCCACCAGGGTCTCCATCAGGAACGGCAGCGAGATGTAGAGGTTGGAGGCCCCGACCAGGCGCATGATGCCGATCTCCTTGCGCCGGGCGAACGCCGCGAGCCGGATCGTGTTCCCGACCTGGAGGATGGCCGCGATCAGCAGGAAGCCGGCGATCGCGATCGCTCCCCACTTCATCACCGTGATCCAGAAGTAGATCGGTTTGAGCACCTGTCGCAGGTCGCGCACGGCGGTCACCCCGTCCATCCCGGACAGCGCCGACTCCACCCCCTGGAACTTGTTGGGGTCCTTCAGCTTGATCCAGTAGGACTCCTGCATGTCCGCAGCGGTGACCGTGGAGTAGATCTCCTGCTCGGACTTGTCCTTGGAGATGTAGACGCGCTTCCAGGTCTCGTAGGCCTGTTCCTTGGACTGGTGGTAGTAGGAGGCGACCTCCGGGTTGGTGTCGATCACCTCCTGGATGGCGCTGCGCTGGGCCGGGTTGACGTCGCCACCCGTGCAGTTGGGCGTGCGGCTGTTCTGGTTGCACATGAAGACCGTGATCTGGAGCTTGCTGCCCCAGAACTTCTCGGCCTTGTCGGCTTGGGAGTTCAGCAGCAGGCCCATGCCGACCAACGTCAAGGAGACGAAGATCGTCACGACCAGGGCGATGGACATGGAGACGTTGCGTCGGAGACCGGTGGCGGTCTCGGAGAAGACATACCTCAGCTGCATGGGTGGCTAATCGCTCCTATTGCTGGTAGCCGTAGACGCCACGGGCCTGGTCCCGTACGACGCGTCCGTCGGCAAGCTCGATGACGCGCTTGCGCATCTGGTCGACGATGCCGGCGTCGTGGGTGGCCATCAGGACGGTGGTGCCGGTGCGGTTGATCCGGTCGAGGAGCTTCATGATGCCGACGCTGGTGGTCGGGTCCAGGTTGCCGGTGGGCTCGTCCGCGATCAGGATCTGCGGGCGGTTGACGAACGCCCGCGCGATCGCGACCCGCTGCTGCTCGCCACCCGACAGCTCGTCGGGCATCCGCTGGCCCTTGCCCTCGAGGCCGACCAGCTCCAGCGTCTCGGGCACGACCTTGTTGATGTGTGCCCGGGGCTTGCCGATCACCTGGAGGGCGAAGGCGACGTTCTGCGCGACCGTCTTGTTCGAGAGCAGCCGGAAGTCCTGGAAGACGGTGCCGATCTGGCGGCGCAGGCTCGGCACCTTCCAGCTGGCCAGCCGGTTGATCTCCTTGCCGGCGACGTACACCTTCCCCTCGGTGGCGCGCGTCTCGCGCAGCACCAGCCGCAGGAAGGTCGATTTGCCGGAGCCGGAAGCACCGACGAGGAAGACGAACTCACCTCGGTCGATGTCGGCTGTGACGTCCTTGAGCGCCGGCTTGGTGTGGCCGACGTAGGTCGAGGACACGTTCTCGAATCTGATCACTCGGTTGGGGTGGGCCGGTGTCGGGGGTGGGTGTGTGCACGCAATCACGTTCGCGTCCGACCGCTGGATGAGTCTAGGTGAAACCCCCTAACGTTGAGCGCATGCACCCCCCCACGGCCCGGCGCGTCCCGGCGCGACCAGGGCACGTCCGGAACGTGGTGCTTGGCGCGGGCGTCTGTCTCCTCGTGCTGGCGGGTTGCGGCCGGCAGGCAGCGACCGCTCCGCAGCCCGCACCGACCCCACTCGCCAACCTGAACACCGCACGCATGCAGCTGCCCCGCATCGACTTCTGCAAGCTGGTCCCCGACGCCGCCGTGCGCGAGGCCCTCGGCGGCCCGACCGACGACGCCAGGGCCTACGGCAACGGCGACGAGGAGTCGGTCGGGGCCGCCGGCGGCAAGGACGTGCTGCACGAGCTCGGCTGCGTCTGGCACACGGCTTCCGGCTCGACGGTGCGGACATGGGTCTTCGCCAGGCCGGTCACGCCCGCGTTCGCCAAGTCGGTGATCACGGCGAGCAACAAGTCCACCGGATGCGAGGCGGTGTCCGGCCCGACCTTCGGGGATCCGTCGTACACCCAGCAGTGCGAGCTGGCCGACGGGACGCGTCGGGTGCGGCATGCCGGCCTGTTCGGCCAGACCTGGCTGACCTGCGAGGTGACCGCTCCCGGCGACACCGCCCTGTCCGACGTACGCTCTCGCGCCGACGCCTGGAGCGTCGCGGTCGCCAACACCCTGAACACCACCCGCTGAACCCAGCCCAGCCCCAGACCCCCAGCCAAGGAGCGCGCCATGACCGCGGTGACCGTCTCGATCGTGCGGCACATCTCACCCGAGCACGCCGACCAGATGATCGCCTGGGTCCGGTCCGGAACCTCCCTGGCCGAGCGCTTCCCCGGCTTCCTCGGCACCGGCTGGGTGCGCCCGGCAGCGGACTCCGACGAGTGGCACATGCTCTACCGCTTCGCCGACCAGGCCTCGCTCGAGGCGTGGGAGTCCTCCCCGCAGCGGGACTGGTGGCTCGGCGCCGCCCAGGGTCTGGTGGGCGAGTCGCGGGTCGAGCGGCGTACGGGCATCGAGGGGTGGTTCGACGAACCCGAGTCACGCGACGTGGAGGACCTCCGGCCGAGCCCGTCCGCGCCGCCGCGTTGGAAACAGGGCGTGGTGATCTGGATGGCGTTCTTCCCGCTCAGCCTGGGGCTGGGCAGCCTGCTGACGCTCTCCGGCCTGAGCTTGAACATCGTCGGGCGCACCTTCGCGACGACGCTGGTGGCCACACCGATCATGATCTACGGCCTGCTCCCGTGGATGACGCGGCGCTTCGAGTGGTGGCTCAAGCCGCATGCGGGCTGACCCCGCCGTCCTCGGGATACTCCCGCGCCCGGTGGGTACGGCGACGGGGTAGGTCGAGAATGAAGGAGGCACACGATGCCGAAGGCATGGAGCGCCAAGCGCGAGCGTCAGTACGAGCACATCAAGGAGGGGCTCGAGGACTCCGGTCGCAGCGAGGAGACGGCGCAGGAGATCGCCGCCCGCACCGTGAACAAGGAGCGGGCGCGGGCCGGTGAGTCCAAGGAGTCGAGCAAGACCTCGACCGACGACCTCTCCTCGGGTCGCCGCGGCGGCCTGCGATCCCACCGCGGCCCGGGAGGTCGCACCAAGGCGCAGCTCTACGCGGAGGCTCGGAAGAAGAACATCGAGGGCCGCTCGTCGATGAGCAAGGCGGAGCTCGAGAAGGCCGTCGACCGCTAGCGGCCGAACAGACCTTCCCGAGCGTCCCTTCCTACTTGGTCAGGCAGATGTAGACCGACCGAATCGTGCCGTCGGCGAGGGTGGCGGAGATGAGGTACTCCCCGGAGGTCGAGATGCCCTTGGTGCTCCAGTTGTACTGGTAGTGGCCTCCGTTGTAGCTGAAGACTCCCGTTCCGTCCGGCGTCACTGTCGGGACCGCGTCGGGTGTCGCGGTGGAGTCGCAGGCGCCGAGGTTCACCGACCTGGTGAACGTCGGACCGCCCACCTGCTGCACGTTCTGGCCAGCGGCGTTGGTCAGGTCGAACTTCACCGGGATCGTCTGCCCGAGCTTGAACTTGCTCTCGTAGGTCCCGATCTGGTGTGCGGTGTCGTTGATCGGCTGCAGGTACCCGGCCCAGCCGAAGAGGATCTTCAGCTGTGCACCCACGTAGGTGACCGTGTAGTTGGGCCCCGCAGTGAGCGTGTTCTCCCTGATGGCGTAGCTGCCCACCGTCTCACCCGGAACCCGGTCCAGAGCCCCGGTGAACACGTCACCAGCGACCAGGCTGCCCGATGTCACGGAGTAGGTCAGCGCCGGGTCAGCCGCCCCCAGGAGCTTCGACTTCGGCGCAGCCGTCACCGTCAGCCCCTTCGGTGTGATGGTCAGGTTCGCACCGGCATAGGTCAGGTTGTAGTTCGACCCAGCACTCAACGAGCCCTGGCTGATCGCGTAGGTGCCCACCGACTCACCCGCGGCCCGGGCCAGCGCGCCCGAGAAGGTGTCACCAGTGACCAGGTTCCCCGGGGTCACCGAGTAGGTCAGCGCCGGATCAGCGTTGCCGTAGGTCTTCGACTTCGGCGCAGCCGTCACCGTGATCGGACGCTGGGTGATGGTCAGGTTCGCACCCACGTAGCTCAAGATGTAGTTCGACCCAGCACTCAACGAGCCGACACCGATTGCATAGGTCCCCACCGACGTACCAGCGGCCCGAACCAGGGACCCGGTGAACCCATCCGTCCCCACCATCGACCCGGTGGTCACCGAGTAGGTCAGCGCCGGATCAGCGTTGCCGTAGGTCTTCGACTTCGGCGCAGCCGTCACCGTGATCGGACGCTCGTTGATGGTCAGGTTCGCACCCGCATAGGTCAGGTTGTAGTTCGAACCAGCACTCAACGTGCCCACGCCGATCGCATACGGGCCACCCGACACCGACTCACCCGCGGCCCGGGCCAGGGACCCGGTAAACCCATCGGTGCCCACCATCGACCCGGTGGTCACCGAGTACGTCAGCGTCGGGTCAGCGTTCCCGTAGGTCTTCGACTGCGGATCAGCCGTCACCGTGATCGGACGCTGGGTGATGGTCAGGTTCGCACCCACATAGCTCAGCGTGTAGTTCGAACCAGCAGACAACGTGCCCACGCCGATCGCATACGGGCTACCCGACACCGACTCACCCGCGGCCCGCTCCAGGGACCCGGTGAACCCATCGGTGCCCACCATCGACCCGGTGGTCACCGAGTAGGTCAGCGTCGGGTCAGCGTTGCCGTAGGTCTTCGACTGCGGATCAGCCGTCACCGTGATCGGACGCTGGGTGATGGTCAGGTTCGCACCGGCATAGGTCAGGTCGTAGTTCGACCCAGCACTCAACGAGTTGCGACGGATCGCGTAAGTCCCGACCGACTCACCATCGTCCCGAGCGAGTGACCCGGTGAACCCATCGGTGTCCACCATCGACCCGGTGGTCACCGAGTACGTCAGCGTCGGGTCAGCGTTCCCGTAGGTCTTCGACTTCGGATCAGCCGTCACCGTGATCGGACGCTGGGTGATGGTCAGGTTCGCACCCACATAGTTCAGGTTGTAGTTCGAACCAGCACTCAACGTGCCCACGCCGATCGCATACGGGCCACCCGACACCGACTCACCCGCGGCCCGCTCCAGGGACCCGGTGAACCCATCGGTGCCCACCATCGACCCGGTGGTCACCGAGTACGTCAGCGTCGGGTCAGCGTTCCCGTAGGTCTTCGACTTCGGATCAGCCGTCACCGTGATCGGACGCTGGGTGATGGTCAGGTTCGCACCCACATAGCTCAGCGTGTAGTTCGAACCAACACTCAACGTGCCCACGCCGATCGCATACGGGCTACCCGACACCGACTCGCCAGCGGCCCGGGCCAGGCCACCAGTGAACTCATCGTCGTTGGCCAGGCTCCCCGAGGTCACCGCATAGGACAGCGCCGGGTCGACATGTCCGTAGACCTTCGTCTGAACGTCTGCGGTCACCGTGATCGCCCGCGCCGCGACCGTCAACGTCCCGACCTCATAGCTGATCGAGTAGTTCTCCAGGTCCGTGCCTGTCCCAGCCACCGCCCCAGACGGGGTCACGTCGTAGTCACCCTTCGCAGCAGTCGCCGCCGCACCACCACTGGCCAAGCTCACCGCCGCCACCGAGTCACCGTTGACCAGCTCACCGGCCCCCGTGGAGAACGCACTGGTCCCCAACGTCAGCGACTCACCGTAGGTCTTGTCCCGGTCATTCGCGGTGATCGTCAACCCCCGCGCCGCGACCGTCAACGTCCCGACCTCATAGCTGATCGAGTAGTTCTCCAGGTCCGTGCCTGTCCCAGCCACCGCCCCAGACGGGGTCACGTCGTAGTCACCCTTCGCAGCAGTCGCCGCCGCACCACCACTGGCCAAGCTCACCGCCGCCACCGAGTCACCGTTGACCAGCTCACCGGCCCCCGTGGAGAACGCACTGGTCCCCAACGTCAGCGACTCACCGTAGGTCTTGTCCCGGTCATTCGCGGTGATCGTCAACCCCCGCGCCGCGACCGTCAACGTCCCGACCTCATAGCTGATCGAGTAGTTCTCCAGGTCCGTGCCTGTCCCAGCCACCGCCCCAGACGGGGTCACGTCGTAGTCACCCTTCGCAGCAGTCGCCGCCGCACCACCACTGGCCAAGCTCACCGCCGCCACCGAGTCACCGTTGACCAGCTCACCGGCCCCCGTGGAGAACGCACTGGTCCCCAACGTCAGCGACTCACCGTAGGTCTTGTCCCGGTCATTCGCGGTGATCGTCAACCCCCGCGCCGCGACCGTCAACGTCCCGACCTCATAGCTGATCGAGTAGTTCTCCAGGTCCGTGCCTGTCCCAGCCACCGCCCCAGACGGGGTCACGTCGTAGTCACCCTTCGCAGCAGTCGCCGCCGCACCACCACTGGCCAAGCTCACCGCCGCCACCGAGTCACCGTTGACCAGCTCACCGGCCCCCGTGGAGAACGCACTGGTCCCCAACGTCAGCGACTCACCGTAGGTCTTGTCCCGGTCATTCGCGGTGATCGTCAACCCCCGCGCCGCGACCGTCAACGTCCCGACCTCATAGCTGATCGAGTAGTTCTCCAGGTCCGTGCCTGTCCCAGCCACCGCCCCAGACGGGGTCACGTCGTAGTCACCCTTCGCAGCAGTCGCCGCCGCACCACCACTGGCCAAGCTCACCGCCGCCACCGAGTCACCGTTGACCAGCTCACCGGCCCCCGTGGAGAACGCACTGGTCCCCAACGTCAGCGACTCACCGTAGGTCTTGTCCCGGTCATTCGCGGTGATCGTCAACCCCCGCGCCGCGACCGTCAACGTCCCGACCTCATAGCTGATCGAGTAGTTCTCCAGGGTCCGTGCCTGTCCCAGCCACCGCCCCAGACGGGGTCACGTCGTAGTCACCCTTCGCAGCAGTCGCCGCCGCACCACCACTGGCCAAGCTCACCGCCGCCACCGAGTCACCGTTGACCAGCTCACCGGCCCCCGTGGAGAACGCACTGGTCCCCAACGTCAGCGACTCACCGTAGGTCTTGTCCCGGTCATTCGCGGTGATCGTCAACCCCCGCGCCGCGACCGTCAACGTCCCGACCTCATAGCTGATCGAGTAGTTCTCCAGGTCCGTGCCTGTCCCAGCCACCGCCCCAGACGGGGTCACGTCGTAGTCACCCTTCGCAGCAGTCGCCGCCGCACCACCACTGGCCAAGCTCACCGCCGCCACCGAGTCACCGTTGACCAGCTCACCGGCCCCCGTGGAGAACGCACTGGTCCCCAACGTCAGCGACTCACCGTAGGTCTTGTCCCGGTCATTCGCGGTGATCGTCAACCCCCGCGCCGCGACCGTCAACGTCCCGACCTCATAGCTGATCGAGTAGTTCTCCAGGTCCGTGCCTGTCCCAGCCACCGCCCCAGACGGGGTCACGTCGTAGTCACCCTTCGCAGCAGTCGCCGCCGCACCACCACTGGCCAAGCTCACCGCCGCCACCGAGTCACCGTTGACCAGCTCACCGGCCCCCGTGGAGAACGCACTGGTCCCCAACGTCAGCGACTCACCGTAGGTCTTGTCCCGGTCATTCGCGGTGATCGTCAACCCCCGCGCCGCGACCGTCAACGTCCCGACCTCATAGCTGATCGAGTAGTTCTCCAGGTCCGTGCCTGTCCCAGCCACCGCCCCAGACGGGGTCACGTCGTAGTCACCCTTCGCAGCAGTCGCCGCCGCACCACCACTGGCCAAGCTCACCGCCGCCACCGAGTCACCGTTGACCAGCTCACCGGCCCCCGTGGAGAACGCACTGGTCCCCAACGTCAGCGACTCACCGTAGGTCTTGTCCCGGTCATTCGCGGTGATCGTCAACCCCCGCGCCGCGACCGTCAACGTCCCGACCTCATAGCTGATCGAGTAGTTCTCCAGGTCCGTGCCTGTCCCAGCCACCGCCCCAGACGGGGTCACGTCGTAGTCACCCTTCGCAGCAGTCGCCGCCGCACCACCACTGGCCAAGCTCACCGCCGCCACCGAGTCACCGTTGACCAGCTCACCGGCCCCCGTGGAGAACGCACTGGTCCCCAACGTCAGCGACTCACCGTAGGTCTTGTCCCGGTCATTCGCGGTGATCGTCAACCCCCGCTGACCGATGCTCAGGTTCGCACCCACATAGGTCAGGTCGTAGTTCGCACCCGCGCTCAGGTCGCCCTGCTCGATCGCGTAGGAACCCACCGACTCACCCGGCACCCGGTCCAACTCACCGACGAACACATCACCGTTGACCAGCTCATCTGCACCGGCATAGGTCAGCTCCGGGTCAGCGTTGCCGTAGGTCTTCGACTGCGTGGCCGCCGTCACCGTGATCGGCCGCTTGGTCACCTCCAGATTGCCGGCCACGAAACTGATGTCGTAGTTCGACGACGTCAACCCGCTCGGGGTCACCCCATAGTCACCGACACCGCTGGTCTCATCCGCGTCGGTGCTGAAGACCGCCGCCCCACCCAGGTCGTTCTCGTCCTCACCGAACACGAACCCGTCAAAGGACAGCGTGAACGTCGGGTTCAACTCCCCATAGACCTTCGTGGCGGGATCCACCGTCGCCGTCAACGGCGCCGGAGTGATGGACAGGTCCGCACCCACGTAGGTCAGGTCGTAGTTCGAACCAGCACTCAAGTCGCCCTGGCTGATCGCATACGGACCATCGGCCACCGACTCGCCAGCATCGCGGACCAGCCCACCAGTGAACACATCGTCGTTGACCAGGTCACCGAAGGTCACCACGTAGGTCAACTCCGGATCAGCAGCGCCGTAGACCTTCGTCTGAACGTCTGCGGTCACCGTGATCGGACGCTGGCCGATGGTCAGGTTCGCACCCGCATAGGTCAGGTCGTAGTTCGACCCAGCACTCAACGAGTTGCGACGGATCGCGTAGGTACCCACCGACTCACCAGCGTCCCGAGCGAGTGACCCGGTGAACCCATCGGTGCCCGCCATCGACCCGGTGGTCACCGAGTAGGTCAACGCCGGGTCGCCGTCACCGTAGACCTTCGTCTGCGGGTCAGCGGTCACCGTGATCGGACGCTGCCCGATGCTCAGGTTGGCACCCACATAGGTCAGGTCGTAGTTCGAACCCGCGCTCAGGTCGCCCTGCTCGATCGCATAGGAACCCACCGACTCACCAGCAACCCGGTCCAACTCACCAGTGAACACATCAGTGCCCACCATCGACCCGGTGGTCACCGAGTAGGTCAGGTCCGGGTCAGCATCCCCATAGGTCTTCGACTGCGTGGCCGCCGTCACCGTGATCGGACGCACCGTCACCTGCAGGTTGCCGGCCACGAAGCTGATCGTGTAGTTCGACGACGTCAACCCGACGGGGTCACCCCATAGTCACCGACACCGCTGGTCTCATCCGCGTCGGTGGTGAAGTCCGCGGACCCACCCAGGGCGGTCTCGTCCTCACCGAACACGAACCCGTCAAAGGACAGCGTGAAGGTCGGGTTCAACTCGCCATAGACCTTCGTGGCGGCATCCACCGTCGCCGTCAACGGCGCCGCGAGTGATGGACAGGTTCGCACCCGCGTAGGTCAGGTTGTAGTTCGAACCAGCACTCAACGTGCCCTGGCTGATCGCATACGGAGAACCAGCCACCGACTCGCCCGTAACCCGGACCAGCCCACCGGTGAACACATCACCGTTGACCAGCTCATCGGCCCCCGCATAGGTGAGTGTCGGGTCAGCAGCGCCATAGACCTTCGTCTGCGGGTCAGCGGTCACCGTGATCGGCCGCGCCGTCACCTCCAAGGTGCCGGGCACGAAGCTGATCGCGTAGTTCGACGACGTCAACCCGTTCGGAGTCACCGAGTAGGAGCCGACCGGGCTCGTCGCAACCGCGGGGGTGGCGAAGCCCAACGTCCCGCCCAGGACGGAGGCATTGTCCCCCGCAGCGAAACCGACGTAACGCACCATGAACGAGGGGTTCGCGTTGCCGTAGGACCGGGAGAACCCATCCACCGCAGCGGTGCTGGTGTTCGCATCCGCGGTCACCGACAGGGCCCGCTGCCCGATGCTCAAGTTGGCACCGACATAGGTCAACTCGTAGTTCGACCCAGCAGACAACGAGTTGCGACGAATCGGATACGGACTACCAGCCACCGACTCACCGGGCACCCGGTCCAGCGCACCGATGAAGGCATCACCGTTGACCAGGTTCCCCGAGGTCACCGAGTACGTCAGGTCCGGGTCAGCATCGCCATAGGTCTTCGTCTGCGTGGCCGCCGTCACGGTGATCGGCCGCTTCGTGACGTCCAAGGTGCCGTCCACGAAGCTGATGTCGTAGTTCGACGACGTCAACCCCGACGGCGTCACGGCATACGGTCCGACGTTGCTGGTCCCGGTCGCGGTGGTGCTGAAGGCCAGCGACCCACCCAGGGCGGTAGCGTCCTCACCGCTGGCGAAACCGGCGATCCGCGCGGCGAAGGTCGGGTTCGCTGCGCCATAGATCCTGGAGAAGTGATCCACGGCGGGGGTCGACGGGTTCTCGTCAACCGTCACGGTCAGCGGCTTCTTGGTGATGTCCGCCGTGGTCGTCGGCTGGGTCAGGGTGTAGTTGGCTGCGTCAGCCCCCGAGATCGTCAGACCCGAAACCTGCACCGACTTGGCGAGGCCAGCGCCGGCAGAGGCGAAGGCGCCGGAGGCCGACGCGGTGCCCAGGTTCACCACGTCACCGGTGCGGCGGCCGACCAGCTGGGCGGCGGTGACGTCCAGCGTCGCGCCGGTCCCACCGTCGTAGACCTTGTTCGCCGCCGTGATCCCGGTGACGGTCAACCCGTACGCCGTGATGTTCGCGGTCAACCCGGTCGGCTGGGACACCGAGTAGTTGCCCGCGGACGTCCCACCCAGCGTCACGCCCGTGACCGTGACCGGCTTGCTTGTTCCTACTGCCTTGGTGTCGAAGTTCGCGGCGTAGCCGGAGCTGTCGATCACCACGGTGTCACCCGAGACCACACCGCCCGCCAAGGAGGCGTCACCGAAGTTCACCGTGGCAGCCGTCGAGGCGTCATACGCCTTGTTGTTCGCCACCGCCCCCGTCACCGTGAGCGGCTTCGGGGTGATGTTGGCCGTGGGGGTGGGCGCGGTCAGGGTGTAGTTGCCCGCGTCAGCCCCCGTGATCGTCAGGCCCGACACCGTCACCGGCTTGTTGGTGTTGACCCCGGCAGTCGCGAAGGCGCCTGAGGCCGACCCGGTGTTCAGGATCACCGCGTCGGTGCCCTGGACGCCGACCAGCGACGGGCCAACGATGTTCAGGGTCGCGCTGGTGTCACCGTTGTAGACCTTGTTCGCCGCCGTGATCCCGGTGGTGGTCAACGCACGCGGGGTGATGTTCGCGGTCAACCCGGTCGGCTGGGACACCGAGTAGTTGCCCGCGGACGTCCCGCCCAACGCCACACCGGTGACGGTGACGGCCTTGCCCGTGCCCACCGTCTTGCTGGCGAAACTCGCGCCGTAACCGGTGCTGTTGATCGTTACGTCCTCGATGCCCACCACACCCACGAGCGTGGCGGAACCGAAGCTCACCGTGGCGGCCGTCAAGGCATCGTAGGTCTTGTTGTTCGCCACCGCGCCCGACACCGTCAGCGGCTTCGCGGTGATGTTGGCCGAGGTGGTGGGCTGGGTCAGCGTGTAGTTGCCCGCGTCAGCCCCCGTGATCGTCAGGCCCGACACCTGCACCGGCTTGGTGGTGCCGACCGCAGCGGACGCGAAGGCACCCGAGGCCGACGTCGTCACCAAGTTCACGGTGTCACCGCTGACCACCCCGACAGGCGCGGCAGAGGCCAGCCCGAGGGTCGCGGTCGTCCCGCCGTCGTAGACCTTGTTCGCCGCGGTGATCCCGCTGACCGTCAGGGCCTTCGGGGCCACGGTGAGCAGGGCGCCGGCCGTGGTCGCGGTCTGCGTCCCCGAGCAGGTGTTGGTGAACACCGCTCGATAGAGATGGGCGGGCGTGGAAACAACGGGCTTGGTGAGGTTCAGCGGGCTGGACGTTGCGCCAGCGATATCGCTGTAGCTGGTTCCGGAGTTGGTGCTGACCTGCCACTGCACCGCCGGGGCGGGGCTGCCGGACGCGGTCGCGGAGAACGACGCGGGGGCACCGTAGGTGATCGACTGTGCGGACGGCTGGGTGGTGACTGCCGGCGCCGAGCAGGTTGCCAAGGTGAAGGTGGCGGTGAGTGCCTGACCGTTGTTGCCCATGTGGAAGGTGCAGGGAGTCGTGGTCCCTGCGCACGTGGTCGTGCCCGCTGATTGCGGACCGGCCTGCCACGTTCCGCTCCACCCGGCGAACGTCGAGCCCGGGTTCGGGGTGACGGTCATCGTGCCCGTCTCATTGTTGTTCTCCATGCTTCGGGTGCACGTGGTGGTGCACGCCGCGACCGGGGAGAGCGCCGGCGGAGTCGGCCCCAGATTCGAGAAGGCGATGCTTCCCCCACCAGTTCCGACGAAGGTGAGGTCCAGGTTCTTGGCGGCAACGACGTACGGCCCGACGACGGGACCACCGTTGCCGGCCACACCCTGGGGTACGACGGCGTCGGTGGAGTCGTCGTTCAGCGAGCGCGGGAGGTTGACGCGGCCGTTGCCGGTCTCGGCGGCGGTTCCGGCGGCGTCGGCGTTGCGGGCCAGCCGGCCGACCACGACGCCGTTGGACGCGGCCGTGTCGTTGGCCCGGACCAGGGCGGCGACACCGGCGACGACGGCGGCCGAGGCGGAGGTGCCGGTGACGGCGCCGGAGCCGGATCCGGTGGCGATCTGCACGCCCGGGGCTCCGAGGAAGGTGTCGTCGCCGGAGTTGGAGCCGCTCCACAGCTCGTCGGACCGGTTGGTCGCCGAGACGCCGACGACCTTCGCGAGGCCGGCGGGGTAGGTCGCGGTGGTGGAGCCGTCGTTGCCGGTGGCCGCGACGAGCACGGCGCCCTTGGACCAGGCGTAGTCGGCGGCGGCCTGCAGCGCCTGGCTGCGGCCGGGGTTGGAGAACGACATCAAGATGACGTCGGCGCGGTGGTCGGCGGCGTAGACGACGCCCGCGACGATGTCGGAGTCCTGGCCGGTGCCGTCGGCGCCGAGCACCTTGACGGGCATCACTGAGACGCCGCTGTAGCCGACGCCGGCGACACCGACCCCGTTGTCGGTCTGCGCGGCGACGATGCTGGCCATCGCGGTTCCGTGACCGTTCGGGTCACCGGTTCCGGCGACCCCGTCGAGCATGGAGGCGCCGGGGACGAGGTTCCCGGAGAGGTCCTCGGTGGCGTCGACGCCGGTGTCGAGGACGGCGACGGTGGCGCTGCCCGCCGGGTCGACGGTGCCGTAGGCGGAGTCCCAGCCGATCTTCGGCAGCGCCCACTGGTCGGCGTACGCCGGGTCGTTGGGGGTCCCCTGGACCTCGCGCACCTTGTCGGACTCGACGCGGACGACGCCCGCGTCAGCGCGCAGGGCGTCGACGCCGCTGGCGGTCAGCGAGGCCGAGGCCATCCGCAGCTGCGGGATCGAGGAGACGTCGGTCGCGCCGGCGTCGGACAGCAAGGTGTCGCGCTCGGCCGGGGTGGTGTCGGCGGTGAACGCGACCAGGTAGGGGGAGCTTGCCTCGGGGGCCGGGCTGGGGGTCGGGTCGGGGCTGGGGGCGGGTGCGGGGGTCTCGGACGCGGGGGCGGGATCGGGTGACGGGGAGGCCGTCGTCGACGACGGGTCGGGGGTCGGTGTCTCCTCTGCCAGGGCCGGGCTGGCGAAGACGCCGAGGCCGGTCAGCGAGAGACAGCCCACGGTGACCAGGGCCACCCAGCGGGTCGTTCGCGAATGGAGGGGATGGTCAGATCGCTGAGACGTGCGAGCAGTACGTCGAGTCGACATGGTGTTCCCCCGTTACAAGCCACACGCCGACTTCAACACGTCAGCGGTTCCTCGCCCCCGAGTTTCGGGGTTGTCGGGAGTTTCACCCTGCGCCTGTTCAACAAGCAACTAATCCGCCGAAAACCGACCAGACGGTCAGCCTTTGGTCTAGTCCGCGGGGGCCCCGGGCCGAGCGCCTCGAGCGGTCAGGCGTTGATGTCGGCGCCGACGCGCCAACGGATGCCGGCCTCGAGGAAGGCGTCGATGTCGCCGTCCAGGACGGCCTGCGGGTTGCCGGACTCGAACTCGGTGCGCAGGTCCTTGACCATTTGATAGGGGTTCAGCACGTAGTTGCGCATCTGGTCGCCCCAGCTCGCCATCACGTCACCGCGGAGCTCGTCGAGGTGCGCCTTCTCCTCGGCCTTCTTCAGCGCCAGCAGCTTGGCCTTGAGGATCACCATTGCCGAGGCCTTGTTCTGCAGCTGCGACTTCTCGTTCTGACACGACACGACGGTGCCGGTCGGGATATGGGTGAGGCGTACGGCGGAGTCGGTCGTGTTCACCGACTGACCGCCCGGGCCGCTTGAGCGGTAGACGTCGATGCGGACGTCCTCCTCCGGCAGGTCGATCTCGTCGGTCTGCTCCAGCACCGGCACCACCTCGACGGCGGCGAAGCTGGTCTGGCGGCGGCCCTGGTTGTCGAACGGGCTGATCCGCACCAGCCGGTGGGTGCCGGCCTCGACGCTGAGGGTGCCGTAGGCGTAGGGGGCGTGGATCGCGAAGGTCGCCGACTTCAGGCCGGCCTCCTCGGCGTAGGAGGTGTCGAAGACCTCGACGGGGTAGCCGTTGCGCTCGGCCCAGCGGGTGTACATCCGCATCAGCATCTCGGCGAAGTCCGCGGCGTCGACTCCCCCGGCGCCGGACCGGATCGAGATGATCGCCTCGCGGGCGTCGTACTCCCCCGACAGCAGGGTGCGCACCTCGAGCTGCTCGACCTGCTTGTGCAGCCGGCCGAGCTCGGCCTCGGTCTCCGCTGCGGCCGCGGCGTCACCCTCCTCGGCGGCGAGCTCCACCATCACCCCGAGGTCCTCCAGCCGGCTCTCGAGGTCGGCGTAGCGGTCGAGGTCGTGCTGCAGCACCGAGAGGCGTCCGGTGACGCGCTGGGCGTTGGCCTGGTCGTCCCACAGGTCCGGCGCGGCGACCTGCTCCCCGAGGTCGGCGATCTCCCGGCGCATCTCGTCGAGGTCCAGGACGGACCCGATCGTCTTCATCGTCGCCTGGAGCTGCTTGATCTCGGAGTCGAAGTCGGTGGCCACAAGGACCAAGGTTACGTGTCCCGGGGGTCAGCCGCGCAGCCAGGCGAGGACGGCCAGCACCCGCCGGTGCTCGTCCGGGGTCTGGTGCAGGTCGAGCTTGGTCATGATCCGGGCGATGTGGCTCTCCACGGTCTTGAGGTCGATGACCAGACAGTCCGCGACCGCCTTGTTGGAGTAGCCCTGGGCCATCAGCGCCAGCACCTCGCGCTCCCGGTTCGAGAGCCGGGCGAGCTGGTCGGCCAGGTCGTTGCGCCCCAGCAGGTGGGCCACGACATCGGGATCGAGGACGGTGCCGCCCGCGACGATCGTGTGCAGCGCCTGCACCAGCACCCCGACGTCGACCACCCGGTCCTTGAGCAGGTAGCCGAACCGTCCCGGGTGAGCCCGGACCAGGTCGGTGACGTACCTGCTCTCCAGCGACTGCGACAACAGCAGGATGCCGAGGTCCGGATGCCGCTGGCGGAGGTCGACGGCGGCCCGCGCCCCCTCGTGGGTGTACGTCGGCGGCATCCGGATGTCGATGATCGCGACGTCGGGCCGGTGCTCCTCCACGGCGGCGACCAGCGACTCGGCATCGCCGGTGCTGGCGAGCACGCTCATGCCGGCCTCGGTGAGCAGCCGGCACAGCCCGTCGCGCAGCAGCCCCGAGTCGTCCGCGATCACGACCCGCACGGCAGCACGACTCCGATCGTGGTGCCGCAGCCGTCGGGCGACTGGATCGTGAAGGTCCCGCGAGCCGTCTCGACCCGGTCACGCAGCCCGCGCAGACCGGACCCCTCGGCGTTCGCGCCACCGCGACCGTCGTCGGCGACCGAGAGCCGCAGCTCCTCGTCCACCAGACGGACGTCCACGTCGAGCCGGGTCGCCTCGGCGTGCTTCTGCGCGTTCACCACCGCCTCGGTGAGGACCAGCCAGGCCGTGAACTCCAGGGCCGAATCGACGCGGGGTACGTCGGCGGTCACCCGGATCGGGACCGACGAGTGCCGCGACAGGTCGTCGAGAGCCGCCGAGAGCCCGCCGTCGGCCAGCGCGGCTGGGTGCAGGCCGTTGGCCAGGGCCCGCAGCTCCCGCACGGCCTCGCGCGCCGTCTCGGCACCCTCGGACAGCGCCCGACTCATCCGCGACTCGTCCCCGCTGAGGTGGGAGGACTGGAGGTCGAAGGCGAGTGCGAGCAGCGACTGCTGGGCGCCGTCGTGCAGGTCCCGCTCGATGCGCCGCCGCTCCCGTCGTTGCGCGGAGGCCAGCCGGCGGCGCGAGGCACTGATCTCGGAGACCTGACGGGCCAGCTCGGCCCGCAACCTGCCGTTGTCCAGCTCGGCCGCCGCCAGGGAGGACGCCGCGAGGACGGTCTCGGCATCGTTGCGCGAGGGGTCGAAGCCGACCCGGGCCACCAGGCGGCCGTGCCGATAGACATCGGCGGAGGCCTCGGTCGCGTCGGGCGGCAGCCCGGCCGCCGTCAGCCAGGTGCCCTCGACCGGGCCCGGGTAGCCGACCGTGAGCGAATCGTCGGAGAGCGCCCTGCGCAGCAGCCGCTCGAGGTCCACGCCCGCCTGCTCGTCGGCGAGACCCGACGCGATCACCCGGCGGGCGTCGTACTGACGTCGGTTGAAGCGGCGGTCGAGCTGCCGCTGGATCCCGCCTCGCAAGGGCGCGGCCAGCGCGGCGGCCGCGAGCGCTCCCACCGTCGCCGCGACGGCCGGGGAGTCCGACCAGGACTCGACGCCGCGGGCACCCACCAGCACGACGAACCCGTAGGTCAGCACGAGCACCGTGGTCAGCAGCACGTAGGTGACGGTGGCGGTGAGGAGCCGTTCGACGTCGTAGAGGTGGTAGCGGCTCACCGAGAGGCCGGCGGCTACCGGGACGAGCAACACGAAGCCGCCGGTGGCCGCGATCATGACCGCCTGCTGCTCGAGTCGGGCGGCCACGAACGCAGCGAGCACGAACAGGGGCAGCGGGACGACGACGAACGCCAGCCACAGGAGCCGTTGCCGGTCGCTGCCGGTCGCACGGCGGAAGCGGACCAGCAGCGAGGCTCCCCCGACGATCAGCCCGACCCCCACCACCGCGGTCGACCAGGCCGCGACGAAGTCGATGACGGGCTGGACGACGGGCACCCGCAGCGGGCTGCGCATGTCCTGGTACGGCGGTGACAGCGGCTGGGAGGACATCAGCCCGAGTCCGAAGGAGACGATCCCGGCGACGACCGTCGCCTGTGCCGCGAGGCGCCAGCGTCGTCCCAGGGGTCGACCGTCGGGCGTCAGGTAGAGGACCAGGGCCACCAGGACAAACCAGGGGATGAAGCTCTTGTCGCCGACGAAGGCGGCGAGCTCGGCGAAGGGCAGCGAGCCCGGCCGGACCCGAAGCCCGTAGGCGGTGTAGTAGTCCACGGCGCCGGAGAACAGCATCGCTGCGGCGAGGGCCAGGAACAGCCAGCCGACGGGATGCCGCGGCTGACTGACCGCCAGGGCGGCACCCACGACTCCCGCGCTGACCAGCGCTGCGACCAGGATCCAGGTCTCACCGCCCAGCTGCACCGCGTCCGGACGCCCCAGGTGCGCGAACAGGCGGTCCATGCCGATCATCGCGGCCAGCACGAGGGTGAGGACGCAGCAGATCCCGGCCACCAGCGCGGTGCTGCGGGACGTCCTCACGCGCTCATGTTGGCACCGCGCGGCCGGATCGTCGTCAGGGTCTGCACCTAAACGAGATGGGGAGTCTCCTCCGACGCCCCGGCCCCGGCGTGCGCAGGAGGCTGGAGGGCATCGACCGCCACCAGTGCGGTCTCCTCACGAAGGGGCCTCCCATGACCACCACCACGACCCAAACCGGCTCGGCACCCGGCACCGTCGCCCTGCCGGAGGCGACGCCCAGCCGGCGGCTGCTCGTCGCACTGTCCGGCGGCTACCTCGCGTTCTTCGGCGTCCTGAGCGGCCTGAGCGGCGACCGCTCCCCCGAGGACGACCCCGGCAAGCTGATCGCCGGCTACGACGTCGGCGACACCGCGATCCAGCTGATGACCTACGGCGCCATGGTGGCGGCCGCCCTCCTGGTCTTCTACGGAGCGGGCCTCCGGTCGGTGCTGCGGAGCCGGGGCGCGCACTGGACCAGCGACGCGGCCTTCATCGGGTTCGTGGTCATGGGCCTGACCCTGGCGAGCTTCGCGGTGATGTCCCTCGCCCTGCACGCGGCCATCGCGAGCGGGGACGCCCAGGTCGTCCGGGCGATCAACATCCTGGACACCACGAACTTCCCGCCCGCCATGATCGGGCTGATGTGCTCGATGATCGGCGTCGGCGTCTGCGGGCTGAAGCAGGCGGCGCTGCCGAAGTGGCTGGCCTGGGGCTCGATCGTGATCGGCGTCGTGACTCCCTTGGGCCCCGGAGGATTCGTGCCGTTCACGCTCTTCCCGATCTGGCTGGTCGTGGTCGCGGCCACGGTGCGGCGCGTCGACGCCTGACCCGCTGGGGGTGCCCCCGGTCCGGGGGGTCGGGGGCACCTCAGTCGGAGACCACGATCACCGAGGCCGCCGTACCGCTCACCGGCACGGCGGTTCCCACGCCGGGGACGCGGAGGGGCAGGTCGAGCGGGGTGACGACGCGGACGACCACGGTGTCGGCCGTCGTCTCCACGGTGTAGGCCAGGCCCGGGAACCGCTGGCGGACCCCGCTGCTCGCGAAGTAGTCGTCGACGTAGCGGCGCGCGGCCACCGCGTCGATCTCCGCGCGTCGCCCGAGACCGTGGGTGTAGACCTCCTCGCCCTGGACGCCGTCGGTCGCGGCCAGCGCCGCAGCGTCCGCGACGGAGTTGAGGCCCTGTCGACGCAGGTACGCCGCGGAGGCGTCCACCACCACGGCGACGAGCAGGGCGACCACCACTGCGAAGCCGATGATCAGCGGAGTCACGGACCCGTCCTCGCTCCGCCGCCTGCTCACGGCCGGGCCTCCCGGAAGGTGCCGTACGGCGCCCGGTGCACCGAGTCCACCTGGATGCTCGGGGTGTTGGACCCCAACGCGGCGGGCATCAGGGGCAGCGCGACCGACGAGTGCACCTCCGCGGTCACCACCGAGCCGGGTGAGAGGCAGTTGCGCGGGTCGGGTCGGCACGTGATCCGCAGGTCCGGCGACGACCCGATCCGCTGGTCCTGGAACGCGAGCCGCGCCGCGGCGCCGGCCCGGTCGTAGGCGGTCCTCTGGTCCGGGGCGGTCACGAAGGCCCGGCCCGCCGACCGCGCTGCCGCTGAGGCCGCGTAGGCCGTGCGTTGGGTCTCGAAGACCGCCACCAGGACGTAGAGCAGCGGCACGATCAGCAGGATGGCCAGCCAGACGAACTCGATCACCGCGCTGCCGTCCTCCTCACCCTGCCTTCGGAACTGGCTCACGGCGCCGACTCGTGGACGCCGTGCCCGGTCACGGTCAGGCCGACGCCGGGGCCCCAGAGACCGAGCGGTGGCACGGACGCGCGCACGGTCACCACCACCGTCGGCACCCCACCCACGGTCTCGCGGCGAGCCGTGACCGCCTCCGCGAAGCGGTCGGCCACGGCGCCCCGGACCTGCTCCCGGGTGCGGTGGGCGGCGTCGGCGGGCGTCCGGTCGATCGTGGCGCCGTACCTGGCCCCCTCGGTCGCAGCGGCCGCGAGGGTGTTGCGCACGTGCATCACCAGGCCGACCTGGAGCATCCCCAGGACGAGCGGGACCAGCACCAGGCTCACCAGGACGAAGTCGACCACCGCCGACCCGAGCTCGTCCCGGTGCGGCTCCTCAGCCGGAGACCGACGACAGCGCCGCACGCAGCATCGAGCCGAGCTGGGAGCCGGCGACCGCCCAGAGAGCGGCCACGAGTCCGGCTGTCATGACCGTGATCATCACCCAGCCGGGCACGTCACCGCTCTCGTCGCGAACCTTGCTTCCGAAAGGCGTTCTCATCTCACTTCTCTCCTTGTTGGGTCTGCCGCCCCGTGGGGCGGCGGGGTCTACGGCACGACCAGGCGCAGCCCGACCAGTCCGGGCCAGAACGCGAAGATCACCACAGTCGGGAGGACCAGGAAGACGACCGGGACCATCATCAGGACCTCCCGTCGGGCTCCCGACTCGATCAGCGCACGCCGCCCCGCCTCCCGGACGTCACCTGCCTGCGCATGAAGGACGTCCGCGAGGGGGGTGCCGCGCTCCACCGCGATCGCGATGCCCTCGGCGAAGCGGGAGACGACGGCCAACCCCGAGCGGGCGGCCAGGTCGTCGAAGGCGCGGGCGATCGGCGTACCCGTTCGGACGAGGGCGAGCACCCTCGCCAACTCGACCGACAGCTCGCCGTGGGTACGACGGACCACCCGGTCGAGCGCCGCTGCGGGGCCCTCCCCCGCCGCCACGGCGAGCGCAAGCAGCTCCGCGACGGTCGGGAACTCCTCGAGGATGAGGCGCTCCCGCCGGTTGACCTGAGCGGTCAGTCGGTTCTCACGCAGCAGTACTCCCAAGGCAGCGGCGATGAAGCAGAAGATCAGCAACGGCACCGAGCGCTCAGGCGAGTTGGCGGCCACGAGAGCCGACGGAACCGCCACGACGGTGAACGCCACCAGCCCCCAGGTGACCTGCTCCCCGCGGAAGTGGGCGAGGTCGGTGTCCAGGCCGGCCCGCAACAACCTCCGTCGGACCGAGTGAGCCCCGCCCAGCACCTTCTCGATCCCGCGCCCGGCTGCCGCGAACCATGGCCCGAACACCCCTGCGAACGCCGTCGATGCGGACGCCGGTGCCGGCAGGCTCTCGGGTCGCGGCAGGTCGCGTAGATAGGGCAGCACCCGGACCGCGATCGGCGTCCGGCGGCCATCGACGACCGCAGCCAGCACCAGCCAGGTCCCCGCACCGAGCAGGCCGCCCAGCAGCCCACCGACCATCATCGTCACGAGAGGATCCGCCTCTCGGTGGGAAGGCGACCGATGCGGAGCATCAGCGCATAGGCAAGCGCACACGTCGCGGCCCCGCCGACGAGTACGACGACCCCGGCCGGCGTCGCATAGCGATGGATGACCTCGGGCTGGAAGCAGAGGAGCAGCAGCACCAGCCAGGGGGCGGCGACGGCAAGCCGGGCGCCGTTCACACTCCACGCCTGCCGCGACTGGAGCTCGGATCGGGTGCGCGCGTCGTCGCGCAGGAAGCCGGACAGGCTTCGCAGGAGTCGCCCCAGGTCGCCCCCGCCGACCTCGCGCGCCAACCGGAGGCTCTCCACGACCCGGTCCCCGACCGGGTCGGCGAGCCGAGCCTTGAGCCGGTCGAGCGACTCGGAGAACCGGCCGCTGACCTGGTAGTCGAGCGCGAACCCCGCGAACGCCTCGCGCAGCGGCTCAGGTCCGCGGACGGAGAGCGCGGCCAGCGCCTCGGGCAGGGACATCCCCGCGCGCACCGCCGAGGCCAGGTTGTCGACCGCCTCGGGCCAGACCTCGGCGAACTCCCGCTGACGCCGGCGCGTCCGACCCCGCAGCACCGCCACGGGGAGGTAGGCACCCATCGCGCCGAACGCGAGGGCCACCGGCCAGGTCCGCGACGCCACCAGCACCACCACCGTGGCCGTGAAGGCGCAGATCCCGCAGACGGCCGCGAACGCGCCCGCACTCACCTCGCCGAGCCCGGCGCCGGCGAGCATCGGACCCAGCCGCGGACCTCGAGCACTGGGGCTCGCTGGTGGAGCCTGGAAGGCCGACCAGACGAGCAGCAGCCCGACGCCGAAGACCAGCCCGAGAACCGAGCCCACTACCGAGTCCCGCGCAGGATGTCGTGGACGTCGATGCCTACCCGCTCGAACAGCTCGAGACGGGTGGGCATCCCCCAGCACGCGCGAGCTCGCGGCCGCGGCGTACGAAGAGGGGCTCGGTCTCCACGATGTCGTTCTCGACGCGTCCGGGAACCGCGACCACCTCGTTCACCCGGCGGGTCCCCGAAGCGTCCACGCCCAGGTGCACGATCAGGTCGACCGAGCTCGCGACGGTGGGTACGACGAACCGGGACGAGATGTTCTCACCGGCCAGCAGGGGAAGCGTGCACAGCTTGACCAGCGCCTCCCGGGCGCTGTTGGCGTGCAGGGTGGCCATCCCGGGCAGGCCTGCGTTCAGGGCCAGCAACAGGTCGAGGCACTCGGCGGACCGCACCTCACCGACGATGATCCGGGTCGGTCGCATCCTCAAGGTCTCGCGCACGAGGTCGCGGAGACTGACCTCACCGGTGCCCTCGAGACCCGCCTGACGGGTCTGCAGCGCCACCCAGTCCGGGTGTGAGAAGCGGAGCTCGAAGACCTCCTCGGCGCTGATGATCCGGTCGCCGCCCGGGATTGCCCCAGCCAAGCAGTTCAGGAGTGTCGTCTTTCCCGCCTGCGTCCCTCCGGCAACGACGATGTTGTGGCCGGCGAGGACGGCAGCCTCGAGGAAGCGCGCGACGGCCTCGGGCATCGAGCCGAGTCGGACGAGGTCGGTCAGCCTGGCCGCCTTGAGGACGAACTTGCGGATGTTCACGGCCGCGAAGTCGCGGCTGATCCCCTCGAGCACCACGTGCAGGCGATGCCCCTGCGGGAGCATGGCGTCCACGAACGGCTGGGAGAGGTCGATCCGGCGGCCGCTGGTCTTCAGCATCCGCTCGACCAGCTCCTGCACCTCGGAGCGACTCAGGATCACGTTGGTCAGCTCGTGGCGGCCGTTGCGGGCGACGAACACCCGGCTTGGGTCGTTGATCCAGACCTCCTCCACCTCCGGGTCGTCGAGGAACCCCTGGAGCGGCCCGAACCCGGCCACGCGTGCGACGATCTCGCCGACCACACTGGTCGGGTCCGGGACCGGGGCCACCACCCCGGTCAGGCTGCGTTCGTCGTGGGCGCGGACCACCTGCTCGGCGATCCGGCGCACGCGCAGGACGTCGTGCTGCGGGTCGACGCCCTCACGGCGTACGACGTCGCGCACCTGCTCATCGAGGTCGCCGACCAGATCCGTCGGAGGATCTCCCGAGACATCCACGGACATGAGGTTTTCCTACCCCGTCCGGGCGAGCCGGGAAACCCTCAAGGCGACGGCTGTGGACCCGGACGCCCCACCCGCCACAGCAGGTCGGTCGCGTCACGCGAGTTCAGTGGCCCGGTCAGGGGTCCCCTCGTCGCGGCGTGCGGCTGGCGATCGAGCGCAGCGTCTCCAGCTGCGGCGGAATGTCGGTCAGGCCCTCGGGCCAGGCCGCCACCTCACCCTCGGCCCAGCGGGCCCACCTCGAGACCAGGTCGCCGAACTCGGTGAGGAACTGTCCGGTCAGGATCAGCTGTGACATCCGGTCCGGGAAGGGTCCGCCGGCCAGGTACTCCTGAGCCAGCTCCACGCTGAGCGCCTCGATGTCGTCGCCCCACTCGGCGGCCGCACGCAGGTTGGCCAGCGCGGCCGCCTTCGTGCCGTGCTCGGCGAAGAACGTCTTGAGGAGCTGCTCCCACTCCAGCACCGGCCCCCGTCCGGGCTCCTCCAGCCAGCGCTCGAGTGCGCGACGACCCTTCGGGGTGATCCGGTAGACGGTCCGAGGGCGACGGCCCGTGGCTTCGGAGCTCGCCCGGGCCATTCCGTGCGCCACCAGCTTCTTGGGCTCCTCGTAGAGGTTGCTCTGTGCGCGCGGCCAGAACCAGCGCAGGGCGCGCGACATCTGCCCGGTGAGCTCGTAGCTCGACCACGGGCGCACCCCGAGGAGTCCCAGGACGGCGTACGAGGTGGGGGTCAGCTGCCCACGGGCGATTGACATGAAGCTCCTCTCGGGGCAATACTCCGAACAGGAGTAAAGCATACTCCGAACAGGAGGAAGACCCATGGCGACACACGTGGTGAACGTGGATCAGGCCCGGGCGTGGGACGGCGCCGAGGGAGTGCAGTGGACGCTGCACGAAGAGCGTTATGACCGGTCCACTCATGCCCACGGCGAGCGCATGCTGCAAGCCGCCGTCATCGGCGCGCACGACCGTGTGCTCGACATCGGGTGCGGCTGCGGTGCCAGCACGCGCCGGGCGGCCGCTGTGTCGACCCAGGGCTCGGCGCTGGGGGTCGACCTGTCCGAACGGATGCTCGCCCGTGCCCGCGAGCGCGCCGCCGAGCAGGGCCTGGACAACGCCAGCTTCCTCCGGGCCGACGCCCAGGTCCACCAGTTCGAGCCGGCGTCGTTCGACGTGGTGATCAGCAAGTACGGCGCCATGTTCTTCTCCGACCCGGTCGCGGCGTTCACCAACCTCGGCACCGCGGTCGAGGAGGGCGGGAGGCTCGTGCTGCTCGCCTGGGGAGAGCTGGGCGCCAACTCCTGGGTGACACAGATCCGCACCGCGCTCGCCTCCGGTCGGGTGCTGCCGGAGCCGCCGCCCAACGCCGCCGGCCCCTTCGGCCTGGCCGACCCCGACCACGTCCGCCACGTCCTCGGCGAGTCCGGTTGGAGCGAGGTGCAGCTGACCGAGATCGCTGAACCCGTCCACCTGGGCGCGGATCCCCACGAGGCCTTCGCCTTCGTCAGCCAGATGGGCCTCACCCTCGGGCTGCTGGACGGCCTGGACCAGGCCGCTCGCGAGGTGTCGATGAAGAGCCTGCGCGAAACCATCGAGGCGGCGACGACCGACACCGGCGTCGAGATGGCCTCGCAGTCCTGGCTCATCGAGGCGAGGCGGTAGCGCTCTCCGTACGATGACGCCGTGACCACACCGGGGGTTCCTTCCGTCCAGGCGGCCGACCAGGCGGACCCGCCGGAGCGCTGGTCGGCGCTGCGCCGGCTCGCGCTGGCGATGGTCCTGGCGATGACCACCTGGTTCTCCGCCTCCGCGGTGCTGCCGCAGCTGCGGGCGGACTGGTCGCTGACCAGCAGCCAGGGCGCATGGCTGACGATCGCAGTCCAGCTCGGGTTCGTAGTCGGCGCGATCGCCTCGGCGACCCTGAACCTCGCCGACCTCGTGCCCGCACGGCGGCTGATGCTGCTCGGGGCCGCGGGCGCGGCCGTGGCCAACGCGGGCCTGCTGCTCGCGGACGGGCCGGGGCTGGCGCTGCCGCTGCGCTTCCTCACCGGAGTGTTCCTGGCCGCCGTCTATCCCCCGGGCCTGAAGTCGATGGCCACCTGGTTCCGCAAGGGCCGCGGCACCGCCCTGGGGGTGATGGTCGGCGCCCTCACCCTCGGCGCCGCGATGCCGCACCTGGTCAACGGCCTCGGCGGCGTGCAGTGGCAGGTGGTCATCGCGACCACGTCGGTGCTCACCCTGGCCGGCGGCCTGGTCGCGGAGTTCGTCGCCAAGGACGGGCCGTTCCCGTTCCCCGCCGCGACGTTCCACCCCAGCCAGGCGCGCCAGGCCTTCGCCGACCGGGGGATCCGGCTGGCGAACATCGGCTACTTCGGCCACATGTGGGAGCTCTACGCGATGTGGGCGTGGTTCGCGGTGTTCTTCGCCGACCGCCTCGCGCTCGACAGCGGTGGCGACCCGCGGCGGCCCGCGGCGTTCGCGACCGCCCTGGTCATCGGCGTCGGCGCGCTCGGCTGCTGGGTCGGCGGCATCCTCGGGGACCGGTGGGGCCGCACCCGCTCGACGACCCTGGCGATGAGCATCAGCGGCACCTGCGCCGTGCTGATCGGGGTGTTCCGCGAAGCCCCGGTCCCGGTCGTGCTCGCCATCGGTGTCGTCTGGGGCTTCTGGGTGATCGCGGACTCCGCGCAGTTCTCCGCGATCGTCACCGAGATCGCCGACCAGCGCTACGTGGGTACGACGGTCACCTTGCAGCTCGCAGCCGGCTTCGTGCTCACCGTGGTCACCATCTGGTTGATTCCGCTGCTCCGGGACGCCTACACCTGGCAGTGGGCCTTCGCGGTCCTCGCGCTCGGCCCCGCGCTCGGCGTGGTCGCGATGCTCCGGCTGATGCGCTCCCCCGACGCCGCCCGGATCGCCGGCGGCCTGGGCTGAGCCGACCCGCGGGCACACACCGGGCCCCGACCGTGATGGTCGAGGCCCGGTGATCCCTCCAGCGGTGCGGCCCGCCCTACTGGGTGTCGGTGATCTTCAAGGTGATGTCGGCAGCAGCGCCGGCGTAGAGCGCCGTCAGGATGTACGCCGTCCCGGAGGGGATCGAGCCCGCCTCCAGGGCGGCCTCGGTGGCGTACTTCGAGATCATCTGGCAGTCCGCGTCGTACATGTAGACGTCCGCGTCGATGTTGGTCGGCCCGGAGGTCATGCTGAACGCGTGCTGGCCGTCGTCCTGCTCACCCTTGAGCACCGTGACGTGACCGTCGACGTCCTGGCTGGCCAGGGGCGTGGTGCACCTGGTCTCCAGCTCGGTGCCGGTCACCCCAGGAGCCTCGAGGTTGTTCGGGTTGCCGACCGCGATCAGGAAGGAGTCCGTCACCGGCGCGTCCGGCGGCGGCGGCGGACCGGGGGTCACGTCCTTCGCCGAGCCGAACACCTGGATGTCGCCGACCTGGATCTTCTCCACCGTGTCGCCCTGCGGCTCGTCGGCCCAGAACCGGATGAACCCGGCGGTCACGGGGCTGGCGAGCGCGAAGGACTTGTAGTGCAGGTCGGGAGCCATCGGCCGCGGTGCCTGGTAGCCGAAGGCGTTCTCACCCATCGGTTGGGTCTGCCAGTTCACTCCGTCGCGGCTGGTCTGGAGCGTGAACGACTTCAGGCCCTGGAACCGGCGTGAGGAGTAGCCGCTGACCTGCACCGAGGAGATCTTGGTCTCCTGGGCCAGCTTGATCACCGCGTTGGACTTCTTGGTGGTCCGCCAGGTGCTGGCCTCGGTGTCGTCCATGGCCTTGTCTGCGTCACCGGTCAGCGGCACCGCACCGTTGGCCTTCGAGGCCAGGTTCGGTGTCAGCGAGAAGTCCTTCTTCAGCGTGCCCCCCGCCTTCACGGTGAGGCCGTCGAAGGTCCTGGCGCCGAAGCCGCGCGCCTGGATGGTGATCGGGTAGGAACCGGCAGTCGCCGGGATCCGGTACCCACCGGAGGCACCCGTCCGTGCGGCCGGGACAGCCCTGGCCTCGAACCGACCGATCATGATCCGGGCACCGTCCACCGGCTGGCCGGTCGAGGAGTTGCGGACCGTGCCGGTGATGACGCCGTTGAGCGCCGGGTTGCGGTGGTCGAACCCGGGGACGCCGTCGACGTCGTTGCCGCCGGTGGGGTCGTCCTCCGTCTGGGTGGTGGACGCCGAGACGCCCATGCCCCGCTGGGCGAACGCCGTGTAGACGGTGTCGGCCAGCGCACCGAAGTCGCTTCGCCGGTGGTAGCGGTTGTCCAGTGCCAGCATGATCGCCGTGCGCTCGTCGAGCATCGACGGGTCGTTCGGGCTCAGCGGCATGGCGTCGGTGACGAGGTGCTCGCTGATCGAGGAACCCTCCTGCTCGCCGTACTTCGCGACCAGCGCCTGGCGCAGCTGCCACAGCGTGGCCGTCCAGATCTCGCCGTCGGAGTGCACCTCGGGCCCGCCGAGGTCGTAGCCGATGTCACCGAACGTGGTCGGGTTCTCCGAGTACGCCCAGTTGCGGATGCCGCGGGTCTTGTTGCCCGTGACGTAGGCGCCGAGGACCGAGTCGTCCTGGTAGCCCTCCCGGTGCAGGTAGTTCAGGGCGTACCAGTCACCCCAGCCCTCACCCATCGAGCCCGACTGGTGGCTGCCCAGCGATCCGTCCTCGGAGCCGACGTAGCGGTTGGACAGTCCGTGGGCGTACTCGTGCTCGATCACGCCGGCGTCGAAGTCGCCGTCGGCGCAGGGGCCCTCGAAGGCGTCGTTGATCGGCTCCCACAAGAACATGCCGCTCCACGGCGCGATGCCGTCGGGCAGCGTGAGCATGTAGGCGTTGTCGCGACCGGTGTAGGTGGGTGAACCACCCGACACGGCGCCGGCCTGGACGAGGCCCTGGATGGCGTCACCCGGGTTGCCGCCCTTGCCGAAGTTGTTCAGCTGGAAGTTCCCGCCGGACTCGGTGAAGCCGAGCCGGTAGAACTCGTCGTGGACCCGGTTGTGGTGCCAGAACAGGTTCGTCGTGGACGGCTCCATGTCCTTGGGGTAGGAGGTCGGGTTGCACTTGGAGGTCCCCCAGTTGTCGGCGAACCGGTAGTCGAACTGCCCGTTCGCCTCGACCGGGCGCGGACCCGGGTCGACCGGGCCGATGAAGTTCGACCAGTTGGCGTGGGAGTTGGCGTTGTTGCCGAAGGTGGTGACGCCGACACCGGTCAGTCCGGTCAGGTCGACGTACCCGTTGGGCGACTCCTTGGTGGCGTCGAACGAGACGTGCTCGCCGCCGCCGCCCTTGGGGGCCCCGGGGTAGTTCGGGTAGACGGTGCCGCCGGAGCTCTCGTTGGCGACGAGGCTGGTGCGGTAGAGCTCCTTGCCCGTGACCGCGTCGATGACGACCTGCCACCCGGCGTCGAGGTCCTTGACGAACAGCACCGAGTACGCCGCTCGCGCACCGGTTGCGGTCGGGAAGGCGACCTTCTTGGCGTACGACGCCGCGGCGAACGGTCCGCGGTCGAAGACGTCGTAGCCGGCCTGGGTGCCGCTCTTCTTCGGGGTGAACGCCACACCAGGAGCGATCAGGCCCGCCGCCTTCACCAGGGCAGCGGTGGAGGTGAGCGCGAAGGCGCTGAGCATCGTGGTGTTGCGGGTGGTCTCACCGGTGTAGCTGAGCACCGAGCCGTCGTCCTGCACCGCGACGCTGAGCGTGCCACCGCGGCCGGCCTCAAGGCCGCCGAAGGTCTGGGTGAACCGGAGCACGTGGGTGCCGGTGCCCGGGAGGACGTGGTCGCGGCTGACCTTCAGTGCGGCGACGTCGGCCGAGCTGAGGCCGAGCATGTCGCGGTTGCGGTCGAGCCAGGAGCGGGCGACATCGGCGGCCGCCCCCGACGCGGGGCCGGCGAGGGTCTTGCCCTGCGCCGGGACGAGTGTGCGCGGCGTGCCGAAGCGGCCGTCCCAGGTGACCCGGCTGCCGGGGCTGGCCTTGATCAGGGTGCTGATGGCGTCGAGCTGCTGCTTCGTGGGTTGCACGAGAGCACCGACTCGACTGTCGGTGGCGGTGGCCTGCACGGTCGAGGCCGAGACGTCGGACGTCACGGCGGCAGCGGTGCCCGAGAGGGCCAGGCCTGCCAGGACGCCACATGTCGCGAACGTCGCCACGAAAGCGCGCCGGTTGCGGGATAGCCGCATGAGACTCCAATCCGAGAAAATCGGGAGCGCACGCAGCAGCAACCCGAGATGGTTTCAACCTCCAACGACCGTTTTCGGCGAAGGTGACGCCGCTCACACGACTTTTTCGGACTGGGTCGAGCCTGAACGCCTCGCTACCGCGGCCGCAGCACCTCGGCCGCTGCCCGCTTGCCGGCGCGCACGGCGCCGTCCATGTAGCCGGTCCAGTAGGTCGAGGTCTCGGTGCCGGCCCAGTGGACACGACCGTGTGGCCGGCGAAGGGCGGGGCCGTGGGCCGTGAGCGTCCCCGGGGCCATGATCGCGACCGGCCCACCCCCGGTCCACCGTTCCTTGTTCCAGTCCTGCTCGACGTAGTCGATCGGGTGCAGGGCCTGCGGGCCGAACATCTCCGCGAAGCCCTCGAGCACGGCCTGGCGCCGGACAGCCAGACTCTGCAAGCCGTACTGCTTCCAGACCGATGCGCCGACGAAGGCCAGCAGCACCCCGGGGCTGCCGTCCGGGGGCGAGTTGTCGAAGGCTGTCCGCACGGCACCGTGGTCGCTGATGCCGAACCCGTTGAGCCCGTCCCTGCGCCAGAACGGTTCGGAGTAGACCGCGTCGCACTTCATCAGGGCGCCCATGTCCATGCCCTGGAGCAGCGCCCGGTGCCGGGCCGGAAGTCCCGGGGTCCAGCGGATCTTGCGGGCCAGCTCAGGGGGGACGGCCACGATCACCCTGCGGCAGCGGACCTGCCCCCGGCGGGTGTGCACCACTGCGCGCTCCCGGGTCTGGTCGATCCGGGTCACCGGTGCGTTCAGCGCCACCCTGGTGCCGAGCTGCCGGGCGAGGCGCAGCGGGATCAGCTGCGAGCCGCCGACGAACCGGCGTTCCTGGGCCCCGTTGGCGGTGTCGGAGTTGCGCTCGAAGGTGCCCTTGGTGCTCTCGTTGCCCGAGCAGGCGACGTAGTGGATCACGAACAGCAGGGACAGCTCGTCGGGGTCGGCGCCGAAGCCGGGGTGGGTCCAGGCCTTGATCAGCGTCTCGATGGCCTGGGGGTTGACCGCGTTCCGGCGGATGTACTCCCCCAGGGTGATCGAGTCCCACTCGCGGGCACGCGGGTGCTTCCAGGGCGCCGCCACGTCGATCTCCGAGGCCCACTGGTCGAGCTCGAACTGCAGCTTTCCCGCGTCGGGCAGGATCAGCGGGTCCGGGGGCACGGTGCCGTGGTAGGTCTGCCGGCCCAGCGGCCCCGAGGAGTTGTAGACGCTCTGCCCCTCGTTGTACTCCAGGAACGTCGGCACCTTCAGCTCGCGGGCGAGCGCCGCGATGTGGTCCTGGGTGGGTCCGATGAAGGCACCGCCGGCCTCGATGACGTCACCGCTGCCGAGGCGGTGGTTCAGCACCCGGCCACCGACCCGGTTGCGGGCCTCCACCACGAGCACCGACCGGCCGCTGCGGGCGACCTGCCTGGCCGCGACCAACCCGGAGATGCCGGCCCCCACGACGACGACGTCGACCCGACGAGGCAGGCTCCCCTGCAGCGTCGCGGCCTCGGCGGCGCCGTCGAGGAGGCCCGCGGTGAGGGCCCCGACCCCCGCAGCCGCGGCTCCCCCGATGAGCGTTCGTCTCGTGATCTCCGACATGGGTACGGGCCTCCGAAGTGGCGGTCGTGTGCTGGCGCTTTCGGGGGACAACGACGCGGCCCCCGATCGGCAACGGTCTGCCCAGCGGCGAGGGCTAGATCGCGAAGAGGTCGCCGTCCCGCTGGACGCGCTCGAGGACCTCCTCGAAGCGCAGGTGCTCCAGCGCGAGCGGGTCCTCTGCCCCCGCCTCCACCTCGCGCCAGGTGCGCGGGGCGGCGACCATCGGCTGCTCCCGGCCGCGCATGGAGTACGGCGAGATGGTCGTCTTCGAGCCGGTGTTCTGCGACCAGTCCAGGAAGACCTTGCCGCCGCGCCGGGCCTTGGTCATCTGCGAGACCACCAGCTTCGGCTGGTCGGACTCCAGCTCCTCGGCGATCGCCTTGGCGTAGTCGCGCACCTGCTCATGGCTGCGCCGGCCGTCGAGTGCGGCGTACAGGTGCAGGCCCTTGGAGCCGCTCGTGACCGGGAAGCTGTCCAGCCCGTCGGCGGCCAGCCGCTCGCGCACCAGCAGGGCCACCTGGGAGCACTCGCCCAGACCGGCCGGCTCCCCAGGGTCGAGGTCGATCACCAGCCGGTTGGGGTTTTTCGGCCGCCCACGGGCGCTCACCGTCCACTGGTGGACGTGCAGCTCCAGCGAGGCCAGGTTGACCATCCAGGTGAGCGTGGCGAGCGAGTCGATGACCGGGAAGCGCAGCTCGCCGTCCTCCCCGGAGCCGGTGCGTGAGCCGCTGGTCGGGACGGTGACCGTGCGCACCCACGACGGCGTCCCGGCCGGCGCGTTCTTCTCGAAGAAGGAGGCGTCGCCGGTGCCGTGCGGCCAGCGGATCCGGGTCACGGCCCGGTCGGCGAGGTGCGGCAGCAGCACCGGCGCGACCTGGGCGTAGTAGTTGAGCACCTCGGCCTTGGTGGTGCCGGTGCGCGGGTACATCACCTTCTCCAGGTTCACCAGGGTCAGGGTGCGTCCGTCGACCTCGACCTGGACCTCGGTGCGGGCAGCCGCCACGTCAGCGCCCGATCGCGATGACGGGGACCCGAGCGGGGTCCAGCCGGCCCATCGCGGTGACCATGAACCAGCGCGGCACCGAGATGCAGCCAGCCGTGGGACCGCGGCCGTTGACGTGCAGGAAGATCCCGGCGCCGCGGTAGCGCACCTGGCGGTAGTTGTAGCTGGTGTTCACGGCGTACTCGTACTGGCGCGGGTAGTCGGTCAGCCGCTCGGACTCGTTCACGCCGCTCGTCAGCCACCAGCGGAAGCCGCCCTCGGACCGGTTGCGGTAGCGGTTGTAGTAGGCCGAGGCGTTGTCCGCCACCCAGTAGTCGCCGCTCGCGATGGTGCGGTGCGGAAGCCGCCAGGTGCTGGAGCGCGCGTGGGTGCCGAAGGAGCTGAGCAGCCGGTAGCTGCCGAGCGGTGTGGTGCCGGTGTCCTGCCGGCGCTTGGTGCCGGCGACCAGTCCGCCGTACCCGGTCCGACCGCGCCTGGTCGTGGCCACGACCCGCCACCCCGACGTCGCGCGCTCCCACAGTCGCACCCGGGCGTGCCAGGAGCGGGTGTGGTTCACGGTCACCACCTGGGTCGTCCCGGGCTGGAGGACGACCGTGACGCCGTCCAGCCGAACCGTGGCGGCGGAGGCCGGTGGGGCGGGCAGCAGCGTCACCGCGAGCAGGGCGGTGAGGGCGAGGTACGTCAGCCGGCGCACGGTCACTCCAGGTCGAGGGGGGTGAGGTCGGTGCGGATGCCACGGTACGCCGGTTGGCGCAGCCGTTGGTCCGAAGTGAGAGTCAGGTAGACGACGTCGACCACGAGCTCTGGCCGCACCCACACGGTGCCCTCGCGGTCCAGCCGGGACAACGGCTCGGCGAACGGCGACTCGTCGACCACCAGGGGCCCCAGCAGGTCGGCGAGCGCCCGGCCGGCCTTGCCCGCGATCCCGCTGCCGACCCGACCCCGGAACGCCAGACCGTCGGGGGTCGGCTGGCCGACCAGGACCGCTCCGAGCCGGTGGTCGCTCCCGGTCTCGTGGCGGAAGCCCCCGACCACGAACGACCCGGTCGGCCGGATCGGGAACTTCAGCCATTCCTTGCTTCGCTGGCCGGGGCGGTACGGCGAGGCGAGCCGTTTGCTGACGATGCCCTCGAGGCCCTGCTGCTCGGCCGCGGCGAGCAGGGTCGCCCCGTCGTCGTACGTCGGAGGCACCTGCCAGGCGACGTCGTCCAGTCCGAGGCCCTCCAGGAGCGCCCGCCGCTGCGAGAGCGGCCGGGAGACCAGGTGCTCACCGTCCAGCCGGAGTAGGTCGAAGGCGATCAGGGTGACCGGGTTGGACTCCGCCAGCCGCCGTGCCCGGGTGGCGTCTCGCACGTGCATCCGGTCGGCGAGGGCGCCGAAGGAGGGCACCCCCTGCCCCAGCGCCACGACCTCGCCGTCGAGCAGGAAGTCGTCCCCGACCTCGGCCAGGGCATGGAGCTCGGGGAAGGAGACGGTGACGTCGTTCTCGTTGCGCGAGAAGATCCGCAGCCGGTCGGCGCCGCGGTCGACCAGCACCCGCATGCCGTCCCACTTCACCTCGTGGGTCCAGCCCGTGCCGGTGGGGACGTGGTCCCCCTTGGTCGCGAGCATCGGCAGCACTGCGCCATCCTCGCAGTCGTCCTGGCGAGGGTTGTGGACGGTTCTGGCGCGGCGTACGCCAGGTTAAGCGTCCATAACCCCGATTTACATGCGCGGTTGCGGACGGCATCCTGATCACATGCGTGCAATCTGGAAGGGCGCCGTCTCGTTCGGCCTGGTCAGCGTCCCGGTGAAGCTCTACTCCGCCACCGAGAGCAAGGACATCTCGTTCCGACAGGTGCATGCGAAGGACGGGGGCCGGATCAAGTACCAGCGGATCTGCAGCCTCGACGGCGAGGAGGTCGAGTACGCCGACATCGCCAAGGGGTACGAGACCGAGGACGGCGAGATGGTCATCCTCGACGACGAGGACATGGCCCAGCTGCCCGCCAACAGCAGCCGCGAGATCAGCGTCGAGAAGTTCGTGCCCAGCGACCAGATCGACCCGATGCTGTTCGAGAAGTCCTACTACCTCGAGCCGGAGAAGACCGGGGCCAAGCCCTACGCGCTGCTCCGAGAGGCGCTCGAGGCGGCGGACCGGATGGCCCTGGTCACGGTTTCCCTGCGCAACCGGATGTCCCTGGCCGTGCTGCGCGTGCGCGACGACGTCATCGTGCTGCAGACGATGATGTGGCCCGACGAGATCCGAAGCCCGGACTTCGGTTCGGTCGACACCAGCGAGGCCAAGCCGGCCGAGGTGAAGATGGCCACCATGCTCGTGGAGACGCTCGCCGGCGACTTCGACGCCTCGGAGTTCGAGGACGACTACCGCGAGGCCGTCGAGACCTTGGTGAAGGCGAAGATCGAGGGCGGCGAGGTCAAGCAGACCCCCCAGGCCAAGAAGTCCTCGGGCGAGGTCGTCGACCTGCTCGCTGCCCTTCAGCGCAGCGTCGACGCGGCCAAGACGGCGCGTGGCGAGAAGCCCCTGGATGAGGATGAGCCCGCTTCGAAGTCCACCAAGCCCGCCGCCAAGAAGCGAGCCGCGAAGAAGCCGAGCACCAAGAAGACGGCGGCGAAGAAGGCCAGCTGAGGTCGAGGCTGGCCGCGCCATCTGCCCGGGTGCCCGGGGGTGGGCTAGTCCAAGTGGACAATCGAGACATACCCTCTCCGTAACCTCAACCGCTCCACTACGTTGATGGTGCAGCAACACTCTTCCTAGGGAAACCGTCCCCAGGTCGTCCTGGGGAGGAACCCGCCCGTGCGCCCAATCCTGCGCCGCTCTGCCTTTGCCGCCGTCTTCTTGTTGACCGTCGTAGCCGTGACTCCGGCCGCTGCCGCCGCCACCGTCGCGCAGGCGGGTGCCAACGCCATCAACCTGCAGATCGCCGGCAACGAGGCCGTCTCCTCGGGGACGTACACCGCCTCCAACGATGGCGCCAACGAGACGACTGAGGGGAACAACCAGCCCCTCGTCGCGGCGCTGACCGGACAGAACCTCGTCTCAGCAGGAACCCTCGCCCAGGACGCCGAGGCGAAGGTCGTCGCCGGCCAGGGCAAGTCGTCGGCCTGTGCGGGACTCGCCGGTCGCGGCGCGACCCTCGTGGCCGTCGGCGACGGCAACTGCCTCAGTGGCGGCGACAACCTGGCGCTCAGCGCCGGGACGGTCGACCTCAGCAACATCACCCTCGTCGGGGGCACCGCGTACGACGGGCTGCCCGATGATCTGAAGACGGCCCTCACCGCGATCAGCGTCGGCGCCACCCAGATCACGGGTCCGGCCTCCGCGGCCCTGGCCACCGTCCTGACCGAGCTGGGCAGCCCCGGCCTCTTCGTGAACTTCAAGGCGATCCAGGCCGACTGCACCGCGATCAGCGACTCGGCGATCGGCGACACCTCGCTCGCCAACGCCAACATCCAGCTGAACGTCCCCAGCCACGGTCCGGTCACGCTGCTCACCCTGCCGGCCAAGCCGGCGCCGAACACGGACTACACCGCCGACCTCGGCCAGCTGAGTGCTCTGATCCGCGCCGACCTCGAGGCCGAGCTGACCGACGCCTTCGACGGCGCCCTCTCTCCGCTCGTGCCGGCCGTCGTGCAGGCCGCGATCGTCGACAGCATCCTGACCACCATCAGCACCCAGCTGCAGCCGCTGACCAGCCAGCTCATCTCGCTGGTGGTCAACAAGCAGTCGCGGCCCTCCGCCGGCGCCATCAAGGTGACCGCGCTGGACCTCCGGGTCCTGCCCGAGAAGGTGGAGGGCGTCGACGGCCTCCAGCTCCGCATCGGCAACGTCGCCTGCGGCCCGAACGGGCAGATGGTGCTTCCCCCCGAGGTGACCGAGCCCCCCACGGGCCTGCCCACTGCGGTCTCGGCCGGGATGGACACCACCAGCCCCGCGCACAGCCGACTGGGGATCAACCTGACCCTCGCGGCCCTGGCCCTGATGTTCGTCACCGGTACGGCGGTCGCCGGCCTTCGTCGGGCCGGCGCCTGATCGTCGTACGGCGGGAATGGGGGACGTGATGACCGGGGATAGGCTGGACAGCAGGATCGCCAGCTTCACCACGCTGCTGTTGACGCTGTGCGCCTTCATGATCGGCTTCGGCTACGTGATGCCCTCGCCCCAGCTGGCTCCCGAGCCGGCGCCGGGCTACCGGGCGTTCGGAGCGCCTGCCTCACCGGTCCGTCTGGTCGTGCCGTCACTGAAGATCCGCGCCCCCATCCTGCCGATCGAGGTCAACGCCAAGCAGGTCCTCGACCCGCCGCGCAATCCCCGCGACGTCGGTTGGTGGCAGCGCAGCGCCCGACCCGGCGCGGCGGAGGGACAGACCGTGCTCACCGGTCACACCGTGCACACCGGCGGTGGGGTGATGGACAACCTGGGCAAGATCAACGAAGGCGACCTGATCAAGGTGGTCACCCCCGGGGGCACCATGGAGTACACCGCCACCAAGGTCGTGACCTACACCAAGGCCGAGCTCGCCAAACGCTCCGTGGAGCTGTTCGGCCAGGAGCGCCGCGAGGTGCGGCTGGTGCTGATCACCTGCAGCGAGTGGACCGGCAGCTACTACAAGAGCAACGTCGTGGTGTTCGCCAAACCGCTCGGCGTGCGCGAACGCGCCGCCTGAGCGCTCCGCGCTGCCCGTGAGTCCGGCATCCGGGCTGCCACCACCGCCATCCCGGCATCCATCAACCGCGGTGCCAGCAGGTTGAGCACCTCGCCGACGCGTCCCACCGCCGTCGAGATCGTGATCGGTCGATCCTCCAGGGCGCGGACGACCAGCGCCGCCGCCTGCTCGGGGCTCCTCGCCGGCACGCTCCGATAGGCGTCGGTGGCGACGATCATGTCGGTGCGCACGAGCGAGAGGCGCACGTTGGTGAAGGTGACGTTGTCGAAGTACGCCTCCCTCCCCGCGATTCGCGAGAAGGTGTCCAGCGCCGTCTTCGAGGCGATGTAGGCACTGAACTTCGGAGCCTTCATCTGCACCCCCCACGTCACGATGTTGACCACGTGGCCGAACCTGCGCTCGCGCATCCGGGGCAGCAGGCCGAGGGTGAGTCGCACCGGGCCGAAGTAGTTGATCGCCATCGTGCGCTCGAAGTCGTGCATCCGGTCGTAGGAGTACTCCAGGGAGCGGCGGATCGAGCGGCCGGCGTTGTTGACCAGCATGTCCACCTGGTCGTGCTCCTCGAGCACGCTGCCGACCAGCGCGTCGGTCGCGGCACCGTCGGTGAGGTCACAGGTGTAGCCGTGCGCCGTACCTCCCAGGGCGGTGATCTCGTCCACGACCCTCGCGATCTCCGCGTCTCGCCGGGCCACGCAGAGCACCACTGCTCCGCGGGCGGCGACCACCTTGGCCGTGGCCTCGCCCACCCCCGAGGAAGCGCCGGTCACCATCACGATGCGGCCGGCGAGCGGGCTGGGGAGCGGCGTACCCGCGAGTCGCGCCAGCGGCGCGAGCAGATGACGTCGCGCCAGGGCGGTGGGGGTGATCAGCAGGTTCACCCCGGAACGCTACCAACGCCGAGCGGGCACTCGCCGCACGCCTGAACCCGCCGACCGGTCACTCGCCGCACAGCCGGCGTGAGCGGATTGACCGCTCGCGCCTCCTCAGCGTGCGTGGATTGACCGGTCGCGAAATTGGCTGGGGACTCAGCCGAGGAGGGAGCGCACCACGCGGAGGGCGACGGAGACGCGGGCCAGGTCGGCGTCGTCGTCGGCGCAGATCTCGTTGAGCGTGGCGACGGCCTGGCGGACCTGGTTCTCACCGGGGACCTGGCCGGCCAGCTCCTGGGCGGTGAGCTGGGCGTGTACGGCGTGCAGGTCGTCGCGCAGCGCAGCCCGGGCCATCGTCTGCCACCGGTCCGTGCGCGGCAGCGCGAGGATGCGGGCCACCAGCATCGGCAGCCCGAGACGCTCACCGACCTCGAAGTGCTTGCGCCCGACCTCCATCGGGTCGCGGTCGTCGCGGGCGGCGGTCTCCACCACCCCCAGGATCATGTACGCCGGGGGGCACACCGCCACACGTGTGGCCAGCTCCTCGGGCACGCCCTTGTCGACCAGGTCCCGGCGCCTCGACTCGAAGGCCTCGAGCTCCTGTCCGATCATCAGGGAGGGCAGTTCGGCCATCACCTTCTCCACCACGACCTCGAAGCGGTCCACCACCTTCTCGGTGTCCTCGGTGAGCCGGCGGTTGTTCAGCAGCCAGCGGGAGGCGCGCTCGACCAGGGTCCGCATCTCGATGCGCATGCGGGTCTGCACCGAGGCCGCGATCTGGTTGTCGAAGGAGGCGATCTGTCGCAGCAGCCGGTCGGCGCCGAAGATCTCGCGCGCCACGAAGTTCGCCCGGGTCAGCTCCGCCGTCGTCGCGGAGGTCTCCCCCGCGAGCCGGTGGAAGTAGGTGATCCCGGCATAGTTGACGAGCTGATTGACGATCTGGGTCACCACGATCTCGCGGCGCAGCTGGTGCTGCTCCATCTGGCTGCGGTAGCCCTGCCTCATCTTGCCGGGGAAGTAGGCGAACAGCTCCGAGCGCAGGAACGGGTCGTCCGGCAGGTCACTGCGCAGCAGGTCGTCGGCGAGCACGATCTTGGTGTAGGCCATCAGCACCGAGAGCTCCGGCGCGGTCAGGCCGTCCCGGCGCTCCAGCCGACCGGCCACCTCACGCCGCGAGGGGAGGTACTCGATGGCACGGTTGAGCAACCCGCCGCGCTCGAGGGTGCGCATCCAGTCCTCATGCACGTGGAGCAGTGCCGGTGCGAGGGCGGTGGCGTTGGCCAGCGCGAGGTTCTGGTCGTAGTTGTCCGCGAGCACCAGCTCGGCGACCTCGTCGGTCATCGAGGCGAGCAGCTCGTTGCGCTGCTTCTGGGTCAGGTCGCCCTCGGCGACGACCTGGTCGAGCAGGATCTTGATGTTCACCTCGTAGTCGGAGGTGTCCACGCCGGCTGAGTTGTCGATGAAGTCGGTGTTGATGCGGCCGCCGCGGGCGGCGTACTCGATCCGGCCGCGCTGGGTGAGACCGAGGTTGCCGCCCTCCCCGACGCACTTGGCGCGCAGCTGCGCCCCGTTGACCCGGATGGCGTCGTTGGCCTTGTCGCCGGCCTCGGCATGGGTCTCCGAGCTGCCCTTGACGTAGCTGCCGATGCCGCCGTTCCACAGCAGGTCGACGGGGGCGAGCAGGATCGCCTTCATCAGCTCGGCGGGAGTCATCCGCCCGTTCGCGGCGTCGGACTCCTCGATGCCGAGCGCCTCGCGCATCTGCGGGGTGATCCGGATCGACTTCGCGCTGCGCGGCCAGATCCCGCCGCCCTCGGAGATCAGGCTGGCGTCGTAGTCCTGCCACGAGGAGCGGGGCAGGTCGAAGAGCCGCTTGCGCTCGGCGAAGGACGACGCCGCGTCCGGAGTCGGGTCGATGAAGATGTCGCGGTGGTCGAAGGCCGCGACCAGCCGGGTGTGCTCCGAGCAGAGCATCCCGTTGCCGAAGACGTCACCGGACATGTCCCCGATGCCGACCGCGGTGAAGTCCTCGAGCTGGCAGTCGCGTCCCATGTCGCGGAAGTGGCGGCGTACCGAGACCCAGGCGCCACGCGCGGTGATGCCCATCGCCTTGTGGTCATAACCCACCGAGCCGCCCGAGGCGAAGGCGTCCCCGAGCCAGAAGCCGTAGTCGGCAGAGACGCCGTTGGCGATGTCGCTGAAGGTCGCCGTGCCCTTGTCCGCCGCCACCACCAGGTAGGTGTCGTCCGCGTCGTGTCGCACCACCGACTTCGGGGGTACGACGGCTCCGTCGACGATGTTGTCGGTGATGTCGAGCAGGCCACTGATGAACGTCTTGTAGCAGGAGATCCCCTCGGCCATCCACGCGTCGCGGTCGGCGGGGTCGGGCAACTGCTTGCAGAAGAACCCACCCTTGGCCCCCACCGGCACGATCACGGTGTTCTTCACCATCTGCGCCTTGACCAGGCCCAGCACCTCGGTGCGGAAGTCGTCGCGGCGGTCCGACCAGCGCAGGCCCCCGCGCGCGACGGCGCCGAATCGCAGGTGCACGCCCTCGAGCCGGGGCGAGTAAACGAAGATCTCGAACTTCGGGCGCGGCTCGGGGAGCTCGGGCATCGAGGAGGGGTCGAACTTCAGCGACAGCCTGCTCAGCGGCTCGCCGTCCTCGTCGGTCTGGAAGAAGTTGGTCCGCAGCGTGGCGCGGATGCCGGTCAGGTAGGAGCGCAGGATGCGGTCGTGGTCGAGGCTCGAGACCTCGTCGAGGGCACGCACGATGCGCTCCTCGAGTTCGGCGCACTTGGCCTGTCTGGCCTCGCTGTCGGCGGCGATGTCGCCGTGCCGACCGGGATCGAACCGGGCCTCGAAGAGCTGCACGAGGTAACGCGTGATGTCGACGTTGATCCGCAGAGCGTCCTCGATGTAGTCCTGCGCGAACGGGGTGCCGCCCTGGCGCATGTACTTCGCGTAGGCCCGCAGCACGGTCGCCTGCCGCCAGGTCAGCCCGGCCGCCAGGACGAGGGCGTTGAACCCGTCGCTCTCGTTGTAGCCGTTCCAGACCGCGGCGACGGTGTCCTGGAACAGCACCCGCCCCTGGTCCGGCAGCGCCCGGCCGTAGCGCAGCCCGAAGTCGTAGATGTAGGAGTCCCGCTCCAGCCCCTCGAGCTGGTAGGGACGCTCGTCGACCACCTCGACACCGGTGGTGGAGAGGATCGGGAGCACCTCGGAGAGCGAGAGTGGCGGCCCGATCCGATAGACCTTGAGCCGGGCCTCGCCCGGTGCGGCGCCGACCTCCTCGTAGAGAGAGAGGGTCATCCCCTCCGCGCCCTCGATCTCCTCGAGCCGGCCGAGGTCGACCGCGCCCGTCTGCGGCGGGTAGTCCTCCTTGTAGGCCTCCGGGAAGCAGGTGGCGTAGGTCCGGACGAGACGGCTGCCCTGCTCCTCGCCGTACGTCGAGACCACCGCACTGGTGAAGTCGTCGCGCCAGGAGCGGGCCGCCTCGGCGCATCGGCGCTCGAGATCGGCGACGTCGGGCTCCGCGATCTGCTCTCCGGCGGCGGGACGGACCACGAAGTGCAGTCGCGCCGCGAAGGACTCCCCCACGTGGGCGGTGTACTCGATCTCACCGCCCCGCAGTTGCTCCTTGAGGATGGCGGCGATCCGCTCACGGACCGTGGTGTTGTAGCGGTCGCGGGGCAGGTAGACCAGGCACGACAGGAAGCGGCCGTAGATGTCGCGGCGCACGAACAGCCGCAGCTGACGCCGTTCACGGGTGTACATGACCTGCGAGGCGATCGGCACCAGGTCCTCGACGGGGGTCTGGAACAGCTCGTCGCGCGGATAGGTCTCCAGCACGTCCATCAACGCCTTGCCGGCGTGGCTCATCGGATCCAGTCCGACGGTGTCGATGACCTCCTTCGCCTTCTCGCGCAGCACCGGGATCCGGCGTACCGACTCGGTGTAGGCGGCGGAGGAGAACAACCCCAGGAAGCGTCGCTCGCCGACGACGTCACCTGCGGCGTCGAACTTCTTCACGCCGACGTAGTCGAGGTGCACCGGTCGGTGGACGGTCGCCAGCGAGTTGGCCTTGGCGAGAACCAGCAGCTTCTTCTCACGTGCCCGAGCCGCGACGGCCGTCGGGAGCACGCCGGGCGCGGCCGGGTCGGCGCGCAGGATGCCGAACCCGGTGCCGGGCACCGCGACCAGCACCTCCTCGTCGCCCTGCCGCTCGAGGCGGTACTCGCGGTAGCCGAGGAAGGTGAAGTGGTTGTCGCCGAGCCAGCGCAGCAGCGACGTGCCCTGCTCGACCTCCTCCGGGGGCAGGGGCGGCGGGTTGGCCTCGAGGTCCTCGATCACCCGGTCCACCTGCGCATGCATCCGCTGCCAGTCCTCGACCGCGTCCCGGACGTCGGTGAGCACCTTGTTCAGCTGGTCCTGGATCTCCTCGACGTCGCCTTCGGCGACCCGGTCGATCTCCAGGTGCATCCAGGACTCCCGCGAGACGTCGTGCGGGTCGGTCTGCGCCTGCTCGTCCAGCACCTCGAGGAGCTGGCCCTTCAGGTCGCGGCGTACGACGAACTGGGGATGGATCACCAGGTGGACGTCGTGCTGGCTCCGGGACAGGGCCATCGAGACCGAGTCGACCAGGAACGGCATGTCGTCGGTGACCACCTCGACGACGGTGTGGCCCTCGGCGCTCCAGCCGTTCACCGCGACGCTGGGGGTGAACACCTTGACGGTCGCCTTGCCCTGCGGGCGCTCGGTCGCCAGTCGGAGCTGGGCCATCACCGCCCCGAAGAGGTCCGCGGCGTCGCGCTCGAGCAGGTCCTCGGGGGCGACGTGTCGGTAGAAGGTCTTCAGGACCGCTTTGACGTCGACACCGTCGGGGGCGTTGGCGGCTCGGGAGTCCGCGTAGGCGCACAACGTGGTGAGAAGTTCGGACTTGCTCGTCTCCAGCGCCGTCACCTTCTGAGGTTATGGCCGCGCACGGTCCGCGACAAACTCGACGCGGCCCCGATTCGGTCTCAGATCGTCACGAATCTGGCGAACCGCGCGCGGCCGGTGAACTATGAGCGCATGCCCCTGGACCAAGAAGCGCTGGCCGTGCTGGCGATCCTGTGCCGGATGCGGCCGCAGACACTCGCCGATGCGCACTCGATCCGGTCGCTGCCCACCAGCCGGCTCGACGAGGTGCTGGCCGAGTTGGCCGAGGCCGGCTTCGTGACGATCGCCGGGGATCAGCTCGCGGTGGTCGCACCCGATCAGGCGCTGGCGGCACACGTGGCGGCGACCGCCTCGCTGGCCGCGTCACTGCCCGACCTCGCCCGCGAGTGGGAGCGCGGCGGGCGTGGAGACCACGCCATCGAGGTCGAGATCGTGCACGGCCACGAGGAGCAGTGGCGGGCCTGGGGGCGGCACGCCGCGATCACGCCGCCGCGCGCACCGATGAACCTCTACCCGACTCTGGACGTGCTGCGGGAGGTGATCCTCCCGGACATCGACCAGGTGCTCGCGGCGCACCCGGAGGGCCTGCATGCGCGCGCCGTCGTACCCGCCTGCGCCGTCACAACCGACGGAGACCGGGCCGTCCTGGACACCCTGTGCTCGGCCGGGTTCCAGGTCCGGTTGGCGCACACCGTCGAGTCGTGGGTCTATGCCGACCCGGGCGTGCTGTCCGCGCTGCCCCTGGTCTGGGCGGAGCACCCGCCGACCAGCATCCTGATCATCAAGGACGCCGCGATCACCGCCGCGCTCTCGGCGCTGACGGAGCTCGCCTGGCACACCGCCCAGCCCTACGGCGAGCAGGCCCACGAGTGGACCGACGTGCTCGCGTCGATGGCGCTGGGGATGTCCGACGCGGCGATCGCCACGGCGCAACGCACCTCCTTGCGCACCGTCCAGCGGCGCATCGCCGAGGCGATGGAGCACCACCGGGTCGGCTCGCGCTTCGAGCTTGGAGTGGCCTGGGCGCAGCGGGAGGCGGGCCTGCTGCCGCCTCAGTGAGCCGCCAGGAAGAGGTAGGAGAACGGCGAGCCCTCGACCTGCATGTTCAGCGTGCCGTCGGCGCAGGCGTAGGTCAGGTCGACGTCGGCCAGGCTCGTGCTGGCGACGCGGACCGGTGAGGTCGCGGCCCGCCCGTTGACCGACACCTTGGAACTGCTCGTCAACCGGCCGAGCCAAGGTTCGGGCGAGGTCAGGTTGGCGCCGTTCGCGACCCAGTGGCCGCGTTTGGTCCCGTTGTGAGACTGCGTCATCACCATGACCAGACCGGCTTCCCCGGCGATGGTGATCCGGACGACCATGTCGGTCGTGAAGGTCGTGTTCAGGTCACCGTCGACGGCCAGCGTCTGACCGCCGGTGATCCGTACGTCCCTGACGTTCACGGTGCGCATGACCTGTGGGAACTGGCTCTCCAGGTCGTTCGTGCTGACCCGCCACGGGCTGCCCGACACCAGGCAGGCGCGGTCGGCGTCGCCTCCCTCTGCCGATGCGTCCCCCGCCGGCGTAGCCGGGGTGCCCGAGGGCGTGGTGTCCCCCGCGGGTGAGCGGTCTGCGACCGGCACGCCAGCACCACTGCCGCTGCCCCCGCATGCCGTCAGTACCAGCGCTGCAGCACAGGCCGAGACCACCCACCCGGTCTTCCTCATGGCGCAAGGCTAGGGCTGCCCGCGCCCGGCAGATGGCTGCTTCAGTGGCGGTGTTGCGCCATGGCGTGCACTCGCCGTCGGCCCGCGCCGGCCCCGGTCACAGCGCCGAACGCAGGTCCCACAGCAGCGGGTAGTACTTCAGGTCCAGCCGGCTGCGGAGGTACGCCGCACCGGTGGACCCGCCCGTGCCGGTCTTCGCCCCGATCATCCGCTCGACCATCACGACATGCCGGGCACGCCACGCGGCGGCGAGCTCGTCGTGCAGGATCAGCGACTCCGCCATCGCCCAGAGGTCGCCGTGCGCCGCCCGGTCGTGCGCCACCTCGCGCAGCGAGGAGGTCAGCGCCTCGTCGGAGCCGGTCTCCAGTCCCCGAGACGCGAGTAGCAGGGTGAACGCATCCCACAGGGAGGGTTCGTCGAGGCGCCGCTGCAGGTGGTCCCGCTCGGCGTCGGTCAGCCCCTTGAACCGGCGTACGTAGCCCGCGTCCTTGGCGCCGGAGAGGAACTCCAGCTCGCGGTACTGCACCGACTGGAACCCGCTGGCCGGAGCGAGCCGCTGTCGGAACTCCAGGAAGTCCTGCGGGGTCATCGTCTCCAGCACGTCGACCTGCTGCACCAGCACCCGCTCGATCACGTGGACCCGGTTCATCAGGTGGCGACCCCACCAGAGCCGGTTGTTGGCGGGGTCCCCCGCCGTACCGATCAAGGTGTCGCGCACCGCCTCGACCTCGTGCAGCAGCTGCTGGAACCAGAGCTCGTAGACCTGGTGGATCGTGATGAACAACAGCTCGTCGTGCGCGGGCGGATCCGACTCGAGGTGCTGGGCGTCGAGCAGCTGCGGGAGGCGCAGGTAGCTGCCGTAGGTCAGCAGGGCACCCTCTTCGCCGAAGGACACGAAGTTCTCATCACTCATGGGGTCAACCTATGCGGGCGACCGGCGATGCAGCATGATGCGCCCCATGAGGATGAGCCACGAGATCAGCTACGACGCCCCGCTCGCCGATGTCTTCGCGATGCTCTCCGACCCGGACTTCCGGCAGGCCTCGGCAGCGGCGATGGGAGTCATCTCCGCCGACGTGACGATCACGCCGAACGGCGAGGGCATCAGCGTTCGCATCGACCAGGTCCAGCCCACCGAGGGGATCCCGGGCTTCGCGCGGAAGTTCGCCGGTGACACGACGCGTGCCGTCCAGACCGAGGAGTGGGCCTCCTCCGCCGGTGGCACGATCTCGATCGAGACCCCCGGGAAGCCCACCTCGATCGCCGGCACCCTCAGCCTGACCGAGTCCGGTGGCCGCACCACCGAGACGATGGAGGTCGAGGTGAAGGTCAAGGTGCCGCTGATCGGCGGCAAGCTGGAGTCCCTGATGGCCGACCTGGTCACCAAGGGCATGGACAAGGAGCACGGTGCGGGCGTGGCCTGGTTGGAGGGGAAGCGCTGATGAAGCAGGTCCACGAGGAGCTCCGCTACGACGCGGCCACCCTCGACCAGGTGCACCAGATGCTGGCCGACCCGGCGTTCCGCGAGCAGGTCTGCGACCAGCAGGGCGTGCTCCGCCACCGGGTGACCATCGATGCCCAGGGCCAGGGGATGACCGTCGAGATCGACCAGGTCCACGGCGCCCGCGGCATCCCTGGCTTCGCCCGGAAGTTCGTCGGCGAGGAGATCAACATCGTCCAGTCAGAGGACTGGACGGCCCCGGAGAAGGGCAACATCCACGTCACCATCCCCGGCAAGCCGGGTGAGATGAGCGGCACGGCCCTGCTGGTGGAGGACCCCGACGGCACCACGGAGACTGTCAACCTCAGCGTGAAGGTGAACATCCCGCTGGTCGGCGGGAAGATCGAGGGACTCATCGCCGACATGCTCTCCAAGGCGCTGCGCGCCGAGCACCACGTCGGCGTCAGGTGGCTGGCCGACCGCCGCTAGCGTGCGCCGGGTGCCCGGTGGGCGTCGTACAACGTGCGCCGAGTGACCGGTCGGCGAGCTACAGCGTGCGGCGAGTGACCGGTCGGCGAACTACAGATCAGCCCATGTGCGGGTAGCGGTGGTCCTTCGGCGGCACGAGGGTCTCCTTGATCGAGCGGGGCGAGGTCCAGCGGGACAGGTTCGCCGCCGAGCCGGCCTTGTCGTTGGTCCCGGAGGCCCGCGCTCCGCCGAACGGCTGCTGGCCCACGACGGCACCGGTCGGCTTGTCGTTGACGTAGAAATTGCCGGCCGCGAAGCGGAGCCGTTCGCTGGCCCAGGCGACGGCCCCGCGGTCCTGGGAGATCACGGCACCGGTGAGGGCGTACGGCGCGAACGACTCCATCTGGTCCACGACGCTCTCGAACTGACGGTCGTCGTAGACGTGGACGGCCAGGATCGGTCCGAAGTACTCCTCGCTGAACATCGCGTCGGTCGGCTCGGTGGACTCCACGATCGTGGGCCGGACGAAGTAGCCGACCGAGTCGTCGACCTGGCCGCCGGCGATCACGTCCAGCTTCTGCGAGCGCTTGGCCCGCGCGATCGCCTTCGCGTGCTTGGCGAAGGCGCGGTCGTCGATGACCGCCCCCATGAAGTTGGACAGGTCCGTGACGTTGCCCATCGTGAGGTTCTCGGTCTCCGCGACCAGCTGACCCTTGAGCTTGCGCCAGACCGACTTCGGCACATAGGCGCGCGAGGCCGCCGAGCACTTCTGGCCCTGGTACTCGAAGGCACCTCGCATCATCGCGACCCGGAGCACGTCCACGTCGGCCGAGGGGTGGGCCACGATGAAGTCCTTGCCGCCGGTCTCGCCGACGATGCGCGGGTAGGACCGGTAGCCCGCCAGGTTCTGCCCGACCGCGCCCCAGAGCCGGTGGAAGGTGGGCGTCGAGCCGGTGAAGTGGATGCCGGCGAGGTCGGGGTGGTTCAACACGACCTCGGAGACCTCGAGACCGTCGCCGGGGAGCATGTTGATCACGCCCGGCGGCAGGCCGGCCTCCTCGAGCAGTTCCATGGTCAGGTGCGCCGCGAACTGCTGGGTGGGCGAGGGCTTCCAGATCACCGTGTTGCCCATCAGCGCGGGCGCGGTGGGCAGGTTGCCGGCGATGGCGGTGAAGTTGAAGGGCGTGATCGCGTAGACGAAACCCTCCAGCGGCCGGTGGTCGGTGCGGTTCCACACGCCCGGGCTGTTCGCGATCGGCTGCTCCGCCAGGATCTGCCGGGCGAAGTGGACGTTGAACCGCCAGAAGTCGATCAGCTCCGCGGCCGCGTCGATCTCGGCCTGCCAGACGGTCTTGGACTGACCCAGCATCGTGGCAGCGGTCAACCGGGCGCGCCACGGCCCGGAGAGCAGGTCGGCCGCCTTGAGCAGGATCGCCGCGCGGTCGTCGAAGGACATGGCGCGCCAGGCCGGTGCCGCGTCGGTGGCGGCCTTGACTGCGGCCTTCGCGTCGGCCTTCGTCGAGTTCTTCAGTACGCCGAGCACGCTCGCGTGATCGTGCGGCTGGACCACCCGGATCTCCGCGCCGCCGCCCATCTTCTTCCGGCCACCGATGGTGGCGGTCAGGTCGAGGGGGGCTGCCGCCAGGTGGGCGAGCTCCGCCTCGACCTCCGTCCGCTCCGGGCTGCCGGGGGCGTAGCTCAGGTTCGGCTCGTTGACCGGGGCGGGGGGTGTCGTGATCGCGTCCATGGCCGGATGTTCTCAGACAACCGGGGCCGCGACCAACCGCAGCCGAACACTCGGCCCAGCCCTCAGCCCAGCAGGTCCGGGATCTCCTGGACGCCGAACCAGCGGAGGTCGTCCAGATCCTCCGGTGACGTCGGATCCACGTCGTCGAGGTCGGCGTGCACGGCCTGCACCAGTCGCAGCGCGATGGCGGAGTCGACGGCCACCACGGTCGAGTCCCCCTCGGGCGTGACCTGGTCGACGTCGGCGGCGAGCACCACCCGCCGAGGAGGATCCTCCGGGCCCAGTGATCGTGCGGAGTCGTCGGCGGCGGCCATCAGGGCGGCGTACTCCCACTCGTCCTCGCCGCCCTCGGGCCACTCCGCGCGGAGCCAGTCGGTGACCGCGTGGGCCCGCACCGGGGACGGGCCGATCCCGCCGTCCTCCAGGAAACCGGCCAGCGAGGCCAGGCTCGCGGCGACGTAGACCCGCACGCTCACGGGGCCGGCTTCAGCGGCTTCTTGCGCCCTCGCGGCGCACGCAGCCGGGTCTCGGTGGCGCTGTCGACCAGCTCATCGAGCGACTCGCGCACGCACTGCCCGAGCACCTCGATGTCGGGCAGGGCGTCGCGGTCGGCGGTGATGCCGTAGTAGACGGCCCCGTCGTAGGAGGTGACGCCCACGGCCAGGGAGAAGCCCGGGTGCAGCGGTGGGACCGGGTAGGTCTCCACCATCTCCGCGCCGGCGAGGTACATCGGGAACTGCGGGCCGGGGACGTTGGTGATCACCAGGTTGACGTTGTTCCGGCCCTCCTTGACGGCCACCCGCGACCCGAGGGCGTGGAACGTCGTCGGCGCGAACCCGGCCACGCCTGCAATCCGATCGGCGGCCACGGCCTTGCCGGTCTCGCTGTGGGCGCGCAGCGCGTAGGACACCTGGTGCAGGCGTACGACCGGCGACCCCTCGCCGATCGGCAGGTCGACGAGGTGACCGATCACCTGGGAGCCGAGGGACGTCGGCTCGAGGTCCTCGTCGATCACGCTCATCGGGACCAAGGCCCGCAGCCGACGACCAGCACCCACCGACTCGGCACGCGTCATCAGCCAGGCCCGGACAGCGCCCGCGAGGGTGGCCAGGATGACGTCGTTGATGGTCCCCCCGTGCATCCGCCGCACCTTGCGATAGTCCTTGAGCGAGGTGCGGACCAGGACCACGCGACGTTGCCCTGACGGATCGATGTTGAACGGGCCCTCCGGGGTGGGGCGGCGGTTGGAGAGCGCGCCGGCAACACTGCCGACCCGCTCCGCGGCGGCTCCGAGGGTTCTCCCGAGCGCCGCCACGTTGCTGCGCGCCGTGCTCAGGGCGACCGTCGGGTCACGCACGGTCTCCAGGAGCGCGCTGACGGCCAGGCTCGCGGGCGTCGGCTCGGCGCCGGCGACCCAGCCCTCCTGGACCAGCTCCCGGGGGCCGGGGTCGACGTCGAAGAGCACCTGCCCGAGGTCGACGGTGGAGATGCCGTCCACCAGGATCTGGTGCGACTTCGACAGCAACGCGACGCGGCCTCCCTCAAGCCCCTCCACGAAGTAGATCTCCCACAGCGGGCGGTCCGGGTCCAGGCGGCGGGACATGATGCGGGCCGTCAGCTCGCGCAGCTGGTCCAGGCTGCCGGGACGCGGTAGAGCCGAGCGGCGCACGTGGTAGGCGAGGTCGAAGTCCTCGTCGTCGACCCAGATCGGGTTGGCGAGGTGGCCCGGCACCCGTCGTACGCGCTGCCGGTAGCGGGGCACGAACGCGATCCGGTCGTCGATGTGGGCGAGGAGGGCGTCGTAGTCGAAGCCGGAGCTGCCGGGGTCGAAGATCTCGAGCGTCGCGTTGTGCATCGGCGTGTGCGGCGTCTCGTCGGCCAACAGGGCGAGGTCGCTCGCACGCAACCGCTCGCTCATCAGTGGAACCTCTCTGTCGACGGCCGGTACCGGCCCCACCCCCGGGGGGCCTTGAGCCTCATGGGATTCTGACAGAGCGCCCTGTGGGGGCCGACGCCCGTACCCGTTGATGGAGGAATCCGTGTCGAGAGCGAAGCCAGGGGCACTCGTGAGGCTGCCCGTTTTGCTGGCCGTGCTGCTGGCCGGGCTGCTCGCCGGTTGCGGGTCGGGTGACTCTGCTTCCGGCGCCGGGGGCGAGAGCGGTACGACGACCATCGACATCACGATCAGCCGCGGCACCGTGGACCCGGACGGCGCTGAGCAGACCGTCGGCGCCGGCGACCCGATCCGGCTGCACATCGTGGCCGATGTGTCCGGAGTGCTGCACGTGCACAGTTCCCCCGAGCAGGAGATCAGCTACTCCGCCGGCACCACCGACAAGACGATCCGGCTCGAGCGGCCGGGGGTCGTCGACGTGGAGGACCACCACCTGGACAAGCTCGTCGTCCAGCTCACGGTGCGCTGAGTGCTCGGGATCGGGGCGGCACCGGGGTTCGTCTTCGGCCACGGACTCGGTGGCCAGAAGGACCTGCCCATCCCGCTGGTCCTGGCGGTCGTGGGCGCGGTCGCGGCGCTCGTCGTCTCCTTCTCCGTGCTGGCGCTGGCCTGGCGCACCCCTCGCTACCAACGGATCCGGCCCGGTCGGCAGGTCCCGGCCCGGCTCCAGGAGGTGGTGGACTCCCCCGGCTTCGCATGGACGGTCCGGATCCTGGGGTTGCTCTTCTTCGGCTACGTGAGCTGGGCGTTGATCTGGGGGCCGGACCTGGTCACCAACCCGTCGCTGGGCGTCTTCTACGTGCTCGTGTGGGTCGGCCTCCTACCCCTCTCCCTGCTGCTGGGGCCTGTGGTGCGCGCGGCCAGCCCGGTCCGGACCATCAACCTGCTCCTCGCCCGGGTGACCCGCGGTGACCCCACGACGGGCCTGAGGACCTATCCCGACCGGCTGGGGTACTGGCCGGCGGCGGCCGGGCTGTTCGCGTTCGTGTGGCAGGAACTGGTCAACCCGCAGAGCGCCTACCTCGGGTCGGTCCGGCTCTGGCTCGCTGCGTACCTCGCGACAATGCTGGTCGGGTCGGCGGTCTTCGGGGACGTCTGGCTGGCCCGCGCCGACCCGTTCGAGGTCTACTCCAGCCTGCTGGCCAAGCTGTCCTTCTGGGGCCGCGACGGGGACCGGCTCGTGCTGCGCAGCCCGCTGGCGAACCTCGGCAGCGTGCCAGCGACACCGGGGCTCGTCGCCGTCGTCGCGGTGCTGCTCGGCTCCACCGCGTTCGACAGCTTCAAGGACACGGTGACGTGGCTCGGCTTCGTGACACGCCTGGACGTCGGTGACGTGCTGACGAACACGGCCGCGTTGCTGGGCTTCTGCCTCGTCGTCGGCTTCAGCTTCGCGATCGCCGCCGGCACGACCGGGGTCGAGGCCACCGGCCCGGGCGCCGTACGACGCACGCTGCTGCCCTCGATGCTGGCCTACTCGGTGATCCCGATCATCGTCGGCTACATGACCGCGCACTACCTGAGCTACTTCATCGAGCAGGGGCAGAGCGCGATGATCGAGCTCAGCGACCCCATGGTGCGTGGCGACAACCTCCTCGGGACGGCGAACTGGCCGGTCACCTACTGGCTCTCCTTCCATCCGACGCTGCTCGCCGTGCTCAAGGTGCTCGCCGTCGTTGCCGGCCATGTGGTGGGCGTCGTCGCGGCACACGACCGGGCGATCGCCCTGCTGCCGGCGCGGCACCACGTGGTCGGCCAGCTCGGGATGCTGCTGGTGATGGTGGCGTACACGACGACGGGGCTCTACCTGCTGATGGGCGGCTTCTGAGCGGCGCTGGTTTCGAACACGGCGTCGTGGAGCTCAGCCATCCCCCGGCGCAGGGCCGAGTCTCCCGACTCGACCAGGGACGTGCCGGCGACGAGTGCGCGGTCGACGGCCGGTCGGTCCTCGGGAAGGAAATGGACGCCACGGGGACGGGCGTAGCCCTCCACCATGCCGATGATGTCGCGCCTGCTCCAACCCAGTGAGTCACGCATCCGGTTGACCACGACGCGCAGCGGGGCGGCGGTCGCGTCCCGGACCTCGACCAGCGTCCGGGCGAGACGGGCCAGACCCGTGGGTTCGGCCGACCCGACCACGACGACCTCATCCGCCGCCGCGACCGCATCGAGGGTGAGCTGGTTGCGGGCCACGTTGCGACCGGGGTCGGCGTCGTCCTCGAGGCTGAAGCCGGTGTCGACCACCACGTCTCCCACCTCGCCCGCCCGTGCGAGCACCGCATCGAGCCCACCTCGGCGGACCTCCACCCAGCGGTCCGGGCGCGGCAGACCGGTGAGCACCTCCAAGCCGGGCGAGACCAGGCGGCGACAACGGGCGAAGGAGTCCGCGTCGAGTGCGCCCGCATTGACGAGCCGCGCCGCCGCGAGCAGACCGGAGACCTCGTCGAGCACGCCGAGATGCTGCGCGACGGCACCGCCGTGGGGATCCGCGTCCACGAGCACGCTGAGCAGCGACGCACTGGCATGCTCGGCGGCCAGCCCGATGGCGACCGTCGTGCGCCCCGGGGCGCCGGCGGGGCCGTGCACCACGATCGTCCGCCCGGCCGGGCCGGTGCGCTCGACCGGGGCCGCGGCAACGGGTTGCGGGTCGATCGCCGGCTCGTGCCGGCCGGCCGCCTGCACGAGCGCGGCCACCCCGGCCAGGTCGTCGCTCGAGAGGGCGCCGACCACACCGAGCCGGGCCAACGTGCCGGGGTCACCCCCGACGGTCACGCAGCGCACGTCGTTGCGCTGCAGCTGGCCGACGGCGTCCGCGTCCAACCCGGGCAGCTGGCCGGAGACCACGGCCACCTGGGCCTGTCCCGTGGCAGCCGTCGCGATCAGGTCGGGCAGATCGACGCAGCGCTTGAGCACCACGATGTCGGAGCGGGCGAGCAGCCGCAGGACCAAGGCCTCCCAGGGTTCTCCACCCGCGGCGAGCAGGACCGGCAGTCTGGAGGTCACCTCAGCCGACCTTGGCGATCACGACGCGTCCGTCGGACATGGCGCCCAGCGCCGTACCGAGAACGCCCGCCCGGGCGACCGGCACCCCCACGATCACCTGCCGGCTCGCCTGTGGCGCGAGCGAGTCGGTGGTTCGGGGGACCGCAACAACGACCACCGCGTCGAGCACCTTGACCGCCTCGACCTCGGCGCCTCCCTCGGCAGGTCCCGCCGCCGGGACCTTGGGGGTGACCCATACGTCGACGACCGAGCCCTGCGCGACCGTGGCGGGCAGGTCGTCGGAAGCGACACTGACCGGGACCTGCACGAGATCGGGGCCGTGCTCCGCGTCCAGGGCGGCCCGCGGCAACAGCTCGCCGGCCGAGACCGGTCGGTCGAGCGCGGCTCCGTCGGGGAGCGGCTCGCGGGCCGACAGGTAGCCGTCCGCGGTCTCGGCGTCGGGGAAGTGCACCTGGCGCCGAGTGAGATCCGACTGCTCGAGTTCCGCGCCGGCCGGCAGGTCGCGCGAGACGGACCACACGCCGACGGTGTCATCGGCCGAGGCCATCAGCCGTGCTCCGAGGACGACCGAGCCCGCGACCAGCGCGAGGCCGATCAGGAGCCGGGGGTTGCGCCACCCCGGCGGTCGGCTGCGCGCGGCCCGGGGTGGGACCGGTCTCGCGTGCGGGGGCGCCGTCATCGTCATCAGCGAGCGGGCCCCTTCCACAGGCAACCCCACCCAAGCGTTCGCGACCACACGCAACTGGTGGCACAGTGGTGGCCATGGAACGCTCGCACCGGCTGCTGCAGCTGGCCGACGTCGCCGAGATGCTGAACATCTCCGGCGCCCAGGTCTACGCCCTGGTGCGCCGCAAGGAGCTGAAGGCGATGAAGATCGGCGGCCGCGGCCAGTGGCGCGTCGAGGCCGCCGAGGTCGAGGCCTACATCCAGCGGGCCTACGACGACGCCGACCGGTTCATCGACGCCCACCCCTTCCTCGAGCGGGCCGACGACCCCGTCGAATGACCCGTCGAGTGATCCCGAGACGGCGTACATCACGGGCGCCTGTGCAACGCGGCGAGCGCCTGCACTCCGATGATCTGGACACTCCGGTCTGCATCCTGCCCGGCATGGAACTCCATGAAGTCCCGGCCGACCCTGCCGACACGGCCCTCGAGCCGCCGGCCGTCGTCGAAGTGCACCACGCACGTGGCGAACTCCGCTGACAGGCGCCGCAGCATCGCCCGGAGGCTCAACCGGTCGGCCAGCGACCACGTCTCCTCGCTCCGTGCCCGGTCCGAGGCTCCGGACAGCGACTGGACCGACGCGTGCCGCACCAGCCACTCGTGCTCTTCCCCGGCGAGCAGCATCCAGTCCTGACCCACCCCCACCAAGCGCCCTGCCGCGAGGTGTCCGCCGGCGAAGCGAACGCGAAGCTGCCGACCCAGTGAGCCGTGCACCCGGGCGGAGAAGCTGACCTGGGCATACTCGGCGGCGCTGAGTTCGGCGACCTCGGCGTCCCGCTCGAGGTGTCCCAGCCCCTCGGCCTGCTGCTCGAGGTCCTCGAACAGCCCGGCCATCGACTCTTCCCAGCCCATGCGCACACCCATGCCCGGGGCGCCGGGCACCCAAACCGGCTGTGGATGGCTGGTTGACACCGGATGCATTCGGGCGTTGTCTGAAGCAAACGCAAGCAAACGAAGGTGTTCGCGCATGACTTCTCGGGTTCCACCGATCCTGCGGGCGAGCTCCCTGCTCCTCGGAGCGGGGGTCGTCGCCGCCGCGGCTGAGGCGGCCACCCAGGCCTTGCGCGCGCCGACGCAGGCGTTCAGCGACCTGCTTCTCGCAGCGGCCGCCTGGCTGCTCCTCGGCTGTTCAACGTGGGCGGTCGTGCTCTGCGCCGCCCTCGTCGCCGAAGCGGTGTCCTCCGGCCGGCTCCGCGCCACCGCCTGGGTCGGCTGTCCGCCCAGGCTGCGCCGGCTCCTCCTCACCGTGCTGGGGGTGACGCTCGCCTCCGGGCTGCCCGTGGCGGCGTCGGCCCGGGGCGAGCTACCGGCGCCGGCGCGCCCCACCGACGGGCAACACCTGGTCCGGCTCTCGGGCCCGGGGGGCACGCTCGCCGTGCGCCCGGGCGACACGCTCTGGGGGTTGGCGGCCTCCCGGCTCCCGAGCACGGCCGGCGACGGCGCCATCGCGTCGCTGGTCGCACGGCTGCACCGTGAGAACCGCCGGGTGATCGGCCCGGACCCCGATCACATCGAGCCGGGTCAGCGCCTGACGCTGCCCGCCAGCCTCACCCGAACCCACGAGGAGAAGCCATGACTCTGCCACGGCACCACACCCAGCCAGCCCCCGTGGCGATGTCGAGCCTCCAGGGCACCCTGGCCCTCGACTTCGCGACGCACGGACCCTGGCCCGACCGCCGCGACGGCTCCCAGTTGCGCCTGCTGGCCGGCGGACGGGCCGAGCTCGAGGCGTTCGCCCACCGCTTCGCCAGCGTCGTCGTGGAGGTCGTCGGTGGCGACCGGGGACCGAGCCAGCTGGTCCGGTGGACCAGCGAACGCGTCTACGCAGACCTCCTGCGCCGCGCCGCCCTGCTGCAGCAGACCACGCCGAGCGATCGGCGGGTGCGTCGGCTGCGCAGCCAGGTGCGCAGCGTGCACGTGTTCTGCCCGTCCCCAGGTGCCGCCGAGGTCAGCGTGCACGTGCGCCAGGGTCAGCGCTCGCGCGCCATCGCCGCACGGCTCGAGCTCGAGCAGGGTCGCTGGTGCTGCACGGCCCTCCAGTTCGGCTGAGCGATGCCCCTCCCCCGGGGGGCGCCGCGACTCAGCCGTTGGCGCGGGCCGTCAGGCCGGTGGCCCCACCGGTGGCGCCGTGGCACTTCTTGTACTTCTTGCCCGACCCGCAGGGGCACTCGGCGTTGCGGCCGACGCCGGCATAGGGGTCGTCGGCGTTGCTCACCGTCTGCCCGCTCACCTCGGCCTCACCGTCCTCGCTCGGCGCGGAGTAGGTCAGGTTCTGCGGAGCCTTGGGGGCCTCGAGTCCCTTCGCCCGGATGATCGGTGCGTGCGTGTGGTCGTGGGCCGGCTCGTGGGCGTGCACGTGCCCGGCCTCGACCAGCTCCTCGGCCTCCTCGACCGCTTCGACCTCCTCCTCGACCTGGACCTCGAGGTTGAACAGGAAGCCCACGGTCTCCTCGCGGATGCCCTCCTTCATGGCGGTGAACATGTCGAAGCCCTCGCGCTGGTACTCCACGAGCGGGTCACGCTGGGAGTAGGCCCGCAGCCCGATCCCTTCCCGGAGGTAGTCCATCTCGTAGAGGTGCTCACGCCACTTGCGGTCCAGGACCGAGAGCATGACGCGCCGCTCGAGCTCGCGCATCACCTCCGAACCGACCTCGGCCTCGCGGGCCTCGTAGGCCTTCTGCGCGTCGGCCTGCAGGTCGGCCAGCAGGGTCTCGCGGTCGAGACCGTCCCGCCCGCCCGCCTCCTGCTCGAGCGCCTGGTAGCGCAGCGACACCGGGTACAGCGTCTTCAGGGCCGTCCACAGGGCTTCGAGGTCCCACTCCTCGGGGAAGCTCTCGGTCGCCACGTTGACGTAGGTCGCCACCGCCTCGTCGATCATCGTCCGCACCTGGTCCTGCAGGTCGGCACCCTCGAGGATCTCGCGACGCTCGCCGTAGATGACCTCGCGCTGTCGACTCATCACGTCGTCGTACTTCAGCACGTTCTTGCGCGACTCGAAGTTCATCGACTCGACCTGGCTCTGCGCCGACTGGATCGACTTGGTGACCGACTTGTTCTCGATCGGGACGTCGTCGGGCACCTTCAGCGCCAGCAGGACACGCTCGACCCAGTCGGACTTGAACAACCGCATCAGGTCGTCGCCGAGCGAGAGGTAGAACCGCGACTCGCCCGGGTCGCCCTGACGCCCGGTACGTCCACGCAACTGGTTGTCGATGCGTCGGGACTCGTGGCGCTCGGTGCCGAGGACGTAGAGCCCGCCGACCTCCTTGACCTCGTCGTGCTCGGCCTTGACCTGTGCGGTGATCCGCTCCAAGGTGGCGGGCCACTCGGCGTTGTACTCCTCGGCGTTCTCGACCGGGTCCAGACCGCGCGAACGCAGCTCCTGGTCGGCGAGGAACTCCGTGGAACCGCCCAGCATGATGTCGGTGCCTCGACCGGCCATGTTCGTGGCGACGGTGACCGCGCCCTTGTGGCCGGCCATCGCGACGACCTTGGCCTCGTCCGCGTGCTGCTTGGCGTTCAGCACCGAGTGCGGGATGCCCTTGTTGCGCAGCAGGCCGGAGAGACGCTCCGACTTCTCGACCGACGTGGTGCCCACCAGGATCGGCTGACCCCGGTGGTGCCGCTCGGCGATGTCCTCGACCACGGCGTCGAACTTGGCGTCCTCGGTGCGGTAGACCAGGTCCTTCTGGTCGATGCGGGCCATCGGCCGGTTGGTCGGGATCGGGACCACGCCGAGCTTGTAGATCTTGTCGAACTCCGAGGCCTCGGTCATGGCCGTACCGGTCATCCCGGAGAGCTTCTCGTAGAGCCGGAAGTAGTTCTGCAGGGTGATCGTGGCGAGGGTCTGGTACTCCTCGCGGACGGTGACGCCCTCCTTGGCCTCGATCGCCTGGTGCAGGCCGTCGTTGTAGCGCCGGCCCGAGAGGATGCGGCCGGTGTGCTCGTCGACGATGAGCACCTCGCCCTCGAGTACGACGTACTCCTTGTCGTTGCGGAACAGCTCCTTGGCCTTGATCGAGTTGTTCAGGAACGAGATCAGAGGAGTGTTCGCGGACTCGTAGAGGTTCTCGATGCCGAGGTAGTCCTCCACCTTGGTGATGCCCGGCTCGAGGATCGAGATGGTGCGCTTCTTCTCGTCCACCTCGTAGTCGGTGTCCTTGGTCAGGCGGGCGGCCACCTTGGAGAACTCGGCGTACCACTCCACCTCGTCCTGGGTGGGGCCGGAGATGATCAGCGGGGTCCGGGCCTCGTCGATCAGGATCGAGTCGACCTCGTCGACGATGGCGAAGTGCGGCGGGCGCTGCACGCACTCCTCCAGCGAGTTGGCCATGTTGTCGCGCAGGTAGTCGAACCCGAGCTCGTTGTTGGTGGCGTAGGTGATGTCGCAGAGGTAGGCCTCGCGGCGCTCGGCCGGGGTCATGTCCGGCAGGATCACGCCGATGCTCAGGCCCAGGAAGTGGTGCACCCGACCCATCCACTCGGCGTGGTACTTCGCCAGGTAGTCGTTGACCGTGACGATGTGGACGCCCTGGCCGGTCAGGGCGTTGAGGTAGGACGGCAGCGTCGCGACCAGGGTCTTGCCCTCACCGGTCTTCATCTCGGCGATGTTGCCCAGGTGCAGGGCAGCCCCACCCATGATCTGCACGTCGTAGGGGCGCTGGCCCAGGACCCGCTTGGCGGCCTCGCGGACGGTCGCGAACGCCTCCGGGAGCAGTGAGTCGAGGGACTCACCCTCCTCCAGGCGCTGCTTGAAGTCGTCGGTCTGGGCGCGCAGCTCCTCATCGGACATCGTGAGGAAGTCCTCTTCGATGGCGTTGACCGCCTTGGCGAGGGCTTCGAGCTGGCGGATGATCTTGCCTTCGCCGATGCGCAGGACCTTGTCGATGATCGACACGCGGACTAACTCCCTGGTGTGGAAAACATGTGGGGGCGGGGCAGAGTGCCCGTCGACCATCGTAACGGTCGGGGGCACGCCTGAGTTTCCAATGGGTCAGGCGGCCCTCATCTGCGGATCGTGTCAGCCAGCGCGGGCGCGAGTCCACCCCGGTCGCCCACCGCGACCTCGCTCAGACCGAGCCAGTGCGCCAGGTCACGCAGCTCCGCGGCCAGCTCGTGGGCGGTCTCGGGCGGTGCGCCGTCCTCGGCGTACGCCGCCTTGGCGATCAGCACCCCGGCCTTGCGGTCTGCCTTGAGGTCCACCCGACCCACGATCTGGTCGCCCAGCAGGAACGGCAGCACGTAGTAGCCGTACCTGCGCTGGGGCTCCGGGACGTAGATCTCGATCCGGTAGTGGAAGCCGAAGATCCGCTCGGTGCGCTCCCGTTCCCACACCAGCGGGTCGAAGGGGCTGAGCAGCGCGCGGGCCTCGACCCTCCGGGGCTGCGCGGCGTCGCGGTGGAGGTACGCCGGCCGGCTCCAGCCCTCGATCCGGGCCGGCAGCAGCTCGCCGTCCTCGACCAGCGACGCGACAGCGGCCTTGGTGTCGGCCATCGGCATCCGGTAGTAGTCGCGCAGGCACTGCAGGATGCCGACGCCGTGCGAGGCCGCCGCCCGACGGACCAGCTCACGGTCGCTCTCGGCCGGCTCGGGCGTGGGAAGGGCCAGCACCGCGGACGGCAGCACCCGCTCCGGCAGGTCGTAGCGGACCTCGAACTGGTCGTTGCGGCCGGCGATGGCGACGTCGCCGACCATGTAGAGGAAGTCGAGGACCTTGCGGGCCTCCGACCAGTTCCAGCCCCAGTGCTCCTTGGTCCGGGGACCGCTGCTGAACTCCGCCTCCAGGTCCCGCGCCGTCACCGGACCGCGGTCGCTGACCGCGGCCAGCACGTCCTCCTCCAGCCCCGGACGCAGGTCAACGATCGGCCACCACTTGCCGCGACGGCGACGGTAGGACTCCATCCGGTGCCGCATCACCGGCCAGAGCTCGACCGGCATGAACGCCTGCACGTGGGCCCAGTACTCCACCATTCGTCGTGGGCTCTTCTCCGAGGCCCGGGTCAGCATCGCCGGGTCGTAGGGCCCCATCCGGGAGAACAGCGGCATGTAGTGGGCGCGCTGGAGCACGTTGACGGAGTCGACCTGCAACACGCCGGTCCGGGCGAGAGTCCGGGAGAAGGTCCGCATCGTGGGCGTGGTGTGCCGTGGGTCGCGGAACCCCTGGGCGGCCAGCGCGATACGGCGCGCCTGCGCCAGGGAGAGATCGACGGTCACGGAATGTCGAGGAGCTTCTCGCGGACGGCGTACATGACGGCCTCCATCCGCGAGTGCAGCTGGAGCTTCTCCAAGATGTTGCGCACGTGGTTCTTCACCGTGTTCTCGCTGATGAACAGCTCCTTGGCCGCATCACGGTTGTTCATCCCCGTTGCGACCAGCCGCAGCACCTGGAGCTCCCGCTCGGTCAACCGGGGCGTCGGAACCTGCTCGCGGTCGGTGCGCGCCATCTCCTTGAACTCATCGATCAGCTTGACCGCCATCGACGGGCTGATCAGGGACTGCCCCTCGGCCACGACCCGGACCGCCTGGGCGACCTCGTCGATGGAGGAGTCCTTGAGCAGGTAGCCGGAGGCGCCGTTCTTGACCGACTCGTAGAGGTCGCCCTCCTCGTCGCTGACGGTCAGCATGATGATCTTGACGCTCGGCACGAGCTCCTTGATCTTCATGCATGCCTGCAGGCCCGAGCGCTTGGGCATCCGGACGTCGAGGAGCACCACGTCCGGCACGGTCGCGACGACGAGGTCGGTGGCACTGATCCCGTCGCCGGCCTCGCCGACGACCTCGATCCCGGGCTCCACGCCGAGCAGCATGGTCAGTCCGCGCCGGAAGAGCTCCTGGTCATCCACGACCACGACGCGCACGGACTCCTCCGCCGGTCGCGTGCCTTCTGGGACCATGGGGCCAATCATGGCAGAGGTTCCGCCCCTTGCACACAAACGACCCAGTCCACGGTGATCACTTCAGGCCACCGACCCACCCGAGGGGGTGACCCGTTCAGGTCAGGTCGAGGGCGATCACTCCGTAGTCATAACCACGCCGTCGGTAGACCACCGAGGGCTTCTCGCTCTCCTTGTCCACGAACAGGTAGAAGTCGTGGCCGACCAGCTCCATCTCGTAGAGGGCCTGCTCGAGCGTCATCGGGGTCGCGGCGTGAGTCTTGGTCCGTACGACGAGCGGCCCGTCCCCGGTCACCGTCACCGGTCCCACCTTGCGCTCGGTCTCGGTGTCCCCCGGCGACAGGTCGTGCTGGTCCCCGGGGATGCTGCGGGCCATCGCCTGCCCCAGCGACTCGGGGGTGTGCTGACCGCGGTGGACCTTGCGCCGGTCGGCGGCCCGCCGCATCTGCGCGGCCATCTTGTCGAGGGCGAGGTCGAGGGCCGCCATCTTGTCCTCCGCCGAGGCCTCGGCTCGGACGATCGGACCCTTGGACAGCGCGGTCAGCTCGACGCGTACGGCCCTCTCGGGCTCGCGTGGTCGTGCCTCCTTCTCCAGCAGCACCTCGACCCGGATGATCCGGTGATCGTGCTTCTCCAGCCGAGCGAGCTTGTCCTCGACATGTTCCCGGAACCGCTCCGACACCTCACAGTGCCGGCTGCTGACCACGACATCCACCGCAGACCTCCCAGTTGATTGACTACTCGAGATGTGCCTGACCGGAATCTCCCGTCCGACCGCGCGGGACGGAGCAGCCGACGCCGACCGCGTTCAGGCGGGGGGTGGGGCGCCACGTCCTGGCGCCACCCCACCGGGCCTCATCGATCGAACCGTGGACCCGGGTGTGCTCCATACACAGACGCTAGTGGGCTTGTCCTAAATTCGGTAGGGCGGACCTGACGCCGGGTGGCCGCAAGGGTGGCCACGGCCCGCGGACGGAGTCCGCCGGCCTCCAGGGCACGCTGCGCCTCGCGAGCGGTGGCACCGGTGGTCAGCACGTCGTCAACCACCATGATCGAGACCGGCCGGCTGGCACGTCCGAGGCGACGACGGACACCGGGGCGAAGCGTCATCGAGCCGGCGAGGTTGCCCGCCCGGGCCTGGGCGGACAGGCCGGCCTGGTCGACGACGCCCGGGCGCACTGCCAGTGCCCTGCTGACGACGACGCGATGACCGCCCCGACGCAGCCGGCGGGCCGCCTCCCGGGCGATGCGGAGCATGGGGTCGTGCCCCCTGGCACGAACGACCCCGGGCCTGGAGGGGACCGGCACGAGGACGAGCACGGCCGTCCCGGGCTCAGGGAGGGCGAGGCGAACGGCGGCCGTGAGGACCTGACCCAGGGGACGGGCCAGGCCGAAGGCCCCGCGTTCCTTGTGCGCGAGGATCATGGCGCGCAGCAACCCGGCGTACTCCCCTGCCGCGAAGCAGGCGACGAGGCCTCCGGGACAGGGCGTCGGGCGCGTGGCGTGGCCCACCAGCGGCAGCTCACGAGCGCAGTCGGCGCACAGCGCCCGCCCCGGAGTGGGGCAGCCGACGCACCGGGCGCCGTGCACCAGGTCCAGCCAGGCGTCACGCACAGCCGAGAGTCTGCCCTCGCCTCCGCCGGAGCAGTGTGGGACCGGAGGCGCTGGGGACAAGCGTCCGGCGGGCCGGGCTGGGACGGCGGAACGGCCTCACTCGCCGTAGGTGGCCCCCACGACCTTGGAGTTCGACCGAGGCCACTGACCGGTCGGAGTGAGGGAGTAGAGCCGCTGGTCGTGCGTGACGAGCCGAAGTGGAAGGTCACCGTCCGGCCCCACGACGAGCGACTCCGCAACGCCGCGGAAGAGGGTCGGCTCGATCATCGTCGCGGCAATCGGCGAGGCGTCGGTCGACACGAAGCTGACCTGGCTCGTGTCCGGGGTCGTGCGGGTCAGCACGGCCAGCGTCGCCGGGTCGCGCCAACCCACGTCCACCAGGCGGGCGTTGTCCGCGGCCCCTGCGGGGATCGACCGAACGCGGCCGGCTCCGGAGACGATCCCCTCGGCGGTTCGCAGGATGTCGACCACCCGCACCGCGGGAGCGGGGGTCCCGCCCAGCACCACTGCGAGCCGGCTCCCGTCCCGGGCCACGGAGAAGCCCACCACGTTGGCTCCGGTCACCTCCGGCACGTTCACCTGACGGATCTGCTTGCCGCGCACGCTGTAGACCTTGGCGCCTGAGCGGGTCCGGTCGATGAGCCACAGCTGTCCGAACATGTCGTAGGAGGGCCGCAGGAAGTCCGTGCCACCCGTGAAGAGCCGGGAGACCGGCGAGGACTCGGAGTTCGCGTCGGCGTCGGCCACGAACACGGTGCGCCCGTTGCCGGAGACGGCAGCGACCTTGCGGGGTACGCCGCTCACGGCGACGCTGCGCATGGAGTAGCCAGGTTTCCCGAGCGGCCCGGGCACCGGTGAGCCGCTGCTGGCGCCGAGGTCGACGACCCGTCCACCCCGCACGCCCCAGAGGTGACTCTCCTCCGTCGATCCCCCGGCATTGAGCTCGGGGCCACTGGCGACCGGCGCGTCGATCCGCCCGTTGGGCAGCGGCACGGGCGCACCCGCCACCGTGATCCGCACCCTGCTGATGCCGGGCACCTGGCGCAGGGTCCAGGCCAGCTGGTCGACCACGTGCTCCAGCTCGTCGCCCGAGAGCTGCAGCAGGTCGCGCGACAGCGGCACCTCGGCGATCCCGCTCTCGGTCACCACGACCGAGAGATCCAGGGACACCCGGGGCGGGATCGGGGAGCTGGCGACTGAGGAGAGGACCGCGCTGGGGCCACTGAGCAGGCCACGAACCAGGTTGGTGGCGGTCTGCTCGCCTCGCGGGATGAAGACCGGGTCGGGCAGCAGCACGCGCCCGGTCTGGTCGAAGAAGTAGAGGTTGAACCGCGAGAAGCTGCGCTCGAAGTACGACGTGGGCACCACCAGAGCGTTCACCGGATTGTCGATGCGCCACTGGCCCTGCTCGGAGACGAGGCGGATCTCCAGATTCTCCGAGCTCCCCGGTGCGCCTCCGAGCCAGGAGCCCCGACCGTCCAGCCGCCGCGGGTCCGCCAGCCGCACCGTGGCACCCGCGGTGGTGGGTTCCACGGTGAAGGCCTCGTAGACGATGGTGCCCAGGTTGGGTGTCCAGGCGGCCCTGGCGCGCTCGGAGAGGAAGGAGCGCGCCACCGAGGTGGTCAGCGGGTTGGCCTGCATCGCGACCAGGAAGCCGGACACGATGGCGGCCGGGCTGCCGTCCTTGGCGGGGCCGGGCGGGTTGAAGTAGGGGGCGTCCGGTTGCCTGCCGGGCTTGTCGGCGGCCTGTCGGTGCACCGGGCCGGAGACGGGCAGGGTGCTGCAGCCGGCGGCCACGACGAGCGCGAGCACCCCCGCCAGCGCTGAACCGAACCGGCGGGCCCTCATGTGACGCCCTGCCGGATGTCCTGCGGCACGAGGGGCAGCGGGCTGTGGGCGAGTGCGTCGCCGGCCCGACGGGGCAGGGTGAGACGGAACTGCGCCCCGCCTCCCGGTGTGCCCCAGGCCTGGAGCCAGCCGCCGTGCAGGCGGGCGTCCTCGAGCGCTATCGCCAGACCGAGACCGGTGCCGCCGGTGGTGCGGGCCCGGGCCGGATCGGCTCGCCAGAAGCGGTTGAACACCATGGCGGACTGTCCCGGCTGGAGACCGACCCCGTGGTCCCGCACGGTGATCGCAGCCGCCGCCCCGTCGCTGGCCAGGCGGACCACGACGCCGGAGGAGTCAGCGTGGTCGATCGCGTTGGCCACGAGGTTGCGGATGATGCGTTCGACCCGGCGTACGTCGACCTCGGCCAGGCAGACGCTCGAGTCCTCGATCGAGACCGTCACGCCGCGCTGCGTTCCCATCGGCTCGGTGGCCGCGACGACGCGGTGCACGACGTCGTAGAGGTTGGTGTCCTCCAGGTCCAGGACTGCCGCACCTGCGTCGAACCTGCTGATCTCGAGCAGGTCGCCCAGCAGGTTCTCGAAGCGGTCCAGCTCGTTCTGGAGGAGCTCCGCGGCCCGTGCGGTCACCGGGTCGAAGCTGGCGCGGGCGTCGTGCAGCACGTCGCCGGCCATCCGCACCGTGGTCAGTGGCGTGCGCAGCTCGTGGGAGACGTCGGAGACGAACGTGCGCTGCATGCGGGACAGGTCGACCAGCTTGCGGATCTGCGACTGCATGGCCTCGGCCATCTGGTTGAACGAGGTGGCCAGCCTGGCCAGGTCGTCCTCACCGGTGACGTGCATGCGCTCCTCGAGCCGGCCGGAGGCGATCCGCTCGGCCACGCGACGCGCGAGCCGGACGGGAGTGATCACCTGCCGGGTCACGAGCAGCGCCACCCCGGCCACGAGGATCAGCAGGAGGACTCCCGCGGTGAGCAGCACCCGGCGAAGCAGCTCCAGGGTCCGCTGCTCCTCGTCCATCGGGAACAGGTAGTACAGGGCGTAGCTGCCGCCGTCGGAAGGCAGCACGACCGTCGAACCGACGGCCACCCCCGGCCCGCTGGGCCGCTGGTCGAGGTAGCCGATGCGGGCGTAGGTCCACGCGACGCCGTTCTCGCCGGTCTCGACGGCCTTGCGCAGGGTCTCCGGCACGCTGTCGGCGTCCACCGCGGGGGTCGTGCGGATGCCCCCGGTCGTGGGCCCGTCGGCGACCGGGCCACGGACCACGACCTCGAAGCCCTTGATCTCACCGCGTGCCACCAGGCTCTCCACCAGCAGCCGCAGTTGGGTGTCCGGGTCGAAGTCGTTGCCCCCGGCGGAGCCGAGTCGTTCCCGCGCCGTGTCGGTCTCGCTGCGAGCCTCGGCCACCGAGGCGTTCACCCGGCTGTTCACCAGCCCGTCGGTGATCTGGCGCAGCACCATGAACCCCACCGACCCGACCACGACCGCGCTGAGCACGACGATGGCACCGACGACGCGCGTGATCAGCGAGCGCCGCCAGAAGGTCAGGACGTTTCGCGGCAGCCGCCGTAGCGCGGAGAGTCGTCCAGGGCGTCCAGGGCGTCCACGGCCAGGCTCAGTCGGCGTCGGGTGGCTCATCCGCGATGCCCGCCTTGTAACCGACGCCCCGCACCGTCACCACGAGGGTGGGGTTCTCCGGATCCGCCTCGATCTTGGCGCGCAGCCGCTGCACGTGCACGTTGACCAGGCGGGTGTCGGCCGCGTGCCGGTAGCCCCAGACCTTCTCCAGGAGGACCTCACGGGTGAACACCTTGCGCGGGTTCTGCGCCAGGCAGACCAGCAGGTCGAACTCCAGCGGAGTCAGGCCGATCGGCCGCCCGTCGCGGGTGACGGAGTGCCCCACGACGTCGATGGTGAGGTCGCCGATGTGCAGGTCCTCCGGAGTGGGCACCTCGAAGCGGCGTACCCGAGCGCGGATGCGGGCCACCAGCTCCTTGGGCTTGAACGGCTTGGCGACGTAGTCGTCGGCCCCGGACTCCAGGCCGACGACCACGTCGATGGTGTCGCTCTTGGCGGTCAGCATCACGATGGGTACGCCGGACTCGGCGCGGATCTCGCGGCAGACGTCGATGCCGTCCTTGCCGGGCAGCATCAGGTCGAGCAGGACCACGTCGGGACCGAACGAGCGGAACGCGGCCATGGCCGCGTCCCCGCGCGTCACGATCTCACTGATGAAACCCTCGTTGCGCAGCACGAGAGTGAGCATCTCGGCCAGGGCCGCGTCGTCGTCGACGACGAGGACGCGGGGCCGATCACCCGCCTCAGGATGCGCCACGCCCCAGTCCCTCAGTACCGGTAGTGCTCGGACTTGTAGGGACCTTCGGTCGGGATGCCGAGGTAGGAGGCCTGGTCGTCGGTCAGGGTGGTGAGGTGGACGCCCAGCGCGCCGAGGTGCAGGCGGGCGACCTCCTCGTCGAGGTGCTTGGGCAGCACGTAGACGCCGACCGGGTACTCCTCGGTCTTGGTGAAGATCTCGATCTGGGCGAGCACCTGGTTGGTGAAGGAGTTCGACATCACGAACGACGGGTGCCCTGTCGCGTTGCCGAGGTTCATCAGCCGGCCCTCGGACAAGACGATGATGGCCTTGCCGTCGGGGAAGGTCCACAGGTCGACCTGCGGCTTGACCGTCTTGCGCTCGGCGACACCGGCGGCCTCGAGACCGGCCATGTCGATCTCGTTGTCGAAGTGACCGATGTTGGCGATGATCGCGTTGTGCTTCATCTGGCGCATGTGGTCGACGGTGACGACGTCCTTGTTGCCGGTCGAGGTGATGATGATGTCGGCCGAGGCCAGCGAGTTCTCCAGGGTGTCGACCTGGTAGCCGTCCATCGCCGCCTGCAGCGCGCAGATCGGGTCGATCTCGGTGACGATCACCCGGGCGCCCTGGCCGCGGAGCGACTCGGCACAGCCCTTGCCGACGTCGCCGTACCCACACACGACGGCGACCTTGCCGCCGATCAGCACGTCGGTGGCCCGGTTGAGGCCGTCGATGAGCGAGTGGCGGCAGCCGTACTTGTTGTCGAACTTGGACTTGGTGACCGAGTCGTTGACGTTGATCGCCGGGAACAGCAGCGAGCCCTCGCGCATCATCTCGTAGAGACGGTGCACCCCGGTGGTGGTCTCCTCGGTGACGCCCTTGACGGAGTTGGCGATGGGGGTCCAGTGGGTGGCGCTCTTGGCGAGCTGGGCCTGGAGGACCTCGAAGACGATCCGCTGCTCGGTGCTGCCGGCGGTGGCGGGGTCCGGCGCCTCGCCGGTCTTCTCGGCCTGGACGCCGAGGTGCAGCAGCATCGTGGCGTCACCGCCGTCGTCCAGGATCATGTTCGGAGTGCCGTCGGCCCAGTCCAGGATCTGCTGGGTGCACCACCAGTACTCCTCGAGGCTCTCGCCCTTCCACGCGAACACCGGAACACCTTGCGGGTTCTCGGCGGTGCCCTCACGGCCGACGACGACTGCAGCCGCGGCGTGGTCCTGGGTCGAGAAGATGTTGCACGAGGCCCAGCGGACCTCGGCTCCGAGGTCGACCAGGGTCTCGATGAGTACGGCGGTCTGGATGGTCATGTGCAGCGAGCCGGCGATCCGGGCGCCGGCGAGCGGCTTGTCGGCGCCGTAGCGCTCGCGCATCGCCATCAGGCCGGGCATCTCGTGCTCGGCGAGGGCGATCTCGGTGCGGCCGAAATCGGCCAGCGTCAGGTCAGCAACCTTGAAGTCCATGCGGGGTGTCCTTTGATGCGTTGGGTCGAGTGGTCAGCGCACGACAGTGCGACTGCGTCTGGCCACGATCTCGTGCGAAAGGCGCTGCGCCATCCTACTCACTGGCGGCCTCTGTCCCCAAAGCAGCGGCAGAGGTCCCGGCTCGTCGCAGGTCCGGCTCGAGGTAGATCACCAGGGCAGAGGGCTCGACCGCGCGGATCGCCGCCTCGGCGCCGTCGATGGCGCGGGCCACGTCGGCAGCCGAGTCGGAGCCGGTGACCGCGATCTTGGCCGCCACCAGCAGCTCCTCGGGACCGAGGTGCAGGGTCCTCATGTGGATCACGTCGTCGATCCCGTCGGTGCCCGCGATCGCGGCCCGGATGCGCCGCTGGGCCTCGGGAGTCGCGGACTCGCCGAGCAGGAGGCTCTTGGTCTCGACGGCGAGCACGATGGCCACGACCACCAGGAGTATGCCGATCAGGCCGGTGCCGAGGACGTCGAAGATCGGCTGCCGGGTGAGCAGGGTCAGGCCGACCCCGAAGAGCGCGAACGTCAGCCCGGTCAGGGCCGCGAAGTCCTCGAGCAGGATCACCGGGAGCTCCGGGGCCTTGGCGCGGCGTACGAACTGGACCCAGGTGCTCTTGCCCCGGTCCTTGTCGGCCTCGCGGATCGCGGTCCGGAAGCTGAAGCCCTCCATCACGATGGCCGCCACCAGAACGACGAGGGGCACCCACCACCAGCGACCGTCGAGCTGGCCGAGGTCACCGGGATGGGCCTGCACCTCGTGCCACTTGTGGTAGGCCTCGTAGAGCGCGAACAGGCCCCCCACGCTGAACAGCACGATCGAGACGATGAAGGAGTAGATGTACCGCTCCCGGCCGAAGCCGAAGGGGTGCTCCGGCGTCGCGGTCTTGCGGGCCTTGCGTCCGCCGAGCAGCAGGAGCAGCTGGTTGCCCGAGTCCGCGACCGAGTGGATCGCCTCGGCCAGCATCGAGGAGGACTGGGTCAGGGCGAAGGCGATGAACTTCGTGATCGCGATGCCGGTGTTGGCCATCAGCGCCGCGAGCACCGCCTTGGTGCCGCCTTCGGTTGCCATGGCGCGAGGGTACCGGGGACACGCCCCGGCCGGACGGCCCGCTCAGTCGACCAGGCCGATCTGCAGGTAGGCCGCGGCGTAGGTGCCCGTCGAGAGCATCGCGGCGTAGCGGGCGACGTCGCCGTCGGCCTCCGAGGCGATCGACTCGACGCGGACGCCGTGCTGCTGCGCCGTCAGGAGCAGCTGCTCGCGCGTGTCGGCCACCACGGGGTCCGACGAGCCGTCGTCGAGCAGCACGAGGGCCGGGCGACGCAGGGCCGCGCCGTCGGCGAACGGGTCGGCGAAGACGTCGGCCGGAGCGGTGGCCTCGAGGACCGGCAGCAGGTGCTCAGCGTCCGCCGCGAGCGCCGCACGGCCGGTGGCACGCCTGATCGACTCCGCGATCCGCCGCCCCGCACGCGCCGCGAGGACGGTGCCGCCCCAGATGACGGGGTTGGAGTCCGCGATGCCGATCGCCAGGATCTTGGCCGGGTTCACGGCCAGGTCCTTGTGCGGGCCGCAGGCGACCGCCACCTCGTCCAGGGCATCCGCGATCACGTCCGGGTTCGTCTGCGGGCCGAGGTGGAGCCGGTCGAGCAGGTCGAGCACGACGACGGCGATGGCGAGCTGGTCACCGGTGTGGGTCGGCAACGACGTGGTGTAGCGACCCTGGGCGTGCCCGCCGACCAGCGACTCCGCGGGGGTCGCCACGACCAGCTGGCAGCCCCGGCGTACCGCCTCGGCGACCGCGCCGGCCGTGGCCGTGTCCCGCCCCTCGGGGGCCAACACGACGACGAGGTCCAGGGTGCCGGCCCAGCCGGGCAGCCCGGGGCCGGGCCACGCCACGAACGGCACCGGGCACACCGGCTCGAGCACCGCCCGCAGCAGCCGGGAGTCGGGTCCCGCGGCCACCACCGCCCGGGGCGGGCTGTCGGAGAGGCGCTGGACCGCCTCGGCGACCGCGTCGGCTGCCCCCACGGCCTCGCGGCGTACCCGCGCGCCGCCCTCGGCCAGGTAGCGCAGCCTGACGTCCGCGCGGCCGAGCGCCACCTCGTCGTCGAGAAGCCCGTCGTCGAAGGTCATCAGCTGCTGCCGCCCCTCAGGCGGGCTTGCGGGCCTCGTCCACCAGGAGCACGGGGATGTCGTCGCGCACCGGATAGGCCAGACCGCAGCCGGCGCAGACCAGCTCCTCTGCGGCCTCGTCGACCGCGAGGGACGACCGGCAGGCCGGACACACGACCAGGTCGAGCAGGGCGTTGTCGAGATTCATCTACGCGCTCCTTCTGATGGCTGCCAGGGCGTCGTCACGCACCCTGACCATGGTGGCATCGTCCCTGCCCTCGGCGTTCAGCCGCAGCAGGGGCTCGGTGTTGGACGCGCGGACATTGAACCACCAGTCGTCGTGGGTCACCGTCAGCCCGTCGAGATGGTCGACGTCGACACCCTCGCGGTCGGCCCACGCCCGCTCGAGCTCGTCGAGGACGCCCTGCTGGTCCTCCACCTCGGAGTTGATCTCGCCGCTGGCCACGTGTCGAGAGTAGGGCGCGAGCACCGTGGACAGTGGCTGGTCGGTCTCGGCCAGCGCCGCCAGGGCGTGCAGCGCCGCGAGCATCCCGGAGTCCGCCCGCCAGAAGTCGCGGAAGTAGAAGTGGCCGGAGTGCTCGCCCCCGAAGATCGCCCCGGACTCGGCCATCTGCGCCTTGATGAACGAGTGCCCCACGCGCGTGCGCACCGGCGTCCCCCCGAGCTCCTCGATGATCTCCGGGACCCCGCGCGAGGTGATCAGGTTGTGGATGATCGTCGACCCCGGCTCCTTGGCCAGCTCGCGGGCCGCGATCAGCGCGGTCAGGACACTGGGGCTGACCAGCTCGCCCCGCTCGTCGACCAGGAAGCAGCGGTCGGCGTCGCCGTCGAAGGCCAGACCGACGTCCGCGCCGGTCTCCCGGACCTTCGCCTGCAGGTCGACGAGGTTCTCCGGCTCGATCGGGTTGGCCTCGTGGTTCGGGAAGGACCCGTCGAGCTCGTAGTAGAGCTCCACCACCTCCGCGTCCACGCCCGCCAGCACGACCGGCGCAGTGAGTCCCGCCATCCCGTTCCCGGCGTCCACGACCACCTTCAGCCGTCGACCTCGGACCGGGGCCAGCTCGAGCAGGTACGCCGCGTAGTCGACCAGCACGTCCTGCTCCGCGATCGTTCCGGGGGTCGGCGCCGTCGCCGTCCGGCCGCTGGCCACGAGGTCGCGGATCTCGGCGAGCCCCGTCTCCATGCCGACCGGTGCGGCGAGCGCACGACACAGCTTGATGCCGTTGTACCGCGCCGGGTTGTGGCTCGCGGTGAACATCGCCCCGGGTCGCTCGAGACGACCGGAGGCGAAGTACAGCTCGTCGGTGCTCGCCAGGCCGATCAGGGTCACGTCGGCGCCGGCCGTGGCCGCACCCTCGGCGAAGGCCTGAGCCATGCCAGGTGAGGAGGGCCGCATGTCGTGACCGACGACGACGCTCGGCGCACCGGTGACCTGGACGAACGCGTTGCCGACCCGACGGGCCAGGTCCTCGTCGATCTGGTCGGGGACGGTCCCTCGGACGTCGTACGCCTTGAACGTGCGCGCGAGGCTGGCGGGATCGTGGGTCGACATGGCTCGACCCTATCCACGGCTTCCGCTAGGACGGACCGTCGCCGTTGGGCAGCGAGCGCAGGTGGCCGCGCCGGACCCCCTCCTGCGTCACGGCAGGCGGCGCTGGGACCTCCAGCGGCCGCGGTTGCGCCGCCTCCCGGACGGCGTCTGCCAGTGCCAGCAGGTCGTCGGTGGACGGTCCCTGCTCCATGTCCTGGGCCAGACGGAGCACCTCCCACCCGCGAGGGGCGGAGAGCCGCTCACTGTGCGGGTCACAGAGGTCGTAGGCGTGCGGCTCGGCGTAGGTGGCGAGCGGGCCGACCACGGCGGTCTGGTCGGCGTAGACGTAGGTGAGGGTGGTCGTGGCCGGACGCGAGCAGGCGGTGCGCGAACAACGACGGAGAAGACCCACGGCGAGGACGCTACAACCTCATCGGGCCTGCTCCCCTTAGGCTCGCGGCATGACCTTCTTCGCGCCCGGTCCGGCCCCCGGACCCGCACGCCCGGGTCGGGTGGGACCACGACGTCGGGACCGTCGCGACCGCGGGATGCGCGGACCTGAGTTCGCTCCCGGGGCGCCGCTGGGCCGCGTCCCTGCGCACCTGACCGCGCGCGAGCGGTTCGACCAGGTCGCGGTCGAGGTGATGAGCGAGGTCGAGTCCCGCTGGACCGAGGAGCTTAGCGTCGTCGAGCTGGCGGTCGAGGACATCCCCCTGCTGCCGCAGACCTGGGTCGCTCCCCGGGTGCCGCTGGCCTCCCTGGTGCCGGCCACGCCGCTGACGCCCCCCCGGCTGGTCCTCTACCGACGCCCCATCGAGCATCGTGCCGAGAGCCAGTCCGACCTCGAGGCGCTGCTGCTCACCGTCGTGGTGGAGCAGCTGGCCGACTACCTCGGTGTCCCTGCCGAGGACGTGCACCCCGACTACGAGGCCTGAGCAGCCTCAGTAGGGCCGAACCTCCGGGGTCCGCGCAGCCCGGACCGCGGCGTCGAAGACCGCCGCGCCGATGCCCGGGGACCCGGCCACCACGAGGGCAGCGACCACGTCCGGGGAGCCCGAGGAGAACACGACCTGGCGGGCGCCCTTGGGCAGGTCGACCGACACCGTGGTGGTTGCCGCGACGGTCACGTCCTCGCTGCCCAGCCTCTTGCCCGAAGCGGCGAAGGTCACGATGCGTGCCGTGCCGGCTGCCCCGGTCGAGGACACGATCAGTCGCGCCGCGACGTCGGCGGGTACGCCGAGCGCCGCGCCGTCCGCCGGCAGGCCCGCCGCGCCGGCGTACACCTCGTCGCCGCCGACGACGGATCGGATCGTGGCGACCAGGTCGTGTCCGGAGGTGACCGTGAACGCCAGTGGTTTCCCGTTGAAGACCGACTTCACCTCGACGGGCAGCACCGCGCCGGGCGGCACCCGCACGGTGCCGTTCTCGGGAGGGCTGAAGGTGCCTTCGGAACCGATCACCTGGACCTCCGCCAGGGCCTCGACGTCACCCGGGTTCGCGAGCAGGAGGGTGGCGGAGTCGAGCTTGCCCGGCAGGCCGGTGAGCGTGAGGCTGCGAGCGGCCGTCGGCTGGGGGGTGATCCACTCGCGGACCGGCTTGCCCACGGTGTCCGGCGAGAAGGTGTCGGCCGCCGCCACCGAGACCAGCCCACGTGAGGCGGTCACGTGCACCGCCAGGTCGCCGTTGGAGGGTGCGACCTCGGCAAGGTCCAGCCGCAAGGTGTCCCCGTGGCGGACGAACATGCCCCTGGTCCCGGGAGACGTGACCGGGCCCTTGGGGCCGTAGACGTCGACGTCGATCACCGCATCGCCGTCGCGTGGGTTCGCGATCGACAGCGTCGAGGAGTGGGTCTGGCTCGCGCCCGCACCCACGAACCACCAGTCGGCGCGGGCTTCCGGGCACGGCGTCAGCGCCAGCCACGGTCCTCGACGCGCCACCTGGGTGGCGAAGGCGCCGACGCCCTCGCCCGCTTGCGTGAGGACCTTCCGAGGACGGGGCTCCTCCTCGCCGAGCGGGGAGCTGCTCACCTTCTGGCTGCGTGCGGCCACCGGGCCGGCGACGCCGGAATCGACCCGTGCGGCGGGAAGGCCGCCGGGGCAGACCAGGGTGCGGTCGACCCTGACGGGCGCACCGACGCCGTCGGCAGCCGGACGGACGGGCGCACCCCCTCCCCCCGCGAGCTGGAGGGCCGCGGCGCTCACCGCGATGGCCACCAGGGCGGGCCAGATCGGGCTACGCGACTCGCGGGTGGCGCGACGGCGTGCCGGCACGGGAGGCGCGCTGCTCATCGGCGCCTCCGACCCGGCAGCGCGAGCACGACTGCCGCGACGATGGCCACGAGCTGGGCCAGGAGGAGAATCGGGTGGACACCGCCGCCGCCCGGGGACAGTGCGCTGGACGCGGCCTTCCCATCGACCCGCCACGCTCGCGAGGAGGACCGGGGCGCGCTGGCACCCGAGAACCCGTCCGCAGCATCCAGGGCGCCGGAGACCCCCGGGCTCACCGGGGGCGGGGCGAAGACGTAGCGGATGCCGTAGGAGCCGAGTCGTTCGGCGACGCCTTGGTCCGAGCCGGCCAACAGACGACCGATGGAGGAGGTGACGTCGGTGCGCTCGGGCGTCAGGGCGAGCACCCCGTCATCGCCGACGCGCAGCGTCCCGTTCCGCAGCACGCGGTAACGGAGTTCGGCGCCGTTGTTCCCGCCGCGCAGCACGAGGACGGCACTCCGGTCGTTGGAGACAGACAGGTCGGACATGTAGGTGGGCAGGCTGGCTGGAGCGTCCCGGTTCAGCGGACCCCTCTCGCCCTGGGTGACCCACCAGAACGCGCCCAGCGCCGGCGCAGCCAGGGCCGAGACCACGGCCAGCGCGGCGACGACCTGGCGCCACCCGAAGCTGGCCTCCGAGGCGACCCGGATGGCCCCGGCCGCGGCGATGCCGGCGGCCACGACGAAACCCGCCTGGATCACCAGCGTGAAGAACCCGGCCCACGGACGGATGGGGCCAACGAGGCCGGGGAGCTCGACCCGGGCGTAGGACATGCCCAGCAGCAGCACGGCCGCCGAGGCCACCACCAGCCACACGGCGGAGACCCGTCGTCGCGTGTCGGGGCGGATCAGTGCCACCACCGCGGCGAGCGGCAGCCCCACCGCCATCCACCAGGGTGCCGACCCCGGTCCACCGCTGCGGCCCAGCAACAGCTCGAAGGCCTCCGGCTGCACGCGCACCGCGCCGGCGCGTCCCGCCTCGACCAGCCACGCTCCGGGCTCTCGCCAGGTGCCGACCAGCCACGGCAGCACGAGCAGCATCGACGTGGCAGGAATCGCGAGCAGCCGGCTCCAGTCGGCCGGGCGGCCGGTGAGGTACGGCGTCGCGGGCAGCAGGAGCAGGATGAGGAAGAAGGCCGGCGACACGAACGCCACCAGCACGCCGGCCCATAGCGCCGTTCGCCAGATCGCGCGTGCGCGTCGGTCGCTGGCGGGCGAGGTCAGTCCCAGCGCGGACGTGGCCACGAACGGCAACAGGATGGTCGCCGCGACGGTGCCGATCCGGCCCTGCTGCACCGAGCCGGACAGGACCGGCACCAGCGAGTAGGTCACCGCCGCCCACAACGGGGCCCACCGCCCCGGCATCACCCGCCGGGTGAACCGGTGGGCCGAGAGCATCGCGAGCGGGACGACCAGCACGAACAACATCCACATCAGGCTCGACGTGGCCCCGAACAGGAGGGTGCCAGCCAGCGCCAGCACCAGGACGTAGGGCGGGGCCGGGGCGGTCGAACCGGTGCCCAGCCCATGCCAGGCGTGGGCCCACAGGCCCCACCAGTGGGCCACTGAGTCCGGCGAGTTGAGGAGTGCCCCGCCGTGGACGGCCTCTCCGCCGAGCAACGACCGGTGGGCCACCAGGGACACCGCGACCAGAGCCAGCGCCGTCCACGGCACCGGGCTGCTGATCAGCCGGCGAGTCCAGGAGCGACCACGCTCGTCGCGCGTCGCCATCGACTCGCGGCTGACATCGATCACCGCGGCGGCGACGTCGCTGAGGAAGTCCAGGCCGTGCCGGTAGGGCACCCAGGCGGCCGCCAGGAGTGGGCGAACCTGCTGGCGCGGCACGGTGACCTTGCCCCGGCGCGACCGGCGCATCGCGAGGATCCGGAAGGGGCGTAGGTAGACCTCCGCCAACGCAGCCAGCTCGTCGCGTGCCTCCGGGGCGGCGCGCACCAGCAGGAACCCGAGCATGCGCAGCAGCCCGCCGAAGAACAGGCGCACCAGGCGCCACGGCACGAGGGCTGCCGGACCGTTGACCAACAACGTGGTGATCGCGGCGGCACGTTCGGCGCGCCGCGGGTGCGCCACCACCGTCGAGCTCCGCACGCCTCGGTGGGCGGCCTCGACGTGGTACATCACGGCCTGGGGGACCACGACCGCGTGGTGTCCGGCCAGTGCGGCCCGCCAGCCGAAGTCGATGTCGTTGCCCATGAACGGGAGTCGATCGTCGAACCCGACGGACTCCAGCACCTCGCGGCGCACCAGCATCCCGGCCGTGTTGACCGCCAGCACCGGGTGGATCCGGTCGTGCTGACCCTGGTCGTACTCCCCTGACTCCAGGCCGGTCTCGCGCCGTCCGGTTCCGGAGATCGTCACCCCGACCTCGAGCAGCCGCCGCAGCGAGGGCCACTCGCACAGCTTCGGCCCGATGATGGCGAACTCCTCACCCGCCTCGGCCGCCGCGCCCGCGAGCTCCTCGAGGCAGGTCGGCGAGGGGTTGGCGTCGTCGTGCAGCAGCCAGACCCACTCGTCGGGGCCGGCCGCGGGCACCTCCGCCAGCCCGGCGCGGACCGCCTGCGCGAAGGTGGCGTCCACGGGAAGGACGACCGGGTCGAGACCCAGGGCACGACCCACGAGGGCGGCGCTGTCGTCGGTCGAGCCGGTGTCGACCGCCACGAACCGGTCGGGCAACCGGGTGGACCGCTCCAGGCCGGTGAGCACGGCAGGCAGCCACCGGGCACCGTCGTGGCTCAGGAGCAGGGCTGTGACCTTCACGAGGGGTCACCCTACGAGCAGGCCCAGCACCTGTGAAACTTCAACCGCCGAGCCTGTGGCCAGAGTCTCAGGAGCTAGACCGCTCGCTTCTTCAGCTTGCGGCGCTCCCGCTCTGAGAGTCCGCCCCAGATCCCGAAGCGCTCGTCGTTCTCCAGCGCGTACTCCAGACAGTCCTGGCGCACGTCGCAGGTCAGGCAGACCTTCTTCGCCTCACGGGTGGAACCACCCTTTTCGGGGAAGAAGGCCTCCGGATCGGTCTGAGCGCACAGTCCGCGCTCCTGCCACCCGGCCGCGTCATCCCCATCACCCTCGAGCAGATACAGTTCGCGCACGTCGTTCGCCCCATTTCGACCCTTCGATCCTGACGGACCGAGTTGCTAATCACACTGGTGTGATTACATGCCTGTCGCACCCACTTCGTCAAGCGGAATCTGGTAATAGGGCCAACTGGTCCACACTCTCCTCATGGCCACACCTCCCCCGAACCCCGCCCCGGCGCCGGCCTCGCTGCCTTCCCGGATCACCGTTCTCAGCGGCGGCGTCGGCGGTGCCCGGTTCCTCCAGGGGCTGTTGCGGCTGATCGAGCGCACCGGGTCGGCGAGCACCGTGCAGGTCGTGGCCAACACCGCCGACGACCTGTGGGTGCACGGCCTCAAGGTCTGTCCCGACCTCGACACGGTGATGTACACCCTCGGCGAGGGCATCGACGTCGAGCGCGGTTGGGGTCGCACCGAGGAGACCTGGCATGCCAAGGAGGAGCTGGCGGCGTACGGCGTGGAGCCGGCCTGGTTCGGACTCGGCGACCGGGACATAGCCACCCACCTGGTCCGCACCCAGATGCTCGAGGCCGGCTACCCCCTCAGCGACGTGACGACCGCCCTGTGCCGACGCTGGCAGCCCGGCGTCGAGCTGCTGCCGATGACCGACGACCGCGTCGAGACCCACGTGGTGATCGATGATCCCGACACCGGCGAGCGACGGGCGGTGCACTTCCAGGAGTACTGGATCCGCCATCGCGCGGAGGTGCCGGCGCACGCCGTGGTGCCGATCGGCATCGAGGACGCAGCGCCGGCACCGGGGGTGCTGGAGGCGATCGGGGAGGCGGATCTGGTGCTGGTTCCACCTTCGAACCCGGTGGTCTCGATCGGCACCATCTTGGGTGTGCCAGGTGTCCGGGACGCGCTCGCGTCGACCGCTGCGCCCGTGGTCGGAGTCTCGGGGATCATCGGAGCAGACCACGTCCGCGGGATGGCCCGGCAGCTCCTCACCGTGATCGGGGTGGAGTGCGCCGCGGCCGCCGTCGCGGAGCACTACGGCGCACGATCGGCGGGCGGCGTGCTGGACGGCTGGCTGATGGACACCGTGGACGCAGCGCACGTGGAGCGAGTGCAGGCGACCGGCCTGCGGGCTCGCGCCGTCCCCCTGTGGATGACCGACCACGACGCGACGGCCGACATCGCCGCGGCCGCGATCGACCTGGTGCGATGACGCACCTCGAGGCGTGGCCGGTCGAGGGCATCGGTGAGGTCACCACCGGCACCGACCTCGCCTCGATCATCGGTGCCGTCGACCTCCGGGACGGCGACATCGTGCTGGTCACCAGCAAGGTGGTCAGCAAGGCCGAGGGTCGGGTCGTGGCGGGTGAGCGGGAGCGCATCATCGACGACGAGACCGTCCGGGTCGTCGCGCGGCGCGGACCGACCTCGATCGTGGAGAACCACCTCGGTCTGGTGATGGCGGCCGCCGGTGTCGATGCCTCCAACGTGGCCAGCGGGCACGTCGTCTTGTTGCCCGCGGATCCCGATGCCTCGGCCCGCGCCCTACGCGAAAGGGTGTACGCCGACACCGGCCGCAACGTGGCCGTGATCGTCACCGACACCGCCGGGCGGGCCTGGCGAACCGGCCAGACCGACCTGGCCGTCGGGGTCGCGGGCCTGCTGCCACTGGACGACTTCGCAGGGACGACCGATCCCTACGGGAACGCACTCCAGGTGACCGAGCCCGCCGTGGCCGACGAGCTCGCCGGGGTCGCCGAGCTGGTCACCGGCAAGCTGGGCGGCCGCCCGGTCTCGGTGGTCCGCGGGCTGGCGTCCCGGGTCCTCCCGCCGCTCGAGCACGGGCCGGGGGCTCGGGTGTTGAACCGACCCCGACGGCAGGACATGTTCGCCCTCGGCGCGCGCGAGGCGGTCGTCGCGGCCACGGCCGGACGTGACCCCGACTGCTTCGGCACGCCTGCCGACCCCGGCGAGGTGCTGGCGGCACTGCAGGCCTGCGGCGTGGACGGGTCGGTGGCCGGCGCCTCGGTCCTGGTCCGGCTGCCGGAGACCGACGTACGCGCCCAGGTCGTGGCTGCGGAGCGGACCCGGCTCGTGGCGCACGCCCACGGGTGGCGTCCGCACAGCGACACGGTTGCGTCGGGCACCATCACGGTCTCACCCGTCGATCCGTAGACTCCAGCAGCACAGCAACCGAATCGATGGGCGGACGAGTGGCCAAGAAGAACGCGCGCGACAACGAGCGTCGAGCGATCGCCGACAAGCTGCGCAAGGACCAGGAGCGCAAGGAGCGCCAGCGGAGCATCCTGATCCTCGGTGCGTGTGTGCTCGTCGTGGTGGCCCTGCTGACCGCTGCGCTGATCCCCTACGTCAAGCAGATGCGCGAGGACAAGCGGATCCAGGGGACGCCGCTGAGCAAGATCGGCGTCTCGGCGTCCGCGGCCGCCTGTTCCCCGGTGGCGAAGAAGCCGGCGACGGGCAACAACGACCACATCAACCCGCCCCAGAAGATCGACTACCCCGACGCACCGCCCGCCTCCGGGCCGCACTGGGGGAACTTCCTGCAGGGGTCGGAGATCCGGCCCTTCTACACCGTCGCGGACCGCCCCGAGATCGAGCGCATGGTGCACAGCCTGGAGCACGGCCACACGATCCTCTGGTACGACGACACCGTGAAGGCGGGCAGCAAGGACTACAAGGCCCTCCAGGCGATCGCCGACAAGGTGCAGGCCTCGGACTACTTCATGGCGGCTCCGTGGACCAGCAAGGACGGGGCTGCGTTCCCTGACGGGAAGCACGTTGCCCTGACCCACTGGACCGGTCCCGACAACCAGGAGGGCGTCACGCAGTACTGCGGGGCCCCCAGTGGCGCGGTCCTGAAGAAGTTCATGGACGACTACCCGGCCAGCAACTCTCCGGAGCCGGGCGCGGCCTGAGCGGACCCGTCGTCAGGTCAGGTCAGGTCGGCCCGGCCGGACTGCTTGAGCCGATCCACGACCGCCCGCACGTCCTGCGCGTGGGCGTAGGTCGTCACCAGCAGCGCATCGCCGGTGTCGACCACCACCACGTCCTCGAGCCCCACCACGGCGACGGTGCGGCCGGCGGCCGGCACCACCAGCCCGCTCGCAGCCTCGCCGAGCACCAGCGAGGAGTCGCCGATGACCCTCAGGTCGTCGGCGCGCGGAGGTGTGATGTCGGCCAGCGCGGCGAAGTCCCCCACGTCCTCCCAACCGAACGAGCCGGGGACCATGGCCACCCGTCCGGCCTGTGCTGCCGGCTCCGCGACGGCGTGATCGATCGCGATCCGGGTCAGCTCGGGCCACCGGTGCTCGATCTCAGCCGGTTCGGCGGCGATCGCGCGCAGGCCCGCGGCCAGATCCGGATGGTTCTCGGCCAGCAGGTCCAGCAGGACGGTTGCCCGGCAGACGAACATGCCCGCGTTCCACCGGTAGTGCCCGGAGCCGACGTACGCTGCGGCGCGCTCCGCATCCGGCTTCTCGACGAATTCCTCGACCGTCAGCGCGGTCGCGAAGCCGGCCAGTGAATCCCCACCGCGGATGTAGCCGTACCCGGTGGCGGGGCCGGTGGGCGCGATGCCGATGGTGACCAGCAGCCCTGTGGCCGCCACGTCGGCTGCTTCGCGCACGGAGGCGGCGAAGGCCTCCTGGCCCGTGATCACGTGGTCGGCCGCAAAGGAGCCGATCAGTGCGTCCGGATCCTCGCGCTCGAGCTGGGCAGCCGCCAGGCCGATCGCGGCCATCGAGTCACGAGGCGTGGGCTCGGCGACGATGCGCGCGACGGAGGGCAGCTGCTCCCGGACTGCGGCCTCGTGCGCCGCGCCGGTGACCACGACCACCCGGTCGCCGACGAGGGGCTCCAGCCGGTCCACGGTGGCCTGGATCATCGACCGCCCCGCTCCGGACAGGTCGCGCAGGAACTTCGGGGAGGCTGCACGGGACAGCGGCCACAGCCGGGTGCCCGCGCCGCCGGCCGGCACGACGGCCCAGAGCCGGTCCAGAGCGGAGGAGGTCATGGCGCGCATCCTGCCAGTACCGTCGCACGGGTGAACCCTGCCCGCACCTTCCCCGACCTGCTCGCCGCCCGGCTGCGGACCGATCCGGGCCAGCCCCTGATCACCGCCTACGACGACGCGACCGGGGAGCGCACCGAACTCTCGGTCACGACCTACGCCAACTGGGTCAACAAGACCGCGAACCTGCTCACCGACGAGCTCGGCCTGGACGCGGGCGACACCTTGCTCCTGGACCTGCCGGCGCACTGGCTGGTCCCGGTGTTCCTCGGGGCGGCGTGGACCGCTGGCCTGGCGACCACGACCGAGGCCGGCTGCGCGCACGAGGCCGTGGCCTGCGGCCCCGACCGGCTCGGGGACCACGACGGGTCCGGAACCGTGATCGCCTGCTCGCTGCGTCCGTTCGCCGTTCGGTTCGCGGACGAGCTCCCTGCGGGCGTGCTCGACTACGGACTGCTGTGGCCCGGCCAGAGCGACGTCTTCCTGCCCATCGAGCCACCTTCGCCCGGGACGGTGGCGTGGCGCTCCAGCACCCAGCAGCGCACCCAGGGCGAGCTGCTGGCCGCCGCCGCTGGCGAGACCGATGGGGTGCGACTGATGACGGACCTGCATCCGGCGTACGACGACGGCGTCCCGGTCTTCCTCGGTCCGCTGAGCGCCGGAGGCTCACTGGTGCTGGTGCGCAACGCCTCCGAGGACGGCTGGCCCGCACGCCGGGACGCCGAGCGCGCTTCTGCCGTCCTGCGGTCCGGCGATCAGCCCAGGAAGGTGTAGTCCTCGAAACCGTCCGCCAGGTAGCGAGGTTCGCCGTAGCCGCTCGCGGTTCCCGGGAGCAGCCAGACGGTGCCGCCGGCATCACGCACGACGAGGTCGGCCACCCGGTCGCCGTCGACGTCACCGGGCCCGACCACCCAGTTGTACTTGCCCATCCAGCCCCCCGTCGAACCCGAGAAGGGCACGAAGGAACCGCCCGGGCCGTAGAAGCTCGAGTGCGGCATGCCGCCGGGGCTCCAGCTGCCGTCGCCGATCTGGTTGAAGGTGCGCAGGTTGGCCGGCGCGAGCTCGGGTGCCAAGAAGCCGGTCCTGCCGTTACCCGGGAACACGGTCATGGGTCCGCTTGCGGTCCTCGCGACGAGGTCTGGGAGCTTGTCGCCGTTGACGTCGCCCACGGCCACGATGTTGGCGAAGGACTTCCAGCCGTCACTCATCTCGACGCCGGCACCGAACTGTCCGTTGCCGAGGCCCGGTCGGAGGATCAGGGTGTCACCGCCGGCCTCCCTGGTCACGACGTCACCCTTGCCGTCCCGGTTCCAGTCACCCACGTTGAGCAGCATCGTCGCCGCGGGGACCGTCAGGTTGCTGGCGGGAACCGGCCGCACGTTGGTCAGGCCGTTGTTCAGCGACGTGATCAGCTGGGTGCCGGTGGAGTTGGTGCCGACGAGGTCCGACTGGCCGGTGCCCGACATCTGGGCGCCCGTCAGCTGACGCAGCCCGTTCAGGCCGCGGAACCAGCCCAGCGTCGGCCCGAAGCCGCCCTTGCCGTCGCCGGTCATGATGCCGAAGGTTCCGTTGCTGGCCCGCACCGCGACGTCGCCGATGCCGTCGCCGCTCATGTCGCCGGTTCCGACCACGTTGGTGATGCTCGTCCCCACGTGCTGCACGGCCCTGGGCGTTCCGAGGGTCCCCTTCGTCGTGCTGGGCACGACATAGAGGTAGCCGTTGCGGTTCAGCGCGACGATGTCCTGGGTGCCGTTGCGGTCCAGGTCCCCGGCCACGGCGACGCTCGTGAAGCCCGACCACCCGGTGGCCAGCAGGACCTTCGTGCCCCAGCGTCCCGTGCCGGTTCCCGGCACCATCCACAGGTAGCCGTTCGACCGGTTGCGCATCAGCACGTCGTTGCGCCGGTCCCGGTTCCAGTCGCCGGCCGCGATCACCGAGTTGGCCCAGCGGAACTGGCGGGTGGCCCGGTCTCCCGTGGTGCGCACCTTGCCGTAGCCCACACCGGCGTACACCCGGGTCTTGCCGTCCTTGCGGAGCCGGGCGATGACGTCACCGCGTCCGTCACCGGTGATGTCGCCGACGCCGGCGATCAGGCTCATCCGCCACCAGCGGCCGGGGGTCGCCACCCCACGGGCGAAGCCGGTCTGGCCGCCCGTCGGGAGGACCGAGACCACGCCGTCCTTGTCCTTGAGCACCAGGTCGGGGTGGCCCGAGCCGGTGAGGTTCAGGGCGCCCGGGAACGCGATCCCGGCGGGCTGGTCGGTGGCCGGCTGCGGTGTCTGGCTCGGCGAGGTGAACGGCGGCGGAGGCGGGGGCGGCGGGGGCGGCGTCCCGGTCTGGGCCTTGTTCTGGGTCGCCTGCGTCGCGACGCGGATCGCGGGGATCTTGGCGTAGAGGTACCTGCCGGGGCAGGCCGTGGATCCGGTGTCCCGGTGGCCGTTGATCGCCTGCAGGTAGCGGTTCTTGACCCAGAGCCGGCTGGCGTCGGCCCGGATGTCGTACATCGAGAGCTTCCAGGCGAACAGACGCGCGTACGCGTCGGATACGGCCTGCGGCGGCTGGGCGGTGTCGAAGTTGCCGATCGCGGACATCGCGAAGGAGACCTCGTTGTAGCCGAGCGTGTGCGCACCGACGACCGGTCGGTCGACACCGCCCCAGCGGCCCTCCCAGATCCGGCCGAACCTGTCGACGAGGAAGTTGTAGCCGATGTCGCGCCAGCCCTTGGACTGCGTGTGGTAGGCGTAGATGCCGCGGAGCAGTGAGGGCACCTGGTCAGCGGTGTAGTTGTTCGCGTTGACCGTGTGGTGGATGAAGCCGGTCTTGATCGTCCCGTAGGCGGGGTTGCTCTGGTCGCGCATCTTCTCGTTGGCCCCCCACTGGGCCCGTGAGTAGATGTAGGGCTTGGGTGCCACCTTCATCGCGCTGAGCGTGGCTGCGTCCTCGCCATCGGCGGGGGCGGTCGAGTCGGCTGTCCGGGCCGCGTCGAGCTTCGCGGTGTCGATCGCGGGCTCCTGTCGGGCGGTCTCCCCGGTTCCGGGGTCGATCACCGCGAGCTTCAGGTCCGGCGGGGTGGTGCCGTCGGTCGTCTCGGCGCGCAGCTGCACCTTGTCCACGTCGCCGATGATCAGCGGATCGGTTCCGGGCCGGGTCGGCTCACCGCTCTCGGTGGTGCCGTCGGGCCCCTCCTCGGGGTTGTAGCTCACCGGGATCCAGCCGCTCCACTGCCCCCGGGTCGCGGTGCGGACCGCGATGCTGATCTGGTCCTCCGAGTAGCTGGCTCCCCGGCTCCAGGTGGCGCCGACCGTTGCGTAGCCGTGCACGTCCTCCACGTCCGAGAGGGCCACCAGGGTCTTGGTCCTCGGCTTGGCCTGCCTCGCCTTGGACCTGGGCGGCGCGGCCGGGGACTGCTCGCGCGCCGTCCTCGGAGACGCGGACCGGAGGCCGGCGACGCGGACCTCTCGGACCTTCGGGCTGACCGGAGCGACGTCGACCTCGGCCTCGGCGGGCGCATCTGCGGGGGTCGCTCGTCCCTCGTGCGGCAGTGCCTCGTTCGTTCCGCCAGCGCTTCCCGCCAGCGTCGAGGGAGCGGGGACGATGTCCAGGGTCTTCACGCCGGCAGCGGACACGCCCGAGCACGAGCACGGCAGCCGTGACCAAGGACTGTTGGCACAAGGTGACGTATCGAGCCCGACTGAATTGCATACGAAAGCACTCACTGTGAGGGGGAAGTAATTCACACGAGTACCAAGTTTCCCACCAGTTACAGGGGGGTCCGCAAGCGATTTGCCCGAATTACAAACCTGTATTTAATGAATTACAGGCCTGTATTTTTGCGAATAACAATGGGGTAATTCATTCGCGGGCGGGATTGCCGGGCTAGATGTCGGCGCCGAGCTCGGCGTCGGCCTCGTTCTCCTCGGTGGTGTCCCCGTCGTCGTACTGGAGGTAGGTGATCCCCTCGGCCACGCCGCCGTCGAAGTTGAGGTGGCCGGACTCGAGCACCAGCACGCGGTCGCACATCGAGCGCACCGACGCGGCCGCGTGGCTGACGTAGAAGATGGTCGTGCCCTGGTTGCGGATCTCCTGCATCTTGGCCAGGCACTTCTTCTTGAACGGCCGGTCACCGACCGCGAGCACCTCGTCGGCGAGAAAGATGTCGGCGTCCACGTGGATGGCGATCGAGAAACCCAGGCGCGCGTACATTCCCGAGGAATAGTGCGACACCGGAGTGTCCAGGAACTTGCCGATGGCGGCGAAGTCCACGATGGCGTCGAACTTGCGCTTGGTCTCGGCCTCGCTCATGCCCATGATCGCGCCGTTGAGGAACAGGTTCTCCCGCCCGGTCAGCTGCGGGTGGAACCCCGCTCCGGTGGCGATCAGGCCGGCGATGCGACCCCGAGTGCGGATGGTGCCCTCGTCGGGACGCATGACGCCGTTGATCAGCTTCAGCAGGGTGCTCTTGCCGGAGCCGTTGAGCCCCATCAGCCCGACCGACTCGCCCTGCTCGACGGTGAAGGACACGTCGTTGACGGCCAGGAACTTCTCCTGCAGCGGAAGCCTCCTCGCCGTGGCGACCGCCATCTGCTTCAGGGTGCGGTGGTACTGCATCGTGAACTGCTTGGTGACGTGCTCCACCTGGATCGAGACCGTCATCACAGACGCTCCGGGAACTTGCCCTCGAAGCGGGAGAAGAACTTCTGGGCCAGCCACAGCAGCAGGGCGCAGATCGCCAGGGTGATCAGTCCGCGCTCGAACATGTCCGGCGGGAAGCTTCGTTCCAGCCCCTTGGTGTCCTCGATCAGGGGGTACCAGAAGAACCGCTGCAGGAGCATCACGGCCTGGGCGATCGGGTTGGCGACGTAGATGTTGTACAGCCAGGGGTGCGACTCGTGCGCGGACCAGACGCGCGAGAACGGGTACATCATCGGCACCAGGAAGTGCATGAACTGCATGATCGTCTGGACGATGTTCTGGAAGTCCCGGAAGAACACGTTCAGCGCGGCGAAGAACAGCGCCAAGGCCAGGGCGAAGGTGATCAGGATCGCGGCACCGAGCAGGCCGGCAGCGGCGGCGGTCCAGGTCAGGTGCCACCCGGTGATCAGGCAGACGACGACGAGAAGCAGGATCTGCGGCAGCGTGTGGTACGCCGCCACGACCATCGAGGCCACCGGGAAGAGCTCCCGGGGCATCCGCATCTTCTGGACCAGCCCCTTGTTCTGCCAGATCGAGCGGGTGCCCCCACTCCAGGTCTCGCCGAAGTAGTGCACGACGACGATGCCGGTGAACAGGTGGATCGCGAAGAACGGGGTGCCGGCGTGCAGGTTGAGGATGTAGCCCATCACGACGTAGTAGACGGCGAAGCGCATCGCCGGCTGGACGTAGGACCACAGCAGGCCGAGCAGTGACGCGGCGTACATCTGGGCGAGCTGGCGCGAGACGATCAGCTTCAACAGGTAGGGCTGCTGGAAGACCTCGAGCAACCCGCCGCGAGGTGCCGGCTCCACCAGCTCGGCATCGACCGTGCGGACCTGCCGCGGCGCGTCGCTGGGCTCGACGACGGGCATCGAGTCCGCCTTGTTCTCCATCAGCCGGCGGGCGCGCTTCGCGGCGTTCTTGCCGCGCGGGGCTCCACCCTCCTCAGCAGAGTCGTTGCGCTTGTTCGCGGCCCTCATCGTCGCTCGTCGGTGGAGGCGGCGAAGGTCTTCTCCCAGCGCTGCGGTGAGGTGATCTCGCCGAGCTGGTCGCGGTACTGCTGGGACAGCCGAGGCCACTCGCGGTAGAGCTCCTGGTGGATCTCGATGGTCCGGCGGAGCAGGTCGCGGAACAGCTCCGGATCGCGCTGGTAGAACGCTGCCGAGGTCCCGTCGGGCATGCTCACCACCGCGGAGTCCAGGGTCGCCAGCCGGAACCACCGCGCGTCCATGGCGGGCACGACCGACTCGGGGAACTCCCGGGAGAGGCCCCGGATCCCGAGGAACTGGCGTGCGGAGCCCTTGACCGCCGAGAGCAGCTGCGAGGCTCGGTTCGGGATCTCGGAGTCCATGTCCCTCTTGCGCGGCTTCTCCCGGCGAGGCGGGGGGAACGCCTCGGGGTCGGGGCTGAGCTGGGCGTCGGTGAACTGCTTGCGCAGCTCACGGATCTCGCCCAGCTTGACGGGCAGGTCGTCGTGCAGCTGGTCGGGCCCGGCGAGCGCGTCCTGCAGCGCGAGGTGGCGCAGCTCGACGGTGGAGTACTGCATCGCCAGCAGGTGCTTGAGCTGGTGGTTGAAGCTCTCGCGGACCATCCGGCCGCCGTGCGGGAACGGCGAGTGCAGCAGGGCCGCGACGAACCGGTTGCGCTGGTGGAAGTAGGCCTGCCAGTCGAGCGCGTCGTTCTTGTCGGTCCACGGGACGTGCCACACGGCCACGCCGGGCATGCTGATCGTCGGGTAGCCGGCCGCCTGCGCCCGGACGCCGTACTCGGAGTCGTCCCACTTGATGAACAGCGGCAGGCTCAGCCCGATGTCACGCACGACCTGGGTCGGGATCAGGCACATGAACCACGGGTTGAAGTCCACGTCGATCCGACGGTGCAGCCAGCGGGTGCTGCGGAGGTTGCGGGCCCCGAAGTCCCAGTCGGTCTCGACAGTCGTCGGCGACATCCACCAGAACCGGTAGCGGTTGATGATCTCGCCGTAGCTGTGCAGTCGCGCCTTGCTGAACAGGCTGAACATGTGGCCGCCGACGATCGAGGGCCGTCGGCACAGGTCGCCGAAGGTGACGGCACGCAGGATGCTCTCCGGCTCGGCGACGATGTCGTCGTCGAGGAAGAGCACGTACTTCGACCGACCCGCCTTGAGCGTCTCGAACTGGGCCCGGGCGAACCCTCCGGAGCCGCCGATGTTGCCCTGCTCGATCACCCGCAGCTTGCCCTCGAGTGACTCCTCGGCGGCGGCGAAGAACTCGCTGGCGGTGACCTTGTCGGTCCCCTGCTCCATCACGAGGACCTCGTCCACGAGCGCCAGCACGTCCTCGTCCTGGCCGATCTGCCCGATCAGCTTGGCGCAGAAGTCGGGCCGGTTCATCGTGGTGATGCCGACGGTGACGCGTCCGGGATCGCCGCGGTCCGCCGGGACCTGGGCGAGCCAGGTGGCCTCCTCGACGACCACGTCGTCGTCGCCGGCGACGACGTCGAACCAGTACCAGCCGCCGTCGGTGAACGGGACCAGGGTCAGGTCGAACTCGAACTCGTGCTTGCCCTTCCCCGTCGTCGTGGCGGAGTCGACCCGCTGCGAGCGTCCGTTGGCCATCGAGCGGTAGACGGTGACGGTGGCACCGGGACCGGAGACGGTGATGGCCAGGGTGACCTCGGTGACGATCGTCCAGCGCCGCCAGTAGCCGGCTGCGAACCCGTTGAAGTAGGTGCCGCAGGAGATCCGCTCCCCGCCGTCCACCCGGAGCCGGTGCCGGCTCAGGATCGCATCGGGGTGCAGGGCGGTTCCGGTCGAGATGGACTGCCGCAACGCGGCGCGGTTGACGTTCTTCGCCGCCCGGCTGGAGCCGATCGACTCCTTGTCGGCGTCGAGGACGACGGGCTCGGTGTCGACGTACAGCGGCACGACGTCGAGGTCACGGTCTGCCGGCAGCACGAAGCGCTGCAGCACCTTGCGGACGGTCTCACTCATCGACGCCTCCGGACTTCAGCTCCGCGCCTTCGGCGAAGTGCGGCTTCAGCTTGTTCTCATACATCGACAGCGCCGACCCGATGGCCATGTGCATGTCGAGGTACTTGTAGGTGCCGAGCCGCCCTCCGAACAGCACCATCGGCTCCTGGCGGGCCAGGTCGCGGTACTTCAGCAGCTTCTCGCGGTCCTCGGCGGTGTTGATCGGGTAGTACGGCTCGTCCCCCTCTTCGGCGAACCGCGAGTACTCGTGCACGATCACGGTCTTCCCGGGCAAGTAGGTCCGTTCGGGGTGGAAGTGCTTGAACTCGTGGATCCGCGTGTACGGCACGTCCTGGTCGTTGTAGTTCATCACCGAGGTGCCCTGGAAGTCGTCGACGTCCAGCACCTCCGGCTCCAGGTCCACGGTGCGCCACGAGAGTCGTCCCTCGGAGTTGCCGAAGTACTCGTCGACCGGGCCGGTGTAGACGATGGGGACCTTGCCCCTGAACTCGTCGGCCACGTCGAAGAAGTTGGTCTCCAGCCGCACCTCGATGTTCGGGTGGTCGGCCATCCGGGTCAGCCACGCCGTGTAGCCGTCCGTGGGCAGGCCCTCGTACTTGTCGTTGAAGTAGCGGTTCTCGAAGTTGTAGCGGACCGGGAGCCTGCTGATGATGTCGGGAGAGAGCTCCTTGGGGTCGGTCTGCCACTGCTTGGCGGTGTAGCCCTTGACGAAGGCCTCGTAGAGCGGTCGCCCGATCAGGCTGATCCCCTTCTCCTCGAGGTTCTCGGCCGCGTCGGTGTCGATCTCGCTGGCCTGGTCGGCGATCAGGGCGCGCGCCTCGTCGGGGGTGTGGCTACGGCCGAAGAACTGGTTGATCAGCCCGAGGTTCATCGGGAAGGAGTAGACCTGCCCCTGGTACTTCGCGAAGACGCGGTGCTGGTAGCCGGTGAAGGTGGTGAACCGGTTGACGTACTCCCAGACCTTCTCGTTGGAGGTGTGGAAGAGGTGGGCGCCGTAGACGTGGACCTCGATGCCGGTCTCCGGCTCGGCCTCGCTGTAGGCGTTGCCACCGAGGTGGTGGCGCCGTTCCAGGATCAGCACCTTCAAGCCGAGCTCGCTGGCACAGCGCTCGGCGATGGTGAGTCCGAAGAACCCGGATCCGACGATGACCAGGTCGGGCACGTTCTCGGCGTTCAACAGAAAAACACTCCTCACGGGCCGGGCCAGTCGTGGGCATGCCCGGCGGTGCATCCTCGGGTTCGGTTCGCGGGCCAAGCGGGGCCCGCGCCAGTCTAGCGGCGGGACGCTCCGGCACGATTCGCCAGCAGGCGGCGATAGGCGACCTTTCTCACACGCTCGGGTACGAGCCGGTAGCCGCCGCGCACCGCCACGTTGCGCAGGTACTGGCTGCGGGTGGTGATCCCCAGGCTCCGGAACCGGCGCTGGAGGGCGACCTCTGAGCGGAGCAGGGTCATCCCTCCCCGGCGGGCGTAGGCACCCTCGCCGACCCGGTAGTAGACCAGCGGCTCGGCGAGGTTGGCCGGCACCGCACCACCCGCGACCATCCGGGTGAACAACAAGTAGTCCTCCATCAGCGGCAGGTCGGAGTACCCCCCGGCGGCGAGCACTGCGCTCCGGCGATACACGACCGTGGGGTGGTTGAAGGGGTCGCGGAACCGGACCACGCGCCGGATCTCCTCGGGGTCCGTGGGCGGCGTACGACGGCCCACGACGTCCTCGGTCGAGGAGCCGAACTCCCAGAGGCCCGAGCCCACGATGTCGGCGCCGTCCTCGATCAGGGGCAGCTGCCTGGCGAACCGCTCCGCGATGCTGACGTCGTCGGCGTCCATCCTGGCGACGATCTCGTTCTCGGCCGCCCTCAGCCCCGCGTCCAGCGCCGGACCGAGTCCGAGGTTCTCGGGCAGCGCCACGTGTCGTACCGGCACCGGGCTCCGAGCGACGAGCCGGTCGATCTCCCGCGCCAGCTCGGCCGGGACGGGCCCGTCCTGGACCAGCACCACCTCGGCGGGACGACGAGTCTGGGCGGTCACCGTGGACTCGAAGGCCTGGCGCAGGTGGTCGGCGCGGTCGCCGCCCCAGGTGCTCATCAACAGCGAGAAGGCCTGGCCGGGAGGGAGGCGGCCTCGGGTCGTGGCCGGCCCCTCGGTGGCCCATCCGGCATCCTCGAGCACGACCGCGTTGGGCCGCGGCGCTCGCAGGCCGGCGCGGAGCCCCCGCACCAGTGCGTGGCGCAGCGTGCGCTTGTCTTCGGAGCCCCGGAACGTCCGCAGCCACCGACGCAGCGTCGATCCCCCGTAGACGGCCTTCTCGACGGGGTGCAGGCTGCGTGACCTGCTGAACATCCACACCTTGTTGCGCACCTCGAAGAAGAACCGCTCGCCCGGGTCGGCGTCGGTGGAACCGAAGGCGCGGGTCTTGTGCACCACCACGCTGTCGGGACAGTAGAGGCCGACCCGGCCGCGGATCAGCCGGGTGGAGTACTCGAAGTCGTCGTTCCACAAGAAGTAGTCGGCCAGCGGCAGGCCACGCTCGCGGACCACGTTGGCATCGCACATGATCGAGACGAACGATGCCGATCGCACCGGCACGGCGCGCACGAGGTCCGCAGCCGCCGTCTCGGCCCGGGTGGCACCGGGCTTGGCACGCGGGGTGTTCATCGGGTGGTCGCGACCGTCGGTCCACACCACCCGGCTGGCCAGCACGGCGGGAGCCTGGCCGGTGCGGTCGCCGAACTCCTGCCACACGCGCACCAGCTCGGTGGCGGCGCCGGGGTTCGGGATCGTGTCGTCGTCGAGCAGCCACACGAGGTCGGGCCGGTGCGTCAGCGCTCGCTCCATGCCCACGGCGAAGCCACCGGCTCCCCCGGTGTTCCGCTCCAGATGTACGACGTCGAGCCCCGACTCAGCAGCGAGGAAGGCCGCCGTCCCGTCCGTGGACGCGTTGTCGACCACGACGATCGCGACTGGTGGATGGGTCTGCGCGCGCACCGCCTCGATCGCCTCGCCGAGCAGCTGCTCGCGGTTCCAGGTGACCACGACCGCGACCACGCGCGGGGTTCGCGTCAACGCTGAGGACGTCGTCTCGGACACGTCCGGCACCCTACGGGAGAGCTCAGCAGGACGATGAGAGGTCATCGGACTGGTTGGCCGCGTAGCCCTGGCGCAGGCTGCCGATCGAGCCTCCCGTCGTCCCCGTGGACGCACGCGCGGGTGCCGGTTTGGTGGGCTTGGCGTTCTTGCTCGAGGTCTTGACCTCGGACCGGGCGATGGCCTTCGTCACGGCCGCATGGATCGCTCCGATGTCGGGCCGACCGGTCGAGATCATCGGCGGCACGAACGAGACCGTGCGGATCGGCTGCGAGCGTGCCTTCATCGCGAGCTCCATGAAGCGGTCGACCTCGCCCTTGGGCAGGTTGGTGGTGATCAACGCCTCGCTGGCCTTGGCGATCTTCTCGAACTTCAGCACCACCGTCTGCGGGCTCAGCTGGTGCAGCATCGCGTTCAGCACGCACTTCTGGCGCGCCATCCGCGAGTAGTCGTCGGCGGCGACGCGTGAGCGTGCGAACCACAGCGTCTCGAAGCCGTTCAGCTTGCGCCTGCCCGGCTTGATGTAGCCCGTGACCGGGGCCCCGATGCCGCCGATGGGGATGCGGTCGCGCACGGTGAGGGTCACGCCACCTACGGCGTTGACCAGCCGCTGGAAACCCTGCAGGTTGACCATCGCGAAGTAGTTGATCTTCAGCCCGGTGATCCCCTCGACCGCAGAGGTGGTGGCCGCGACGCCGGGGTTCTTCACCCCACGGAACAGCGCCTTGTGGTCCGCGGCCCAGGTGGCCAGCGAGTTCAGCTCGCACTCGCTCCCGCAGTCGAACCCGTCGGGGAACTGCTCGGCCATGATCGAGCCCTTGGCGAAGGGGAAGTTCAGCATGTTGCGTGGGAGTCCGAACAACACGGTCTCCCCGGACTCGGCGTCGATGCTGGCCACCGAGAGGCTGTCGGGCCGCAGGCCCCACCGGTCGGCTCCGGAGTCGCCGCCGAGCAGCAGCACGTTGTAGCGACCCGCGTGCGCGTCGCTGGCGACGCCGTTGGTGAACATCGCGCTCATGAAGTCCTTCTGGACCCCGACGACGTGGGAGGCGAACAACAACGAGCCGGCGACGCTGAAGCAGAGCACCCCGTTGATCCCGACCATCGCGAGCCGCTGCTTCTGACGCAGGCTCAGCGGGTCGCCGAGGCGCCAGGCATCGATGAACAGGAACGCCCAGCCAACGGCCATCACCATCAGCACGATCCTGACCAGACCGAGGAACATCGTGCTGCTGACCAGCCAGAACACGAACGAGCTGAAGACCATCCCGAGCCCGAACAGGACGGCGACCGTCCCGAGCAGGCCGAACCAGATCCGCATCGCGATCCGGCCGGTCTTTCGGCGACCCGCAACGAGCTGCGCGGAGCCCGGCAGGACCAGCGTCATCAGCATCAGCGTGACGGCGCGCCGGAACTGGATGCGGCTGAGCTGTTCTCTGGGCTGCTGTCCGGGCGCGATGCCGGGCACAGCACCGGTGGTCACGGGCGCCATGGGGAAGACCTCTCAGCAGTCGAGGGGATGGCAGGTCGGTGGCGCCCAGTATCACCAGTCACATGCGCCACTCGGGCCACGGCGCGCCGTTGAGCCACCCCCGGATCTCCGGCACCGCTGAGTGCCGACCGGCCCGCGACCACTTGGCCGTGGGGCCTCGCGGTAGCGTCTGCGCCATGCCTGAGCGTGGGAACAGCGGGTCCGGATCAGGGTCCGGCGACGAGGGACCGGAGTACGGCTGGCTCTACGGAGGCAAGCAGCGCGCCAACCCGCAGTCCGGCTCCGAGGATCCCGAGCCGACCCGGATGCTGCCCCGGATCGACCGTCCCGCGGCCGATGGCCCGAGTCGGCCGGCGCGGCGTGAGGTCCGGCCCGCCCAGCCCGTGGCGGCGCCCCGGGCACCCCGCAAGCGGCGCCGGGTCGGACGGACCCTGCTGCTGGTGCTGGTGGCCTGGATCGTCTTCCTGGTCGCCGTACCCCTGTGGGCGACCGGCAAGATCGACAAGGTCGACATCGAGCCCGCCGGCGCCCGCCCCGACTCCCAGCCCGGGACGACCTATCTCCTCGTCGGCTCCGACAGCCGCAAGGGGCTCACCCGCAAGGAGAACCGTCGGTTGGGCACCGGAGGCGTCGGCGACGTCGGTCAGCGCACCGACACGATCATGCTGCTGCACACCGGCAGCGGTCCGAGCATGCTGCTCTCGATCCCGCGCGACTCGCTGGTGGACATCCCCGGCAACGGCAACACCAAGATCAACGCTGCCTTCGCCATCGGCGGGCCCAAGCTGCTGGTCAGGACCATCGAGCAGAACACAGGCGTCCGGGTGGACGACTACGTCGAGATCGGCTTCGGTGGCTTCGTCAACTCCGTCGACGCGGTCGGCGGCATCACGATCTGCCCGACCCAGCGGATGGTGGACCGACGGGCCAGCCTGCGGATCAAGAAGGGCTGCCAGGAGGTCGACGGCGTGACGGCGCTGGGCTACTCCCGGTCCCGTTACGTCAGCCGGTACGGCGACATCGACCGTGCCCGCCGCCAACGCGAGGTCGTCAGCGCGATCGGCGCCGAGGTGAAGTCCCCGTGGACGTTCATCAACCCGGTGCGCTACTTCCGGGTGAACCAGGCCGCCACCTCCTCGTTGCGGATCAGTCAGGGGACCGGCCCGATCGCCCTGGCGCAGTTCGGCCTCGCGATGACCCGGGTCAACGGCAAGAACGGGCTGACCTGCTCGATGCCGATCGCCGACCAGGCCGTCAACTGGGACAAGGAACGTGCCCTGGCACTGCTGCGCTACATCAAGACCGACAGGACCGCCGACGTGCCCAAGCGCCTGTGCACGCCCACCGGTCTTCCCGGGGTCACCCAGTGACGGCCTACCAGACGATCCAGTGGTCGGTCGACGGGGACGGGATCGCCACCGTGACCCTTGACCGCCCGGACGCGCTGAACGCCTTCACGGTGACGATGGCCCGCGAGCTCGAGCAGGTCTTTCGCACCGAGGCGATGGACGACGCCGTCAGCGCCGTCGTGGTGACCGGAGCCGGTCGAGCCTTCTGCGCGGGCATGGACCTCTCCGCCGAGGGCAACGTATTCGGCCTCGACGAGACCCTATCCCCGACTCCGGAGGACCTGCGTGAGCGCCTCGAGGATCCCGAGATCGCCGACGGCGTCCGCGACACCGGAGGCAAGGTGACCCTCGCGATCCACGAGCTGCCCAAGCCCGTCATCGCCGCGATCAACGGTCCGGCGGTCGGGATCGGCGCCACGATGACGCTCGCGATGGACATCAGGATGGCCTCGACCACGGCACGGATCGGCTTCGTCTTCGGCCGGCTCGGGATCGTGCCGGAGGCGTGCTCGTCGTGGTTCCTGCCCAGGATCGTCGGAATCCAGCAGGCGCTGGAGTGGGTCTACTCCGCGGAGATCCTCACCGCCGAGCAGGCGTACGCCGGCCGGCTGGTGCGCTCGGTGAACGAGCCCGAGGAGCTGCTCGAGGCGGCGTACACGCTCGCCCGGAGCTTCGTCGTCGACCGCTCCCCGGTCGCGCTCGCCCTGTCCAAGCAGCTGTTGTACCGCAACGGCGCCGCCGACCACCCGATCGAGGCGCATCGCTCCGACAGCCTGGCGATGTTCTACACCAGCCTCGGCGACGGCAAGGAGGGTGTGGCCGCCTTCCGGGACAAGCGAGCGCCCCGGTTCAGCGGCAGGGCCAGCCGGCTGCCCCGCATCCACTGAGCCGGGCTGCACTCCGGCCGGGCCACATCGGCATTGGGGGGTTGCTGGTGGCCCGACCGAAGGCGTTTCGGTGCCCGGTGCTCAGAACTCGCTGTGGCTGGCGCTCCCCGGTTCGTGCAGTGCCGGGGCGTAGTGCTCGGCGAAGAGCTTCGCCACCAGCTCGCCGCGGCTGCTGACCCCGACCTTGGCGAAGATGGCCCTGAGGTGGTCACGCACGGTGTGCGGGGAGAGGAACAGGTCTGCGGCGATCTCCTGGTTGGCGAGGCCGCGGGCGACCGCTCCGGTGATCTGCTGCTCGCGCCGGGTCAGGCCGTAGGCCTGCACGATGATCGGGGCGATCTGCGCCGACTTCGCCGGTTCGATCGTCACTGCGATCGGTCCGGGCCGACCGTCGGCTCCACGGAGGCAGGATGCGTGCACCGAGAGCCACCGACCTGAGGAGAGCCGGATGCGCGCCGACGCAGGGCCCCGGTCACGCCCCTCCGCCACGGCTGAGGCACGCGCGACCACCGCGTAGATCGCCGTCATCGCGATGGGACCGCTCGCCCAGTCGGGTCCACCGATCTGGCGGAACAGACCCTCGGCCCGCTCGTCCAGCGAGACGAGCGTGACGGAGGAGTCGAAGAGGGCCATCCCCGGCGAGTCCGACCCTCCCGTCCGCGAAGCAGGGTCACCCGCGGCCGCCGGCTCGGTGGCAACCGAGCGCAGCGCGCTGGCGACCGTCGGCATGATCCGGCGCACCAGCCCGATCTCCTCGGCGCTGAACGCCGAGCGTGCCTTGTCGCGGTAGAGGTCCATCACCCCCCAGGTGCTGGGGCCCACCCGGAACGCTGCGCGCAGCTCGTCGCCGTACCCCTGCGGGGCCAGGAACTCCCGGTAGCGGGCGCTCCGCGTGGGGTGCTCGTCCGTCGCGGCGTAGAGCGAACCGATCCCCAACGGGCTGCGCGCCACGTCCCGGAACAGGATGCTGTCCTCGACCAGCCACTCACGCTCCCAGAAAGTCTCGCAATGACCGTCCTCGACGTTCTCGACCCGGATCGGGGCGGTGGCGAGGATCGTGGTCGGGTCCGTGGCGAACCAGGCGGCGCCGTCGAAGGGCACGACCTCACGCAGCCGACGGGAGACGTCCTCGAACAGGTCGTCCTCGCTGGTCACCTTGGCGCACGCCTCGACCAGGTCCCCGAGCTTGCGTTCGACGGTGGCGCTGGCGCCGGACATGGGCCCTCCTCGCGGACGCGTCCCCCTGACGGTGGCGTCCCCTCTCTGATTGTCGGCATCAAGGGGCGTCACGGCAACCCCCTCATCTGTAGGGGTCTGCCCCGCCAGGTTCGGCGGATCGTGGGATGGGCGGGGGCCACCGTGAGCCGGAGGGTTGTGGTCATCGACAACCCGACCCCGAGGAACCCCCATGACCACCACCCTGCCCACCCGCGACCACGCAGACGAGCCGTTCGAGGAGGGGCCGACCGCGGCCTTCCACCAGCTCGCCGAGGAGTTGGCGATCGACCTCGACGGTTCGCTCGTCCGCCCCGGTGAACCCACCTGGGACACCGCCCGCCTGGCGTGGCACCTCGACGTCGACCAGCACCCGACGGCGGTCGTGCTGGCCGGCTCCGTGCGCGACGTCGTCGCGGCCGTCAACGCCGCTCGCCGGTCGGGACTCCGGATCGCTCCCCAGTCGACGGGGCACAACGCCGCGCCGCTGGGAAACCTGGAGAACACGATCCTGCTGAAGACATCTGGCCTGCGACAGGTCGAGATCGACCCCGCCCGCCGCGTCGCCCGGGCCGAGGCCGGGGCGCTCTGGATGGACGTCACGCCCGCGGCCGCCGAGCACGGGCTGGTCGCGCTGGCCGGCTCCTCCCCCGACGTCGGCGTGGCCGGCTACACCCTGGGCGGAGGGATGTCCTGGTTCGCCCGCTCGCACGGCCTGGCCGCCAACAGCGTCGTGGCGATCGAGGTGGTGACCGCTGACGGCGTACACCGTCGGGTGGACGAGGACCACGAGCCCGAGCTCTTCTGGGCGTTGCGCGGCGGCGGAGGGAGCTTCGGGATCGTCACGGCGATCGAGTTCCGGCTCTACCCCGTCACCGAGGTGTACGCCGGCGTGCTGTTCTTTCCGCTCGAGCGGGCCGCAGAGGTGCTGGAGGCCTGGCGCACCTGGCTCCCGTCGGTGCCCGACTCGGTGACCTCGGTGGGCCGGATCCTGCGCTTCCCCCCGATCCCGGACCTGCCGCCGCACCTGAGCGGACACTCGTGGGTCGCGGTCGAGGCGACCGCCCAGCTGTCAGCCGACGAGGCGGACGTGCTGCTGGCCCCGCTGCGGGAGTTGGGTCCCGAGATCGACACCTTCGCCACCATCCCGGTCACCGAGCTGGCCCAGCTGCACATGGATCCACCCGAGCCGGTCCCGGCTCGCGGTGACGGCGCCCTGATCGCCGAGCTGCCCGCCGAGGCGGTCAGCGCCATGGTGCGGGTGGCCGGCGCCGGCGTGGACACCCCACTGCTGTCGCTGGAGCTGCGGCACCTCGGCGGTGCCCTGACCCCCGGACGGATGGCGGGCGGTGCCGTGAGCGGGCTGGATGCGCAGTTCGCGCTCTTCGCCGCAGGCTTCACTCCCACCCCGGAGGCGATCGAGGTCGTGGAGTCGGCGATCGTCGGTGCGCAGTACGCCTTCGGACCGTGGACGGCACGAAGCGTCTACCTGAACTTCACCGAGCGCCATGTCGACGCGGACTCGCTGTTCGGTTCCGATACCCACGAGCGACTGCGTGAGGTGAAGGCCGAGTTCGACCCGCTGGACGTGATCCGCTCCAATCACCCGGTGAAGCCGGCGGCCCGTGCGTCCGGGCCCAGGGACCAGCGGGCGACCCACCAGGCCACGCCGCGCGGGGCGTCCGCATAGGTCAGCTCGGCAGTGATGCTCCGTCCTCGAGCGATCTCGCCGAGCACCCGGAAGGCGGGGGCGCCCTCGCACCAGACCTCGGCCGCCAGCTCGGGGTCGAGGCCCGCGAGGGCGCCTGCGTCGCCGAGGCGCAGCGCCGTCTCCACGGAGTCGTCGAACGGCACCGACCCGGGATGCAGGTGGCCGGGGGCGTGCACCCCTCGGCGAGCTGACCCGTCCGCCATCACGACCAGCGCCGCGGTCGTGTCGTGCTCGATGAGCGACGCGGCCGTGTAGGGAAGGGCGAGCACCTCCTCGAGGTGGCGCCCGCGAAACAGGTGCCGGGCGACCCGGTGGCCGAGCGGGTCGCTCAGACCGCGCTGACGGTTGGCCGCCCCGATCTCGGGAGCCACGACGATGATCCGCTCGGGGTCGGACGCGAGCAGCTTGTCCACTGCCTCGGCGCAGGCGGCGCGCAGCCCGGCGACCGGGTCGGACAGGGACAGGGCCGGGAGCAGCGCACGCGGCATCGGCAGGACCAGGACGTCATCGATCACGCGAGCCCCCGGATCGCGCGCGCAGGCGACCGCCGACCGTAGATCGCATCGACCATGTCCACGACCTGCCGACTCTCCACGACCTCGTGCACGCGGAAGATCCGGGCCCCGTGCACAGCGGCGACCGCCGTGGCCGCAAGCGTGCCGGTGAGCCGCTCGCCGACGGGCAGGTCCAGGGACTCACCGACGAAGTCCTTGTTGGACAGCGACACCAGGACCGGCCACCCGGTGGCGACGAGCTCGTCGAGACGCCGGGTCAGCTCGAGCGAGTCGCGGGTCGTCTTGCCGAAGTCGTGCGCTGGGTCGATCACGATGCTCTCCCTCGCGACCCCGGCTGCGAGTGCTCGCTCGGCGTACGCCGTGGTGTCGGTGATCGCGCTCGGCGACCACGTCGGCGTACTCGATCCGGTGCGGTCGGGTCCGCGGGGTCACCCCCCCGGTGTGCGTGCAGACGATGGCGGCGTCGTACTCGGCGGCGACGTCGGCCAGCGCGGGATCGGCCCCACCCCATGCATCGTTGAGCAGGTCGGCGCCGGCCGCGCAGACGGCCCGGCCGACGGGCGCCCGCCAGGTGTCCACGCTGATCACCACCTCCGGGTGGGCTGCCCGCACGCGCTCGACGAAGCCCACCGTGCGGCGCAGCTCCTCCTCGACGCCGATCTCCTCCCCGGGGGCCGCCTTGATGCCGCCGATGTCGACGATCTCGGCCCCCTGCGCGACGACCTCCGCCACCCGGTCGAGTGCCTTGTCCTCCGACCAGGTGGCGCCTCGGTCGTAGAACGAGTCCGGGGTGCGGTTGACGATCGCCATCATCAGTCGCCGGTCGTCGGCGAAGGAGTGCCGCCCGAGGCGAAGGGTCATGCCAGCCATCCTCCCACCAGCCGGGTGAGGCACCCGGTGGCTAGGGGGGGTGCGGCACGTCCCGGGCCGGGGGTCGCTCGAGGAGGGGGATCTCGCGCCGCACGCTGTCCACCCCGTCGGGGGTGCCGCGGTGCTGGTCCAGATCCACCCGATCTGGCCCGCTCCCCCGGGTGCGTCGCTCCGCGGCGGCGATGATCTGCACTGCCATCGCGCCGAGGTCGCGCAGGGCCTGGTGCCGGTGGGCGCGGCGGCCCAGGTCGACTTGGGCGATGGCCCGCGGCCCCAGGAGGTCCACGGTGTCGATCAGCGCGGCCAGCTCCACGGCGTACCCCGTGGGCACGGAGAGCTGCTCGAAGAGGTCTCGTCGCACGGCCCACTCCCCCGCGAGGGGCTGCACCAGCCAGGACAGCTCCGGCCAGTCGAGGGCGATCAGCGGGCGCGCCACCAGCTCGGTCACCCGTCCCCCCTCGTAGGCGGACTGGTCGCCCCCTCCGTGGAGCTGCGGGCGCTGGTAGAAGCCCTTGACCAGGCTCACGTTCGGCTCTGCCAGAAGTGGCCCCAACAGCCCGCGCACGAAGTGGGTGTCCCAGTCGAGCAGGTCCGCGTCCATGAACACGAGCAGGTCACCGCGGGTGACGAACAGCGACTTCCACATCGCCTCACCCTTGCCGGGGTGGGTTCCCAGGTCCGGTCGCACCTCGTGCGAGCGGTGTACGGCGGCTCCGGCCACCGTCGCGACGTCGTAGGTGTCGTCGGTCGAGTCGGAGTCGATCACCACGATCTCGTCGAGCAGCTCCGCGGTCTCCATCAGCGCCTCGCGGATCCGGCCCACCACGTCGCCGACGGTCGCGCCCTCGTTGCGGGCCGGGACGACCAGGCTCGTGGTCAGCCCAGCGGCCAGCTTGCGCTCCAGGAGGGTGTCGAGCGTCCAGTCCTGCCAGTGGTGCGTGCGGCGGTCCGGAGTCACCTCGACCCGGCCTCAGATGTCGGTGACGCGGACACCGGCATGCGCCTTGTAGCGCCGGTTCACGCTGATCAGGTTGGCCGTCAGGGCCTCGACCTGGTGGGCGTTGCGCAGCCGTCCGGCGTACACCCCGCGCATGCCCGGGACCGTCCCGGCGAGGTCCTGGACGAGGTCCGTGGCATCGCGGACGTCGCCGAGGACCATCACGTCGGTGTCGACGGAAATGACCTCCGGGTCCTCCAGCCGCACGGCGCTGACGCTGTGGAAGGCGCCCACCACCGTGCTGTCGGGCAGCAGCGCCGCGGCCTGCTGCGCCGCGGACCCTTCCTCCACGGGGAGCGCGAACGCCCCCTGCTTGTCGAAGCCCAACGGGTTCACGCAGTCCACGACCACCTTGCCGGCCAGCACCGCCGCCAGCTCCGCCAGCAGCTCGGCATGCCCGTCCCAAGGGACGGCAACCACGACGATGTCCCCAGCGGCCGCTGCACCCGCGTTGTCGGCGCCGGTCACCCGGCCCCCGGTGGCCGCGGACAGCGTCGCCGCGGTCTCGGCTGCGCGCTCGGCACTGCGGCTGCCGATCACCACGGGCAGGCCGGCCGCCGCGAAGCGGCGGGCGAGACCACGGCCCTGCGGGCCGGTGCCGCCGAGGACGGCGACGGTGGTGCTGGTCAGCGAGTCGGGCAGGCTCATCGGAGTAGCTCCTTCGGGTCGCTGCCATCCTTCCCCGGTGACCGTCCGGGTCGGTGGCCGGGTCGCCTGCTGGGCGTCGGGACCGCAGCCGCGACGTACGGCGTCCGCCCTGCCAGGCGGGTGACCACGATGCCGGTGATGGTCATCGTCAGGGCGACGCCCGCCAGGACGACGAGCTGGAACTCCGCGGCCTGGGCCGGACTCGCCCCTCCGAAGAGCGCTCCCACGAAGGCCCCCGGGAGGGTGACCAACCCGGTCGACTTGGTCTGGTCCAGGGTGGGCAGCAGCGACTCGCGCACCGCCTCGCGGCCGATCTCCTCGTGGGCCCGTGAGGGCGTCGCGCCGAGCGAGAGCCACGCCTCGACCTCGCTGAGGTGAGCCCGGGCGCCGCGCAGGAAGTTCCGGCCCGCGAGCGTGGCAGCGCTCATCGAGTTGCCGATGATGATGCCGCTGACCGCGACGAGGTAGCGCACCTCGAAGTCGACCAGCCGCAAGGCGAAGATCACCACGATCGTGACCACGGCACCGGTGAGCACGCCGACCGCGGCCGTTCGCCGCCCGTGCCAGAGCCCGGAGAGCCGGCGCATCGCCGTCCAGGAGGCCGTGCTGAGCATCAGCACGACGAACAGGGCGACGGTCCACGGGACAGCGAGGATCCCGCGCAACAGCAGCGCGATCGCGGTGAGCTGGGCGACGGCACGCAGCAGGGCCCACAGGGGGAACAGACCGAGGCCCACGCGGGCCCACCCCGCGATCCCGAGGGTGAGGCCGGTCATCGCGAGCAGGGCGGCGCCGGACCACAGGTAGTACGGGTCGCCGGTCACGTCCGCATTGTGCCCCTCAGGACCAGGACGCCTCGGTGCGCCCGGCCAGGTCCTCGACCACGGCGGGCAGTGACCCCGTGGACTCGAACGTCCGCCGCTGGCGGGTGGCCCCGTTGCCGCGCGACAGCAGGCGCTCGAAGGACTGCTCGACCAGCTCGAGGTCGCCGGTCTCGGTCAGGGCCGCACGCACGTGCTCGATGGTGGCCTCGAAGACGCGCCTCGGCGGTGCCAGCTTCCCCTCGAGCGGATGGACCAGCTCGTCGGAGAGTCCGAAGCGAGCCGCCCGCCAACCCGCGACGCGCAGCAGGTCGCCCCGCCAGGTCATCGGCTCCGACTCAGCGGCCACCGTGCTGACCAGGGCGCGCGCCAGCACCGCCACCAGCACGGCGTCCTCGAGGTCGGTGCACACGTCGGCGACCCGGATCTCCACGGTCGGGTAGCGGCTGGACAACCGGACGTCGTAGTAGAGCATCCCCGCGTCGATCCCGGCGCCCCAGTCGATGACGCGCTCGGAGACGCAGCGGTACCGCTCCGCGTCGCGGAACGGCTCAGCCGCGGCAGCCGTCGGCCACTTGCCCCACACCTGTGACCGCCAGCTGGCGTGGCCGGTGTCCCGTCCGTGCCAGTACGGCGAGTTCGCGCTCATCGCGATCAGCAGCGGGAGCCACGGACGGATCCCGTCGACCACCCGGACGGCCTCGTTATCGTCGGCGACATCGAGGTGCAGGTGCATCCCGGAGACGAGCGACTGGCGCGCCAGCTCGCCGTACACCGACTCGATCTTGCGGTAGCGGGGGGTGGGGGTGAACTCCTCGGCGACCTCGTCGACGAGGATCGGGGATGCCATCGCGACCGCGCGGGCGCCGGCCGCAGCGGCGGCCTCGCCGACTGCGCGCCGACCTGCCTGGAGCGCCCGCAACAGGTCGTCGGCGTCGCCACACGGTGGAGTCGAGGTCTCGACCTGCTGGAGGAAGAGCTCCTCGGTCACCTCCTCGTCGGTGTCGTTGGCGGCGGCGACGGCGGACTGGGAGACGGCCGTCAGCCGGCCGGTCTCCGGGTCGACGAGCATCAGCTCCTCCTCGACGCCGATCTCACGCTTGGGCATGAGCAGCGTGTGCCCGAAAACGTCCGCGCCAATCCGCTCGTGGTTGAACTTCTGTGAGCTGTCCGCCACCCTGACTCACAGCGTCGCCCGGTGGCGGCCGACAACCAGGGGGTCTGATGAGCCAGGTCGACGTGCCCGTCTTCGAGGAAGAGGCCCCCGCGGCCGCCGCCGCACCCGAGGATCTGAGCCGTCTCCTGGGCCGGCTCCGCACCACTTTCGCGAGCGGTCGCACGCGTCCACTCGCCTGGCGCCAGGCCCAGCTCGCCGCCCTTGGCCGGATGCTGGTGGAGCGCGAGGACGAACTCGTTGCCGCGCTGGTCGAGGATCTGGGCCGGGCGCCCATGGAGGCGTGGGCAGCGGACCTGCGCGCCACCGGCCGGGAGATCGAGGATCTCCAGCGGCATCTGGCGGACTGGCTGCGACCCGAACGCCGCAAGGTCCCCGTTCTGTTCCGGCCGGGGCGCGCCGAGGTCGTCCGCGAGCCGCTGGGGGTGGTGCTGGTCATCGCCCCGTGGAACTACCCGGTGCAGCTGCTGCTGTCCCCGCTCGCCGCGGCGCTCGCTGCCGGGAACGCCGCCGTGTGCAAGCCCTCCGAGGTGGCCCCGGCGAGCTCTGCCGCGCTCGCCCAGATCCTTCCCGAGTACCTCGATCCCGACGCCGTCGCGGTCGTCGAAGGCGGTGTCGCCGAGACGACGGCCCTGCTCGAGGAGCGCTGGGACCACATCCTCTACACCGGCAACGGGGCCGTCGGTCGCATCGTGGCCGCGGCCGCGGCCAAGCACCTCACGCCCGTGACCCTGGAGCTGGGCGGCAAGTCACCGGTGATCGTGGCGAAGGACGCCAACATCACGCTGGCGGCCAGCCGGGTCGCGTTCGCCAAGTTCCTCAACGCCGGGCAGACCTGTGTCGCTGCCGACCACGTCTACGTCCACCGCGACGTCGAGGAGGAGTTCCTCGTGGCACTGCAGACCCAGATCACTCGTCGTTACGGCTCCGCACCGCGCACCAGCAAGGACTTCGGCCGGATGATCAACACCCGGCACACCCAGCGGGTGAAGGACCTGCTCGATCAGGGCGGGTTCGAGATCGTGTGCGGCGGTGAGGTCGACGTCGAGGAGAGGTACATCGCGCCGACCGTGCTGCGCGGGGTCACCATGGACTCGGCGGTGATGGGTGCGGAGATTTTCGGTCCCGTCCTCCCGGTGCTGGTCTTCGACGACCTCACCGAGGTGACCGACGCCATCAGCGGCGGGGACAAGCCGCTTGCCCTCTACCTGTTCAGCTCCTCCGAACGGACGGTCCAGCAGGTGCTGGCCACCACCTCCTCAGGCGGGCTCTGCGTGAACGAGGCGATCGGCCACCTGCTGGTGCCGAGCCTGCCCTTCGGAGGTGTCGGCGACAGCGGGTACGGCGCGTACCACGGCCAGTGGGGCTTCGAGACGTTCAGCCACCGCCGAGCCGTCTACCGCCGCCCGTCCTGGCTCCGGGACCCGCCGCTGCTCAACCCGCCGTACTCCCGCTGGAAGCGCTTCTGGGCGAGGAGGCTCTTCTAGAGCCTCAGGCCAGCTGGGCCGCCAGGTCCACGAGGTCGGTGGCCACCAGCTCCGGCGCCCTGAAGTACGCCGGGTAGCGGCCGCCAGTGCGGTTGAGCCAGCCGGTCCGCAGCCCGGCCTTGGCGGCCCCGTCGATGTCCCAGGGGTGGACGGCGACGAGCACTGCCTCGGCCCCCGACACGCGGCACGCGTCCAACGCGTGCTGGTAGGCCGAGGAGACCGGCTTCCAGGCCGGCGCGTCGGCGACGCTGAGGAGCTGCTCGAAGTCGTCGATGATGCCGGCCCTGGTCAACAGTCCCTCGGCCACGGAGGACGACCCGTTGCTGAGCGTCACCAGCCGCAGCCCCACGGCGCGCAGTGCCCGGACCCCCTCGACCACGTCCGGGTGCGTGGCGAGCCCGCCGAAGCCGCCCATCACGTGCTCGACCGAACCATCGACGGTGTCCGGCCCGGCACCGGCCGCCAGCAGCCGGACGCGGAGGGACTCCGCCCCCAGGTCGGCGAAGGCGGGGTTGGCTCCGGTCGAGGTGAGGGCGAAGCCGTCGCGCAGCAGACCGGCGAACCAGGTGGCCGTCTCCGCCGCGGGGAGCCCCACGTCCTCGAATCGCTGCTGCAGCGGTGTCATGTCGGACAGCGTCTCGTTGACGTCGAAGACGACCACGGACGGCGTGGTGCGCTCACTCATCTGGGTTCCACCCCTTCTGATCGGCTCCGGATTCCGGCGCCCTCCATCCTGCACCGGGAAGAGATCCGGGGTGCGGCGGGGTTGTCCAGACGTGACGTCGACCCACGAGCCCGACGAGGCCGCCCGGAAGCGGTCCTTCCGGGATGTGGTCGAGCCCGAGATCGAGGTCATGCTGAGGGTGGCCCACACCCTCACCGCGGGAACGGCGGACGCCGAGGACCTCGTGCAGGAGTCGCTCCTGCGTGCCTACCGGGGGCTGCACCGCTTCGACGGCCGACACCCCCGGGCCTGGCTGCTGACGATCCTGCGGAATACCAACACGAACCTGCACCGTCGCAGGCGCCCGGCGAACGTCGGCGACTGGGAGCTGCTGCGCTCAGCGCGGCCGGCCTTCGGTCGGGCGCAGCTGCCGAGCGCGGAGGAGACCTTCATGGACGAGGAGCTGCACCCCGCGCTGAGTGAGGCGATCGAGGAGCTCGGTCCCCGCTTCCGCGAGGCAATCGTGCTCGTGGACGTCCACGACCTCAGCTACGCCGAGGCGGCGGCCACGCTGGGGGTACCGGTCGGCACCGTGATGTCGAGGCTCAGCCGGGCTCGCGAGCGGGTCCGTCGTCGGCTGGGCCCGGAGATCCTGTCCGGAGGAGGGTTGGCATGAGCTGGTTCGCCACGAGGGGCCCGCTGGGCCAGATGCTGACCTGCCACTGGTCGGCCCGTCACATCCAGCGCTACCTGGACGCCGACGACTCGGCGCCGCTGACTCCCAGCGAGGTCACCCGCCTCGAGGAGCACCTGGCGACCTGCGAGCGGTGCTTCGCAGCGGCCGAGGAACACCGGACCCTGCATCGAGCCCTGTCGCTGTGGTTCCGGCGGCGCCCGGACCCCACGTCGGTGGAGCGGGTGCGCGCCTTCGTGGCCTCGCTCCCCGACGAGCCCCCTGCCTGAGGGCCAGCTCAGAGCTCGGACTGGATCCCGGCCAGCAGCTGGCGGGCCATCACGATCCGCTGCACCTGGTTGGTGCCCTCGTAGATCTGGGTGATCTTGGCATCGCGCATCATCCGCTCGACGGGGTAGTCGCGGGTGTAGCCGTAGCCGCCGAGCACCTGGACCGCGTTGGTGGTCACCTCCATGGCCACGTCGGAGGCGAAGCACTTGGCGGCGGCACCGAAGAAGGTGAGGTCCTTGTCGCCACGCTCGGAGCGGCCGGCGGCGGCGTAGGTGAGCTGCCGGGCGGCCTCGACCTTCATCCCCATGTCGGCGAGCAGGAACTGCAGCCCCTGGAACTCCGCGATCGCCTTGCCGAACTGCTGACGCTCCTTGGCATAGCCGAGCGCGTAGTCCAGCGCTCCTTGGGCGACCCCCACTGCCTGGGCCGCGATGGTGACCCGGGTGTGGTCCAGGGTCTTCATCGCCGTGGCGAAGCCGGTGCCCTCCTCGCCGATCATCCGGTCGCCCGGGATCCGGACCTTGTCGAAGTAGACCTCGCGCGTGGGTGACCCCTTGATGCCGAGCTTCTTCTCCGGAGCCCCGAACGAGACGCCCTCGTCGGACTTCTCGACGACGAAGGCCGAGATGCCCTTGGACCGGGCATCAGGGTCGGTGACGGCCATCACCGTGTAGAACTCCGACTCCCCCGCGTTGGTGATCCAGCGCTTCACGCCGTCGAGCACCCAGCCGTCGCCGTCGCGGACCGCCCGGGTCTTCATGTTCACCGCGTCCGAGCCAGCGTCAGGCTCCGAGAGGCAGTAGGAGAAGCCACCCTCGCCGGCCGCGAGCTTGGTCAGGTACTTCTTCTTGATCTCCTCCGAGCCGGCGATCTGCACCGGCAGCGAGCCCAGCTTGTTCACCGCCGGGATCAGCGAGGAGCTCACGCACGCACGAGCCACCTCCTCGATCACGATCACCGTCGCGAGCGCGTCGGCTCCGGCGCCGCCGTACTCCTCGGGCACGTGTGGCGCGTGGAAGTCCGCAGCGAGCAGCGCCTTCGCGGCCTCCTCGGGGTAGCGCGCCTGCTCGTCCACCTCGGCGGCGTACGGCGCGATCTTGGCGTCGGCGACCGCGCGAACCGCCTCGCGGATGGCCTGGTGCTCCTCGGACAGCGCGTACAGCGGGAAGTCAGTCATGTCGGCGATCCTAGTGAGCCGTCCGGGTCACCCCGTGGTCGGCGGTCGCCGTGACCGTAGGTTTGACCCATGGACGACTGGCAGGACCCGGCGGCGATCGCCCTGATGCTCGACGACTGCGCCACCTGGGCGGTGGTGGGACTGTCGGGGAACCCGGGTCGTACGGCCTACCGCATCGCAGCGCTGTTGCAGCAACGGGGCAAGCGGATCGTGCCGATCCACCCGCAGGCCCCGACGGTGCTCGGCGAGCAGGGCTTCGCGACGCTGGCAGACGTTCCCTTCGCGATCGACGTCGTCGACGTGTTCAGGCGCTCGGAGTTCGCCGGCCAGTTCGCGGACGAGGCCGTCGCCGTCGGCGCCCGCGGCGTGTGGTTCCAGCTCGGTGTCATCGACGAGGCCGCCTTCGAGCGGACCTGCGCCGCGGGTGTGCCGATGGTGATGGACACCTGCCCCGCGATCGAGTGGGCCAGGCCTTGAACCTGAAGGACCCTGCGCCCGGACAGGATCTCGTCCTGCGGTCAGGTCCCGGCATCCCGGAGGGGCTGGTCGTTCCCGCGACGGAGATCGTCGAGCGGTTCTCGAGGTCATCGGGACCGGGCGGCCAGTCGGTGAACACCACCGACAGCCGCGTAGAGGTCGTCCTCGACGTCGCCGCCTCATCGGCGCTCACCGAGGCGATGCGCGACCGGGCGATCGACAACCTCGGATCTGATCGCATCGTGGTCACCGCCTCCGAGCACCGATCGCAGCACCGCAACCGGGTGGCGGCTCGTCAGCGCCTCGCCGACCGGCTGCGGACCGCCCTGGCGCCGCCGCCGCTGAAGCGGGTGCCCACCAAGCCGACCAAGGGGTCGCAGCGGCGACGCGTCGAGGGCAAGCGACGGCGCTCGCGGGTCAAGGCGCTGCGCGGTCGGGTCAGCGGGGACTGACTCACTCGGCGTCACTCGGGTCATGGCGTTGAGGATGCGCGCCCCGCTGCCGTCCTCGGCGAGGTGGTCGTCCTCGTTGTGCAGTCGGCACGACCGCAGCGAGAGGCAGCCGCACCCGATGCAGTCGTCGAGCGTGTCCCGGAGCCGCTCGAGCTGTGCGATGCGTCGCTCCAGGTCCTCGTGCCACCGACGGGAGAGCCGGGACCAGTCCTTCTTGGTCGGGGTCCGCCCGGACGGCAGGGTGGCCAGGGCGCTCCGGATCTCCGCCAGCGGGACCCCCACCCGCTGCGACGTGCGGATGAAGGCGACTCGCCGCAGCGTGTCCCTGCTGTAGCGCCGCTGGTTGCCAGCGGTGCGCCGGCTCGCGATCAGCCCCTCGCGCTCGTAGAAGTGCAGCGCGGAGACGGCCACCCCTGAGCGCTCGGAGAGCTGGCCCGGTGTCAGGTCGTTCGAGATATCCATTTGACCTCAACAATAGTTGAGGTTGTTGGATCTGCCCATGACCATGACCAGCGACGCTCGCGTGACGGCGCGCGCGCTCGACCGCGAGCACCGCTCGATCACCCTCGGCCTGCTGGCCCTGGTCACCATGTTCGCCTTCGAGGCCGTGGCGGTCAGCCTCGCGATGCCCAGCGTCGCCCGGGAGCTGGACGGCCAGACGCTCTATCCGATCGCCGTGGTCGGGCTGCTCACGGCTGCCATCGTGGGCATGGTGCTGGGTGGCACGTGGGGGGACGCGCGTGGTCCGGGGCTCCCGATCACCGTGGGCGGTCTCGGCTTCGTTGCCGGACTCCTCGTGTCGGGCCTCGCCGGTTCGATGGAGGTCTTCGTCGCCGGACGGCTGCTCCAGGGACTGGGCTGCGGGGCCGCGCTCACGGCCATGTACGTCGCCGTCGGCGATGCCTACCCCGCCCGGCTCCGCCCCCGGGTGTTCTCGCTGTTCGCGACGGCCTGGGTGGTCCCCGCGGTCGCGGGTCCGTTCGTGGCCGGCGCGTTGGTCGACCTCTTCGGGTGGCGTTCGGTGTTCTTGGTCGTCGCGGCGTTCGCCGCTGTCAGCACCCTTGCGGTGCGCGCCTCGATGGGACCTCGCCTCGCCAGGCGGGAGTCAGCGATCGTCTGGGGCCGCAGGCCGGCGTACGCCGCAGTGGCGGCCGCCGGCGTCGTCGCGCTGCACCTCGCCGGGCAGGGCTCTGGTCCGCGCGCCGCGGTCCTGCTCCTCGTGGGACTGGCGCTGCTGGCCGGCTCCGTGTCGCCGCTCCTCCCGCGCGGAACCCTGCGCTCGGCGCCCGGCCTCCCTGCGGTCGTCGCAGCGAGAGGGGTCTTCGGCGGCGCCTTCGCGTGCGTCGAGATGTTCCTGCCGCTCGTGCTCCAGGACGAGAGCGGCCTGAGCCCGACGGCGACCGGCCTGGTGATGATGATCGGTGCGCTCGGCTGGGTCGCCGGGTCGACCTACTCGGGGAAGCACGGAGGCGCGGAGACCTTCGATCAGCTGCTGTACGCCGGAGCCGTGACGCTGCTGGGCGGGGCGCTGGTGTCCCTCGCCCTGGTGCCGTTCGACCACCGTCCGGTCATCGCCTCGCTGATCGCCACCGTCGGGTTCGCCACGATGGCCGTGGGGATGGGACTGGCCACGCCATTGCTCTCGACCCTGGCCCTCGACCTGGCGGAGCCCGGACGCCAGGGGGAGAGCGGTGCCGCGATCCAGATGAGCGACGCCCTCGGACAGAGCCTCGCCGCGGGTGTCGTGGGGGCGGTGTTCGCCCGGTGGTACCTGCTGGACCAGGACACGTCCTACCTCGCCGGCTTCGGGCTGGCCGCGATGCTGGGGGTGCTGGCCGTCGTGACCGTCTCGCGCTGCACCCGCGCCACCTGCTGAGTCTCAGAAGCCCAGCTTGTGCGCGGACTCGCCGCGCACGGCCTTGCCCTTCTCCTGCGCCGTCTCCTTCAGCCGCGTCTGGAACTCACGCATCTGCTGCTGCAGGCCGGGGTCGCTCGCGCCCAGGATGCGTACGGCGAGGAGCCCGGCGTTGCGGGCGTTGCCCACCGCCACGGTCGCGACGGGCACGCCGGCCGGCATCTGCACGATGGAGAGCAGGGAGTCCATCCCGTCGAGGTACTTCAGCGGCACCGGCACGCCGATGACCGGCAGCGGGGTGACCGCGGCCAGCATCCCCGGCAGGTGGGCGGCTCCCCCGGCCCCGGCGATGATCACTCGGAGTCCACGCGAGGCCGCCTGCTTGCCGTACTCCAGCATCTCCTCGGGCATCCGGTGCGCCGAGACGACGTCCGCCTCGAAGGCGACGTCGAACTCCTCGCACGCCTCGGCCGCGGCCTTCATCACCGGCCAGTCCGAGTCCGAACCCATCACGATGCCGACCAGGGGCTCACTCACTGTGCTCTCCCAACTCTCCTGCGAACCATGCTGCCGCATGGCGCGCCCGTTCGAGGCAGTCCTCGAGATCCTCGCCATAGGCGTTCACGTGGCCGACCTTGCGCCCGGGACGCAAGCCCTTGCCGTAGAGGTGCACCCGCAGCCGCGGATCCCTCGCCATCGCGTGCGGGTAGCCGTCGTAGAGGCGGCCGGTCTGGTTCGCGCCGCCCAGGATGTTCACCATCACCGTCCAGCGGTCTCTCGCCTCGGGGGCACCGAGGGGCAGGTCGAGGACGGCGCGCAGGTGGTTCTCGAACTGGCTGGTCACCGCGCCGTCCTGGGTCCAGTGGCCGGTGTTGTGGGGGCGCATGGCGAGCTCGTTGACCAGCACCCGCCCGTCACTGGTCTCGAACAGCTCCACCGCAAGGACCCCGGTGACCCCGAGCTCGCCGGCGACGAGCATCGCGATCTGCTGGGCCTGCACCGCGAGCTCCGGGTCGAGGTCGGGGGCGGGGGCGATCACCTCGCGACAGATCCCGTCCCGCTGCGTCGACTCCACCACCGGCCACGCTGCGACCTGGCCGGACGGGGAGCGTGCGACGAGGGCGGACAGCTCCCGCCGGAAGTCCACCCGCTCCTCGGCGAGGATCGAGCCACCCGCGGCGAACGCCTCGGCGCAGTCCTCTGGCCCGTCCACGAACCAGACGCCCTTGCCGTCGTAGCCCCCGCGGGTGGTCTTCAGCACGCAGGGGTAGCCGAACGAGGTCACCTCGTCCACCGAGGAGACCGATGCGTTCCGGGGGCACGGCACGCCAAGCTCGGCGAGCCGGGTGCGCATCACCCCCTTGTCCTGGGCGTGCACCAGCGCCTCGGGTCCGGGACGGACGGCAACCTCGGCCTCGAGGGCGTGCAGGTGATCGGTGGGCACGTGCTCGTGGTCGAAGGTGACGACCGCGCAGCCGCCCGTGACCTTCCGCAGTGTGTCGAGGTCGCGGTAGTCGCCGACGACGTGGTCGGGGATGACCTGGGCGGCGGAGACGCCCTCGGCCTCGGCGAGCAGCCTCAGCGAGATGCCGAGCGCCGCGGCCGGCTCGGCCATCATCCGGGCCAGCTGGCCGCCCCCGATCACGGCGACGATGGGTGCGGGGGCCTCGGACACGACGTGACCCTATCGAGCCACGGCCACGAGGGGACGATCCGGCTAGCTGATCCGGCGTACGGCCACGGGCTCGATGTCACCGAATCCGCGCACCGGCCGGGCGGGTAGGACCCTGGTGTCGAACCGCTCACCGGGCAGCAGCTCGGCGGTGTGGGTGTCGGTGATCACCCGGTTGCGCCTCGCCACTCCGACCAGCCGGGCGGCGAGGTTGACCGCCGGCCCGTAGACGTCGCCCATCTTGAGCACGACGGACCCGGTCACCACCCCGACGTGCACGTCGGGGAGGCGCTCGTCGCCCCCGATCAGCCCGATGATGTCCCAGGCGATCTCCATGCCCTCCGCCGGCGAGGTCGCCATGAACAGCACGGAGTCGCCCAGCGTCTTGATCACCCGGCCGCCGCGGCGCGACACGATCTCGTGGCTGCGGGTCTCGAACACCTCCACCAGGTTGCCGATCTGGTCCTCGTCGAGGTCGTTGGTCAGCGCGCTGAAGCTGACCAGATCGGCGAAGCCCACGGTCGCCTGCATGATCTGCTCGTCCTCAGCCGCCACACCGGCGCTGCCCGCGCGCGCGATCGCCGCGGTCAGGTGACGACGCCAGACGTGGATCAGCAACGACTCGAAGTCCTCGCCCATGCCCTGGACCAGCCCGAGCACCTCGTCGCGGACGACGCCGGAGCGCTGCCGCTTCTCCAGCATCGAGGTCATAGTGGCGACCTCCCACTCCGCCAGCCGGTCCATGGTCTGCCCCATGGCGCGGGTCATCCTCAGGATCGTCTCGAAGTCCAGGCGCCCGTCCCGCTCGATCGCGGCCACCCGCAACAGCGCCTCGGCGTCTGCCTGGCTGAACACCGAGGTCTCGTCGGTCTCGGGGAAGCCGAGGGCGCGCCAGAGCCGTCGCGCCTGGGCGACGGTGAGACCGGCCGGTTCCGCGACCTGTTCGCCGGTCAGTTCGGGCAACGACCCGAGGATCGCCCGCTCGATGTCCTCAGGTTCCGTCATCGGTCCGGTGCTCGGACCGGCTGTTGCCGTGGAAGAGCTGGTCGCTCAGGGTCAGCTGAGCCTGCTCCACCCGGGGGATGTCGTTGAGCTCGACCCGGCCAAGCTCGCTCGCGTCGGAGATCACCAGGGTCCCGCACCGGAACAGGCGGTCGACGAGGCTCCTCTCGTAGGAGATGTCGCTGATCCTGGCCAACGGGATGTCGTGTCCCCGGCGGGTGAAGACGCCGGTCCGGGTGATCAGTCGCCGGTCGGTGAACGTGTAGGTCGTCAGCAGCCAGCGCAGGAACGGCGCGAGCACGAACACGACCAGGACCGCCGCCGCGACGACCCAGATGACCAGCAGCCAGATCGTGGCCGCGTCGCCGTTGGGCAGGCTGCTGAGATAGCCGGCCAGGCCGGCGACGATGATCAGGGTCACCACGGGCAGCACCAGCGCCTTGACGTGGGTGCGGGTGCTGAGCAGGACGTGCTCCCCTTCGTTGAGGAGCTTGCTGGAGATGGCCACCCGGCGATCATGTCACGCCGGACCCCCCCGTCAGGGTGCTCGACTCACCCCTCCGGACGGACGTGAACGACGTCGCCCGCGCCCAGGTGTTCCTCACCGGAGGCAGTGCGTACGACGAGCCGGCCGGCGGCGTCGACGTCGACCGCGCGGCCGGTGACCTCCCCGCCGGGCACCGCCACCCGGACCTCCTGACCGGGCGTCAGGCACAGCTCCAGGTAGGCCGCCCGCAGGTCGTCACCGGCCCGCCACTGGTCGTAGCGGGTGCCGACCGCCTCGACGACTGCCGCCAGCAGCATCGAACGGTCCACCGGGGCGCCGGTGACCAGCGCCAGCGAGGTCGCCTCGGGCACGGGCAGTTCGTCGGCCGTCTGGGCGCAGTTGATCCCGATGCCCACGACTGCTGCTGCGGCGCCGTCTCGCTCCACGCGCTCGAGCAGGATCCCGCCCAGCTTGTGCTGGTCGGCGAGCACGTCGTTGGGCCACTTCAGTCGGGCATCCACGCCGGTGACGCGGCGTACCGCCGTCGCGGCCGCGACGCCGGCCATCAGTGGCAGCCAGGGCCACCGCTCGGCGGGAGCCTGTGGGACGAGGAGGAACGACACCGTCAGGGAGGAACGAGGGGGCGTCACCCACTCGCGGCCGAGGCGGCCACGGCCGGCCGTCTGGTGCTCGGCGACGACCACCAGGCCCTCGGGCTCGCCGTCCCGGAACCGCTCGGCGGCGTCGGCGTTGGTGGAGGCCGACTCCCCCACGACCTCGACCCGCCAGCGGTCCGCGACGCCGCGATCGGTCAGGTCAAGCGGTGGGCGCATGTCCTCGTGGTCGCTCATGCCCACTACATTGGCGCAGGAACCAGGCAGTGGCCAGCACCAGTGCCCTGACGACGAAGCACGAGGAGTCGAGTCACGTGAGCGCAGAACCCGGCGAGGGCACCGAGGTGCCCGACGACCTCGACATCCACACCACCGTGGGCAAGCTGGCCGACCTCGACCGTCGCATCGACGAGGCCGTCCACGCAGGCTCCGCCAAGGCCGTGGAGAAGCAGCACGCCAAGGGCAAGATGACGGCCCGCGAACGCATCGAGATGCTCTTCGACGAGGGCTCGTTCGTCGAGCTCGACGAGCTGGCGAGGCACCGGTCGGTGGCGTTCGGCCTGGAGAAGAACCGCCCCTACGGTGACGGCGTCATCACCGGCTTCGGCACCATCGACGGGCGACAGGTGTGCGTGTTCTCCCAGGACTTCACCGTGTTCGGCGGCTCGCTGGGTGAGGTGTACGGCGAGAAGATCACCAAGGTGATGGACCTCGCGATGAAGACGGGCTGCCCGATCATCGGCATCAACGAGGGCGCCGGCGCCCGGATCCAGGAGGGGGTGGTCTCGCTCGGTCTCTACGGGGAGATCTTCCGCCGGAACGTCCACGCCAGCGGCGTCATCCCGCAGATCAGCCTGATCATGGGCTCCTGTGCTGGCGGCCACGTCTACTCCCCCGCCGTCACCGACTTCACGATCATGGTCGACGGCACCTCCAACATGTTCATCACCGGCCCGGACGTGATCAAGACCGTCACCGGCGAGGACGTCACCATGGAGGACCTCGGCGGGGCCAGGGCCCACAACACCAAGTCGGGCAACGCCCACTACATGGGCTCCGACGAGGCCGACGCGCTGGAGTACACCAAGGCCCTGCTGTCCTACCTGCCCCAGAACAACCTCGATGAGCCTCCGGTCCACGACGACCCGGCCGACCTCGACATCACCGACGGCGACCGGGCCCTGGACTCGGTGATCCCCGACTCGCCGAACCAGCCCTACGACATGAAGACGGTCATCGAGGGGGTCCTGGACGACGGCGAGTTCCTCGAGGTGATGCCGCTGTTCGCACCGAACATCCTGATCGGCTACGGCCGGGTGGAGGGCAGGTCGGTCGGCGTCGTGGCCAACCAGCCGATGCAGTTCGCCGGCACCCTGGACATCGACGCCTCCGAGAAGGCCGCCCGCTTCGTCCGCACCTGCGACGCCTTCAACATCCCGGTGCTCACGTTCGTCGACGTGCCGGGCTTCCTGCCAGGCACCGACCAGGAGTGGAACGGCATCATCCGCCGCGGCGCGAAGCTCATCTACGCCTACGCCGAGGCGACCGTCCCCCTCGTCACCACGATCACCCGCAAGGCCTACGGCGGGGCGTACGACGTGATGGGGTCCAAGCACCTCGGGGCGGACATCAACCTGGCGTGGCCGACGGCGCAGATCGCGGTGATGGGAGCCCAAGGCGCAGTGAACATCCTCTACCGCAAGGAGCTCGCGGACGCCGAGGACGCCGAGGCCAGGCGGGCCGACCTGATCCAGGACTACGAGGACACCCTCGCCAACCCCTACGTCGCCGCCGAGCGGGGCTACATCGACGCGGTGATCACGCCTCACGAGACCCGCATCGAGATCGTCCGCGCGCTCCGGCTGCTGGCCTCCAAGCGAGAGACGCTGCCGCCCAAGAAGCACGGGAACATCCCGCTGTGAGTGACGCCCCGACGCCCGAGACGGCCGGATCGGGCCACCCCCTGCTCCGCGTCGTCAAGGGCGACCCGACACCGGCGGAGGTCGCGGCGCTGGTGGCCGTCGTCTCGGCCCTGGCGGCCGGCTCCCGGGCCGGCGACGAAGGTCGGCCGAGGCCGACGTCCGAGTGGAGCGCCCACCACCGCAAGCTGCGCGGCGTGCACCGGCACGGCCCGGGCGCGTGGCGCGCCCACGCACTACCGCGGCCGTAGGGTCACCTCGTGCCGACCACCCCTCGCCTCGTCCTCGCGTCCGCGTCGCCTGCGCGGCTGCGCACCCTCCAGAGTGCGGGCCTCTCCCCGGAGGTGGTGATCAGCGGGGTCGACGAGTCCGCGGTGGAGATGACCGCACCAGCGGAGTACGCCCTCAAGCTCGCCCAGCTGAAGGCGGTGGCCGTGGCCGCCCAGGAGAAGCGGGCGATCGTGATCGGTTGCGACTCCGTGCTCGCGCTCGACGGCGAGGTCCTGGGCAAACCGACCGACGAGGCTGACGCGACCGCGCGGTGGCAGCAGATGCGCGGCCGGGCCGGCGTACTGCACACCGGGCACTGCGTCATCGACACCCACCGTGAGGTCTGGGTGGCGCGGTCCGCGGCGACCCAGGTGCGCTTCGCCGACGTCTCCGACGAGGAGATCGAGGCCTACGTCGCCACCGGTGAGCCGCTAGACGTGGCGGGAGCCTTCACCCTCGACGGGCTCGGCGGCGCCTTCGTCTCCGGCGTGACCGGCGATCCGCACAACGTCGTGGGCATCAGCCTGCCGTTGCTGCGGCTGATGCTCGACGAGCTCGGTTTCGTCTGGACCGACTTCTGGCGCCGCTGAGACGTGCTCGAGGTGGAGGACCGGCCAGATCGTCGGGCTCTTCTTGAACACGAACCGGCGGAACGCCCAGAACCGGAAGACCATCCCGAACCCGGCACCCACCACGTTGGCGGAGATGTTGTCCGCCAGGGCGTTGTTCCACCCCATCGTGTTGCGGGTCACCCACAGGCAGCCCATCGGGATCACGAAGGACGCCAGGTTCACCAGCGTGTAGTTCAGGGCGCCACCGCCCGGGCCTGAGGGCAGCCGGTGCTTGAAGGCGAAGCGACGGCTGCCGTAGAAGCTGATCCACATGCCGACCCAGTTGCCGATGAACCAGCTGGTCAACGGCCACCCGTTGAGCGGCCCGGGCCGGAAGACGCCGACCACCCCGTGCACCAGCACGTTGAACAAGATCACGGCGACCAAGGTGGCCACCACGTTGACGGCGGAGAACTTGGCGGCCTCGTTGCTCAGGCGGCGCAGACGGGCACCCATGCCTGCAGGCTAGCGAGTGGGTTGGCAAGATGAGCCCATGCGCGGCATCATCCTCGCCGGTGGCACCGGCTCCCGGCTCCACCCGGTGACCCTGGGCATCAGCAAGCAGCTGGTGCCGGTCTACGACAAACCGATGATCTACTACCCGCTCAGCACGCTGATGCTGGCCGGGATCCGGGACATCCTGGTGATCACCACCCCCCACGAGGCAGAGGGCTTCCAGCGTCTGCTGGGCGACGGGACCCGCTTCGGGATCAACCTCACCTACGCCGAGCAGCCCTCCCCCGACGGCCTCGCCCAGGCCTTCACGATCGGCGCCGACTTCATCGGCGACCAGACGAGCGCCCTCGTGCTGGGCGACAACATCTTCTACGGCCCCGGGTTCGGCCGGAAGCTCGCCGAGCTCGGCGACATCGAGGGCGCCAAGATCTTCGCCTACCGGGTCTCCGACCCGGGCGCCTACGGAGTCGTGGAGTTCGACGAGACGGGGACGGCGATCTCGCTGGAGGAGAAGCCGCAGCAGCCCCGCAGCCACTATGCCGTCCCGGGGCTCTACTTCTACGACAACGACGTACTCGCCATCGCGCGCGACCTCAAGCCGTCCGCTCGAGGCGAGTACGAGATCACCGACATCAACCGGCACTACCTCGAGCGGGGCCGGCTGATGGTCGAGACGCTCGAGCGGGGCACCGCGTGGCTGGACACCGGGACGTTCGACTCCCTCAACGACGCCTGCAACTTCATCCGCACGATCGAGCACCGGCAGGGCCTGAAGATCGGTGCCCCCGAGGAGGTGGCGTGGCGCCAGGGCTTCCTGACCGACGACGAGCTCCGCGAGCGGGCCGAGCCGTTCCTGAAGTCCGGCTACGGCGACTACCTGGTCGGGCTCGTCGACGACGAGCACCCCTGACTCAGCCGAGGAGCCGAGCGCGGTCCTTCAGCGGCTCCCACCAGGCCCGGTTCGAGCGGTACCAGTCGACGGTCTCGGCCAGTCCGTCGGCGAAGGGCACCTGCGGCTGGTAGCCGAGCTCGGAGCTGATCTTGGCGATGTCGACGGAGTAGCGCAGGTCGTGGCCGAGCCGGTCGGTGACCCGCTTCACCCGGTCCCAGCCCGTGCCCGTCGCCTCGAGCAGCAGCCCCGTCAGCTCCTTGTTCGTCATCTCGGTGCCGCCACCGATGTTGTAGACCTCGCCTGCCCGGCCACCCTCGAGCACGAGGTGGATGCCGCGGCAGTGGTCGTCCACGTGCAGCCAGTCCCGGACATTGGCGCCCTCGCCGTACAACGGCACCTCCTGCCCGTCGATCAGGTTCGTGACGAACAACGGGATGACCTTCTCCGGGAACTGGTACGGCCCGTAGTTGTTGGAGCAGCGGGTGATGCACACCGGGAGCCCGTGCGTGCGGTGGTAGGCGCGGGCCAGCAGGTCGCTGGAGGCCTTGGAAGCGGAGTACGGCGAGTTCGGCAGCAGCGGCTCGTCCTCGTGCCAGCTCCCCTCGGGGATGGAGCCGTAGACCTCGTCGGTCGAGACGTGCACGAACTTCTCTATGCCGTGCTCGCGGGCCGAGTCGAGGAGGGTCTGGGTCCCCACCACGTTCGTCATCACGAAGTCGGCAGCCCCGAGGATCGACCGGTCGACGTGGCTCTCCGCGGCGAAGTGCACGACGGCGTCCGCGTCCACCATCAGCCGGTCCACCATGGGACGGTCGAGGATGTCGCCCTCGACGATCCGCAGCCGCTCGTCCTCACGGACCGGGGCGAGGTTCTCCATGTTGCCGGCGTAGGTGAACTTGTCCAGGACCACGACGCTGTCGGGAACCAGGCCACCCCAGGCGCCGGTGAGGACCGTGCGCACGTAGTGGCTGCCGATGAAGCCGGCTCCGCCGGTGACGAGAAGTCGCATCCCTACCCTTTCTCAGACGAACACCGCAGGTTAGCGCTGCAGCGTCAGGAGCGCGTCGGCACGGCCCGGCGCTGGTCGCCCACCGACGCCATGGTCGCGGCCATGCCCACCATCAGCGGGGTCCGGGCGAGGCCGGCGGTGGGCGGCCACGCCACCGACCGCATCCGGAGGTCACGCACCTGGAACCGGGCGTTCGGCGAGGTGCCCAGGACGACCGGCGGCCGGCGCCGGGCGATCCGGTGCAGGTCACCGAGGATCGCCCCGATCGTCGTCGAGCGCTCGCTCGCGAGCACCTTGAGGTGCCTCCCCCCGCGCTCCCCGACGGCGCGGAGCCCGGACACGATCATGGCGGCGGCGTCGTCCACGAAGAGGTAGTCGCGCATCGTGTCGAGCGAGACGTAGATGCTCAGCGGCTGCCGGGTGAGCTGGGCACGGCACAGCAGCGAGATCAGGCCCTGCTGCTTGCCGACGTCCTGCCCGGGGCCGTAGAGGTTCGAGATCCGCCCGACGAGGAGGGGCACACCCGTGCGGTCCGCGAAGGCCTCGGCCACGCCCTCGGCGCGCAGCTTGGCGTGGCCGTAGGGCGAGTTGGGCACCGGCGTCGAGAGCTCGGTGAACGGCGCGTCCGTCGAACCGGCGTACACCCCCCCGGCGGACGAGGCCAGGAACACCGCACCGGGCCCGATGGGCTCCCACGCGCGGAGGAAGGCGTCCAGCAGCCGCACCTCGTCGTCGAGCTGTTCGGGCCGGGTCCCGACCACGCCCGCTCCGGCACACCAGTAGACCTCCCACCCGCCCTCGGGGAGGGCGGCTGCCTCGCGCTGCAGGGCTTCGAGGGCAGCCGCGTGGTCGTTCCAGGGGACGCGGGTGGTGCGGACCTCGCGGCCCTGGGCCCGCAACCGCCTGCTCACCGACCGCCCGAGCAGCCCGGTCGCTCCGACCACCCAGGCCGGGCGACCCTCAGGCGCCGGGGCGCCGGCCAAGGGGACCGTCCGCGGGATCCTGGGTGATCAGGTAGAGCGGCTTGCCCATCGCCATGTTCACCGCGACACCGACGTACTCCGCGATCACCCCCAGCGAGAACAGGATCGCGCCCGTGCAGATCAGGAGGACCACGGTCAGCGAGGTCCAGCCGGCCACGGGGGCCGGGTGCATCAGCTGGCGGACGACCAGGAAGGTGGCGATGGCCAGCCCGATGAGGGCGAAGACGAGTCCGGCCACGCTGACCAGCCGCAGCCCCCGCGTCCCACCGGTCAGGACCATCCGCCAGAAGTGCGAGAGCAGGCTGCGCATGGAGTAGCCGGAGCGTCGGTTCTCACCCTCCTGGCGCATCTCGACGGGCGCCGTGGCGGTCCGGCCCGCCACCCAGCCCAACGCGATGTCGAGGTAGACCCCCGACCCGGCGTACGCCGCAACGCTGCGACCGACCTCGCCGAGCATCAGCCGGTAGCTGTGGAAGATCTGCGCGTCCGCGCCGCCGCTGAGCGCCTTGACCATCCGCTTCGCGCCGCGCGAGGTGACGTTGCGGACGAAGCCGTGCGGCGGGACGTTGGTGGGGTTGGCGTAGACGAGGGTGGCCTGCTCGTCCAACGCGACGTCGAGCATGTCGGCGATGTAGACCGGGTCGTGCTGGCCGTCCTCGTCCAGGGTGACGATCCAGTCGCCACCCGAGGAGGCCATCCCGGCCAGCGTTGCGGCATGCTGGCCGAAGTTGCGGCTCAGCCAGATCGGCCGCACGAAGTCGAACTCGGCCTCGAGATCGCGCATCACGCGGGCGGAGTCATCGGGGCCACAGTCGTGGACCAGGATGATCTCGGCGACGCGGTAGGTCCTGCCGCCGGTCGACTTCTGCACCTCGGTCAGGGTCGCCAGCTCGGTCACCACGGCGGCGAGATGCTCCTCCCCGCCGTAGACGGGGATCACGACCGAGACCTGGTGATCAGCCTCGACAGCCGGGGGCGCTGAGCTCATTGGCGTGACTATAGTCAACCAACCGACCCCAGCCAGAAGGTGTGACGATCACGTGGGCGCACGAGTTGGAGTCCCTGACCGGAGTCACGTCCGGCGCCTCCTCGCCGATCGCCGGTTCCACTTCCTGCTGGTCGGTGGCTTCAACGTCGTCCAGGGGGTCGGCTGGTTCGCGCTGCTGCACGCCCTGCTCGGCGACTGGTTGAGCTACCTCTACGTCTTGGCCCTCGCCTACGTCCCCGCGATCGGACTCGGCTTCGTGCTCTACCGGACCCTGGTGTTCAAGGTCGAGGGCCACGTGGTCAAGGACCTCGTCCGGTTCACGATGGTCCAGTGCGCTGCGCTCGCGATCAACGCCGTCAGCCTGCCGTTCTTCCACGAGGTGCTGCACATCCCGCTCGTGGTCAGCCAGGCGATCTCGGTGGTCGTCATCATCGTCTTCAACTACGTCGGCCACCTGTACTTCTCCTTCCGACGCACCCATGGCCATCCTGAATCAGGGCGGTTCGTGGAGCCCGACGCCGTCAAGGCCGAGCAGCACCCGCACTGACGGAGAGGGCATCCGGCGCGGGTAGGGTGAGCGGCGCATTCTCCACGCGTAGACGGCCGCTCGAGCGGCAGATGGGATGACCATGGCATCGATGAAGGACCTGCTCGCCCAGGTACCGCTCTACGTGGGGCTGCAGAAGGTCGTCGGCGCGGACCGGCTGCGCTACCGGTGCCTCGATGCCGCCGGGATCCAGCCCGGTGACGTGATCATCGATGTCGGGTGCGGGCCCGCCTACTACTTCGAGCGGCTTCCCCAACCACTGACCTACCACGGCTTCGACACCGACGAGAAGTACATCGAGTGGGCTCGAGGCAAGTGGGGCGACCGCGCCACCTTCCACGTCGGCACGTTCGACCGCGAGGCGGCTGCCACCCTGCCGGCACCGGACGCGATCCTCCTGCTCGGCCTGCTGCACCACCTCAGCGACGAGGACTCGAAGAACCTGCTGGAGCTCTGCGCAGGGATCCTCGCCCCCGGTGGCCGCGTGGTCTCGGTCGACACCGCGTTCGTCCCCCAGCAGGGGCGCCTCTCCCGCTGGATGTCGGAGAACGACCGCGGCGAGTACGTCCGCGATCCCGAGCAGTTCGAGGCGCTCGCCCACCCCTACTTCGCCTCCACGTCGAGCGAGATCGTCTCGGGGACCGGCCGGATTCCCGGCGCCTACGTCCTGATGACGCTGACGGAGTCACGCGCCACCGCCGACGGCACCGGCGCCGCCGAGACGTCGGGGCGCTGAGCACCTCCACCGGGCGGGCGATGTCGACCCGCCCACGCACCCTGCTGGGATCCGGCTGGATCCCAGCCGTCCTCGTCTACGCCCTGGCCGTCCTGCTCCTGAGGAACATCGGCCTGGTCGGGGCGCGCGACAGCCTGGCGTTCACTGTGTGGTTCGCCTGGGCGCACACGATTCCCGGGGTGGTGCTCTGGCGGGCGCTGGACTGGCGGACCCGCTCGGCGCACGGACGCCCGTTCCCCGAGGACGTGGCGCTCGGCTCGATCCTCGGCATCGTCGTCGGCATCGCGGCGTACCTCCTCGCCGTCCTCGCCGGGCTGCCCCTCCTCGTCGCCGGTTGGCCTCTGCTCGTCCTCGTGCCCGCCATGCTCACCTCGTCCGGCAGGGCGCTGCTGCTCAGGCGACAGCGCGAGCCGACCCCGGCCTGGTGGTCGTGGTCCCTGGCCCTCGTCATGCTGTACGCCGTGCTGTTCTCGGCCGTGCGCATCTGGCACGGCCTGGCCCTGACGCCGGAGTCCATCACCGCGCCCTACATCGACGAGCCGTTCCACCTGTCCCTGATCGGGGAGCTGCGACACCACTTCCCAGCCACGGTGCCCTACGTCGAGGGCACGCCCCTGCGCTACCACTGGCTCGTCTACCCGTTCCTGGCCTCCGGCACGTGGGGCACCGGGATCGAACCGCGCGTGCTCCTGCGCCTGCTGGCGCCGGCTGCCCTCAGCGCCCTGATGCTGTTCGGCCTGGCGGCCGCGGCCAGCCGGGTGAGCGGCCGCCGCTGGGCCGGCGTCGCGGCAGCGGCGATCGCGTGCCTGGTCTCACCCCTGGACGTGATGGGGTGGACGCCCGCACACGAGCCCTGGATCGGGCCGAGCTGGGTCTCCTACCTCTCCCCCACCCAGGTGCTGGCCAACGCGCTGGCCCCGCTGCTGGTCGTCCTCATCGTTGGGGTGGCACGCGGCGCCGCACACCGGCCGCGTCACTGGATCCTCACCGCCCTCGTCATGCTCGCCGTCGCGGGCGCCAAGTCGGCGATGCTGCCGCTGTTCGTCGCCGGGCTCTGCGGCACCACGGTCGTCCTCCTGGTGGTCCGGCGCCGGGTCCCCTGGCGCGTCGGCGGGCTGGCGCTGCTGTCCGTGGGCGTCTTCGCCCTCGCGACCGCGGTCTTCTACGGTCCGGGCTCCCGCTCGTTGACCTTCGGACCCTTCCAGATCGTCGACGCCCAGGCGATGGCACTGGGGCTCATCGCGCCTGGGGGCACCCCGCCCGAATTCGTGCGACTCACCCTCTCGGCCGTCTTCGTCATCTGCGTCGCGGGCCAGGCCGTCGGGGCACTCGGCCTGTTCGCGCGAGGCGGCTGGCGGCGTCCGGTCCCATGGCTTCTGCTCGGATCCTGGACGGCGGCGGTCGGGGTGTTGCTGCTGATGCGGCATCCCGGACACGGCCAGTACTACTTCTACTTCAGCGCCGTTGTCCCGATGGCCGTGCTCTCCGCAGCCGGATGGGCCCGCGCGGCCGGGCCGCTGACGCGGCGCACGGTGGGCGTTGTGGCCGCAGCCTGCCTCACCGGCCTCGCCTCGGCCACGGCCATCGCCGCAGCCACCTCCTCGCGTCGGCCGCTGACCAGTGCGTCAACGGACGCCGGTCGGATGCTGGCCTCGTTCTGGTATCCCCTCGCCCTCGCCCTCGCCGTCGTACTCCTCCTCACGCTGGTCTTCCATCTCGTGACGCGGCGCTCCGACAAGTTCGGCGGACGCACCCTCCTGGTGGCGATCTCCCTGGTGATCGGCTATGGCCTGCCGTACCCCCTCGCGAACGCCCTCAGGTTCCACGACGGCCCGATCCCCGCCAAGCAGCTGGGCGACACGACGATCCGGGAGGGTGGGCTGGCGGCGGCGACCTGGTTGCGCGGGCACAGCGACCCCGACGACCTGATCGCAACGAACTCGCACACCCGACTGCTCGGCCGGGCAGCCGCCTTCGACCACCGCTCCTTCTGGATCTCGGCCTACAGCGAGCGCCGGGTGCTGGTCGAGGGCTGGGCCTACATCGCCCCCGAGGTCGTGGGGCTGCCGTCCAACGAGCTCACCAACCGCAGCTCCGGACCGCCGTTCTGGGACCCCGAGCGACTGCGGCTCAACGACGAGGTGTTCACCCACCCGACGGCCGCCAACCTCGCGCAGCTTCAGCGGCGGTACGGCGTGGACTGGTTGTTCGTCGACACGGGCCGTGCCCCCGCCCTTGCGCGGCTCGAGCGGCTGGCCGACCGCCGGTTCAGCACCCGGAACTACGTGGTGTTCGCGCTCAGGGCTTGACGGCTGCCAGCACGACGGAGGAGCCGAACGGCAGGTCGCGCCGGCCCAGGACCCTGGCCTCCTTGCGCGAGAGCCACAAGAAGAGCCGTTCCAACGTGCGGGGCACCTCGGGAAGGCTCACGGTGTCAACGGCGTGCTGCTCGCCCGGGGAGCGGCTCAGCCCCCTGCGGACCCGCCGCGCGAGTCGTTCGGCGGCGAAGAACGGGAAGACGCCGGCGAAGGCGTACGTCGACCGCGTCACCCGAAGCCCCGCGTTCTCCACTGCCCGCTCCGCCCTGCTCCGCGTGTAGCGGCGGTGGTGACCGTTCTCCTCGTCGAACTCGCTCCACGCCCACTGGTAGGCGGGAACCGAGAGGAGCAACCGTCCACCCGGCTTGAGGACGCGGGCGAGCTCCTTGACGGCCTGGGCCTCGGGCTCGCAGTGCTCGACCACGTCGAACGCACACGCCACGTCGAAGGTCTCGTCGGCGAAGGGCAAGGCCATGGCCGATCCGCACACGCCGCCGGGCTCGAGGCCCCTGGGGTCGATGTCGAGCATGATCCGGGTGCCGTGCCCGTCGAGCCACCCCACGCTGGGACCGTCCGCGCTGCCGACGTCCAGCATCAGGCCGCTGGCCCCGATGCGCTCCTCCAGCACGGTGCGCAGCAGGTCGGTCCGCGCCCGGTACCACCAGTACTCCGGGGCACCGAGCGAAGCGGAGCCACCGTGCCCGGGAACGGTTCCCACCTCGGCCTGACCTGGAAGAGACATGGGCGCGAGCCTAGCCCGAGCTATTCGACCGGGAGGCCGAGGCCTCGGGCGATCAGCATCCGCTGCACCTCCGAGGTGCCCTCGCCGATCTCGAGCACCTTGGCGTCGCGGTAGAACCGCGTGACGGGGTACTCCTCCATGAAGCCGTAGCCACCGAAGACCTGGGTCGCGATCCGGGTCGCCGTGACGGCCGACTCCGTGGCGTACAGCTTGGCGATCGCCGCCGCCTGCTTGAAGTCCTTCACCGGCTTGCCGGCGTCCTTCATCCAGGCCGCCTGGTAGGTCAGCTGCCGGCTGGCCGAGAGCATCACCTGGAGGTCGGCGATCTGGAAGGCCACGCCCTGCTTCCGCCCGATCGGTACGCCGAACGTGGTCCGCTCGCCGGCGTACTGGACGCTCATGTCGAGACAGGCCTGGATGCACCCGACCGCGAGGGCCGCGATGGCCACCCGGCCGTCGTCGAGCGTGGCGAGGAACTGCGCGAACCCACGGCCACGCTCGCCGAGCAGGTTGGCCTCCGGGACCCGGGCGTCGCTGAAGCTCAGCGGGTGCGTGTCGGAGGCGTGCCAGCCGAGCTTGTCGTAGGCCTTCTCGGCGGTGAAGCCCGGCGTTTCGCTCGGCACGATGATCGTGGAGATCTCGGCCTTGCCGGCATCCGTCTCCCCCGTGCGGGCGGTGACCGTCACCAGGGACGTCATCTCGGAGCCGGAGTTGGTGATGAACTGCTTGCTGCCGTTGACGACCCACTCACCGTCTTGCAGCTCGGCCCGGGTCTTGGTGGCCCCCGCGTCCGACCCCGCCCCGGGCTCGGTGAGGCCGAAGCCGGCCAGCTTGGTGCCCTCCACCAGGTCGGGGAGCCAGGTCTGCTTCTGCTCCTCGGTGCCGAAGGTCAAGATGGGGTTGATGCCGAGTCCCACGGCCGCCTCGAGGGTGATCCCCATCGACTGGTCGACCCGGCCGATCTCCTCGATCGCCACGCACAGGCTGGTGAAGTCGCCGTCGGCCCCGCCGTACTCCTCCGGGGCGGTAAGGCCGAACAGTCCGAGCGAACCCATCTTGCGCACCACGTCCACCGGGAAGTGGTGGTCGCGGTCCCACTGGGCGGCGTGGGGAGCGATCTCCTTCTCCGCGAAGTCGCGGACCGTCCGGCGGAACTGTTCGTGGTCCTCGGAGAGATCGAAGCTCATGCCGAGCACCCTACGACCCGTTCCGCGCGTCCCGCGATTGGCCTTGGCCCACCCCTCCGCGACTAGACTGCCGGGGTGACTTTGACGAGCTCAACGGCGAGCTCGCTGGCGGACGCCACCTCGTCCGACTCCGCGCTGCGCCGCTTCCTCCATGGACTTCCCGGTGTCGACCAGGTCGGCGCCGAGCAGCGCGCCGCGGGGCTCGGCACCCGCTCCATCAAGACCTCGGCGAAGGCCTACGCCATCGACCTGGCGATCCGGATGGTCGACCTCACCACGCTCGAGGGCGCCGACACACCGGGCAAGGTGCGGGCCCTGTGCGCCAAGGCGATGCGCCCCGACCCCGCCGACCAGACCTGCCCGCCCACCGCGGCCGTCTGCGTCTACCCCGACATGGTCCCGTTCGCGAAGCAGACCCTGGGGGCGTCCGGCGTGCACATCGCCTCGGTGGCCACCGCGTTCCCCAGCGGCCGCGCCGCGATGGACATCAAGCTCGCCGACGTCAAGGACGCCGTCGACGCCGGTGCCGATGAGATCGACATGGTCATCGACCGGGGCGCGTTCCTCTCCGGGCGCTACATGGAGGTCTACGAGGAGATCGTCGCCGTCCGCGAAGCCAGCGGGAGTGCCCACCTGAAGGTGATCTTCGAGACCGGCGAGCTGCAGACCTACGACAACGTACGCCGGGCCAGCTGGCTGGCGATGATGGCCGGCGGGCACTTCATCAAGACCTCGACCGGCAAGATCCAGCCGGCGGCGACGCTGCCGGTCACGCTGGTGATGCTGGAGGCGGTGCGCGACTTCCGCGAGGCCACGGGTCAGATGGTCGGGGTGAAGCCGGCCGGGGGGATCCGGACCTCCAAGGACGCCATCAAGTACCTCGTGATGGTCAACGAGGTCGCCGGCCCTGACTGGCTCGACCCCGACTGGTTCCGCTTCGGCGCCTCCACCCTGCTCAACGACCTGCTGATGCAGCGCACCAAGATGACCACCGGTCGGTACTCCGGCCCCGACTACTTCACCCTCGACTAGGAGGGCCTGATCACGATGGCCAACGTCTTCGAGTACGCACCGGCTCCCGAGTCCCGCTCGGTGGTCGACATCTCCTCCAGCTACGGGCTCTTCATCAACGGTGAGTTCGTCGACGGCGGAGGCAAGGCCTTCAAGACGATCTCGCCGAGCACCGAGGAGGTCCTCGCCGAGGTCGCCGAGGCCGACGAGGCCGACGTCGACAAGGCGGTCAAGGCCGCCCGCCGCGCCTACACCCGCGTCTGGTCGAAGATGAGCGGCGCGGAGCGCGGGAAGTACCTCTTCCGGATCGCGCGCATCATCCAGGAGCGCGCCCGCGAGATCGCCGTGCTGGAGTCGATCGACAACGGCAAGCCGATCAAGGAGTCCCGCGACGTCGACATCCCGACCGCGGCGGCGCACTTCTTCTACTACGCCGGGTGGGCCGACAAGCTCGAGCACGCCGGGTACGGCCCCGACCCCCAGCCGCTCGGCGTCGCCGGCCAGGTGATCCCGTGGAACTTCCCGTTCCTGATGCTGGCCTGGAAGATCGCCCCGGCCCTGGCGTGCGGCAACACCGTGGTGCTCAAGCCCGCCGAGACCACGCCGCTGACGGCGCTGCTGTTCGCCGAGATCTGCCAGCAGGCCGACCTGCCCCCCGGCGTGGTCAACATCCTCACGGGTGCCGGCTCCACGGGCCAGGCGATCGTCTCGCACCCCGATGTCGACAAGGTCGCCTTCACCGGGTCCACCGACGTCGGCCGGGCGATCGCCAAGGCGGTCGCCGGCACGAAGAAGAAGGTCACCCTGGAGCTCGGCGGCAAGGCCGCCAACATCGTCTTCGACGACGCCCCGGTCGACCAGGCGGTCGAGGGCATCGTCAACGGCATCTTCTTCAACCAGGGCCACGTCTGCTGCGCCGGGTCGCGGCTGCTCGTCCAGGAGTCCGTCGCCGAGGACGTCCTCGAGCGGCTCAAGCGGCGGATGGCAACGCTGCGCATAGGCGACCCGCTGGACAAGAACACCGACATCGGCGCCATCAACTCCGCCGAGCAGCTGGCCAAGATCCGGGAGCTCTCCGACATCGGTGAGGCCGAGGGCGCCGGCCGGTGGGCGCCGGAGTGCGTGCTCCCCGACCACGGGTTCTGGTTCCCGCCGACGATCTTCACCGGTGTCAGCCAGGCCCACCGGATCGCCCGCGAGGAGATCTTCGGCCCGGTCCTGTCGGTGATCACCTTCCGCACGCCCAAGGAGGCGGTCGAGAAGGCCAACAACACGCCGTACGGCCTCTCGGCCGGCATCTGGACCGACAAGGGCTCCCGCATTCTCTGGATGGCCAGCCAGCTGCGCGCCGGCGTGGTCTGGTCCAACACGTTCAACCGCTTCGACCCCACGAGCCCCTTCGGTGGCTACAAGGAGTCGGGCTACGGGCGCGAGGGCGGCCGGCACGGACTCGAGGGCTACCTGAAGGGCGGTCAGTGATGACTCGTGCAGCAGCGACGACCGAGCGCATCGACGTGCGCAAGACCTACAAGCTCTACATCGGCGGCGCCTTCCCGCGCTCAGAGTCGGGCCGTTCCTTCGTGGTCAACGACGCGAAGGACCGGTTCCTCGCCAACGCCTCGCACGCCTCGCGCAAGGACGCCCGCGACGCCGTGCAGGCTGCCCGCTCCGCGTTCGGGGGCTGGTCGGGCCGCACGGCGTACAACCGGGCCCAGGTGGTCTACCGGATCGCCGAGGTGCTGGAGGACCGCCGGGACCAGTTCGAGGCCGAGCTGCGCCGGTCCACCGGGGCCACGGCAGCCAGGGCTCGCTCCTGCGTCGACGCGTCGGTCGACCGGCTGGTCTGGTACGCCGGGTGGGCCGACAAGATCGCCCAGGTCACCGGCGGCGCCAACCCGGTCGCGGGTCCGTACTTCAACCACTCCGCGCCGGAGCCGAGTGGTGTCATCGCCGTGGTGGCGCCGTCCTCGCCGCTGCTGGGACTGGTCAGCGTCGTTGCTCCCGTGATCGTCACCGGGAACACCGCCGTGGTGATCGCGAGCGAACCCCACCCGCTGACCTCGATCACGCTTGCCGAGGTGATGGCGACCTCCGACGTGCCGGGCGGCGTGGTGAACATCCTGACCGGTCCCCAGGCCGAGGTGGCCCCGTGGCTGGCCTCGCACATGGACGTCAACGGTCTCGACCTCACCGGCGTCACCGACCCCGAGCTGGCCCGCAACCTGGAGATCGCGGCGGCCGAGAACCTCAAGCGGGTCCGCCGGGCCGGACTCGAGGACCTCACGGCTTCTCCAGCGCTCGACCGGATGACCAGGTTCCTGGAGACGAAGACGGTCTGGCACCCGACAGGGATCTGAGTTCCCGGGTGCGGGCCCAGGTGATCGTGCTCGCTGGACCATCCGGCTCGGGGAAGTCGCACCTAGCCGAGCGGCTCGGTCTGCCGGTGCTGCGACTCGACGACTTCTACCGGGAGGGCAACGACCCGTCCCTGCCTCGGATCGACCTGGCGGGCGGCGATCCGATCGTGGACTGGGACGACCCCGCTTCCTGGAACAGCGAGGATGCCGTGGCGGCGATCGAGGAGCTGTGCCGATCCGGGAGGACCGATGCGCCGGCCTACGACATCGCCACGAGCGCGCGCACCGGCCACCGGCTCGTCGACCTCGGTGATGCGAGCCGCTTCGTCGCCGAGGGGATCTTCGCCCAGGAGATCGTCGCCGGGTGCCGCGCCCGCGGGCTGCTGGCCGATGCCGTCTGCGTGACCCAGCATCCCGCCCTGACGTTCGCCCGCAGGCTGGCCCGTGACCTGCGCGAGCACCGCAAGCCGCCGTACGTCCTGCTGCGTCGCGGGCTGCACCTGCTCGCCGACCAGCGCCGGATCGTGAGGCGCGCCGAGCGTCTCGGCTGCCGGGTGCTCTCCCCCCGGGCGGCGTTACGGGAGTTCAGCCGGCCGGCCACCCGATGAGACTCCCCCGTCCCCTCCACCCACCCCTCCTCGTGGCGCGGTCGTGGGCGGCTGCGGCGCAGCGGTGGCGGTTGCCCGACGCTCACCCTGTGACGCCTGTGAGCAACCTGAACAACCCCGTCATCCACACCACGGGTACGCCCCTGCGGCAGCCGGACCGTACGACGTGCGGGGCGTGCGTGCTGGTGATGATGCGGCTGCTCGCGGAGCCGGCCGTCGCCGCCGAGCTGCTCGAGTCGGCCGACCCGGTCGGGCGGTTCGCCGAGGCGGCGCTGGCGACGATCCGGCGGACGAACTCCTGGCGCGACCGGACGGGTCGGCTGCAGCTGCCCTGGCCGCGCTCGCTCGGCACGCGTCCTGCCGCGCTGATCCGTGAGCTGGGCGGGGGGTGGCGCACGAGGGTGGTCCATCCGCGCCGTCCCGGCCTGGCCTACGACGCGATCCTGGCCGCCGGGCGACCGGTGCCGCTCTACGTCGGGGAGGGCAGCTGGATGCAGCACATCGTGCTGGTCACCGAGATCGACGCCGAGCGGTTCACGGTCTACGACCCGGCCTGCGGCCACGAGCTGCGGCGCAGCCGCGCGGACTTCGAGACCGCCCACCTCGACATCGCCGGCTGGGACCAACCGTGGCTGGTGATCCAGCCCGCTCGGTGAGCGGCCTCAAGGCCCGCCCCGTGAGCGGCCCCCGACTCCGTTCAGCCGGCCGGCTCGATGTTCTGGTTGACGTGGAAGAAGTTCTCCGGGTCATAGGTTCGCTTGACCTCCGCCAACCGGTCGTAGTTCCCGGCGTAGGACGCCTTCACCCGGTCCTGCCCCTCCTGCATCAGGAAGTTCACATACGCGCTCCCCGACGACGTCGGGTGCAGCTCCTCCCAGTAGTCCTGGGCCCAGCGCGGAGATCAGGTCGGCGTTGGCCGGGTCGGGGTCGACCCCCACGATCACCGCGGACCAGCCGCCCTCGCGGTGGGCGAAGGCGGTGGCATCGGTGTCCACCCGCGACGCTGCCCCACCCACGGGATACATGTGCATCGTGGAGTGGCCGGTCGGCAGGAGCGCGCCGTACTTCTCGTGTACGGCGATCGCCTCATCGGAGATCTCGGTGCAGAAGTCGGCCTTCCAGTACCACTGCAGCCCGGCCGGGTAGAGCGCGTCGAAGGCCTGCTGCAGCATGTTGAAGGGCATCTCGTGCATCCCCACCACCAGCGGGGAGCCGAAGTCACGCACCGCGGCGGTGACCTCCTCGGCCTTCTCCAGCGGACCCGTGTAGCACCAGACGATGCCGCAGGCCTTGCGCCCCCACAGCTCCTCGGGGAACGGCGGTGCCGGCGGGATGGTCAGCAGGCCGATCCATCCGTTCAGCTCCTCCGGCAGGTTCGGCAGCAGCTCGCGGTACCACCGCATGACCGCGCCCGTGTCGGCCAGGTCGTAGAGCACCGGGCCGCCGAAGATCGTCCCGTTGTCGCCGATCGGGTGGCAGCGGAAAGTGAAGGAGGTGACGACTCCGAAGTTGCCGCCCCCACCGCGCAGCGCCCAGAACAGGTCCGAGTTGGAGGTCTCGTCGGCGCGCACGAGGCGCCCGTCCGCGAGTACGACGTCTGCCGCGAGCAGGTTGTCCACCGTCATCCCGAACCTCCGGGTGAGGTAGCCCATCCCACCTCCGAGGGTCAGCCCGGCGACACCGGTGCTGGCCAGGAACCCCGAGGGCGTGGCCATCCCGAAGGGCACGGTGGCGTGGTCGACGTCGCCCCAGGTGCATCCCCCGTCGACACGGACCGTCTGGGCGGCCGGATCCACGGTCACGCTCCGCATCTGCGACAGGTCGATGACCAGGGCGTCATCCCAGGTGCCGAGCCCCGCGGCATTGTGACCGCCGCCACGGATCGCCGCCTCGATGCCGTGCTCGGCGGCGAACCCGACGCAGGCGACCACGTCGGCGGCGTCGCGGCACCGGACCACGGCAGCCGGACGGCGGTCGATCATGCCGTTGTAGACGGCGCGGGCGTCGTCGTACTCCGGGTCTCCGGGACGGATCAGGTCTCCACGGAGTCCCGCCGCGAGCTCCTCGAACGGGTCCTCGGTGACCGAGGCGGTGTCCTGGCTGGTGGTTGCGGTCATGACTGGCTCCTTGCGGTGTGGTGTCGCGATTCGGTTCGTCGTAGTGCCGAACCTAGGAAACGAGGCGTTCCCGAAGCGTTCGCCTCAGGCCAGGTCGGCCTCGCAGCGGCGCAGGAGCGTGGTGCTCCCCTGCGCAGCGGCCAGGGCCACAGCGCGTCGGAGGTCCTCCCCGGACCGTGCGGGGTCCAGGGCAGCGCGAGAGCGGAGGACCTCGGGCAGCCACCAGACGTCGGCGTTCTGGACGCAGACCACCTCCGAGGCGTCCAGGATCCCCACGGCGCCCTCGGCGTCGCCGTCGGAGCGATGCAGGTCCGCGAGCAGCCACAACCAGTAGGGCATCCGGGCCAGGGAGCCCTCCCGCTCCAGCAGGTCGATCCCGCGCCGTGCCATCGCGATGCCGGCCCGCCCGCCGAGAGACCAGCCGGACAGCACGGTGGCCCAGTCCCGGTAGTAGGCGAACTCGTACCGCTCGCACACCCGGGTCAGCTCCCCCAGCACCCGCTCCAGGGAAGCCCGGTCGCCCCGCATCTGGTGGGTGACCGCCGCATAGGCGAGCGCGACGGTCTGGGAGTAGGGATGGTCGATGCCCACGGCGACATCGACGGCCTCGTCGGCCGCGTCTCCGGCGCCGATCTCGTCCCCGAGCAGCCACAGGGCGTGGGCCCCCCAGCCGCGGGCGTGCACCGCGGTCCGGGTGCCGATCGGCAACGAGTCCGTCATCCCGGAGAGCTCACAGGCGAGCGCGAAGTGCTCTGAGGCCGACTCGACCTCCCCCATCGCCAGGGCGGGGCCGGCATAGGCCATGTGAGCCTGACCGGCCAGGTCCGGGCACTCCTCGGACAGCAGCAGCGCGCGCTCGCCCCAGTCATGGGACTCACCGATGTGACCCTGGACGTAGGTGGTCGCGAACAGCGCGATCGACGCCGTCGCCTGCACCCGGGTTAACTCGAGGCGTCTGCCGAGCTCGTAGGAGCGCCTCTCGTAGGACTCCAGCTCGGTCGAGGCGTAACCGCGCCAGGCGTTCAGCGGCGGAAGCAGCTGCTCGATGAGGGTGAGCTCCCTCTCGTCTCGCCCCCGCCCGCCCGGCGTCGCCTCCAGCAGCTCGGAGCAGCGCTGCCACAACCGCACCGCCTCGGCATGGGCGAACACCGAGGCGGCTCGACTCGCCGCCCGGTCGTAGAAGGGCAGCGCGCGTTCCGGCTGGCCGCTGAGGTCGTACTGCTCGGCGAGCTGGGCGGCCACCGACTCGGTACGGTCGACGTACAGCAGTTCGAGGGCCTGGGCCAGCCGACGGTGCACCAGCCAGCGTCGCGCCGGCGGCACCGCGTCGTACGCCGCCTCGCGCAACAGGTCGTGGGCGAAGACGTAGCCTGGCCCCCGCTGCTCCAGGATCCGGCGGCGCCAGAGCTCATCGACCGACTGCACCACCGTGTCCCGGTCGAGGTCACACGCCTCGGTCAGCAGGTCGAGCTTGAAGTCCCGGCCGACGGCCGCGGCCAGGCCGAGCACCTGCTGGCCGGGCGGCGAGAGCCGCGAGATCCGGCTGCTCAGGACTCCCCTGAGGTCCGCGGGATCCATCGGCCCCGCGCTTGCCCTCGCCTCGCGCAGCGCCTCGATGACGTAGAAGGGGTTCCCGGCAGTCACCGAATGCACCAGGCCGAGCTCCTCCTCGCTCAACGGCCGGTCCATCAGGGCATCGGCGAGCTCGGCCGTCGCCTCGAGGGTCAACGGACCCAGGCGCACCGAGACCACCTGTCCTGCCGTGGTCATCGCACCCAACGGGGTGTTGGGGCGCAGCTCGTCCTCCCGCGCGGTTCCCACCACCAGGACCGGCGCCGTCGTGGGGAGAGACATCAGGAACGACAACCACGACAGGGTCGCCGTGTCGCACCAGTGGAGGTCGTCGACGACGAGCAGCACCGGTCGGTCGACGCTCAGGACGGCCCGCGCGAGACCCTCGAAGAACCGCAGGCGCTGCCAGGCGTCGACCTTCGCCCGCGAGCTCTCGGCTGGGTTGTCGGGGTTGTCGGGGTCGTCGGGGCCGTTGGTCCCGGCGCTCTCCGGCACCAGTCGCGCCACCTCCCTCCGCCAGACCGGGTCGAGACGGGAGGCCGCGAGCCGCAGGTGCGGGCTGCGCAGCCACTCAGCCACCGGTGCGAGTGGGAGACCGACGGTGGCGGCGAAGCAGTGCGCGGTCGCGACCACCCCGTCCTGCTTGCGGACCTCAGCAGCGAGGTCGGCGACGAGTCTGGTCTTCCCGACACCCGCCTCGCCGGTCACCATCACCAGGCGGGTCCCAGCGGGCGCATCCGACCACAGCCCCCGGAGTCTGGTGCGCTCGGCCGCACGACCCACCAGCCCCGGCGTCGAGGGGGAGAACCCACCCCCGGACTCCGGCTCCTTGGTGGTGCGCGTGAGCGACCCGTGGTCGGCGAGGAGCTCGTCGAGCTCCGCACGGGTCTCGGGCGACGGCGTCACCCCCAGCTCCTGCTCGAGAACCGATGCACAGCGGTGATAGGTGCGCATCGCTCCCGCCCGGTCCCCGACCGCATGCTGGAGGCTCATCAGGCGCCGGTAGCCGCGCTCCTCGAGCGGTTCCAGCCCGATCCGGCGCCGCTGGAGCACGATCGCCGCCTCGCAGTCGCCCTGCCGCTCGTGGAAGGCAGCCCCGCGGTCGCACAGGTCGACGCAGGCATCCTGAAGCTCCGCCCGCGCGAGCAGGGCCCAGTCGTCGTAGCAACCGGGAAGGAAGGCGCCCCGGTAGCAGGAGAGGGCCTGCTGAACGTGCTTCGCGAAGTCGGCGCTGCCCGCCTCCAGGGCATCGATCGCGCGCCGGCGACCCTCGAGGAAGGTGCGCACGTCCACGACGCAACCGGGGCCGTCATGCCAGGCCAGTGCTCCGCCGGCAACCTCGAGGCAACCGGTGGCGTCCACCGCGCTGCGCAGGTGGTGGAGCTCGCGACGGAGGTTGGTGCGGGCCTGGGCGGCGTCGGAGTCGGGCCACAGCACCTCCGCGAGGTGGCCCCGAGGCTGGCGGACACCCGCATGGGCGACCAAGTACGCCAGCAGCGCAAGCGCGCGCGCGGCCAGCGGCGCGTCGCTGCCCGACACCTCGACGCCTCCGAGGAGGCTGACGCTCATCGTGGCAGTGATGCGGACTCCCGCGGTTGCTCGGCAGGCTGTCTGGTCAGGCTAGACCCACCTGACACGCCGACTCCGCGGCTGGACTAGCCCTACCCGTGCAGCCCAGCCCTGCGTGCTAGTGCAGCCCGAGCTTCGCGTACCCCGGCTTGATCACCTCGTCGATCAGCCGCAGCCGCTGGTCGAAGTGCGTGAAGGCCGACTTCATCGCGTTCACGGTGACCCACTGCAGGTCGCCGAGGCCCCAGCCGAACGCGCCACACAGCGCGGTCATCTCGTGACTCATCGAGGTGCCGCTCATCAGCCGGTTGTCGGTGTTGACCGTGACCCGGAACCGGAGCTCGGCAAGCAGGCCGATCGGGTGCTCGGCGATCGATGCCGCGGCGCCGGTCTGGATGTTGGAGTGCGGGCACAGCTCGAGCGGGATCCGCTTGTCCCGCACGTACTGCGCCAGCCGGCCAAGGTGAGGCGTGCCGTCCTCATCGACGGTGATGTCGTCGATGATGCGTACGCCGTGGCCCAGCCGGTCCGCGCCGCACCACTGGATCGCCTGCCAGATCGACGGCAACCCGAAGGCCTCACCCGCGTGGATGGTGAAGTGCGCGTTCTCGCGCTGGAGGTACTCGAAGGCGTCCAGGTGCCGGGTGGGCGGGTAGCCCGCCTCCGCACCGGCGATGTCGAAGCCCACCACGCCGTTGTCGCGGTGCTGGACGGCGAGTTCCGCGATCTCGCGCGAGCGGGCCTGGTGGCGCATCGCGGTGAGCAGCTGCTTCACCACGATGCCGGTGCCAGCCATTCCCTCGTCGAAGCCGTCCTGGACGGCCCGGACCACCTCGACGAGGGTGAGCCCGCCGGCGAGGTGCTGCTCCGGGGCATAGCGGACCTCGGCATAGACCACGCCGTCGGCCGCGAGGTCCTCCACGCACTCCCGGGCCACCCGGCTCAGGTGCGTACCCTGCTGCATCACCGCGACCGTGTGGTCGAAGGTCTCCAGGTAGCGCACCAGCGAGCCGCTGTCCGCGGACTCGGTGAACCAGCGAGCGAGCGAATCGGCATCGTCGGCGGGCAGGGTGTGGCCGACCTCGCCCGCCAGCTCAACGATCGTGCCCGGTCGCAGCCCGCCGTCGAGGTGGTCGTGGAGCAATACCTTCGGGACGGCGTTGATCAGGTCGGGAGCGAGAGCGATAGGTTCGGCCACGTCGTCAGTCAACACAGGTCCCATCCAACACCCTGACCGGGCCCGGGTCACCGGTCCACGAGGAGCGTCGTCCATGCGCGTGTTCAGCTCGTTCGAGGAGATCGAGGCCGCGGTCGGTGCCGAGATCGGCACCACCGACTGGTTCGAGATCACCCAGGAGCGGGTGGACCGGTTCGCCGAGGCGACCAACGACCACCAGTGGATCCACGTCGACGTGGAGCGGGCGGCGGCGGGACCGTTCGGTGGGACGATCGCGCACGGCTACCTGACCCTGGCCCTGCTGCCCTGGTTCGGCAGCCAGGTGTTCACCCTGGAGACCCCGGGCGCGAAGCTCAACTACGGCGTGAACAAGGTGCGGTTCCCCAGCCCCGTCCTCGTGGGCTCGCGGTTGCGCGCGAGGGTCACGGTCGGTTCCGTCACCGACCTGCCGGCCGGCAAGCAGCTGACCTTGAAGTACGTCATCGAGATCGAGGACCAGGACAAGCCGGCCTGCGTCGCCGAGAGCGTCGTGCTGCTGCTGGCCTGAACGGCCCGCCTCAGCCGATCCGGTCCAGCACGATCGGCGTCGCGTCGTACGCCGTCCCGGCGGGCGCCACGTCGTACCCGCCCTCGAGGGACTCCAACGCCCGCTCGAAGCGCCCCGGCTCGTCGGTGTGCAGGGTCAGCAGCGGCTGGCCGGCCGTGACGGTGTCCCCCGGACGGGCGTGCCACTCCACGCCGGCCCCGGCCTGGACCGCGGCCCCCTGCTTGGCGCGGCCGGCGCCGAGTCTCCAGGCGGCCATCCCGACGGCCATCGCGTCCAGCCGCGTGAGCACGCCGCTGGCCGGCGCCGGGACGACGTGGGTCTCCTGCGCGCGCGGCAGCTCCGCGGACGGGTCGCCCCCCTGCGCCGAGATCATCCGGCGCCAGACGTCCAGCGCCGCACCCGAGCCCAGCACCTCGGCAGGGTCGACGTCGCCGCGGCCCGCGCAGGCCAGCATCTCCCGCGCCAGCGCGAGCGTCAGCTCGACGACGTCGGCCGGGCCGCCGCCCTCCAGGACGTCGACGGACTCGCGCACCTCGAGAGCGTTCCCGGCGGTCAGGCCCAACGGTGTGGACATGTCGGTGAGCAGCGCCACGGTGCGCACACCCGCGTCCGTCCCGAGCTCCACCATCGTCGAGGCGAGCTCCCGGGCCCGCTCCAGGTCCTTCATGAAGGCACCCGTGCCGACCTTGACGTCCAGCACGAGCGCACCCGTGCCCTCGGCGATCTTCTTGCTCATGATCGAGGATGCGATCAGCGGGATCGCCTCGACTGTGCCGGTGACGTCGCGCAGGGCGTAGAGCTTCTTGTCGGCCGGCGCCAGCCCGGTGCCCGCCGCGCAGATCACCGCGCCGACGTCCTCGAGCTGGTCGAGCATGGCCTGGTTGGTCAGCGACGCCCGCCAGCCGGGGATCGACTCCAGCTTGTCCAGGGTGCCACCGGTGTGGCCGAGGCCGCGCCCGGACAGCTGGGGCACGGCGACCCCGCAGGCCGCCAGCAACGGTGCCAGCGGAAGGGTGATCTTGTCTCCCACACCGCCGGTGGAGTGCTTGTCCGCGGTGGGGCGCGACAGGGCGGAGAAGTCCATCCGCTCGCCGCTGGCGATCATCGCGCCCGTCCACCGGGAGATCTCCCGTCGGTCCATCCCGTTGAGCAGGATCGCCATCGCCAGCGCCGCCATCTGCTCGTCGGCCACTTCCCCGCGGGTGTAGGCGTCGATCACCCAGTCGATCTGAGCGTCGGTGAGTGCAGCGCCGTCACGTTTGGCGATGATCACCTCGACTGCGTCGTGCGCTCCCATCACACCTCCCTGGAGTTCTCGACCATGACCCTACGGAAGCCCCGCAGGACGAACGTTTCCCGGCTCTCCGGCCGCTCGCTCAGGGCGAGCCCGGGGAACCTGTCGAAGAGCGCTCCCAGCGACTCGACGAGCTCCATCCGGGCCAGCGGAGCTCCGAGGCAGAAGTGCAGCCCGGCACCGAAGGCCAGGTGGGCGTTGGGGTCGCGGCCGGTGTCGAAGGTGTCCGCGCTCGCGAACACCGCCGGGTCCCGGTTCGCCGCACCGAGCAGGGCCGCGATCCGCTGGCCCTCCTCCACCACGACACCGGCGACCTCCACCCGCTCGGTCGCGGTGCGTTCGAAGAGCTGCAGCGCCGAGTCGAAGCGCAGCATCTCCTCGACCGTTCGCGCGAGGTCCTCGCCAGGTCGCAGGTCGCGCTCGAGCATGGCGACCAGGCCGTTGCCGAAGACGTTCACCGACGCCTCGTGCCCGGCGTTGAGCAGGAGCACCACCGCTGCCACCAGCTCGTCGTCGCTGAGCCCTGCCGCCAGCAGGTCGGTAGTGAGGTCCTCGCCGGGATCCGTGCGACGGCGCTCGAGGTGACGCCGGACCAGGTCGGCGAACTCGGTGGCCGCGATCACCGCGGCGTCGACGACCGATTGGCTGGGCGACGGCTCGTACATCCGCACGATGGCCTGTGACCAGCCGCGCAGCGCCGGCACGTCGGAGTCGGCCAGGCCGATCAGCTCGGCGATGACCAGGACGGGCAGCGGCTCGGCGTACTCCCCGATGACGTCGAAGGAACCCGGATCCACCTCGCCGAGCAGGGAGCCGGCGAGGGCGCGGACCCTCGGCCGCAGCCGCTCCACGTGACCGCGGTTGAAGGCGCCAGCCACGGCGCGCCGCAGCCGGGTGTGCTGCGGCGGCTCGTTCTCCATCATCTGGTTGCGGTGCAGCAGGTTGAACGGCTCGAGGTAGGCGGCCGGCTCCCGGTCCCGCCAGATCCGGCCGAGCCGGCGGTCGCGGAGGACCGAGCCCGCGGCCGCGTGGGAGAAGGTCAGCCAGTTGGCCGTCGGTTCGTGCCAGGCGACCTCGTGCCGGGCACGCTCCTCGGCGAAGTGCGGGTAGGGGTCCGCGATGACCTCGGCCGCCGTCAGGTCAAGCGAGGTCGTGGGGACCGAAGGCATCCGGCAGCACCTCGTCCATCCGGCGTACTCCCGAGCTGGTGCGGAGCAGGAGGTCGGGACCACCGTTCTCCATCAGCAGCTGACGACACCGTCCGCACGGCATGATCACCTCCGAGCGTCCGTTGACGCACACGGCGTGGGTCAGGCGCCCCCCGCCGGTGACGTGCAGCTGCGAGACCATGCCGCACTCCGCGCACAGGGCCACCCCGTAGGCGGCGTTCTCGACGTTGCACCCGACCACGACGCGACCGTCGTCGACGGCGCCCGCGGCACCGACCGGGAAGTGCGAGTACGGGGCGTAGGCGTGGGTCGCCGCCTCGACCGCGCGGGCGGTGAGCGCGTCCCAGTCGAAGCCGTCGGCCGGCTCGTTCACGCGCGGCTCATCCTGCCGAGCCCTTGCGATAGACCTGGCCGTCCGCCGCGGGCATTCGGAGGCGTTGCGAGGCGAAGGCCAGCACCAACAGCGTCGTGATGTACGGCGACATCGTGGTGAACTCGCGCGGAACCACGTCGGTCAGCAGGTACCAGGCCAGGAACAGCAGGCCGAACACCAGCGACCCGGCCGCGCCACGCATCTTGCCTCGGCGCCACTGGAACAGCGCCACGGCCACCAGCAGCACGGCCACGACCAGCAGCAGGGCGTGCACCGAGACGGTGCCCTGCCGGAACGGCAGCGCCTGGGTGTAGCCGAACAGGCCCGAGCCCATCAGCAGCCCGGTCGGCCGCCAGTTGCCGAAGATCATCGCGGCGAGCCCGATGTAGCCGCGGCCGCCCGTCTGACCCACCTGGAAGCCCGAGGAGGACACGAGAGCGAGGTACGCGCCACCGAGTCCGGCCAGCCCTCCCGAGATCAGCACCGCCACGAACTTGTAGCGGTAGACGTTCACGCCGAGGGACTCGGCCGCGGCCGGGGCCTCACCGCACGAGCGCAGGCGCAGCCCGAACTGGGTGTGCCACAGCAGGTAGATGCTGCCGAAGATCAGGGCGAGCCCGAGCACGGTCAGCACCGAGAGGTTCTTGGTGAACATCTCCACGAGGCTGGCCAGGTCGGAGATCAGGAACCACCCCTTGTCCTCCAGGGCGTTCATCGGATCGGAGATGAACGGCAGGTTGATCTTCGGTGGGGAGGCGAGCGACGGGGACTGGGTGGGGCCACCACCGGGTAGGCCGGCGAAGAAGGCCTCGGCCAGGAACCCGGAGACGCCCGCGGCGATGATGTTGATCGCGACACCGGAGACGATGTGGTCCACGCCGAACACGACCGTGGCCAGACCGTGCAGCGCGCCACCGAGGACCCCGAAGATGACGGCGCCGGCCACCCCGACGACGACGCCGTAGTGGTAGGTGAAGTAGCCCGCCCCGATGGTGCCCATGATCATCATGCCCTCGAGGCCGATGTTCACGATGCCGGCCCGTTCCGACCACAACCCACCGAGACCGGCCAACGCGATCGGCATCGCCGCGGTCAGCGTGACGGTCAGGGTGCCCGAGGAGGTCAGCTGCTCCGCACCGCTGATGATGCGAACGAGGGAGAGCAGGGCCATCCCGGCGAGCACGTAGAAGTAGATCCGGTGGCGCGTGGCGCGAGGGCCCCGGGTGGCCTCCGGCGGCGGCGCTGCGCTGGTCGCGGGAGTCACGGCGCTCACTAGGCAGCCTCCTTCGGCCGGTCCGGACTGGGGCTGGACGCATCGAGCTGCGCAGACACCGAGGACTGCTCCAGTCGCACGCGGTAGCGACGGACGACCTCATAAGCGATCACCACCGCCATCACGATGACTCCCTGGGTGACCGCGACGATGTCCGGCGAGACCCCGACCAGGATGTTGAGCAGGTTGCCCTGCTCGGTGAGGAAGGCGAAGATCAGCGCGCCGAAGGCGATGCCGATGGGGTTGTTGCGTCCCAGGAGCGCCACCGCGATCCCGGCGAAGCCGATGCCGGTCTGGAAGGACGACCCGTAGTTGTGGGCGTCGCCGAACAGCGTGGGCATCCCGATCAGCCCGGCCACGGCCCCGGAGAGCAGCATCGCGACCACGATCATCTTCTTCACGTTGACCCCGCTGGCGACGGCAGCCGGCTCGGAGGCACCCGCGGTTCGCAGGTCGAAGCCGAAGCGGGTGCGGTTCAGGAGCAGCCAGAACAGCACGCCGACCAGCACCGCCATCAAGGAGAGTCCGAAGATCTTGGTGGGGCTGTCGGCGAAGACGCTGATGCCGCCGATCCAGCTGCCCTCGTCGATCCGCTTGGTACGCCGCGAGTTGCCGGTGCTCTCGCCGACCCGGGTCAACATGTAGCCCACCAGCGACCCGGCGATCGCGTTGAGCATGATCGTGGAGATCACCTCGCTCACGCCGCGAGTGGTGCGCAGGATGCCGGCGATGCCGGCCCACGCTGCGCCGACCACCATGGCCACCACGATGGCCGCGATGGTGTTCAGCTTGCCGGGGAGCCAGCCTGCGCCGGCGAAGGCTGCGGCCGCGAAGGTGGCGATCCGGTACTGGCCCTCGACGCCGATGTTGAACAGGTTCATCCGGAAGCCGATGGCGGCCGCGACGCCGGAGATGTAGAGAATCGCGGTGGCGTTGAGGATGTTCACGATGTTGCGGCCCTTGGGCCAGCTCAGCAGCGTGGTCCAGAACCCGGCGACGTCGTCCCCGGTCACGAGCAGCACCAGGCTGGCCACCACGGCGGCGACGACGAGCGCGAGCGCGGGCGCCGCCACGCCCAGGGCGATCCGTCTCAGCAGGTTCATGTCGTCCCTCCCGCGCCGGTCATGGCGGAGCCCAGCTGCTGCGGGGTGACGGTCTGCGGGTCGAACTCCCCGACCAGCCTGCCGCGCAGCAGCACCTGGATGCTGTCGGAGAGACCGATCAGCTCATCGAGGTCTGCGGAGATCAGCAGGACGGCCAGCCCCTTGCGACGTGCTTCCTTGATGTGGTCCCAGATCTGCGCCTGGGCGCCGACGTCGACGCCCCTGGTGGGGTGGGAGGCGACGAGCAGCACCGGGTCTCCGCTCATCTCGCGCCCCACGATGAACTTCTGCTGGTTGCCGCCCGACAGGGCTCTCGCGGTCGTGTCGATCCCGGGCGTGCGCACGTCGTACTGCTCCACGATCCGCTCGGAGTCGGCCCGCGCGCCCTTGACGTCGAGCCAGTGCCCGTTCACCGAGGGCGGCCGGGTCTGGTGTCCCAGGATGCGGTTCTCCCAGAGCGGCGAGTCCAGAAGCAGGCCGTGCCGCTGCCGGTCCTCGGGGATGTAGCCGATCCCGGACTCGCGCCGCCGACGCGTGGACCAGTCCGAGATGTCCTCCTCGCCCAGGTGCACGGTCCCCGTGACCGGGTGCCGCATGCCGACCAGGGTCTCGACGAGCTCGGTCTGGCCGTTGCCCTCGACCCCGGCGATGCCCAGCACCTCCCCCGCGTGGATGTCAAAGCTGATGTCGGCCAGCTCGGTGCGGCCGAAGGCGTCGTGGAGCTCGATGTCGCGCACCGAGAGCAGCACCTGATCGGTGACCGTCGACTCCTCGGTGCTGGGCGAGGGCAGCTCGCTTCCGACCATCAGCTCGGCCAGCTTCAGTGCCGTGACGTCGGCCGGCCGGACCGAGGCCACCGTCGTCCCGCGCCGGACCACGGTGATGTCGTCGGCGACTGCGAGCACCTCGTCCAGCTTGTGGGAGATGAAGATCAGGGTGTGTCCCTGCTCCTTGAGCTGGCGGAGGTTCTCGAAGAGGGCGTCGACCTCCTGCGGCACCAGCACCGCGGTCGGCTCGTCCAGGATGATGATCTTCGCGCCGCGGTAGAGGACCTTGAGGATCTCCACGCGCTGGCGCTCGCCGACCCCGAGGGTCTCGACGAGCTCGTCGGGGTCGAGCCCGAAGCCGTACCGGTCGGAGATCTCGACGATGGCGTCCCGGGCCGCGTCGCGGATGCCGTGCAGCTTCTCGGCGCCCAGGGTGACGTTCTCCAGGACGGTGAGGTTGTCGGCCAGCATGAAGTGCTGGAAGACCATCCCGACACCCTGGGCGATGGCGTCGGCCGGGGTCGAGAACGTGACCGGTTGGCCGTTGACGCTGATGGTGCCGTCATCCGGCTTCTGCACGCCGTAGAGGATCTTCATCAGCGTGGACTTGCCGGCACCGTTCTCACCCACGAGGGCATGGATCGTGCCCTGGTCGATGGTGATGTCGACGTCGTGGTTGGCGATGACGCCGGGGAAACGCTTCCCGATGCCGCGCAGCTCGATGGCGTGCGGCACCGCGGATCCGGCTCGTTGATCGACGACCGTCGTCACGGTCCCCTCCTGACTCTGGGACGACAGATGCCCGGGCGACACGTTAGCGCGTCGCCCGGGCATCCGCCCTGTGCGGTGTGGGCCTCTCCGTCAGGGACGGATCAGGCCTGCCTCACTCCGATTCACTTGACCTTGGCGGGGTCGGTCGGCACGACGATCTCGCCGCTCTTGATCTTGTCGGCGGCAGCGTCGATCTTGTCGCTGATGTCGTCGACGAAACCACCCGACTTCGAGTAGCCGACGCCGTCGCTCTTCAGGTCGTAGCCCACGAAGCCCGGCGTGACGCTGCCGTCCTTGTTGGCCTTGACGTAGTCGTAGACCGCGGTGTCGATGCGCTTGAGCATCGAGGTCAGGATGTGCGGCTTCTGTGCTGCGTCGACCGTGAGGTACTGGTCGGAGTCGACCCCGATGGCCCACTTGCCGTCACCGGCAGCCTCGACCGCGTCGAACACACCGAGGCCGGACTTGCCGGCCGCGTGGTAGACGACGTCGGCGCCGTCCTGGTACATCGCCGAAGCGGCGTCCTTGCCCCCGGTGGGGTTCTCGAAGCCGTTCTTGCCGTCGTTCGGGTCCTCGGTGAGGTACTGGACGTCGATCTTGACGGTCGGGTCGACGGACTTGACGCCCGCGGTGTAGCCGGCCTCGAACTTCTTGATCAGGTCACCGTGCGTGCCACCGACGAATCCGACGTGCTTGGACTCGGTCTTCAGAGCCGCGGCGACACCGACGAGGTAGGAGCCCTGCTCCTCGGAGAACACCAGGTCGCTGAGGTTCTTCAGCGGCGCCTTGGGGAGCACGGTGCTGTAGCCGTCGATCACGGCGAAGTTGGTGTCCGGGTACTCCGCTGCGACGGTGGCCGCGGCCGGGGAGTAGATGAACCCGATCGCGATCACGGGGTTGAAGCCGCCCTCGGCGAGGGTGCGGAGTCGCTCGGCACGGATCGTGTCGTTCTCGTCCGGAGCGGCCTTGGCCTCGGTGCACGTGGCACCGACGTCCTTGACGGCCTTCTCCATCCCGGCGTACGCCGAGTCGTTGAACGACTGGTCACCACGCCCACCGACGTCGTAGGCGAGCCCGACCTTGGGTCCGTCACCCTTGGCCGACTTGCACACGTCGGCGGAAGCCTTGCTGCCGCCGTCGCTGCTGCTGCTGCCACTGCCACATCCGGTGAGGGCGAGTGCGCCCACCATTGCCACTGCTGCGATCTTGCTGAACCTACGCAAGATGCCTCCTTGATCTTGGTGTGCCTCGTCCCGGGCACGTGATGAGCGCACCCTATGCGAGCCGACTGCCCGCAAACAGGGCACAAGCCGCATGCGCCCCGAACCGTTACCGGTCGGTGACCATCGCCATCAAGGCCGCGGCAGCGAGCACCTTGGCGCCGGTCGCGACCGCACGCTCGTCGACTCGCAGGTCGCCCTGGTGCAGGTCGTAGGTCGGCCCACCCGGGGTCCGGGTGCCGAGCCGACCCATGGCCCCGGGGACGCTGTCGAGGTACCAGGCGAAGTCCTCGCCACCGAGGCTCTGCGAGGTGGCCACGTTGCCGGCCTCGCCGAGGACGGCCTCGACCGCACGGCCGAGCAGGATCGTCGACTGGTGCTCGTTGACCACCGGTGGCACCCCCCGGACGTAGGTCACCGAGGGCTGGACGCCGTAGGGCTCCACGATCTGGTCGATGGTGTCGCGCACCAGCTCCTCGGCGTCGGCCCAGGCCACGGCATCGAGCATGCGGACGGTGCCGCCGGCACGCCCACTGGAGGGGATCACGTTCACCGCGGAGCCGGACCGGACGATGCCCCACACCACGCTGACGCCGGCGCGCGGGTCGAGACGGCGGGAGAGCACGGCCGGCAGCTCGGTGACCAGCTTCCCGAGCGCGAAGGTGAGGTCCTCGGTCAGGTGCGGGCGTGAGGTGTGCCCGCCCTTGCCCGTCAGCAGCACGTCCAGCGAGTCCGCGGCACCGGTCAGCGGTCCCTCTCGCAGCCCCACTGTGCCGACGTCGATCCCCGGGTCGGCGTGCAGGCCGAAGATCCTGGAGACGCCATCGAGGGCTCCGGACTCGATCGCCATCAGGGCGCCCCCGGGCATGATCTCCTCGGCGGGCTGGAAGATCAGGCGGACCCGGCCGGGCAGTTCATCCGCGACGGCGGCGAGCGCGAGCCCGGCGCCGAGCATCGCCGCGGCGTGGAGGTCGTGGCCGCAGGCGTGCGCGACACCGACGACGCTGCTGGCCCACGGATCCTGCGTCAGGTCGTCGACCGGGAGCGCGTCGAGGTCGGCACGGAGGGCGATGACCGGCCCCGGACCGGATCCGATGTCGACGATCAACCCGCTGCGGGGCAGCGGCCTCGGCGCCAGCCCGGCCTCGTCCAGCCGCTTGGCCAGGACGGCGGAGGTGCGCTCCTCTGTCCAGGACAGCTCGGGATGGGCGTGCAGGTCACGCCGGAACTCGATCAGCTCGGCGGCGAGCAGGTCGACCTCGGCCTGGACCAGGGACAGGAGGGCAGATGACACGACGCCCAAGGCTACCCGTCTCGGGGTCACTCCCGGCCCGCACGGTCCTGGTCGTAGGCGGCGATCAGCGTGTCGGCAGCCACCGGGGCCGTCAGCTGGCCGGACAGCAGCTCGCGCCGTACGTCGTCCCGGATCGCCTTCACCCCGGGCGAGCGCCGCAGCCGCTGGTCCAGCTCGTCGCGGACGAGGGCCCAGGTGAACTCGAACTGCTGGTCCGCCCTCTTCGCGGCCAGCCCGTCCTCACCCATCGACTCGCGGTGAGCCAGCACGCGCTCCCAGACCTCGTCGACGCCACCGCCGTGCAGGCCCGAGCAGGTCAGCACGGGTGGCACCCACGCGTCACCGGAGGAGTGCACCAGGCGCAGCGCGCCGGCGAGCTCCCTGGCCGCCGACTTCGCCTCGGTCTCGCGGTCTCCGTCGGCCTTGTTCACCGCGATCACGTCGGCGATCTCGAGGATGCCCTTCTTGATGCCTTGGAGCTGGTCGCCGGTGCGGGCGATGGTGAGGAACAAGAACGTGTCCACCATGCCGGCGACGGTGACCTCGGACTGGCCGACACCGACGGTCTCGACCAGCACCACGTCGTACCCCGCCGCCTCGAGCACGATCATCGCCTGCGTGGTGGCCCGGGCGACCCCGCCCAGGGTCCCCGCGCTGGGCGAGGGGCGGATGTAGGCGTCGGGGTTGGTGGAGAGCTTGGCCATCCGGGTCTTGTCGCCCAGGACCGACCCGCCCGTGCGCACCGAGGAGGGGTCGACCGCCAGCACGCCCACGCTCAGCCCGCGCTCGGTCAGCCGGGAGCCGAGGGTCTCGATGAACGTGGACTTGCCGACTCCCGGGACACCGGAGATCCCCACCCGGACCGAGCCGGTGTCGCCCGTGGTGAGCTCGGTGAGCAGCTCACGGGCCGCCGCCCGGTGGTCCGGGCGGCCGGACTCGACCAGTGTGATCGCCCGGGCGATCGCCGTGCGGTGCCCCGCGCGGATGCCCGCGGCAAGTTGCTCGACGTCGATCCTGCGGTTGTCCTCAGGCATCAGGCGGTCGCGTGCCCCAGCTGAGCGGAGAGCCTCTCCAGCAGGTCGAGCGCCGCCTCGGCGATGACCGTGCCGGGCGGGAACACCGCAGCGGCCCCCATCTCCCGCAGCGTGGGTACGTCGTCGGGCGGGATCACCCCACCGACCACGATCATCACGTCCTCGGCACCGAGCTCGACCAGCGCCTCCTTCAGCGCCGGGACCAGGGTGAGGTGGCCTGCCGCCAGCGAGTTCACACCGACGATGTGCACGTCCGCGTCCACCGCCTGCTGGGCCACCTCCTCGGGAGTCGAGAACAACGGGCCGACATCGACGTCGAAGCCCATGTCGGCGAACGCGGTCACGATGACCTTCTGGCCGCGGTCGTGACCGTCCTGGCCCATCTTGGCGACCAGGATGCGCGGGCGGCGCCCCTCGTCCTCGGCGAACTGCTCGGTCGCGGCGAGCACCTTGCCCATCGCCTCGTTGGACCCGGACTCGCGCTTGTACACACCCGAGATCGTACGGATCACGGCGCGGTGGCGTCCGTAGACCTTCTCCAGCGCCTCGGAGATCTCCCCGACCGTGGCCTTGGCGCGGGCAGCGTCCACCGCAAGCGCGAGCAGGTTGCCGTCCAATGAACCGTGCACGTGGCCGTCCTCGGCAGACCGGGTCAGCGCGTGCAGGGTGCGCTCGACCTCGTCGGCGTCGCGCTCCTCGCGGAGTCGCCCCAGCTTGGCCAGCTGCTGCTTGTAGACCGACGCGTTGTCGACCCGGTGCACCTCGAGGGGGTCCTCGTCGGCGAGGCGGAAGGTGTTCACCCCGACCAGCTTCTGGCTGCCCGAGTCCAGCCGCGCCTGAGTGCGGGCCGCGGCCTCCTCGATGCGCATCTTCGGCAGGCCCTCCTCGATCGCCTTCGCCATCCCGCCAGCCTGCTCGGCCTCCTGGATGTGCCCCCAGGCGCGCTCCGCGAGGTCGTGGGTCAGGCGCTCGACGTAGTAGGAGCCGGCCCAGGGGTCGATCGTTCCCGTCGTACCCGACTCCTGCTGCAGGAGCAGTTGGGTGTTGCGCGCGATCCGGGCCGAGAAGTCGGTCGGCAGGGCGATCGCCTCGTCGAGGGCATTGGTGTGCAGCGACTGGGTGTGGCCCTGGGTCGCGGCCATCGCCTCGATGCAGGTGCGCTGGACGTTGTTGAACACGTCCTGGGCGGTCAGCGACCAGCCCGAGGTCTGGCTGTGGGTGCGCAGTGAGAGCGACTTGGGGTTCTGCGGCTCGAACTGGCTGACGAGGCGAGCCCAGATCGCCCGGGCCGCCCGCATCTTGGCGACCTCCATGAAGAAGTTCATCCCGACTGCCCAGAAGAAGCTCAGCCGGGGGGCGAACTCGTCGATGGTCAGTCCCGCGTCGAGCCCGGCCCGGATGTACTCGACGCCGTCGGCGAGCGTGTAGGCGAGCTCCAGGTCGGCGGTCGCCCCGGCCTCCTGGATGTGGTAGCCGGAGATCGAGATCGAGTTGTACCGCGGCATCTGCTGCGAGGTGTAGCCGAAGATGTCGGAGATGATGCGCATGCTCGGCTGCGGCGGGTAGATGTAGGTGTTGCGGACCATGAACTCCTTGAGGATGTCGTTCTGGATCGTCCCCGTGAGCTGGGCCGGCTTCACCCCCTGCTCCTCGGCCGCGACGATGTAGAGCGCCAGGACGGGCAGCACGGCGCCGTTCATCGTCATGCTGACCGACATCTCGTCGAGCGGGATGCCCTCGAACAGGGTCCGGGCGTCGTAGATCGAGTCGATCGCCACCCCGGCCATGCCGACGTCGCCCTTGACCCGCGGGTGGTCGGAGTCGTAGCCGCGGTGCGTGGCGAGGTCGAACGCGACCGAGAGCCCCTTCTGCCCGGCAGCGAGGTTGCGCCGGTAGAAGGCGTTGGACTCCTCGGCGGTGGAGAACCCGGCGTACTGCCGGACCGTCCAGGGCTGCGTCGTGTACATCGTCGGGTAGGGCCCACGGAGGAACGGCGCGAGCCCCGGGTAGGTGTCCAGCGCGTCGAGACCCTCGAGGTGCTCGGGTCCGTAGACGGGCAGGATGCCGATGCCCTCCGGGGACTCCCAGGTCTCCCCGAGGACCGGCTCGGTCGCGACCACCTCGCCCGCGAGCGGCAGGCCGGCGAACGTCTCCGGGATGCTCATCGGAGCTGCTCCCTCGTGCGGGTCAGGAAGTCCAGGGCGTCCAGGCCGGCGAAGCAGGTGTCGTCGACGTCGATCCCCTCGACCTTCTTGCCGGCCAGGATCACGTGCCGGGCACCGGCCTCGCGCAGGGCCGCCACCAGGTCGGCTCCCCACTCGGCGTACGCCGGGTCCGACCCGACCACGCAGACCAGCTGCTGGCCGCCGTCCGGTCCGGTGTAGTCGTCGAGCACCGCGTCGACGCCGTCGTGGCGACCCGCGTTGACCACGTCGATGCCGCCGGCGGCGAACAGGTTGGTGGCGAAGCTGGCCCGAGCCGTGTGGGCCGCCACCGACCCCATCGTGGCCAGGAAGATGCGGTTCTCAGCCGGCTCGTCACGCAGCCGCTCGAAGGCCTCACCGTAGGGGCGCGCCGATACGGCGCCGGCGGGGTACGGCGCCCGCTCGGGCAGCACCTCGTGCAGGTTGGGGAACTCGGTCAGCCCGGTCAGCGGGCGCTGCCGCTTGGCGATCAGCCGGTCGCGCTCGGCCGCGACCTCCGCGATGCGGGTGCGGAGCGAGCCGTCCTCGAGGGAGGCCCAGATGCCGCCCGATTCCTCGAGGCGGCCCAGCTCCTCCCACCCGGCGACCGCGAGGTCGTCGGTCAGCTTCTCCACGGCGAAGGCCCCACCTGCAGGGTCGGCCACCTTGGCCACGTGCGACTCCTCGACCAGCAAGGTCGAGGTGTTGCGCGCGATCCGTCGGCTGAAGGCGTCCGGCAGGCCGAGCCGTGTGTCGAAGGGCAGCACGGTCACCGCGTCGGCGCCGCCCACCCCGGCCGCGAACGCCGCCACACAGGTGCGCAGCATGTTCACCCAGGGGTCGTACCGGGTCATCATCGGTCGCGACGTGACCGCGTGCAGCACCATGCTGCGGTGGTCCTCGGACGCGCCGCTGAGCTCGAGCATGCGCGCCCAGAGGCGACGCACCGCGCGGAACTTCGCGATCGTCTCGAACTGCTCGTCGCTCGCGGCGAGTCGGAACTCGACCAGACCGGCAGCGGCGTCGACCGCGATCCCGGCGGCAGCCAGCCGGCGAAGATGGTCGGCTGCGACGGCCAGCACGTAGCCCAGCTCCTGGCCGTCGGAGGCACCGAGGTCGTGCACCGCTGTGCCGTCCACCACCAGGGCGCGACAACCGAGAGCCTGTGCGAGCTCCGCAGCCTCGACCACGTCGTTGCCGGTGTCGCCGGTCCGTGTCACGCCGCGCACCTGGGCGCCCACCGGGTCGACACCCAGGTTCGTGCCCGCAGCGGGCTGCCGGCCGCTCAGGACCTCGGCCAAGGCCCGAGCCGCGCCCAACGGGTCGTGGGGCGCGTCCAGCACGACCGCGGCGGCGTCCAGCAGCACGTCGGCCAGCACGGTCGGGACGTCGGCGACGTCGATCCCCGACGGACCGATCTGGAGCCACAGCGAGGTGGCCCCGTTCTCCAGGTCGGTCAAGGCGGCAGCCCGCGAGGCCACCGGGTCCGGGTCGGCGAGCACCGCGCGCACGTCCCAGCCGCCACCGCGCGCCGGCGGGCGGACTGGCGCAGCCAGGTCTGCGACGAGCTCCGGGGTACCCAGTGGGGAGACCGCGATCCCATCCAGCGTGGTCCGGCTGAGCTTCGCCCAGACGGCGCCGTCAGGGTCGTCCTCGGAGAGGCGGCCCGACTTGCGCAGCACGGCCGCCGCCGCACGCTCCCACTCTGCGACGTCGTGCTCCTGGCCGTCGGCCAGGGAGAGGTGCGCTGATGGGCTCATGCGCGAAGGATATGGACCCGCCCGTCACGCTGCCAGCGAGTGTGAAATACCCGACCTAGAGTGACTCGCGTGAACGCAGCTCGTGGGACCCCGACCATCCAGGGCGAGGGCATCGTCCTCCGCGTCCTGCAGCCCGCCGATCGGGAGCGGTGGCTCGAGCTGTGTCACGACCCGGCGCAGCTCCGTTTCGGCAGCCCCGCCTTCGTCCTGCTGCCGGAGACGGTGGCCGACCTCGACGAGCGCATGCGCGAGTCCAGCGAACGTTTCGCCGCTCGCCAGCCCGGTTCCCTGGCCGCCGTCGAGGTCGAGGACCCGGGCCGGATGCTGGGGATCCTCGGCTGGCGCCACGACAGCCCGCCGGCGATGGGCGTCGGCGACATCGGCTACACCGTCCACCCCGATGCACGGGGCCGGGGGGTCGCCAGCCGGGCGGTCCGCACGTTCACCCGATGGCTCACCGTCGACGAGGACGGCCCCTCGCTGGCCCGGCTGCAGCTCGACCACAGCGTGGAGAACGCCCCTTCGTGCCGGGTGGCGCTGGCAGCCGGGTTCGAGCGCGAGGGCGTACGGCGATCCTTCCTGCCGCTGCGCGACGCCGAGGCTCCCGGCGGAGTCCGCCGCCACGACGTCTGCCTGCACGGCTACCTGCCCGGGCCAACCGCCTGATCGCCCGCACCACTTAGTTCACCTGCCGCTCACACTGGTGTCATGGCGCGGTCACGGCGTCGCGTGAGCATGGCGGCATGCGCATCGCACTGGTCACCGAGTCGTTCGTGCCGAGCAGCTCCCCGGGAGCCCGGGTCACCCGCGAGCTGGTCGGACGCCTGGTGGGCCGGGGACACGACGTCGTGGTGTTCGCCGGTGGGCGGGGCCGCGCGAGCTTCGGTGGTGCGCGGGTCTTCTGGGCCTCGCGGATGACGCCGGTCTCCGCGATCCGCGAGGCACTGGCCCTCTCACGAGCCGACCTGTGCCACCTGGTCGAGCCCCAACGGCTGGGGCTGAAGGTCGCCGAGGCCGCCGACCGGCTCGGCGTACCGACGGTGGTGCTGAAGCCGGGCACGTGGCAGCCCGGGGTCGACCTCGACCACCACCACCCGGGCCTGCGCGACCCCGCCCTGGGCGAGCGTTGGGCCCACTCCCCCGCCGGCCGACAGGTCGTCGTGGGGTACGCCGGGTCGCTGGAGCGCACCAAGGACGTCCGCCGCCTGGCGGCCGTGGCCCGGCTTCCCGGAGTGCGCCTCGTCGCTGTCGGCACGGGGCGTGGAGCAGACCTGCTCCGCGCTGCGGGGGCCAAGGTCGTCCCGCCGGCGAGCGACGTCGAGCTCGCGGTGTGCACGGCCACGTTCGACGTGCTGATCTCGCCGCGCCGGCACGAGCGGCTCGCCCCCACCGTCCTGGAGGCACTCGCCAGCGGAGTCCCGGTCGTGGCCCATGACCGGGGCCGCGCGCCCGGGATCGTGGAGCACGAGCACAACGGCCTTCTCGTGCACGGCGGCCGGGGCGGCAAGGCGCTGCGCGAGGCGGTGGCCCGGCTGGCGACGAGCCCCGACCTGAGGTCCACGCTCGCCGCCAACGCCCGCGCCTCCGTGAGCGAGCACAGCTGGGATCGCGCCGTGTCGGAGCTGGTGGACGTGCACTACGCCGGAGCCGCCAAGGGGTGTCGGGCGGCGTCGGTGGGCTGAGACGCGGGGCCCAGACGCGCGACAACCAGCACATCAGGGGTTTATCGTCGGTCTCGGTCCGTCCGCCCGGGTGGACCGCGAGACGGGGGATCCATGACCGAGGACACCGCGGCACCCCCGGAGGCCGACGGCGAGCCACAGCGTCGCGTGCCGTTCGCAGACCTCCGCCGCTCCGTCGCCGCGGTCGCGGCCAACCGCAACATCCGTCGCATCCAGCTCGCGTTCGTCGGGTCCTCCATCGGCGACTGGGCCTACATGACTGCCGTCTCGGTGTGGGCCTACGGCGTCGGCGGCGCCGCGGCCGTCGGCATCTGGATGGCGATCCGGTTCACCCTGATGGCCGTCACCGCACCGTTCACCGCGGGGCTGGCGGACATGATGCCGCGCAAGCGGCTGATGATCCTGACCGACCTGGTCCGCGGGTTGTTGATCACCGCCGCGGCGGCCTGCCTGTTCCTCGACACCCCGGCCGCGCCGGTGTTCGTGCTCGCGACCCTGGTCTCCCTGCTCGGCACGCCGTTCCGGGTCGCCCAGCGGGCCCTCCTGCCGAGCCTGGCCAACCGTCCCGAGGAGCTCACCGCGGCGAACGGCACCGCCAGCACCATCGAGTCGCTCTCGTTCTTCATCGGCCCGGCACTCGCGGCGTTCCTGCTCGGCGTCGCCAGCGTGGAAGTGGTCTTCCTGGTCAACGTGGCCACCTTCGCGTGGTCGATGGCGCTCGTGATGGGGGTCAAGCCCCCGCCCGCAGCCGAGAGCGAGGTGGCCTCCGAGACCACCCCGGATCCTGACGCGGTCGATGCCCCGCCCAAACCCGGCTACCTCTCCGAGACGACGGCCGGATTCCGGACGCTGGCCACCGACAGCGGCCTGCGGATCGTCACCCTCGCCGTCGCCGCCCAGACCGTGATCGCCGGCGCCACCGTGGTGTTCACGCTGGTGATGGCGGACACCATCCTCGGCACCGGCGCCAAGGGAGTGGGCTACCTCGACTCCACGATGGGCATCGGAGCCCTCCTCGGCGGGGTGGTCGCCATCTCGCGTGCCGGCCGCGGTCGGCTGGGCACGGACCTCGCGGCCGGAGTGCTGCTGTGGTCACTCCCCCTGGTCCTGGTCACCGTGCTGCCGACCCCGATCACCTGCTTCGCGGCGATGGCCCTGTTGGGGCTCGGCAACCCCCTCGTCGACGTCAACATGGACACGATCATGCAGCGACTCGCGCCCGACGAGGTGCTCGGGCGAGTCTTCGGCGCCCTCGAGGCGTGCCTGATCGCCACGATGGCGCTGGGTGCGCTGGTGATGCCGTTCGTCATCGACGCGTTCTCCCTGCGTTACGCGCTCCTGGTGGTGGCCGGTCCCGTCGCGCTCGCCACGCTGACGATGCTTCCCGCGCTGCGCCGCCTCGAGGCCCGGCTCGCCGCTCCCGAGAACCTCGCTCTGCTCGCCGCGGTCGACATCTTCGCGCCGCTCTCGCCCCAGGTGCTCGAGTCGCTGGCGAGGTCGGCCACCGAGCTGCGCTTCGTCACCGGCGACGTCTTGGTGCGCGAGGGGGACGAGTCCGACAGGTTCTTCGTCATCCAGAGCGGCCTCGTGGAGGTCACCCAGGCCGAGCGCACGCTGCGCCGAGAAGGCCCCGGCGAGTACTTCGGCGAGATCGGCCTGCTGCGCGACGTCCCGCGGACCGCGACGATCACGGCGCTCGAGGACACCGTGGTCCAGGCGATCGCACGCGCGGAGTTCCTCGAGGCCGTGTCGGGACACGGTGAGGCCCGTCGTACGGCCGAGAACATCGCGAGCCGGCGTTTGGCCCGCTGAGGAGGGAGACGGTCATGATCGAGTGCGGCAGCTGTTCGGCGGGCCAGCCCGACGACTCGCGTTTCTGCTTCAACTGCGGCTCACCGTTCGTCGCCCCCGCCTGCTCCGCGTGCGGCGCCGACCTCCTCGCCGGCGCACGGTTCTGCCGCAGCTGTGGCGCAGCGCAGGCGGGAGCGCCGCCACCGGCTGCGGCGACGACGCCCGCACAACCCACCTCCTCCCGCCGGGTGACGAGCGTGCTGTTCGGCGACCTGGTCGGCTTCACCACGCTGTCGGAGTCCCGCGACCACGAGGAGACCCGGGAGCTGCTGACGCGCTACTTCGAGGAGTGCCGCCAGGTCATCGGCCGCTACGGCGGCACGGTCGAGAAGTTCATCGGCGACGCGGTGATGGCGGTCTGGGGCGTCCCGACGGCTCACGAGGACGACGCCGAGCGGGCGGTGCGTGCTGGGCTCGAGCTGGTCGTCGCGGTGTCGGCGATGGGCCAGGACGTGGGGGTACCCGACCTCGCGATGCGGGTCGGGATCGTGACCGGCGAGGTCGCGGTGACCATCGGCGCCGAGCACCAGGGCATGGTGGCCGGGGACGCGGTGAACACGGCGGCGCGGGTGCAGTCGGTCGCGGAGCCGGGGCGCGTCTGGGTCGACGAGACCACCCGGTTGCTGACCTCATCGGCGATCACCTACTTGGATGCGGGGTCCCACCAGCTGAAGGGGAAGGCCGACCCGGTCCCGCTCTGGTCGGTGCACGCCGTGGTGGCCTCCGTCGGTGGTGCCCAGCGCGCCGACGGACTCGAGGCCCCACTGGTGGGACGCGACCGGGAGCTCCGTTTGTTCAAGGAGCTGTTCCACGGCGTCGAGGAGTCCCGCCAGCCGGGCCTGCTGGTGATGGTCGGCGAGCCCGGCCTCGGCAAGTCGCGGCTGGGCTGGGAGTTCGAGAAGTACATCGACGGCCTGAACACCACCGTGCGCTGGCACAGCGGGCGCTGCGTCGCCTACGGGGAGGGGTTGGCGTTCTTCGCGCTGGCCGAGGCTCTCCGGCCCCGGTTGCGGGCGCTGGTCCCCGACGACGAGTCGGGCGACGACACCGCCGCACAGGACCAGGAGCGACTCCTCGAGCTCGGCATGACCGAGTACGTGACGAGCGAGCAGGAGCAGGAGTGGCTGCGTCCTCGCCTGGGCGCACTGCTCGGCATCGGGTCGGTCGGAACCTTCCCGCGCGAGGACCTGTTCTCCGCCTGGACGGTCTTCCTGGAACGCGTCGGCGGCGATCTGCCCGTCGTGCTGCAGATCGACGACGCGCAGCACGCCGACGACGGGCTGCTGCTGTTCGTGGAGCACCTGCTCTCCGTCGGCAGCTTCCCCTGTTTCGTGGTGCTGCTCAGCCGCCCCGGCCTGCTCGAGGAGCACCCGGGCCTCGCGACCAACCGCAGGGCCACGGTCAGCCACCTGGCGCCGTTGAGCGACGGCGACGTCGCCACCCTGCTCAGCGGCCTGGTCGTGGGCCTTCCCGACGACGTCCGCACCTCGCTCGTCGCCCGCTCCGAGGGGGTGCCGCTGTTCGCGGTCGAGACGGTGCGCTCGCTGATCGACCGGGACCTGGTGGTCCCCCGGGGCGGTCAGTACGTCCTCGCCGACCCGGAGTCCCTCGACCTGGACTCCATCGGAGCACCCGCGTCACTGCAGGCCCTGATCGCCGCGCGGCTGGACGCGCTCACGCCGGACCAGCATCGCCTCGTGCAGCGTGGCAGCGTGATCGGCAACGCGTTCTCGCGCGAGGAGATCGAGGAGCTGTGCTCCGACCTCGGTGACGTCGAGCCGCTGCTGCTTGCCCTGGTCCACCAGCAGATCCTGAGCCAGACGACGAGCAAGTTCAGCGCCGAGTTCGGCCAGTACCGCTTCGAGCAGTCGGTGGTGCGCCAGGTCGCCTACGCGACGCCTCTCGCCGCGCGACCGACGGGCGATCCACCTGCAGGTGGCTGCCCAGACCGAGGCGATGGCCGACCGGGCCGGGGACCTCGCCCCGATCATCGCCCAGCACTACCTGAACGCCGTCAACGCCCTGCCCGACGAGCCCGACGTGCCCGACCTCCGCGCCCGCGCGATCGCCCAGCTCGAGCGAGCGGCGACGCGGGCGCGGTCCCTGGGTGCCCTCTCCGACTCGTCGAACCACCTCCTGCTCGCGATCGGAGCTGACCGCGGATGCCCGGGAAACACGGGCCCGGCTGGAAAGCCAGATTGCGTGGGCACTGGTCGACGCAGGCGATAACGAGCGCGACCTTGGCGCATGCGGATGCGCGCCGAGGAGGCCTTCGACGAGACCGGACGACCAGCTCGCCGCGGGGCTCGCAGCCGCGGCGAGGGGCGTGGCCCTACGGCCGCAGCGGTGACAATGCCGGCGCGACCGACGCGGTGCAACATCGTTGGGACGCGCTGCTGGACCACCCCGGGGCCGACGCGGCCTTGCTGCAGCTGGGCAAGGTCTTGGGCCTGGCCAGCGGACGCGTGGGTTCGGAGCGTCGCGACGTGCTCGACCGCCGCATCCAGATCGCCGAGCGCATGGGTGACCGCGAGCACCTGGCCGACGCCCTCACCGCCCTGGCAATCTCCTACAGCACCACAGCGCCTCGGAGACCGCCACCATCTTGATGGAGGCGGCTGCCGATCTCGCCCGCTCGGCGCACCAGCCGGTGGCGCTGGCCCGGTGCCTGTCCAACCTCGCCAGCGAGTACAACTCATTCGACCTGGCCAAGGCAGTGGTGGCGGCCAGGGAAGGCCGTGGAGGTGGCCGACCAGCGCTGGCGTGGCCATGTGGCAGCGACTACACGAGTCGGCAACCTGATGCTCGCCCTCCTCGCCTCGGGCAGCTGGGACGAGCTCGAACTGCTGCTCGCCAAGCACCGCGACACCAAGGAGATCGGGGCCGCCGTCGAAGCGAGCCTGCGTCTGGCGCGAGCGGAGCCCTACACCTTGCCGTCGGACACCCGAAGAGAGACGGGTCAGCGACGACCCGTCAATCGTCGCCTGGATCGAGTACGCCGAGGCCCAGGCCATCTTGATGGAGGGCGGGCGCGACTCCGAGGCGTTGGCCACGGCTACCCGAGCGGCCGTGAGGATGTTCGACCTGGCCGGTGTCGCGGACGACTTCGTCCACATGTGGCCGTTCGCGGCGAACCTGGCACTACAGCTCGGGGACTCGAGCACGCTGAACCAGCTCCTGGACCTGGTCGACGACGCAGCCGGCCGCATGCGGCTCCCGCTGGGCGTCCAGGCTCACCGGACGCGCATCGCCGGGCTGCTGGAGGCCGAGCGTGACCCGCAGAACGCGGAGCGCCTGCTCGTGGCTGCGATCGAGGGCTTCACCGGGTGGGGCTCGCCTCACCACCGGGCGCGAACCGAGGGAGAGCTGGCCGCCCTCCTGCAGGCCCAAGGTCGTGCCGAGGAGGCAGCTGCACTGCTGGAGCGCGCCGTCGCCACGCTCACCGAGGTGGGCGCGCACGCCTGGCTCGCCGACGTGGGCGCGGTCGTCGGCTCCAGCTGAGCCCGGCGGGTCGCCTAGACCTCGCTGCGCCCGTCGTCGTCCTTGTTGCGCAGGCCGATCTTGTTGCCCAGCCACACCAGCGGGTCGTACTTGCGGTCGACCACGCGCTCCTTCATCGGGATGATCGCGTTGTCGGTGATCTTGATCCCCTCCGGGCACACCTCGGTGCAGCACTTGGTGATGTTGCACATCCCGAGGCCGGCCGCGCCCTGGGCCAGCTCACGCCGGTCATGGGTGTCGAGGGGGTGCATGTCCAGCTCGGCGTACCGCAGGAAGAATCGCGGGCCCGCGAACGCCGGCTTGTTGTCCTCGTGGTCACGGACGACGTGACAGGTGTCCTGGCACAGGAAGCACTCGATGCACTTGCGGAACTCCTGGCCGCGCTCGACGTCGACCTGCGCCATCCGCCGTTTGCCGTCGGCGTCCCGCGGCGGCGGCGCGAACGCCGGCACCTCCTTGGCCTTCTCGTAGTTGAAGGACACGTCGGTGACGAGGTCCCGGATCACCGGGAAGGAGCGCATCGGCGTGACCGTGATCGTCTCGCTCGGCTCGAAGTCCGAGAGCCGGGTCATGCACAGCAGCCTCGGCCGCCCGTTGATCTCGGCGCTGCACGAGCCGCACTTCCCGGCCTTGCAGTTCCACCGCACGGCCAGGTCGCCGACCTGGGTCGCCTGCAGCCGGTGGATGGCATCCAGGACGACCTCGCCCTCCTCGACCTCGACGCTGTAGTCGCCCAGGTCGCCGCCGTCCTGGTCGCCGCGCCAGACGCGCATCTTCAGTTCGTAGCCCATGGTCGGCCTCTGCACCTTGCCGGACGTGGCGTCTGCGGGCGGGGCTCGAAGAAGGTCTTGAGGTCGTCCGGCATGACCGCCAGCGCCTGTTCGGTCAGGTCCACCCCGGTGCCCGCGGCATTGAGCCGACGACCAGGTTCTTCGTGCCCCACTCGGGGTCGGGCCGGGGAAGTCGTCGCGCGTGTGACCGCCGCGCGACTCCTGCCGCTCCAGCGCCGCCTTCGCGATGCACTCGGAGACGATCAGCATGTTGCGGAGGTCGAGCGCGAGGTGCCAGCCGGGGTTGTACTGCCGGTGCCCCTCGACGAGCAGGTGCCGAGCCCGCTCCTTGAGCGCTCGATCTCCTCCAGCGAACGCGCCAGCTCCTCGGCGGTGCGGATGATCCCGACGAGGTCGTTCATCGACTGCTGGAGGTCCTGCTGGATCGTGTAGGGGTTCTCGGTGTGGCCGGACTCGCCGCCTCGAACGGCGCGACGGGCGCCGCGCTGCGCGGCTGTCACGTCCGCGTCCGGGTCGACCGTCGGGCCGGGTCGCCGCCCAGTCCAGCGGCGTACGCCGACTGCCGACTCGCCGGCGCGACTTCCGAAGACCAACAGGTCGCGCGAGCGAGTTGCCGCCGAGCCGGTTGGAGCCGTGCATGCCTCCGGAGCACTCGCCCACCGCGTAGAGGCCGGTGACGCCGCTAGCCTCGGTGTCGGCATCGACCTCGACGCCGCCCATCACGTAGTGGCAGGTGGGCCCGATCTCCATCGCCTCGGCCGTGATGTCGACGTCGGCCAGCTCCTTGAACTGGTGGTACATCGAGGGCAGCCGGCTTGCCGGATGAACTCCGGCGTCGCGACGGGAGGCGATGTCGAGGTAGATCCCGCCGTGCGGTGATCCGCGGCCGGCCTTGATCTCGGAGTTGATCGCGCTGGCGACCTCGTCACGCGGCAGCAGCTCGGGCGGGCGACGGTTGTTGGCCTTGTCGTCGTACCACCGGTCCGCCTCCTCCTCGGTGTCGGCGGTCTCGCTCTGGAAGAACTCCGGGATGTAGTCGAACATGAAGCGCTTGCCCTCGGAGTTGCTGCAGGATCCCGCCGTCGCCGCGGACCGACTCGGTGACCAGCAGCCCCTTCACCGAGGGTGGCCAGACCATGCCGGTCGGGATGGAACTGGACGAACTCCATGTTGATCAGCGACGCACCCGCGCGCAGGGCCAGCGCGTGGCCGTCGCCGGTGTACTCCCAGGAGTTGCTGGTGACCTTGAAGGACTTGCCGATGCCACCGGTCGCCAGGATCACGCTCGGCGCCTCGAAGGTCACGAAGCGCCCGGTCTCGCGCCAGTAGCCGAAGGCCCCGGAGATCTTGTCGCCGTCCTTGAGCAGCTCGGTGACCGTGCACTCCATGAAGACGTCGATGCCCAGCGCCACCGCTCGCTGCTGGAGGGTGCGGATCATCTCCAGGCCGGTGCGGTCGCCGACGTGCGCCAGCCTGGCGTAGCGGTGGCCGCCGAAGTCGCGCTGCGAGATCAGGCCGTCCTCGGTGCGGTCGAACAGGGCACCCCAGTCCTCGAGCTCCTGGACCCGCTCGGGCGCCTCCTGCGCGTGCAGCTGCGCCATCCGCCAGTTGTTCAGCATCTTCCCGCCACGCATCGTGTCGCGGAAGTGCACCTCCCAGTTGTCCTCGGGCCACCGGTTGCCCATGGCCGCGGCGATGCCACCCTCCGCCATCACGGTGTGCGCCTTGCCCAGCAGGGACTTGCACACGATCGCGGTGCGGGCACCCGCCTCGTGGGCGGCGATCGCCGCCCGCAGTCCGGCGCCACCGGCGCCGATCACGACGACGTCGTAGGTGTGCTGCTCGATGCCGTGGGTGCCGGAGGCCTCCTCCGACGACATCCGGTTGCCGGTCATCGGGTGGCGGTCCGCCCCGCTGGTTGAGCCTGTCGAATCCATGTCAGAAGAACCTCGGGTCGGTGATGGTGCCGTTCGCCAGCAGGAAGACGTAGAAGTCGGCGATGGCGACCGAGAACAGGGAGAGCCAGGCGTAGCGGGCGTGGTGCCCGTTGAGCCGGGAGACCCAGGTCCACAGCCGGTAGCGGACCGGGTGCTTGCTGAAGTGGCGCAACCGGCCGCCGACCGCGTGGCGGCAGGAGTGGCACGACAGCGTGTAGAGCCAGATCAAGGCGATGTTGGCCAGGAAGATCAGCGAGCCGAGGCCGAGGTGACCCCACTCGCCCTCGGCGTTGCGGAAGGTCAGCACCGTGTCGAAGCTCAGGATCAGCGCCACCACCACTGCGGCGTACCAGAAGTAGCGGTGCAGGTTGTTCAGGATCAGCGGCAGCCGGGTCTCGCCGCTGTAGGCCTGGTGCGGCTCGGCGACCGCGCAGGCGGGCGGGCTCAGCCAGAAGGCGCGGTAGTAGGCCTTGCGGTAGTAGTAGCACGTCATCCGGAAGCCCAGGGGGAAGATCAAGATGATCAGGGCCGCCGACAGCGGCCACCAGGCGAACGGCTGGCCGAAGTCCGAGGCCCCTTCCACACAGTCGCTCAGGCACGGTGAGTAGAACGGCGACAGGTAGGGGGCTGCGTAGTAGTTCGTCCCCTGGAAGGCCCGGATCGTCGCGTAGACGACGAAGGCGCTGAACACCACGAACGTGGTGAGCGGGTAGAGCCACCAGCGGTCCGTGCGCAGCGTCTTGTCCTCGATACGCGCCCTGGTGGGCCCCGTCACGCCTGCGTCTGTCGACGCCATCGCCACCTCCGGATGGGTTGTGATGGGACCACTCTTGCCGCAACGGTCGCCAAAGCGAAAGGGGCGCGCCTGTTCCCGGACGCGTCCTGCCGTTCTGGACGCGTTGGTGTATGTCACATCCCCTCGGCGTCTCCCGGCCCGGCGCGGAGCGATACCGTGACGGTTGTGTCCACCGCAACCCCGACCCTGGTCCAGGGCAGCAGGTCGACCCGTTCGACCATCGCGCTGAAGCTGCTGATGGCGGCCAGCGGGATCGTCTTCATCGGATTCGTGCTGCTGCACATGTACGGCAACCTGAAGGCGTTCGCCGGTCACGACGCCTACAACGAGTACGCGGAGCACCTGCGCACCTTCGGCGAGCCGATGCTTCCCTACAGCGGGCTGCTGTGGGTGATCCGCGTGACGCTGATCGCCTCGCTCGCCGCACACGTGTACGCCGCCGTCGCGCTCTGGCGGCGGGCCCGGCGCGCCCGCACCGTGCAGTACCAGGTGAAGAAGCACGTCGGCGCCACCTACGCCAGCAGGATGATGCGCTGGGGCGGGGTGACCCTGCTGCTGTTCATCGTCTGGCACCTGCTGAACTTCACGATCGGCAAGGTCAACGTCACCGGTGGATCGACCGCCGACCCCTACAACCTGCTCGTCGACACGTTCGCGACCTGGTGGCTGACGGTGATCTACCTCGTCGCGATGGCCATGCTCGGTGCCCACCTGCACCACGGCATCTGGAGCTCCACCCAGACCCTGGGGCTGACCAACAACGCCCGATCACGCGCACGTTCGCGCCGGATGGCCTTCACGCTCGCGGTGATCATCGCGGGCGGCTTCTCGCTCGTGCCGGTCTTCGTCCTCGCCGGCGTCATCACCAAGTAAGGGGTCCACGCTCGATGACCGACATGCCCGACACCACGCTGACCTCCGACCCCTCGCACCACGCGCCCGGCGAGGACACCGACGACGCCGCCGGCTACTACACGCCCGGCGAGCCCATCAGCGACACCAAGGCACCCGGCGGCCCGATCGAGGATCGCTGGGACACCCGACAGTTCGAGGCCCGGATCGCCAACCCCGCCAACCGGCGGCGGCTCTCGGTGATCGTGGTCGGCACCGGGCTCGCCGGAGCCTCGGCGGCCGCCACGCTCGGCGAGGCCGGCTACGTCGTCAAGTCGTTCTGCTACCAGGACTCCCCCCGACGCGCCCACTCGATCGCCGCCCAGGGCGGCATCAACGCGGCGAAGAACTACAAGGGCGACGGGGACTCGGTGTTCCGGCTCTTCTACGACACGATCAAGGGCGGCGACTACCGCTCCCGCGAGTCCAACGTCTACCGCCTCGCCCAGGTGAGCCGGAACATCATCGACCAGTGCGTCGCCCAGGGCGTCCCGTTCGCGCGGGAGTACGGCGGCCTGCTGGACAACCGCTCCTTCGGCGGGGTGCAGGTTTCGCGGACGTTCTACGCGCGGGGCCAGACCGGCCAGCAGCTGCTGATCGGCGCCTACCAGGCGCTCGAGCGGCAGGTCGCTGCCGGAACGGTGCGGACCTACACTCGGCACGAGATGGTCGAGCTGGTCGTCGTCGACGGCCGGGCGCGCGGCATCATCGTGCGCGACATGGTCACCGGCGAGCTGGAGACCTACTTCGCCGACGTCGTCGTGCTCGCCAGCGGTGGCTACGGCAACGTCTTCTTCCTCTCGACCAATGCGATGGGGTGCAACGTCACGGCGAGCTGGCGGGCGCACCGCAAGGGCGCGCTGATGGCCAACCCGTGCTACACCCAGATCCACCCCACCTGCATCCCGGTCTCGGGCGCCCACCAGTCCAAGCTCACCTTGATGAGCGAGTCGTTGCGCAACGACGGCCGGATCTGGGTCCCCAAGGACGCCAAGGACGCCGAGACCGACCCGCGGGAGATCGCCGAGGAGGACCGGGACTACTACCTGGAGCGGATCTACCCCTCCTTCGGCAACCTGGTCCCCCGCGACATCGCGTCGCGACAGGCCAAGAACATGTGCGACGAGGGCCGCGGCGTCGGTCCCGAGGTGGACGGCGTACGACGGGGGGTCTACCTCGACTTCGCCGAGGCCATCGGGCGTCTGGGGCGCAAGGCGATCGAGGAGAAGTACGGCAACCTCTTCGACATGTACGCCCGGATCACCGGCGAGGACCCCTACGAGGTGCCGATGCGGATCTACCCCGCGGTCCACTACGTGATGGGCGGCCTCTGGGTCGACTACGACCTGCAGTCGACGATCCCGGGGCTGTTCGTGACCGGTGAGGCCAACTTCTCCGATCACGGCGCCAACCGCCTCGGTGCCTCGGCGCTGATGCAGGGGCTGGCGGACGGCTACTTCGTCCTCTCCAACACCATCCGCGACTACCTCGCGGACGGCCCCTTCGACAAGATCCCCGAGGACCACCCGGCTGTCCTCGAGGCCCAGCAGTCGGTGCAGGGCCGCATCGACCACTTCATGAACAACAACGGCACCCGCAGCGTCGACTCCTACCACCGCGAGCTCGGCAACATCATGTGGGAGTACTGCGGCATGGAGCGGTCCGAGGACGGGCTGAAGAAGGCGATCGACCTGATCCGGTCACTGCGCGCCGACTTCTGGCGCAACGTCAAGGTGCTCGGCACGGCCGACAGCCTGAACCAGTCACTGGAGCGGGCCGGTCGGGTCGCCGACTTCTTCGAGCTCGGCGAGCTGATGTGCATCGATGCCCTGAACCGCCGAGAGTCGTGTGGCGGGCACTTCCGGGCAGAGTCGCAGACCGAGGACGGCGAGGCCCTGCGTCACGACGACCAGTACGCCTACGTGGCGGCCTGGGAGTGGACCGGCCGGGACGAGAAGCCGGTCCTGCACAAGGAGCACCTGACCTATGAGTTCGTCGAGCTGAAGCAGCGGAGCTACAAATGAAACTGACTCTGAAGATCTGGCGTCAGCCCGACACCGCGAGCGCCGGCGCGATGCACACCTACGAGGTCGACGAGATCTCCGAGGACATGTCGTTCCTCGAGATGCTCGACGTGCTCAACGAGCGGCTGAACGGCGAGGGTGAGGAGCCGATCGCGTTCGACAGCGACTGCCGTGAGGGCATCTGCGGCATGTGCGGCCTGATGATCAACGGTGAGGCCCACGGCCCGCAGGTGACCACCACCTGCCAGCTGCACATGCGTTCGTTCACCGACGGCGACACGATCACCATCGAGCCGTGGCGTGCCGAGCCCTTCCCGGTGCTCAAGGACCTGTGCGTCGACCGGCGCGCGTTCGACCGGATCATCCAGCAGGGGGGCTACATCTCGGTCAACACCGGGGCCGCCCCGGACGCGCATGCCACACCGGTGCCCAAGGACAACGCCGACCGCGCTTTCGACGTGGCCACCTGCATCGGCTGCGGTGCCTGCGTGGCGGCCTGCCCCAACGGCTCCGCGTCGCTGTTCCTCGGTGCCAAGATCACCCACCTCGGCGAGCTGCCCCAGGGCCAGGCCGAGCGGTACTCCCGGGTCGTCGACATGGTCGGCCAGCACGACCACGAGGGGTTCGGCGGGTGCACCAACATCGGGGAGTGCGCGGCGGCCTGCCCCAAGGAGATCCCGCTCGACGTGATCTCCCAGCTCAACAAGGACCTGCGGACGGCGATGCGGAAGGGCCACTGACGCCCAGGCGGCGAATAGCCTGATTCCGGACCCTTTATCGTAAAAGGTTCCAAATCGGACATATGCCCCATATGCTCCCTCCATGGAGGGAAACATCACACGTCAGGCGGTCGCCTTGGTGACTGCGCTCACATTCACGGTCGGCGGTGGCGGCGTCGTGGCGGACGCTGCTGCGTCCGGTGCGGACGAGGGCAGGGCCACGGTCGCCACCTCGCAGGTGCTGGCGGCCGGGGTGGCAGCCCGCAGCCGGGTGCGTCGTACGACGGCTCGCTGGGCGGGTTCGATCAACGTCTACAACCGGGCGGCCGTCAACGCCGCCTACTGGCGCGACTACGCCGCGGGCCTGAGCACTCCGACCGGGTACACCGGCGACGTGGACTCCTGCAACGTCGGAGGCACCTCCGCGGAGTCCCAGGCAGCAACCCTCCGGGCGATCAACTACGTGCGCTCGCTGAGCGGTCTCTACCCGGTCTCGTTCAACGCCACGCTGAACGCGCGGTCCCAGTACACGGCCCTGATGATGTCGGCCAACAAGACCCTGAGCCACCACCCGACGTCGAACTGGCGCTGCTACACCGGCACCGGCGCCGCCAACGCGGGTCGGTCCAACCTGGCCCTGGCCTACCCCTCCCTCACCTCCGCGGGCCTGGTCGGGATGTACATGAAGGAGCTCGGTTCCAGCAACTATGCGGTCGGTCACCGCCGCTGGCTGCTGAACCCGTTCTCGATCCAGATGGGTTCCGGTGCCACCAACACGGCGAACGCCATCACGGTGATCGGCCCCACGTCGATGTACCGGCCCAACCCGGCCTGGGTCTCCTGGCCGTCGATGGGCTACTTCCCGGACACGCTGGAGCCCAACGGCCGCTGGTCGCTCTCGGCCGGAGACCGGCGGATGAACTTCAAGAACGCGCGGGTCCGGGTCTACCGCAACGGCGCCCTGGTCCAGACGGTCAAGAACCCCGTGGCGAACGGCTACGCCATGCCGACCATCGTGTGGCAGATGCCCGCCAGCATCTCCAAGTCCGGTTCGTTCAAGGTGGTCGTCAGCGGCATCCGGAAGGGCAAGCGGAAGAAGGTCACCCGCACCTACGGCGTCGCGATGTTCACTCCCTCGCAGTGACGGGGGAGCCCAGCGGGAAGGACTCGCTGGGCCTCCAGCCAAGACGCTCGTCGTGGACGTACAACCACATCTCATCCACGTCGAACGCAGCGTCGTACTTCTCAAGTTCGAGGAAAGCCCGTTCCAACTGATTCTCGGGAAGGTGGTGGGCCACCGTCACGTGTGGGTGGTAGGGGAACGCGTTCTCGCACACCAGCGGCCCCTGGCGGACCTCGACCGCCAGTTGCTCGCACTGGCTGATCCCCTCGACCACGCCGACGAAAACGACTGGCGATACCGGCCGGAACGTCCCCGTGCCACGCAGGTGCACCCGGAAGGGTGCGGACCTGCCGGCGACGTCCCCCAGGTGGTTGACGACCCCCTCCAGATCCTCCTCGTCAGCCACCTGGTGGGGTGGCAACAACGTGATGTGGGTGGGGATGTGCCGTGCGGTCTCGTCGCCGACGTCGATGCGGTACTGCTGGAGCTCGCTTCCCCAGGGATCCGGGACCGCGATCGAAACTCCGATGGTCAGCACGTGGCGACCCTAGCGAGGAGTCGTGCGGGGCACGAAACCCACGCGGTCGTAGACGTCGGCGAGGGTCCGGCGGGCGACCTCCCGAGCGGTCTCGGCCCCGACCGCGAGGACCCGCTCGAGCTCCGTGCGGTCCTGCAGCAGCTCGAGCGTGCGATCCCGGAACGGGGTGACGACCTCGACGACCAGGTCGGCCAGGTCGCCCTTGAGTACGCCGTACCCACCGCTGCCGTACTGGGCGACGAGGTCCTCGATGCTGCGACCGGAGAGTGCGGCGAAGATCGTGAGCAGGTTCGCGACCCCGGGCTTGTGCTCGGGGTCGAAGCGGACCTCGGCCTCGGAGTCGGTGACCGCCGAGCGGATCTTCTTGGCCGAGGCATTGGGGTCCTCCAGCATCTCGATGATCCCGGAGGCGCTGGACGCCGACTTCGACATCTTGGCTGCCGGGTTCTGCAGGTCCGTGATCCTGCCGGTGCTCTTCAACACATAGGGCTCGGGCAGCGGAAAGGTCTTCCCGTAGCGGTGGTTGAACCGCTGTGCGAGGTCACGGGTCAGCTCGAGGTGCTGGCGTTGGTCCTCGCCCACGGGAACGTAAGCGGGTCGGTAGAGCAGGATGTCGGCAGCCTGCAGGATCGGGTAGGTGAACAGCCCGACGGAAGCTTGTCCCTCTCCGCCCTTGGCGGACTTGTCCTTGAACTGGGTCATCCTGCGTGCCTCGCCGAAGCCGGTCAGACACTGCAACACCCACATCAGCTCGACATGCTCGGGCAGGTGCGACTGCACGAAGATCGCCGACCGGGCGGGGTCGATGCCCATCGCGATCAGCTGGGCGGCGGCCACAAGAGTGCGCTCCCGCAACGTCTTGGGCTCGGGACCCGGTTCGACGGCGTGCATGTCGGCGATGAAGAAGAACGGCTGGTGGGTCTCCTGCAGGTCCACCCACTGCCGCAGCGCACCGAGGTAGTTGCCGAAGTGGAAGGAGTCGCTCGTCGGCTGGATGCCGGACAGCACACGCGGCCGCGCGGGCGCAGCGGGAGGGGTTGCCTGGGACATGGACGACATTGTTCCAGCAGGGCCCCGGGCACCCCGAGCACGGGCCGGGTCAGCCGCGTTCGGGCATTGGGCTGACTGTCCGAATGGTCCGCACTAGGGTTCGGCTCATGACCGAGATCCCCACCCTCACCGACGGCGTCGTCTCGCTTCAGGGCACCCAGCGACGACGACATCGGGGGCACGGTCGAGCAGTGCCAGGACCCGCTGACGCAGGCATGGACCCCCGTGCCGGTCCCCTACACCCGGGACGATGCGGCCCAACACCTGCGCCATCACATCCCGGACGGCTGGGAGAGCGACCGCGCGTGGGGGTTCGTGGTCGAGGCGCGCGACCAGGACGGGCAGCAGCGCTTCGCGGGCACCGTCTCGTTGCGCAATCGCGGCGAGCACCGGGCCGAGATCTCCTACGGCGCGCACCCCTGGGCCCGGGGGCAGGGAATCATGGAACGCGCCCTCCGGCTGCTGCTCAGCTGGGGTTTCGAACAACGTGATCTCAAGACCGTCCTGTGGTTGTCCCACCGCGGCAACTGGGCCTCCCGCAGCCTGGCCCGGCGGCTCGGATTCTCCCTGGACGGCACCGTCCGTTCGTGGCTGCCGCACCGTGAGGACCTGGTCGACACCTGGGCCGGCACCCTGACCCGCGGCGAGGAGATGTCGGCACGGGTGCCCTGGCTGGAGAGCCCCACCCTGCGCGGGAGCGCGGTCGCCGTACGTCGGATCATCCCCGCCGACCTGGCGCGCATCGTGGAGTCCCTGAACGACCCCGAGACCCAGCGCTGGTCGCAGACGGCGCGCGACGGCTCGCCTCACACGGTGGCGAATCACGCGTCCTTCATCGACGAGAGACTGGAGGAGGCCGCCACCGGGCGGCACGTGCACTGGGCGGTGGCCGACCTGGACAGCGACCAGTACCTCGGCTGGGTCTCGCTCCTGAACGTGCACCACGGCCGTGAGGCCGAGCTCTCCTACTGCGCCCACCCGCATGCCCGTCGCCGCGGCTGGACCACCGAAGCGTGCCGCCTGGTCGTGCGGCACTGCTTCGTGGACCTGGCCGACGGCGGACTGGGTCTCCACCGGCTCACCGCGAGTGCGGCTGCGGAGAACGAGGGCTCACACCGGGTGCTCGAACGCGCCGGCTTCATGCGCGTCGGCCGCGAACGGGAGAGCGCCCTGATGCGCGATGGGAGCTGGGCCGACAGCATCACCTTCGACCAGCTGGCCCAGGACCGGGAACGCTACGACTGGTGACTCACCGGGCCCTTCTCAGCCGAGCGAGGCAAGGGCCTGGTTGAACGTCGTCGAGGGACGCATCACCGAGGACACCTTGGACTCGTCGGGACGGTAGTAGCCCCCGATGTCGGCCGGGGCGCCCTGCACGGCGAGCAGCTCCTCGGTGATCGTCGACTCCTGCTCCGAGAGTTGCTGCGCGAGGTCGGCGAAGGCGGCCGCGAGCTCGGCGTCCTCGCTCTGACCCGCCAGCTCCTGGGCCCAGTAGAGCGCCAGGTAGAAGTGGCTGCCGCGGTTGTCGAGCGTGCCGAGCCGGCGCTGGGGGGACTTGTTCTCGTTCAGCAAGGTGCCGGTGGCCCGGTCCAGGGCGAGCCCGAGCACCTTGGCGCGGTCGTTGCCGGTGACCTCGGCGTACTTCTCGAAGCTCTCGGCCAGCGCGAGGAACTCACCGAGGCTGTCCCACCGCAGGTAGTTCTCCTTGACCAGCTGCTGCACGTGCTTGGGTGCCGAGCCGCCGGCGCCCGTCTCGAAGAGGCCACCGCCGCTGATCAGCGGCACCACGGAGAGCATCTTGGCCGAGGTGCCGAGCTCGAGGATCGGGAACAGGTCGGTGAGGTAGTCACGCAGCACGTTGCCGGTGACCGAGATGGTGTTCTCGCCCTTGCGGATCCGCTCCACGGAGAACCGGATCGCGTCCTCGGGGGTCATGATCGAGATGTCGAGGCCCTCGGAGTCCCCGACCAGGTCTGCCTGGGGGAGGTACTCCTCGACCTTGGCGATCAGGTTGGCGTCGTGCGCGCGCGACCGGTCCAGCCAGAAGACTGCCGGGTCACCGGTGGCACGGGCGCGGGTCACGGCCAGCTTCACCCAGTCGCGGATCGCCTCGTCCTTGGTCTGGCAGGCACGCCAGATGTCACCGGGCGACACCTCGTGCTGGGTGAGGACGGTGCCGTCCGCGTCCACGACACGTACGGTTCCCGCTGCCGGGATCTCGAAGGTCTTGTCGTGGCTGCCGTACTCCTCCGCCGCGCGCGCCATCAGTCCGACGTTGCTCACCGAGCCCATCGTGGCGGGGTCGTAGGCGCCGTTGGCACGACAGTCGTCCAGCACCACCTGGTAGATGCCTGCGTAGCTGCTGTCCGGGATCACGGCCAGGGTGTCGGCCTCTGCTCCGTCGGGCCCCCACATGTGCCCGGAGGTGCGGATCATCGCCGGCATGCTGGCGTCGACGATGACGTCGCTCGGCACGTGCAGGTTCGTGATGCCCTTCTCGGAGTCGACCATGGCCAGGTCCGGCCCCTCGGCGAGGCGGCTGGCGACGGCGTCCTCGATCGCCTGGCCCCGCTCCCCTCCGAGCGCCTTGGCACCCGAGAGGATGCCCGCCAGCCCGTTGCTGGGGTCGAGCCCCGCCTCGAGGAGCACCTCGCCCTGCTCGGCGAAGAGCTCGGGGAAGAACGCCTGGACGGCGTGGCCGAAGATGATCGGGTCGGAGACCTTCATCATGGTCGCCTTCAGGTGCACCGAGAACAGCACATCCTCGGCCTTGGCCCGGGCGATCTGCTCGCGCAGGAACGACTGGAGCGCGGCGGTGTCCATGAACGTGGCGTCGATGACCTCCCCGGCGAGGACAGGGACGGAGTCCTTGAGCACCTCGGTGCCCGCGTCCGTGACCAGCTCGATCCGCAGGGTGCCGTCCGCACCGATCACGACGGAGGTCTCGTTGGACCGGAAGTCGCCGGAGTCCATGTGCGCCACGTTGGTCTTGGAGTCCGGGCTCCACGCACCCATCGAGTGCGGGTGTCGTCGGGCGTAGTTCTTCACCGACTCCGGCGCCCGGCGGTCGGAGTTGCCCTCGCGCAGCACCGGGTTGACCGCGCTGCCCTTGACCTTGTCGTAGCGGGCGCGGACGTCCTTCTCCTCCCCCGACTGCGGGTTGTCGGGGTAGTCCGGCAGGTCGAAGCCCTGCTCCTGGAGCTCGGTGATGGCCGCCTTGAGCTGCGGGATCGAGGCGGAGATGTTCGGCAACTTGACGATGTTGGCCGCCGGGGTCTTCGCCAGGTCGCCCAGCTCGGCCAGCGAGTCCTCGACGCGCTGCTCGGCGGGCAGCCGGTCGGCGAACCCGGCGATGATCCGCCCGGCCAGGGAGATGTCGCGGGTCTCGATCTGCACACCCGCCCTGGCGGCGTACGCCTCGACGATGGGGAGGAACGAGTACGTCGCCAGGAGCGGCGCCTCGTCGGTGTGGGTGTAGATGATCTTCGACTCGGTCACGTGTGACTCCTGGGCGTTTTCTCGGAATTATCTTCACGTCAAGATATCGCACCGTCATCGACGACGGCCCGCCAGCCAGCCTGACAGGGGTGCACCACCCGCACAACCGACGGTTCCGGCCCGCCGGATGCGACCCCCGCGAGCGCTGCTAGCGTCGGCCGCGTCAGACCTCATCGCCCCACCAGGAGTCGTCGTGAGCACTGCCCCCCTCAAGGTTGCCGTGACCGGTGCCGCCGGTCAGATCGGCTACAGCCTGCTCTTCCGGCTGGCCAGCGGTTCCCTGCTCGGTCCCGACCGGCCGATCGAGCTGCGACTGCTCGAGATCACCCCCGCCCTGAAGGCCCTCGAGGGCGTGGTGATGGAACTCGACGACTGCGCCTTCCCGACCCTCGCCGGGGTGCAGATCGGCGATGACGCCACCCAGATCTTCGACGGCGTCAACCTGGCCCTGCTGGTGGGTGCTCGTCCGCGCGGACCCGGGATGGAGCGCGGCGACCTCCTCGAGGCCAACGGCGCGATCTTCACCGCCCAGGGCAAGGCGCTCAACGAGGTGGCTGCGGACGACGTGCGCATCGGCGTGACCGGCAACCCGGCCAACACCAACGCGCTGATCGCGATGACCAACGCACCGGACATCCCGCAGGCGCGCTTCTCGGCGCTGACGCGGCTCGACCACAACCGCGCCATCTCGCAGCTGGCGGCGAAGACGGGCGCCTCGGTCACCGACATCACCAAGATGACGATCTGGGGCAACCACTCCGCGACCCAGTACCCCGACCTCTTCCACGCCGAGATCGCCGGCAAGAACGCCGCCGAGACCGTCAACGACCAGGCCTGGCTGGAGAACGACTTCATCCCGACGGTCGCCAAGCGTGGCGCCGCGATCATCGAGGCTCGCGGCTCCTCCTCGGCCGCGTCGGCCGCGTCGGCCACCATCGACGCAGCCCGCGACTGGCTGGACGGCTCCGCCGCCGACGACTGGGTCTCGATGGCGGTCGTCTCCGACGGCTCCTACGACGTCCCCGAGGGCCTGATCTCCTCCTTCCCGGTGACCACACGCGGCGGAGACTGGGAGATCGTCCAGGGCCTCGACATCGACGACTTCTCGCGCCTCAAGATCGACGCGTCCACCGCCGAGCTCGCCGAGGAGCGCGACGCCGTACGGGAGCTCGGGCTGATCTGAGCCTGCTAGCCCCGCTCCGAGTCCTCCTCGATGACGACGAGCCGGTAGGACTGGTCGAGGCGTACGTCGACGGTGCTGCCGTCGGTGCGGGTGACCTCGACCTCCCAGGTGGCGCCGTTCTCACTGTCGCGCTCGACGGAGTTGGCCTTGCCGCCGCGGGTGTAGCCGAGCGCTGCCTCGGTGGCGCGGTCGGCCTCACGGCCGGTGACGGTGTTGTCGCCGTCATCGTTGCTGGCGGCGGCCACGCCGGCCACGCCCCCGACCGCCACGACGCCGACGGCTACCGCGCTGACAATGCGCTTCCTGGTGTTCATCGCACACTCTCCTTGGTGAGTCCGGCCTTGGTGAGTCCGGTTGGTCTGGTCTCCACCGTCTCCCAGTTGACCTGAAGACGACCTGAAGGTTCCCCGTTCAGCGGATCTTCAGCGCACCTTCAGCGGTGGCGTGCCACCGTGGTCGCATGAGGATCCTCGTCGTCGACGACGACGCCCGCATCGCGCGGGCGGTCCGGCGCGGCCTGGAGGCCGAGGGGTACGCCGTGGACGTGGCCGCCGATGCCAGGCAGGGCGAGTGGCTGGCCACCGAGAACGACTACGACGCCATCGTCTTGGACGTGATGCTGCCGGGCGGTAGCGGCACCGACCTCTGCCGCCGACTGCGAGCCGCCGGCAACTGGGTGCCGATCCTGATCCTGACGGCGAAGAACGCCCCGGACGACGAGGTGCTCGCCCTCGACAGCGGGGCCGACGACTTCCTCGCCAAGCCGTTCTCCTTCGGGGTGCTCGTCGCCCGGATCCGGGCACTGCTGAGACGTCCCGACGACGCCCGACCCGCCGTACTCACCGCAGGAGACCTGACCCTGGACCCGGCCCGCCACGAGGTCCGGCGCGGTCAGGAGCCGGTCGAGCTGACGCCGCGGCAGTTCGCCCTGCTGGAGTTCCTGATGCGGCGCTGCGGCCAGGTGGTGCCGAAGCGCGTCATCCTCGAGCACGTCTGGGACTTCGCCTTCGACGGCGACCCCAACATCGTCGAGGTCTACGTGCGTCAGCTGAGGATGCGCATCGACATCCCGTTCGGCCGGGCCAGCCTGCAGACGGTGCGAGGGGCGGGGTACCGGTTGGACCCCAACGGTCCGCTCGACATGGAGACGCCATCCACGACCCAGGGGGCCGGGTCGTGAGGCACGCCTTCGCCAGCGTCCGTGCCCGGACCACGATCGCGGCCACCGTGGTCGTGGCACTGGCGCTGCTGGTCAGCTCGGTGGTGCTGGTCCAGACCCTGGAGCACTCGCTCGTCACCGCCACCGACCAGCAGGCGAGGACCCGGCTGACCGAGCTGGTCGACCAGGCCAGGGCCGGAACACTCCCCCGCGTCATCGACGGCATCGGGGACGACTCGCTGGCCCAGGTCGTCGGCCCGGACGGGAGCGTCGTGGCCGCGTCACGCAACATCGTCGGGCGGCCGGCGATCACGCCGGTGGACGCCGCGGGCGCGGCACCCGGCGTCAGGACGATGCGCCGGCTGCCCGACGACCAGGAGACCGAGGACTACCGGATCTGGTCGGTCCGCGCGGAGACCCCCGGCGGCCCGGTGGCGGCGTTCGTCGGCCCCAGCCTCGAGTCCTCCCAGGAGGCGACCCACCGGCTGGTCCGGAGCCTTCAGCTCGGCCTCCCCCTGCTGGTGGCCCTGCTCGCCCTCGCCATCTGGGTGACCGTGGGGCGGGCGCTGCGGCCGGTGGAGAACGTACGCCGGGAGGTGGCCGTGCTCGGAGCCCGCTCGCTCGAGCGCCGGGTCCCCGTGCCCCCGACCGACGACGAGGTGGCACGACTCGCGATCACGATGAACCAGCTGCTGGACCGGCTCGAGGCAGCCGACCGCCGCCAACGCGAGTTCGTGGGGAACGCCTCGCACGACCTGCAGTCACCGCTGGCCGTCTTCCGGACCGAGCTGGAGGTCGGGCTCGCCCATGCCGACCTCACCGAGTGGCGACGCACCGGCCACCAGCTGCTGGGTGAGACCGACCGGATGGAGGCGCTGGTGGGCGACCTGCTGTTCCTCGCGCAGTCCGAGGAGGGCCGACCGCCCGCCCTCGTCCCCCTCGACCTCGAGGACCTCGTCGCCGAGGAGGTCGCCCGACTGCGCTCCAGCGACGGCGTCCGGATCGACCTCACGACGAGCGGCGCCCCGGTCCGGGGCAACAGACAGCAGCTCGCCCGGATGGTGCGCAACCTCCTTCTCAACGCCACCGGCTATGCCAGACAGCGGATCGAGGTGGCGGTGCGCGAGGAGGAGGGTGTGGCGGTCCTCAGCGTGGACGACGACGGACCCGGGGTGCCGCTCGCGCACCGGGAGGACGTCTTCGACCGGTTCTTCAGCCGGGACGTGGCTCGCGACCGCCGTGCTCCAGGGACCGGCCTGGGTCTGGCCATCGCCCGATCGGTGGCTGAGGCTCACGGCGGGTCGATCCGCCTCGAGGGCCCGGCGCCCACGTCGCGGTTCGTCGTGCGTCTTCCGGGCCTCTAGCGCCGGCTAGGGGCCGGGCTGGTTGGGGATCACGTTGGCCAGCGTGATCAGCGTGGCGCCCACCCCGACGAGCATCAGTACGTCGATCCAGCGGTTGCGCCGAACCCGCAGCATGCCGGCGTCCCGGTCGCGCAGCAAGGCCCGCATCAGCGCGCCGAGGAGCAGTCCGAGACCGATCAGCACGACGCCCCGACGCCACGGTCCGAACGCGACGACGAGCAGCCCGGCGGAGCTGATCGCGACCACGATGAGGTAGACCAGCCCACCGATCGTGGACGGGATGCGACGCGGCTGCTCCTCGGTCGTCACGAGGAGAGCGAGCCCTCGGCGTTGGCCACCACGTTGGAGAGCAGCATCGCCCGGGTCATCGGGCCGACGCCGCCCGGGTTGGGCGAGACCCAGCCGGCGACGTCGAGGACCGACTGCGCCACGTCACCGGCGATCCGTCCGTCCACGCGCGAGACGCCCACGTCGAGGACGGCGGCGCCCGGCTTGACCATCTCGCCGGTGATGATGTCCGGAACCCCGGCAGCGGCGACCACGATGTCGGCCCCGCGGACGTGTGCGGCCAGGTCGCGGGTGCCGGTGTGGCACAGCGTCACCGTGGCGTTCTCCGAGCGTCGGGTGAGCAGCAGCCCCAGGGGTCGACCGACGGTCACCCCGCGGCCGACGACCACGACGTTCGCCCCGTTGATCTCCACACCGTGGCGCCGGAGCAGCTCGACGATGCCGAACGGAGTGCACGGCAGCGGCGCGGGCCTGCCGAGCACCAGCCAGCCGAGGTTGGTCGGGTGCAGGCCGTCGGCGTCCTTGCCGGGATCGATCTCCCCGAGCACGGTGTTCTCGTCGATGCCCTTGGGCAACGGAAGCTGCACGATGTAGGCAGTGCATGCGGGGTCCTGGTTGAGCCGGCGTACGGCGGCCAGCACGTCGGCCTGCGTCGCCGTGGCGGGAAGGTCCTCCCGCAGCGACTCGATGCCCACCTCGGCACAGTCCTTGTGCTTGCCGTTGACGTACCAGGTCGAGCCGGGGTCGTCACCGACCAGCACCGTCCCGAGTCCGGGGACGATTCCCTGCTCGCGCAGCTTGGCGACCCGGTCGGTGAGCTCGGCCTTGATCGCCTTCGCGGTCGCGGTCCCGTCCAGCCTCTGTGCGGTCACGTCGTCAATCCTCCTGGGTCCGCACTCAGTGCGCGAAGTGCCGGGTGCCCGTGAAGTACATCGTGACCCCCGCCTGCTTCGCGGCCTCGATGGTCAGCTCGTCGCGCACGGAACCCCCCGGCTGGACGATGGCGCGCACGCCTGCGTCGATCAGGATCTGGGGACCGTCCTCGAACGGGAAGAATGCGTCCGACGCAGCCACCGAGCCGACGGCCCGCTCGCCGGCGCGGGAGACGGCCAGCCGGCACGAGTCGACCCGGTTGACCTGGCCCATGCCGATGCCGACCGAGGCCCCGCCGCTGGCGAGCAGGATCGCGTTGGACTTGGCCGCGCGGCACGCCTTCCAGGCGAAGGCCAGGTCCTCGAGGAGCTCGGCGGTCGCGGCCTCGCCGGTGGCCAGGGTCCAGCCGGCCGGGTCGTCGCCCTCGGCGTCGATCGCGTCACGCACCTGCATCAGTAGGCCGCCCGAGATCGGTCGCGTCTCCACCCCGCCGCGTGCCAGCGGCTCGCACTCGAGCAGGCGCACGTTCTTCTTCGCGGCCAGGATCTCCACCGCACCCGCCTCGAAGCCGGGGGCCACGACGACCTCGGTGAACACCTCGGCAACCTGGCGCGCCATCTCCACCGACACCGGGCGGTTGACCGCGATCACCCCACCGAAGGCGGAGACCGGGTCGCACTCGTGGGCCAGGCGATGAGCATCGGCGATGGTGTCGCCGACGGCGATGCCACACGGGTTGGCGTGCTTGATGATCGCCACGGCCGGGGCGTCGAAGTCGTACGCCGCCCGCCGGGCCGCGTCCGCGTCGACGTAGTTGTTGTAGGACATCTCCTTGCCGTGCAGCTGCCGCGCCTGCGCCAGACCCGGCCCGAAGCCGTTGAGGTAGAGCGCAGCGGCCTGGTGCGGGTTCTCGCCGTACCTCAGCACGTTGGCGCGGTCCCAGGTGCCGCCGACCCAAGCAGGGAAGCCGTCGCCGTCGGAGGTGTCGGTGAGCACGCTGCCCATCCAGCTGGCCACATGCACGTCGTAGGTCGCGGTGTGCACGAACGCCTCGGCCGCGAGCCGCTTGCGCTGCTCGAGGGTGAAGCCGCCCTCGCGGGCGGCCGCCAGCACGTCGTCGTAGCGCTGCGGCGAGGTCACGATCGCCACCGACGGGTGGTTCTTGGCCGCCGCACGCACCATCGACGGGCCACCGATGTCGATCTGCTCCACGCACTCGTCCGCGCTGGCGCCCGACATCACCGTCTCGGTGAACGGGTAGAGGTTGGAGACCACCAGCTCGAACGGCTCGACGCCGAGCTCCTCGAGCTGGGCTACGTGGGTGGGCAGCCGCCGGTCGGCGAGGATCCCGGCATGCACCTTCGGGTGCAGCGTCTTCACCCGGCCGTCGAGGCACTCGGGGAACCCGGTCAGCTCCTCCACGCGGGTCACGGGCAGGCCGAGGTCGGCGATCAGCTTGGCCGAACCACCGGTGGAGACCAGCTCGACACCGGCGTCGTGCAGCCCCCGGACGAGGTCCTCGAGGCCGCTCTTGTCGTAGACGGAGACCAGCGCACGCCTGAGGGCGATCCGGTCCTGCGTGGGTTCGGTCATCAGCCGATCCGCACCTTCCTGTCGGTGATGGTGAAGCCTTCGCGGGCGATCCGGCCCACAGCGTCGACGAGCATCGCTCGCTCGGCGACCTTGATCCGCTCGTGCAGGGAGTCGACGTCGTCGCCTTCCTCCACGGCCACGACGCTCTGCGCGATGATCGGGCCGGTGTCCACACCCTCGTCGACCACGAACAACGTCGCGCCGGTGACCTTCACACCGTAGGCGAGCGCATCGGCCGGACCCGTCGTGCCGGGGAAGGCGGGGCAGAGCGCCGGGTGGGTGTTGACGACCCGGCCCCCGTGGCGACCGAGGAACTCCGGACCGAGAAGCTTCATGAACCCCGCGAGCACGACCAGGTCGGGCTCGAACCCGGCCACCGTCGCGGTCAGGGTGCGGTCCCAGTCGTTCCGGCTCGGCGAGTCGCCGACGGCATGGACGAAGGTGGGGACGCCGGCCCGCTGGGCCCTCGCGAGGCCCTCGATGTCATCGCGGTCCGCTCCCACGGCGACGACTTCGGCGCCGTACGCCGGATGGGCGCAGGCATCGAGCAGGGCCTGCAGGTTGGTGCCCGCGCCGGAGACGAGTACGACGATGCGGGAGGCGGGCACCCGCACAGGCTACCGAGGCGAGCGACGCCCCGAGGGGCGGGTCAGGCGACCGTGCGCTGGGCGCGCCGCTGCCACCAGGCGGTCACGAAGCCGGCGACCAGACCGCCGAGGCTCATCGCGCTCACCGAGGCGACCAGGACCTCACCGAGCGAGGCGCCGAGGTCCGCCATCCGTCCGGTGCCCATCGGTCCACCGGCCAGGGCGACCGCCGCCGTGGTGAGCAGCGCTGCCCCGAATCCGCACCCGAAACCACGCAGGGCCGCGGAGTCGTAGGCGGTGACCCGGTAGGAGCGCTGGGCCAGCACGGCGCCCACCGCTCCGGCCAGGACCGGGACGGCCATCACCCCTGCCAGCCACGCGGGCGTGGGTCCGGACTCCGGCAGCGCGGCCAGCAGTGGGAAGGCGGGCACCGGCCCCAGGGCGACGACCGTCGGCGACACCAGCGTGCCAGTGCCGACGGCGAAGCCGGGGCCGAGCAGGTAGGCGGTGCCGAACAGCACCGCGTTCGGCGCCACCGCCGCGGTCAGCAGGGCGAACATCACGTAGTCGCCCGACCGTAGGTGCAGACCGGACATCACGGTCGCCACCTCGTTGAGGCCCATCACGAGCGAGACGGCCACCAGGACCGAAGATGCCACGACCAGGAGCAGGGCCCCTGCGGCTGCCCCGAACGCGACCGAGCGTGCCCAACCCGGCACCAACCCTGCCCACGTTGCGAGCCGTCCGGCTCCGGCTGCCATCCCCAGCGTGCCGAAGAGCCCCGACATGACCAGCGCGCCGAGGACCGTCCGCCCCAGGCTCGGCGCAGCGGCCGCGGTGCCCGCCAGCACGAACGTGACGACGGCCACGACGACGTAGATGCCGACGTAGATGCTTGCGCCGACCGCGAGGGTGCGGTCACCGTCGAGCGGGCCGGAGGTCTGGGCCGCCCAGCGCCCCATCCGGAAGTTCACCATCGAAAACAGACCGGTCAGGGCCAGCGGGACGATCCCCACGGGCACCCCGGACACGCTGAGCTGGGAGCCGTGACCGACCAGCCACGCATCGGCGCCCACCCGCAGCGCATCGGTCGTCTGTCCGTGGGCTCCCGCGTCGGCGAGAAACCACCCGATCACGGCGATGCCGAGACAGGTGACCAGGGTCGTCGCGGCGGCGCCGGCCGAGGCGAACGCAGCGGAGACCGTCAGCGGCCGGGCCGGGTCCGGTCGCGCGCCCTCCCGATGGGCGTCGGTGTGGCCGGGGCGGCTCAGCAGGTCGGTCATCGCTCTCCATCCTGACCCAGCACCCTTCCACGGCCGCGCACGGCACGCGGGTAACCTCGACGTGACATGCCCCGTTCTTCGATGTCCTCCGTCCCGGAGTTCGACGAGTTCTATCTCGCCAGCCGCCGACGGCTGGTGCTGCAGGCCTACGTCTTGACCGGCGACCTCGCCGCGGCCAGGGCAGCCGTACGTGATGCCTACGTGGCGGCCCGGCACCACTGGCGCAAGGTCTCCCGCCGGGCCGACCCCGAGGAATGGGTCCGTCCACGCGCCTGGGCGATGGCGCAGCGGCGGCACGTCGCCCGGCTCTGGCACCGCGAGAAGGGCCTCACAGCGGAGCAGAAGGCCGTGCTGGACGGGGTGCACAGCCTGCCCGACCAGCAGCGCAAGGCGCTCCTGCTCGCTCATCTGGCCGCCCTCACCGCCCCCGACATCGGGCGTGAGCTGGGCGAGACCCTCGCCAAGGTCGAGGAACTGCTCACCACTGCGGCCGAGAGCTTCTGCGCGGCCACCGACTCCCCGCCCGACCGGATCCGCGAGTCGCTGGAGAGCCTGGCGCCGGTCGCGGAGGCGACGCCGCTCCCGCGGTCTCCAGTGATCCACCGCAGCGGTCGCCGCCGTCGGCGCCTGCACGCCTTCGCCGGGACGGCGCTGCTGCTCGGCGGCACGCTGCTCGGCGGCATGTTCGTAGTGCACGGGGACCTCTCCGCGACCGCGTCAGCCTCCGGACGCGACGGCGCGCATCCGGGCAAGCCGCTCAACCGCGCGATGCTGCTGAGCCTGGCCCAGGTGACCGCCCTCTCCGACGGCGAGCCGTGGCAGCTGGTGTCGACGTCGGACAACACCGATGGCACCGGCATCAACTCGGTGTGCCAGAAGACGCGATTCGCCGATCCTGACGGGGCAGGCACGTTCGTGCGCAGGTTCGTCGCGGCCGGCAAGCCGCAACGCACCTACGTGCAGACGGTCGAGGTCTCCCGCTCCGAGAAGGCCTCTGCCGCTGCCTACGAGACGACGCTCGGCTGGTTCGCCGGGTGCAGCGAGGCCCGCCTGCAGCTGCTCAGCTCCTACCGGGTCACCGGCCTGGGCGACCAGGCCCAGGTGCTCAAGCTCCGCATCCCCAACGACGTACGCCGCACCTACGTCGTCGGGATCGCCCGGACCGGCTCGCTGACCGTCTCGACGGTGCTCGAGACCATGAACGGCCGCGCCCTGGACATCGGCAAGGTCGTCGACGGCCTCGTCGCCGCGGTGACCGACGTGTGCCCCAGCCGCCAGGCGGGCAACTGCCCGACGGCCACCCAGGTCGCCCCGGTGCTGCCGCCGTTGTCCGGCGAGACTCCGGGGACTCTTGCCGTCGCCGACCTTCCGGTGGTCGGACGCATCGACAAGCCCTGGGTGGGGACCGACCCGGTGCCGGCCCGGGTCAACGTGGCCGCGACGACCTGCGACAAGGCCGACTTCGTCAGGGCCGGCGCGGTGCGGCCGATGACGAGGACCTTCCTGATCCCCGAGGCCAAGCTGTCCAGGCGGTTCGGCATCACCGAGACCTACGGCGCGTTCGCCCAACCCGCCCAGGCGCAAGCCCTGGTGCAGAGGATCGAGGCACGGATGGCGTCCTGCGAGAAGAACGACCTCGGCGCCAAGGTGAGCAGCGAGCTGATCCGACCCAAGAGCTACCGCGGGTCGGAATACGCCCTGTGGCGCCTGGACAGCGAGATCAACGACAAGCAGGACACCATCGGCTTCTGGATGGGCGTGGTCCGGGTCGGCAACTACGTCGCCCAGGTCAACTTCACCCCGGTGGGGCGCAACGACATCGACGAGGACACCTTCCAGGCGTTGATCACCCGGGCCAGGGACCGGCTCTTCGAGCTCAGCTCCGGGGACACCCGGTGACCGGCTTCGACCTGCCGGACGGCGTGGTCTACCTCGACGGCAACTCACTCGGCGCGCTTCCCCGCGGCGTGCGCGAGCGGATGGAGGAGGTGGTGGCCGGCGAGTGGGGGCAGGGACTGATCCGCTCGTGGAACGAGGCCCACTGGATCGAGCTCAGTCGGCGGGTCGCGGCCAGGATCGCCCCGCTGGTCGGGGTCGGGGCCGATGACGTGCACCTGGGTGACAGCACCAGCGTCAGCCTGTTCAAGACCACGGTGGCCGCCGTGCGCCTGCGTCCGGACCGGCGCGCGATCGTGGTGGAGCGATCCACCTTCCCCACCGACGGCTACGTCCTCGCAGGAGTGGCGGACCTGATGGGCCTCGAGCTGCGCTGGTGCGATCCGGCCGACCCCCTGGCCTCCGTCGACGACGACGTCGCCCTGCTGAGCCTGACCCACGTCGACTTCCGGACCGGCGCGATGTTCGACATGGCGGCCATCACCGCCGCGGCACACGAGCGCGGCGCCCTGGTGCAGTGGGACCTGTGCCACTCCGCCGGCGCGCTGCCGGTCGACCTCACCGAGGCCGGTGCAGACCTGGCAGTCGGGTGCACCTACAAGTACCTCAACGGCGGCCCCGGCTCACCGGCGTTCCTCTGGGTCGCCCCCCGACACCAGGAAGCGGCGCGCCAACCGATCACGGGCTGGATGGGGCATCGCAGCCCGTTCGCGATGGCTCGCGACTACCAGCCGAGCGAGGGCATCGGCGCCTTCGCCTCGGGTACACCGCCCGTCCTGGCCCTCTCGGCGCTGGAAGCGGCGCTCGGCGCCTTCGACGGCGTGGACATCCAGGACCTGCGCCGACGTTCGCTCGTGCAGACGGATCTCTTCATGGCGCTGGTCGAGGAGGCCCTGCCGGGCGTCTTCGAGATCGTCACCCCACGCGAGCACGACCGTCGGGGCAGCCAGGTCTCGCTGCGCCACCCCCAGGCCTACGGGGTCGTCCAGGCGCTGATCGCGCGCGACGTCATCGGCGACTTCCGCGACCCCGACATCGCGCGCTTCGGCTTCGCCCCGCTCTACCTGAGCGACGACGACGTGCGCACCGCGGTCGCCCGGTTGGCCACCGTGATGGCGAACGAGGAGTACGCCGACCCGGCGTACTCATCGCGCAATGTCGTGACCTAGAGGGCGGTCACAGGTCCTTCAGGATCTCCCGCATCAGCTCCGCGGTCTCCGACGGCGTCTTGCCGACCCGCACGCCCGCCGCCTCGAGTGCTTCCTTCTTGGCCTGTGCGGTTCCCGAGGAACCCGAGACGATGGCTCCGGCGTGACCCATGGTCTTGCCCTCCGGTGCGGTGAAGCCCGCGACGTAGCCGACCACCGGCTTGGTCACGTGCTCCCGGATGTAGTCCGCAGCCCGCTCCTCGGCGTCGCCGCCGATCTCGCCGATCATCACGATCGCCTTGGTGTCCGGGTCGTTCTCGAAGGCCTCGAGGGCGTCGATGTGCGTGGTGCCGATGATCGGGTCGCCACCGATCCCGATCGCGGTGGAGAAGCCGTGGTCCCGCAGCTCGAACATCATCTGGTAGGTGAGCGTGCCGGACTTGGAGACCAGTCCGACGGGGCCGGAACCGGAGATGTTCGCCGGGGTGATGCCGACCAGGCACTCACCGGGGGTGATGATGCCGGGACAGTTCGGACCGATGATCCTGGTGCCCTTGCCCTGGGCGTAGGCCCAGAACTCCGCGGAGTCCTGCACCGGCACGCCCTCGGTGATGATCACCAGGAGCGGGATCTCGGCATCGATGGCCTCGATCACGGCGTCCTTGGTGAAGGCCGCGGGAACGAAGGCGATCGAGACGTCTGCTCCGGTCTCCTTCATCGCCTCCGCGACCGTGCCGAAGACCGGCAGCTCCACGTCGCCATGGCTCACCGTGGTGCCGGCCTTGCGCGCATTGACGCCGCCCACCACGTTGGTCCCGGCCTTGAGCATCAGGGCCGTGTGCTTGGTGCCCTCGCCGCCCGTGATGCCCTGGACGATGACTCGGCTGTCCTTGTTGACGAAAATCGACATCTGCAGTCCCCTACTTGCTTGCCAGCTCGGCGGCCTTGTCGGCCGCGCCGTCCATCGTGTCCACCAGCGTCACCAGCGGGTGGTTGGCCTCGTCGAGGATCCGACGTCCCTCCTCGACGTTGTTGCCGTCGAGTCGCACGACGAGAGGCTTGGTGGCCTCGTCGCCCAGGATGTCGAGGGCCCCGACGATGCCGCTGGCCACGGCGTCGCAGGAGGTGATCCCACCGAAGACGTTGACGAAGACGGCCTTGACCTGCTCGTCGTGGAGGATCACGTCGAGACCGTTGGCCATCACCTCAGCAGAGGCCCCGCCACCGATGTCGAGGAAGTTCGCCGGCTTCTGGCCCCCGTGGGCCTCACCGGCGTACGCGACGACATCGAGGGTCGACATGACCAGACCGGCTCCGTTGCCGATGATCCCGACGGACCCGTCGAGCTTGACGTAGTTGAGTCCCTTGGCCTTCGCCTTCGCCTCGAGCGGGTCGGCCGCAGCCTTGTCCTCGAACCTGGCGTGGTCCTCGTGGCGGAACTCGGCGCTCTCGTCCAAGGAGACCTTGCCGTCGAGCGCCTCGAGCCGGTCGCCGGCGAGCCGGGCGAGCGGGTTGACCTCGACGAGGGTGGCGTCCTCCTCGACGAAGACCTTCCACAGCGCCTGCACGAGCTGGACGGCCTGCTCGGTGAGCACCTCCGGGAAGCCGGCCTCGGCGACGATGGATTCGGCCACCGCCTGGTCGACCCCGGTGCCGGGGTCGATCGCGATCTTCTTCACGGCGTCGGGGTTGGTCTTGGCGACCTCCTCGATCTCCACACCACCCTCGACCGACGCGATGCACAGGTAGGACCTGTTGGAGCGGTCGAGCAGGAAGGAGAAGTAGTACTCCTCCTCGATCGACTCGGCAGGGACCACCAGGACCCGGTTGACCCGGAGCCCCTTGATCTCCATGCCGAGGATGTTGCCCGCGTGCTCCTCCGCCTCCTCGGGCGTCTTGGCCAGCTTGACGCCGCCGGCCTTGCCGCGTCCGCCGGCCTTGACCTGGGCCTTCACGACCACGGTGCCGCCGATCTCCTCGGCCGCCTCCCGTGCCTCGGCGGCTGTCTCGACGGTCTTGCCGAGCGTCACCGGCACGTCGTGCTTGGCGAAGAGCTCCTTGGCTTGATACTCCATCAGGTCCACGGGTCAACCGCTCCTTTGATGTTCGCAGGGTGTGGCGGACGCGCAGGTCGTCCTGGGCATCCGCTGCTCGACCTTAGACCCGAACCCGGTGGGGCGGCCACGTAGGGTGCCACCGTGGAATGCGTCGAGTCCCTGGTCACGCCGGCGGTCTCACCCCCGGTGAGCCTGCAGGTCTCGGAGTACGGCAACCGGGCAGCCGAGACGCACCTGCTCCTCCTGCACGGCTTCCCCGACGACCAGCGGATGTGGGAGCCGGTGGTCGCCGCGCTGCCCGCGGACTGGCACGTGGTCACCTACGACTCCCGCGGTTCCGGCCGCTCGAGCCGGCCGACCGGCCGCGCGACCTTCCGCCTCGCGCTGTTCGTCGAGGACCTGATCGCCGTGCTCGACGCGACCGTGCCCGCGGGGCATCGGGTCCACCTCGTCGGCCACGACTGGGGGTCCACCGCGGGGTGGGACGCCGTCGCCGCCGAGACCTGGGATCCCCGGCTCGAAGGCCGGATCGCGTCGTACACCTCCTGCAGCGGGCCGCCCCTGGACCACCTGGCCAGCCAGCTCGAGGGGTGGCGAGGACGGTTCGCGATGCTCCCGCAGGTGCTGCGCAGCTGGTACGTCTGGCTCTTCCTGTTGCCCGGGCTGCCGGAGTTCACCTGGCGCCGCCTGCAGCGCCTGATGCGGCCACTGCTGCGTCGGCTCGACCCCACGATCGACCTGCTCCCCTGGGGCCGAGAGGTCGCCGCCAACGCGACCGGTTCCATCGAGCTCTACCGCGCCAACGTGCTTCCCCGGATGCGCAACCCGCTGCCCTGGCGAACCTCGATCCCGGTGCAGCTCGTCATCTGCTCCGAGGACGCCTTCGTGACGCCGCGGACCGTGGCGCATCTAGAGGCGCGCTGTCGACACCTGGTCCGGGTCGAGGTGGACTCCGGCCACTGGCTGCCGCGGGCTCGACCCCAGGACTTCGCCGCCCTGCTGAGCGGGTACGTCGACCGCACGTCGTGACATGTCGGGGGTTGGTTCGTTGAACCCGTCATGCCCCGCCCTGCTGCCGTCGCCACTGCCGCCCTGCTCGCCGCGCTCGCCGCGGTGGGCTCCGGAATGTCCGCCACCGCCGAGGCCGCGCCCGCGCGCCCCCAGGAGGACCACAACCAGTCCTTCACGAAGACGCCGATCACCGTCGACGTGCTGGTCGGTCCGAACCACGACATACCGTGCACGATCAAGGCCGACAAGTACCAGCCCGCCGGAGTGGACGCCAAGCATCCCGCCGCGGCGATCCTGACGACCAACGGCTTCGGCGGTGCCAAGGACGACGGCGGTCAGTCGGCCGGCTCCAGCGCCTTCGCCAAGGCGGGCTACGTGGTCATCTCCTACTCCGGTCTGGGCTTCGGCGGCTCGGACTGCAAGATCACCCTCGACGACCCGGACTACGACGGCCTGGCGGGCAAGCAGATGGTCGACGTGCTCGCCGGCACGCGCCCCTACACCGTCGACGACGGCTCCGGCCGTGAGGAGCGGATCGACTACGTCGCCACGACGAAGACCAAGCAGGGCCCTGACCCGAAGGTCGGCATGATCGGCGGCTCCTACGGCGGCCAGATCCAGTTCGCGATCGCCGGGCAGGATCCGCGCATCGACGCGATCATCCCGATGATCACCTGGAACGACCTGGCCTACTCGCTGGCGCCGAACAACACCGACACCGTTGACGGCGTCACCTACGGCACCCCGGGCGTCGCCAAGAAGGAGTGGATCGACCTCTTCTTCGGCGTCGGCATCCGCTCCGGTCTGGAGAACACCCAGACCGACCCGACCCGCAACGTCGGCTGCCCCAACTTCACCGACCAGGCGTGCCTCTCGGCCGCCCAGCTGAACACGCTGGGGTACCCCGACGAGGCCACGCTCGCCCTCGCCCGACACGCCTCGGTGTCCAGCTACCTGAAGAACATCAAGATCCCCACCCTGCTGGTCCAGGGCCAGCACGACACCCTGTTCAACATCCAGGAGGCCGTCGCCACCTACAAGGCGTTGCGTGCCCAGGGCACCGAGACCCGGATGAGCTGGTTCTCCGGGGGGCACTCCGGTGCTGCCGCCGCGGGTGACCTCGACCTGTCCAAGGGCGTCGACTACAGCCACCAGGGTCGCCGCTGGATCAACTGGATGGACCGCTACGTGCGGGGCGTGAACACCGCCAGTGCAGGTCCGGAGTTCGAGTACTTCCGTGACTGGGTGCCTTACGACACCAGCGCCGCCAACGCCGGCACCGACATCTCCAGGGCCTACGCCTCGACGGGCGCGTTCACCGGCGCTCCGACCTCGACGCTGTACCTCTCCGGCACCGACGCCCTGACCCCGACGGCCAGCTCCGTTGCTCCCGGAGCCGCGCAGTTCGGCGTCGCGCCGGCCGGCACGTCGTACTCCGAGACCTCGGCGCTGGAAGGCAGCACCGTCAAGCGGGACGTCTACGACCAGCCCGGCACCTTCGCGTCCTACACCACGCCCGCGCTGACCCAGGACGCCGTGCTCGTGGGTTCTCCCAGGCTCACGGTCAACCTCTACGCGCCAGCCGCGGCGTTGGCGCAGGCCGGGGGAGCAGCGGGCAAGCTCGTCCTGTTCGCCAAGGTCTACGACGTGGCACCCGACGGCACCCAGACGCTGCAGCACCGGCTGATCTCGCCCGTCCGGATCAAGGACGTCACCAACCGGGTGACCATCGAGCTCCCGGGTGTCGCCCAGCGCTTCGCCGCAGGCCACCGCATCCGGCTGGTTCTCGCGGGCGGCGACCTCGCCTACGCGAACAACACGGTGGCGCAGCCGGTGACGGTGCGGACCGACCCGCTCACACCGAGCAGGCTGGAGCTCCCGCTGTTGACCACACCCGCCTTCTGAAGGCGGAGTGAGCTCAGGACGCGTCGGCGGACTCCACGGAGGCCACCCACGCGGTGATCTCGCTCGTGGTCGCGCCTGGCGTGAAGATCTTGGCCACGCCGAGCTCCTCCAGCGGCGCGAAGTCCTCGACCGGCACGATGCCGCCGCCGAAGACGACGATGTCGCTGGCCTCCCGCTCGGCCAGCAGGTCGATCAGCTTGCGGAACAGGGTCATGTGGGCGCCGGAGAGGACCGAGAGGCCGATCAGGTCGGCGTCCTCCTGGATCGCGGTCTCGACGATCTGCTCGGGCGTCTGGTGCAGCCCCGTGTAGATCACCTCGTGGCCGGCGTCGCGGAGGGCCCTGGCGACGACCTTGGCTCCCCGGTCGTGGCCGTCGAGCCCGGGCTTGGCCACCACGATCCGCAACATGGCGGCATGCTATCTCGTGCCCTGGTCGGGCGTGACACCGAACACAGCGCCCTCCGCACCCGTCCCCGAAGGTCCGGGATGTCCACCTTCCCGGCAGGTCGGATTTCACCTCCCGGACGGTCTCCGTTATCGTGACGGGTCGCCGCACTGAAGCAGGAGGTAGCTGGCGTATGGGGAACCACCGGTCCGACCACCGTGCCACCAACCGCTCAGCCCGGCGGCGCACGTCAGAGGTCGCGACCCCGAACGACTCCCCCACCAGCACTCGCCGACCCTCCGCCACAGGCACCCGCCGCGCCGCGACGCCCGGCCGCCGCCGCTCGGCCACGTCTCCCAAGTCCTCGATGCTGTCGCGCCTCCCCGCGATCCCCACGCTCGTCGGCATCGTCGCGCTGGCGGTCGCCGGTGCTGGCGCGGTGAAGTTCGACCAGGGCGACTACTCCGACAGCAGCATCCAGCTCTCCTCCCAAGGACGCCCCCTGCTCTCCGGCACCGACGCGATCGGCTTCGCCGGGTCACCCCGCGCTATGGCGATCAGCCGCGACTCCGAGCGGATGGCTCTCCAGGACGCCGCCCAGGCCGAGCTCCTCGTGGCCGCCAACGAGCAGGCCGCGCAGCGCAATGCCGAGCTCAAGTCGCTCGGCAGGGCTGCGGAGGCGCGGGCGAGCGAGATCGCCAAGAACCTCTGGCGCCTGCCGACGGTCGGCTACCACCTCACGGCACGGTTCGGCATGAGCGGCGGCCTGTGGTCGAGCAACCACACCGGGCTCGACTTCGCCGCACCATCCGGCACCCCGATCTTCGCCGTGGCGAACGGTGTCATCACCGAAGCGGGCTACGACGGCTCCTACGGCAACAAGACCGTCGAGCGCCTCGAGGACGGCACCGAGATCTGGTACTGCCACCAGACCTCGATCTCCGTCAACGTCGGTGACACCGTCACGGGCGGACAGGGCATCGGCTCCGTCGGCAGCACCGGCAACGTCACCGGCCCCCACCTGCACCTCGAGGTACGTCCCGGCGGCGGTGACCCGGTCGACCCCTTCCAGGCCTTCGTCTACCACGGCGTCAACCCCTAGAGCTTCTCGACCGGCGCGTAGCGCAGCAGCAGCCGCTTGACTCCCTCGCTCCCGAAGTCGATCGAGGCCACGGCATTGTCACCGACCCCCTCGAGGGCCACCACCGTGCCGAGCCCGAACGAGTCGTGCTGCACCCTGTCCCCCGGGTCCAGGGAGGGGATGACGCGACCGGCCTTGGCCTTCTGGGCCGCGTCCGACCGCGCGGTCGCCGTACCGAAGCGGCGCTGGGGTGCCCGGCCCGGCATGCCGAAGGCCGGTCGGTTCCACGAGCGTCATCGCCTCGGCCGTGCGTCGCCAGTCCACGAGGTCGACCGGAAGCTCGTCGAGGAACCGTGAGGCCGGGTTGTGCTGGGGGGCTCCCCACGCCGACCGGACTACCGCACGAGACACATAGAGCCGCTCCCGGGCTCGGGTGACGCCGACGTAGGCCAACCGGCGCTCCTCCTCCAGCTCGGGCTTGTCGCCCAACGACCGCGCATGCGGGAAGACCCCGTCCTCGAGGCCGGTGAGGAAGACCACCGGGAACTCCAGACCCTTGGCCGTGTGCAGGGTCATCAGCGTGACCACTCCGGGAGGGGCGCCTGCGCCCTCCTCGGGCGCGTCGGGGATCTGGTCGGAGTCTGCGACCAGCGCCACCCGCTCCAGGAAGTCGGTCAGGCCGGGCGGCGCAGCCGCCACGTCGTCGTCCTCGGCGTCCGCTGGGTCCGCAGACGGACCGACCTGCGGGTCGTCGGAGAACTCCCGCGCGACGGCGACCAGCTCGGCGAGGTTCTCCACCCTGGTCTCGTCCTGAGGGTCCTCGGAGTCCTCGAGCTCCTTGAGGTAGCCGCTACGGGTCAGCGCCTGCTCGAGTACGACGTCGACCCGCTCGCCGGCGGTCACCATCGACTGCAGCTGCTCGACCAGGTCCACGAACCCGTTGATGGCGTTCAGCGAGCGGCTGGCCAGGCCCGGGGCGTCGGCGGCTCGCTGCAGCGCCTGCCAGAACGTGATCCGGTCGCGTTGGGCCAACCCCTCGATGCACGACTCCGCCCGGTCTCCGATCCCGCGTTTGGGGGTGTTCAGGATCCGGCGCAGCGACACCGAGTCGGCCGGGTTGACCAGCACGCGGAGGTAGGCGAGCGCGTCGCGCACCTCGCGGCGCTCGTAGAACCGCACCCCGCCGACCACCCGGTAGGGCATCCCGACCCGGATGAACACCTCCTCGTAGACCCGCGACTGGGCGTTGGTGCGGTAGAACACTGCGACGTCACCGGCGCGCGCGCGCCCGGCGTCGGTGAGCTTGTCGATCTCCTCGGCGACGAACCGCGCCTCGTCGTGCTCGTCGTCGCCGACGTAGCCGACGATCTGGGCCCCGGCCCCCGCGTCGGTCCACAGCTTCTTCTCCTTGCGCCCGTCATTGCGCTGGATGACCGAGTTGGCCGCGGTCAGGATGGTCTGGGTGGACCGGTAGTTCTGCTCCAGCATCACGGTGCGGGCGTTCGGGAAGTCCTGCTCGAAGTCCATGATGTTGCGGATGTTGGCCCCGCGGAAGGCATAGATGGACTGGTCGGCGTCACCCACGACCATCAGCTCGGCCGGAGCCACCCCGTCATTCGACGGGTCGGTGAGCGGCTCCTCCATCGGGGCAGCGCAGAGCTCGTGGATGAGCGCGTACTGGGCGTGGTTGGTGTCCTGGTACTCGTCGACCAGGACGTGCCGGAAGCGGCGGCGCCAGTTCTCCCGGACCGCGGGGAAGGCCCGGAACAGGTGCACGGTCATCATCAGGAGGTCGTCGAAGTCGAGGGCGTTGGCCTGCCGCAGACGGCGCTGGTACTCGGCGTACGCCGACGCGTAGGTCTCCTCCTGGCCGTTGCGGGCGTCCTTGGCGGCGTCCTCGTGGTCCTGCAGCTCGTTCTTGGCGTTGCTGACCCAGTTCAGGATCGCGCGGGGCGGGTAGCGCTTCACGTCGAGGTCGAGGTCGCGACAGACCAGCGTCATCAGCCGCTTGGAGTCGGCGGCGTCGTAGATCGTGAAGCTCGACTTGAAGCCGGACCCGTCGCCGGCGTTGAACTGGGTGATCTCCTTGCGCAGGATCCGGACGCAGGCGGAGTGGAACGTGCTGACCCACATGATCCGCGCGCGGTTGCCGACCAGCTCGGTGACCCGCTCCCGCATCTCCGCGGCAGCCTTGTTGGTGAAGGTGATGGCCAGGATCGAGCCGGGGTGGGCGCCGCGCTCGGAGATCAGCCAGGCGATCCGGCGGGTGAGCACCCGGGTCTTGCCCGACCCCGCGCCCGCGACGACCAGCAGCGGGGCACCCTGGTGCACGACCGCCTCACGCTGGGGGTCGTTGAGCCCGTCGAGAAGCTCCTCACGAGTGGGCCGACGGCGCCGGCCGGGCTGCTGTCCACCGTCCTCAGGAGTCGCCTCGGCGGCGGGAAGGCCTGGGATCGGGAACTGCGCGCTCATCGTCGTTCAAGCCTAGTCGGGCAAGAAGAGACGCGCGCCGCGGGCATGGTGCCCACGGCGCGCGTCGGGGTGAACCGGTCAGCGCACCACTCCCAGCGCGTTGACGATGCCGTCGCCATAGAAGCCATTGAACTCCGGCGTACCGACACACGTCGCGGTGTAGGCCGCAGAACGACCTTCGAGCAGGTACTCCTGCACGCCGCCAGGCGGGCAGGCGTGATCGGTGGCCGAGCCCATCAGCAGCCGGGCCACGGCGTCGGGGTCCATCCCGAAGCTCGAGCCGTGGCCGGTCCCGTGTGCGCCGATGGCCAGGGCCGCAACCCCCGTGGCGTGCGGGGTCGCCATCGAGGTGCCCTGGAGCCAGGCGAAGTAGCCGCAGGCGCTCGTGCCCGGCTCGGGGTCGGCCTGGCACTGCTTGATCACGCCGCTGGCCTCACCGGACGGGGTGACGTTGCCGTCAGCGTCGACCTGGCCCGACTCCTGCAGGGCCCGTGTCGGGAACGTGGACAGGATCAGGTTGCCGTTCGTCCGCGAGGACGGGGTCCCGTAACCGTCCCGGAACCAGCCACCGGGCGCCGAGAGCTCGACCTCACCCGAGCCGGGCTCGGTGGACCAGTTCGAGAAGTCGGACTTGCGCTCGGAGGGGCCGAGCGAGGTGATGCCCAGCACGTGGGGACCCTCGACCGGCAGGTCGAAGCAGGTGTCGTTGTCGATCGTGCGGGGATGCGCCGGGTCGCCGTAGTCGGGGCTGGAGTTGTCCGTGCCCGGGTTGGCCAGGTCGGTGTGTCCGTTGCCCGCGGCGGCCAGCAGCGTGACGCCCTTGCCGTGCGCGTAGTCGAGAGCGCGCGTCATCGCCGCGATGATCGTGTCCTGGTCGGCTGCCTGCTCCGGAGTGTCCTCGGGCGCACCGCCCTGGCAGTTGTAGAGCCACGGGTCGACGTAGAAGGACATGTTCACCGCGTCCAGACCGGCGTCACCTGAGTAGGTCAGCGCGTTGACGGTCGGCCCGGCGAAGAAGTAGCCGCTGTCCTGGCCCGCGCGCACCTCGACGAGCTTGGCCTTCGGCGCGACGCCGCTGACGCCGAAGCCGTTCATCGCGGCCGCCACGGTGCCGGCGACGTGGGTGCCGTGGCCGTGGTCGTCCACGCCGACGGGGTCGACGCAGCTGGCCACCTCACAGGGACCGTCGACAGCAGGGATGTCGGTGGTGAAGTTGCGCGATCGGTCGTAGTCGAAGTTCGCGTGCAGATCCGGGTGGTCGGCCTGGACACCGGTGTCCATGATCCCGATGCGGACCTGCGGGTTGCCGAGGGTGATCGTGTGTGCGTCGTCGGCGTTGACCATCCGCATGCCCCACAGGTTGGAGTCGAGCGGGTCGGTCTTCGGTGCCTTGCTCGGCTTGCTCTTGCTCGTCGACGCCTTGGCCGCCGAGCCCGCCTTGGCCGCCGTGACGTGCTCCTGCTCCACGGGATCGAGCTTGCTCTCCGGGACGCGGCCGATGCTGCGGTCCACGGCCACCCCCTGGACGCCGGCGACGCTGCCGGCGGCTGAGCGGAAGTTGGCGTCGTCGGAGCTGACCAGCACCATCCCGACGTCCTGGTTGACCGAGGTCACCGAGCCCCCCTGCGAGCGGAGCTCGGCCGCCACGTCATCGGCGGCCGCGGGCGTCCTGGTCAGCACCAGGTAGCTCTCGCTCTTGCCGGAGTGGACGACGGTTGCGCTCGTGCTGTTGGCGCCGGCGGGTCCCGCCAGGGCTGCTGCAACGAGGGCTGCCGCACCACAGGCGGCGAGTACACGACTTTGTCGCATGCTTGTTCCTTCCCGAGATGTTGGGGTTGTCCCAACCGTCCGAACCTAAGTGAAGCCGGACGCCCTGTGAAGGGGGGCGGGCGTGGTCGACACCTCAGCGTGATCAGGCGGAGGCGGTCCACCAGTCAGCGCCCGGAAGCTCGCCGTCGGACTGGAACCGGCCGCCGGGAGCGGGCAGCGCGACCTGGACGCCGCGCTCCTCGGCCTCCTTGCGGAGCCACTCGACGGGGGCGGACCACTCGTGGAAGGCCAGGTCGAAGGTGGCCCAGTGGATCGGCAGCAGCACCTCGCCCCGGAGGTCGAGGTGAGCCTGCACTGCCTCTCCCGGGTCCATGTGTACGTCGGGCCAGCGGGCGTCGTAGGCGCCGATCGGGAGGATGGTCAGGTCGAACGGACCGTGCCGCTCACCGAGATCCGCGAAGGCGGGGGTGTAGCCCGTGTCGCCGCCGAACAGGACCTTGCGCCGCTCGCCCTCGATCACCCAGGAGGACCAGAGCGTCTGGTTGTTGGTCAGGCTGCGCCCGGAGAAGTGCCGGGCCTCGGTGCAGGTCAGCCGCAAGCCGCCGACGGTGGTGGACTCGTCCCAGTCCAGCTCGACGATGCGCTGGTCCGGAACCCCCCAGCGCCGCAGGTGGTCACCGATGCCCAACGGGACCACGAACACGGCGGCCTGGGTTGCGACCAGCGTGTCGATGGTCGCGGTGTCGAGGTGGTCGTAGTGGTCGTGCGAGATGAGCACGACGTCGAGGGCCGGGAGGTCCTGCAGCGCCATCGGAACCGGGTGGTTGCGCCGAGGCCCGATCGTCGCCGACGGCGAGACGCGATCGCTCCACACAGGGTCAGCGAGCACCCAGTGCCCCTCGACCTCGAGCAGCACCGTGGCGTGGCCCAGCCAGGTCGCGGCCAGGTCGGTCGCCTGGGCCGGCAGGTCGGGGGTCGTGAGCGCCACCGGCCGGCGCGGTTTGCCGACGCTGCCCTTCGTCGCGAACTCTCGGGCGATCGAACCCCGCCCGCCGTCAGCCACGACCACGGCCGGCAGCCGGTTGTGGAACATCCCGTCGTGCCACTGAGGCGAGGCGGCGAAGTCCCGGGACGGACGGTTGGCCCCGAGGGAGCGACGCAGCCCCCGGGCTGCGGTGAAGAGGGACACGCCCACCGTGGGGAGCAGCGCCAGGGCGGCGAGGACGGGAATGCGGGTTCGGGCCACGGTCCCAGTGTCCCCCGTCATCAAACCGGAGGGGTCTGGCAGTTGCCACAATCGTGTTCCGGGTCCTCGGAGCCGGACTAGCATCGCGACGTCCCCCACCTCAGGAATGCGATGTCCTACTTCGATCCCGACAACCGTTTCGCCATGCCGCCACCGCGGTCCGGTGAGGGGTTTCGGCGGGTCGTCGTCCTGACCGTCACCGTGGTCGTGATGGTGATAGCGGTCGCCAGCTTCACCCCGGCGCTGGTGCCGGGGCCCGTCGCCCGCGCCCTCGGCATCGGGGCTCGCCCGCTGGGCCAGCCGCCCACTGTCGGTGGCACGGGAGCATTCCGCTTCCTGGCGACCCAACGGTCCGACAAGAGCAGACCGGTCGCCTACGACCCCTGTCGCGAGATCCACGTCGTGTTCAACCCCGTTCAGGCTCCCTCAGGAGCACAGGAACTCGTGACCGGAGCCATGCAGGTCGTCGGCGCCGCGACCGGACTGAGGTTCGTCTTCGACGGCACGTCGACCGACCGGCCGCGCTGGCAGGGGCCGACGACCCCGATGGGCCTGAGCCGCTCCGCGCCCGTGCTGGTCTCCTTCGCCACCGCCACCGAGGTTCCCCAGCTCGCCGGCCGGGTCGCCGGGGTGGGCGGCAGCACCCTGGAGACCAACCGGTTCGGCGAGAGCAGGTACGTCACGGGTCAGGTGACGCTCGACTCGATGGCCTTCGCCGTTGTCCTGGGCCGGCCGGAGGGACGAGCCGAGGCGCGAGCGATCGTGCTGCACGAGTTCGGACACCTGGTCGGGTTGGACCACGTCGACGACCCGACCCAGCTGATGTACGCCGACAACGTCGGCCGGCTCGACTTCGGCAACGGCGACCGCCGGGGTCTGGCGGCCCTGGGTCGGGGCGACTGCTTCTAGCTGCGGGAGCGCCGGCTGAGGGCGCCGTGCATGATGCCGACCATCCGCGGGCCGGCGAGCCGGCCCTCGAGCCGTCGGGCGTTCCGCTTCAGCGGTTGGGCGACGTACTCGCCCAGGATCACGCCCGCGGCGAGGGCGATCGTGGTCGCGGCGGCGGCCGTGAGCTGCAGGATCCCCTGGGTGTCGCCCTCGGACATGTAGCTCAGCCCGCGATAGATCAGCAGCCCGGGCAGCATCGGCACCAGCGCCGGGACGACCACCACCAGCGGGGGAACCCTGACCCGGCCGGCGATGGCATAGCTGACCAGCCCGATCACCACCGCGGCGCAGGCCGCGGCCCACGGCATCTGCTGTCCCGGATGGCGTACGGCGAGGTAGGCGAGATGGCCCAGCAGGGTGCTCATCGCCACGGCCGGAAGCGAGCGCAGCGGCGCGTAGCAGGTGAACGCGAAGGCGCTGGCCGCGATCATGGCTCCGACGAGCACCAGCGGGACCTGGTCGGAGAGCCCGATGACGCCAGGACGCACGTCGACCAGACTGACGCCGAGCGCCGGCGCCAGCGCCAGACCGGCCGACACTCCAGCGATCAACCCCGCGGTGGCCAGCATCGCCTCGATGATCCGCGCACCGGCGGTGATGTAGAACCCGCTCAGCGCATCCTGGATCGCACCCATGAACCCGATGCCCGACAGGAGCAGCACGATGCTGGCCGTGATCACCAGCGAGGTGTCGACGCCCAGGTCCAGCGCTGCGGTGCCGAGGGCCAGCAGCGTCGCGAGCATCCCGCCCGCGATCTGCTGGTAGAACATCGGCCAGCGCTGCCGGTTCAGGGCCCGGGTGAGCACGTCGATCGACATGCCGGCGAGGATCGCCACGACGGTGACGATCACGCCTCCCCCGAGGATGAGCGCGATGCCGCCGCCCACCACGCCGGAGCCGAGCACGACGGCCCACCGCGGCAGCCAGTGGCCGGTGGAGTTGATCCGGGCGACCTGGGCGCGCGCCTCGGTCAGGCTCAGCCTGTCCTCGAGCACGTCGAGCACGAGCTCGTGGGTGCGGGTCAGGTCGTCGTAGTCGATGTCGCGCTGGGTGATGTTGCGGCTGAGCAGGACCGGCATCTCGTCGGGGTCGTCCTGGTGACCCATCCGCAGCAGCGTGAACGTGACATCGACGTCGGGATTGCGCAGCCCGAGGTGGTGCGCGATGCCCAGCATCGTCGCGGTCACATCGGCGGCCCCCGCCCCGGAGGAGAGCAGGATCTCCCCTATCCGGAGCGCGAGATCGAGGATCTTGTAGGTCTCCCGTTGCTCCGCCACCCGCTCGCTCATCTGGCCATTGTGGGGGTGCCGGACGAGGGCGCCGGGCCCGGGTGGGACTAGTCCTCACGTCCGCCGTCGGAACCGCACGTCACCGTTCGGCATCCGCTTCGGGTCGTACGCCGCATCGTGCGCGCGGTGATGGTGCCAGGAGCACAGCAACGCGCCGTCGGCCAGGTCGGTGCGGCCCCCTCGAGACCAGGGCGTGCCCCAGTGGTGTGCCTCGCACCACTCCGCGGGGATCGAGCAACCCTCGGCGCGACACCGCCGGTCTCGGATCGCCATCGCCTTGCGCTGCGCCGGGCCGAAGAACCTCGCGGAGCGCCCGAGGTCGAGGACCTCCGAGTCACCGCCGAGCACGGCCGGGACGAGGCGCGCGTTGCAGGCCAGCCGACGCACCTCGCCCGCGGTGATGCGGTCACCGGTGGCCAGCTCGCCGACGCCGAGGTCGTCGCGCAGCTCCTGGAGGTCGATCAGGACCATCACGGTCGTCGCGCCGGCGCCGTGGCGCGGCAGGTGGTCCTCGGGCATCCGCTCGAGCAGCGCGCAGAACGCCTCCCCCAGCCGCCGCGGACCGGCCAGCCGGGGCCGGTCCGACACCACTCCCTCTCGACGGGGCGAGGCGATCGACTCCAGGTAGCCGCGCAGCCGGACCGCGATGGCGTCAGGCACGCAGCCGCGCAGCGCTGAGCAACCATCGCCAAGGCTCCGGATCGAGAGGCTCGTCTGCCATCGCGCCCGTCGCTCCTCGGCCTCGACGAGCCGCTGCTCCTGCCGATCGGCAACCTCGGGCGCCACGACCTCCAGCACCTTGCGGCCCAGGATGCGCAGCCGTCGCGGATCGAAGTGCGCCGCCTCGGCGACCAGGTGTGCCTCGGCCCGGCGCACGACATCCGGCTCGAGACCACGCGGGAGCTCCTCCAGCGCCCGGACGATCGCCTCGGCCTGTGCTTCGATCAGCTCCCCGGCCGCGAGGGCCGCAGCCACCTGGTGCCAGCGGGAGTCGAGCGCCGCGGCGAGTCGGTCTGATCGAGCGGCCGCGGCGTACCCCAGCCTGACCCGGTGGTCCAGCCACGCGCCCGCCGACCGGGCACCGGACTGCTCGGCGACGTCGTCGGCGACCGCGAGGATCCGCAGCTGCAGCGCCCGCAGCCGGGCGATCTCGCGCTCCAGCTCGACCAGCGCCGCGCCCTTCTCGGTCACCGGGAGGTACGCCGGCTCCAGGCCGGCCACCTCGTCCAGCGCCGCCCCGACCCGCTGGACGCACCGCAGGATCGGGTGCGGCTCGAGCAACGAGGAGATCGACATGGCCTCATTCTACGCCTGATCACCGTTATTTTCGAGCACATGTTCTACCACGGTGGACAACTCGCGGGCCTACTTGTCGGCGCCGTCCTCGTCGACCCCGAGGAGGCCCAGGAGCTCGTCGTCGAGGCGTGGCGGCTCAGCGCCCCGCAACGACTGCTCCGGGCCTACGACGACAACACGACTCGCGGGTCGCCGTGACTCACCGCATCTGGTGCAGGCAGAGCACGTTGCCGTCCGGGTCCAGGAACCAGGCCGCACGTTCCTTGTCGGTGTCGGCGATGTGGTTCTCGGTCTTCAGGCCGGGCATGTCGTAGTCCTCGAACTCGACCCCGCGGTCCTTCAGGCTGGCCAGCTCGGCCTCGATGTCCGGGACCTCGAAGCTCATCGCCGTACTCGGGGACGGCTTCTGGTCCGGACGTGGCAGCAGCATCAGCTCGCAGCCACCACCGAGGTGGTAGATCAGGCTTCCCTCCTCGTTGCTTCCGTCGAACTTCAGCCCGAGCCGATCGGTGTAGAACTTCTGTGCGCGGTCGGGATCGCTGATCGGGAGCATCACCGCGACCGGGCTCTCACTCAGAGCCATGGCACACCTCCTCTGGTCGGTTCCAGCCTCCGCCCGCGCCGGCGTGGGCGCCATAGGGCGAACGGGTCAACCCGACAGAACAACCCCGCCAAAACGTCCAGACCGGACCAAGCCGACCAGATCTGGGTTGGCAAATGCGTTAGTGTGGACTAACGTATTGCTGGTGACCGACCCTCTGACCGCAGCTGCCGAGCCCAACCGGCGCCGCATCCTGCAACTCCTGGGGTCGCGACCGCGGACGGTCAGCGAGATCGCTGCCCAGTTCACGGTGACCAGGTCGGCGATCTCCCAGCACCTCCTGGTGCTGGCCGATGCCGGTCTCGTTGAGGCCGAGAAGGTCGGCCGCCAACGGATCTACCGGGTCCTGCCCAGCGGACTGCAGCGGCTGCAGGCCGAGATCGACAGGTTCTGGACCGACGAGCTCGACCTGCTCGTCGCCGACGCCCACTCAATGAGGAGACAGAAATGAGCTACACCAAGACCGCAACGCTGCCCGTCTCGCCGGATGAGGCCTTCGCCCTGATCACCCAGCCCGAGCGGCTGCGTCGGTGGCAGACAGTGTCGGCGTACGTCGACCTCCGCGCCGGCGGCGACTTCCGCTGGACGATCACCCCGGGCCACGTGGCCGCCGGCACCTACCGCGAGGTCGAGCCGGGCAAGAGAGTCGTCTTCGGCTGGGGCTGGGAGGGCAGCGATGACCTGCCGCCGGACGCCTCGACCGTGACGCTCGTCGTCGAGCCCGCCGAGGGCGGCTCCAAGATCACCCTCACCCACGACGGCCTCAACGAGGAGCAGGCCAAGATGCACGCCGAGGGTTGGGTGCACTACTTCGAGCGCCTGGAGCGGCTCGCCACCTCGGGCGACGCCGGGCCCGACGAGTGGGCCTACGCCCCCGAGGAACTGACCCCCGTCACCGCGGCCGAAGCGGCCCTCGCAGTGGTCCAGCCGATCCTGCGCAACCTCACCCCCGAGGACCAGCCGAAGCAGACCCCCTGCGCGGAGTTCACCGGCCACGAACTGGCGGAGCACCTGATGGCCTCGATCTCCTGGCTCGGGGCGATGGCCGGCGGGACCGTGGTCAACCCCGAGCAGGGGTCGCTGGAGAACCGCGTCTCGGTGATGGCCGCGCAGGCGATCGACGCCTGGCGCAGCGTCGACCTGACGGGCACCGTGCCAGGGCCGGGCGGCAACGACCTGCCCGCGGCGTTCGCGGCGGGCATCCTGCCCTTCGAGATCGCCATGCACGGCTGGGACCTCGCGCAGACCAGCGGGCAGGCCGTGCACATCTCCGATGAGCTGGTCGCCTACCTCAGCACGGTCGGCGAGAGCCTCGTGCCGGGCGGACGCCCGGGCGGATCCTTCGGACCCGAGGCCACGGCCGCGCAGGACGCCGCCCCCATGGATCGGCTCGCCGCCTTCGCCGGCCGCACCCCGATCAACCACTGAGCTCGGCCCGGCCACGACCGGGAACACCACTACAACCAAGGAGAACGATCATGAGCAAGTACGTCTTCATCTACCACGCACCGGCCGCCCCCGCCGATGCTCCCCCGATGCCCCCGGACGACATGCAGGCCGTGATGGGCCAGTGGATGGAGTGGGCCGGCCGCGTCGGTGACGGCATGGTCGACTTCGGCACCCCGCTGGCCGACGGCACCCGCGTCACCACCGAGGGCACCTCGCCCAGCACGCGGGAGGTGGCCGGCTACAGCATCATCGAGGCCGCCGACCGCGAAGCCGCCCTCGAGCTCGCTCGCAGCCACCCGCACCTGAACATGCCGGGCGGTTGCGAGATCGAGGTCCACGACGTGCAGCCCATCCCCGGGATGTGACGGCCGGACGCCTGCGGCTGCGCCCTCCTTTCGGGGGTCAGCCGCGGGCGGCGCCGTACCCCAGCAGTGCGGCGAGCCCGAGCGCGCTCCGCGGTGCGTACGGCGTACGCCACAGACCGCCGTGCGCGGCGGCGTACGCCTCGTCCTGCCAGGAGTGCTCGTGGCGCGGGCCGCCGTCGGTGTGCAGGTCGTGGACCATCAGGGCGGCCATCAAGACGTTCGAGGTGGCCGGCTCGAAGACCTCGACGCCGAACCGGTGTGACCCGGCGTAGGCCGCTGCCAGCGCGCGGTTCTTGACCACCGACCGGGTCCTCGTCGGCGGCGCCACGTTCATCGACACGTTCGCCCCGTCGCGGCGGGCCACCGTGGCGCGCCAGCGCTGGAGCCGCTTGGCCAGCGCGTAGTTCGGCCCCTGCTGGGGGACCAGCGAGTCGTTGATCCCCGGATCGGAGCCGGCCACGTAGTTGCGGCGCAGCAGCCGGCCGCCGGAAAGAGCGCGCAGGGGTCGCGCCAGCGTCTTGGAGCCCACCGAGCGGGCGTCGTAGGCATGCGCAGAGTGCTCCACCGCCTCGGCGGGTACGGCGAACACGTCGGTGGGCGTGGCCAGGAAGGCGAGCGCCACGTCCTGGCGGGCGCGCTGCAACCGGGTGGTCAGCTCATCGACGGCCACCGACACCCGGGTGTTCGTGGCTCCGTCGGCGTAGACGTAGTTGCCGAGCACCAATCTGCCGGGCTGCTCCCGCAACCAGCTCTCGACCGCCGGGACCTCGGACATCAGGTCGACCCCGGCGACCTGGTCGAGCTCCCGCTCGCTCCCCCCAACTGCTGTCGGGACCACCAGGGTGCCCGCGCCCTCCCTCGCCAGGGTCAGCACCCGCTGCCAGATCTCGGCCCGGCCGAGGTCGACTGCGGCGACCCGCGCACCCCACCGCATCAGCGAGGGCAGCGGACCCATCTCGGCCCCGGCGCCGAGCACCGCGACCGTGTGACCGTCCAGTCGCAGCCAGTCGGGGTTGGCCAGGACGGCCTCGACGGCGTCCGTAACGGTCGGCTCGACCACCCCGGCAGCCACCCAGTCGTCGATCCGTCGCCGGATCTCATCCCCCTGCAACCGCTCGCCGCGGTAGGGCAGCACCAGCTCGGTCTGCGGCTCACCCTCACCCTTGACCTCGACCCCTTCGACCCTGCGGTCGTCGGCCGGCCAGTCCTCGAGCCGCTGCTCGGCTCCGTTCGCATCGAGCACCCGGAACCGCTCGTGCAGCGAGTCCAGTCCCCCCTTCGCCACGGACACCGCCGCCTCCGGCGACTCCAGCCCGGCCTCCACCAGCCGGCGGAAGTGCACGAGGTAGTCGGTGCGCCACCCGGTCGCCCCCTCGGCGGCCCGGGCCCCGGTGGGATCGGTCTCGCGAAGGGCGTCCGCGACGACGGCGCGGCCCACGCTCGACGTACTCCTCCGGCCCTCGGCATCGGCCGGGAACACCAGCCCTTGCTGCTCGTCGGTAGCCATGGACCTCATAGTGCACGAGACGAACGGGCGCTGCCTGCCCTCTTGACAACCGAGTCATCAGCAGGCCACTCTCCTAACTGTGTTAGACACACCAAACGTCAGTAGGCAGACCAAACGCCGTGAGGCGACCCGACGGGAGATCCTCGAGGCCTCCTGGGAGGTCGCCCGCGAGCAGGGACTCGCCCAACTCACCCTGCGCGACGTGGCCGGTCGCGTCGGGATGCAGGCGCCGTCGCTCTACTCACACTTCGACTCCAAGAACGCCATCTACGACGCGATGTTCGCGCAGGCCTGGGCGGAGTGTCTCGACATCTCGCTTGCCGCCGAGAGCAACAGCCGGGCACGCACCGCGCGCGCCAAGCTGCGTCTCTACGCACGCACCTTCTTCGACTTCGCGGTCAGCGACCTCGCGCGCCACCAGCTGATGAACCAGCGGACGATCCCGGGATTCGAGCCGACCCCGGAGAGCTACGAGCCTGCCGTCGCCGTGCTCGACTCACTGCGCGAGCGGCTTGCCGTCATGGGCGTGACCAAGGACCAGGACATCGACCTGTTCGTGGCCCTGGTCGGCGGGCTGGTCGACGCGCAACTCGCCAACGACCCCGGCGGCAATCGCTGGGCCCGCCTCGTCGACCGCACGGTCGACATGTTCGCCGACAATCTAGGCCTGCCTCCGGACAGGCGTCCCTCCACCAAGTAAGGAAGCGGCCATGAGCAGCACTCTGCTACACGGATCACGCGAGACCCCCTTCACCTCCGCGCTCGACCGCGACGTCGCCGGGCGGCTGGCAGCCGCCGAGTACGACCGCGTGGTCGAGACCCTCGAGGAGCTCACCCCCGAGCAGTGGTCAACGCCCACGGAGTGTCCGGGGTGGGATGTGCGGGCCATGGCCGGCCACATGCTCGGGATGGCGCAGATGGTCGCTTCGATGGCGGAGAACGTGCGTCAGCAGTTCTCTGCGACTCGCCGGTCCAAGCGCGACGGCGGTCCGATGATCGATGCCCTCACAGCCCTGCAGGTGGAGAAGAATGCGGGCCTGACCCCCGCCCAGGTGGTGGCACAGATGCGCACCGTCGGCCGCAAGGCTGCCCGGGGCCGTGCGCGCACGCCGGGCTTCCTGCGAAACCAGACGATGTCCCAGGTCATCGACGGCACCGAGGAGTGGTGGACCATCGGGTTCATGATGGACACGATCCTCACCCGCGATCCCTTCATGCACCGCATCGACATCGCTCGTGCCACTGGCGTTCTCGTGGCCCCCACCGCCGACCACGAAGGAGTCATCGTCGACGACGTGGTGCGTGAGTGGGCCGCGCGTCACGGCGCGGCGTACACCTTGGAACTGACTGGTCCTGCCGGCGGACACTGGTCGCACGGAGTGGGTGGTGAGCAGCTCCACATGGATGCTTCCGAGTTCTGCCGGGTGCTCTCCGGCCGGGCACCGGGTGAGGGGCTGCTTCAGCAGCAGGTGCCCTTCTGAGCCGGACCCTTTGAGGGGTCCTTCGCGGGTTCAGACCTGGGCAAGCGGGTACCCTCTGGGCGAGATGAGCCTGAGACTCGATCCCGCCCACGTCAAGCGCTACCGCCAGATCGGCATGCTCCTGCTGCGCCACGGGCGGGGTGATCTGGTGCGCTCCGCCGGCCTCGACGGCGTGCTCGACGGCGCGCTCGAGGATGAGGCCGGCGAGGGCGACACTGCGGCCGCCGCCGAGCTCGCCTCGGAGCTCGAGGCCATGGGTCCCACCTTCGTCAAGCTGGGCCAGCTGATGTCCTCGAGGGTCGACCTGTTCAGCCCGGCGTACATCGAGGCGCTCGCGCGCCTGCAGGACGACGTTGCACCGTTCGGCTTCGAGGAGATCGAGGAGATCATCAGCTCCGAGCTGCAGGTGCGGCTCTCCTCGGTCTTCCCGACCTTCGATCCCACCCCGCTGGCGGCGGCGTCGCTGGGGCAGGTGCACCGGGCGACGCTGCGCGACGGCCGCGAGGTCGTGGTGAAGGTGCAGCGCCCAGGCATCCGCGGGCAGGTGCGTGAGGACATGGAGGTTCTCGCCGACCTCGCCGAGTTCCTCGACAAGCACACGGAGACCGGTCGCCGCTTCGGACTCGCGCAGCTCCTCGAGGAGTTCCGCAAGGCGCTGGTGGACGAGCTCGACTACCGCCGAGAGGCCGACAACCTCGCCACGATGCGCGAGATGGTCCGCGACCGAGCGCACCTCGTGGTCCCCGAGCCGTACCCCGACCTCACCACCAGCCGGGTGCTGACGATGGAGTTCGTACCCGGCAAGAAGGTCACCGACCTCGGGCCGCTGGGTCAGTTGGAGCTGGACGGCGCGCCGCTGGCCGACGAGCTGTTCGCGGCGTACCTCGACCAGGTGCTGGTGCACGGCGTCTTCCACGCCGACCCGCACCCGGGCAACGTGCTGGTCACTCCGGACGGCCGGTTGGTGCTCCTCGACATCGGGATGATCGCCAGGCTCGCTCCCGCGGTGAGGGACAAGCTCATCAAGCTGTTCTTGTCCCTGGCCGACGCGCGCCCGGAAGAGGTGACGCGGATCGCGATCACCCTGGGCGAGCAGCTGCCCGACTTCGACGAGCCGGCCTTTGCCCGCAGCGTGGCCGATCTGGTCGGACGCACCGCCGACGCCAAGCTCTCGGACCTGGACATCGGGGCGCTCGTGCTCCAGCTCACCCGCAAGGCGGGCGAGGCCGGGCTCCGGATGGACCCCGAGCTGGTGATGCTCGGCAAGACCCTGCTCAACCTCGACCAGGTCGCCGTCACGCTGGACCCCGACTTCGAGCCCCGCGACGCCCTTCAGCGGCACGTGACAAGGCTGATGAAGTCGTCGATGAACAGCACGCCTGCGGCGATGATGGCCACCCTGCTGGAGGCCAAGGAGTTCGCCGAGGAGCTCCCCGGACGGGTGAACCGTGCCTTCGATGCGATCGGCGAGGGAAACTTCGAGCTGCGGATCAAGGCGTTCGACGAGGATGAGTTCCTCCGGGGACTGCACAAGCTGGCCAACGTGCTGGCCACCGCCGTCGTGCTCGCCGCGATGATCCTGGCCTCAGCCCTGCTCGCCCGCCCGTCGGCTGCCTCCTCGGCGCAGAACCAGATCGCGCTGACGGTCTTCGTCGTGGCCGTCGTCGTCGCCCTCGGGATGCTCGCGCGCATCGTCTTGAACAGCCGCAAGATCCACACCCGTCAGCGGCCCTGAAGGTCGGGGTCGGCCGTCGCGGTCGGCCATCGGGGTTGGCCGGACGGTGGCGCACTACGTGAGCCGTCCCCTCCGTGCGTTGTTCCTCGCCAGTGCGGAAGTCAGCGACGAGCGGCTGCTCGAGACCCGGCGGCTCCGCCTGATCAGGCGGGCCATCCGCCGCTGCGTGGCTGGCCGACACCACCCACTCCGGCTTGATGAGCTGATCAACGGCCGGGCGCAACGAAGGAGGCGCCGCCCCCCCCCCCCCCCCGCCCCCACGCCTCTGCGCTCCCCGGCGCGCCGCGTCCCGACGCGCTGTTCGTTGCGCTCGGCCCGCACCCCCCCCCCTCTCCCACCCCCCCCCGCCACAGGGCGGGGATGGAAAAGGGGGTCTCCGCTTCACCAGGACACCGCCGCCCGGGCGCAAAGGCAGAGCGCGGGCCCGGGCCCGGGGCAAACCCGCCCTCCCCCCCCCCCGCCCCAGCCCCGCCAACTCCCCCGCCGCCTTCCCCGGGGAGGAACGGTGCGGAAGGCGGCGGTCCTTGCTCCCCCGGGGGTTCAACCCCACCAGCCGGACCCTCCCCCCCACCCCCCCGGCCCCCGGCTCCTCCAAGGTGGGGAACAGGTGCAGGGTGTCGCCCCCGACGATCCTGGTGACCCTGCCCCCCTCGGCATCCCTGGGGCCGCCCACCCGGCCGGCTCCCCCCGCCAACACAGGGGTGTCTCCCCCGCCCGCACACCACCCCCCCGCGCGCAACACGAACGCGCGCTCCCGCCCCCCGCCCCCCCCCCCCCACACACCCCCCACCGCCGCGGCCCCCCCCCCCCCCCCCCCCCCCCCCCCCCCCCCCCCCCCTCGCCTCGCCCAACCCGGGCCCGGCGCCCCCACATTCCCCGCCATCGGCACAGGATCGACCCGGCGTCAGGACTCCAGGATGGTCTTGGCCTTCTCGAGGTTGGACCGGACGTCGCGGCCGTAGAGCTTCAGCACGATCGGGTCGGCGAACTTGAAGACGCCCTTGAGCGACTCGACCTCCTGGTGCCAGGAGATCTTGGTGCCCTCACCTTCGTCGTCGTAGCTGATCTCGAGCGTGTAGGGGATGGTGGCGTCCTGGGAGACCAGCTTCCCGCGTCGCCCGGGTTCGGCCTCGACGAGCTCGTCGGTCAGCTCCAGCCGGCGGCCGGCCACCTTGACCACACCGCGGCAGACCCGGCCGACCTGGTCCTTCTCCCCGGAGACCAGCTCGTACTCCACGATGTTGCTGCTGTAGACCGGCACGTTGTCCGGGTCGGTCATGAACTCCCAGACCTCCATCCGTGGCCTGTTGATGACGATGGATTCTTCGACGGTTAGCACGAGACGACCTCCCCTGGTGTCGGCCAACCAGGCGGCTGGCCCACTGGCGATGCTAGTCCCGGTACCGGTCAGCCGCCGACCGCGGCTTGGACCGGACACGTTGGTGACGTGGCTCCGCTCGAGCCAGCGAGGTTCGGCTGGATCGCACCAGCCCGAATCAGACGATCTCCCATTCGTAGGAGAACTTGATGACCTTGAGAATGATGGAGGTTTCAACGTCGGTGATGCCTGCCAGCGGACCAAGCTTGGCGGTCACAAAATCGAGCATGTGCTCCTGGTCGGAGAAGAATGCCTCGACCATGACGTCGTACCTGCCCGCAGACATTCCGACTAACGAACCTCGGGGTAGGTCCGTAGGGCCTCGGCGACCTCGTGCAGGGCTGGGAGAGCGACCGAGATCCCGATGATCGCTGAGAGCTGAGCACCCGCGGCCTCTGGAGTGGGGACGGCGACGATGCTCATCAGCCGCTCGTCGATCAGCCGCGCGATGCGTTTGCGAACGGTCGTTTCCGTGGTGTCGAGGGCACGGGCAATCTCGCTGTTCCCCAAGCGTCCGTTGCCTTGCAACATCTTGATGATGCTGCGATCGAGCGCGTCGACTCTCCGCACCCTTGCGCTCGGGCGCACCTCTCCAGCCTCCGGCTCCTGCCGCTTTGCCACCCTCTGAGTTGTGCGAGATTCGATGCCGTCAATCTGTTCAGTGCCGAAATTCGAAATATCAAGGGTCCAGATGCTTGACATTCGATCTTGGCTGCGATGATAGTTCAAATGTTCCCACACCGACGACCGAGGGATACCTCATGGCAGAGCAGACGACATCGCCGGCAGTGTTCTCCCGCCAAGCTTCAGGGCTGGTTCGCGTCGGGAGCTCCTACGACGTCTTCATCTACAACGTCGGCCTGGTCTCGATCGGGATCGCCATCGCGTTCAACCAGTTCTACGGTCCAGCCTCTACCCAGGCGCTCAGCCCTGGGTGGCGACGCTACTGGCCGCTCTCGGGATGCTGGCAGTAGCAACGACGTTCTACTTCTGGTCGGTGGTGTTTCCCCGCTCCGGAGGGGTCTACGTCTTCCTTTCGCGCAGCACCCATCCGGGCGTCGCCTTCGTGATGTCGCTAATCGAGACAGTCATCTTGCTGTACTACGCAGCCTTGGCCGCGGGACTGATTGTTCAGGTCGGACTCTCATCCTTCTTCTTTACCATCGGCATCGTCTCTGGAAACGAGACGGTTCGGGCTGGTCAATCTCATCGCAACTCCCGCCGGTGTGTTCTGGATCGGAACCGCGCTGCTGCTCGCCGCGGGGGCGATCCTGGCGTCCGGTACGCGCAGGTACTTCTCCCTGCAGCGCATCCTGTTCGCGGTGGCCGTGCTGGGAATGGCTGTGCTGCTCGTCGCGATGCTCTTCGGCTCACGCGAGGCGTTCAAGTCAAACCTCGCGGACCTGACGGGGCTGAGCTACCAAGACGTGATCGCCAGCGCCACCGCCAAGGGGTACGTGGTTTCCGGGTTCAGCTTCCAGGAGAGCGTCAAGTTCATGGTGTGGCCCCTGCTCCCGCTCCTCGGGAGCGGTCCAGTCGGTGGGGATCGGTGGAGAGGTCAAGAAGATTCAGCGTTCCCAGCTGTTCGGGATGCTGGGCGCCGTCGTTGCCACTGGCAGCGTGATCGCCCTGTTCGCGGTGCTGTCCAACAAGGTGTTTGGTTACGACTTCCAGGGCGCGATCGCCTACAACTTCCTCAACGGCGTCGAGGGTGGCAGCACTGACTCCGCGCCGTACTTCACGGTGTTGGCAGGCATCCTCACCTCGAACGTGGTGCTGGCCGTGATCATCATGGCGGTGTTCGTTGCGTGGATCTGGTTCTGGATTCCGGCGGAACTGGCCTACACGACCCGAAGCATGATTGCGTGGTCGTTTGACCGCGTTGCGCCCGACAAGTTGGGCTGGGTCAGCGAGCGCTTCCACACCCCCATCGTCGCTATCGCGATTTCGACAGCCGGCTCGATTGCGTTCATGTGGCTGATCGCATTCAAGGCGATCGCGTTTCTGACCCTGGTGGAGGTACTGCTCGTAGTTTGGGGGACCGCGATGGTTTCAGCCGTCGTCTTCCCGCGCACTCGACGGGCCTTGTTCGACGCATCACCGGCCAAACGGGTCACGGTCGCCGGTGTACCGCTGATGGCGATCTCTGGTGTGGTCAGTGCCCTCTTCCTCGCCGCGATGATCTACCTGTTGTGGAACGACCCGATCGCGGCCGGGCCGTTGTTCAGCTCGGGCGACGTGTCGCGGGAGTTCTGGATTGTCGTGGGGATCGTGGTCTTCGGCACGGTCTGGTACATCGGGACGAAGATCTACCGACGCCGTCAAGGCATCGACCTCGACCTCGCGTTCCGACAGATCCCGATCGAATAGCGGGCGCTGACCACATGCCGCTCACCTGGGAGAAGCTGCGCGATGAGGCATTGCAAATCGTCGCGGCCGCCGCGGACGTGGAGGTTGACCTCCGGGTCGTGGGTGGTATCGGAGTGCGACTCCACTGTGACGCCTCAGCCGACACGCTGACGCGGATAGATCGAGTGGCCAAAGACATCGACTTCGTTGTGCCGAAGGAGGGCCGAAAGGCACTGCGCCGGTTGTTGGAGGACCGTGGATACCTGGTCGATCGAGACCTACTCGTCGCGATGGAAGGACGGCGGTATTCCTTCTCTCACCCAACCTCAGGAATCGAACTCGACGTGTTCGTCGAGCGGCTCGAGTTCAACCACACCATCGAAGTCCGGTCTCGACTTGATGGGCACCCCATCACCATCTCGCTGGAGGATCTCTTGATGCAGAAGTTGCAGATCGTGCACCTAACGGCGAATGACTTGGCCGACATCTCGGTCTTGTTGGCCACGCATTCCGTTGCCGCGGGGACTACCTCGAATGAGGAGATCAGCAGCGATTACATCGCGGGCCTTCTCGGCAGGGACTGGGGGTTCCATCGCACCGCCACAGGCAACCTTGAGCGACTCGTTGGCGGCACGGACACCGGCGTCGACCTGGGGTCTACGCAGAACCAGCGGGTGAGGGAAGGCAGCGACCAACTGCTCCAGGCAGTCACGCAGGCACCCAAGACCATGGGTTGGCGGCTGCGCGCGAAGATCGGCGAACGCGTCCAGTGGTGGGAAGACGTCGACGAGCGCGAGGGCACGTACTGATGGGACTGCTTCGCAAGAAGCCCCGCCTTCCCATGCAGGAGGAGACGACGGTCTTCTTCGCCTCCGACCTGCACGGCTCGGAGATCTGTTTCAAGAAGTTCGTCAACGCCGCCGCCTTCTACAAGGCTGACGTGCTCGTCCTCGGCGGTGACATCAGCGGCAAGCTGGTCGTCCCCATCGTTGACGCCGGCGGTTCCACTACCGGGCGCGACTCCACGGCCACGACGAGTTGCTGACCAACGACTCGGTCGGTGACTTCGAGAAGCGTGCCTGGAACAGTGGCCTGTACACGCGTCGGATGGACCCGACCAATACCGGGCGTACGCCTCCGATCCGGAGGCGGTCGAGGGACTCTTCAACGAGGTCGTCACGGACACCGTCAAGCGATGGATCGACTATGCGCACGAGCGACTGGCCGAAAGCGGCACTGTCATCCTCAACGCCCCTGGAAACGATGACCCTCTCGTCGTCGATGACGTCCTGCGCGAGTTCGGTGATGATCGCTTCCGATTCGTCGAGGGCGAGATCGTGGAGATCGCCCCCGGACACGAGATGCTCAGCACCGGATACACCAACCACACACCGTGGAACACCCACCGCGAGTACACCGAGACCGAGATCGCTGACCGCCTCAAGGCGATGACGGACCGGCTGGAGAATCCTTCCACTGCCCTGTTCAACATCCACGTCCCGCCGTACAACTCTCGCATCGACACCGCACCGATGCTGAACCCAGATCTCTCGGTCGAGACTTCGGGGGCACGCAGATCACCGGACCCGTCGGATCCACCGCCGTTCGCAGCGCCATCGAGGAGATCCAGCCACTGGTCACGCTGCACGGGCATATCCATGAATCCGGTGGATCCGTGCGGATCGGTCGAACCGTGTCGATCAACGCCGGCTCGGAGTACGGCGAAGGAGTGCTGCGCGGAGTTCTCGTCACGGTGGGCGGCGGGAAGCTCCTGCGGCAGCAGGCAGTAACCGGTTGAGCCGATGAGCCAGACAGAGCCAGACCAGCTGCGCCGGCGAAGCCGGAACCTTCCAACAGAGGAGCAAGTAGTGACCGACGAACTCGCTGACATCAAGCAGCGCCTGCGTTGACCAGGGTGTTCGTTACGTCTTCGGTGCCTACGTCGACCTTCACGGAGTCCCCAAGTCGAAATGCGTCCCCATCGAGCACTTCGAGGACATGGTCCACGGATCGGAGCTGTACACCGTCGGCGCTTTGGAAGGCATGGGCGAGCTCGGCCCCAACGAGGACGAGTGCGTCGGCATCCCTGATCTCAGCGGCCTCACCGTCCTGCCCTGGGACAAGCGGTACGCCATGGCCCCAGCGAACCTGTACCTGCACGACCAGCCCTACAGCCACGACTTCCGTGCTCTCCTGCAACGCCAGGTGGCCGCGGCAAAGGCCATGGGATACACCGTCAACATGGGGGTTGAACCCGAGCTGTATGTGCTGCGTCGCGACGACAAGCACGAATGGGTGCCCTGGATCGATGAGGACGTCATCAACACGCCCACCCGTGGCTACGACCTCGAGACCACGATGCTGGCCGACCCGTTCCTGGAGCCGATGGTCGACTACATCAACGAACTCGGCTGGGACGTCTACTCCTTCGACCACGAAGGGGGCGACGGTCAGTACGAGTTCGACTTCAACTACAGCGACATCGTCACCATGACCGACCGAATGATCCTGTTCAGGTTGATGGCCAAGCACGTCGCTCGATCTCTTGGCGGCATTGCCACCTTCATGCCCAAGCCCACCCAGACCTCATTCGGGTCCGGCGCTCACCTCAACATCAGCTTTGCCGACGTGGCAGACGGACGCAACGTCTTCGAACGAGGCACCCCAATCAGTCACAACGAGCGAATCCCGGTCGAGGAGGGATACGACGAGGTTGCCTACCAGTTCACAGCCGGAGTTCTTGAGCACGCCGGTGCCATAACCGCGGTCCTGGCACCGACCGTCAACTCATACAAGCGGCTCCTGCCCCGCGGGCTGATGCACGAAATCTCGTGGGCCCCGGTGTTCCGCGCCTACGGCTACAACAATCGAACCCTCATGCTGCGCCTTCCCGTCAACCGCCGCTGCCTGGAAATTCGCGTCGCCGACAGCGCCGCCAACCTCTACCTCGGAAGCGCACTGGTCCTAGCTGCCGGGCTGGACGGCATCCGCCGCAACCTCAAGCCCGGTGACCCGGTGAACTACGACACCTACAAGACCAGCGAGGAGGACCTCGCGGCTGCAGGAGTCACCAGGTTGCCGTCGACCCTCGGGGAAGCGGTGGACGAGTTCGAGGCCAGCGCGTTCGCCCGCGAGGCTCTCGGGGCCGAGGTCCATGCAAGTTTCACCGAACTCAAGCGTGCCGAATGGCTTGAATACAACACCGTCGTCAGCGAATGGGAGCGGAACAAGTACCTGCAGCTCTGGTGACCGGGCGCCGTCAGCCGACGCTCCCGTGGTCTTCACATCGGACAGGAGAAACAGCCGTGAACAGCAACACCCCATCGCTGACCAGCACAACACCCCAGCAAGGTACGTCAGCCGCGAACCAGGTCGCCTACGAACGCCTCACGCAGGCAGAGCCCGTCCTGGTTGACATCAAGCCAGCGCTCGCTGTGGTCCCGGGCATGACCGTCCAGACCATCCTCACCTCTGGTGCCCCGATGCCCTGGCATGAGTACTACGGAGGTCAACGCAACGCGATCATCGGGGGCGCGATCTACGAAGGCCTGGCAAGCTCGCCCGAGGACGCCGACGCGAAACTCAGCGACGGCACGATCCGTCTCGCAGCAACGCACGATCACGGCTGCGTTGGCTCCGTCGCCGGCATCTACACCGCGTCGATGCCCGTCTTCGTCGTCAAGAACACACACCACGGCAACGTCGCATTCTGCAACTTCTACGAAGGAGAGTCCCGACGCCGACTCAACTACGGCGTCTTCGACGACGAAGTGGCCGATGGTCTGCGTATTCATCGAACCGAACTTGCCCCACGTTGCGCGCGGCCGTCAAACGCACCGGCGGCATTCCGCTCAAACCGCTGATCGGTCGAGCACTGCGAATGGGAGACGAACTGCACAGCCGTAACACCGCTGCCACCACTCTCTTCGCCCGCGCACTGACACCTCACCTTGTCGACATGGCCGCAGAAGGCGACCGAGACAAGGTGCAGACGGCACTGCGCTTCCTCACCGAATCCGACTACTTCTTCCTGCGCCTGGCATGGCCGCCGCGAAGGCAACCGCGGACGCGGCACGCAACATCCCCGGCTCGAGTGTCGTTACCGCCATGACGATCAGCTGCAGCAACTACGCCATCCGTGTCTCGGGGCTCGGCGACCGGTGGTTCGGGCCACTGCCAGACGTCAGCTGCAAACTGTTCGAGGGCTACACCGAGGACGACATCGAGTGGATCGGCGGCGAAAGCCACATCACCGAGACCGTCGGTTTAGGAGGGTTCGCGCAGGCCGCCGCCTTCGGTCTGCAGGCCTACCAGGGCGGCTCGGCACCCGAGATGGCCCGTTGGAACGACTGATGTACTCAATCACGACCGGCGACACCCCGACTACCTGATCCCGTACTTCGGCTTCCGTGGGTCGCCGGTGGGGATCGACGTCCACAAGGTCGTTGCAACAGGTGTCACACCGGTGATCGACGGCGGCCTGGCCGGCAAGGACGGCGGACAGATCGGCGCCGGGCTCTTGCATGCCCCGCTGCAGTGCTTCGCCGATGCGGCCGCAGCACTCGACGCCATGGACGAAAGTTAGCCGACAACGATGCGCCGGCTCTCCGCGAGCAGACCACGATGTTCTTCGATCCCTCAACGGCCCCCGCCATCGAGATCGATCCCGGAGACACCTGATCGTCGAGACCAAGGATTCGCTGTGCGGCCTGGCGAAGCGAGAGGCGCCGGCGGGCCTCGTCATCGATGAGGTGATCGATCGCCTCGGCGGAGCGTGCCCGGTCACCGGACCCATCTCAGTACGAGGCGCCGACCCGGGATGGTCCTTTCTGTGCACCTTCACCACGTCCGAGCCATCCCGGCCGAAGGCGAAGCATGGACCGGACTCATCGGTGGATTCGGCGCTCTCTCGCCGACCGCTACGGCATCCAGACGCTCACCCACCACTCGCCTCGTCCCTACCGCACGGACTGCCTCTTCGCTCTCGCTAACGGGAGCCTCGAGATCCCGACGCGGCCTTTCTCGGCACCATCGGTGTCGCACCCCGCTGGGAGAGACGAATGTCGTTCTCACAGTCCACCGATACCTCGGCGACGTCGACCTCCCACTCACCCCGGAGCCACCTCATCTGCCGGTCAAGTCGGCGCCTCTGTCCTAGGCGAGCCACGCGCCCAGGCGAGGAGAGATCACGGCGCAGCGCTCGAGATCGAAGCGAGGCGAGATCTCTGCCACGCCTGACGGCACGATGCTGGCTGGATCGCTCTGCCCAACTCAACAACCCGAATCGATGGTTCCATCGCGGCTATGGAGGCAACGACCTCACCATGCGCCGGCGCTATCGCGACTTCTACAGCGCTCGTTCGCTTCTAGCTTCACAAGGAGGCTACATCCTCGGCAAGTGGGGCACGCGGGTCGGAAACATGATCGACCCCTTCTACAGTTGGCCTCGATCGACCGGCGCTTCTGCCTGGTAGGTGAGCGCGTCAGCTCGGCGTGCGCGTCTCGCGGGCGGAGGGGGTCGCTGGCCCACTGCCGATGCTAGTCCCGATGACGTCGAAGGGCCCGGCCCCAAATCGGGACCGGGCCTTCGTCGTGACTCTCTGGTCAGCTGCAGCCGCTGGTGCTCCCGCAGCCCTCGCAGACGTAGCAGCTGCCGGCGGGGCGCATCTTGGTGCCGCAGGTCATGCAGAGGGGGGAGTCGATCGCGGTGCCGGTGATCTTCTCCATCAGCTCTGCGGAGGTGTGCGCCCCCTGGGGGGCGGGCTTGTCGGCCGACGCGTCGCGGTCACGGGGCGCTCGCTCCGGCACCTCCTCGACCTCCTCGATGACGGTGGCGGCCATCAGCTCCTCGGCGCCACCGGTCTCCTCCATCGGCTCGTAGGAACCGGTCTCGAGGTGACGCTGCCGCTCCTCGGCGGAGTAGATGCCGAGCATCGAGCGGTCCTCGAAGGACAGGTAGTCCAGGGCCAGCCTGCGGAAGACGTAGTCCATCAGCGACTGCGACATCCGGACGTCCGGGTCGTCGGTCATGCCCGACGGCTCGAAGCGCAGGTTGGTGAACTTCGAGACGTAGGTCTCCAGGGGTACGCCGTACTGCAGGCCGATGCTGACCGCGATCGAGAAGGCGTCCATCACCCCGGCCAGGGTCGAGCCCTGCTTGCCGAGCTTGAGGAACACCTCGCCGAGCTCCCCGTCGTCGTGGGCGCCGGAGGTCATGTAGCCCTCGGCACCGCCGACGGTGAACGACGTCGTCCGCGAGGCGCGGCTCTTGGGGAGGCGCTTGCGGAACGGCTTGTGGATCACCACGGGCTCGGCGGTCTCGGCGAGCTCGACCGAGGTGAGCTGGCCCTGGTCCTTCTTGGCCGAGTCGGACTTGCCGTCGGACAGCGGCTGGCCCACCTTGCAGTTGTCGCGGTAGACGGCCGTCGCCTTGAGGCCGAGCTTCCAGGACTGCAGGTAGATGTCCTCGATCTCCTCCACCGTGGCGTTCTCAGGCAGGTTCACCGTCTTGGAGATGGCACCGGAGAGGAACGGCTGGCAGGCAGCCATCATCCGCACGTGGCCCATCGGCTTGAGCGCGCGGGCGCCCATCGCGCAGTCGAAGACGTCGTAGTGCTCGGGCTTGAGGCCCGGGGCGTCGATCACGTGGCCGTGCTCGGCGATGAACTCGACGATGGCCTCGATCGACTCGGACTGGTAGCCCATCTTGCGCAGTGCCCGCGGGATCGTCTGGTTCACGATCTGCATCGAACCGCCGCCGACGAGCTTCTTGAACTTGACCAGCGAGAAGTCCGGCTCGATGCCGGTGGTGTCGCAGTCCATCATGAAGCCGATCGTGCCGGTCGGCGCGAGCACGGAGGCCTGCGCGTTGCGGAACCCGTTCTTCTCACCCAGGGTCTGCACCTCGGCCCAGGCCTGCGTCGCCAGCTTGTGTACGCCGGCGTCGTGCACGCCGAGCGTCCGGACGACGTCGTTGGCCGCCTGGTGCTTGCGCATCACCCGCTTGTGGGCGTCGGCGTTGCGGGCGTAGCCGGCGTACGGGCCGACGACGCCGGCGAGCTCGGCCGAGCGCTTGTAGGACTGACCGGTCATCAGCGAGGTGATCGTGGCTGCCATCGCGCGGCCACCGTCGGAGTCGTAACCCAGGCCCATCGCCATCAGCAGCGCGCCGAGGTTGGCGTAGCCGATGCCGAGCTGGCGGTAGTCGCGGGTGGTGTCCCCGATCGCCTCGGTCGGGAAGTCGGCGAAGCAGATCGAGATGTCCATCGCGGTGATGATGAAGTCGACGGCCTGCGCGAACAGGGGCGCGTCGAAGGTGTCGTCGTCACGCAGGAACTTCAACAGGTTCAGCGAGGCCAGGTTGCACGAGGAGTTGTCCAGCGACATGTACTCCGAGCACGGGTTGGACGCGGTGATCCGCCCGGTCTCGGGGTTGGTGTGCCAGTCGTTGATCGTGTCGTCGTACTGCAGGCCCGGGTCGGCGCAGGCCCACGCGGCGTGGCTGATCTTGGTGAACAGCTCGCGGGCGTCGACGGTGTCGATGATCTCCCCGGTCGAGCGCGAGCGCAGCCCGAAGTCGGCGCCGTCCTCGACCGCGCGCATGAACTCGTCGGAGACGCGCACCGAGTTGTTGGCGTTCTGGTACTGGACCGAGGTGATGTCCTTGCCGCCGAGGTCCATGTCGAACCCGGCGTCACGCAGCGCCCGGATCTTGTCCTCTTCCTTCATCTTGGTCTCGACGAACTCCTCGATGTCGGGGTGGTCGACGTCGAGCACGACCATCTTCGCCGCGCGGCGGGTGGCGCCACCGGACTTGATGGTGCCGGCGGACGCGTCGGCGCCGCGCATGAAGGAGACCGGGCCGGACGCCGTGCCGCCACTGGAGAGCAGCTCCTTCGACGAGCGGATCCGGGAGAGGTTCAGGCCTGCGCCGGAGCCGCCCTTGAAGATGAAGCCCTCTTCCTTGTACCAGTTCAGGATCGAGTCCATCGAGTCGTCGACGGAGAGGATGAAGCACGCGGAGACCTGCTGGGGCGAGGGGGTGCCGACGTTGAACCAGACCGGGGAGTTGAACGAGAAGTACTGGTTGACCAGCAGCCAGGTGAGCTCGTGCTCGAAGAGCTCGGCGTCGGCAGGGGTGGCGAAGTAGCCGCTGTCCTCGCCGCCCTTGCGGTAGGTCTTCACGACCCGGTCGATGAGCTGCTTGAGGCTCCACTCGCGGACGTCGGTGTCGACGGCGCCGCGGAAGTACTTGGTGGTGACGATGGTGGAGGCGTTGACGCTCCAGGTGTCGGGGAACTCCACGCCGCGCTGCTCGAAGACCGTCTCGCCGGTCTTCCAGTTCGTCTGGACGACGTCGCGACGCTCCCAGGTGAGCTCGTCGTAGGGGTGCACGCCTTCGGTGGAGAAGACCCGATCGATCTTCAGCCCCTTCTTGCGCGTGCGCCCCGCCTGGTCGGTCCCGCTCACCGTCTCGGTCATGTTGCCCCTACTCCCCTGATCTCGTGTGATCCTGCTGGCTGTTCATCGTGCTGCTGCTTGGGTGCCCGGCGCGTAGCTTCCCCACTACGCACCGGGCAGTCTGTGGTCAGCCGGTGGGCTGAGGTGATTTCTCCCGCACGGCCGGAGCCCGCAGGTCGTCCTCGGCGCGCAACAGCGAGATCTCGGTCTCGAAGTCGTCGGCGCTGGTGAACGATTTGTAGACCGAGGCGAACCGCAGGTAGGCCACCGCGTCGAGCTCGCGAAGCGGTCCGAGGATGGCCAGCCCGATCTCGTTGGCCGGCACCTCCGCCCACCCCTCGGTGCGCAGGGTGTCCTCGACGGTCTGTCCGAGGCGGGCCAGGTCGTCCTCGTCGACGGGCCGGCCCTTGCACGCCTTGCGGACGCCGGAGATCGCCTTCTCGCGGGTGAACGGCTCGGAGGTGCCGCTGCGCTTGATCACGGTGAGCTGCATCTGCTCCACGGTGGTGAACCGCTTCTCGCACGCCGGGCAGGTGCGCCGACGCCGGATCGCCGAGCCGTCGTCGGCCACCCTGGAGTCGAGCACCCGGGTGTCGCTGCTGCGGCAGAACGGACAGTGCATCTCGGGGCTCCTCTCAGGGGTAGAACCTGTGGCTAAGGCTGTGGATTCCGGGTGGATAACCTGGTTTGCCTGTGGGCAACCCGGCGATCCTGTGGAACTAGATGTGGATAACTACATCCGTGTAACTACTAGATGTAGTGGTAACCGTACGCCGGGGATCTGTGGGGTGCAACACGTTCGGGAAAGTAATTCGACGTACTCGTGGTACGGCGACAAACCCGCAGGTCAGGGCCGGGTAACGGGTCCCGGACTGGTCCAGTGGGTGCGTGTCGGAGGGGGTTCACGGGACTCGCGGTGCGTTCGTGGCGCTGCCGCCGGACACGGTGTCGCTGTGGACTCGCGCGTGGTTCACAATGAGCGGCGTGGGGAAGCACACCGGGCCACGGCCAGAACGACATCGACCGCCCTCCCGGGAGGCTGCCGTCACGCTCGCCGAACCCCCTTCGGCGTCCGTTGCCACCCTCCCCCGAGAGCCGCGGAAACACCCCCGACGCCGACTGTTCGCGCTGGCCACCGGGGTGACGGTGACCCTGGTGGCCTGGGGCTTCCTGGTCGTCGCCGCGGTCGAGTTCGGCAAGGACGCCCGCGCCGGCCAGTCGCAGGCCTGGGCGTTCCTGGGCCTGGCCACCGTCGGGGCGGCCGCCTGCCTCTTCCTGACCCTGATCCTGGGGGCCAAGGCCCTCGAGGCGTTGAGCACGAAGGGCGGTCGGGCGGCAGAACACGACGCGACTGGACCCGATGAGCCGGTCGTGACCGAGCCGCACCCCGCGCACGGTCGACGTCCAGCGCCGAGCAACGGGGGGCGTCGCCGCCGCACCTGAGCGACAGGGGCATGGGGTCCGGCCCGGCGTCCGGCAAGTGTCGGCGGGGGCCCGTAGGCTCCGGGACGTGAAGCGACGATGAGCAAGGTCGATGCCCTCAGGGCGATGCGCGAGGCCAGGTACGAAAGCAACCGAGCAGCTGCCGCTGCGCGAGGTGCCTCCGGTGCCACCGGGGCCACCGGGGCCGCGACCCCCCGCCCGCCGGTCGCCCCCGCGGCGAAACCAGCGGCCAAGAGGGCCGGTCGCCCCGCGGCGGCAGGGACGACAGGATCGGCGAGCCCCGATGCCGCCGGGGACCGGTGTGGACACAAGTCGATGAACGGGCGCGCCTGCACCCGCGACGCCGGGCACAGCGAGAAGTCCCACCGCTACAGCTGAGGCTGGTCAGGTGGGTCAGGTCGGTCGGGTGCGGTCGGCGAGTCGTCGTACGAACTTCAGGCCGGACCACACCTCGTCGATCGCGCAGATCTTGACGTCCACCACCCCAGCGTCGAGCCCGATCTGGCGGACGAGGGTCTCGTCGAGGTCGGTGGGCACCTTGGCGGCCTTCTTCGGCCAGCACACCCACACCATCCCGGCCTGCTCGGTGCGCTCGATCAGCTGGGGAAGCCGCCTGGTCAGCGTGGACGGCCGGGTGTGGAAGGTCAGCGTGATGTCGATCCTCCGCGGCAGCCGCCGAGTGGTGGTGGCGTCGAGGTCGAAGTCGACCGGCGCCCCGTCGAGGAAGACCACGAGGTCGGGCTTCACCCCGATCTTGCGTTCCAGTGGAGTCCCTGAGTAGCCGGCCTCAGCCATCGTGCCCCCTCGGGTCGTCCACAGGCGTCGGCTTCGGTGTAGCCAGCCCAGCGGTTGGGTAGGTAACTTCGCATCGACTCGGGATCGACATCAAGGGGTTCTCATGCGCGGGCTCGTCGCCGCAATGATCGCCACCGGGCTGCTGCTGTCCGGCTGTGGCACCAACCCCGAACCCCGGCCCCTCCCCAAGCCCACCCCCAACGCGTCCCCCTCCCCCACGCCCCCGGTGATGCCCGCGGAGGCGAAGGCCAAGTCGAAGGCCGGGGCCGAAGCCGTTTGTCCGGCACTACATCGACACGATGAAGTACGCGGGCCAGCACGGGCGACACGAGCGCCACTTCGCACGTGGAGTTTCACGCCGACTGCGCACGCGATGCGAGCCGATCAGCGCGATGCCATCGACACGACCTATGACGATCGGCGGCTCGATTGAGGGCGGGGCATGGCGAGCGACCAGCTTCAAGTTCTACGGCATCGACGAATGGCGTTGCGATTCGTTGATGTTGTCGTCGACTTTTGAGGCACAGACTGGTCGAAGCCGGTCGAGGGGAGACACCCACCGCTGATCACTGCCGAGCGCGCGGCAACCTGAAGGCTTTCAACCTGCAGATGGCTGATGCCGCGGGTGGCGACGTCGAGAGCTCTGGATCCCGAGCGCATGAAGTCCGTCTCTTGCGTCCTGCTCGTCATGATCACGTGGCCATATCGCATCTGCCTCGCCGATGCCGCGGCGTCGGCGCCGGGTTCGGGCGTCTGCTGACGTGGTGGGGCTCGAGCGCCTCAGCCAGAAGCCTGATCCCAGGAGAGCCTCAGCGCGCTGCACCGCGCGATCATCGCGGCAGAGCGCCCCGATATGAGTGGCGCAAGCCCTGTGTCGAGCGGATCGGATCAGGGCGTCGAGCGGAGCGCCCGTGTGTCCCGCAAACACGTGCCCGCCCGGCCAAGCGGTCTACCGGTTGTGGCAAGTTCACCGCCGCCCGCGCGACCCACGGGCGCTCGTCTGGTCTGCTCGGCCACCGGGCCTCCCGCGACACCCGCACAACCTCAGGTCACCGAGGCGATGGTGCTGAACGCGTTCCGGCGGGTGCCGCTGCCGTCGTTGCGGTCGCACAGTCAGCCGGCCAACAAGACGCTGATCAACTTCGACACGATCTTCTTCACCGAGGCCAGGCCGCTGACCCGCAGGCTCACCCTGCTCGGACAGCGGGTGCGGTTGGAGATCGCGCCGAGCCGGTTCGAGTGGGTGCACGGCGACGGGACCAGCGCGACGTCGTCGACGCCGGGATCGCCGTACCCCGCCAAGGAGGTGGTCTACCGCTACACCCACGCGCACACCACGGTCCAGCACCGGGTGGTGGTCACCTGGACTGCGGAGTTCTCCCTCAACGGTGGCCCACTGCAACCGGTCAACGGGACCGTGACCACCACCGGGCCGGGCACGCCGTTGCGTGTCGCCGAGGCGAGTCCAGCGCTCTCCGGCGCGCGGCACTGACCCGACAGCCGAGACCCCTCGCGCGCAGCCGCACCGGGGGGCTAGGTTCCACACGTGCCACGACTCACCACCTCGACCAAGCTCAAGATCGGCTACGCCGCCCTCGCCGGGCTCGACACCTGGCTCGCCGGCCAGCCGAGCCGGCACGCGCACCGGGCGCGGTTCCTCACCAAACCGCTGCTGATGCCCACACTCGCCGCCTCACTGGCCACCAACGAACGCGCCGAGAGCTCGCCACTTCGCAGCAGCACGCTGATGGGGCTGGCCGGCGGCTGGGGCGGAGACGTCATGCTGCTCGGGCAGGGCACCAAGCCGTTCATCGCCGGCGCCGGGTCGTTCGGCCTCGGGCACGCGGCCTACCTGACCGGCTTCGTCCGCAACCGGGGGCGGACCCCCGTCACCCAGGCGGCGGCGCCGCGAGCCGTGGCGGGCGCCTGGGCCGCCTCGGCCCCGGTGATGGGGCTGCTGGCAGCGCGGCGGCAACGCGAGCTCGGCGCACCGGTCTTCGGCTACGCCACCTTCCTGGCAGCGATGGTGGTCGGGGCCAGCCATCTCGACGACTCGCTACCCGCCTCCGCCCGGCGACTGACCGCTGCCGGTGCGGGACTGTTCATGCTCTCCGACACTCTGCTCGGGATCCGCAAGTTCGCCCTGACCGAGCCGCCGGCCGCTCTGGAGACCAGCGTGATGGCGACCTACACCGCCGCCCAGTTCCTGATCGCCGAGGGCGCGGCCCGGGCCTGATCGGCACGAGGCGAGTGGGGTGGGGCCGAGCGCCCTGGGAAGGCGCTGACCCCACCCCACTTCTTCCCCAGCACCGACGACCCGGGTCGAGGGGGATCGTCGGCACGTCTGGTCAGCCGAGGGGAACGGCCAGCTTCTGACCCTCGCTGATCTGGGCGCCCGGCAGTGAGTTGAGCTCCTGGATCCGGTGCACCATCGAGCGGATCTCACCGGGTTTGGCCACCTCGCCGGCGATGCCGTACAGCGTGTCGCCGGGCTGCACCTCGACGATGCGGGTGGGCTCGGGCGAGCCACCCTCGAGCGTGGCAGTGGCCCAACCGCTCATCAACGTCATCACCGCAAGGGCGAGAGCGAGGAAGGCGAACACGGCGACGACGCGACCGCGACGGGTCAGCCGAAGGGCGCCGGGGCGCTCGGCCCGCGAAGGCCGACCGGCCGGACGGGTGAAGTCGAAGGCGGGGGAAATGCTCAGCGTGCTCATCGGTCAACCTCTTTCGGGGAAGTGCCCGGCCCGTGTGGCCGAGCGATCGAGTGCGACCCCTGCATGTGTTGATCGATTTCTAGCCGCGACCGCCGACAGTTCCGGTGGAACGGCGCCGGCGGCTGGTCGAATAGACGTTCGATCGAACACATGTGCGACGTTAGAGCACCTGTTCGAACGATGCAAGAACATATGTTCGAACAGCGTGTCGGAGCTAGCCCTTCAGCGCGTTGCGGCCCTGGCGGCGCATCAGCGGCTCCAGGCGCCGGGTCGAGTTCGGCGTCAGGCTGGCGAGGCGGAGCATGCCGCCGCGCCATCCGGGGAGGGTCCGCACCACCCGGCGCGAACCGATCAACGCCACCGCGGCGCTCGCGACCTCCTCGGCGGTCAGCATGCGGCCACCCGACGCGACGAGCTCCTTGGCACGCCCGTCCGGCTGCATCGCCTCGACCATGGCGGTGGCCACGCCGTCCGGGCAGACGGCGTGGACGTGCACCTTCCGGGGCACCTCGGCGCTCAGGCTCAACGTCAGGGACACGATCGCCGCCTTGGTCGCGGCGTACGCCGAGAGCCCCGGCACCGGCCCATGACCCGACAGCGAGGCGATGTTGATGATGTCGCCGCCCTCCGGCCCGAACGCGTCCAGCGCGGCGCGGCATCCCCACATCGGACCCAGGGCGTTGATCTCCACGAGAGCCCGCACCTTGTCGTCGCTGAGGTCGACCAGGGTTCCGTCGTGGCCGACTCCGGCGTTGTTCACCCAGACGGCGAGACGACCGTGGCGCAGCGCCTCCTCGGCCACGTCGCGGTGTCCGGCCGCAGCACGCACGTCGTGGGGTACGCCGGTCACCGCCCCGATCTCCTCGGCCGTGCGGCGAACCGCGTCCGCGTCGACGTCGGTGATCACGACGGCATGACCTCGCGCCACCAGCTCGACGGCGATGGCGCGCCCGATGCCACGAGCGGCTCCGGTGACGACGGCGGACGTGGGCGAACCGGCAGGGGGCTTCATGGGCTGATCCAAACAGATCGCGGGGCCGGTTGTCGGTGCTCGGGTCTACCGTGGACGTCGAACCGAGTGCGAGGCCGAGGAGAGCGCCATGACCACCCTGACCGAACGTCCCAACACCGCCCTGCTCGTCGTCGACGTCCAGAACGACGTCGTCGCGGAGGCCCACAACCGCGATGCCGTCGTCGCGAACATCGCCGCCCTGGTGGACCGGGCGAGGGCCGAGCACGTGCCCGTGGTCTGGGTGCAGCACGACGACGAGGACCTCCCCGAGGGCAGCGAGGGCTGGCGCTACGTGCCCGAGCTCACCCTGGAGGACTCCGAGCCCGTCGTCCACAAGCACTACGGCGACTCCTTCGACGACACCGACCTCGAGGACATCCTCGCGGAGCGTCAGGTCGGACGCCTGATCGTGGCCGGGGCGCAGACCGACGCCTGCATCCGCTCCACGCTGCACGGCGCAGTGGTGCGCGGCTACGACGCGACCCTCGTCGAGGACGCGCATACGACGGAGGACCAGAGCCCCTACGGCGCTCCGACCCCGGACAAGGTCATCGACCACACCAACCTGTACTGGAAGCACCACACGGCGCCGGGACGGACCGCCGGGACGGTCACGACCGAAGGGGTCGACTTCAGCGGGCAGCCCGGAGCTTGACCAGGAGGTTCGGCCGACACGCCGTTCGAACATGTGTTTGAAGTCGGGGCCCGGCTGGACTACCTTTCCCCCATGGCGAATCGCGAGCAGAAGAACACCCCGTCCTCGCGCGGCTCGGTCTCCGAGCTGCCCGACGCGGCACCCGACAGCACCGGGCTGACCCCCCGCCAGCAGCGCATCCTCAACGTGCTCCGCGAGTCGATCGAGAAGCGCGGCTACCCGCCGAGCATCCGCGAGATCGGCGAGCTCGTCGGGCTGACCAGCTCCTCCAGCGTCGCCCACCAGCTGCGCGTGCTGGAGGGCAAGGGCTTCATCAAGCGTGACCCCAACCGCCCGCGGGCCCTCGAGGTGTTCATCCCCGAGCTGATGGCTGCCCGGCGCGCCATCGCGAGCGCGGATGACCACGGCTTCGACGCGACCGGCCTGGGTGACGCCGTTCCCACCGCGATCATGGTCCCGATGCTCGGCCGGATCGCCGCGGGCGGGCCCATCCTGGCCGAGGAGCGGGTCGAGGAGATCTTCCCGCTGCCCAAGACCCTGGTCGGCGACGGCACCCTGTTCCTGCTCGAGGTCTCCGGCGACTCCATGGTCGATGCGGCCATCTGCAACGGTGACTACGTCGTCGTGCGCCAGCAGCCCGACGCCGAGAACGGCGAGGTCGTCGCCGCGATGCTCGACGGCGAGGCCACCGTGAAGACCTTCCAGAAGAAGGACGGCCAGGTCTGGCTGCTCCCCCACAACGACGCCTACGACCCGATCGACGGCACCTACGCCACCATCTTGGGCAAGGTCACCGCGGTGCTCCGCCGGATGTAGCCCTCCCTCCGGGAGAATATGTCCGTTTTAAACCATTAATGCCTGAAATCGGGCACTATCGCGAGTGTGATCAATCGCAGCACTCGGATCGCCACCCTGGCCGCGCTGACGCTCGCGCTCACCGCGGCGCCGCAGGCTGCCTTCGCCAGTTCCACGCCGACGCCGGAGCCGGCCTCGCGGGTGCGCACCGACCGACCCGTGCCGACCGGTCCGCCCGCCCAGGTGCTGGCCACGAAGATGCACGGCCGCGCCGCTGTGGACGCGCTCGGCGCCCGGCTGATCGACGTCGCGATGGGCAACGGGCTCGATGCCTCGCGGCTCACCCGGGTGCTGACCAAGGACAAGAGCGCGTGGCTCTCCAAGGAGGGCCGGCTGTTCTACCAGGAGGACGCCCCCGCGGAGTCGACGACGGCTCCCGAGACGGCTTCGGCGACCGTCGCCCCGGCGTACTCCACGAGCGCGACCTTCGCCCTGCACAGCCGGGCGAGTTCGACCCGCAAGATCTTCCTCGACTTCGACGGGGCCACGGTCGCCAACACCGCCTGGAACAACGGCATGATCGCCAACGGCACCCACATCGGCTGGGACACCGACGGATCACCGAGCACCTTCAGCACCGCCGAGCACGGCTGGATCCAGGAGGTGTGGCGCCAGGTCGCCGAGACCTACTCCCCCTTCGACGTCGACGTCACGACCCAGGACCCCGGAACGGCAGGGTTCACCCGGTCATCGTCCTCCGACACCACCTACGGCACGCACGTGGTCATCACCAGTTCCAACACGCCGCGCAGCCAGGCGTGCGGCACCTGCCTGGGGATCGCCTACGTCGGCACCTTCGACAACGTCGACGCCAACGGCTACTACCAGCCGGCCTGGGTGTTCGGCTATGACCCCAACTTCGCGCCCATGATCGTCGCCCAGGCGATCTCGCACGAGACCGGGCACACCCTGGGTCTGCACCACGACGGGACCGCGACGGCCAGCTACTACTCCGGCACCGCCGCGTGGGGCCCGTTGATGGGCTCCTCCCGACTGCGGGCAGTGACCCAGTTCAGCCGGGGCGAGTACGCCGGGGCCAACAACTTCGAGGACGACTTCGGCGTCATCGCGAGCAACGGCCTGCCGTTGCGAGCCGACGACTACGGCAGCACCGTGGCCGCGGCCGAGGACCTGGGGGCGCTCACCTCCTACCGCGCGAGTGGAGTGATCGGCACCCGGGCCGACACCGACCTGTTCGCCGTCTCCCTGCCCTGCACCACGAACATGACGGTGACGGCGAAGGGGGTCGGCGCGCAGACGACGCTCGACCTGTCCCTCGACGTGCTGGACTCCAACGGAATCAAGGTGGCCGGCTCCTCCCCTGCCTCCGGCTACAGCGGCTCGATGCCGGTGTCCAACGGCATGGACGCCCAGCTGACCGTGACCGGAGCCAGCGGCACCTACTACCTGCGGGTGGACGGTGTGGGCAACGGCAGCCCGACCTCGGGCGGCTGGTCGGACTACGGCAGCCTCGGCCAGTACACCCTGACCGCGACGGGTTGCCCCGACGGCTCCGCCCCGCCCCCGAGCGACCCGCCCCCCAGTGACCCGCCGACGAGCGATCCGCCGACGACCCAGCCGACCCCGACCGTCACCCGACCCTCGGCCCCGCGCATCGGCACGGCCAGCCCCGGGGCCAGGGGCGGCGCACGCACGGCCGTCGTCCGATGGGCGCCGCCATCGACCAACGGAGGTGCCGCCATCCAGCGATACCGCTTGGTCGCCCAGAAGCTGAGCCGTTCCAACCGGGTGCTGCGGGTGTTCAGCTCCAGCTACATCGCCCCGTCGGTGCGCGCGGTGTCGTGGCGGCTGCCCCGCGGGCGCTACTCGTTCAAGGTGGTCGCCTACAACCAGGCCGGTGCGTCCGGCTGGTCGGCGAGCTCACGCAGCGTCAAGGCTCGCTGACCCCCTCACCGGCCAGGCGCTCCAGAGCACGGCGTACGACGGCCGGGTCGTGGGTCTGCCACATCGGCGCGAGGCTGGCCCTGAGGAAGCTGCCATATCTGGCTGTCAGCAACCGTGGGTCCAGGCACGCCACCACCCCCCGGTCGGTGGTGGTGCGGATCAACCGGCCCGAGCCCTGGGCCAGCAGCAGCGCAGCATGCGTGGCCGCCACCGACATGAACCCGTTGCCGCCGGCCCGGTCGACCGCCTTCTGCCGCGCCGACATCAGCGGGTCATCGGGCCGCGGGAAGGGGATCCGGTCGATGATGACCAGCTGACAGGTCTCGCCCGGGACGTCGAGGCCCTGCCAGAGGCTCAGGGTGCCGAACAGGTTGGTGTGCGGGTCGCCGACGAACTGCCGCGCGAGCTCGGGCAGCTGGGCGTCGCCCTGCGCCAAGGTGGTCAGGTGCGGCAACGTCTCCCGGACGTGCTCAGCGGCGGCCTCGGCCGCCCGGCGAGAGGAGAACAGCCCGAGCGTGCGACCGCCCGCGGCATCGACCAGCTCGGTGATCTCGTCGAGGTGCGCCGGCGTCAGCCCGTCTCGCCCCGGTGGCGGCAGATGCCGGGCGACATAGAGGATCGCCTGCTGCCCGTAGTCGAAGGGGGAGCCGACGTCGAGACCTTCCCACGTGCCGGTGGGTCTGCTGGCCGAGACGCGATCCGCCGGGTCGAGACCGAGCGAGGCCGCCACCACGTCGAAGTCGCCGCCGAGCTTGAGCGTCGCCGAGGTGAAGATGGCCGTCTTCTCCGCAAGCAGCTTCTCCCGCATCGGGCCGGCCACCTCCAGCGGGGCCACGCAGAGCTGGTTGCCGCCGCGGTTCCGATCGCGCTCGGCGATCCAGAGCACGTCCTTCTCCGAGCCGGCCGACATCCGCTCGGCGGTCTTGAACAGCTCCTGGGCCCAGCCCTTGGCCTGGGTGCTGCCGGCATCGTCCCCGGTGTCCCGAGGAAAGGCCGAGACCAGGGCGCGCGCCGCGTCCCGCACCAGCACGAGCGCATCGGCCAGCTGCTCTGACGGCCGGTCGATCCGGCCGGGCTGTCCCGCCTCGATGGCGGCACGCAGCGCGTCGCCGGCATCCCCGAGGTCGTCGGCCTCGCTGCCCTCGACGTGTCGCTGAGCACGCCGAGCTGCGCGGTCGACCTCGGGGACGGAGAGCTCGTCGGTGGCGGCCTGGGTGACGCGTGCGACGAGCTCGTGCGCTTCGTCGATCACCGCCACGTCGTACGCCGGGATCATCGGGACACCCTCGATGGCGTCGATCGCGAGCAGCGAGTGGTTGGTGACGATCAGCTGGGAGCGGGCTGCCCGCTCCTTGGCGCGCTCGGCGAAGCACTCGACGCCGTAGGGGCACTTCGCGGCGCCGAGGCACTCACGGTGGCTGACGCTGACCTGCCGCCAGATCCGGTCGGTGTGGCGAGGGGCATGGTCGCGCTCGCCGCTGCCGCCAGCCATCGCCTCCTCCTCGATCCACTCGCGCAGGGCCACGACCTCGGCGCCGATCGAACCCTCAGGGAGCTCGACCAACGCACCCTGGTCGTCGGGGACGCCCTCGCGGACGCGGTGCAGGCACGCGTAGTTGGACCGGCCCTTGAGCACGGCGTAGGTCAGGTCCTCGTTCAGCAGCCCGCTGGCGGACTCGAGCAGCGCCGGGATGTCGCGCTCGACGAGCTGGTGCTGCAGGGCGAGGGTCGCGGTGGCGACTACGACCCGGTCGCGGTGCAGGAGTGCGGGCACGAGGTAGCCCAGCGACTTGCCGGTGCCGGTGCCGGCCTGGACGAGCAGGTGCCGGTGCTCCTCCATCGCCGCGGCGACCGCCTCGGCCATCGCGACCTGACCGGGTCGCTCCTCGCCGCCGAGCTCGGCAACGGCCTGGGCCAGCACGTCGCGGACACCAGGCCCGCTCTCGACCTCCCCGACCTCCTCGACCACCCGAGCACCCTATGCCGCGCCGGTGACGCCGATCGGGGGCGGGCGCGGCGTACCCCTTGTAAATCGGGGTTATGGACGCCCAAGCCTCGTCCCGAGCCTTGTTGAGCGTCCATAACCCCGATTTACATTGCTGATGCGCCGGTAGGTCAGAAGCTGACCTGGGGGGCCTGGTCCTGGCCGGCGGGGGCCTCGTAGAAGGCGCGCTTGCTGACGCCGGCGATGCCGGTGAGGAACATCCACGGGATGGTCTGGGTGAGCTTGTTCAGGGTCGCGACGGCGTCGTTGTAGTACTGCCGGGCGAAGGAGATCTGGTTCTCGGTCTCGGCCAGCTGGGTCTGCAGCTCCAGGAAGTTCGTGCTGGCCTTGAGGTCCGGGTAGTTCTCCGCGACGGCGTTCAGCTTGACCAGGGCGCCGGTCAGCTCCGCGTCGGCCTGCGCCTTGGCGGGTACGTCGTCGCCCTTGGCCGCCTCCTGGACGTGCGCACGGGCCCGGGTGATCTCCTCGAAGACACCCTTCTCGTGCGCGGCGTACCCCTTGACGGTCTCGACCAGGTTGGGGATCAGGTCGGCGCGACGGGTGAGCTGTACGTCGATGCCGCCCAACGCCTCCTGGGCGCCGATGTCAGTGGTGCGCAGCTTGTTGAAGCCGGCGATCACGAAGCCGACCAGGCCGACCACGACCAGGGCGATGACGATGAACGGGATCATCTGTTTCCTTCTCTCGATGAGGTGGCCTGCGCACGCTGGACCACCGGCGATGTGATTGTCGTGCAACGGCTCACCAGGAGCCACCCCCGCCGCCTCCGCCGCCGCCACCGCCGGAGAAGCCGCCTCCGCCGCTGGACGAGGATGAGGTCTGGGTGGCCTCGTAGCTGGAGATCGCAGAGTCCACGGACGCAGAGAAGTCGTCGGCCATCGCCGAGGCGAAGCCACCGCCGGTGTAGCCCGCGGCACCTGCGCCGAAGTAGCTCGGGGAAGGGGGGTCCTCCCCCGTCTCGAGCCGGTACTTCGCGGCCCACTGGTCAGCGACCCCGAACGCCACGGCCCACGGGATGTAGGCGGTATAGAGCTCCTTGCGGCCGGAGAAGTCGAAGCGCTGCTCGGCTGACGGGGTGGCGAGCATCCGGCGGAAGCCGCCGATCCGCGACCACAGCTCGCGCCCGGCCGGGGTGCGCTTGGTGCTCGCCCCCGGGGCCAGCAGCTCGATGGCGAACAGCGCGAACAGTCCGGGGGCCAGGGCCAGCACCGAGACACCGAACGGGTTCACCAGGGCGAGGAAGAGCGTCAGACCAATGGCCAGGATCACGAGCAGGCCCCCGAAGCTTCCCAGGCCCGCCTTGACCATCAGGCCGTTCTGACGGGCCCAGCTCCTCGTCGCCTCATCGAAGCTCGACAGTGCGTCCTTGAGCACCTTGCCGGCCGCCGGGCTCGTGCCCACGGTGAACCTGCCGCCCGTCACCCCGAGCGACTGGGCGGCGAAGCCGGAGACCGGATCGAGCGACTGCCAGGCCGCTGCCTGCCCGGTGTCGGAGATCGTCCAGTCCGAGGTGTGGTCCAGCGTGGTGGCACCCTTCTCGGCGGTCTGCATCAGGGAGGCGACGAACGCCTCCCGGCCCACGCGCTCGGTGAACAGGTACTTCCCCTGCGCAGGTCCGATCCCGTCCGGGGGCGCATACATCAGCGGGAACTGCGGCTTCGGCTCGCGGCTCGTCACGCCGAGGCGCAGACCCAGCACCGCGCCGACACCCGCCAACATCAGCAGGGCAACGAGGCCGATCAGGCTGGTCCCGAAGACCGGGTCGAAGCGGATCGGCCAGGCTCGGTGCGGGCGATCCGGGGTGGGCATGTCGAGGGTGGTCTTGAGGGTGACCGGTGTGTTCCGCGCCAGGGCGCCGGTGCGTACCTCCAGGGTCCGGCTGCCCAACCCCTGGGCCTCGCACCCGGAGGTCGCCTTCACGCCGACTGCGCAACGCACGTCATGGGTGTCCGCGGGGAGCGTCACGGTCAGGCGCGACTGCTGGATCGCGGTGCGCCAGCCGCCGGGGATCAGGTTCCAGTAGAACTGCGTCGCGTCGCCGTGCCCCCTGGCGGGTGCGAGCGCACCGTCGATCCGGTAGCGGATCACGTAGGTGTGCTGTCCGCTCAGGGTCCGGTACGCCGAACCGATCTTGACGTTGCGATAGCGTCCGCGACCCTCCTTGAGGACCTCGAAGTCCTCGGCCTGCCCGTCGCGGGTCACCGAGAGGTCTCGGGGGATCAGGCGCACCTTCGAGTCGCCGGGATCCGCCAGGTCGAAGAACCGGAAGATGCCGTGTTTGCCCGCAGGCAGCGCCACCTGGAGGGTCTCGGTGGCCGCGAGGCGGCCGTCCTCGGAGACCACGAAGTCGGCCCGGTAGTCGGTGATGACGGCGGTGTCGGGTTCCCCCGACCCACCGGAGAACCCCCACGTCAACGCGGGCAGGAGCACCAGCCCGGAGAGCAGCGCCAGCCCGATCCCCCAACCGAGCCACCGCTTCATGGTCGGAGGTTAGCGGCACCCGGCGGCGCGCTGCGGTTGGGCGCGCTCAGACGTGTTCGGCGTACGACGCGAGCTCGCCCGCCAGCGCCTCGCCCACCCTGGCCTTGAGGAGGGTGCCCTCGGCCGTGTGCTCGACGGAGATGACCTCGCCGTTCTCGTGGACCCGGCTGAGCAGGTCACCCCGGTCGTAGGGCAGCAGCGCGTCCACCTCGATGCGCGGTCGAGGGAGGTCTTCCTCCACGGCGACCAGCGCCTGGGTGATCCCCTCGCCGGTCCTGGCCGAGACGACGACTGAGTGCGGCTCACGCTGACGCAGCCGCGCCAGCACCAGGGGGTCGGCCACGTCGGCCTTGTTGATGACGATCAGCTCGGGGACCTTGTCCGCGCCGATCTCGGCGAGCACCTCGCGGACGGCGGTGATCTGACCCTCGGGATCCGGGTGTGAACCGTCGACCACGTGCAGGATCAGGTCGGAGTCGGCGACCTCCTCCAGCGTCGACCGGAACGCCTCCACCAGCTGGTGCGGCAGGTGCCGGACGAAGCCCACCGTGTCGCTGAGCGTGTAGACGCGGCCGTCGCTCGTCGTGGTGCGCCGGGTGGTCGGATCCAGCGTGGCGAACAACGAGTCCTCGACCAGTACGCCGGCATCGGTGAGCCGGTTGAGCAGGGAGGACTTGCCGGCGTTCGTGTAGCCGGCGATGGCCACGCTCGGGATCTCGTGACGACGCCGGTTGGAGCGCTTGGTGTCACGCGTGGTCTTCATGTGGGACAGCTCGCGGCGCAGCTTGGCGATCTTGGTGTTGATCCGCCGCCGGTCGGTCTCGATCTTGGTCTCGCCGGGACCGCGGCCGCCGATGCCGGCTCCGCCCGCCACCCGGCCGCCCGCCTGGCGCGACAGGTTGCCGCCCCAGCCACGCAGTCGCTGCTTCATGTAGCTGAGCTGGGCAAGCTCGACCTGCGCCTGACCCTCCTTGCTCTTCGCGTGCTGGGCGAAGATGTCGAGGATGAGGGCCGTGCGGTCGACGACCTTGACCTTGACCTTGTCCTCGAGGTTGCGCAGCTGGCTGGGGGCGAGCTCGCCGTCGCAGATCACGGTGTCGGCGCCGGTGGCCCGGACGATCTCACCCAGCCCCTCCACCTTGCCACGCCCGATGTAGGTGGCGGGGTCGGGACTGTCCCGCCGCTGGTAGAGCGCGTCGAGCACCTCCGAGCCCGCGGTCTCGGCCAGCAGCGCGAGCTCCGCCATCGAGTTCTCCGCGTCCTGGACCGATCCACTCGTCCACACACCGACGAGGATGACCCGTTCGAGGCGGAGCTGGCGGTACTCGACCTCGCTGATGTCCTCCAGCTCGGTGGACAGCCCCGCCACCCGGCGCAGCGCGTAGCGCTCGGCCAGGTCGACGTCGCCGGCCGTCTCCTCCTGATCAGGATCCGGGTCTCGCGCGCGGTCGCGGGGCCCGGTGGGATCTGGGGTCTCCTCGTCCCACTCGGCCGACTCGGCGAGTTCCTGGGCGAGGTCGAAGTCCTTCGGTGCGTTCGTCATACGCCTCCAAGGCTATGCCGCGGCGCAACCCAATTCGGTCATCGGGGCCGCGGCATGACCACCGGGGCAGATACTGGGGTGGTGCGCCCCTTCCGGTCCGGCCCCAGCCTGGCCTATCTGGCCGCGTTCACGCTGGTGGTGATCGTCGGCCGCATGCTTGTCCCCGAGGGGACGGTGCTCCCGGTCTTCTGGCCCGCTGCCGGCGTCGCCGGCCTGTGGATGCTGCGCGGAAGCACCCGCGCCGAGGTGGCCCTCGACGGGGCGCTCTTGCTGCTCAGCACGGTCGTGGTGACGGCGCTGTTCGGCGCTGCGCTGCCCGCCGCTCTCCTGTTCGGCCTGGCCAACCTGGTCCAGGGCAGCGCGGTGCGCCTGGTCTTCGCCTGGGCCCGGGGACGGCAGGTCGACGGCCGGCTCGACCCGGAGGTCCGCAGGCTCCGCGACCTGTGGCGTCTCGGCCTCAGCTCGCTTCTTGCCGCCCTGGTCAGCGCCCCGCTCGGGTTGGCAGCCGCGGTGGTCGACAGCGAGAGCGGTGCGGAGAACCTGGTGGTCGCCTGGGTCGTCCGCGACCTGTGTGGCGCCTTCGTGGTGATGGCCACGTTCCTCACCGTGCGGAGCGCGGTGCGCTTCTGCCGGCTGACGGGCTGTCGCCCGATCGACGCGGTGACCCCGGAGCGCCGTCCGCACGCGGCCGTCGAGCTGGCGCTCTCGAGCGTCCTCAGCCTCCTGGTCGCTCTCGTCGTCTTCACCGGGACGAACCGGCTGCCCCTGGCCTGGTTGCTGATCGCGATCCCGGTCTGGGTCGGCTTCCGGTTCGCGCCTGCGGTGGGGGCCCTGCACGCCCTGGGGCTCGGCACACTGGCCGTGATCTTTTCGGTCCTGGGCAACGGCCCCTTCGGCGAGGTCGCCGACCCGGTGCAGCAGGCCATCCTGCTCCAGCTGTTCGTCACGGCGATCGCCCTGGTCACCCTCACGCTCTCCCTGGAGGTGGCTGAGCGCAGCGACCTCACCGAGAGGCTGCGGGCGTCCGAGGCCCAGGCGCGGGCACGCGCCCAGCTGCTCGACGCGATCACCGACACGATGACCGACGGGCTCGCGGTGCTCGACTCCACCGACGCCGTGGTGCTCAGCAACCCGGCCGCCGCCCTCTTGGCGGGCTCGGTCGAGGGCAACGATCGCGCGCGCTCGCCCGAGAGCCACGGAGTGTTCGCCCTGGACGGCACCCCCCTGGCGTCGGCAGACCGACCACACGTGCGAGCCCTGCGTGGCGAGACCGTCGCGGCCATGGACCTCCTCCGGATCGATCCGACGACGGGCAAACGGAGCATGCTCTCGGTCACGGCCATCCCGTTGAGTCGCCCCGACTCGGACGGTGGTCCGCTGGCGGTGCTGACTGTGCGCGACGTGACGACAGCCAGGGACCGCACGCGTGAGCTGCAGTCCTACGCCGGGGTGGTCGCCCACGACCTGAAGAACCCGCTGTTCGCCGTGAAGGGCTGGGCGGAGATCCTCGACGGACAGCTCGACACGCTGGAGGGGGACAAGGCGCAGGCCCGGATGAGCCTGGTCCGAATCCATGCCTCCGCCGAGCGGATGCAGACCCTGATCGGCGACCTGCTCGACTACAGCCGGGCGCAGAGTGCCGTGCTGCAGCTCGAGCACCTCTCCCTGGACGAACTCGTCGATGAGTACGCCGGCGAGCTGGCTGCTGACCAACCGGCGCTGGTCACCGCCATCGAGCGCGCGGCGCTCGATCCGGTCCGCGCCGACGCCACTTTGGTCAGACAGCTGTTCGGCAACGTGCTGGGCAACGCCGTCAAGTATGTCGCCGAGGGGACGTGCCCGCACGTGCAGGTCTCCTCACGCAGCGTCGGGGACATGGTCGAGGTCCGGGTCCTCGACAACGGCATCGGCATCTCGGGCCAGGATCGAGGACGCATCTTCGACAGCTTCTACCGGTCTGCCGCCGCCGAGGAGTTCCCCGGCACCGGACTCGGCCTGAGCATCAGCTCCCGCGCCATCGAGCGGCACGGCGGACGGATCTGGGCCGAGGCGAGGGACAAGGGCGCGGGAACGGCGATCTGCTTCACGCTGCCGGCCGACCCGGCGCCGCACCGCAATGGCTCGGAGACCGCGGTCGGCTGACCCCGCAGATGACAGGCCTACTTGGGGGGCATCCGGATGCCACCGTCGACGCGGATGGTCTCGGCGTTCATGTAGGAGTTGGTCACGCACTCCACGACCATGCTCGCCAGCTCCGCGGGCACACCGAGGCGCTTGGGGTAGAGCACGCTCTCGCCGAGCTTGGCCTTGAACGCCTCCGCCGCCTCCCCCTCGCCGTAGATCGGGGTGTCGATCAGGCCGGGGGCCACGGTGTTGACGCGGATGCCGACCGCGGCGAGATCGCGCGCGACCGGGAGGGTCATGCCGACCACGCCACCCTTGGAGGCGGAGTACGCCGCCTGGCCGATCTGCCCGTCGAACGCGGCCACGCTGGCCATGTTGACGATGGCTCCGCGTTCGCCGGTCTCGGTGGGCTCGTTGCGGGCGATCGCCGTACCGACCAGCCGGATGCAGTCGAAGGTGCCGATCAGGTTGATCGCGATCACCTTCGAGAACGCCTCGAGGTCTGCGGCGGAGTCGAACTCGCCGTCACGGCCGACCGTGCGCTGGGCCCAGCCGATGCCTGCGGAGTTGACCAGGACGCGAAGCGGACCGAGCTCGGCGGCCTGCTCGATCGAGCCCTTGATCTGCTCGGTCTTCGTCACGTCGACCGGGGCGAAGACTCCGCCGATCTCGCCGGCCAGGGCCTCGCCCTTCTCCTGGTTCAGGTCCGCCACGACAACCTTGGCGCCCTGGGCCGCCAACTGGCGGGCGACGGCTGCGCCGATGCCCGAGGCGCCGCCGGTCACGATTGCACTGGCTCCGTTGATGTCCATGCCGGAGATCCTAGGTCCGCGCGGATCAGAGGTTGGTGACGCCCTCGGCGGTGAGGACCGCCGGCCCGGTCATCATGATCCGGTCGTCGTCGGTCCAAACGATGGTGAGGGTGCCGCCGGGCAGGTCCACCGTGTACGGCGTACCTCGATCGGCGCCGTCGGCCTCCGCGGCCGCCACCATCGCCGCACAGGCGCCCGTGCCGCAGGAGCGCGTCTCGCCGGACCCGCGCTCGTGCACCCGCATGGCCAGGTGATGCTCCCCGAGCCGGGTGACGAACTCGACGTTGACGCCCTCCGGGTAGGTGCCGGCGTCGTAGCCCGGCGCCTCGTGCAGCGGGCCGGCCTCCGCGAGATCGTCGACGAAGGCCACCGCATGCGGGTTGCCGAGGCTGATGTGGCGGGCCGCGAAGCTGCGCTCGCCCACCGTGACCTTGGTGTCCCCATGGAGCCGTGCCGAGCCCATGTCGACGGTGATCTGGTCGTCGTCGAACCTCAACGTCTTGATCCCGTCCCTCGTCGCGATCGGGAGCGGGTCGCGACCGTCGACGTCGGCGTGGGTGACCAGGAAGCGACCCAGCACGCGGATCCCGTTCCCGCACATCTCGCTGACCGAACCGTCGGCATTGCGATAGTCCATGAACCAGGTGGCGGACGAGCCCCGGGCGGCGACCGCCGCGGGATCATCGGTGGCGTCCACCCGCACCACCCTGATCACGCCGTCAGCGCCGATGCCGCCACGGCGGTCGCACAGCCGCACAGCCTGCTCGGCCGTCAGCTCCCGCCGGCCGTTGGCGTCAGGGACCAGCACGAAGTCGTTCTCGGTGCCGTGGCCCTTCACGAAGGAGTACTCGATCACGGGAGGGATCCTGTCACGGGTCGTCGTCTCGTCCGGGGTTCGGTCGGCGGGCGTCCGCCTCGACACCGGGGGGGTCGTGGCCGGCATCGACTGCTCCCGTCCCGGATCCACCTCGTCGAGGCGGCCCAGTCGACGGACCCACTTCCAGGTAGCCACCTGGTCAGGCCACCCGGCTCGCGAGGTCGTGGACGCCGGCGTGCTCAGTCCTGGTGATCATGGGGTGAGATTAACCGTACGGGCGAACGATGATTGCTGATGGGGCAGCGGTACGACACGATGCCGCGGTGACCATCGACCCACCGGCTCTCCCGGGCGCCGTCCCTCCCCCGGTTGACCCCGCTCCGGGGCGCCGGCTCCGCGGCGGGCTGCTGCGGCACCACGACTTCCGCCAGCTGTTCATCGGCGACACGATCAGCCAGTTCGGCACCCAGCTCACCCTGCTCGCCCTACCGGTGCTGGCGGTGCGGGTGCTGCACGCCGATGAGTTCGAGATGGGTCTGCTCGCCACGTTCGAGTTCCTCGCTTTCCTCGTGATCGGGCTGCCTGCCGGGGCCTGGGTCGACCGCTGGCGCAAGCAACGGGTGCTGGTCGCCAACGACATCGTTCGCGCGTTCGCCCTGGCCTCGCTGCCCCTGGCCTGGGCCCTCGACGCGCTCACCCTGGTGCAGTTGTTCGGGGTCGCACTGGTGATGGGTGCGTGCACGGTGTTCTTCGACGTCGCCTACCAGAGCTATCTGCCCGACATCGTCGAGCCGCCGGACATCGGCGAGGGCAACGCGAAGCTGCAGGCCAGCCAGTCGGTCGCGATGATCGGCGGCCCGGCGCTCGCCGGTGGCGCGATCAAGCTGATCGGTGCGCCGCTCACGCTGGGCCTGGATGCCGTGAGCTTCCTCGGCTCCGCGCTGTTCGTACGCCGGATCCGGCATGTCGACACCCCGCCGGCGCGCGCGGACCGACGCCCGCTGCTGGTCGAGATCCGCGAGGGGATGTCCTTCGTGTTCCGCAACCCGTTGCTGTGGCGGATCACCACGTGCACGGCGACGTCGAACTTCTTCTCCTCGATGTCCGGCGCCCTCCTAGTGCTCTACTGCCTGCGCGAGCTCGCGCTCGACGAGGGGCACATCGGCATCGCGCTCGGCATCGGAGCCCTGGGCGGCCTGTTCGGTGCGCTCGCCACTCCCCGGATCAACGCCTGGCTCGGCGAAGGGCGCACGATCCCGGCGACCAGCCTGTTCTGGATCCCGGCCGGAGTGCTGATGCCCTTGGCGGGCACGGTGATCCCCCCGATGCTCGCGCTCACGGCCTCGAGCCTGCTGCTCAGCTTCGCCGTCGTCGTCTACAACGTGACCCAGGTGAGCTTCCGCCAGCGACTGTGTCCGCGGCCCCTGCTCGGACGGATGAATGCCTCCATCCGGTTCGTCGTCTGGGGCAGCATGCCGATCGGCAGCCTCCTCGGAGGTGTCCTGGGCCAGACGCTGGGTGTCCGCCCGGTCTTCTGGATCGCCATGGTCGGCTCGGTGGTCGCCGCCCTCCCGGTGGTGTTCTCACCGCTCATCTCGATGCGCGACCTGCCCAAGGAGCTCGACCGGCTCAGCTGATCGCGGCCATCGCCTTCTCGACGAGGTGGTCGTCATCGTGAGCCAGCCAGCTGATGCGGGGGTCGCGGCGGTTCCAGCTGTCCTGGCGGCGCGCGAACCTCCGGGTGCCGGTGACGGTGCGGTCCCTGGCCTCGTCCTGGGTGAGCTCACCGTCGAGGAACGCGAGCACCTGCCGGTAGCCGAGCGCCCGGTGCGCCGTACGCCCGTCGCGGAGGCCGCGGCCGACCAGGGCCCGGACCTCCTCCACGAAACCGGCAGACCACATCGCCTCGACACGGTCCTCGATCCGGCGATCGAGAACGTCCCGGTCGATGTCGAGGCCGATCTGCACCGCCGCCTCGTAGTGGTAGCGCTGATCGGGCAGCGCGGCCGTGAACGGGAGACCCGTGATCTCCACCACCTCCAGGGCGCGTACGAGTCGCCGTCCATTGCTGGGCAGCACCTGTCCGGCGGCCACCGGGTCGACGGCGGCGAGCCGCGCGTGCAACGCCTCCGGGCCGGTCTCGGCCAGCTCGCCCTCGAGTCGTGCCCGCACGACCGGATCCGTGCCGGGGAACTCGAACTCGTCGAGGATGGACCGGGTGTAGAGCGCCGAACCACCCACCAGGACAGGGATGACTCCGCGGACGTGACAGTCGGCGATGGCAGCGCGGGCCCAGCCCTGGAACTCCGCGACGCTGGCCGGCTCGGTGACCTCGAGCACGTCGAGAAGATGGTGCGGGATCCCGCGCCGCTCCGCCACCGGAAGCTTCGCGGTGCCGATGTCCATGCCGCGGTAGATCTGCATCGAGTCCGTGTTCACGATCTCGCCGCCGAGCCGACCCGCGACGTCGAGGGCCAGCGCGCTCTTGCCCGAGGCGGTGGCCCCCACCACCGCGATCACCGGGAGTCGCTTCGATTCGCTGGACACGGGGGCTAGTTTGGCAAACGAGGCACTCGCGGTGCCCGCGGCGGGCGCACCGTCGCCTCGAGGAACGAGCAGAGGAGCAGTCAGTGGGTTTCCTGGACGACGCGAAGAAGAAGTTGAGTGACGCGGTGGACAGCCACGGCGACAAGATCAGCGACGGGCTCGACAAGGCAGCAGCGGTCGTGGACGACAAGACCGGCGGCAAGTACACCGACAAGATCGAGGGCGGGGTGAGCAAGGCCAAGGCCGCCCTCGACGATCTCGACGGCGAGAGCGACGACTTCACCGACACCCGCGAGCGGAACCCCGAGCAGTGACCGACGCGACCACCGGCGCGATGCCGGAGCCCACGACGGACCCACCCCCGGACCCTGGACCCGGCGGTCCCGCCGACATGGTCGAGAGCACCCGGCACGACCTGCCGCCCGCGACGGCTGACCAGCCGCGCTCGGCCCAGGTCGAGGAGGATGAGGTCCCGGACGAGATCGAAGCGCCCGAGGATCTGGACGAGGGCGAGAAGGAGATGCCCCCCGGCAGCGAGGACCCCGTCTGAGGCTAGGCCCGCTGGTCCGGCACCACTATCCGCGCGAGCAGGCGTCCTCGGCGGACGGCAGCGCGGACGGCGGCCCCATCGTCGGGAGTCCGAGCGCGACTCCGGCCGGCTCCGGGGCGGTTCTCCGCTCCCACGCATCACCGGCACGGGTACGCCGGAGCGATCGCACCGGGCCGTCGGCGACGAGGTGGTGCGGAGCGCCGTACGACACGACGACCTCGACCATGTCGCCGGGGCGGACCTCGATCCGGGAGCCGTCGTCGCCCACGGGCGTGAAGTGCACCAGTCGGTTGTCGCGGGCGCGGCCAGAGAGTCGGTGGGTGGCGGCGTCCTTGCGCCCCTCGCCCTCAGCCACCATCAGCTCGACCGTCCGACCCTCGATTGCACGGTTCTCGGTCCAGGCGACCTCGTCGGCGACCGCGACGAGCCGTTCGTAGCGCTCCTGCACCACCGCCTTGGGGACCTGACCCTCGAGCGTCGCCGCAGGGGTCCCGGGGCGCTTGGAGTACTGGAAGGTGAACGCCCCGGAGAAGCGGGCTGCCTGGACGACGTCGAGGGTTGCCTGGAAGTCCTCCTCGGTCTCGCCCGGGAACCCGACGATGATGTCCGTGGTGATCGCCGCGTCGGGCATGGCGGCACGCACCCGCTCGATGATCCCGAGGAACCTGGACTGGCGGTAGGAACGGCGCATGTCCTTGAGCACCTTGTCCGAGCCGGACTGGAGCGGCATGTGCAGTGAGGGCATCACGTTCGGGGTCTCGGCCATCGCCTCGATCACGTCGTCGGTGAACTCGGCCGGGTGGGGCGAGGTGAACCGCACCCGCTCGAGCCCGGCGACCTCGCCACACGCGCGCAGCAGCTTGGAGAAGGCCTGGCGGTCGCCGAACTCGACGCCGTAGGCGTTGACGTTCTGGCCCAGCAGGGTGATCTCGGTGACCCCGTCGGCGACCAGGGCCTCGATCTCGGCCAGGATCTCACCCGGGCGGCGGTCCTTCTCCTTGCCGCGCAGCGCCGGCACGATGCAGAACGTGCAGGTGTTGTTGCACCCGACCGAGATCGACACCCATGCGGCGTACGCCGACTCCCGCTTGGTCGGCAGAGTCGAGGGGAAGACCTCCAGCGATTCCAGGATCTCGACCTGCGCCTCCTGCTGGACGCGGGCGCGCTCGAGGAGCACGGGCAGCGAGCCGATGTTGTGGGTGCCGAAGACGACGTCGACCCAGGGCGCCTTCGCGGTGATCGTGGAGCGGTCCTTCTGGGCCAGGCAGCCGCCGACGGCGATCTGCATGCCCGGCCGCTTCGCCTTCACCGAGGCCAGCTGACCGAGGTTCCCGTAGAGCTTGTTGTCGGCGTTCTCGCGCACCGCGCAGGTGTTGAACACGACGACGTCCGCGGTGTCACCCCGGGGTGCGGGGAGGAAGCCGGCGCCCTCAAGAAGGCCGCTGAGCCGCTCGGAGTCGTGCACGTTCATCTGGCACCCGTGGGTGCGGACCTCATAGGTGCGCGGAGTCGCGGTCGGCGTGGCAGTCATGACCGGTCAAGGGTACGGCGACCCCTCGGCGGGCGTCAGCGTAGGGCGAACTGGCCCCTTGGTACCGGTGAACTAGTCCGGCGCCTCGTGACCCGATCGAAACCCGGGGACGTGGCGCCCGCGGTGAGAAAGACGATAGGAAGGATGGATGGCTGACCATCCGGGACTCATCGTCCTCGACGACGTGAACAAGTGGTACGGCGATCTGCACGTGCTCCAGGACATCAATCTGTCCGTCGCCAAGGGCGAGGTGGTCGTCGTGATCGGCCCCTCCGGATCGGGCAAATCAACCCTGTGCCGGGCCATCAACCGTCTGGAGACCATCGACAAGGGAACCATCACGCTCGACGGCAAGGCCCTCCCCGAGGAGGGCAAGGCGCTCGCGGCTCTCCGGGCCGAGGTCGGCATGGTCTTCCAGAGCTTCAACCTGTTCGCCCACAAGACGATCCTGGAGAACGTCACCCTCGGACCGATCAAAGTGCGCGGGGTGAAGAAGGATGCCGCCGACAAGCGCGGCCGCGAACTGCTCGACCGTGTCGGCGTCGGTCACCAGGCCGACAAGTACCCCGCGCAGCTCTCCGGAGGTCAGCAGCAGCGGGTGGCCATTGCTCGGGCGCTGGCGATGGAGCCCCAGGCGATGCTGTTCGACGAGCCCACCTCCGCGCTGGACCCGGAGATGATCAAGGAGGTCCTCGACGTGATGGTGGACCTTGCCGAGCGCGGCATGACGATGATCGTCGTCACCCACGAGATGGGCTTCGCCCGCACGGCCGCGGACCGCGTGGTGTTCATGGCCGATGGCGCGATCGTCGAGGAGAACACCCCCGAGGAATTCTTCACCAACCCCACTTCGGATCGGGCCAAGGACTTCCTCGGCAAGATCCTGAAGCACTGATGATCACCAATCTCCAAGGAGGAGAACTGTCATGAGACTGACCAGGACCAAGGCACTGATCGCAGGAGGGGCACTGCTGCTGACCGCAGCATGTGGCTCCAGCGGCGGCGGATCTGAGCCCAAGGTGGAGGACAGCCCCAAGTTCGAGTCCGGAACCACGATGGCGAAGCTTGCCGACGCGGGGAAGGTCACCGTCGGCACCAAGTTCGACCAGCCCGGGTTCGGGTTGCTCGGGCTCGACGACAAGCCGCAGGGCTTCGACGTCGAGGTCGCCAAGATCATCGCGGGGGCGTTGGGCATCAAGGCCGACGACATCACCTGGAAGGAGAGCCCGTCCGCCATTCGTGAGCAGGTCATCGAGGACGGCGACGTCGACTTCGTGGTCGCGACGTACACGATCAACGACGAGCGCAAGAAGCGGATCACCTTCGCCGGCCCCTACTACGAGGCTGGTCAGCAGCTGATGGTCAAGGCCGACAACTCCACGATCAACGGCCCCGACGACCTCAAGGCGAACGCGGACTCCAAGGTCTGCTCGGTGACCGGGTCGACCCCGTCGGAGCAGATCAAGCCCTACCTCGCCAATGAGAGCCAGCTGGTCCTCTTCGACGTCTACGACAAGTGCGCGGACGCCCTGCGCACCGGTCAGGTCGACGTGGTCACCACCGACAACGTCATCCTGCTGGGCTTCGTCTCGAAGTCCAAGGACGACTTCAAGCTGGTCGGCGAGCAGTTCACCGAGGAGCCCTACGGCGTGGGCATCACCAAGGGTGACGTGGCCTTCTGCGAGTTCATCAACAAGACGCTGAAGGACAACGAGGACACCTACGTCCAGGCCTGGAAGGACACCGCAGGAAAGGTCGAGGGGTCTGAGACCCCGAAGCTTCCCGCGGCGGCACCCTGCTCCTGATCGTCCGCTGCACCTGACCGTCCACTGACCCTGTCGCGGCGCCCCTCCGGCGCCGCGACGGGGTGTGTGGCCCACTGAACCGAGGAGGCCTTCCCGTGGAGGGAGTCACCAGCAACCTCGACCTGTTCTGGTCGGGGTTCCTCCGATCCCTGGGCATCTGCATGTGGGGCATGGTGGGTGCCCTCGTCGTCGGGACCGTCATCGCCTCCTTCCGGGTCTCCCCGATCCCCTCGCTGCGCTGGTTCGGCACCGCCTGGGTCACGGTGATCCGCAACTGCCCGCTCACCGTGGTGCTGTTCTTCTTCGCCTTCGGACTCCCCGAGATCGGCATCAACCGGTCCTTCTACTTCTTCGGCGTCTCCGGGCTGGTGATCTACACCTCGGCGTTCGTGTGTGAGGCGCTCAGATCCGGCATCAACGCGGTGCCGGCGGGTCAGGCCGAGGCCTCCCGCGCCATCGGCCTGACCTTCGGCCAGTCGCTGAGCCAGGTGATCCTCCCCCAGGCGTTCCGCACCTCGATCCCTCCGCTGGGCAGCGTGATCATCGCGATGTTCAAGAACTCGGCCGTCGTTGGCGCGTTCGGCGTCGGCGGCGACCTGTTCAGCGTGGGCAACAACCTCACCAGCGCCCAGGGGTACGCCGCCCTCCCGGTGCTCACCGGGGTGGCGATCGGCTACCTGCTGATCACCCTGCCCGCCGGCGCACTGTTGTTGGGCATCGAGCGCAAGGTGGCGATCGTCCGATGAGCGCCGCCGAGACCGTCCTCTACGACGTCCCCGGTCCTCGTGCCCGCCGCCGGGCAATGGTGGGAACGATCATCGCCTCGGTGCTGATCCTGGCCGTGGTCGGAGTCGTGCTCAAGCGCCTCGCGGACCAGGGGCAGTTCTCGATGGACCTCTGGGGGCCGTTCATCGACCCGGGCAACGAGACGTTCGTGCCGGTGTGGAAGCTGATCTTCAGCGGCCTGCGGGCCACCCTGGTCGCGGCCGGCCTCGCAATCCTGCTGTCGCTGGTCATCGGCACCTTCCTCGGCAGCCTTCGGCTCCTCATCCGGCCGGCGTTCCGGGTCCCGCTGGTGGGGTTCATCGAGCTGTTCCGGGGCCTCCCGGTCATCGTCACGATCTTCTTCGTCTGGCGCGTCACGCTGCAGCTCAACATCAACGTCTCGCCGCTTCCCGGCCCCGACGGCCTGTGGTATCTCGTGATCGGGCTGACGCTCTACAACTCGGTGATCATCGCCGAGATCCTTCGTGCCGGCGTGAACTCGCTTCCGAGCGGACAGGCCGAGGCGGCCCTGGCCGTGGGGATGACGCCGGTGCAGACGATGACGACGGTGCAGCTGCCCCAGGCCTTCCGGACCATGCTGCCCGCATTGATCAGCCAGCTGGTCGTGGTCCTCAAGGACACCTCGCTGGCGGCGATCCTGGCCCTCTACATCGAGCTCCTGCGGCGCGGCAACCTGATCGCCGGCAACCTCGACAACCCGATCCAGTCCCTGTTCGTCGTGGGCCTGATCTTCATCCTGATGAACTACTCGCTCTCCAGGCTGGCGGTCTACGTCGAGCAGCGCCTGTCCAGGTCAGCAGCCGGCACGACCCCCAACGCCACCGGCGAGGACGTCGTGGGCCCCGTCGGCGCCGTGGGCGGCGCCTGACCGAAGGGCGCTCGCCCACCCGTCCACCAACCGATCAGGGGCGCCAGCGTCAGGGTGACCAACGCCGTGACGTTCACCCAGATGAGGTGCAGTGCCGGGTCCGCGACTGCCAGCGGGCCGAGCACCGCCAGAGTGAGCAGCAGCGCCCGGTCGCCTCGCCGGCCCAAGGGAGCGCAGGCCACCAGCGGCAGCGACCACAAGAAGTACCAGTAGTGCAGAGCGGGACTCAACAGGGTGGTCGCGAGCATCACCGTCGCGGCCGCAGAGACCGCAGCACCCTCGGCCGGGAAGCGACGCCGCAGCATCGCGTGCACCACGAGGACGGCCAAGGCCGCAAGGCCCAGCACCTTGGTGGCCGAGACCACGTGCAGTTCCACTGCCAACGCCCTCCCGTCGGCGCCCGCCCACGCCAACAGTCGGCCGATCCAGGTGCCGAGCACCGCCGGCGGCGCCAGGTGGGCGGGCTCCGAGGCACTCACCCGCAGCCCGTTGACCCACCCGAACCCCAGCCTCGAGACCAGACTCACCGCCAGGAGCGTCGCGCCCGCACCCGCCGCGACCAGGGCGCTCCGGCGCAGGCGATCTACCACCGACGGAGTGGGCGCGAGCGAGAGGACCACCACGCCGGCCACCGCGAGGCCTCCGGGGAGCTTGATCGAGGCGGCCAGCCCCGCGAGCACGGCGCCCCACCACCACACCCCCCGCTGGGTGGTCACCAGGGCGGCGGCGACCATCCCGGCCACGAGCAGGTCGTTGTGCAGACCGCCGATGCCGTGGACCACCACCAGTGGGCTGGCGACCGCCATCGCCGAGGCCCGTGCGGGGTCGCGTCCGGCGCGCACGGCGAGGCGGGGCACGGCGACCACGAGCAGCAGCAGACCGATGCCGGCCAGGCCGCGGTAGCTGACCAGCAGCCACCACGGATCCAGGGTCAGGTGGGAGAACATCGCGCCCCACTCCAGGCTCAGCGGACCGTAGGGTGAGGTCGTCGAGCGCCAGACCTGGGAGACGCCCGAGAGGATCGTCGCCGGCAGCACCGACGGCGGGACGACGTACGGCGAGAGGCCGCGGCCGTCGAGGACGCCGGTCGCCACGTAGCTCCAGCCGTCGTTGCTGAACAGGGGCGGGGCGAGCAGGAGCGGCACCGTCCAGGCCAGCACGGCGACGCGGGTGCGACGCACGCCGTCGGGATCACCGGTGACGCTGCGCACCAGGCTCCACCACGCCGTGGTGAGTAGCAGCAGGCCGGCCAATCCGACGCCGGAGCCGAGCAGGACGTGCGTGGGCACCAGGCGCAGCTCACGAAGCTCGGGAGAGGCAAGCACCCAGCTGCCGACGGGGACGCGACTGTTGACCACTCCCGCCACCACGAGGAGCGCTGATCCCACCATGCCTCGGCCCAGGATCCACCGCATCCCTCGAGGCTCGCAGGCTTCGATGAACCCTGACTGAACGAGCCGGCTGAACGAGCCGGGGCGGCTACTTCTTCTTGGGAGTCACCCAGAGCCTGATGACGCCCTCGATCACCACGGTGCCGTCGGTGCGCACGCCCTTGACGCGCACGCCCACGTCGGGATCGTCGCCGGTCCACTGCTCGGGGTCGGTCTCGGCGATGCAGGTGATGTCACTGGTGGCCTTGGCGGTGTAGCTGACCTCCATGCCCTTGGGGATCCAGCGCTTGTCGCCGGGGATGGTGGCCTCAGCGAGCACCCCCATCGCGGCCTCGAGGCCGTTGCACAGCGCGATCGCGTGCACGGTGCCGATGTGGTTCTGCACCCCGCGGCGCTTGGGGATCACCAGCTCGGCATGGTTGGGCTCGATCACGGTGAACCGGGGTCGGATGGTCCAGAAGTAGGGCGCCACCTGGGAGAAGGCGAAGGAGAACAGCCGGTCGCCCACGACCGGGATCGCGGAGGTCTTCTTGTACAGGTCCAGGACTCGGCTCATGGCTGGTGACCCTACGGCTCGGAGGCGGCCCCCTGGCCCCGCTGTGGGCAGGCTCACGTCCTCCCGGTCGCCGCCAGGCACCGCCTCAGGTGCCGCGCAGCACCGTGCCCACGGGGATGCTGCAGCCGACCACGGTGTCGACGCGCCCGTCCGATTGAGGCTCGTCGAACCAGATGCCTTCGGTGGCGCCGAGCTTCGCCAGCACCCTCAAGGAGCGGGCGTTGCGATGGTCCGGTGCGGCGAACAGCTCGGTGACTCCGTCGTACGCCGGGACGACGATGTCGCGCAGGAAGACCCAGAGCAGGCTGGTGCCCAGTCCGCGGTCCACGTGGGCGGCCTCGCCGATGACGTAGTCGAACCCGACCGCGTCGGGGCGCCCGCACAGGAGGGCGAACTCGGGGTGGTCGGAGATCCGGTAGTCCTGGGCGAACCCGACCGAGCGACCGTTGACCTCCCAGACCCAGTAGCGGACCGGTTCCTCACCCCGGATCCCGGGACCGTAGTGGGCCGCGACCTGCTCCGGTGAGCGGTGCTCGTCCCACCAGGTCGCGACATGGGGAGTGTTCAACCATCGACTGACGTCGGCGAAGTCACCCTCGGTCATCGGCCGTAGGGCGAAGCGGTGCTGATCATCGACGGCGAACCGCAGCGGGTCCGCGGACAGGTCGAGTGCGAGCACGGGGCCGCGCCCTCCGGCGAGCCGATCCGCCGTTTCGGCCCACGCCTCGCCCGGGCGCCCGTCCCCACGAGAGAACTCGATCAGCATGGAGCCATTCTGAACGGCTCGACGGACCCTGTCGCCCGCATTGATCGCTCAGGCGTCGAGCTCCTCCTTGACCACCCGGAAGGCCACCGAGCTGGAGTGGCCCTTGCGGGCCAGCATCCCGACCAGCCGGCGGATGACCTTGTCGCGCTCCACCGAACCCATCGTGCGCAGCTTGGCCCGGACCAGCGTCCGCGCCGCCTCGACCTCGGCGTCCTCGTCGACCTCGTCGAGCGCCTCGGCGGCCACCTCGTCCTCGATGCCCTTGCGGCGCAGCTCCTGGGCCAGCGCACGACGGGCCAGACCGCGCCCGGACTGCCGCTGGGCCACCCACTCGCGGGCGAAGGCGGCGTCGTCGACCAGCCCGACCTCCTCGAACCGGTCGAGGAGGCGGGTGGCGACCTCGGCCGGGACGTTGCGGGCCGCCAGCTTGCCGGCCAGCTCCGAGCGGGTGCGAGCTCGCCCGGTCAGCTGGTCGAGCAGGATCTTGCGTCCGACCGACTCCGGATCGGCCTCCGGACCGGCGTCGAGTCCTGCCGGGACCTCAGAAGTCGATGCCATCGGGGTCGATGCCCGGGGCGTCGGCGGTGAAGCCCTCGGCGGGTGCGTCGACTGCGGGGCCGATGCCGAGCTTCTCCAGGATCCGCTTCTCGATCTCGTTGGCGAGGTCGGGGTTGTCCCGCAGGAACGTGCGAGCGTTCTCCTTGCCCTGGCCGAGCTGGTCGCCCTCGTAGGTGTACCAGGCTCCGGCCTTGCGGACGAGGCCCGCCTCGACCCCGACATCGATCAGGCCACCCTCGCGGCTGATGCCCAGGCCGTACATGATGTCGAACTCGGCCTGCTTGAACGGCGGAGCGACCTTGTTCTTCACCACCTTGACGCGGGTGCGGTTGCCGACCATCTCGGTGCCGTCCTTGAGCGTCTCGATGCGACGCACGTCGAGTCGGACCGAGGAGTAGAACTTCAGCGCCTTGCCACCCGTGGTGGTCTCCGGCGAGCCGAACATCACCCCGATCTTCTCGCGCAGCTGGTTGATGAAGATCGCGGTCGTCTTGGAGTTGCTCAGGGCACCGGTCATCTTGCGCAGCGCCTGGCTCATCAACCGGGCCTGGAGCCCGACGTGGCTGTCGCCCATCTCGCCCTCGATCTCGGCGCGGGGCACCAGCGCCGCGACCGAGTCGATCACGATCAGGTCGAGCGCTCCGGAGCGGATCAGCATGTCCGCGATCTCCAGGGCCTGCTCGCCCGAGTCGGGCTGGGAGACGAGCAGCGCGTCGGTGTCCACCCCGAGGCGCTGGGCGTAGTCGGGGTCCAGGGCGTGCTCGGCGTCGATGAAGGCCACGATGCCTCCGGCGGCCTGGGCGTTGGCCACGGCGTGCAGCGCGACGGTGGTCTTTCCCGAGGCCTCCGGGCCGTAGATCTCCACCACCCGACCGCGCGGCAGGCCACCGAGGCCCAGGGCGATGTCGAGGGAGATGGCACCGGTCGGGATCACCTCGAGCGGAACCCGGACCTCGTCACCGAGCCGCATCACCGAGCCCTTGCCGAACTGCTTCTCGATGTTGGCGAGCGCTACGTCGAGCGCCTTGTCACGGTTGTTGTCACGGTTGTTGTCACGGTTGTTGTCACGGTTGTTCTCGGCTCCAGCAGCCATGATGGGTCCCTCACTGTCGTGCGTCGTCCGACGCCGGTCTGTGTTCGTGGCAGACGCTAGGGGCCTGCACCGACAACCCTGCTGCGCGGTGCTCCGGGTGTGGAGAACCAGGTGTCGACCCCTGCCTGTTCGGGGGAAACGTTAGTACGAACATGTGTTCGAGGGAACCGCAACACGCCGACCGCCCCCACCCCTCCTACCAGGAGGGACCGGCCGGGGTGCGGGGGTGGCTACTGCTTGGTGATGCGGGTCAGCGGCCCGGGGGTGTAGCCGCCGGAGAGACCCTGCAGGTGGTTTGCGAAGGCATCGATGTCGAGCCCGCCGAAGTAGACACCGGTGCCGCCCCTGAACGCCGGGAAGCCGTCGCTGCCATCGGCCAGGAAGTTGTTGGTCACGATGCGGTAGCTGGCGGTCTTGTCGACCGGCGTGCCGTTCAGCTTCACGCTGCCGTCGACCGGGCCGCTGCTCGTGTAGCTGTAGGTGAACCCCTTCGAGACGGCGAGCACCTTGTTCGTGTCGGCGTTGTCGACGGTCACCTGTTGCCTGAGCACGTCGTAGATCTGCTGTCCGGTCAGCGACATCGAGACCAGGTAGTTGTTGAACGGCTGGACGGTGAACGCCTCCTCGTAGGTCACGTCACCCGCCGGCTCGCCGTAGGAGGACTCGGCGAAGGTGAGGTTGGCGCGGATGCCTCCGGGGTTCATGAACGCGATCACCGGTCGCTGCCCCCCGGTCACGGTGCTGGGGTCGGCCAACTGGGCGTCGGCGATCAGGTCCCCGAGCTGTGACTCGCCGGAGGCGTTCTGCGCGTTGGTGACGTCCTCGGTGATGTGGCCGATGACCTTGCTCGCGACCGGGCGGACCAGCTCCCGGTACTTCGCGATCAGGGCCGTCTGCGCGGCGTCCCGGGGGACGTCGCGGCTCACCTGGATGTTGGAGCCCTTCACCGAGGAGCGCACGATGTCGCTCGTACGCCGGTCGTAGGTCAGGTCGGTCTCGGTGAACAGCCGGCCGAAGGAGGAGGCCGAGGTCAGCAGACGGTCGTTGCCCGCAGGGTCCTTGACGTTGCAGACGTAGGGCTGGTGGGTGTGGCCGGAGACCACCATGTCGATCGCCGGGTCGAGGTCCGCGGCGATGGGCAGGATCGGCGACTTGGCGTTGATCAGGCTGCCGCCCTTGTCGCAGGTGTAGTCGTAGGTGGGGTTGACGTCGTACGTCGTGCCCGTGGCCGGGTCGGTCCACCTCTCCTTGGCCGGGGAGCCACCCTCGTGGATCAGCACCACGATCGCGTTGACGCCCTGCTCCTTCAGGATCGGCACCAGCTTGTTGGCCGTCTCGACCTCGTCGCTGAACTCGAGTCCGGCGACACCGCGGGCGGTCACGATGTTGGGGGTGCCCTCGAGCGTCATCCCGATGAAGCCGATCTTGGCGCCGTTGAACTTCTTCACCGTGTAGGCGGGAAGGATCGTGTCGTCGGTGCCGGCGTACTTCACGTTGGCGGCGAGGTAGTCGAAGTTCGCGCCGGCGAAGACGCCGTCGGGGCAGGAGTTCTGGTTGTTGGCGCCGGCACCGTCGTCGATGCAGCCCCCGGACTTCATGCGTTGCAGCTCGCGGTAGCCCTCGTCGAACTCGTGGTTGCCCACGGCGGAGACGTCGAGCCCGAGTGAGTTGAGCGACTCGATCGTGGGCTCGTCGTGGAACGCGGCCGAGAGCAGCGGCGAGGCGCCGATCAGGTCACCGGCCGCGACGGTGAGGCTGTTGGGGTGACCCTTGCGGGCCTCGGCGAGGTGCGTCGCGAGGTACTCCGCCCCACCGGCGTTCTGGGTGACGTCGACCGGCTTGCCGGTCTTGGGGTCGATCGCGTGCCCGACGACGTTGCGGCCGCTGGAGCCGGCGGGCGGAGCGAGGTTGCCGTGGAAGTCGTTGAACGACAGCAGCTGGATGTCCATCAGCGTGGCCTGGGTTGGCCCCGCGGACGGGCCCTGCGGCGGCGCTGCGAGGGACGGGCCCTGGGTCCCGGTGACGGCGATCAGCGCGCACGCAGCGGCTGCGGTCAGGGCGGCCAGGCGGCGCTTGGTCTGGACGTTCGGCATGCGGAACTCCTCGTCTTGTCGTGCCCGAGCAGGCAAGGCGACCGGCTGAGACTAACCCGAGGGCGCCGCTCGGCCGACTCCCGATGACAACGATCTGGCAACCAATGCGGCTCAGCGGTCGCGTGCCGGCAGGTCGAGCTCGGCCCAGACCGCACGCCACACCTGCTTGGGCGCGTCGCCGTGGGCGAGGGCCTCCTCGACGGTGCGTCCGTCGAGCTCCCGGATGACGTGCTGCTCGGCCCACGACCGGGCGTACGCCGACCCGAGGGCATGCTCCATCCGGGACCAGAACTCGGTGTGTCTCACCCGCAGATTGTGCATGACCCCGTGCCCCGGTCGTGTAGACCTGTCCCATGCCGACGGTGAGCGCAGTGGTGATCGCGCTGCTGGCCGTCGCGTTGCTCGTCGGCGCCGTGCTGCTCCACCGCTCGCGGGGCGCGCACGCCTGGCCGGCGATCGGCGTGGCTGCGCTGACGTCGGGGATCTGCTTCACCGTCGGCGGCGAGGGCAGCTCGGGCAGCGGCCCGAGCCTCGCCATCGTGATCGGCGGGTTCGTGGGGCTGCTCAGCGTCGCCGCCGGGATTGCGGCGCTGGTGCCACAGAGGACCGACCGGCCACCGTCCCGGACCCCGCTCCTCATCGCCGTCGCCGCGATCGTGGTCGGCGCGGCCGGGCTGCTGGTCAGCCTGCTGACGAGCTGACGTCGGGACGTCCTCGACGGCGGCCCACGAGCGTGGCGAGAGGTCGGGCCGCCAGGCTGGCGACCACGACGCCACCCGCGACCAGCAACCACCCGACGGGGTAGTTGCGGTCCAGCAGCGTGGGGTTGTCGGGTCGGGCACCGAAGCGACCCAGCACAGGGATCGCCACGGCGGTCACGGTCAGCAGCACGACGAGGGCGAGGGCCACGCGGGTCCTCACCCCGTGCGGCACGAACCGGCCACCGACCCACGTGACCGCGATCGTGAGGGGTGCGACCAGCGCGTCGTGGACGGCCACACCGCCCGCGAGCCACAGCACCGAGTCGATGATGTCCCCGACGTCGCGCTGGAGGAACCGCAGCGCTCCGAAGAGGCCGGCGGCCATCCCCAGGGCCCCGATGAGCAGGCGGGTCCTCACGCCAGCACCTCGATCCGGGTGACCCACTTGGTCTGGAAGACCCCGGGCCGGTTGGGTGCGATCAGCCGGCAGGGGTACCCGTGGTCGATGCTCAGGTCCTCGCCCCCGAGCTGCAACGCCAGCAGGGTGAGCTCGTCGCGGGCGAACGACGCCGGGAGCTCGCTACGACGGAAGGCCCCTTGCGGTTGGAGCGAGATGACCCGCACCGCCGCGTCGGGGTCGGCGTCGACCAGGGCGAGCAGCTCGGCGAGACGGACACCGGTCCACGACCCCGACGCGCTCCATCCCTCCACACAGGCGATCGGAAGCTCATGGGTGCGCTGCGTCATCGCCTCGAGGTCCGCCCTCGACAACGCGACCTCGCGGTCACCGTTGACCAGGGTGAGACGGAACCCTGCCCCGCGGGCAAGGTCCGTGACGCCAGCCGCGACGGCGGACTTGTTGATCGGCACTCCCTGGGGTCCCTCCCCCGTGCGGACGCCAAGCACCGAGATCTTGCGGAGGAAGGGCACCGTGCTGCCGGCCGTGGCGATGACGGCGACGCCGGAGGCGAGCAGCGCCGTGCGCAGGAACGCCCGGCGGCTCGGTCCCTTGTAGGACGCGTCGTCGGGCTCAGGCAGCGGCTCGGCGTACGCCGCCCGGATGATCGGCAGCTTGACCGCGATGTGCACCAGCAGCGCCCCGATCGCGATCCACGCGACGGCGTAGTGGGTCGAGCGGAACGAGAACGCCCAGGGGTACCACTGGGCCGAGTTCGCCAGCCCTGTGACGAGCTGGAAGGTGCCGGCGGCGACGAGGACCGCGATGGACGCGCGCTCGGTGAGGTGCAGCGCGAGGGCGCGCAGCCGTCCCTTGGGGATTTCGGCGAAGAGCTTGGGGTAGACGCTCCAGAGCTTGATCAGCAGCAGCGGGATCGCGGCCGTGCCGCTGATCACATGCAGCCCCTGGGTGAGGCGGTAGCCGGAGATCGGGCGGGTGGGCGGGAACAGGGGGACGTCGCGCAGGTAGTACCAGTGGCTGATCAGTCCGGTCAGGAACGCCAACCCGAAGCAGATCCCCAGCCAAGTCCCGATCCGGGCGGTCAGGCGCTCGTGGCGCAGCGGAGAGGTGAACGACGCCTCGGTCGGCACCGGCGGCCGCCTCATCGGGTCAGCACCGCGAACCAGCGGTCGTCGTACTCGTGCACCGACTCGACCAGCAACCCCGCGGAGGAGGCGGTGGCGTGGATCGCGTCCGCTCCCACCTGGGCCCAGCGGAACACCGATGACTCCTTGCCTTCGGAGACGAGCCGGGCGTTGCGCATCTGCACCCCGGTGCCGTGCGGTGCCAGGTCGCAGACGATGCGTCCGCGCTGTCCGAGCAGCTCCGCGGACCTGCGCAGCAGGGCCACCGGCTCACCGCCGATGCCGATGTTGCCGTCGGCCAGCAGCACCGTGTCCCAGTTGCCCTCACCGGGCAGCGGGTCGAAGACGTTGCGGCGAACCGCGGGTACGCCCCGGCGCCTGGCCTGCTCTACGGCCTCACGCACCAGGTCGACGGCGAGCACCATGTGTCCGGAGGCCGCGAGGTGGGCGCTCATCCGCCCGGGTCCGCACCCGATGTCGACGGTCGTCCCCCGGCAGTGGTCGAGAAGGACCTGATCGGAGTCGTCGGCGGCGCGGAGCCAGGTGTGCACCGGCAGCCGCCGCACGTCGGGGTAGATCCCACTCACCGAGCAGGGGTTTCCCCGGAGCGCGTCGGAGTAGACGTCGGTGAAGGACGCGACGCTCGTCATCGCCAGGCCTTGGCGAACTCGGTGTCGGCGGCTGCCGCCGCAACGGCCTCGGCGTCCGCGACCTCGTCGACGTCCCTCAGCCGGCTGATCTCGGTCACCCGTGCTCCTGCCCGCACGAGGGCCGCACGGGTCAGCTGGCAGGTCTCGGTCGTCGACATCGGCACCTCGGCCAAGTGGACCAGCAGGTGCGGACCGGTGACGCCGAGCAGCCACCAGCCGCCGTCGTGGGCCGGGCCGAGGACCGCGTCGTGGCGGCCGGTCAGTGCGGCGGCGGCCTGCTTCAGCGACTCCGGCGTCAGCTGGGGGGTGTCCATGCCGACCTGGACGACGGGTGCGCCGGCACTGGTGGCGACGTCGTGGTGGGCATGCACCAGGCGCTCGGCGAAGGAGTCGCCTCGTTGGTGGTGGATCGTCCAGCCGCTGGCGGCCAGCTGCAGCTCGTTGGCACGCCGGGCGGCTCCGAGCTCACCGTCCAGGGACAGGTGGCACCGGTCCACGCCGTACGCCGAGGCGCAGGCGGCCAGCGTGTCGAGCAGCGCCGCCGCCGCTAGATCCGCCGCGCGGTCCATCCCGACCTCGCGACCGAGCCGTGTCTTGACCGCGCCGGAGACGGGAGCCTTGGCGACGACCAGGGCCACCGCCGGCCTCGCGCGGGACCTCACGAGAGGACCCGGGCGAAGTCGCGGGCGGCCCGCACGGTCCCGATGACGGAGCCGGACACCTTCGACTGCGTCCCCTCCGCGCGAGGGTGATAGCCCACGTCGTGCTCGCCGAGCCGCCAGCCGGCGCTGGCTGCACGCTGGAGCAGCTCGACGGGGTAGCCGAACCGCCGGTCCTCGACGCCCAGGGCCAGCAGGGACTCGCGGCGCGCGACCCGCATCGGCGCGATGTCGTGGACGTCGAGATCGAGGCGGCGTCGCAGCCACCACAGGACCAGGGAGTTGCCCAGCCGGGCATGCCAGGGCCAGACCCCGCGCTCGCTGGGGCGGCGGCGCCCGACCGCCATGTCGGCGCGGTCGTGGACCACGTCGTCGAGGAGGGCCACCAGGTCGTCGGGATCCATCGACCCGTCACCGTCCATGACCGCGACGTACGCCGCGGTGGCGGCCTCGAGGCCTGCGTGCACCGCAGCGCCGTACCCCGGCTGCGGCTCGGAGACCACGGTCGCGCCCAGTCGGCGGGCGACCTCGGCGGTGTCGTCTCGGGAGCCGTTGTCGACGACGATCACGCGGAAACCGTGCGGCATCCGGGCCAGGAGGGCGGGCAGCGCGGGGCCCTCGTCGCGGCAGGGGATCACCACGTCGCACACGGCCCTTTGCTGGGTCATGGGCCCCAACCTAGACGCGCGCGCCTGAGCGGGGGGCGAAGAAGCCTTTGACGGACACTGGAGGAGTTCGTCACCGACCGGCTCGGCGGATTGGTCGATGGGTCTCCTTCTACTCTTGGGCACCATGACCACCCACGGCCGTTTGGCGCGAGCCCCACTCGTCGGCCTGATCGCCGCGGTGCTCCTGGCCGTCCTCGCCATGGCGCTGCCCGCCATCACCGGGTGGGACGTGCACGTGCGGTACTTCCCGCCGCTGCACGCGGAATGGGACCCGCGCCTCGGCCCCGGAACCGTCCCGGCGCTCCTCGTGGGGGCGCTGGCCGTCTGGCAGGCGGTGACACTGGCCGAGCGGCTGCGCTGGCGGACCATGCTGCTGTCGGCGTACGCCAGCGGGGTGGCCTGGCTGTTCGCCCTGGCATTCGTGGACGGCCCCGACGGCGTCGGCACGATCCTGGACACGTCGTATGAGTACCTCGACACGGCGCGGTCCACCACCGACCTGCCGGCCACCCTGCGCGAGTTCGTGTCCCGGATCGAGTACGACGGGCTCCCCGACTCGATCGCCGGCGGCAACTGGCCGGTGCACGTGGCCGGGCATCCGCCGGGTGCGCTGACGTTCTTCGTGCTGCTCGACCGGATCGGGCTCGGCTCCGGTTTCGCCGCGGGGGTGGTGGTGACCCTGATCGCCGCGTCGACGGCCGTCGCCGTCCTCCTCACCCTCCGGGTGCTCGGGGCCGAGGTGGCCGCGCGTCGTGCGGCGCCCTTCCTGGTCTTCGGCCCGGCGGCGATCTGGCAGAGCGTGAGCGCCGACGCGATGTTCGCCGCGGTCGCCGCGTGGGGGATCGCGGCCCTCGCCCACGCTGCGGTCCGCCGGAGCACGCTGATGGCGTTGGTGGCCGGCCTCCTGCTCGGCTTCGCGGTGATGCTCTCCTACGGGCTGCCTCTGCTCGGGCTGCTCGCCGTTGCGGTGCTCGTGGTCGCACGCAACTGGCGCCCGTTGCCGTGGGCGGTGCTCTCAGCGCTCGCCGTGGTGCTGACCTACGCGGCGCTGGGCTTCTACTGGTGGGAGGCGCTCGGGCCGCTCCGTGAGCGCTACTGGTCGGGAGTGGCGAGCAACCGGCCACCGGCCTACTGGATGTGGGGAAACTTCGCGGCGCTGGCCTTCAGCGCCGGCCCGATGCTCGGGGCGGGTCTGACCACGCTGGGCCGGGGCGCGCAGTCGGTCGGCCCCAACGCCGTCCGGGTCGTCCGCTGGTTGGCCGGCGCAGGCATCGCAATGGTGGTGGCCGCCGACGTCTCGCAGATGAGCCGGGCCGAGGTGGAGCGGATCTGGCTGCCGTTCGTCCCGTGGCTGCTGATCTCCTGCGCGCTCCTGCCCGAGCGGTGGCGCCGGCTCGGCGTACTCCTCCAGGTGACCCTCGCCCTCGTCGTACAACACCTGCTCGCCACCGGTTGGTGATCCGCCCCCTCTTTTTCGCCGAGACGTCGCAAACGCACGTCGAAAACACCGCGAGACGTCGCAAACGAACAGCCTGGTCTGGGCCGGCTTGTGTGTTTGCGACGTGTCGGCGGGTTGGGGTTGTGCGTTTGCGACGTCTCGGCGCGATCCGGTCGTGCGTTTGCGACGTCTCGGCGGGTTGGGGGATCAGCGGAGGGGGGCGGTGGCGAACTCCGGGATGCCCTGCTCCGGGGAGATCGCGGCGGTGAAGCCGAGCTCGCGGGTGGCCAGGTCGGGGTCGGCCACCACGTGGCGTACGTCGCCGGCCCGATAGTCGCCGGTCACCTCGGGCGGAGGGCCGGCTGCGGCCTGCGACAACAGCTCGGCGACACGCAGGATCGGGACGGGTGTCCCCGAGCCGACGTTGTACGTCGCCCACGACTCGGCCGGCCGGCCCATCACGGCGTCCAGCGCCAGCAGGTTCGCCCGGGCGATGTCCGCGACGTGCACGAAGTCGCGCATCTGCCTGCCGTCCTCGAAGACCCGCGGCGCTCGACCGGCCTCGAGCGAGGACCGGAAGATCGCGGCCACGCCCGAGTAGGGGGTGTCGCGGGGCATGCCGGGCCCGTAGACGTTGTGGTACCTCAGCCCGATCGCCCGACCGCCGGCCTGCCTGGCCCAGGCGATCGCGTAGTGCTCCTGGGCCACCTTGCTCGCCGCATAGCTGCTCCGCGGGTCCAACCGGGCGTCCTCGGGGACCAGCTCCCACGAGAGCGGTCGGTCGCACTCCCGGCAGTGGTTCTCGAAGTCCCCGCCGTCCAGCGCGGCCCGGGTGCGCGCGACGGGCTGCTGCTCGCCGTGCTCCTCGCACGCGTAGCGGCCCTCGCCGTAGACCACCATCGAGCTGGCCAGCACCAGTGCGTCGACACCGCGATCGTGCATCGCGGCGAGCAGGGCGGCCGTCCCGAGGTCGTTGTGCCCGGCGTACAGCGGCAGATCCGCCGGCGTGACCCCGGCGCCGACCATGGCCGCCTGGTGGCAGACCACGTCGACACCCTCCAAGAGGCCGGACCACTCCCCTGCATCGCGTACGTCGAGCCGGTGCACGCCCTCGGCCACCTCGGCACCCGCACCGTGCGCCTCGGGGATCAGTGCGTCGACGCGCACCACCTCGTCGCCGCGGGCGACCAGCTGCTCGTCGATCTGCCCGCCGATGAAACCGCTGGACCCGGTCAGCAGGACCCTCATGCGGTCGTTGCCGTCGAGGGGCCGGGCAGCTCGAACGGCAGGGTCACGTCGTCCAGCCAGGCGGCACAGCCGCACGGCTCCGGCTCGGAGGGCAGACCGGCCACGACCTCGCCGAGGAGCTCCTTGAGGCGGCCGATGTGCTTGGCGAACAGCGCGAAGACCACCGCCTGGTCGACCGACTCCTCGGCGCTCACCCCGGCGTCGAGGTCGGTGACGAGGGCGATCGTGGCGTAGCAGATCCCGAGCTCGCGGGCCAGGACGGCCTCGGGGTGACCGGTCATGTTGACGACCGTCCAACCGGCCTTCGCGTAGCTCTGGGACTCCGCCCGGGTGGAGAACCGCGGCCCCTCGATCACCACCATCGTCCCGCCGTCCAGGACACCGGCACCGGCGGCACCGACGAGCGCCGCCCTCAGGTCGGGGCAGTAGGGGTCGGCGAACGGCGCGTGCGCGGCGCCGGTGTCCATGTAGGTCTGCACCCGGGCGGTGGTGCGGTCCACCAGCTGGTCGGGGACGACCAGCGTGCCGGGCTGGGTCTCGGGCTGCAGGCCGCCGACCGCGCACGGGGCCAGCACCTGGCGGACGCCGAGGCTGCGCAGCGCCCACATGTTCGCCCGGTAGTTGATCCGGTGCGGTGGGAACTCGTGCCCGCTTCCGTGCCTCGGCAGGAACGCGACCGGCCGACCAGCCACCTCTCCCACGGCGATCGGCGCGGACGGATCGCCGTACGGCGTGGTCACGGTGACGGGGGTGGGGTCCTCGAGGAACTCGTAGAACCCGCTGCCGCCGATCACGGCGACCCGGGGGTGCCGCTGGTCAGGAGTGGTCATGGCCCCCATCGTGCCAACACCTCCCACGCTCACGTCAGCAGGAGTCGCTCCAGCCGACGACCGACGATCGCCAGCCCGGCGACGCCCATCGCCAGCAGGTAGACCACCGAGACGGCAGCACCCCAGGTGAGGGCCCCGGTGGTCAGCTCACGGACCAGCACCACGCCGCGGTAGAGCGGCGTGAACTCCACCACCCACTGCATCCAGCCCGGGAACGCGGAGATCGGGAAGAACGTCGCGGAGAACAGGAACAACGGGATCGTGCCGAGGGTGACGTAGTCGAAGTCCTGCCAGCTGCGCATGTACGTCGTCAAGGCCATCGCCGCGCCGCCGAAGGCGAAGGCGATCAGCAGCGCGGCGGGCGCCGCGAGCACGGCCCACCAGGAATGCACCAGCCCCATGGCCACCATCACCAGGAGGAAGGCCAGGGAGTAGACGCCACCGCGCAGCAGCGACCAGGAGAGCTCGCCGCGGGCCACGTCGGAGGTGGTCAGCGGGGTCGCGAGCATCTGGTCGAAGAGCTTGTTGTACTTCAGCTTGAAGAAGAAGTTGAACGTGGAGTCCAGCACCGACCCGTTCATCGCGGACGCTGCGAGCATCCCGGGCGCGACGAACTCGGCGTACGGAATGAGCACACCGTTGAACTCGAACCCCTCGATCAGCTTGCCCACGCCGACACCGATCGAGAACAGGTAGAAGACCGGCTCCAGGAAGCCGGTGACGAAGATCCACCAGGCGCCGCGGTAGGCGATGTAGTTGCGCAGCAGGAGCAGTCGGGTGGATTCGGCCATCCCGATCTGGGCACCCAGCTGCTGGCCGACGGCGCGGTTCAGGACGCTCACGTGATCAACCGCCGTTGCAGCAGACGCACCGTCAGCCACCAGCCCAGCGCAGCCATCACGCCCAGATAGAGGAGGTGCAGCACGGCCATCGCGACGTCGAGCCGACCCAGCACCAGCATCCGGGCGAGGTCCACGCTGTGCCACAACGGCGTCACCCGCGCGAACCACTCCATCACCGGGTTGAGGTTGGTGATCGGGAAGAATGCACCGGAGAACAGGAACAGCGGGATCATCCCGAGCCGGAACACCAACGAGAAGGCGGACTCGTTCTTAACGGCCGCGGACAGCGCGAAGATCAGGGCGGCGAACGCGAGGCCGGTCAGCAGCATCACGAAGAAGGCCGCCACCACTCCGGGGAACGAGACGAAGACCCCGAACGGTGCCATCACCAGCAGGAACACGGCACTGACCGTGCCCACCCGGAACAGCACGAAGCCCAGCTGCGCGAAGACCAGGTCCCCGACGGTCAGCGGGGTGGCGATCATGGAGAAGTAGAACTTCTGCCACTTGATCCCCGACATCACCGGGTAGGTGACCTCTCCGATGGCGGTGGTCATCACCTGGGCGGCGAGCATGCCGGGCGCAACGAAGGCGAGGTAGCTGGTGGCACCCTCGAGCTTCGCCGGGTCGCCCTGGATGAAGCCGCCGAGCAGCACGCCCATGGCGAGGATGTAGAGGAGCGGCACCACGAACGAGCTGGTCACCGACCCGCGCCAGGTGCGCTTGTAGACCGTGGCCCAGTAGTCGACGAGCCGGCCGGCCCCGTCGAACGGCCCGGTGCGCCGGGCGACCTCGCTGCGGCCAGTGCCGGGTCCCGCCATCAGTCGACCAGCGTCCGGCCGGTCAGGCGCAGGAACACGTCCTCCAGCGAGGACCGCCGCACCAGCGACATGACCGGGTCGAGCCCGCGCTCGTGGACCTTCGCGATGGCCTCCTCGCCGTCCTGGGTGTAGAGCAGGATCCGGTCGGGCAGCACCTCGACGCGCTCGGCGAGGTCCTCGACCTTGGGCGCGATGGTCTCGTGCTCCTCGAACCGGAACCTGAGCTCGGCGACCTCGCGGGTCGAGTGGGTCCGGATCAGCTCCACCGGTGACCCCTCGGCCACGATCAGGCCCTTGTCCATCACGACCAGCCGGTCGCAGAGCTGCTCGGCCTCGTCCATGTAGTGCGTCGTCAGCACCAGCGTCACGCCCTGCTGCTTGAGCCGGAACAGCCGGTCCCACACGACGTGACGGGCTTGGGGGTCCAGGCCGGTGGTCGGCTCGTCCAGCAGGAGTACGTCGGGTCGGTTGATCAGCGACCGGGCTATCGTGAGCCGGCGTTTCATGCCGCCGGAGAGGTCCTCGACCTTGGCCCCGGCCTTCTCACTGAGCTGCACGAACTCGAGCAGCTCCTCGCAGCGCTGTCGCACCTCTGCCCTCGGGATCCCGAAGTAGCGGCCGTAGATGTAGAGGTTGTCGTGCACGTTGAGCTCGGTGTCGAGGGTGTCCTCCTGGGGACAGACCCCGATGCGACCGCGGATGGTCGGACCGTCGACCGCGGGGTCCATCCCGAGGATGCGCAGCTCGCCAGACGTCACCGGCGAGACGGCCGCGATCATCCGCATCGTGCTGGACTTGCCGGCTCCGTTAGGCCCGAGGAAGCCGAACGACTCGCCGCGTCGTACGTCCACGTCGATGCCATTCACCGCCTCGACGGTGTCGCCCGATCGGGAGACGAACGACTTGCGCAGCGCGACGGCCTTGATCATCGACTCCGAGGCAGCTGTCGTCACGAGGATTCACCCTAGACCGGGCCACCGACAGCCAGCACCCGGTTATCGCCTGCGCGGAGGCCGCCGGGTGCGGGTGCCCCCCACCCGCACCCGGCACCGGTCAGGGACGCGCCTCGAAGACCAGGTTGAAGGGTGTCTCCGCGGCCCGGCGGAACCGGGTGAACCCGGCCTCGGTGACGACTCTCTTGATCGCGGCCTCACCGGCCTGCGCTCCCAGGGCGTACCCCCCAGGCTGGGACATCGCGCTGGGCACGCACAGGAACGTGGAGAAGCTGTAGTACAGCCGGCCCACCGGGTTGAGGTTGGACTCGACCGTGTCGCCAGCAGCCGGCTCGACGATCATCCACGTCCCGTCCGTGGCAAGACTGCTGCGAATCCGCTTGGCGGCACCGAGCGGGTCCCCCATGTCGTGGAGGCAGTCGAAGGTGGTGACCAGGTCGAGGTCGCGGGCCTCGAGCGACTGGGCGCCCGACACGTCGAAGGTGACGCGGTCCCCGAGCCCCTGCTCGGCCGCGCGCTGGCGCGCCGAGACGATCGAGCCCTCGTGATAGTCCGAGCCGGTGAACCGGCTCCTCGGGAAGGCCTCCGCCATCAGCAGAGTCGAGGCTCCGTGGCCACAGCCTAGGTCGGCCACGGTGCCACCGCTTTCGAGGCGCTCCTGGACCCCGTCGAGCGCTGGGATCCACTGGTCCACCAGGTGCATCAGGTAGCCGGGGCGGAAGAACCGCTCGCAGCCGGTGAACACGTCGGAGTCGTGCTGGTGCCACCCGAAGCCCTTCCCCGTCCGGAAGGCCTCCTCGATGTGTGGCTGCGCCTTGAGCGCGCCCAGGGCGAGCTCGTAGGCGCCGGGCAGGAACACGGGGCCGTCCGGGTCGGTCAGCGCGAAGGCCTTCTCCGGCGTCATCGAGTACGTCGCCGACGCCGGGTCGTACTCGACGTAGCCCCCGGCCGCCTGACCCCGGAGCCACTCCTCGACGTACCGCTCCTCGGTGCTCGTGGCAGCCGCGAGGCCGGCCGCGTCGGACGGCCCCTGGGCCAGCGCGCGGTAGAGACCGAGGCGCTCTCCCAGGAGCACGTTGCCGGCTCCTACCGTTGCCCCGAGGTCGCCGACCACCTTGCCGACGAACTCCATCAGCACGTCCATGTCGATCGGTGGCGCCGCGGTCTCGGTGGTGGGCCCTGTCGTCGTCTCTCGGTCGATCTGCTCGGTGGACATCATCGGCTCCCTCTGTAGGCGCATCCGGGTGGATGCTGGAGGCAGCAACTCTCGTCACCGGGGTTGCAACGGCATTGCAACCGACGCCGGCACAGTGACGGAGGACAGAGAGGGGTGGATCGCATGCGGGCTCGAGAGCCGGACGAGCAGGGATTCGTCGAACGGGACGGGGTTCGGGTCGCCTACGAGAGCTTCGGCGAGCCGGGCCCGACGATCGTCTTTCCCCCACTGGACCTGATCGTGCACAGCCGGCTCTGGAAGGCACAGGTCCCCTACCTGGCGCGGCACTACCGCGTGGTCACCATCGACCCGCGCGGCAACGGCCGCTCAGACCGCCCGATGGATCCAGCGGGTCATGCCGAGCTGACGCTCGTTGAGGACATCATCGCCGTGATGGACCACCTGGAGATCGAGCGTGCCGTCCAGGTCAGCCTGTGCAACGGCGCGTGGCGGGCGCTGCTCTGTGCCGCCCTGTACCCGGATCGCTGCCGGGGAGTGGTGGCGATCGCGCCGTGGGTGAAGGACCACACGCCGCCGGTGCCGCACCGCCGCGAGGCGGCCGCGCGCTTCGCGCAGGTGTTGCCGGAGTACGTCGGCTGGGACAAGGACAACCTCAACCACTGGCTGCAGGACTGGCCGGACTACGCCTCCTTCTTCTTCGGCGAGATCTGCAACGACCCGCACTCGACGAAGCTCCTCGAGGACGCCGTCGGCTGGGCGCTGGAGAGCACCGGCGAGGTGCAGGCAGCCGCTGCCCAGGCACCCCCCTATGTCGAGACGGTGGAGCGGGCCGAGGAGCTCCTGCGCAGCATCCGGTGTCCCGTGCTGGTCATCGAGGGGACGCAGGACCGTTGCCTTCCCGTGGGTCGCTTCGACACGGTCGCCCGACTCACCGGCGCCGAACGGCTGGTGCTCGAGGGGGCGGGCCACCTGCCCATGGGCCGCGACCCGGTGGTGGTGAACCACGCGATCAAGGGCTTCGCGGACCGGGTCACGGGTGCGGTCGCGTCGAGGCGGGCGTGGTCCCGGGGTCCGCAGCGTCGCCCCCGGGTGCTCTATCTCAGCTCGCCGATCGGCCTCGGCCACGTCCGCCGCGACCTGGCGATCGCCGACGCCCTGCGCGAGCAGCGGCCCGACGTCGAGGTGCAGTGGCTGACCCAGTCGCCAGTCTCGGACTTCCTGACGAAGGCCGGCGAGAGCGTGCACCCGGCCTCGGCGCACCTCGCCAGCGAGTCGGCCCACATCGAGTCGGAGTCGGGCGAGCACGACCTGCACGCCTTCCAGGCGATCAGACGCATGGACGAGGTGCTGGTGAACAACTTCATGGTCTTCGACGAGCTGGTCACGGACGAGCACTTCGACCTCTGGGTCGGCGACGAGGCGTGGGACCTCGACCACTTCCTGCACGAGAATCCTGAGCTCAAGCGGGCACCGTTCGCCTGGATGACCGACTTCGTCGGCTGGGTGCCGATGGCCGACGGCGGGGAGCACGAGGCCAGGTTGGCCGCAGACCTGAACGCCGAGATGGTGGAGCACGTCGCCCGTTTCCCGAGCCTGCGCGACCGGTCGATCTTCGTCGGCGACCCGGCCGACGCGGTCGACCTGTCGCTGGGTCCTGACCTGCCGAGCATCCGCGAGTGGACCCAGGAGCACTTCGACTTCACCGGCTACGTGATGGGCGCCCGGCCGGACCCGGTCGACAGGCCGGCACTGCGCCGCCGGCTCGGGTACGCCGCGAGCGAGGTGGTGTGCCTGGTCAGCGTCGGTGGCTCGGGCGTCGGCACCCACCTGCTCGACCGGGTGGCCGCGGCGTACGACGAGGTCCGTCGGCGTGTCCCGGGTCTGCGGATGGTGCTGGTGACAGGGCCCCGGATCGACCCGGCGAGCGTCACCGCGCCAGCGGGGGTGGAGGTCCACGGCTTCCTGCCCGACCTCGACCTGCACCATGCCGCTTGCGACATCGCCGTCGTCCAGGGCGGGCTGAGCACCACGATGGAGCTCACCGCCAGCGGTCGGCCGTTCCTGTACTTCCCGCTCGGGCACCACTTCGAGCAGCAGGTGCACGTGCGCCATCGCCTGGAGCGCCACGGGGCCGGGCGGTGCATGGACTACCGCGACGCCGACCCGTCCCGGATCGCCGACGCACTCGTGGAGGAGTTCGGGCGATCGGTGTCCTACCTGCCCGTGCCGACCGACGGCGCCACCCGGGCGGCTCAGCTGGTCGCAGAGCTGTTCTGAGCCAGGGCATCCACGACGAGGGCACGCACCGGCTCCCAGGAGTGCGCGACCGCCGTGCCCAGCGGCGCCAGCAGCTCCTCGGCCGCCGGGGCGTCGCCGCGTCCCCACGCGGCTCGAGCGAGCAGGAGGTAGCAGTCGGATCCGACGACCCAGGCCCGTCCGGGCGGGCAGTCGACGGCGCCGAGCAGTGAGCGTCCCTCGAGGTAGGACGACTCCCCCTCGGCACCGTCGGTGGCGACCGCGAGCGGCGCCAGGCAACGCAGCCGCCAGGCCTCCGGCGCCTCCGGCCCGGCGGCGGTCAGTCCACGACGGGCCAGCGTCGCGGCAGCCTCCCGGTCGCCCGTCTCGAGCAGCGTCCCTGCCAGCAGCCCGGAGGCCGCGGCGTACCACCAGGGGTGGTCCACGGGTGAGGTGTCGGACACCGCCGCTCGCCCGTGCCGCACGGCGGCGTCCAGGTCCCCGGTGAGCCGGGCGTACCAGCCGAGGTGGGCGCCGAAGTACCCCGCATAGGCGCTGAAGCCCGAGCGCCGGTTGACCTCCAACGCTTCGTGCACCAGCCCCGCCGCCTCGTCCCAGCCACCGTCTGCGGCGGCGGCGAAGGACGACTCGAACAAGGCCCACTGCAGCAGCCAGAGACTGCGTCGTTCCAGCAGCGCCGGCACCAGCTCCGCGACGATCTCGCGCAGCCGGTCGGACTCGCCGAGGTAGCCGAGCACGGTCTTCACCCCGTCCAGTGCCAACGGGACCGCTTCCTGCGACTCAGATGCGCGTGCTCGGGCCAGGCTCGCCTCCGCACGCTCGAGCGCCGGCGCGAGACGGAGCCGGCTCGCCTCGAGCACCGTCAGACGGGTGACGAAGTCGGCCTCGGCCCGGCGGTCGCCCAGCCCCGTGGCCAGACGCAGCCCTGCCTCGAGCTGAGCGCTCCAGTCGGACATCGGCAGCCGCAGGGCCACGGGCACGTCACCGCCACGCGCGCGGAGCGCCGCCATCTCGAGCCGGCGGTCGGCGGTACGACGGGCCAGCGCGAGCGCCTCGTCGATGTCAGCCAGCGCGGGACGCCAGGCCGTGGCGGCCTCATGGGCCTGGGCTCGGGCCAGCAGCACCCGCGCGCGCAACACCGGCTCCCGGGCGTCCTCGAGTGCTCGACCGAAGAGACCGATCGCATCCTCGACCGCTGAGCGGGACATGGCCGCCTCGCCGGCGAGCAGCCAGCCGCTGGCCGCCCGCTCCACCTCGCCGGCCGCGAAGGCGTGCGTGGCCATCGCCTCAGGATGGTCGCTGAGCAGGTCGGCGGCGCGACGGTGGAAGGCAGCGGCGAGGGCCGGAGCCAGCGAGCCGTAGACGCACTCCTGGGCGAGGTCGTTGGCGAACTCGTAGTGAGCACCGACGCGGTGCAGCAACCCGGCCAGCACCAGATCTTCGCCGTGTCGCACCACGGACACCTCGTCGATGCCGATCAGATCCGCGAGCGTGCGCGGGTCCAGCCGTCCCTGCAGGACCGAGGCGCCCTCGACCACCGCACGCGCCCGGGGATCCAGTCGAGCCACGAGCGCCAGCACCGCGGCCGCCAAGGACTCGGGGACACCGGTCTCCCCCGCAACAAGGGCGCGCAGACTCTCCACGACGCTCAACGAGTGTCCGGCCGTTCGTGCCATCACCTCGTCCGCGCGGGCCGACAGCCCGACTGCCGCGGCCAGCGACTCCACCGCGCTCGGGGGCAAGGCGCCCAGCGTGAGCCTGGTCGCCCGATCCGCCAGCCGAGCAACGGTGGTCTCGTCCTCGCTGCGCACCGCTCCGACCAGGAGCACCGGCCGACCGGCCAGCCGCACGGCCAGGTAGCCGAGCAGGTCGGCGGTCGCGGCACCACCGTCCTGCAGGTCGTCCACCGTCAGCAGCACCGGTCTGCGCGCCGAGAGCCGACTGAGGACGGCCGCGACAGCGTCGTAGGCTCGGCGCCGCTCGATCGCTGGTGGGGCCGGCGGCCCGGGCGTCACGTCCACCACCTCGGCGAGCTCCGGCAGCAGCGCGACCCACGGGTCGGTGTGCTCGTGCAGAAGGTCCGTCAGCTCGGCGGCACCGAGTCCGAGCAGCGTCGCTCGCAGGGCGTCGACATAGGGCTGGAGGAACAGGGACCTCTCGGCGCGGTGGCATCGCCCCCCGAGCACCAGGCCGCCGCTGGACTCGGCCAGCTCGGCGGTCGCCTCGAGCAGACGTGTCTTCCCGATACCACCGGTGCCGTCGACGAGCAGAAGACGACCCTCACCCGACCCGGCAGCCGCCCACAACCGGTCCACGGCGCTGAGCTCCTGCTCACGACCGACGAGGACCGGTCCCCGGGAGGGCGCGGAGGGCCGCTCCTGCTCGCTCGGCAGCTCCTCCTCGCGCAGGATCGAGAGGTGCAGCCGGGAGGTCGGCTCGGCGGGATCGATGCCGAGCTCGTCGCGGAGCCGGCTCGCGAGCTCGTCGTACGCCGCCAGGGCTGCGGCCGCGGCGCCGTCACCGGCGAGGGCGCGCATCAGCTCGCGGACGGCGCGCTCGTCAAAGGGATCGGCCGCCACGGCGTTGGCGGCGACGCCCGCAGCCTCGGCCGGGTCGGTCGCCGTCACGGCCGCGGCAAGCAGGTGGCGGGCCTGCCGCCGCAGCCCGTCGGCTTCCCGGCGTACCTCCAGCACCCAGTCCGTGTCCGGCTCGTCGGTGAGGGCTGGCTGCGCACCGAGGACGTCCAGGGCCCGCCGCGCCGCCGCCGCCGCGAGCGCCGTCTCGCCACCGGCGAGCCGAACCTGCCCCTCGTCGACGAACGCGGCCGCCTCGTCGAGGTCGACCGAGCACGCGCGTGCGTCGACGCCGTAGGCCCGGCCGCGCGCCAGCAGCAGACCCCCCAGCACGCGCCGGGACCGGCTCACCAGGGTGGCGACGTTGGCGGCCGGGTCGGTAGGTGCGCCGGTCGGCCACAGCAGGTCCACGATGCGGTCGAGCGGCACCAGAGCACCCCGCTGGGCAGCCAGGAGAGCCAGCAGGGTGCGCGCCTTGCGGCTGCCGAGGTCGCGCCCGGTCAGCGTCGAGCCACCGGTCTCCACCGTCAGCACCGAGCACAGGCGTATCCGGACCAGCCCTGCCACGGCACCCCCTCCCCTCGCCATGGGCCAGTATCGCGCCGGGGACGGCACGCAGCCAGCAGGCCGACGTCGGGTGTCAGGGGCGTCGGGCAGGATGAGCGGGTGGAGGTGCAGACCCTGTCGGACTTCTCCGGACCGACCCGAGCGTGGTTCGCGGCTGCCTTCGCCGCGCCCACACCGGCCCAGGTCGGGGCGTGGAGGTCGATCTCGGCCGGCCGGCACACGCTCGTCGTCGCGCCGACCGGCTCCGGCAAGACGCTCTCGGCCTTCCTCTGGTCCATCGACCGGCTGGCCACGGCGCCGGTCCCGGAGAAGAGGCAGCGCTGCCGGGTCCTCTACGTCTCACCGCTCAAGGCGCTGGCCGTGGACGTCGAGCGCAACCTGCGTGCTCCCCTCGTCGGCATCCGGCACACGGCCGAGCGCCTCGGTGTCGGGGTGCCGGAGATCCGCGTCGGTGTCCGCTCGGGCGACACGTCGCCGGCCGAGCGCCGCCGGATCCAGACCACTCCCCCCGACATCTTGATCACCACGCCCGAGTCGCTGTTCCTGATGCTGACCTCGCAGGCGCGGGAGGCCTTGCGCGGCGTCGAGACCGTCATCATCGACGAGGTGCACGCGGTGGCCGGCACCAAGCGCGGCGCCCATCTGGCCGTGTCGCTGGAGCGGCTGGACGAGCTGCTCGGGCGACCGGCCCAGCGGATCGGCCTGTCCGCGACCGTGCGGCCGGTGGACGAGGTCGCGCGGTTCCTCGGTGGCGTCGCGCCGGTCGAGGTGGTCGCCCCGCCGTCGGAGAAGGAGTGGGACCTCAAGGTCGTCGTGCCCGTCGAGGACATGACCCAGCTCGGCGAGGAGGGTGACGAAGGCCCGCGCGCCGGATCGCTGTGGCCGCACGTCGAGGAGCGGGTGCTCGACCTGATCGAGCAGCACACCTCCACGATCGTGTTCGCCAACTCGCGTCGGCTCGCGGAGCGGCTCACCGCCCGGCTCAACGAGCTGTCCGCCGAGCGGGCCGGGCTCGCGGAGGTCGGTGACGCGACCCGCACACCGGCCGAGCTGATGGCCCAGTCCGGCCAGGCCGAGGGCGCCGCACCGCTCGTCGCGCGTGCCCACCACGGCTCGGTGTCGAAGGAGCAGCGGGCGGTCATCGAGGACGACCTGAAGCGTGGCCGGCTGCCCTGTGTCGTCGCGACCAGCAGCCTCGAGCTCGGCATCGACATGGGGGCCGTCGACCTCGTCGTACAGATCGAGTCGCCTCCGTCGGTCGCGAGCGCGCTGCAGCGGGTCGGACGCGCCGGCCACCAGGTCGGGCAGGTCTCCCGTGGCGTGCTGTTCCCCAAGCACCGCGGCGACCTGGTCCCCTCGGCGGTGGCCGTCGAGCGGATGCGCTCCGGAGGGATCGAGGCACTGCACGTGCCGGCCAGCCCCCTCGACGTACTCGCCCAGCAGGTGGTGGCCGCCACCTCCCTCGACACCTGGGACGCCGACGAGCTCTTCGACGTGGTGCGCCGCTCGGCCCCGTTCACCACCCTGCCCCGGAGCGCGTACGACGCGACGCTGGACCTGCTCTCCGGGCGCTACCCCAGCGACGAGTTCGCCGAGCTGCGCCCCCGCCTGGTCTGGGACCGGGTCGCCGGCTCGCTGACCGGGCGACCCGGCGCCCAGCGCCTGGCGGTGACCAGCGGGGGGACGATCCCCGACCGTGGCCTGTTCGGGGTCTTCCTCGTGGGCGAGAAGGTGTCGCGGGTCGGTGAGCTCGACGAGGAGATGGTCTATGAGTCCCGTGTCGGCGACGTGTTCACGCTCGGCACGACGAGCTGGCGGATCGAGGACATCACCCACGACCGGGTGCTGGTCTCCCCCGCGCCCGGGCAGCCGGGGCGGCTGCCGTTCTGGACCGGCGACACCCTAGGCCGTCCGGCCGAGCTCGGCGCCGCCATCGGTGCGTTCACCCGCGAGGTGGCCGCCATGCCGCGCGAGGCCGCCGTCGCCCGGGCCACGGCTGCCGGTCTCGACGCCTGGGCGGCCGACAACCTGGTCTCGCTGATCGAGGAGCAGCGCGAGGCCACCCAGGTCGTGCCGCACGACCAACAGATCGTGGTGGAGCGGTTCCGCGACGAGCTCGGGGACTGGCGCCTCGTGGTCCACTCGCCGTACGGCACCCCGGTCCACGCCCCGTGGGCGCTGGCGATCAACGGGCGGCTGCGTGAGCGCTACGGCGTCGACGCCCAGGCGATGGCCACCGACGACGGCATCGTGCTGCGCATCCCGGAGACCGACCAGGACCCGCCGGGCGCGGAGCTGATCGCCTTCGACCCGGACGAGCTCGAGCAGATCGTCACCACCGAGGTCGGCGGCTCAGCCCTGTTCGCCTCGCGGTTCCGCGAGTGCGCCGCGAGGGCGCTGCTGCTGCCGCGACGCGACCCGGGACGCCGCGCCCCGCTCTGGCAGCAGCGGCAACGCTCCGCGCAGCTGCTGGAGGTCGCCGCGCGCTACCCCTCGTTCCCGATCATCCTGGAGACCGTCCGCGAGGTCCTCCAGGACGTCTACGACCTGCCGTCGCTGGTTGCCCTCCACCACCGGATCGCCGAGCGCCGGCTGCGGCTGGTCGACGTCAGCACGCAGCGGCCCTCGCCGTTCGCCCAGTCGCTGCTGTTCGGCTACGTCGCGGCGTTCATGTACGAAGGCGACTCCCCGATCGCCGAGCGCCGCGCTGCCGCCCTCACCCTCGACCAGGGGCTCCTGGCCGAGCTGCTCGGCCGCGCCGAGCTGCGCGAGCTCCTCGACCCCGAGGTGCTAGCCGAGGTCGAGTCCGAGCTGCAACGCCTCGCCGAGGACCGCAGGGTCCGCGACAACGAGGGCATCGCCGACCTGCTGCGGTTGCTCGGCCCGCTCTCGACCGAGGAGGTCCGGGCGCGCTGTGCCCGGCCTGAGCAGGTCACCGACTGGCTCTCGCTGCTGGTCGACTCGCGCCGGATCGTCCCGGTGCTGATGTCGGGCACCCAGCGCTGGGCCGTGGTCGAGGACGTCGCCCGGTTGCGCGACGGGCTCGGGGTGCCGGTGCCGCCCGGTGTGCCCGACGTGTTCACCGAGCCGGTCGAGGACCCGCTCGCCGACCTGGTCGGCCGCTATGCCCGCACCCACGGCCCGTTCCTCGCCTCCGAGGTGGCCGAGCGGCTGGGCCTCGGCGTTGCGGTGTGCCACCAGACCCTGGCCCGGCTGGCGGCCCAGGGCCGCGTGCTGGAGGGCGAGTTCCGCCCCGCCGGGTCCGGCGCCGAGTGGTGTGACGCCGAGGTGCTGCGCTCGCTGCGTCGACGGTCGCTGGCCCGGCTCCGCCACGAGGTCGAACCGGTCGAACCCGTCGCGCTCGCACGTTTCCTCCCCGCCTGGCAGAACGTCGGCAAGAAGCTGCGGGGGGTCGACGGGCTGGTCTCGGTCGTCGAGCAGCTCGCCGGCTGCGCCGTACCCGCCTCGGCGCTGGAGTCCCTCGTGCTGCCCGCGCGGGTGCTCGACTACCAGCCCGCCATGCTGGACGAGCTCACCACGGCCGGGGAGGTTCTCTGGGCCGGCCACGGCGGCCTCCCGGGCGCCGACGGCTGGGTCTCGCTGCATCTCGCCGAGACCGCGCCGCTCACGCTTCCCGACCACGGCGAGCTGGAGATGGCGGAGGAGCACCAAGCGGTGCTCGACGCCCTCGGCGGTGGCGGCGCGTTCTTCTTCCGCCAGCTCGCCACGACCGCCGGCTCCTCCGACGACAAGGCCCTCTCGGCCGCGTTGTGGGATCTGGCCTGGTCCGGCCGGGTCGGCAACGACACCCTGGCGCCGATGCGGGCCCTGACCCGAGGGGGCCGGACCACCCACCGGGTGAAGGCCGGGCCCGGACGCGTCCGCGGCGCTCGCCCGCGGTTGTCGGGAGCGGCCCTGCGGTCGGCTCCCCCCGAAGCGGCCGGACGCTGGTTCCTGCTCCCGGCGCGCGAGACCGACGTGACCAAGCGCGCCCACGCCGTGGCCGAGAGCCTTCTCGAGCGGCACGGCGTGGTCACCCGCGGCGCGGTGGTCAGTGAGCGCACGCCGGGAGGGTTCGCCGGCGCCTACCGGGTGCTGGCCGCGTTCGAGGAGACCGGTCGCTGCCGGCGCGGCTACTTCATCGGGGGCCTCGGGGCCGCCCAGTTCGGCACATCGGGAGCGATCGACCGCCTGCGCACGCACCTGCGCGATCCCGGCACACCGGAGAAGGCGGTCGCCCTGGCGCTGGCCGCCACCGACCCGGCCAACCCGTTCGGCGCCGCCCTCCCGTGGCCGGCTCAGGAGTCGGGCCACCGGCCGGGGCGCAAGGCGGGAGCGATCGTCGCGCTGGTCGACGGCGCGCTCACCCTCTACGTCGAGCGCGGCGGGAAGACCCTGCTCACCTTCACCGAGGACGAGGACGTGCTCGCGCACGGCATCGAAGCCCTCGGCCGCGTCGTACGCGAGGGGGCACTGGGCCGGCTCACCGTCGAGAAGGCCGACGGCGCCAGCATCCTCGGGCAGGACTCCGAGGTCGTACGCCGGGCGATGGAGTCCGCCGGCTTCGTGGCGACTCCACGAGGACTGAGGCTGCGTGCCTGAGGGCGACACCGTCCACCGCGCGGCCCGCGGCCTGGACTCCGCGCTGACCGGACAGGTGTTGACCGGCAGCGACTTCCGGATCCCGTCACTGGCCACCAGCGACGTCGCGGGCGCCACCGTGACCGGCACCGCCTCGCGCGGCAAGCACCTGCTGACCCGGCTCGACACGGGCATCACGCTGCACAGCCACCTGAAGATGGAGGGCACCTGGCAGGTCCATCCGCTCGGCACGCGCTGGCGGCGGCCCGGTCACACCGCCCGCGTCGTACTCCGAACCGCGACCACGGAGGCAGTCGGCTTCCAGGTGCTGCTCGACCTCGTCCGCACCGAGCGCGAGCAGGACCTCGTCGGACACCTCGGCCCCGACCTCCTCGGCCCCGACTGGGACGCGGGCGTCGCCCTCGAGCGCCTGGGCGCCACTCCCGACGCCGCCATCGGCGACGCCCTGCTCGACCAACGCAACCTCGCTGGCATCGGCAACGTCTACAAGTCCGAGCTGTGCTTCCTCGGTCACGTCGACCCGCGCGCCCCCGTGGGCGAGGTACCGGACCTCCCCCGGCTGGTGGCGACGGCCAAGCAACTGCTGGAGGCCAACAAGGACCGTCCCACCAGGATCACCACTGGCGACCGGCGTCCGGGCCACCGGCTGTGGGTCTACGGCCGGCGCGGCTCGTGCCTTCGCTGTGGCACGCCGATCCGTCGGGCCGAGCTCGGGCCGCAGGGGCAGCAACGCCCGACGTACTGGTGCCCGTCATGCCAGCCTTCCTCCGTCGCTGGATAGGCCGTTTCCCCTTCCACAGCAGGGTTTCTGGGGTCGGAAACTGTCGGTGGTCGCTGGTTGACTCAGGGGTATGACGACGACCGCGGGGACCCGGATCGAGGAGCTCGATTGCCCCTCGGAGGTGCTGGTGTTCGCGCGGGAGCGGCGGGCCGCGGCCAACGCCGCGGAGGCCGACGTGTTGGTGGCGGCGGCCCTGTGGGCCGAGCAGCACCCGCCGGAGTCGATCCACCCGGCCGCGACCTGGACCACCGGTGGTGAGACCGGGCTGCCGTTGGCCGGGCAGGGTGCCCCGCTGGTGGCGGAGTTCTGCATCGCCGAGCTCGCGGTGGCCCTGGGGATGTCCAGCGACGCCGGCCGGGCACTGCTCGCCGACGCCGTCGAGCTCAAGCACCGGCTCAGGCGGACCTGGGGCCGGGTCCAGGCCCACCAGCTCCCGGCATGGCGGGCCCGCCGGGTCGCCCAAGCCACCCTCGGCCTCTCGATCGAGGCCGCCCGGTTCGTCGACACCCACGTCGCGCCCTACGCCCACCGGATCGGACCCGCAGCCCTGGACCGGCTGGTCGCCGAAGCGATCGCCCGGTTCATGCCCGACCAGGCGCTGGCCGAGGCCCACCGGGCCGCCGACGGACGCCACCTGCGGGTCCACCACGACCACGTCACCTTCACCGGCACCTCCTACCTCGAAGGCGAGCTCGACCTCGCCGATGCCCTCGACCTCGACGCCGCCCTGACCCGGGGCGCCGAATCCCTCAAGGCAGCCGGCTGCACCGAGTCCCTCGAGGTGCGCCGCTCGATGGCCGCCGGGGACCTCGCCCGCCGCCAACTCGCCCTCGACCTACAAGCCGGTGACACTCCCGCGCCCGGCGGCCGACCGGCCCCACCCGCACGGCAGGTGGTCCTCTACGTCCACCTCGCCCAGGCCGCGATCACCGGCACCAGCACCAGCACCAGCACCAGCAGCAGCCTCGACCTGGCCCGGGTCGAGAACCACCACCAAGGCGTCACCGCCGACCAGGTCCGCACCTGGTGCGCCAACCCCGAGACCACCGTGACCATCACACCGGTCATCGACCTCGCCGAGCAGATCGCGGTCGGCGCCTACGAGATCCCCGACCGCATCCGCGAACACACCGGACTACGCGACCACACCTGCGTCTTCCCCTGGTGCACCCGACCCGCCCGCACCACCGACCGCGACCACATCATCGCCTGGCCCCGCGGCTCCACCACCACCGACAACATCGCCCCCCTGTGCCGAAGACACCACCGCCTCAAGACCCACACCACCTGGACCTACACCGCCCTCGACCCCGGCAGCTACCTCTGGTCCAGCCCCCACGGCTACCAGTTCCTCCGCAACCACACCGGCACCCGCGACGTCACCACGACCTGACCCGGCTGGTCCAGCTCTGGTCCGTTCAGACGGAGAATCCACCGACGCCGTGTTTGGCCAGCAGCCGAGTGATTGAGTCATTTGCGGCGCGCCCCGCTGGGCTTCTGTCCGCGGAGAGAATCAAGCCGGAGGTCTGCAGGTAGACCTTCCGCCCGTCCGTCATGCGGAATGCCCACAGCCCGTTGTTGGAGTTGAACGAGCAACGCTTCACCTGTGAGCAGTCCACGTCGAGTTTGTGCGACTGATCGTCACCGGAAACGCGGAGAACGTCATGGTCGATCTCCATGAGGCCCTTCCAGCCACCGAGAGCGATGGCGCCCTTGGGGACTCGCACCTTGGTTGGCATGCTCGAAGGTTAGTGGCACGAGGGCTTGTGGAGGCGGCGGGTCAGCGGTCCTGCCCGCGATCACGCCCGCCGCCACGAGGCCGGGCGCTTGACCAGGCGCGACCAAGGTGTGCTGCCCGCTGGCGGCGTCGGCCCTGCTCATCTGGAATCATCAGGCGGACCAGAACAGGCCAAGGGGGTCGCCTTCGATGCAGATGAGACTGGAACTGATCCCGCTCCCGGTTTCCGACGTGGACCGAGCCATCGCCTTCTACGCTGACAAGCTCGGCTTCAACAAGGACTTCGACGTGCAGCCCAGCGAGGGCGTCCGGGTGGTCCAGCTGACGCCGGAGGGCTCGGGTTGCTCGGTCGGTTTTGGAACGGGGCTGGATGCGTACTCGGGAGAACCCGGCAGCGTCCGGGGATTGCACCTGGTCGTGGAGGACATCACCGAGGCACACGCCGAGCTTGTCCGCCGAGGCGTGGCGATCGGCGATATCCGGGACTTCGGGGGCGGTGTCAGGGGAGCCGACTTCTCCGACCCTGACGGCAACACGCTGGAACTGCAGGAGATGACGTGGCGCAAGGGTGCGGAGTACTAACAGCCCTGGACCACCCGGCGAACCTGCTCGGCCGTGGGTCGGGTGCCTCGGCGTTGAGCAAGAGGCTCAACTTGCGCGCGCCGTGGTCTTGGCCGACGACCTCGAACTACCCCTGCTCGAATGACCGCAGCGCGGGCTATCTGCGGCAGAGTCGGGCGCATCCAGACATCGCGAGCTGAAGACGAAACGTCAAGAATCCCTTGACGTTCCGCACCGTCAAGGTATCCTTGACGACGTGGAGATTGCGGACTCGGCCCGCAAGCACGGGATCAGCGACAGCTCGATCGTTCATGCATGGGAGTACGCCATCAAGCTCGCCGAGTTCGAGTACCACGGCGAGGAGAGGTTGTTTGTCATCGGCCCCGACTCGTCGGGAAACCTGCTCGAGCTCGTCGCCGTTCCGGTCGAGGAGCCGGTGCGCATCATCCACGCGGACCGACTACGCCCCAAGTTCTACGACGCGCTGTAAGGCGGTGATGAAGATGAGGTTGAAGAACAGGAAGGACGACACGGGACTCGACTCCGTGGCGCCTGAGAGCCTGCGCGACGCCAGTCATTTCCGCAGGATCATCAAGGCCAGGAAGGGGCTCGATGCAGCCGAGCAGGAGCTGCGTGACGCCGTGGCTGCTGCGCGAGATGCCGGCGACTCCTGGACCGTGGTCGGGGCAGCGTTGGGCACGACCAAGCAGGCGGCCTCGCAACGATTCGGCGAGCGGACCACCTCCGCCTGAGCGACCAGTCGCGCGGGAGCGTCGTGGTGGGCATTCCGGCCTGACAGCGGCAGATCAGTGCGTCTCGCAAGTTGATCCGTGCATGATCACCACATGAACAAGACGTCCGTGACTTCTGACTCTGCTGCGTGGCAGCGCCTTGGCAGGGCTACCGGCATCGCAGGGCTGACCACCGTGGTCCTGCTGTTCGTCGTCCTTGTCGGGTCGCGCACTGAGCCGTCCTTTGACGCCCCGGCGGCCGAGTTCCTCACCCACTACCAGGCACCGAACACGGTTGCGTCCCCGTTCCGGTCTTTCGCTCTCACTATCGCGCTGATCTCTTTCGTCTGGTTCGGCGTCGCGCTCTCGATCGTGTTGCGTCGCGCCGAGGGCGTCGCGCCGTGGCGGTCGTCGATCGCGATGGTCTCCGGTGTCTTGTTCGTGGCACTCGTCCTGTCGGGGAACGAGGTTGCTGCCGTGTTCACCGCCGATGATCTCGACCCACAGATCGCCCGGTACGCGTTCGAGGCGTCGCAGGCGTCTTTCGCCAACGCACGCGTGGCTCTAGGCAGCTTTGCCGTGTGCTGCGGCTGGGTCATAGCGGCGACCCGATTTCTGCCCCGCTGGATCGGGTGGCTGGCAATCGCAAGCGGAGGCGGCCTCGTCCTCTGCCGCATCGACTGGTCGAACATGATCTGGTTGGTGCCGTACCTGCTGTTCTGGTCTTGGGTGCTCACTGTCGCGGTCCTGCTCCTGCGGCGCAGCTTCCACGACGCCCGCCAACCAGATTGAAGACGTGCGGACTTGGACCAGGTCTGTACGAGGTCGCCGTAGCCGGGCCGACCGTGAGCCACCCGTTCATGGGGCCATGTGCGAGCGGATCGCGGCACGAGCGGATGGTCACAACGTCCTGCAAATCGTGGCCCCTGGGCCTCAGAACGCAGGACGTCTGAGGCGGTTCGTCCACGCTGTCGTCGGCATGAGAGCGCGTTGCGCTCCCAGCCCAGCATCAGGTTGGGCACCTCCGGCGAGTGACGCCGTGGGTGCGGGTCAGGCGCAGCCGGCGGCCAGCCGGCGGACCCGTGCGACGACGGCCGGGTCGCCCGACCCGAACTTCGGGTCGATGAGTCGGGACATCGGGAAGGTCTGCACCAACCGACCTGCCAGGCAGCGCGCGGACTTCTCCGGCGCCCCGGAGCGCATGATGGCGACACCGAGGGAGGTGCGAACGGTGAGGAGTCCCACCGCACGCTGCGAGACGTCCTTGCCGGGGCCTGCGGCCTTGCCCGGATCACAGGACTCCACGCGCACCACGTCGCCGCCACGACTCACCGTGGCGGTGGTGCCCGGCGCCGCACCGACCCAGCGGCGCAACGCGGCGTACATCCTGGTCGTGTCCTGGGGAGTGCGCCCGGCGTACGACATCCGCGCGCAGGAGAGGCCGTCACGTTCGAAGGCGACGTAGGCGTCGCCGCCCCAGCCGTCGGCGGCAGCCAGGGCATCCAGCAGCGGGAGTCGCTCGGCGAGCATCAGGTACCACGTCAGCACCCCGAACTCGCCGGAGTCGAACTCCTTCTCGCCCCCACCGACCTTCGGCGCCTCCACCTTGGTGACCGCCAGGTCGCCGGCCAGGACCTGGAAGGGGTCGAGCAAGGAGGTCTCGTGGGTCGGCGCGTCGCGGAACAGCGCGTCCACCGCGGTGTTGCCGCCCTTGGCCGCCACTGCCTGCACCAGCCCCTCACCCAGCGCGTACGGCGAGCTGATCAACGTCACGATCACCTCCGGAACGTGCTTGACCCGCCGGCGCGCCTGGGCATTCTCACCCTGCTCGCTGGCATCGAGTGCCTTGCGCTGCTTGGCGTCCAGGGACGCGCGGTAGCTGGTCGACACGCGCTCGGCGTCGCCCTCGATGATGGCGTCCAGGACGCTCGCCTCCGAGGTGGTGGCGCCGCGCTCGGACTTCTTGCGGAGCTTCTGCACGCGGTCACCGATGGCGAAGTGCTGGTCCTGCAGGACATGGGTCAACTCGTGGACCAACGTGGACCGAACAGCAGGGGTCAACTTCTCGCCGCGGACCGTGATCGCCTTGTCCTCGAACGAGTAGTACGCCAGCGTGCCGGCGGTGGTGACGTCGTTGAAGGCGTCGAAGAGGTCGACGTCACCGGTCAGCAGACCGAAGGCGCGCATCAGCCCGGCGAAGTGGTCGATCTCGACGCGCTCCTTCTTGGTGAGCTCCGCCTTGTCGCTCCGGACGGTCTTCTCGAACTCGGCGGGAGGCAGGAAGCGGACCTCGACCGGGTGCCGGAAGATCAGGCCGCGCTCCTTCTCCGCGATCCGTGCCAGCGGCGCGACCCGGTCGTCCCAGCGATCGGGAAAGGACTGCGCCGCTGCTGTGGTCCTGGGGTGCGCGAACTCCCGGAACACAGCGCGCCGAGTCCCAGCATCACCGCGACGGCGAGCACCAGCACCCAGATCGGGATGTGGGAGGAGGACCGCCCAGGCGGAGGCGCAGCCGGGGGCGCAGGCGGCAGAGGCTGAACGCCGAGATCGCTCATGCAGGGAGGGTAGGACCGCCGACCGGCACCGATGGTCGGAACGGCGAAAGTCCTGGCAGCCGCGGCACTGAACCGTCCATCGACGCCGACCCTGGGGCCGCCCCGATAGGTTTCACGGATGACCTCCCGCCCGCGGTTCCTGCTCGAGGTCGTCGTCTTCTGTGTCGGCATGGCCAGCCTCGGGGCGGAGATCGCGGCGGCCCGGCTGCTGGCACCGTGGTTCGGGGCCAGCACGATCGTGTGGGCCAACACCATCGCCACGGTGCTGGTGGCGCTCTCGGTCGGCTATGCGATCGGCGGCCGCCTGGCCGACCGCAACCCCACCCTGGGCGGTCTGGCCCGGTGGGTCCTCGCTGCCGCCGCGCTGCTGGCCCTGGTCCCGTTCGTCAGCGGCCCGTTCCTGCGTCTCTCCGTCCAGGCCTTCGACCAGCTCTCCGGCGGGTTGTTCGTCGGCTCGCTCGTGGGCGTCGGCGTCCTGATCGCGGTGCCGGTGCTGCTGCTGGGCATGGTCTCGCCGTACGCCGTACGGCTGAAGATCGACGCCGTGGAGGACGCGGGCCGGGTGGCTGGGCGGCTCTACGCCATCGGCACCATCGGCTCCCTGACCGGGACCTTCCTGGCGGCGCTCCTGCTCATCCCGCTCGTCGGCACCCAGCGCACGTTCCTGCTCTTCGCACTCGTCCTGGCCCTGGTCACCCTTCCCGCGCTGGGTCGCCCGTGGAGCATCGGTGCGCTCGTGGCGACCGGCATCGCGCTGCTGCTGGTCGTGCCCGTCGGTGCGACCAAGTCGGTCACGAGCAGCGGCACGGTCATCTGGGAGCGCGAGACCGAGTACCAGTACGCCCGGGTGATCGAGAACGGCGACGGCGAACGGTTCCTCGAGCTGAACGAGGGGCAGGCCGTGCACTCGGTCTACCGCGAGGACCAGTGGCTGATGGGGGGCTACTGGGACTCGATGGTGGCGCTCTCCCTCGCCGGTGAGCAGCCTCCCGAACGACTCGTCAACCTGGGCAGCGCCGCAGGCACCGTGGCGCGGAGCCTGAACCACTACTTCCCAGCCCTGGCGATCGACGCGGTCGAGATCGACCCCGATGTGACCGAGGTCGGCCGCGAGCTGTTCGGCCTGCCGGACGAGAACATCACCACGCACGCAGCCGACGCCCGGCCGTGGATCCAGGCGCAGAAGGGCCCGTACGACGCCATCCTGGTCGACGCCTACCGCCAGCCCTACATCCCGTTCTACCTGACCACCCGCGAGTTCTTCGACGTCGTCCGCGACCGGCTCGCTCCGGGCGGCACCGTCTCGGTCAACGTCGGCCACGTGGCCGGGAACGACGGCCTGGAGAAGGTGCTGACCGCGACGATGCGCGCCTCGTTCGGCGATGGTCGGGTCTGGCGCGACCCGGTCGACGAGACCAACACCATCCTGCTCGCGGTCAACGGCGACCACGACCCGGTCCAGCGGCTGCGCCAGGTCGACGTGCCGAGCGACGTCCGACCGCTGACCGACCAGGCGGCCGCGCGCCTCCGGCCCGGGCTGCGGGGCGGGGCGGTGTACACCGACGACCGGGCTCCGGTCGAGTGGCTGATCGACGCGTCCCTAGCCCAGGTTGCCGACTGAGCAGATCGGCTGCGAATCGCCCGCCGGACGTGCGCGTCGACCAGCCGCCGAGGCCACACAATGTCCCCGTGGAGCCAGACGACCTCCCGGAGCCCGATGACCTGTGGTGGTCGTGGGTGGTTCTCGCGGTCATGCACCGGGCCGTCGGCGACGAGGCCTGCGGTTTCGACCCGGTCACCGGGGTGCTGCACCTGGACGGGACCGACGGCTCGTGGCTGCGGATGCAGCGTGTGCTCGGCTCCCGGTCCACGCTCTGGGGACGTTCGTCGCGGGCGCGCAACAGCGCGCCCGACCCTCGCCGGGGCGCCCCTGACTGGGCCGTCACCGATGCCACGCTGGACCGGCAGCCCTCCTTCCTGTCCTGGCACGTCCACGGCGAGTGGGATGCCAGCACGCCCGGCGAGGACGACGGGGCCATCCACCTGCTGCGCCCGATCCTGACCGTGGACCCACGCCTGGTCAGGGTCGTCCGGACCGGCCAGGCCGACGCGGACACCCTGGCCCGCTGGGTCGACGGGGATCGGCTCGACGCGGCCGCCGAGCTGGCTCGCAGCGCCACGGCTTCGGCGCAGCCCGCCTCGCTCGGCGCGGTGCGCAGTCGGCTCCGCGACCAGATCCACCAGCAGATGCGGGAGTCCACGGACCTCGACCGGATGATGATCCAGCGACCGCCCTCCCTGGTGCAGTGGTCGCGCGTCAACGGTCCCGGCGTCCCCTTCGAGTACGCCGTGATGATGATGCACAACCGGCTGCGCGCCTGCCCGACGAACCCTCCGATCCCCGACTCCGCCGCCCGGACGCTGAACAACGTGCTGCGCAAGCTGCACCGCGACGAGGCCGGCGAGGACTCCGGGGCGTGGCTGTTCGCCCGAGTGACCTCCGACGGCGTGGTGGTCGGCTTCGACCGCGCCTACGACTGCTGGCCCAGGTGGTACCAGGTCCGCCACGTCTCGCAGGGCCCCGGCCTGGAGGACCTGGCCTGGGAGATGGCCCAGCGGTCGCCGCAGTGGCGCCCCGCCTGGGCCAGCCTGCTCCCGCACAGCTGAGGCCGGGTCAGAGCAGGCGGCGGTCCGAGGCCCAGCGGGTCAGCTCGTGGCGCGAGGACAGCTGCAGCTTGCGCAGCACCGAGGACATGTGGGTCTCCACGGTCTTGATCGAGATGAACAGCGTCCCGCCGACCTCCTTGTAGGAGTAGCCCCGCGCGATCAGCCGCATGACCTCGCGCTCCCGCTCGGTGAGCCGGTCGAGGTCCTCATCGACCGCCGCCACCTCGATCGTCCCCGCGAAGGCGTCCAGCACGAACCCCGCCAGCCGCGGTGAGAACACCGCGTCACCACCGGCCACCCGGCCGATCGCGGCGACCAGTTCGGGTCCGGTGATCGTCTTGGTGACGTAGCCGCGAGCACCGGCCCGGATCGTGCCGATCACGTCCTCGGCGGCATCGGAGACGCTCAGCGCGAGAAACCTGGTGTCCCCGCCCGCCTGCGCCAGCCCGGTCGCCGTACGCCGCATCACCTCCGCGCCGCCGCCTCCGGGAAGGTGCACGTCGAGCAGCACCACCTCGGGCCGGTGCTCGAGCACCACGGCAACGGCATGGTCGACGTCCGCCGCCTCGCCGACCACGTCGACCGAGGAGCCCAGCTCTGCGCGGACGCCGGTGCGGAACATCGCGTGGTCGTCGACGATCACGACACTGTGACGGGTCATCAGGGCTCCCTGGGCGGCGAGGTGGCGGAACGGGTCGGCAGGAACAGCCGGATCTCGGTGCCCTCGCCCGGGGTGCTGCGTACGTCGGCGACCCCGCCGTGGCGCTCCATCCGGCCGACGATGCTGCTGCGCAGGCCTTGTCTGTCCTGCGCTACGAGGTCGGGGTCGAAGCCGGCGCCCCGGTCGCGGACGAAGACCTCCGCGCCTGCGGGAGTCGCCTCGGCATAGACGTCGACCACGGCGGCTCCCGAGTGCCGGGCTGCGTTGGCGATCGCCTCTCGGGCGGCCAGGACGAGTGGACGGTCGTCCTCACCCAGGGGTGCGTCGCCGACGCAGACCACCTCGACGTGCACGCCGTGCGCGTCCTCCACGGCTGCCCCGACCTCGCGCAGCGCCGCCGCCAGGGTCGCCGGACCCGATCCGGTCTCGTCGAAGAGCCACGAACGCAGATCCCGCTCCTGGGCCCGGGCCAGCCGTGACACCGCGGCAGGGTCGGACGCAGACCGCTGGATCAGGGCGAGCGTCTGCAGCACCGAGTCGTGCAGGTGCGCCGCCACGTCCGCGCGCTCCTCCGAGCGCACCCGCGCCTCCCGCTCCTCGCTGAGGTCGGAGGAGAGCCGGAACAGCCACGGGCCGACCATGAAGCCCAGCCCGACGATGCCGAGCGCGGCCGCCAGCCCCACGTTGAGGGCCGCGCCGAGACTCCCCGACCGCAGCGAGAACAGCACGATGGCACCGATCAGCAGGAACAGCCCCGCCGCGATCCGCAGGTAGGCCGCCCACCCGCCGTCCCCGACCACCGCTCGCAGCGGGTTGACCCGCACCGAGGAGTCCAGCCAGCGCTCGCGCTGAGCCTCGTCGGCCTGCCGCCAGAGCACCGCGATCCCGCCGATGGCCAGCAGCAGTGGGCCGATCGCCAGTGTCTGGCCGGTGGCTCCGGTGACCAGGATCAGCACGCCCACGGCGATGGCACCGACGGCGACCAGCGGGCCGTAGTCCATCAACCGGCGCTCCCGGCGGCCCTGTCGTCTGCCCTGCCGGGTGGCGGCATCGAGTCCGGGCGAGAGAGCAAGGGTGTGCGGTTGCACGGGCAGCACCAGCCACAGGCCGGCGTACAGCAGGACGCCGAAGCCGCCGAACGCCACCAGGGCCAGCATCACGGCCCGCACCCAGAGCACCGACAGTCCCAGGTGGGCGGCCAGACCCGCGGCGATGCCGCCGATCATCGCGTCGTCGTTCGATCGGTAGGCGCGGCGTGGGGCGCTGACCGACGGCTGGGCCGACGTGGGCACGAAACTGTCCATGGTCCACCCATCGTGACACCGAGACCGCCCGGCACACATCAGGTGCCACCCCTGAGATGACGCAGGGCGAGTTCAGGGGTCTCCCCGATACCCCCGGGGCGCCGGCGGGCCGAGGATTGGTGACATGAACGAGCAGACCGACGACCCGGCGGGCACGACCCGAACGGACTCCGACCAGACCACGCCCCCGCCGAGCGAGGGGCCTCGCGTCAACGGGGCGCAGATGCGCGACCTGAACCGGTTGCGGCGCAGCGGCTCCGACCGCTACATCGCCGGTGTCGCGGGGGGACTGGGTCGTCACCTCGACATCGACCCGACCGTCGTGCGCGTCGTCCTCGTGGTGCTGACCTTCTTCGGCGGCGCCGGGCTGATGCTGTACGGCGCCCTGTGGCTCTTCGTGCCCGAGGACGGACGCGACCGGGCCCCCCTGCAGCTGGGGCCCGAGACCCGCAAGCTCGTGCTGGCCGTGGCGATCGCGATCGCGGCCCTGATCTTCCTGGGCACCACCTTCTCCGACCAGGGCTGGGGCTTCGGGTTCCCCGTCCCCGTCATCCTGCTCGCCGTGGTCGCGATCATCGTGCTCACCAGGCGCGACCGGCGCCGCGAGGGTGGCCAGCTCGCGCCACCGGCTCCGTGGGACCCGGTCGCCGCCCAGCAACAGGCCGGGATGCCACCGACCCCGCCCGCGTACCTGCCGCCGCCCCGGCCCCGGCGAACCGGCCTCGTGCTGTTCTGGCCGACCCTGGCCGCGATCGCGATCGCCCTCGGGACCCTGGGGATCCTGGATGCCTCGTCCCCGGTCACGATCACGGCCTACGCCGCCCTCGCACTGGCGATCACCGGCGTGATGCTCCTGATCGGCGCCTTCGTGGGGCGGCCGGGCGGGCTGATCGCGCTCGGCCTGGCCAGCAGCCTCGCCCTGGGGATCACCGGGATCATCGGAGCCGCGACCGGCGGTGATGTTGCGCACTACGACGTGCGGGCCGCGCCGCTGACCTCGGCGGACGTGCGCTCGCAGTACAGCACCTCGGCCGGTTCGCTCGAGCTCGACCTGAGCCGGGTCTCCGACGTCGCAGCGCTGGACGGCGAGGTGGTCTCGGTGCACGTCAACGCCGGTGAGATCACGGTGCTGGTGCCACGCGGCTTGGAGGTCCACGTCCAGGCCAGCGCCCACTTCCTGGGTGAGATCGACATCGAAGGGGTCAAGCACGAGGGATTCGGCCAGACGGTCTCGACGACGCTGGGGAGCTCACTCGGCCTCGACCCGCCCCGCCTGAACCTCGTCCTCGACGTCCGCGTCGGCCAGATCACCGTCCAGCAGCGCTGAGACCCAACGAACCGGAGTGATTCCCATGTCCGACCCCACCGCCCCACCGCTCGCCGAGCAACGCGTCAAGATCCCGCACCTGGTCTTCGGGCTGCTCTTCCTCGGCCTCGCCGGGATCTGGGCCCTGATCGCCGGTGACGTGATCACCACCGACCGCCTGGGCGTTCTCGGCCCGGCCGTGCTCATCGGTGCCGGCGTGATCGGTCTGGCCGCCTCACTCGCCAACAGCCGCAATCGCAACCGCCGGCGTACGTCAGACTCAGCTGACACGTCCGGCCCGATCGAGGAGATCCGATGACCGAGCAGCCGCCGCCCCCTCCCCCGCCCGTCCCGGCTCCGAAGCGCCTGACCCGCACCAGCTGGGACGCCCCGATCAGCGGCGTCTGCGGCGGGGTGGCGAAGTACCTGGGCATCGATCCCACCCTCGTGCGCGTTCTGGCGGCGATCGCGATGCTGCTGACCTTCCCCGCGGGACCCATCGTGTACCTCGTGATGTGGGCCGTGATGCCGAAGGAGTAGCCGGACTACCGGCCGGAGTCGGACAGCGACCGGGTGATCACCTGGTTCGCGGCTCGCTGGAACCCGGCCACCACCGCCTCGAGGGTGAGCTGGCGCAACCGGGACATCGTCACCTCGAAGCGGGCCTTGTCGGCCTCGCTGTGCTCCTGCCCGCGGAACGGCGCCAGCACCCTGGTGCGCAGGATGCCGGTGAGCTCGTCGGCGAGCGAGTCCATGTGGCGGGTGATCGCCTCGGCCGCCGCCTCCATCGAGTCGGCGGGGATGTCGAGGTCCATCAGCTGCATCGAGACCTCGAACGGTGGCAGCAGCTCGTAGCGATCACCATCGGCCCGGATGGCATAGACCTTCTCGAGGTGCACGATGTGTTCGGGGCTGAGCCGGCGATGGGCCCGGTCCTCGAGCTGGCGGCGGGTCAGGGTCTCCCTCTTCCCGGCGCCCCAGGAGGTCAGCATCGCCCGTTGCAGCGCCAGGTCCTCCACGGACGCGTCGGGCGGGACCCTGCCGAGGTACCGCTCGATGGCGGACAGGGTGAACCCGTGGTCCTGGAGCGCGCGGATCAGGTCCAGCCGGGCGCGGTGCGCCTGGGTGTAGTAGGCGATGCGGCCGCGTCTCGTCGGCGGTGGCAGCAGGCCGAGGCCGGCGTAGTAGCGAGTGGTGCGCACGGTCATCCCCGTCGCGGCGGCCAGCTCATCGACGGTGAACAGCTCCTCGGCCGGACCGGTGTCTCGTTGCGCGCCCATCGCCCCATCCCTTCCGAGTGACATTCCGGACTGTAACAGTCCAACTGGCACATTGCTTCTGGGATCGCAGGCTCCGAGACCAGTGTTCAGCCGGGCGAGGCCGGCCGACCCGCCCCGGCGGCGCCGACGATCGACTCGACGAGAGCGACCAGCGCCTCGGCGTCGACCTGCTCGGGGTGCTCCAGCAGCAGCCGTCCGAAGTACTCGGCCGTGGCCAGCAGCAGGTGACCGATCAGCTCGGCGTCGGCGCCCGACCCACCCTGGGCTGCCAGGTGCCCCTCGACCAGGAGGACGAACTGCCGCCGGACCCGTTCGCGGTCGACCTCGATGCGCGCTCGGACCTCCGGCGGCGTTCCGTGGGGTGCCAGCAGGATCGGATGCCAGGTGAGCGGGTCTCCCCGTACCGTCTCGATCAGCGCGCGGACGACGTGTCCGACGAACTGCTGCGGATCCGCCCCCGACGGGTCGGCGGCCAGTACGTCGAAGAGCTGGGCCACGGCCCGCGCCTGCTGGCGGTCGAGCAAGGTGGTCAGCAGGTCGCCCAGGCCACGGAACACGCCGTACACCACGGGCCGGGTCACGCCGGCCTGGCGCGAGATCGCGTCGATGGAGACGCTCTCGTAGCCATCGCGAACGATCACTTCGAGGGCCGCGTCGAGGAGCTGCTCCCGGCGCTGCCCCTCGGGCACGCGGCGTGCATAGGGCCGGCGCGACCCACGCGTCGTGGGCGACATGGGATCTCCCTCCCCTCGTCTCACTATTACTACACCACTGTAGCAATTGCGCGTGGAGTCACCTACTGTCTCCGCCAGACCCGAGAAGGAGACGCCATGGCCCCCGATCCCCGTCGCACGCCCGCCCCCGTCGCGCCGCGCGAGGACTACGGCTTCTTCGGACCCGACTCGGTGACCTGGCGGGTCTGGTCGTTCCCCACCTCGGCGACGGTCGGCTTCCAACGGGCTGTCGTCGTCGAGGAGCTCGACCCCGCCCTGATCGCGGCGGTCAGCCACACCAAGGCGGTCATGGACCGACCGCGAAGTCGCTATGACCGCACCCTGCGCTACTTCGCGATGGTCGCGTTCGGCGACTCCCGCACCACCTCGCAGGCCGCCGACGTGCTGGTCCGGGTGCACTCGAAGGCGGTCGGGATCGAACCGCTCAGCGGGAAGGTGTACGACGCCAACGACCCCGCGTCGCAGCTCTGGATCCACCTGACCGCCTGGCACAGCATTCTCTACGCCTACGAGGTGTTCGGTCCGGGGAAGCTCTCGGCGGACGACGAGGCACGCTACTGGGCGGAGTGCGCCGTGGCCGCCGAGCTGCAGACCTGCGATCCGGCCGAGGTTCCGCGCGACCGCGACGGCGTGCGCGAGTACTTCGAGTCGATGCGTCCGCGGCTCGCCGGCAGCGAGGCGGCGCAGTCGATGATGGACCACCTGCTCACCGCTCAGGTGATGCTGCCGCCGGTGCCACGGGTGCTGCAACCGGGCGCCTGGGTGGTCGGCAAGACCTTGCGGATGGCCACGATCGCCACCCTGCCCGGCTGGATGCGGCGGATGGCCGGGTTGCGCCAGTCCCGGTCCACCGACCTGGTCGTCACCCTGGTGATGCGGGTGACCTTCGCGCTGGTGGCGAGGAGTGTCCGCCTCAAGCTCGTCCTCCTCCAGCTCATCTCGCCGGGCACGGTGCCCGTGGTGCGCCCGATCCTGCTGGGCGAGCTCCCGTTTCGCCCCGAGACGCTCACACCATCCGAGGCTCGGCGCCGCTACGGCTACGACAAGCCGTCCGAGGCACACCTGGAGCTGCGCCTCAAGCAGCAGCGGCGCGCCCTGGCAGGTCAGTCACCCAGCGACATCGGACTGATCCAGTCCGAGGCCGTCCTCGGGTCGCTGAGTTGAGCCGAGTGGAGCCGTACGAACCCGGGCCGGAGCACGATCTCGCCGAGTCGAGCTACCAGGCGTGGGGCGTCGCCTTCTTCCAGAACGCCATCAGCGAGTCCCGCATCCTCGCCGGCGTGTCCGGCCTGGCAGGCGAGCCCATCGACTTCGGTCCGATCGGTGTGGGCCCGGGCAGGCTGGCCAAGGTCAGCGCCACAGGGAGGATCGGCGAGCCCACCGCCGAACGCCTCGACGACTGCCCGGTCCGGTTCCGGGTCAGGCTCCCGGTGGAGGTCGACTTCACGCTCAGCCTGCAGGTCGACACCCAGCGCTTCCATGCTCGCCTCGACGTGCCCGTGATCCTGACCGCCAGGGCGCTCGAGCCGCTGACCGTCTGCATCGAGGTGACCCCACCCCGGCCCCAGGACATCGAGATCAGCATGACCGCCGAGGGGTTGCGCGCCACCGTGGTCCAGCAGGTAGCCGACGTCAAGGGCGAGCTGCGCCGGTTCGTGGCGAAGTACGTCGCCCGCGAGGTGACCAAGCCGCACATCACCGCCGCACGCACGATCGACGTGCTCACCGTGATCGACAAGGCATGGTCCTGACAGGTCGGGCCGCGCACGGGACCAGCATCGTGACAGTGGAACTGGCACACCATTCCCGATATCGCCGTAACCCCGGTCCCGTTCCAGCGTTGACCGGGACACGTTGCCTGTGCCGGGCGTCACACCCCGATCCGAGCAGGACCGCGTCCGACGTGACATCTGGGAGGTCGTGATCAGCACCACGATGCCCGCCCGGCTCGGTCGCGTCCTCGGATCGGCTCGACCCGTGAGCGAGAGCGTCGCGATGATGCGCCTGCTGCTCCGGCTGGGCTCGGACCTGGTCAACTCCGTCATCCGCCGGCGGTTCCCGTTCGAGGAGCTGCTGCTCCAGACCTGGTACACGATCCGCGTCTGCACGCTCCCGGCGCTGATGGTCTCCATCCCGTTCGGGGTGATCCTGGCCCTCCAGGTCGGCGTGCTGGCCCAGCAGGTCGGCGCGGTGGCGTTCACCGGGGCCGGCAACACCCTGGCCGTCGTACGCCAGGCCTCCCCGATCATCACCGCGCTGATGCTCTCCGGCGTCGCCGGCTCGGCGATCTGCTCCGACATCGGGGCGCGCAAGATCCGCGAGGAGCTCGACGCGCTAGAGGTGATGGGCATCTCGGTCACCGAGCGCCTCGTGATGCCCCGCGCCCTGGCGACGGTCATCGTGGCGATCCTGCTCAACGGGGTGGTCATGTTCTTCACGATCATGACCACGCTGTTCATCAGCCTCGTCGCCATGAACCTCTCCCCCGGCTCCTACCTCGCATCGGTGGGCACGCTGGCGCGGCCCTCCGACCTCGCCCTGTCCCTGGTCAAGGCTGCGGTCTTCGGGATCATCTGCACCGTCGTGGCCGCACACAAGGGACTGAACGTGACCCGAGGGCCAGCCGGGGTAGGCGACGCCGTGACCGACGCCGTGGTGATGAACTTCGTCCTCCTCTTCGCAGCCAACTTCGCCATCTCCCAGGTGATGACCGCGGTCAGCGGCGGCGCCCTGTGAGCATGACGACGGGTCGGCGCGACCTCCTGGCTCCGCTCGAGCAGGCCGGCGAGCAGCTGCTGTTCTGGTGGGAGGTGATCCGCAACGTCCCGCTGGCCGTCCGGCAGTACAGCAAGCAGATCGGCACCATCCTGGCCGAGCTGAGCCTGGGCACCGGGGTCTTCGTCGTGGGCGGCGGCGTCGTCGGGGTGGTCGTGCTGCTGTCGACGCTCACCGGGAGCGAGGTCGGCTTCGAGGGACACAACGGATTGTCGGTGATCGGTCTGGCGCCGCTCACCGGGTTCATCTCCGCCTACCTGAACACCCGGGAGATGGCCCCCATCGTGGCCGCGCTCGGGTTCGCGGCCCGCATCGGCTGCGGGTTCACCTCGCGCCTGGGAGCCATGCGGATCTCGGAGGAGATCGATGCCCTGGAGTCGATGGCCATCCGCCCGATCCCCTACCTGGTGACGACCCGCCTTCTCGCCGGGCTGACCCTGGTCATCCCGCTGTACCTGATCGGGCTGGTGGGCACCTACCTGGCCACCGACACGATGGTCACGGTGTTCTTCGGCCAGTCGCACGGCACCTACCAGCACTACTTCCAGGCGTTCGTCTCCCCGATCGACGTGGTGTACTCCGCGATCAAGGTCGTGGTGCTGACCACTGTGGTCACGCTGATCCACTGCTACTTCGGGTTCACGGCCAGCGGAGGGCCAGAGGGCGTGGGCCGGGCGACCGGGCGGGCCATCCGGACCAGCATCATCGCGATCACGATCCTGGACATCTTGATGACGCTGGCCCTGTGGGGCGTCGACCAGCAGGCGGTGATCTCGGGATGAGCCGGCTCCTGGCGGGATCGCTCCCCGGGGTCGGCCCTCGTGGTCACCGGGTGCGGATGCTGCTGGTCGTGGGGGTCGTCGGCGCGCTGTTCGCGGCGTACTCGGGCTGGACGGCGATGAGCTACCTCGGCATGGTCGGTGGCGGCGCCCGGCTCACTGCCTACCTGCCGACCTCAGGTGACGCCCTCGGTCCGGCGTCCCCGGTGAAGTACCACGGCCTGGTCGTCGGGCGGGTGATCAGGGTCCAGGGTGACGCCGAACAGAGCCGCGCGGAGGTCGTGGTCAAGCCCGAGCACGCGGCGCAGATCCCCAGCAACGTCACGGCGCGGGTGCTGCCCTCGACCATCTTCGGCTCGGAGTACGTCGACCTCGTCGAGCCGGCCCGCCCGTCCGCCCAGCGGCTCCCCGAGGTGCGGGCGGTCCGGGCCGACCGCAGCGACGAGACGCTGAGGATCATGGATGCGATCGCGGCCGGCGAACGCATCCTGCGCGCCGTCGACCCCAGTCAGTTGGACGCCACCGTGTCGGCACTCGCTGAGATGCTCGACGGGAACGGCGACGACATCGGCGGCTTCGTCAGCCGCGCCAGCGCCTACCTCGGCGCGATGCTCGAACACAGCGAGACCTTCTACGCGGACCTCCGGCTGCTCGGGAACGTGCTGCAGAGCGGCGCCGACGCCGAGCCCCACCTCGCAGGCGCCCTCCGCAACTCCCACAGCACGCTTCGCCTCGTCGTCACCCAACGTCGTGCGATCGACAGCCTCATCTCGGGGAGCACTGGCCTGAGCACCGAGGCCACCACGTTCCTCGAGGGCAGCGGCGACGACCTCATCGGGGCGATCCGCGCGGGTGAGCCCACCGTGCACATCTACCGCGGGCGCACCGGACGCCTCGCCGAGCTCCTCCAGGCAGTGCCCAAGGTCCTGTCCAACGGCGCCAACGGGATCCACGACGGCAAGATCCGGATGGAGGGGCTGATGCAGTTCCCCTTCGACTTCGGCCGGCCCTACGGCACCAAGGACTGCATCCGCTACGTCGGCGCGACAGCCCCCAACTGCCCCGGGGGCGGCAGCTACCACTCCCCGTACGGCGGTTCGCGATGAGGAGCCCGGCGTACATCGTGCGCAGCAACCCCGGCGCAGCAGCGGGGGTCTCGCTGTTCACCGTGATGGCACTCCTGATGACGGCCCTGGTCGGCGGGACCCTGATCAAGGGCTCCGGCTCGAACCCGTCGGAGTACACCGCGATCTTCCGCGACACCAACGGCCTCAGCGCCGGTGACGACGTCCGGATGGCCGGCGTACGAGTCGGACGAGTGCAGGACCGACGGCTCGAGAACGGCCTCGCCTACGTCACGTTCTCGGTCGCCGGCGACCAGACCGTCCGTGCCGACAGCCGCGCCGAGATCAACTTCTTGAACCTGATCGGGCAGCGGTTCCTCGACATCACCCCCGGGTCCGGCAAGGGCTCGCCGCGGCTCGGCCCCGGTGCCACGATCCCGGCGTCCCGGACCAGCCCCGGCCTGGACCTGACCGCGATGTTCAACGCCTTCAAGCCGCTCTTCGACCTGCTCCGCCCCGCGGACGTGAACAAGCTCGCCACGCAGATCACGGCAGTGCTGCAGGGACAGGGCCCGACGATCAACGACCTGATGGCCCAGACCGCGAAGCTGACCGGGCACCTGGCCCAACGAGACGCCCTGATCGGGCGGGTGATCACCAACATGTCCGTGGTGATGGAGACGACCGCCGCCCACCGAGAGGACCTCGCCCTGCTGATCGAGGGACTCACGGACCTGACCGGCGGCCTGGCAGACGACCGCGCGCAGATCGGTACGGCACTGGGCAGCATGGCGGAGCTGAGCGTCGCCATGGACGACCTCACGCGCCGCGCGCGCACGCCCCTGACCAGCGACATCGGACAGATCAACACCCTCGCCGGACTGGTGAACAAGCAGACCGACCTGCTCGTCCGCGGCTTGCGGGGAACGCCGCGGCTGCTCGACGCCTACGCGCGGACGATGAGCTACGGCAGCTGGTTGAACACCTACATCTGCTCGCTCAGCATCCGGACGGCGAACGGCACCACCCTCGACGGCACCCATGCCGGTGGGAACACCAAGGCATGCCAGTGAGCCGGGCGATCGGGGTGCCACGCACACGGCGGGGTTGGCTCAACCTGGCGTTGGTCGTGGTGCTCGCACTGGCCGCGACGAGGCTGCTGTCCGGGTCGCACCCCTACACCGCGGACTTCGCCAACGCCTCCGGCATCACGAAGGGGGACGAGGTCCGGGTGGCCGGCATCGCGGTCGGCAAGGTCACCGGGATCCACCTCGATCGGGGCGTGGTGCACGTGGACTTCGAGGCCGAGGACGACGTCCGGGTGACGCGCACGGCCCGTGCCGAGGTCAAGCTCGCCACGATCCTGGGGCAGCACTACCTCGACCTGGTGCCGGGACGCAGCGGTTCCCTGAAGCCGGGAGGCACGATCCCGCTCGCGCGCACTCGGTCGGCGTACACGATCGACCGGTTCCAGGTGGATGCGAACGACGCGCTCCAGGAACTCGACGAGACCGCCCTGGCCGACGCCGTGAACGCGCTCTCGCGCAACCTCAACGGCAACCCGACGGCGAACCGTGCGGCACTCAAGGGCATCGCGCAGGTCTCGCAGACCATCGCCAGCCGCGACGACGAGCTTCGCCGGTTGATCGGCTCGACCCGGGTCGTCACCGACGTCGTCCACGGCCAGCAGGACAACCTGGTTCGGCTGCTCGAGGATTCCGACAAGGTCGCGGCCATGATCAACCAGCGCAGGGAGACCATCGAGCTGCTGCTGCGCAGCACCCGGTCGATGGTCGGCGAGGTGACGCTGCTCATCGAGGCCAACCAAGAACAGCTGCGCCCGACGCTGCTCGAGCTCAAGACCTTGATGGGCACGCTGGCGGAGAACCGCGACTACCTCGACGGAGCCCTCAAGGCGGTCACGGCGCAGAGCCGGTACTTCGCCAACGCCACCGGCAATGGGCCGTGGGTCGAGGTCTATGCGCCGGACTTCCTGCTCACCGACAACATCGTGTGTGCCCTCACCTCTCCCCAGAAGTGCAGGTGAGCACGGTGAGCCGACCCCTCCTCGTCCGCATTGCGGCAGCTCTGCTCGGCCTCGGGCTGGTGGTCACGGTCGGGTTCCGACTCCTCCACCAGGAGCCGCTGCGGGTGAGCGCGATGTTCAACGACACCACGGGCCTCTACGTCGGCAACGACGTGCGGGTGCTCGGCGTCGGGGTCGGAAAGGTGTCGGCGGTGCGCCCCGCTGGGACCGCGGTCCGCGTCGACATGGAGTTCCCGCACGACACCGAGATCCCGGTGAACGCCGGCGCCGCGATCATGCAGTCCTCGCTGGTCACCGACCGGTTCGTCGAGCTCACCCCGGCGTACCGCAGTGGGAAGCTCCTGCCCAGCGGCACAGTGCTCCCGCTGGAGCGCACCCGCAACCCCGCAAACCTCGACGAGATGGTGCGAGCCGTCGACGAGCTGATCGTGGCGCTCGGCGCTCCCACCAAGGGCAAGAGCAGTATCGGAGACCTGCTGTCGGTCACGGCGAGGAACCTCGACGGTCAGGGGCAGTTCGTCCACGACGCCCTCCTCGCCGCCCAGGGGGCGATGGATGCCGTCAACGGCAACGAGCCCGACCTCGAGCGCATCACCGACAACCTGAACTCCCTGGCGGGAGCCCTCGCCGAACGGGACACCGTGATCCGGAGGTTGTCCACCAACGTCACCCGTTCGACCTCGATGCTGTCGGACCAGCGGACGACCCTGCGCCAGCTGGTCGCCGGACTGGCCGGGCTGGTCGCCACCGTCACGGAGTTCGTGCGGGAGAACCGTGGTGACCTCAAGGTCACCCTCGAGAACAGCGACCAGGTGCTCAGGACTCTCGTACGACGCCAGGAGGACATGTCGGAGACGCTGGACCTGTTGCCGCTGGTCGGCCAGAACATCTGGCGGTCCTACGACCCCGTGTCGGACCGGGTGCGCATCCGGATCGACATGCGCAACACCGGACCCTTTTCGGCGACTGCCCGCTACCAGGTGTGCCGGGCCTTCGGCCTGCCCGGCTGCGAGAAGCTCACCAACCCGGACGGCACCGGGGCGCTGGACCCGCTGTTCGACCAGATCACCGACAACTTCCCCTCCGGGCTACCGGGGGTGACCCAATGAGCCGTGGACCAGTGAACCGTGGGCCGGCGTGGGCCGCGGCCGCCCTCGTGCTCGGAGTGGTGCTCGGCGGTTGCTCGCTGGAGTCGGTGCCGATGCCGTCCCTGGTGGGCGGTCCGAGCTACCGCCTGGGGGCCGAGTTCTCCGACGCGCTCAACCTCCCGCAGGGAGCGCCGGTCAAGCTGCACGGCAACATCGTCGGCACCGTCGAGCGGATTCGGGCGCGCGACTACGTCGCACACGTGACGCTGCGGTTGCGTGACGGGACACCGGTCCCCCTCGGCACCCGGGCCGAGGTCCGCACCACCGCCCCCATGGGGGAGGCCTACGTCGAGCTGACACCTCCGCCGAACGCCGGGACCAGCCCGGTCCTGCTCCACGAGGGAAACCGGTTGCCGCTCTCCGCCACGACCACTGCTCCGGATGTGACCGACCTGCTGGTCGCACTGTCCGCCTCGGTGACCGGTGGCCCCTTCGCCGACATCTCCACGATCGTCCAGCAGCTCCAGGTGGCCCTGGAGGGTCGCACGGGCGACGTGCAGGACCTGCTGTCCAGGCTCAACACCCTCGTCACCGGGCTCAACCGACACACCGAGGACATCGACCGCGTGCTCGACGGCATGGACCGACTCGGCGCGTCCCTCGCCCGGGATGCCCCGACACTGGCACGGGCGCTCGACGACCTCACCCCTGCGGTCCAGACCCTCAGCACGCAGCGAGCCGACCTCGTCCGGCTGCTGAGTCGGCTGAGCCGGCTCAGCCGCGCCAGCCTGCGGGTGATCACCGCCACGAGCGCCTCGGTGCTCCAACAGCTCGAGGAAGTGGGCCCCGTGCTGGCGACCCTGATCGCCAACATGGACCGGATGAAGCCCCTGATGCAGGGCGTCCTCGACTTCGGCGCCGCTCTCGACAGCGCAGCACCCGGTGACTACGCGCGCTTCGAGCTGACCGCGCTGCTCGCCCCCGGTGACCCCTCCTACCTTCCGGGGTCACCGGCGGCGGGCGGCTCCAGCCAGGCGCCGGGCGCCGGTCCGGTGCCGAAGCTCCCCGGTGTCCCCGGCATCCCGGGTCCCGACCTGCTCGGAGGCCTCAGCGGCCTGCTCGGAGGTGGTCGCTGATGTTCACCAACCGGGTCCGCACCGCACAGGTGGTCCTCCTGCTCGTCGTCATCCTCGGCGCGTTGTACGTCATGGACGCGGTCGTGGGCTCGGGTCTGGTCAAGCGACCGTTCCAGGTCACGATCCAGCTCGAGGCCAGCGGTGGTCTCTATCCCGGCTCGGTGGTCAGCTATCGGGGCAACCGGATCGGGAAGATCACCGACCTCGACGTGACCCGCGGCGGCGTCCGCGCTGTCGCCTCGATCGAGAAGGGCACCCGCATCCCGAAGGACTCACTGGCCGTCGTCTCGAACCTCTCGGCCGTCGGCGAGCAGCGGCTGGACTTCCGACCGCGGGTGAACCACGGCCCCTGGCTGCGACAGGGCTCGGTCGTGCAGCCGAAGGACACCGGTCTGCCGCTCCCGACGAGCACCTTCTTCAGGCACGCCGCGATCCTGACCGACCAGATCGACGTACGAGACGTGCAGACGATCACGCGTGAACTCGGGCTGGCCTTCGCCGACCCGGACCTCGATCTTCGACGGCTCTACGACCAGTCGGACCGCACGCTGGGGACGCTCGAACGTCTGCAGCCGGCGACCCTGGAGCTCTTCCAGCGCGGCCGGGTCGCGCTGCAGGCGATGTCGGACAACGGCGACCAGCTGGTGGAGTTCAGCCGAGACCTCGAGCAGCTCACTGCGGCCCTCGGCCGCGCCGAGCCGGACGCGCGCCGACTGCTGATCGGCGCCTCGGAGATGGTGCCGGAGCTGCGCGGGGCCCTGGCCGAGAACCGGGTGACCCTGGCTGCCCTGCTGGGCCACGGCCGGACCGTCGGCGAGATCGCCGCGGAGCGGCAGCCGGCGCTGATGACCTGGCTCGACTACGTCCCCCTCCAGGCGCGGTCGATGATCGCGGGAACGCGCGGCGGCTCGGGCCGGGTGGTGCTGATCCCGAACCCCTCGAAGCTGTGCAAGTACTCCACGCGCCAGCGACTGCCCGAGGACACCTCGAGCCGCCCGCCATTCCGTTCCGGGCGCTGCACCAAGGTGGAGCCGCTCGTGCAGCAGCGGGGCGCACAGTACGTGCCGAAGCCCTGAGGGCCAGGCGTTGCCAAGCTTGTCAGGATCGTGACAGTGTTGCTGTAACAGTTAGTTTGTCACCATGAGTTCGCGTCGGCCGAAGGGATCTCGATGAGCGACGTCTACACCTCCGAGCACGAGGACTTCCGCAAGACGGCACGAACGTTCTACGAGCGCGAGGTCATCCCGTTCCACGACCAGTGGGACCGCGACGGCATCGTCCCCCGCGACCTCTGGCTCAAGGCCGGCGAGGCCGGGCTGCTCTGCTTCGACGTCTCCGAGGAGTACGGCGGGCCGGGGGTCGCGGACTTCCGCTACAACGTGATCCTCTCCGAGGAGCAGACCCGGGCCGGGGCCAGCGGGCCCGGCTTCTCGGTGCACACCGACATCATCGTCCCCTACCTGAGCAGCCTCGCGACTGACGAGCAGAAGCGGCGCTGGCTCCCCGGTTGCGTGTCCGGCGAGATCATCACGGCCATCGCGATGACCGAGCCCGGGGCGGGCAGTGATCTCCAGGGCGTCCGGACCACGGCGGTCGACAAGGGTGACCACTACCTGCTCAACGGCTCCAAGACCTTCATCAGCAACGGCATCAACGCCGACCTCGTGATCGTCGTCGCGCGCACCGGCAACGAGGCCGGCCACCAGGGGATCAGTCTGCTGGTCGTCGAGCGCGGGATGGACGGGTTCGACCGCGGCCGCAACCTGGACAAGATCGGGCTGCACGCCCAGGACACCGCGGAGCTCTCCTTCACCGATGTGGTCGTGCCCAAGGAGAACCTGCTCGGAGAGGAGGGCCAGGGCTTCATCTACCTGATGACCAACCTCCCGCAGGAGCGGTTGATCATCGCCGCCCAGGCTGTCGCCGCCTGCGAGGCGGTGCTCGAGATGTGCCTGGACTATGCCAAGACCCGAGAGGCCTTCGGCAAGCCCATCGGGAAGTTCCAGCACAACCGCTTCCTCGTCGCCGAGATGGCCACCGAGACCACCATCGCCAGGGCGTTCCTGGACAGCTGCCTGCGCAAGCACCTCGAGGGGAAGCTGACGGCCGTCGACGCCGCGATGGCGAAGTGGTGGACCACGGAGCTGCAGAACAAGCTGGTCAACCAGGGCGTCCAGCTCCACGGTGGCTACGGCTACATGATGGAGTTCCCCATCGCCAAGGCTTACCTCGACAGCCGGATCTCGACCATCTACGGAGGGACGACCGAGATCCAGAAAGAGATCATCGGCCGCTCCCTCGGACTGTGAACCAGGAGCTGACATGACCGACGTCCTCACCGAACGCCAGCAGATCGAGGATCGGATCGCGGGCCGCAGCATCGCCGACGCCTTCGCCGACACCGTGCTCGAGAAGGGCGACCGCCCGGCGTACTCCGACAAGGTCGGCGTGGACGGAGCCGGCTGGCGAACCCTGTCCTGGCGTGAGCTGCGGGAGACCGGACTCGACCTCGCGTGCGCGCTCGTCGACCTCGGTGTCCTCCCGGGCGACCGGGTGGCCATCATGTCGACGAACCGGATCGAGCACGTGCTCGCCGACATCGCCGCGATGCACGCGGGCACCACCGCGATGTCGATCTACAACACCCTGTCGCCCACCCAGGTTGCCTTCGTCGCCGAGCACTCCGAGCCGGTGGTCGTCGTGCTCGAGAGCGCCGACCACGTGGCCAGGTGGTCCGACGCGCTGGCAACCGGCCGCGTCCGCCAGCTGGTCGTCATCGAAGCCGGGGCCGCGCCCGAGGGTGCGATGACGTGGGAGCAGCTCCTCGAACGGGGTCGCGCCACCCGCGAGCAGCATGCCGCCGAGGTGGACCGGCGCTGGCGGGCGATCGGCCCCGAGACCGCAGCCACGATCCTCTACACATCGGGCACCACCGGGAACCCCAAGGGTGTGGTGATCTCCCACGGCAACGTGCTCTTCGAGGTCGACAGCAGCACCCGCACTGCCGGGCTGGACGGCGAGGAGAACATCGGTGTCTCCTACCTCCCCTACGCCCACATCGCCGAACGGGTCCTCGGCATCTACCTGCCCCAGGTCCAGGGCGCGCACCTCCACCTCGTCGGTGATCCCGCGCAGCTCGTCGGCTCCCTCGCCGAGGTCCGGCCGACTCGCTTCTTCGGCGTACCCCGGGTCTGGGAGAAGATCCAGACCGGCATCGGCGGCCTGCTCGCCATGGAGACCGACGAGGCCAAGCGACAGGGCGTGGCTGCGGCGATGGCCGTGGGACTCGAGTACGTCGAGTCGCTGCAGGTCGGCCGCTCGACCACGCCCGAACTGCGGGCCCGCTTCGACGCGGTCGACAGCGCCGTGCTCACCCCGATGAAGGCGATGCTGGGACTGGACCGCGTCACCTGGGCCGGCAGCGCCTCGGCGCCGATGCCGCTGGAGACGGCCCGGTTCTTCGCCGGCCTCGGCTTCTCGATCTTCGACATCTACGGCATGACCGAGACCTCGGGATCGGTGACCGCCTGCGGGCCCGGCAGCTTCAAGATGGGCACCGTCGGGCGAGCACAGCCAGGGATCGAGGTGACGCTCGGGGAGGACGACGAGATCCTCACCCGAGGTCCGGTGAACACCTGCGGCTACCACCAGAACCCCGAGGCCTCGAGCGAGCTGATCGACCAGGACGGCTGGATCCACACCGGCGACATCGGAGCACTCGACGACGACGGCTTCCTGCGGGTGGTCGACCGCAAGAAGGAGATGATCATCACCTCCGCCGGCAAGAACATCGCACCGTCCAACATCGAGAACCTGCTCAAGGAGAGCCCGCTCGTGGGCCACGCATTGGCCTACGGCGACGGCAGGCCCTACGTGGTCGCGATCCTCACCCTCGATCCCGACGTGGCTCCCGTGGTCGCCGCCAAGCTCGGTGTGGAGTACGCCGACCTCGCCGAACTGGCCGAGCGGCCGGAGATCCTGGCCATGGTCACGGCCGCGGTGGAGCGCGCCAACGAGCGCCTCTCCCGACCCGAGCAGGTCAAGAACTGGCGGCTGCTGCCGGTCGAGTGGACCGCGGAGTCCGCCGAGCTGACCCCCACGCTGAAGCTCAAGCGCCGAGTCGTGCACGCGAACTATTCCGCCGCGCTCGAGGGGCTCTACGAGAGCAGTTAGCCGGTCGAAAAAAGTCGCAGTCTGGGGTGTTTCCCGGGCGGACTTGCTGGGTATCGTGTTCCCCGCACACCCGTCGTCCGCGGACGACAAAGCGTCGGGCTGAAGCCACAGGTTCGATGACAGGTTGCCGTGGGGGGCTACGGCACTGGATCGCGAGCGTCTCCCTGGTCTCTGGAGACAGTCAGGTCGGTGAGTGGTGACTGAAGTGGCGCAGTACGGACGGACAGGACGTGGAAGCGCTCCTCGTTATCGTGCGACCCGCACCCACGAGCTCTTCCTACTCGCAGCCGCGAGTTCCTCAGAACCTGAGCGACGACGGCTCCTCGATGCCGTCATCGTCCTCCATCTCGACCTCGCTCATGCCGAGGCCGCGAGATACCGGTCGCGGGGGATTCCACTCGACGACCTTCGCCAGGTGGCAGCGCTGGCTCTGACCAAGGCCGCCCATGGGTTCGACGTGAGCGCAGGGCACGAGTTCCTCTCCTACGCCGTGCCCACGATTCGCGGCGAGCTACGCAAACACTTCCGCGACCGCGGCTGGATGATCCGCCCGCCACGGCGGATCCAGGAGCTCCAGGCCCGCATCAACGCCGCGCAGGGTGAGCTCGCCAACGACCTCGGTCGGTCTCCGGTTCCCACCGAGGTGGCCGCCCACCTCGATGAACCGGTCAGCTCGGTGATCGAGGCGCTGGCCAGCGACGGCTGCTTCGTCCCCGCCTCACTCGACCACCCCGCCGGCAGTGACGGCGTCTCGTCGCTCGGCGACCTGCTCTCCGTCGACCCGGCCGAGCACCGTGCCTGTGAGGCCCGGATGGTGCTCGCTCCGGTGCTCCGGCAGCTCGGCCAGCGAGATCGTCAGATCCTGGCGATGCGCTTCTACGAGGGCCTGACCCAGCGCGAGATCGCGGACCGGATCGGCGTCACGCAGATGCAGGTGTCTCGGTTGCTCAGCAGGATCCTGGAGCAGTTGCGCAGCCAGGTGGGCGACCTGCCCGAGTCGGGCTAGAGGGGCACCGAGCCACGAGCACAGGACCTACGGTGGGCCGATGCGCACCTTCGGCACCCTGACCATCGAGCCCGCCCTGGAGCACCCTGACCTGATCGGCGACCCGGTCCGCGCTGCGCTGACCGCCTGGGAGCACGCCGGCGAGGTCGGGGTCGCCGGCATCGACCCCGACTTCGCGGACACCGCCGCGATGAGCGCGGCCTACGGGGTCCCGCTCGAGGCAAGCGCCAACTGCGTGGTCGTGATGGGCAGGCGCGATGGGGCCGAGCGCATCGCGGGGTGCGTCGTACGCGCGGACACCCGGGCGGACGTGAACAACGTGGTGAAGCGCATCCTCGACGTGCGCAAGGCCTCCTTCCTGGCCCACGAGCGGGCGGTGGACGAGACCTCGATGGAGTACGGCGGCATCACCCCGATCGGGCTCCCGGCCGACTGGAGGCTGCTCGTGGACGAGGCGGTCCTGGGCGTCGAGACCGCCATCATCGGCAGCGGCGTGCGCGGCTCCAAGCTGTTCCTTCCGGGCCGGCTCCTGGGGCGGCTCCCCGGCGCCGAGGTGATCACCGACCTCGCCCGGTGAGTCCGAGGCGCCAACCGACGCGCCCAGCGATGAGTTCTGGTCCAGACCGGGGTCTACCTCAGGCACAACCCGATGGCGCCACCGGGTGCCCGCCTGATGGAGTGAACCCATGCATCGTCAAATCGCCGGCAAGCTCACCGGTCGTGTCACCAAGTGGGTCGTGCTCGCCTTCTGGGTCGTCGCCCTGGTCGTCCTCGGCAGTTTCGCCGGGAAGCTCACCGAGGTGCAGAACAACGAAGCCGCCTCGTGGCTGCCGGGCAACGCGGAGTCGACGCGGGCCCTGGAGAGGATGGCGCCGTTCCAGGACCCGAACGCCATCCCCACGACCGTGGTCTATGAGAAGAAGGCCGGCTTCTCGGCCGCCGATCTCGTCACGATGCAGTCCCAGGCGGACGAGCTCCAGGCGATGCCCGATGTCGAGGGCAAGGTGATCGGGCCGATCCCCTCGACCGACGGCCAGGTCGTGCAGACCACGGTCACCTACGACCTGGGCGCGGACGGGTGGGCCAAGATGCCCGGCATCGCCAAGGACATCGCCTCGATCGCCACCGTCGAGGGCGCCTCGGTCTACGTCGCCGGCGCCGGCGGCCAGGCTGCCGACTCCGCGGAGGCGTTCGCGGGGCTCGACGGCAGCCTGTTGATCTGGACGCTCAGCGTGGTGATCCTGCTGCTGCTGTTCACCTACCGCAGCCCGGTGCTCTGGCTGCTCCCGATCATCTCCGCGGTGTTCGCGCTCGCGGTCTCGCTGGGGCTGATCTACTTCCTCGCCCGCGATGCCGGACTCACCGTCAACGGCCAGAGCCAGGCGATCGTGACGATCCTCGTGCTGGGGGCGGGCACCGACTACGCACTCCTGCTGATCGCGCGCTACCGCGAGGAGCTGCGGCGGCACGAGGACCGGCACGAGGCGATGGCCTTCGCCCTGCACCGGGCAGCCCCGGCGATCATCGCCAGCGCCGGCACCGTCATCGTCGGCATGCTCTGCCTGGTGCTGGCCGAGATGAACTCCACCGCCGGGCTCGGCCCGGTGTGCGCGATCGGGATCGGCGTCGGCCTGCTGGCGATGACCACCCTGCTGCCGGCTCTGCTCGTGATCAGCGGCCGCTGGGTGTTCTGGCCCAAGCGCCCCCACTTCGGGTCCGACGAGCCGACCACTCGCGGGCTGTGGGCCCGGGTCGGCCAGCTGATCGCGCCGCGGCCGCGCAAGGTCTGGGTGGTCACCGCACTGCTCCTCGGCGTCGCGTCGCTGGGCGTGCTCCAGCTCGAGGCCAACGGGCTGTCCACGGCGGACTCCTACACCAAGGAGTTCCCCTCGGTGACCGGCCAGAAGGTGCTGACCGAGCACGGGCTCGCCGACAGCTCGGCGCCGCTGCTGGTCGTGGCCAACGCCGACCAGGCGGACGCGGTGGCCGCCGCCATCCGCACGGTGCCCAACACCGAGCCGCCCAGCCAGCCGATCGCCAAGGACGGCGTCGCCTTCATCACCGCCAACCTCACCGTCGACGCCACCACCCAGGCCGCGTTCACCACCGTGGACGCCGTGCGCGCGAAGGTGCATGCCGTGCCGGGCGCCGGTGCGCTGGTGAGCGGCACCTCGGCCATCTTCGACGACATGCAGGTGGCCTCGGCGCGTGACAACCGGGTGATCATCCCGGTGATCCTGGTCGTGGTGCTGCTGATCCTGATGCTGCTGCTGCGCTCGCTCACCGCGCCCCTGATCCTGGTCGGCACGGTGATCCTGTCCTTCGGCGCCGCCCTGGGCATCGGGACGCTCGTCTTCGAGCACGTCTTCCACTTCGCAGGCGCCGATGCGAGCTTCCCGATGTTCGTGTTCGTGTTCCTGGTCGCCCTGGGGATCGACTACAACATCTTCTTGATGACCCGGGTGCGCGAGGAGACGCGGGAACGGGGCACTCGCCAGGGCTCCCTGGTCGCACTGGCGGCCACCGGTGGCGTGATCACCTCGGCGGGCCTGGTGCTCGCGGCGACGTTCACCGTGCTCGCGACGCTGCCGCTGGTGTTCCTGGTCGAGCTCGGCTTCACGGTCGCGGTCGGGGTCATCCTGGACACCATGATCGTGCGGTCGGTGCTGGTCACCGCGATCAACCTCGACCTCGGCAGGGCGATCTGGTGGCCGAGCAAGCTCGACTCCGGGCCGCGCGGTGCCGCACTGGTGGAGCCCGCGCTCCCGACACCGGAGCGTGTCTCCTAGGTCACAAGCCGACTCGGTGGCGCAATGACCGTGACAGTAATACTGTCACGGTCATGAAGCTCTCCACGATGTTGATGTACGACGGCAACCCCCGCTCGGCCGCCGACCAGATCGTCGAGCTGGAGAAGGCAGGGCTGGACACCGTCTGGGTGGCCGAGGCCTACGGCTTCGACTCACCGACGCTGATGGGCTACCTCGCTGCCGTCACCGACAGGGTGGAGATCGGCGCCGCGATCCTGAACGTCTTCTCGCGCACGCCGACCCTGCTGGCCCAGACGGCTGCGGGACTGGACAACGTCTCCGGCGGCCGCGCCGTCCTCGGGCTCGGTGCGTCCGGCCCGCAGGTGATCGAGGGCTGGCACGGGATGCCCTACAGCAAGCCGCTGGGCCGCACCCGCGAGGCGATCGAGATCATCCGGGCCGCCGTACGCCGCGAGGTCGTGGAGTACGACGGCACGAGCTTCCAGCTGCCGCTCCCCCAGGGCGAGGGCACCGGCCTGGGCAAGCCGCTGAAGATGCTGACCAGGCCCGAGCGCAGCAGCATCCCGATCTACATCGCCGCGCTCGGGGTCAAGTCCGTCGAGGGCACCGCGGAGTACGCCGACGGTTGGCTGCCGTTCCTCTACAGCCCCGAGGGCGCGTCGCGGGTCTGGGGCGACGCGCTCGCAGCCGGCAGGGCGAAGCGAAGTGCCGAGCTCGGACCGCTGGAGATCTCCGCCGGGGGGTTGGTCGCCGTCGGCGAGGACGTCAAGGGCTTCCTCGACTTCGCCCGCCCGATGGCGGCGCTCTACATCGGCGGCATGGGTGCGCGCGGCAAGAACTTCTACAACGACCTGGCCTGCCAGTACGGCTACGAGAAGGAGGCCAAGGAGATCCAGGACCTCTACCTCGACGGCAAGAAGAAGGAAGCCGAGGCCGCCGTACCCCTCGAGCTGCTGGAGCGCGCGAACCTCGTCGGCCCCGAGGGGTACGTCAAGGAGCGGATCGCCGCGTTCCGCGAGTCGGGCGTGACCAACCTGCAGGTCGCCCCGGCCAGTGACGACCCCGCCGGGCTGGTGCGCCAGCTCAAGGAGTGGGTGAGCTGAGCGCGGCGGGCTGGATAGCCTGAGCGCGATGACCGTCACCGTGACCCCGCAACAGCTTCGCCGTGCCCTGGCGCGCGCCGAACGGGGCGCGGCCCTGGACCTCACCGAGGCGACGGTGCTGCTGAGCGCTCGGGGCGAGGACCTCGACCGGCTGTGCAGCGTGGCCTCCCGGGTCCGCGACGCCGGGCTGCTCGCTGCCGGCCGCCCGGGTGTGGTCACCTACTCGCCCAAGGTGTTCATCCCGGTGACCCGGCTGTGTCGCGACCGCTGCCACTACTGCACGTTCGTCACCACCCCCGGCCATCTCGACCGCGCCGGTGCGGCGCCGTACCTCTCCCCCGACGAGATCCTCGACCTGGCTCGCCAGGGTGCCGAGCTCGGCTGCACCGAGGCCCTGTTCACCCTCGGCGACCGCCCGGAGGACCGCTGGGCGGAGGCGCGCGACTGGCTGGACGCCGAGGGCTACGACTCGACGCTGGCCTACGTGCGCGCCATGGCCGTGAGGGTCCTGGAGGAGACCGGACTGCTGCCCCACCTCAACCCGGGGGTGATGTCCTGGGAGGAGATGAACCGCCTCAAGGCCGTCTGCCCGTCGATGGGGATGATGCTCGAGACCACCTCGCAACGGCTCTTCGCGGAGAAGGGGCAGGCTCATCACGGCTCGCCCGACAAGGACCCGGCGGTGCGCGTGCGCGTGCTCGAGGACGCCGGCCGGCTCTCGATCCCGTTCACGACCGGGCTGCTGATCGGCATCGGGGAGAACCTCACCGAGCGGGCCGAGTCGATCTTCGAGCTGCGCCGGATCGCTCGTCAGTACGGCCACGTCCAGGAAGTCATCATCCAGAACTTCCGCGCCAAGCCCGACACCCCCATGCGGCACATCGACGACCTCGGGCTGGCGGAGTACCTCGCGGCACTGGCCGTCTCGCGGGTGGTGCTCGGACCCAAGGTGCGTCTCCAGGCGCCGCCCAACCTCGTCGACCTCGAGGAGTGCCGGTCGCTGCTCGGCGCCGGGGTCGACGACTGGGGCGGTGTCTCGCCGCTGACCCCCGACCATGTCAACCCCGAGCGCCCGTGGCCCTCCCTGGAACGGTTGCGCTCGGTGACCGCCGCGGCCGGTTTCGACCTCCGCGCCCGGCTCACCGCCCATCCCGAGTACGTTCTGGCGGGCGAACCGTGGATCGACCCGCGCGTCTCGGCTCACCTCGCGGCCCTCTCCGACGACGACGGGCTGGTGCGTCCCGGCGTACGCCCCACCGGCCTGCCGTGGCAGGAGCCGGACGGCGGCTTCGCCGTCGCCGGGGCCGGCCGAGGGCGCACGGACCTCCATGAGTCGGTCGACACCGAGGGGCGTACGGCGGACCGCCGCAGCGACTTCGACGAGGTCTACGGCGACTGGGACTCCCTGCGTGAGGTGGTCGCGGGGTCGGTGGAGCGAGCCCGTCCCGAGACCATCCGCTCCCTGGCGGGCGGCGCGGCCCTCCGAGCCGCCGAGGCGGATCCCGGCAACCTCTCCGACGAGCATGCGCTGACCCTGATGACCGCGGAGGGCGCGCTGCTGGAGCAGGTCTGCCGGCTGGCCGACGACCTGCGCCGTGACGTCGTCGGCGACAGCGTGACCTACGTGGTCAACCGCAACATCAACTTCACCAACGTCTGCTACGTCGGGTGCCGGTTCTGCGCCTTCGCCCAGCGCCGCACCGACGCCGACGCCTACTCCCTCTCACTCGACCAGGTCGCCGACCGGGCCGAGGAGGCCTGGGGACTGGGGGCGACCGAGGTCTGCATGCAGGGCGGGATCGATCCCGAGCTGCCCGGGACCGCCTACTTCGACCTGGCCGGCGCCGTGAAGAAGCGGGTGCCGCAGATGCACGTGCACGCCTTCAGCCCGATGGAGATCGTGAACGGGTCCAGCCGCACCGGGCTTTCCTTCGAGGACTTCCTGATCAAGGCACGCGAGTCCGGCCTCGACACGATCCCCGGAACCGCGGCGGAGATCCTGGACGACGAGGTGCGGTGGGTGCTGACCAAGGGCAAGCTCCCCACCAGCACGTGGATCGACGTCGTCACCACCGCTCACCGCGTGGGGCTGCGCTCGAGCTCGACGATGATGTACGGCCACGTCGACAACCCGCGCCACTGGGTGCAGCACCTCAGGGTGCTCAGTGGGATCCAGGACGAGACCGGGGGGTTCACCGAGTTCGTGCCGCTCCCCTTCGTGCACACCTCCTCGCCGATCTACCTGGCCGGGGTGGCGCGTCCGGGCCCGACGCGGCGCGACAACCTGGCCGTGCATGCGATGGCCCGGATCATGCTGCACGGGCGGATCGACAACATCCAGACCAGCTGGGTCAAGCTCGGTGTCGAGGGCACCCGCGCGATGCTGCGCGCCGGTGCCAACGACCTCGGCGGCACCCTGATGGAGGAGACGATCTCTCGGATGGCCGGCTCCGAACACGGGTCGGCCAAGACCGCGGCCGAGCTGGTCGAGGTCGGCGCTGGGATCGGGCGACCGGTCGTACAGCGCACCACCACCTACGGCCCGGTCGGCTGACCGGGCCCTCGGCTCAGAGCTGTGGGTGGATGACGGCCTTGACGGAATCACTGACCCGGCTGCCCAGGGTGAGCGCGTCTGCGGCCTCAGCCAGCGGGAAGTGGTGGGTGACCAGCGGCGCCACGTCGATCCGGCCCGATGCCACCAGCTCGATGGCCAACGGCCAGGTGTGGTTGTAGCGGTTCACCAGACTCAGCGTCAGCTCGTTCACGTTCAGCTGCGACAAGGGCAGTGCAATGGCCGTCTCCTTCGACATCCCGATCATCGCCGCACGGCCCGCGGGCCGCAGACGAGCCATCGCCTCGCCGAGCACACCGGGGGCGCCGGAGCACTCGAGCAGCACGTCGAAACGCGCGTCCCCCTGGGCGTCACTGCGCTCGGCCTCGAAGCCCATGCCGCGGGCCAGGTCGAGCCGGAAGTCGGACAGGTCCGTGACCGTCACGCTGCCCGCCCCCAGGGCCCGTGCCGACGCCGCGGCCAGGAGCCCCACCGGACCGGCGCCCGTGACCAGGACGTCGTCACCGGCCTGGAGCCCGGCACGCTGGCAGCCCCACAGGCCGACCGAAAGGGGCTCGAGCAGCGCCCCCTCCTCGTAGGTCATCTCGTCCGGCATCGGGTAGAGGTTGCGAGCGTCGATCGTCATCCGCTCGATCAGCGCTCCGTCGTACGGCGGCGTGGCCAGGAACACGAGGTCGGGGCACAGGTGGTAGCGACCGGCCATGCACTCCCGGCAGTTCCGGCACGGAGTGCCGGGCTCGATCGCCACCCGGTCCCCCACCTCGACGTTGGTGACCTCGCCCCCCACCGCGACGACCTGGCCCGAGACCTCGTGACCCAGGATGATCGGTCCGTCGACGATGTAGTCACCGATCCGCCCGACCTTGTAGTAGGCGGTGTCGGAGCCGCAGACACCGACCGCCTCGATCCGCACCACGGCCTGCTGCGGCCCCGGATCGGGGTCCGGACGCTCCTCGATGACGATGTTCTCCAGCTCGGTCATGACCGCAGCGCGGTTGCTCATGGTGTTTCCTCTCCTTGCGTAGTGGCGGGGCCGCTCAGGCTCGGCCGTGCGAAGCGCGGGACTTGCGCGCCAGGGAGTCGATCGCCACGGCGACCGCCAGCACGAGCCCGGTGATGACGAAGCGGTACGACGAGTCCAGGTTGAGCAGCGTCAGACCGCTCGCGATGGAGGCGATCACCAACGTGCCGAGCAGGGCCGAGAAGGCACTTCCCCGGCCACCGAAGAGGCTGGTGCCGCCGATCACCGCGGCAGCGATGGCGTTGAGGTTCACGTCTCCCGTACCGCTGCTGAGGTTGGCCGAGGCCAGTCGTCCGGCTGCGAGGATGCCTCCCACGCTGGCCAGCAGCGAGCAGAGCACGAAGGCGCTCCAGTAGACGTTGCGCACGTGAATACCCGAGCGACGGGCCGCCTCGGCGTTGCCACCCACTGCTAGCAGCGAGCGGCCCCACCTCGTCCGGGTGATCGCGTAGTTCAGGGCCAGCACGAGACTCACGAAGAAGACCACCATCCAGCCCAGGCCGCGATCCTGGTTGAGATACCAGAAGAGCAGCTCGAGGGCGATCAGGAGGACGACCGAGCGGATGACGAGCAGGTTCAGCGATCGTGCTGAGAGGTTGGCCCGGCGCCTGCGCACCATCGTCTCGTAGCCGGTGGCGAACAGCCCCAGTGGGACGACCGCCGCCAGGATGTAGGAGAGCCACGGCGGCACGAAGTCCAGCTGGGCGAACCCGACCAGCGTCGAGTCGAAGGGCAGGTTGACCGATCCCCGGTCACCCAGGATGGCCAGCTGCAGCCCGAGGAACGCCAGCAGGCCGGAGAGCGAGGAGACGAAGCTGGGCATCCCGAACTGGGTGAGCAGGACGCCGTAGAGCAGGCCGATGGCGCACGCCACGAGGCACGCGACCAGCACGGCCAGCACCCAGTTCCAGTCGTGCCTGATGAACAGCACGGCCACGATGGCACCGGTGAAGCCGCTGACCGACCCCACCGAGAGGTCGATCTCGCCGACGAGGAGCACGCACACGATGCCCAGGGAGATCACTCCCACGGCGCAGGAGTCGAGGATGAGGTTGACGAGGTTGCCGCTGGAGAGGAAGACCGGGTTCAGGATCTCGAAGATCGTCCCGATCAGCAGCAGCCCGACCACCACCGGGAGGGCGCCGACGTCGCCGGCCCGAACGCTGCGCAGGAATGACCTGAGCGTTCCGGCGAGCCCTTCGCTCTGCTGCAGCCGCTCGTCGCTCTGGTCGAGGGCGGCCGTGGTCGGGGTGCTCATCGCGTCTCCTCCTCGGTGGGGGCGTCATGCCCGTGCTGCTGGTCGTGGAGCCGGTCCCGGCGACGGGTGACGACATTGTCGGAGGCGCCGGTGATGGCCGCGACCACCTCCTCGGAGGTGACGGTGTGCGCGTCGAACTCGCCGTTGTTGCGTCCCAGCCGGAGTACGACGACTCGGTCGGCGACGGCGCGGACGTCCTCCATGTTGTGGCTGATCATGATGACGCCGAGTCCGCGCTCACGCAGCCGCTCGATCAGGTCGAGAACCTCGGCGGTCTGGGCGACACCGAGGGCGGCGGTGGGCTCGTCCAGGATGATCACCCGTGGATCACCGAGCAACGACCGGGCGATGGCGACGGTCTGTCTCTGTCCACCGGACAGCGAGGCGATCGGTATCCGGACGGTGGGAATCCTCGCCGAAAGCTGCCGGAGAAGCTCCCAGGACTTGACCTCCATGGCGACCTCGTCGAGCCGCAGTGGAGCGAGCTCCTGACCGAGGAACAGGTTCTCGACCACGTTGAGGTTCTCGCACAGGGCGAGGTCCTGGAACACCGTCGCTATGCCCAGGCTGATCGCGGCACTGGGGTCACCGATCTGCACCTCGGAGCCGTCGAAAGCGATCGTGCCCGAGTCGGCCTGGTGGACGCCGGCCAGGACCTTGACCAGTGTCGACTTGCCGGCGCCGTTGTCCCCCACGATGGCGACGACCTCACCGGCCGCGACGTCGAGTTGGATGTCGGTGAGCGCGTTCACGGCACCGAAGCTCTTGTTCACGCCGCGCAGGCTCAGCAGCGCGGTTCGGGTTGCTGCGGGTGCACTGGTCATCTGTCCTCCATCGTTGGCTTCCTGAACGGGTTCCGCCAGGACCGTCCGTCCTGGCGGAACCCGGCCGGTCAGGAGATTCCGAGCTTCGTGCAGGCCTGGGCGTACTCCGAGGTGCACAGGTCCGAGGCGGTGTTGATCTTCTTCTCGATGATCTCCGCCTTGAGGTTCTCCGAGGTCACGAGCGTCGGGTTGTAGAGCTTCGACGGTGACCCGAACAGCTCATCGGAAGTGTCGGGCTTCTCGCCCTTGAGCAGCTTGGCGGCCACCTCGGCAGCGGCCCCGCCGACGATCTCGCTGGGCTTGCTGATGGTGTTGTACTGGTCCCCGGCAATGATCAACTGGAGGCCGGCCACGGTGGCGTCGTTGCCACTGACGGGCGGGTTCGGGTTCATGCCGGCGGCCTTGAATGCGGCGATCGAGCCGCCAGCGGTGCCATCGTTCGCGGCCACGACGCCGACGATCTTCTTGCCGAACCGCGAGATCTGCCCGGAAACCCACTTCTGGGCGTTCTCCGGCTTCCACTCGATGGTGTCGTACTCCGCGAGGACCGGGACGCCGCTGTTGTCGACACCTTCGTGGATGCCCTTCTTGATCAGGCCGGCGGCGGCGTCGGTCGGCGAGCCGTTGACGATCAGGATGCCCGAACCGGCCGGAACGGGGTTGGCCTTGACCTTCTCGATCAAGGAGCTCGCGATCTGCTTGCCGATCTCCTCGTTGTTGAAGGAGACGTAGAAGTCCACCTTGGCGTCTGGGATCGGGCGGTCGTAGGCAATCACCTTGGCGCCCTTGGCGTGCGCTGCGTTCACCAGGGAAACCGCTGCCGATGAGTCGACCGGGTCCAGGACGATCACCTTGGCGCCCTGCGCCAGAGCCGAGTTGAACTGCTGCTGCTGCTTGTCCGCGCTGCCGTCGGCATTGTTGTACAGCGGCTTGCAGGAGTCGCAGAGCTCCTTGAGCTTCTTCTCGAAGCCCGGGCGGTCATGCAGCTCGTAGCGGGTGGAGCCCGTGTCGGGCATCAAGAAGGCGACCTTGTCGCCGGAACCGCCGCTGCCACCGCTGCTGCCACAGCCGGTGGCGGTCAGCAAGAGGACGCCTACGGCGGCCAGCACCCGTGTGATTTGCCTTGTCATCGTGGTACTCCCTTGTCGGTTTCAACTGGTGACACCTTGAACATTCAAGGTTTTTGGAACGTGTCAAAATCTGTCTCCGAGCGATGCTAGAGTCATCCTTGAAACGTGTCAAGCGTCACATCGGCTCGCGAAGGCGGTCAGTCATGGGGTCCACCGGTCGCGTCGGCATCCGTGACGTGGCCCGGCTCGCCGGCGTCTCGCAGGGCACCGTCTCCAACGTGCTGAACCATCCCGACCGGGTGCGCACGGCACGTCGCGAGGCCGTCGAGCGCGCGATCGCGGAGCTTGGTTTCGTGCGCCACGAGGCGGCTCGACACCTGCGCGCCGGCTACTCGAGCACCGTGGGCCTCCTGCTTCTCGACGCCTGGAACCCGGGTTTCGCCGATCTCGCCCGGGGCGTCGAGGACGCCACCACGACCCACGGCTGGACGGTGCTGATCTCCAACAGCGCCCGCGACATCGAGCGCGAGAAGACCTACCTCCGGCTGTTTTCGGAGCAACGCGTGGCCGGGCTCATCGTGGTGCCCCACGACCCCTTCGCCGCGGACCTGCACCGGATCCGGGCCGGTGGTGCACCCGTCGTGGTGGTCGACCGTGCCGAGACCGGCGGCGAGGGCATGTCCGTCGCGGTCGACGACATCACCGGCGGTGACCTCGCCGGACGGCACCTCATCGGCCTGGGCCACCGCCATCTCGCCTTCGTCGGCGACGAGGTCGCGGCCACGCCGGTTCACGACCGGCTCACCGGCGTCCGGAAGGCGGTCGCCGAGGCGGAACCGAACGTCCACCTCGAGGTCCTCGCCGCCGAGCTGACGCAGGAGGGCGGGCGCCAGATGGGCGTGCGGCTGGCCCGGATGCCCGCCGCGGAGCGACCCACCGCCGTCGCGGCCGCGATCGACGTGGTCGCCATCGGCATCCTCGAGGGCCTGCAGGCGCACGGCGTCCGCGTGCCCGAGGACATCTCCCTGGTCGGCTACGACGACATCCCTTTCACCCAGCAATTGTCAGTGCCCCTGACCACGGTTCGCCGCCCGCACTACGACATGGGGACGACCGCGGCCAGGATGCTGGCCGAGGCCCTGGCCGGCGAGACTCCGCAGCCCCGCCATGTCGTCTTCGAGCCCGAGCTCGTGGTCCGGGAGTCGACGGGACGACCATGGTCCCCACCAAGCACGGGGCGGACCCTGTGACTCGGCTCCGCAGACGGGAGCGGTCACCCGGATCGCCGACATCTGGGACGTATCCCCCATAACATCGACGCATGAGGACCACGGCTGTCAGTCGCGGCCTCGTGGTCGCCACCATCGTGCTGCTCGCGAGCGTCGCGACGGCGTGCGGCGGCAGCAGCGGCAAACCGGCCGGGCCGAAGGGCACTGACTGGTCCCCCGCCGCCCGCACGGTCGACGGATTGAGCGTGCTCGTCGAGTCTGATGTCGACGGCCTTCGGCTGCACACCGCGTCCGGCGACAAGACGTTCCTCCCGGGTGTCAACCTGGGCAGCACGACGCCGGGCCACCAGCCGGGCGAGGTGGGCACCATCGAGGCGAAGACCTACCGCACCTGGCTCTCCCAGATGGGCGGGCTCGGGATCCGGGTGGTTCGCGTCTACACCGTCCACCCACCGGCCTTCTACGACGAGCTGGACCGCTACAACCGCTCCCACGAGCGAGCCCCCATCTACCTCGTCCAGGGCGTCTACCTGCCCAACGAGGACTACTTCCTGCCCGGGAAGACGCTGTACTCCGCGGAGGTCGACGGGCCGTTCACCCAGGAGCTGGCGGACGCCTCGGCCGCGGTTCACGGCGACCTCGTGCGCGAAGGCGGGCCGGGTCGCGCCGGCGGCACCTACCGCAGCGACGTGTCCCGGTGGCTGGCCTCCTGGATCATCGGCGTCGAGTGGGACCCGGACGGCGTCGAACAGACCGACAAGACGATGCAGCGGGCGCCGTACACCCCGGGGAAGTACTTCGCAGCGACACCCGAGGCGACTCCCACCGAGAGGTGGATCAGTCGCCAGATGGATTCCCTGGCCACGGCCGAGGCCGCCCGCCAGACGTCGGTGCCCATCGCGGCCGTCAACTGGCCGACGGTCGATCCGCTGAAGCACCCGACCGAGCGCATCCGCGGGGAGGACATCGTCTCGGTCGACGCCAACCACATGCTGCCGACGCCCGCGTGGCCCGGCGGGACGTTCGCGAGCTTCCACGCCTACCCCTACTACCCCGACTTCCTGCGCACCGAGCCCGGCTATGACCAGACCACGTGGGAGGGGAAGCCGGACCGCTACGCCGGGTACCTGATGGCGCTCAAGCAGCACTTCGCGCCCCGGATGCCGCTGCTGATCAGCGAGTTCGGCGTCCCGTCGTCGCTCGGAAACGCCCACGCCGGCACCAACGGCAGGAACCAGGGCGGCCACTCCGAGCAGGAGGCAATGGCGATCGATGCCTCGATGATGCAGATGATGGGGGACAAGGGGATCGCCGGGGCCTTCGTCTTCTCCTGGGAGGACGAGTGGTTCAAGCGGACCTGGAACACCGTGGACCACCAGGACCGGGAGCGCCGGCAGCTGTGGCATGACCCTCTGACCAACGAGGAGTGGTTCGGGCTGGTTGCCACCGACCCCGGCAAGGTCGTCGACGCCGCCGTCGAGGCGACCCCCGCCGACGGGGCGATCAAGTACGCCTACGTCTGGGCCGACTACTCCTGGGTGCACCTCGAGGTCACCGGGCGCACGAGCACCCCGAATGCCGTCGAGGTGGCGGCGGACGTGCTGCCCGGCCCAGACGGTCCCGACTACCGGATCAGCCTGGACCGGACCGCGGGGACCGCGAGCGTGCAGGTGCGCCAGGCCCTGGACCCGATCCGCCTCGATGCCAGGGCCCCGGCGTACCGACCGGACGTGGCCGCACCGTGGCACGAGTACCACCTGCTGACCAACCGCATCCGGGCGGGACTCCCCCGGGAGTACGAGCCTGTGGGCCGGCTCCGGCAGGGCAGTTGGGACCCCGGAGCCAAGGACTACGACTCCCGAGCGACGTGGAACGTGGAGGAGAAGCAACGCACGGTCAGGATGCGGATCCCGTGGTCGATGCTCGGCCTCGCCGACCCCTCGGGGCTGCTGGCCCTTGGGGAGGGCAAGCCGGCGGCGATGGTGAAGATCCCCGGCATCAGTCTCGACCTCACCGTCGACGGCGGCACGCAGCGGCTGGAGCTCACGTGGCCGAGCTGGACCCGGGTCGCCTACACCCAGCGACCGAAGGCTGGCATCGACCGGCTGGAGCGGGCCTACCGGGCGCTCGCCCCGTAGACCCGCTCGCGTAGCCGCTTCTCAGCCGCGCCCGCTGCTGGACCGCGCCCGGCGGGAGACCGAGTCGATCGCGACCGCGAGCAGCAGCACCGCGCCGGTCACCATGAACCGCACCGAGGAGTCGACTCCGAGCAGGTTCAGACCGGTGATGATGGCCTGCAGCACGATGATCCCGAGCATGGCCGAGTACGCCGAGCCGCGACCGCCGAACAGGGAGGTGCCGCCGATCACCGCCGCCGCGATGGCGGTCAAGTTGGTGTCGCCGGTGCCGCTGCTCTGCGACACCGAGGTCAGCCGGGCCGCAGCCAGCAGGCCGCCGATCGCCGCGAACGTGGAGCACAGCACGAACACCGAGGTGTAGATGCGTCCCACCTTGATGCCCGCCCGACGGGCCGCCTCCTCGTTGCCGCCGACGGCGAACAGGTGCCGCCCCCAGGTCGTCTTGCGCAGCGCGATGTCCATCACCACGACCATCGCGACGAAGAGCACCCACAGGTAGCTCCAGCCACGACCGGTGCCCTGCTGCATGTACCAGGTGATGAACACCAGGCCGAGCGTCATCGAGACCGTCTTGACGATCAGCAACGTCATCGGCGGGGGGCTGAGCTCGGCCTTCCGGCGACGCTGGATGCCCAGGAAGTGCGAGACGAAGTACGCCGCCGCGATCGCGAGCACCAAGACGTAGGACAGCGGCCCGCTGATGTAGCCGCGGGCGAACTGCACCAGTGCGGAGTCGTTGGGCAGGTTGATCGTGCCCTGCGATCCGAGCACGTAGAGCAGCAGCCCCTGGAAGCCCAGCAGACCGGCGAGAGTGATCACGAAGCTGGGCACTCCGAGCCGCACGTAGAGCACGGCATACAGCGCGCCGATGGCGCTGCCGGCCGCGATGCCCGCGAGCAGAGCCAGCAGCAGCGGCTGGTCGTGACGCACCAGTTGCACGGTCGTCACCACCGAGGCGAGGCCGCTGACGGAGCCGACCGACAGGTCGATCTCCCCGAGCAGCAGCACCAGGACGATGCCGAGGGCGATGATCCCCAGTGGTGCCGCGAACCGGGTGATGCTGACCAGGCTGAACGAGGAGAGGAACGCCGGCTCCTGGATGTAGAAGAACAGCGAGATCACGATCAGGCCCAGGATGACCGGGAAGTTGCCGAGGTCGCCGCCCTTGATCCGGTTGACCGTGGCGTTCCACCAGCCGCGCAGGCCGGCGTGCTGGATCAGCCGCTCGTCGGTCATGTCGGCGGGGATGGGGATGGCCGGACCGGACTCGTCCTCCGTCGTCGAGGTGGGCTGGTCTGTCATGAGGTCTCTCCCCGTCGCTTGCTGCGTTCGGCCACGACGTTGTCCGAGGCGCCGGTGATGGCGGCGACCAGCTGCTCGGTGGAGGCCTCCTCGACGTTGAACTCAGCGGAGTTGCGGCCGAGCCGCATCACCACGATCCGGTCGGCGACGGCCTGGACGTCGGCCATGTTGTGGCTGATCAGGATCACCGCCAGTCCCTGCTCGCGCAGTCGCTCCACGAGGTTCAGCACCTCCGCCGTCTGGGCGACCCCGAGGGCGGCCGTGGGCTCGTCCAGCATGACCACCTTGGGTGCGCCCACGAGACTGCGGGCGATGGCGACGGTCTGGCGCTGTCCGCCGGACAGCGCCGCGATCGGGATCCGCACCGACGGGATCTTGGCGGACAGGGACCGGAGCAGCCGCCACGACTCCTTCTCCATCGAGACCTCGTCGATCAACCCCTTGATCCGGTGCTCCTGGCCGAGGTACAGGTTCGCGACCACGTCGAGGTTGTCGCACAGCGCGAGGTCCTGGAAGACCGTCGCGATGCCGAGGTCCTGCGCGTGTGACGGACCCCGAGGGGTCACCGGAGTCCCGGCGAAGGTGATGGTGCCACTGTCGGCGGTGTAGACGCCCGAGATCACCTTGACCAAGGTGGACTTGCCGGCGCCGTTGTCCCCCACCAGAGCGACGACCTCACCAGCCCGCACGTGCATGTGCACGTCGGTCAGGGCCTGGACTGCGCCGAACCGCTTGTTCACGCCGGTCAGGGACAGAACCACGTCCCCGACCGGCGCCTCGTTCGTGACTGCTGCAGACATCAGGAGAGTCCAGCCGCCTTGCAGACTGCGGCGTACTCGGCGGTGCAGATGTCGGTGGCCTTGTAGAGGCCGTCCTTGACCACGGTGTCGCCGACGTTCTCCTTGGTGACGACGATCGGGTCGAAGATGAACGACTTGACGCCCTTGTAGTCAGTCGTGTCACCGACGTCCTCACCCTTGGCGAGCTTCACCGCGACCTCCGCAGCCGTGTTCGCCTCGATCGGGTAGGGCTTGTAGACCGTCATGGCCTGCTCACCGGCGAGGATCCGCTGGATGGCAGCGAGCTCGGCGTCCTGACCGGTCACCGGCGGCAGCTTGGTCACCCCGGCACTCTTCAGAGCCGCGATCACGCCCCCGGCCTGACCGTCGTTGGCGGCGTACACGCCGTTGATCTGGTCGACCTTGAACTTGCCGATCTGGTCGGTGACGAACTTCTGGGCGTTGTCGGGGCTCCAGTCCGGGTTGTCGTACTCGGTGGTGAGCAGCTTGACCCCGGAGGCGTCGATGACGCTGTGTGCGCCGGCCTTGAACTGGGCGGCGTTCGGGTCGCTGGGGGCACCGTTGAGCATCAGGATGCCGCCCTTGTCGCCCATCGCGTCCACCAGCGCCTGCGCCTGGAGCTTGCCGACGGTCTCGTTGTCGAAGGACATGTAGTAGTCCGCGCCCGGGATGAACCGGTCGTAGGCGATGACCTTCGCCCCGGAGTCGTGGGCAGTCGAGACCATGCCACCGGCACCGTCACCGTTGACGGGGTCGAGGACGATCGTCTTCGCACCCGCGGCCACGGCCGCGTCGAGCTGCTGGGACTGCTTCTGCTCGTCCTGGTCGGCGTTGTAGTACTTCACCGTGCAGTCGGTGCACAGCTCCTTGACCTTGGCCTCGAACAGCGGCTTGTCGAAGGACTCGTAACGGGTGGTCTTGGTCTCCGGCAGCATCAGCGCGATGGTGTTGCTGCTCTTCCCGGAGCTGCCACTGTCGGCGCTGTTCGGGCTGCCGCACGCGGCGAGGCCGCTGAGGCCGACCACCAGAACGGCGCTGCCGACGATGGCTCGTCTCATGGATTACGACACTTGGGTTCCTCCTGAGGTTGGGGCCGATCCGGCCCGACGTGGCTCCCCTGAAGTGTCGTCCGTCACAGCGTTGTCGTCAAGACTTGAACACAAAAAAGTTCACAAGGCCCTATCTGTCACTTTTGTGGACACCCTTGACGACAAGCGGGTGGATGCCGCACAGTGTGGCGCATGTCAGTCGACGCGCGCGCCTCCAACCCGGAGGCACCGGGGTCGAGCACCGCACTGCGCCTGGCCAACCAGCGCCGGGTGCTCTCACTGCTGCTCGCCAGCGGGGCCGAGCCGATGACCCAGAGCGACCTCACCCGCCAGACCGGGCTCGCCGCAGGGACGGTGTCCAGCATCGTCCGCGAGCTCGCCACGGCAGGGATCCTCACGACGGTCCCGGGCTCGGGCCGCAGGGGTACGACGGTTCGGCTCGGCCGAGGCGCGGGCCTGGCCGCCGGCATCGACTTCGGTCACAGCCACCTCGCGGTGGTGCTCGGCGACATGTCCGGCGAGATCCTCGGGGAGCGTCGCGAGCGGATCGACGCCACGCTCACCCACGGGGTCGGGCTGGAACGCGCCGGAGCGATGCTGGACGACCTGCTCGCGGAACTCGGGGCGCCCCGCTCGGAGGTGCGCACGATCGGGATGGGGCTCCCGGCACCCATCTCCGAGGACGTGGTGATGTCCTCCTCGATCCTCCCGGCCTGGGAGGGCGTGCACATCAGCGACGAGGCCCAGGCGGCCCTCGGGACCGTCGTACGCATCGAGAACGACGCCAACCTCGGCGCCCTCGCCGAGCACCGCCGGGGACTGGGTCGCGGTCACGACGACATCGTGTTCGTCAAGGTCTCCTCCGGCGTCGGCGCCGGGCTGATCATCGGCGGCGAGATCTTCCGCGGTTCCAACGGCACGGCGGGCGAGATCGGCCACCTCACCCTGGACGACCAGGGCCCGCTGTGCCGGTGCGGGAGTCGCGGCTGCCTCGAGGCGTACGCCGCGACGGGAACCGCCATGACGATGATGGCCGAGCAGCTGCCCGGCGCCGAGATCGACGAGATCATCGCGGCCGCCCAGGGTGGCAACGTGGCCGCCCTGCGCGTCTTCGAGGACGCGGGGCTGCACCTCGGCTGGGGGCTGGCCGCGGTCACGAACCTGTTCAACCCCGGCGTGATCGTTGTCGGCGGCGACATGTCGCACGCCGGCGACCTGCTGCTGGACTCGGCCCGCCTGGGACTACGCAGGCACGTGCTGTCGGGGGCTGCCGCCACCCCGGTCCTCGTGGCGTCGCTGGGGGACCGGGCCTCGGCCATCGGCGCCCTGCTGCTCGCCATCGAGGCGACCGACCTGCTGCCCGACGCCGGCTCCTGAGGCTCAGCGCGGGTGGACCGGGAGGGTCTCCACGCCGTAGACGATGCTCATGGCGCGGTAGGACAGGTCCTCCGAGGGCACCGCGAGGCGCATGTCCGGGAAGCGCTCGGCGAGCGCGGCGAACGCGATCTTGAGCTCCATCCGGGCCAGTTCGGCGCCCACGCAGCGGTGCAGGCCGTGGCCGAACGCGAGGTGCGAGCCTCCGGCGTGGGCGAGGTCCACCGCGTCGCCGCCGGTCGCACGCGGGTCGCGGTTGGCGGCCGGCAAGGAGCACAGGATCACCGACCCCTGCCGGATCTGCTTTCCCCCCACGACGACGTCGTGCTTGGCGAACCGCGGGAACGCCACCTGCACGACCGAGAGCAGCCGGAGCAGCTCGTCGACGATCGGACCGACGCTGGTGGGGTCGGCGACGAGCCGGTTCCACAGCTCGCGGTTCTCCAGGAGCACGGCGGTCCCGAGCGCGAGCATCGAGGCGCTGGTCTCCAGCCCCCCGGTGAAGACACCGTCGGCGAGGCCGCCGAGGTCGAAGTCGTTGATCTCCTCACCGTGGTCGCGGATCAGCTGACCGATCAGGCCATCGCCCGGGTCGGTGCGCTGGCGGGCAGCCTCTGCGAGCAGGAACTCGCGCGACCCGCCGATCGCCCCGATCGAGCCAGGACCGCCCTGGGAGATGTCGAAGCGGGCCGTGGCCAGCCGGCTGAAGGTCTCGCGCTTCTCGTCAGGGAGCCCGAGCAGGTCGCAGATGACCAGGAACGGGACCGGGAACGCGAACGTCGGCACCAGGTCGACCGGACCGTCCAGGGCCGATGCCGCCTCGACCTCCCCGAGCTGCCGGTCCACGATGGACACGATCCGGGGACGTAGCCGCTCGAGGCGCCGCATCGTGAACTCGGGGGTGAGCAGGTGGCGCAGCCGGGTGTGCTCGGGTGGGTCGGTGAATCCGAGGCCGCCGATGTCACCGTCGGTGACCGAGCCGCTCCGGCCCATGTAGGGACGGATGTCGGTGGAGTAGGACTGGGTGTCGGTGAGCACCTCCCGCGCCTCCGGGTGACCCGTGACCAGCCAGATCTCCAGCCCCAGCAGGGAGGTGAGCCTCTTCACCGGCTCCTCGGCGCGCATCGCGGACAACCTGGCATTGGGTGCCGTCCCGTCACGTTGCAGCGGCCAGGAGAGCGTCGCGGGCACCTGGTCGAGCCGGGAAAGGTCGATGCCGCCAACCCGGGCAATCAGGCGGTCACGGACCACCTTCTTGACCATGGTGACCAGACTCATCGTGCCCCCTTGCCTGACGCATACGACGGCAGGATTCTACGTCTACTCCCACTCGATCGTTCCCGGCGGCTTGCTGGTGATGTCGACGGCCACCCGGTTGACCTCGCGGACCTCGTTGGTGATCCGGGTCGAGATGGTCTCCAGGACGTCGTAGGGCAACCGCGCCCAGTCGGCGGTCATCGCGTCCTCCGAGGTCACCGGCCGGAGCACCACCGGGTGACCGTAGGTCCGGCCGTCCCCCTGGACCCCCACGGATCGGACGTCGGCCAGCAGCACCACCGGGAACTGCCAGATGTCGCGGTCGAGGCCGGCGCGGGTCAGCTCCTCGCGGGCGATCGCGTCGGCCTCCCGCAGGATGTCCAGCCGCTCGCGGGTGACCTCGCCGATGATCCGGATCGCCAGACCCGGCCCCGGGAACGGGTGACGCCACACGATCTCGGCCGGAAGGCCCAACTGCTCCCCGACCAGCCGGACCTCGTCCTTGAACAGGGTGCGCAGTGGCTCGACCAGCTCGAACTCGAGGTCGTCGGGCAGGCCGCCGACGTTGTGGTGCGACTTGATGTTGGAGGCGCCGGCGCCGCCGCCGGACTCCACCACGTCCGGGTAGAGAGTGCCCTGGACAAGGTGCGCCACCTTGGTGCCCTCGGCCGCAAGAGACTTGGCGAGCACGTCGGCCTCCGCTGCCTCGAAGACCCGGATGAACTCCCGACCGATGATCTTGCGCTTCTCCTCCGGATCACTCACGCCGACGAGGGCATCGAGGAAGCGCTTCTCGGCATCGACCACGTGCAGGTCGACACCGGTCGCGGCCACGAAGTCCCGCTCCACCTGCTCTGCCTCCCCCTTGCGGAGCAGGCCGTGGTCGACGAAGACGCAGGTGAGCCGGTCCCCGATCGCGCGCTGGACGACGGCCGCGGCCACCGCGGAGTCGACACCCCCGGACAAGCCGCAGATGGCCCGGCCGGAGTCGCCGATCTGCTCGCGGATCCGCTCGATCTGCTCCTCGACGATGTTGACCATGGTCCACGTCGGGCGGCACCCCGCGATGTCGTGCAGGAAGTGCTCCAGGACCCGTTGGCCGTGCTCGGTGTGCATCACCTCCGGGTGCCACTGGACGCCGGCGAAGCGTCGCGCGGTGTCCTCGAAGGCCGCCACGGGCGTCGCTGCCGTCTCGGCGAGCACCGTGAAGCCCTCCGGCGCGCGGCGCACGGAGTCGCCGTGGGACATCCACACCCGGTGCTCGACGGGTACGTCGCCGAGCAGCGTGCCGGGGCGGGTGACGCGGACCGGCGTACGACCGAACTCGGAGACACCGGTCTGAGCGACTTCGCCGCCGAGGACCTGGGCCATCGCCTGGAAGCCGTAGCACATGCCGAACACGGGCACGCCGGCCTCGAACAGGGCTGCGTCGACCCCCGGCGCACCCGGGGAGTACACCGAGGAGGGCCCCCCGGACAGCACGATCGCGGCGGGGTTCTTCGCGAGCATCTCCGTCAGCGGCATCGAGTGGGGCACGATCTCGGAGTAGACCTTCGCCTCACGCACCCGGCGAGCGATGAGCTGGGCGTACTGGGCCCCGAAGTCGACGACGAGAACCAGGTCATGGTCGGTCAAGTTCGGGCCTTTCGAGGGGGGTCTGGGGCGACGCCGAGTCTGCCAGAAAAAACCTGTCTCAATATCTGGGGGCGGGCATAACCCGGTCCGAGTGGAGTCGTTGATGCATCAGATCCGGTGCAACACCTCCCTCCCAGGCCGGATCTGCTGGTCCGCCGCCTGCGGACTGTCCAGGGCCCGGCCTTCTCCCTCCCCCCGGTCGGGCCCTGGCCCGTTCCCGGCCCAGGACACGTCAGCCCCCGTGCGTCGGGGGTTGACGTGTTTCGGCCCTAGCTGACCCCGACGATGGGCAGCCGCAGCGCCCCTGGTGCCGACTCCGGCACAACCGGGTGAGCCGGGGCGACCGCAGCCACCTGCTCGTAGTCCTGCCCCAGTGCGGGACGGGCGTCCGCCTCGCCCTTGTTGGGCCACAGCGCCATGGCGCGTTCGGCCTGGGCGGTGATCGTCAACGACGGGTTCACCCCGAGGTTGGCCGAGATCGACGACCCGTCGGCGATGTGCAGTCCAGGGTGCCCGTAGACACGGTGGTACGGGTCGATGACGCCGGTCTCCACCGAGGAACCGATCGTGCACCCACCGATGAAGTGCGCGGTCAACGGGCGGTTGAAGGGCTCCCCGATGGATCCGCCGGCCTTGCCGCCGACGATCTCCGCCATCTTGCGCACGGCCTTGTTCGCCACCGGGATCCAGGTGGGGTTCGGGATCCCGTGGCCCTGGCGGGAGGTCAGGTACCGCTTGGTGGTGCCGGGGATCGGCTTGGTGAAGGTGGTGATGGAGTTGTCGACCGTCTGCATCACCAGGGCGATCACGGTCCGCTCGGACCAGTGCTTCACGTCGTAGAGGTCGAGGACGTTGCGCCGTTCCTTCCACAGCTCCTTCAGCCAGGTCCGCCAGCGTGGCTCGTCGCCGTCGCCGTCGGTCAGCACGGTCTGGATCAAGGACATGGCGTTGCTGCCCTTGCCGTAGCGGACCGGCTCGATGTGGGTGTGCTCGTCGGGGTGGAAGGAGGAGGTGATCGCGATCCCCTGGGAGTAGTCGACCTTCCGATCGGGCGCGATCGCGCCCAGGATCGACTCGGAGTTCGTGCGCGACAGGTGACCGAGCCGCTCGGAGAGGCCGGGAAGGTGGCCCTCGTCCTTCATCTTGTGGAGCAGCCGCTGGGTGCCGAGGGCGGAGGCCGCGAAGACGACCTGTCCGGCCGTGAACGTACGCCGTGACCGCTTCGTGGGCCGCTTGGCCTTGGTGAACCGCGTGGCGACCTCGTAGCCGCCCCCCGGGGCCGGGCTGACCCGGGTGACGGTGGTCAGCGGAAGCACCCGCGCTCCGCGCGACTCAGCGAGGTGGAGATAGTTCTTCGCCAGCGTGTTCTTGGCGTTGTGACGGCAGCCGGTCATGCACTCGCCACAGTGCTTGCACGGGTTCCGGTCCGGGCCGACCCCGCCGAAGTACGGGTCGTCCACGGAGTTCTCGGGCGACTGGCCGGGCCCGCCGAAGAACACGCCGACCGGGGTCGGGTGGAAGGTGTCCGCGACCCCCATGTCCTGGGCGACCTTCTCCATCACGTCGTCCGCCGGTGTCCGCAGGGGGTTCTCGACGACCCCCAGCATCCGCTTGGCCTGGTCGTAGTACGGCGCCAACTCGGACTTCCAGTCGGTGATGCCGGCCCAGGAAGGATCGCGGTAGAACGCATCGAGGGGTTCGTAGAGCGTGTTCGCGTAGACCAGCGAGCCGCCGCCCACGCCGGCGCCGGAGAGGATCAGGCAGTCGTTGAGGGCGTCGATGCGCTGGATGCCGTAGCAGCCGACCTCGGGACGGAAGAGGTAGTTCTTCAGGTCCCAGGAGGTGTCCGCGAAGTCCTGGTCACCGAAGCGGGCGCCCGCCTCGAGCACGGCGACCCGGTAGCCCTTCTCGGTCAGGCGCAGCGCGGCGACCGAGCCGCCGAAACCCGAGCCGACGATGATGACGTCGTAGTCATGGCCAGAGGTCGTTCGATCCGGTTCCACTAGGCGCGTCCCAACTTCTTCATCAGGCGGAGGTTGGCGGTCATCACCTTCGCGTAGGTCTCGTCCTTCATCCCGAACATCGGCGCGAACCTGATCAGCTTCTGCACTCCGACCGACTGGGTCTCGGTGTAGCGCAGGACGCCCTCCCCGCCCTGGCGGCGGCCCATCCCCGACTCGCGCATGCCACCCATCGGCGAGTCGATGCTCGCGAACGTGGCGCCGAACGCCTCGTTGATGTTCACCGTTCCGCACTTGATCTGGCGAGCGATCCCGCGAGCGCGCTTGGTGTCGCGGCTGTAGATCGAGGCGTTCAGGCCGTACTCCCCCTCGTTGGCCCGCGAGATCGCGTCGGCCTCGTCGTGGAAGCGGTAGAGCGCGATCACCGGGCCGAAGGTCTCGTGGCCGAAGCACGTCATCTCCGGGGTGACCCCCTCGAGGATCGTCGGCTCGTAGAAGTACGGACCCAGGTCGGGCCGGGCCCTCCCCCCGGTGAGTACGACGGCCCCCTTGGCGACCGCGTCCTCCACGTGGGCGACCACGGTGTCGAGCTGGTCCCGACTGATCAGCGAGCCCATGTCGGAGCCCCACTCGATGCCCGGGCGCAGCGCCATCGCTGCGGTGGCCGCGACGAACTTGTCGCGGAACCGGTCATAGACCTGGTCGGCGACGAACAGCCGTTCCATCGAGACACACAGCTGCCCGGCGTTGGAGAAGCTGGCGCGGACGGCGCCCTCGGCGGCCCGGTCGAGGTCGGCGTCTCGCAGGACGAGGAGCGGGTTCTTGCCCCCCAGCTCCAGCGAGCATCCGATCAGCCGGTCGGCACACTGCTGCGCGATCAGCCTTCCGGTGGCCGTGGAACCGGTGAAGCAGATGTAGTCGGCCCGGTCGATGATCGGTCCGCCGAGCTCACGACCCGGCCCCGCGACCACGTTCCACAGTCCCTTGGGGAAGCCGGCCTCCTCCAGGAGCTGGGCCCCGAGCAGAGCCGAGAGCATCGTCTGCGCGTCGGGCTTGGTCACCACCGCGTTGCCGGCCAGCAGCGCCGGCAGGCCGTCGCACAGGGCCATCGTGAACGGGTAGTTCCACGGGGAGATGATCCCGACGACGCCCTTGGCGACGTGGTTCACCTCGATGCGGGTCAGGCCGGGCACCACGCCGAGCCGGCGCTCGGTGTCGAGGTGCTCGTGGGCGGTGCGGGCGTAGTAACGCGCCGTCAAGGCGATGTGCAGCGGCTCGTCGAACGCGTGCTTGCGGGCCTTGCCCGACTCCCAGCAGATCAGGTCGATGATCTCGTCCTGACGGTCCAACACGAGGTCGTGCAGCCGGAGCAGGACCTCCGAGCGCTGCTCCAGGGTGGTCTGCGCCCACGCCTGCTGGGCACGTCGAGCACGCGCGAAGGCCTCCTTCACGTCGGCCTCGCTGGACTGCGGGATCATCGCGAGCGGCTGGCCGGTGATCGGGGTGTAGGTCGGCACCGACGCGCCGGTGGTCGAGACGACCCTCGACGTCAGGGCGCGGACGTAGCCCTGGTCGAGGGCGTAGGACGCCGTCGGGTCGTGCTCGGGGTCGGCGGGACCGACCTGCTCGGGCGAGGAGTGGCGTGATGGATCGGGCTGGACGCTCATGAGCGCAGCCTAGACTCGTCGGTAACTTTACACAACGAGGCGTCTTGTAAAGTGGAACACGTTCTGCCGAGTCAGTCCGCGTCGGGATCCGCGGGGGGCGCCGCTCCGGCCTCCTCGTCCCGTTCGGCCCACTCGATCAGCGGGCTCAGGTCGAAGACGGCCTCGTCGATGCCGGCGTGCAGGTCGCCCTTGTCGGCAAACCGTCCCGGCATCGTGGCGATGGTGAAGTCCCCTGGCGCACAGGCGTCCACCTCCTCCCAGAGGACCGGTGCGCTCACTGTCGCCTCGGGGTTGCCGCGCACAGAGTAGGCGGCCGCGATGGTGTGATCGCGGGCGTTCTGGTTGTAGTCGACGAACAGGTCGGCAGGATCACGGTCCTTGCGCCACCAGGCCGTGGTGACCTCCGGCGAGCGCCGCTCGACCTCGCGGGCGAAGGCCAGCGCGGCCCGGCGTACGTCGGAGAAGCCGTGGTCGGGCCGGATCCGCACGTAGATGTGCATGCCCGATCCCCCGCTGGTCTTGGGGAAGCCGGTGGCGCCCAGGTCGTCGAGCACCTCGTGGGCGACGTGCGCCACCCGCTGGACCGTGGACCAGGGACACTCCGGGCCGGGGTCGAGGTCGATGCGCCACTCGTCGGGCCGCTCGGTGTCGGGCCGCCGGCTGTTCCAGGGATGGAACTCGACGGTGCTCATCTGCACGGCCCACACCACCTGCGCCAGCTCGGTCACGCAGAGCTCGTCGGCAGTGCGGTTCCACCGGGGGAAGTGCACCCGGACGGTCTCCATCCAGTCGGGCGCGCCCCGCGGCAGCCGCTTCTGGTGGACCTTCTCCCCGGTCACTCCGGTCGGGAAGCGGTGCAGCATGCAGGGCCGCTCGCGCAGCGCGTTGACGATGCCCGGGCCGACCGCCAGGTAGTACTCCACCAGGTCGAGCTTGGTCTCGCCGCGCGTCGGGAAGTAGACGCGGTCCGGGTTGGACACACGCACCACCTTGTCGTCGACCTCGATCTCGACCGCAGGTGAGGGCGACATGACTCAGTCCGTGCCGTGCTCGCGGACGAACGCCAGGATCTGCTCGGAGAGCTCGGGTCGACACACGACGAGGTCGGGCAGCAGCACGTCGGCCTGGTTGTACACCAGCGGCGAGCCGTCGACGCGGCTGGTGAACAACCCTGCGGCGCGCGCGACCGCCACGGGGGCCGCGGAGTCCCACTCGTACTGCCCTCCTGCGTGGACGTAGGCGTCACTCAGGTCGCGGATCACCGAGATCACCTTGGCCCCCGCGGATCCCATCGGCACCAGCTCGAAGTCGAACTCGGCGGCCATCGCCTGCACGAAGGCCGGCGGGCGGGTCCGCGAGACCACCAGGCGCGGGCGGTCCGCCGTGAAGGGGGGTACGACGGGGGGCGCGCCGGTGTCGAAGGTCCGACCAAGGGCGGGGAGCGCGACCGCACCGGCGACGAGCTCACCGTGCTGCCACAGGGCGACGTGCACGGCCCAGTCGTCGCGGGGCGGTTCGCCGAACTCCCTGGTGCCGTCGAGGGGGTCGACGATCCAGACCCGGTCGGCCCGGAGCCTGGCCGGGTCGTCGCGACCCTCCTCGCTCAGCACAGCGTCACCGGGTCGGTGCTCGGCGAGCAGCCGGACCAGGAGCTCGTGGGCAGCCTGGTCACCGGCGTCCTTGAGCTCCTTGCCCTCGAGGCCCTCCTCGCGCACCTGGAGCAGCAGCTCCCCCGCGACCGTGGCCGTCCACGCGGCCAGAGCATGGTCGTCGGCAGCAGCCTGCTCGGGCGCGTGGCCCGGCTCGAAATCTGTCACCCGCGCACCTTCTCACGCTCGCTGCACCGGAGTCCTGGGAGGGACCCGGGTCAGCTGTTGAAGCGCTGCTGGGTCTCCTCGAGGCCGTCGCGGATCAGCGACTCCACCGCATCGGCCGCCCGATCGATCTGGAACGGCAGCTCCTTGCGCTCTGCGGCCGAGTAGCCGGACAGCACGAAGTCGGCCGGTTCCTGGCGCCCGGGCGGCCTGCCGATCCCGGCGCGGACCCGGTAGAAGTCGCCGGTCCCCAGGGAGGCGCGCATCGACTTCAGTCCGTTGTGCCCGTTGTCGCCGCCTCCGAGCTTGGTCCGCAGCGTCCCGAACCCGATGTCGAGCTCGTCGTGGATGGCGACGATCCGATCAGCCGGCACCTTGTAGAAGGTGGCCAGCGCCTTGACCGGTCCGCCCGACTCGTTCATGTAACAGCGGGGGCGCGCCAGCACGAGACGGGGTGCGTCCGGGCCGATGGGACCCAGCCGGCCCTCCACGACGTCGGCACGACCGGTCTTGTGCGCCCGCCAGCCAGCGCCGAGACGCCCCGCCAGCTCCTCGGCCACCAGGTAGCCGATGTTGTGCCGCGTCGCGGCGTACGTCGGCCCCGGGTTGCCCAGCCCGACCACGAGCCAGACCTCGGCGTCGATCATCGGATCGGGCGAGAGTCCGGGAGGACTCAGGCCTCGTCGCCCTCGGAGGACCCGCCCTCGGATGACCCACCGTCACCGTCACCGTCGCCGTCACCCTCGGCCGCAGCTGCCTCGGCCTGCTCGGCCAGCTCCGCGTCGGAGACGTCGTGCTCGATGCCGACCTCGGCCTCGGCCTCCTCGAGCTCCGCCTCGATCTCCTCCGCCGTGGGCGCGTGGACCACGTTGACGACGAGGTACTCCTCGTCGGTGAGCAGGGTCGAGCCGTCGGGGAGGTCCAGGTCCTTGGCGAACACCTGGAAGCCGACCTCGGCCCCCTCGACGGAGACCTCGATGTACTCCGGGATGTGGGTCGCCTCGGCCTCGACGCTCACGGTGTTCAGCTCGGTCACGGTCATCGCGTCGGGCTTGGACTCACCGACCACGTGGATCGGGATCTCGACGGTGACCTTCTCGCCCTTCTTCACCTCGACGAAGTCGATGTGCTCCAGGAAGCCCTTGATCGGGTCGGCCTGGATCTGCTTGGTCAGCGCCAGGCGGGTGTTGCCCTCGACGTCGAGGTAGAGCAGCGCGTTGGAGCCGCCGCGCTTGAGGGCCATCATCGTGTCGTGGCCCGGGAGGGTGATGTGGACCGGGTCGTTGCCGTGGCCGTAGAGCACCGCGGGCACCTTGTCGTCACGGCGGATGCGGCGTGCGGCGCCCTTGCCGAACTCGGTGCGGGACTCGGCCTTGATCAGCTCTTCAGACATGTCGTGGTGCTCCTCGAAAACGTTGTCCGTGTGTGCAAGTCAGGTGCGTTGCCAGGGCCTGGAGACGGCACATGCACCGCGGGCCGACGGGCGCGGTGCATGGATTCCCACGTTCCGGCCACGTCGATCACGGAGGCTGTGCCCTGTTCAGGGGCTCCCTCGCCGAGGCAACCGCACAAGACTAACCAATCGCCTGCCCGCAGGCGAATCGGCGACGCTCCTGCGCGCGGGGCTAGGCGTGCCCGTCGAACATGCTGGTGACCGAGCCGTCCTCGAACACCTCACGGATGGCGCGCGAGAGCAGCGGCGCGATCGAGAGGCAGGTGAGCTTGTCGAAGTGCTGATCGGCCGCGAGGGGCAGCGTGTTGGTCACGATCACCTCGGTCGCCGGGGAGTTCTTCAACCGGTCGACGGCGGGCTCGGAGAGGATGGCGTGCGTGGCGGCGATGATCACCCCGGCCGCACCGTCCTTCATCAGCGCCTCGGCGGCCTTCACGATCGTGCCGCCGGTGTCGATCATGTCGTCGACCAGCACGCACATCCGGCCGGTGACGTCACCCACCACCCGGTTGGCCACGGTCTCGTTGGGGCGGTCGGTGCGGCGGGACTTGTGGATGAACGCCAGGGGTACGCCGCCCAGGCGGGCCGACCAGCGCTCGGCGACCTTGATCCGGCCCGCGTCCGGCGAGACCACGGCGAGCTGCTGGTCGCCGTACTTGCTCTTGACGTAGTCCGCGAGGATCGGCAGCGCCATCAGGTGGTCCACCGGTCCGTCGAAGAACCCCTGGATCTGGTCGGCGTGCAGGTCGACGGTGATCAGCCGGTCGGCGCCCGCGGTCTTGAACAGGTCGGCCATCAACCGGGCCGAGATCGGCTCGCGGCCACGGTGCTTCTTGTCCTGGCGGGCGTAGCCGTAGAACGGGAGCACCACGGTGATCCGCTTGGCCGAGGCCCGCTTCAGCGCGTCGACCATGATCAGGTGCTCCATGATCCACTCGTTGACCGGGGCCGTGTGGCTCTGGATCACGAAGGCGTCGCACCCACGGACCGACTCCTCGTAGCGGATGTAGATCTCGGAGTTGGCGAAGTCGTAGGCCGAGGTCGGGACCAACCCGGTGTCGAGCTGCTGCACCACCTCGGCTGCGAGGTCCGGGTGTGCCCGTCCGCTGAAGACCATCAGGTTCTTCTCGGTGGTCCGCTTCAGTCCGCTCACGCTGTGTTGCTCCTCGGTCGTGCGGGTGTGGGCACCGGTGTCATCCGATTGTCACCCACCGGACTCGTCGGTGGGAACTCCGGGTCCGTCCTGGGACGCCTGGGCTGCCTGGGATGTCTGGGCTGCCTCGGCTGCTTCGTTCTGGGCGGTTCCGGGGCGCCGGCGCGCCACCCAGCCCTCGATGGTGCGCTGCGGACCCGCGCTCACGGCCAGGGCACCGGGCGGGACGTCCTCGCGGATCACGCTCCCCGCACCGGTCGCGGCGCCGTCGCCGACTCGCACCGGGGCCACGAAGGTGTTGTTGCTCGCGGTCTTCGCGTGTCGTCCGATGACGGTCTGGTGCTTGGCGACCCCGTCGTAGTTGGCGAAGATCGTGCCGGCACCGATGTTGGTGCCCTCGCCGATCTCCGCGTCCCCGACGTAGGAGAGGTGCGGGACCTTGGCGCCCTCGCCGATCCGGGCGTTCTTGGTCTCGACGAACGCCCCGATCTTGCCGCCGGCGCCGAGCTCGGTGCCGGGCCGGAGGTAGGAGAACGGCCCGACGACGGCTCCCGCGCCGATCACGGCGAGCTCGCCGTGGGTGCGCACGACCCGAGCGCCGGCGCCCACCTCGACGTCCTTGAGCGTGCAGTCCGGCCCGATGACCGCGTCCTCCTCGACGACCGTGGCGCCGAGCAGCTGGACACCGGGCAGCACGGTCACGTCGGCGTCGAGCCGCACGTCCGAGTCGATCCAGGTGGTGCCGGGGTCGACGATCGTCACGCCGTCCCGCATCCAGCGGTCCAGGATGCGCCGGTTCTTCTCCCGGGCGAGCTCGGCCAGCTGCGCGCGGTCGTTGGCCCCGGAGGTCTGCACCACGTCGTCGATCACGAAGGCACCGACGCCGAGGCCGTCCTCACGGGCCAGGCCGACGGTGTCGGTGAGGTAGTACTCCCCGTTGGCGTTGCTGTTCGTCAGCCGTGGCAGCGCCCGGTCGAGGAACTCCGCGTCGAAGGCCAGGATCCCGCTGTTGATCTCGCCGACCGACGCCTGCTCCTCGGTGGCGTCCTTCTGCTCCACGATCCCGATCACCTCTCCCGACTCGTCGCGCAGCACGCGCCCGTAGCCGAAGGGGTTCTCCACGACGCCGGACAGGATGCTCACGCCGCGGCCGGCGGCCACGTGGTCCTCGGCGAAGGCCCGGAGGCTGTCGCCCTCCAGGAGCGGCGTGTCGGCGTACGCCACGAGGACGGTGCCGGACCGATCGGCGGGATCGAGCGCCTCCCACGCGACCCGGACCGCGTGGCCGGTCCCGTCCTGGGACTCCTGGACGGCCAGCACCGCGTCGGGCATCAGCTCGTGGATGTGGGGACCGACCTGCTCCCGTTGGGTGCCGACGACCGCCACCACCCGCCGCGGCTCGAGCGTCGCCACCGCCGCGAGCACGTGCGCGACCATGCTGCGGCCCGCGATGGTGTGCAGCACCTTCACGGTCTTGGACTTCATCCGCGTGCCTCCACCGGCCGCGAGGACGATGACGGTGATGCCACTGCTGGGTGTATTCACGCTCCCCGGGTAGGAGTCGAACCTACGTCGCTAATCCTGATTCAAAGTCAGGCGGGCCCTGCCGGCAGACCAACCGGGGATAGGTCTGAAAGGTTACTGGCCCGGGCTCCGGCTAGTCCCCTTCGGTGACGGTGTGGCACACGGCCTCGACATTGTTGCCGTCCGGGTCGCGCACGAAGGCGCCGTAGTAGTGGGAGTGGTACTCAGGCCACATCCTCGGCTCGTGCAGGGACTCGGCGCCCAGACCGACGGCGGCGGCGTGGAAGGCGCGCACGGACTCGGCGTCGGGGGCGGTGAACGCGACATGCACCTCGCGGTTGGGACCCATGTCGTCGAACCGGCTGATCCAGAAGTCGGGTTTGCCGTCACGGCCGTAGCCCACCGCCACGTCGAAGTCCAGCTGTCGAGAGTGCCCCAGGACGCCGAGCACGTTGTCGTAGAAGCGCTTCGACGCCTCGAGGTCGGCGCAGTTGATGCCCAGGTGATCCATCATGCTGTCATCGTGGCTCACGGCACCGACATTGTCAGTGGGGGTGGCCGGTCAGGCCGGCACGCGGGCGACCGCGAACACCCGTCGGAAGGGGAGCATCACCTGGCCGTCGGTCTCGGGGTAGGCAGCTCGCAGTCGCCGCCGCAGCTCGGCCTCGAACGCGGGGCGGAGCTCTTCGGGAAGCGCCCGGATCGTCGGGCCGCTGCTCGTGGCCGCGACCCAGGTGAAGACCGGGTCCGGACCGTCCAAGGCATGCAGGTAGGTCGTCTCCCACGCGTCGACGTCGCAGCCGATCCTCCGGAGCGCGCGCGCGTACGTCGCGGCCTCGTGTCCGGCCGGGGTGGCCACGCCCGCGGTGTGCTCGGCGTACGGCGCCTCGGCCGCCAGGTCGCGGCGGATGGTGTGGCTCGGGAGCTCGAAGTTGCCGGGGACCTGGAAGCCAAACCACCCACCGGGAGCGACCATCGCCACGAGGTCCGGCAGCAGGTCGAGATGGCCCGGGACCCACTGCAGCGCCGCGTTGGACAGGAGCACCTCGACGGGGAGGTCGGCCGCCAGTCACGGATGTCCCCCACGACGAACTCGACGCCCTCGCCGACCGGCGCCTCGGCGATCATCTCCCGGCTGGAGTCGACACCGACGACCTGCGCCTGCGGCCATCGCCTGTGCAGCAGGACCGTGAGGTTGCCGGGTCCGCAGCCCAGGTCGACGACCGAGGTGGGCGCGGTGGCGTCCACCCGCGCCAGCAGATCGAGGAAGGGCCGACCGCGCTCCTCGGCGAAGGCGAGGTAGCGCCCGGGATCCCAGGTGCTCGGCATGACCTGAGACTATCTCGATATCAAGAATCTCGTCTGGCTACAATCGCGTCATGGAGTACGACGAGGTCGACGAGCTGGTGGCCGCGTGGCACCGCGAGCGCGCGGACCTGGACCTGGCTCCGGTCGAGGTGTTCAGCCGGGTCAGCCGGCTCGCCCGACTGTTGGACAAGGCCCGCCGCGAGGCCTTCACCGCGCAGAGCATCGAGCCCTGGGAGTTCGACGTGCTCGCCGCTCTTCGGCGAGCAGGCAGCCCCTATGAGCTCACGCCCGGCTCGCTGCTGCGGCAGACGATGGTCACCAGCGGGACGATGACCAACCGGGTGGACCGGCTCGCGGACCGCGGGCTCGTCGAGCGGTACCCCGACCCGACCGACCGGCGCGGCGTACTCGTGCGACTGACCGCCCGGGGCAAGAGCGCGGTGGACGGCGCCTTCGAGACCCTCCTGTCCAGCGAGCGGGAACTGCTCTCAGACCTCTCCGAGAAGGACCGTGTCCGGCTGGCGCACCTGCTGAAGCGGCTGATGCTGCCGCTCAGCTGACCCGCTGCGAACGGCGGCGCAGCCAGCGCCGGGATCCGGCCAGCACGAGGAGGGCCAGGACCACCAGCGCCCAGCCGCCCGGCCCCACGGCCGCCGCCCCCTCGGCGAGGCTGCGTTGCAGGCCCGCTGCTGCGGCGATCACCGGGTCGTCGCCCTGCAGTGAGCCGGAGAGGACGCGGATCTCCCACCAGCCGTACCAAGCGACGTAGGCGCCCGCGAGGACCAGGAGCGCACCGCTGAGCCGGGAGACCCACCGGCCCGCCCCTCGCAGTGCGACGGAGAACGGCGTCGTCGGCCAGTGCGACGGCCAGCGCGGCGGCCCCGACGATCGAGCCCATCCCCAGCGCATAGGCCACGAACAGGGCGCCTCCCGCGACCGGCCCGTCGGCCTCGAAGGACGCGACCACGACCGCCAGGAACGGCGCGATCGTGCAGGTCAGTGAGGTCGCGGCGTACCCCGCCCCGAAGCCGGTCATCGACCAGACCGACCGGCCCAGCGGTTTGGGTGACCCGGTTCGGCTGCGGCGTCGTGGCAGCGCGATGCTGCGGCCGGCGAGCACCCACGCACCGACCGCGACCAGGAGGACCCCCGCCACCAGGGTGAACCGCGGCAGCTGTTGCTGGACCTGCGTGGCCACCGGGGCCAACAGCAGCCCGAAGGCCGCGAACACGGCGACGAAGCCGGCCGTCATCGCGGCCGTGGCGACCAGGGCCCGGCGGACGGCCTCACCGCGACGGGCACCCTCGTCGCCGAGCACCAGCAGGGAGAGGTACGCCGGCAGGAGGGCGAAGCCGCACGGGTTGACCGCCGCGAGCATCCCGGAGCCGAGCGCCAGCCCCAGCAGGCCGGAGTCGACCACTCAGCCGGCCAGTCTGCCGACGAGGCTCTTCAGCTCGTCATCGCTGAGCGCGCCGTCACCCACGACCTTCCCTCGCGCGTCGAGGACGACGTAGGTGCTCTGGGCGGTGATCTTGAAGTGGCGCCAGACCGAGCCGCCGGGATCGCTGAGGTTCGTCACGCCGGAGGTCCTGCCCGCGAAGTCGCGGATGGCAGCGGTGTCCTTGTCGAGGCCGCCCACACCGATGACGTTCACCTCGTCGGCGTACTTCTCGGCCAGGTCGCTGACGTGGGGCGCCTGCGCCCGGCAGGTCGAGCACCAGGGCGCCCAGAACCACAGCACGGCCGGTTTGCCGACCAGGCTCGCGCCCGAGAACGACGCACCGTCCACCGTCTTGCCCGTGAAGTCGTAGATCGCCGGCGTCGCCTTCGTGGCTGCAGCCGGCTGGTCGCTCGGCGTACCGGCTGGCGCAGCGTTGTCAGCCGAACCCGAGGAGACCTCGACGGTCGAGGCGTTGTTGCCACACGCGGCCAACCCTGCGGCCAGGACGATCCCCACGAGGGCAGCAGGGATCCTGGCCAAGGGGGAGGTCATGCAGGCGAGTGTAGGTCGGGGGTGCGCATCGGTCGGCGTACCGAGACCGGCCCCCGACCTCACTCGAGCAGTGCCGCGGCCTCCAGCCACTCCCCTTCGAGGTGGGACCGTTCGGCCCCGAGCTTGCGCATCTCGGTGGCGAGCCGCTCCAGACCCTCGTGGTCGTCGCGACTCTCCGCCATCTCGTCGTGCAACTTCGCCTCGCGGGCGAGGATCCCGGCGAGCTGCTTCTCGATCCGCGCCACCTTCTTGCGGGCGGCGCGCTCGTCAGCGCCCCCCACCTTGGCCTTTCCAGCGGCCTTTCCAGCGGCCTTTCCAGCGGCCTTTCCAGCGCCTTCGACCTTGCTAGTTTGCGACGTCTCGGTGCCTGTTGGGCGTTCGTTTGTGACGTGTCGGCGGGATTGGAGGTATTGGTCGACGCCCCCGGGAAGCATCGAGATCTGGCCGTCGCCCATCAGGGCCCAGGTCGAGTCGGTGACCCGCTCGAGGAAGTACCGGTCGTGGGAGACCACGATCAGCGTGCCGGGCCATCCGTCGAGGAAGTCCTCGATCACGTTGAGGGTCTCGATGTCGAGGTCGTTGGTGGGCTCGTCGAGCAGGAGCACGTTCGGCTCCGCGATCAGCAGCTTGAGCAGCTGGAACCGGCGGCGCTCGCCACCGGAGAGGTCCCCGAGCCGGGCGGTGAGCTTGTCCCCGGTGAACCCGAAGCGCTCCAGCATGGAGGAGGCCGAGACGTCCTTGCCCGTGCTCAACCGGGTCACCCGCCGGATGGCCTCGATGGCGGGCAGTACGCGCTCGTCGGGGTCCTCCGCCGGTACCTGCTGGGTCAGGTGCTCCAGGGCGATGGTGCGCCCGTGCTTGACCCGGCCGGCGTCGGGCTTCAGCGTGCCCGCGACCAGCCCGAGGACCGAGGACTTGCCCGCCCCGTTGACGCCCACGATGCCGACCCGGTCACCGGGTCCGAGCCGCCAGGTGGCGCGCGCGAGCAGCTGGCGCTCCCCCCGCGTGAGGTCGACGTCCTCGAGGTCGACCACGTCCTTGCCCAGCCGCTGGGTGGCGAAGCGTTGCAGCTCCAGCCGGTCGCGCGGCGGCGGGACGTCCTCGATCAGCGCGTTGGCGGCGTCGATGCGGAACTTCGGCTTCGCCGTGCGGGCGGGAGCTCCCCGGCGCAGCCAGGCCAGCTCCTTGCGGACGAGGTTCTGCCGTCGCGACTCCGAGGCCGATGCCTGCCGGCTGCGCTCGGCCCGGGCGAGCACGAACGCGGCGTACGCACCCTCATAGGAGTCGACGACCCCCGCACCATTCGCGCCCGGGTGTACCTCCCACGTGCGCTCGCAGACGGCGTCGAGGAACCAGCGGTCGTGGGTGACCACCACCAACGCGGAGGTACGCCGCACCAGGTGGTCGGCGAGCCAGGCGACGGCCTCCACGTCGAGGTGGTTGGTCGGCTCGTCGAGGATCACGAGGTCGTCATCGGCGAGCAGCAGCTTGGCGAGCGAGCAACGCCGCCGCTCCCCGCCCGAGAGGCCGTGCACCATCCGGTCGAGCTCCACCCCGGCGAGCAGCACCTCCACGACCTCGCGGGTGCGCGCGTCGGCGGCCCACTCGTGGTCGTCGAGCCCGGCCAGCACCACCTCACGCACCGTGTGGGTGTCGTCGAGCAGGTCACGCTGGTCGAGGTAGCCGATGTGCAGGCCACGGTTCGTCGCCACTCGACCGGAGTCGGGGATCTCCCGGCCGGCCATCAGGTTGAGCAGCGTGGTCTTGCCGTCGCCGTTGCGGCCGACGACGCCGATCCGTTCGCCCTCGCCGACGCCGAGGCTGACCTCGTCGAGGAGGATCCGGACGCCGTAGGACTTCGTGACCTTCTCGAGGCTGAGCAGGTTCGCCATCAGGAGTACTCCACCACGTGGGTGCCGGCGACGGGACCGAGCCCGACGAGCACCCGCGGCTGGCCGGCCTCGAGCAACGTCGTGCGCACGCGGTCCGCCGAGCCCCGGTCGGCACACAGGAACAGGCAGGTCGGGCCCGAGCCGGAGACCAGTCCACGCAGCGCCCCAGCCCGCTCCCCCGCCTCGATCAGCTCGCCCAGCTCCGGGCGCAGGTCGATGGCCGCGACCTCGAGGTCGTTGTGCAGCGCTGCCGCCAGGGCGCGGCTGTCGGGGTCGGCCAGCGCCGCCACCAGCTCGTCGGGGACGGTCACCTGCGCGGGTGCGGCCGGGCACAGCTCGTCGAAGCGCCGGTAGACCACGGGCGTGGACAAGCCCTCCGCCGCTGGTACGACGACCCACCACCGGGTGCCGAGGTCCTCCAGTGACGTGACCAGCTCTCCCCGCCCGAGGCCGAGCGCGGTGCCACCGAGCAGCGCGAACGGCACGTCGCTGCCGAGGTCGGCCGCCAGCGCGAGCAGGTCGTCGTCGCTGGTGCGCAGGTCCCAGAGGCGGTCCAGGGCCACCAGGGCGGCCGCCGCGTCGGCACTTCCCCCGGCCAGTCCGCCGGCGATCGGGATCGACTTGCGCACGGTGAGCTCGGCCTTCCGGTCGATGCCGTGGTGGGCGGCGAGCAGCCGGCCGGCCCGGATCGCGATGTTGTCGTCACCGAACGGGAAGGCGTCCTGGTCGATCTCGTCCTCACAGACCAGGGCGACGGTCCACGCCGCCCGGGTGCTGGCCGTGACGTCGTCGTGCAGGCTCAGCGTCTGGTAGACGGTGGCCAGCGGGTGGAAGCCGTCGGGGCGGGGGTGGCCCACCCCGAGGTGCAGGTTGACCTTCGCGGCGGCCCGGACCGTGACGACCTCGGTCATGACTCCGCCTCCACTGCCAGCGCCTCGGCGATGCGCACGAACCCGTCCAGCCCGAGCTGCTCGCCACGCGTCATCGGGTCGAGCCCCGCCGCCAGCAGGACGCGCTCGGAGGCGGCCGCGGAACCGGCGAGCTCGCGCAGGGCCGGGCGCAGCGCCTTGCGCCGATGGGCGAACGCCGCGTCGATCACGGCGAAGACCTGCTGGCGGGTCACGGCGGCCGTGGGTGGTTCGCGCCGGGTCCAGGCGACCAGGCCGGAGTCGACGTTGGGCGAGGGCCAGAACACGTTGCGGCCGATCGCGCCGGCGCGGCGTACCTCGGCGTACCACGCAGCCTTGACCGACGGGATCCCGTAGACCTTGGAGCCAGGAGGAGCCGCGAGCCGGTCCGCCACCTCGGACTGCACCATCACCAGGCCGTGCTCGAGCGAGGGCAGCAGGGCCAGCAGGTGGAGCAGCACGGGGACCGAGACGTTGTAGGGCAGGTTCGCCACCAGTGCCGTCGGTGGGGGCCCCGGGACGGAGGACACCTTCATGGCGTCCGCCTGAACCACCTCGAAGCGGTCGGCCTGCCCGGGAGCCCGCTCGGCGATGGTCGCGGGCAGTGCGCCGGCGAGGACCGGGTCGATCTCGATGGCGACGACGCGGGCTGCGACCTCGAGCAGCGCCAGGCTGAGCGACCCGAGACCGGGCCCGACCTCGAGCACCACGTCGGAGGCGGAGATGCCCGAGTCACGCACGATCCGGCGCACCGTGTTGGCGTCGATCACGAAGTTCTGACCGCGCTGCTTGGTGGGTCGCAGGTCCAGAGCGGCGGCGAGCGAACGCACCTCTGCCGGACCGAGGAGCCTCGGTCCGGCAGAGGAAGCGTCAGTCACGACCCGAAGGGTATGTCAGGCCCGCTGTCCACAGACCGGCCAGGCTCCGTAGCCGCCCTCGGCGTCGCGGACCCGCTCGGCCACGGCGATCTGCTGCGCGCGGCTGTTCTGGTCCGGTCGGCCGGAGCCGCCGTACGCCTGCCAGGTGCCGAGGCTGAACTGCAGGCCGCCGTAGTAGCCGTTGCCGGTGTTCGCCGACCAGTTGCCGCCGGACTCGCACGCGGCGATCCGGTCCCAGACGCCGCCGTCGGCCACGGCCGGGGCGGTCTTCGTGCCGACCTTGACGATCGTCGTGGTCGGGGCGGTCAGCACGCTCTGTCGAAGCACGGTGCGCTTGACGACCTTGCCGTTGCGGAAGCGGAGCTTGTAGGTGACGTCGCGGACACCGTCGGCGCCGGCGCGCACCGTGGTGCTCTCGCCCTGCATCATCGAGGCGTCCGGCCGTTCCTGGACGGGGGCCGGGACGACCTCGCGGGGGACACGCTTGGTCTTGATGCCGATCTTGGTCACCACGATGCGGGTTCCGTCGGTCAGCCTGGTGCCGCGCGCGGGGCGCACGACGTCGTTGTCGTCGACGTTGGCGCCGACCTTCTCGATCAGGTCGCCGACCGTGGCCGCCGGCACGTTGTGCCGGGTGGACTTCGCGTGCGCGACCTTGAGGGTCACCTGCTTGGGCGTGATGACGCTCAGTGCGAGGCCGGAACGGTCGATGGTCGCCGAACGGCTCACCGACAGCGCGGCGTCGGCGTACCGGACGCCGAGCTGGTCGAGCGCGCTGGCCACGTTGGTCGCCGTGGTCCAGAGGGTCTGCTTGCGTCCATCGACACTCAGCTCGAGCGGGCGGCCGAGGCGTACGGCGACGCGGGTGCCGTCGTTCACCGGCTCGTCGACACCCGGGACGATCGAGTCGTGGGCGGAGGGCTTGATCCCCTCGTGGGCGAGGACATCGCCCACGGTGTTGCCGAAGGTGCGGACCTCGGTGACCTTGCCGTCGACCGAGAGCGTCACCGAGGTGCTCAGGGCGGCGTAGGCGGCGGTGGAGCCGACCAGGGCGAGGAGGATCGCGGCGAGCAGTCCGCCGACGAGGGTCTTGTTGTTGCTGAGGTTCGTGATGCGTGCGCGCACGAGTCTCCGATGCTTGCGGATTTCCGGGCCACGGGCGGCGGCGTCCACCGCGGCCAAGTCAGGTCACGCGGCGTTTCTGCACGGACGCCGGCCTGGGATGGTGCGTACCCGCTCCCGGCCAACAGCCTTCGACAGTAGGCCGGGGCCGGCGGTGCGCCAAATCCGAAGGCGGCCCTCGGCGCAGCTCAGGCGGGAGGGGTGGGCCACGTCACCCGCCGCTTGTGAACTCCTTCACATTCCACGCGCCGCCGAAGGCGGACACGGTGTTGGCCTCGATCGCCCGGCACAGCCCGGCCAGGTCCTCGCCCCGGGTGGCGGCCATGGAGCGCACCGTCAGGGGCACCAGGTAGGAGGCGTTCGGCCGCCCCCGGTGCGGCATCGGGGTCAGGAACGGCGCATCGGTCTCGACCAGGATCCGGTCCTGCGGGACCACCCTGAGCGCCTCGCGGAGCGGCTCGGCGTTCTTGAAGGTCACCGTGCCGGCGAAGGACAGATGGGCACCCCGCTCCAGGCACTCCCGGGCGAAACCGGCGTCTCCGGAGAAGCAGTGCATCACCCACCGGTCGGGTGCACCCACGTCGTCGAGCACGCGCAGCACGTCCTCGTGGGCGTCCCGGTCGTGGATCATCAGCGTCTTGTCCAGCTCCTTGGCCAGCTCGATGTGGCGGCGGAACGAGTCGTGCTGCGCCGAGCGACCGGCCTCGTCGGTGCGGTAGTAGTCCAGTCCGGTCTCACCGATCGCACGCACCCGCTCACTGCTCGCGGCCAGCCGCTCGATCTCGGCCAGCGCGTCGCCGAGCTGCCCCGCGGCGGCGAGGAGCGGCGCCTCGTTGGGATGCAGCGCGACGGCAGCGACCACCGACTCGTGTGCGTCCGCCGTCTCGACGGCCCACCGTGCGCCCGGGAGGTCGCAGCCGATCTGCACGATCCGGGTGACCCCGACCGAGGCCGCGAGCTTGAGGGCCTCCTCGACCGCCAGGTCGTCGTCGCCGTCCCTGGTGATGTCGAGGTGGCAGTGGTTGTCGATCACCGGGTGCGGCAGCGGCTCGGGTACGTCGGGACGACTCATGCGCGGTGCACCGCGTCGTACACGACTCGCTTGGGCACTCCGGATCGTCGGGCGACCTCCTGGATCGCCTGCCGGCGTGGGAGACCGGCCCGCTCGTCGGCGGCTACCAGCGCGGCCAGCGTCGCCGGGTCGGTGACCGCCTCGGGCTCGGCGGCTCCCTCCACGACGATCGTCACCTCCCCGCGCACGCCCGGCTCGGCCCACGCGACCAGGTCGGCCAACGGCCCTCGGCGTACCTCCTCATGGGTCTTGGTCAGCTCGCGGCAGACGGCGCCGCGACGGTCCGCGCCGAACTCCTCGACCATCGCGGTCAGGAGCGCGAGCGTCCGGTGCGGGGCCTCGAAGAAGACCAGCGTGCGCCGCTCCTCGGCGAGCCCGGCCAGGGTGCGCGAGCGCTCACCGGCCTTGCGGGGGAGGAAGCCCTCGAAGCAGAAGCGGTCGACGGGAAGGCCGGAGACCGCCAGCGCCGTCAGCACGGCGGAGGGGCCGGGCACGCTGGTGACGACGACGTCGCGCTCGATCGCCGCGGCGACGAGCCGGTAGCCGGGGTCGGACACGCTGGGCATCCCGGCGTCGGTCACCAGGACGACCCGGTCACCGCCGACCAGGCTCTCGACCAGCGACTCGGTGCGCACGTGCTCGTTGCCCTCGAAGTAGGAGACCACGCGTCCGGGGATCTCCACCCCGAGGTCGGCCGCCAGCCTCCGCAGCCTGCGGGTGTCCTCCGCCGCGACGACATCGGCCGTCTCGAGCTCGGTGGCCAGTCGTCGCGACGCGTCCTCGGCACGACCGATCGGGGTGGCGGCGAGCACCAGCACCCCGGCCCGAGGCGTCTCAGGTCCTGTCATGGGACCGATCATCGCAGCCGCCGACCCGTGGCTACCATCGGTCGACGTGACACCCCTTGCCCTCGGGCGCTCGACCAATGGCCACAAGGCCACGCTGTCGCGCACGGCCGCCGGGGACGTCGTACCTCCCGCCGCGCAGCGGGCTCGGCTGCGCGCGATCGACCGGGATCCCGCGGTGGCGTGGGCAGCCACGGTCGCGGTGACCCTGCTGGCCGCGTTCCTGCGCCTCTGGGACCTCGGGCGGCCGCGAGCGTTCCTGTTCGACGAGACCTACTACGCCAAGGACGCCTGGTCGCTGATCCACCACGGCTACGTGCAGGGCTACGTGGACAAGGCCAACGACGAGATCCTGGCCGGCCACACCACCGACCTGTGGACGGGCGCGCCCAGCATGGTGGTCCACCCCGAGCTCGGGAAGTGGCTGATCGGGCTGGGCGAGAGCGTCTTCGGGCTGACCCCGTTCGGCTGGCGGGTGGCCTCGGCGATCGTCGGGGCGCTGATGGTGATGGTGATGATCCGGCTGGCCCGGCGGGTCACCCGCTCGACCCTGCTCGGGGTGGTGGCGGGGCTGCTGATGTGCTTCGACGGCCTGCAGCTCGTCCTCTCCCGGCTCGCGCTGCTCGACATCTTCGTCGCGTTCTTCGTGCTCTGCGCGGTCAGCTGCATGGTCGCCGACCGCGACTGGGTGCGTGCCCGGATGGCGCGGGCCGTCGGGCCGGGCACCCGACTCGGTCCCGAGAGCTGGGGGCCGCTGCTGCTGTGGCGTCCGTGGCGTCTGGCCACGGGCCTGTGCTGGGGCCTGGCGGTCAGCACCAAGTGGTCCGCGCTGTTCCCGCTCGCGGCGTTCGGGCTGCTGATGTGGATCTGGGACGCGGGCGCGCGACGGTCCTTCGGCGTACGACGGGCCCTGCTCAAGTCCGCCGTGGTCGACGCGCTACCCGCCCTGGCCTACGTGGTGCTGCTCCCCCTGGTCGTCTACCTGCTGAGCTGGACCGGGTGGTTGCTCAACGCCGACGCCTACGAGCGGACCCTCAGCAACACCCAGTACGGCCCCTACTGGGGGAGCTACCTCAAGCACGACGCGAGCGGCTTCTTCGGTGAGCTCGGCCAGTCGCTGCGCTCGCTGTGGCACTACCACCACGACGTCTACGCCTTCCACACCCGTTTCCTCAACGACAGCACGCACATCTACCAGTCCAACCCGTGGGGTTGGCTGCTGCTCAACCGCCCGGTGGGAGTCGACGCCCAGCTCGACATCCAGCCCGGCGCACAGGGCTGCGGCGCGGTGGCCGGCTCGACCTGCCTGCGCCAGGTGCTGCTGCTCGGGAACCCGGTGGTCTGGTGGTTCGGCACGATCGCGGCACTGTTCGCGGTCGTTGCCTGGGTCGGCAGGCGGGACTGGCGCTACGGCCTGGTGGTGGTCGGTGTGGCCGTGACCTGGCTGCCCTGGCTGCGGTACGACGACCGGCCCATCTTCAGCTACTACGCGATCACCACGCTGCCGTTCCTGATCCTGGGGGCGACCCTGCTGCTGGGAGAGATCCTCGGGCGCGCCGGATCGGGCCCCACCCGGCGGGCGGTGGGTGCGACGCTGGCCGGGTCGGTGCTGGTGCTGACGCTGGTCGCGTTCGCGTGGTTCTGGCCGATCTGGACCGACCAGCTGGTCACCAACAGCGAGTGGCTGCAGCGGATGTGGTTCCGGCGCTGGATCTAGGCGCTGGATCTGGCCCGGGGTGCACGCTCGGAGCGCATCACCGGTGAGGTTCCCGGGCGTTGGGACAGCGTCAGCCGGAGCGTGGACACGGCCACCACGAGCATGCCTAGGACCGCGAGCAGCAGCACTGACGTCGGTGCACCTGCGAACATCCGGTCCTCCCAAGACCCACGGCTTCTTCCTGCCGAGAACGTACCTGAAAACCCCCGAAAAGGGCACAAAATGGTCAAGCGGGTCGGTCGCGGGTCCTGGCGTTCGACGCAGCCAACGATAACCATCCCGTCCCCAGTCCGACCAGCGCCATCCCGGCAGCGCCCCACGGATGGAAGATGTGCTCCTGGTGCACCAGCCACGCGCCCGGCAGGAGCACCAGCCCCGGCAGCGCCGTACGCCCCGAACGCCGGAGCGCATCGAGGAGGACGACGACCACGGCGAGCAGGAGTGCCCAGGAGCCCACCTCCCCGATCGGCGACCCGATCGCGAACAGGTAGCGCACCTCGTCGGGTCGCGGCTGGCCCGGCCCGAGCCGCCAGGTGACGTAGCCCGCGGCGACACCGTTGACGACGTCCAGCGCCGAGTAGGCGCTGGCGTAGACGAACGCGGCCAGCACGGCCAGTCCGGCAATCGGGTCGCGGCGGCCCTGGAACAGGGTCATCAGCGCCACCCCGACGAGCGGGAACACCCCCAGGCCGAGCACGTGCAGCACCCACCACGTGTGCGAGGTCGAGTAGCTCAGGTGCATCGGGTGGAAGAAGCCTGCGCCGGCCAGCGCCAGGCCGGGCACGGCCAGCACTGCGGCGCGGGCCCTGGCTGAGTTCGCGGGGTCGGGCACGCCCCGACCCTAGAGGGGGGTACCGCCTCGAGACCGTCGGCGGGCCGTGAGACGGGGCCTTGACCCCGAAGGGAGTCATTCATACATTCATACATCTCGTGAGTGAATGTATGAAGGAGCGCGACATGACGCTGGGCAAGACTGCGGTGGTCCTCGGAGGAAGTGTGGCCGGCCTCTGCGCCGCCGGGGCCTTGGCGGCCCACTTCGACGAGGTGGTCATCTTGGAACGCGACCTGCTCCCCGCCGACGCCGAGCACCGCCGCGGGGTGCCACAGAGCAAGCACCCCCACTTCCTGTTGAACTCCGGCCGCCGGTCCATTGGCGCTCTGTTCCCCGGCTTCGAGGAGGACCTCATCGCTGCCGGCGGCATGCCGCTGATGCCTTCGCTGGACGCGGCCTACCTGGAACAGACCGGGTGGGCCCCTCGCAAGAAGTCGACGATGACGATGATCTACAGCTCGCGCATCCTGATCGAGCGGGTGCTGCGCGACCGGGTGCGAGCGCTGCCCAACGTCACCATCCGTGAAGGGGTGGCCGTGCAGGGAGTGGAACACGAGAGCGCCGGAAGGCCCGGAGGCCGCATCACCGCTGTCCGCCTCCAGGAGGGACAGGCTCCGCCGGAGCTGATCAGCACCGACCTGGTCGTCGATGCCCTGGGGCGAGGCTCCTCGGTGGTGGACTGGCTCGAGGCCGCCGGCTGGTCGCAGGTGCCGGTCAGGACGCTGGACGCCAAGGTCACCTACATCTCGCGCTGGTACGACCTTCCGCCCGAGCGCCCCGAGGCGTGGTGGTGGCGCCACGTCATCGTGATGCCGACGCAGGACTCCGACAGCAGCCGACCCGCAGAGCATTCCTTCCTGTCCAACTTCTTCCCCCTCGAGAACGGCCGGGCGATCGCCTGCATGGGCTCGTGGGGGCTGGACATGCCCCGCACCACCGAGGACTTCATCGCCTCCGCCGAAAGACTGCGTACGCCGGTCTTCGCAGCCGCGATGAAGCAGTGCACCCCGACCTCCGAGGTGCACCTGACCCGCTCGACGGGCAACAAGTGGCGCCGCTACGACCAGCTCCCGCACCCGCCTCGCGGGTTGGTGTTCGTCGGCGACTCGATCTGCGCGTTCAACCCGTTCTACGGCCAGGGGATGAGCTCGGCCGCACGATCCGCCGTACTCCTCGCGTCTGCTCTTGAGCAGGCGACGGCGCTCGATGACGCGTTCGTGGGTGGCTTGCTCCAGGAGCAGGCCATCGCGCTGAACGTCCCCTGGAAGCTCGCGATGGCCCGCGACCAGGGGTATGAGTGCGCGACCGGCACCGAGGTGCTACCGCCCTGGCGACGACGACTCGTCGCGTCGATGACCTGGCCCGTCTTCAACGCCATCACCGGCGCAGCGAGGGAGAGCGAGCTGGTCGACGATCACTTCGCGCGGGTCTTCAATCTCGACCAGTCCCTCGGCGACATGTTCAAGAGCCCACGGGTCCTGCTCGCGCTGGCTCGCCACCAGATCAGGGCCGCCCTGGGCAGGACCACCGTGCCCTACGGCTTCGACCCGTTGCTCGACCCTCCGGGCACGGACTACACCGACTACGCGACGGCCGCGAAGGACCGGGTCCCTGCATGAGCGTCACCTGCGACCGGTCGGCGGAGGCACTCACCCGCGAGCTCGGCTTCAGCTGCCACGACGTCAACCCGGTCGTCTCCTTCACCAACCCGACCGACCTCGCCAGCTGGACGATGCCCGTGCTCGAGCTGCTGGTCATCGGCGGAGCGGTCTTCGCGCTGGTGCACGCCGTACGCCGCCTGCGACGCGAATCCGACCCGACCAACCTGGCGCTCTGGTTCGCCTCGCTGGCCTACCTGGCCGTCACCGAGCCGCCGTTGTACTTCCCCGAGTGGTTCGGTCTGGACAAGGTCTACGGCTTCATCTTCGCGCACAACGAGTTCACCGTGCAGTTCATGTATGACCGCCTGCCGCTCTACATCGTCGCGTTCTACCCCGCGATCAGCGCCCTGGCCTACGAGGTGGTCCGCGGTCTGGGCGTCTTCGCCCGACGCGGTCCCCTCGTCGGCGCCGTGTGCGTGGCCTTCGTCGCGCAGATCTTCTACGAGATCTTCGACCAGATCGGCCCGCAGGTGAAGTGGTGGGCGTGGAACGCCGACAACGTCCAGGTCAACCACCCGATGCTGGCGTCGGTGCCGATGACCAGCATGGTGCTGTTCGCCTCCGTCTCGCTCGGCTTCCTCACCTACCTCGTCGTGCGCCTGGTGGGCAGCGACGGCCGGGACCCCCACGACGGTCAAGCGGCACCTCCACGATCCGGCCTCGCGATCACGGGCAGGACGATCGCCGCCGGGGTGCTCACCCCGCTCGGGATGCTCGTGGCCGGGATTCCCTCGAGCGTGTTCGGTGGCGACTCCCCCAACATCACCGCGCAGGCCTGGATCCTCGGCGTCGAGCTGGGCCTGGTGTGGGTCGCCGGGGGCTGGCTGCTGGTCCGCGAGGCGCGCTCCCCGTCGACGTCCGGCCGGGAGCCGCTCAGCCGGTTCGTGACGGTGTTCCCCGCGGCCTTCCTCCTCACCCACGCGGTCTTCTGGCTGGCGGCGCTGCCGGAGTTCCTCGGTGCCGAGAACGGCGTCACCGACGCCGGAACCCCGGTCGGCAGCGGGGTCTACGCCTTGTTGTGCTTCCTGGCCGGCTTCGGCGTACTCGCCCTGCTGCACCGTGGTCAGCGCGGGACCCCGGTCGACGAGGGTCGGCCCGCTGCATCGGTGCAGGTCTGACCGATGGGACACCACGGCTGGCAAGGAGACCCGCCCCGGACCGAGGAGCTCGCTCGGGCACGCATCATCGCCGCGGCCACCCGGTGCATCGAGCGGACGGGCGTCCCCAAGACCACGCTGTCGAGCGTCGCTGAGGAGGTAGGGGTCACCCGGCAGACCGTCTACCGCTACTTCCCCAACCTGGCCGAACTGCTCTCCGCGGTGGCCGAGACGGGCGCATCGGACTTCATGGAGCGGATGCAGGCGACGCTGGCGTCCGCGACGGCTCCGGTAGACGTCGTGGTCGAGTCGATCGTGTTCGCGCTGCAGGAGATCCCCCGCGACCCACGGATCGGGCTGCTGCTGGAGTCCGACGACCGGGATCTGTTCGGCCGCGGGGTCACCTCGTCGCTCGCCTTCGACCTCGGGGCACGGATGCTCCGCAGCCTCGCCGTCGACTGGGACGCCATCGGTGTTCACGACGACGACCTGGAGGGCCTCGCCGAGCTGATCATGCGGCTGATGACGTCGTTCCTCCAGCACCCGCCCGCGACGCCCCGCTCTCCCGACGAGCTGCGCAGCTTCGTCCGCCGGTGGCTGGGACCGGCCTTGACCGGACGCGTGTGAACGGTGTTGCCGCGCGGATGGCGAACCGGCAGGGTGGTCCGCGTGCTGTCCGTCAGTCCGGTGATCGAGGCGCTGCGGGACCTGCTGGCCAACGAGGACCCGGGCGGCGTGATCGGTCTGTACCTCTTCGGATCGGGGGCAACAGGCGGCCTGCGCCCCGACAGCGACATCGACCTGCTGCTCCTCACCACTCGATCCTTGACGCTGCCCGAACGACAGAGCCTCACCGGCTTCCTGCTGCAGCACTCGGGCAGACGAGCGACGGTCTCGCCCGGACGACCTCTCGAAGTCACCTCGGTCGTCCTCGACGATGTGGTGCCGTGGAACTACCCGCCCAGGTGCGACTTCCTCTACGGAGAGTGGCTCAGGGACGAGTTCACCGACGGCCGCGCACCGGTGCCGCACCCGAACCCGGACCTGGCGGTGCTCCTCACCACCTTGCGCCAGCACGCCGAGGTGCTGCAGGGGCCGGACCCCACCGTCCTGCTGGATCCGGTCCCTACCGACGACCTGCGCAGCGCGATGCACGACGGCCTCGCGCCACTCCTCGATGACCTACGAGGCGACGAGCGCAACGTCCTGCTCACGCTGGCGCGGATGGTGATCACCCTCGAGAGTGGCCAGATCGCGGCGAAGGACGAGGCCGCGGCCCGGCTGCTGCCCAGCCTCCCGGAGCTCCTGCGCTCGGTCCTGGAGCTGGCCATCGGTGGCTACCGAGGGGAGATCGAGGACGACTGGTCCGCCCGGGAAGGGGAAGCCCAGCTCACTGCCGATCAGCTCGCCCGGCGGATTCGCCGGCGTAGGTGAGCTCCACCAGCAGGGCCGCTAACGCGCCTGCCGCGGTGGCCATGCTGGAGCGCCGAGCTCGCGGGACACCGCTCGGGCCGACTCACGAACGAGGTCGCTGAGCTCGGGGCGCTCGGCTTCGCCGCCGGAGGGTACGACGACGCCGATGGCCCCCACGGCCTCGCCGTAGGAGTCGAAGACCGGGCTCGCCAGGGAGCTCTCGCCGATCACGGCCTCGTCCTGCTCGACGGCGACACCACTGGATCGCACCTGGTCCAGCTGGTCACGCAGCATCTCGGGGGAGGTGATGGTCTCCCCGGTCATGCTCCTCAGCTCAGCGGAGGTCAGGACGCGCTTCTCGTCCTCGGGCAGGAAAGCGAGCATGGCCTTGCCCAGTGCGCTGGCGTGCGCGGGGATCACGATCCCGACCTCCGGCATCTGCCGGCTTCCGTCAGGACGGGGCTCGTGGTGGATGATCACCACGTCGTCGATGAGCAGGACGCCGGTGCGCACCGCCAGGCCGGTGCGCCGAGCGAGGTCCTCGGCCCACGGAATCGTGCGCGACCTCAGCTCGAGGGTGTCGAGGTAGACGTTGCCGAGCCGCAGCACGGCGGGACCGAGCTGGTAGCGGCTCGAGCCGCGGTCCTGGACCACCATGCCGTGCTCCACGAGGCTCCGGACGATCCCGTGCGTCGTCGACGGAGCCAGCTCGAGGCGGGCCGCGATCTCGGACAGACTCATCCGTCGGGTGCCCTGCAGCGTGGTCAGGACACGGATGGCGCGGTCGATCGACTGGATCACGAGGGCCCTCTCTCCGAGTGACGAATTTCACGAAAACTCTTGCGCACAAGTGAACCACAGGCGTAGCGTCCAAATCACGTTCGGCAATATCGAATCTGATTCATAACAATCACGACGAAGGGAACTGGCATGCTTGACGAGACCAATCTGTACCAGCGGCTCGGTGCCGAGGCGATCGGAACCGCGTTTCTGGTGTTCATCGGGGTGGGCTCGGTGCCGGCCACCCTGATCGTCAACGGCGATGCGCCGTTCACGATGGCCGACCTCGGGATGATCTCCCTCGCGTTCGGCACGATCGTGATCGCCACGGTCTACGCCCTCGGGCACATCGGTGGCAACCACATCAACCCGGCGGTGACCGTGGGCCTGGCGGCGTCGGGCAAGTTCCCGTGGAGCCAGGTCCCCGCCTATATCGGGGCACAGGTGGTCGGCGCGATCGTCGGCGCGGCCGCCATCATCGGGGTCCTGGGCCAGAAGGCCAGCGACGTCGGCCTGGGCGTGGCGGCGTACAACCCCGACAGCGTCGGCATCGCACAGGCGTTCACCGCGGAGTTCGTCGGCACGTTCATCCTGGTCTTCACGATCTTCGGCGTGATCCATCGCAAGGCCGCCGCCGGCTTCGCCGGAGTGGCGATCGGACTGGTCGTCTTCGCGGCCATCATCCCGGTCGCTCCCACGACCGGCGCCTCGATCAACCCTGCTCGCACCTTCGGTCCGATGCTCGTCCAGCAGATCGCCGGTGGCGAGGTGAAGTGGGAGCAGCTGCCCGTCTACCTGATCGCCGAGCTCCTCGCGGGTGTCGCCGCTGCGCTGCTCTACGGCCTGCTCTCCACCACTCCTGCCGACCGATCGCTCACCACTGCGGGAGTAGACCTGGGAGCCCCGGACCCCGAGCCCGCAGCCGCCCGCCAGACCAGCCCCTCCTGACCCGGCCCCGTCATACCCACCCACCCCGCCCCAATCAACCGTCCCGAAGCCAGACAACCGGAGGAACCCCATGAAGAAGCTCATCAACGACCCGAACGACGTAGTCGTGGAGGCCCTGCGTGGAATCGAGGCGGCTCACCCCGAGCTGCGGATCGACCACCAGCACAAGGTCATCTACCGCGGTGACGCCCCCAAGCCGGGGAAGGTCGGGATCATCTCCGGTGGCGGTTCGGGTCACGAGCCGCTCCACGGCGGCTTCGTGGGTCAGGGAATGCTGGATGCAGCGTGCGCCGGCGAGATGTTCACCTCGCCGGTGCCCGAGCAGATGCAGGCAGCCACCAAACTGGTCGACGGGGGTGCTGGCGTCCTGCACGTGGTGAAGAACTACACAGGCGACGTCATGAACTTCGAGATGGCAGCCGAGATGGCGGCTGCCGAGACCGGCGCCCGCGTGGTCTCGGTCGTCACCGATGACGACGTGGCCGTCCAGGACAGCACCTGGACCGCGGGTCGCCGCGGTGTCGGGGTCACGGTCCTGCTCGAGAAGATCGCGGGGGCGGCAGCCGAGCAGGGCCGGGACCTCGACCAGGTGGCGGAGGTGGCCCGCAAGGTCAACGCGAACGGACGGAGCATGGGGGTGGCGCTGACCTCCTGCACCGTGCCGGCAGCCGGCAAACCGACCTTCGAGCTCGGCGAGGACGAGATGGAGCTCGGTGTCGGCATCCACGGGGAGCCGGGCCGCAAGCGGCTTCCGCTGGCACCGGCGAGCGAGATCGCCGCCCTGCTGGTCGAGCCCATCCTCGAGGACCTGCCGTTCAAGGCGGGCGATCCGGTGATCGCCTTCGTCAACGGGCTGGGCGGCACGCCGCTGATCGAGCTCTACGTGATGTTCAACGAGCTCAACAAGATCCTGACCGGCCACGGCATACCGATCGCACGCTCGCTGGTGGGCTCCTACATCACCTCCCTCGAGATGGCCGGGTCGTCGATCACGCTCCTCAAAGTCGATGACGAGATGCTCTCCCTCTGGGACGCTCCAGTGAACACTGCGGCACTGAGATGGGGCATCTGAGAGATGGACGAAGACGTGACCACGACGGTCCTCGAGGAGTGGGTGCGCAGGTTCGCCCACCTGGTCGCTGAGAACCGCGACCACCTCACCGAGCTCGACGCGGCGATCGGCGATGCCGACCACGGGTTGAACATGCACCGGGGCATGAAGGCCGTCGTGGCCGCGCTCGACGCCGGCACACCGGAGACGACCGGAGCCCTGTTCACCAAGGTCGGGATGACCCTGGTCTCGACGGTCGGCGGAGCCAGCGGACCGCTGTTCGGCACGCTGTTCCTCCGCATGGGTACCGCGCTCGGGGACGCGCAGACGACCACCGGAGCCGAGCTCGCCGAGGCGCTCCGGGCGGGGCTGCAGGGAGTCGTGGACCGGGGCAAGGCCGGAGCGGACGACAAGACGATGTACGACGCGCTGGCACCGGCCGTCGACGAGCTGGCCGCGGCACTCGCCGACGGCGCGGACCTGGCAGCGAGCCTGAAGAGCGCCCACGACGCCGCCGCCGCGGGCCGTGACGCCACCACCCCGATGTTGGCCCGCAAGGGCAGGGCCAGCTACCTCGGGGAGCGCAGTGTCGGCCATCAGGACCCCGGAGCGACCACCGTCGCTCTGCTGCTCGAAGCGGCCACCGACACAGCCTTCTGACCCTCAGACCCGTGAGAATGACAAGCGAGCGGAGTGCAGTCGACATGACAGAGAGCCTTCCGGGAGACTCCTCGACCTCAAGGTCCGACCAAGGGGTCGGACTCGTCGTGGTCTCCCACAGCCGGGGGCTCGCCCGCTGCGCCGTGGCCCTGGCCGCCGAGATGCTGCACGGCCGTCCGTTGCGGATCGAGGTGGCGGCCGGGCTCGACGAGACGACCTTCGGCACCGACGCCGTGGCGATCATGGAGGCCATCGAGCGCGCCGACGGCCCGGCGGGAGTGGTCGTGCTGATGGATCTCGGAAGTGCGGTGCTGAGCACCGAGCTGGCCCTCGACCTGCTCCAGGACGCCCGCCTGCGCGAGCGCGTGACCCTGTCGCCGGCTCCCCTCGTCGAGGGCCTGATCGTCGCGGCCGTTGCGGCAGCGGGCGGAGCCAGTCGTGCGGAGGTCGCGGCCGAGGCCCGCGACGCGCTCATGGGCAAGTCCGGGCACCTGACGACGCCGCAGGAGGACAGCGTGCCGGATGCCTCGGCGGCCGGCGCGCAGGAAGTGGTCGGCGTCTTCACCGTCGAGAACCCCCACGGCCTGCACGCTCGGCCGGCCGCGCGCCTGGTCAGTGAGGTGCGCGGGCTCGATGCCACGGTCCGGCTGCGCAACCTCACCACGGGCGGCTCCGCCGTACCCGCCGCAAGCCTGAGCCGAGTCGCGACGCTGGCAGCGCTGCGCGGGCACGACGTCGAGGTGCGGGCCTCCGGACCCCAGGCCGAGGACGCCGTGGAGCACCTGCTCGCCCTCGCGGCGCGTCGGTTCGACGAGACGGTCGAGGAGGCTGTCCAGTCACCCGCTCGACCCCAGGCGGCCTCCGGCACCGGTCCGTTGGCGGCCTCGCCCGGGATCGCGATCGGCCCCGTTCGTCGGCTCACCACGGTGCCGGTCGACCTCGACCAGGACCCGGCCGGGGAGCCGAGCGCGGAATGGCGGCGCATCGTGGAGTCCGTGGCTGCGGTACGCCGCGACATCGAGCGCGTACGTGTGGTCACCGCCCGTGAGGTGGGTCCGGAGCAGGCAGGGATCTTCGACGCCCACCTCTCCCTGCTCGCGGACTCCGAGATGCTCGCCGACGTCAAGGCCCGCACCAGCAGCGGAGCCGGGGCGGTCGCCGCCTGGGCCGGTTGCCTCGCCGAGGTCGAGCAGTCGTGGGCGAACCTGCCGGACCCCTACCTCAGGGAGCGAGCCGCCGACGTCCGCGCGGTCGCCGACCAGGTGCTGCGCGCCCTGACCGGCGAGTCCGGACGCCAGCTGTCCGCGCCGGGGGTCCTGGTGGCCAATGACCTGACGCCCGCCGAGGCGGCCGGACTCGACCTGGCCATGGTCACCGGAGTCCTGCTCGCCCAGGGAAGCCCGAGCTCGCACGCGGCCATCCTGGCCCGGGCCCGCGACATCCCGGTCGTCGTGGCCGCCGGCCCCGACGTGCTCACCATCCCCGAGGGCACCACGGTGCTCCTGGACGGCACGAGCGGAGAGCTGCACGTCGCACCCACGGCGGACCTGCTCGAGGAGTACCAGCGGCGTGCCACGGACGCGGACGCGCAACGCGCTCGACAGCTCGCCCACGCGGAGGAGCCCGCCGTGTCGCGCGACGGTGTCGGAGTCGCCGTGGGCGCCAACATCGGGTCCCTGGCCGATGCCCGTGCCGCCCTCGCCGCGGGCGCGGACTGCGCCGGCCTGGTCCGCACCGAGCTGCTCTTCCTCGACCGGAGCGCCGCCCCCGCGGTGGATGAGCAGCAGGCCGACTACAACGCGATCGGCGAGGCCCTGGACGGGCGCAGGATCACCCTGCGCACCCTGGACGTCGGTGGCGACAAGCCCATGCCCTACCTCCCCATGGCCCAGGAGGCCAACCCGTTCCTCGGCCAGCGGGGCATCCGGCTCAGCCTGGAGCATCGCGATCTGCTGCGTGAGCAGATGACGGCGATCTGCCGGACGGCACTCGACTTCCCGACCAGCATCATGATCCCGATGGTGTCGACGCCGTCGGAGATGATCGAGGCGCGGCAAGTGCTGTCGGAGGCGGCTGGACCGTCCGGTCTCCCCGAAGGTCTTCGGGTGGGCACGATGATCGAGGTTCCCTCGGCTGCGCTGAAGATCGAGGCATTCCTGCCCTACGTCGACTTCGTCAGCATCGGCACCAACGACCTGACCCAGTACACCCTCGCCGTGGAACGGGGGAACAGCGCCGTCGCCGCCCTGTCCGACCCCCTCGACCCCGGCGTACTCCAGTTGATCGACCGGGTCTGCCGGGCTGCACGCGGCCGGATCGAGGTCGCCGTCTGCGGCGAAGCCGCCTCCGACGAGCTCGCCATTCCGGTGCTGGTCGGACTCGGGGTGCGCGAGCTGAGCGTCTCACCACCCGCTGTGCCCAGGGTCAAGGCGGCCGTGCGGGAGCTCGACGTCGGGCAGTGCGCGACGCTGGCGCAGCGCGCCCTCGGGCTGGGTACGGCCGACGACGTGCGCAAGCTCGTGCTCACGATGGTCTCCGAGGCCGGTCGCTGAACCGGGACGACCATCCTGCAGCACGGCGGCCGCCGCGATGTCGGGGCGGCCGCCGGGCTTCGGCTCAGATCCGGTAGAAGTACGGATCCAGGACGGTGACCTCGGTGATCCCGTCGACCGGCAGCCCGGTCGTCGTCGCCGCCGCGCGGATCGACTCCGGCGACGGTCCGTCGTAGATGCAGTAGGTCTTGGTCTTGTCGGGCGAGACGTAGGAGTGCACCCACGTCACGCCGTGGCCGGCGTTGCCGTCGACGACACTCAGGCACGCCCTGGCGCCGCTGTCGTCCTGGGGGATGGCGAGGGTGTCCGGGAAGGTCCGCTCGACGAGGTAACGAGGCATCAGGTTCTCCTTGGGTTGGGTGGTGACCGATGCCTCGACGCTACGAACGGCGCTATGGCGGGCGACTCCGTGAGCCTCACCCACCTTGGTCGACAACCCCACCCAGGTCGGGCAGCTCGTCCCGACGGGTGACCCCGCACTTGCGGAGCACCGAGGACACGTGGTGCTCGACCGTGCGTCGGGAGATGAACAGCCGAGCGGCGATCGCCGGGTTGTCCAGGCCGTCGAGCAGCAGTCGGTGGACCTCGGCCTCCCGTTCGGTCAGCCCCCACGCGTTGTGCAGTGTCTGCGGTCGAGGCGACCGCGGGACGGTCATGCCGCTGGCCGCCAGCCGACGACGAGCCCACGAGGCAGCCGGCCGCCCTCCCAGCCGGTCGAGGACGAGCAGCCCCTCGGCCACCGCGTCGGCGTCCCCTTCGACGAGGGCGAGCGCCCGCTCGTAGGGGCACCCGATCCTCTCCCACGCCTCCGCGGCAGCCGCCCAGTCACCGCTGATGTGAGCGGCGAACGGCTCGGCGGCCTTCGGGGGCGGCGTCTCGAGGCCCCCGTTGCGCCAGAGCCAGTAGGCGATCTCGCCCTGCGCCCAGGTGCTGTCGGTGTCGAGGGCGCGCAGGTACGCCGACTGGAGGACCTCGATGCCGGCGACGTGGTCCCCGGTCAGCCAGTGCTGCTCGGCCGCGCCGCACAGGCCGGCAAACCGGTGCTGGAGCTCGAGACCGTCCAGACGCTGCACCTCGAGGAGCGGCTCCAGGGGGCGCGGGTCACCCCGGCGTACCCGCAACCTGCCCACGACGCTGATGGCTGTGGAGCGGTTGATCGGAGCGCCCTCCTCCGTCCCCACCAGGGCAGCCAGCCTCGCGGCCTCCTCCCACCGACCCTGTTCGAACCGGATGCGGGCCTGCCAGGCCCGGGCGTAGCCGACGTCGAAGTCGTTGTCCCTGCTGAGGGAGCTGTCGACGAGCTCCTGCGCCCAACCGAACGCCACCTCGTAACGCCGGGCCTCGCCGGCCCCGCTGCCGAGCATGCGGAGCGCGTCCACCTCCAGGGTCGGGTCCTGCCGGGCCCGGGCGCGCGACAGCACCTCGGTGAGTCGGGTGATGCCACGGTCGGGGTCCCCGGTCACGAGCTCGATGGTGCCTTGGATCAGGTCGGCACCCAGCGCGGCCGCTTCGTCGCCGACCTCGGCCGCCACCGCCGTCGCAGCGGCGACGCTCTCCATCGCCGGCTGGTGCCGGCGCGCCAGCATGTGGCCGCGGGCGGAGTAGGTCAACGCGGCGGCAAGCTCCGGCGTCGGGCCGAGCGGACGCAGCACATCGACAGCCCGGTCGCGCAACACCCGGGAGGCCGCGACCTCGCCGGCCCGCCACTGGGCGGCGGCCAGATGCGAGAGCACCCGACCATGCAACCGGTCGTCGCCGAGTCGATCGGCAACCTCGGCTGCCTTGAGCAGGTTGGCCACCGCCTCGGCGTGCCGGTCGAGGGCGCCCAACACACCCCCGAGCCCGTCGAGCACCTCGACGAGGTCCGACGGGGAGAGCTCAGACTCGTGCTCGACCAGGGCGGACAGGAAGTCCGCGGCCTGCCGATTGGCCCCCCGGCGTACGGCGTCCTGGGCGGCCGGCCGACAGTGGGTCACGATGGTGGCGGGATGGCCGGTGCCGACCGCGTGGTGCGCCAGCCTGGCGAGATCGCTCGAACCGGCCAGCTCTCCGAGCAGCTGCCGGTGCAGATCGCGACGACGGGTGCGTGGCAGGTCGTCGTAGACCGCCCGACGTGCCAGCTCGTGCCGGAACGCCGCGCGGCCGCCGATCTCGACCAGCAGCCCGGCGGCACGCTCCGGCTCGGGCACCCAGGCCAGCTCCAGGCCGCCGGGCTCGACGGAGACCAGCTCGACGGTCTCGCGGACCTCTGGTGGAAGCGGCGCGACCCGGGCGAGGACCGCGTCCGCCACATGGGTCGACAGGCCGCCTCCGGCGGCGACGAGCTCGGTCACGAAGAACGCGTTCCCATTGGTCGTCTCCAGGACGTCGACAGGATCAAGCCCGGTGTCCTCGGTGAGGACCCCGACGGCCGCGACGGACAGCGGTCCCACCTCGAGCCGGTGGACGCGGTCGCCGTGGCGCGCCAGGTCCCCCAGCAGGCGACGCAGGCCGACTCCGACCTCGTCGCCGCGGTAGGTCGCCACCACCAGCGCGCGGCACCCGTCGAGTCGGCGGCCGAGGAACTGCAGCATCGACAGCGTCGCGTCGTCTGCCCAGTGGACGTCCTCCAGCACGACGACGACCGGGGTGGTGCGCCGGCGCAGCACCTGGAGCAGGGCGTCGTAGGTCGCGAACGTGTCGCCACCCACGGTCAGCCCGGCTTCGGGGGCCAGGTCGAGCAGCGGACCGAGGGGCCGAGGGGTCGACAGCGGTTCGCACCAGCCCCACCAGGACTCCACGTCCGACGTGGCCGAGTGGACCAGGCTCGTCTTCCCGCACCCGGCCTCGCCCTCGACGAGAACGATCGAACTCCGTGCCGCGCCCGCGTCTGTCACCCATTGGGCGAAGGACTCAAGCTGCGGGTCACGGTCGAGCAGCATGGCCCGGATGCTACGGCGGGGCGGGCACCCCCGGGGCGAAACGGCACGGCGGTCCCAAAACGGCCCGGAGCCGGCGGCCTACCGGGGCAGCGACACGAGTAGCCTTTGTGGTAGCACCTCGGTAGCATAGGCGGATGAAACTCAGCGTCAGTCTCTCCGAGGACGAGGTGGCCGCCCTCGACAAGTACGCGCGCGCCGCCGGCTTGGCGTCCCGCTCCGCAGCGATCCAGCAGGCGATCCGGCTCCTGGGCGACCCCGAGCTCGAGGATTCCTACGCTGCCGCCTGGGAGGAGTGGGAGGCCTCAGGGGACGCTGCAGCCTGGGAGTCGACTGCGACCGACGGACTCGTTGATGCTCCGCGGTGAGATCCGGCTGACCGACCTGGATCCGGCTCGGCCCAGCGAGGCGAACAAGCGTCGCCCGGCGGTCATCGTCAGCAACGACCGTGCCAACGCCGCGGCTGCACGACTCGGTCGCGGCGTAGTGACCGTCGTGCCGGTGACCAGCACGGTCTCCCAGGTGTTCTCCTTCCAGGTGCTCCTGCTCGCAGACGAGACGGGCCTCCGGGTCGACTCCAAGGCGCAGGCCGAACAGGTCCGGTCCGTGTCGGTCGAACGCTTGGACCAAGTGATCGGTCGCGTGCCCACGCACCTGATGACCCAACTCGACGACGCCTTGCGCCTCCACCTCCAGCTCTAGCCACCCGCACTGCCCACCCACGTTCGCCAACAGCGACGTGTTCGCGGCAACGACCGGCTAGCCCTGCAGTGCCGGCTGTCGGTGGTCAGTGGTCGGGCCGGACACTGTGCTGACCCGCCTGTCTGGTGGAGCTGAGGGGATTCGAACCCCTGACCTTCTCATTGCGAACGAGACGCGCTACCAACTGCGCCACAGCCCCATCGCGCCCGGGAGCGCGAGGGAAAAGTTACCACCGAGCGGGCACAGGCCCGAATCGGAGGGTCAGGCCCCGGCGGCCTTGCGGTGCTCGGCCTCGGACTGTTCGGCCGCCTCGACCTGCTCCGCGGCTTCCGCGGCATCGCGGGCCAGCGCGGAGTCGGACACGTCGTGGCCCGAGCTGTTGATGCCGGTCAGCTCGATCGTGCGCACCGTACGACGCGCACGCGCCTTGCCGACGTACGTCGGGAGGGTGACCGGGAGCGGGTCCCACAGCGAGCCCTCGTCGGCCAGCGCCGCCTCGATCTCGTGGCGATCGACGCCGACGGTGTCCTCGTCGGCCAGCTGCTCGGTCAGCGAGGTGGCCGCCTCGACGTCCACGGCGGGCACGGGGGCGGCCTCCGAGTCATCCACCCTGACGACCATCCGCTGGGCATTGCGTCGGCGGGCGGCACGGCGCACCGAGACACGGGCCACCACCAGGAACAGCACGATCAGCCCGCCGGGAATCGCCGTGGACCACCAGGGAACGATCGCGAAGTAGGCCAGGCCGCTGAGGACCGCCAGCGATAGAACCAGGACGTAGAGCACGCGTCGCCGGTTGCGCGCGGCCCGGCGGGCGGAGGCAAGACTGGGACGCACGGCCAGGTGGGCCGCCGGAGTGGAGACCGGCGGCGGCTCCATGGGGGTTGAACCGACGCCGGCCTCCGGCTCTGCCCTACTGCCCCGAGACAGGACCCTCACCTTGTCGGAGTGACCCTCCACCAGGCGGTCGCTGGCCATCTCGTCGTGGTGCTTGAGCGCCCTCGGGATCAGATAGACGGCCCACGCGAGCGCGAGCGCCACGAAGATGACAGCTGACAGGTCCACGGCGCTGACGATACGAGCGGTTCCGGGCCACGTACCGCAGGCGTCTCGGTGTGTCGTGAGATCACTCGTGTGACTGGTGTGATTCGGCCCCGGAGGTCCGGTCCAGCCGGCGCAACATGCCCTCCGGCACCTCCTCGCGAGTGATCGCGAAGATCCGGTGGTCGCGCCAGGCGCCGTCGATGTGCAGGTACTTCGGGGCGAACCCGGTCTCGCTGATGCCGAGCTTCTGCACGACCCGCAGCGAGGAGGTGTTCTCCGGCCGGATCGCCACCTCCACCCGGTGCAGGCCGAGCGACCCGAAGCAGTGGTCGATCGCCATCGCCACGGCGCGCGGGATGATCCCCCGGCCGGCGTACGCCTCGTCGATCCAGTAGCCGAGCGAGGCGAACTGCGCGGATCCGCGCACGATGTTGGTGACGGTGAGCTGCCCGACGAACCGGCCGTGGTACTCAACGACGAACGGCAGCTGCCGCCCGCGGCGGGCCTCCCGGCGCAGCAGCCGGACCATCGAGCTGAAGCTGCGCGGCTGGGAGAGCTCAGCCGAGGGCGGCGTGGCGTCCCAGGGTCCGAGCCAGACGACGTTGGAACGCCTGATCCGGCGCCACGCCAGGCCGTCCCGCTGGGTGATCGGCCGCAGACGCACGCCCTGCGAGTCGAGCGTGACCGGCCACCCGGCGCTCAATGGTCGCTCCCCACGATCTGCTCGACCGCGTGCCTCAGCAGGGGTACGACGACCGAGAGCCCGTCCTTGACCCCGCCGCGCGAGCCGGGCAGGTTCACCACCAGCGCGTCTCCGACCGTGCCCGCGACACCTCGCGACAACGCGGCCGTCACGACGCCCTTGGCGACGCCGTGCGCACGGATCGACTCGGCGATGCCCGGCACCTCGCGGTCCAGCAGCGCACGGGTCACCTCCGGCGTCAGGTCGGTGGGGGTGAGACCGGTGCCCCCGGTTGTCAGCACGGCCCGGGCGCCGGCGGTGATCGCCGCGGTGATGGCCGCACCCACCGGGTCCCCGTCCGGTACGACGACGGGCTCGCCGACCTCCCAGCCGTCGGCCCGCAGCGCCTCGACGATCAGCGGGCCCGTCGTGTCGTCGTACACCCCCGCCGCCGCGCGGTTGGAGGCCACGACGACCGTGGCTGGAAGCGGGAGGCGGGTCTCGGTCATGGCGACTCCCGACGATAGGTCCCGCTCTTGCCGCCGGTCTTCTCCTCGACGCGGATGTCGGTGATCACCGCGCCCTTGTCGACGGCCTTGACCATGTCGACCACGGTCAGTGCCGCGACCGAGACAGCCGTCAGGGCCTCCATCTCGACGCCGGTGCGGTCCGAGGTGCGCACCGTGGCGGTGATCGCGACCCCGTCGTCCTCGACCTCGAGGTCCACGGTGACGCCCGCGATGGCCAGCGGGTGGCACAGCGGGACCAGGTCAGGCGTGCGCTTCGCCGCCATGATGCCGGCGACCCGGGCAACCCCCAGCGCATCGCCCTTGGGGACGCCCTCACCGCGCAGCAGGTCGACGACCGCGGCCGAGACCAGCACCTTGCCGGTCGCCGTTGCGGAGCGCGCGGTGACGTCCTTGCCCGACACGTCGACCATCCGGGCGGCACCCGACTCGTCGAGGTGGGTGAAGCGCTCCATGGGTCTCCCTCTCCTCAACTGACCGGGTCCAGCAGCAGCACCTGCACCTGGTCGCCCTGCTCCACCCAGGTCACGTCGGGGTCCACGACGATCAGGGCGTCGGCCTGGGCCAGTCCCGCGACCAGGTGGGATCCGGCACCGCCCACGGGCGTGGCCCGCAAGCCGATGGCGTCGTGGTCGAGTCGGGCCCGCACCAGCTGCAGCTTGCCACGCATCGAACGCAACGACGTCTGCACCGTCGCCGTGGTCAACGGACGGCGCACGGGATCGCGGCCGGTGAGCTTGCGCAGGGCGGGAACCACGAACATCTCGAAGGAGACGTACGCCGAGACCGGGTTGCCCGGCAGGGTGAAGATCGGGGTCCGGTCCTCGCCGACCACGCCGAAGCCCTGGGGCTTGCCCGGTTGCATCGCGACCTCGAGGAAGTCCACCGTGCCCAGCTCGCTGAGCACCTCCTTGACCACGTCGTGGGTGCCCTTGCTTACGCCGCCGCTGGTCACCACCAGGTCGGCGCGCACCAGCTGGTCGGAGAGCGCCTCGGTGAACGCCTCCGGGTCGTCGGAGCTGGCCGTGACCCGGTAGGCGACGCCACCGTGGGCCCGGACTGCGGCGGCGAGCAGGTAGCTGTTCGCGTCGAAGATGCTGTCGTGGCCGAGGGGCCGACCGGGCTCCACGAGCTCCGACCCGGTCGACATCACCACGACGCGGGGCCGTGCCGTGGTCGGGATCCGACCCAGCCCGACGGCGGCGAGCAACCCGAGCTGGCGGGGACCGATGACCTCGCCACGCCGCATCAGCAGGTCGCCCTCCTTGACCTCCTCACCCGCGTAGCGGATGTGCTGCCCTTGCTCGGGGGCCTGCCGGATCACGACCTCGCGTCCCTCCTCCTCGGTCCACTCGAACGGGACCACGGCGGTGCAGCCGGCGGGGACGGGAGCCCCGGTCATGATGCGGACGGCGGTGCCGGGGGTCATCTCGAAGATCGCGGTCTGCCCGGCGGCGATCTCACCGGTCACCGGCAGGTGCACCGGTCGTTCCTCGGTGGCCTCGGCGACGTCGCGGAACGCGACCGCGTAACCGTCCATCCCGGAGTTGTCGAAGACCGGCAACGAGACCGGGGCGAACATGTCGGCGGCCACCGGCATGCCGAGAGCCTCCATCAGCGCCTGGTCGAAGGCCTGCATCGGTTCGATGCGGTCCAGGATCCGGTCGAGGTATTCCTCGACCGGGAGGAGCTGGGGGGAAGGGGAGGAAGACATGGTCCGACCCTATTCCGGCTGGGGGGCCTCTCCGAGCACCGTGCCCGCTTCGACACGGCCGCGATCCCCGTCCAGCGTCGCCTTTCCCTGGACGACGACCCCGCTGCCGAAGCTCCAGTCGCCGCTCACCACCAGCGACTCGGCGTTCTTCATCGACGGCACCCCGGTGGCGAACCGCTTGTCGAACTCGTCGACGAGTTGGTAGTGGCTGCCGAGGTCGACGAACGGGATCTCGTCGGGCACCTGGTCGAGCACGAAGTCGTCGCCGAGGTCGTAGGCGTCCGAACGCAGCACCAGCAGGTCGTTGGTCGTCTTCACCGGGACGAAACGCTCCCGGCCCACCTCGATGGTGCGGGAGTCGGCGAAGACCTCGATCGCGGCACCCATCGCCGTCTCGATCTGGATCACCTCGGGGCTCGACGGGTCGGCCGGGTCCACGGTCTTCACGTTGCGGATCAGGGGCAGCCCCAGGACGCCGTCGCGACGCGCCAGCTCGGCGCGCATCCGCTCCAGGTCGAACCACAGGTTGTTGGTGGAGGCGTACCGGTGCCGGTCGAGGTCACCGAGGGCCTCCCGGTCAGGCTCGGCGGTCTGCGCCGACTCACGCAGCACGATCCGTCCGTCGACCTTGCGACGGGCGAAGTGGCCGCCCTTGCGGTCCGACGGCGTACGCCGCACCGCCTCGATCGCGAACGGGGCGCCGGAGTCGGCGAACCACCCGGCCACCCGGGCGTCCGCCACCGCCCCGAGGTTGTCGGAGTTGGAGACGAAGGCGTAGCGGTAGCCGGCCTCGATCAGCCGGTCGAGCAGCCCGGTGGACAGCAGCGCGGTGTAGATGTCCCCGTGGCCGGGCGGACACCACTCGAGACTCGGGTCGCGCGGCCAGCCGACCGGCTTGAGGTCCTTCACGCCGAGCTTGGGCTCCTTGTTCTGCAGGAACTCCAGCGGCAGCCCCTCCACCTCCAGGTCCTCATAGCGAGCCAACGCTGCGAGGGTGTCGGCCGAGGTGCGGAAGCTGTTCATGAAGATCAGCGGGAGGGTCGCGTCGTACTTGCTGCGCTGGTGGAGCACCTGGCGCGCGATCACGTCGAGGAAGGACAGGCCCCGGCGGACGCAGAGCAGCGACTTGGCCCGCTCCATCCCCATCGAGGTGCCCAGGCCACCGTTGAGCTTGATCACGACGGTGGCGCCGATGGCGTCGGCGGCGACCACGTCACTCACCTGGACGCCGTCGATGGACTCCATCGCCAGCGGCTCGATGGCGTCCTCGGCGATGATGCCGGTCTCGCCGTGCTCGAGCTGTCGGTAGTAGTGACAGAACACGTCGATGGCGAGTTGGTCGACGCCGGCGTCCTCCATCTTGGCGCGCGCCTGCAGCAGCCCTTTGGACTTCATGTCTCGATCGTAGGCTGAGGGCGTGCAGGACCACATAGGGACCACCAAGCTCGCTCTGCGCGACCAGTTGCTGGCTGCCCGCAAGCGGATGCCGCTGTCCGAGATCGGTGACCGCGCCCGGGCACTGAGCGGCCACCTGCTCGACGCTCCGGAGATCCGTCGCGCCGCCACCGTCGCGGCGTACGCCTCGGTCTCCAGCGAGCCGGGGACCGGTCCGCTGCTGGAGGCGCTGCGTGCCGCCGGCAAGCGGGTCATCCTGCCGTTGCTGCAGCCGGACAACGACCTCGACTGGGCGGAGTACGACGGGCCGGACGGCCTGCTGACGGCACGCCGCGGGCTGCTCGAGCCCGGCGGTCGGCCGCTCGGCGAGGAGGCGGTCGCCACTGCCGACGCCGTGCTGGTGCCCGGCCTCGCCGTCGGGTCCGACGGCACCCGGCTCGGTCGCGGCGGCGGCTCCTACGACCGGGTGCTGGTGAGGATCCCGGTGGGCACCTTCGTCTGCGTGCTGCTCAACTCCGAGGAGGTGCTCGACTTCGTGCCGAGCGACGACCACGACAGGACCGTCAACGCCGCGGTGACCGAGAGCGGCATCCTGCGCTTCTAGTCGCCGGGGTCGAGCACGAGGGTGTGCTCGGCGTCCTTCTCCACGGCCGTGCGCGTCGCCGCCCAGCGCAACGTCTTCCCCTCCACCCACAGGGGTGTCTGGTCGCGGTAGTGCGCGGAGGCGGCGTGCCCGGAGGCACCAGTGAGGTTGATCCATCGCGAGCGGTCGAGGTCGGCGAGGTCCACCACCATCCGCATCGAGGGCGCCGAGGTCACGGTGTACCCCTTCGTGGCGTCCCAGTTCGTCGCGTCCACGATCGCGCTGCCGCCGCCCACCTCGAAGGGGCCGCGGTTGAAGAGCGTCTCGACGACACCGATGCCGCTCTGCCCCAGGGACTGGTTCTCCAGCTCCAGGTGGTGCAGCCGTCCCCAGGCCCAGCGGTTCGGGCTCACGCTGACCTTGCGGGTGAGCTCGTCGCGGGCGGCGCGCATCGCCTCACCCAGGATCATGTCGCGGTCCTCCACCACCGTGTCGGTGCTGGTGTCGTCCCACCACTGGTTCTCCGGCTGGCGCAGCAGGTTCTCCATCACCGCGATCCACCGCTGCCCCCCGTCGGGCCACAGCGACGCGGGCAGCTGGTCGTGGAAGGTGAGCCTCAGCAGGTTGCTCCACACCACGTTGAAGTACGCCGCCGCCGGCGAGTCGGCCGGCTGGGTGAAGTCCCAGTCGAGCAGCAGCCGCTGGCCGTCCGCGTAGTACTCGGAAGTCATCAGCTGGCGCAGCAGGAGCGGGACCAGGACCGGTGCGATCGGGTTGCGGGCGTCCAGCTGAAGCCGGGCGAGGTCGGCGACGTCCATCTTCGAGTCGACCTTGATCCGGCTCTCGAGCAGGGTACGGATCCGCTGGCTGCGATAGCCGTGGTCCGGGGAGTCGGAGAGGTACCACCGGTAGCCCGGGCCGGTCACGGCCTGGTTGGCGGTGACGATGAACCCTTCCGGTGGGTTCAGCACGCTGGGCAGCTCGTCGAAGGGCACGTAGCCGCCGGTCCAGTCGTTCTCCGGCAGCCAGCCGGGCACCGGGTAGTCGCCGGTGCGGCCCCCGGCTCGGACCGGCACCGCACCGGGCGCCTGGTAGCCGATGTTGCCGCTGGTGTCGGCGTAGACGAGGTTCTGGCTGGGTACGGCGAACTTCTCGGCCGCAGCCCGGAAACCGGCCCAGTCGGCCGCCCGGTCGAAGAGGAAGATCGCGTCTGCCGTGGGGCGTGGCGTCAGCGCGGTCCAGGACAGGGCCACCGCGTAGCCGTTGTCGCGCAGGGGAGCGTCGCCGGCCACCTGGGCGTTGGCGCCCACGCTGGAGAGCTCGGCCGAGACGTCGGAGAGCAGCGGCCCGTGCCGGGTCGACCTGACCGTGAACAGCCGGGAGGTCCCGCCCGCCACCTGGATCACCTCGTCCCGCTCGGTGAGCGGGACCTGCTCTCCGTCGTACAGGTAGGTCTTGCCGGTGACCTTCTCCAGGAAGAGGTCCGTGACGTCGGGATCGAGGTTGGTCACCCCCCAGGCGATGTCGCGGTTGTGCCCGATCACCACACCAGGCACGCCGGCGAAGGTGAAGCCACTGACGTCGAAGGGGCAGTCGTCGCTGACGACCCGGCAGTGCAGGCCCATCTGGTACCAGATGCCGGGGATCGATGCGCTGAGGTGCGGGTCGTTGGCGAGCAACGGCTTGCCGGACTCGGTGTGGTCGCCGGAGACGACCCAGCTGTTGGAACCGATCCCCGAGCCGCGGCCCATCAGGTCGGGAATCGCGTCGACGCCGCGCTTGACCGCATCGAGGGCGTGCATGGCCGCGCGGTCCAGGGCGGGTCCCGGAGCCGGGCGGGGCCGCGGGGTGTCGTAGCCGGCCACGATCGGTGCGTTGCGGTCGTAGGGGTAGCGGGGGTAGAGCTCGTTGATCTGCCTGGGAGTGCGGTTCACCGAGAGCCGCGCCCGGTCGATCTCGTCGTCCATGTTGCCGCGGAGGTCCCAGGCCATCGCCTTGAGCCAGGCCAGGGAGTCGACCGGGGTCCACTTCTCCGGTGCGTAGTCGAGTCCGGTGAGGCCCAGCACGGTGTACTCGAGGGAGAGCTTGGTGGCCGGCCGGCGGTTCAGGTAGGCGTTGACGCCGTTGCTGTAGGCCTCGAGGTAGTCCCTCGTGTCGGGTGCGAGCAGGTCGTACTCCTGCTCGGCCACCCGGCGCCACCCCATCGTGCGGATGTACATGTCGGTCGCGACCGTCGACTCACCCAGCAGCTCGCTGAGCCGGCCGGCTGTGACGTGGCGGCGGAAGTCCATCTCGAAGAACCGGTCCTGCGCCTGGACGAATCCCTGGGCGAAGAACAGGTCGTCGCTGTTGTCGGCGTACACCTGCGGAATGCCCTGCGCGTCCCGCACCACCTCGACCTTGCTGTTCAGTCCCGGCACGGTCAGGCGCCCGTCCACCTGCGGCAGTGGCCGCCGCGCCACGACCACCCCGGTGACCAGGGCCGCCACCAGGGCCAGGACCACAAGGCCCGCGACGTAGGCCGACCATCGGACCCAGCTTGGCCAGTGGGAGAGGGACGTCGCGGTGATCACGTCAGGCATTGTGCCCGGTGCCGTAGCATTGGCAGTCGACAGTGACGAGTGCCAGTCCCTCGTCTGCGACTCCCGGAGGATCCCCTGTGCCGACCTATCAGTACTCCTGCACCGACTGCGGCCACTTCTTCGAGATCGTCCAGCGCTTCTCCGACGACTCGCTGAGCGTGTGCCCGGAGTGTGACGGCAAGCTGCGCAAGGTCTTCAACGCCGTCGGCGTGGTGTTCAAGGGCTCCGGCTTCTACCGCAACGACAGCCGCGGCAAGGACACCTCGAGCGAGCCACCTGCGGCGGCCGCAACGTCCCCCTCGACCACGTCGACGCCGAAGGAGTCCTCGACCCCGGCCAAGGCGAGCCCTGTGGACAACAAGAGCGCCGCTTCCTGATCCGACCTACGGTCGGGCGGCATGAACGCGCTTCGACTGCTCGGGTGGCTACGCCGCCGGATCCTGCTGCACCGCCGTGCCCTCGCTGCGGTGATCGCCGCCGCCGCCGTGCTGGTGGGACTGCGCAGCCTCTCCCCGCTCCCACCCCCGACACAGGCCGTGTGGACCGCCAGCCGCGACCTACCGAGCGGCACCGTGCTGCGCGACGGGGACCTCAGGCGGGCCGAGGTGGCGCCGGACTCGGCTCCTGACGCCCTGATCCGTCAGCGAGCAGACGCCCTCGGGCGCACGTTGGCGGCGCCGATGGCACGGGGCGAGGTCCTGACCGGGATGCGGCTGATGACGCGCGGTCTGCTGGCCGGCTACCCGGGTCGTACGGCCGTCCCGGTGCGGGTGACCGATGCCGAGGTCGTCGGCCTGCTGCGGGTCGGAGACCTGCTCACACTTGTGGTGGCCGACCCGGACGGGGCCACCGCCCCGGCGACCCTCGTCGCGGACGTCCCGGTCGTGGCCATCCCCCGCGGGCCTTCCGACTCCCTCTCCCGAGGAACTCCCGGGCGCCTGGTCGTCGTCGCGGTGCCGGACGCCTCGGCGCGCGAGGTGGCGGCGGGGGCGGTCGGGGGGTTCCTGACCGCAATATGGAACCGATAGCCTCGATGGCGTCATGTAATGACGGCCCGACGGATCGGGCGTGGGAGAGGGAGCAGACGATGTCTGGATTCAAGAACTTCGTACTTCGCGGCAACCTCATCGACCTCGCGGTCGCCGTCATCATCGCGGTGTCCTTCGGCGCAGTGGTGACCACGTTCACCAACTGGTTGACCGGCCTGATGCCCGAATCGGCCGCGGCGGTGTTCAGCAACGAGGCGAACTCCTTCGGCGCGTTCCTGAACGCCGTGATCGCCTTCCTGATCCTCGCGGCGGTCGTCTACTTCTTCGTAGTCATGCCCTACACCAAGGCCAAGGAGAAGTACTTCCCGGACGAGCCGGCCGGAACTCCTGCCGACGTGGCCCTGCTCGAGGAGATCCGCGACCTGCTCGCCACGCGCAGCGGCCCGCTCTGAGCTGACCTGACGGCGCTGCAGCGCTCAACCGTGGTGCGGCGGCACCTGTCGTCGCAGCCACTCCTCGTTGTCGTCGGGGCGCACCTGGTCCTCCACGGTGTCGTCGGTGGTCTGCTCGGGGAGGACCTCACCGAACACCTCGGCGAGCCGGCGACGTCGGGCCCGACGCTCGGCGGCGGTGAGGCTCTCGCCGCCGGGCTCGTCGGTCGGCTCGTCTGTCGGCTTGTCTGGGGACACCGGCCCGGGGCTCACCGCGTGACGTCGGTCAGCGCGTCGACCGTTTCGCGCCGCGCCACGTCGAGCCAGGTCGAGTCGAAGCTCGGCCGGGTCGCTCGCCACCCGGTCTGGGCGGCGAAGTGGTCCGAGCAGACCCTCAGCGAGCGAGCCAGCGGCTCGAGTCGTCGGCCGGCGAACCAACGCACCACCGGGCCCATGAACGACGCCGACCCCACCTCGGCCGCGTCGGCGTACCCCTGGAGGAGAGCATCGCGGCGAACCGGGTCGGCCCCGACGTTGTAGACCCCACTGGGCGCGTGCAGGGCCGCGATCACGGCACTGCCGAGGTCGTCGGTGTGGATCATGTGAGACCAGTCGGAGGACTTCCCGAAACCGATGGGACGGCCGTTCCCGGCTGCGCGCAGCCAGTAGCGGGTCTGCCGGTCGTCGCCGACGATCGTGCCGAACCGGAGCACGACGGCCGTGCGGGAGCCACAGGTGAAGTCCTGCACCAACGACTCACCGACCGCGGCCGGCTCGGTCATCGGGGTGATCTCCACGGGGCTCTGCTCCACCAGCCACTCGTCGCCGCGATCGGCGTACAGGAAGCTCACGCTCTCCTGGATCAGGCGGCGCACCCCGGCGTCGCGGGCGGCCTCCACGACGTTGCGTACGCCCTCGGTGCGCAGCCGGTCATGGCTGCGCCAGGCTCCGGGGAGGATGGCGCTGTAGCCGACCGGCACGTTGGTCGCGAGGTTGATCACGACGTCGGCACCGGTGTAGGCGCGCACCAGGCTGGCGCGGTCGAAGATGTCGCCGCGGACCGCTGTGGCCCCCAGGCGCTCGGCCGTCGCGGCGTTGGCGGCGGAGCGGCACACGACCGCCACCTCGTGCCCCGCGCCCACCAGGGCGGCGACTGCGGCGCGGCCGATCACGCCGGTGCCGCCTGTCAGGACACTCTTCACGCCCGCCATCTTGCGATAACAGACGCATAACGGCAAACCGGGAGTGTCCGGCCGGGCGTGTCGGCCCGCAGGCGGGTCAGGCGCACAGGCCCGCCTCCTGGGCAGCCGCCTTGCGCTCCGCGTCGGTTGGCCCGCTCTGCTGGGAGGGGGTCGCGGACGGTGACCCCGATGCCCCGGCGGACGCCGAGGGACCCTTGGACGGGCTGGCCGAGGGACTCGCCCCCGGCTTGGAGCCCGGGGTCACGGCCGTGTCGGCGTACTTGCCCAGCGGCTTGTCGAAGCGCATCTTGCGCCACAGGTCGTTGGCCTCGGGCGTCCACTCGAGTCGGTTGAAGTCCTGGGGCCAGGGCCGGTTGGGCACGGTGATGAACTGGATCCGGTCCAGCCCGATGTCCTTGAGCTGGGTGCCCAGCGAGGCCAGCTCCTTGAGGTGGGCGAACCCGGTGTCCGTGGTCAGCGACTGGGTCGCCGCGTTGAGGAAGTTGTAGAGGCGCACCGGATTGGTCAGGGTGCCCTTGGAGACCACCTTCTCGATCATCGCGGCGATGAACGACTGCTGTCGCTTCATCCGGCCGATGTCGCCCGTAGGGGCGCCAAGGTCATGGCGGACCCGGACGTAGTCGAGCGCCTGGCGCCCGTTGACGCGGTAGGTGCCCGCCGGGAGGTGGATCTTGCCGACGTTGTCGTTGACCTCCTTGGGCACGCAGACGGTCACGCCGTTGATCGCGTTCACCATCTCCTTGAAGCCGGCGAAGTTGATCACCACGAAGTGGTCGATCCGGACGTTGGTCAGCGACTCGACCGTCTTGATGGTGCAGGCCGGCCCACCGACTGCGTAGGCGGCGTTGAACTGCGACAGCGCCGGCGGGATCTTGCCCTTGCCGTTCTTGGTGATGCACTCCGGTCGCTGGACCATGGCGTCACGGGGCAGGCTGACGCCGTACGCCCGGCTGCGGTCGGCGGAGAGGTGCAGCAGGATCGTCGTGTCTGACAGACCGGGTGTGTCGCCGCCGATCTTGGTGCCGTCGCGGCTGTCCGAGCCCATGATCAGCACGTTGAGCGGGTTCTTGGGCCCCTCGACCTTCACGGTGTCGGGACGGTTGTCACCGAGCTGGCCGGTGATCGAGACCCCGTTGATGTTGCCCTCGAGCTTCTTGTACGCGATCACGAACCCGCTGGTCAGGACGACTGCGAGGACGCTCAGCGTGACCACGACCCGATGGGTGATCCGGCGTCGCCGAGGAATCGTGCCTTTGTGGCGCGGCGCTTCGTCGGACAATGGGACCCTCGTTCGTGAGATGACCCCCCATTGTGGATGACGGGCGAGGGTCGCCCAAATCATGCCACCCCCCGGGTAGCCACCCAACGCCTTCTTCACCGGTGCTGGCCCGCCGTCGCATCCGTCCACCTAGGCTGTTGCGGTGAGCGACGTGCTGGACGAGGGGCCGTTCTTCCACGGCACCAAGGCCGATCTGCGGGCGGGTGAGCTCCTCACCGCGGGCCACCGGTCGAACTACCGGCCAGAAGTCGTGATGAACCACATCTACTTCACCGCCCTACTCGATGGCGCCGGGCTCGCCGCGGAGCTCGCGGCGGGCGAACTGCCTCCGCGGGTGTACGCCGTCGAGCCGACCGGGGCTTTCGAGAACGACCCGAACGTGACCGACAAGAAGTTCCCCGGCAACCCCACCCGGTCCTATCGCAGCAGAGAACCCCTCAGGGTCCTCAGCGAGGTGCACGACTGGACACGCCTGACCCCGGAGGCTCTCCAGGCCTGGCGTCAACGGCTGTCAGCGCTCCTCGCGGATGAAAGCGCCGAAATCATCAACTGATCGACTGACGAAGCCGAAGGCTGAGGTCTGGGGTTCTCGTGCCGATCGGTTGCGTCAGGGCTGGGTCGGCACGACGTTCGCGTTGCGGTGAAAGACGTTGTGCGGGTCGTACTTCGTCTTGACGGTCACGAGCCGGGCGTACTTCTCCGCCCCGTAGGCAGTCTGAACCGGGCTGACTGCGTCGAAGTCGGTCATCCCGTTGACGTAGATCCCGTCATCGACGGACAACGGGCGGAGGGCGTCGGCCATCGATCGGACCCAATCGCGCTCCGGGACGAGCATCTCGGGGGTCGGGCACACCCCGATCACGAAGATGGCGAAGCGGGGGGAACGTCCGCCACTGAACGCGGTCGCGTCCTCCTCGACCTGCGAGTACACGCCGTCGAGGCGATAGAAGAGCACCAGGGACAAGGGAGAGGTCTTGTTCGGGAAGTGCTCCGTGACCGTCTCGATGACTTCGTCGGACAGTGTCTCGACGTAGCAACCCTTGTCATAGCAGTGGAAGCCCCAGGCGTTCGCCTCGTCGAGCATCTTCTGCAACTCGACGTACGGCATGGGGGAGGCGAAGTCGAAGAGGACAGGGACGCCGCGCAACGCGTCGCACACCTCGGCATGGCTCTCGGCCGTTCCGGTGCCGACGACGAGGGCGACGTAGCCCGGTTGCAACTGGTGCTGCTCTGGGACGAACGGGGCGGGCGGCGCGTTGAGCCCACCGATCATGACGTTGACGTCGTCCGGGAGGCTGTCGATGACGTCGCGAGCATGACGAAGCGCCTCTGCGCCTTGCTCGATCGACCAGAAGAGCATGCCGAAGTGGACCATCGGCCCCACCTCGCGCAGGGCGAACTCGAACTCCGTGACCACGCCGAAGTTGCCGCCGCCGCCGCGGATAGCCCAGAAGAGGTCGGTGTTCTCCGACGGTGAAGCGACGCGGATCTGACCGTCGGCCGTCACCACACGAGCCGACAGCAGGTTGTCGATGGAGAGTCCTCCCACTCGGGTCAGCCAACCCATCCCCCCGCCCAGGGTGAGGCCCCCCACGCCCGTGTGGCTCACGAGTCCCGCGGGAACCGCGAGTCCGTGCGCCTGCGTGGCGGCGTCGAGATCGCTGAGCAGCGCGCCTCCGGCGACCGTCGCACGACGGCTCTCGGGGTCCACCTGGACCTGATTCATCTGGCTCAGGTCGATGACGAGGCCGTCATCGACCACAGAAGCCCCCGACATGCTGTGGGCTCCGCCGCGGACCGCGACCTCCAGCCGCTGCTTGGTCGCGAATCGAACGGCTGCCGCAACGTCGGACTCGTCGAGGCAGCGTGCGACCACCAGGGGACGGCGGTCGATGTTTCCGTTCCAGACCCGGCGTCTCTCGTCGTACTCCTCATCGTCAGCACTGACGACGTCCCCCTTGATGAGGGTTCGGAGACTCGAGATCGGGCTCTCGGTTGCTTGCGACATGACGCGCTCCTTACGAGCGGCGGGCGGCGAAGTTCGGAGGACAATCCAACCTAGGCACGGGCTCCGGACGAGGGAATAGCCCGGACGGATGATCGAGGCTGTAGATCGGTCCTCGCTGCGCTCGTCAGGCTCCGGCGCCGACGAACCCGCGGGCGAAGTCGTGCAGTGAGGTGGTCTTCACTGCGTAGGTCCGCGAGAGCTCACTCATGTCGAGCGGGGACTCGTAGAGCTCCAGCGACCCGAGCAGCTCGGCCACGAAGTCGGGCAGGCCCGGCACCGGCTCGCCGAGCGGCACGGTCTGGACTTGGATGTCGTGCCCGAGCACCTCGGAGAACGTGTCGACGACGTCGCGCCAGGTGACGGGTTCGCCGCCGATCGCGAGCACCTGGTTGGCGGCTTCCTCCTGCTCGACGGCGGCGACCGCGTAGCCCACGACGTCCTGCATGGCGACCATCGAGTGCCGCTTCCTGCCCTCACCGACAAGGGTCACGTCGTGTCCCTCGAGCGCCGGCCCGATGATGAAGGGGAACCAGACGTCCATGAACGGGTCGGGTTGCAGGATCGTCCATGAGAGCCCGCTCTCGCGGAGCGCTTGCTCGGTCTCGCCCTTTGCTCGGATGAACGGAACGAAGTGGTCCGCGGCCGCTCCCAGCACGGACACGAACACGAAGTGGCCCACGCCCTCAGACGTGGCGGCCGCGATCAGATTGCGGTTGCCCGCCTGATCCACCGACTCGATGCTGTCCTCTGCTCGGCGCGGTGCAATCGCGTTCGCCGTGGTCACCACCACGTCAACGCCCTGACATGCCTCCTGCAATGAGCCGAGGTCCTTGAGGTCGCCCCGCACCAGCTCGGCCCGAGCATCATCGAAATTCGCGCCTTCGCGGACCAGAACGCGCACGGGTCTGCCCTTGTCCAGCAGGGCTCGGGCGATGCCGCCACCGAGCCGTCCGGTTCCACCTACGACGAGGATCATGACGATGCCTTTCCGGTCACGACGCGGCGTGTGTGCGCGTCGACGTCCCCGCTCACGCCTTCGGCTGGCTCGAGAAAGAAGCGCGCGGACGAGATCACGTCGCCCCTGGTGGCGAAGATGACGACGCCACGCATGAGGAACTGTCCGCCGTCCTCGACGCGGCTCCCGGACATCTCCCATTCCGTCCAGACTTCGTCTTCGCTCTCAACCTGGCGGAGGACTGCCGCTTCGATGTCGGGCACACCGGCAAGGATCTGCGTCCAGTTCGCTCGGACCTGGTTCCTGCCCGTGAAGCTTCGCTGCGGATGCACCGGCGTCTCGTTGCGGTAGTCCTCGGCGAAGCACGAGACCAAGGCGTCGAGATCGTGTCGGTTGACCGCTTGCACCAGCCTGTCCACCACAGCGCTCATTCCGGCCTCCACACGTTCCGATACAGTATGATGTAACGAAATGCCCTCTCCCGTCAAGACCTCGCGCTCCTACGACTCCACAGGCCGTAGGGCAGCTGCGCTCCGCACCCGCACGGCCATCCTTGACGCCGCCGAGCGCCAGTTCCTCGAGGATGGCTACGGCACGGCGACCATCGCCTCGATCGCCCAGGAGGCCACCGTCTCGGTGGAGACCATCTACAAGTCGTTCGGGAGCAAGTCAGGGCTGGTGCGGGAGATCTATGAGCGGGGACTTGGGGGCCAAGGAGACTCGCCCGCCTACAGTCGGTCAGACGAGATGCGCGTCCGAGAAGGCGACCCCCAGACGATCATGCGCGAGTGGGGACGCCTCACCGCCGAGGTGGCCTCGGTCGTGACCCCGATCCGGGTCCTGATGCGTCACCTCGCCCTGGCGGACCCCGAGATCGCGGGAGTGCTCGAGACCGCCGAGGCCGAGCGGCTCGCCCGAATGCGGCATCACGCTCGGTTCCTCAAGACGCAAGGCCACCTGCGAGAAGACGTGAGCGTGTCCGAAGCCACCGACGTGCTGTGGATCTGCAGCTCACTCGAGATCCACGAGCTGCTCGTCGTGCGGCGTGGCTGGTCGACCCGCCGTTTCACGGCGTACGTCGGCAACTTCATGATCACCGCCCTGCTGTAGGCGGACCGCGGGTCCCAACACGGGCTCCCCCAGCAACTCACTAGACTCCCTCGCGGCCGTGCCGGAGTTTTCCGCACTCAAGTCCGCATGCGTCCCGCTCCAGTAGACCGTGTTGACGACTCACATTCCCGCGCCAGACGACGGCTTTCGCAAGCGCATTGAACAGACGCCGCCAGAACTGAACAACACGACCGATCGTGGACCGGAAGGCCCACGGCACTCGTTGCGCCGGGCAAGCGTCACCGCAGATGGGGCGTATCCGGAGGGTGTGACCCGTTGGGAGGGGCCCTTCAGGGAGACGGGCGCTCTACCAGCAGACCCACGCCGAATAGCGCGAGGATGCCCCCGCTGCCGCGAAGTAAGTTCCGCATGACTCGCCCATTGCTGAGCAACGTTCGGGCTGCGCCGAACACGAGCGCGTAGAACACTGAAGCCGCAAACCCCAGAGTCGCGAAAACCACGCCTAGGACGAAGGCGTCCAGCCCTGAACTGGAGGCGTTGAGGAACTGCGGGATGACGCTTGCATAGACCAAGACGGTCTTGGGGTTCGACATGTCGCAGAGGAAGCCTTCGCCAAACGCTCTGGCAGGGGTGACCTCGCTGGGTGCCCGTGCGTCGGCTTCGACTGACACGTTGAACTCGCGGGTGCGCATCAGACGCACACCGAGGTAGAAGAGATACGCCGCCCCGGCCACTCGAACCACGTCGAGGGCAAGTTGGGACGAGACCAGCAACGCGGTGAGTCCGATGACGGACGCTGTGGCCCAGATGAGGTCGGCGGTGAGAACGCCTAGCCCGGTCACCACCGCAGATCCACGTCCGCGCAGCATGGCGCTCTTGAGCACGAGGACGACAGCCGGTCCGGGGATGACGACGAGCACCGCCGCCAAGGCAGCGAAGGTAAGGACGGTGTCGACGCTCATGGTCTGATGATGTCACGATGACCCGACATGCCTACGCGGCCTCGGAGCACTGTCGTCGGCATGGTTTGGGCTCTGCTCGAACCTCGGCAGATCCGTGCATCGGGGCTGTCGACAACCTCGCCTGATGCAATCACTCCGCACCACCTGACAGGCCACGATTCTTCCTGTGGTGGGCCAGACTTTGAGAAGAGTGCTGCCCAGGGCAGCCCACACGCCGACCGCACACATCGGTCAACAACAGGACGCTACCGCTGCCAGCAGGCGCAAGAGGCCGAATCCACCCCGTCAAGCCGCCGTGGCAAGATACCGCCCGACGCTCTAGGAGTTTTCAACCCGAAACTCAACACGTCCCGCCCCAGTAGCTCAGTGGATAGAGCAGCCGCCTCCTAAGCGAAAGGTCGCAGGTTCGACTCCTGCCTGGGGCACGGATCACATCTGGTCTGGCTTTACCCGTGCCGGGGACGGCATGTACGGTGCTTAGGTAAGCCTTACCTGATCCCACCGGAGCGAAGCACATGCTGGCGAACTTCCTGATCGGACTGCGCGAGGGGCTGGAGGCCAGCCTCGTCGTGGTGATCCTGATCGCCTACCTGGTCAAGTCCGACCGACGGCACCTGCTGCCCCGGATCTGGTCCGGGGTCGGCCTCGCCGTACTCGTCTCGCTGGCCTTCGGCGCGCTGCTCACCTACGGGCCCCGCCGGCTCACCTTCGAGGCGCAGGAGGCCATCGGCGGTTTCCTCTCGATCATCGCCGTGGTCTTCGTGACCTGGATGGTGTTCTGGATGGCGCGGCACGCCCGCGGCCTCTCCGGCGAGCTCCGCGGCAAGATCGACCTCGCCGCCGAGGCCGGCGGCGCCAGCCTGGCGTTCGTCGCCCTGCTGGCCGTGGGTCGCGAAGGCCTGGAGACCGCACTGTTCCTGTGGGCCGCGACCCAGGCCGCCACCAGCGCGGACGGCTCGACGCTGACCCCCCTGGTGGGCGCCCTGCTCGGCCTGCTCACCGCGGTGGCGCTGGGCTTCGGCTTCTACAAGGGCGTGCTGAAGATCAACCTGTCGGCGTTCTTCAAGTGGACCGGCGTGATCCTGATCGTCGTCGCCGCCGGTGTCCTCGCATACGGCATCCACGACCTGCAGGAGGCCGGCATCCTGCCCGGCCTGAACGCGCTGGCCTTCGACGTGAGCCGGCAGATCCCGCCCAACGAGTGGCTCGGCACGCTCCTGAAGGGCATCTTCAACTTCTCCCCCAGCACCTCCTGGCTCCAGGCGATCGCCTGGGTCGGCTACGTCGTCCCGACGATGACGCTGTTCCTCTCGCGGATGCGCCAGCCGCGCCAGCCCGCCCCCTCGGCCCCGGCACCGCAGCCGGCCGACGCCCACTGACCGGAAGGCTCCATCCCGTGCATCTCCCCTCCGTCGCTGCTGCCTGCTCCCTCGCGCTCCTCGGCGCCACCTCGGCCTGCAGCCTCACCGAGTCCAAGGACCCGAAGAAGGCCGGCTCCACGGCCCCGATCACCGTCGAGTCGTCCGACGACGCGTGCGTGCTGGGAGCCACCACGGCCCCGTCGGGTCGGCTTGTCTTCAAGGTCAAGAACACCGGCAGCAAGGTCACCGAGTTCTACATCTACGACGAGGCCGGCACCAAGATCGTCGCCGAGGTCGAGAACATCGGGCCCGGCCTGACCCGCGACCTGGTCTTCAACGCACCCCCCGCCACCTACGTCACCGCCTGCAAGCCCGGCATGACCGGCGACGGCATCCGCGCCGACTTCGTCGTGACCGACTCCGGGGCGAAGGTGTCGAGCCAGGGGCTCGACGAGGGCGACATGGACGCGTCCACGGCGGCCTACAAGTCCTACGTGCAGCAGGAGTCCGCGGACCTGCTCTCGGGCACCAAGGCGTTCGCCGCGGCCTACCGCAGCGGCGCCGACGCCAAGGCGCGCTCGCTGTACGCCGAGACCCGCGCGCACTGGGAGCGGATCGCGCCGGTCGTGGACTCGTTCGGCGACGCGCCCGCCGGGATCGACACGGGCTGGCACCGCATCGAGAAGGACCTCTGGCCCCCGGCGAAGGGCTACACCCCGCTGAAGAAGGCCGATCGGCAGAAGTACGCCGCCGACCTGCTGGCCACCACCGCCGAGCTCGACACCCGGGTCGCCGGACTCGACTTCACCATCGACCAGATCGGCAACGGCTCCGCGAACCTGCTCCGGGAGGTGGCCGCCACGAAGCTCAGCGGCGGGGAGGAGCCCTTCTCGCACACCGACCTGTGGGACATCGAGGCGAACATCCACGGCGCCAAGGCAGCTTTCGAGGCGGTCGAGGACCTGCTCAAGGTCGAGGACGCCGAGCTCTACGAGTCGATCGAGGACGAGTTCCACGCCCTGGAGGCGCTGATGGAGCGCCACCGGGCGGCCAAGAAGGGCTTCGACTCCTACGAGCGGTTCACCGCTGCCGAGCGCACGGAACTGGCGACCGCGATCGACGCAGTCGCCGAGCCGCTGTCGAAGCTGAGCGGTGCCCTCACGAGCTGAGCGGTGACGCCGCCGCCCATCAGACCGTCTCGAAGCCGATCCCCGCGGCCTGAAGCCGACCCAGCAGGTTCTCGGCCATCGCGGTGGCCGTGGTGACCTGCCCGGCTGACTTCGGGTTGTCGTCGAAGGCCAGGCACAGCGCCGACTCCGCCAGCATCTTGGCCGTCTCGGTGTAGCCGGGATCGCCGCCCGACACCTTCGTGCGCACGGTCCTGCCGGCGCTCTCACCGACGAACTCGACGGTGAACCACGACTTCTCGCGACGGCTCTCCGAGGGTCCGTCGCCCTGCTTGATCCGGCGCTTGAGCAGGTTCCGCACCGCAGGCACCTGCGCTGCCGCCACGAGGCCGGACACCGCCGCGGCACCACCCACGGCGTAGCGGAGCGTCTTCATTCCGGCGTAGTGGCTGTAGCGGAAGTCCGGACCGTACGCCGGGAGGGCAGCACCGGACCGGGCGACGACGAACGGGTCGATCGTGGGCAGCGGCAGCAGCCAGTAGCCCAGGACCGAGTCACGGTGTGGCTTGCCGGCCACGGCGCGCGAACGGCGACCGACCGGGCGACCCTCCTTCTTGCGACGCGCGACCATCGCAGCCCGCATCTGGCGAGCACGCCCCATCGCGGTCAGCGCCGAGTGCATCGTGCCGCCGGAGGCCTGAGCGCCCGAGCGGACCACGCCGCGCAGCGTGATCGGGTCCGTGGAGCCCAGCTGCTGGACGGTGAACCAGGCGCCGAGGTCGTGCGGGATCGAGTCGAAGCCGCAGGCGTGCACGATGCGCGCGCCGGAGGCCACAGCCGCCTCGTGGTGCTCGAGGAACATCCGGTCGACGAACTCCGGCTCGCCGGTCAGGTCGACGTAGTCGGTGCCGGCCCTCGCGCACGCGGCGACCAGCCCTTCCCCGTGCAGCAGGTAGGGGCCGACCGTGGTGATCACGACGCGGGCCGACTCAGCCACCGCACGCAGTGAGGCGTCGTCGGAGCTGTCGGCGAGAAGCAGCGGCAGCTCCGCCAACGCCGGGTCGATGTTGGCCAACCGGTCGCGGACCTCGCCCAGCTTGGCCTCGTTGCGGCCGGCCAGCGCCCACCGCAGGCCCTCGGGGGCGTGCTCGGCGAGGTAGGCGGCGGTGAGCTCGCCGGTGAAGCCGGTGGCTCCGAGGATGACGATGTCGTGGGCGCGCTCAGGCACGGTGGGGGCTCCTGGGGTCGGGGTCCCCCATCTTGTCCCATCCACTCCCAGGGGAACCGACCGGTCCACGCGTGCGTCCCAGCACCATGAACACAGGCCTGAGGGTGGCGATCGGTGGGACGGCGCTGGCGGCGGCGTTGAGCGTCACCGCTGCGTTGCTGCCGGGTGACCGGGGGCCGGCTCCGGCCAGCGCCGCGACCGGATTGCGGCCGTTCGAGGACTGCGACTCCCTGCTGCGCTGGTACGTCGACCACTCCCTGGACCAGGTCGGCGCCTGGGGCTGGGGCGGCCGGATGTGGCCCGGCATGCCAGAGCTGGACAACGTCGGCGGCGCGATGCCCAACGCCTCCGCCGCCCGCGACAGCACGTCCGACGGGGTCGCCAACGGGTCCACCGGCACCAACACCCAGGAGGCCGGAGTCGACGAGCCCGACGTCGCCAAGACCAACGGGCGGATCGTCGTACGTCTGGTGAAGGGCCGGCAGGTGGTGATCACCGACGTCACCGGCGCCGCACCCCGTGACGTCGGACGCTGGCAGCTGCCGGACGACGAGTACGTCGAGTCGCTGCTGCTGGTCGGCGACCACCTCCTGGTGACGACCGGCGGGAACGTGACGATCGCCTACGACATGGCCGACCGCGTCGGTCCAGGGTGGCCCGGAGGGTTCGGCGGCACCACGATCCTGGACCTCGACATCTCCGACCCGAGCCAGCCGCTGCTCTCCTCCAGCACCACCTGGTCGGGGCGGCAGGTCTCGATGCGGCAGTACGGCGACACGGTGCGCCTGGTCACCTCGACCGGACTGCCCGACCTCCCCTTCGTGCAGCCGAAGTCGGGTCGACTGACCCAGAAGCAGGCCACCCAGCGCAACAGGCAGGTGGTCCGCGACTCGCGGATCGAGGACTGGCTGCCCTCGGTCAGCTCCGGCGGGGACTCCCGCCCGGCCGTGGCCTGTGGCGACGTGCTGCACCCCGGCCGGTCGAGCGGCACCGAGACTCTGACCGTCGCGACCTTCCGGCCCGGATCGGGCGAGGACGCCTCCACGGTGGCGGTGACCGCCGCCGGGGATCAGGTGTACTCCTCCACGGACCGCCTCTATGTCACCTCGACCCGGTGGGCGGGCGAGGGCGGACCGGAGCCGTTGGTGGGTGGACTCCCCGGGGAGCGCCCCGACTTCTCCGGGAGTGCCGACACCCAGGTGCACGCCTTCGCCCTCGACGCCCACCGGACCAGCTACGTCGCCTCCGGGGAGGTCGGCGGGACGATCAGGGACGGCTGGTCCCTCGACGAGCACGACGGGCATCTGCGGGTCGCCGTGTCCTGGCCCGGAAGGAACGGTGGCACCAAGGAGAGCGGCATCGTCGTGCTCGACGAGCAGGGTGGGCGCCTCGTCCAGAGCCGGGGTGCTCCGGGGCCTGGGCGTGGAGGAGGAGATCCAGTCGGTGCGGTGGTTCGACGACCTGGCCGTAGTGGTGACCTTCCGCCAGATGGACCCGCTCTACACCGTCGATCTCAGCGACCCGCGACGCCCACGGCTGCTCGGGGCCCTGAAGATCCCCGGCTTCTCCTCCTACCTGCACCCCATCGGCCGGGACCGGCTGCTCGGCATCGGGACGGACGCGACGCCGGACGGCCGGAACCTGGGCGCCCAGGCCGCGGTCTTCGACCTGCGCGACCTGCAGCGGGTCCGCCAGGTCGCCAAGGTGCGGTTCGGGGACGCCAGCGCCCTGACGGCGGGCGGTGACCCGCACGCGTTCACCTGGCTGCCCGACCTCGACGCGGCGATCACCACGCTGAGCCGGTGGGACAGCGGACGCGAGTCCAGCGAGCAGACCACGATGGTGCTGCTGCGGATCGGCCCCACCGGGACGATCTCCACCGAGGAGCTGGCCTCCCCGGGTGGCTGGGCGCCGCGGGCGCTGCCCCTCGGAGCCGGCCGGGTCGCCCTGGTCGGGGACCGGTTGAAGGTCGTCGACCTCGGCCGGTGACCTGCCCCGGCGTACCCTCGTCGGCATGTGCCGCAACATCCGCACCCTTCACAACTTCGAGCCCCCGGCCTCTCACGACGAGGTGCACGCTGCCGCCGTGCAGTACGTCCGGAAGGTCAGCGGGTCGACGAGACCCTCGCTGGCCAACCAGGCGGCCTTCGACCAGGCCGTCGAGGAGGTCACCGCCGCGACGAGACGCCTGCTCGACGGGCTGAGCACCACCGCACCCCCCAAGAACCGCGAGGAGGAGGCGACGAAGGCCCGTGCCCGCGCGGAGGTGCGCTACGCGCGCGGCTGACCTGCTCGGTGGCCGCACGGTCGTGCTGACCGGTGCCGGCCTGAGCACCGACTCGGGCATCCCCGACTACCGCGGCCCCGGCGCGCCGGTCCGGAGGCCGATGACCTTCCAGGACTTCGTCGCCGACGGCGGGAACCAGCGCCGCTACTGGGCGCGCGCCCACGTCGGCTGGTCGCGGATGGGCACCGCCCGGCCGAACCCCGGCCACCGCGCGCTGGCCCTGCTGGAGCGGGTCGGGTGCGTGCCGTTCCTGATCACCCAGAACGTCGACGGTCTGCACGAGAGCGCCGGACAGCGACGGATGGTGGCGCTGCACGGGCGGATCAGCGACGTGGCCTGCCTCGACTGCGGCGTGCGGACCCATCGGGACAAGATGCAACGCCGGCTCGCCGAGGCGAACCCTCGCTGGCTCGCGGACCACGCCGACGTCACGGCCAGGCCCGACGGGGACGTCGACCTGGAGGAGACCCACCGGTTCGTCGTACCCCCCTGCTCCGGCTGCGGCGGCCGCCTCAAGCCCGACGTCGTGTTCTTCGGGGAGAACGTGCCAAGGGAGCGGGTCGAGCGCTCCTACGCCGCCGTCGACGACGCCGACGCGTTGCTCGTGCTCGGCTCGTCGCTGAGCGTGATGTCCGGCCTCCGCTTCGTGCGGTACGCCGCCCGGGCCGGCCTGCCGGTCGTGGTGGTGAACCGCGGTCCGACCCGCGGCGACGACCTGGCCACCGTCAAGGTCGAGGCCGGTTGCAGCGAGTGGCTCGAGGCCTGGGCAGGCACCGTCGTGACGACCGGTTCAGGCACGGGTGACGAAGATGTGCTCGGCCGCCTCGGGCACGATCTCGGCAGTCTCGCCTGAGCTGCCCAGCAGCACCCCTTCGTCGGTCGCCACCGCAGCCACGACCTGACCCGGGATGGCGCCCGCGCGCCTCAGCGCCCCCATCAGCGTCTCGTCCTTCTGCATCTCCTCGCTGATCCGGCGGACCCGGACCCGGCGGGACTCCTCGGACACCGCGTCGATCAGCGCCTCGACCCCGTCACGGAACTCCTCACCGGAGTCCTGCTGGCCGAGCTCGGCCAGGCCGGGGATCGGGTTGCCGTACGGCGACTCGGTCGGGTGGTCGAGCAGTTCCAGCAGCCGCCGCTCCACCGTCTCGCTGATCACGTGCTCCCACCGACAGGCCTCCTCGTGGACCAGCTCCCAGTCCAGGCCGATCACGTCGGTGAGCAGCCGCTCGGCCAGCCGGTGCTTGCGCATCACGCGGGTCGCGAGGCTCATCCCCTCCTCGGTGAGCTGCAGGTGCCGGTCGCCCTCGACGGTGAGCAGACCGTCGCGCTCCATCCGGGCCACCGTCTGGCTCACGGTGGGGCCGCTCTGGTGCAGGCGCTCGGCAATCCGGGCCCGCAGCGGCGTGATGCCCTCCTCGACCAGCTCATAGATCGTGCGGAGGTACATCTCGGTGGTGTCGATCAGGTCGCTCACGCGCCCATTGTCGCCCATCGCCCTGGGGGCTCGGCGCTCACTCCAACGCAGCGTTGTAGCGCGCCAGCCCCTTGACGAAGTCCTCGAGCTCCGGGTCGGTCCAGTCGGTCAGCGAATCGCTGACCAGGCGGCGCCGCTCGTCGGCCACCTGGCGGAGTCGGCGGCTGCCCTCCTCGGTCATCGCGAGGATGGCGGCCCGCCGGTCGTCGGGGTCGGGTGTGCGCTCGATCATGCCGAGCTCCAGCAGGAACTGCACGTGCCGGCTGACCGCTCCCTTGTCGATGGCGAACATGTCGACGAGCTCGCTGGCGCGCCTCGGCCCGGTGTCGTCGAGGGCGTTGAGCATGGAGTACGACACAGCGGACAGGTCCGGGTGCAGCATCCGTGCCCGCTCCGCGATCACCCGCCGGATCCGGCGTACCAAGACACCCATCTCGTGCTCGAGCATCCGCATCGTCTCGTCCTTGGTCACGGGGCAAGACTACAAAGCAGCGACCCGCAGGCCTGGCTCCTCGTCGAGGAGCCGCTCCGGGGGACGTGGTCCCGGATGGCCTGCGGGTCGGGTGACTGCTTGGGATTCACCAGCGCGCTCGCGCGGACTGGCCGGTGCGCTGCTAGCGGGCAGCCACCTCACGCGTCCTGAAAGAACTCATTCCTCGGACCACCTCCTCTCCCGTGTGCCACCACCGTAGATCGCGGCCGCCCTGGACTCAACGGCTTATCCGCCCGGGTATCGCCGGCTGGCTGGTGTGCGCCCCGGACGAGGGGGTACGAGCACCCCATGAGCGAAAACGAGTCCGAGACCCAGAACCCCGAGACCGCGCAGCCCGCGCCCGAGGAGTCCCACGAGCCGGGCGACATCGCCGACGCCCAGCTGCCCGAGGACCTGCAGCCGACCGAGGACAACCCGCTGGCGCGGCACCCCGGACAGACCGGCGAGGAGTCCGACCAGATCGGCGCCGAGACCGGCAGCGAGCCGGAGACGGCGCCGATGGACGAGGAGGACGCCGACTACGGCGACACGTCCGGCTAGCCGGCGATGGCGGCGGTGAACTGCGCGTTGTACAGCCGCGCGTAGGCGCCGTCCGCGGCCAGCAGCGACTCGTGACTCCCCTGCTCGACGATCGACCCGTCCTCCATCACCAGGATCAGGTCGGCGTCGCGGATCGTGGAGAGCCGGTGCGCGATCACGAACGAGGTGCGGTCCGTGCGGAGCGCGGCCATGGCGTGCTGCAGCAACAGCTCGGTCCGGGTGTCCACCGACGAGGTGGCCTCGTCGAGGATGAGCAGCGCCGGCGCGGACAGGAACGCGCGGGCGATCGTGACCAGCTGGCGCTCGCCGGCCGAGAGGTTCGAGCCCTCCTCGTCGATCCTCGTGTCGTAGCCGTCGGGCAACGAGTGCACGAAGCGGTCGACGAACGTCGCCCGGGCGGCTTCGAGGATCTCCTCCTCGGTGGCGTGCGGGCGGCCATAGGCGATGTTGTCCCGGATCGTGCCCTCGAACAGCCAGGTGTCCTGCAGCACCATCCCGATCTGGCTGCGCAGCTCACCCCGCGGCATCGAGGCGATGTCCACCCCGTCCAGGGTGATCCGGCCGCCGGTCACCTCGTAGAAGCGCATCACCAGGTTGACCAGCGTCGTCTTCCCCGCGCCGGTCGGGCCGACGATGGCGACGGTCTGGCCGGGCTCGGCGAGCAGCGAGAGGTCCTCGATCAGCGGCACGCTCGGGGAGTAGGAGAAGGAGACGTGCTCGAACCGCACCTCGCCGTGACGGTCGCCGACGGGTGCGGCGGCGCCGCCGAGCTCGGCGGTCTGCTCCTCTGCGTCGAGGAGCTCGAAGACCCGCTCGGCCGACGCGACGCCGGACTGGAGCAGGTTGGCCATCGAGGCGACCTGCATCAGCGGCTGGGTGAACTGGCGGGAGTACTGGATGAACGCCTGTACGTCGCCCAGCGACATCGAGCCGCTGGCCACACGCAGCCCGCCGAGCACCGCGATCACCACGTAGTTGAGGTTCCCGATGAACATCATCACCGGCATGATCAGCCCACTGACGAACTGCGCGCCGAAGCTGGCCCGGTAGAGCTCGTCGTTCTCCGCGGCGAACACCGCCTCGACCTCGTGCTGGCGGCCGAACACCTTGACCAGGGCATGGCCGGAGAAGGTCTCCTCGATGTGTGCGTTCAGCTTGCCGGTGCGCCGCCACTGCTCGATGAACATGCCCTGCGAGCGACTCATCACCGCCTTGGTCACGACCATCGAGATCGGCACCGAGACCAGCGCCACCAGGGCCAGCAGCGGGGAGATCCAGAACATCATCGACAACACGGCGACCACCGTGAGCAGGGAGGTCATCAGCTGGCTCATCGTCTGCTGCAGGGTCTGGCTGATGTTGTCGATGTCGTTGGTGACCCTGCTGAGCAGCTCCCCACGGGGCTGCTTGTCGAAGTAGCTGAGCGGGAGCCGGTTGACCTTGTCCTCCACCTCGGCCCGCATCCGCAGCACGGTGCCCTGCACCACGTCGTTGAGCAGGTAGCCCTGCAGCCAGGCGAGCAGCGACGCGACGACGTACACGCCGAGCACCAGCATCAGCACCGTGCCGACGGCATCGAAGTCCACCGCCTGCCCCGGCCGCACGTCCATGGCGGACACCATGTCGGCGAACCGGTCCTGCCCCTGGGCACGCAGCGCCTCGACCGCCTGGGCCTTGGTCGCCCCCGCGGGCAGCTTCCCGCCGATCAGGCCGGCGAAGATGAGGTCGGTGGCCTTGCCCAGGATCCGGGGCCCGAGGGCGGTCAGCAGGACGCTGGCGACGGCGAGCAACACCACGGCGACGGCCTTGAAGCGCTCAGGCGCCATCCGACCCACGAGGCGCTTGGCCGACGCGCCGAAGGTGGACGCCTTCTGGCCGATCATGCCGCCGCCGAACGGACCCCGACCGGGTCCGGGGCCGGCCTGGATGCGCTCGGTCTCCTTGAGCTGGTCCGGGGTGGTGGCATCGCTCCGGGTGCCGTCGGTCTCGCTCATGCCACCTCCTCCGCACCGAGTTGCGACTCGACGATCTCGCGGTAGGTCGCACAGCCGGCCAGGAGCTCCTCGTGCCGTCCGCGGCCGACCACCTCCCCGTCCTCGACGACCAGGATCAGGTCGGCGTCGCGGATCGTGGAGACCCGCTGGGCGACGATCAGCACCGTCGCGTCGCGGGTGACCGGTCGCAGCGCCGCTCGCAACCGGGCGTCCGTCGCCAGGTCGAGCGCGCTGAAGGAGTCGTCGAACAGGTAGATCTCCGGTGAGCGGATCAGCGCGCGGGCGATCGCCAGCCGCTGCCGCTGACCGCCGCTCACGTTGGTGCCGCCCTGCGCGATGGGGGCGTCGAGCCCCTCGGGCATGCCCTCCACGAAGTCGCGCCCCTGGGCGATCTCCAGCGCCACCCACATCTCCTCCTCGGTGGCGTCGGGCTTGCCGTACTGCAGGTTGGAGCGCACCGTGCCGGAGAACAGCCACGCCCGCTGCGGCACCAGACCGATGGCCCGCCACAGGACCTCCGGGTCCAGCCGGCGTACGTCGACCCCGTCCACGAGCACGCGGCCACCGGTCACGTCGAAGAGCCGCGGCACCAGGTTGACCATCGTGCTCTTGCCGGCGCCGGTGGAGCCGATGATCGCCACGGTCTGGCCGGGGGCCGCCCCGAAGGAGACGTCTCGCACCACCGGCACGTCGGCACCGGGGTAGGTGAGCTCGACCTGGTCGAAGACCAGGGTGCCCCGCTCGGCGACCTCGGTGACCGGGTGCTCGGGCAGGGTCACCGACGTCTCGGTGCCCAGCACCTCCATGATGCGGTCGGCGCAGACGGCCGATCTCGGCACCATCATCAGCATGAACGTCGCCATCATCACCGACATCAGGATCTGCACCAGGTAGGCCAGGAAGGCGGTCAGCGCCCCGACCTCCATCTGCCCGTTCTCCACCCGGTGGCCGCCGAACCAGAGGACCGCGACCGAGGAGACGTTCAGGATCAGCATCACCGTCGGGAACATCGTCGCCAGCCACCGTCCGGCCCGCACCGCGACGAGGGTGAGCTCGTCGTTGGCATGGGCGAACCGCTCGGTCTCGTGGGGCTCCCGGACGAAGGCCCGCACGACCCGGACCCCGGTGATCTGCTCGCGCAGCAGCCGGTTGACCTCGTCGATGCGCTCCTGCATCACCCGGAAGCTGGGCACCATCCGGGAGACGATCAGCGCCACCGCGAGCAGCAGGGCCGGGATGCTCACCCCCAGCAGCCAGGACAGCCCGAAGTCCTCGCGCATGGCCATCACCACGCCGCCGACCATCATGATCGGCGCCGCGACCATCAGCGTGCAGGTCATCAGCACGAGCATCTGCACCTGCTGGACGTCGTTGGTCTCGCGGGTGATCAGCGACGGGGCACCGAACTGCTGCACCTCACGCTGGGAGAAGGCCCCCACCCGGTGGAAGATCGAGGCCCGCACGTCCCGGCCGAAGCTCATCGCGGTGCGCGCGGAGAACCACACGGCCGCCACCGAGCAGCCGATCTGCAGCATCGCGACGGCGAGCATCAGCCCGCCGGTCCGGACGATGTACGACGTGTCGCCGACCGCCACGCCGCGGTCGATGATGTCGGCGTTCAGGCTGGGCAGGTAGAGCGCCGCGACGGTCCCGGTGAACTGGAGCGCCACGATGGCCAGCAGCCAGGGCTTGTAGGGCTGGAGGTACTCGCGCACCAGGCGGATCAGCATCGGTCCTCCCTGTCGAGCACGCCGTCGAGGACGACCTCGACGATGCGCTCGGGGGTGAGCAGTCGCCCATCGGCGATCTCGTCGTGGCTCGCGGAGAAGGTCAGCAGCCTCAGGACGTGCAGCAGCTCAGCCGGAGGCACCCGGAGCACATCGGCGTCACCGGCCACCAGCGCCAGCAGGGCCGCATCCACCTGGGCGCGCGCCTGGCGGTGGACCTCGGAGTCGTGCTCGGGCGGAGCAACCATCCCGACCGCGCGCATCAGGCCGAACACCTCGCGGAACCGGCGCTGCAGGAGGGTGACCAGCTGCACCAGGCGCTCGCGCAGTGGCGCCCCGGCGTCGACCGAACCCAGCTCCTCGATGAAGCTGCCGGGCTGGAACGCCCGGACCAGGGCGGCCTCGACGAGCTCCTCCTTGGAGGTGAAGACCCGGAAGATCGTCCCCTCGGCCACGCCCGCCGCCTCGGCGATCTGGCGGGTGCTCACGCTGCGACCGTGCTGGCGCAGCAGTGGCAGCGTCGCGGCCACGAGCGCCTCGCGACGGTCATCGGGCGTCATCGGGGTAGCTCGGGGGGTCACCGGGACAGCCTAAGTGAGTGAGCGCTCACTCACAAGTGGTTTCAGGGTGCCAGCCGTGCCGTCTCCCAGCGTCCCCCGACGTCGCGGTAGACCAGCCGGTCGTGCAGCCGCCCTGACCGGCCCTGCCAGAACTCCACCACCTGCGGGCGCACGACGAACCCTCCCCAGGTCGGCGGGCACGGCACCTCGGCACCCTCGAACCGCTGCGCGGCCTCGGCGTGGGCCGCCTCCAGGGAGGCCCGGGAGGCGACCTCCTCGGACTGGTGCGACGCCCACGCCCCGAGCTGCGCGGCCCGCGGACGGGTCGCGAAGTAGCCCTCGACCTGGTCGCGCGGCATCGGCGTCCCTGCTCCCTCGACCCGCACCTGCCGTTGCAACGGGTACCACGGGAACAGCAGTGCGCAGCGGGGGTTCTCCAGCAGCTCGCGACCCTTGCGCGAGTCGAGGTTGGTGAAGAAGAGGAAGGCTCCGTCGACGACGCCCTTCAACAGCACGAAGCGGGCCGAGGGCGCGGCCTGGGCGGAGGCGGTCGAGACGACCATCGCGTTGGGCTCCGGGAGCCCGGCCTCGCGCACCTGGGCGAACCAGGTGGCGAACAGGTCGAGCGGGTCGACGGTCAGGTCCTCCTCGCTCAGCCCGCCCAGCTCGTAGTCCCTGCGCAGGGCGGCCAGGTCGTCGAAGTCAGGTCCAGAACCCATGCCCACAACCTAAGGGCGGTCCCGGCCCGGGCGTACGCCGCTGTATCCGGATCCCGTCATCCGGTGCACAATGCCACCCATGACTGAGGTACATCACGGGCTCGAGGGTGTCGTCGCGTTCGAGACGCAGATCGCCGAACCGGACAAGGAAGGCTCCGCGCTGCGCTACCGCGGCGTCGACATCGAGGACATCGTCGGGCGGGTGCCCTTCGAGAACGTCTGGGGGCTGCTGATCGACGGCGCCTACGACCCCGGCCTGCCGCCCGCCGAGCCCTACAACATCCCGATCCACTCCGGCGACGTCCGCGCGGACGTGCAGGCCGGCGTCGCCATGCTGGCGCCGATGCTCGGGATGCGACAGACCTACGACATCTCCGACGAGCAGGCGCGCACCGACCTCAGCCGGGTCGCCGTGATGGTGCTCTCCTTCGCCGCGCAGGCCGCCCGCGGGCTCGGCCTGCCGATCGTGCCGCAGAGCGAGGTCGACAAGGGCCACACCCTCGCCGAGAAGTTCCTGACCCGGTGGAAGGGCGAGGCCGACCCCGCCCACGTCAAGGCCATCGACGCCTACTGGAGCTCGGCCGCCGAGCACGGCATGAACGCCTCCACCTTCACCGCTCGCGTGATCACCTCGACCGGCGCCGACGTCGCCGCTGCCTTCTCCGGCGCCATCGGGGCGATGAGCGGCCCGCTGCACGGCGGCGCACCGTCCCGCGTCCTCGGCATGATCGAGGAGGTCGAGAAGAACGGCGACGCCCGCGCCTACGTCAAGGGCCTGCTGGACGCCGGCGAGCGGCTGATGGGCTTCGGGCACCGGGTCTACCGGGCCGAGGACCCACGAGCCCGGGTGCTGCGGCGTACGGCCAAGGAGCTGGGGGCACCGCGCTACGAGGTCGCCGAGGAGCTGGAGAAGGCGGCGCTGGCCGAGCTCCGGGAGCGCCGGCCGGACCGCGTGCTGGAGACCAACGTGGAGTTCTGGGCCGCGATCGTGCTCGACTTCGCCGAGGTGCCGGCCCCGTTGTTCACCTCGATGTTCACCTGCGCGCGCACCGGCGGCTGGTCCGCGCACATCCTGGAGCAGAAGCGCACCGGTCGGTTGATCCGCCCCTCGGCGATCTACACCGGGCCCGGCTCCCGACCCGCCAGCGACGTCGACGGCTGGCGGGACGCCTGGGGCAAGACCGAGGGTTCGGAGTCTCCCGAGGCCTAGGGAGCCGGCGGCGGAGGCGGAGGAGGCGGCGGGGGGTCCTGCGGCACCCGGCCGGCGTACCAGCTGGTCTGCCCGAGCCCACCGGCGCGGCTCAGCGAGACGTGCATGTGGTCGCGGTGGCGCAGCGTCTTGGAGCACCGGCGCAGCGACTTGCACGACGAGCTGCGGTAGGGCCTCGCCTGGAACTGGCGGTACGACGCGTACATCCGGTCGTTCCAGATCACATACATGATCCCCATCCGCCGGGCCAGCTCGGCGGGCTCCCCGCTGGGACCGGTCGCGAAGGCCTGCGCCAGGAACCTGGCCGCGCGCAGGCGGTCGGCGCGACGGCGGGCGTTGAGCCCCCAGTCGAAGGCGCGGCCCTCCTTGTGCTCCGAGACCGACCGTCCGGGGCAGGATCGCTCGATGGGGCCGAAGCGACCCTGGTAGGTGCCGACCAGCCAGCGACCGAGAGCCACGGTCCCCGTTTTGCGGGTGGGGTCACAGGTGGTCTGTGGCTCGTAGCCCGCGTAGGGCTCCACGGCCGGCGGTGCCGGCGGGTCCGGCGGGGCGTCGGTCGCCACTACCGGGCCGCTCGTGCCGAGGCACAGGGCGACGGTGAGGAACAGGGCAACTACGGGGCGCGGCGTCACCCGGCGACCTTAGGTCGGGGTTGGGCGTTTTGTCCGGTTTTCCGGGAACCGGTCAGAGCAGGCGGGCCATGCAGTGCGAGATCGGCTCGTCCCGGTAGAAGCCGAAACCGGGGATCTCGAGGTACCCGGACGACTCGTAGAGCGAGATCGCCTCGGGTTGCCGCAGGCCGGTCTCCAGCAGCATCGTCTCGGCGCCAGCCGCCCGGGCGGTCTCCTCGAGGCGGGTCAGCATCGCGCGGGCGAGACCCTGGTGCCGGGCTCGCGGCACGACGTACATCCTCTTGATCTCGGCACCGAGCACCCGGCCCTTGAAGTCCACATCCTCGCGTCGCCGCCACGCGCCCGTCGCCACCGGGTCGTCGTGGAGGTAGCCGACGAAGAACGCCCCGCGCGGCGCCTCGAAGTACGCCGCTTCGATGGGTGTCTCGTCGCGCCCGCCGTAGCGCGCGACGTACTCGGCCTGGACCTCCTCGACGAGGAATGCCGCGTCGGGGTGGGTGATCGGCACCCGATCCACCCGCCAGCCCGGGATGCTCGTCATGGCTGACAGAATAGGCACCGTGACCGACGCCATCGTGATTCCCGCCGACATCCTGCCCGCGGACGGCCGCTTCGGCGCCGGGCCGTCGAAGGTCCCGACCGGGGCACTGGACGCCCTCGCCGCGACCGGCACCTCCCTGATGGGCACCTCGCACCGGCAGGCTCCGGTCAAGCGCACCGTCGGCCGGGTCCGCGCCGGGCTGACGGACCTGTTCGAGCTGCCCGAGGGCTACCAGGTCGTGATCGGCAACGGCGGCGCCACCGCGTTCTGGGACGTCGCCACCTTCGGGCTGATCCGCGAGCGCAGCCAGCACCTCAGCTTCGGCGAGTTCTCCGCGAAGTTCGCCACGGCGGTGACGCGGGCGCCGTTCCTGGGCGAGCCGACGGTGATCAGGAGCGAGCCCGGATCGCTGCCGGTCTCGCACCCCGAGGACGGTGTCGACACCTACGCCTGGGCGCACAACGAGACCTCCACTGCGGTGATGGCCCCGGTCCAGCGAGTGGCCGACGACGACTCGCTGGTGCTCGTCGACGCGACCTCGGGTGCGGGAGGCCTGCCGGTCGACCTGGCCGAGGTGGACACCTACTACTTCGCACCGCAGAAGTGCTTCGCCTCCGACGGTGGACTCTGGATCGCGCTGATGTCACCGAAGGCGCTCGATCGAGCGGCGTCCATCGCCGCCTCCGGCCGGTGGATCCCCGCGTTCTTCGACCTGCCGACGGCGATCGAGAACTCCGCCAAGGACCAGACCTACAACACCCCGTCCGTGGCCACCTTGTTCCTGATGGCCGAGCAGCTGGACTGGATGAACGGCGAGGGCGGTCTCGGGGCCATGGTCAAGCGCACCACGGCCTCCTCCGACGCGCTCTACGGCTGGGCCGAGCGGACGGCGTACACCACGCCGTACGTCGCCGACCCCGCCCACCGGTCCCTGGTGATCGCCACCATCGACTTCGACGAGTCCATCGACGCCGACGCGATCGCCGCCACCCTGCGCGCCAACGGCATCGTGGACACCGAGCCCTACCGCAAGCTCGGCCGCAACCAGCTCCGGATCGCGATGTACCCCGCCGTCGACCCCGCCGACGTCGAGGCCCTCACCGCCTGCGTCGACTACGTCGTCGAGCGGTCGTAGGTTCGTTCGCTGCGTCAGAGGGCCGAGGCAACGAGCTCGTACGCCGCGCGCCCGAACGCCACGATCCGGGCCTCCGCGACGTGGGTCTCGGTGGCGCGAAGGGTGTCGACCGCTGCGGCGACGGCGTCCTCGCGGGGCCAGCCGTAGACACCGGCCGAGATCAGGGGGAAGGCGACCGTCGCCGCGCCCAGTTCGTCGGCGACTCGCAGGGCGTTGGCGTAGCAGGACGTGAGCAGCGACCGGTCCCGCTCGCCGGCGGTGAAGTTCGGGCCCACGACGTGGATCACCCAGGTGGCCGGCAGATCGCCTGCGGTGGTCCAACCCGCCTGCCCGGTGGCGAGGCCGTGCGGGAAGCGACGCTCGCAGTCCTCGAGGATCGCGCGACCTCCCGCCGCGTGGATGGCGCCGTCCACTCCGCCCCCGCCGCGCATCCCCCGGTTGGCGGCGTTGATCACCGCATCCACGTCCTGGAGGGTGATGTCGCCCTGCACCGCAGTGAGCCTCATCGGACCAGTCTCACCCCGTACGCCGTCGGAGGCCCAGCCCGATGCCGGCGGCACCCACGGCGAGCACGGCAGGGATCGACCAGAGCAGCCACGCGCTGCCGCGTTCAGATCGACGAGCGGGCGCGGGCCGGACCACTGAGGTCGGTCGCGGGCTCGGCTCGGCGGCTCCGGGCCGGAGCGCAGCCAGGACGTCTGCCGGGATGGTGACCTCCTCGACCGCCGTACCCACACCCTCACTGCTGATCCGGATCCGGTCTCCCGGCCCGACGGAGATGCCCTCGCCCTGCCGCTGGCGGGGAAGCGGGAAGGTGCCGACCCGGCCGAACGCCGGGAACGTGTAGACCGAGGCCTGTCCGAGACCGCGGACGACGACGTGCCGTCCGTCGCCCCGGATCGCCGCGTCGGTGGCGTAGTCGGCCACGGTCGCCACGGCCTCCAACGCGTTGGGACCGCTGGCATCCAGGGTTTCGGGCGCCCGGTAGACGGTGCCGCCCGTGGGCGCCTTGCTGATCAGGTGGAGTCGCCCCGAGGGGTCGGCGAACAGCGACTCGGCGTCGTGCGGACCGTCGGGATAGGTCAGCCGGAAGCGGGTCGGCGACGCGACGTCGATCTGTCGAGCCCCGACCGGCACCCTGTAGACGGTCACCTCGGGGCGCGAGCGGCCGTTGTCCCCGATGTCGCCCACCCAGACCTCGCCCGGACCCGCCGGCGCGAGCGCCTCGACGTCGATCGTCGACGAGTGGAAGTCGGTCATCCCGACGGTGGCTCCGGTGTCGGGATCCACCACGAACACTCGCGAGACGTCACCGGAGTCGTTCGTGGTCACCATCAGCGCACCCAGGTCCACCAGCCCACTGGACTCGCTGATCCGAGCGTCCTGGAAGGTGAAGAGACCCTCCTCCGACGTCGTCCCGGTGGCCGCTGCGGCGGGTACGGCGAGCACGGTCGCCAGCACACCGGCGGCCACCAGGCGCCGGCTCATCCCTCGTCCCGCAGGTCGAGCAGGTCCCCCAGCGCAGGCCGGAGGTGCCAGGTGGTGGTCAGGTTGTCGTAGTCGGCGCGCGCCTGGTCGGGCGCAGCGACACCCGTGCGGACGGCCCGCAGCAGGGTGTTCCGCGGAGTGTGCTGGCTCTCGACGAACTCAACGACCTCCACGCGGTAGCCGACCAGCCGCAGGATCGAGGCCCGGAGCGCGTCGGTCAGGGTGTCGGCCAGCCGCTCGCGCAGGATTCCGTCGCGGGTGAGCGCCGTGTAGCCCGGCGGGGAGGGCACCCTGCGGAGCTGGGCGGACACGTCGTGGTGGCAGCACGGCGCGGCCAGGATCAGGTCGGCCCCCCACCGCACGCCGCGGCTGAGCGCGTCGTCGGTCGCGGTGTCGCAGGCGTGCAGGGCGAGCACCACATCGGGCCGTTCGGTGAGCTCGACCTCACCGATCCCCGCCGCCACGAACTCGATCTCCCCCGCCACGCCGAGCCGCTCCGCCACCTCGGTGTTGTGCCGGCGGGACTGCTCCTTCACGTCGACGCCGGTCACCCGCACCGGCATCCGCTCGCGCAGCCAGGCATGCGCGGCGAAGGTCAGGTAGGCGTTGCCGCAGCCGAGGTCGACGACGCGCAGCGGGTCCTCGACCGTGGGCACCCGCAGCTTCCGACTCCTGGTCGAGTCGTCGATCGCGATCGAGAGCGCGCGCAGGAACTCCTCGACCTGGCGGTACTTCGCCTGCCGGGACGGCTTGACCCGGCCGTTGGCGTCGGAGATGCCGAGCTCCCGCAGCACCGGGTGGTCCTCGGGGAGCAGCCGCTCCTTGACCTGGTCGTGGCCCCGCTCCGGCCGGGTCGCCTCCTGCCGGTCGCTGGTGTGCAGCAGCGCCTGGCCCTTCTTGGTGATCCGCAGCTGGTGGACCTGGGTCGCGGTGTCCACGTGCCAGTTGGCGAACGGCTCCTCGAGGAGCTCGTCGAGCGCGGCCCGCGGGTCCTGGTGGTTCGAGACGTGCGCCTGGGTCTCGTCGTACGCCGTCACCTGGAGGTGGCGCCCGGCCTTGAGGTCGACGTAGCGCATCTCGACGCGGACCCAGCGGGGCGGCTCCTGTCCCCGTCGGCGGCCGGAGGCCAAGGCGCGCACCAGCGTCTCGTCCTCGAGGATGGCGGCACGCAGCTTGGAGAGCGCCCGCAGCAGTGGTTCGGCCATGGCGACTACTTGCTCAGGGCGGCGATCACGGAGAGCAGGATCAGCCCCACGAGCGCGACCGGGATGACCAGTCGGCGGAAGCGGGGGTTCATGCGGCCGAGTGTATGGGCTCCGGCACGGGCACATGTTGGGCGCGGTGCACGCGGCGGTTCCAGAACCCCCGCCCGCGGGTGAACACGGCCACCGACACGAGGACGCCGAGGATCGTCAGGCCACCTCCGCCGATCAGGGTCCAGCGCGCGCCGAACTGCTCCCCGATCCAGCCGATGAACGGCGACCCGATCGGCGTACCCCCCATGAAGACCATCAGGTAGAGCGCCATCACCCGGCCACGCATCCGGGGTTCGGTGGCCAGCTGCATCGTGGTGTTCGCCGCCGTGATCATCGTCAGCGCGGTGAGGCCCAGGAACGGCACGATCAGCATGAAGGTGAGGTACGTCGGGACCAGCCCGGCGAGGATCTCGACCACGCCGAAGAGCAGCGCCGCACCGGCGACCAGCCGGAGCCGGATCCGAGTGCGCCGAGCCGCCAGCAGCGCTCCGGTCAGCGAGCCGACGGCCATCGCCGACCCGAGCAGGCCGTACTCGGTCGCGCCCTTGTGGAACACCTGGGTCGCCATCAGGGCCGAGGTCATCTGGAAGTTCAGGCCGAACGTGCCGGCGAAGAAGACGACGCTGAGGATCAGCATCAGGTCGGGTCGCCCGCGTAGGTAGCGCACCGCGTCGCGGATCATCCCCTTGTGCCGGTCCTCGCGCGGGGTGACGTGGAGGTCGGCGACGACCATGGAGCGCAGCGCGAACAGCACCGCGGTGTAGCTGAGACCGTTCAGCAGGATCACCCAGCCGGTCGCGCTCACGCCACCCCCGAAGGCGCCGATCAGCAGGCCGGCGAGAGCCGGGCCGGCGACCCGGGCGGCGTTGAACGAGGCGGAGTTGAGGCCGACCGCGTTGGACAGGTCCTCGGGGGCCACCATCTCGCTGACGAAGCTCTGCCGGGCCGGGGCGTCGAAGGCGGAGCCGACGCCGAAGGTGAACGCCAGCACGTAGACGTGCCAGACCTCGACGGTGCCGGTGACCGCGAGGACACCGAGGAGCAGGGCGGTGAGGGCCATCACGATCTGGGTGACCTGCAGCAGTCGCTGCTTGGGAAAGCGGTCGGCGATCAGCCCGGCGTAGGGCGAGAGGAGCAGAGCCGGCAGGAACTGGAGCCCGGTGGTGATGCCGAGTGCGATGCCGTCGTTGGCCGCGAGCAGCACGACCAGCCAGTCCTGGGCGACGCGCTGCATCCAGGTGCCGGTGTTGGACACGACACCGCCCGTGGCGTACAGGCGGTAGTTGTGGTTGTGCAGGGCGCGGAACGTGGGGCTCAAGGACTGGTGGCCAATCTCTGGATCAGTGGGGCGGCCTCGCGGAGGAGGGCCCGCTCCTCCGCGGTGAGCTCGCGCAGGCGCTGGGCGAGCCAGGCGTCGCGTCGGCGGCGGTCGGCTACCAGGATCTCGCGACCCTGGTCGGTCAGGTCGACCAGCACCTGGCGCCCGTCACTCTCGTGCGCACGGCGTACGGCGTACCCCTCGTCGACCAGGCAGTTCACGGTGCGCGTCATCGACGGCGGCTGGACTCGCTCATGGGCCGCGAGCGCACCGATGGTGCACTCGCCCTCGCGGAACAGGATGCCGAGCGCGCTCAGGGACGCGACGCTGAGTGGGTTCCCCGGCTCGCGCTCGTTGCGCAGCCTCCGCGAGAGCCGTGCCACCGAGAACCGAAGCTCGCTGGCGAGTCCGGCGTCCGTGCGGGCCGCATCCTGAATCGTGGGAGTCATGTAGTTAGCATAACTCATTACCTATGCTAACTATTCCTGGAGCCCCGCCAGGGGCCCGGCCTCAGGTGAGCAGTGCGGTCAGCGGGTGGATCGCGAAGTAGAGCAGGAACAGTGCGCTGATCACCCACATCAACGGGTGGACCACGCGGAACCGGCCACGCACGACCTTGATCAGCACGAAGGCCAGGAAGCCGGCGCCGATGCCGACGGTGATCGAGTAGGTGAACGGCATCAGCACGATCGTCAGGAACGCGGGAATCGCGATGTCGAGGTCGTCCCAGTCGATGCCCTTGACCTGCTGCATCATCAAGAAGCCGACCAGGACCAGCGCTGGCACGGCAGCCTCGCTGGGAATCACCTTGACCAGCGGCGAGAGGAAGATGGCGAACAGGAACAGCACTCCCGTGACGATCGAGGCCAGCCCGGTGCGGGCTCCCTCGCCGACACCGGCGGCGGACTCGATGTAGGAGGTGTTCGAGGAGACCCCGCCCGCGCCACCGGCAACCGCTGCCAGCGAGTCGACCACCAGGATGCGCTGGGTGTTGGGCGGCGAGCCCTCCTCGTCGAGCAGCCCCGCCTCGGCTCCGATGGCCGTCATCGTGCCCATCGTGTCGAAGAAGTCGGCGAGCATCAGGGTGAAGACCAGAAGCAGCGCGGCGACCACGCCCACGGACTCGAAGGAGCCGAGCAGGCTGAACTCGCCCAGGGTGCCGAAGGACGGCAGGTCGACCACCTTGTCCGGCAGGCCGGGCACGTTGAGGTTCCAGCCGTTGGGGTTCTTGCCGTCGGGAGTCTGGGCGCCGAAGGAGCCGATGGCCTCCACGACGACCGCCACGACGGTGGTCGCGATGATCGAGATCAGGATCGCGCCCTTCACCTTGCGCACCCACAGCGCCACGACCAGCACCAGGCCGAGGGCGAAGACGGCGACCGGCCACCCGGACAGGAAGCCGTCCGTGCCGAGCTGGACCGGGACCGGCCCGACGCCGGTGCGGCGCACGAACCCCGCGTCGACGAAGCCGATAAGCGCGATGAACAGGCCGATCCCCACCGAGATCGCGATCTTGAGCTGCGCGGGCACGGCGTGGAAGACCGCCTCCCGGAAGCCGGTGAGCACCAGCACCAGGATCACCACGCCCTCGAGGACGATCAGCCCCATGGCATCGGCCCACGTCATCTGCGAGGCGACGGAGAAGGCGATGAACGCGTTCAGCCCCAGTCCGGTGGCCAACGCCAGCGGATAGTTGGCGATGGCACCCATCAGGATGGTCATCACCCCGGCGACCAGCGCCGTACCCGCCGCGATCGCGGTCAGGTTGTCCGGGCCGGCCCCACCGAGGAGCTTGCCGTCGGCGTCCTGGGCGAAGCCGAGGATCAGCGGGTTGAGCACGATGATGTAGGCCATCGTGAAGAAGGTGACGACGCCGCCGCGCACCTCACGCCCGACGCTCGAACCACGCTCGGAGATCTTGAAGAATTTATCCACGGCCGAATCCAAGCAGACCTGCGACCGGTCGCGGTGACAGGCCCGCCGACCGGACCACTAGATTGGCGACATGAAACCCGCGGACGAGCAGCCACTGGTCCACGAGATCGGCAACCGCACCTACTTCGTGGCCGACGTGGAGCCGCTCGACCTCGACGGCGTCCGCACCATGCAGGTCGGCACGGCCCTGTGGGCTGTCGCCCTCGTCCTGCTCCTCCCGTTCTACGGCAGGCTCCAGGAGGACGGCCACCTGTGGTGGATGTGGACCTGCGTGGCCGGATTCGGCCTCGGCCTGGTGGGCTGGGACCACTGCCGCCGACGCCGCAACGCGCGACAGTCGGCGCGCGAAGCGAACGACGTGACGAGCGGGAGCTAGAACTCCTCGAGGTCGTCGCGGCTCACCGTGTCGAAGACATGGTCGGGCATCGGGGGCGGCAGCTGCTTCTTGCGCAGCTGCGCCTCGGAGTGCGCACCGCAGCCGTGGTTGAGCGCGACCACCTTGCCGTCGTCGTTGGCGAACTCGTTGGCGCAGACGCCGAACATCGTCGAGAGCGGTCCGGCCAGCCGCACCAGGAAGCCGCAGCCCACACAGGTGCCGGGAGCCGACTGCGCGATCGCGACGTCGGGGCCCTGCTCGCCGTCGTACCACCGTTGGGCGGCGAGGTCGCGCCCCTCGATGGACAGCACCCGGGACCGGCCCAGGCCGATCTCCTCGACCACCGACCGGTCAGTGTCCTCCGACACGTCCCCGGCGAGGTACGTCGGGACCAGTCGCGAATCATCCTCGTCGGTCGGGAGGAGGTCTCCGGGCGACAGGTCACCGGGCTGGATGCGCTCGCGCCACGGAACCCAGGGCGGCGCGGTGATCGCCCCGTCGCCAGGAAGCAACACGACCTCGTCCACGGTCGGGGCATCGCGGCCAGGAGAATGCGCGAGCGTGACCGCCCACACCCACCCGGGGTAACCGGCCTGGCGACACGCGAAGTCATGGGTGACGACGCCCTCGCTCTCGGGGGTGGCCCCGATGTGCTCGCCGACCACGTCGTCGCCCACCTGCAGGACGAGCGCAGCGCGGGCGACATCGACGCCCTTCAGGGCGGCCGGGTCCACGGTCGACATCACGTCGGTGATTCTCCCCCATCGGGATGGCCGGTGTCTCCCCAGGGGGCCGGGTTGACAAGATGTGGACATGGAGGAGGAGCCGACCGACACAGGCGGGCGGGCCACGGGCCCGGCCGGCTCCGCGCGCGGGCGACGGCTGGCCGGCGCCACGGGGCGGGGCATCAAGCGCGCGGGCACGGCGACGGGGTCGGCTGCGTCGTACACCGTCCGGCGGGCCAGGCAGGCCGCGCGGGCCGAGGGCGCCGGGGACTCGGGGCTCTACCGGCTGATCGAGCTGCACGCCTTCAACGCGGCGGGGGACGCCGCGGTGGCGATTTCGCTGGCCGGAACGCTGTTCTTCGCCCAGCCCGGTGAGGCTCGCGGGCAGGTGGCGCTCTTCCTCGGCCTGACGATGCTGCCCTTCGCCGTCGTCGCACCCCTGCTGGGCCCCTTCCTGGACCGGTTCAGCCACGGGCGCCGCTGGGCGATCGGCAGCACGATGGCACTGCGGGCGTTCTTCTGCTGGCTGATGGCGGACGCCGTGGCCACCCAGTCGATCGCCATGTTCCCGACAGCCCTGGGCGTCCTGGTCTCGTCCAAGGCGTACGGCGTCGCCCGCGCCGCCACCGTCCCGCGGCTGCAGCCCGAAGGACTCACGCTCGTCAAGGCCAACAGTCGGATCTCGCTGGCTGGAGTGGTCGGTGCGGCGATCTCGGCGCCGCTGGCCGCCGTCGCGGCGACGTTCGGCTCGCAGTGGTCGCTGCGCTACGCGTTCTTGATCTTCGCGGGCGCGACCATCCTCTCGATCCTGCTGCCGGCCAAGGCGGACGTCACGACCGGAGAGCTCCCGGTGAGCCTCACCGGGGACGCCCGCAAGTTCCGGGTGCCCACCGACGTGGTGTTCGCGCTGCGATGCAACGCGGGGCTCCGGATGCTGTCGGGCTTCTTGACGATGTACATGGCCTTCCTGCTCCGGGACCAGCCGCTGGCCGGCTTCGAGCACCGCCCGACGCTCCTCCTGGGCCTGGTGATCGGAGCAGCGGGGCTGGGCAACACCATCGGCATCGGACTGGGTTCGGTGTTGCGCCGGGTCAACCCGGCGGTGACGGTGGTCGCCGCACTGCTGGCAGATGCGCTGATCGCCGTGTTCGCTGCGGTGCTCTACGGACTTGCCGCGGCGATCCTGCTGGGGCTGACCGCCGGCGTCGCCCAGGCGATGGGCAAGGTCTCGCTCGACTCCACGATCCAGCGCCATGTGCCGGAGCGGAACCGCACGTCGGCGTTCGCGCGCTCGGAGACGCTGCTCCAGCTGTCCTGGGTGGTGGGCGGGTTCATCGGCATCGCCCTGCCGCTCATCCCTCGGTTGGGCCTCGGCGTGCTTGCTGCGCTGATGGTGGGGTGGACGGTGTTCGTGCTCCTTGGCCGGTCCGCTCAGCGAACCGGCCCGCAACCAGCCCGGTGAGCGCGAAGGTGGCGATGGGCAGGACGATCGTCATGAATCCGAGCACGCCGGACAGGAGGTCGAACCCGGCCCGTCCCGATCCCGCCAGCAGCGAGAAGGCCCCGATCCCGGCGGCGAGGACCCCGACCAACAGGCCGGTAGCCCCACCGGAGGCCGAGGTGAACCTCCCCCGGCGCAGCGCCACCAGGTCGGCCGCCAAGAGGGGCGCAGCGCCGACCAGCGCCCCGCCCGCCCAGGAGACGTAGACGGTCGGCTCGATGGCGATCCCGGAGTCGAGCAGGCCCAGGGCGCCGACCAGGACCGCGAGCAGGGCCGCCATGGCGGCGATGCCCACGGCGACGAACGGGCGCCCGGTGAGCACCACGGCGACGAGCGCCAGAGCAGACGGCACCTGGCGGCCCGCCGCGATGGCCCAGAACGCGACGTTGCCGTACTGGAAGGCGGCGATGTGACCGATCAAGAAGCGGCTCAGCAACCACATCCCGAGGACCGACAGCACCGCCAGCCCGGCACAGACGAGGACGATCCGGCGCTCGCGCCACACGAGCGGTCCCCCGACCATCGTCTAGAGGTCGAGCTCGTCGGCAAGGCCACGCAGCAGCTTCGCCGTGGGCTTGGCGGTCTTCGGGTCGGGGTGCCGGCCGTGCCGGTAGGCGCCACCGACGTCCTCGAGGAGGCGGATCAGGTCCTCGACGATGCCGGCCATGTCCTCGGGCTTCTTCCGCAGCGCACGGGAGACCGAGGGCGGCGCGTCGAGCAGGTGCACCTGGTGGGCCTGCTCGCCCTTGCGTCCGGAGAGGATGCCGAACTCGACCCGAGTTCCGGCCTTGAGGGTCGTGACTCCTTCGGGCAGTGACGAGGAACGGACGTAGACGTCATCGCCGTCCTCGCGCGAGAGGAACCCGAATCCCTTCTCGGCGTCGTACCACTTGACCTTTCCGGTAGGCACCGCACTGGCCTTTCTTGTCGGGGGGGCGCTGGAATCGGCCCGACGTGGGACGCAGCGACTGCACAGCGTACGCCGTGGGGTGGAGCGGTGCCATCGAGTTCAGCGATACCGATCGGGGTCGGGCAGCAGCTCGTTCATCGACCCGGACCGAAAGCCCAGCGGGTCCAGCTCCACCTGGTCGAAGCCCGCCTCCCGGACCACGTCGAGCAGCCCGCCGGCGACGTCCAGCAGGTGCCGGTCGACCTCGACTCGGGCCACGTCACCGAGGTCGCGGACCCGCAGGTCGGCGACCTCGTGGCCGGCCAGGGTCAGCTGGGTTCGGAGAGCCGCCTCGGCACGTTCGACCCGGGCCAACCGGGCGGGGGTGATCTCGAGGCCGAAGGCGATCCGCGAGCTCAGACAGGCGGCGGCCGGCTTGTCCCAGGTCGGCAGGTCCCACGCGCGCGACGCGGCCCGGACCTGGGCCTTGGTCAGTCCCGCGTCGAGCAGTGGCGTCACGGCTCCCCGGTCGGCCGCGGCCGCGATCCCGGGACGGAAGCCGGCCCGGGCGTCGTCGGCGTTGGTGCCGGTGGCGACGGCGTCGAACCCGCGCGCCCTGGCCAGCGGCGCGAGCACGTCGAGCAGCTCGGACTTGCAGAACGCGCATCGGTCACCCTGGTTGGCGCGGTACCCATCACGATCCATCTCGGCGGTCTTCGGCGTGAGGACCTCGACGCCCAGCGACTCGGCGAAATCGAGCGCCGGTTCCCGCTCGGACATCGGCAGCGACTCGGAGTACGCCGTGGCGGCACCCACGTTGTCCGCTCCCAGCGCACGGACCGCGGCCGCCAGCAGGAAGGCGCTGTCGGCGCCGCCGCTGAACGCGACCAGCAGCCGTCGATGACCCGCGAGCGCTTCCGCCAGGGTTGCCAGCCGCCGTTGCAGGACGTAGTCGTCGAGCCAGGCCGGGAACTGCGTCATGTCCTGCAGCACGACGTCGGTGCCGGCCTCCTCGAGCTGCTCCCGGGTGCAGCCACCGGTGAGCACCGAGACGCTGGTGATCCCGGCGGCGCGGGCTCCCTCGACGTCGTGGACGTGGTCGCCGACGTACACCCCGGCGCCGTGCCGGTGCAGCACCTCGCCCTTGCCCGGACCCCAGACCCGCCCCTCCACCACGTCGACGTCCAGACCGAGATGGTCGACGTGCAGCTGGGCGTTGGGGGTGTGCTTGCCGGTGACCAGGACGATCCGCCCACCATGTGCCCGCACCGCCGCCAGCGCCTCCGTGACCCCGGGGAAGATCGGCGTCGGCTCGATGGCGTGGTCGGGGTAGATCTCCCGGAACCGGTCGGTCGCCGGCCCGAGCTGCTCGCGAGGAAGGTGCGGTCCCAGGATGAGGTCGAGCGGCGGTCCGAGCTGAGCGGTCAGGTCCGCGGTGGGGAACTGCACCCCGAGCTCGGAGCCGAGTGCGTCCAGGGTCGCGGCGAAGCCCACGACGGTGTCGATCAAGGTCATGTCCAGGTCGAACCCGACGACCAGGGGGGCTCGATCAGCGGCGTTCACCGCACCAGCCTAGGTGCCTGCCCTAGCCTCGTAACGTGCTGATCACCAACCACGTCCTTGCCGGGGGCCTCATCGGCCTGGCCAGTCCCGGCGCGGCCTCGGCGTTCGGGGTGGGGGTCGTCTCCCATCTCGCGATGGACGTGGTGCCGCACTGGGGCAACCCGGACCAGAAGGTCTTCTTGAAGGTCGCCGTCGTCGACGGGCTCGTGGGCCTCGCCACGATGGCCTGCGTGGCGCGCCTGACGCCTCGCGAGCAGCGCGTGACGGTCGTGGCCGGCATGCTCGGCGCCTGCTTGCCCGACGCGGACAAGCCGAGCGACCTGTTCTTCGGCCGCTCGCCCTTCCCCGCCGCGGTGGACCGGTTCCACGGGGCGATCCAGCACGAGTCGCCCCGCCGGATGCCCCAGGAGGTCGCCGTGGCGTGCCTTCAGTTCCTGGCGTTCCGCGCGTTGGTCAGGAGGACGGCTCCGCGGCCAGGGCCGCGGCCAGCGTCGGCGTGAGCGGCAGGCGCGGGATCAGGGTCGCCTGGAACGCGTGATAGGTGTCCGGCTTCCCCTGCCAGGTGAGGTGACCCGGCTGGTTGTCCGGGTCGAGCTCGTGGTGCCAGGACCCTCGTTCCACATCGAGGAAGCACGCCTCGATGTGGCGCCACCAGGTCTCGTACCAGGCTGCGTACGCCGGGTCGTCGGTCGCCGAGTGCAGGGCCGCCGCGGTGGCCGTCGCCTCGGCCGCCACCCAGTGCATTCGCGCGCGCACCACCGGGTTGCCGTCCCAGTCCACGGTGTAGACGAATCCGTCCGCACCGTCCACGGCCCAGCCGTCCCGGATCGATGCCTCGAAGAGCGCCTGAGCGTCCGCCAGCAGCCATTCGGGGGCCTCCGGACCGAGTCCGGCACGCAGGTGCAGCGCCAGCCTGGACCACTCAAGTGAGTGTCCGATGGTGGCACCGAAGGGGCGGAACGGGTGTGCCGGCTCCTCGAGGTTGTAGTCCGGGATCGGGGTCCATGAGTCGTCGAAGTGCTCCGGGATGCGCCACCGGTTGCCGCGGGCGAGGTCGTGAACCACGCGGGTGACGATGCGTAGGGCCTTGTCCCGCAGGGTCGCGTCGTCGAGGACGTCGGCAGCCGCGAGCAGCGCCTCGACCATGTGCATGTTGGCGTTCGCCCCGCGGTAGCCGTCGAGAACCGACCAGCTGCTGTCCCACTGCTCGACCACCATGCCGAACTGCTCGTCCCAGAAGTGCTCGGTCAGGACGCCCAGTGCGCCGTCGAGGAGCTCCCGGCCTCCGGGGCGGCCAGCAGCCGTCGCACTCGCGGCCGCCAGGACCACGAACGCGTGCTCGTAGGCCGTCTTGTCGGTGCTCGTCGGCCCCGCGTCGTCGACCCGCGCGAACCAGCCGCCGTGCTCCGCGTCGCGGAACCGGCCCGTCAGGGCCGAGATGCCGTGGTCGGTCAGCTCGGCGCAGCCGGGCCGGCCCAGCAGGTGTCCGAGCGCGTAGACGTGGGTCATCCGGCAGGTGATCCACAGCTCGACGGGGCGTTCGAGCTCGGGCGCACCATCGTCGTCCAGCCAGGCGAAGCCGCCGCTCGGGTGCCGTGCCGCCCGACCGAAGTCGAGCAGCCGGTCGCCCTCGGCCTCCAGCCAGCTCGCCTGCATCGGGTCCCCCAACCGGTGCGTCGTGCCCGTGCCGTCAGGTTCCACCCGACGACCCTAGGTGAGACCCCTCAGGCGGACGCCTGCAGCAGACCGTCTTGGCCGCGGACGAGCAGTCCGTCGGCCACCGCGAGGCTCAGGGCACGTTCGAAGCGGTCCTGCTCCCAGTACGCCGCACCGACGAGCACGGCGAGGTCATCTGGACTGCTCGGGCCGTTGGCCTCGACGGCCCGGGCGAGCTGACCCATCTCATGGAAGACCTGCCGGTCACGCCGACCCTCGGTCGACGCCTTCGGTGGCGGCATCGGCATGGGCGCTCTCCTCTCTCGACAGACGACTCACACAGCGATCGGGCTGGCTCAGACGGGCGCCGGGGCGGGACGCCTCTGGTCCTCGGGCCCACCCGCACCCTCGCCCTCGTCCACGGCCGTCAGCGGCTGCGCGATGCTCTCCAGCGACTGGCCCTCGGCCCGGATGCCCAGGAACGCCTCGACGATCCCGCCGGCGATCATCAGCGCCGCGCCGATGAAGTAGCCGATCGCGATGGCGGTGATGTCCTTGCTCGCCGAGGCGTTGTCGATCAGCTTGCCGAACAGCAAAGGCCCCGAGATGCCCCCGACGGCGGTGCCGATCGCGTAGAAGAAGGCGATGCAGAGCGCCCGGGTCTCCATCGGGAACACCTCACTCGCGGTGAGGTACGCCGCTGAGGCGCCCGCCGAGGCGAAGAAGAAGATGACCGATCCCATCACCGTCAAGGTGACGGCGTTCAGGCTCCCCAGCGAGAAGCCAGCCACGGCGAGCAGCACCCCGGACAGCACGTAGGTGCCCGTGATCATCTGCACCCTGCCGATGCGGTCGAAGAGCGGACTGAGCAGCAGGGCTCCTGCGAAGTTGCTGGCGGCGAAGACCGCGATGTACCAACCGACCTGCTTGACGTCGAAGAACGTGCCCAGGGTGTCGCCGTAGGTGAAGAAGAAGGCGTTGTAGAGGAAGGCCTGGCCCACGAAGAGGGAGAAGCACAGGATCGTCCGTCTGGGGTAGAGCGTGAACACGGTGCGTGCGATCTCGGGGATGGTGATCGTCCGACGCTGCCGGATCGTGATGGTCTCGCTGACCGAGGGAAGCTCCTTGCCGCTCTCGTCGTGCACGCTCTGCTCGATGCTGCGCACGACCCGCTCCCCCTCGTCCTCATGGCCGTGGATGAACAGCCAGCGCGGGCTCTCCGGGACGTTGCGGCGCACGACCAGGATCCCGACGGCCAGGATCGCCCCGAGGCCGAACGCCAGCCGCCAGCCCCACGCCGGGTCGAAGATGGTGGGATCCAGCAGCGGGATCGTCAGCAGGGACCCGGCCGCCGCACCGACCCAGAACGAGCCGTTGATGGCGATGTCGACGCGTCCCCGGAACCTGGCCGGGATCAGCTCGTCGATGGCGGAGTTGATGGCGGCGTACTCGCCACCGATGCCGGCACCGGTGAGGAACCGCGCCACGAAGTACCACGCCGGGTTCATCGAGAAGGCGGTGAGCACGGTCGCCACGGTGTAGACGCCCAGCGTGATCAGGAACAGCTTCTTGCGACCGAACCGGTCGGTGAGCTGGCCGAAGAACAGCGCTCCGAGGCAGGCCCCGGCGACGTACACGGCACCGGCCACGCCGACCTGGTAGCTGCTCAGTCCGAGTCCGGTGCTCCCGGACTTCAGCGCCTCGCTCATCGACCCGACGATGGTGACCTCGAGTCCGTCGAGGATCCACACCGTGCCGAGGCCGATCACCACCAACCAGTGCCACCGTGACCAGGGCAACCGGTCCAACCTCGCCGGGATGTCCGTCGTGATCCGGCCTGTCTCGACTGCGTCCGCCACGGTTCCTCCTGAGTCCCGGGCACCGAATTGCCCAGTACGGGGGTACCCAGCGACTTCCTGGTGAAACCTTCCCGGTGGGCGCCGACGCTCAGGGCAGCCGGGTCCGCACGACCTGGTCCAGCACGCCGAGGGGAAGCGACCCGGAGTCGAGCACCGCCGAGTGGAACTTCCGGACGTCGAAGGCGTCACCCTGGCGCTGTTTTGCCTCGGACCTCATGCGGTCGATCTCCACGCGCCCCACCATGTACGAGGTGGCCTGACCCGGTGAGACCACGTAGCGGTCGACCTCGGGCTGGCACACCGCTTCGGTGAGCGGTGAGTTGGCCAGCATGAACTCGACCGCCTGGCGGCGGCTCCATCCGAGGGCGTGCAGCCCGGTGTCGACGACGAGGCGGCAGGCCCGCATCGAGTCGGCGGAGTACATCCCCATCCGGTCCACGGGTCCGCTGTAGAGACCCATCTCGTCGGAGAGCCGCTCGGTGTAGAGGCCCCAGCCCTCGGCGTACGCCGCGTTGTGCAGGCGCTTGCGGAACTCCGGGATGTTCTCGAGCTCGCTGGCGATCGCCAGCTGGAGGTGGTGGCCGGGGATGCCCTCGTGGAAGGCCATCGACTCCAGCTCGAAGGTGCCCCACGACGCCGCGTCGGCGACGTTGACGAAGAAGGTGCCCCCACGCGAGCCGTCTGAGGCGGGCGGGAAGTAGAAGGCCTTGGCGCCGGTCGTCGTCGACTGGACGGCGCAGCGGGCCTGCGGGAGCACCTCGAACCAGTCCGGCATGGCGTCCCACGCCCGCTGCAGGGCGACCTCGGAGGCCTCGATCAGCTGCTCGCCGCGCTCGAAGTGCAGCCGGGGGTCGCTGCGCATGGCCTCGAAGATCACCTCGAGGTCCTCGCTGCCGACCACCTCGGGGCCGAGCTGGCGGTACTCCTCGGCCAGCTTCTCGATCTGCTCCAGCCCGAGTTCGTGGATCTCCCGGGCGGTCTTCCCGGTCGTCGTGTAGTAGCGCAGGGTGGCGTCGTAGGCCGCCTCGCCATCGGGCAGCCACCCGAGGCCGCACCTCTCGTCGGGTCGTGCGCCGGGCAGCACCTCGTCGCGCAGGACGTCTCGATAGGCGGCCATGCCGGGGCGTACGTCGGACTCGACCACCTCGCGCAGCCGGGCCTTCCAGGCATCGACGTCCAGCCCGGCCGGCGGCGTCGTCGTGGTGAGCAGCGGGTCGTCGGACACCGCTGTCGCCAGGATCCCGTCGAGCTGCTCGACGGTGTCCGCCGCGGCGAAGGCGGCTGGATACCGGCCGCTGGCGATGCCTTCGCGAAGCCGCTCGGCCAGCTCGCCGTAGTGGCGCCCCAGGCCGCGGAACTTGTCCACCAGCGCCTCGGCGACGGCCGCATCCGGCAGCCCGATCGTGCCCATCAGGATCGGCATCGAGACCTGCGGGCCGAAGATCGGGTCGGCGGCGATCTCCTCGAGCCGCGACTCCAGGACATCGGCCCGCGTCGTCGCGTGTGCGGCGAGGATCGAGCGGGTGAGCCGCTCCTGCTCCTGCAGCCCGCCCTCGTCGATGGCCTCAGCCCTGCGTGCGAACGCGCGCAGCGCCGCGATCTCGCGGTCCTCCGCCGTGCGCGTTGCCTCCTCGAACTCGCCCGCGCGGCGGTAGTCACCGATCAGGTGCGCAAAGGTCGGGTTGACCTCGAGGTACTGGGTCCAGTACTCCTCGGCCAGGGTGAGGATGTCGTCACTCATGCCTGCTCCTTCTTCATCGCGTTGCTCGAGGCGAGCCCGAGCTGTTCGGTGGTCTCGGCACGCATCTGCACCTTGCGGATCTTCCCCGTGACGGTCATCGGGAACTCCTCCACCAGCAACACGTAGCGAGGGATCTTGTAGTGGGCGAGCTTGCCGGTCGCGAACTCCCTCACCGCCGCGGCGTCGAGCTGCGGCGCACCGTCGCGCAGCTTGATCCAGGCGGCCAGCTCCTCGCCGTACCTGTCGTCGGGGACCCCGATCACCTGGACGTCCTCGATGTCGGGGTGGGTGTAGAGGAACTCCTCGATCTCCCGCGGGTAGATGTTCTCCCCGCCCCGGATCACCATGTCCTTGATCCGGCCCACGATGTTGCAGTACCCGTCCTCGCGCATCTCGGCGAGGTCACCGGTGTGCATCCAGCCGTCCCCGTCGATGGCCTCTGCGGTCTTCTCGGGGTCGTCCCAGTAGCCGAGCATGACCGAGTAGCCGCGGGTGCAGAACTCCCCCGCCCGGCCACGCTCCACCGTCTCCCCGGTCGCGGGATCGACGATCTTGATCTCCACGTGCGGGTGGACCCGGCCGATCGTCGCGGTGCGACGCTCCAGGTCGTCGTCCGCGCGCGTCTGGCACGACACGGGCGAGGTCTCGGTCATGCCGTAGGCGATCGCCACCTCGGCCATGTTCATCTCCTCGATGCAGCGGCGCATCACCTCGACCGGGCAGATCGAGCCCGCCATCACCCCGGTTCGCAGGCTGGAGAGGTCGTGGTCGGCGAAGGACGGGTCGTTCTGCATCGCGATGAACATCGTGGGTACGCCGTACAACGCGGTGCACTGCTCCTCGGCGACGCAGCGCAGCGTGGCCTCGGGGTCGAAGCCGGGCGCCGGGATGACCATCGTGGCTCCGTGGGTGGTGCAGCCGAGGTTGCCCATCACCATCCCGAAGCAGTGGTAGAACGGCACCGGGATGCAGAGCCGGTCGGCCGAGGTGAAGTTGATCAGCTCGGTGGTGAAGAAGCCGTTGTTCAAGATGTTGCGGTGACTCAGGGTGGCGCCCTTGGGGTAGCCGGTGGTCCCACTCGTGTACTGGATGTTGATCGGGTCGCCAGGCTCCAGGGTCGCCATCCGGACGGCGACGGCGTCCTCCGGCAGGGCCTCCCCCTCTGCGAGGAGTGCAGCCCAGTCGTCGGTGCCGATGTAGACCACCCGTTCCAGGACACCGGTGGTGAGCGCGCCCGTGGCGCGGACCTCCTCGACCATCGCGCGGTAGTCGCTGGTCTTGAACGCCTCCGCGCAGATGAGCAGCTTCAGACCCGACTGGTTGACCGCGTAGGAGAACTCGTGGGTCCGGTAGGAGGGGTTGACGTTGACCAGGATGGCGCCGATCTTGGCCGAGGCGTATTGGGCGATCGTCCACTCCGCACAGTTGGGCGCCCACACGCCGACCCTGTCCCCCTTGGCGATGCCCGCGGCGATCAGCCCACGGGACAGCGCGTCGACGTCCTGGTCGAGCTCGGCGTAGGTCCAGCGTCGGCCGGAGGCGAACTCCACCAGGGCTTCACGATCAGCGTTGGTCGCGACGGCGCTCTCGAAGTTGGCCCCGATGGTCTGGTCGAGGAGATCCGGGGTCGTCTCACCGGTGGCGTAGGACTCCATGCGGCGAACCTACCGCCGGGCCCCGGGTTCGCCACCCCGCCCGGGTTTGAGGACGTGACCCGGGGGGCACTGCTTCGTTGGGCAATTACTCGGACTGCCACACGAAGGACCTCTCATGTCTCGGACCACCCGCACGTTCACGCTCGCCACCCCGGCCATCGCCGTGGTCGCGGCCATCGCCGTCATCCTGGGTTTCGCCGCCACCGGCGACGCCAGCACACCGACCCAGGGCACCGTCTCGGACGGCTCCCGCAGCACCCAGTGGGTGGGTGGGCCCTTCGTGGTCCCCAACGTCTCGGGCACCGCACTCGACTCACCCGACTGCTCAGCGCCCCAGTCGTGTGACGACTTCTCGCTGCACGTCGACACGGCCGCGGGATACGGCACCACCCACACCCTGAACATCGAGGTCTCCTGGCCCACTGCGGCGGCCGACTTCGACGTCTACGTCCTGGACACAGGCGGCAACGTGGTCGGCACCGCAGCCTCGAGCGCCGACCCCGAGCAGGTCGTCCTTCCGCCCAACGCCGGCGACTACACCGTGCGTGTGGTGCCGTTCGCCCCCATGGGTGAGAGCTACTCGGCGAAGGCAGCGCTCGTGGACAAGCCCGCGGATCCGGCCCCCGGCACCGACACGCCTCCCGGCTTCACGACCTACAAGGCGCCCTCGACCCTGAAGGACGCAAACAACGCAGGCGAGCCGTCGATCGGCTCGAACTGGAAGACCGACGCGACCCTCTACCAGGCCTATCGCTCGACCTACAAGGTCGGCTTCGACGACAGCGTCTCGCCCGCCACCGCGACCTGGTCCGACGTGTCCGCCAACGCGGCCAAGGGCTGCCCGGCCGGGAGCACCACCAGCCTCGACCCGATCCTGTTCACCGATCACGCCACTGGACGGACGCTCGAGTCACAGCTGACCGGCGTCAACTCGGCCACCTGCCTGACCGACAACGACGGCGCGACATGGGCTCCCTCCACGGGCGGCGGGATCCCCAGCGGAGTCGACCACCAGACGGTGGGCGGTGGACCGTACAGCGCCGCCGGCGTCGGCCCACTGCCAGGCTCGTCGTACCCAAACGCGGTCTACTACTGCAGCCAGGACATCGCCACGGCGTTCTGCGCGGCCTCGCACGACGGTGGCACCACCTTCGGCCACGGCGTGCCCACCTACAGCCTGCTCGACTGCGGCGGCCTGCACGGGCACGTGAAGGTCGCCCCTGACGGCACGGCCTACCTGCCCAACAAGGGCTGCGGAGCCAACGCCGCGCTGGTCACCTCGACCGACAACGGTGGCAGCTGGAACGTGCGCAAGGTCCCGGGCAGCACCCCCAGTGACGCCGACCCGTCCGTGGGCGTCGGCGCCAACGGCACCGTCTACTTCGGCTACGTCGGCTCCGACGGCCGTCCCGCGGTCGCGGTGAGCCGCGACAAGGGGGCGACGTGGAGCAACAACCAGCCTCTCGGCACCTCGTTCGGCATCAACAACGCCGTGTTCCCGGCGACGGTCGCGGGTGACGACGACCGCGCCTCGGTGGCCTTCATCGGTACGCCGACCGACGGCAACTACCAGGACGCCGCGAACTTCAAGGGCGTCTGGCACCTCTACGTGTCGACCACCTACGACGGCGGCAAGACGTGGGTCACCAGCGATGCCACGCCGAACGACCCGGTCCAGCGCGGATCGATCTGCACCGGTGGCACCACCTGTGGCGACGACCGCAACCTGCTGGACTTCATCGACGCGACCGTCGACCGGACCGGTCACGTCGAGGTCGGTTTCGCAGATGGCTGCATCGACGCCTGCGTCAACGACTCCAGCCACACCAGTGGTGCTGGTCCCGCCGACGCCCAGGCGTCCTATGCGACCATCGCGCGGCTCAGCTCCGGACGCACGCTCTTCGCGTCCCAGGACCCAGCGGCCGACCTGGCGCTGACGTCCCAGACCGTGACGAAGAGCGGCAAGGACTGGGCCGCCACGCTGGTGGTGCGGAACACCGGTGCCACCAAGGTGACCGGCTTCGCCACGCAGCTCACCGACAACGGCGCCGTCGTCGGCCGAACCGCGTCCAGCACCCTGGCCCCCGGTGACAGCATCACTCTGCGGTACTCCTGGGTGGCCACCAAGGGGTCGCACACGTTCACCGGAACCGTGGACCCGGCGAACCTGATCGCGGAGTCCAACGAGGCCAACAACAAGCTCGTCACGTCCGGCAGCCGATGAGGTTCACGACGCTGGGGGCCGTCACCTGCCTGACGGCCCTTCTGCTGGCAGGCGCGGGCTGCGGCGGAGAGTCGAAGGCGCAGAAGGAGCGCGACCGGGAGCTGGAGAAGGCCGCGGACCGGAACACGTGTCTTGCCGACGCCAAACGCGTGTCCGACCTTCCGGCCGGCTTCCCCGCCGACTTCCCGTTCCCCGACCAGACCGTGGTCTACGACGCCGAGGACCGCGGCAGTGACGGGGTCGTGGTCACCGGGGTCACCTCGCTGCCGTTCAAGGAGGTCCTGGCCGCCATGAACGGGCCGGCCCAGGACGCCGGGTTCAAGGTCGTCGACGGCGAGACCGAGGAGCACGACGCCGAGGCGAACTGGACCGGCAAGGGCTTCCGGGGCCGCTGGGCCATCCGGGAGTCCGGCAGCTGCGACGGCGAGACCGTCGTCCAGGTGCTGGCCGCCGAGGACTGACCAGGCGGGCTGATGATCAGGCGGGCTGGTCAGGCGGGCTGACCCGCTCGAAGTACGCCGCCACCCGGTCATCGTCCCAGTCACGCGACTCGGCGAGCCCCTGCGCCAGCAACGCCAGGTGGCCCGGGGCGGGGGCCGCGTGCTCGACGTGGTCGATCCCGTGCGGCGCGGTGAACAGCAGCATCGCCACGCCGTCCAGCCGACCGACCTCGACCAGCGTCTCGTAGTGCCCGGGCCCGGCGTGGTGGCGGCCGCCGTCGAGGCCACCGGGGAGATCCACCGGGACCGAGCGACGCGGAGGCGAGCTGTCCCGCGCGCCAGGATCGGCCCGGCTCCCACCGGGCGGCACGCCGCCCGTGAGGTAGGCCGCGAGTCGCGCCCCGGACATGTTGGAGCCGTAGGTAGCTGACGTACCAGACGTCGCGGTCCGGGAGTGGCTGGGCACGGGGTTCCTCCGCCGACATGGTGCCGGATGCTACCGAGCCGAACCGGCAAGGGCCGAACCGGTGGCGATCAGCCACCGGTTCGGCCCCGGGCACGGTCGTGCTGCTCGCCTCAGCCGTTGGCGCTGCGGACCACGCGGTCGTGGCGCATCGAGGTGGCTCTGGTCTCCTTGGCGAAGGCGACCGCGACGATCGTGATCAGCGCCGCGACGGCGACGTAGACGCCCACTGCGAAGGTGTTCTTCACGTCCTCGGCACCGAGCAGCTTCACGGCGATGATCGGCGCGAGGGCACCCGCGAAGATCGAGGCGAGCTGGTAGCCCACCGAGGCCCCGGTGTAGCGGACCGACGTACCGAACAGCTCGGAGAAGAACGCCGCCTGCGGTGCGTACATCAGCGAGTGGAAGAACAGGCCCACGGCCACGGCGAGGAAGATCTTGCCGGGGCTGTTGGTGTCGAGCAGACCGAAGAACACGAACGCCCACACACCGACGCCGATCGCGCCGACGAGGTAGAGCGGGCGACGACCCACCTTGTCGGAGAACGCGCCCACCATCGGGATGAAGAAGAACTGGAAGGCCGCTGCGATCAGCAGCATCTTCAGGATCGTGCTCTTGTCCTGTCCCAGGTACGTCGTGACGTAGGTGATCGAGACGATCGTGAAGATGTAGTAGCTGATGTTCTCGGCCATCCGCATGCCCATCGCGATCAGGACCTCCTTCGGGTAGGTCTTGATCACCTCCAGGATCGGCATGTGCGAGGAGGTCTGCTGCTTCGCGGCGATCTCGGCCTTGGCCTCGGCGAAGACGGGCGACTCCTCGAGCTGGAGCCGGACGTAGAGACCGATGCCCACGAGCACGGCGGAGAGCAGGAACGGGATCCGCCAGCCCCACGCCTCGAAGGTGGCGTCACTCTGCACCGCGGCGAGCAGGAACAGCACGCCGGTGGCGAGCAGGTTGCCCAGCGGCACGCCGGCCTGGGGCCAGGAGGACCAGAAGCCGCGACGCGCGTCGTCCCCGTGCTCGGCGGCCATCAGCACCGCGCCACCCCACTCGCCGCCGACGGCGAAGCCCTGGAGCAGGCGACAGACCAGCAGCAGGATGGGGGCGGCCACGCCGATGGTGCCGAACGTTGGCAGCAACCCGATCGCGAAGGTGGCGACACCCATCAGCATCAGCGCGACGACAAGCATCTTCTTCCGGCCGACCCGGTCACCGAAGTGACCGAAGACCACGCCGCCCAGCGGCCGGGCGACGAACCCGAGGGCGTAGGTGCCGAATGCCAGCAGGGTTGCGGTCACCGGCTCGGACTCGGGGAAGAACAACTTGCCGAACACCAGGGCGGCTGCGGAGCCGTAGAGGAAGAAGTCGTACCACTCCACTGCTGTTCCGACCAGGCTGGCGAAGACCACCTTGCCGATGCTGTTGCCACTGCGACCCGAGGTCTGATCCCCCGAGGTCACTGGCGTCGATGTCGTTGACATGCGTGCTCCAATCTAGAAGTTGAAATCGTCATGCGGCGGTCCAGCCGCCGTCCATCCGGTAGGAAGTGCCGCTGATCGAACTGGTGCCCGGCCCGCACAGGAAGGCCACCAGGCCGGCGACCTCGTCGGGCTCGACGAGCCGTCGGACCGGGGTCCGAGCAAGCAGGACCTGGTCGAGAACCTCACCCTCGGCGATGCCGTGGCTCTGCGCCTGGTCGGAGATCTGGTCCTCGACGAGCGGCGTACGCACGTATCCCGGGGCGACCGTGTTGCTGGTGACGCCCTTCTCGGCCGCCTCCAGGGCGATCACCTTCGACAGGCCCTCCAGTCCGTGCTTGGCGCTGACGTAGGCCGACTTGTACGCCGAGGCGCGGTGCCCGTGCACCGAGGACACGTGCACCAGGCGGCCCCACCCGGAGGCGTACATGCCGGGCAGGAGGGCGCGGGCCAGCAGGAACGGCGCGTGCAACATCACCGCGTGGATCCGAGCGAACTGTGCCGGGTCGAAGTCCTCGACCGGTGCCACGTGCTGGATGCCGGCGTTGTTGACCAGGATGTCGATGCCGCGGGCCTGGAGGTCGAGGGCCTCGATCGACGCCGAATCGGACAGGTCGGCAACGAGGTGCTCTCCACCCACGTCGCCGGCTGCGGCCCTGACGCCGGCTTCGTCGCGGTCGAGCAGCAGGACGCTCGCTCCGTCGCCGGCCAGCCGGGCGGCGACGGACCGGCCGATTCCGCTCGCGGCGCCCGTGACCAGAGCCGTCCGGCCGGTCAGGGGAGGTTCGGGGAGGCTCATGTCGGTGACGCTACGGCTCTGCGCACTCCTCTGGCGATGTGCCGCGGCCCATGGTTAGCGGCCACTTGTGGCCCGAGCTCACATGGTGCCACGCAGGCGCAGCATCTGCAGCGCCAGTTGGACGTCCAGCTTGCGGGCGGGCGTGCGCCACCCCTCCCCCAGCAGCTGGGCGACCCGCTCCAGGCGCTGGGTGACGGTGTTGGGGTGGACGTGGAGGCGACCCGCGGTCTCGCGCAGCGCGCCGCCGGAGTCGAACCAGGCCTCCAGGGTCTCGGCAAGCCGGGTGTCCCGCTCGGTGTCATAACCGAGGACCGGGCCCAACGTCGCGTCGATGAACTCCTCCAGATCCCCCGGCCCGTTGCCACCGAGCAGGAGCCTGGCCAGGCCCAGACCGGCGGGATCACTGACCTCGCCCGTCCGCCCGAGCCGCAGCAGCGCCGTCAGGCTCTGTCGAGCCGCTCGCAGCGCGGTGGTGACACCGGCGGCACCGTCGGAGGTGACGGCCACCCCGACCGTGGCCCCGTCCAGGCGGGTCCGGAGCTCCTCGCCGAGGGACAGCGGCTGCGTCGGTGCGAGCACGACGACCTGCCCCTCGTGGATCCCGCCGAGGCCCCTCAGCTCCCGGGCCAGCGACGCGGCAATCCGGGCGACCTGCTGGTCCTGAGCGTCGCCAACGGGTTCGGCGACCGCGACTGCCAGGTGCTGGTCGAGGTCCGCACCCTGTCGGCGGGCACGTTCCCGCAGCAGCGCGGCGTCGAGATCACGTCCGTCGACCAGGTCGGCGAGCAGCTCGCCGCGCACCCTGCTCTCGGCCTCGGCCTCCACCCGGCCGAAGAGCAGCACCAGCGCCGTGACCAGGGCGCCGCGCTCCAGGGTGCGCCGCTCGGAGAGGTCCATCGGCTCGGGGGTGCGCAGCACCAGGGTGCCCAGGTGTTCCTCACCGGCGGCGGCCACGGAGACCCACGTGTCGTCATCGGTGTGCACGCAGCGACCGGAGCTGCGCGCCACGGCGATCGCCTCGGCCAGCTCCTCCGGCCCGGCCAGGTCGTCCGCGGCCGGCTCCCCGGTGAGCAGGCGACCCTCGTCGTCGTACACCGCCAGGCGCCCGCCGAGCACCTCGGCCAGCACCCCCGCCACCTCGACGACACCGCCCCCGTGCAGCAGCACGTCGGTGAGCTCGTCGTGGGCGTGGGCCGCGCGCTCGGTCGCCTGGTTGCGGGCCAGCAGCGCCGCGTTGGCATCGTCGGCCGCGGCCACGGCCGCGCTGGCTGCCTCGAAGAGCCGGGCGTTCTCCAGCGCCACCGCAGCGTGCGCGGCGAACGAGGTGAGCAGCGCGACCTCTCCGGCAGGGAACGGCCGGACGCTGCGGTGCACCGCGAGGAGGGCGCCGATCACCGTGCCGCCAACGGTCAACGGCACGCCGAGGATGGCGCGGATCTGCTCGCCCTCGACGGCGGAGTCGATGTAGTCGCGGTGCACGAAGCGCTCGTCGGCCTGGTAGTCCTCGGTGAAGTACGGCGCTCCCGACTGGGCCACCAGGCCGAGCAGTCCCGTGCCCAGCGGCAGCCGGAGCTCGCGGAACTCCGCGGTCAGGGCACCGTCGGTCACCTTCATGTACGACGCCCCTTCCTCCTCGTCGTTGAGCGAGAGGTAGGTCATGTCGGCGTTCAGCAGCTGCCGGGCGCGGCGCACGATGGCGGCCAGAGTGGCGTCCAGGTCGCGGATCTCACTGAGGTCGCGGGCGGTCTCGTTGAGGGCGGACAGCTCGGCCTCGCGACTGCGCTGGCGAGCCATCTGCTCGTGGATGCGCAGCGCCAGCTCGTGCTGCTCCCGCAGGGAGGCGAGCTGGTCCGGCGTACACCCGCCGATCTCGGCCTCCGCCACTACCAGGTCCAACTGGTCGCGCGAAGCACCCGCGAGCAGCATCTCGAGGAACTTCGCCGTGACCTCCATGGGGCCGATCCTGCCAGCCGCGCGGGGTGCCCGGGGCCAGCGTAGAATTCGCCGGATGCCCACCGCCGCCCCCCGCACCCTCGCCGACCAGCTCCGTGGCTGGTCCGACGAGCAGCTCGCTCGGCTGTTGGCGCAGCGGCCGGACCTCGGAGCCCCAGCGCCGCACGACACCTCCCAGCTGGCCGCCCGGATCGTGGTGAAGACCTCGGTGCTGAGGGCCCTGGACGGTCTCGACGCGCTCGAGCTCGCCGTACTGCAGGCGCTGGTGCAGGACGCCGATCCCCACCGGGTGGTGCGCGCCGCCACCGGGCCGGTCGACGACGCGCTGGAGCGGCTGACCTCGCTGGCCCTGATCTGGGGCACGCCGGCGCGACCCGTGCTGGTCGTCGGCGACCTGCTCCGGCTGCCGCACGGCCCGCCGGCGGAGGAGATCCCAGCGTCCCTGGACCACCTACCGGCCCCGGCGCGAGCGATCCTGGACCATCTGGACCGCACCGGCGCCGACGGTCGCTGGAAGGGAGGCGCCGGCCCGACCGCCGAGCTCGTGCAGGCGGGGCTGCTCGCCCGTCGCGACGAGCAGCACGTCACGGTCCCCTGGACGGTCCGGCTGGCCCTGCACGACGGGTGCACCTCCCAGGCGGCCCTCGACCTGCCCCCCACCCTGGCGTTCTCGGAGCGACCCCAGGAGGCAGTCGACCGCGCGGCCGCCGGCGCGGCCTTCGAGCTCGTCCGTCGCACCGAGCTCCTGCTCGACCGTTGGGGCACCCATCCCCCACCGGCGCTGAAGGCCGGGGGACTCGGCATCCGCTACCTGCGGGGTGCCGCCTCCCTGCTGCACGTCGAGACCGCCGTCGCCGCACTCGTGATCGAGACCGCGTTCGCCGCCGGGCTGCTCGACCAGGGCATGGCCGACGAGGCGGACGCAGCCTGGCTGCCCACCGAGACCTACGACGGCTGGCAGGTCGGCGACACCGCCCAACGCTGGGTCACGCTCACCCGGGCGTGGCTGGCGAACCCGCGGCTGGTCTCGGCGGTGGGTGGCCGCATCGGCGACAAGCCGGTGAACGCCCTCTCCCCCGACCTGGCGCGAAGCTGGCTGGTCGAGGTCCGCTCGGACGTCCTGGCCGAGCTCGGGCGTCTCTCGGACGACCAGGTCCTCGCCCCGGGGACGGGTCTCGCCTCCGTGGTGGAGCGGATGCGCTGGCGTCGGCCCCGCCGGCCCGCGGCCCGCCTCGAGCAGGTGACTCCCGTCCTGGCCGAGGCTGCCCTGTTGGGGATCACCGGGCTCGACGGCCTGTCCTCGTTCGGGCGTGCGCTCCTCTTCTCCGCGGAGTCTGCCGAGGCAAGCAGCCGTGCGGCCGGCCTCCTCGAGGCCCTGCTCCCCGCCCCGGTGGACCACGTCCTCCTGCAGGCCGACCTGACCGCCATCGCGCCCGGCCCCCTGGAAGCAGACCTGGCCCGCCAGCTGGCCCTGGTGGCCGACGTGGAGTCGCGAGGCGGCGCCACGGTCTACCGCTTCGCGGCCTCATCTGTGCGCCGCGCCTTCGACGCCGGCTGGTCCGCCGGCGAGGTGCACGACTTCGTCGCGGCCACCTCCCGCACCCCGGTCCCGCAGTCGCTGACCTACCTGATCGACGACGTCTCCCGCCGCTTCGGGACCCTGCGCGCAGGCCACGCCGACTCGTTCCTGCGCAGCGACGACGAGACGGCGCTGACCGAGCTCCTGCACGCCACCGGCGCCGAGGCCCTCCGACTGCGCCGCATCGCGCCGACCGTGCTGGTCTCCGACCTCCCGCTCGGCACCCTGCTCCCGAGGATCCGCGAGCTCGGCCTCGCCCCGGTGGTGGAGGCGATCGACGGGACCGTGAGAGTCGCCCGCCCCGACGTGTTCCGGGCCAGGTCGCAGCGTCGTCGTACGTCCGCGGAGTCGGGGGTCCGCACGGCCGCCCGCGCGGCCGCCGTGGTCGCCGCCATCCGGGCCGGCGACCGCACCGCCGCGTCGCGACCGACCCGAGGCGTCAGCGCGTCGACGCCCGCGGATGTGATCGCGATGCTGCGCCAGGCCGCGGAGTCCCAGGGAGTCCTGGTGATCGGCTACGTCGGGAACGACGGAACCGTGGCCGAGCGAACGGTCACCCCCGAGCGCGTCGAGGGCGGCCAGCTCACGGCGTACGACGAACGCAGTGACTCCTCGCGCAGCTTCGCGATCCATCGGATCACCGCGGTCTCGCGCCCCGTCGCCGGCTGAAGACCAATCCGTGAGCCGGGTCACAACGGATCCCTGTCGGGAGCCGACCCTCGGCTCCCGGATGAGGAGCCCCAAGATGAAGCGCACCTTCGCAGTCCTGGCCGCCACCGCGGCCGCCTCCGCCATGATGGCCCTCGGCGCGGCGCCGGCCAACGCGGCCCACTGCGCGGACCGCGGCGGGCCCGGTCACTCCGACTTCGCCACCCATGTCCAGGCCAACAACGGTCCCGGCGGTCACAACGAGGGTGACCACCAGGGCTGGAGCAGCTGCGAGCCGCAGGCCAAGAGCGGCGGTCGCTGACCACCGGTCGCCTGAGGTCGTGCCGGCTCGGGCCGGCCGACCCCCTGCCGAGACGTCGCAAACTTGCAACGCCGGAACCCCCGTGGACGCCTGCCTGGCCAGCCACGGCCGGCCGGCGTGGGCCCCCGTGGTGCTGTCCGTAGGATCAGGTTCTGATGAATGATGGCCCGCTGATCGTCCAGTCCGACAAGACGCTGCTGCTCGAGGTCGATCATGAGCAGGCCGACGCCGCACGCAAGGCGATCGCCCCTTTCGCCGAGCTCGAGCGCAGCCCCGAGCACATCCACACCTACCGGCTCACACCGCTGGGACTGTGGAACGCCCGGGCCGCGGGGCACGACGCGGAGCAGGTCGTCAACGTGCTCCTCAGCTTCAGCCGGTACGCCGTCCCGCACGCCCTCCTCGTCGACGTCGCCGAGACGATGGCGCGCTACGGGCGGCTGCGACTGGACAAGCACCCGGTGCACGGACTGGTGCTCTCGAGCATCGACCGGCCGGTGTTCGAGGAGGTGCTCCGCAGCAAGAAGATCGCCGGGATGCTCGGCGACCGGATCGACGAGGACAGCGTCGCGGTGCACCCGAGCCAGCGGGGCAACCTCAAGCAGGCGCTGCTCAAGCTGGGCTGGCCGGCCGAGGACTTCGCCGGCTACGTCGACGGGGAGGCGCACGCGATCTCCCTCGACGAGAGCGACTGGACGCTGCGTCCCTACCAGAAGGAGGCGGCCGAGTCGTTCTGGCACGGCGGCTCGGGGGTCGTCGTACTCCCCTGTGGGGCGGGCAAGACCCTCGTAGGCGCCGCGGCGATGGCCCATGCGCAGGCCACGACGCTGATCCTGGTCACCAACACCGTCAGCGCCCGACAGTGGAAGTCCGAGCTGATCCGGCGCACCAGCCTGACCGAGGACGAGATCGGCGAGTACAGCGGCGCCCGCAAGGAGGTCCGCCCGGTCACCATCGCGACCTACCAGGTGCTGACGATGCGTCGCAAGGGCCTCTACCCGCACCTGGAGCTCCTCGACGCCAGGGACTGGGGGCTGATCGTCTACGACGAGGTCCACCTGCTCCCGGCGCCCATCTTCCGGATGACCGCGGACCTGCAGGCGCGACGCCGGATCGGCCTGACCGCCACCCTGGTCCGCGAGGACGGCCGGGAGGGCGACGTGTTCAGCCTGATCGGCCCCAAGCGGTACGACGCCCCCTGGAAGGACATCGAGTCACAGGGGTGGATCGCGCCGGCCGACTGCGTCGAGGTGCGGGTGACCCTGCCCGAGGGCGAGCGGATCGCCTATGCCACCGCCGAGCCGGAGGAGCGCTACCGGCTGGCCAGCTGCACCTTCGTAAAGACGCAGATCGCCGAACGGCTCGTCGAGAAGCACCGCGGCGAGCGGACGCTGGTGATCGGGCAGTACCTCGAACAGCTCGACGAGCTCGCCGAGCACCTCGACGCCCCGGTGATCAAGGGCGAGACGAGCGTGAAGGAGCGGGAGCGGCTCTACGAGGCGTTCCGTTCGGGCGAGATCCAGCTGCTCGTGGTCTCGAAGGTCGCGAACTTCTCCATCGACCTGCCCGAGGCGGCGGTGGCGATCCAGGTGAGCGGCTCGTTCGGGTCCCGGCAGGAGGAGGCGCAACGGCTCGGACGGCTGCTGCGCCCCAAGGCCGACGGCAAGACGGCCCGGTTCTACACGATCGTCAGCCGCGACACCGTCGACGCGGACTTCGCCCAGAACAGGCAGCGGTTCCTGGCCGAGCAGGGCTACGCCTATCGCATCGTGGATGCGGACGACCTGTGAGCCGCCCGGCTCGTAGGCTTGTTCGGTGAACGCTCCAGAGGACCCCGCCGTCGAGCGGAACGTGCTGCTGCTCGAGAACATCCACCCGGTCGCTACCGAGGTGTTCGAGCGCAACGGTTTCACAGTCCACACCCGACCCGGGTCACTGGGCGAGGACGACCTGATCGAGGCGCTGCAGGGGATCTCCGTGGTCGGCATCCGGTCCAACACCAAGGTCACCGAGAAGGTCCTGATGAACTGCCCCTCGCTGATGGGGGTGGGCGCCTTCTGCATCGGCACCAACCAGATCGACCTCGACGCAGCGGCCCAGCGCGGGGTCGCCTCCTTCAACGCGCCGTACTCCAACACGCGCAGCGTCGTGGAGCTGGTCATCGGCGAGATCATCGCGCTGGCGCGACGCCTGACCGAGAAGACCACCAAGATGCACAACGGGGTCTGGGACAAGTCGGCCCACGGCAGCCACGAGGTGCGCGGCCGCACCCTCGGCATCGTGGGCTACGGCAACATCGGCACGCAGCTGTCCAACCTCGCCGAGGCGATGGGCTTCCGGGTGATCTTCTTCGACACCGCCGACCGGCTCGCGCACGGCAACGCTCGGCGCGTCGGCACGATGGACGAGCTGCTGGCCGAGGCCGACGTGGTTTCCCTGCACGTGGACGGGCGACCTGGCAACGCCGGGATGTTCGGTGCCGAACAGCTCGCCAAGATGAAGCCCCGGTCGTTGTTCATCAACGCCTCCCGAGGCATGGTCGTCGACGACGTCGCCCTGCGTGAGCACATCCTGTCCGGGCACATCGCCGGCGCCGCCATCGACGTGTTCCCGGTCGAGCCCAAGGCCCAGGGAGACCCGTTCGAGTCCGCGCTCCGGGGGCTGGACAACGTGATCCTCACCCCGCACGTGGGCGGTTCCACCCAGGAGGCGCAGGAGGAGATCGGCTACTTCGTCGCCGGCAAGCTCTCGCGCTACCTGCTCGGAGGGAGCACCGAGCTCTCGGTGAACCTGCCCGAGGTCGCGGTGCCCCCGCTCGCCGCCGGTTCGCGGATCGCCTTGCTGCACGTCAACGTCCCCGGCGTCCTCGCGTCGGTCAACCAGGTGCTGGCCGACCACGGCGCGAACGTGTGCGCGCAGTACCTTTCCACCCGCGGCGAGCAGGGGTACGTCGTCACCGACGTCTCCGACCAGCTGCCGGCGGGGGCCGTCGACGGTCTGCGCAAGGCGGACTCCACGATCTGGCTGCGCAGCCACAGCGCCTGAGCGGCGTGACCCTGGCGGGACTCAGCCCGCGGTGTGGCGCTGGGCCTGCGTGAGGTCGCGGCGCAGCAGCGGCGAGAGCCGGTCTCCCGGGGTCGTCGTACGCCCGAAAGCGCTCGAGGGTCCGGGCGGCAGGATGCGCGGGCAGGCCCGGTCTGCGTTCGAGCCGGGCAGCCTGGGCGGAACGATGCCGGTCCGCAGGTAGCTGGCGACGGTGTTGTCCACGCAGGCGACCCCGGACAGCGAGCCGGCGTGCGTGGTGCCGCCGATGCCCGCGACGAGTGAGGCCGTCGGGAACAGGCTGCGCACCGCCAAGGCTCCGGAGTATGGCGTCGCGGCGTCACGCGTCTCGCTGATCAGCAGGATCTTCGAGGTCACCGCCGAGCCCGAGACCACTGGCCGGGTGCTCCGGGGCGCGTGCCAGGACAGGCACGGTGCGTTGTACCAGGTGTTGCCCCAGGTCAGGAACGGTGCCGTGCGGTGCACCGCCCACGAGTCGGCGCGGGTTCGCGCCCAGTCCGGCCAGCTCGTGTCGGAGCACTGCACGCCGTTGTAGACGGCGAAACCGTTGTCGTCGCCCATCTGGGAGTCGCGGTAGCGGGCAAAGATGGCCGCGCCGCGGTTTCGCCGCTTCAGCGCCGAGTAGGCCCGGCCGATCGAGGCCCAGTCGTAGACGTAGTAGCCGGCATCGAGCATGGCGTCGGCGAGCTCGGAGGGACCGAGACGTCCCCCGGCCGCCGCGCGACGGTCGAGCTTGCGCAGCTCGCGGTAGTAGCCGGTCCGGATCGCCCGCCACCGGTTGCCCAGTTTGAAGGAACCGGGGTGTTGGGCGAGGTACTGCCAGAAGCTGTTCAGGTTGGCGTCGAAGGCGCGGTCCTGGTCGAGGTTGGCGGCGTACCAGACCCGTCCGGGGTTGACGACGCCGTCGAGCACGAAACGACCCACGCGGGTGGGATTGGCCGTGGCATAGACCTGGCCGAGGTAGGTGCCGTAGGAGAAGCCGTAGTAGTTCAACGTGTCGGCTCCGAGCGCCACCCGGATGGATTCCATGTCGCGCACGGTGTCCATGGTCGTCAGGTGCGCCAACAGCGCCCGCTTCGTCGCCGTGTTAGCGCACGCGTCGGCGTAGCCGCGGTTCTTGCGCAGCCAGTAGGCGTAGAGCCGGGAGGTGCGCGGCACGTAGTTGGGACGGTTCACCCCGAAGTAGGAGCGGGTGCAGTGCAGCGACGGCGTGCTGGCTCCCACGCCCCTGGGGTCGAAGCCGATCCAGTCGTAGGTCGAACCGACGCCACCCGGGACGTAGTCGCCGAGCGAGGGCAGGGTCAGGCCGGATCCACCGGGGCCTCCGGGGTTGGTCAGCATGACGCCCTGGAAGTCGGCCTCGGCCGAGGTGTGCGCGCGACGGGTCAGGGCCAGCGAGATCTTGGCGCCGTCGGGCTGGGCGTAGTCCAGGGGCACCTCGAGTCGGCCACACTCCAACTGCAGGTAGCCCAGCTCGGCGTCCGTGCAGCTCGACCAGGCGATCGCCGACTGACCCAGGATGACCTCGGCACTTGCGACGGGAGGGGTCAGCAGACCGATGCCGAGGAGCACCGCCGTCACGACGGCAGACAGGCGCAGCGGCACGCGGGTTCCCTCCCAGGACGGCGTACGGCAGAGCACCGGCGCCTGCTGCAGCATCCCCCGCTCACACCGCGCTCGTCCAGCGAATCGCGACATTGGACCCGGAACGGGCCGGTTCAAGGGTCACCGGGCGTCGCCGAACCTACCGAGCAAGCCGTCAGTACTTGGTGTGAGTGTTAGCCGCCACCACCCGAGAGCCAGCCGGTGTGACCGTTGCAGGCGACGCCGGGGCTCTCGGCGGAGGCCTTGCCGCCCTGGGAGACGATCGCGCCGTAGCTCTGGACGTGCCCGGCGTACTCGCCTTCCTTCCCGGGGTGGTAGGCGTTCAGCCCGGAGAACGCGCAGATCGACTTCATCACGTAGCTGGCGATCGGGGTGTAGCCACCGGTGGCGAAGCCATCGGGGCCTGGTGGGCCCTTGATCTCCCCCGCGAACGCCGAGCCGGCACTCGCGATGACCAGGACCGGCGCGACAAGCACCCCCGCCAAACATGCCTTGATATGCATCTGGTTCCCCTCCTTGTTGGTTGCGTGAACACAACATCCACAAGATTCGAAACTAGTAACACTCCCGACGCGACGGCCATAGCCCGAACGTGCCCTCGACAGGTGCTCATCCGTGCGCGGGATTCGGGCGAGGGCGAGCGACGCGGCTGTGGTGACTGCGCGCCCGCCCTCGTCCTCGACGTACGCCGCTAGGGCACCATCCAGCCGAGCACACCGGTGGACTGCAGGCCCACGATGACGCACATCAGCGCCAGCAGGGCCAGGCTCCAGCCGATGACCTTGCGGAAGATGTCGCCCTCCTGCCCTGCCATGCCGACGGCCGCGGCGGCGATGGCGAGGTTCTGGGGACTCACCATCTTGCCCAGGACACCGCCGGAGGAGTTGGCGGCGGCCATCAGCACGGGGTCGAGGCCCGCCTTGGTCGCGGTCTGCACCTGCAAGGCCCCGAACAGGGCGTTGGCCGAGGTGTCCGAGCCGGTGACCGCCACGCCGATCCACCCCAGGATCGGCGACAGGATCGCGAAGGCCGCGCCGGTTCCGGCGAGCCAGGCGCCGAGCGAGGCGGTCTGGCCGGACTGATTCATCACGTAGGCGAGCGCGAGCACGGCCATCACCGTGATGATCGCCGACTTCAGCTCGACGTAGGTTCCGACGTAGGTCTTCAGCGCGTCAGCGGCCGAGACCTTGAGGATCAGGGCGGTGATCACGCCCGCGAGGATCATCAGGGTGCCTGCCGCGGCGAACCAGTTGAAGTTGAACATCGTCGAAGAGACCGGCTCGCCCGCGGGGTTGCGGATGTCCAGCCCGGGCCAGCCGAAGGCGAAGGTGAACGGCTTCTCAGCGAGGAACTCCTTGACCGCGGTGATGTTGGTGATCGCGAAGATCCCGATGATCACGAGGTACGGCGCATAGGCCTTGGCCACGTCGGAGCCACTGTCGCGCACAGCGTCCTGGCCAGCGGTGCCGACCGATCCGCCGGCTCGCGGCCGCGGGTGCTCCCGGTCGCCCGACTGGTCGCCCGCGTGGTCGCCCGCGTGGTCGCCCGCGTGGTCGCCCGTCATCTCGCGGCCGGCACCGACGACGGCCCCGGTGGGTGCCGATTCGCTGTGTCCGGCGGAGACCCGGTCATCGGCCGGCTCGGCGGCCAGCACCTCCGCGGGCGTCCAGGCCCGCAGCAGCAGCACGACCGCGGCAGTGGCGACGAGGGAGGCGACGATGTCCGCCAGCGGCACGGAGATGTAGTTGGCGGCGACGAATTGCGCGAGTCCGAAGGTGACACCGCAGACCAGGGCAGGCAGCCAGGTCTGCCGGACTCCGCGCCGGCCATCGACGACGAAGACCAGGATCAGCGGCACGATGAGCGCGAGGATCGGGGTCTGGCGACCCACCATCCCGCCGAGCGTGCCGATGGTCATGCGCGAGTCGTCGCTGACTCCGGAGGTGACCGTGGCCAGCGTGACGATGGGGGTGGCGAGCGCCCCGAAGGCGACCGGAGCCGTGTTGGCGATCAACGCGACCGCGGCGGCCTTGATCGGCTGGAAGCCGAGTGCCATCAGCATCACGACGGTGATCGCGACGGGGGTGCCGAAGCCGGCCAGGGCCTCGAGCAGGGCACCGAAGCAGAACGCGATGATGATCGCCTGGATCCGCTGGTCGGGGCTCACCTTCTCAAACGATCGCCTCAAGACGTCGAAGTGGCCCGAGGTGACCGTCAGGTTGTAGACCCAGATCGCGTTGATCACGATCCACAGGATCGGGAAGAACCCGAACGCGGCGCCCTCGGTGCCGGAGAGCAGGGCCTGCCCGATCGGCATCCCGAACAGGACGATCGCGACGAGGAGCGCGACCCCGAGGGAGATCACGCCCGCGACCCAGGCCTTGAGCCGCAGCCCGCCGAGCAGGACGAAGAGGGTGATGAGGGGTACGGCCGCGCACAGGGCGCTGAGGGCGAGCGAGCCGCCGACCGGTTGGAGGTCTTGCTGGAACATGTTGCGCTCCCGAGAGGTGAGTGGATGGGTTCTATCTGGGGACTTGGTGGCCGGGTACGGCCGGCGGGTGAAGGAGTGTCCGCACCGGGGTTCCGCGGATCGAGGCGTCGAGCACCTCGACCGTGTGCGCCATCGCCATCGGATGACCGGAGCGTTCGATCGCGGTGGTCACCTGCATCAGGCAGCCCGGGTTGGCCGTGACCAGGACCTGCGCCCCGGTCGCGACGATGTTGGCCGCCTTGCGGTCGCCGAGCTCGCGCGCCGGCTCCGGGTTGAGGATGTTGTAGATGCCGGCCGATCCGCAGCACAGCTCGGCCTCGGCGATCTCCCTGATCTCGAGGCCGGGGATGGATCCGAGCAACCGGCGCGGTTCGGCGCGAACACCTTGGGCGTGCGCGAGGTGGCACGCGTCGTGGTAGGCGACGGTCATCTCCAGTGGATGCCGCGGCGCGACCGGGCCGAGCTGATCGAGGATCTCGGAGATGTCGCGGACGCGTTCGGTGAACGCCGTCGCCCGCTCGGAATAGGCGGGGTCGTCGGCGAGCAGACGGGCGTACTCCTTCATCGTGGAGCCGCAGCCGGCCGCGTTGACCACGACGTACTCGACCCCGCTCGACTCGAAGGAGTCGATCAGCTTGCGGGCGTAGTCCTGCGCCTCGGGCTCGCGGCCGTTGTGCACCGACAGGGCGCCGCAGCAACCCTGGCGGCGGGGGACGACCACGTCGCATCCCTCGGCCTGCAGCACGCGGGCCGTCGCCGCGTTCACACCTGGGAAGAACGCCCCTTGCACGCACCCGGTGAGGAGTCCGACGACGGCGCGGCGCTCGCCGGTCGCTGCGAGACGTTCGGGAAGTCGCTCGGCCTTGGCGAGCCGGGGTGCGAGGCGTTCCATCGCCGCGAGCTGGGGAGCCATCCGCTCCAACAGGCCGGTGCGCCGCAGCGCTCGGTCCAACCCGGTCGCCTGCATTGCGCGCAGCGGGCCGCGGAGCAGCCGCAGCCGTCGGGGGTGGGGGAACAGCGAGAAGATCAGGCCCCGCAACGCCCTCTCCCGGGTCGGCCGCTCGTGCCGCCGCTCGACCTGGGCGCGGGTCTGCTCGATCAGGGTGTCGTACTGCACCCCCGACGGGCAGGCCGTCACGCAGGCCATGCAGCCGAGGCAGGCGTCCCAGTGCGACACCATGGAGTCGCTCATCGGCTCGCCCTCGAGACCCTCCTTCATCAGGTAGATGCGCCCTCGTGGGGAGTCCATCTCTTCCCCCCACAAGACGTAGGTGGGACAGGTGGGCAGGCAGAAGCCGCAGTGCACGCAGTCGCCCACCAGGGCGGCATCGGGTGGGTGCTGCTCGTCGAAGGCGCCGCCGGAGACGGGCATGCCGAGGTTGATGATGCTCCCGGTCTCACCCAGGGTGCCCTCGGTCTCGTGCTCGGAGGTGTCGGTCATCAGAGGCCTCCCACGAAGCGGCCCGGCGCCAGCCGGTGGTCGGGGTCGAACTGGTCCTTGACGCTGCGCATCAGGTCGAGCGCGGGCACCGGCCCCCACACGTCGAGTCCGCCCTTGACGGCCGCGGGCGCGTCCAGGACGACGGCGCTGCCGCCGTGCCCCGTGCAGACGCTGCGCAGCCGGTCGAGCGCGGGGCGAGCCTGCTCGACGGACGTGCCGGGAGGGAGAGCGGCGTAGGCGACCCCCGCGCCGGCCGAGCCGCGCACGGCGGCGCCGACTTCAGTGGCCACGGCCAGCACGTCGGCCAGACCGGACAGCGCGAAGGTCAGCTTGAGCGCCGTCGAGCGGTCCTCGCCCGAGGAGGTGACGTCCCAGGGGTACGTCGCACCGCCTGCCGGCTCGTCGGAGGACGACTCGGTCGAGCTGGTGCCGAGCAGACGGCGCACCGTCTCCGCCCTCCCGGCAACGCCCTCGTCGCGACCCTCGAGCAGGACGCTCACCTCGCGATTGCCATCGGCGCTCCACTCGACCTCGACCGCCGAGGGCACCGCCTGCGAGTGCAGCACGGACTGGACGAGTCGCTGCGCCTCGCCCGGGTCGCCCGCGGACACGGTGACCCAGCGTCTGGCGGCCGGGAGTGGGTGCAGGCGGAAGGTCGCCTCGACGATGACGGCCAGCGTGCCGAAGGAGCCGATCAACAGCTTGCCGAGGTCATAGCCCGCGACGTTCTTGACCACCCGGCCCCCGGAGCGGGCGACGACACCGTCCGCGCGAACCACGGTCAGACCGATCAACAGGTCGCGCGCGGTGCCGCTGGCCACTCGTCGAGGGCCGCTCGCGTTCGTGGCCAGCACTCCGCCGACGCTGCATCCGGGGACCGTCTCGTCCAGCGCGAGCCGCTGCCCCGCACGGCCGACGGCCTCCTGCACGTCCGCGAGCCGGGCACCGGCCTGGGCGACCACGATCAGGTCCCCGGCCGCATGGTCCAGCACCTGATCGAGCGCACTGAGGTCGAGCAGCACGTCGGCGGTGGCCGGCGGGTTTCCCCAGGACATCTTGGTTCCGCGACCACGAGGCACGACGCTGAGCCCGTGGGTTGCCGCGGCCCGAAGGACAGCGGCAACCTGCTCGGTGTCCGCGGGTCGCGCCACCAGGCCGGGTGCCACGTCGTCGAGGTGGTCCGTCCACTCCGCCTCGTGCACCTCGCGGCAGGCCGAGGAGATGGCCTGGCGAGCGGTCGTGTCGAGGGTCCCAGCCGTCATCAGAAGACCTCCGCCAGCCCGGCCTGCTGCAGCGGGTGGGCGGCCTTCTTGCGCCCCGGCACCTCACCGCACAGCCGTGGGGTGGGGAACACCTTGCCGGGGTTGGAGATGTTGTCCGGGTCGAACGCACAGCGGACCAGCTGCATCGTGTCGAGGTCCTCGTCGGTGTACATCCGCGGCATGTAGGCCGCCTTGTCCACCCCCACGCCGTGCTCGCCGGTGATCGAACCACCGTGCTCGATGCACAGGTCCAGGATCGCGCCGCTCACCTTCTCGGCCGCGTCCCCGGCACCCGGCACGGCGTCGTCGAAGAGCACCAGCGGGTGCAGGTTGCCGTCACCGGCGTGGAAGACGTTGGCCACCCTGACGCCGGAGGCCCGGGAGACCTCCGCAATGGACCGGAGCACCTCGGGCAGGGCCGTGCGCGGGATGACACCGTCCTGGACGATGTAGTCCGGGCTGATCCGTCCGACCGCCGCGAACGCCGACTTCCGCCCACGCCAGATCAGCGCCCGCTCCTCCGGGTCGCTCGCCACCCGCTGCTCGAACGCGCCGTTGTCGCGGCAGAGGCGCTCGACCTCGACGTACTCCTGCTCCACCTCGATCCCGGCACCGTCGAGCTCGATGACCAGGACCGCACCCGCACCGGCCGGATAGTTGCAGTGGACCGCAGCCTCCGCCGCCTCGATCGCGAGGGCGTCCATCATCTCGATGGCCGCCGGGACGATGCCGGCAGCGATGATCGCCGAGGTCGCCGCCCCGGCCTGGTCGGTCGACTCGAAGCCGACGAGGATGGTGCGCACCTCCTCGGGCAGCCGGACCAGTCGCACGGTGACGGAGGTGACGATCCCCAACGTGCCCTCGGAGCCGACGACCGCCCCGAGCAGGTCGTAGCCGGGGCTGTCGGGCGCGGGGCCGCCCAGCGGGACGAGGTCGCCCTGGGCCGTCACGAAGTCCGCACCCAGGACGTGGTTGGTGGTGAAGCCGTACTTCAGGCAGTGCGCGCCACCGGAGTTCTCCGCGACGTTGCCGCCGATCGAGCAGATCTGCTGGCTGGAGGGGTCCGGGGCGTAGTAGTAGCCGTGCGGAGTCGCGGCCCGGGTGACGTCGAGGTTGATCACGCCAGGCTCGACCACCGCACGCTGGTCCTCACGGCGCACCTCGGTGATCGCCCGCATCTTCGAGGTGACGATCAGCACCCCCTCCGCGTGCGGAAGGGCGCCTCCCGAGAGGCCGGTGCCCGACCCGCGGGCGACGTACGGGACCTGGTGCTCGGCACACGCTCGGACCACCGCCGCGAGCTGGGCGGCGTCCTCGGGGAGGACGACCAGGGCCGGGGTCACGCGGTAGTGCGTCAGCCCGTCGCACTCGTAGGTGCGCAGCCGGGACCGCTCGGTGATCACGTCGTCGAGTGGGAGCAGCCGCCGGGCCACGTCGGCCACGGCTGCGACTCCCCCGCTGGTCATCCGTGCACCCTCAGTCGACCCGGGCGGTCAGGCCCGAGCTCTCGATGCCCGCGACCGCTGCCGACTCGTCGTTGTCGGAGGTGTCACCGGTGACGCCCACCGCGCCGAGGGTCGTGCCGCCCGCGTCGAGGACGAGGACTCCGCCGGGCACCGGGATCAGCGCGCCGCCCACGGCCGAGGTGACGGCGGCGATGAAGTAGGGCTGCTGCTCGGCGCGGCCCATGATCGCGCGGGTGCCCATCCCCAGGGACAGTGCGCCGTGGGCCTTGCCGAAGCCGATCTCGAAGCGCTTCATCGAGGAGCCGTCCTCACGCTCGGCGGCCAGCACGTGACCGCCCGCGTCGAGAACGACGACGGTCAACGGCTTGAAGCCCGCCGCCGCCCCGTGGGCGCGCGCGCCCGCGATGATCGCGCGGGCGGTCTCGAGGTCCAGCCCCGATGACGAGTCGGTCACGAGACACTCCTCTCGGTCGACTTCTGGGGTGATTTCACTGCCGCACGACGGCGGTGCAGGATCGGCTCGGTGTAGCCGCTGGGCTGCTCGAGCCCCTCGAAGACCAGTGCCCGGGCAGCCTCGAAGGCGTCGCCGTCGAAGTCCGGCGCCATCGGGGAGTACGCCGGGTCGGCGGCGTTCTGCTCGTCGACCACCTTCGCCATCCGGCGCAGCGTCTCGTCGACCTGGTCGGCGCTGACCACGCCGTGGTGCAGCCAGTTGGCGACGTGCTGCGCGGAGATCCGGCAGGTGGCGCGGTCCTCCATCAACGCCTCACCGGTGATGTCGGGGACCTTGGAGCAGCCCACGCCGGCGTCGACCCAGCGAACGACGTACCCGAGCAGGCTCTGCAGGTTGTTCTCGATCTCCTGCAGCCGTTCATCGTCGGACCAAGCCTCCGCGTCGCCGAGCGGCACCAGGAGCAACTGCTCCCGCTCCCTGCGGCGCCCACCCCGCGACAGCTCCTCCTGGCGGGCTCGGACGTCGACCTGGTGATAGTGCAGGGCATGCACCGTCGCGGCCGTGGGCGAGGGCACCCACGCACAGCTGGCTCCCGCCTGCGGGTGGCCGACCTTGGTCTCGTACATGTCGGCGAGGCTGTCGGGCGCGGCCCACATGCCCTTGCCGATCTGGGCACGGCCGAGCAGCCCGCACTCGAGGCCGATGTCGACGTTGAGGTCCTCATACGCCTGGATCCAGGTCTGGCGCTTCATGTCGTTCTTGCGGACCATCGGCCCGGCCTGCATCGAGGTGTGGATCTCGTCGCCGGTGCGGTCCAGGAAGCCGGTGTTGATGAAGGCGACCCGCTCACGCGCCTCGTTGATGCAGCCCTTGAGGTTCAGGCTGGTTCGCCGCTCCTCGTCCATGATGCCGACCTTGATGCTCAGCGGGGGCAGGCCGAGCAGCTCCTCGACCCGGGCGAAGAGCTCCACGGCGAAGGCGACCTCATCAGGTCCGTGCATCTTGGGCTTCACGACGTACATCGCGCCGGTGCGGGAGTTGGGCCGCTCCGACTGGCCGCGCAGGTCCCTACAGCTGCCCAGTGCCGTCATGATCGCGTCGAGAATGCCCTCGGGGACCTCGTTGCCGTCCCGGTCGAGCACGGCGTCGGTGGTCATCAGGTGACCGACCTGCCGGATGAACAGCAGTGACCGTCCACGAAGCGTGACCTCCTCACCCGAGGCCGTGGAGTAGGTCCGGTCGGGGTTCATCGCGCGGGTGAAGGTGGCGCCGTTCTTGGTGACCTCCTCGGCGAGGGTGCCCGCCATCAGGTGCAGCCAGTTGCGGTAGCCGAGCACCTTGTCCTCGGCGTCGACGGCGGCCACGGAGTCCTCAAGATCCATGATCGTCGAGACCGCAGACTCGAGCAGCAGGTCCTTGACCCCGGCGGCGTCGGTGGCCCCGATCGAGTCCTCGGGGTCGATCTGGATCTCGACGTGCAGGCCGTGGTGGACCAGGAGCACAGCCTCCGGCGCCGCGGCCCGGCCGCGGTGGCCGACGAGCTGGGTGGGGTCGGCCAGGCGGCGCACCTCGTCCTTGACCGTGACGCTGAGGCCCTCGTCGTCCACGGTGTACGCCGTGGCGTCCCCGTGCGAGCCGGAGGCCAGCGCGAAGTGGGCGTCGAGGAAGGCGCGGCCGCGAGCGATGACCTCGTCGCCGCGGACCTTGTTGTAGCCGTCGCCGGGCGCGAGGTCGCCGTCGTGCGGCACGACGTCGGTGCCGTAGAGCGCGTCGTAGAGCGAACCCCAGCGAGCGTTGACGGCATTCGTCGCGAACCGGGCGTTGAGCAACGGGACGACCAGTTGGGGGCCGGCGATGGTCGCCACCTCGTCGTCGACGCCGGCGGTGGAGGCGACGACTTCGTCGGGCTCGTCGGTCAGGTAGCCGATCTCGCGCAGGAACGCGGTGTAGGTCTCGGGGTCCGGGGCGCCCGGGTGGACCCTGTGCCAGTCGTCGAGGCTGGCCTGCAGCTCATCACGTCTCGCCAGCAGCTCGCGGTTGAGCGGCGCGAGGTCGTGCAGGATCGCTTCAGCACCGGCCCAGAACGCAGCCGAGTCGACACCCGAGCCGGGCAGGGCCTCCTCTTCGACGAAACGGTGCAGGCTGGCAGCGATGCTGAGCCCGCCGGTTCGAACGCGCTGCTGGGTCACGACACTCCTTCGACTGGGCCGGGTTCTTGCTCCGTTTTCCGCATTGTGGAATCATTGATCCCTATTATGGAAACTATGGACTTTCAGCCCCCTGTGTCAACCGTCGCCGTCCAGTTCTGAGGACCCCTCCCGTGCCCCAGCCCGGACAGAGCATGCGCCACCCCGCCGGCGGGGTGCAGTCGGTGCACCGCGCCTTGGACCTGCTCGAGGTCGTCGCCGCGGGCGGTGGCATCCTGACGATCGGCGAGATCGCCACGGCCGCGAGCATCCCGCTGCCGACGGCTCACCGGCTGCTGCGCACCCTCGTCGACCGCGGCTACATGCGCCAGACCCCCGATCGCCGCTACGCCCTCGGACTCCGGGTGCTGCCGCTCAGCGCGTCGGCCAGCTCGATGGTCGGGGCCGGCGCCGAGCGACTGCTCAGCAGGCTGGTCGACGTGCTCGGGGAGACCGCCAACCTCGCCATGCGCGACGGCGACCGGGTCACCTACGTCGCCCAGGTGCCCGGGCGGCACTCGATGCGGATGTTCACCGAGGTCGGTCGCAGCGTCGACCCGCACTGCACCGCGGTCGGCAAGGCGCTGCTCGCCGAGTCCAGCGACGACGAGGCTCGGGCCGTGCTCGGCCGCACCGGGCTGACCCGCCACACCCCCCACACCGTCACCGACCCCGAGCAGCTGATCGCGGAGCTCGCCGAAGTGCGCCGCCTTGGGTACGCGATGGACGAGGGTGAGCAGGAGGTCGGGGTGCGCTGCATCGCGGTCGCGGTCCCGTCCTCGACGGTCCAGCTCGCGGTCTCCGTGTCCGGGCCGGCGGCCCGGGTGACCGACGAGCTGGTCGAACAGGCCTTTCCGGCGTTGACCCACGTCGCGGCGCGCTTCGCCGCCGATCTCGTCTGAACCAAGCCGCTAGTCGGTCGGGATTCCCAGTGCTCGGGAGAGCGCGTCGTCGAGCAGCATCCGCCAGGAGCGGACCTGGTCCAGGCCCACCGACGCCCGGGTCCAGGAACCGCCGGGGCGGGCGGCGGACCCGATCGCGAACCGGCGTACTCCTGCACGAACCAGCCACGGCACCAGGTCGGGCGTCAACCCACCGCCCGCGAGGACGAGCTCGGCGACCCGAGGGTCGGCGCCCGCCCGCTGGATGAGCTCGTCGGCACCATGGGCCAGTCCTCGTGTCGAGCCGCCCGAGATCACCGCCTGCAGGCCCGGCAACCCGATCACGTCACGCCACGCATGGTCGGCGTCCAGGGCAGCGTCGAAACCGTGGAACAGCCACGGCACCCCGCCGAGCTCGGCACACATCTCCGCGCAGGCCTCGCGATCGACCTCCAGGTCGTGGTCGAGGAACCCGTAGGCGAGACCCCGGGCACCCAGCTCGACGAAGCGTTGCCCGACGTCGACCAGACGACCGAAGTTCTCCTCGCGGGTGCGCAGCACCACCCACACCGGCAGGTCGGTCTCGCGCACGACGGCCGAGACGAGCCCGGGCTCGGGCGAGTAGTGCCCGTCCTCGGGGTCGGCGCTCAGCAACAACCGGTCCGCCCCACCTGCCGCCGCCGCCTCCGCGTCGCGGGCGTGGAGTACGACGATGCTCAGCTCCGCGCTCTCGGGGGGGTGGTCGCCTTGGTCGGGGGTCACAATGGACATCGTGACATCACCCACGGTCGTGACGAGGGCGCGGGCGCTCGTGTTGCACGACCTCCAGAGCACCGGGGTCGCCGACGCGGCGACCGTCTCCCTGCTCGAGGCGGCGCTGGTGAACCGCGGCTGGTGGCTGGAGCAGTGGGCCGAGGGGCGCCCCTTCGTCGTCGGCCTGGTCGCCCAGGACGTGCAGGACGCGTTGCTGGAGAGCAGTGGGCGCTGGCCGCTGTGCCGTGCCTGCGACCACGACGAGCCGCACTCGCTCTACATCCACCCCGACCTCGGCGGCCCGGACCCGACGTGGGTCTGTGAGCATGCCGGCATCACGGTGGCACCGATCGGCGAGCTCTAGCCGAGAAGGGCTCAGCGCAGGTGCTCGGGACGCAGCACCGGGACCCACAGGGTGTAGCGGTCCGCGCGGTAGACGCTGCGCGTGACCTCCACGACGTTCTCGCGGCAGAACGCACGACGGGAGATGTGCAGCACGGGCGCACCCGGTGAGAGCTCGAGCAGCTCGGCCTCCTCCTCGGTGGCGATCCCGGCCATCACCGAGTCCTCGCCCCACGTCGGCATCAGGTCACGCATCGCGAACCAGAAGTACAGGCTGGCCGGGAGGGCGTCGTCGAGGAAGTTCGGGAACAGGTCGAGGGAGAGGTACACGTGCTGCATCGCCATCGGGACGCCGTCGGCCAGGCGCAGCCGCTCCCAGTGCGCGACCGGGCTGCCCTCGTCGATCTCCAAGGCACGGGCGACACCGGGGCCGGCGCTCTCCCGCCGGGCCAGGAGCGTCTTGGACTCCGGCTTCTTCCCGCGGCGCTCCATCTCCTCGGTGTAGGCGGAGAGGCGCATCTGCATGTCGATCAGGGGCTTGGTGACGAACGTGCCACGGCCGGCGATGCGCTCGAGCAGGCCCTGGGCGACGAGGGCATCGATGGCGTGCCGGACCGTCATCCGGGCGACGCCGAACTGCTCGGCGAGATCGCGCTCGGACGGCGCCGGGGTCCCCGGTTCAGCGCTGACGATCACCGAACGGACGTATTCGCGCACGAGGACGTGCTTGCGTCCGCGCCGAACGCCGCGGCTCGAGTGTTCGTCCACCCCATGGGCTCCTGTGTACGTAGGTAGCAGAAAGGTAACGAACCACGGCACCCAATGGGAAAGAGTTCACCAAATGACTGCCGGATCGAGTTCCGGCTATTCGGTCGCGATCGCCTTGAGTACGTCGAGTCGCGCCGCTCGACGGGCCGGAAGCACGGCGGCCAGAACCCCGGCGACGACGGCCAGCACCAGGAACCCGGCCAGCCACGACCAGGGCACCGCGAGGTCCGTCAGACCCTCGTCCCGCAGGGCGATCACCATCGAGGACCCGAACGCGACCCCCATCACGAGCCCCAGGACCGCCCCGAGCACCGCCACGACGACCGACTCCAGCCGGATCATCGTGCGCAGCTGGCGCCGGCTCACCCCGACGGCACGCAGCAGACCGATCTCCCGCGTGCGCTCGATGACCGAGAGACTCAACGTGTTCACCACGCCCAGCAGCGCGATGATCACCGAGAGGCCGAGCAGCCCGTAGATCAGGTAGAGGAACTGGTTCACCTGTCCCTTCTGCTCCGCCGCGAAGCCCTCGGGGTCCTTCACGGTCACCGTGGGTAGTCCCGCGATCACCTTCTCGATCCCGGTCCGGACGGCGTCGGTGTTCGCACCCGGTGTCTTGGTGACGAACACCAGTGCGTCGAGCGGCTTGAGGCCACCGCGCTCGAAGGTGTCCGTGCTGACGACGTACTCGCCGGGGAGCGCCGGGTTGGAGGGGAAGATCGCGACGATCCGCAACGGGATGTCGCGGGCCTGGAACTTCATCGTGAGGGTGTCCCCGACCGTGAAACCGCCGGCGTCGGCGGCGTTGTTGTCGAGCGCCACCCGCCCCGGACCGAGATCGGCCAGGGATCCGGCGCTGGCCGGGAGGGCGAAGGCCGCCCCGAAGGCGCCGGGGTCGACGGCGATGGCGCGCACTCCACCCCCGCCCTTCAGGCTGAGATAGGCACTTCGGATCTCGGTCACCCCGTCGACACCGTCGAGCGTCCCCACCTGCTTCGCCACGGCGGGCGAGAACGACTGGCCGACCACGTTGGAGATGATGAACTGCGAGGTCAGTGTCTTGCCGATCGCGGCGTCGGTGCTCGCCGAGGCCGACGTGCCGAAGATGGACATCATCGCCATCAGCGCCAGCCCGATCATCAACGCGCTCGCGGTCGCTCCAGTGCGCCGCGGGTTGCGCAGCGCGTTCTGGGCGGCCAGTCGCCCGACCGAACCGAAGATCCGGCGGTACAGCGAGTCGAAGAGGCGCAGCACCGGGGCCCCCAGGAACGCGCTCATCAGCGAGACGCCGACCAGCACGAGCAGGATGCCGCCACCGAGCCCGCTGAGCGCCCACGTGCCCGAGCCCGCCAGGCCGGCCGCCGCGGTGCCGGCACCCAGCACCACCAGGACGGTCCCCACCAGCACCCGTCGGCGCATCGAGGACTCCGGGAGCGCGACGTCATCACGCAGCGCTGCCATGGGGGGGATTCGGGCGGCCCGTAGCGCGGGGAGGATCGAGGCGATCGCGGTGACGACGATGCCGACGCCGTAGGACCAGGCCACGGTCTGCCAGGTGACCGGGAACTCCGCGCGGGAGAGGTCCAGACCGAGCAGGCCGAAGATCGCGCGCAAGCCCAGGGCAAGCAGGTACCCGACGGCAAGGCCCACGCTGGACCCGACCGCGCCGACCGCCAGCGACTCGATCAGCACCGAGCCGTTGATCTGGCGCCGTGAGGCTCCCAACGCCCGGAGCAGCGCGAACTCACGGCTGCGCTGGGCGACCAGGATGGAGAAGGTGTTGATGATCAAGAAGATGCCCACGACCAGCGCCACGCCGGCGAAGACCAGCAGGAAGGTCTGCAGGAAGCCGAGGACCTCATCCAGGCTGGCCTTGTTCTGCTCGACGTACTCGTCCCCGGTGCGCGCCACCATGCCCGCCGGCAGCACCTTCTGGGCGGCGTCGGCCAGCTCCCGTTGGGACACGCCCGGGGCGGCGTTGAGCGAGACCGTGGAGTAGACGTCGCGGCCGCCGAAGAACCGCTGCTGCATGAAGGTGCTGTCGAAGATCGTCATGGTCGCACCGTTCAGCCCGCCCGAGCCGAACTCCACGATCCCGGTGAGCCGGGTCTTCATCAGTGGCGGGTCGCCGGGGGTGGCCAGCTCGACCTGGTCGCCGATCCCGAAGCCGCCCTTCTTGGCCGTGTCCACGTCGAGGGCGATCTCGTTCGGGCCGTTGGGGTAGGCCCCCTCGAGCACCCGCAGCACCGGCTTGCCGGTGAGCGAGACGGCGTTGGTGGGGTTGTTGGCCAGCCCGGGGGGGCCGTTCCCGCCGATGACCTTGCCGAACTTGCCGATGACGAAGACGGAGAGCAGCGAGTTCTGGGGATCGGCCGAGGCGACCTCGGGAAGCCGCTCGAGCTCGGCGACCAGGCTCGCCGGGAAGGTGCGGTTGTCCTCGCCCGAGTCGAAGTTGCCGGCGCCGGCGAACGACACCTCGGCGTCGGCGGCACCGCCTTCGATGATGTTGTTGAAGGCGCCGCTCATGGCGTCGGTGAAGATCATCGAGCCGGCCACGAATGCGACGCCGAGAATGATCGCGAACGCGGACAGCAGCAACCGGATCTTGCGGGCGATCAGGTTGCGCCAGGTGACGGTGAGCACCTCACGCCTCCGACGGCAGCACCTGGTCGGGCATCGCGAGGTCCTGCATCTTGCGCAGCACGCGTTCGCGGTCCGGCGACCGGAGCTCGTCGACGATCTTGCCGTCGGCGAGGAAGACGACGCGGTCGGTGTACGCCGCGGCGACCGGATCGTGGGTGACCATCACGATCGTCTGCCCGTGATCGTCGACGCTGGACCGCAACAGGGCCAGCAGCTCTGCTCCCGAACGGGAGTCCAGGTTTCCGGTGGGCTCGTCGGCGAAGACGATCTCCGGCCGGCTGGCCAGGGCGCGCGCCATCGCCACCCGCTGCTGCTGCCCGCCGGAGAGCTGGTTGGGCCGGTGGTCGAGCCGGTCGCGGAGTCGCACGGTGTCGATGACCTCGTCGTACCACTCCGGGTCGGGCTTGCGGCGGGCGATCGAGAGCGGCAGCAGGATGTTCTCCTGCGCCGTGAGCGTGGGGATCAGGTTGAAGGACTGGAACACGAAGCCGATCCGCTCCCGCCGGAGCAAGGTGAGCTTCTTGTCCGGGAGCCCGCCGATCTCGGTGTCGCCGATGAATACCTGGCCCGACGTGGGTGCGTCCAACGCCGCGCAGCAGTGCATCAGCGTCGACTTGCCCGACCCGGAGGGGCCCATCACGGCGGTGAACTCGCCCGCGGCGATCTCCAGCGTGACCCCGTCGAGCGCCCGCACCTCGGCGTCGCCGGAGCCGTAGACCTTGGTCAGGTCGATCACGCGCGCGGCCACCGCCCGGCTCCCCACCTCCGGGCTCTCCACCGTCGTCATGCGTCCACCCTCGTCACCCTCGTCACCCCTGCGCCCCCGCCACCCTCCACCCCGTCACCCTCCACCGTGCCAGTCCGCCGGTCATCGCGCACTCGGGGTCACCCCCGACCAGTCCCCGGTTTGGTTTCGCGACCGGTCAATCGCCGCACGCTTTTCGGGGCCGAGCGGTCAATCGCCGCACGTTTCTCGGCGCCGAGTGGTCACTGTTCGTGCGCGGAGTGACCGCTCGGCGTCGTACGGCGTGCGCGCAGTGACCGGTCGCGAAATTAGGCGCAAGACCGCACGCGCCGAATCAGGGGCGGGACCACCACCGGCGCAGGATCAGGAGTACGACGAGGACGCCGAGGGCCTGTTTCCAGTAGGCGCGGGCGAGCACCGGCAGGACCGTGGCGCCGAGGTCGAGGGCATCGCCGCCGTCGTCGGCCTCCCGTGGGTGCGGCGGCACCATGGTCGGCCGGGGCGGGATCGGGGAGCTGCCGTTCGGCGACGCGGCGACCGACTCGGCGCCCTCGGGTGACGCGGCCGGCTCGGTCGCTGCCTCCGCCGCCGAAGCCGCCGCCGTGGCTGCGCTGGCGTCCCCGACCTTCTTCTCCAGGCACGCCGTGAACTGCCCCAACAGCTTGTCGCTCACGTCCTGCATCACCCCCCGGCCGAACTGGGCCGGCTTGCCGGTGATCGCCAGGTCGGTGATGACCTCCACCCGCGTCGAACCGCCCGCGTCGGTCATCGTCGCGGTCACGTGCGCCCCCGCGGTGCCGTTGCCGCGCTTGTCCTTGCCCTTGGCCTCGATCACCATCCGGTGGGTGGACTCGTCCTTCTCCACGAACGTCCCCGAGCCGTTGTAGACCAACGCGATCGGCCCGAGCTTGACCTTGCAGGATCCCTGGAAGGTGTCGCCCTCGACCGAGCTCACGGTGGCTCCCGGGAAGCAGACCGCGACGGACTCGATGTCGTTGAACGCCTCCCAGGTCTCCTCCAGGCTCGCCGGGACGGTGAACTCGTGGCGCAGGTCCATGCTCACCCGCCCGCTGCGGCCACGACGGCTCGGCGGGTCAGCACCGTGGCGAGGTGCCGCCGGTAGTCGGCGTCCCCGTTGAGGTCCGAGGGCGGGTTGGTGCCCTCGGCCGCCAGCGCGCAGGCCTCGCGTACGCCGTCCTCGCTGGCCTCGACACCGACGAGCGCCTGCTCGGTCGCGGTCGCGCGCAGCGGGGTGTTGCCCATGTTGACCAGCCCGATCCGGGCCTCGCCGATCGTGCCCCCGTCGATCCGGACGGCCGCGGCAACGGCCACGATCGGCCACTGGTGGGCGACGCGGACGAACTTCTCGTAGTGCGATCCCCACCCGTCGTACTTCTTCAGCCGGATGGCGGTGAGCAGCTCGTCCTCTCCGACGGCGGTCTGGAAGAGGTCCTCGAAGAAGTCCGCCGCCGCGACGGTCCGCTCGCCTCCGGCGCCGGTGATCACGAGCTCGGCGTCCAGCGCCAGCACAGGCGCCCCACAGTCGCCGGCCGGGTCGGCGTGCACCAGCGCGCCGCCCAGGGTCCCGCGGTGCCGGATCTGCGGGTCGGCGACCTCGGTGATCGCCTTGTGCAGCAGGCCGAGGCTGGTCCGCACCGAGGCGTTGGCCAGGATCTCGTGGTACGGCGCCATCGCCCCGATCACGACGCTGTCACCCTCGTCGCGGATCTCCCGCAGGGAGTCGATGCCGCCCAGATCGATGATCATCTCGGGTGCGTTGAGGCGCATCCGCAGGACCGGGAGCAGCGACTGACCGCCGGCCAGCACCTTGGCGTCGTCACCGTGCTCGATCAGCGCCGAGAGCGCCTCCTCGAGCGAGGTGGGTGCAAGGTAGTCGAACTTCGCGGGGATCACTGGCCTGCTCCTTCGGTGCGGTCGGTCTGACCTTCCATCCCGGTGGACTCGTCGAAGTGCGGAGCGGCAGCCCCTGCCGTCGGATCGGCACCGCCGGCGTCCTTGGCGTGGATCGCCTTCCAGACGCGTTCGGGGGTGCACGGCATCCGGATGTCGTCGACGCCGAACTGGCGCACGGCGTCGATCACGGCGTTGACGACGGCCGGGGTCGAGGCGATCGTGCCTGCCTCGCCGACGCCCTTGGTGCCGAGCGTGTTGGTCAGCGACGGGGTGGTGTTGTGGTCCACGTCGAAGCTGATCGTGTCCGCCGCGGTCGGCACCAGGTAGTCGACGAACGAGGCCGAGACCAGGGTGCCGGCGTCGTCGTGCACGGCCTCCTCCCAGAGCGCCTGGGCGATGCCTTGCACCAATCCGCCGTGCACCTGTCCAGCCACGATCAGCGGGTTGATCACGTTCCCGATGTCGTCCACGCAGGTGTACTTGCGCATGGTGACCCGACCGGTCTCGGTGTCCACCTCGACGGCACACAGGTGCGTGCCGTGCGGGTAGTTGAAGTTCACCGGGTCGAAGGTCGCGTCGGAGTCGAGCGACGCCTCCACCCCGTCCGGCAGGTTGTGGGCGGCGAACGCGGCCAGTGCGATCTCGGTGAGCGCCAGGCCCTGGTCGGTGCCCCGAACGCTCAGCCGACCGCCGGAGAACTCGATGTCCGCGACGTCGGCCTCGAGAAGGTGGGCCGCGATCGGCTTGGCCTTCTCGATCACCTTGTCGGCCGCACGCACGATCGCCTCGCCACCGACCACGAGCGACCGGGAGCCGTAGGTGTCGAGGCCCTTGTGCGAGACCTGGGTGTCACCGTGCAGCACCTCGATGTCCTCGAACGGGATCCCGAGCCGATCGGAGACGATCTGGCTGAACGCGGTCTCGTGGCCCTGGCCGTGCGCGCTCGTGCCGGTGAGCACCTCGACCTTGCCGGTCGGCAGCATCCGCACGCTCGCGTGCTCCCACCCACCGGCGCCGTAGTCCAGGCTGCCGAGCACCCGGCTGGGGGCGAGGCCACACATCTCGGTGAAGGTCGAGACCCCGATCCCGAGCTGGACGAGGTCCTTGCTCTCGCGCCGCGCGGCCTGCTCGGCCCGCAGCTCGTCGTAGCCGAAGCTGGCCTTGGCCATCGCGGTGGCCGCCTCGTAGTTGCCGGAGTCGTACTCCAGGCCGGCCACGGTGGTGAACGGGAACTCCTCGTGCTTGATCCAGTTCTTCTCGCGAAGCTCCAGCGGGTCGACGCCCAGCTCGTTGGCGAGCTCGTCCATCAGCCGTTCGATGGCGAACGTCGCCTCGGGGCGGCCGGCACCGCGGTAGGCGTCTGTCCAGGTCTTGTTGGTCAGCACCGTCTGGCAGTTGAACTGGTACGACGGGAACTTGTAGATGGCGTTGTACATGAAGGCACCGAGCACCGGCACCCCACCGCCGACGACGCTCACGTAGGACCCCAGGTCGGCGAGCAGCTCGACCTTCAGCCCGGTCACGGTGCCGTCCTTCTCGGCCGCGAGCGTCAGCGTCTGCCACTGGTCGCGGCCGTGGTGGGCCGCCATCAGCGACTCGGACCGCGTCTCGGTGTACTTCAGCGGCTTGCCGAGTCGCCGCGCCAGGACCATGGTGATGAACTCCTCCGGCGTGGTCTGGAGCTTGCCGCCGAACCCGCCACCGACGTCCGGCGCGATCACCCGGACCTTCGACTCCGAGATGCCGAGCACCGCGGCCAGGAAGAAGCGCAGGATGTGCGGGATCTGGGTGGAGGACCACATGGTGATCTGCTCCCCCGTCGGGTCGACGACCGTCGAGCGCGGCTCCATGAAGGCGGGGATGAGGCGTTGCTGGCGGAACTCGCGCTCGATCACGATGCCGTCGCCGCGGGCCTTCTCGATGGCCTCGTCGACATCGCCGCCCGTGCCGGCCTGCGCGGAGTCGAAGACCCACAGCGCCGACTTGTTCGTCCCGAGGTCGGGGTGGGCCAGCACCGTGTCGGCCGCGGCCTCCTTGAGGTCCAGAGCGGCGGGCAGCTCCTCGTAGTCGATGTCGACCAGCTCGGCCGCATCACGTGCCTCCGCGGCTGAGCGCGCCACGACCACGGCGACGATCTCGCCGGCGAAGGTGACCCGGTCCACCGCGACCGGGGGGTGCGGCGGCGTGACCTGGTCGGGCGTGATCGGCCACGCGTTGGGCAGGGAGCCCTGCTCCTCGGCCACGTCCTGGCCGCAGATGACCGTGACGACGTTGGGCGCGGCCTTGGCGGCGTCCAGGTTGACCGCGGTGATCCTGGCGTGGGCGAACGGGCTGCGCACCATCGCAAGGTGGAGCATCCCGGGCAGGGTGATGTTGTCGGTCCAGCGGGTCCGACCGGTGATCAGCCGCTGGTCCTCCTTGCGACGCCGGTCCCGGCCGATCTCGGCGGCTGCGGCGGGGGCCTCGGCCTCGGTGGCGGTCACTTCGCACCTCCAGCGGCCGTCTGCACGGCCTTGACGATGTTGTGGTAGCCAGTGCAGCGGCACAGGTTGCCCTCGAGCCCGACCCGGATCTCCTGCTCAGTGGGGTTCGGGTTGTCGTTGAGCAGGTCGATGGACTGCATGATCATTCCCGGCGTACAGAACCCGCACTGCAGGGCGTGGCACTCGTGGAACGCCGCTTGCACCTTGTTCAGCTCGCCGTCCTGGGCCAGCCCCTCGATCGTGGTCACCTCGTGCCCGTTGGCCTGCACCGCGAGGACGTTGCACGACTTCACGCTCTTGCCGTCCAGATGCACCGTGCAGGCACCGCAGTTGCTGGTGTCGCAGCCGATCACGGTCCCGGTCTTGCCGAGCTTCTCGCGCAGGTACTGGACGAGCAGCATCCGGGGCTCTACGTCGTCGGAGACCGTTGCCCCGTCCACGGTGAGTTCGATCCTGGCCATGTGCGCACTCCTAGCGTGCCGATTGGTGTGACGCCCCTCACGTTAGGCGGCTGAGGTTGGCCAAAGGTTGGCGTGCAGCGGATCTTTTCCGGCCGCACCCCAATCCGCAGGCGCGGTCGGCACGAACTACCCCCTGAAACCACGAACGCACCCAACGCCAAAGGATTTGATCTACATGAGCACCATGCTCTCCACCCGCCCCCGCAAGGCCATCGCCGCTGTTGCACTGGTCGCCGCGAGTCTCTCCCTGGCTGCCTGTGGCACCAGCAACGACAGCTCCTCGTCGTCCTCGACGACGAAGGCCTCGGCGCCCAAGCCGGTCGCCGCCATCGACGCCCTCCAGGGCGAGAACACCAAGATCACGCTGGACCAGGGCTTCGTCGACGCGCTCGGCTCGCTCAAGCTGACCCCCGGCACCGTCGGGACCGCCAAGCTCGAGGAAGGCGCCCTGATCTTCCCGATCACCGGCGGCAACGTCACCGTCTTCAAGCCGGGCACCGTGTCCCCCTACGTCATCGGCCAGGTCCAGCACGAGGGTTCAGGCCTGTCGCTGACCGCTGGTGACATCAAGGTCGAGCTGACCAACTTCAACGTCGACCCCGGCGTGTCCCGCGTGTACGGCGACGTGTCGGTCAACGGCAAGCTCGCGGCCCCCAACGCCTACCTGTTCACCCTGAACGGCACCACGTTGAAGCCGCTGTCGACCGAGGGCTCGAACGCGGTGCTCGAGGGCACCAAGGTGTTCATCTCCCCGGTGGCCGCCGACCTGCTGAACCAGACCTTCAAGACCGACGCCGTGACGGGCGACCTGCTCGTCGGGATCGCGAAGATCACCGTCAACACCGCCTCGGCCAACTGACCGAGTCGACTGACGGGTCGACTGACCGGACCTGACCATCGGTCCACACGACCGCAACGCCCACGGCCCCCCGGCCGTGGGCGTTGTGCTGCGCCCAGCGGGTTCGTGCAGCGGGTCAGCGGCGAGCGGCGGACAGGCGACCCTTGAGGATGGCCTTGGTCGGGTGGGGCCTCTCGCCCATGACGGCGAGGCAGACCTCGATCACCTCTGTGTCGTACGGCGCCAGCTCGCTGTAGCGGGCGACGGCCTGCGGCTGCGGGTCGGCGAGGAGGGCCTCCCGCACCGCGACGGCGACGTAGTCGGCCAGCTCGACGAGGGCCGGTGAGTCGGTCCCGGGAAGCAGGTCCCCGCCATAGGCCGCCACGGCGGCGCGGACCTGGCCGCGACGCAGCAGCCCCAGCACCTCGTTGACGTCGACCTGCACGGGCATCGTGAGCCGGTAGGGACGCGAGGCGAGCTGGCCGTCCAGGGCGCTGCGCAGGTGGGACACCTCCGCCTTCAGGGTGGAGAAGGTGATGGCCTGGTCGCCGTAGAGGTGGGCGTGCAGCTGTTCCAGCGACAGCCCGGCGGGGTTCAGCGCCAGCAGGGCGAGGATCTCGGTCTGCCGCCGGTTGAGCAGCAGCCTTCTCCCGTCCAGCCTCGCGTCCGCCGCCCCGAGCAGCGTCAGGTCAAGCCCGGGCGCCTGGACGGATCGCTGCCGCCCGGGCAGGCCGGGGTGCTGGGTCGAGGCGGGGATCGCGGTCTCGATCAGGCGCGCCATCACCCGGGCGGTGGCGAGCCCGATCGGGTGGGTGCGGTCCCAAGTGGTCGACAGGTCGATGACACCGAGCTGCTCGCCGCTGACCGGGTCGTGCACCGGCGCCGCCCAGCACACCCAGTTGTGCACGATGGCGGCGTAGTGCTCGGCGCTGAAGACCATCGAGGGAGCGTCGTTGCGGGCCGCGAGGTCGAGGGCGTTGGTGCCCACGCTCGTGTCGTCCCAGCGGCCGCCGGCCACGAAGTTGACCGACTCGGCCTTGCGTCGCATCACCCGGCCGCCGTACGTCCAGAGGATCCGGGTCTCGGCGTCGGTGACCGCCACGACGAGGTCACCGTCCTCGGCCGTGCGCCGCAGCTCGGACTCGATCCGCTCCACCGCGACCTGCAGCGGCGAGCCGTTCCAGAACGAGGCGGTGTCGGACTCGTCGTCGAGCGGTGCCTCGGCCAGGTCGACGCCGACCACCGGAGCGGACCGCTCCCAGGAGCGCAGGATCTCGGGCCGGACGAGACCCTCGACCCGGTCGCCGTGCTCGATGAAGTTCGTCCAAGCGCGGACGGCGTCCAGCCGACGGTTCTGCAGGGCCGCGCGCGAGGTGTCCATGACGCTCCAGGAGTGGGGTTCGGTCACCGTAGCCCGCACCCCCGAACCGCAACAGGGCCCGGCTAGACCGAGGGGCTAGACATGTGACCAAATGGTCACCTATTATCGAGACATGCCTGACGAGATGGACGCCGTCTTCCGCGCCCTGGCCGACCCCACCCGCCGCCTGCTGCTCGACGCCCTGTTCACCCGGGACGGGCAGACGGTCAGCGAGCTGTCCGAGCGGGTCCCCGGCATGAGTCGCTTCGGCGTCAGCAAGCACCTCGGACTCCTCGAGGAGGCCCACCTCGTCACCAGCCGGCGTGCGGGACGGACCAAGGAGCACTTCCTCAATCCGGTGCCCATCGGCCTGGTCGCCGACCGTTGGATCAGCAAGTACGCCGCCCCGTTCACCCGCGCCATGGTCGGACTGCGTGCCGGCCTCGACGCCGACCGCTGAGAGGACCGACCATGGCCACCGCGCACCACCAGTACGAGATCTATCTCCGCGCCAGCATCAACCAGGTCTGGGAGGCGCTGATCGACCCCGCGTTCACCCGTCTGTACTTCCACGGCACGGCGTTCGACCGGGCACTCGTCCAGGGCGAGCCCTACTCGACCTCGCGGGCAGACGGCTCTCCCGCCATCGAGGGCACCGTGCAGGTGCTCGACCCACCGCGCCGGCTGGTGCTCACCTGGCACCCGTTGTACGACGCCGAACTGGCTGCCGAGCCGGTCAGCGAGGTGGAGTGGCAGCTGGAGGAAGCGGGCGACGGACTGACCCTGCTCCGGCTGGTGCACGCCGACCTCGCCCAGAGCCCGAAGACCTGGGCCCGTGTCGAGCACGGCTGGGTGTGGATCCTCGACAGCCTGAAGTCGCTGCTCGAGACCGGCTCGCCGCTGCCCGAGGCGACCCGGGAGCCCACGGCGGCTGGTGATCCTGCCGGCGAGTGGCACCGGATGCAGGCCGTGGAGGCCAACAACTCGACCTGGGAGCTGATCGGTCGCGAGCACCGGACGGCGGCTGAGGAGGAGGAGATGCTGCAGCGCGCCTATGCCTCGCGCTACCACTGGGCCCGCGCGCGGGGAGGTGGCCCGGCCAACGTGTCGAGGGGCGCCTGGCTGCTGGCCAAGGTCCAGCTCCTGGTCGGACAGCCCGCACTCTCCTTGCGTTATGCCCAGGAGTGCCTGGCGGTGTGCACCGAGCACGGGCTCGTGGACTTCGACCTCGCCTCGGCGCACGAGGCGACGGCGCGGGCGCTGAAGGCGCTGGGACACGACTCCGAGGCCGCCGCCGCGTGGGCGCTGGCGACCGCGGTGCCGGTCGCGGACGACGAGGACCGGGCGGTGATGGCGACCACCCTGGCCGAGGGCCCCTAGTCGGTCGGGGCACCGTCGATCGGCAGATGGGCGTGGATCCGGCCGCCAGTGGCCGAGAGCCGGTCGCCGGTGCCACCCCAGCGGCCGGCGACGATCTCCGCGGCGATGCTGATCGCGGTCTCCTCCGGCGTACGCGCTCCCAGGTCCAGCCCGATCGGGCTGGACAGGCCGGCGAGCTCCGCCTCGGTGAGGCCCGCCTCGCGCAGCCGCTCCAGCCGGTCGTCATGGGTGCGTCGCGATCCCATCGCTCCCACGAAGGCCACCTCCGGGAGCCGCAGCGCGAGCTCGAGGACGGGTACGTCGAACTTGGGGTCGTGGGTCAGCACGCAGATCACCGTGCGCCGGTCGATCCGTCCGGCCTCGCTCTCCGCCTTGAGGAACTTGTGCGGCCAGCCGACCACCACCTCGTCGGCCTCCGGGAACCGGGTGTTCGTCGCGAACACCGGCCGGGCGTCACACACCGTGACGTGGTAGCCGAGGAAGGCCCCCACACGAGCGACGGCGGCGGCGAAGTCGATGGCACCGAAGACCAGCATCCGGGGAGCCGGGGCGAAGGCCCACACGAAGACCCGCATCCCCTCGCCGCGCCGCTCGCCGTCCGGTCCGTAGGTCAGGGTCGCGTTGTGGCCCGAGGCCAGCAGGCCCAGGGCGTCGTCGGTGACCGCCGCGTCGGCGCGGTCGCTGCCCACCGAGCCCGACGACCCCTCGGGGCGTACGACGACCCGCCGCCCCAGGCGGGTGGGATCGGGGTGCTCGATCACGGTGGCCAGCGCCACCGGCCGACCGGCCACGATGTCCTCGGCTACTGCACCCAGCTCGGGGAAGGTCTGCCGGTTCACCTTCTCGACGTAGACGTCCAGCATTCCCCCACAGGTCAGCCCGACGGCGAAGGCGTCATCGTCGGAGACGCCGTACCGCTCGAGCACCGGGGTGCCCGACTCGACCACCGACTGGCTGAGCTCGTAGACGGCGCCCTCGACACAGCCACCGGAGACGGAGCCGACGGCCTCCCCGTCCGGGCCCACCAGCATCGAGGCACCCGGAGGCCGCGGAGCGGACTGGAAGGTGGCCACGACCGTGCCCACGCCGATGGTCTCCCCCGCCTCCCACCAGCGGATCAGGTCGTCGAGGACCTCACGCACGTCCCACCACCTCCAGCACCTCGGCGAAGGCCCGCAGCGAGTGCCCGGCGACGAAGTCGTCACAGTGCGGCAGTGCGACCGCGATACCACGCTGCACCGGCTCGTAGCCGTCCTTGCCGCGATGCGGGTTGACCCACACCACCCGGTGGGCGAGCCGGCGCAGTCGCTGCATCTGCTCCCCCAGCTCGGCGGCGTCTCCGCGCTCCCAACCGTCGCTGAACACCACTACGACGGCGCCCCGCGCCATCCCGCGGGCGCCCCAGCGGTCCAAGAACACCTTCAGGGTCTCGCCCAGACGCGTGCCACCGGACCAGTCCGGCACCTGCTCACCCGCGAGCACGAGGGCACGCTCCGGATCGGTCGTCCGGAGCGGCACCGTGATCCGGGTCAGCCGGGTGCCCAGGGTGAACACCTCCGTGCGCCGGCCGCCCCCGTGGGTCGCCTCGCCGCTCAGCAGGTGACAGAGCCGGAGCAGGGCGTCGGCGTAGGGCCGCATCGAGGCGGAGACGTCCACGAGCAGCACGACACGGCGGTTCGTGCTGCCCCGGCGCCGGTGCTCGACCCGTCCCGGTTCGCCCATCTGGCGCAGCGTGGTCCGCAACGTGCGGTGCAGGTCGATCTCGCCCCGGCGCCACGGCGTACGCCGGCTGGCCCGGCGACGGGGCAGCCGCGGACGCAGGGATCGGATCATGGCGTCGACCAGGGCCTTCTCCTCCGGCTTGAGACCGGCCACGTCGCGGTGGCCGAGCACCTCGGCGTCGCTCGCCGAGGCCCGGATGACGTCGTGCGGCTCGCCGCCGGCGATCTCGTCGAAGTCGCCCAGCGGCAACGCCGTACTGACCTCGCGCGCCTGCTGGCGCGGAATCGATCGGGGCAACGGCTCTCGCGCGCTGAACCACGCCTCGAAGACCTGGTCGAAGCGGACCAGGTCGTCCGGGCCCGCGCACAGGGTCGCCCGGCCGGCGCGGAAGGTGGCCCGCGCGTCGCCGGCTCCCACCAGCGCCGCCGCCTGGAGGAAGCTCATCGCCCGGTCGTGGGTCACCCCGAGGCCCGCCGAGCGCAGGGCGCGGGTGAAGCCCAGCAGGATCTCGTCCGCCTCCCGCTCGAGCCGGTCGGTGGTCATCCCTGCATCATCCTGTCGAGCGCCTGCTTCACCCGGTCGGTGTCCTCGCGGTACTTCACGACGGCGCCGAGCGTGCGTGCGGCCGACTCGAGGTCGAGCTGCTCGACACCCAGCCGGTGCAGAGCGCGAGCCCAGTCCAGGGTCTCGGCCACGCCCGGAGGCTTGAGCAGGTGCTCGGTGCGCAGCCGCTGCACCAGACCCGCGACCTGCTCGGCCAGGCGTTGGCTGACCTCGGGGAGCCGGCTGCGCACGATCGCCACCTCGCGGGCCAGCCCCGGGTGGTCGATCCAGTGGTAGAGGCAGCGCCGCTTCAGGGCGTCATGCAGCTCGCGGGTCCGGTTGGAGGTCAAGATGACCGTCGGCGGGGTTGCGGCCGCAACCGTCCCGAGCTCCGGGATGCTCACCGACCAGCCCGAGAGCACCTCGAGCAGGAAGGCCTCGAACTCGTCGTCCGCGCGGTCCACCTCGTCGACCAGCAGCACGGCCGGGGACTCGCGCAGCGCGCGCAGCACGGGACGGGCCAGCAGGAACCGCTCGTCGAACAGCGACTTCTCCGCCTCGTTGGAGTCCAGCTCGCCCGCCTTCGTCGCGGCCTCGAGGGTGCGCAGGTGCAGGATCTGCCGCGGGAAGTCCCAGTCGTAGAGCGCCTGGCTCGCGTCGATCCCCTCGTAGCACTGCAACCGGATCAGCGGCACCCCCGCGATCTCGGCCATCGCCTCGGCCAGCGCCGTCTTGCCCGTGCCCGGCTCGCCCTCCAGGAGCAGCGGTCGCTGCATGCCGTGGGCGAGATAGACGACGGTGGCCAGGTCGTCGTCCGCGAGATAGCCGGTCCCGGCGAGGGCGGCGGCGATCGCCTCGGGAGATTTGAGCTCCATTCCCGCAGGCTACTCAGCCGCGGGTTGGTCGCCGGTTGGCCGGCTGTCGACGTCGCGCCCCGAGGCGAGGTCGCCGCACTCGACGGTCTCGGCCCGGTGCGTGGCGAGGTAGGGGCGTGCCCCGTGGTCCCCGTCGGCGAGGTCGATCACCCCGGCCCAGTGGTCGCGGCCGATCAGCACGGGGTGCCCCGGGGTTCCGTGGTAGCAGGCCCGGGCGAGCACCCCCGCCTCCTCGGGCAGGGCAAGCAGGCGACCCACGACCTCCGCGCGCACGTCGGGAAGGTCCACCAGCGTGACCAGGCACCGGTCCGCCTCGCCGTGCAGCAGATGAGCCAGACCCAGGACGAGCGAGGAACCCATGCCGTCCTCCCAGTCGCGGTTGACCAGCACGGTGACGTCGAATGCTTGGAGCAGGCTCCGCGCCTCCTCGGCGTCGGCCCCGAGGACGACCACCGCGTCGTCGCACTCGGCCAGCGCCGCCACCGAGCCGGCCAGCCAGTCCTCGACCAGCGCCTTGGGCCGGCCCATCCGGGTGCCACCCCCGGCAGCCAGCAGCAGTCCCGTCGTGGTCACCCGCCCATCCTGCACCGTCCCGGAAGCTCGGAGGACCGCACTCGTGAGGCGGTAGGCGGTACAGACGCTCGCACAGGTGTTCGAACGATTGCTAGGGTGCGGGGATGAGCATCGACTTCCAGCCGTCGCTCCTCGACGCCGCGGCGCCCGGTCTCGGACCGCTCCGGAGTGGCCTCCACCGCACCCAGCTCGGCAACGGGGCGTGGGTCGACGTGCTGCCGGCCTGGTTCGTCGGCGCCGACGAGGTCTTCGCCCAGCTCGTCGACGCGGTGCCCTGGCGCGCCGAGCGACGCCAGATGTACGACGCCGTCGTGGACGTGCCCCGGCTCGTGCACACCTACGGCGTGGGCGAGGCGCTCCCCCATCCCGGGCTCGCCGGCGCCCGCGACGCCCTCAGCGCCCACTACCTGCCGGAGCTGGGGGAGCCGTTCGTGACGGCCGGCTGCTGCTACTACCGCGACGGCCACGACTCGGTGGCCTGGCACGGCGACAACATCGGCCGCGGTCGATCGCAGGACACGATGGTCGCGATCGTCTCGTTCGGCTCGCCGCGCAAGCTCCTGCTCCGGCCGGTCGGCGGCCACACCGAGCACGGCTTCGCCCTCGGCCACGGCGACCTGATCGTGATGGGCGGCTCCTGCCAGCGCACCTGGGAGCACGCCGTGCCGAAGACCACGCGACCGGTGGGACCCCGCATCAGCGTGCAGTTCCGGCCACGCAACGTCTTCTGAGCCGTGGGGTGCCCCTGGGAGCCGGGGTGAGACCCCGAGCAGTCACCGACCCAGGTCGTCGTACGACGTGAGCGTGGGGTCGAGCCCTCGCTGCCTGGTGTGGAGCAGCGGGACCGTGCGAAGCACCTCGCCCTGGGCGTCGAGCACTTCGAGCACGACGCTGCGCAGCCGACTGTCCCAATAGCTCGGCTGTCCCGGGGGGGTGTCCCACTCCCGCCGCAGCGAGGCAATGCTGCGCTCCCCCGGCACCACCACCCCGAAGCCGTGGGAGACCGGGTCGAGCGGCACCAGCCGCTGGAAGTCCTCCCCGCCCCACAGTTCCCCGCGGACCCGCACCTGGGTGGCCGCCGGCTCGGCCGGGATGCCGTAGACCACGGGGTAGAAGATCGTCTGCCGGGCGTTCGAGGAGAAGGAGTAGTCGAAACGCTGCTCCTCCCGGTCGGGGTCGCTCGCCGGAGGGACCCGCCCGCAGGAGCTGCCGTGCCCCGAGGACTGCTCCCGGCCGTTCCAGTTGTGGGCCACCGCCCGGCACTCGTAGCCCTGTCCCTCGCCTCGCCATGCGGCGAAGCGGCCGCCCCCGGGCACCCGGACGTCGGCGTAGAGCGTCACAGCCGGACGGAACGGCGTGGCGTCGTGACCTGCGGGCCGCCCCATCGCCTGGCGCACGAAGTCGGGGGCCGTGCCCGTCGCGGCAGCCACGCCGCCAGTGGCGAGCACCACCACGGTCGCGCCAGCGGCCAGCCGCTTCCACTTCCGCCGCGCGGGCGGTGCGCCGCTCTCCAGGATGGCGGCGAGGCTGCGGTCCATCCACTCATCGCCGAGCACCATCGGCTCGGGCCGCAGCGTCGCCAGGTCGCCGGAGCGCAGGGCGTCCTCGGTGGTGCGGTCCCAGTTGTTGCGCCAGTCGTCGTGCCAGTCGCCGTGCTCACTCATCGGTTCTCCTCCAGGGTCAGACGTGCCAGCACAGGACCGGGGCCGGTCACCCGGTCGCGGGCGGGGCGGGATCGGTGTGCGTCGGCCGCCTCCAGCGCGGCGCGCCCGCGGTGCAGCCGGGCGCGGAAGGCACCTGGTCGAAGCTCGAGGACCTCGGCGGCCTCGCTGATCGACAAGCCGTCCCACGCCACGAGAAGCAGCGCCTCACGCTGGTCCTCGGTCAGGGACGCCAGGGCCTGCAGCGCACGCTCACGAGCGAACGCCGACTCCGCGACGTCCTCGGCGATCCGGGCCGTCCCAGCCAGCAGGGCCAGCCGGTCGGCGAGCCGTTGACCACGCGCCAGGGACCGACGGTCCTGCGAGAGCAGGTTGCGGGCCGTGCCGATCAACCACGGCAGGGGCGGGTCCGGTACGTCGTCCCAGCGGCGCCAGGCGACCGCGAAGGTCTCGGCGACGATGTCCTCGACCCGAGAACGTGGAGCATGCCGGCCGGCGTACGCCGCCACCCGGGGCGCGTCGCGCCGCCAGCATCTGGAGAAGTCATCGGCCCGAGGCCCCTGTTGCTGCATCACACCCCGTAATGGTCGCCTCGGGCCCGACGTTACGCACGGATCGAGACCATCATCCGGCTGACCCGCCGGCGGTCACGGCGTGGCGGCGCCCTCACCCTCCAGGTCTGCCTTCAGCGCACCGAGTGTGCGGGCGATGTTGCGGCGCTGGAACTCGGAGAACAGCCGGCCGCCGGTGACCGCCTTGTCGAAGATCGCCGCCGCCCAGTCGGGCCAGCTGCGACGGAGGTCGGTCCAGGTCTCGGTGACCTCGGTGCCACCGTGGACGGGCGCGAAGGAGTACTCCCACGACGCGATCCGGCCGGGCAGGAACGGCGTCCTCGCTCCGATCTTGCACACGTCGAAGGCGAACCGGCGGCCCGGGTCGGCCGCGGTCACGACACACTCGGTGGTCCACCTCGTGCGACCACGCTTGTTGGACCCGTCGAAGACCGCGCCCAGCTCGAGCGGGCCGGAGGCCACCGCCGTGCTGGCTCCGGTGTTCTCCGGGCTCCAGCGCTGCATCTGGGTGGGGTCCGCCACGAGCGCGTAGATCGTGTGGGCATCCAGGTCGATGATGACGCTGTCGCTGACGCTCATCTCGCGGGGCATTGGTCTCCTCTGTGGGTGGGCACTGCGGGTGGTGAGCCAGCCGGTGTGGCTCGCCCCGATCGGGTGGAGAAGCGAACAAGGGTCCCCGCCGGAGCGGGGACCCTTGTCGTAGCGCGTGGACTCAGAAGTCCATGCCGCCCATGCCACCGGAGGGGTCGCCGCCCATGGGGGCAGCCTTCTCCGGCTTGTCGGCGATGACGGCCTCGGTGGTGAGGAACAGCGCGGCGATCGACGCGGCGTTCTGCAGTGCCGAGCGAGTCACCTTGGCCGGGTCGGGAATGCCCGCGGCCAGCATGTCGACGTACTCGCCGGTCGCGGCGTTCAGGCCGTGACCCACCGGGAGCCCAGCGACCTTCTCGGCCACGACGCCACCCTCGAGACCGGCGTTGATCGCGATCTGCTTGAGCGGAGCCGCCAGCGCGACCCGGACGATGTTGGCGCCCGTGGCCTCGTCGCCGGTGAGGTCCAGCTTCTCGAAGACGTCGACACCGGCCTGCACCAGGGCGACGCCGCCTCCGGCGACGATGCCCTCCTCGACGGCCGCCTTCGCGTTGCGAACGGCGTCCTCGATGCGGTGCTTGCGCTCCTTCAGCTCGACCTCGGTGGCCGCGCCGACCTTGATCACGGCAACACCGCCGGCCAGCTTGGCCAGGCGCTCCTGCAGCTTCTCGCGGTCGTAGTCGGAGTCGCTCTTCTCGATCTCGGCGCGGATCTGGTTGACGCGACCGGCGATCTGGTCGGCGTCACCTGCACCCTCGACGATCGTGGTCTCGTCCTTGGTGATGACGACCTTGCGGGCCTGGCCCAGCAGCTCGACACCGGTCGACTCCAGCTTCAGGCCGACTTCCTCGGAGATGACCTGTCCACCGGTCAGGATCGCGATGTCCTGCAGCATGGCCTTGCGGCGGTCGCCGAAGCCCGGTGCCTTGACGGCCACGGACTTGAACGTGCCACGGATCTTGTTGACCACCAGGGTCGACAGCGCCTCGCCGTCGACGTCCTCGGCGATGATCAGCAGCGGCTTGCCGGACTGCATGACCTTCTCCAGCAGCGGCAGCAGGTCCTTGACGGTGGAGATCTTCTGGTTGGCCAGCAGCACGTAGGCGTCATCGAGGACGGTCTCCATGCGCTCCGGGTCGGAGACGAAGTACGCCGAGATGTAGCCCTTGTCGAAGCGCATCCCCTCGGTCAGCTCGAGGTCGAGCCCGAAGGTGTTCGACTCCTCGACGGTGATGACGCCTTCCTTGCCGACCTTGTCCATCGCCTCGGCGATGGCGTCACCGACGGTGGTGTCGGCGGCGGAGATCGAGGCGGTCGCCGCGATCTGCTCCTTGGTCTCGACGTCCTTGGCCATCCCGAGCAGGCGCTCTGACACGGCGGCGACAGCCTTCTCGATGCCCCGCTTGAGCTCCATCGGGTTGGCACCGGCGGCCACGTTGCGCAGGCCCTCGCGGACCATCGCCTGGGCGAGCACGGTGGCGGTCGTGGTGCCGTCACCGGCGATGTCGTCGGTCTTCTTGGCAACTTCCTTGACGAGCTCGGCCCCGATCTTCTCGAACGGGTCCTCCAGCTCGATCTCCTTGGCGATGCTCACACCATCGTTGGTGATGGTGGGGGCGCCCCACTTCTTCTCAAGGACGACGTTGCGGCCCTTGGGACCGAGCGTGACCTTGACCGCGTCGGCGAGGGTGTTCATCCCTCGCTCGAGCCCGCGGCGGGCCTCCTCGTTGAAAGCAATCAGCTTCGGCATGGCTCTCAGGTGTTCCTCACGCTTAAGAGAATGGTGGCCGCGTCGTCGCCCGCGACGGACGGCCCGGGCTGTCCCGGCGGACCCTTCCCGCCAGCGCCTTCGGACCCCGACTCGGCGGCCATGGATCGGTGCTGCTTTGTCACTCTCACAGGGAGAGTGCCAACTGCATTTTTAGCACTCGACCCCAACGAGTGCAAACGCACCCTCCCCCTCAGTTGCCGAGCGAGTCCGCCTGGCGGTCCAGCCTGTCCTGCACCAGTTCGGCGAAGGCCGCCGCGTTGTCCGGGAGCACCTCCAGATACAGGCCTGGTTCGGTGGCCTCCAGCTCGCTCACGGCCAGGGTTCCGTCGGCCAGGCGCATCTGGTCCACCCGGGCGTAGTCGAGAGGCTCACCGAGCAGCTCCTCGGCGGTCGCGACGCAGCTCCGGGCCAGCTCGGCGGCCTCCTCGGTGACCGGCACGGCCACCGTCGTACCGCCGTACTGCTCGTGGACCCGGATCTCCCCCGCGGCCGGCAGCTTGCGCGCCTGCGAGACCACCTGGCCGCCGAGCACGAAGACCGAGGTCTCCCCCTCGCTGCGCACCGACTCCACCAGGGGCTGCACCACCCAGGGTCCCGGGCCCAGACCCGACTCGTCGAGACCCGCCGGGCCGCCATCCCAGCCGTCGAAGACCACCACCCCCCGGCCACCCGCTCCGACCCGGGGCTTGACGACGGCGGGGCCGAGCTCGGCGATCGCCGCCGGGAGGTCCTCCTCCCCCTCGACGTCGATCGTGGGCACCACGGAGACCCCGGCCGCAGCCAGCTGCACGAGGTAGCGCTTGTCGGTGTTCCACTCGAAGACCACCGCTGAGTTGAGCAGCCACGGCACCGCTCGCGACCACGCGAGGAACTGCTCCAGCCTCGTCTCGTAGTCCCAGGTGGAGCGGACGCAGACCAACCCCTGGGACCAGTCCACGGCCGGGTCGTCCCAGACCACCCAGCGGGCGTCGACCCCGCGGGCGACGAACGCCTCGGGCAGGTGGTGGGTGCCGGCCCACTCCTCCCCCTCGGGCAGGGCGGCACAGGTGGTGAGCAGCACGACGGGTCGGGTCACGGTGCCACCGTAGGCGGCGCGCAGGTCAGCGGCTAGCAGCCGCCGGCGACCGCCGGGATGATGCTGATCTGGGTCCCCGCGGGCGTCTCGCTGCCGAGCCCCTCGAGGAAGCGCACGTCGTCGTTGCCGACGTAGACGTTCACGAACCGCCGGATCTGCCCGGCGTCGTCGAGCACGCGCGCCTTGATGCCCGAGTGGTTGGCGTCGAGGTCGTCGAGCACCTCCGCGAGGGTGCCGCCCTCGGCGGTCACCTCGGACGCGCCGCCGGTGTAGGTGCGCAGGATGGTGGGGATCCGGACGTTGACGCTCATCGTGCTCCTTCGTGGTCTGCGGGTGGGGCTGGGTGCTTCAGACGATGCCAATGCTCGCAAACGCGGCGTACGACGGGTCGATCGTCGCTGCGGCGCCGACGCGGTCGGAGATCGCGTCCAGCGTCTTCAGGCCCATGCCGGTGTTGATCACCACGGTCTCCAGGGTCGGGTCGAGCTGCCCGGTCTCCACCAGCTTCTTCAGCACGCCGACCGTCGTGCCCCCAGCGGTCTCGGTGAAGATGCCCTCGTTGCGCGCGAGCAGCAGGATGCCCTCGCGCACCTCCTCATCGGTGATGTCCTCCACAGCGCCACCCGTGCGCCGACAGATGTCGAGCACGTAGACGCCGTCGGCCGGGTTGCCGATCGCGAGGCTCTTGGCGATCGTGTCCGGCTTGACCGGCCGGATCGCGTCGACCCCCGCCTTGAAGGCGACCGAGACGGGCGAGCACCCGGTGGCCTGGGCGCCGTACACCTTGTAGGGCTTGTCCTCGACGAGGCCCAGGGTGATCAGCTCCTGGAAGGCCTTGTCGACCTTGGTCAGCTGCGAGCCCGACGCCACCGGGATGACGATCTGGTCCGGCAGCCGCCAGCCGAGCTGTTCGGCGATCTCGTAGCCCAGCGTCTTGGAGCCCTCGGCGTAGTAGGGCCGCACGTTGACGTTCACGAACGCCCAGCCCTCCTCCTCACCGGCGATCTCCGAGGCGAGACGGTTGACGTCGTCGTAGTTGCCGTTGACCGCCACCAGCGAGTCGGTGTAGACGGCCGAGTTGACCTGCTTGGGGTGCTCGAGGTTCGCCGGGATGAACACGACGGTCTTGATCCCGGCCCGGGCGCCCGCGGCAGCGACCGCGTTCGCCAGGTTGCCGGTCGACGGACAGGCGAAGACCGTGCTGTGGAACTCCCGCGCCGCGCTCAGCGCGCAGGCGACGACGCGGTCCTTGAAGGAGTTGGTCGGATTGGTGGAGTCGTCCTTGACCCACAGGCGGTCGATCCCGAGCTCGCGCCCGAGGTTGTGGGCCTTGAGGAGCCGCGTGTAGCCGGGCTCCATGTTCGGGCTCTCCTCGATGTCGTCGGGCACCGGCAGCAGGGCCTTGTAGCGCCAGATGTTGCTGGGGCCGGCCTCGATCTGCGCCCGGGTCACCTCGGGGAAGTCATAGGCGATCTCGAGCGGGCCGAAGCACTCCGGACACGCGTAATGCGGCCCCAGCGCGATCTCGTGGCCGCACTCGCGGCAGGAGAGCCCGGTGGCGTTGCCGAAGGCTCGCTCCCGCAGAGCAGGCGGCCGGCCGGAAGCCTCGGCCGAGTTCTGGGCCGGCGTGGTGTGGGTGGCAATGCTCACTGGAGCCTCCTTCTCATCTTCCCCGGCCGGATCTCGGACGGGACGGATTTGGCACCGCACCCCAACGTTTCCGACCAGGATCGGAGGCTCGTTCAGGCGGTTGCCGGGACTTCAGCGGGCCGTTTCCCTCTGTCCCTCGCGATGAGCTGTGCTCCAGCGTAGGAAGTCGTCTCAGAATGTGCACATCAGTCCCACCATCCGAGATCGCCGTCTCAGGGTGTGGCGCGCCGACCGATCAGGCGCGCGCAGCGCGGATGTCCGCGGTGAGCTCGGTCAACGCGGCGAGTACGCCGTCCGGGCCGTCCACGACGAGGTCGGCCATCTCGGCGAGGGTGTCCTCCTCCTCAGAACCCGAGCAGATCAGCAGACCGGGCATGCCTCGACGCCGCAGCTCCTCGACCGCCTTGAACGCCTCCACGTCGCCGAGGTCGTCGCCGACGAAGGCGAACGCCTTGGCCCCCAGGTCCTCGGCCAGCCGGTGCACCGCCATCCCCTTGTGCATCCCCGGGGCGCGGACCTCGATCACGTTGCGGCCGGGCTCGACCTCGAGGTCGCGGGCGCGGGCGGCCTCCCTCAGGACGGGCAGCAGCCGCTGGAAGGCTGCGCCCGGGTCGCCGAGTCGGCGGGTGTGCACCGCGACGGCGAGCCCCTTCTCCTCCACCCACGCGTCGGCGGCGTCGGCCGAGCGCAACAGCCGTGGCAGGTCGCCCATGAAGCTCGCGAGTCCGCGCGGGGGCTTGGGTGAGATCACCCGCCGGTCGGTGGAGGTCCAGCGCTCGTTGCCGTACTGCCCCATCACGTAGAGCTCGCGGCCGGTCTCGCCGATCGCGGTGCCGACCTCCTCCAGGCCGCCGAGGTCGAGTGCCTGTCGGGCCGGGCGGCCGGTGACCACGGCCACGGCCCTGACCTGGGCTGCGAGGCGCTGGAGCACCTCGGCAGCGCCCGGGTGGATGTGCGCCTGGGCCGGGTCGTCCACGATCGGGGCCAGCACGCCGTCGAAGTCGAGCCCGATCACCAGGTCGTCAGCGGCGCGCACCAGGGCGGCGTACTCCCGCTGGCCTGTGGTCGAGCCGAACTCCATGGGCCTCACTGTTCCAGCCGGTCCGATGCCTGTCGACGCGGCCGGTCAGCGAAGCGGGTTCAGCGGTAGTCGTCGGTGAGGATGATCGTGAGCCGGTCGAGGCGCATCGGCTGCTCGGCGGGCTTGAGCCGCTTGATCCCGAGGTCGCGCGCCAACGCCTTGCCGGCCGCGCGCAGTCGCGGCGGGAAGTAGACCGTGCTGCCGGCGACCGTGCCCATCCAGTTGTCGGAGCCGACCACGTTCCACCCGGCGGCCTTGGCCTTGTCGGCCACGCCGCCGGCCAGGCCCTTGGTGCGGGTGTTGTTGAAGACCTCGACGTAGATCTCGCCGCGCTTGATCGGCTTGGGCTTCGCCGAGGGCTTCGCGCTCGGCGCCTGGGCGGTGCTGGGCGCCTTGGAGGGCGCGGCCGTCGCCGGGGTCGCGCGCTGCGCCGGCCGGTCGGGGTCGTTGGCCACGAACACCAGCCCGGCCATGGCCACCGCGGAGATGCACAGGGCCAGCACCCGGGTGGGCAGCACGAACCCGCCCTCGTCGCGCGTGCGTCCCCGGGTCACGCTCACTCCGAGACGTCGAAGCCGAGCCGGCGAGCGGAGCGCTGACGCTGACGACTGGCCCGTAGGCGACGCAGGCGACGCACCAGCAGGGGGTCGTGGGCCAGCGCCTCGGACCGGTCGATCAGCGCGTTGAGCACCTGGTAGTACCGCGTGGAGGACATGTCGAACTTCTCCCGGACGGCCTGCTCCTTGGCGCCGGCGTACTTCCACCACTGGCGCTCGAAGTCCAGCATCGCCGCGTCGCGCCCGGAGAGCTCACCGGAGCCGTCGGGCTGCGGGTTGTTGAGGGCGTGGCTCGCGACCATCGGGAAGGCTCCTCGGGGCGGAAGGGATGCTGATCGGCTCCATCATAGGCGAGGAAATACAACGATGTCATTCGGTCGGCGGCGTGGCGCGCGACTGGCCGCCGGTGACTACGGTGGGGCATGGACACCATCGGCTGGGGCGTGCTGGCCCCGGGGCGAATCGCTCGGGAGTTCGCCCTTGACATGTCCCTGGTCCCCGACGGCGAGCTCGTGGCGACCGGGTCCCGCGACGCCAAGCGCGCCGGGAGCTTCGCCGCCGAGTTCGGCGGCTCGGCGTACGGGAGCTACGAGGAGCTGGTGGCGGACCCCGCGGTGGACGTGGTCTACGTCGCCTCGCCGCACGCCCTGCACGCGGAGCACACGATGCTCGCGCTCGAGGCGGGCAAGGCCGTGCTGTGCGAGAAGGCGATGACGCTGGACGCGCCGTCGACCGTCGCGCTCTTCGAGGCCGCCGCCGAGCGGGGACTGTTCCTGATGGAGGCCATGTGGACCGCCTGCCATCCCACCATCCGCAAGCTCCGGGCGCTGCTGGCCGCCGGAGAGCACGGCGCCCCGCGACAGGTCCACGCCGACCTCGGCTTCGTCGTGGACGCCGACCCTGCCGACCGACTCCTCGCGCCGGCGCTGGGCGCCGGCGCGCTGCTCGACATGGGCATCTACCCGCTGACGTTCGCCCACCTCGTCCTCGGTGAGGCCGAACAGCTGCGGGCGGTCGCCCACGTGTCGGAGTCCGGCATCGACCTCGACCTCGCGATCGCCGGCCTCTACCCGCGCGGCGCCACCGCCGCCCTCACCGCGTCGATGACCTCGCAGTCCCCCCGGACGGCCTCGGTCGCGACCGAGCTCGGCCGCTTCGACCTCGCCCGCGGCTTCCACCACCCGGCCCGGCTGCTGTGGACGTCGTACCTGACCGAGGAAGGCGCCCCGACCTGGATCGAGCCGGACGAGCCGGTGATCGGCCGGGGGTACGGCAACGAGATCGCCGAGGTGCACCGCTGCCTCCGCGCCGGAGCGATCACCAGCACCCTGGTCCCGCCGGAGCAGACCATCTCCCTGATGCGCCAGATGGACGACATCCGCGCCCAAGTGGGCGTCACCTACCGCAGGTAGGGTCGACGCCGTGACTTCGAGCCCGCGCAAACGCACCGGCGCCGACCTGGTCGTGGTCGCCAACCGGCTGCCGCTGGACCGCGTCGTCGACGCGGACGGAGAGGCGAGCTGGCGGCGGTCCCCGGGCGGGTTGGTCTCCGCCCTCGAGCCGGTGATGCGCGCCAACCACGGCGCCTGGATCGGCTGGCCGGGCGACACCGGCGCGGACATCGACCCCTTCGAGGACGACGGGCTGACGCTGGTCCCGGTGTCACTCTCGGAGCAGGAGTACGCCGAGTTCTACGAAGGGTTCTCCAACGACACCCTGTGGCCGCTCTACCACGACGTCGTGGCCAAACCCTCCTTCCGTCGTGAGTGGTGGGACGCCTACGTCACGGTCAACCAGCGGTTCGCCGACGCCGCCGCGAAGTACGCAGCCGAGGGCGCCATGGTCTGGGTGCAGGACTACCAGCTCCAGCTGGTCCCGGCGATGCTGCGCGAGCTGCGACCCGACCTGCAGATCGGCTTCTACCTGCACATCCCGTTTCCGCCGGCGGAGCTGTTCTCCCAGCTGCCCTGGCGTCGTCAGATCCTCGAGGGCCTGCTGGGCGCCGACCTGGTCGGGTTCCAGCTCACCGGCGCTGCCCAGAACTTCGTTCGCCTCGTGCGCCAGCGGGTCGGCCACAAGACGCACCGGGACTCGGTCTACCTCCCCGACGGGCGGGTGGTCCAGGCGCGCGCGTTCCCGATCTCGATCGACACGGCTGCCTTCGAGGAGCTGGCCCGCTCACCCTCGGTGGAGGCCCGCGCCGAGCAGATCCGCAACGACCTCGGCAACCCGACCAAGGTGTTCCTCGGGATCGACCGCCTCGACTACACCAAGGGCATCTACGCCCGGCTGCGCGCCTTCAGCGAGCTGATCGCCGACGGCCACTTCAGCGTCGAGGACGTCGTCTTCGTCCAGGTGGCGACCCCGTCACGCGAGCGGGTCGACCAGTACCGCATCCTCCGCGACGACATCGACCGACTCGTCGGCCGGATCAACGGCGACCTGGGCCGCATCGGTCGTCCCGCCATCTCCTACCTGCACTCGTCCTTCCCCCGCGACGAGATGGCCGCGTTGTACCGCGCCGCCGACATCATGGTCGTCACTCCGTTCCGCGACGGCATGAACCTCGTCGCCAAGGAGTACGTCGCCTGCCGGTTCCACGACGACGGTGCCCTCGTGCTCTCGGAGTTCGCGGGCGCGGCCGACGAGCTGCGACAGGCCTACCTCGTCAACCCCTACGACATCAACGGCATGAAGGCCACCATGCTCGAGGCCTACCAGGCCGAGGGGAAGGACCTCACACGCCGGATGCGGGCGATGCGCAAGACCGTGGCCGAGAACGATGTCGCCCACTGGGCCTCGACGTTCCTGGAGGAGCTGTCCGGCGTACGATCCACGCACTCGAAGAGCACGCGACCGGCCCGACGCAGCTGAGCCGAGGTCCACGCGCTGGACGGTGGCCCCACCCATGGTGCTCGCACCCCTGTTAGTTGGTATTTTCCGCACATGGATCTGATCCCCAAGCCGGACCAGGTCGCCTCCGCCGCCAGCAACGTCGCGCACAAGGTGCTCTACGGCGGGCTGGCCGACCTTCGCCCCATGCCCCGGACCCTCATCGACGACGGTCCGCTGCGCGAGGTCTACCACTACCGGCCGCAGAAGAAGACCCGCGAGACCGGCGACCCGGTCCTGCTGGTGACCCCGCTGGCCGCGCCCGCCACCTGCTTCGACCTGCGCCGCGGCTGCTCGCTCGTGGAGCACTTCGTCCAGCAGGGACGCCCGACCTACCTCGTGGAGTACGGCGAGATCTCGTTCAAGAACCGCAAGCTCGGGATGGAGCACTGGGTCGACGAGGTCATCCCGGAGGCCATCAAGAGCGTCAGCGAGCACGCCGGCGGGCGGCCGGTCCACGTGATCGGCTGGAGCCTGGGCGGGATCTTCGCGGTGCTCAGCGCGGCCGACCAGCCCGAGCTGCCCATCGCGTCACTGACGGTCGTCGGCTCGCCCTTCGACGTCAAGAAGGTGCCCCTGGTCGCTCCGCTCCGCCCGATCCTGCGGCTGACCGACGGCGGCATCGTCACGCAGGTCTACCGGGTGCTGGGTGGCGCCCCCAAGCCGCTGGTGCGTCGGGCCTTCCAGCTCAGCTCGGGCACCAAGCTGTTCACCAAGCCGCTCGCGATCCTGCAGCACCTCGACGACGCCGAGTGGCTGGCCCAGATCGAGGCGGTCGACCGCTTCACCGCCGGAATGATCGCCTATCCCGGCCGGTCCTTCGGGCAGCTCTACCACCGGATGCTGAAGCACAACCAGCTCCTCAGCGGCAAGGTCAATCTGTCCGGCCACGAGATCGACGTCTCGAACATCAAGGTCCCCGTCCTGATCTTCGGCGGCAACACCGACGGGATCGCCCCCATCAACGCGGTCAGGCCGCTGGTCAAGCTGTTGCCCAACGCCCCCGAGGTGCGGTTCGAGATCGTCCCGGGCGGCCACCTCGGCATGCTCACCGGCCGAGCCGCCCGCGGCACCACCTGGGTGACGATGGACGAGTGGATCGCGCAGTACTCCACCCCCGATGACCGCGAGCCGCCCGTGACCAAGGCCAAGCCGGCCCGCAAGCGCGTCGCGACCAAGAAGGCCTTGGCCACCAAGAGGGCGGCGCCGAGCAAGAAGGCATCCGCCGCCAAGAAGCCCTCGGCGGCCAAGAAGGTCGCCGCCCGCCCCAAGCCCGCGAGCAAGGCGGCTGCGCCGGTCGCCGAGGTGGCTCCGGACCGGTCCGCTATCGGGTCCAACCCCGAGCGGCGCTTCGTCTCCGGCTCCTCGCGGAACCTCACCCGCAGGTCTTGACCCCGAGCGCCTCCCGTCTGGCACGGCCTGCGACACCAGCGCAGGCCCTGCGCCTGGTCGCGGCCGTCCTGACCGTGACCGTTGCACTTCTGCTGGGCGCCGTCGGCTCCCGGGACGAGGCCGCGCCGGCGTACCACCACTACGTGGCGCTCGGTGACTCCTACACCGCCGCGCCGTTCGTGCCGCTCAACGACGTGGCCTACGGCTGCAACCGGTCCAGCAACAACTATCCCCACCTGGTGGCGTCGGCGCTGCACATCGGGGATCTCGTCGACCGGTCGTGCAGCGGCGCCCAGACGCGGCACCTGCTGCAGGGGCAGACCACCGTGCGCGACATGGAGGTGCCGCCCCAGCTGGCGGACCTGTCGCCGAAGACCGACCTCGTCACGGTGGGGCTCGGCGTGAACAACCACCACCTGTACGCCCGGCTGGCGACCGTGTGCCGCCTGAGCAAGCGAACCTGTCGGCTCTACGACCAGCGCGCCACACTCAGCTCGATCGTGGACCTCGTGCGTCCCGCGTTGGTCGAGGGCCTGGACCAGATCCGGCGGCGTGCTCCGAAGGCTCGCGTCCTGCTGGTCGGCTATCCCAAGCTGCTGCCCCAGCGAGGCAACTGCGCCCGCCTGCCCTCGATGCGGCCACAGGACCGCCTCACCTTCCGCCGCATCAACCTCCGGCTGCGCGAGGAGATGCGGGCCGCGGCGCGGGAGGCAGACGTCGAGTTCGTCGACTTCTACGCCGCCTCGATCGGTCACGACGTCTGCTCCCGCCACCCCTGGGTGCAGGGCCGGGTCGGCAACCGCCGCCAGGGCGCCGCCCTCCACCCCCTCCCCTCCGGCCAGACCGCCCTCGCCCGCCTCCTCGAAACCACCCTCCGCGCCGAAGCCCTTGTAAATCGGGGTTATGGACGCTTATCAAGCAGCGCACCGGTCTCCAACCGTCCATAACACCGCGTTACAACGGGGATAGCGTGGCGAGGGTCGTGCGCCAGTAACCTGCCGTCCATGACGCGTGTTCAGCGGTGGGAGCGCCGCAGTGAGGTCCCCCTCCTCTTGCTGGCGGTCGCCTTCCTTGTCGCCTACGCCTGGCCTGTGGTTCACCCTCGGTTGGACTCACAGCTTCGCCTAACGCTCGGGGTCGTCTCGTGGACCGTCTGGGGCGCCTTTGCGGTCGACTTCATAATGCGAATCGCCTTGGCCGAGGACCGGTGGCGCTACGCAATCCGGCATTGGTACGACGTCGCCCTGATCACCCTGCCGATGCTGCGGCCATTGCGATTGCTGCGCCTGCTGGCGCTCGCCCGAGTGTTGAACCGCTCAGCAGCCGGCTCCCTCGTAGGACAGGTCTCCGCATATGTGGCGGGCACGACGGTGATGGCCGTTGGACTCGGAGCCGTAGCCGTTCTCGACGCCGAACAGAACGCGCCCGGAGCCAACATTAAGTCGTTCGGAGATGCACTGTGGTGGGCAGCCACAACAGTCACGACCGTTGGCTACGGCGATCGCTACCCGGTCACCACTCCGGGGAGATTCATCGCGGTCGGGTTGATGATTGTCGGGATCGCGCTGGTGGGAGCCATCACCGCCTCGGTGGCGGCCTGGATGGTCTCGCAGGTCGCTGAGAAGCGCGATCCTCGAGCCTGACCTTCCATGGCTCTCGGGTCCCCACCCTCCCCACCGAACCCCTTGTAAATCGGGGTTATGGACGCTTAACAAGCGGCATACCGGTCTCCAACCGTCCATAACCCCGCGCTACTACGGCGATAGCGTGGCGCGGTGAGCGCGATCGCAGGACTCGTCGACCAGGGCCTGATGGCTGCGGACTGGGGCGAGGCGCTGGCTCCGGTGGACGACCAGATCGCCGCGATGGGCAGGTTCCTGCGCGAGGAGATCGCGGCGGGGCGGGGCTATCTGCCGGCCGGCCCCGACGTACTCCGCGCGTTCAGTCGCCCGCTGGCGCAGGTGAAGGTGCTGATCGTCGGCCAGGACCCGTATCCGACCCCGGGCCATCCGGTCGGGCTGAGCTTCTCGGTCGCACCCGGGGTGGCGCCTCCCAAGAGCCTGGTCAACATCTTCAAGGAGCTGGTCGACGACCTCGGCGTACCTGTCCCGACCAGCGGCGACCTCACCCCGTGGGCGGACGCGGGAGTGATGCTGCTCAATCGCTGCCTCACCGTCACCCCCGGGCAGCCCGCGTCACACCGCGGCCGCGGCTGGGAGCCGGTCACCGCCCAGGCCATCCGCACCCTGGCCGCGCGCAGCAGTCAGGGCGCGGCACTCACCGCGGTGCTCTGGGGACGCGACGCGCAGTCCCTCAAGCCCGACCTCGCGCCGATCCCGTGGGTGGAGTCGGTCCATCCGAGCCCGCTCTCAGCGCACCGCGGCTTCTTCGGGTCGCGACCGTTCAGCCGGGTCAACGCCATGCTGGCGCAACAGGGCGGTACGCCGGTCGACTGGGCTCTCCCTTGACAACAGGGAATAAGGTTGATCCTTCAAGTAGTTGGGACTGACATGGACCAGAGCCGGATGCCCGCCCTCTACATCGGCCACGGCGCACCACCCCTCCTCGACGACCCGGTGTGGTCGGCGCAGTTGCGCGCCGTCGCCGCGGACCTGCCACGCCCCAAGGCCATCCTGATCGTCAGTGCCCACTGGGAGTCCGCACCGCTGTCGCTGAGTGCCTCCGGTCCAGGCGTCGGCCTCGTCTACGACTTCGGCGGGTTCGAGGAGCGGTTCTACCGGATGACCTACCCGACTCCGGACGCGAGCGCCCTCGCCGCCCGGATCGCGGCGATGATGCCGGACACCGAGCCCGTGCACCAGCACCCCTCGCGCGGCCTCGACCACGGCGCCTGGGTGCCGCTTCGCATCATGTACCCCGACGCCGACATCCCCGTCCTCCAGATGTCGCTGCCGACCCAGGACCCCTACAAGCTGCTCACGCTGGGCAGCCGCCTTCGCGAGCTCCGCGACGAGGGGGTCCTGATCATCGGCTCGGGCTTCCTGACCCACGGGTTGCCGTTCCTCACCGAGTTCCGCATCGAGGCCGCGGCGCCCGGCTGGTCGACGGACTTCGACCACTGGGCGGCCGAGGCGCTGGGCCGTGGCGACGTGGCGGAACTGGCGGCGTACCGGTCCAAGGCCCCGGGCATGCCCTACGCCCACCCCACCGTCGAGCACTACATCCCGCTGTTCGTGACCCTCGGCGCCGCCAGCGACCCAGAGGCTCCGGGCGACCAGATCATCGACGGCTACTGGATGGGCCTGTCGAAGCGGTCGTTGCTGGTCGCCTGAGGTCGCGGCGGTCACCGGATCCCGAGCCGGCGCATCAGCGCCAGCCCCTTGAGGGTTCGGTCGACGTGCTCCTCGTACGGCTTGTCGCGGGGGGCGGCGAGGATCTGCTTCTTCAGTACGGCGAGGTTGGTGGCGTCGGTGTACTTCAGCAGCCCCTGGTCGCCGTGCCGCGCGCCGACACCGGACTGCTTCACCCCGCCGGACGGCGTGTCCTTGGAGGCGTACGCCGTGGCGAGGGTGTCGTTCACGTTGACGTTCCCGGACTCGATCCGGTCGGCGACGGCGACGGCGGCCCTCAGGTCGGTGCCCCAGACGCTGGCGTTCAGGCCGTAGTCGGTGTCGTTGGCCAGGGCCACCGCCTCGTCCACCGATGAGTAGCGGTGCAGTGCGACCACCGGACCGAAGGTCTCGCACGAGCCGGTCAGCATCTCCTTGGTGACGCCCTCGAGCACGGTCGGCTCGTAGAACGCCGGGCCGAGGTCGGGTCGCTCGCGTCCACCGCACAGCACCGTCGCGCCCTTCTCGACGGCGTCAGCGACGTGTGCCGCGACCCGGTCCTTGTGGTCGACCGAGACCAGCGAGCCCAGCTCCGGCTCGTAGTCGTAGGCAGCGCCGATCCGCAGCCCCTCCGCCTCGGCGACGAACCGCCGCGTGAACTCGTCGTAGATCGAGTCGTGGAGGTACATCCGCTCGATGTGCATGCAGATCTGGCCGGTGTTGCCGAACACCCCGAACAGGGCACCCTCGATCACCTCGTCGAGGTTCGCGTCGGGGAGCACGATCATCGGGTTCTTGCCCCCCAGCTCGAGGCAGGCGCCGATCAGGTTCTGTCCCGCGCGCTGGCCGACGAAGCGGCCGGTTTCCGTGGAGCCGGTGAACATCACGTAGTTGGCGTTGTCGATCAACGTCGGGCCGACCTCGGCGCCCTCGCCGCAGACGACCTGGAACAACCCCTCGGGAAGCCCGGCCTCGTAGAGCAGTGCGACGCCATACAGGGGGGAGAGCGCGGTCTTGTTGTCGGGCTTGAGGACGACGCCGTTGCCGGCCATCAGAGCCGGGATGGCGTCGGAGAGACCCGTGGCGAAGGGGAAGTTCCACGGCGAGATGATGCCGATGACGCCCTTGGGGCGACGGATCTCGGTCGACGTCGACAGCATCGGCACCGGCCCGTTGCGCTTGACCGGCTTGAGCAGCTTCGCGGCCCGCTTCAGGTAGTGCGAGGTGACCATCGGCACGTCGCAGGTCTCGTCGAAGGCCATCCGCCGGGCCTTGCCGGACTCCGCCTGGATCAGGTCGACGATGGTCTCGTTGTGCTCCAGGAGCAGCTTGTGGAAGCGCCTGAACACCCCGAGACGCCTACGGACGGGCCACTTCGACCAGATCTCCTGGGCGGCGCGCGCGCGCCTGAACGCCGCCTCGATGTCGCCGGGCGTCGACTGGGGCAGGGCGGTGATCACCTCGCCCGTGTAGACCTCGGTGAGCTTCCAGACGCCACCTCCGCTGGAGGCAACGCGCGCGGTGATCCGCTCGAGGAGCTCCTCGGTGATCGACGCGGGACGGGTCAACGCGCCGGTCTGCGTGGGTGTCTGGGTCATGTCCACTCCCTCATCGTGCAGCGGGCTCAGCCGTTCAGGACGATGTCGGCGCACTTCTCGCCGATCATGATCGACGGTGCGTTGGTGTTGCCGCCGATGATCGACGGCATGATCGAGGCGTCGGCGACGCGCAGCCCGTCGACACCGCGGACCTTGAGGTCCGGCCCGACCACGGAGCGCTCGTCGACGCCCATCCGGCAGGACCCGACACCGTGGTAGACGGTCGTGGCCCGGTTCAGCACCTCGTGCTCCATGGCCTTGGCGTCGTACTCCGCGCCGGGGTGCAGTTCCCGCTTCACCGAGCCCCCGAAGGCGGGGTTGCGCATGATGTCGCGGATGATCTCCACCCCTTCGACCAGCAGGCGCCGGTCCGAGGACTCGGCCAGGTAGTCGAAGTCGATCAGCGGCGCCGCCGACGGGTCGGCACTCGCCAGCCGCACGGTGCCGCGGCTCTGCGGATAGATGAGGGTCGCCATCACGGTGATCGCCGGGTTCCGGTCGACCTTGTGGCGCACCGGTGCGTCCTGGTTCGGCGACGGATAGGCCCAGGGCAGCACGTGGATCTGCAGGTCGGGTACGTCGGTGGCCTGCGAGGTGCGCACGAAGGCGACCGTCTCGAACACGCTGTTGGCCAGGAAGGTGCCGCCACGGGTCAGCTCGCGGACCAGCCCACGAGCGAAGTACGACGGGATGCCGCGGTGCACCGCGTTGTCCATGGAGAAGGTGGTCGGTACGAAGAGGTGGTCGTGCAGGTTGTCCCCGACCGGGAGGTCGGCGACCACGTCGATCCCGTGCCAGGCGAGGTGGCCGGCCGGACCGATCCCGGACAACATCAGGATCTGGGGCGACCCGAAGACGCCGGCGGACAGGATGACCTCCCTGGCCGCCCGCACGTTGCGGCGGGTTCCGTCCTTCTCGATCACCTCGACACCGGTGGCGCGACCGCTCTCGACCACGATCCTCGCCACGTGCACCTCGGTCCGCACCTCCAGACCATCGGGGTGGAGTCCGTCGAGGTAGCCGCGCGAGGAGGAGTAGCGGGTGCCGCTGTCGCAGCTCTGCTGGAAGTCGCTGACTCCCTCCTGCTCCTCGGCGTTGTAGTCCTCGAGGATCTTCACGCCCAGGGTGTCGGCGGCGGCCTGCTTGAACTGAGCAGTCGCCTCGACCGGGCTGGTGTGCCGCTGCACCTTGATCGGGCCACCGGCACCGCGGAAGTCGTTCGGGCCGTCCTCGAAGTCCTCGACGCGCTTGTAGACCTCGTTGACCGAGTCCGCATCCCAACCGGCGTTGCCCTCGGCCGCCCACGAGTCGTAGTTGGCCCGGTTGCCGCGGACCCACAGCATCCCGTTGACCGAGCTGGAGCCACCGAGGACCTTGCCCCGGGTCTGCGGGATCTGGCGATTCAGGGCGTGCTTCTGGGGCACGGTGGTGTAGCCCCAGTCCACCCGCTTCTTGACCTGGGGCACCGAGTGCATCGGCCCGATCATCCCCGGCTTGGTGACCAGGAACTGCTTGTCGCTCTTGCCCGCCTCGAGCAGGATCACGCTGGCGCCGGACTGTGCCAGCCGGGCCGCAACGGCGCACCCGGCGCTCCCCGCCCCCACCACCACGTAGTCGGCCTCGCTCGGGGTGGCTGCAGTCATGACCACAACTATAACCTGTTCTAGTTTGCCCGTACAGGCTCCCGGTCACGACACACTGACCCCATGGAGCTGCTCTCTATCCAGTCATCGGTGGCCTTCGGGCACGTGGGCAACAGCGCCGCGGTCTTCCCGCTCCAACGACTCGGCATCGAGGCGTGGGCGGTCAACACGGTGCACTTCTCCAACCACACCGGGTACGGCGAGTGGCGGGGGCCGCTCCTCTCGGCCGCGGAGCTCCGGGAGGTCATCCTCGGTGTCGAGGAGCGCGGCGCGCTCGCGCGCGTGGCAGGGGTGCTGAGCGGCTACCAGGGAGCCGAGGAGGTCGGTGCCGTGGTCCTCGACACGGTGGCCCGGGTCAAGGAGCTCAACGCGACCGCGGTCTACTGCTGCGACCCGGTGATGGGCGACGTGGGACGTGGGATGTTCGTGCGCCCGGGCATTCCGGAGTTCATGCGCGACCGGGTCGTGCCTGCGGCCGACGTGATCACGCCCAACCACTTCGAGCTGGAGTTCCTCGCGGGTCGTCCCGCGCGCACGATGGCCGGCCTCCTGGACGCCGTGGATGCGGTCCGGTCCGGCGGCCCGTCGACCGTGCTGGTCACCAGCGTGCTGACCGAGGAGACCCCCGACGGGTCGGTCGACGTGGTGGTCGTGTCCGAGGACGGCGCCTGGTCCTGCCGTACGCCGCTGCTGCCGATCAGCCCCAACGGTTGCGGGGACGTGACGGCGGCCGTGTTCCTGGCCCACCTGCTGCGGACGCGCTCGGCAGCGACCGCAGTGCAGCGGGTCACCTCCACCGTCTACGGCATCCTGGAGAAGACGATGGAAGCCGGCACGCGCGAGATCCAGTTGGTCGCCGCCCAGGACGTGATCGCCCGTCCGCCCACTCGGTTCCCGCCGACGCAGTTGCGGTGACCGTGCGCCCGCTTCACTGACTGATCGGGCAGCCCCAGAGGCACAACCGGGCGGCGGGACGGTCCTCCACCCCGGCAGAACCGGCGGCGAAGTCCCCTGAGATGGCGCTATTTCCCGCCAACAACCGGTCACCGCTCGGGCGTGCACCGATGCCCAAACGGGCTCACACCATTGCGACTGGTGGGGCCAGACTGGCAACGTGACACAGGTCACACGAGCCACTGGGCCAGGGAGGTGACACGTGATGGAGGCAGACGAGCGTCAGCGAGAGATCCTCGCCAGGGCGCGCACCCACGGGCAGGTCCAAGTGGCTCGCCTCGCCCTCGAGCTCGACGTCGCCCCGGAGACGGTACGCCGCGACCTGCGCCAACTCGTCGAACGCGGCATGCTCCAACGGGTCCACGGTGGCGCCCACCCCGTCGAGGGGGTCGGCTACGAGAGCGACGTGGCCCACCGCAGCACCTCCCTGGTCGCGGAGAAGCACCGGATCGCCGTCGCCGCGGCTGCGCGAATCGACGGAGCCGAGTCGGTCTACATCGACGAGGGGGTGACACCCCAGCTCGTGGCCCGGGCCATCGCCACTCACCTGGCGCCCGGCAGCACGCTGACCGTTGTCACCTCCTCGTTGCTCGCAGCGGAGGCGCTGGCCGACTCAGCGGACATCACCGTGCTGCTTCTCGGGGGACGGCTGCGCGGCCGAACGATGGCCACGGTCGACCACTGGGCCACCCGGATGCTCAAGGAGCTCGTGATCGACCTGGCCTACCTCGGCGCCAACGGGATCTCTCGGGAGCACGGCCTGACCACCCCCGACCCCGCCGTGGCTGCGGTCAAGGCCCAGGTCGTGGCCTGCGCCCGCCGGCGGATCTTCGTCGGCGTACACACCAAGTTCGGCGTCGCCAGCTTCTGCCGGTTCGCCGATCTCCCCGACTTCGAGGCCCTGGTCACCGACACCGGGGTCAGTGCCGCGGACGCCCACCGCTACAGCGTCCTGGGCCCGCACGTCATTCGCGCCTAGCCACCGGAGGAGACCCACCCGGTCGCATCCGACCCATGCCGCGAACCAGCACAAGCAGCACAAGCAGCACCACCAGCACCAGAGCCATCGACAACGCAACACCACAACAGCGGAGGTACCCATGACCACCAGGTCAACGAAACGCAGGATCGCCATTGCCGCCACGGCAGCGCTGACCCTGATCCTGACCGCCTGCGGAGCAGGAGGCGGCGGAGGTTCCAGCGACGCCAAGTCGATCAACGTCTTGATGGTGGGCAACCCCCAGATGGTCGACATCGAGAAGCTGACCAAGGACAGCTTCACGAAGGACACCGGGATCAAGGTGAACTACTCGATCCTCCCGGAGAACGAACTGCGAGACAAGGTGACCCAGGACATCGCCACCAAGGCCGGGCAGTACGACGTCGCCACCATCGGTGCCTACGAGGTCCCGATCTGGTCGAAGAACGACTGGCTGACCCCGCTCGACTCCTACGCCGATGCCGACTCCACGTTCGACAAGGCCGACCTGATCAAGCCGATCGTGGACTCGCTCTCCGGTGAGGACGGCAAGGTCTACGCGATGCCGTTCTACGGCGAGTCGTCGTTCCTGATGTACCGCAAGGACGTCCTGCAGGCGAAGGGCCTGACCATGCCCGACAAGCCCACGTGGGCCGAGGTCGCGGACATCGCGGCGAAGGTCGACGGCGCCCAGCCGGGCATGAAGGGGATCTGCCTTCGGGGTCTCCCCGGGTGGGGCGAGATGTTCGCGCCGCTCACCACCGTGGTCAACACCTTCGGCGGCACCTGGTTCACCAAGGACTGGCAGGCCCAGGTCAACGCCCAGCCGTTCAGCGACGCGGTCAACTTCTACGTCGACCTGATCAAGAAGCATGGCGAGCCCGGAGCAGCACAGGCCGGCTTCACCGAGTGCCTGAACGCGATGAGCCAGGGCAAGGTCGCCATGTGGTACGACGCAACCTCGGCCGCCGGTTCGTTGGAGGACCCTAGCGTGAGCAACGTGGCCGGCAAGGTCGGCTACGCCTCGGCCCCGGTCAAGGACACCGCGTCCTCCGGATGGCTGTGGGCGTGGGCCTGGGCGATGCCGAAGACCACGAAGAAGGCCGACTCCGCGGCGAAGTTCATGCTGTGGGCCTCGAGCAAGGAGTACGAGCAGCTCGTCGGCCAGAAGCTGGGCTGGGCCCGAGTCCCGGCCGGCAAGCGTCAGTCGACCTACCAGAACGCCGACTACATGAAGGCTGCCTCGGCGTTCGGCGCCAAGACCCTCGAGTCGATCGAGGCCGCCGACCCGACCAACCCCGGCGTGCAGCCGAGGCCCACGGTCGGCGTGCAGTTCGTCGCGGTCCCGGAGTTCCAGGACCTCGGCACGAAGGTCTCCCAGGACATCGCAGCGGCCATCGCCGGCCGCGGCACCGTCAAGGAGGCACTCGACAAGGGCCAGCAACTGGCCGAGACCGTGGCGAAGCAGTACCAGTAGCCGCGTCCTGGAGTGGGGTGGGCCGTCGCCGTACGGCGGCCCACCCAGCCCGGAGCCATCGAACACCGGAGGCAGAGATGACCACCAGCACCCATGAGACCTCGGCACGACATGCCCGACCGACAGGGCCACCGCCCACCTCGCGGTCGCGCAAGGAAGCCTGGCTGCGACGTGGCCCGCTTCTTCCAGCGTTGATCTTCACGATCATCATCACCCAGATCCCGTTCCTGGTGACGATCGCGATCTCCACGCTGAACTGGAACATCCAGCGACCCGGCACCGGCAACTTCCTCGGGCTGGGCAAGTACGACTCATTCGCAGGCCTGAGCAACTTCGCGACCGTGTTCACCGACTCGCGGCTGCGCTCCGCCGTGATCAACACCGTCGTGCTGACTGCCTCCGTCGTCGTGATCAGCCTGCTGATCGGTCTGGGTCTCGCGGTGCTTCTCGACCGCAAGTTCGCGGGACGCGGGCTGGCGCGCACGCTGCTGATCGCCCCGTTCCTGGTGATGCCGGTGGCGGCCGCGCTGCTGTGGAAGCACGCGCTCTACAACCCCGACTACGGGCTGTTCAACGGCATCCTGAACTGGATCGCCCGACTCTTCGGAGGCGAGGGACCCACCACCAGCTACATCTCCGAGATGCCGATGCCGGCGGTGGTCGCGGCCCTGGTCTGGCAGTGGACCCCGTTCATGATGCTGCTGCTGCTCGCCGGCCTGCAGTCGCAGTCCGGGGACATCCTCGAGGCGGCCACCATCGACCGGGCCAGCCCGATGCAGATCTTCCGGCACATCACGCTGCCGCACCTGCGCCGCTACATCGAGCTGGCGACGCTCCTCGGCTCGGTGTACGTCGTACAGACCTTCGACGCCATCTTCACGATCACCCAGGGCGGGCCCGGCTCGGCGACGACCAACCTGCCGTACGAGATCTACCTGACCATGTTCCGCAAGTTCGAGTACGGCGAGGCGGCCGCCGCGGGGGTCGTCGTCGTGATCGGCACCATCATCGTCGCGACGTTCGCGCTCCGCACGATCTCGTCGCTGTTCAGCGAAGAGGAGATGCACTGATGACCACCGTCACCGGGCCGACCCGGTCCACAGCCACCGATGAGGACCTGCCCGTCGCCTCCACCCAGAGTCGCTGGCGACTGCGCCGGACCAAGGACGACTCCGCCGCGACCGGTGGCCCGCTGTGGACACTGATCGCCTGGACCGCCACCCTGGTGTTCTTCCTACCGGTGGCGTGGATGGTGCTGACCTCGCTGCACATCGAGGCGGATGCGGCCACGAACCCACCCTCGGTGTTCGCGCCGATCACGTTCGAGAACTACGGCGCCCTGTTCGACCGTGACGTGCTGCCGTACCTGCTCAACTCGCTGATGGCGAGCGTGATCTCGACCCTGCTGGTGCTGCTGCTCTCGATCCCCGCGGCGTACGCGCTCTCGATCAGGCCGGTGAAGAAGTGGACGGACGTGATGTTCTTCTTCCTGTCCACGAAGTTCCTGCCGCCGATCGCCGCACTGCTGCCGATCTACCTGATCGTGAAGAAGGTCGGCATGCTCGACAACATCTTCACGTTGGTGATCCTCTACACCTCGATGAACCTGCCGATCGCTGTCTGGATGATGCGCTCGTTCCTCGCGGAGGTGCCGGTGGCCATCCTCGAGGCGGCGCGCATCGACGGCGCCGGCCTGCTCCGGATCCTGGTCTCGGTGGTGGCACCGATCGCCGGCCCCGGCATCGCCGCGACGAGCCTGATCTGCTTCATCTTCAGTTGGAACGAGTTCATGTTCGCGGTCAACCTCACCTCGATCCAGTCGGCCACCGCCCCGATCTTCCTGGTGGGGTTCATCTCCAGCCAGGGCCTGTTCCTGGCGAAGCTCTGTGCCGCGGCCACGCTGGTCTCACTGCCGGTGCTGATCGCGGGGTTCGCCGCGCAGGACAAGCTGGTGCGGGGCCTCTCGCTCGGAGCGGTCAAGTGACCGCACTCGCGGCCGCGACGCTCGAACAGATCGGCGGACGGGTTCCGGTTCCGTCCTACGACCGCTCCGCGGTGACCTCAGGCATCGTCCACCTCGGGGTGGGCGGCTTCCACCGCGCGCACGAGGCGATGTACGTCGACCGGTTGCTGGAGAACGGCCGGGCCCTCGACTGGGGGATCACCGGCGTCGGGCTGCTGGCCCAGGACCGGGCGATGCTGGAGGTGATGCGTGCGCAGGACTGTCTCTACACGCTCGTGGTCAAGGACGCCGACGGCAACCTCCACCCGCGGGTGATCGGGTCCATCCTGGCCTACCTGTTCGCGCCCGAGGATCCCGACGCCGTACTCGCCGCCATGACCGACCCGGCGACCCGGATCGTGTCGCTGACCGTCACCGAGGGCGGCTACCACGTCAACCAGGCCACGGGCGCCTTCGACGACACCGATCCGGGAATCCGCGCCGACCTCGAGGCAGCAGCCGAGCCGGGGCGGCCGCCCAGCACTGCGTTCGGCTTCATCGTCGAGGCGCTGGCCCGAAGGCGCGAGGCCGGGACCGAGCCGTTCGCGGTGATGTCCTGCGACAACATCCAGGGCAACGGCCACGTCGCCCACGACATGATCACCGCCTTCGCGACCCTGCGCGACGCGGAACTGGGCGGCTGGATCGGTGAGAACGTGGCGTTCCCGAACTCGATGGTCGACCGGATCACGCCGGTGACGACGGACGCCGACCGCACCCTCCTGGCCGACCGCTACGACCTCGAGGACGGCTGGCCGGTCGTCTGCGAGACGTTCGCTCAGTGGGCGCTCGAGGACCAGTTCCCGCTCGGACGGCCGGAGTTCGAGGACGTCGGCGTCCAGGTGGTCGACGACGTCGAGCCCTACGAGCTGATGAAGCTGCGGCTGCTCAATGCCAGCCACCAGGCGCTGTGCTATCTGGGCTACCTCAGCGGCTACCGCTACGCGCACGAGGTCGCGGGCGACGCGTTGTTCCGCACCTTCCTCCTGCAGTACATGGATCGCGAGGCGACGCCGACGCTGGCGCCGGTGCCCGGCGTGGACCTCAGTGTCTACAAGCACCAGCTCGTCGAGCGGTTCGCCAACCCCGAGATCAAGGACACCCTGGCCCGGCTGTGCGCGGAGAGCTCGGACCGCATCCCGAAGTGGCTGGTCCCGGTGATCCGGCACCAGCTCGAGCACGGGGGCGACGTACGCCTCTCTGCTCTCGTGGTCGCTTCCTGGGCGAGGTACGCCGAGGGCGTGGACGAGGCCGGCAACCCGATCGAGATCGTCGACCGGCGCCGGGACGCAGTGATGGAGCGGGCTCGCCGCCAGGCTGAGGACCCGTTGGCGTTCCTGGAGGACCGCGACCTGTTCCACCACCTGCACGACGAGACGCGGTTCACCGACCACTACCTGGCCGCCTTGCAGTCCCTTCACGAGGTCGGAGCGCGCGCCACCCTGGAGCTGTGGCTCGAACGTGGCTGACTCCATGCGCGGAGTCACGCTGCCCGGCAACAGCACGGTCGAGCACGTCGAGCTGCCTGTCCCGGAGCCCGGACACGGTCAGGTGCTGCTGGCGATGCGGGCCTCCTCCATCTGTGGCAGCGACCTGCGGGCGATCTACCGCGAGCACCTGGGCCGCGGGGCGGAGGCCTACCGGGGGGTGGTCGCCGGGCACGAGCCGTGCGGTGAGGTCGTCGAGATCGGGCCGGGCTGCCGCAAGCGCGCGGTGGGGGATCGCGTCGTGGTCTACCACATCGTCGGCTGCGGCCTGTGCGAGGAGTGCCGTGCCGGCTACGAGATCGGCTGCACCGACGCAGCCCGGGCGGCGTACGGCTGGCAGCGCGACGGCGGGCACGCCGACTTCCTGCTGGCAGAGGAGCGCAGCTGCCTGCCGCTGCCGGACTCGCTGAGCTTCGTCGACGGGGCGTTCGTCTCCTGCGGCTTCGGCACGGCCTGGGAGGCGCTGCTGCGGATCGGGGTGAACGGAGCCGACGGGCTGCTGGTGACGGGACTCGGGCCGGTGGGACTCGCGGCGGCAGCACTCGCCCGCGCGCTGGGCGCCGGCCCCGTGATCGGGGTCGACCCTGCGGCCGGCCGTCGGGAGCTCGCCCTCGAGCTCGGACTGGTGGAGCACGCCCTGCCCTCCGACGACTCGACCCTGGCCGCCGTCCTCGACCTGACCGGCGGCGCGGGAATGTCCCGGACCGTCGACTGCTCCGGCAATGCCTCGGCTCGCTCGCTCGCGGTGAGGGCGACCTCGCGGTGGGGGCGGTGCGCGTTCGTGGGCGAGGGCGGCGACGTGACGATCGAGGTGTCCCGGGACCTGATCCACCGGCAGGTGAGCGTCCACGGCTCGTGGGTCACCTCGCTGCCGCACATGGCCGAACTTCTCGTCCATCTCGACCGTTGGGACCTGCACCCCGAGACGATCGTGACCGACCGGTTCTCGCTGGAGGAGGCGACCGCTGCCTACGCCGCGGCGGACAGCGGCACCATGGGCAAGGTATGCATCGTCTGGGAGTGAAGCAGTGACCCGTGAAGGCGGTCTCGATGAATGACCCTGATGAATGAGCCGGTGCTGGTGGCTGGCGTGGACTCCTCCACCCAGGCCACCAAGATCGTCGTCTGCGACGCCACCGACGGAGCCGTGGTCCGCGAGGCCAGGGAGCCGCACCCCGACGGCACCGAGGTCGACCCCGAGCACTGGTGGCAGGCGCTGCTCTCCGCGTCGTCCGGCGGGCTGCTGGACGGAGTCGCCGCGATCGGGGTGGCCGGCCAGCAGCACGGCATGATCGCCCTCGACGAGCTGGGACAGGTCGTGCGGCCGGCCCTGCTGTGGAACGACACGCGCTCTGCGGACGCGGCCCGGGAGCTCGTCGACGAGCTCGGCGGTACGTCGGCGTGGCTGGACGCCGTCGGCTCGGTGCCGGTCGCCGCGTTCACGGTCGCCAAGCTGCGCTGGCTGGCCGAGCACGAGCCCGCTGCGGCCCGCCGCACGAGCGAGGTCCTGCTCCCCCACGACTGGGTCACCGCCCGCCTGCTGTCCGACCGGGACCGGCGGAGCGTCGCGCCGGGGACCGCGACCACCGACCGCGGCGACGCCTCCGGCACCGGCTACTGGTCGCCGCGCACCGGGGAGTACCGCCCCGACCTGTTGCGGCTCGCGCTGGGCCGGGAGGTGACCGTTCCTCGGGTGCTCGGGCCCGACGCCACGGCTGGGGTCACCCCGGACGGCATCCTGGTCTCGGGGGGGAGTGGTGACAACATGGCCGCCGCCCTCGGGCTGGACATCGGTCCGGGCGACGTCGTGGTATCCCTCGGCACCAGCGGGACGGTGTTCGCGGCGCACCACGAGCCGATGACGCATCCGTCGGGCGTGATCGCCGGCTTCGCCGACGCGACCGGGGGGTTCCTGCCGCTGGTCTGCACCCTGAACGCGGCGCGCGTGCTCGGGACCGCCGCCACCATGCTGGGCACCGACCTCGCCGGGCTGGAGCGACTGGCGCTGTCCAGCCCCCCGGGCGCGGGCGGACTGTCCCTGCTGCCCTACCTCGACGGCGAGCGCACCCCCGACCTGCCCACGGCGAGCGGCACGCTCGGCGGGATGACCCGGGCGAACGCCACCCCGGAGAACCTGGCCCGAGCGGCCGTGGAGGGCATGCTGTGCGGACTGGCCGACGGCGTCGACGCGCTGGTCGATCAGGGGATCGAGATGCGCCGGGTGCTGCTGATCGGTGGCGCCGCCCGGTCCGCGGCCGTCCAGCGGGTCGCGCCGGATCTGTTCGGGGTGCCGGTCGCCGTCCCGGCACCGGCCGAGTACGTCGCCCTCGGCGCAGCGCGGCAGGCGGCCTGGGCGCTCGCGGCGAGCCGGGGTGGAGGACCGGCCCCGGTCTGGCCGGCCGCCACGGACGTGGTCTGCGAGCCGGTCGACCTCGACTCAGGGGCCGAGGTCCGTGGCGCCTATCGACGGTTGCGCGAGGCCATGCACCCCGGGAGCTGAACCTCGCTCAGCCGCCGAAGTGGGTGGCACTGACCTGCTTCTGGTGCTCGGTGATGCGGCGAGACTCGGCCGCGCCAACCTGGAACCGCTCCGGCAGCGGCGCAGTGCACTCCGCCCCGCGACAGTCGCTGTACTGCGTGTAGAGCGTCTTCATCTCGGCGAGCACGTCGGCGAACCTGGTCACGCGCGAGAGGCTGCGCAGCTCGAGCGGGTCGGTGGCCAGGTCGTAGAGCTCGACCTCGCCCGTGGAGTACCGGGTCAGCTTCCAGCGGCCCAGGCGAAGCCCCCGCGTGTTCAGCGGGGAGGGGCCGAGTCGGTGCAGCTCGGCGTACCTCCCCTCGGGCATCATCCCCTCCGTCACCACCGGCCGGTCCCAGCCGCGATCCCCCTGCTTGATGACTCCGGTCAGGTCGACGCCGTCGGCGCCCGGCATCCGGACGCCGGCGTAGGCCGCCAGGGTCGGCGCCAGATCGACGGTCGTGGCCGGGTCGTAGCGCTTCCCGCGGGGGACCCCCGGGCCGGCGATGATCAGCGGCACCCGCAGCGACGGCTCGTGGAGGTTGATCTTGCCCTGGCGCTTGCGGTGCTCGCCGAGGTAGTAGCCGTTGTCGGAGGTGAACATGATGACCGTGTTGGGCAGCTGGCCGGTGCGGCTCAGCTCGGAGATCGTCCGGCCGATCTGCTGGTCGAGCGCGAACAGGGACTCCGCCCGCTGCCTGGTCACCTCGGTCTCGGCGGCCCGCTCGGCCAGCGTGAGCTCCGGGAGCCTGCGCAGGTAGCGCGGCTTGTCGCTGACGTCGTCCTCCGCCGAGCCCGCGGGCGGTGTGCCGGACCCGTGGGTGATCGCAGTGTCGAAGCGCCCCTTGACCCAGTCGGGGCGCGCCGGTGTGACCCACTTGGTGTAGTGCCCGTCGGTACGCCGCGACGGCGGGGGATCGTCCGCCTCCACCGGCGAGCCGTGGTGCGGCGCGACGGGGGTCCACCAGAGGAACCACGGAGCGGGTCGGCGCCCGAGCCGGCCGATCACCTGGCGCGCCTGCTCGGCCAGCACGTCGGTGGAGTAGCGGCCCGGTGAGCCCACGATCCGGCCGTTCACGTTCTGCACCAGGTTGAAGTAGTCGTAGGTGCCGCCGCGGAACGGATCACCGCTGCGCCACCGGTGGTCGGAGCCGGCCAGCCACTGGTCCCAGCCCGGGGGGACGTAGTTCAGCGACGATCCGCCCGAGCTGCGGAGCGGCTGCTCGCCGTAGCCGTTGAGGTACTTCCCCACCAGGGCGGTGCGGTAGCCGGCCTGCTTCAGGACGGTCGCGATCGTCCGGCGGTCGCGGAAGGCCGCGAACCCGTAGGGATCCAGGTGGCTGTAGACGTGGTGGTTGTGGGTGTACTTGCCGGTCAGGAAGCTCGACCGGGACGGGCAGCAGAGCGGGTAGGGAGCGAAGGAGTTCTCGAAGGTCAGCCCCTTGCGCTGCAGGAGGAGCCGGACGTTCGGCATCCAGCGCAGGTCGTCCCAGCGCATGTCGTCGGTCTCGATGACCAGCAGGTTGGGCCGGCGCTGGACAGGCTCGGTGACTTCGGGAGCGGCCGGCGAGACGAGCGTGTCCGGGGACGACGAGCCGGGAGGTCGCGCGCGCGCACCGTCCTCGGTCGCCCCGCACCCCAGGAGTGCCAAGGCGGCGACCGCTGCGAGCAGTGCCCTCCTCCGGACGAGTCCCCCCACGACTCGGACCCTAGTCGAGCCCGTCGCGTCGCCGGTGGGCGACGCGACGGGTCAACGACCTTCTGCGTGGCGCCCGGCCCCCACTGGACCTGCCTGACGACCACGTCGCCACTGCCCACCAGCACGTTGCCGTCGGTGCGGACCTGCACGCTGCCGAGCAGCACCCGGTCCGCCCCCGGGGCGGCCGCGGCGGTCACCGTGCCGAAGCCCTGTCCCAGGGAGTTTCGCGACGACGTTGTTCGTGTCGCGAGCAACCGTGAGCCTGGCGTCCACCTGAACGGATTGCTGCCTACCTCTGCGTCAGCGAGCCGTTGTCCGCCGACAACTGCAGTCCGGACGCGAAAACTGCAGACCGCCGTCCCTGAGCAATCCCAGTCGTGACCCTGCGAGTGCACCAACAAAGACACGGCTCCCCGATGCTGCCTTGAGTAGCAGTCGTCGCTCGTGTCCGTGTCAGCTCAGCGGTCTCGGGTTGTCGTGCGCCCGCGATCGCGCAGCAGCAGCATTACGCCGGTGACGAGGAAGAAGGCGTAGCTGGACAGGCCGGCCAGCAGCGCCAGGTCGCGCACGAGCGGCGAGGCGGCGCTGCCGATGACCATGCACGATCCCAGGACTGTCGCCGTGATGCGGTACCACGTCGGCAGCCGGCCTGCGCAGGATGCGGCGACGGACAGGGCGAACGTCCCGAAGAGCACGATGGCGTAGAACAGGGATGCCTCGGCGGCGGAGTGCGCGAAAGCAGCTGACCGTCCGTCGACGGTCGCACTCTCGGCCAGGAACGCGGTTCCTCCCATCAGGGCTGCCCCAACCAGGATGAGGACTGCGGCGGCAACAGCGGTGGGCAGGATCAGCGCCGAGACGCCTCGGTCAGACGTTGAATGCATCGTGTCTCGCAACGCGGTGGCGAAGATGAGGAGGAGCGGGGTTCCGAGCAGGAGCAGCGCGCAGGCGATGTCAATGGTGTCGGCTTGTTCGGCGAAGACTCGCTGTACCGTCTCCAGGTTGTCGGTCTGACCGTAGGCGCCAGCCAGGATGGCCGCGCTGACGAAATAGAGGGCGAGGAAGGTCAGCCCCGCCACACCTCCGATGCGCCGAGACACCAGCTTCGGGTCGTTGGTCACCGGGATCCGGCTGCCTTGGTCGAGCGTGGTCATGGGCGTCTCCTGACTCAGCGGTCGGAATGACCGCGACTCCACCACCATTGACGGCGCCCCCGTGGCGCGCCAGGGTCCTGTCCCCCAGCCCACCGGGATATCCAACGGCGACCGACAGGAGTCAGCACCCATCCGGCTCGGGAGATTGGTCCTGACCAGGTGGGCGCTCACCGGTGCCGCCCGGGGTGGCCCACGCCGGTCCCGGGCGTGGTAGGCGCGGTGCTGTTCGCAGCACGATGGCTGGCGCCCATGGATCGAGGTCAGTGCGTGGGCCTCACTGGGATCGTCGCCTCGACCAGCCAGCCGCTCGGCGCCCCTGTGGTCTGAAGCGTTCCGCCGACCTGCGCTGCACGCTCGCGCATAGAAGCGATGCCGACGCCCGGTGTCCACGGGGCGTCGGAACACCCGTCGTCCCGCACGGCCAGTACGAGATCCTGCTTGCTGAGGGCGAGCTGCACGATCGCCGAGGACGCACCGGCGTGCCGTACCACGTTGGTCAGCGCCTCGACGAGGATCCGGTAGGCGGCCACCTCGATCGCCGCAGGGAGCGGCGGCATGGGGTTGGGGGCCTCGACGGTCACTTCCAGCGGTGCGCCGGAGACGGAGTGCAGGGTGGCTGCGTGCTGCCGGATGGCTCCTACCAGCCCCAACTCGTCCAACGCCGGTGGTCGGAGCCCCTCGACAAGTCGTCGGATCTCGGCGATCGCCCCAGCCGTGTCGGCCCGCAGGAGCACCAGCAGCTCATCGGCCTTGTCCGGGTCCGATCGAAGCTGGTTGCGCGCAGCGTCGGTGGCGAAGGCGACGCCGCTCAGCGTCGGCCCGAGCCCGTCGTGCAGGTCGCGTCGTAGCCGGCGGCGCTCCTCCTCGACGGCCGTGACGACCGCTTCACGGGACTTCTCGAGGTCCCGGCTCATAGCCCGGGCCCGCAAGGTCTGGGCCAGCAGCGGGGCCACGATGCGAAGAACGTCCTCGTCTGCGGGGGACAGTCCGAGGTCCCCGGCGCGCAGGCCGACCACGATCTCGCCGACGTCGTCCCCACCGAGCCGGAGCGGCAACACCCGCGTGTGCGTGACCTCGGAGCCCGACGTGGCAAGCACCTCGCCGCCGGCTCGTAAGCAGGAGTAGGGCAGCACAAGTGACTCCCGGATCGCGTCCAACGCCAGTGCAGGATCGTCGCCGATCCGGTCCGCGAGCGAGGTCGCTGCCGCCAGCGGGTCCGGCCGGTCACCGAACAAGAGCTGGTCGACTACCCCGCGCAGCATCACCTGGAGCGGTGGCACCCCAAATGCGAGCAGAGCACAGAGCACCACCAACGGGGTTGCGTCCAAGGGGACGCCGCCGATCTCCTCGATCGCCGAGGCAACGCCGACAGCGCTGGCAATGTAACCGACGAGAACGGTCGCCGCGACCACCGCCCGAGTGACCAACCCACGAACGTCGACGACCTCGGGACGGACGGCGCCGACGGCCATCGCCGCCGGACCGATCACCAGGCAGCCGACGAAGACGGCGTCCAGGCCCGCGATGCCATCGGTGCCCGCGGCTTCGCTGAGGAAACCCAGGAACCCCGCGATCAGGCCGGAGCCGATCCAGGCCAGGGAGCTCCACGTCAGCGCTCGACGATCTTCGTCGTCGCTCCTCTCGAAAGCCCACCAGGCTTGAACCAGCAACGCGCCGACGATCACGTAAGCCATCGGCTCCAGCGCAGCCCCCCAGACGACGCTCAGGGACCCGGCCCCGGCGAGCAGCACCGCCAACACGAAGGACAGCGGGTCGCGCCAGCCCAGGCGTGGATAGGCAAGCACCGCCAACGGCAGCAGCAAGCACCCCGCGAGGCGGAACGAGGGCGCTGCAACGTCGTCCAGGTCGAGCACCCCCGCACCTGAGCCGAAGAGCAGCACCGCGCCACCCAGCAACAGACCGGCTGCGGAAGCCCGGGAGCGGCCGGTCTCCCAGACGAACCAGCCGGACACCATCGTCACCACGCCCAGGGCGGCACACGCGCCGAGCACGCCCGTCACGGTCCGCCCAGTCCGCCCTGCCGCGCCCGCACGATAGCCGCGGACCGGTCGGCCACAGCAAGCTTCACGAAGATCGAGGAGATGTGGTTGGCGACGGTCTTGGGCGAGAGGAAGAGCTCGTCGGCGATCGTGTGGTTCCTCTTGCCGGCTGCGACCAGGTCGAGGACCTCGCGCTCGCGCGAAGTCAGCTCGGGGAACGGCCCACCCGCCGCGGCCGGAGGCGACGCGAAGTAGCCCAGCACCCGCTGGGCAACGCCGGGACTGAAGATCGCCTCGCCAGCCACCACTGCTCGGATGGCGCGATCGATCTCGACCTGGTCCGCCCCCTTGAGCAGATAGCCCTGCGCACCGGCCCGCATCGCGCCGAAGACGGTGTCGTCGTCGTCGAACATGGTCAAGACCAAGACGGCCACGTCGCCGACGGTCGCGCGGATCCGGCGGGTGCCTTCGATGCCGTCGATGCCCGGCATCCGGATGTCCATCAGGACGACGTCAGGTTTGGTCAGCGCAACCTCGCGCAGGGCGGCCTCGCCATCTCTCGCCTCGCCGACGACCTCGTAGCCGGGCAACGACTCGAGCAGCGCCCTCAACCCGCCGAGCACGACCGGGTGGTCGTCGACCAGGACGACGCGGATCGGATTCACACTGCCCATCCTCCTACCTCGGACCCCCTTGGACCCAGGAATCACCACCTAGTCGACCCGGGAGTCTGTCCCGGACAATGAGGAACGCACGCCGACGCCAGCGGGGTGGCCCGGACGCGAGCATGGAGGCACCAACACCTCATCGAAGGAGTTCCCATGACCACCACCGCAGCAGTGCGCAACGACGCTCCCGTCGCCTGGAGCACCAAGAACAAGGTCGGCCTCGGCCTGTCCATCTTCTACGCCGTCATCAACATCCCCAGCGCTGCGGTACCTACCCCCGACAGCGGGGAGGGCCCGCCCATCGCGATCCTGATCGTCTGCTCGATCCTCGGCGTCGTCGCCCTCGCCTCGGCAACCATTGCCTGGCGCAAGCGCAGCCGCCCCGCAGCCCGCCTTGCCGCAGGCAGTCTGATCGTGATCACCCTGACCTCGCTGCCGGCCTTTTTCGTCGACGTCCCGGCCGGGATCAAGGTGCTGGTCGCCGTGGGCGTGCTGCTTACGATCGCGATCGTCGTGCTGATCTTCTCCCCGCCCAAGCGCGGCTGATCCCCGGCGCCGGCAAGGCACAGCACGAGCTTCCCAGAGAGTCCCCCCGATCCGTTGCGGGGCTCTTCATCACCGAGGCCGAGATGGCCGTGCTGCTGACCAACGACGTAGGAACCGACTGCCTCGAGACACCCCACCGCTCAGCGACCTCCCAGACCGCCCGGCCACCGCACCTCAAGGCAATCAGGCGAAGCCTGACAACGGGTCGGGGCCGGTGACAGGAGTCGAACCCGCGACATCCTCATTACAAGTGAGGCGCTCTACCAACTGAGCTACACCGGCCTGCTCGTCGCCGGTCGGTCCAGGTGAACCTCCGGCGAGCGGCCGTGCAATCGTAGGTGACGATGGGCGATCACCTTTTCTGGCCACACCACGACGGTTCGGCGGCGTACGTCGAGGGCGGGACTCCGTCCCTGGGTCAGCACGTCACGGTGCGGGTTCGCACCTCGACCAAGCGGCCGGTCGACCGGGTGGTGCTGCGCACCGTGGAGGACGCCGAACCGTTCTTCGCCGAGTGCGCCGAGATCGGCCGCGACGAGCACGCGGTCTGGTGGGAGGGCCGGGTGCACGTGTGCAACCCGGTGCAGCGCTACCGGTTCATGGTCACCGCCGGCGACTCCTACGTCTGGCTCAATGCCGCCGGGGTGCACACCCACGACGTGCCGGATGCCTGCGACTTCATCCTGACGGTGGCTCCGCCGGCACCGGAGTGGGGGCGCGACGCCACGATCTACCAGATCTTCCCCGACCGGTTCGCCCGCTCCGCCGCAGCTGCAGCGGAACCGACGCCGCACTGGGCCGTGGCCGCCGAGTGGGACGATCCGCCGATCCACGTCGGGCCGGACACCCCGCTGCAGTTCTTCGGCGGGGACCTCGACGGCATCACCGAGCACCTCGACCACCTCGAGTCGCTGGGGATGGACTGCGTCTACCTGACCCCGGTGTTCCCCGGGGAGAGCAACCACCGTTACAACGCCAGCACCTTCGACGAGGTCGACCCCCTGCTAGGTGGGGACGATGCCTACCGGCGCCTCATCGACGCCGCTCATGCCCGCGGGATGACCGTGCTCGGCGACCTCACCAGCAACCACACGGGTGACACCCACGAGTGGTTCCTCGCGGCGCGGGAGGACGTGCACTGTCCCGAGCGCGACTTCTACTACTTCGCGGCCGACGGCTCCTACGAGGGCTGGAAGGGTCACGGCACCCTGCCCAAGCTGAACTACCTCGACGCCGAGCTGGCCGCGCGGATGCACGGCGTCGTGCAGCGCTGGCTGGAGTTCGGGATCGACGGCTGGCGCATCGACGTGGCCAACATGACCGGACGCCGGGGCGAGGTCGACATCCTGCACGAGGTCGCTCGTGGGCTTCGGGCGGCCGCGGCCGACGTGCGGCCAGACGCCCTGGTGCTCGCCGAGCACGGGCACGATGCCAGCGGGGATCTCGACGGCGACGGCTGGCACGGCACGATGAACTACTACGGCTTCTCCTTCCCGGTCTGGACCTGGCTTCGCCGTCCCGACGGGACCGTGCCGAGCTACGGGCTCCCCGTCGGGCAGCCGAGGCGCGGCGGACACGACGCGTTCCGGACCATGCGGGAGTTCCACGCCCGCTTCGGCTGGCAGGCGGTGAACAGCAGCTGGAACATCCTGGGCTCGCACGACACCCCCCGCATCCGCACCGTCACCGGCTCCGCGGACCGACATCACGCGGCCATCGTGCTGCAGTTCTGCCTGCCCGGGGTGCCGATGGTCTTCGCCGGCGACGAGCTCGGGCAGGAGGGGGTCGACGGCGAGGACTCCCGCCGCACGATGCCGTGGGAGTCCCAGGCGGACTGGGACACCCGGACCTCGGCCGCCTACCGCGCCCTGGCCGACCTGCGCCGCTCGCACCTCGCGCTGCGTCGGGGCGGGCTCCGGTGGGTGCACCTGGACGAGGACGTCGTCGGTTTCCTGCGTGAGCACCCGTCGGGATCGGCGCTGGTGGTCGTCTCACGCGGCGGGTCGTCCGCCTTCACCCTCGATGCCGGCGCCCTCGCGATGCCCGACAGCGTCCGCGTGGCGCTGGGAGACGGGCCACTCCCGTCCGATGGTGAGCTCGCCGTGCCGGCGTACGACGAAGCGACGGCCGTGGTGTGGACCTGGTGATCAGCCGAGGTCGAGGGGCACGTAGCCGGCGATCGATAGCGCCCCGGTCGTGCGGACAGTCACCGGCTGGACACCGATCGGCCGACCGTCTCGGTAGGTCACGAGGGTGAACATCGCGTCGCGGCGCAGCTTGCTGCCCACGGCGATGGCGTAGGCCGCACCCCCGGTCGTGCCGTTGCTGTAGGTGTAGCCGACCTTCCCGTTCAAGCCCTCCACCCGGGTGGGTCCGACCTGCACGTGGAGATGACCCCCCAGCACGAGATCCGTGCAGCCGCGGGCGAGGGCAGCCGCGCCGAGCTTCGCGTCGTGCACCAGCAGCGTGGCGACCCGGTCACCCTGCTCGTCGAGTTGGCAGACATCGTCAGCAAGGCGCTGCCTCACCTCGTCGAAGCTCAGGCCCTTCTCGTCGCGCCAGTTGCCCAGCCCACTTGACCTCGGGTCGTCGACGCCGTCCACCCGGACGCCGCCGAACGGCTCCACCGCCTTGCCCTCGAGGTGGGTCCAGCCGAGCTTGTCGAGGTAGCGGTTCACGAACGACCCGTTGTCGTGGTTGCCGGACACGGCCACCCGGGCGTCGTACCCCTTGAAGGCGGAGTCCAGCGAGTCCAGGCTGAACGTCTCCCACGTCTCCCCGGTGGAGGTGTCGTCGCCGGCGTCCAGCACCACCGTGGCGCCGGCCTTGTCGGCCACCGCTCGTACGACGGGATCCATCCCGATGTTGTCGTGCCGATCGGTGACCATCACGGCCACGGTGTCGCCCTCCTCGGGCGTCCGCAATGCCCCGGACTCCGCGTCGACTCGGTCGATGATCTGCTGGTAGAACACCTTGCTCTTGTCGTAGGTGTCGAACAGGCTGACCAGGAGGCGCCTGGTCTCGGTGGTGAACAACCCGCCCTGGATCTGCCAGCCGGTCAGGTCGTCCGGCACGGTGACGTCCGGGACGGCGTCCTGGATCGGCAGCCACGCCGTGGACTGCACCCGCTCGGCATCGGGTCGCCACGGCTGCCCCACGAGCAGCGCGACGAGCCCAGCAACCGCCACCAGCGCGACTCCGGCGCGGAGCTCGACGCGGCGCAGCTCCGCACGGCGTCGGGTGCCGAGGGCGAACCAGACGCCGACCGGGACCAGGCCGAGGGCAGCAGCCCTGATCGCGGCATCACGGGCGAGTGCGAGCACCTCCGTCCGCACCCGGCCGATCTCTGCCACGGGGCGGGCGGCGATCGCGGCGTACCGGGTCGCCAGCTCGGTCGTGGTGTTCGCCGTCGTCTTGCCGAGCTCGATGTCGACACCGATACGGCCCCCGGCCGAGGTCCGCAGGTCCGGCAGGTAGGGGCCCATGTCGAGCCGGACGGTCCCGTTGAGGTTCGGCCGCACCACCGCGTCGTGACTGGCGACCACGACCTCGGCCGAGGAGTTGGTGAACAGCACCCCCCACGCAGGCAGCGCAACCACGGCCCAGGCCAGGACGAAGCCGAGGACCCGCAGCCACCGCCGCGTGCGAGGCCTCACTGTGACTTCTGGTCCCGCTTCTGTTCCCTCTTCCGGGCCACGGCATAGAGGGCGACGCTGGCGGCGACGCCGGCGTTGAGGGACTCCAGTGAGCTGGACATCGGGATCGAGACGAGCTGGTCGCAGGTCTCCGCGACGAGGCGCGAGAGGCCCTTGCCCTCCGAACCGACGACGATCACCAGCGGGCCGTCGGCCAGGTCGAGGTCGGGAAGCGACACGTCCCCGTCGGCCGCCAGGCCGACGACCATGCAGCCGGCCTCCTGGTACGCCTTGAGCTGCCTGGTCAGGTTGACCGCCTGCGCGACGGGCACGCGGGCGGCGGCTCCCGCGGAGGTCTTCCACGCACTCGCCGTCATCCCGGCGGCGCGCCGCTCGGGGATCAGTACGCCGTGGGCGCCGAAACCGGCTGCAGAACGCACGACCGCTCCGAGGTTGCGAGGGTCGGTGACCGAGTCGAGGGCGACGATCAGCGCCGGCTCCTTGTTGGCTGCTGCCGCGTCGAGCAGGTCGTCGGGGTGCGCATACTCGTACGCCGGGACGCGCGCCGCGAGCCCCTGGTGCACGGCCCCGGCAGTCATCCGGTCGAGCTCGACGCGCGGCACCTCCAGCAGCGAGACGCCGGTGTCCGCCACGATCGCGAACACCTCCTTGAGCCGACCGTCACGCTCGGCCCCCTCGGCGACGTACACGGCGGTCACCGGCAGCGAGGCACGAAGGGCCTCCAGGACGGCATTGCGACCGGCCACCCACTCCGAGTCGCCACCTTGTCCGGGTTTGCGCCGGGGTCGCGCGGACGCGACCTTGTCCGCCTTCGCGCGCTGCTTGTAGGCCTTGTGGTTGGGCCGCTCCTTGGCCTTCGGCGTGGGGCCCTTGCCCTCGAGGCCACGGCGCACCCGCCCACCGGAGCCGGCGGTCGGGTTCCCCTTGCCGGTCTTCTTGATGGCGCCACGGCGCTGACTGTTTCCTGGCATCTCACACGCTCCAGCGTGGTCCGTCGGGGGTGTCTTCGATCTCGATCCCAGCGTCCTTGATCCGGTCCCGGATCGCGTCGGCGGTGGCGAAGTCCTTGGCGGCGCGGGCCTCGGCGCGCTGCTCGAGCAGGCCCTTGACCAGGGCGTCGACCACGGAGACCAGGTGGTCCGAGCCGCCGTCGTTCGCCCAGTGCGGGTCTTCCGGGTCGAGGCCCAGCACGTCCAGCATCGCCCGCACGGACGCGGCGTTGCCTCGCAGGGCGGGTGTGTCCCCGCCGGCGAGCAGCTTGTTGCCCTCCCGCACGACCTCATGGATGGCGGCCATGGCTGCCGGTGTGCCGAGGTCGTCGTCCATGGCGTCGATGAAGTCGGCACAGAAGATGCCGCCTGGCGGGACCCCGCCCAGCACGGCACCCGCGCGCTCGAGGAACCCCTCGAGCCGGCGGAATCCCGTCGCCGCCTCCTCCAGGGCCTCGAAGCTGAACTCGACGTGCGAGCGGTAGTGCGCCGCGACCATGTAGTAGCGCAGCTCGATGCCGCGGACCCGCTCCAGGACCTTGGGCACGAGAAGCGAGTTGCCCAGGGACTTGCTCATCTTCTCGCCGGAGGTGGTGATCCAGGCGTTGTGCATCCAGTACGACGCGAAGGCGTGGCCGGCAGCGCGCGACTGGGCCTGCTCGTTCTCATGGTGCGGGAAGCGGAGGTCGACGCCGCCACCGTGGATGTCGAAGGCGTCACCGAGGTACTTGCCCGCCATCGCGGAGCACTCGATGTGCCACCCAGGCCGGCCGCGACCCCACGGCGAGGGCCACGAGGCGGTCTCCGGCTCGGATTCCTTGCGGCCCTTCCAGAGCGCGAAGTCGCGCGGGTCCCGCTTGCCGCGCGGGTCGGCGTCCTCGGCCGCCTCCATGTCATCGATCTTCTGGCGGGTGAGCTCGCCGTAGGCCGGCCAGGAGCGGACGTCGAAGTAGACATCACCGGACCCGTCCTCTGCCGCGTAGGCGTGACCCCGCTGGATCAGCTGCTCGATCAGCTCGAGCATCTCCGGCACGTGGCCGCTCGCCGCCGGTTCGTAGGTGGGCGGCAGCACGTACAGCGCGTCGTAGGCCCGATCGAGCTCCCGCGTCATGTCGTAGGCGAGGTTGTACCAAGGGCGGTCCTGCTCGGCGGACTTGATCAGGATCTTGTCGTCGATGTCGGTGATGTTGCGGATGAAGCTGACGGAGTACCCCCCGGCCAGCAGCCAGCGGCGCAACACGTCGAAGTTGACCGCGGACCGGACGTGGCCCACGTGCGGCTCGGACTGCACCGTCAGGCCGCACACGTAGATCGCGGCCTTGCCCTCCTCACGAGGGACGAAGTCGCGAACCGCGCGCGCAGCGGTGTCGTAGAGCCGGAGGGTCACCCGGAGAGTCTAGGGGCCCTCCACCACGGGTCGACGCCGGAGTGGGCGCTCCCCGCACCGGCTGCCGCAGTGTCGGTGACCGCGGCTCAGAGTTGGGGCGAAACCGCACTCGAGTGACGAAACGGGACTAAAGTGCTCGAGTGGTTCCCACCCTTCGTCGCTACCCCCGCGTCCCCGCCGTCGCCCTCGGCGTCGTCGCGCTCGCGGTCGCGCTCTCGGTGCTGACCCAACCGGCCGTTCCCGAGCGGGCGACACCGGCCGCCTCGTCGCTGGCTGAGCACTCCTTCGCGATGGTCACGACGGGCGCCGACTTCCGGGCCGGAGCGATGGAGGGCATCCGGATCAGGCGCGGGTCGCTGAAGATGGCGACACCTGTGGGACGGCTGCGCTGGGCCGGCCGGACCTGGTCGTGGTCGCGCTGGACCTCCGCTTGGGTCACCCCGGCGACGTCGTTCACCGAGCTCGTTCCCACGTGGAACGCCCGCACTCCCCCGCGCACGCTGCTGATGGTGCAGGCCCGCGCGCGCAGCAGCGCAGGTCGCGTCAGCGGCTGGAAGACGGTGGCTGCCTGGTCGAGCCAGGACGCGGGCGTACGGCGTACCAGCGCGGGCAGCCAGGCCGATGCCGTCGCCTCGATGGCCACCGACACCCTCCGGGCGGCGCCCGGGGTGAGCCTCAGCGGCTACCAGCTGCGCGTGCTCCCGCTGCGCCGGTTGTCCAGCAGTGCCACCACGACCGTCAAATCCATCCAGGCGGTCGCCACCCGACCCGCGGCGTCGCTGACCGCGACCAGCCCGCGACTGCTCTCCGCCAGGACCCTGGCCGTGCCCAGCTACTCCCAGATGATCCACCGGGGCCAGTACCCCCAGTGGGGCGGCGGCGGCGAGGCCTGGTGCTCGCCCACCGCCCTGTCGATGATCCTCGGCTACTACCGCGCGCTGCCCTCCGCGGCTTCCTACTCCTGGGTCAACTCGGGGTACGCCGACCGCTGGGTCGACCACGTCGCCCGCGCCACCTACGACTACGGCTACCAGGGCACCGGCAACTGGGCCTTCAACACCGCCTACGCGGCCACGCGCACGACCGAGGCGTTCGTGACCCGGCTGGGCGACCTGCGCGAGGCGGAGCGTTTCATCGCCGCGGGCATCCCGCTGGCCGCCTCGATCACCTTCGGCAGGGGACAGCTGAGCGGCGCCCCGATCGGTGCGAGCGCCGGCCACCTCGTCGTGATCGCGGGCTTCACCGGTGCGGGCGATGTCGTCGTCAACGACCCGGCCGCCTCGTCCAACGGCGGCGTCCGCCGGGTCTACGACCGCGGTGAGTTCGAGCGGGCCTGGCAGCGCAAGTCCAACGGCACCGTGTACGTCGTACGCGACGCCGCCCACCCCCTCCCCTCCCGGGGCAGCAACCGCAACTGGTGATGGCGAAGCGCCACGCCCTCAGGCCCCGTAGCCCCCGTCGACGTCCAGCTTCTGGCCGCTGATGAAGCCGGCGCGGTGGGAGGCGAGGAAGCAGACGGCCTCGGCGATGTCGTGGGCCATCCCGAAGCGACGTAGGGGGATGTTCGCCCGTGCGGCGGCCAGGGCGCGGTCGTCGAGCTCGCCGCTGGAGATCAGCCGGTCGGCCATGCCGTCGGTCAGCATCCCCGGGCCGACGCAGTTCACCCGGACGCCGTACCGCCCCTCCTCCACGGCGAGGGCACGCACGAGCGCCTCGACCGCGGCCTTGGGCGCCGAGGACAGCCCGTCGCGGACCGGGAAGCGTGTCGTCGCGGCCGTCGTCACGGCGATGATGCTGCCGGCGGACTCGCGCAGGTGCGGGAGGGCTGGCGCGACCATGTTGAAGAACGCCCCGGCATCCGTCGCGAGCTGGGCCTGCAGGGCGGCGGGCTCGACCCGGCTGAGGTGGGTCATCGGCACGTCGGGGCCGGCCGCGTGGACCAGAGTGTGCAGACCCCCGTGCCGCTCGACGACCTCACCCACCAGCACCGCGCAGGCGTCGGCGTCGGTGGCGTCGAGCTGGTGGGTGCTGACCCGGTAGCCGTAGGAACCGATCTCCGCAGCCAGCGTTCGGGCACCGTCGTCGCGGGTGCGCCAGGTCAGGGCCACGTCGCTGCCCCGCTGCGCGAGAAGTCGTACGACGGCCCGCCCGATCCCGCCGGTGCCGCCGACAACGAGGGCCGCGCCGGTCAGCTCGGAGAAGTCGTCCATGCACACAGGCTAGGCGCAGCTGTTGCTCAGGCGGCCTTGAAGGGGTGCGAGTGCCAGCCGGTCGCCCCGTCGGGGATCACGTCGGTGCGGACCGAGGTCTGGGTGTAGCCCGTGGTGTCGGTGGCTCGCACGGTGACGCGGTGCTCGCCGGGCGCGACGTCGACGGTCGCGGACCACTGGACCCAGGTGTCGACGCCGGGGACCCGGCCTAGCTCGGCCTCCTTCCAGGCCGCGCCGTCGAGCATGAACTCGACCTTCGCGATGCCCGTGTGCTGCGCCCACGCACTGCCGCCGACCCGAACTCTGCCGGCCGTCACGGTCTCGCCGTTGCGGGGTACGTCGACCCGCGACTGCGTCTTGATCGGTCCCTTCTCCGCCCAGCCCCGCTGGGTCCAGAAGGCGTCGAACTGGTCGAAGCGAGTGACCTCGAGGTCGACCAACCACTTGGTGGCCGACACGTAGCCGTACAGCCCGGGCACGACCATCCGCACCGGGAAGCCGTGCTGCACCGGCAGGGGTTGCCCGTTCATCGCCACGGCCAGCATCGCGTTGCGCTCGTCGGTGAGGGCGGCCAGGGGCGTGCCGCAGTTCCAGCCGTCGCGTGAGGTCTGCAGCACGGCGTCCGCGCCGGCCTGCACCCCCGCTTCGGCCAGCAGCTCCCGGATCGGCACACCGGACCACCAGGCGTTCCCGATCAGGTCGCCGCCCACCTCGTTGGAGACGCAGCAGATGGTCACCCAGTCCTCGGTGAGGGTTCGCCCGATCAGGTCCTGGTAGCCGATGGTCACCTCCCGGTCCACCATGCCGTGGATCCGCAGCTGCCACTCCTCGGGCGAGATCGAGGGCGGGGCCAGCGCGGTGTGGATGATGTAGAACTCCTTGTTCGGAGTGCGCCACGGCTCGATGCCGGCCACACCCAGCGAGGCTCCCGGCGGCACCACCCCGCGCTTGACGGGGAGCCGCAGCAGCCGACGCGCCTGCTCGACGTGCCGCAGTCCGCTGCCTGCGACGCGGCCGGCCACGGCGAGGACGGCCACGCCGCCGACCACGAGCGCCGAGCGCACCAGGAACGCGCGCCGACCCGGGTCGCCGGCGCCATCCCCCAGCAGGGGTGCCGTGATCAGCCGCAGCGAGACGATCCAGGTGATCAACCCGACGACGAGCGCCAGCGTGGCGCCGATGCCCGGCGCCGGGAGGCGGAGGACGGCCAGGACCCCGATGGCGGTCAGGGCGAAGAACACCAGGTCCGGGACGATCGGCCGACGCGGCAGCCAGGTCGCGGCGTACCCGCACACCGCCAGGACGACGACCCCGGTGCCGCCGAGCAGCAACGGCTTGTCGAGAGAGCCGACCAGGTGGATGAGGAACAGCGCGATCCGGCCGGGAGTGAAGTCGCGCACGGCAGAGGCGACCGCGCCCACGGGCGTCGTGTCGGCGCGCAGGGCGGTGGCGGTGGCCTGGCTGAGGGCGATCCCGCAGGCGCCCGCGAGGACGCCGGCTATGGCGAAGCTGCGACGGGGGTGGTTCTCGCGGCGTTCGAGCCCGGGCGCATGTGTGGCCGGCTGCTCCGGCGCCTGCCCGGACGCCTGGTCGGTACTGCTCACCTCCGGGCTCACCCTCCCATCGTCGCTCATCCGGTCAACAACGCGCATTCCCGACCGGGCATGATCGGGGCTGTGAACCTGCGCATCGGCATCGGCACCGACGTCCACCGCCTCGTCAAAGGTCGTTCGTTGCGAGTGGCCGGACTGGATTGGCCCGAGGAGGAAGTCGGCCTGGAGGGCCATTCCGACGGTGACGTGGTGCTGCACGCGATCTGCGACGCCCTGCTGTCCGCTGCGGCACTCGGCGACCTCGGCAGCAACTTCGGATCCTCCGACCCCGCTTGGGCGGGCGCGGCGAGCGACGACCTCCTCGCGGAGACGCTGCTGCGGGTCCGCGCGGCCGGGTGGGAGGTCGGCAACGTCGCCTGCCAGCTGATCGGCGACCGGCCCCGGCTGGGGAGCCGGCGCGCCGAGGCGGAGCAGCGCCTGTCGGACCGGCACGGGGTGACCGTGACTCTCAGCGCCACGACGACCGACGGCCTCGGCCTCACCGGTCGGGGTGAGGGGCTGGCCGCCGTCGCCACCGCTCTGCTCCACGCGGCGGGAGACTCGAGTTGCTGACCCACGACGGACACGTCCTCGACGTCACGACGTACGGCCCCGAGGACGCCACCGTGACCGTGTTCCTGGCGCACTGCTGGACGTTGAACCAGCGGGACTGGCACTACCAGGTGCGGGACCTGCTGCGAGAGTTCGGTCACCGGGTCCAGCTGGTGACGTGGGACCACCGCGGCCACGGCAACTCCGGGCCGGTGCCGCGGAGGGACTGCACCCTGGACAACCTCGCACTCGACTGGGCCGCGCTGATCGACCGGTTCGCACCCACCGGCCCGCTGGTGCTCGCGGGGCACTCGATCGGCGGCATGACAATGATGGCCCTGGCCGAGGCCAGGCCGGAGATCTTCGAGCGCGTGGTCGGGGCCGCATTCGTGTCCACCTCGTCCGGGCAGCTGGACACTGTCACCCTGGGCCTGCCCGAGGCCGGCGAGCTGATGCGGGCGCAGATTCCTCGGATCCTGGCCTTCCGCTCCCGCACCCTCTCGCGGCGCGCGCGCCGCCGGGCGCCCATCGTGGAGCGACTCATCATGCGCCGCCTGGTGTTCGGTACGCCGCTCCGGCTGGCCGACGTCGCGTTGGCGGTGGAGGGGCTGATCAACTCGCCGGGCGACACCGTCGTCGGGTTCTACGAGGACTGCATGCGACACGACCGGGCCTCGGCACTGAAGGTGCTCGACGGCATCCCGACCCAGGTGATCGTCGGCACCCGCGACCTGCTCACGCCCCCCTCGCACGCCCGGCGGATCGCCGACCACGTCGAGGGGTCGGTGCTGACCCTGGCCCCCGGTGCCGGGCACATGCTTCCCCTCGAGCGCGACGAGCTGGTGTCCGGCGTGCTCATCCGGCTGATCCGGCCGCACCTGTGAGCCAGCAGGCGGTTGCCCGCACCGCAGCCGTGCTGCTCGCCGCCGGCTCGGGGTCGCGGCTGGGCGCGTCGGTCAACAAGGTGCTGCTGCCGCTCGACGGCATCCCGATCCTGGCCCGTTCGGTGCGCACCGTTCTCGGCGTCGAGGGCGTACGCCGGGTCGTGCTGGTCGTGCGCCCCGAGGAACGCGATGCCGTCTCCGAGGCGATCGCTGCGTACCTCGGCGCTGACGACCTCTGGATGGTCGACGGTGGTGCCCAACGGCATGACTCCGAGTGGGGCGCCCTGCAGGCGTTGGCTCCCGACATCGAGGTGGGCGACATCGAGGTCGTCGCCATCCACGACGGCGCCCGACCACTGGCCTCCCCGGCACTCTGGCGGGCCGTCATCGATGCCGCCGCCTGGCACGGCGGTGCCATTCCGGTCGTGCGCAGTCCGCAACTCTCGCACCGTGACGGTGCCCTTGCGCCGCCAGGGCTGGCGGGCATGCAGACGCCGCAGGCCTTTCGGGCCGCCGACCTCCTGGCTGCCCACCAGCGTGCGGCGGACGACGCGTTCACCGGCACCGACACCGCCGCCTGCCTGATGCGTTACTCAGACCTCGAGGTCGTCGGCGTCGAGAGCACCATCGGCAACCTCAAGCTGACCTTCCCCGAGGACATCGCCCTCGCGGAGGCGCTGCTCAGCCGGTTGCCTCGCTGAGCGCCTCCAACAGCTCGAGCTCGTTCTGCTCGCCGATGCGGCGCCCGAGGGTCGGGGCCTCCACGTAGCGGACCGGGAACGTCCGGGCCAGCTCGGCGACGAAGCGCGCGAGGTCGCCCACCTCGATCCGGTCCAGGGCCGCGACGACGCCGGCCGGCAGGACGACCGGCGAGGTCACACAGATGAGGTCGTCCCGGTCGCAGGCCGCGCCGAGCACGCGGCCGTCGTACTCCCGGATCGTGTCGGTCACCGGGCGTACGCCGACCACGACCGAGCCCGTCCGCGTCGACTCGAGGATGGCCTGCTCGATGAAGGAGACCGGGGTGAGTGGGCACAACGGGTCGTGGACGACCAGCATCCGTCCGCTCTCCCGCACTGACTCGTGGGGGAGGTCGTAGTCGAACAGCTCGGCGCCGGCGGTGGTCAGCGCCCAGGACGCCGCCGCGACCAGGGACTCGCCGTGCACCAGCGCGTAGGGCAGCGAGCCGCGACCCTCGAGGGGAACGATCCCGAGGGCGCCCTGTTCCTCGTCGTCCATGGGGCCACCCTAGACATGCATCGAGCCCCCGGAGCGTGTCGCGGGGGCTCGATGGTGGTCGAACGGACAGATCAGGAGGCGAGGACCTCGTCGAGGATCGCCTCGGCCTTGTCCTCGTTGGTGTGCTCGGCCAGGGCCAGCTCGGAGACCAGGATCTGACGCGCCTTGGCCAGCATCCGCTTCTCGCCAGCGGAGAGGCCACGGTCACGCTCGCGGCGCCACAGGTCACGAACGACCTCGGCCACCTTCATCACGTCACCGGAGTGCAGCTTCTCCAGGTTGGCCTTGTAGCGGCGCGACCAGTTGGTCGGCTCATCGGGCACCACGGCCCGCAGCACCTCGAAGACCCGCTCCAGGCCTTCCTTGTCGACGACGTCGCGAACTCCGACGAGATCGAGGTTGCACGCCGGCACCCGGACCACAAGGTCCTGCTGGGCCACGATGCGGAGGACGAGGTACTGCTTCTCTTCTCCCTTGATGGAGCGCATTTCGATGTCTTCGATGACAGCAGCCCCGTGATTTGGATAAACGACCGTTTCGCCGACGGTAAAAGTCATAGGTGATAGACCCCTTTCGAGTGACCAGTCTAACACGGCGCTGAGGTCCTCCTTTTCGGCGTTTGCGCAGGTCAGAGGCCCATTCGGGGGTTGACAAGCCGGCGATTCGTGTGCGTCCGGGTGACGAAGGATCGCCGGGCGTGGGCGAAACACCCACCCCCGTGGGACGGATGCTCGATACTTCGGCCATGACCACACAGCCCGTCCGGCGGGCACCGGGACAGGTGAAGTGTCTGCTGCGGGCGGTGCATCCCCGTCAGGCTCTTGGGTTCGCCGTCGTGATCGGAGTCCTCGTCGCCCTGATGGGACGGCCACCGCGCGAGATCGCCGTCAGTGCACTCGCAGTCCTGGTGGCCCAGATGATCATGGGGCTGGTCAACGACCTGCTCGACGTGGAGCAGGACCGGCGCAGCGGAGCGCCGAACAAGCCCATCGCGGACGGATTTCTGCCGGAGGGCAACGCGAGCTTCGCGATCGCGGTGCTACTCCTCCTGGTGATCCCGCTCTCGCTCCAGAACGGCGGGCTGGCCGGGGTCTTCCTGCTCGCGACCCTTCCCATCGGTTACGTCCACAACCGCTGGCTGCACCCCACGTCGCTCTCCTGGGCGGGCTGGGCGGCGACCTTCGCCCTCCTGACCTACTTCGTCACCCTGGGCGCCTGGGGCAACGCGGCCGGCGGCTCGGACCCGCTGCCCACGTTCGTGGTGCTCGCGGGTGTGCTCGGCTTCTTCGTGCACTTCATGACCTCGTTGCCCGACCTCGTGACCGACAACCTGGCCGGCGTACGCCACCTCCCGCTGCGGATCGCCCTGCGCACCGGGGCACCGCGACTGTTCGCCGTCTCCGCACTCTCGACCGTGGGTGTCCTCGCGTTGCTGATCTACTCCGCCCTCACGGCGGGGATCGCCTCCTGAGGGATTAGGCTCGGGCACGACCCGACCCTGATCGCTCGCCTTCCACCCGGCCCACCACCGGGTGTCGTCCGAGAGGAAACTCAACCGACATGCTGACACCCGTAGGTCGCCGCGTCGGCGCCGCCGCCCTGGTGCTGCTCGTCCCCCTGCTCGGCGCCTGCGGCTTCGGCTACCAGACCGATCAGATCTACCAGCCCGGCGTGGGGGTCAACGAGCGCTCGAGCTCGCTCGACGTGCTTGGCGCACTCGTCGTCTCTGGCTCAGAGGGTCAGGGCACGTTCGTCGCCTCCTTGGTCAACAAGGACTCCGACGCCGAGGCCCAGCTGATCTCGGTGGCCAGCGAACAGCAGCAGGCGCAGCTCAGTGCGCCCATCACGATCGAGCCCGACACGTTGGTCAACCTGGCTGACACCGGAGCCGTCAGCGTGACCGGCGACCGGGTCGCTGAAGGCAACTTCGTGCGCCTGACGCTGACCTTCAGCAACGGCCAGAAGCTGACGGTGAACGCACCCGTGGTCTCCGACCAGGGCGACTTCGCCGAGGTGAAGACGGCCAAGCCCGCAACCAGCCCGGCGCCATGACCGGGGAGCACACCCTGATCCTGCTCCGTCACGGGGAGAGCGTGTGGAACGCCGAGAACCTCTTCACGGGCTGGGTCGACGTCCCGCTGACCGACAAGGGTCGGGCAGAGGCGACCCGTGGTGGCGAGCAGCTGGTCGAGGCCGGCCTGTTGCCCGACGTCGTGCACACCTCCCTGCAGCGTCGGGCTATCACGACCGCGCACCTGGCGCTGGACGCCGCAGACCGTCACTGGATCCCGGTGCGTCGGTCCTGGCGCCTCAACGAGCGCCACTACGGCGCGCTCCAGGGCAAGGACAAGAAGCAGACCCTCGCCCAGTACGGCGAGGAGCAGTTCATGACCTGGCGCCGCTCCTTCGACGTGCCCCCGCCCCCCATCGAGGACGACGCCGAGTGGTCCCAGGCCGGTGACCCTCGCTACGCGGACCTCGGCGCCGAGCTTCCCCGCACGGAGTGCCTCAAGGACGTGATCACGCGGCTGCTCCCCTACTGGGACGGCTCGATCGTGCCGGACCTGGCGAGCGGGGTCACCGTGCTCGTCGCCGCTCACGGCAACAGCCTGCGTGCGATCGTCAAGCACCTCGACGGCATCAGCGACGAGGACATCGCCGGGCTGAACATCCCGACAGGGATGCCTCTCGTCTACGAGCTCGACAGCGACTTCAAGCCCATCCAGCAGGGCGGTCGCTACCTCGATCCAGAGGCCGCTGCCGCAGCGGCGGAGGCCGTCGCGAACCAGGGGCGCTGAGACCCCTCAGCGCGCGAGGCGCACTACACCCCGGGCGTTCCGGGCGTTCCGGGCGTTCCGGGCGTTCCGACGACGTACTGCGGGTGCTCCCCGGTGACCAGGAAGACCACGCGTCGGGCGATCGACACGGCGTGGTCGGCGATCCGCTCGTAGTAGCGCCCCAGCAGGGCGATGTCGACCGCCGGCTCGACGCCGTAGGTCCAGTTCGTGCCGAGCAGCTCACGGAACGAAGAGCGACGCAGCCGATCCATCTCCTGGTCGATCTCCTCCAGCTCCTCGGCAGCGGCGACGTCGGAGTCGGCGATCACCTGCTCGACCTTGGCGACCATCACCTCCGCGACGGCAGCCATCCGCGAGATCGTCGGGACGATGTCCTCCGGTACGGCGATCTCGGGCACCCGCAGCCTGGCGATCTTGGCCACGTGCACGGCCAGGTCGCCCATCCGCTCGAACTCGCTGACCATCCGGAGTGATGCCACGAGCATGCGCAGGTCCCCCGCGACGGGGTTCTGCAACGAGAGCAGCTCGAAGCTTCGCGCCTCGATCTCCTCGCGCAGGGTGTCGATCCGAGCATCGTCGGAGATCACCTTCTCCGCGCGCTGGGCGTCGCCCTCGAGCAGAGCCGCCGTTCCCTCGGTGACGGCCTCACGCACGAGGCGGGCCATCGCGACGAGGTCGTCGCGGATCGAGTCGAGCTGGTCGGAGAAGACATCACGCATGTTGTTGAACCTACGACGGCCAGGTGAAGCGTGGGCGTCGTTTCGTGAACCGCAGGTGAACAGTCTCCGAAGGCTCAGCCGGCGAACCGAAACGAGGGAGCCCCCTGCGTACGATCAGGTCCGTGAGTCCCACCATCCAGGCGCTCCTGTTCGCCCTCCTCGGCGCTGTGCTGGGGGGCGGCGTGGTGCTCGCGTGGCAGGTGAGCGAGCGGCAGCTGCACGCCGCGAGGCTCCCGGAGCCGGAGTTGCCACCGGGTGTGGCCGCCGTACTCTCGGTGCTGCGCAGCAGCGCGCTCGTGGTCGACGGAAGCGACGTCGTGCTCAAGGCCAGCGCCCCCGCGATCGCGATGGGGATCGTCCGGGACCAGGCGATCACCGAGCGCGAGCTGGCCGACCTGGTCCAACAGGTGCGCCGCGACGGTCAGATCCGGGAGACCGAGCTGCTGATGCAGCGCCCTGGGATGCCGCCACGCCACGTCACGGCGCGGGTGGCCCCGCTGAGCTCCCAGCTCGTGCTCGCCCTGATCGAGGACCGCACCCGCGAGCGCCGGGTCGAGTCGATCCGCCGCGACTTCGTGGCCAACGTGAGCCATGAGCTGAAGACTCCCGTGGGAGCGATCAAGCTGCTCTCCGACGCCGTGATCGACGCCTCCGAGGACCCCGAGGCGGTGCAGCGCTTCGCCGGACGGATGCACACCGAGAGCGAGCGGCTGACGCGACTGGTCCAGCAGATCATCGAGCTCTCGCGGTTGCAGGGTGACGACCCGCTGGAGCAGCCGGCCGGCGTCGAGGTCGACAAGATCATCGCGCGGGCCATCGACGAGAACGTCACCGACGCCGGGGCCAAGCACATCGACCTGGTCCAGGACGGCACCCACGGCCTCGTGCTGCTGGGGAACCGCGAGCAGGCGGCCGTCGCCGTCAGCAACCTGGTGGCCAACGCCGTCGCTTACTCCCCGGAGGGCTCCACCGTCGTCGTCGCGGCCCGTGGCAGGGAGATGGTGGTCGACATCGCGGTCACCGACCGTGGCATCGGCATCCCGGCGAGTGAGCTGGAACGCATCTTCGAACGCTTCTACCGCGTGGACCCGGCGCGCCACCGGTCCACCGGTGGCACTGGGCTGGGCCTCTCGATCGTCAAGCACGTCGCGGCCTCCCACGGCGGCGAGGTCAAGGTCTGGTCGGTCGAGGGCCAGGGATCGACGTTCACGCTGACCATGCCCCGCAAACAAGGACGCCCGTCCGATCCCCCCGAGGAGAGTCCGTGACTCGAGTGCTTGTGGTCGAGGACGAGGAGAGCTACAGCGACGCGCTCGCCTACATGTTGCGCAAGGAGGGGTTCGAGGTCGCCATCGCCGCCACCGGTCCCGAGGCGCTGACGGAGTTCGCCCGCGCAGGCGCCGACATCGTGCTGCTCGACCTGATGCTGCCCGGTCTTCCGGGGACCGAGGTGTGCCGCCAGATCCGGCAGACCTCGAACGTGCCGGTCATCATGGTCAGCGCCAAGGACGACGAGGTCGACAAGGTGGTCGGTCTCGAGCTCGGCGCGGACGACTACATGACCAAGCCCTACTCGCCGCGCGAGCTCGTCGCGCGCATCCGGGCCGTCCTGCGTCGCGGCGTGGAGCCCGAGCTCGCCCCGATGACCGTGGAGGTCGGTCCCGTGCGGATGGACGTGGAGCGCCACATCGTCACCGTCGGTGGCGAGGAGGTGCGGCTGCCCCTGAAGGAGTTCGAGCTCCTCGAGATGTTCCTGCGCAACCCCGGCCGGGTGCTCACCCGCGGTCAGCTGATCGACCGGGTGTGGGGGTCGGACTACGTCGGCGACACCAAGACCCTCGACGTACACGTGAAGCGGCTCCGCTCCAAGCTCGAGCCCAACCCCGCCGAGCCGACCCTGCTCACCACCGTGCGCGGCCTGGGCTACAAGCTCGACCTCTGAGGACCACGCAATGTAAATCGGGGTTATGGACGCTCAACAAGGCCCCCACCGGTCGAATTGCGTCCACAAGCCTCGCCAAGTCAGGGCCCGGCCGGATCTCGACGTACGACGACCGATATCCGCGTGTCCAGGCCGCGCGCCACTCCTTAGGCTTCGCAAGGTGAGCATCCCCACGACGACCGAGGCCTCGACGGGTACGCCGACGCCGACCTGGCTGCCGCTCGCAGCGGTCTCGTGCACGCTGGTCCTCTGGGCCTCGGCCTTCGTCGCGATCCGGCACCTGGGCCATGACTTCTCCCCGGGGGCGCTGTCCCTGGGGCGGCTCCTCGTCGGGGCGGCCTGCCTAGGCGTGGTCGCGCTGTCGAGGGGCTTCCCCCGGCCGACCGGGCGCGACCTCGTCAGCATCGCCGCGATCGGCGTGCTCTGGTTCGGCATCTACAACCTCGCCCTGAATGCCGGCGAGCGTCGCGTCGACGCGGGCACGGCCGCGATGCTGATCCAGGTCTCCCCGGTGCTGATCGCGCTGCTGGCAGCGATGTTCCTGCGCGAGCGGTTCACCCTCCCGCTCGGCATCGGCCTCGCCCTCGCCTTCGCCGGCGTCGCACTGATCGCCCTGGCGACATCCTCACCGGACGCCCACGGCGACGTCATCGGCGTGCTGCTGTGCCTCGTCAGTGCCGTCGTCTACTCGATCAGCCTGATCCTGCAGAAGCCGCTCGTGGGGCGCCTTCCCGCCGTCCAGGTCACCTGGCTGGCGTGCACGGTCGGCGCGGTCAGCTGCCTGCCGTTCGCCGGCGACCTGCTCTCCCAGGCACGGGAGGCGCCGGCCTCGTCACTGTGGTGGCTGGTCTACCTCGGCGTCCTCCCGACCGCGGTCGCGTTCACGACCTACGCGTTCGCGCTCCGGCACATGAGCGCCGGCAACCTGGGCGTGACGACCTACCTGGTGCCACCGATCACGATCGTGCTCGGCGTGCTCTTCCTGAGCGAGGCACCACCCACGATGGCGTACGCCGGTGGGGCACTCGCCCTGGTCGGGGTGGCAGTCGCTCGGCGACGGCCGCGGCCGGTCACCTAGCGGTCACTCCTCGGTCGGCGAGCCCAGTTCGTCGAGGGCGAGCGGCCCCCGGAATGCGTCGAGGTTGCGGATCGACTCACCGCGCGAGACCCGCCAGGCCCACTCCTTGCGGATCGACCCGGCGAAGCCGAGCTCCAGGATGGTGTTGAACGAACCGTCGGCGTACTCCAGAACGGCTCCGAGGAGCCGGTCGACCTCGTCGGTGGTCACGGCTTCCAGCGGCAGCTTGGCCTCGAGGTAGATGTCCCCGACGCTGTCGAGCGCGAACGCGAACGCGTACATCTTCATGTTGCGCTCGAGCAGCCACCGGTAGACGCCCTCGAAGTTCTCGTCGGGACGGCGGCACACGAAGGCATGCACCTCCAGCGCGTGCCGGGCCACGTCGAAACGGCACGGGGTGCGCAGCTTCTTCTCACCGGGCAGATCCACCGCGAAGGAGGTGGAGGACAGCTCCTCCCACTCGACCCCGGCGTGGTCGAGCGCACGCTGCAGGGTGTCGACGGCCCGCTGCTGGGCAGGCTGGAGGGCCCGGTCCGCCATCGGCTCGCCCCCGTCGCTCACAGGGCGATCCCGCTCAGGTCGGAGCGCATCTTCTCCTGTGCCCGACCGTAGACGTCGAGCATCTCGGCGGCCGTGCGGTCCCAACCGAAGTCCTGAGCGTGGCGCTGAGCGCCGACGGCCAGCCTGTCCCGCAGGCCCGACTCGAGGAGGACCCGCTCGAAGGTGGCGGCGTACGACGCGGGCTCGTGGTCCTCGACCAGGAGCCCCGAGTGCCCGTCGCGGACGGCGGTGGTCAGGCCGCCGACGGCGGCAGCCACGACCGGGGTGCCGCAGGCCTGGGCCTCGATGGCCACCAGCCCGAAGCTCTCGTTGTACGACGGGACGCAGACCAGCGTCGACGCGGCGTACCAGTCCACCAGCTGGTCCTGTGCCGCCGGAGGCACGAACCTCACCTGACCCTCGATGCCGAGCTCCTCGGCCAGGCGGACCAGCGAGTCGGGGTGCTCCAGGCCGGAGCCGGAGGGCCCACCCACGACCGCGACGGTCAGGCTGGAGCGGAGCTCGGGACGACGGTCGAGCAGCACGGCCACGGCACGCAGCATGACATCGGGAGCCTTCAGCGGCTGGATCCTGCCGACGAACGTGATCAGCTGGCCGTGGATCGGCAGACCGAGGCGGCCCCGGGCACCGGCCATGCCGACGGGGCGGAACAGCTCGAGGTCGACGCCGGGATGAACCACCTCGACGCGTCCCGCGTCGGCGTCGTAGAGGTCGATCAGCTGCTTGGCCTCGTCGTCGGTGTTGGCCACCAGCATGTCGGCGGCCGCGACGACCTGCTCCTCGCCGATCAGGCGGGCCAACGGTTCGGGGGTGTCGCCGAGAGCCAGGGCTGCGTTCTTGACCTTCGCCATCGTGTGCATCGTGTGCACCAGCGGCACTCCCCAGCGGTCCCGGGCAAGGGCGCCCACCTGGCCGCTGAGCCAGTAATGGCTGTGCACCAGGTCGTAGTACCCCGGGGTGCGGTAGGCCTCCGCGCGCAGCACCTCCCGCGCGAACACGCACAGCTGGGCCGGCAGCTCGAGCTTGGTGAGGCCCTCGTAGGGACCAGCCGAGACGTGGTGGACACGGATCCCGTCGCTGACGTCGACGACGGGGGGTAGGTCACTGTCGGTTGCCCGGGTGAAGACGTCGACCTCGACAGCACGTGCTGCCAAGCGGCGGGCGAGCTCCAGCACGTAGACGTTCATGCCGCCGGCGTCCCCGGTGCCCGGCTGGTCGAGGGGTGAGGTGTGCAGGCTGATCATCGCGACCCGGTGCAGTGCCGGTGTCACGTCGTACGCAGGGCTGATCGCCATTCATACCTCCGGAGGGGGGAACCACGGTGAGGCGCCGAACATTCCGCCCTGCTGTCTCGCCGTCGGGTCTGGCCGGCTGCCTATCATGGCGGGCATGGCCACACCCCCTCTCGGCGTTCTGCTCTATGACCGGGACTGTGGCTTCTGTACCCAGTCCGCGCGAGCCGCCCACCTGCTGCGCTGCGAGGTCGAGACGGTCCCGTGGCAGCTCTGGGAGCCCCGTGCGTCGTACGGCCTCAGCGACGCCGCGTTGGAGGATGCCGTGCACCTCGTCGAGGGCCAGAAGGTGTACGTCGGGCACGAGGCGATCGGGGTGGCCCTGACGCGCTCGCGCATCGCAGCCGTGCGCCTCGCGGGCCGCGTCGTCCTGGCGCGGGTGATGAGGCGGCCGGCCGCGGGCATCTACGCGTGGGTCTCGGCACACCGCCACCAGCTGCCCGGCGGAACGGCCCAGTGCCGCGTCGAGTGCTCCTGAACCCGTTGACCCCGACCCAGCCCGAGGAGTCCCATGCCACGCACCGCCGTCGTCACCGGAGCCAGCAGCGGCATCGGCGCGGCCACCGCCCGTGCCTTGGCAGGCGACGGCTTCCACGTCGTCTGCGCCGCCCGCCGGCAGGACCGGATCGAGGAGCTGGCCCACGAGATCGGCGGCACCGCGATCGTGTGCGACGTCACCGACGCGGACTCCGTCCGCCACCTCGGCGACGCGGTAGGTGGGCTGGACGGGCTGGACGTGCTGGTGAACAACGCCGGCGCCGCACTCGACTCCGCGGGCGTCGCCGAGGCGGACCCGGAGACCTGGGCCCGGATGTTCGACCTCAACGTGCTCGGCAGCATGCGGGTCGTCCAGGTGCTGCTCCCCGCACTGCGCGCCGGTGGTGGAGGCCTGGTGGTGAACATGGGCTCGACGGCCGGCCGGACCCCCTACGAGGGCGGGGGCGGGTACGTCGCCGCGAAGCACGGTGTCCGCGTCCTCACCCAAACGCTTCGCCTGGAGCACGTGGCGGAACCGCTCCGCTTCACCGAGATCGCCCCGGGAATGGTGAAGACCGAGGAGTTCTCGCTTGTCCGTTACGTCGGCGACCGGGACCGCTACGAAGCCCTCTACCACGGGGTCGCCGAGCCTCTCGTGGCCGAGGACATCGCCGAGGCGGTCCGGTGGGTCGCCTCGTTGCCGGCCCATGTCAACATCGACGAGATCGTCGTACGACCGCGTGCGCAGGCGGCGCAGCACAAGCTCCATCGCGAGGACTGAGCCCGGGCATCAGGGGCGGTCGAACACCGTGCCGGTGACCGGCGGCGGGGGCTCGAGCGGCTTCAGGGCGAAGCAGCTGGCGATGTAGGCCCCGGTCTTCGTCGGCCACTGCGACACCGAGCCGGGGTAGGCCCGCGCGGCCACGCCCCCCTTGGCGGTGGAGACCGCGGCGAGGAACGCCTGACAGATCTTGTCCAGGCGCGCGTACTCGGCGTCGGAGAGGGCGACGTAGGGCCCTTTCGGGCCGTTGCGCACCGCCTTGCGGCCGTTGATCTGCCCCTTGCTGATCGCCGTGTTGAGGATCATCCCGGCGATGTTCTCGGCCTGGTGGCGGCCCGAGCACGGGACGTAGGTGCCGGGAGTGTCCAGGCAGACCCGCGCTGCGAGCGGCACCTTGCTGGTGCCGAGGTCGGTGAAGCGCAAGGTGCCGGGCTGGTCCTGCTCGAAGGTGCACACGAACTTCCGCTCCCCCTTCGCCCACAGGTCGGCCGGGAACGGATCCCAAGCGACGTGCAGGCCGCCCTTGTCGTCGAGCGAGGGGCCGAGCTGGACCGGCATCCCACCGGCCGCTCGCTGGGCAGCGCCGTACGGCGAGCCGGCGAGGCAGCGGTCGTTGACCTGGTCCCGCACATCTCGATACAGCGCGGACTCGGGGTCGAGCAGGTCGGCGTACTCCTTGACCAGGTCGTCCAGCCCCGCGTCGAGCCCGACGACGTTGTAGAGCTCCAGCGAATGCGGCTTGGCACAGTCGATCTGCTCGTCGAAGGCGGCGTCGTCACGCATGGCCTTGCCCAGTGCCGGGTCCCCCGCGGCGTACTTCTGCACCCACGCGTCGAACTCGGCCTCCCCCAACGCGGCCGGGAGCTGCCGATCACCCCAGCAGGTGCCCCCGGTGAGCGCGGCCTTCGGCTGCCCGGCGTCGGTCTTTCGTGCTGGATCCGTCGTGGTGCCGGCTCCGCAGGCCATCAGCAGCACGAGCAGCAGCACGAGCATGCTGCGGGCTGGAGCGGGCATGCCTTCAGCGTCCCAGATAGGTCCGAATTCCCGAGACGATCGCGGCGGCGTACGTCGCCTGCCCCCTGGCCGTGGTCATCCGGCGAGCATCGGCCGCGTTGCGCATGTTGCCGATCTCGATCATCGCGACCGGGACGTCCGACATGTTCAGTGTCCCGAGGTCCCTGCGCAGGACGAGCCCGGTGCCGCCGCCGAGGTAGTCGCTGCGCCGCAGGCGCGCCTCGCTCAGCCCGTCGCGCAGCGCCCGCGCCAGCCGCCGCGACGGCCGGGCGATGTCGGAGGTCCAAGGATGACGGCGGGTCGGCGCGATGACGTGGAAGCCGGAGACCGATGACGGGGCGCCGTCGGCGTGCAGCGAGACCATCAGGCGGGCGCCGGCATGCTTGCCGAACTGGCCGCGCACATTGACGCACGGGCCCCAGAGCCGCTGACTGTCTGAGGTTCGGGTGAGGCGGACGGTCGCTCCGAGCGCCTGGAGCCGCGACTGGACCGCCCGGCTGAGGCGGAACGTCACCGTGGACTCCGCGACTCCCGCGTTCGTGCTGGTGCCGGTGCTGTTGCAGGCCTTCTTGAAGCCTCCGGCCGGCACCAGGGCGCTGGTCTGGCGGGGGAAGTTGCGGTTCCCGAGCTGGTGCCCGGGGTCCAGGGCGATCGTCAGGCCGGCGAGGGGCAGGGACGCGGCCCGGATCGGGGCGGCCACGACCTCGGTCGGGCGGGCCGATGCCGGTGCGGCAGCCGATGGTGGCCGCCCGGCCGCGTGCGGCAGGGCGATGCCGGCGACCGTGACGGCAAGGACGACGACGAGTGCCCGCAGCAGTGCGGTCACGGGGCCAGCCCCTTGGCGATCCGTTCGACGGCGGTGGCCATCTGTCGCGCCGCGAGGCGGTTCGCGTCCGCGCCGCGGCCGTAGGGGTCCGCGATGTCGTAGTCGTCGAGGGCAGCGCGGGAGCGCTCCTCTGCCGCGGCCCGGGCCAAGGACTCCGGCGACTGGTGGGGGTCGATGACATCCAGCAGGGCGGCGAACTCCAGCACGGTGAACGTACGCCGCAACGCACCTGGGGTCTCCTCCAGGACGCGACCGCGAATGGCTCGGGTGGCCGTCAGCACGAGGCCGCTGTCCTGGACCATGGTCGAGGTCAACTGCCGGGCCTCGAAGTCCGCCGCCGACACGGCGTACGGCTCGAGATGGATCGCCGCCTCCGGGCTGATGGGCGACCCGACCATCGCGCCCACGCCGGCGCTGGACACCTCGAAGCGGTCGACCGGCAGCCGGGCCGCGAGGAGTCGCTCGCCCAGTGGCGACCGGCAGACGTTGCCGATGCACACGAAGAGCACCCGGAAAACAGCCACGAGTTCCACGATAGACTCACCGCCGCGTCTCTCGACGTCGATCCCGAATCCCCGACACCTGTCTGTCGCGCGCCCATCAGCTGCCCGGCCGCCGACCGACGGAAGGTACTCCGCATGACCACGCCCCCCCAGAAGATGGCCCGATCCGACCTGCGCAACGTCGCGATCGTGGCGCACGTCGACCACGGCAAGACCACCCTCGTCGACGCGATGCTGCACCAGGCGGGAGCCTTCTCCGCGCACCAGGCCGAGGGGGTCGCCGAGCGGGCGATGGACTCGGGCGAGCTCGAGCGCGAGAAGGGCATCACGATCCTTGCCAAGAACACGGCCGTGCACTACGCGGGACCCGCGGCCAATGGCGAGCCGATGACGATCAACATCATCGACACGCCGGGCCACGCCGACTTCGGTGGCGAGGTGGAGCGCGGCCTGTCGATGGTCGACGGGATCGTGCTGCTGGTCGACGCCTCCGAGGGGCCGCTTCCGCAGACCCGGTTCGTGCTGCGCAAGGCCCTCAACGCGGACATGCCCGTCGTGCTCGTGGTGAACAAGGTGGACCGTGGCGACGCCCGGATCGCCGAGGTCGTCGACGAGACCTACGAGCTGTTCATGGACCTGCTCGACGAGTCGCACAGCCAGGACGCGCTCGACTTCCCGGTCGTGTTCGCCAGCGCCCGCGCCGGTCGCGCCTCCCTGGAGATGCCCGCCAACGGCGGGATGCCGGACTCCCCGGACCTCGAGCCGCTCTTCAAGACGATCCTCGAGACGATCCCCGCGCCCGTCTACACCGAGGGTGCCCCCCTGCAGGCGCACGTCACTAACCTCGACGCGAGCCCGTTCCTGGGCAGGCTGGCCCTGGTCCGGGTGCGCGAGGGCGAGCTGCGGAAGAACCAGACCGTGGCGTGGATGAAGACCGACGGCAGCAAGCAGAACGTCAAGATCACCGAGCTGCTGGTGACCGAGGCGCTCGAGCGCAAGCCGGGCGAGAAGGCCGGCCCCGGGGACATCGTCGCCATCGCGGGCATCCCCGACATCATGATCGGCGAGACGCTCGCCGACGCCGACAACCCGGTCGCCCTCCCACTGATCAAGGTCGACGAGCCGGCGATCTCGATGACGATCGGCATCAACACCTCGCCGCTGGCCGGCCGCGGCCCGACCAAGAACACGAAGGTCACCGCGCGCCTGGTCAAGGACCGCCTCGACAAGGAGCTGGTCGGCAACGTGTCGCTCAAGATCCTCGACACCGACCGGCCGGACGCCTGGGAGGTCCAGGGCCGCGGCGAGCTGGCCCTGGCCATCCTGGTGGAGCAGATGCGGCGCGAAGGCTTCGAGCTCACCGTGGGCAAGCCGCAGGTTGTCACCCGGGAGATCAACGGCAAGCTCCACGAGCCGGTGGAGCGCCTGACCATCGACGCGCCGGAGGAGTACCTCGGCACGATCACCCAGCTGATGGCCGTCCGCAAGGGCCGGATGGAGCAGATGACCAACCACGGCACCGGGTGGGTGCGGATGGAGTTCCTGGTCCCGGCGCGTGGCCTGATCGGATTCCGCACGGAGTTCCTCACCGACACCCGCGGCACCGGCATCGCCCACCACGTCTTCGAGGGCTACGAGCCGTGGGCCGGCGAGATCAAGTCCCGCTCGCAGGGTTCGCTCGTCGCCGACCGAACCGGCGCCGTCACGGCGTACGCGATGACCAACCTGCAGGAGCGCGGTGTGCTGTTCGTCGAGCCGACGATCGACGTCTACGAGGGCATGATCGTGGGCGAGAACTCACGTGCCGACGACATGGACGTCAACATCACCCGGGAGAAGAAGCAGACGAACGTCCGGTCCGCCACCTCCGACAACTTCGAGAAGCTGATCCCGCCGAAGAAGCTCAGCCTCGAGCAGTCCCTGGAGTTCTGCCGCGAGGACGAGTGCGTCGAGGTCACCCCCGATGCCGTGCGGATCCGCAAGGTCCACCTGATGGCAGGCGACCGTGCCCGGACGGCTGCCCGCGCGCGCAAGGCGTAACGGGCGCACTGCCCTCCCGGCAGGGAGGGAACGAGGTCAGTCGTCGAGCACCAGCTGCGCGAGGCGACGCAGCTCGGGCGTCAGCGCCGGCTCGTACACGCGGTACTCCGACATCGCGTAGCGGAAGCGGTAGACGAAGCGGTCCGGGGCGGGCCTGCCGGTGTCCACCGCGTCGAAGTCGATGCGTTGCACCAGGGCACGGACGGCCGGCACCCGCGGGTCGTCGGAGGCGAGATCGACGACCCCCTCCTTGGTGATCCCGGCGAATCCCCCGCTCCGGGCCACCTCGACGCGGCTGCGGACCTCGGCCGTCCCCGGCTCCGACGCCTCGGATTCGCGACCGGTTCCGAGCACACCCACCTGCCGCCAGGCCTCCTCGACCACGGAGGCGTGCTCCCCGGCGGCCGTGACCGTGGCTCCCGCGAAGGTCGCGAAGTCGCACCCCGGTGCCAGGCCGGAGGTGAGCGCGGCGTACCAGATCCGCCCGGCGCCGCTCCAGGAGTTGCCGCCGATGGAGCGGGAGGCCAGCACGAAGGCGCGGTTGGGGATGCCGCTGTTGAGGTGGACGCCACCGTTGTCGTCGGCCGTGACGATGTAGTCGGCCATCGAGCCGACCTGCGGGTCCCTGCCCAGTCTCGGGTCGTCGTAGGCCGAACCCGGCTCGGCCATGGAGCGCAGTGCCCGCCCGTTGACCCCGGGCAGGAAGATCCCTTCGCCGACCAGCCAGTCCGCCCCGGCGGCGTCGTGGCCGAGGTGCCGTTGCTTGATGCAGGCGCCGAACACGTCGGACATGGATTCGTTGAGGGCGCCCGACTGGTCCTGGTAGGTCAGGTCGGCGGTGTGCTGGGTCACGGCGTGCGCGAGCTCGTGACCGAGGACGTCGATCGGTTTGGTGAACCGGTCGAACACGACGCCGTCCCCGTCACCGAAGACGAGCTGGGAGCCGTCCCAGAAGGCGTTGTCGTAGTCCTTCTCGTAATGGACGGTTGCCACCACCGTCGCCCCCCGGTCATCGAAGGAGCTCCGGCCGAGATCCGAGAACAACGCCAGCGACTCCTCGATGCCGGTGACCGCCTCGTCCACAGTCAGGTCACCGCTCGCGCCGTCGCCCTCGGTGCGGACCAGCCTCCCCGGCAGCGTCGAGCCGTGCCCTGCGTCGTGGACCTGCCAGGCAGCGCCGCGGGAGGGAACAGCTCGGAGCAGGCTTCGCCGGTGCCTGAGCTCCGCGTCGATCAGGGTGGTCCGCCGACAGTGGCCTGCGGCAGGCTCGTCCCTGGCCTCGGCCAGCTGCTCGAGCAGGTAGGCGGGGATGAAGTGGCATCGCATCCCCCCAACCTCCCCCAAGGCGCGGGAGGTCACAAGCACGGTAGTCACAAGCACCGTGGTCACATGAACCGTCGCGCCGGCGCTGCTGGGCAGCGTGCTGGATCGTCCGGGGAACGACGTCAGGGACGGGTGATGGACGCCAGCGCGGGGCGTACGTCGAGGAGGTACACGAACGTGGCGACGATCGAGATCAGCGAGAGCAACCCGAAGGCAGAGCTGAGCAGGACCGATGCGACGAGCAGGAGCCCCAGGATCAGCAGCCAGCCGGGCTTGGTCAGCTTGCCGGCCGCGAGAAACGCCTCCGCGGGGCGGGTGAGTGCGTCGACGAGCGCGAACACCTTGACCGCGAGCAGGACGAAGAAGGCGACCTCGGCGACGAGGGACTCGAAGGCGAATACATGCACGTCACGAGGGTATCGGGCGGTCGAAGGTCCGGGCGTGGGCCGCCCGGACGCGACGTTGGGCCCCCGGAAGGATCCGGAGGCCCAACGTGTCGCTATCGGGCAACGCGAGCGTCACCAGAGTGCGAGCTGCTCGTCACCCGTCGGTGACGAGTTCTCGATTCAGGCCGAAGCCGTCGTGGAGGTGGTCGACGTGCCCGTGGTCTTGCCGGCTGCCTTCTTGGCGGCGGGCTTGGCCTTCTTGCCGGGGGCCTTGGTCGCTGCAGCCTTGGACGCCGGAGCCTTGTTGGCCGCGCCCTTCTTGGCCGCCTGGCGACGCGCGACGGTGGACTTGGCCGGAGCCTTGCGCACCGCGGTGACGGCCTTCACGCCGTCCTTGCGGATCGCGCTGACCAGCTTCTCGCCGCGCTGGGCGAGGTCCGCGTAGGTCTTGGTCAGCTCGGCCACGGCCTCGTCGAGCTGGGCCTGCACCTTGGCCGGGAAGGCCTTCGCGTCCTGCTGCAGGTCGGCCACCCGGGCCTCGAACTTCGCCTGGGCGTCCTTGGCGTCCTTGGTCAGCTCCTCGACGCGGGCGTTGACCAGGGTCACCGCCTGGTTCTGCAGCGACTTGGGGTCGCGGTCGACCTTGGACACGCGGGTCTGCACCTCGGCGAACCGGTCGGCGGCCGTCTTCTGGGCCTCCGCGGCGTAACCGCGGGCGAGCTCGTAGGCGACCTCGGTGGCGCCGGCAACGGCGTACAGGGGCTTCACGGCCTCGGTCTTGAAAGTCTCGACGTTGAACTGGGTCCTTGCCATGTCAATCTCCTTGTGTGGTTGCGCCGAGCCCGGGGATCTCCTGATCCGGTGTCGGCTCGACTTCGTGCAGTGGTTCGGCGCTCTCCGCGACTGCCCGGAAGGACTGGTACACGTCCAGCAGGGACTGCTTGTGTCGTTCGCTCAGGACGGGATCCCCGAGGATGGCCAGCTCCACGGAGCGGACCTGCCCGTCGTCGGGGTTGAGGATCCCGGCCTGCACGTAGAGCTGTTCGGCGGAGATCCGTAGCGCCTTCGCGAGTTGTTGGAGCACCTCTGCGGACGGTCGCCGCAGACCTCGCTCGATCTGGCTCAGGTACGGGTTGGAGACACCGGTCTGTTCGGCAAGCTGACGCAATGACAGCTGCGCCGAGACGCGTTGCTCGCGAAGGAACTCGCCGAGCGACTCGACGGTCTTCCCGACCTTGATCTTTGCCATCCCCCCATCCTGCTAACTCTTGTTAGCAGAAGCAAACGCTGAGGTGGTGAATCAAGTCACAAACCACTTGTAGGATTGTGAAAACGGCGTGCTAACCGTTGTTAGCGAACCCTGCAACCGACAGGGCCGGCCGGATCTCCCCGACCACCGCGCCGCCGCCGAGGAGCGGCGCCTCCCCCGTGCGTCGAACCGCCTCACGGTCCACCCCTGGTTCGGTGGTCACGCCGAGCGCTTCCAGGAGTGCCGCCATCACGACCGGCCGTGCCCGGGGGGCGCCGTCGTCGGTCTTCAGGGCCAACGAGCGACCGTCGGGCAGCGCCACCACGTAGCAGGACTCGGCGCCCGCCTTTCCGATCGCCCCCGGGATGGCCCGCAGCAGGACGAGCTCGTCGCGCGTCGTGCCCGAGACGAACTCGGGGTGCTCACGGATGGCGGAGGCGACCGCCAGCGCCGGCCCGGAGTCGGCCCGGACGATCGAGGAGAACGCGCGAGCCAGACCCGTCAGCGAGGTGGACAACAACGGCGCTCCGCAGCCGTCGACCGCCACGTGCTGGACGGGTTCGGCCGTCATCTGGGCAAAGGTCGCGGCGAGGGCCTGCTGCAGCGGGTGGTCGGCTGCCAGATAGGTGTCGGTGGGCCACCCGTTGACGACGCAGGTGGCCAGCATCGCCGCGTGCTTGCCCGAGCAGTTCATCAGCACCGGAGCCTTGGAGCCGCCGGTGCGGATGACCTCCTCCCGCGCCTCATCGTCGAGCGGGTACCCGGGCGGGGTCTGCAGGGCGGACTCAGCGAGCCCGACCGAGGCCAGGATGCTGCGCACCCCGTCGAGGTGGAACGGCTCACCGGAATGGGACGCGCAGGCCAGGGCAAGGAGCTCGCCGTCGAGCTCCAGGCCGGCCTCGAGCATGCCCAGCGCCTGGATGGGCTTGTTGCACGAGCGGGGCAGCATCGGGCCGGTCACGTCTCCGGCCGAGGCCAGCACGTGGCCGTCCGCAGCCACGGCCACCCAGGAGCCGTAGTGCCGGCCCTCCACGAAGCCCGACCGGACGATCTCTGCGACGACCACTGGAAACGACATGAGACGGACGCTATCCGGCCCGTCGGTCTGGCACGATTGGCCGGTGGCCGCACCGCAGTACTGTCCCAGCCCGCGCGAGCTGGACGACCTCGAGTTGCTTCTTTCCGGAGCCCTTGCTCCGCTCCGCACCTTCCAGGACCCGATCGGCCTGGACCTTCCCCCCGAGTTGGCCGAGGCGGGCGAGGTGGAGCTCGTCGATCCCGAGGGCCTGCCCCTGGCTCGGCTGACGGCATCGGGCCTGGAGCAGTTGGCCAGTCCGGTGCACGGCCCCTTCCGGTGGCTGCAGCTCACCCCCGCACAGTCCCGGTCGCGCTACGCCGAGGCACTCACGGTGCCGGTGGCCGCTCCCCTCACCGAGCACGACATCGAGGAGATCCGGGTGGCGGCGCACGAGGGCGACGTGTTGCTGCTGGCCCTCACGGGCGCGGGCACGCCCCAAGGGGTCACCCCGGTGGGGCTGGTTCGGACCACGCTCGCCGGAGCCGACTTGCTGGCCCGCCACGGGATCGAGGCCAACGTCGTGGTCTGCCCGCTTGCCTCGCACGGCGACCCGGACCTCGATCACGAGCTCGGGCTTCTCGTCGCTGCCAACTACGCGACCACGAAAGTCACGGCCGTCACGGGCCAGGGGGAACTGCCCAGGGAGATCGCCGAGATCGTCCGCGAGGACCAGCCGAGCGACGACGAGATCGGCTTCGTGGTGTTCTTCACCGGTCTGTCCGGGAGCGGCAAGTCCACCCTCGCCCGAGCACTGCACGACCTGATCGTCGAGGACGGCCGCCGCACTGTGACCAGTCTCGACGGCGACGTCGTACGCCGGAACCTGAGCGCCGGCCTGAGCTTCTCCCGGGAGGACCGCGAGACCAACATCCGCCGGATCGGCTGGGTGGCGGCCGAGATCGCCCGGCACCGCGGTATCGCCATCTGCTCGCCGATCGCCCCGTTCGCCGAGACCCGCGAGGAGGTCCGGTCGATGGTGGAGCAAGCCGGCGGCGCGTTCGTGCTCGTCCACGTCGCCACCCCGTTGGAGGAGTGCGAGCGGCGAGACCGCAAGGGCCTCTACGCCCGCGCACGCGCCGGCGAGATCCCCGACTTCACCGGCATCTCCAGCCCCTACGAGGAGCCGGACGACGCCGCAATCCGCATCGACACCACGGGGCGGACCGTCGCGGACTGCCTGGCGGACCTGATGCCGGTGCTCGCCTTCCACCGGGACGCCTCGTGAACGAGCTGCTTACCCTCTCCGCGCTCTCGGTCCTGGTCGTCAGCTTCGGCGTCGGGATCGTCGTCGGCCTCACCGGGATGGGTGGAGGTGCCCTGATGACACCCGCCCTGATCTTCCTCGGGGTGAGCCCGACCGCCGCCGTGGCCAACGACCTCGTCGCCGCGAGCGTGAACAAGTCCGTCGGCGCGGCCGTGCACTGGCGTCGGGGCTCGCCGAACCTCCGGCTCGCCGGGCTGCTGATGCTCGGGTCCGTCCCGTTCGCGTTCGCGGGTGGCTTCATCGTCAAGAGCGTGGGCGACACCTCGCGCCAGCAGGAGTTCCTGACCACTGCGATCGGCCTGGCCCTGCTGTTCACGGCCGGCACGTACGCCCTGCGGATGTACCTGCAGCTGCGCCACGTCACCGCAGGGAACGTGATCAGCCAGGACGACCCACCTGTGCGTCCGGTACCGACCGTTCTCGTCGGCGCCGTCGGCGGACTGCTCGTGGGCATCACCTCCGTGGGGTCCGGCTCACTGATCATGGTTGCGCTGCTGCTGATCTACCCGGCGCTCTCCGCCGTACGTCTGGTCGGGACCGACCTGGTGCAGGCGGTTCCCCTGGTCCTGGCCGCGGCGGTCGGCCACGTGCTGACCGAGGGCGTGGCCTGGGAGGTGCTGATCCCGCTGATCCTCGGGGGGACACCCGGGACCTTCATCGGGGCACGCATGGCCGCGTGGGTCTCCCAGTCCGTGATCCGCCGCGGGATCGTGATCGTGCTGACGTTGACCGGGCTGAAGATGCTCGGCGTCCCGCCGGAGTGGGTGGGCATGATCGGGGCCGGACTGCTGCTGCTCGGCCCGCTCGCCTGGGGCTTCCTGCGGCAGAAGCGGGGTCTGCCGGCGTTCGACAACAACGCGGCCGCCTGGCGTCTGCCCGACCGCAACTGAGGCAATTCGGGCCTACCGCCACGTAACCAAACCGGGGCTGGCTCGTAATAGTGGCAGGAGACCGTCCAGCCCAGACGGTCGCTTTGGGGATGAGCGCTCAGTTGACGACCTCGATTCTGGCCACCAACGCGGTGGCAGCACCACCGAAGAGCGCGCTGCGCTACGTCCCCACGCTTGCCTTCGGCCTCGATCTGGTCGTGGTCGCGACCAGCGTCCTGGCCGCCATCGCCGGGCGAGAGAGCCTCCACCTGCCCCCACAGGCGGCGAACGTCGAGATCAGCCACAGCCTGGCCGTGGCCGGGCCCGCGATGATCCTGGGCTGGGTCATCGTCATCGCCTGCTTCGGCGGCTACCGACCGAACGTCTTCGGGGCGGGTCTGGACGAGTACAAGCGCGTGATGAACGCCTCCCTGGTGACGGCCGCTGCCGTGGGAATCGCCTGCTACCTGCTCCGCTTCCAGCTCTCGCGTGGCTTCTTCGTGCTCACGTTCGCCATCGGCATCCCCGCCCTGGTGCTGGGGAGGTACGCGCTGCGGAGCGCCCTGCACCGGGCTCGCAAGCGTGGCGCTCTGCTCCACCGGGTCGTGATCGTGGGCACCGAGGGACACGTGGACGAGATCGCCAGCGTGCTGACCCGGGAGGCGTGGCTGGGCTACCAGGTCATCGGCGCAATGACCCCCGCGCCGGGAAAGCGCACCGCCACCGCGTCCGGGATCCCGGTCCTCGGGGTGTCCAGCGCTGTCGCCGAGGTCGCCCTGGCCACCCAGGCCGATGTCGTGTTTCTCGCCGGCGGCGCGTTCGACTCTGCCGACCAGGTCCGTCGCCTGGCCTGGGAGCTGGAGAACGAGGACATCCAGGTCGTCATCGCCCCGGCCGTCACCGACGTCTCCAGCGAACGCATCCGGGTGCGCCCGGTGGGCGGGTTGCCACTGATCCACCTGGAGAAGCCGCGTTCCCAGGCCGCCTCACAACGCGCCAAGCGGGCCTTCGACATGGCCGGATCTCTGGCCCTGTTGCTCGCCTTCACGCCCGTTGCGGTGTTCTCCGCGCTCCGCATCTGGGGCCACGACGGCGGCCCGGTGATGTTCCGTCAGGTCCGGGTCGGGCGTGACGGCGCCCGGTTCAGCTGCTGGAAGTTCCGCACCATGGTCGTCGGCGCGGAGGGCATGCTGGCCGGCCTCCACGAGGAGCGCGGGCACGTGGACGGCCTGTTCAAGATGGCGGATGATCCCCGGATCACCGGCCCGGGTCGCTGGCTGCGCCGTTTCTCCCTCGACGAGCTGCCCCAGCTGGTCAACGTCCTGCGCGGCGACATGAGCCTCGTCGGTCCGCGCCCACCGCTGGTGCACGAGGTCGCCCAGTACGACAGCGCCATGGCGCGCCGCCTCCGGGTGCGTCCGGGCATGACCGGCCTGTGGCAGGTCTCGGGCCGCTCCGACCTCTCCTGGTCCGAGGCGATCCGCCTCGACCTCTACTACGTCGACAACTGGTCGATGGTCCAGGACCTCACGATCCTGGCCCGCACGTTCGGCGCCGTAGTGGGCTCCCGCGGCGCCTACTGACCCAGCATCCGGCGACGATGCGGGCCCTGTCCCGCCTGACAGTACGATGTGGGCTGCTGTCTTCCGACGAGAGGCCCATCACCCGATGACGCAGACGCACGCCGACTACCGGCTGAGCCAGCTCGACCAGCTGGAAGCCGAGTCGATCCACATCTTCCGTGAGGTCGCGGCCGAGTTCGAGAAGCCGGTCCTGATGTTCTCCGGCGGCAAGGACTCCATCGTCATGCTCCGGCTGGCGGAGAAGGCGTTCTACCCCGCCAAGATCCCCTTCCCGGTGTTGCAGGTCGACACGGGCTACGACTTCCCAGAGGTCCTGGAGACCCGCAGCAACTGGGTCGACCGCCTCGGCGTACGGCTCATCGTGGCCAGCGTCGAGGAGGCGATCGCGAACGGGGTGGTGGTCGAGGACGGCAAGACCAGCCGCAACCGGCTCCAGATCGGAACCCTGCTGCACGCGATCGAGGAGAACGGCTTCACCGCAGCCTTCGGCGGCGGCCGCCGCGACGAGGAGAAGGCCCGCGCCAAGGAGCGCGTCTACTCCCACCGCGACGACTTCGGCCAGTGGGACCCCAAGATGCAGCGCCCCGAGCTGTGGAGCCTCTACAACGGCCGCATCCACGGTGGCGAGCACATGCGGATCTTCCCGCTGTCCAACTGGACCGAGCTCGACATCTGGCACTACCTGGCGCAGGAGGGCGTGGAGATCCCGACGATCTACTTCTCCCACCAGCGCCGCGTGTTCCAGCGCGACGGCATGTGGCTCTCCGAGAGCGAGTTCAACCCGCTCAAGTCCGGCGAGGAGGTCGTGGAGAAGACGATGCGCTTCCGCACCGTCGGCGACCTCACCCTCACCGGCTGTGTCGAGTCCGAGGCCGACACGATCGAGAAGATCATCGCCGAGGTGGCCATCGCCACGGTGACCGAGCGCGGCGCCACCCGGGGTGACGACAGGTTCTCCGAGGCAGCCATGGAGGACCGCAAGAAGGAAGGCTACTTCTGATGAACCCCGCGACGAGCACGCCCGCGACCGAGGTCCTGGGCCAGATGGACCTGCTCCGCTTCGCCACCGCCGGCTCCGTCGACGACGGCAAGTCGACGCTGATCGGACGGCTGCTGCTGGACTCCAAGGCGATCTTCTCCGACCAGCTGGAGGCCGTGGAGGCCACCAGCCAGTCCAAGGGCTACGACTACACCGACCTGGCCCTGCTGACCGACGGACTGCGCTCCGAGCGGGAGCAGGGCATCACCATCGACGTCGCCTACCGCTACTTCGCAACCCCCAGCCGCAAGTTCATCATCGCCGACACCCCTGGCCACGTGCAGTACACGCGCAACATGGTCACGGGCGCCTCCACGGCCGACCTCGGCCTCGTGCTGGTGGACGCTCGCCAGGGGCTCACGGAGCAGTCCCGGCGGCATGCGGTGATCCTGTCGCTACTGCGCGTCCCGCACCTGGTGCTGGCGGTCAACAAGATGGACCTCGTCGACTACGACCAGGGCACCTACGACCGGATCCACAAGGAGTTCACCTCCTTCGCCACCAAGCTGAACATCCCGGACCTCGAGGTCATCCCGATCTCGGCGCTCAAGGGCGACAACGTGGTGAACCGCTCGGAGAACATGCCCTGGTACAACGGGTCCTCGCTGATGCACCACCTCGAGAACGTGCACGTCGCCTCCGACCGCGACCTCGTCGACACCCGGCTCCCGGTGCAGTTCGTGATCCGCCCGAAGTCCGATGAGTTCCACGACTACCGCGGCTACGCCGGCATGGTGGCCGGCGGCGTGCTCAAGCCCGGGGACGAGGTCGTCGTGCTGCCCAGCGGGATGACCAGCCGGATCGCGGCCATCGACCTCTTCGACCAGGAGATCTCCGAGGCCTTCCCGCCCATGTCGGTCACGGTCCGCCTCGAGGACGACGTGGACGTCAGCCGGGGCGACATGATCGCCCGCGTCAAGAACGCTCCGAGCCCCAGCCAGGACATCGACGCGATGGTCTGCTGGATGACCAACGAGCCGCTGCGGCCCAAGCAGAAGCTGGCGATCAAGCACACGACCCGCAACGGGCGTGCGCTGGTCAAGGACATCCAGTACCGGCTCGACGTGAACACCCTCCACCGCGACCAGGAGACCAAGGAGCTGGGGCTCAACGAGATCGGACGGGTGCAGCTGCGCACCACCGTGCCGCTCCTGTGCGACCCCTACTCGAAGAACCGAACGACGGGCTCGTTCATCCTCATCGACGAAGCGACCGGGGTCACGGTCGGCGCCGGCATGATCAACAGCGGCAGCTGAGCTGCGCGCCGCTCACTCGGAGCGGCCGTAGTCGTCCTCGAGGCGGCAGATGTCGTCCTCGCCGGTGTAGCCACCGAGCTGGACCTCGATGATGACCAGCTCGGTGTCGCCGTCATTGCCGAGCCGGTGCGTGGCGCCGAGGGGTACGTCGATCGACTCACCGGTGAGCACCACCCGCTCGGTCCCGTCGACGGTGGCCGTGGCGACGCCCCGGATCACCACCCAGTGCTCCGAGCGGTGCTCATGGGTCTGCAGGGAGAGCCGCGAACCGGGCTGCACGTGGATCCGCTTGATCTTGTAGCCGTCCTCGACGTCGATGACGTGCCACGAGCCCCAAGGGCGCTGCTCGGAGTCCAGAACCACGGCTGCTTCTCCAGTGGGCTCGTCGATCGTGGGCGTCGTCGTCATGCCACGCAAACGGCATTGCGTCGTCGCGGTTACGGGCCCAAAACTACTGGGCTAGCCTGACGGCCACCTGAAGGTCGGGCCGGTCAGTCCCGGCCGGTCAGTCCGCGCCGATCAGTCCCTGCCGATCAGTCCCGGGCGAGCATGGCTGCCCCGAGCATGACCATCATCGTTCCGCCGGCGGCGCCCACGGTGTCCAGCCGGTCGGGCTTGCGCCCGAACCAGTCGCGCGCCCTCGACGCACCCAGGGCCCAGACCGAGTCCGAGCAGGCGGCCAGCGTCCCGAACACGACGCCGAGCAGTGCCATCTGCAGGCCGACCCGACCGGCGCCCGCGTTCACGAACTGCGGGAGGAAGGCGACGAAGAAGACGATCGTCTTGGGATTGGTCAGGCCCACCACGAAGCCGGTGCGCAGGGCGCGACCGCGACCACCAGTCACCGGGGACCCCAGGGCGCTGCGGGCGTCGGCGCGGTGCCGGATCGCCTGGACCCCGAGCCAGATGACGTAGACCGCCCCGACCACCTTGACCGCGGTGTACGCCGACGAACTGGCCGAGACGACGGCATCGAGACCGACCGCGATCAAGAAGACCTGCACGGTGACGCCCAGGGCGTTCCCGACGACCGAGAGCAGCGCGTCCCGTCTGCCCACGGTCAGGGCGCGTCCGATGGTGAACAGCAGGCTCGGCCCCGGGACCTGGATGAACAGGATCGAGGCGAGGACGAAGGCGATCCACTGATGGGGGCTGGGCACTCCGTCATTGTGGGGGTGACCGACCGCCGGCGCACCTCGGTTTCGGGCGCGAGCGCTAGCTGTAGTTCCCCGTGAGGTTGTGAACGGCAGGTCCGCGGGGACTTGGCCTCCGATGCCGGTGTGGGGTCGGTGATGATTGTAGTTGTGGAGCCAGTCGCCGTAGGTGGCTGCGCGCGCGTCGTCTGAGGTGTAGACCTCGGCGTAGGCCCACTCCTGGTTGATGGTGCGGTTGAAGCGCTCGACCTTGCCGTTGGTCTGGGGTCGATAGGGACGTGTTCGTCGGTGCTTGATCTGATCGAGAGCCGTGGCGAAGGCATGTGATCGGTAGCAGGCACCGTTGTCGGTCATGACTGCGCTCACCGCGATGCCCGCGGTGGCGAAGAACGCGCTGGCGCGGGTCCAGAAGTCGGCGGCGGTTTCCTTGCGCTCGTCGGTGAGCTGCTCGGAGTAGGCGAGCCGGCTGAAGTCGTCGACGGCGTGGGTGGAGGTAGACGTAGCCCCGCGATGGGGCCGCGCCGCGGCGGGCTGCTCTGTCGCGTGCAACTCCCGTGCGTCGGTCCTGAGCTGAACCTCGCCCGTGCATGCGCCACCCTCCGCCGTCAGGGATCCGGCCGAGCTTCTTGATGTCGACATGGACCAGCTCGCCGAGGGGCAGCGGCCTCGTAGCGGACCGGCTTTGCCTTGCGGAGCGGCAGTCCAGTGGCTTGGTCGAGGTGGGACAGCAGCGGCATCCGGTAGCGCGCCAGCACCCTGCCGACTGTCGAGCGAGGCACACCGAGGTGATAGCTGATCCGGTGCGGTCCCCAGCGACGGCAGTACCGCAACTTCACGATGCGCCGCTCAAGCTGGCGATCACATCGTCGTGGCGAGCGCACGGGGCGAGAAGAACGGTCCGTCATCGGTTCGCCCAGGCGGTAGCGCCGCGCCCACTTCGTGGCCGTGGCCGGCGAAACCTGGAGCCGCTCCGCTGCACGACGGATCGTCCAGCCGCCGTCCACAATCAAGACCGCCAGTCGGCGGCGTCCTTCCGGCGTCAATGGGGCGTTAGCGTGAGTCACGAGGACCTCCAGTTGAGGGTTGGTGTGGTAACCCCCTCCGTACTGGAGGTCCTCGCTATTCGTCTACGGCCTGCCGTTCACAACGTCACGTAGGAACTACAGCTAGCGCAGCGGACGCACGTGCAGGCCGACCTCGGGGTCCACTACGACCTCCTGGGCCGCGGGGAGGCCGTCGGCGTCGAGCGTCGCGTCGGTGGGGACGTTGCGCTTCAGGAGCGCGAGTGCGATCGGACCCGCCTCGTGATGGCGGGCCGAGCTACCGACGAACCCCACTTCGCGCCCCTCGTGCAGCACGGGAACGCCCCGAGTCGGCAGCCGGTTGTCCGACCCGTCGAGGTAGAGCAGGGTCAGGCGCCGCGGCGGGCGACCGAGGGTGTGAACGCGCGCAACGGTCTCCTGGCCGCGGTAACAGCCCTTGTCGAGGTGGACGGCGGAGGGGATCCAGCCGACCTCGTTGGGAATGGTGCGGTGATCCGTGTCGAGTCCGAACCGCGGCTCGCCACGGGCGATCCGCAGCGCCTCGAAGGCCCACATCCCGGCGGCCGGGCCGGCCGCCTCGGCGTACTTCTCCAGTTCGGAGCGAGGGAACACGTCGTACTTCCCACCGGCGAGCGAGCCCTGCACGGGCTCCAGCGCCGGACGCCAGGCCACGGCCAGCTCGGTCGTGACGTCCTCGACCTCGACACGCATCATGAACCGCATCCGGTCCAGCCAGGCGGCCAGCGGCGTGGCCCCACCGGGCTCGACGTGCGCCACGAATGCCTCACCGTCGTCGGTGCCGTACATCGCGTGCTCGACGTGGCCGTTGGGGCTAAGCACCAGGGCCGCGGTCGGGACCCCGGGCTCGAGGTGCTCCAGGTGCTGGGTGGTCAAGGAGTGCAGCCACGTCAACCGGTCGGGACCGCTGACCCGGATCACGCCACGGTGGGAGAGATCCACGAAGCCGCTGCCGCCGACCAGCGCGCGCTGCTCGCCGTTGAACGACCCGTAGTGAGCCGCCACGGGGGCGTCGACCCCGTCGCCACTCACGGCCCCGGGAAGACCCAGCAGCGGGCTCGGTGAGGGTGCTGCGGTCGAGGTCATGCACCCATTCTCGCGCACGAGTGGTGAACCCGGCGACCGATCCGCTCGCTTGGGCAGCTGATGCGTCGCTCAGCCGCCTGCGCAGTCGGCGCAGGTGCCGAAGATCGTCAGGTGGCCGTAGTCGGGACTGAAGCCGTGCTTGGCGGCCACCGCGTCCAGCGACTGCTCGATCTCCCCCCGCCCGATGCTGACGACGTGGTGGCAGGAGCGGCAGACCAGGTGGGCGTGCTCGTGGCCGCGGGCCGAGTGGTAGGTCGGCGCCCGGTCGGTCAGGTGGGCGTGCCGGATCAGCCCGAGCTCGTCGAGGAGCTCGAGCGTGCGGTAGACGGTGGACAGGTTGATCGACTGCGAGTGGGTGCGCACCTCGACGTACACCTCGTCCGGCGTGGCGTGGCCCAGCGTCTCCACCGCGGCAAGGACGAGCTCTCGCTGCGGCGTGAGCCGGTGCCCACTGGCACGGAGCTCCTCCTGCCAGGAGGTCTCCCGGCCCGCATCGACACCCGGGTCCACGGCTACTGCCTCGTGAGCTGGGCGTGGGTGTGTGGCTGGAGTGGCTTGCCCATCGCGGCCATGTCGAAGGCGTAGAGCAGGTCACCCTCCACGTAGCCGTAGAGCCGCTTGCCGCCGGCGTACTCCTTGGCGGTGGCGGTCCGTACGACGGCGTCCGTGGTGATCTCGAACCGGGGCTGGTCGGGGTGGATCTCGCCGTGCCAGGTCTCGACGAAGCCGGTGTTGTGCGCGAGCAGCACCTCGAGCGTGCCGTCCTCCTGCGGACGGATGAAGCCGGTCTCCTGGGCGGCCTCCCGGACGTGGTTGCCGTCAGCGTCCACGATCCAGGCGCGTCCGAGGTAGTGGATGAACGGGCGGCCGTCCTGCTGGAAGATCAGCTCCTGGCCGAACTGGAAGCCCTCGATCGTCTCGTACTCCCCGTGCCCGTTGCCCGCCCAGGTGCCGATCAGCCACGCCAGCCGAGCGCAGTTGGGATGGATGTTCGTGGGGATCTCGAACGGCATCGGTTCAGCGCTCCGGGTCCTTGGGTTCGGTGGGGCCGGTGGGTTCGGTTGTCCGCTTCAGCCGGAGCAGCGCCACCAGGGCCACCGCGCCGACGGCCAGCATCGCAGCCGCGAGCAGCACGACGAAGAAGGCTTCCACGAGGGCAGTCTAGGCGTGGGGACACCGTCGGCGCCTAGGCTCGAACCATGCGCACCCTCCTGATCAAGTGCACGACCGGCGCCGAGGAACCCGAGCGGTGCAACCAGGCGTTCACGGTCGCTGCCGCCGGCGTCGCCGCCGGCGCTGGGGTGAGCCTGTGGCTCACCGGAGACGCCGCATGGTTCGCCGTCCCCGGTCGGGCAGAGGCGTTCGAGCTCGACCTCGCCACCCCACTGGCCGAGCTGAGGGACATCGTGCTGACTGGCGGTCGCGTCACGGTGTGCAGCCAGTGCGCCAAACGCCGCGGCATCGTGGAGGGCGACCTGCTCGATGGCGCCCAGATCGCCGGGGCTGCGGTCTTCGCCGAGGAAGCCCTCGCGGACGGGGCCCAGGCACTCGTCTACTGAGCCGTCGCGCGGTCACGGCCGGTCCAGGGATAGCGTCCTGCCATGGGAGACCTGCTGATCACGGTGGCGCCGACCGGGGCCGAGACCACCAAGGACGACTGCCCCCGGCTGCCGACGACACTCGACGAGCTGGTCGAGACCGCACAGCGCTGCGAGCAGGCGGGCGCCGCCATGGTGCACGTGCACATTCGCGACGAGGAGCACCGCCCCAGCCTGGACCAGCAACGGCTCGCAGACACCGTCGCGGCGCTGCGCGAGAGCACCGACCTCGTCGTACAACTCTCGACCGGGGGCTCGGTGCACGACGCGCTCGAGCAGCGGTTGAAGGTGCTCGACGCGCAACCCGACTCCTGCAGCCTGACCATGGGCACCACGAACTTCGGCGACGAGGTGTTCTTGAACCCGTGGCCGTTCGTGTGCGACCTCTACCAGCTCAGCCAGGAGCGCCGGGTCGTGCCGGAGTTCGAGCTGTTCGACCTCGGGCAGGTGGCGGCCCTGCACCGGCTGCTGGACAAGTACGGCCTTCCACACGGCGGCAAGGTGCACGCAGACCTGGTCATGGGGGTCCCGGGCGGGATGCCAGGGACGGCCGACGCGCTCGTGGCTGCGGTGGCGGCGCTGCCGGCCCAGACCACGTCGTGGTCCGCAACCGGCATCGGCCGATCGACCCTCCCCGTCGGGCTGGCGACCCTCGCCAAGGGCGGTCACCTGCGCGTCGGGATGGAGGACGTGCTCACCCTCGCCAAGGGAGTGCCCGTCGAGCACAACGACCAGCTGGTGACCCGTGCCGTCGAGATGGGGGCGCTGGCCCAACGCACCCCGATGACGCCGGGCGAGGCTCGCGCCCTGCTCGGCGTGGGCTGACACGACCACTCACCAGTTGGCGGGAATTGGCCTAGCATTCGGCGCGCACCCACCTTGCCCCCCTGCCGGCCTCGCCCACTCGTTTGTCCCAGGAGCTCCATGTCCAGGCTCGTACGCCGCGCCAAGTGGCTCCGCCGGCGTGGCCGCGACCTGCGTGCGCTCATCGGCCTGGTGCGTGCCGTGCGCGGCGGCGCCCGCGCCGAGCTCTGGCTGGGCGACTCGCACACCGTCTACTTCAACGGGCTGACCCTCGGCGACGCGCTCAGGCGAGCTCCTGACGGCCAGTACGTCTGGCACCTGGGCGCCCGGCTGATGCACTCGCTCGGCACCAAGGGCTTTCCGCCGATGGTCTGGCGAGCAGCGCCGCTCCTCCGTTGGGCGGCGCAACGTGGATCCCTGGTCGTGGTGTTCGTCGCGGGTGAGATCGACATCCGCTGCCACTTGGTCGGCCGCAGCGCCGACCTCGCCTTCGTGGAGGCCTACGTCGACCGAGCCTTGGAAGTGGCGCGGGGCATCGGCGCCGACCGCGCCGTGTTCGTCTCCCCGCCGCCCTCGAGCTCCACGTGCCCGGTGGTGCCCGAGTTCCCGATCCGGGGAACGCTGGAGGAGCGGCTCGAGGTCTTCCACCGGCTCCGCGCGGTCCTCGCGGACAGCGTGGCGCGGGTCGAGGGCTCCATTCCCGCGACCTATCTCGACGTCACGGAGGCCCTCACCGAAGCCGCGGGCGGCCTGGACGTCCGCTACACCGACGACGGCTGCCACACCAACGCCCTGGGGGCCGCTGCGGTGCGCGCACAGGTGCGCGGCCTGGACCTCCTCAGCGCCTGAGCGCCACCGGCTGGGGCGACCTGGGCGGGCGAGAGACCGGGCCGGTTTCGCGTCGTACCCGCCATCAACCCGTAACGCCGTCGCGATCCAGCAGTTTGCATTTCTGACGTACGGCCTTGGGTAGTCTTTGTCCCCATTAGACTTCCCGCCATCGGCAGGGCCGGCCCATCAACCGAAAGTTCGGCGTGGATCTCAAGCAACTGCTTCTCCTGATGCGCCGGCGTTGGCCATCGATCGCTGCCATCGTGGTGCTCGCGCTCGGCGCGAGCATCGCCATCACGGTTTCAGCGACCCCGCAGTACGAGTCCACGGCCCGGGTGTTCATCTCCGCGGACCTGTCGAGCACTGCCTCCACCGACGCCTACGCCGCCAGCCTGTTCTCCCAGGGCCGGGTCAAGTCGTACGCCGCCCTGGCCACCAGTCGCGAGCTGATGCTCCGGGTGATCCTCAACAACGACCTCACGCTCACCCCGTCGCAGCTGGCAGAGCGGATCACGGCCGCGGTGGAACAGGACACGGTGATCATCCGGATCGTGGTCACGGACCCCGACCCGGCCAGCGCACAGAAGATCGCCAGCACCGAGGCCGAGGAGCTCGCCAGCTACCTGGGCCAGCTCGAGACGCCTGTCGGCTCGAGCCGGCCACCGGTCAAGGCGACGGTCGTCGACCCCGCCTCGTTCAATGCCAACCCGGTGTCGCCCCGCGTGGCGCTGAACCTCGGAATCGCGGTGCTGCTCGGGCTGCTGGTGGGCATCGCCCTCGCGGTCGTCCGGGAGCTGCTGGACAGCTCGATCAAGTCCGCGGAGGACATCCAGGCGGCCATCGCGGCGCCCATCCTGGCGGACTTCCACTTCGACTCCGAGGTCGCGAGCGACGCCCTGATCTTCGACGCTCCCACGCACTCGCCGCGCGCTGAGGCGTTCCGGGTGATGCGGACCAACCTCCAGTTCCTGGACCTCGACGAACCCCCGCGGGCGGTGGTCATCACCAGCGCCGTGCCCGCCGAGGGCAAGACCACCACGGCCGCCAACCTCGCGATGGCTTCGGCCCAGGCGGGCCTCCGGGTTCTGCTGGTGGACTGTGACCTGCGGCGACCACGGGTGGCGAACATGCTCCGGCTCGAGCCGTCGGTGGGCTTCACCACCGCGTTGGTCGGCAAGACCGACCTGGCCGGCAGCATCCAGCGACACACCGAGAGCGGCGTCTTCGTGCTGGCCAGTGGGCCGATCCCGCCCAACCCGACGGAGATCCTGCAGTCGCAGGCGACCGCCAAGCTGCTTGCCGAGCTGCGCAGCATGTTCGACCTGGTCATCATCGACGCGCCGCCGCTGCTGCCGGTGGCGGACGCCGCCATCCTGGCGCGTGAGGTCGACGGCGCGATCGTGGTCGTGCACTACGGCCGCACCACCAAGGACCAGCTCCAGAGCGCCCACAACCGCCTGGCCGCCGTGGACGCGCGAGTCCTCGGGGTTGCCATGAACATGTCCCCGAGACAGGGCCTGCGGGGGTACGGCTACAGCAGCGACGGCTACGGCTACGGCTACGGCGAGACCGAGGCGAAACCCCGCAAGCGCTGGTCGCGGGCGAAGCGCACCGGATGAGTGGGACGCGACCCGCGCCCGGCATGCGCGACGTCGTGGCGGCCACGGTCTGCAGCGTCGCTCTGGTCGCGATGCTCGTGCTGTCCAGCATCGACCCGCGATTCGCGGTGATCTGCTCGGCACTCGTGATCCTGGTCATCGCCGGGCTGTGGTTCGGCGCCGAGAGGACCGGCACCGTCGTCGTGCTGCTGGCCATGTTCACGGCCCCGATGACCACCCTCAGGCCCACAGCCGCGGTGCCCTTCATCACCGTCTCCGACTTGCTCCTGGGCCTGGGTTTCCTGCTGCTGCTGCCCCGTTTGACCCGTTCACGGCCGCGCCTGCCGAACGGTTTCGTGATCGGAGCCTGGCTGCTGGTCGCGACCAGCCTGCTGCCGGCGGCCTTCTCGTCCGCCCCCGGCGACAACCTGTTCTACCTGGCGCGCCTGGTCGCAGCGGTGGTCCTGCTCCCGTTGGCCTTCGGCTACTGGCATCCGGACCTGGCCACCCTCCGACGGCTCGCTTGGACCTATGTCGCGGGCAACGCGTTCGGGTGGGTGGTCGGCTTCCTCACCGACACCAGTGCAGGTAGGCGCGAACAGGGGCTCACCACGCACCCCAACTTCCTCGCCCTGACCGGGCAGATCGCCGTCACCCTGCTGATCTTCCTCTACGTCACCTCGCCCCCGGCGCGGCGCTGGCTGGTGTGGGTGAGCGGGATCGTCAGCGTCGGGATCGTCCTGTCCAGCGGCAGCCGAGCCGGGCTGGTCGCGGTCGCCTTCACCGCACTGGTCTACCCCCTCGTCAACCGATCGATCCGAGCCGCCTACTTCACCATCTCGGCTGGAGTAGTGACCACCTTCCTCCTGGGGCGAATCATCGACTCGTCCGGTGAGGGCTCGGCCGTGGTGCGCCTGTTCGTGGGAGACAAGAGCACGTCCGGCTCGGACCTCCAGCGGGAGAACGCACTCAGTGCGGGCTGGTCGGACTTCCTGTCCCACCCGCTGCTCGGCGGCGGCTTCACCGAGAAGACCCTGGAGACCCACAACCTCTACCTCGAAGTGGCCCAAGGTGCTGGGATCGTCGGACTGGTCGGCTTCCTGCTCCTGCTGTGGTCTGCGGTCCGCACAGTCCTCAGCGGCGGCCCCCTGGCCTCGCTCGGCTACACCGCGCTGGGGTACGCCCTCGTCGGCCTGCTCAGTCCGAGCCTGTGGGACCGACTGGTGTGGACCGCCGTCGCCCTGTCGTTCGTCGCCTCCACCCGCTACGAGTCCGACGACGGCGTCGAGACCCCGGTGGAGGACTCCGCCACGCCTGCCCGCGCCTCACGCCGGGCTCCATCACCGATCGGATCGGAGCGATCATGAAGCGGTCCCTCACCTACGCTGCCCGCCGGATGCGACAGACGTTCACGGTCTTCGACAACGGGCCGCAGCTGCTCAAGGGCATGGTCGACGGTTCCGAGGAGATCACCTTCCGGACTCGCACCGGTCTTCAGATCACCGTGCCGAACGTCGCCGGCGCAAGGTTCCCCGTCTACGAGATCCACGGCGACGACGTGTATCGGCTCGGCGAGCTGCTCGTGGGTCTTCCGGACGATCTGGTGGCCCTGGATGTGGGCGCCCACGTCGGCAACTTCGGCCTCGCCTTGGCCCAGGCGGCCCCGGGGGCACGGGTACACGCGTTCGAGGCGTCACCTTCGACCGCACGCTGGTTGAGCAGAAACGTCGAGGCGAACGGGCTGAGCGATCGGGTGTACCCCCACGTGATCGCCCTGTCCGCTGCACCGGGCGAGCTGACCCTGATCGACAACACCCACGGCAGCGCCCACAACGGCCTGACGGCACCGGGAGAGAGCGGCGAGCTCGTGACGGTGCCCTGCATCGGTTTCGAGGACGCCCTGCGGATGGCTGGTGGGCGCGTCGACCTGGTCAAGATGGACGCCGAGGGGGCGGAGTTCGACGTCATCCTCCGCAGCGACCCCGCCCTGTGGTCCTCGGTCAAGGCGGTCGTCATGGAGTACCACCCGCTTGCCGGAGCGCAGTGGTCCTCCATCGTCGACTTCCTCGAGGGAGTCGGGCTGGCACTCGAGCGCGACGAACCGATCGCACCCGGACTGGGGACCGCCTGGTTCCGGCGTACCGTATGACGCGTCTGCCACCAGCACTCAGGCCGCTGTGGCCGGCGGTCAAGTACGTGCACCGTGGGACGGCGCGCGGCCTGGGTCGGTTCAACCGACGCCTCAGTCGCGGTGACCATCCCCGGGCGCTCCCGCGCACCGCGACCACCTCGTCGTCAGCCACCGCCCTTGGCGATCCCGACCGGTGCCGTCTGCACGTGACCGGCCCTGCCACCCAGCTGCACCGGACGATGCCAGCGGGCGACCCGGCTGGTCACTGGTTCTTCAAGAGGATGCTCCAGTTGGAGGTGCCACCACGGTCCACCCTCGAGCTGAGCCACGGAAGGCTCGTGGGCAGCTACGCCGCCCACATCTCAGCGGCCGGTGTGCTCGACTACGAGACGAGCGACTACTTCGGGATCCACTCGTGGGAGGAACATCCCCTGTTCCTGCGGCGACGGCTTCCGCCGCTGACCGAGGTCAGTGGAACGGTCGTCTCCCTGGCCACCAGGGGCACCGGCAACAACTACTACCACGCGCTGATGGACCTGGCGGCGCGCTGGGGCGTCTTCCAGGAGACCCACCCCGGGCTCGACCCCGACGCGGTCGTGGTCAACAGCTCCCAGCGTTACCACCGCGAGCTGATCGGCCTGCTCGGGCTGGACGAGTTCAGGATGATCGAGGCGACCAAGCACGTCGCGGTCCGGGCCGAGACCCTGATGGTCCCGTGTCTGCCGAACCCCTGGACCCTGGCGCCACCGTGGATCACGAGCTTTCTGCAGCGGCGACTCCCCCCGCGGACGTCCACGGGGCTCCCGACCAAGCTCTACGTGAGCCGGGGGCAACGGCCGAACACCCGACGCGTCGTGGACGACGGGGCCCTCAGCGCCGCCCTGGCACAGGAGGGATTCGTGACGTTCGACCCCGGGGCCGTCTCCCTCCAGGAGCAGATCGACCACTTCGCGGCCGCCAGGGTGATCGTCGCACCGCACGGAGCCGGCCTGACCAACATCAACTTCTGTCGCCCCGGAGTGCGCGTGCTCGAGCTCTTCGCCCCGACCTATCTCAACCCCGGCTTCTGGGCGATCACCAGCAACATCAAGGACTCGCACTACCGCTATCTGGTGGCCGAACGCCCGACGCCGCCGACGGCGCCCCACGACATGACGGGGATCCAGCACGACATCCAGCTCGAGCCACGCACGGTCCTGGCAGCGCTCGAGTCGCTGATGTCCGCATGAACGCTCTGCTCACCAGTTTCGCAACCTCCACGCACGAGACCGTCACCGCTCGAAGGGATCCCCGATGATCAAGCGCGCCGCCAAGAACACCCTCGGCAGGCTGGGGATCGGCGTCTACCGCCTCCCCAAGGGAGGCGTTGCACCCGGAGGCGAGGTCGACGTTTCCGCGCTCCCGGAGGTCGATGTCGTCATCGACGTCGGCGTGGCCGCCGGGACTCCCTGGCTCTACGAGACCTTCGCCGGCGCGGTGCTCGTGCTGGTCGACCCGGTGGCCGAGCAACCGGGCGTCGCACGCCTTCTCGGTTCTCGCCCCTACACCTTCTTGCAGTGTGCGTTGGGCTCGGAGCCTGGTTCCGCAACCATGCACGTCGACGTCGACGACACCGCACGGAGCTCCTTTCTCGAGCGAACCGCGTTGACGCGGACGAACAACCGCTACCAGGAGGTGCAGGTGGAGGTACGCACCCTGGACCAGGTCACCGAGGACATCGCGGCGGAGAAGAGCCTCGGCATCAAGATCGACGCGGAGGGCTTCGAGATGGAGGTCCTTCGCGGTGCCTCCGCTGCCCTGCGTCGTGCTTCGTTCGTGATCTGTGAGGCGTCGGTGCGCGAACGGTTCGAGGGCAGCTACCGGCTCGAGGAGCTGGTGTGCTTCATGAAGTCGTGTGGGCTCGGAGTCGAGTCGGTGATGACGGCGGAGCGTGACGGCAACGGCGTGATCCGGTTTGTGGACCTCGTCTTCGTCCCCCGCTGAAGGCTCCGGACTCGACGTTCGCCGGCGCTGGATCTGCGGCTACCCGGCCGCGCTGACGCGCACCTCGCTGATCGCAGTGGTGTTGCGTGGCCCCTTCTCGACTGCCAGGATCTCGAGCACGATCGTCCGGGCGGAGGTTCGGGGGACGCGGATCAGCCGGAGGCTGCGATCCTGCGAGGAGCCGTTCATGCTCTGCTCGACCACGACGCCGCCGAAGGTCCATCGCACCCTGGTGATCCGGTTGTTCTCGGCGTACCGGTCGTCCTTGCTCTTGGGGTCGGTCTTGGCATACCCGGGGATCAGCCCGAGCTCCCCGATGGAGGTCTTGGCTCCCAGGCGCAGGGTGATCCTCTGGCCGATCGCCGTACCGTCGCAACGCCAGGTGGTCTCCGGGTCGGCGTCGACCATGTTGGCGGCGACGTAGTCGACCCGGTCCCCCGAGGCGTCGACGCCCGGCCGCGTGGTGCACCCCACCCGCGCATTCACCCCGGCGACGGCCTCGACCGGGCCGTCCCACGGGGAAGCGGAGGGGGTGGACTGTGGTTTCGGCTTGGCGGAGGGTGACTGGCTGCCTTCGCTCAGCTTGACCGTGGGTTCGGCAGCGGGAGGGCCGTCTGGTTCGACCTGTCCGGCGAAGACCCGACCGACCGCGTAGGCCCCGAGCACCAGCAGGAGGGCGAGCAGCGCGAGCAGTACCGGTACGAACCAGCGAGACTCACGAAGGTCCCGGACGCTGGTGCGCTCGGGACTCTCCTCCTGGTACGGCGCGCGATGGGTACCGACCGAGATCGAGGAGCTTCGAGCCGGGAGAGCCTCGACTTCGGCCGCCTCCTCGTGGTCCGGCCGGCGGTGTGTCTGGACGCTCTGGGACGCCATGGCACGCTCGTAGGCGGCCCGGTATGCAGCGGCGAACTCCTCCGGCACTTCTGGTGGCGCGGAGTCCGAATTCTCAGGCCCAGACACGAAATGTGAGCCTACCGGGAGACGCCCCCTCCCCTGATGTCATCTCGGGGATTGGGGGCGACTCCGGCAGGTCAGACGGAGACCGCGATCTCGCGGACCGTGCCGGTCTCGGCCGTCACCGTGGTGTCCACCGGGTCGGCGCTCGGGGCGAGCGTGCGCAGCGTCCACTCACCCGGTCTCGCGAAGAACCTGAAGTGACCGGTCGCCGAGGTCGGGACCTCAGCGGTGAACTCGCCCGTGCGGTCGAGCAGGCGGACGTAGGCGTTGCCCACCGGAACGTCGCCCCGAATCACCTGGCCCTGGATGATGGCCTCCTTCGCGACGTTGACCCCGTCGAGCGAGAGACCCCCCTCGGTCGCGCCGCACATCAGGGCGCACCCGGCTCGTCGCCGAGGGCCACGGGCACGCCCACGAGCGAGCCGTACTCGGTCCAGGAGCCGTCGTAGTTCTTGACGTTCTCCTGGCCGAGGAGCTCCTTGAGCACGAACCAGGTGTGGCTCGAACGCTCCCCGATACGGCAGTAGGCGATCGTGTCCTTGTCCCAGTCGACACCGGCCTCGGTGTAGATCCGCGTCAGCTCGTCGTCGGACTTGAAGGTGCCGTCGTCGTTGGCCGCCTTGCTCCACGGCACGCTCGCCGCCGTGGGGATGTGCCCCGCGCGTTGGGCCTGCTCCTGGGGCAGGTGAGCGGGGGCGAGCAGCCGCCCGGCGTACTCGTCGGGGCTGCGTACGTCGACCAGGTTCTGGGCGCCGATCGCGGCGACGACCTCGTCGCGGAAGGCGCGGATGGTGGAGTCCTGCTCGGTCGCGGAGTAGGAGGTCCGTTCGCGCTGCGGCAGCTCATCGGTGAGCTCACGACTGTCGAGCTCCCACTTCTTGCGACCGCCGTCGAGGAGCTTGACGTCCTGGTGGCCGTAGAGCTTGAAGTACCAGTAGGCGTAGGCGGCGAACCAGTTGTTGTTGCCTCCGTAGAGCACGACGGTGTGGTCGTTGCCGACGCCGCGCGAGGAGAGCAGCTCCTCGAACTGCTGCCGGTTGACGAAGTCGCGACGGACCTGGTCCTGCAGGTCGGTGGTCCAGTCGAGCTTGATCGCTCCTGCGATGTGGCCCTTGTCGTAGGAGGTGGTGTCCTCGTCGACCTCCACCAGCACGATGGTGGGGTCCTCGAGGTGGTCCTCCACCCATTCGGCGGTGACCAGTGCGTTCTCGCGGCTCATGTGATGCCTCTGCTTTCTTGGTTCGTGGGATCTCAGGCGTTGCTGTGGACGGGGGTCTGTGAGCGGGCGTCCGCCGGGGTCTGGGTGGGCGTTCCGGCGGAACGCTCCCCGGGGAAGACCCTGCGGATCAGGAGGTACATCTCGCAGCCCAGGCAGAAGCCGAAGACCGCGTTGAGCAGCGCCGCCGCGAGGGCGAACCCGGTGGCGACCGCCCCGACGACCGGGGCACCGACCAAGAACGCGACGAGGGCCACCGCGGCGAACGCCAGGCCGACCCCCTGCGCGAAGCGCGGCGGCTGTGCGTCCTCCAGGTGCGACGGCGCCCCGAGACGGGGTCGCACGAGGTGCCGGAACAGGAACGCGGCCGGCGTGCGCTGCACCCCGAAGAGGACGCCGTTGGCGAACAGGGCGGTCTGAACGGCCAGCAGCCCGATGCCGATGGGGCCGGGGGCAGTCAGCAGCGTGACCGCCAGCACGCCACTGGTGAGGACGGCGTTGAACTGGGGGCCGCGGGGATCGATCTGGGTACTCATGGTTCTCCTGGAGATGTCCTGTGGGTGGGCCCGCAGGAGCGGGCAGCAGGGCGCCGGGAACGGCACACCGCAGGCGTCGCCTCTTGTTCGTGACCACGCGCTCCGGTCAACAGGACCGGGGGTCAGGAGCTCAGCAGTGGAGGCGAAGCGTCAGGACATTCGACACAGCGACGAGCGCGTGCGGCAGTTGTCCACTGCGCGGCGCCGGGTCAGCATGGTCGACTTCACGGGAGCAACAGTAGGCGGGCGCTCCGAGCAGGGGAAAAGCGCCGTCCGCTATATGGACACTGATCTTGTCATGTGAGATTGGCGGCTCGTCGCGGGGCTGTCCACGGGCGCCGAGCCAAGTCCTGCCCGGAGCCACGTCCCTCTATGCTGCTCTGACCTGCACGACTCGTGCTGCGCGCGGATCTACTCTGTCGAAGGACCCCGATGAAGCCGCTCCTCCACACCTATCCCGTGCAGCGAAGCCGGATGGCGCTGAACAACCTCCTGCCCGACAAGCAGGTTCGTCGAAGGATCCAGGGCGTCGAGCTGGTGCTTCCACGGAGCCATCCGCTGCCGCTCTACACCCAGGGAGACTCGCCGTACGGCGCCAACCTTGCCGCCTTGGCGCGCGGTCTGGGCAGAGCCGGGGACCTCACCGTCCTCGACGTGGGCGCCAACATCGGTGACTCCGCCGCACGGGTGCTGCACGCCATCGACGGTCGGGGCCAGGTCGTCTGTGTGGAGCCGGATCCCGAGTGGCTCCCGTACCTGGAGCAGAACGCCGCCAACTGCGGCAGCACCGTGGTCGAGAGGGCCTTCCTGGTGCCCGTCGACGGGGTGAAGAGTGCCGTGGTCGCCGTTCACGACTCGCCGGGGACGACCCGGTTCGAGACCAATGGAGCAGGTCCGGCGATCGCCAGCCTGACGCCGGCCGGGTTGCTGGAGCGGCACCCCGAGCTGGAGTCCGTTCGGCTCGTGAAGTCCGACACGGACGGCTACGACGTCACCCTGGTCCCGGCGCTGGCGGACGCCTTCGCGGCTTCGAGGCCGGTGGTCTTCTTCGAGTACGACCCCAGACTCACCCGGCTGGCCCAGCCGGAGGTCGAGCCCGAGTCGGTGTGGTTCGCCCTCGATCGGCTCGGCTGGACCGAGCTCGCCATCTGGGACAACGGCGGCACCCCGATCGGCCGCGTCAGCACCTCGGAAGTCCATCACCAGCTGCACCGACTGATCCCGCCTCCGGGGGCCAAGAGGCGCAAGGCCAAGGGTTACTGGGACGTCGCGGCGGTACACCGGGACGACGTCGTCGGCCTGGCCGTCATCAAGAACCTCGTGCCGGCCACGCTGTGAAGCACGAACCCCGATGAGCTCCGCGGAACCGGAGCGCAACCCGGTTCCGGACACCGAGGACACGCGGGTCGCCCAGCAGCCCGGAGTACGTGGGCGTCGTGCGCGGACCGACATCGCCCTGATCGCCGGGGGCGCCCTCCTCGCGCAGCTCCTCACGCTGGTCTCGGGGCCGCTGGTGGCGCGGATGCTGGGGCCCGACGGGCGAGGACAGCTCGCCCTGGTGGTCGCGGTCACCAGGCTCGTGGCGCTGCTGGCGGCTGGCGGCCTGCCGGCAGCGGTGGCCCACGCCGTGGGTTCGGCGCGGGCACCTGCGCGCGATGTCCTCGCCGAGAGGCTTCGCCTGTGGCTGTGGTGGTCGCTCGTCCCGGCCGCGTTCATGACCGGCGTCGTCACGCTGCTGCTCCATGAATCAACCGGGTGGTTCGTGGCGGCACCCACACTGGTGATCGCGCTGACGACCCAGTGGAACATGGTGCTCAGCCAGATGTTGCGTGGCGAAGGTGACACCCGGTACGTCAACGCCCTCGCCCTCAGCGGCGTCGGCGCGTACGCCGTGGCCATCACTGCCCTGTTCACCCTCGGGACGACCGGCCACACCCTGGTGGTCCTCACCATCCTGGCCGGCTGCCAACTGTTGAGCACGGCGGTCGGCTGGCTCCTGCTGCAGCGACCAGTCGGGGACCGCACGCTCAGGGCTTCGAGCCCGGAGATCTACGGTTTCGCCCGCCGGAGCTTCGTCAGCAACATCAATGCCGTGGTCCTGGGCGTCGACCAGCTGATGGTGGGCCTGATCCTCAGTCAGGCCGCCTTGGGGTTGTACGCCGCGGCGCTGTCCATGACCAACCTCCCCGCGGTGATCCTGACCGGCTTGGGCGCGATGCTCCTCCCGAGGATGGCCGGTGCTGGCGCCGCCGGCGCGGGCACCCAGCTGTTGCGGCGTTGGGTCGCGGCGGCCATCGGCCTCGACCTGCTCGCGATCGTCGGTCTGCAGATCATCATCGGCCCGGCCATCCGCATCCTTTTCGGCCCCGAGTTCGTGGCAGCCATCCCGTGTGCGCGGCTGCTCATCGTCGCGTGGGGGCTGATCGGGGTGCGGATGGTGCTCGCCGCGGCGGCCCAGGCCCAGGGGCGAGCCGGCAAGACCTCGATCATCGAGATGTCGGCACTGATCGTGCTCGTCGTCAGTGGAGCGATCGGAGTCTCGGTGGCCGGGATCAACGGGATGGCGCTGGCCTTCGCCGGCACCGGAGCCTTCAGCTGCCTGTGGCTTGCGGCTGTCATCAGCTGGCAACCCAAGGGCGGTTCCGCAGACGTTGACGCATCAGGCGTTCACACCGACCAGCGCGAGAACTCCTGACCGGTCATCACTCGGAGCCGCGCGGCCTCGGGGGCCAGCTCGGTCTCGAGACGGCGGCGGAGGTCGTCGTCGAGCACCGGGCGCTCGATCTTGCGAGACAGCATCCTTCTGACCGGCGCCAGCATGCGCTCGCGCGTCTCGGGCGGAAGCAGGTAGGCCAGCTTCAGGACGGGGGTGGCCCGCAGTCGACGAACGGCCGGCGAGTACTCCCGCTTGTGTGAGCGCGTGTTGAGCCGGGCCTCCAGATCCACCCCGTCGTAGTCCGGGTCGACCCCCAGATACGCATAGATCTCGCGCATCGTGTCGGCTGGCTGGTGCTCCAGCGCATCCATGTCCACGACGCGGATCTGCTCGGCAGGGAACACGTCGCGGTACTGCTGCAGCTGGGTGGCGTAACGACTCGCAGCCACGTAGGGGTTGTAGGGGTCGGCGACGTCCTCGAAGGCCTCCTCGAAGGTGCGGTAGTCGTTGTCGTTCATCCGCTCCTCGACATAAGAGGAGACTGCCCGCTCGATGGGGTCGCGCACCATGTAGATCAACCGGGCGTCAGGGATCAGCGTCGCCATCCGCTGTGCGACGCCAGGGACGGCGGGGAACCGCGTGTACGCCGTGGAGGACTCGCCGGTGACCTTCGCGCCCGGGTCGAAGTAGGAGCGGTAGACCTCCAGCCAGGCATCGCCCTCGGGGTCCTGGAAGAACTGCGGCTCCTTGATCTCCGACATGCTGATGTCCGGGTGAGCATGCAGATAGGAGTGCAGGCTGTTGGTCGCACACTTGGCGGCCCCGAGCACGACGACGTTGGGCAGAGTTCCGGCTCCCCCCACCAGACACCCTGTGGCTGCGCCTGGTCAGCTTCGCGGAGGTCCGCCGACGGTTGCACAGGTGGCAGACGTCCAGCGGTCCACCGGCGGTCGTGGTGGTCCAGCCGGCTTCGTCGAGGACGTCGAGGCGATTCGTCGCCAGGAACGGCGGACAGCAGACATCGCACTGCACCGTGAGCAGGGGCTCGTGATCGGGCCCGGCAGCAGGCGCCCTGGAGAGGAGGGTCATCGCAGCGAAACCTAGCAGCAGGCATTCGTCATGGGCGGACGTCTCGCTCGCCGTGGAAACGACCGGCGGGCTGCTTGCTGCCTCGCACGGCCGAGCTCAGCCTGGAGCCGAGGTGCATCACTCGCGCCGTCGCCCTGCCGGTCACGAGCGTCCGCGCAATCGCGCGCAGCGGGCCCTGGGGGACAGCCCTCCTGACCGTACGCGCGAGCCGGCCGTTCGCTCTCACCAGGACCAGTTCCAGCTCACGTTCGACATCCGCATTGAGCTTCACCTCGGCCGGGTGCCTCAACGGCCAGCCCAGCTCGCCGGCCCCGGGCATCTTGCGCGTCGACTGGGTGTGCGTCGCGTCGGCACTGAAGCCCACGTTCTCGACGAGATTGACCGCCGGTGTGACCGCCAGCCGCCCCGAACTCACGGTCGAGAGATACCAGTGGCTGTCCCATCCGAAGCCCCGCTCGCTGCGCGAGTGGGCAACCTCGCGGAAGTAGCGCACCCCGGCACCGGTCACGAGGCGGCCGCCGTCGAGGGTCGGGGAGAGAGGGCGCTCGGCACCTGAGCCGTCCACCCCCGTGCCACCGGCGTGCGAGCGAGGGAACTGCGCGCGGTGCTCCTGCCAGGCTCGCCGCCAGGTGGCCCACCCCCACACGCCCGCGAACGAGCCGAAGGCGTAGCTGAGCTCACTGAAGAGCTGGGAAGGCACGAACAGGGTGGTGCCAGAGATGTGCGCCACGCGAGGGTCGTCGTGGAAACGCGCCAACATCTCGCTGCAGAAGTCGAAGAAGCTCGGGCCTGGCAAGCAGTCGTCCTCGAGGATGATCGCTTCGGACACCTGCTCGAAGACCCAGTCGAGGCCGAGCTCCACAGTGGCCTCGCAGCCGCGATTTCCGTCGTTGTAGCGACGATGCACCTCGCACGGCCAGTCAACGGCCTCGAGCGCCTCGCGCACGGCCGCGCACTTCGCCGCGTCCTCGGGGTGGTCGGGTCGGGGCCCGTCCGCCAGCAGGAACAACTGGGTGGGGGCAGCCGCTCGGATCCGCTCGAGTGCCCGCCCCGTGAGGTCTGGCCGGTTGAAGGAGATCAGCACCACCGGGGTGGACAGCATGCGGGCAGCCTACTTCCGGGTCACGCCGACAGAGCGCTCGTCTCCGCGGCCACGATGGCCTCGGGGACGGCGACGGGCCCGCAGGACCTCGAGAGAAGGGCTTCGAACCGGTCAGCACACGTTCCCAGGGCGAACTCGCGCTCGGCCAGCTCGCGGGCCTTCAGGCCCAGCTGCAGCCTGCGCTCAGGGTCCGCGAGCACCTCGGTCACCCACCGGGCAGCCGGCCCCGTGGAGGACTCCTGCGGAGGAAGCACGCAGCCATCGATCGAGCTGACCAGCCGTGCGGCGAGGTTCTCCTCGGGCATCAGTCCGAGCACCGGCCGTCCGGCGCACAGGTAGGAGAGCGTCTTGGACGGGACCGAGAACGCACCGGCGTCCTGCTCGAGCACGACCACCAGGACGTCGCCGCTGCCCAGCACCTCCGGCAGCCGCTCGTAGGGCTGGAAAGGCAACAACGTCAGCGGTACGTCGAGCCGCGCAGCCTCGTCCCGCAGGACCGCCTCGGCGTCTCCCTCGGTCACGACGACCAGTCGCACGGGCTCACCTGCGTCGATCACTGCTCGGGCAAGTGAGACCAGCAGGGCTGGGTTGTGCTTGAGGCCGAGCGTGCCCGAGTAGAGCAGCGTCTTCACGTCGTGCACCCCGTGCTGGACGGCCCAGTCGTTCCTGCGCTCCACCGGGAAGATCTCGTCCAACGGCGCCCAGTTGGGAACTACCGTGACCTTGCCGTCGGTTCGCCAGTCGCGGTGCACGTCGACGAACGAGTCGGCGATCACGACGATCTCGCGGGCCCGGCCTGCGCACCAGCGTTCGCCGACCTCGATCATCGACGCCACGGCCTTGAAGCCGCGAGGGAGCTTCTCGCCTGCGAAGGACCGGATGGCGACGGCCTGCACGTCCTGGTGCCACAGCACCCACGGCGTGCGCAGGACCAGCATGGCGAGGGCGAAGAGCACCAGTGTGGGGATCGGGACGTTCGAGGCCATCACCACATCCGGGCGCAGTCGACGTACCTGCCGCACGAGCTGACCCCCAGGCGCAGCTCCTGGAGCAGTCGCCGCATGTAGTTCGTCTTGCGGATGGTGATGCCCTGCCCGATCGCGTCGAAGGTGATCGTCTCGCCCGGTTCCGCGGTGAGGTGTCCCTTTCCGGACACGTACGCCGCGCAGTAGGAGTGCGTGACCTCGTGTCCCCGCCGAGCCAGCTCGCGACTCAGCTGCACCTGGAACGGATGACCGCTGTAGTCGTGGACGAGCGCCTTCACAGCCTCAGCCCTGCGCCATCTTCACCTGGTCATAGACCCACGCGTAGGTCTCGGCCAACCCGTCGGTCAGCGAGATCGAGGGTTCCCAGCCGTAGGTCTCCATCATCTGGGTGTTGTCGGAGTTGCGACCGCGGACGCCCTGGGGCGCATCCAGGTTGTAGTTGCGCTTGCAGGTGATGCCGGCGATGCCCTCGACGATGTCGACCAGCTGGTTGATGGAGACGAGCTCGGAGCTGCCCAGGTTCACCGGGACCCCGCTGAGCCCCTTGAGGATCATCTGCGATCCCCGGACACAGTCATCGACGTACATGAAGCTGCGGGTCTGCTCACCGTCGCCCCAGATCTCGATCTCGCGCTTCCCGGTCAACGCGGCGACCGCGATCTTGCGACAGACCGCTGCTGGGGCCTTCTCCCGGCCGCCCTCCCAGGTCCCGTCGGGACCGTAGACGTTGTGGTAGCGGGCCACTCGGGTGGTGAGCCCGAAGTCCTCGCTGAAGTGGCGGCACATCCGCTCGGTGAACAGCTTCTCCCAGCCGTAGCCGTCCTCGGGTTGGGCCGGATAGGCATCCGCCTCCCTGAGGGCCGTCACGTCGGTGTCGGTCTGCTTGTCGGCAGCGTAGACACACGCGGAGGAGGAGTAGAAGTAGCGCTCGACCGCTGCCTCCTTGGCGGCCTGGAGCATGTGCGTGCTCGTGAGCACGGTCATCATGCACAGCGCCTTGTTGTTCTCGATGAAACCCATGCCGCCCATGTCCGCGGCGAGCATGTAGACCTCGCGGGCGCCGTCGGTGCAGAACAGTGCATTGTCGAGCAGCGACAGGTCGGCGGAGATGTTGTCCGCGTCGTCATGGACCTGGTACCACTCCGACTGGGGCTTGACGTCGACCGAGCGCACGCTCAGCCCCTGCCTCAGCAGGTCGGACACGAGGTGCCCTCCGATGAAGCCGCCACCACCGGCTACCAGCACGTCGCACGTTTTGGGCATGACCACTCCCCGACCTGTTCGCGCCCGAGAAGACACCTTGTCTGGGGAGCCAACGACGCATCCGGACAAATGTCACGGACTGCCTCGCCCTGTCTGCGGCAGGAGTACACGGCATAGGCTCGGCGACCATGAAGCGCGCATTCGTCACGGGGATCACCGGCCAGGACGGCTCCTATCTGGCCGAGCTGCTCCTCGACAAGGGGTACGACGTCCACGGTCTGGTCCGGCGTTCGTCGATGATCAACCGCACGCGCATCGACCACCTGCACGACAACGACCGGCTGACGCTGCACTACGGCGACCTGACCGATGGCGTGAGCCTGGTCAACCTGGTCCACCTGATCGAGCCCCACGAGGTCTACAACCTCGGGGCGCAGAGTCACGTCCGGGTCTCCTTCGACATGCCGGAGTACACCGCCTCCACCGACGCGGTCGGCACGTTGCGCCTGCTCGAGGCCATTCGGGCCAGTGGCATCGACACCCGCTTCTACCAGGCATCCACCTCGGAGATGTTCGGCGCCACCGCGCCGCCCCAGGACGAGAGGACCGCGTTCTACCCGCGCTCTCCCTACGGGGCGGCCAAGCTCTACTCCCACTCGGTGACGGTGAACTACCGCGAGGCCTACGACATGTTCGCGGTGTCCGGCATCCTGTTCAACCACGAGTCGCCCCGGCGCGGGGAGAGTTTCGTCACCCGCAAGATCACCCTCGGCGTCGCTGCGATCAAGCTCGGCGCCCAGGACCACATCGACCTCGGCAACCTCGACGCGGTGCGTGACTGGGGTTATGCGCCCGAGTACGTCGAAGGCATGTGGCGGATGCTCCAGCACCACGAGCCGGACGACTTCGTGCTCGCCACGGGCACCGGGTCCACGGTCCGTCAGTTCTGCGAGTGGGCCTTCTCCCATGCCGGGCTGGACTGGGAGGAGCATGTGAACTACGCCGAGCGGTACGAGCGGCCCACCGAGGTGGACGCCCTGATCGGTGACCCCGGCAAGGTACAGACGGTCCTCGGCTGGAAGGCCACCACCAATGCCGAACAGCTTGCTCGACTGATGGTCGAAGCAGACATCGAGAACATGTCTCGGTACCTCGGCCGGTGATCCGCACCCACCTGATCACCGGGATCCTCGGCCAGGACGGGATCTGGCTGTCCCGCCAGCTCCTACGCCAGGGGGACCGGGTCGTCGGCACGATCTCGCCCACCTCCGACAAGGCTCGCCTGGTCTACCTGGAGGGTGCAGCAGTCCACGTGCTCGACCTGCGCGACCACGCCGGCTTCGCCCGCCTCGTCAGCGAGGTCCGACCGGACCTGGTCCACAACCTCGCGGCCATGACCTCTGTGGGCGCCAGCTGGGAAGGGCCCGACCTCGTCGAGGAGATCAACCACCTCGCGGTGCGACGCATGCTGGAGACCATCGCGGACGGTCCGGGGCCGACACCGACGTTCGTGCAGGCGTCGAGCGCAGAGATCTTCGGTCCGGTCGCCCAAGACCTCGCGGTGGACGAGCTGACCCCCCTCAACCCCGTGAGCCCGTACGCCGAGGCCAAGGCGGCGGCGCACGAGGCCGTCGCCCGAGCCCGGCACGACGGGCTGCGCGCCACGAACTTGATCCTCTTCGGGCACACCAGCGCCCTGCATCCCTCCGGATTCGCCGTACCGCGCCTCACCGAGCAGGCGGCGGAGGTCGGCCTCGGCCGGCGCGCCAGCATCGCGCTGCGGGACCCCTCCATCCAGCGGGACTGGGGATCGGCGCGCGACTACGTCCGTGCCTTTGCTGACGCTGCGGACGCCCCTGCGGGTGACTACGTGATCGCCACGGGGCAGATGCACACCCTCGCGGAGCTGGGGACCTGGGCACTCGAGGCCGCAGGCGCACCCGTCGGCCCCGTCGCGGCGTCGGGGGAACCCTCGCGTCCGAACGACTTCGGCGGAGTGCGGGCCGACCCGTCACTGGCTGCCCGGGAGCTGGGCTGGGTCGCGCAGCGGCGGCTGCGGGACGAGGTCATCAGCATGGTGGAGGTGGCGACCCGTCGGCTGAGCAGCGGCGTCCGCGAGGATCCCGACTACGTCGACTGAACCGTCCCTGCGGTCAGGCTGGTGCTGCGACCGTCTCTGTGGCGGTCTGCGCTTGACGCAAGTGGTCCCTGATCGACGTCGCCATGTGCTGCCACTTGAAGCGTTCGGTGTAGTCCCGGCCCGCGGCGAGGTCCTGCGAGCTGTGATCCAGCGCGCGGACCATGGCGGCCGCGAGGGAGTCGGGGTCGATGGCCGCGACGACCTCGGCATGACCCCCGGTCACCTCCGACAGAGCCACGTCAGCCGAGACCACCAGTGGGATCTGGAGCCGCAGGGCCTCCACGGCGGGCAGACCGAAGCCTTCGAAGTCGGAAGGGAAGACGACCAGGCTGGCCCCGGCGAAGCAGGCGACGAACTCGGCATCGTCGAGCCAGGGCATCAGCTCGACGCGGTCCGCGATGCCCAACGCGGCGACTCTCCCGGTGGCCGCCTCGCGGTCCGCTCCGCCCATGCCCACGAGTCGCAGCGAGAGCTCGGAGTTCGTTCGGCAGAAGACCGCCCACGCATCGAGGACGGCGTCGACGTTCTTGTTCGCGAACTGCCCGAAGGCCAGGGCATAGCGAGTCGTGGTGACCTCGGCTGCCGGCCACGAGTCCACGTGGTCAGCGCCGTAGCGCGCCAGCACCGCCTTCGCGGCCAATCGGGGACGCGTCCTCACCAGATCGTCGCGGGTGCGCTCGGAGATGCAGTACAACCCGTCAGCCGTGCGGAAGCTCCACGCGTAGGAGGCTTTGCGCACGATCCGACGGACCGATGAGAACTGGTGGGGCCGGTGCTCGTGACGAAGGTCGTAGAGGATCACTCCGCGCGGGCAGCCGGTCCCCAAGAAGGCGCTGGCGGTGACGCCGGAGACCACCCCGTCGGCCTGGAGATCGCGGGCTGCTCGGCGTACTCCCACCGAGCGCGACCACAGCGCACCGAGGCCCCCGCGGGCCGGGCTGCGCACGGTGCGCACACCTGTCCCGGGCGGTAGCTCGAAGGGGGGCACCTCGCCCTCGGTGAGCACGGTGATCGTGTCCTCCGGCGCGGCCCCACGCCAACCGTGCAACAGGTTCTGCAACGTGACGGCAGCACTTCCCGGCCTCACGGCCACGGCGTCGAAGACGACGTGCATGCAAAACTCCCTGGCTGCGCGAGGCTCGATACTGCTCGATTGGTGGGATTCTATCGGGGAATGTCTGGTTCCTGACTACGGTGTGCGGCATGGGAACCCCTGAGTTCGAACGCGACGTGGTGATCGTCGGCGGTTGTGGCCGAGTCGGGCTGCCGCTGGCCGTGGCCTTTGCGAAGGAAGGACTCAGGGTCGGCGCGTACGACCTCGACGAGGTGACCGTGAAGACGGTCAACGACGGCACGATGCCGTTCTCGGAGCCTGGGGCCGACGAAGTGCTGCTGGAGGCCACCCGCGCGGGACGACTGGTAGCCAGCACCGACCCGGCGATCGTGGGCACCGCGCGCAGCGTGATCGTGGTGATCGGCACCCCGGTCGACGAGCACCTTAACCCTGACCCGAACTCCCTTCCCCGCGCACTCTCGGCGTGCTTCCAGTACTTCCGCGACGGACAGCTGGTGGTGCTGCGCAGCACGGTCTTCCCGGGCGTGACCGCGATGGTGGAGCGGAAGTTCATTGACGCGGGCCTCCAGATCGACGTGGCGTTCTGCCCCGAGCGCATCCTCGAGGGCCACGCGATGGAGGAGCTCTACTCGCTCCCGCAGATCATCGGCACCGACACCGAGTCGGCCAAGCAGCGAGCGACCGAGCTCTTCGGCGTCCTTGCGGACAAACTCGTCTACACGGGACCGGCCGAGGCGGAGCTCGCCAAGCTGTTCACCAACGTCTGGCGCTACATCAAGTTCGCCACCGTGAACCAGTTCTACATGATCGCGAACGACCACGGCCTCGACTTCGAGGAGATCCGCGGCGCCATCACCCAGGACTACCCCCGTGCCAAGGACATGCCCGGACCGGGCTTCGCAGCCGGGCCGTGCCTGTTCAAGGACACGATGCAGCTGGGCGCGTTCAACAACAACAACTTCGCCCTCGGGCACGCCGCGATGCTGGTCAACGAGGGGTTGCCGTTGCACGTCGTCAGTCGGCTGGAGCAGGCCTACGACCTGCAGTCGATGACCGTCGGCATCCTCGGCATGTCCTTCAAGAGCGGCTCCGACGACACCCGTGAGAGCCTGTCCTACAAGTTGAAGCGGATCTTGCGCTTCAAGGCCGGCGAGGTCCTCACCACCGACCCCTATGTCGAGAGTGACCCTGAGCTGGTGCCGCTCGACGAGGTCCTCGCCAGGGCAGACCTGCTGATCGTGGCCACTCCGCACCCGGAGTACCGCGACCTTCAGGTGACGCAGCCGGTCGCCGACGTCTGGGGCGTCTTCGGCGGCGGCGTCCGGATCTGACCGCGACACCGAATCACGACTGAGGAGCAAGGTGCCCAAGGTACTCATGACCGGCTCGGCCGGTTTCATCGGCGGTTACCTGGTCGAGGCCATGCTCGGCCGCGGCTGGGACGTGGTCGGTCTCGACAACTACTCCAAGTACGGCCCCGTCCAGCGCTCCTACGACGATCACCCCAACTACCAGCTCGTGGTCGGTGACGCCCGTGACGCCGACCTGGTTGCCGAGCTGCTCGAGGACTGCGACCAACTGATCGCCGCGGCCGCCATGATCGGCGGTATCTCCTACTTCCACGCGCACGCCTACGACCTGATGTCGATCAACGAGCGGATCATCGCGGCCACCTGCGACGCGGCCATCAAGGTCTTCCCCCAGGGCAGGCTTCAGAAGGTGACCTACCTGTCCAGCTCCATGGCCTATGGCTCGACCGACAAGTGGCCCTCGGTCGAAGGCGATGAGCTGACCGTGCCGCCGCCGTACTCGAGCTACGGCTTCCAGAAGCTGGCCGTCGAGTACTGGGCACGCGCGGCCTGGCAGCAGTACCAGCTGCCCTACACGATCGTGCGACCGTTCAACGCGGTCGGCGTCGGCGAGACCCGGGCGCTCGGGGACGTCGAGGAGTCCTCCGGCAACGTCAAGCTGGCCCTGAGCCATGTAGTGCCGGACCTGATCCAGAAGCTGCTCAAGGGCCAGGACCCGCTGCACATCCTCGGTGACGGCAGCCAGATCCGCTGCTACACCCACGGCACCGACCTGGCCGCGGGCATCATCGCGGCGATGGAGCACCCGAACGCCCTGAACGAGGACTTCAACATCTCCAGCCCGACCGCCACCACCGTCCTGGAGCTGGCCGAGCTGGTCTGGCGGCACATCAAGGGTCCCGAGGAGCCGCTCCGGCTGGTCCACGACACCCCGTTCGAGCACGACGTGCAGAAGCGAGTCCCTTCGGTCGACAAGGCTCGTGACCTGCTCGGCTTCGAGGCCCAGACGACCCTCGAGCAGATGCTCGACGAGCTGGTGCCCTGGATCCAGGACGCCCTGGAGAAGGACCTTCTCTGAGGCTCGGCCCGCGAGTCCGGGTCAGAACAGCCCGACGGCCAACTCGACCTGACCCCGCGTCGGCGCGCCGGTGGCGCGCCTGATCTCATGCCCCCGGTGGTCGAGGATCAAGGTGGTGGGCGTTCTCAGGATGCCGAGGCGGCGGACGAGGTCCAGATGGTGCTCTGCGTCGATCTCCAGGTGTACGACGCCCGGCTGACCCTCGGCGACGTCGGTCAGGATTCGGCGGGTCGCCCGGCAGGGCGCGCAGAACGCCGAGGAGAACTGCAGCAGCGTGGCACGCTCGCCGAGCTGATCGGCCCATTCCGTGCCGGCGAGCAACGAAGCGCGGGCCGGTTCCGCGGCCGGCCCGACCTCTGACTCTGAGCCTGTCTCGGCTCCTGTCTCGGCGCCATGCACCCGGTGGGTCCCTCGGAAGCGGCCGTCCGTCAGCGCGCGAAACAGCCCGAAAGCGAGCGCGCCGGAGACGGCGACGACGAGGACCCAGGCACCTGTGCTCACGTGGGGGTCAACGACCGGGAGGCGAAAAGGCTTCCCTCGCACCGCTGATCCGTGCTGCCACCTGGCCTGGGAGCAAACGGGGACCCCCGCCGTGTCGGCGAGGGTCCCCTGAGGTGCGACCGAGTTGCACCCGCCTGGATCAGGCCCGGGCGCGCATCCTCCCGGCCAGCAGACCTCCGCCTGCCATCAGGAGCAGGCCGAAGAGTGCCGTCCACAGCATGCCGGCGGGCGAGCCCGTCTGCGGAAGAACCGTGGTGCTGCTCGTCGGAGGCGTCGTGCTCACCGACTTGCCGGCTCCGCCCTGGGGCGGCGAGACGAAACCGCACTCGTCCTGCGGCGTCGTGAGGTCGTCGATGCAGACGCTCGGCGGCTTGACCTCGCCACACTCGTCTTCGGGGGTGGACTCGTCGTCCACGCACGGCGGCGTGACCTCGCCACACTCGTCCTCCGGGGTGGTCTCATCGTCCACGCACGGCGGCGTCACCTCGCCACACTCGTCCTCCGGGGTGGTCTCATCGTCCACGCACGGCGGCGTGACCTCGCCACACTCGTCCTCCGGGGTGGTCTCATCGTCCACGCACGGCGGCGGTGTGTTGTCAGTGCACCCGGTGTGGGCCGGGTTGGTCCGCCCGATGCCGTGGTTGCCGTCGCACTCGTAACCGTTGTTGTGGTCACTCCCGTTCGGGTACTGCCCCTTCGGATTCTTGTTGTCGGCCTTTCCGACGCAGCCCGCACAGGGTTTGCCGGTGGCCTTGCCGGTGCCGTTTCCATTCCCCGACGGCGAGCCGTCGCGGGTGGAGTCGTAAGGCCCCGTGTGGTTGGCGCCGCCGCCATTGTTGTCGGCGTTGCTCCTCGGCTGCGGACTGTTCACGTCTCCGCTGGTGCCGGAGGTTCCCGACGTGCCGTGGTCGGCGGCCCGGCTGCCGGAGCTGCTCTTGGCGGAGCTGGTCTTGCCGGAGCTTCCGCGTTGTGGCGCTGCCTGCTCGGACTTCGCCGGCGCCGTGGTCTTGACGGCGGTCTGGCTCTTGGCGGCCTGGCCGGGGGGTGTCCCCGGCTTGGCGGCGTAGGCCGGTGCGTTCAGGCCGAACCCGAGTAGCGCCACGGTCCCGATCAATGCGATGACCCTCGTGAGGCCATGCCCATTTCCATGATTTGTATGCATAATTCCATTCCCCGCGTTTATTTACGATTCAGCCCTCCCTGGGCCCGAATCGAATGACGCTAGGACAACCTCAACGGAATGACAAGAGTTACGAAAATGGGCGTGTTTATTGCCCTTTGACAATGGGTAACATGGCACTACCAAATCACCTAATAGGCGATCAAACCGGACAGATTGTCGGGGGTATTCGGTACCCATCCCCACCCGACCGGTGTGATATTCGGGCCGGCGGTCCAGACCGGTTTCAGCCGCCGGCGAAAGGCGGCAGGAACTCCACGATCGCTCCGGGTTCAACCTCGACCAGGGCCGGGTCGTCCGTGGTCACCGGCCGATCGCCCACCATCACCGAACAGCAGGCCAGCACCTCGGCGAACCTCGGCGTCTCGCGATGGGCAGCCCGCGCATGCGTGAGCAGGTCGGCCAGTGAAACCGGCCCGGCCACCTCGATCTCCTCGACGTCGGTGCCCGCCGCCGACCGTGCCGAGGCCCAGTAGCGCAGGGTGACCCGTCCGGATGTCGACTGTTCGTCCATGGGGGTCGTCACGTTCGATATCCTTACGCATCTGCCGGGTCCAGCGACGCACCCAACGTAGACGAAGGTCGAACGCACGCACGACGCAGACCTCAGGAGTGCCATGGGCACCGTACTGCTGCTCACCCGGGCCTTGGAGCCCTCGGCCGAGGTGCTGCCCGGCCTCGCCCTGCTGACCCATCAGGTCAAGATCGTCCCGGCGGAGGGAAGTGCTCTCCTCGACGCCCCCGACCACGACCTGATCATGATCGACGGGCGTCGCGAGCTCGCCCACGCCCGGGACCTGTGCCGACTGATCCGCACCACCGGCTCGGACCAGCCGGTGATCGTGATCCTCACCGAGGGTGGCCTGGCCGTGGTTCATGCCGACTGGGGCATGGACGACGTGATCCTCGAGACCGCCGGCCCCGCCGAGGTCGAGGCCCGCATCCGCGTGGCCATCGCCCGACTGGCTGCCCGCAACGACCTGAACGACCCGGAAGCCCACATCATCCGATCGGGTGAGGTGACGGTCGACGAGACGACCTACACCGCCAAGCTCGGTGGCCGGGTCCTGGACCTGACCTTCAAGGAGTTCGAGCTGCTGAAGTACCTCGCCCAGCACCCGGGCCGCGTCTTCACCAGGGACCAGCTCCTTCAAGAGGTGTGGGGCTACGACTACTTCGGCGGCACGCGCACGGTCGACGTGCACGTGCGCCGCCTCCGCGCGAAGCTGGGCAACGACAACGAGGCGCTGATCGGCACCGTCCGCAACGTCGGCTATCGCTTCGTGCTGCCGCCCAAGGAGCAGCCGGCCGACCGCGAGGAGATCCCGGCCGGCTGAGACCCGAGTCGGCTCGATTAGTCTCCGGTCATGGTGCACATGATCCGGGTGCGGCCCGACGATTTCGACTGGACCTCCGACACCGGCCCCGCCGCGGAGGTGCGCCGAATCGCCCGCGCCGCAACGGCCCACGACGGGTCGACCACGCTCAACGAGCAAGCCGTTCTCCAGCTGAAGAACCGTGGCCTCCGAGACGCCGAGCTGTGGCTCGGGGACGGCGGGTTCGCGCTGCGGCAGGGGGACGTGCTCGACCTTGCGGTGCACCCCGAGTCCCGGCGTGGCGGCGTTGGAACGGCCCTCGCCGCCGCGTCACTCGCCCCTGGTCGCAAGGTGGAGGCGTGGTCGCACGGGGACCACCCCGCTGCTGCCCACATCGCCGACCGGTTCGGCGTCCCGCGCGAGCGGGAGCTCAAGGTCATGCGGAAGGCCCTGACAGCCGCTGTCACGGAGGTTCGGGTGCCGGAGGGAGTCCTCGTTCGCTCCTTCGAGCCTGCGGACGAGGACGCGCTGATCGAGGTCAATGCGCACGCGTTCGCGCACCACCCCGAGCAGGGACACATGTCGCACGAGGACTTCGAGGAGCGCACCAGGGAGTCCTGGTTCGATCCGGCCGGGCTGCTCCTCGCCGTACCGACCGCCGACGCCGAGCAGGAGCCCCGCCTGCTGGGCTTCCACTGGACCAAGGTCCATGACGACGAGTTCCCGTCGTACGGCGAGGTCTATGTCGTGGCGGTCAACCCCAAGGCCGCCGGCCGAGGTCTGGGCACCGTCCTCACCAACGCCGGGCTGCGCCACCTGCAGGCCCGGGGGATGGACTCCGTCCTGCTCTACGTCGACGGGGACAACGCCCCTGCGATCGCCGTCTACTCGGGCCAGGGGTTCCAGACCGAGCGCACCGAGGCGCAGTACCGCGGCGTCCCGAACCTCTGAGCACCCTTAGAGAAGAGCCTCGCGCAACCGGTGAGCGATCTCGAGGTTGTACGCGGGCCCCTCGTGCCCGACTCCGACGAGATGCAGGAATCCGTGGATCATCGAGGGATACCTCTTGGTGTCCACCTCCACGCCGTGCTCGGCCAACAGCCGGGCATATGCCTCTCCTTCGTCGCGCAGCGGGTCGAAGCCGGCCGTGACGACATGGGCGGGCGCGAGTCCGTCGGGGAAGTCCACGCGGCGAAGCGCCGAGGCGTCCGGCGCCGACTTGTCGGCGTCCGCCGCGAAGTAGGCCTCCTCGGCGCCCTGCATGAACTGCTCGGTCAGCACGAACCCCTCCCCGAAGAGCCTGCGGCTCTCGGTGCGCTCCACGAAGTCCGTGCCCGGGTAGATCAGCAGCTGGAAGGCCAGGGGCAGCCCCCGCTGGGCCGCGTAGACCGCCGTGGACGCGGAGAGCGCTCCACCCGCCGAGTCGCCACCCACGGCGAGCCGACTCGGGTCGGCGTTCACCTCGTCGGCATGCTCGACCAACCAACGGAAGGCTGCCTGACAGTCCTCGACGGCCGCCGGGAACCTGTGCTCGGGCGCCAGTCGGTAGTCGATCGCCAGCAGCTGCACGCCCGACTGCTCGGCCAGGAACCGACAGGCGGGGTCGTGGCTCTCCAGGTCGCCGTACATCCAGCCGCCGCCGTGGATGAACAGCATCGTCGGCGCGGCGTCGGCCCCGGTCCGCTGGGTGGGGATGTAGAGCCGCGCGCGCAAGGGACCGTCGGCGCCGTCGACCTGCAGGTCCCGTACGGCACCGATCGGCTGGCGGCCCCCGACCAGGCGCTGCTGGCGCTCCAGCTCGACGCGCGCCCGTGACAGGGGCAGCGTCTCGGCGGCGGGCATCCTGGCCAGCTTCTGCATCCGCAGGATCAGCTGCAGCTCCGTGGCCAGCGGTTCGCCGTCGACCACGACCGGCTTCCCCACCAGGGACCGTTGCACCCGGGGAGGGAGGCCGAGCGCGAGCTTGGTGATGCTGGACTCGAGGCGGAACCGAAGGTCTGGCACGGGCGTCAACCTACGACAGTCCCCCGTTGTTCACCCGTCGATGTCAGACTTCCCACATGTCCACCGAGAGCTTCCAGCCAGCCGTCGGCAGCGATGCCGACGAGGGACCGCTCGATCCGAGCCTGCGCGTCGTACCAGCCGACATGTTCGACGTGGACCCGCCCTACGCCCCCGACGAGGTCGGATTCGAGCCCGGCGAGTTCGCCGACCGGTTCCTCGACAGGGAACTGTCCTGGCTGCGCTTCAACCAGCGCGTTCTCGAGCTCGCGGAGGACGACCGGCTTCCCCTGCTGGAGCGCACCCGGTTCCTGGCCATCTTCGCCAGCAACCTCGACGAGTTCTTCATGGTGCGAGTGGCTGGACTCAAGCGCCGGATCGCCGCCGGCGTCGCGGTGCGCGCCGCGTCGGGGATGATGCCGCGCGAGGTGCTGGAGCAGATCTGGGCCGTCACCGCGGAGCTGACGTCCCGCCACGCTGGCGTCTTCCGGGACCGGATCGTCCCTGCCCTGGCCGACGAGGGCATCGAGCTGGTGCGGTGGGAGGAGCTGGACAAGGACGAGCAGAAGCAGTGCAAGCGGCTGTTCAAGGAGCGGGTGTTCCCGGTCCTCACCCCTCTCGCGGTCGACCCGGCCCACCCATTCCCCTACATCTCCGGACTCTCGCTCAACCTCGCTGTGCTGGTGCGCAACCCGAAGACGGACAAGGAGCACTTCGCCCGCGTCAAGGTGCCGCCGATCTTCAGCCGCTTCGTGCCGGTGGGCAACCAGCGGTTCGTGCCGCTCGAGGACGTCATCGGCGAGCACCTCAGGCGACTGTTTCCCGGCATGGAGGTGCTCAGCGTCAACACGTTCCGGGTCACCAGGAACGAGGACCTCGAGGTCGAGGAGGACGACGCCGAGAACCTCCTCAAGGCCCTGGAGAAGGAGCTGCTGCGCCGTCGGTTCGGGCCGTCGGTTCGGCTCGAGGTCGAGGAGTCCATCGACGAGCACGTGCTCGAGCTGCTGACGAGCGAGCTCGGTGTCACGGCCGCAGAGGTCTTCAGGGTGCCGGGGCCACTCGATCTGCGCGGCCTGCAGGACATCGCCGACATCGACCGCGAGGACCTGAAGTTCCCGGTCTTCATCCCCGCGACGCACTCCAGTCTCGCCCCGGTCGAGTCCGCCTCGCCGGTCGACGTCTTCAAGGCGCTTCAGCGCTCGGACGTGCTGCTGCATCACCCCTACGACTCGTTCAGCACCTCGGTGCAGCGCTTCATCGAGCAGGCCGCGGCCGACCCGCATGTGCTCGCGATCAAGCAGACCCTCTACCGGACCTCGGGCGACTCCCCGATCATCGACGCACTCATCGACGCGGCGGAGGCCGGCAAGCAGGTCCTGGTGATCGTCGAGATCAAGGCCCGCTTCGACGAGCAGGCCAACATCCGCTGGGCCCGCAAGCTCGAGCATGCGGGCTGCCACGTCGTCTACGGACTCGTCGGCCTCAAGACGCACTGCAAGCTGGCGATGGTGGTCCGCGACGAACCAGAGGGCATTCGTCGCTACACCCACATCGGGACCGGCAACTACAACCCGAAGACGGCCCGGCACTACGAGGACTTCGGGCTTCTGACCACCAACGAGGCGATCGGCGAGGACGTCGCCCACCTGTTCAACAACCTAAGTGGCTTCTCCCGCAACGCCTCCTACGCCGAGCTGATGGTGGCCCCGGACTCGGTGCGCAGCGGCCTGATCAAGGCGATCCGCGCCGAGGTCGCCCACCACAGGGCGGGTCGCCCGGCGCGCATCCGGATCAAGGCCAACTCGATCGTCGACGAGGCCCTGATCGACGAGCTGTACGCCGCCTCGAGGGCCGGCGTACCCGTCCAGCTGCTCATCCGGGGGATCTGCGCCGTACGCCCGGGGGTGCCGGGCCTGTCCGAGACCATCCAGGTCCGCTCGGTCCTGGGTCGCTACCTCGAGCACAGTCGGATCATGTGCTTCGAGAACGGCGGGGAACCAGCGGTGTGGATCGGCTCTTCGGATCTGATGCACCGGAACCTGGACCGCCGGGTGGAGGTGTTGGTCAAGCTGCCCTCGAAGACTGCGGTCGACGAGGTGACCCGACTGCTGGACCAGGCCTTCGAGGACCACACCGCGGGCTGGGATCTCAGTGCGGACGGCGCCTGGACTCCCACGACCTCTCCGGACGAGAAGCCGCTGGTCGATCTCCAGGAGCACCTGATCTCCCTCCATCGTCGCCGCCGCGGGAAGTCGCCCGCTTGATCCGCCGGTCGAGTCAGCAGGTGGCGAACAGCAGGGGGCCGGAGTAGATCGCGGACAGCACGTACCCCGTGCGCGTCTTCGGTTCGAGGACCAGGCGGACCGTGGAGCCCACTGCCTTCGACGAGGTGAGCCTCAGGTCGTCGGAGAAGCTGCCGCCGCGGCCCACGGCCTCTCCCACCGCCAGCTTCGCCCGGGGTCGGAGATTGCGTCGGGCACGATCTGAGTCCTCGAAGGACTCCACCACGTGCAGACTCCGATCGCCGTACATCGCCATCGCCAGCCCCGAGAGCGGATCGACCCCGCCGACGTCCTGCACCAGCCGCTCGGCGAGATCCTGGTCGCTCTGGTCGGCGCTCGACATGGCCAGGTCGCTGCACGCGAAGTCGCCGACCCACAGCATGGCGTTCGCCGGACGTGCGAGTCCTTCGACCGGCGACGCAGACCGCCCGGCCAGTGAGGCGCCGTCGCCACGAGCGACATCAGCGGCCACGGCCGCGTAGTCGGGGTTGTCGCTGGTGACGACCAGCCGGTCGTCGGCGAGCAGCACCACGAACTGGAGTTCTGGCGTGATCGTCGGGTCGATCTGGGCCACCAGGTCTGCGCCGCCGTTCCAGACCCCGTTCTCGTCCTTGGGTTTGCGATACCCCAACGAGCGCAGGTTGCCGGCCAGGTCGTCGAAGTCGGCCTCGGGCATCTTGAGCACCATCGTCGCCCCCGAGCGCCCTTGGGCGAACGCCTCCCACTGCGCCGTGGCGGGGGAGAATCCGTAGAGCTTCTGCAGGGCAACCGCAGACTCGTCGATGCTGGAGACGGCTGCGAAGTCGGTGTCGTAGGCCTTGGCCATGAAGTCCGAGACCGCCCGCTCACCCGGTTTGGCGCCGAGGTCGGCGCGGAGCCTGGTGCGGACCTGCTCCCAGTCGGTGTAGGCCACCCTCAACGAGCTGGCCGGCACCGAGTGCAGCGCCTGATCGAGCGCACTGCGGTGCAGCCGCTTCCAGAGCACTCCCCCGCCGACGGCGAGGCCGGCCACGACCACGAGGACGAGCAGCACCACCAGCAGTCGACGGCGGTCCCAACGAGGAGCGGCCACGCGCTCACCACCTCTGAGGTCCCGTCCGACGGTCCGGCCGACCGGGCGGTCAGCCATCCGGGGCGAGACTAGCGGCTTGCTGGTGGGGCCTCGCGTCATGCCAAGATTCGTGCCATGGCACCTCCGCAGCCGGCACCTGCGCGCGAACCGGCCGTCGTCGCGGCCGGGGCCGTCGTGGTCCGCAAGGTTTCCGGCGGCCGAGAGGTCCTGCTGGTCCATCGGCCCAAGTACGACGACTGGTCCTTTCCCAAGGGCAAGCAGGACCCCGGGGAACAGGTGAGCGCCGCAGCCGTCCGGGAGGTGCTCGAGGAGACCGGCGTCGAGGTCCGGCTGGGGCGGCCCCTGCGGCCGCAGGAGTACGCCGTCAGCGGCGGACGCGACAAGCTCGTGCACTACTGGATCGGTCATGTCGTCGGCGACGAGGACACCTCCTCCTACCCGCCCAACCAGGAGGTCGATCACGTCGGTTGGTTCCCCCTGGAGGAGGCGAAGGCGCGACTGACCTACCTCGACGACATCGACCTGCTCGAGCAGTACCACCGGGCCAGGAAGCCCACGGTGCCCCTTGTCATCGTCCGCCACGCCAAGGCGGCCAAGCGAGCCAGCTGGGCGGGCCCGGACCCGGAGCGACCGTTGACCCGCGCCGGGGATGCTCAGGCGGCTGCCTTGAGCGCCGTACTCCACGCCTACGGCGTCTCCAGGGCATTGACGTCGTCGAGCACGCGGTGCGTGCAGACGCTGCGACCGTACGCCGAGGAGCAGGTCGTGACGCTGGAACAGGTGGCTGAGCTCTCGGAGGAGGGCTACGACGAACGCGGTGCCCGGGACCTGCTCTCCGGGTTGATGGGCTCACCCGAACCCGCGGTCCTCTGCAGCCATCGACCGATCCTCCCCGAACTGCTCGGGCTGCTCGGACTGGACGAGGAGCCGCTGGCGCCTGCCGAGCTGCTCGTCTGTCACCACCGCAACGGCGACGTCCTGGCAGTGGAGCGCCACCTCGCGCGCTGAGGCGGCACGGCCATCCACCCGGCGCCGTTCACGTGACGGCCGTCTCAGTCCCGCTCACGCTTGGTCGAATGGCGCGGCACCGTTCACCTCCCGTTCACCCACGCCGATGCGGCCGGACACTTCGGGTTCCTACCTTCAAGGTGTCCACGACCCACGAACCAACAGGAGTTCGAAGTGAACAGCACTTCCCTTCGCCGCATGGCTGCTCCCAGCATCGCGGCGCTTGCCCTCGGTCTCGCCGTGTCCGCGTGCGCCGCCGGCAACGAAGCGACCAGTGCCTCGGGCGGCGGCGGTCTGTCCGGCAAGCTCGACGGCGCCGGCTCCAGCGCGCAGGAGTCCGCCATGGACGCCTGGCGCGCCGGCTTCCAGAAGTCGAACGGCGACGCGACCATCAACTACGACCCGTCCGGATCGGGCGCCGGGGTGGAGAAGTTCACCGCCGGCGGTGTCGACTTCGCCGGCTCCGACGCTGCCCTCGACGCCGAGAAGGGCGAGCTCGACGCAGCCAAGAAGCGCTGTGGCGGCGACGCCATCGAGGTTCCCAACTACGTCAGCCCCATCGCCGTCGTGTTCAACGTCGAGGGCGTCGACTCCCTGAAGCTCGCACCCAGGACCGTCGCCTCGATCTTCCAGGGCAAGATCACCACCTGGGACGACGCGGCAATCAAGGCCGACAACCCCGAGGCGAAGCTGCCGAGCATCGCCATCGACCCCGTGCACCGCTCCGACGAGTCGGGCACGACGAAGAACTTCACCGAGTACCTCGAGAAGGCCGGCGAGGGCGCTTGGACGAGCCCTGCCGACAAGGTGTGGCCGATCAAGTCCGGTGAGGGCGCCAACCAGACCTCGGGCATGATCTCGGCGGTCCAGGGCGGCAAGGGCACCATCGGGTACGCCGACCTGAGCCAGGTCGGCGACCTCAAGGCCGCCTCCATCAAGGTGGGCGAGCAGTGGGTGGAGCCCTCCGCCGAGGGTGCCGCCAAGGCCGTCGAGTCCTCCCCGCTCGACGAGACTCGTCCCCAGGGCGACATGGCCGTGAAGATCGACCGCACGACCACGGCCGACGGCGCCTACCCGTTGATGCTGACCTCCTACCTGATCGCGTGCCCCACCTACGCCGACCAGGCCAAGGCCGACCTCGTCCGCGCCTTCCTGACCTACGTCATCAGCGACCAGGGTCAGCAGCAGGCCGCAGACAACGCCGGCTCGGCGCCGATCCCGGCGACGTTCGCGGACAAGGCCAAGCAGATCGTCGACTCGATCTCCTCGAAGTGAGCCCGGAGCACCTATCCCAGTGAGCACGACTGAAGCGATGACCGGATCACCCAGGCGACGTCTGGGTGATCTGGTCTTCGCCAATCTCACCCGCAGCGCCGCGCTGCTGATCCTGCTCTCGCTGGCGGGAGTGGCGGTCTTCCTGACCGCCGAGGGCGTGCCGGCCTTCCGAGCGGGCCCCGACGACCTCAGCGGAGCCGCCAACTTCGCCGTCTACGTCTGGCCGCTCGCGTTCGGCACCCTGCTGGCCGCGGTGCTCGCCCTGGCCATCTCCCTCCCGCTCGCCATCGGCGTGGCCCTCGGGGTCTCCCACTACGCCCCCCGTCGGCTCGCGGTGCTGATCGGCTATCTGGTCGATCTGTTGGCTGCGGTGCCCAGCGTGATCTACGGCCTGTGGGGCGGCCTGTTCCTGGGACCGCATCTGGTGCCCCTCTACGAGTGGCTGGCCGACCACGCAGGGTGGATTCCCCTCTTCAAGGGTCCGGCGTCCACCACCGGGCGCACGATCTTCACCGCCGGCGTCGTACTCGCGATCATGGTGCTGCCGATCATCACGGCGATCTCGCGGGAGATCTTCGCCCAGACGCCTCGCCTGAACGAAGAGGCCGCGCTCGCGCTCGGAGCAACCCGGTGGGAGATGATTCGCCTCTCGGTGCTGCCGTACGCGCGCTCGGGCATCGTCTCCGCCGCCATGCTCGGCCTGGGCCGCGCGCTGGGCGAGACGATGGCCGTGGCGATGGTGCTCTCGGCCAGCGGCGTCATCACGATCAACCTGATCTCCTCGACGAACCCGTCCACCATCGCCGCCAACATCGCGCTCACCTTCGCCGACGCGACCGGCCTTCAGGTCAACGCGCTGATCGCCAGCGGCCTGGTCCTGTTCGTGATCACCTTCGCCGTCAACTTCGCGGCACGCTGGATCGTCTCCCGCAGCGACGTGAGGAACGCCTGATGACCACCCTCACCGACCGGCCCACGGAGACCCATCTCGAGCACCTCGCGCTGCGGCACGCACGGCTCCCGCGGTGGGCCCCACTCCTCGTGCTCGTCGTGTCGCTGGCCGCGTCCGGGATGCTCGGGCTGCTGCTCGGCTGGGGGCTGGTGCCCACGGCCGTCGTCGCTGCCCTGACCTACCTGGTGGCGCTCCCGCTCTGGTCACGCGTCGTCGAGAACCGCCGGGCCGCCCAGGACCGACTGGTCACGGCCCTGGTCTGGGTGGCGCTGAGCCTCGCCTTCATCCCACTGGCCTCGCTGCTGTTCACCGTGATCTCCGAGGGCGCGCCGATCCTCGACGCGAAGTTCTTCACCTGGTCGATGCGCAACATCGTCGGCGAGAAGGGCGGCATCTACCACGCCATCATCGGGACACTGCTCATCACCGGCGCGGCCGCGGCGATCTCGGTGCCGATCGGGCTGTTCTCGGCGATCTACCTCGTCGAGTACGGCGCCGGCTCCCGGATGGCCGGCTGGATCCGGTTCCTCGTCGACGTCATGACCGGGATCCCCTCGATCGTCGCCGGCCTGTTCGCCTACGCCCTGTTCGCGGTGTTCTTCGGACCCGGGGTGCACATGGGCCTGGGCGGCGGCGTCGCGCTGTCGCTGCTGATGATCCCGATCGTGGTCCGCTCCGCGGAAGAGATGCTCAAGCTCGTGCCGGCCGACCTGCGGGAGGCGTCGTACGCCCTGGGGGTGCCGAAGTGGCGGACGATCGTGAAGGTCGTCCTGCCCACCGCCATGTCGGGCATCATCACCGGCGTCACGCTGGCCGTCGCTCGGGTGATCGGCGAGACCGCTCCGCTTCTGATCATCGCCGGATCGACCGACTCGACGAACTTCAACCTGTTCAAGGACCAGATGATGACCCTGCCGGTCTTCATCTACTACAGCTACACCCAGCCCGGAAATCACCCGGAGATCGCCCGACCGATGGCATGGGGGGCCGCCCTGGTCCTCATACTGATCGTGCTGGTGCTGAACCTGGTTGCACGCGTGCTGGGCAGGATCTTCGCCCCCAAGAAGGGGCACTGAAAGGAACCCGATGGCCAAGAGCATCGACATCTCAGACCTGGACATCTTCTACGGCGACTTCCACGCCGTGGCGGACGTCTCGATGACCATCCCCGCCCGATCGGTCACCGCCCTGATCGGTCCGTCGGGCTGCGGCAAGTCGACGTTCCTGCGCTCGCTGAACCGGATGCACGAGGTGATCCCAGGCGCCCGGGTCGAGGGCAAGGTCGTCGTGGACGGCCAGTCGCTCTACGACGCGGCGGTCGACCCGGTCGAGGTCCGTCGGCTCATCGGGATGGTCTTCCAGCGCCCCAACCCGTTCCCCACGATGTCGATCTATGAGAACGTCCTCGCCGGTCTGCGGCTGAACAACCGCAAGCTGAAGAAGGACGACGCGGACGCGATCGTGGAGCGATCCCTCGGCGCGGCCAACCTCTGGACCGAGGTGAAGGACCGCCTCGGCAAGCCGGGCATGGGCCTCTCCGGCGGCCAGCAGCAGCGGCTGTGCATCGCCCGTGCGATCGCCGTCGAGCCGCAGGTCCTGTTGATGGACGAGCCGTGCTCGGCGCTCGACCCCATCTCCACCTCGGCCATCGAGGACCTGATCCACGAGCTCAAGGCCGACTACACCATCGTCATCGTGACCCACAACATGCAGCAGGCCGCCCGCGTCTCGGAGGACACGGCCTTCTTCAACATCGCCGGCGCCGGGGAGCCCGGCAGGCTGATCGAGATGAACACCACCAAGAAGATCTTCAGCGTCCCCGACGACAAGGCGACCGAGGCCTACATCTCCGGCCGCTTCGGCTGACCCGCGCTTCGCCGCCGTACCCCGCCCTGGCCCGCCGTGCCCGCCAAACATGCGAATGTGTCGCATGTGACTGGTCGGGCGAGCAGAAGCCTCACGAACGACATTCGCATGTTTGGGGCTCCGCACTGGCCCGCCAAACATGAGAATGTGTCGCGAGCGGCGAGCGGGGCGATCAGGCGACGCACGAACGACATTCGCATGTTCGGGAGCTCCGCGACGGTGTTGTCCCGACGACCGCTGACGTCCACAACTCACGCGAGAGGACCTGCGTCCCCATCCCGCTGAGTTCATTGCGCCGAAGTGGCGCGAGGGCAGAACCCTGCTGTCATGGACCTGATCAGCCAGATGACCCTGCTCGGCGGTGTCTGCGACCGGGCCACCCTGGTGCGAATCCGCGGTGCGCGTGAGGTGGAGGCCGCGCTCCGCGCCGGCGTCCTGGTCCGCGATGGCCGAGGGCGGTATGCCCTGCCGACAGCGAGCCCAGCGGTGCGTACGGCGAACGCGCTCGCCGGCACCCTCTCGCACCGAAGTGCCGCGCACTATTGGGGCTGGGCACAGAAGCGACCGCCGCGACTTCCGGAGGTGACGTTTCCCCGCGACCGTCGGGTCGATCGCCGCCTACGCGACCGGGTGACCCCGCACTGGGCGGACCTGCCGCCCGAGGATGTCGAGGGGTCGGTCACGACACCGCCCCGCACGCTGGTCGACTGCATGCGCAACCTGCCCCTCGACGAGTCCCTGCCGATCGTCGACAGCGCCCTGCGAGCCGACGACATCGAGCGCCGCTCGCTGATCAACCTTGCCGACTGCACCCGCGGTCGAGGTCGAACACGAATCCGGGAGGTCGCCGCCGCCGCCACGGGCAAGGCCGCGAACCCCTTCGAGTCAGTCCTCCGGGCGCAAGCCCTGCTCGTGCCCGGCCTGGAGGTCCAGGCGCAACTGCGAGTCCCACTCCCGGAGTCAGCTGTCGTCCTGCACCCCGACCTCGGCGACCCGGCTCGCAAGATCGCCCTCGAGGCCGAGGGCTTCGAGTGGCACGGCGACTCGGCGGCGCTCACCCGCGACTGCCGTCGCTACAACACCCTCAGCCTGCTCGGCTGGCAGGTGATCCGGTTCAGCTGGGTGCTGGTGATGCACGACCCGGCGTACGTCCACCGGACACTGCTGACGGCAGTCCGCGCGAGCCCAACATGCGAATGTCGCGTCAGCGCGGCCTGACCACTCCGTCAGCCCCGGATGCGACATTCGCATGTCCGGGGCGGACGGGGCGGGCGGGTCCGGGGCGGGGCGGGGCGGGTCCGGGGCGGGGCGGGTCCGGGGCGGGCCGGGGCGCGCAGGGAGCCGGGCGCGGAGGACCCACCCACCCGACCCACCGGCGGTGAGTCAGGGAAGCTGGAAGACGAACTTCAGCAGCAGGTAGGTCAGCGAGGCGACGGCCCCCGCTGCGGGGAAGGTGAGGACCCAGGCCGTGAGGATCGACCGGGCTACTCCCCACCGCACGGCCGAGAACCGCTTGGTCGCCCCGACTCCCATCACGGCGCTGGTGATGGTGTGGGTCGTTGAGATCGGCGCTTCGAAGACGTACGCCGTGGTGTAGAGCACGCTCGCCGCAATCGACTCGGCCGCGAAGCCACGGGGCGGGTCGAGGTGGATGATCCGCCTTCCCAGCGTGCGCATGATCCGCCAGCCGCCCGAGTAGGTCCCGAGCGAGATGGCGGTCGCCGCGGCGATGATGACCCACAGCGGCAACGGGTCGCCGGAGGCGACGTACCCACCGGACAACAGCGCCAGGAAGATCACGCCCATCGTCTTCTGCGCGTCCTGCAGGCCGTGTCCCAAGGCCATCGCGGCAGCCGAGATCGTCTGGGCGAGCCGGAAGCCCTGGCCCACCTTCCGCGGCGACTGGTTGCGGAAGACCCACATGATCCCCAGCATCAGGCCGAAGCCGAGGCTGAAGGCCACCAGCGGGGACAGGACCATCGGGATGACGACCTTGTTGACAACGGTTGACCAGTTGACGAAGACGCCCGCGGTCAAGGCCGAGCCGACGAGTCCACCGATCAGCGCGTGCGAGGAGGACGAGGGCAGGCCGAAGTACCAGGTGATCAGGTTCCAGGTGATGGCACCGACCAGACCTGCCATCACGATCACCAGGCCATGGCTGCCCTTGCCCGGATCGATCGTGTCGCTGACGGTGCTGGCCACCTTCTGGCCGAGGAACGCCCCCACGAAGTTCATCACCGCCGCGAGGAGCAGCGCCACCCGAGGCGTCAGCGCACGAGTCGACACCGAGGTGGCGATGGCGTTGGCCGCGTCGTGAAAGCCATTGGTGTAGTCGAAGATCAGGGCGACCAGGACCACCGCGGCGATGATCGCGAGATCCACCGGTCAGGACTCCTTGGCGTGGATCTGCTCGATGATGTTCGCGACCTTCTCGAAGGCGTCGACAGCGTGCTCGAGGGAGTCCACGACGTCCTTGAGCTTGAGCACGTCGAGGGCGTCGTACTGCCCGCTGAAGAGCTTGGCCAGGATTCGCCGGTAGCTCCTGTCACCGGCGTTCTCGAGCCGGTTGATCTCGATCCAGTACTCCTCGAGGTTCTTCATCGACTGCAGCTGCGGCATGGCCTCGGCGGTGAGCTCGGCACAGCGCTGGAGTACGTCGACCTGCTCGGCCATCTCGCCGGGCAGGGTGCCCACCTCATAGAGGACGGTGAGGTCGACGGCCTCCTCCATGAAGTCCATGACGTCGTCGAGGCCCGACGCGAGGGCGTAGATGTCCTCGCGGTCGAAGGGCGTCACGAACGTGGAGTTGACCCGCTTGGCGATCTCGTGGGTCGTCTCGTCGGCCTTGTGCTCGGCATCGCGCATGCGTTCGGCGATGGCTGGGCGGTCTCCCCCCTCGTCCAGCATCTCCGCCAGGATTCCGGCACCCACGACGAGCTGGGTCGCAGAACTCTGGAGCAGTTGGTAGAACACATTGTCCACGGGCTTGAAGCGCAAGGCCACGGTTAACTCCTGATGAGCAGGACCAGAACGGTCACATGCTAGGCGGTGCAGGACCCGGGTGTGCAACTACGCATCCGGATGTACCACTAAGGGGTACGTCGTGGGGCGTCTCGAGCTGCCCGGGTCGCGGCGGTCAGTCGCCCGATGTCGACCTTTCGACCAGGTGGGTCACGCAGTCGCAGCGTCGCGGGCCACGCCGAGAATCCGGTCGATCTCGGAGACGCTCATCGCTGTCTCGGACTGGTTGGCGGCAACGATCAGATCCGCGGTGAGCTCGACCTCGTCGAGCAGTTCGTCGTCCTGCAGCCGCACGTCGAAGGGATCCACTCGTCCATGCTCCTTCCATACCCCCCCGGGTGATGGGTTGTTGAAAGGTCTCCTACCCTCCCCGCGGAGATGGAAACCACTCCAGCATGACACCTCGAAGGCCTCGGCGAACCGGAAATGGCGGCAAAGGGAAAGGGCCCCGACCGATGGTCGGGGCCCTTCCTTGAGTTGCGTCGATCAGACGGCGCGAACGTTCTCAGCCTGCGGACCCTTGGGGCCCTGCGTGACGTCGAACTCGACCTTCTGGTTCTCGTCGAGGGACTTGTAGCCCTGCGACTGGATCGCGGAGTAGTGCACGAAGACGTCGTCTCCGCCGTTCTCCTGAGCGATGAAGCCGAAACCCTTTTCGGCGTTGAACCACTTAACGGTGCCCTGAGCCATGCTGTTTTTCTCCTTGTTGCTGAGGCGGGACCGCCACTTCGGCGGCCTCGGCGGAGTGCGGTGATACGCCGTCCCGCCTCGCAAGCTTGGAGCTAAGAGAAGAAACGCCGTTGGATCACAAACTCCAACGAGCGTTGTTGTAACCGCTGGAACTTGCACTCTGCAGACATGACATTACCAAGGTTCGGGCCAAACGCGAGCCGGCGCCCGATCTAGCGCGGCGCAGCGACTGCTCCTGGGTCCATGCGTGCCCTTCGCATCGGTCGCTCGTTGGGGGTGCGGTGACGGTGCCCGGGGGGCCACCACCACCGGATCATGCGGACCGCCGCGAGATCGGTCCGGGGAGCCCATGCGCGCCCACACGTCGAGGAGAGGGGTAGCTCGTGTTCGACAGGATCCGACGCAGGTCGCCTCGACCGGCGGACGAACTCGGCCAAGACCCGGCCCCTGACTCGGCGTCGCCTGAGCCGATCGCGCCGCCCGCCGAGCCTCGTAACGAGGACGTTGACCCCATCTCCGTGGCGTTTGCCGCCCTGAGCGCGCCGCCCCCCACGACCCAGCCTGAGGCCGAACCCCCCATCGGCGCCTTCCTCCGTCGCCGCTTCACCGCTACGACCATCCCGGGCCAGCGCCGTGCCCCCGAGCTCGGACTTCTCAGCTCGGAACTGCCACGACCTGTGGACACCTCCAACGAGCCTCCCGGCCTGGTGGACCCACTGCACGTCATGCGCGAGTCGCTCGCCCAGACCGGGGATGGGCTACCGCCGACGAACTCGTCGGACGAGAATGTGATCAAGAACTCACACCTCACCTTGGGCATCTCGCCCGAGACCGTTGCCAGGGATGCCTTGAACGCCGACGACCCACCCTCCAGTGACGAGGCGCTCACGCGTCCTCCACGCCGCGGTGGCGCCAGGCGGGCGGCCCGGGGGTGGCGCGACAAGATCGTTGCGCCCCCGGCAGCACGCTCCGCCGTCGAGGAACCCGCCGTCGAGGAACCCGCCCTCGAGGAACCCGCCGTCCAGGAACCTGCCGTCGCAGCACTGCACGAACCCGTCGCAGAGGTCACGGCAGTCGCGGCCAACCCCGAGCCGCTCGAAGCACCCGTCGTGGCAGAACCCACCGAACCCGTCGAGGAGATCCCGGCAGTCGTCGAGGAGGCCCCGACTGCCGCGGCCGCCTCCGAGACCATCGAGGAATCCGCCGACCCCGGTTGGACCTACCACCAACCCCAGGGATCGGGCTTCGGTGGATGGCTGTATCACTTCGCCGACGGTTCGATGGTCTCTGAGGACGGCACCGCCTACGAGTTCCCCCGTGAGACTGCCAGCGAGACTGCCCGTGAGACTCCCAGCGAGACTCCCCAGGACGCCCCGGCCGAGCTGCTGCAGGACGCGCACGACGCTGACGCAGCTCCGGCCGACTACGCGGTGTTCGACTCCGAGCTGTCCGAGCCCGAACCAGAGCCCGAACCAGAGCCCGAACCGGAGCCCGAACCAGAGCCCGAACCAGAGCCCGAACCAGAGCCCGAACCAGAGCCCGAACCAGAGCCCGAACCGGAGCCCGAACCGGAGCCCGAACCGGAGCCCGAACCGGAGCCCGAACCGGAGCCCGAACCGGAGCCCGAACCGGAGCCCGAACCGGAGCCCGAGCCCGAACCGGAGCCCGAACCCGAACCCGAACCCGAACCCGAACCCGAACCCGAACCCGAACCAGAGCCCGAAGCAGAGCCCGAACCCGAACCAGAGGCCGCAGTTGCAGCCCCGGAAGCACCGGTCGAGCCAGAGCCGCAGATCACCGACGCCGCGGCCTCGTCCCTCCCGCCAATCGAGGTCGTCCAGGCGAGTCCGGATGCGGTTGTCGACGTCGACGGGGAGGGGGACGAAGACCGCACCATCCCCGCCTTCGTCGAGTACAGCCCGACGAACCTGCGTCGCTACGTCTTCGGGACGCTCTTCCTCGTGGCCTCCGTGGCCGCGGTCCTAGCCACCTTCGCTGCCGTCCAGGAGGGCACGCGCGAGGCCGTGGTGGACGCCGGTGTGCTGGCCGCAGTTGCCATGGCAGCGGCTTGGGGCGTCCTCGGCTGGGCCACCACTGTCGTCTCGATCCGCGACGGGGTGCTGGAGGTCTCCAAGGGCCGGAACTGCCACCGCTTCGACCTGCGCGATGCGGCGACGACCGTCGACCTCGAGGGTGCGCCCAGCTCGCCCCTCTGGAGGGCGGTCATCAGCCGGGAGGGCGAGAAGCCACGGGTTCTGCGCGGCAACTTGGTCAAGGCCAACCAGTTCAGCCGCATCGTCGCCCATCACCGCCGCAACGTACGGCCGACGCGCCCGTCCAGCGCCGCCTGACCAACCGCGGCGCCCGCTCACGCGCTGCGGCATACTGACGGCCGCGGCGGCCACCGGGCGCCCGCGGGCCTCTAGCTCAATTGGCAGAGCAGCGGACTTTTAATCCGCGGGTTGTGGGTTCGAGTCCCACGGGGCCCACCCCAAGGACGTCGGCAGAGCCTTCCCAGTTCGTGGAACGCGGCACGCAAAAAAACGGGTCACGGTGCTTCTGTCAAGCCCCGGTCTAGTGCAGACTCTGGGTAGGGCAGGAGGGCTGATGAACCAGATCTCTCGACACGTCACCCAGGGTGGCCCGCGCGCTCGGCGCACGCAGGCTCGCTCACAGGCATTTGCGCGCCGAGGGACCGTCGCCACCCCCGGAGAGCGGTTCCAGACCCCCGCCTGGCTGGATCACTCCTTCGTGCTGCCCGTGCAGGAGTCGGCTCCCGAGCACGAGACCTGGCCACCGCCGGACGATGACTCCGCAGGGCGATATGGGTCCATGGGTTTCGTCCCGGCCCGCGAATGGCCCGAGTTCGTGCGGCCCCCCACCGATGAGATCGACTTCGCCCAGCTGGTGAAGCGGGCCGACATCGCCCGCGTGGCCCGGCGTACGACGACCCTCGCCAGCGCCTGCTGCCTGGTCGCGCTGACGGCTTTCCTGCTCACCGGCTCGCCAGCCGCGCTCTCCCTGCTCTGGATCTCGGTCTGCGGTGGAGCCGCCGCCGCTCTCGCGCTGGTGTTCCTGCGCGTGGCCCCCCTGCCACACATGCGTGGCTGACGTCATCACGACAGTGGACTGGAACCTGTTCTAGTCTGCGGGGCATGGCGCCCATCGAATACACCTTCGTGGACATGTCCGAGGACGCGCTCCAGGAGGAGCGGGTCGTCTTGGGTGGACTGGCCGCGAGCGTGCGCGAGTTGGCCGAGGCATCCCTGCGGACGACGGTCGATGCCGACGTCGTGGCAGAGGTCCGGGCCGACATCGAGCGGCTCACCGCGATCCTGAGTCGGCAGCGAATTCCTGGCGCCTTCGGCGTGAGCCTGAGCCGGTCAGGCACCGTCCGTGGTCACGGCAACGCCGTGGTCGGTCTGCGCAACCCGATCGCGCCGCCCTTGGAGATGGAGCGTTCCGACGAGGGCCGGGCCTGGTCGCGCTTCCACCTCGGTCCGCTCTATGAAGGACCTCCTGGCATGGTCCACGGCGGCGTGGCCGCTCTGGTGATGGACCAGGTGTGCGGAGAGGCAGCAGCAGCGGGCGGGAGCCCCGGCATGACGGGAACCCTGACACTGCGCTACCTGCGCAACACCCCGCTCGGCGACTGCTCGGCCGAGGCATGGATCGACCGAGTCGAGGGAGTCAAGACGATCGTCGTCGGCGCGCTCCGCCGGGCCGACGGCGAGACGACCATCGAGGTCGAAGGGGTCTTCATCCTTCCGAGATGGGCTCGCGAGGCGCTCGAGGCCAGCGGCACCAAGCCGCCGCGCTTCGAGTGACGCGCCTCAGTCTGTTGCGCGCCCTCGCACGCCCGCATCCGTCAGCCGAGCCTCCTCGAGGGCGATCGCCTCGAGTTCGGCGCGGCGCTGGACCGCCGTGGTCCCGGGGGCGCTGACCAGCCCAGCCGCGCCGCCCGGTAGACGGTTCAGCGCCGAGCGCGCGAAGATCTGCTGCTCGGTGGCGGTCCGCTCGGAGCGGTCGTTGCTCAGGAAGGTCACCGTCCAGTGCAGCAGTGCCGTGACCTGGTTCTTGAACCCCGTCAGGTAGATCAGGTGCACGCCGAGCCACATCAGCCAGGCCACGAAGCCGCTCAGCCGGAGCTTGCCCACCATGGCCACGGCATCGAACCGCGCGATGGTCGCCATGCTGCCCTTGTCGAAGTAGGCGAACGGCGCCTGCGGCGCCTTCCCCTCGAGGCGGCGGCGGATCTCCTTGGCGGCGTACTTCGAACCCTGGATGGCGACCTGGGCCACGCCGGGGAGATTGTTCAGCGCGATCATGTCGCCGACCACGAAGACCTCCGGGTAGCCCGGCAGCGTCAGGTCCGGGTTCACCGCGATACGTCCGGCCCGGTCGAGCGAGGCCCCACTCTGCTCGGCGAGCTGGGCGGCGAGCGGACTCGCCTGGACTCCGGCAGCCCACATCTTCGTGACGGCCTCGATGCGTCGGTGCGTCCCGTCCTTGTCCTGTACGACGAGACCTCGCTCATCGACGTCGGTGACCATCGCGCCGAGCTGAACCTCGACGCCCAGGCGCTCCAGCGACTCCTTCGTCTTGGCTCCGAGCTTCGCCCCGAAAGGCGGCAGCACCTGTGCGGCGGCATCCAGCAGGATGACCCGCGCCTTCCGGGTGTTGATGGAGCGGAAGTCGCGCTTGAGCGTTCTGTGGGCGAGCTCGGCGATCTGGCCGGCCATCTCGACCCCGGTGGGTCCGGCACCCACGACCACGAAGGTCAACAGGTGGTCGACGTTCTCACCCTTGCGGGCCATGTTCTCGGCGAGCTCGAACGCGCCGAAGATGCGGCCTCGCAGCTCCAGGGCGTCATCGATGCTCTTCATTCCCGGCGCGAACTCCGCGAACTCGTCGTTGCCGAAGTAGGACTGCCCAGCCCCCGCCGCGACGATCAGCGAGTCGTAGCCGGTGACCGTCTCACGTCCGAGCACGTGGTGGGTGATCGTCCTGGCCTCCAGATCGATGTCGCGCACGTCACCGAGCAGCACCGTCGCGTTCTTCTGCCGGGCGAGCACTTCGCGGGTCGGTGGCGCGATCTCGCCTTCGGACAGGATCCCGGTCGCCACCTGGTAGAGCAGCGGCTGGAAGAGGTGGTGGGTGGTCCGGGCGACCATCGTCACGTCGACGTCGGCGCGACGGAGCGCCTTGGTGCCGAACAGCCCGCCGAAGCCGGAGCCGATCACGACGACCTGGTGCCTGGGAGTCTCGAGGGGTTGCATCACATCAGGCATAACAACGATTCTCCCCGCTACCCTCCCTCGCCGACCAATCGAGGGACGTTGGTTGCCTCACACTTCTCCGGCACGATGTCGGCGTGACCCACTACGACCTCGCCGTCATCGGCACCGGCTCCGGCAACACCATCGTCGACGCCAGGTTCGCAGACTGGAAGGTGGCGATCCTGGAGGAAGGCGTGTTCGGGGGCACCTGCATCAACGTCGGCTGCATCCCGACCAAGATGCTCGTCTATCCCGCCGACCTCGCCCGCGCTGCCAGGAACGCGCCCCGGCTCGGGGTCGAGACGTCGTACGACGGGGCGCGCTGGCCGGAGATCCGCGACCGCGTCTTCGGCCGGATCGACCCGATCGCCACGGCGGGCAGGGCCTACCGCGAGCGGCTGCCCAACGTCGACGTCTACGACGCTCACTGCACCTTCCTCGAGGACCACACGATCGACACGGGCACCGGCACCACGATCACCGCCGACCAGGTGGTCATCGCCGCGGGGAGCCGGGTGAGCGTCGCCTCCATCCCCGGACTGGATCAGGCCGGCTTCCACACCAGCGACACGGTGATGCGGCTCGAGGAGCTGCCACGCCGGATGACCATCGTCGGCGGCGGCTTCGTGGCTGCGGAGTTCGCGCACGTGTTCTCCGCCCTCGGCACCGAGGTCACCCAGCTCGAGCGCGGACCCAGGCTGCTCCGGCACCAGGACGAGGACGTCGCCGTCCGCTTCACCGAGCTCGCGGCCCGGCAGTGGGAGGTGCGGTTGGACACCGTGGCCACCGACGTAGCGCGTCACGGGCGCGTCACCACGGTCACCCTGTCCGACGGCAGCGAGCTGGAGAGCGACGTACTCCTGATGGCCACCGGTAGGTCCTCCAACGCCGACCTCCTCGGCCTGGAGCACACCTCGATCCAGATGCGGGACGGCCTCGTGGTGGTCGATGACCACCAACGAACAACGGCGGAGGGCGTCTGGGCGCTCGGCGACGTCACCAACAGCTACCAGCTCAAGCACGTGGCGAACCTCGAGGCGCGCACCATCCAGCACAACCTGCTGCACCCTGAGGACCTCGTGGCCAGCGACCACCGGTTCGTCCCCAGCGCCGTCTTCACCTCACCGCAGATCGCCAGCGTCGGGCTGACCACCCAGGAGGCGCGCCGCCACGGGGTGCCTCACAGCACGGCCACTCTGGACTACGCGGACGTGGCCTACGGATGGGCGATGGAGGACACGGAGCATTTCGTCAAGCTGCTCGGAGACCCCCAGCGTGAACAGCTGATCGGTGCCCACATCATCGGTCCGCAGGCCAGCCTGCTGATCCAGCCTCTGGTCCAGGCGATGAGCCTGGGCACGACCATCACCGAGATGGCGACCGGGCAGTACTGGATCCATCCATCGCTGGCAGAGGTCGTCGAGAACGCGCTGATCAAATTGAGCGGTCAATGAGTGCCCGCGGCTTCCACTTCGCCTAGGGTTTGCACTGGTAGGCGGCGCTTGCCCGCGCACCTACCGTTCTGTCCGTGCAGGGGAGCGAGGGCCGGTGCTACTGACGAAGCGCTCATTGCCACTCGCTGCGAGTCCGCCCTCAGTGCGGCTTGCGCGCTCCTGGGTTTCCCGGGTGCTGGAGGAGATCGGTCGACCCGATCTCATCGATGCCGCCCAGCTCGGCGTCTCCGAGCTCGTCACCAATGCCCTGATCCACTCGCGGCCGCCCCTGTCCGTTCGGATCCTGGGAACCGTCGACCACCCCCGCATCGAGGTCGTCGACTCCTCGCCCGTTCCACCACAACGCCCGGCGATCGCTCCCGAGCCCGGTGACGTCGACGGCTTCAACGTCACCACCTTCGGCCGCGGTCTCGATCTGGTCGCACTGATGTCCAACCGTTGGGGCTCCGACCTCGGCCACGACGGCCGCAGCAAGTCCGTCTGGTTCGAGCCCAGCGGCGAGCGCGACGGTGGCGGCACCCTGGTCGGCGAGATCTTCGAGTTCGACCCTGACTACTCGCAGGGAGTCGAGCTCACCGACACACGGCGGATGAAGCTGCAGCTTCAACGAGTGCCTGCACGCCTGTTCGGCGAGCTGCGCCGCTACCACTTCGAGCTGCGGCGCGAGCTCCGGCTGCTCGCGCTGGGGGCTCCGAACGAGTACCCGCTCGCGGTTGCCATCACCGACATCTTCGTCCAGGCCGACCGGGAGCGTCGGGCCAGCTCGGGGATCCCGCAGCTGGACGCAGCGATCGCCGCCCGCATGGAGTCCGTCGACCTGGAGTACGGCGTACCACTGACCACGCCCGCGACGATGGCCCGCATCCGAGACCTGCTGAACGAGGTCTACACGGTGTTCTCGACCGATCACCTCCTCTCGCTGCGACCGCCCGACCTGCTCGTGGACCTGCAGACCTGGTACTTCACCGAGTTCGAGCGGCAGGGACGGGGCGAGGCGCCGATTCCCTGGACGGGACCCACCGCGCTGTTCAACCTATGACCCTTCCGGCTGCTGCCGCGCGCACGCCAGTGGCAGTGGGGCTCGTCGCCGCCGGGGTCGGCGGCGCCCTCGGCGCCGTGGCGCGCTGGGCCCTCAGCACCGCGTTCCCGGCCGCGGACGACGCCTTCCCCTGGGTGACCTTCACGATCAACGTCACGGGAGCCGCCCTACTGGCCGGGCTTCCGGCGCTCCCGGCCACCCACCGGGTGCCCTGGCTGCCGGTGTTCCTGGGAACCGGCCTGCTCGGCGGCTTCACGACGATGTCGGCCGCATCGGTGGAGACCTTCACCCTCCTCGACCACGGCTCGGTCGGACTCGCCATCGGCTACTCCCTCGGCAGCCTGGCCGCCGCCCTGCTGGCCGTCGTGGTCGTCGACCGGCTGTCCACGCCGGCCGAGCGCGCCGACTTCGAGCTGCGGGAGGGCGACGAGTGACAGCCCTCCTCGTCGCACTCGGCGCCGCCGCGGGGGCGTCGCTGCGCTACCTCGTCGGCCACCTGCTCGACCGTCGCCTGCACTGGGGAACCCTGGTCGTGAACCTCGCCGGTTCGGCCCTCCTGGGGGCGCTTGTCGGCGCTGCGGCCGAGGGGCGCTGGCTGGCCCTGCTGGGCACCGGTTTCTGCGGCGCCCTGACGACCTACTCGGCGTTCGCGGTGCAGTCGGTCTCCGCTGGGCCACGGCGCGGGACGGCGTACGTCGCGATGACGGTGGCCGGGTGCCTGGTCGCGGCGACCCTCGGTCACTTAGCCGCTTCGGGGTTGACCTAGCGTTGCGGCATGTCCAGCTTCCTGCTCCGTAGCGCACGGCTCGTGCCGCTCGGGAAGTCGCGCGCGGACGACACCCGGCCGAACCCGGTGGACGTCCTCGTCACCGATGGCCGGGTGGACCGGATCGGCCCAGGGCTGGCACGACCGGTCGGGGTCGAGGAGTACGCCGCCGAGGGTCGCTGGCTGATCCCGGGCCTGTGGGACCAGCACGTGCACCTGGGCCAGTGGGCCCTCGCCTCGCAGCGCCTGGACCTGACCGGCACGAGGTCGTTGGCCGAGGCGCTCGACCGGGTGGCGCGGCGGCTGGCGGACTCACCCGACGTGCCGATCATCGGTTGGGGCCATCGCTCCGCGTCGTGGGAGCGCCGGCCCAGCGTCGCCGACCTCGACGAGGTGGCGGGCCTTCGTCCCGTCGTGCTGATCAGCGGCGACGGCCACCACGCGTGGCTGAACACCGTGGCGATGCGCGGGCTGAGGCTGCCTGAGCGCGACGGGGTGGTCAGCGAGGGCGAGTGGTTCGCGGCCTACCCCCGGCTCATCGACCTCGTCGGCAGCGACGGCACCTCGCCGGACGCCTACCTGCACTCCATGCAGCAGGCGGCTGCCAAGGGGGTCGTCGGGCTGGTGGACCTCGAGTTCGACCAACGGCTCGCCGAGTGGCCCGAGCGCGCCGCAGCCGGCGCCGACCTGCTGCGCGTTCGGGTGGGCGCCTACGTCGACACGCTGCCGGATTTCCTGGCAGCAGGACTGCGCACCGGCGACCCGCTCCCGGGCTGCAGCCCGTTGGTGACGATGGGCCCGTTGAAGATCATCTCCGACGGGTCGCTGAACACCGGCACGGCCTGGTGCTGTGCGCCGTACGCCGGTGGGGACGGCCGCGGGGCCCCCAACCTCTCGCGCGACGGGTTGCGAGACCTGCTCACCCGGGCCGCGGGCCACGGCCTCGAGGTGGCGGTGCACGCGATCGGCGACGCGGCCGTGGCCGAGGCGCTGGCGGCGTACGCCGCCACTGGCGCCCACGGGTCCATCGAGCACGCGCAGCTGATCACCCGCGGGGACTCACGCAGGATGGCCGAGCTCGGGATCCGCGCCAGCGTCCAGCCCGCCCATCTGCTCGACGACCGCGACCTCACCGAGAGCCTCTGGCCCGACCACACCGGCCGCTGCTTCGCGTTGCGCTGGCTGGCCGACGACGGGGTCGAGCTGGCTCTCGGCTCGGATGCTCCGGTCTCGCCGCTGGACCCGTGGGACGCGATCGCTGCTGCGGTGCACCGCAGCGGCGACGACCGCGAGCCCTGGCACCCCGAGCAGGCCCTGACCGTGGACGAAGCCCTGGCCGCCAGCACCGACGGACTGGGCACCGTGTCCGTCGGACATCCTGGCGATCTGGCCCTCCTGGACGCGGACCCGCTGGTCCGTGGCACCACGCTCGAGCAGGCCAAGGCACTGCGCGCCATGCAGGTCGTCGCCACCTGGGTCGACGGGGACCTCGTTCACTCCACTCTCTGACCTGGAGCGAACGCCCCCGGGGTCGACGTGTCCGGGACACCGGGCAGGGCCAGGGCGATGGTGAGCTCGAGGAGCGACGCCGGGTCCTCGAGTCGATCGCCGAAAGCCTCGCGCAGCTGCCCCATGCGGTAGCGCACGGTCTGGGGGTGCACGAAGAGGGCCTCGGCCACGGCATCGCGGCGACCCTGGTGCAGCAGCCAGGCGCGCAGGGTCTCGGCGAGCTTGTCCGAGGTGGAGGGGCGCAGGTCTGCCAGGGGAGACAGGGCCCGCTCCCGCAGGTCGCCCAGGGCACTCGGGTCGGCGGTGAGCACCAGGGCAGCGAGGTGTTCCTCGCTGTCGGGGCCGAGCCCGAGCCGGTGCAACCGCCAGGCCCGGTCGAAGGAGGCCGGCACGTCGGCCCACGGTCGGGGTGGGCCGGCGACCGCGCCACGCCCATCCAGTGCTCGCAGGAGTGCCCGCCGGGCGGTCCCGTGCACATCGGGGACCAGCAGCGGCATCATCCCCTCGAGACCCTCACTGGGTTGCAAGGTCTCGGCCGGCACGGCACCGAGGACGGCGCGCACCTGGGACTCCGGCACCAGCACGGCCGTCAGCGTCTCGGGCAGCTCCCACCCCGCCCGCTCGGCGGCCGCCTCGACCTCGGCGGTCTCGGAGCCTTCGAGGAGCTCGGTGGCCAGCCGCTCCAGTAGCCGTTCGCGCACCCGGCCGGTGGTGGCGAGCTCATCGTTGTGACCGGCGACGCTCGCCGCCGACAACTCGTCGATGTAGGCGAACACCAGCTCGGCGAAACGTGCCAGCGTGTCGGCACCGACGTCGTTGCGTACGGCGGTGGCCGACATCTCCCGCCACGCCACGCGGGCGCCGATCCGGTAGGCGGAGAGCAGCGCGTCGACCGTACGGCCACTGCGTGCCTCGCCCCGCCCGAGCTGGTAGGCACCGTCGACCGCTTGGGCTGTCGGGGCCTGTGCCGCCCCCGCTCCGGACCTTGCGGCCAGGGAGATGAACCCACCCAGGGCCAGCTCGACGGCACCCCTGATCGTCTCCCCCATCGGGCCACTGAGGGCGTCGGCATAGCTGGGCACGTCGTCGGTGATGGCGGCGACCGTGTGACTCGAAACGGCGGGCAGGATGTCGCGTAGGTCACGCACCATCGCCTCGGTGAGGCGGAGATCTGCCTGATCCGGCATATTTTTATCCTTTGCGAACAAGAGGGCGTGGTCGATTCACGCGCTCAGGTCATGACTTTAGCCCGGGAACACATCATTGTTGAGTCATGGCCACGACCACCCCCCTCGCAGCCTCCCTCACAGCCTCCCCCGCAGCCTCCCCCGCAGCGCTGACGCGCAGCCCGATCGGCCTCGGCCGGAGCCTCCGGGACCGCGTCAGCCGCCTGGTCGAGCTCGCCGCGACCCCCCTCGTGCCGGCCGACTTCCTCGACGTCTTCAACCCGCTGCGCGCCGGGGCCGACCTTCGTGGGCGGATCGAGTCGGTGACCCCCGAGACCCCCGACTCCGCCACGCTGGTGATCAAGCCCGGAGCCGACTGGGCCGGGCACGTCCCGGGGCAGTACCTCCGCATCGGCGTCGACGTCGACGGCGTCCGGTTGTGGCGCGCCTACTCGCTGACCCATGGTCCCCGCGCCGACGGCCGCATCTCCATCACCGTCAAGGCGGTCCCCGAGGGGAAGGTGAGCAACCACCTCGTCCACCAGACGCACCCGGGCACGCTGGTGCACCTCGAGCAGGCCGCCGGCGAGTTCGTGCTGCCCACCGAGGGCGGCAAGTTCCTCTTCGTCACGGCCGGGTCCGGGATCACGCCGGTGATCGGGATGCTGCGCAACCTGTTCCCGGTCGCGGACTCCGGCGTCGTACGACTGCCCCGCAGCGCGGGGTACGACATCACCGTCGTGCACGTCGCTCCGAGCGAGCCGGACTCGATCTTCATCGACAACCTCCGCGAGCTGGGTGACGCCGGGCTGATCCGCCTGGTCGCCCGCTACGACGACGTGCACGGTCTCCTGGACGTCGCCGACCTCGCCACCCTGGTTCCCGACCTGCACAAGCGCACGACGTTCGCGTGCGGCCCGGGCGGCCTGCTGGACGCCCTCGAGGCGCACCACGCCGCGCACGACCTGCCGCTGATGACCGAGCAGTTCCGGGTCACCACCGTGGTGGCCGGCGAGGGTGGCACGGTGACCTTCACCCACAGCGGCACGGTGGTGGAGGCCGAGGGATCACGCCCCATCCTCGAGCAGGCCGAGGAAGCCGGCGTACTCATGCCGAGCGGCTGCCGGATGGGCATCTGCTACAGCTGCGTGCTGCCACTGCGCGAAGGCGCCGTCCGCGACCTGCGCACCGGAGAGATCACCACCGCCGTCGAGGGTGACGGCGTCCGCATCCAGACCTGCATCAACGCTGCCGCCGGCAGCTGCCAGATCGACCACTGACCAGATCGACCACTGAGGAGCTCCCCATGACTGTCCTGCAGAAGAAGCACACCAGCCCGATCGACCACCTGACCGCGGCCGACATCGAACAGATCGGCCAGGAGCTCGACGCGATCCGCGCCGAGTTCGTCGAGGCCCGCGGGGCCAGCGACGCGGCGTACATCCGCAAGGTGATCGACGTCCAGCGCAAGCTCGAGCTCGGCTCGCGCGCCGTGCTGCTGTTCTCGCTGTTCCCGCCCGCCTGGTTCCTCGGCACTGCCGGCCTGAGCGTCGCCAAGATCCTGGAGAACATGGAGATCGGGCACAACGTCATGCACGGCCAGTGGGACTGGATGCGTGACCCGAAGATCCACTCGACCACGTGGGAGTGGGACAACGCCTCCCCCTCGGAGCAGTGGAAGCACTCGCACAACGAGCTGCACCACAACTTCACCAACGTGGTCGGCAAGGACAACGACCTCGGCTACGGCATCATGCGCGTGGACGAGGACCAGCGCTGGCACCCCGTCTACCTCGCGCAGCCGCTGTGGAACTTCATCAACGCCTGCTTCTTCGAGTACGGCATCGCCGCCTACGACCTCGAGATCGGCAAGCACGTGAAGCGCAAGACGCTGAAGTCGCCTGAGTTCAAGGCACGCGCGAAGAAGACCCTGGCCAAGATCCGCCGCCAGGCCACCAAGGACTACGTCATCCACCCGCTGCTGTCCGGACCGTCGTTCCTGCACACCATCACCGCCAACTTCACCGCCAACCTGGTCCGCAACCTGTGGACCCACTCGGTGATCATGTGCGGCCACTTCCCCGAGGGTGTCCAGACCTTCGAGAAGAAGTCGATCGTGGGTGAGACCAAGGGCGAGTGGTACGTCCGGCAGATGCTCGGTTCGGCCAACATCAGCGGATCGAACGCGATGCACATCGCGACCGGCAACCTGTCCTTCCAGATCGAGCACCACCTGTTCCCCGACCTCCCGAGCAACCGCTACAAGGAGATCGCACCCAAGGTGCAGGACCTGTTCGAGCGTTACGGCCTGGAGTACAAGACCGGCTCGCTGCCGCGCCAGGTGGCCTCCGCCTGGCACAAGGTGATCCGCCTGGCCCTGCCCAACGACTTCATGGGCACCAACACCACCCCGGCGCCGCTGCCCCAGCGCGACGAGCAGTCGCTGGCCGCCTGAGGGCTGCCGCCGGGGGGCGGAGCGGTCGGGCGTCGTACCTCCGTCATTCCTGCCTCCGCCACACCTGCGCCGTCAAACATGCGAATGTCGCTGCAGAGACGGGTGGGGCAGTCAGCCGGCCCTCCCGTGACATTGGCATGTTCCGCCCGGCCGATGGGCGCGCGTCAAACATGCCAATGTCGCTGCACAGACTGGTGGGGCAGTCAACCGGCACCCTCGTGACATTCGCATGTTCCGCCCGGCCGATGGGCGCGCGTCAAACATGCCAATGTCGCTGCACAGGCTGGTGGGGCAGTGGGCGCTCTCTCCTGACACATTCGCATGTTCGGCCGCCACGTAGGTTGGCTCCCATGGACATCAGCGAGTCTGAGTTCGAGGAGTTGGTGGCGCGTGCGCTGGACGGCGTACCCACCGAGCTCGCTGCGTTGATGGACAACGTCGTGGTGCTGGTCGAGGCGGAGTCCCCCGACGAAGACCCCGGGCTACTGGGTCTGTACGACGGGGTGCCACTCACCGACCGGGACAGCACCTACACCTTCCGGCCACCCGACAGGATCTTCATCTTCCGCGGTCCGCTCACCCGGATGTGCGAGTCGCCGGAGGAGCTCATCGAGGAGGTTCGGATCACCGTGGTCCACGAGATCGCTCACCATTTCGGGATCGACGACTCGGCGCTGCACGACCTCGGCTACGCCTGAAACGGCTGCTCCCCTACACTTGCCCCGTCGCTCTCCGGGGTGGCAGGCCCCCATCGTCTAGTGGCCTAGGACGTCGCCCTTTCACGGCGGTAGCACGGGTTCGAATCCCGTTGGGGGTGCGGATTCGTAGGCGAGCCCGGTGATGGGTTAGCATTCCGTGGCCTCGCAATCGAGCGAGGTCCGTAGCATCCAGGCCCCGTAGCGCAGTTGGTTAGCGCGCCGCCCTGTCACGGCGGAGGCCGCGGGTTCGAGTCCCGTCGGGGTCGCACGGAGCAGGCCCCCCAGCAAGGTTCTTGCCGGGGGGCCTTTCTCATCTGCAGCGTCAGCCAGTGCCGAATCGCGCTCCTCACGCCCGGTTCGCACGCTCCCAACCCGTCCGGTAGAGTTCCCGCGATCTCTGGGAACAGCGATCAGCCTGCGCCTCCCGGTCTCCGGACCGGCGGTGCAGGAGGTGAGGGCAGGTAGCTCAGTTGGTACGAGCGTCCGCCTGAAAAGTGGAAGGTCGGCGGTTCGACCCCGCCCCTGCCCACCACCTGCAAACCCGCTGGTCAGCACATGTGGCCAGCGGGTTTTGCGCTCCCGCCGCACACTCTTTCGGCCGTGCTGAAAGGCTAATGCTGTAGGACCCACTCGTGGCAGCCGTTGGTCTCGAAGAACTCGCCGTCGACGACGCGCACGACGGCCGGTCCGCGCGCGACGTTGCTGCTCACGATGTCGTCACCGTGGGCGTCGCGGTCGATCCCGTAGTGGCAGGCACTCCGGACCGCGCCGGTGGTCCGGTAGGTGCCCGCCCGCATGTCCTTGCCGACTACGAAGACCCCGTCACCGGGGACGGTGTCAGACGGGGGTGGCGGGAACAGGCGCTCGAGCGCAACGAGGCGGAGCTGAACCTCGGTGCTCCTCAGGTCCTCCAGGAGCGACTGGATGACTACGTTGGGTGAGGCCTCGCTCGAGCCGCCGGCGAAGGAGCCGAGGCCGGCCCCGAGCAGGAGGGCGCCGGTCGCGAGGACCCAGTCGCGGCGGTACCACGGTCGACATGGGCCCAGCGCGCCTCGGTGCTGGCGGGCGGCCCGAGAGGCCGCCTTCCGGCGGTGCACGCCCCCCCGTGAAGGTCGGTTCGCTCATCGCGACCCCCCCAACAAGTCGGGCCGAGCATCCAAGACTACGACCGTCGACCGAGCCCTCACAGGCACTCGGCGCAGGAGGCTAGACCACACCGGACCCCACCGTCCCGGACGTTGCGCGAAACGTCACGATCACTGCGTACGCCGCTGCTACAGTCCGCGCGTGAGCGTCGCATGAGGATCCAGATGCTCGGCGTCCGCGGGTCCACCCCGGCGCCGGGTGCAGACTTCGTCCGGTACGGCGGACACACGTCCTGCCTCGCGATCACGCCTGAGGGCGGCGACCGGCCAACCCTGGTCCTCGATGCCGGCACCGGCCTGAGGTCGCTGACGGCGCTGCTCGGCGGCGACGCGTACGACGGCTCGATCGTGCTGAGCCACCTGCACTGGGACCACATGCAGGGCCTGCCGTTCTTCAGCGCCGGTGATCGCCACGCCGCGCGCGTGGACCTCTACGTCCCGGCCCAGGAGAGCCGATCAGGTCGTGACCTGCTGGCGCACTCGTTCTCGCCACCGTCGTTCCCGATCACTCCGGAGGGCCTGCAGGGGACCTGGGGGTTCCATGCCCTCGAGGCGGGTACGCACCAGATCGAGGGCCTGACGGTGGCCGCTGTCGAGATCGAGCACAAGGGTGGGCGGACCTTCGGCCTCAGGGTCGATGACGAGCACGGCTCGCTGGCGTACCTGCCAGACCATGCGCCGGCCGCGGGGATCTCCGACGCCTTGCTCGCGATGCTCGACGGGGTCGACGTACTCATCCATGACGCACAGTTCCTCGAGGGCGAGCGGCCGGTGGCAGTGGACTACGGGCACGCGACCGTCCAGGACGCCGTCAGCCTCGCCGAGTCCTGCGGCGCCGGCACCGTCGTGCTGTTCCACCACTCGCCCGCGCGCACCGACGCAGCCCTGGACGAGATCGCCGTCTGGGCCGCCGATCTGGCGCCCGATCTCACGGTCGTCGTGGCCCGCGAAGGCATGACTCTCGACGCCCGCAGGGACGCCTAGCCCCGAACAGGCGGGACCAGGTGCCGAGCGGCGTCCATCGAATCCGGTTCGGTCTCGCTGCGATGGTGGCCGGTCAGGTCCGCGCCGGCTGCCGCGAGGAGTGCGCGCGCCGCCGCGCGCCCGGCATCGACCATTCGGTCCATCTGATGGAACTCGAGGAGGCCCACACCCATCGTCGGCGGTGTGACCACCCACGCACCCTGGGCGCGGGCTGCCGAGACGGCCCCGCCACTGCCGATCATCATCGTGCGGAGAAGGGTCTCGCCGAGGGGCGGGATCCGGGGCCTACCGGTCCGCGACCGGCCACCGCCGCCCCCGCCGCCACCCATGGAGATGTTCACTGCGACGACGGGCCCCTCGTCCCGCTCGGTCAGCAGGTCGACCGGCAGGTTGTCGAGGACACCACCGTCGACCAGCAAGCGCCCGCGGTCGTCGGGGATCGGGGGGAGCAGCACCGGCAGGCGCGCCGAGGCCTTGGCGGCATCGGCGACCAGACCGCGCCGATGCACCTGCCGGGTGCGGGTCACCAGGTCGGTGCTCACCGTGTGCAGCTGGCGCGGCAGGCCCTCGAAGACCTCGTCGCCGAAGACGCGGAACAGACTGTCGTGCATCCGCCGGCCCTTGGCCAGCGAGTGCGTGGGCAGCGTCCAGTCGCTGAACGGCCGCCGACGAACGAACTCCGCATAGCAAACCTCCTCGAGCGCGCCCCCGTCGCGACCCGAGGCGTGCCCGCAGGCGATGACCGCGCCGATGCTGCTTCCGGCCACGCGGTCGACGTACACGCCGGCGTCCTCGAGTTCGCGCAGGACGCCGATGTGGGCGAAGGCACGGGCGCCGCCACCGCCCAGGGTCAGGCCGACCGACCGGCCCGCCAGCCGGTCGGCGAGCGGCCGCAAGCCCGTGGCCAGGTCGCCGTCCACGACGGTCAGCTGCCAGGCGTCGGTCACGGCCACCCACGCCGCGCACCGGTCGGGGGCGGCGCTCCCGCCCACGAGTACGACGTCCGGACTTCGTCCGGGGGCGGGCGTCAGGGGTTCAACCGGCGGCGGCACCTCTCCCGTCGCGACCAGGACGACCGCATCGGCCTGCCTCAGGCAGAAGTCTCGCCAGGCCCCATCGGCTCCCTCAGCCGCGCCGTCGGCTACGAGCAGGACGCGATCGTGGTCGCGCTCTGCCCGCTCGAGGCCCTCCGGGTCAACGACTCCGGGAGCAGCGACGCGGTGGTGTACGGCGAGCCGCCGGCCCAGCAGCCGTGCGACCTCCGCAGCGCCACTGCCGGGATGCGTGCCGACGACGGCGATCACCGTCGGCTGCGGCGTCCGCTCATCCCTCGCGGTGCCACCGGCGGTGCGCAGGCGTTGCGCGATCTGGGTCAACATGGCCCGGGAGGCGGCCGCGTCGACGGCGAGCACGTCCTCGAACGCAGCGCGAGGGATCTCGAGCACGGTGGAGTCGCGGCGGGCCTGGACGCCCGCGGACCGCAACTCGCCGGTGAGGAGCGCCAGCTCGCCGATCACCTCGCCCGGCCCGAGCTCGCGCACGATCTGTCCGGCGACATCGATGACCAGGCGGCCACGCTGAACCACGAAAGCCGAGCCCGGCGGATCGCCTGCCTGGATCAACCAGCTCCCGGCCGGCACCATGACCAGCCGCGAGGCGGCCTCCAGCCGGCGTCGGGCGTCGTCCGGTAGCCCGGCCAGCATCAGGACGGCGGACAGATCGGTCGGAGCGTCGGCAGGGCCGGCCGCAGCGGACTCGCGTGCCGTCGGCTCGGGGGCGTGGACGGTCGCAAGCGACCCACGGTCCTGGTCGTCCGGATCGACGGCGGTCCTGATCCGACCGAGAGGTAGGGACAGCACAGCGACCACGAGGAAGGCGAGGATCGACAACATCCAGCCGTTCCGGAAGGCTGCGACCGCCGTCGTGGGAGTCGGGTTGTCGAGGATCACGACGAGGACGGCGATTCCGAGAACGCCGCCGAGCTGGCGGGCGCTGGACATCACCGCGGACGCAGTGGCGAACCGCCCACCCGGGACCGCCGCGAGCGCCGCGCTTCCGAGCAGGGGAACGGTAGCGCCGACACCGATGCCGCTGAGAACCTGGCCGGGGAGCCACTCCGACCAGAACGCCGGAACGACTCCGACCTGTTGGTGGTACCAGAGGTAGGCGCCGGCCCAGACGAGGGCGCCGGGCACGACGAACGGTCGGTAGCCGTACCGGTCGGCCCACGGCCCGAGCAAGGCGGCAACGACAGCCGCGACCAGGGCGCCCGGCATCAGCGCGAGGCCGGCCTCCAGCACGCTGTACTTCCAGACGTACTGCAGCCAGAGGATGTTGGTGAGCAGGTAGGCGTAGAAGCCGAGCCCCGCGACGACCGAGACGCTGCAGGCGATGCTGAACGAGGGGATCTTGAGCAGCGCCGGATCCAGGAGCGGCGAGCGATGGGCTCGAGAGCTGACCACGAACAGCCCCAGCAGCACAGCCGTCGCGACGAACGCGCCCAGGACCTGCCCGCTTCCCCAGCCCCAGTCGCTGCCCTTGACGATGCCCAAGTTCACCGCGGCCAACGCAGCAGCAAGCAGCGCGGCGCCCCGGAGATCGGGGAGCCTGCGCACGCCCGGCGCCCGGCTCTCGACCAGTTGGCTCCTCGCCACCCAGACCGTCGCCAGGCCGAAGGGGATGTTGACCAGGAACGCCCAGCGCCAGCCGCCGAGCTCGACCAGCGCCCCTCCCATCGGCGGACCGAGACCGGCAGCCACCGCGGCCGTCGCGCCCCAGAGGCCGATCGCGTGTGCTCGCCGTTCCTCCGGAAACGCCTCCACCACGAGAGCCAGGGAGGCGGGTACGAGCATGGCGGCCCCGAGCGCCTGGAGCAGACGCGCGGCGACGAGCAGCGACAACGACGGAGCGGCGCCGCACAACGCGGAGGCGATGGTGAAGATCAGCACACCGGCGATGAACGCGCGGCGTCGGCCGAGCAGGTCGGTGAGCCGGCCGAAGACGATCAGGAAGGCAGCGAAGACGATGTTGTAGCCGTTGAGGACCCAGGAAAGTCCGCCGATGGACGTTCCGGGGAACGACGCCCGCATCGAGGGAAAGGCGACGTTGACGATCGTGGCGTCAAGGAAGGCGAGGAAGGCGCCCATCGCGGCGACCAGCAACACCCGGGAAGCCGGCACCCGCGCCGGTTGCGTGACCGCCATGTGGCACCCGCCTCCCCCCGGCACCGCCCTGCGCGGCATCGCACGTGGAGTCTGGAGGCGTCTCGGCGGCGAGGGCAAGGCCTGTCTCACGGAACGTGTTTCACGCAATGGACAGGTGGTCTAGCCACCCACCGGACTCCATTGACCAGCCATTCCGCCCCGGCGACGCTGGGCACAGTCTCCCGGCCCTGAGAGGAACAGCAACATGTTGTTCACCCCTGCCCGACGGCGCACCCGTCTGGCCTTCGTGCTCCTCGCCGGTCTGCTCGCCGCCCTCGGCGGTGTCGCGGCCGCCCCTGTCTCGGCCGCGAGCCCGGCACCGGTCACCATCGTCGTCGACAGCGTGACCTCCGACGTCGGCCTTCCGACCGGTCTGCCCGGCAGTGCCGTGCCTTACGTCGTGGTCCGGGCCGGCGGCACCTTCCACATCAACGTCAGCTTCTACGACGCGACGGGTGCGCCCGCGTCGTTCAACAAGGACACGACGCTGACGGTCGCGACCAACGTGGGCAGGCTCACCGCCGCGTCCGGGACCGCGCTCCGGGGTAGCCCTACCGCGACGGTCGACACCAGCCTGACCACCGCCGTCAACCGGGTCGTGCTCACCGTGAGCGCCGGCTCCGGCCCGAAGGCTCCGAGCCCCGGGACGTCCTACGTTCAGGGGGTCAAGGATCTCCGGTTCGACGTTCTCTCCGAGCTGAGGCCCGACGTGCCCAGCACGGACGGCACCCCCTTCCAGGAGGGCATCGGCGGGGACACGGCCTGCGCGAACGCCACCCCGGCGGCGCCCGTCTGCGAGATCGTCGTCCTGCCACGTGGTGCGGGCTCGAACGTCCTGCTCTCGGTCGGCGCGTGTGACGCCGACACCGGCTCGCTCTACGCGCCGTGCTTCAGCGGCGCAAAGGGCGCCACCGGCGGTGCCATCGTGCAGGTGCTCTTCGGCCAGCCGACCACGCCGTACAGCGCGACGGACCCGGTCACTGTCGTGGTCAAGTGCGACAAGACGCTCTGCGGCACGGGGGCGATCCAGAACCTGAAGCTCACCTACTCCATGAACGGCAACGGGGCCCTGCAGGCAGCTGGCCCCTGTCCCGGCAAGGGCAGGACCGGTTCCGACGGCACCCCGTGTGTGGACTACGTGCAGAGCAAGCGGGACGGTTCGGGTGATACGCACCTGTACTTGCTGACCCCGCAGGACATGAGGGTCGGCATCGGCTGAGCCGGCCGCGTCACCCTGTGCGGATGACACCGATCGAGTCGAGGATCTCCTCGGCGCGCCGCATGTCCACCGCCAACGGATTGCCGTCGCGGCCGCCGACGTGGACCAGGTCGCGCAGCATCAGGCCCTGCTCGAAGCGGTCGCCCTCCTGCTCGGCGACCTCCAGGCCGGCGCCCAGCGCCAGTCGGGCTTCCTCCAGGCGTCTGGAGGCGAGGTGCTGGCGGGCGACGAGGCGGTGCAGCGTTGCGCCGGGGGCCGGGCCACCGGCGGTGACGAGCGTCCAGAACGTCGGACGCTTCGGCCACCCGACCGGCATCCTGAAGAACCTCGACCAGCGCGAGATCCGAGGCCAGCACCTCCGACGACTCCCCCAGTAGCTCGAACCGGGTCCGCGCGTCGTGCAGCTGCGTGACCGCCCCGTCGACGTCGCCCGACGCGGCCATAATGCGCGCCTGTTCGCGCTGGGCCAGGGCCACCAACTCGTCGTCCTCAACGGCGCGGGCGATCCGTAGGACGCCGGGCACCACGTCGGCGGCCTCGGCGTACCGGCCCTGACGGACCAGCAGCTCGGCCAGGTTGTAGCTCGTGTTCGCCTCCGCCGCGGTGTCTCCGATCCTGCGGAAGATGTCGGTGGCGAGCCGCAGGTTCTCCGACGACTCGTTCCAGCGGCCGCTGGTGAAGTCCTGGGTGGCGAGGTTGTTCAGGCACCACCCCTGATGCCGCAGGTTGCCCAGCTCGACGTAGGCCTGCAGCGCCAGGCGGCCGTAGGGCAGTGGCTCCTCGCGGCCGGAGCCGGCGTAGATCCCGTTCAGGATCTCGTAGGCCTGCGCGAGGGTGTCCTTGTCGACCGACTCCTCGGCCTCTCGCGCCGCGAGCGTGGCCCAGTGCAGGGCATCGTCGACCCGCCCCTGGTTGAAGCGGCTGAAGGCATAGCGGCGCGCGAGCAGCGAGCGGGCGGTCGCCGCGGCCTGACCGGCAAGGCCCTCCAGGTCGTGCAGGCCGCGCGAGATCCTGCGCATCGCCTGACTGTGCTGGCCTCGACGCTGCTCGATCCGCGCCTCCTTCTCGATGATGCCTGCCAGCCGAACCGGGTCACCTCGCAGCTGCTTGCGGGCCAGCGCGTAGGCCTCCGCGGCGTCCTGCGGCAACCCCACCAGCCACCGCGAGTCGGCGAGCTGCTCATAGACCCGAGCGATCTCGAGCGGACCTGCCCCGGCGTGGTGGGGTGAGGACTGGGCTGCTCGAGCGAAGAACTCGATGGCCTGGCCGTGGGCGAACTTCGCCAGCGCCCGCTCGCCGGCCAGCACGGAGTAGTGCCATGCCCTCTCGTGCCGACCCGCGTGGAAGAAGTGCAGGGAGAGCACCTCGCACTGGCTCTCGGGCGTGAAAGACGTCCCCTCGATCGCCTGTCCCACTTGGTCGTGAAGGATCTTGCGCCTGCCGTAGGGAAGGCCTTCGTAGGCGACGTCGCGCATGAGCGCGTTGCGGAACCGCAGCGAACCGGTGGGCTCACGCACGACGAAGTCGGACAGTCTCCGGATCGCGCCCGCTGCCACCCGGACGTCGTGTTCGTCGAGGAGGGAGTCGAGCGCTGTCTCGTCGATCGCGATCCCGAGCACTGCCGCGTAGCGGAGCACGGTGCGGTCCGAGGGATCGAGTCGGTCGATCTGGCTGGTGACCAGCCCCTCGACGGATTCGGGGAGGTCCGCAACGGACCTCGACCGACCGGCGTCGCGCACTAGAGCCTCGAGAAACATCGGGTTGCCCCCGCCACGCTGGACGAGGGCCGAGAGTGCCTGTGGCGGCAACGGATGGTCGTCGAGGGCGACCTGGACGAACTGGAGCGCGGCTGGCGGGTCGAGCGGCGACGGCCGGATCGACGTCGCCCATTCGCTCGCTTCGGGGATGAACCCGGTCGCCTCGTCGCGACGCGTCACGAGTATCAGCCAGGGCCGGCTCTGGAGAGTCCCGGCCAGCCGCCGCATCAGGTCGGCCGTCGACTCGTCGATCAGGTGCGCGTCCTCGATCACGAGAACCGTCGGCTGTCGGAGCAGTGCGCCAAGCAGTTCGGAGACGACCTCCTCGAGCCGCGTCTTGCGAAACTGATCGTCGAGTTCCTCTGTCTCCCGGGTGGACGGCAGTTCGACGTCCATCACAATCCCGAGGAGGGGAAGCCACGGCAGGAGATCGGGAGCGTCGGCGGCGACGCGGCCCATCAGTCGGCCGGCCACCTCGTCCGCGACAGCATCCGCTGGGACGCCGAGGATGTCACGCAGGAGACGGCGCAAGGGAAAGTACGTCGTCGACGACTCGTACTGCTCGCCCACCGCTTTCACCACTGGCAGGTCCTCGACGCCGGACAACAGCTCCGCGACCAACCGGGACTTGCCGATGCCCGGCTCGCCAACGAGGTCGACGAGACCACCCTGATCGCCGCGCACCTTGTCCATCGCCCGATTGAGAACTGCCATCTCATCGGTTCGGCCGAACAGCGGCAGCACAACGCGGTCCTCGTTGCGCGCGCCGATCAGCTCACCGATCTCCACCGCGCGCACTGGCTGGGACTTCCCCTTCACCATGAACGGCGGCAGTTCGGTGGTGCTGAACAGCGTCTGCGACCGGGCCACCACCTCTGTGGTGGCGAGTGCCTGCCCGGGGACCGCCTTTCCCATCACCCGGGCGGCGAGGTTGATGGCATCGCCCTTCACCGAGAAGGTGCGCCGGAAAGAGGGTCCGAAGTCGCCGGCGAACACGTGCCCCCGGTTGATGCCGATCCGCAGCGGCAGCCGCCCCGCGCGGTCGAGCACCTGACGTGCGACGCGGAGCATCCGCTCCTCGTCGTGGTCGGCGCTTCGGGGTGCCCCGGCGGTCAGCATGATCTTCCCGCCGTCGCGGTTGATGTCGGTCTCGAAGAACGTGACGTCGTGATCGGCACAAGCTCGTTGCACGTTGCGCACGACGTCGTCCAGCGCCGCGGCAAGCGCCCCAGGGCCAGCGGACGTGATCAGCTCGTCGGTGCCGGAGAACTGCACGAAGGCGACCGTGATCAAGCGGTGCTCGGGCTCCACGGATCCGCTCAGCAGGTGAGTTCGGATCGGCGGAGGGAGTACGCCGAGCGGGTCGATCTGCGTCGTCGGAGGCTCCGCGCTCGCGACGTACTCCAGGACCGGTGCGGACCGCAGCAGACGCCCGTCGAGCAGTGCCGGGCCCAGGAGCCGGGCGTCCAGCAGCGCAGCCGTGGTGGGACTGAGGCCGATCTGGCCGGCCGCGGCGGCCGCCTCCGTCTGCGCCGTGATGCTCGCGGCCGGGCCGCTGATCAGCAACTCCCTGTGGACGTGCGGGTCACCGACGAGGAAGAAGTCGAAGTCGCCACTGTGCACCCCGACTGACATCCGGAGCACCACCATGCCCGACGTGGTCGGCAGTCGACCGATCACCCGGAGCCTCGCCCGCATCCGGTGTGCCGCGCGTGCTGCGCGCTGCGCGTGGTCGGGACCCTGGAACAGCAGCAGCACCGCGTCGCCGCCCCACTTGACCAGGTCGGCGCCGTCGTCCCGGGCCTCGGCCAGCAGGCCGGCGAAGGTCGCGCTGAGGATGTCGCTCATCTCCTCGGCACCGACCTTGCCCTTGCGCGCCAGTCGTTCGGTGAGCCGGGTGAAACCGGAGATGTCGACGAATGCGACGCTGCCGCTGACTCGCATGTGCCGGTCATCGTCACTCGTCGGCGCCCACCGGCCAAGCAGCCTGGGCACATAGGGCAGCAGCGCGCCGTCTGCCACGAGTGCAGCACTGCTGGTGGCCATGGCGCCTCCTGGTGCCTCGCCGTTCGGCGCAGTCTAGAGGGGCACCGCTTCGTCAGACCACGTCGACGAGCTCGGTGTGGATGCGACGGGGCGTGATCCCCCATTGATCCTGCAGGATCCGCATGGACGCGGCCACCATCGGACCGGGGCCGCAGACGAAGTAGTCCAGGTGCGTCGCCCGCCGGACAGGCGGTGCATCACAGGTGTGTCCTTGGGCAGGGGACGATCCCGAAAGGCCGGTGAGGAAGGCAGCGCTCGACCTCAAGCGCCGTTCAATGCTTGCTCAAGGTGGAGTCTTGGCTCAATAGGTGAGGATGCGGTCGCACTCGAAGGTCAGCTGGACGAGCTTGGTCGGCATGGCCAGTTCCGCCGGCTTGCCCTCCAGGTCGGCCTCCCCGACTCCTCGAGCCTTGCTGGACATGCCGGAGAGATAGAACCTCCCGCCACCGTCGGCGACCGCGTCGAAGGACTCGCGGAGCGAGCCGGTGCCCAGCCCGCTCAAGGAGTCGAGGACCGCGCCGCGGATGAGCTGGACCGCGTCGCCGGCGAGGAAGACCGCCACCTCGTGTCCTTCGTCCACTGCGGCCTTGGCAACGAGCAGCCCGAGGGCGGCCCTGGTGGGCGCCTCCGGCCCGTGAGTGACGTTGACCAGCAACTTCCCCATCGTGTCTCCTCCCGTAGTAGCGAAGATCCACTCTGAATTCTCTCGGCCCGCGGGCGCAATAGCCTGATCGGGCGAGCGTGACCGGCCCCGATGGGCGGTCCAGTCGGTTCGACCTCAGGGGGTGGGGGACGGGTCCGGTGTCGGCGACGGCTGCTCCGAGGGAGACGCCTGCGTCCCGGTGCCGGGAGAGGGGTTGTCGGTGGCTGAGGCGGCGGTGCCCCCAGCCGGGCCCGATGTCGAGGGGGTCGCGGCACCCGTGCCGTCCGCGGACGGCGAAGCCGCATCGGTGGGCTGCGCCGTGGCTTCGCCCGAGTTCGGCTCGAGTGCGTCCTGTCCTCCGCCGGCCTGCTTGTCGGCTTCGATGATGTCCAGGATCTGGGTCTCGTACGCCGTCAGCCGGTCCCTGATCTCGTTGAGAGGGACGGTCGCGATGTTGGCGGCGAAGTCCGCGATCTGCTGCCACAGGGCGCCCAGGCTCTCCATCGCCTCGCCGCTGAGCGGGCCGTCGACGGTGACGAACAGCTGGGTCGCCAGCGCGTAGGAGAGGCAGTTCACACAGTCGTAGTTCACCGCGGCCGAGATGTTCTGGGGCACGGCGACGTGGTTCTCGCCGGTGACCAGGACCACCTGGAAGCCGATCGAGACGGCCGCACAGTTGGTGCAGCTCGCGAAGGCATAGGCCTCGTTCTTGTTCAGCGCCGGGGAGGAGTCCTCGACCCAGACCAGCGCGAACGCGACGTCGTACTGGATCGTGTTGTCACGCGTGTTCACCGCCAGCGCCTGGTTGTCGCCCGCCCCGGGCGCCAACGGCTTGTTGAACGGGAACACCCACGCAACCGGTGACTCTCCGCCGGACGTTGGCTGCGTGCCACCCGACCCGTCGCGCGGCACCAGCACGAGGGCCAGCTGTGGATGCTCCCTGGTGGGCCGCGCGTCGCCGTCGGCCCACGCCGTCTTCAGCTTGCCGTAGTCCCCGGCAGCCAGGCCAGCCGTCGGTGGCCGGACCACGGCCGAGACCTGCGTCAGGGTGCCGCCCTCATAGGGCTGGATCGGGCGGTAGGTGCCCTCTCGGGGCCACCAGAGGAAGGCCAGCCCGGCCACCAGGGCCACGGCGAGCACCCCGGCCAGGACCCGATGCAGCGGGCGACCGCCCGTCGCCCGCCAGACGCGGGTGGCCAGGTGGCGAACAACCCGTCCGAGGATGATGCCGGTGGCCAGGATCGGGAAGAACACGGCGACGACCGCGACGCCGCGACCAAGTACCTCGAGGACGTCAGTCGCGGACCATGCCTGACCCAGCATGGCGGCCTGCTTGCCCGCACTGGCCCAGGCGGTGCCGACGATGCGAGGCAGCGCCACGACCATGCAGAACAACGAGAACGCCAGCAGCGGGACCACGAGCAGCACCCAGAGGCTGACGACCGCTCGAGCCCATGCCTTCAGGACCAGGGTCTCGGGGTGCTTCCATCTCCACGGGAGCAGGCCCAGCAGGGTGGGCTTGATGCGGTGGAAGAGGTCGGGAACGCCGGTGAGATCTGCGAGCACGTGGTAGCCGTCGAAGCGCACGATCGGGGTCAGCTGCCGCACCATCTGCAGGATCTGGGTGGCCACCACCAGCAGGAGCGCGTCGTACTGCGTCGCCCACCAGACGCCCGCCATGGCCACCGCGACGATCGCGTTGAAGTAGAGGCCACCGAGGTCGGTGAGCACCCGGCCCCACCGGCCGAGCCGGTAGGAGTCGGTGACGTCGGTGTAGAAGGCGGGCCAGACCAGGTAGATGCCGGCGCCCATCGCCCCCGGTGTCGCCCCGCCCCGTCGGGCCGCGGCGGCGTGACCGAACTCGTGGAAGCCGGCCGAGAGCACGGTGACCGCGACGACCAGAAGGAGCAGCCCCGGCTTGTCGAACGCCTCGTAGGTCGCGGACGCCAGGCCCTTCTCGAAGAACACCCACCAGCAAACGGCGGCCAGCGTGGCCAGGATGAGCAAGACGACGACAGGGTTGAAGAGAAGGGCGAACGGCGCCGTCAGCCGGCGGGTCCGGTCCGGATCGGTGACGGCGTACTTGAACCGGAGGGCCAGCAACGGGTTGGACTTCTGGACGGCCGGCTGCGAGCCGTCGGGTTCCACGACCAGACCAGCGGGGCGCAGGTGTTCCTCGATCAGCGTGCGCACGTTGGCGCCGGAGACGTCCTTGCCCAGGCTGGCACTCACCTCAGCGCCGATCTCGTCCGGAGACCGCACGCCGTCGATGCCGGCCAGAACGAGGTACAGCAGCGGGGTGAGCTGGACCGTCTGGCCGTCGTCCCGTCGAGCCAGGGCCGGTGGCTCCCGGTACCCCGACCCCCTCATCTCCCCGATCAGCTGGACCCCGTCGGCCCGCACCGGGACGTCGGTGCGCGCCCTCACAGCAGGCGGGGCACCGGCGTCGCCACCAGCCCCCGGCGATGGTCGGTTGACCACCGTCATCGGTGCCGCACTACTGCTCGATGTCGGAGGTCTGGTTCGAGGTCGCCTCGGCAGACCCCGTGATCTGCTGGTTGATGATGGCGTCCTGCTGGGACACGGCAACCGCGTCGCTGCCGACGCTGCCGATGTTGGCCGCCACGGCGGCGTCGATCGGCGCGGCCACGTTGGCGTTGGCCGCCACCGCTCCGTTGATCGGTGCCGCGATGTCGGCATCGGCGTTGACGTTGACGTCGACGTTGAGGAGGTCGCCGGAGAGTGCACCGGCCTGCAGGCCGCCAGCGGCCCCGCCGACAGCCCCGCCGAGGTCGCCGACCCCGCCGGTCGCCCCGCCAGTCACCCCGTCAACTGCACCGCCGACCGCGCCCGTGGCTCCGTCCACTGCACCGGTCGCCCCGTCGACCGCGCCGGTCGCACCATCGAGAGCACCGTCCGTCGGGGTGCCGGTGGTGACCGCTGCGGCAGCGGCGCCGGCGTCGGCCCCGGACGTACCCGCGTCGACCACGTCGTTGCCCTGGTCGATGGTGCTGGCCTGGTTCGCCGTCGCAGTGGCGTCCGCATCGATCCCCTGGTTGATCGTGACGCCCTGCTGGCTGAGCGCCTGGGCCGTCGAGTCGACGGAGAGGACGTTTGCACCGACCGCCGCGTCGATGGGAGCAGCGACGTTGGCGTTGGCTGCGACCGCGAGGTCGATGGGCGCAGCGGCGTCGATGGCCAGGTTGATGTCCGCGTTGAGGTCGAGGATCGAGACGACTTCCTTGTCCGGCAGCGCGGTCACGCCCTCGGCCCCAAGCTCGTCGTCGGAGAGGCCCTGCTGGATCTCGTCGTTCATGGTGTGTTCTCCCTTGGGTTCCGAGATGCTCCTACCGGCGATACGGGTACCCGAAAGGGGCGCGATGGAAACGCCTCGCCCGGGAAGCGATCCCGATCGGGGGCGCGCAGTCAGAACCAAACCGCTCCGAGCGGCATCCAACAGTTTGTTGGCACCATTGAGCCCCGGAGGAACACCATGAACCGCACAGGAGTGGCCGCGCTGATCGCGGCAGGAATCGTCGGAATCGTCGGCGGGACGGTCTCGGCCGTCGTCCGCGGCGACAACGCCCCGGCCAGCACGCCGGGCACCGGTGCGAAGGACGGCCCGTCGGCCAGCACCAGCAAGGTGCTGTACGCCGGCAACAAGACCATCCACGACGGCGCCGCCACGGTGCGCTTCACGGCGCCCTTCGAAACGCCGGACCGGCTGCTCCGTTCGAGCACCGGATATCTGATCGCGCACCGGACCAACGACCAGGAGCCTGGCTCCCGGATCTATTCGGTCGCCAAGGACGGCACCACCGCGGTCGTGGCCGATGTGCAGGGCACCTGGGACCTCGACGCCACCCGGACGCGAGTCGTCGGCACCGATCCCGGATCAGGCCGCGTGCGGGTCTGGAGCCTGGACGGCAAGGTCGTCGCCACCGCCAAGCAGCAGACGCCCGCGGCGGTCGCCGCGGTCTGGTCGGGCGACAAGGTCCTCGTCACCCAGCGCAGCGGAGGCCAGCACCCGGAGTGGCGGCTCTCCACCTGGACGCCGCAGACCGACACGTGGCGCAGGACGAACAACCTCGGGATGCTCGACCTCGTTGCCTCCGCCGACGGGAAGCTGCTCAGCGGCTCGGTGAACCTCGACGGGATCTCCGGCGACCAGGCCAACCCCTGCCTGCGGGTCGGGTCGGCTCCGGGCGCCCCCAACGTCGAGTGGAGGACCTGCGACTGGCGGCTCAACGGCAGCCAGACCGGAGTGTTCAGCCCGAAGGGCTCGCGGATCCTCGCCGTCCCCTCGGAGGGCGACGGGATCGGTCCCGCGCTGTTCGCCACCTTCTCCGCGGCGAGAGGCCCGTCCGCCGACCTGAAGTCGTTCCCAGCGCCGCAGTGGACGCTGGGCGCGGTCTGGCTGGACGAGAACACCCTCCTGGTGACGAGCAAGACCGACCCTGACCTCGACGAGAACACCGGCACGATCATCAGCCAGTGCGGCCTCGACGGAGCCTGCAAGGTCGTCGCCCGGCGCGACAAGGGCGACCTCGTCGCAGGCGAGCAGGGCTGAGGCCTCCGGGCCGAGGATTCAGTCCTCGGCCCGGAGCAGCGGCCGCACGAAGGTGCGAGCGTGGTGGATCCGGGACTTCACGGTCCCCAGCGGCAGGTCGAGCAGCCGCGCGATCTCGTTGTAGTCCAGCTCGTTGACGTCGCGCAGGACGAGCGGTTCGACCAGGTCGGGATTCTCCCGCCCAAGGCCCTCGAGCGCTTCGAGGAGATCCAGTCTGCTTCCCGCGATGACGCTCGTCGTCCGGGGATCCACGGCAGTCGGCATCTCCTCGGAGGGCTGCTCGGTGGACCGCCGCTTCAGGGATCGGTACGTCGAGCGGGCGCTGTTGCTCGCGACGGCGTGCAACCAGGTGGTGAACTTGCTGCGGCCCTCGAAGCGCTCGATGTTGCGGGCCACGGCCAGCAGCGCGTCCTGAGCCGCCTCCTCGGCGTCCTGGGGGTGCAACAGCATCCGACCGACGATGCGCTTGACTCGAGGCTCCACGGCGGCCAGCAGGTCGTGCAGGGCCGCCGGGTCACCCCCCGAGGCAGCGGCTGCGAGGTCCTCCAGTCCGGTGTCATCCGATGCCATGGGTCCCCCGTCGTCACGGTGCGCCCGGCGCGATGCCGGATTCGGGCACAATACCCACGTGTCCCTTCCCGAGCGTCTCGGCCGCCTCAGACGGATCGAGCGCATCGGCGCCGGCGGTTTCGCGACGGTGTGGCGCTACTACGACGACGAGCTCGAGTCCGACGTCGCGGTGAAGGCGCTCGCCGACAACTGGGCACAACGTCTCGACATCCGCGAGCGCTTCCTCGAGGAGGCCCGGATCCTGCGGCGCGCCGACGCCGACCACGTCGTGCGGGTCTACGACAACGGCGAGACCGAGTCGGGCACCCCCTACTTCGTGATGTCCTACGCCGATCGCGGCACCGTCGCGGACCTGCTGGAGGATGGCCGGCGGCCCAGCGTGGAGGAGACCCTGGAGCTGATCAGGCAGGCAGGGGTCGGCCTCTCGGTGCTGCACCGCAACGGGATCATCCACCGCGACATCAAGCCGCAGAACCTGCTGCTGCGCTCCCGGCCCGACGGCGGAAGCGAACTGCTGGTGGCCGACCTCGGCGTCGCGAAGGCGACGGCGCAGGCGTCCGGGCTCACCCAGGTGGTGGGTACGCCGGCGTACATCGCCCCCGAGCAGGCGCTGGGGCAGGGGCTGGACACACGGGCCGACATCCACTCCCTCGGCGCGGTCGCCTACGTGCTGCTGACCGGCCGTCTGGTGCGTGAGGACGGTATTGCCGGCCTGATGGCAGCTCAGCTGCCGCCGGCGCCCTCGACGGTGGCCGACGTTCCGGCCTACCTCGACGCCCCGATACTGAAGGCCCTGGCCATCGACCCGGCGCAACGCTGGCCCGACGTCGAGTCGTTCCTGGCGGCCCTCGGCGGAGCCGCCGACGCGCCCGTGCCCAAGGGCCGCTCTGGCCGTGCGGCGCTCCTCGGCCTGATGGTCCTGGTCCTGAGCTTCCTCGCGGCGTACGTCGTGACCACGCTCGTGCGCTGAGGGCATCGCCCGGGTGGCCTATCTTGGCGGGGTGAACCGAACCCGGCCCGTCGCGATGCTGGCCGTGACGCTCGTGCTGTTCACCACGGCGTGCTCCTCCAGCAGTCCGTCGGCAGATCGCGGCTCCCCCAGAGGGGAGACGTCCCCGCACTCCTCGGCCGACCCTTCCGCGGCCGCGTCCAAGGCTGCCGCCAAGGCCCGCAGGGCCGAGCTCAAGGCCGAGCGCAAGGCCCTACGCGAACAGGCCCGAGCGAAGGCCAGCGCGAAGGCGAAGAAGAAGGCCGCCGCCGAAGCGAAGGCTTCGCGTGTCATCGCCATCTCCGTCGACGGGCTCAACCCGACCGCGCTGACCCAGCTAGGAGCCTCCGGACTGCCGAACTTCTTCGCCCTGATCCGTGGGGGAGCCAGCACCCTGAACGCGCGCACCGAGCTCGAGCTCACCGAGACGCTGCCCAACCACACCGGCATGCTGACCGGCCGACCGGTCAGCGGGGCCAGCGGCCACCGGGTCGACTTCAACACCGATCCAGGTCGGGTGACGGTGAGCTCACACGCGGGCCGCCGGATCGACTCGGTCTTCGACGTCGTGCACGCGACCGGGCGCACGACGGCGCTGTATGCCTCCAAGACGAAGTTCGCATTGTTCCAGCGCAGCTGGAGCGGCGCTCTGGACCGGACCGTGATCGAGGAGGACAACGACCGGCTGGTCGCTCGCCTGACCGGTGACCTGGCCGGCACGCCGGCGACGTTCACCTTCCTGCACCTCTCGGCCCCCGACGTCGCCGGACACGCCAGCGGGTTCATGAGCCAGGCCTACCTCCGGGCGGTGCAGCTGGTCGACCGCCTTGTCGGTCGGATCCGCGCGGCGTTGTCCTCCTCCCCCGGCCTGCGTGGCTCCTCGGTCATCCTCACCGCCGACCACGGCGGGCGCGGGACCCACGGGCACGCCGATGCCGCGAACCCCGAGGACTACCGGATCCCGTTCATCGTCGACGGGCCCACCGTGCGGCCCGGCTCCGACCTCTACGCCCTCAACGCCGACTACCGCGACCCAGGTGGCGCGCGCCCGGCGTACGGCGGCCGACAGCCGGTGCGCAACGGGGACCTGGCCGACCTCGCCACCCGGCTGCTGGGGCTGCCCCCGGTGCCGGGCAGCGTGTTCGGGGCCCGCGACCGCCTGGACGTGAGGTGAGCCGATGACCGTCCACGTCGAGCAGGACGGCCCGGTCACCACGGTCACCATCGATCGACCGGCCGCCCGCAACGCCGTCGACCGCCCCACGGCCGACGCCCTGGCCGAAGCCTTCCGGGCCTTCGAGGCCGACGACGAGGCGGCCGTGGCGATCCTGACCGGCGCAGGCGGGACGTTCTGCGCCGGCGCCGACCTCAAGGCGCTCAGCAGCGGCGAGCCGAACCGCGTGGCGGCCGACGGCGACGCCCCGATGGGTCCCTCACGGATGCGGCTGACCAAGCCGGTGATCGCGGCCATCGAGGGCCATGCGGTCGCCGGTGGCCTGGAGCTCGCGTTGTGGGCCGACCTGCGGGTGGCCGCCGCCGACGCCGTCCTGGGGGTGTTCTGCCGCCGCTGGGGGGTGCCGCTGATCGACGGCGGGACGGTGCGTCTGCCGCGGCTGATCGGTGAGTCACGCGCCATGGACCTGATCCTGACGGGACGGGCGGTCGATGCTGGGGAGGCTCAGGCGATCGGGCTGGTGAACCGGCTGTGCGAGCCGGGTCAGGCCCTGTCCACGGCCCGCGACCTCGCCGGGGAGATCGCGGCCTTCCCGCAGACCTGCCTGCGACAGGACCGGCTCAGCGTTCTGGGCCAGTGGGGACTGGACGAGCAGGCGGCGCTGGCGGCGGAGTTCGAGCATGGCCTGGTCTCGCTGCACACCGACGCCGCCGCGGGAGCCGCTCGCTTCGCCGCGGGGCAGGGGCGCCACGGGCAGTTCTGAGGGGCTGCATTCCCTGGGCACGCACAGGGCTCCCCGTCCCCCGACGGAGAGCCCTGGATGTCTAAGACTCGAAATGTAGCGACTTTCTCAGTCGCGGGCACTGCGCTGCGCGGGGATCACGTCACCCAGCAGCTCCTTCACCTCGGACTCGCGGTAGCGGCGGTGTCCGCCGAGCGTACGAATGGCGCTCAGCTTTCCAGCCTTGGCCCAACGTGTGACCGTCTTGGGGTCCACGCGGAACATTGCTGCCACCTCAGCGGGCGTGAGGAGGGATTCGGTTTCAGTCGGTCGCGTTACCACGGCGCTCCCCTTTGTAGCTTCGATCTGGAGCTCTTTGCTCTGCTCTCGAGTGTGCCACCGAGGGCTGGGTACGGAAACCGGATATGTCCGCTTTCACGGAATGGGCGTGAAATAGCACGATGTAGTCTAGACCAGCGCAGGCCCACCCTTGCCTGGCCGTCATAACCGTGCATACACCCCATGTGCGACAAATCAGAAAGGTCACCACCGTGACCCAGGTCACGTTCGAGGTGTTCTCACACCTGAGCAGCCATGAGCAGGTCGTCCTCTGCAACGACGACCGCAGCGGCCTTCGCGCCCTGATCGCCATCCACTCCACCGCCCGCGGCCCGGCGTTGGGGGGCACCCGGTTCCACCCGTACCCCACGGAGGCCGAGGCCCTGCGGGACGTGTTGAACCTCGCCCGCGGGATGTCCTACAAGGCCGCGATGGCCGGGCTGGACCTCGGCGGCGGCAAGGCCGTCATCATCGGAGATCCGCACACCGAGAAGACCACGCAGCTGCTGCGCGCCTACGGACGGTTCGTCCAGTCCCTCGCCGGTCGCTACTACACCGCGTGCGACGTCGGGACCTACTCCGAGGACATGGATGTCATCGCCGAGGAGTGTCGCTACGTCACCGGACGCACCGTCGCGCACGGCGGTGCCGGCGACAGCTCGGTGCTGACGGCGTACGGCGTCTTCCAGGGGATGCGGGCGGCGGCGAAGGCGACCTGGGGCGAACCGACACTGGCCGGCCGCACCGTGGGCGTGGCCGGGGTCGGCAAGGTGGGGCACCATCTCGTCGGGCACCTGCTGGAGGACGGCGCCGAGGTCGTGGTGACCGACGTGTACGAGCCTTCGGTCCGCCGTGTCCTCGACGCGCATCCGGAGGTCAGGACGGCGCCGGACACCGACTCACTGGTCGCCGGGCCGTTGGACGTCTACTCACCGTGCGCGCTGGGCGACGCCCTGACCGACGAGGTCGTCGCGACCCTCAGTGCGCAGGTCGTGTGCGGCGCCGCGAACAACCAGCTCGCCCATCCGGGGGTGGAGAAGCAGCTGGCCGACCGCGGGATCCTCTACGCGCCCGACTACGTCGTCAACGCGGGCGGGCTGATCCAGGTGGCCGACGAGCTGCACGGCTTCGACTTCGCGCGGGCCCGAGAGCGCGCCGGTCACATCTACGACACGACGAGCGAGGTCTTCGCGCTCGCCACCGCCGACGGCGTGCCCCCCGCCGTGGCGGCAGATCGCATCGCCGAGCGCCGGATGGCCGAGGCGGCCGGAGATCGCGGGATCTGGCTGCCGCAGCCCTGACCGGTTCACCCGGGCAGTCGGAGCGTCAGCTCAGTCGCGCGCGTTGGAGTCGGAGTAGTCCGACCACTTGTCGTAGTCGTCGGTGTCGTCGACACGCTCGACGGGCTCCGCCTTGTCCGCTCGGTCGACGCGGTCGACGTCGGTCGACTCGTCACCGTGGAGTTCCTTGGCCAGCGATGAGAAGTCCGTCTCGTGAGAGCGGTACTTCAACTCGCGGGCAACCTTGGTCTGCTTCGCCTTTGCACGGCCGCGCCCCATCCGGGTCGACCCCCTCGCACACTTGGCCGACGCCACCCAGGGCAGCCGGTCGGAAAATTTACTGTTCGTGGGGACAACCCTAACCGGAGCGTGGTGATTCCCGCATCCCGGCCCGCCGGGTGAACATCGGTGGGTCCGGATCTAGGCTCAGGCGTAGTCGCCCCGGAGTCTCACCCGTCCGGCCGCGTCGTCCTCGGGAGCGGCGACCGTGCCCGCGACCCAGGCCTCGATGCCGAACCCGGCCAGGACGTCGACGGCGCGATCGGCATCGTCCGCGGCCGTGAGCGAGACCATCCCGACGCCGCAGTTCAGCGTCTGCTCCAGGTCGGCGCGGGCGACGTCGCCGGTCTCCGCGACCAGCTTGAACACCGGCGGCAGTGACCACGTCGAACGGTCGATGGTTGCTCCGAGCTCCACCGGCATCACTCGCTCGAGGTTGGCGGCCAGACCGCCCCCGGTGATGTGCGACATCGCGTGGGTCTGCGTCTGCCTGGCCAGCTCCAGACAGGCCAGGGCGTAGATGCGCGTCGGCTCGAGCAGCTCCTCACCGAGCGTGCGACCGAGGTCGTCGACGTGCTCCTCGAGCGAGCGCCCGGCACCGCCCTCGGAGGAGGGCGAGAGCAGCACGTGACGCACGAGGGAGTAGCCGTTGGAGTGCAGTCCGCTGGAGGCCATGGCGATCACCGCGTCGCCCGGGCGGACCCGTCCCGGACCGAGCAGCTGACTCGCCTCCACCACGCCGGTGGTGGACCCTGCCACGTCGTACTCGTCGGGGCCCAGGAGGCCGGGGTGCTCGGCGGTCTCACCGCCGACCAGAGCACACCCGGCCACGACACAGGCCTCGGCGATGCCCTTGACGATCGCCGCGATCCGCTCGGGTACGACGCGGCCGGTGGCGATGTAGTCGGTGAGGAAGAGCGGCTCCGCACCGCAGACCACCAGGTCGTCGACCAGCATGCCGACGAGGTCGAAGCCGATGGTGTCGTGCTTGTCGAGGGCCTGGGCGATCGCGACCTTGGTGCCGACACCGTCTGCGGAGCTGGCCAGCAGCGGCCGTTCGAAGGACTTCAGGGCACTGGCGTCGAAGAGGCCCGCGAAGCCACCGATGCCGCCGATCATCTCCGGGCGCCGGGCCTTGTCGACCCAGACCTTCATCAGCTCGACGGCCTTGTCACCGGCCTCGATCGAGACTCCGGCGGACTCGTAGGTCGCTCCGGTGCTGTTCATGGTGAGGTCAACTCTCTCGGTCGCTGCGTCGGTCAGGGTCGGTCGAGCGCGTCGGCTGCGCCGCCGCCGGCGAGCGAGGTCGCCAGCCCGTCGGCATCCAGCAGCGGGGCCATCTCCAGCAGGTGCTTGCCGAGGTGCTCGGGCTCGGGGAGCTTCACCGGGTAGACGCCGTCGAAGCAGGCGCGGCAGAGATCGTCTGCGGGGACCGTGGTCGCCTCGATCAGTTCCTCGAGCGAGATGTAGCCGAGCGAGTCCGCACCGATCGAGGAGCAGATCTCCTCCTGGGTCAGGCCGGTCGCGATCAGCTCGGCCCGGGTGGCGAAGTCGATGCCGTAGAAGCACGGCCACTTCACCGGCGGACTGGCGATCCGGACGTGCACCTCGCGCGCGCCGGCCTCGCGCAGCATCCGGACCAGCGCTCGCTGGGTGTTCCCCCGCACGATCGAGTCGTCGACCACGACGAGCCGCTTGCCCTCGATGACGTCGCGCAGCGGGTTCAGCTTGAGCCGGATGCCGAGCTGGCGGATCGTCTGGCTCGGCTGGATGAAGGTGCGTCCGACGTAGGAGTTCTTCACCAGCCCCATGCCGTAGGGGATTCCACTGGCCTCGGCGTACCCGATCGCAGCCGGCGTACCGGACTCGGGAACCGGGATGACCAGGTCGGCGTCTGCCGGGAAGTGCTTGGCGAGCCGGCGGCCGATCTCCACGCGGACGCTGTGGATCCGCTGGCCGGAGATGCGGGTGTCGGGGCGCGCGAGGTAGACGAACTCGAACAGGCACCCCTTGGGAGCGGCCTCGGCGAACCGGCGCGTGCGCAGACCGTGCTCGTCGACGGCGACCATCTCGCCCGGCTCGATCTCGCGGATGTAGGAGGCGCCGACGATGTCGAGGGCAGCGGTCTCGCTCGCCACGACCCAGCCCCGCTCCAGGCGACCGAGCACGAGCGGACGGATGCCCTGGGGGTCGCGGGCGGCGTACAACGTGGACTCGTCCATCCAGACGAAGGAGTAGGCGCCTTTGAGCTTGGGCAACAGCTCGACCGCGCGCTCCTCCAGGGAGGTGTCCGGGTGGTGGGCGAGCAGCGCGGTCACCAGTGAGGTGTCGTTGGTGGTGGTCTCGAGCTTGCGCGCGTGGATGTCGAGCTCGCTACGGTCGCTGGGCAGGGCGGTGACCAGGTCCTGCAGCTCGCGGGTGTTGGTCAGGTTGCCGTTGTGTGCCAGCGCGATCGAGCCGTCAGCGGTGGGCCGGAACGTGGGCTGGGCGTTGTGCCAGGTGCTGGCGCCGGTCGTGGAGTAGCGCGAGTGCCCGACTGCGAGGTGGCCCTTGAGCGCCTCGAGGGTGGACTCGTCGAAGACCTGGGAGACCAGGCCCATGTCCTTGTAGACCAGGATCTGGCGGCTGTTGCTGACCGCGATGCCGGCAGACTCCTGGCCGCGGTGCTGGAGCGCGTAGAGCCCGAAGTAGGTCAGCTTCGCGACGTCCTCGCCGGGGGCCCACACCCCGAAGACGCCGCACGCGTCCTGCGGTCCGCGGTCTTGGGGGTCGAGGTCCTGCGTCAGGCGACCGTCTCCGCGACGGCGAGCGTTGCTGGCCACGGGGCCGAGTGTACGTGTCCTAGCGGGGGCCACCCGCGCGATCCCGGGGGTGGCGATCATCTACCGCGGGGTTGTGGACGGTTCGGGCCCGGAACAGCCCTTGATAAGCGTCCATAACCCCGATTTACATGGGGTTCGGTGGGGGCTGGTCGGGCCAGAGGGCGGCGGAGGCGGTGCGGGCGGTGGCGAGGGTGGTGGGGTCGGCGGCGACGATCAGGCCGGCGCCGCCGGAGCGGGCGGTGTAGGGCGTCGCGTCGCGGTGGCTGGAGGCGCCGCCGGCCTCGTGGAGCATCAGGGTCCCGGGGAGGTGGTCCCAGGGCTGGGTGTGGCCGTAGAGCAGGTAGTCGGCCGCCCCCTCGATCAGCCTGGGGTAGTCGACCCCGCAGCAGATCCACGACCCGATGAGCGGAGGCAGGCCGTCGGGCTGGCGGCCACGCCGAGACCAGATCGAGGTCGCGCCCTGGGGCTGGTCGCCGGCCGGATCGCGACGAATCCGTTCTCCGTTGCGGCGTACTCCGGCGCCCAGCTCGGCCACCCAGGCGACCTCGTGCTCGGGCTGCCAGATCCAGCCCCGGACCGTCACCCCGTCGACGACCTCGGCCACCATCACCGCGTGATCGGGGGAGCCGTTGACGAAGTTCTTGGTGCCGTCGACCGGGTCGACGGTGAAGCCGTGCCGGGCCTCGCGAAACCTGTCGAGCAGACCGTGGTCGCCCGCGAAGGCCTCCTCGCCCAGGACGACTGCGTCCGGGTAGGCGTCGAGCAGTGCCCTGGTGAGCAGCTCCTCCGCCTCGTGGTCGGCCACGGTGACCAGGTCACCGGGCCGCTTCTCGTGGATCTGGGCGTCACTGAGCGCCCGGAACCGTGGCGTGACCACCTCGGCCGCGACCGCCTTGACCAGGTCGAGGACGGCGTCGGTGGAGAGCGGCACGGTCTGCTCAGCCCGCGAGCTTGACCAGGAGGAGGGTCTCGGCCAGGCAGACCCGCTCGAACTCGGCGAGGTGCAGGCCCTCGTTGGCGCCGTGCGCACGGGTGTCGGGATCCTCGACCCCCGTCACGAGCACGCTCGCCTGGGGGAAGCTCCTGAGGAACTCGGCGATGAACGGGATCGACCCGCCCACGCCCATGTCGATGGGCTCGACGCCGTCCCAAGCCTCGGCGAAGGCGCTCCGCGCCGCGTCGTACGCCGGCCCGGAGGCATCGATCTCGGTGGGCTCGCCGGTGTCGACCACCTCGAAGGTGAGCTCGGCTCCCCAGGGGACGTGCTCCTCGACGTGCTTGCGCAGACAGGCGACTGCGTTCTCCGTGGTGTCACCGGGGGCGATCCGCAGGGACACCTTGGCTCGCGCCGCCGCCACGAGGGTGTTGCTGGCGCCCTGCACCTGGGGGGCGTCGATCCCGGTGACCGTCAACGACGGCTTGCTCCACAGCCGCTCCACCGAGGAGCCGGAGCCGATGAACTCGACCCCGGCCGCGATGCCGGACTCGGCCAACAACCGCTCGCGGGGGTAGTCCACGTCGGCTGCCCGGCCGACGTGCAGCCCGGCCACGGCGACGTTGCCCTCGTCGTCGTGAAGCGAGCTCAGCACGCGGCTCAACGCCATCAAGGCGTCCGGCACCAGACCTCCCCACATGCCCGAGTGCACGGCGTGGGTCAGCGTGCGCACCCCCACGTCCGCGCGGACCAGGCCGCGCAGGCTGGTGGTCAAGGCGGGTACCCCGATGTCCCAGTTGCCGGAGTCGGCGATCACGATGACGTCGGCGGCCAGGAACTCGTGATGCTTCCGGAGCAGCGCGGGCAACGAGGTGGACCCGACCTCCTCCTCCCCCTCGATGAACATCGTCACGCCCACGGCGAGGTCGTCGCCGAGCGCCCGGACGGCGGCCAGGTGGGCCGCGATGCCGGCCTTGTCGTCGGCGGCGCCCCGGGCGTAGAGGCGGCCGTTGCGCTCGGTCGGCTCGAACGGCGGGGAGTCCCAGGCAGCGTGGTCGTTCTCGGGCTGCACGTCGTGGTGCGCGTAGAGCAGCACCGTCGGCTTCCCGGCCGGGGCGGGCTTGCGGGCGAGCACCGCCGGCGCCCCGCCGTCCTCGCGTGCGCTGACGATCTGGACGTCCTCGAAGCCCTCGGCCCGGAACAGCTCGGCCACGGCCTCGGCGCTGCGTTGCACCTCGGTGGCACGTTGGGGGTCGGCGCTGACCGACTCGATCCGGACGAGGTCCTCCAGGTCCTGCCGGATCCGCGGCAGCTCGGCGCTGACCCTGGAGCGCAGGTCGTCGATGTCCATGACGACGAGACTAGGGCGTGCCGGTGGGCCCGCGGAGGGGCAGGTACGGCGACAGGTCGGCCCGCTCGCCGGACGCCCGGACCCGGCCCTCCGCGAGCGCCTCCGCCCACGTCACCGTGCCGGTCGCCAGGGCCACCCAGGTCTCGCCGTCGAGCTCCACGACGGCCGGAGGGGTGCCCCGGGTGTGCCGGACACCGGGAACGACCTGGGCCGCGGCGAAGGGCGGCACCCGGACCTCGACCGAACGGCCCGGTGCGCGCTGCGCCAGCAGGGCCAGGAAGTGCTTGCTGAGCAGCTTCAGATCCGCGCGGGTGCGCGGGTCGCGCGCGAGCGCGGCGGCCACGAGATCCGGGTCCTGGGGCTGCAGTGGGGGCACGTCGAGACGCTATCTGGCGGTGCCGGTGTCGACCACGGACGTCCGGACCTCACGACCCGACGGGTGCCTGGGGCGCCAGGCGCGGCTTCCGACCCACGTGGCGCACCCCGCGGTTCCACAGCTCGGCGCTCTGCGTCACCCAGAACACCAGGAACAGCGCGAGCACCCCCGCCTCGACGAAGAGGATCGCGTAGGCCCAGCCGGAGAAGGTCGCCCCACCGACCGCGACGACCACCGCCATCAGGACGGCGAGGATCGTGTAGCCGTTGAGGGCGGCCCGGAGCCTCGACACGCCGGTCGTGCGCCGTTCCAGGAACTTCGAGACGGCGTTGAGGCCCGTCACAGCGAGGATGCACACGAACAGACAGACAGCGGCAGCGTCGTGGGCGTGGCACTCGAACGACGCCCGGCCCTGGTTGAACCAGACCCAGGCCGTGACCAACAGGGCCACCACGACAAGGGTCCCGATCAGCCTCGCCAACCGGATCCCCCGCGGCAGCGGCGCCGACCCGGGCGACGTACCCGGCGCGAACCGGACGAGCGCGAGGAAGATCAGCAGGGCGAGAACGCCCGCGGCCAACAGGGCACTGACGTTGTTCGTGATCGCGTCGACGGTCGCGGCCGGCAGCGCCGGTGGCGGACCTCCCCCAGCCGGCGTGGCACAGGTGCCGACCTGGGCCGTGGGCACGAACGCGACGATCGGGGCCAGAACCCCGCCCACGTTGAGGAAGATGTCCTCGAGCTCGTTGTCGGCCTTGATCACGATCATGCCGACGCCGAGGGCCACCATCGCACCGACGAAGACCGAGCGCACCGGGGTCCAGTAGTACTCCGAGATCGACGTGAGCGGTGGGCCGGCCGAGGAGAACATCTCCAGCGCCACCGCGAAGGCGAGGAGTGCCAGGACGGTGACCAGAGCCATCCGCAGGTAGCGGTAGGTCGTCAGCAGCTGCACGTCTTGAGCCTGCTCGCCTGCCCTGTGTGACACGTGCGCCTCCCAGCTGCGACCCAGATTGCAACCGGGTGACCGGTGCCAACGACCCTACTGCGATTCGACCGCGGTCGCGGTGGCCCTGCTGGTGGTGGTGGTGGCGGCGTCACATCTCTTCGTGAGTCTCCGGATCGCCGCCGAACAGCCGGCCCTCGGGTTCGGAGAGGGCCGAGATGATCGCGACCTCGTCGTCGGTCAGCTCGAAGCCGAACAGATCGAGGTTCTGGCGCTGCCGCTCGGGGCTGCTCGACTTCGGGATCGGCAGCGTTCCCAGCTGCACGTGCCACCTCAAGATCACCTGTCCGGGTGTCACCCCCAGGCGTTCGGCTGCCTGGGTGACGGCCGGCTCCTCCAGGGGTGCCCGGCGCTTGCCCATCGGGCTCCAGGCCTCGGTGCGGATGCCGAGCCGGTGATGGGCCCGGCGCAGCCCCTCCTGGGCGAACCGGGGATGCAGCTCGACCTGGTTCACCACCGGGGTGACCCCGGTGGCCCCGATGATGCGCTCGAGGTGGGCCTCGGTGAAGTTCGAGACGCCCACGGAGCGCACCAGACCCTGCTCCCGGAGCGCGACCAGCGCCTGCCACGCCTCGACGTACTTGTCGGCCTGGGGGTTGGGCCAGTGGATGAGCTGCAGGTCGAGGTACTCCAGACCCAGACGTTCCAGCGACCCGTGCACCGAGGCGACGGCATCGTCGTAGCCGTGGTGTCGACCCGGCACCTTGCTGGTGACCTGCACCTGCTCGCGCGGCAGGCCGGAGCGCCGCAGCGCCTCGCCGACGTCGGTCTCGTTGTCGTAGTTCACCGCCGTGTCGAGCAGCCGGTATCCGGCCTCGAGCGCGCTCAGGATCGCCGCCACGCCCTCCGCCCCCCGGAGCGGGTACGTGCCGAAGCCGACGACCGGCAGGGTGGTGCCGTCGTTCAGGGTGTACGTCGGGATGCTCATGCTCGCCATCAGGCCACTGTCGCAAACGCCGTCAAGCCCGCAGCCCGGCCAGTCGGCGGACGACGACCAGCCCGTCGGGGGAGCCGGGCCAGTGCCGGTCCAGGGCTTCGGGCCCCGCGGCCCTGACGACCGATCGCAGCACCCACGCGACGAGCAGCACGTCGTCGGCGTAACCCGCGACGGGGATGAAGTCCGGCACCAGGTCGATCGGCAGCACCAGGTAGCCGAGGAGCAGGCCCAGCCGCCAGCGGATGCCTCGCGGCAGGGCGGGGTCGGACGCGAGGGAGCGCAGCAGCCGGAGCACGTCCGGCAGGAGACGCAGCGCGTCGCGCAGCCGGGACGGCTCGCCCGAGCGGCGGCCCGCGACGTAGAAGGCCGCGATCGCTGCCAGCCAGACCAGGAGGAGTCCGCCGAGGACGCCGAGCAAGGCGTCGGCCCAACCGGGAAGGGACGTCATGGAGCGCGAACCTACCCTCGCCTGGCCCGGCCGGGACGCAGCAGGGACCCCGGCCCGAGAGCCGGGGTCCTGCCGGTCACCGAGAGTGGATCAGCCGCCGGGGGTGAAGCCCGCCGCGTCGGGACCCTCGTAGAGGTCGCTCACGGACTTGGCGCCACCCGGGACGTTGGCGGCCTTGAAGATGTAGCTCTTCAGGCTCGGGGACTTGCCGGTCTCGAACGTGACCGGGACCGCGAGACCGCCGGTGTCGACCTCACCGATCTCCGCCTTGGCCTTGCTGACGCCCTCGGGGGTCAGGTCGCCGTCCTCGCAGGCCTTGTCGAGGATCTTGTTCATCACCGTCGCCGCGGCGGCCCCGAAGACCACGCCGAGCGTGGGGTTTCCGGGGTACTTAGCCTGGTAGGCCTTGAGCAGGTCGGCGTTCTTGTCGAACGGCGAGATCGGCGAGGCCACCACGAGGTTCTTCTCCAGCGCTGGGCCGGCCGGGCCGGCGAGCAGCGCCGGAGCGAAGACCGGGTTGTTGCCCACGATCGGCACGTCGAGCCCCTGCGACGCGGCGACCGAGGCGGCCGATGCGGTCTGCCCGGGAGCCACGGTCAGGGCGATCGCACTGACCCCCGCCGCCTTGAGCTTGGTGATCTGGGCGGTCATGTCGCTGTCGGTCGACTTGATCTGCGCCTCGACGACGCTCATCCCGTGCTTCTTGGCGAAGTACTGCGAGCCGTGGAGACCCCCCTCGCCGTACTCGCCCTCGAAGTAGATGTGGCCGATCTTGTCGCCCTCCTTGAGCTGCTTCTGCTCGAGGAGGTAGTCGAGGACGTTGATCATCTCGATCTCGTAGGTCGCGCCGACCACGGCGTTCTCGGGGTTCTCGGTCAACGACGCGGCCCAGGCGGCCGGGATGTTGACCATCTTGTCCTTCTCGATCTGCGGAGCCAGCGCGGTGTTGATCGGCGAGCCGATGGTCTGCTCGATCGCGAGCACCTTGTCGCGCAGGGACCCGTAGAGCGAGACGCCCTGCTGGACGACGTAGCCGTGGTCCTTGACGTCGAGCTTGACGTCGTACTTCCCGCAGACCTTGTGGTCGGCCCAGTAGAGGGCCTGGGAGTTGGTGATGTCCTTGCCCAGCGCGGCGAAGACGCCGGTCAGGTCGGTGAGCGAACCGAGGGTGATCGTGGTGCCGCTGACGCCGCGACCGGTCTTCACGCCACCGCTGCTGGTCGTCTCACCGCCGCCACCCTTGGTGCCGCAGGCAGCGACCAGGCTCACGGCGAGCACGACCGGAGCCACGATGAGCGGATTCTTGATGGATTTCATGGGTGGAACTCCTCCGAGGTTGACGAACTGCGATGTGGACGAACAGATGTGGGCCGCCCGGAACTCACCCGGGACGTGCCTCGGCTCACCAGGCCGCGCACCCGGCGCGCAAGACCGGCGAGCCCCTCGGGCTCGAAGAGCACGACGAGCACCACAGCGAGGCCGTAGAGGAATGCGGCGGCCTGGCTCGCGACCACGCCAGGGGAGCCGGGCTCCGAGACGAGGGGCAGCGCGCCGGCGTACTGCTGGAAGACGAGCGGCAGGGCGCTGACGAAGGCTGCCCCCGTGATGGCGCCCCACACCGAGCCCAGGCCCCCGAGCACGATCATCGCCAGGAACTGCACCGAGAGCACCAGCGAGAAGCTCTCGGGAGCCACCGCGCCGATGGACAACGCGTAGATCACGCCGGAGAGGCCGCCGTACATCGAGGAGACCAGGAAGATGCGGGCCTTGTAGCCCTGGACGTTGACGCCCATCACCGCGGCCGCGACCTCGTTGTCGCGCAACGTCTGCAGGGCCCGCCCTGGCCGGCTGCGGACGAGGTTGCGGGCGAACCAGACGGCGATCACGACGAGGACGATGCCGAGGTACCAGAGCCGCTCGGCCGCACCGAACGGCACGTCCAGGATGACCAGCTCGGGGCGGTCGGAGCCGAAGTGGAAGCCGAACGCGGAGAACTCCGGGGTGGTCCGGCCGTTGAAGCCGCCGGTGACCGACTTCCAGGTGTTCAGCACGTGCTGGCCGATGAACACCAGGCCGAGCGAGGCGACACCGAGGTAGATGCCACGTAGGCGGGCAGCGATCGGGCTGAAGATCAGCCCGCAGAGGCCGGCTGCGAGCACGCCCATCACCATCGCGAGCAGCGGCGGCAGACCGAGTCCGGAGACCTTGGTGGCCGTTCCGCCTGGCTCGCCCGCAGCGTAGACGTAGGTGATCGCGCCGACGGCCAGGAAGAACGCGTGCGCCAACGAGAGTTGCCCCGTGGTGCCGACGAGGAGGTTGAGGCCGACGGCGCCGATCATCGCGCCGGCGACGGCGAAGCCGGTGCGCAGCCAGAACTCGTCGATGAACAGCGGCAGCACCAGGAGCACGACGAGGAGCGCCACGATCACGACGACCTTGACGATGCGGGCCGCAGCGCCGGTGCGCCCGGGGGACGCGGGAGTCGTCGTCGACTCCGGGGGGGTCGCGGAAGCGGTCATGGTCTCAGACACGGGTCAGCTCCCGGGTGCCGAAGAGTCCCGAGGGACGGACCAGGAGGACGAGCACCATCACGACGTAGGGGACGACCTCGCCGAAGCCACGGCCCATGAAGGCGATCTGGTCCTGGTAGCCGGCGGCGAACGACTCCGCGAGGCCGACCACGAGCCCGCCGACGACGGCGCCGCCGGTGGAGTCGAGCCCACCGAGGATCGCGGCGGGGAAGGCGCGCAGCGCGACGGCCGCGACGCCGGGCGTGACGCCCGGGGTCGGCGCACCGGTGAGGAAGAGCCCGGCGACGGCCGCGAGAACGCCGGCCACGACCCACGCGATCATCGAAACCCGCCCGAGCCGGATCCCCATCAGGGCGGCGGCCTCGGTGTCCTCGGCGGCGGCACGCATCGCGACGCCCCAGCCACTGAACTTGAAGGCCGCGAAGAACAGCCCCATCAGGACCACGGCGACGAGCACGGCCAACGCGCGGTTGGTGGTGATGCCGACGCCGCCCAGCTGTAGCGTGCGGCCACCCCAGGGCGCACCCACGTTGAGGATGTCGGAGCCGATCCGCCGGGTGAGCTCGGTCAGCAAGATGATGTCGACGCCGATCGTGAGGATCGCCAGGCTGATCACCGGCGCGCCGCGGAGGCGCCGGATCAGCAGCCGCTCGGTGAGCAGCGCGGCGAGCACGGTGCCGGCGAGGCCGAGGAGAGCTGCCGGCCAGAAGCCGATCTCCTGCTGGTAGCGGGCGACGAGGAACGCTCCGAGGAGGATCAGCGAGCCGTGCATGAAGCTGACCACCTCGCTGGCCTTGAAGATGATCACGAAGCCGAGCGCGATCAGCGCGTAGACCGCGCCGAGGCTCACCCCGTTGATCAGCAGGGACAGGAACTGGGTCATGACGGGCTCTCCTCCTGATGGGCCGCCGCGGGCTCTACCTCGTCGCCGGAGCCCAGGTACGCCCGGATCACCTCGGGGTCCTGCTGCACCTCCGCGGGCGTTCCGTCGGCGATGCGCCGGCCGAAGTCGAGGACGGTGACCCGGTCGGCGACGCCCATCACCATCCCCATGTCGTGCTCGACCAGGACGATCGAGATCCCGAGGGCGGAGCGGATCTCGAGGACGGCCGCCGCCATCCGGTCGGTCTCCTCGGCGTTCATGCCGGCGACTGGCTCGTCGAGCAGGAGCAGGCGCGGCTCGGTGCACAGCGCCCGGGCGACCTCGACGCGCTTCTGGTCGCCGTACGGAAGCACGCCGACGGGGGTGTGCAGCTTGTCGCCGATGTCCATGAAGTCGGCGATCTCGCGGACCCGCTCGCCGTGGATCCTGCCCTCCCGCGTCGCAGCGGGCAGCCTGAGCCCCGAGCTGAGGAACCCGGCGTGGGTCAGCGAGTGACGACCGAGCATGAGGTTCTCCGAGACGGTCTGTCCACCGGAGAGGGCGATGTTCTGGAAGGCGCGCGCGACCCGGAGCCGGGCGATCTGGTGTGGGCGCATGTCGGTCAGGACCGCGTCGCCGAACGTGACCTCCCCGGCCGAGGCGCGGTAGACGCCCGAGAGCACGTTGAACATGGTCGACTTGCCTGCGCCGTTGGGTCCGATGACGGCATGGACCGTGCCGGGCTGAACGGTGAAGGAGACGTCCTTGAGAGCGTTCAGCGCCCCGAACCTCACCGTGACTCCGCGGACCGTGAGCGTCGGGATCTCGGTTTCGTCGTCTGCCTGACCGTGCGGGTGCTCGACCGGTGCCGTGCTCATCCGTGCCACCTCGAGAGGGACTTGGGGGTCGCCGTACGGCGGGCTGCGGTGTCGACCACACCGTCCCGCTCGGTGTCGTCGTGCCCGAGGTAGAGGCGCTGCACCTCGCCGCTACGGGCTAGGTCGTCCGCGGCGCCGGACAGCGAGACCGAGCCGACGTCGAGGACGAAGGCGTGGTCGGCGACGTCGAGCGCCATGGTCGCGTTCTGCTCGACGAGGAGCACCGAGATGCCCTGGCGGTGGATCTCGCGAACGACCTCGCCGATCTGCCCGATGATCCGGGGCGCGAGGCCCAGCGAGGGCTCGTCGAGGAGCAGCAGCGTCGGCTGCGACATCAGGCCGCGGCCGATCGCGAGCATCTGCTGCTCACCACCGGAGAGCAAACCGGCACGCTGGTGACGGCGCTCCGCGAGTACCGGGAAGAGCTCGTTGACCCGCTCCTGGGCCGCGGCGACGCCGGCCCGGTCCTTGCTGGCCAGACCCCCGGCGCGGAGGTTCTCCTCGACGGTCAGCCGGCTGAAGATCCGGCGCCCTTCGGGGACCTGCACGATCCCCGACGCCACACACGTGGCCGGGTCGGCGCCCTTCAGGCTGCGGCCGCGGAAGCGCACCTCGCCGGACTCGACCCGCCCCCGGTGCAGCCGCAGGGTGCTCGACAGCGTGCGCAGCAGCGTCGTCTTGCCCGCGCCGTTGCTGCCCAGGACGGCAACTACGCTGCCCTCGTCCACCCGGAGGCCGACACCCCGCAGTGCTCGAACGCCCCCGTAGGTGACGTCGAGATCCTTCACCTCGAGCAGTGGTGTCCCTCCGCCCGCGGCGGGCGCATCAACCTGATGCGCATCGTCCGCGCGAGTCCCCATCCATTGCTCCCAAGATCGGCGTGTGACGCAGGTCACTGGTGCGACCCCCGACGTTACCGAGCGCAGCGGCACCTGACACTGGCCCGGTCGCCCACACTTGTGCCCCGTTTGTAGTCCTTCCACACACCCGTGGGCGTGACTGGCGGGCAACCCCGCACTCAGGACCGGTCAGGCGAAGGCGGCGGGCAGCGTGGCGGTCCAGGCGGCCCGCAGCTCGACGACCGGCACCTCGAACTGCCCGGCGACGGCCAGGACATCGCCGCCGGTCTCACCGAGGGCGGCCACCGGTACGCCGTGGTGCCCGGCGAGCGCGCGGAGGCGCTGCTCGTCCTGGGGTTCGACGGTGACCACCACCCGAGCGGCGGACTCGCTGAACAGGGCGACGAACGCGTCCCCCTCGAGCTCGACGCGGGCACCCACGCCGTGGCGCAGGCACGACTCGGTCAGGGTCTGGGCCAGGCCGCCGTCGGAGAGGTCGTGGGCCGAGGAGAGCAGCCCGACCCCCTCGACCAGCAGCTCGCTCAGCGCGCGTTCCCGGGCCAGGTCGACCTGCGGCGGGATCCCCCCGAGGTGGTCGTGGACCACGTGGGCCCACTCCGAGCCGGACAGCTCCTCGCGGGTCTCGCCGAGGAGCAGGATGCGGTGGCCGGCGGACTCGAAGCCCGTGGGGGTGCGGGCACGGACGTCCTCGATGATGCCGAGCACGGCCACGACCGGGGTCGGCAGGATCGCCGTCTCGCCGGTCTGGTTGTAGAGGCTGACGTTGCCGCCCGTCACCGGGATGCCGAGCTCGACACAGGCGTCCTTGAGGCCGCGGCAGGCCTCTGCGAACTGCCACATCACCTCGGGGTCCTCCGGCGAGCCGAAGTTCAGGCAGTCGCTGATCGCCATCGGGGTGGCCCCGCCCGTGGAGACGTTGCGGTAGGACTCGGCGAGCGCGAGCTGCGCACCGGCGTACGGGTCGAGCCGGGCGAAGCGGCCGTTGCAGTCGGTCGAGACGGCCACGCCGAGGTGCGTCTCGTCGTCGACCCGCACCATCCCGCTGTCACTCGGCTGCGCCAGCACGGTGTTGCCCTGGACGTAGCGGTCGTACTGGTCGGTGATCCACGACTTGTCGCACAGGTTCGGGCTGGCGACGAGTCGCAGCAGGGTGTCGCGGAGCTCGGCACCGGTGCCGGGTCGCGCCAGCGACTCGGCGGCGTCGGCCTGCAGGTCGCCCTGGGAGTCGGGCCGCGCGAACGGGCGGTGGTAGGTCGGCCCGTCGTGCGCCACGGACCGGGGGGGCACGTCGACGACCTGCTCGCCGTGCCAGTCGATCTGCAGCCGGTCGCCGGCGGTGACCTCACCGATCACCGTGGCGTCGACGTCCCACTTCTCGCAGATGGCCAGGAACCTCGTCACGTCCCCGGGCTCGACGACGGCCATCATCCGTTCCTGGGACTCGCTCATCAAGATCTCCTCGGGAGCCAGCGAGGAGTCCCGCAGCGGCACCCGGTCGAGCTCGACCTGCATCCCGCCGTCCCCGGCGCTCGCGAGTTCACTGGTGGCACACGAGAGCCCGGCCCCGCCGAGGTCCTGGATTCCGGCGACCACGCCGGCCGCGAACAGCTCGAGGGTGCACTCGATGAGCAGCTTCTCCATGAACGGGTCGCCCACCTGGACGCTGGGGCGCTTGGCCGGACCGGTCGACTCGAACGTCTCACTGGCGAGCACGCTGACCCCGCCGATGCCGTCGCCTCCAGTCCTGGCGCCGTAGAGGATCACCTGGTTGCCGGCGCCGCTCGCCTTGGCGAGGTGCAGGTCCTCGTGGCGCAGCACGCCCACGCACAGCGCGTTGACCAGCGGGTTGCCGGCGTACGTCGCGTCGAAGACCACCTCTCCGCCGATGTTCGGCAGTCCCAGGCAGTTGCCGTAGCCACCCACGCCCGCGACGATCCCAGGCAGTACTCGCTGGGTGTCGACGGCGTCCAGAGGGCCGAACCGGAGGGGATCCATCACCGCGACCGGCCGGGCACCCATCGCGAGGATGTCGCGAACGATGCCGCCGACCCCCGTCGCCGCGCCCTGATAGGGCTCGACGTAGGAGGGATGGTTGTGGCTCTCGACCTTGAAGGTGACGGCATAGCCCTGGCCGATGTCGATGACGCCCGCGTTCTCACCGATGCCCGCGAGCATCTTGCCGACCCGGGTCTCCTGAGGGATCTCGGAGAACTGCTTGAGGTGCACCTTGCTCGACTTGTAGGAGCAGTGCTCGCTCCACATCACCGAGTACATCGCCAGCTCCGAGCTCGTCGGCCGACGGCCGAGGATCTCGCGGATCCGGGCGTACTCGTCGGCCTTGAGACCGAGCTCGGCCCACGGCTGCTCGCGGTGGGGGTCGGTGGTGGCGTGGGCGACGGTGTCGAGGCGGGGGTCAGACACGGGTCAAACCTACTTGCGGTCCGCCCGTCCCGCTCGCCCGGCACCCGGGAACAGGCACCGGCCGGCTTCGGCATCCCGGAATGCGCATTGAATTACACAATTGTAATTCACCGATTCCGTTGTTACTGGTGTGAATCTTGGGGTTAGGGTTGCGCAGTTTCCCGACATTTTTGGAGATTTTGCGATGCCTTTCGGTTCCTCGTTCCGCGGCGCCCGGTCCCTACTGGTGGCGGCGGTGACGGCCACCGTCGGGGTCACCCTGATCACCCCGCCGGCGCAGGCCGCGAACCCGGTCACCCCCGGCAACTTCAGGGGGCTCGGCTTCGACCAGTGCAACGCGCCCAGCCAGGCGGCGATGAGCACCTGGATCGCGAAGTCGCCCTTCCGGGCTGCGGGGATCTACATCTCGGGCAACTCCCGCGCCTGCCGCGCCCAGAAGAACCTGACCGCCACGTGGGTCCAGAACCAGCTCGCCGCCGGCTGGCACCTGATGCCGATCACCCTCGGGCCGCAGGCCGCGTGCTCGACCCGCTACCCGCGCTACGGCGCCAGCATCGACCCCAAGATCAGTGCCAGCACGACCAACACCTACGCCGCCGCTCGCTCCCAGGGCGCCACCGAGGCAGCCCGGGCGGTCAACGCGGCGCGCGCGCTCGGCATCGTCCCCGGGAGCACGCTCTTCTACGACCTCGAGGCCTTCGACACCCGCAAGAGCGCCGCCTGCACCTGGTCGGCCAAGTGGTTCCTGCACGCCTGGACCGACAGCCTGCACGCCTACGGCTACGCCTCGGGCTTCTACTCCAGCGCCGCCTCGGGCATCCGGATGCTCGACGACGCCCGGGTGACCGCGGGCAACCCGATCCATCTGCCCGACCAGATCTGGATCGCGGACTGGAACGGCAAGGCGAACACCTCCTCGACCTACATCCGCAGCGACGGCTGGCTGCCCTACCGGCGCGCCCACCAGTACCAGGGCGGGCACAACGAGACCTGGGGTGGCGTGACCATCAACATCGACCGCAACTACCTGGACTTGCGTACGCCGTCACTGCCCGGCTCCACCACTCCCGGCTCCACCCCCTCCGGGCCGGCCCCGACGCCCCCGACCGCCTCGACCCCGCGCTACACCGGCAGTTCCATGGCCGATGCCCGCTGCACCACCGGCACGATCAACAAGGCGAGCTACCGCACCACCAGCGCGTCACGTCGCGCCGACCTCGTTGTCCCCCTGCAGTGCCTGCTCAAGCAGCAGCGGCTCTACCCCTACGAGGTGACCGGGAGCTGGAACGCCCAGACGCTATCGGGGTCCCGCTCCTTCCAGAAGCGGGTCGGACACCCGGTCCGCAGCTACTTCACCCGCCGCGACTGGGTCAGCCTGCTGACGGCGGGCAACAGCGGCACCGTGCTCAAGCTGGGCTCCCGTGGCGCCGAGGTGACGCAGGTGCAGCGGGCCATGAACGCCGCGACCGGTCTCGGCATCCCGATCCACGGTCGCTACAACACGCGCACCCGTGGGGCCGTGCGGACCTACCAGCGGCACGTCCACGTCCGGGCGAGCGGCGTCGTGGCCTCCCAGACCTGGAGTGCCCTGGCCGCTGGCCGACGCTGAGCCCTCAGGCGCGCTGTAGGGCGGCGACGACGCTGGTGAAGAAGCCGAGCCCGTCGGTGCCCGGACCGCACAGGTCCTCCACGGCGTGCTCCGGGTGGGGCATCAGCCCGACGACGTTCCCGGCCTCGTTCGCGACACCGGCGATGGCTCGCTGCGAGCCATTGGGGTTGCCGACATAGCGCGCGACGACGCGGCCCTCGGCCTCCAGCATGTCGAGGGTGCGCTGGTCGGCGACGTAGGAGCCCTCGCCGTTCTTCAACACGATCGTCAACTCCTGGCCCGCGTCGTAGTCGCTGGTCCAGGCGGTGGCGTTGCTCTCGATCCGCACGGTCTGGTCCAGGCAGCCGAACTTGCGGTGGTCGTTGCGGATGAGTGCGCCCGGCAACAGGTGCGACTCGCACAGGATCTGGAAGCCGTTGCAGATGCCCAGCACCGGCATCCCTGCCCTGGCCGCCTCCACGACCTCGGTCATCACCGGGGCGAAGCGGGCGATGGCACCGCAGCGGAGATAGTCGCCGTAGGAGAACCCGCCGGGCAGAACCACGGCGTCGACCCCACGGAGGTCGTGGTCGCCGTGCCACAGCTGCACGGCCTCCGCGCCCCCCAGGCGGACGGCGCGGACGGCATCAACGTCGTCGAGCGAACCGGGGAAGGTGACGACCCCGACCTTCACGACACCACTCGAACGGTGAAGTCCTCGATCACCGGGTTCGACAGCAGCGTCTCGGCCATCTGGTGCACCTCGGCCAGCCGCTCGTCGGTGGCCTCACCCTCGAGCTCGAGCTCGAACCGCTTGCCCTGCCGCACCTCACGGACACCCTGGAAGCCGAGCCTGGGCAGCGCGCCCTGGACGGCCTTGCCCTGCGGGTCGAGGATCTCGGCCTTGGGCATCACGTCGACGACGACACGGGCCACGGGAAGCCCCTCTCAGGATCGGGAAGCGGGCAGCCCCGAGTCTAGCGACGGGGCCGCCCGACCGCGGGCCGGCCCTGCGCTCAGCCTTGGGCTTTCGGCCCGCCCCGGCCCTGCTGGGTGCCGGTGACGGTGTAGTCCTTGCCGACCTGGACGATCAACGGCTGGCCGTCGTTGAGCACGTGCGCCTCGTAGACCCCGTCGGAGTCGGTCTCGACGCGCTGGACGGTGGCGGACGGGTAGGCCCTCGGTGACCGCCGCGAGCACCTTGTCGCGGGTGGTGCCGGTCAGCAGCTTCTCGTCGCTGCGCATCGGCTTGGACGGGTCCTGGTTGCCGTTGCCCTGACCCGTCGGGCCGCGCGCGCCGTACGTCGTCGCGGCGCTGCCACTCGCGAGGCCGAGGCACGTGCCGCCAGGATGCCTCCGAGCAGCAACCCCGCAGCACCGACGGCCGTGGTGATGATGACCGTCGCTTACGGGTGCTACGCGGGACGTCGTCGTGGACTGGTGAGCTGTTCTCCTGTATGGGTTCCTCCACTGTCGGGGACACCCGACTTTGCGCCGGGCACCGCCTACGGTGCCGAGCGGCGTTGGGCGCAGCGTGTGCAGGACCTGTGTGGACGCTGCGCAGCGGTGGCCGATTCCCGAGCCTCGGACTCGCCGGTCAGGGACGGCGGCGCAGGGCGACGATGGCGAGCGCCAGCCCGAGCCCGGCCACGAGCGGGCCGACGAGGGCCCAGAACTCCACACCCGTCATCGGGCTGCCCTCGAGGTAGCCGAGGCCCTGGAAGGTCCAGATCGCGCCGGCGACGACCATGAGGACGGCGAGTACGAGCACCACGATGCGTCCCACGTCAGTTCCCCTCCACGAGTTTGCGGTTGGCCCGCCGCAGGTCGGAGCGCACCGCGAGGACGCCTGCTCCCGTGGCCACCCAGCCGAGTGGTCGCAGCACCCCGCGCCCCACCACCGCGAAGCAGAACTCCACCCGGCAGCCGCCGTCGCGAGGGGCGAAGTGGAGTTGCAGCACCGCCCGGATCCCACGCCAGACGCCGTCCTCCCACCACAGCTCGTCGGGTACCAGAGCAGTGATCGTCATGGCCGGGGTGAGGCCGACCGAGGTGTGGTCGAGCCACCTCGTGCCGACTCGGGGCTCGCCGTCGTCGAGCACCTCGACCCGGCGCAGGGAGGACTGCCACTCGGGCCGGTTGCGTGGATCCGCCAGGTAGCGGAAGGCCACGTCGACCGGCACGTCGAAGCCCACCTCGCCGCCCAGCATCGTCGGCCCGGCCTGGACACCCGCCATCAGAACCGCTCCCCGCTGAGCAGCTCGTAGGCCTCGACGTAGCGCGAGCGGGTGCGCTCGACGACCTCCGGCGGGAGAGCGGGCGGGCGCTCCCCCGAGGTGCGGTCCCAGCCGCTCTCCTCGGTCAGCCAGTTCCGCACGATCTGCTTGTCGTAGGAGGCCTGGGTGCGTCCCGGCTCCCAGGCGGCCGCGGGCCAGAACCGGCTGGAGTCCGGCGTCAGCACCTCGTCCGCCAGCACGGTGGCACCGTTGGCCCCCGACTCCAGACGTGAGCCGAACTCCAGCTTGGTGTCGGCCAGGATGATCCCGCGCTCGCGGGCGATCGCCTCCGCACGGGCATAGATCTGCAAGGTGAGGGCCCGCAGCTCCTCGGCCGCTGCCTCCCCGATGTCGCCGACGACCGCGTCGTAGGTCACGTTCTCGTCGTGATCTCCCAGCGCGGCCTTGCTGGCAGGAGTGAAGATCGGCTTCGGCAGTCGACTCGCGTCGACAAGTCCCTTGGGCAGGGCGATGCCGCACACAGCGCCGGTCGAGTGGTAGTCGCTCAGCCCCGAGCCGGTGAGGTAGCCACGGGCGACGCACTCGACGGGATACATCGCGAGTTCCTCGCACACGACCGCCCGTCCCCGCACCTGCTCGGGCACCTCGGTGGACACGACGTGGTTGGGCACGATGTCGGCGAGCTGGTCGAACCACCACAGGGACATCCGGGTGAGGATCTCGCCCTTGTCGGGGATGGTGGTGTCCAGCACGTAGTCATAGGCGGAGATCCGGTCGCTGGCCACCATCAGCAGGTGACCGTCCCCCAGCCGATAGAGATCGCGGACCTTGCCGGAGTGGAGGTGGGTCGCACCCTCGATCTGTCGAGGTCGGGGGATGTTGTGCACGAGGAACACCCTACAAACGCCGCCGAGCGCGCCTGTGGGGTGTGCCGGCTCGCGACGGCACACCCCACAGGTTGAGCTTGGTCAGAGAATGGCCTTCAAGATGGCGTGCTTCTCCGAGGGCTTCGCGCTGGCGGCTCCGCCGGCCGCCGAGATCGAACCCACCGCGAGAACGACGGTCACTGCCAGCACCACGGCACGGACGCTTCGGTTGATCTTCATGCTGTACCTCCCTCGATCAGGCCCCGCCGGCCCGATGTCTGACTGAAGGGTAGTCCGATTGGGTCACTTTGTACACATACCGGGTCATACCTACCGAATCCGGGCATAGCGGACGCCGATCCGCCCCGATCGTTGTCAGAGGATCGCGCCGGGGACGTAGCGCGCGGCCTCCGGATCGCTGTCCAGGGCGGCCTCGATGCGGCGTACGACGGCAGCGACCTGGTCCCGGGCCGCACCGGTGAACTCGATCGGATCGGCTACCAGGGCGTCGATCTGCGGGCGGGTCAGACCGAGCCGTGGGTCCGAGGACAGCCGCTCGAAGAGGTCGTTGGTCCGCAGTCCCTGACGCATTTCGAGCGCGACGGCGATCGCGTGCTCCTTGATGGCCTCATGGGCAGCCTCGCGGCCCACGCCGTTGCGCACCGCGGCCATCAGCACCTTGGTGGTGGTCAGGAAGGGCAGGTAGCGGTCGAGCTCGCGCTGTACGACGGCCGGGAACACCCCGAACTCGTCGAGCACCGTCAAGAAGGTCTGGAACAACCCGTCGGCCGCGAAGAACGCGTCGGGCAGCGCCACCCGACGAACGACCGAGCAGGAGACGTCGCCCTCGTTCCACTGGTCTCCGGCGAGTTCCCCGACCATGGACAGCTGGCCGCGCAGCACGACCGCCAGCCCGTTGACGCGCTCGCACGAGCGGGTGTTCATCTTGTGCGGCATCGCCGAGGAACCGACCTGGCCCTCCTGGAACCCCTCGGTGACCAGCTCGATCCCGGCCATCAACCGGACGGTCGTGGCCAGGTTGGAGGGCGCCGCGACGGCTTGGACCAGCGCCGAGACCACGTCGAAGTCCAGCGACCGCGGGTAGACCTGGCCGACGCTGGTCAGCACGCGCTCGAACCCGAGGTGTTCGGCGACGCGCTGTTCGAGGTCGGCCAGCCGTGCGGGGGACCCCTCGAGCAGGTCGAGCATGTCCTGGGCGGTACCCATCGGACCCTTGATCCCCCGTAGCGGGTAGCGGGCGAGGAGGTCCTCGACGCGGTCGAGGGCAATGAGGAGCTCGTCGGCAACCGTCGCGAAACGCTTGCCGAGGGTGGTGGCCTGGGCCGCGACATTGTGCGAGCGGCCGGTCATCACGAGCGACTCGTGCTCGCCCGCCAGGCGTCCCAGCCGGGCGAGAGCCGCGACCATGCGTCCACGGACCAGCACCAGCGAGGCGCGGATCTGCAGCTGCTCGACGTTCTCGGTCAGGTCGCGAGACGTCATGCCCTTGTGGATGTGCTCGTGCCCGGCGAGGGCGCAGAACTCCTCGATCCGCGCCTTCACGTCGTGGCGGGTGACCCGCTCCCGCTGCGCGATGCTGGCGAGGTCGACGGTGTCCACGACGGCCTCGTAGTCCGCGATCACCCCGTCGGGTACGGCGACACCGAGATCGCGCTGCGCGCGGAGCACGGCGATCCAGAGCCTGCGCTCCAGCACGATCTTGTGCTCCGGGGACCAGATCCGAGCCAGGTCTGCGCCGGCGTACCGGGTCGCCAAGATGTTGGGGACGCTCATCAGATGCCTCTCGCTATGTCGGTGCGCCACTGGGCGCCGGCGAAGCTGATCGAGGACACGCCCTCGTAGGCCTTGGCCCGCGCGTCGGCGATGTCGGTGCCGAAAGCAGTGACGGCCAGGACCCGGCCGCCGGCAGTGACCAGCGCACCGTCGCGGTCCGCGGTGCCGGCATGGACGACGTCGACGTCGGTCTCCTCGGCGAGGGTCTCGGTGCCGACGATCACGTCACCGGCACTGGAGCTCTCGGGGTACCCCGCACTCGCCATCACGACGGCCACGGCGGCACCGGCCCTCCACCGGGGCGGCGCGACCTCGTGCAGGTTGCCGTCCGCGGCCGCCTTGAGCAACAGGCCCAGCGGCGAGTCGAGCAGCGCCATCAGCGCCTGCGTCTCCGGGTCACCGAAGCGGGCGTTGAACTCCACGACGCGGGTGCCCCGCGCGGTCAGCGCCAGACCCGCGTAGAGCAGCCCGGCGAACGGGGCGCCCCGACGCGCCATCTCCTCCACGGTGGGTTGCAGCACCCGCTCGAGCACCTCGACCACCAACCCCTCCGGCGCCCAGGGAAGCGGCGTGTAGGCGCCCATGCCGCCGGTGTTGGGACCCGCGTCCCCGTCGAAGATCCGCTTGAAGTCCTGCGCCGGCTGCAGCGGATAGACCGTGGACCCGTCGGTGATCGCGAACAGCGAGACCTCCGGTCCGTCGAGGAACTCCTCGATGACCAGCCGGTCACACCGGGCGGCGTGCGCGACGGCCACGGCGCGGTCGTCGGTCACGACCACCCCCTTGCCGGCAGCGAGGCCGTCGTCCTTCACGACGTACGGCGGGCCGAAGGCGTCCAGCGCGGACTCCACCTGCTCGGGCGTCGTGCACACGTGCGCCATCGCGGTCGGTACGCCGGCCGAGGCCATCACCTCCTTCGCGAAGGCCTTGGACCCCTCGAGCTCGGCGGCCGCACGCGACGGGCCGAAGCAGCTGATCCCGCGCTCTCGCACCGCATCCGCCACCCCGGCGACCAGGGGCCCTTCGGGCCCGATCACCACGAGGTCGGCATCGATGGCGGCGGCGAGATCCGCGACCGCCGTGCCGTCGAGCTGGTCCACCTCGTGCAGCGTCGCGAAGGCGCCGATGCCCGGGTTGCCCGGCGCCGCGTGCACCTCGGAGACCGACGGATCCCGGGCGAGCGCCAGGGCCAGAGCGTGCTCGCGCCCACCGGCGCCGATGACGAGGGTCCTCACGTTCGACGATCCTAACGGCGGTCGACGACCGGCCACGTCCGCCACTCAGCTCGCGGGCGGACGCACCTTGGCCTCGTACTCCGCCCGGGCCGCGTGGTCGGCGCTCGCGAGCACCTGGTCGGCCTTGAACGCCCTGGCGATCGCCTCCTGCAGCGACCGCGGGAACAGGCTGGTCGTCCGGGTCATCGCCTGCACCCATTGGGGGACCCAGAGCTCGGCCCGCGGTCGGCGGATCGCGGAGGCGATCACCTCGGCGACGTCCTCGGCGGTGACCGGCTTGACGCCCCGCGCAGCCCCGACGCCGGCGGCGAGCTCGGTGCGCACGATGGTCGGCAGCACGACGCTGACGTCGATGCCGTAGGGCTTGAGCTCGGCCCGGGTGGCCTCGCTGAAGCCGACGGCCGCGAACTTGGAGGCGGAGTAGGTCGCACCGTCCGCGACGGCGATCCGTCCCACCGCCGAGGCGACGTTCACGATGTGTCCCCGACCTCGGTCGACCATGCCGGGGGCGATCGCCTTGGTGCCGTTGATGATGCCGTGCACGTTGACGTCGATGATCGCGCGGGCGACCTCGTCGGGCTCCTTGAGCACCGAGCCGAGCGGCATGATCCCGGCGTTGTTCACCAGCACGTCGATCGGCCCGACCTCCGCCGTCGCCGCGAGGAAGTCGCGCCACGAGGCGGCGCTGGTCACGTCGAGCGGTGCCGCGACAGCGGCACCTCCGAGTCGCGCGGCCACCTCCCCGACGAGCTCGGCGTCACGGTCGCCCAGCGCGACCCGGGCACCCCGGGCGACGAGCAGCTCGGCGGTGGCCTCCCCGATCCCGCGGGCGGCCCCGGTGATCACGACCGAGAGTCCGGCGATCTCGCGTTTGCTCATGCGGGGGTCCTTTCGAGGGGGCGCAGGTCGACCGGCCGGCCGTCTGCGGGGAAGAGCACGGGTCAGGACACCACGACGGTCTGCTCGCGGCCCGGACCCACCCCGACGGCCCAGAACGGGGCTCCGGACATCTCCTCGAGCGCCTGGACGTAGGCCTGGGCGTTCTTCGGCAGGTCGTCGAAGGAGCGGCATCCGGAGATGTCCTCACCCCAGCCGTCGAGGAACTCATAGATCGGCTTCGCTCGGGTGAACTCGGTCTGCGTCATCGGCATCTCCTCATGCCTGACCCCGTCGATGTCGTAGGCCACGCACACCGGGATCCGCTCCCAGCCGTCGAGCACGTCGAGCTTGGTCATGAAGAACTCGGTGAGTCCGTTGACCCGGGCGGCATAGCGCGCCACCACCGCGTCGTACCACCCGCAGCGCCGGTCGCGTCCGGTGGAGACACCGACCTCGCCGCCGACCTCCCAGAGCCGGACTCCGTCGTCGTCGAACAGTTCGGTGGGGAACGGGCCCGAGCCCACGCGGGTGGTGTAGGCCTTGATGACGCCGATGATCCGGTCGATGCGCCGGGGTCCGACCCCGGCACCGACGCAGACGCCACCGGAGACGGGGTTGCTGCTGGTCACGAACGGATAGGTCCCGTGGTCGACGTCGAGCATCGTCGCCTGCGCCCCCTCGAACAGCACGGTCTTCTGCTCGTCCAGCGCGCGGTTCAGCAGCAGCGAGGTGTCGGCCACCATCGGGCGCAGCCGCTCGGAGTAGCCGAGCAGCTCCTCGACCACCTCGTCGACGGTGATCGCCCTGCGGTTGTAGACCTTGGTGAGCAGGTGGTTGCGGACCTCGAGAGCGGCCTCGATCTTCTCGCGCAGCACCTCCTCGTCGAACAGGTCGGCGACCCGGATGCCGACCCGGTTGATCTTGTCGGCGTACGCCGGGCCGATGCCGCGCCCGGTGGTGCCGATCTTGTTCTTCCCGAGGAACCGCTCGGTGACCTTGTCGATCGTGGAGTGGTAGGACGCGATCACGTGCGCGTTGGCGCTGACCACGAGCGGGCCCATCGACACGTCGCGGGCGATGAGCGCGTCGAGCTCGCGGAACAGCGCCTCGGGCGAGACCACCACACCGTTGGCGATGACCGACGTGCAGTCAGGCGTGAGGATGCCGCTCGGCAACAGGTGGGTGGCGAACTTCTCGCCGTTGACCACGATGGTGTGTCCGGCGTTGTGGCCACCGCTGGTCCGGACGCAGAAGTCGATCGCGTCATCGGTGGTCAGCTGGTCGGTCGCCTTGCCTTTGCCCTCATCGCCCCATTGGGCGCCGAGTACGACGATCGCGGGCATGTTCCTCCTAGCGGTCCGACACCGCACCGAGATGGCGGGGCCGAGGGTCGCAGCTGTACGTCCTTCGCGGCCGGGCCGCGACCACATCGTACGGTGCGTCGGCCCCGTGCCCGCGCGCGCTCGCGTGACGGACCGACGGGACCTCCGAGGGGGGATCGGGGTCCCTGCCCGGCCGACCACTACTCTGACCCCCGTGGACCCGCTGCTGCTGATCACCAACACCGACGCCGGCGGCGCCCAGCAGCGAGCACTCGACGACGCTCTCGCCGTGCTCCGCAAGGAAGCCGACGTCGAGGTCGCGAGCACCTCGAACCCCGGCGAGCTCGACGGTGTGCTTCATCGCGCGGGATCCCGGGCCGTGGTGGTCGCCGGCGGTGACGGAAGCCTCCACGCCGTCGTGGCCGCCCTGCACCGACGGCACGAGCTCGCCGAGCGCACCCTCGGGCTGATCCCCCTGGGGACCGGCAACGACTTCGCCCGCACGCTTGGGATCCCGCTCGAGCCGGCGGATGCCGCCGCGGCTCTCGTCGCAGGCACGCCCCGCCGGCTCGACCTGATCGTCGACGAGCTCGGCGGCGTCGTGGTCAACAGTGTCCACGCCGGGGCGAGCGCGCAGGCCAGCCGCAGGGGGGCCCGTTGGAAGAAGCGACTCGGCCCCTTCGGCATCGGCATCCTCGGCTACCCCGTCGGGGCCGCGCTGGCCGCCGTACGCCCCCCGTTCGTGCGGTTGCGCGTCGAGGTCGACGGCGAGGTCGTCTCCGACATGGACCAGCACGTCCTCATGGTCGCGATCGGCAACGGGACCAGCGTGGGTGGCGGCACCGAGCTGACCCCGGACGCCGACCCGGGCGACGGGAAGCTCGACGTGATGATCTCCCTCGCCACCGGTCCGCTGGAGCGGATCGGCTATGCCTGGCACCTGGCCAGGGGGCAGCACGAGGAGCGATCCGACGTGCTGGCCCTCCGGGCCAGCCGGGTCACCGTCAGCGGAGAGGACTTCTGGCTCTCCGCCGACGGTGAGATCGACGGCCCCGAGCGGCGCCGGGCCTGGCACCTGGAACGCGATGCCTACTCGATGATCGTTCCCTGACCGTCGGTGCGCTCCCTCGTGGCGATGTCCTTCTCCACCCGGGGGTCTCCCTCGTCGGCGAAGTAGTCGCCCGGCGTGGTCTCGTCGGCGCCGTTGGACACCTTCGTGGCGTTGAGCACCAGGGTGAGGACGACGGTGATCACGAGGTTGACCGCGAAGGCAGTCATCGCGATGTAGCCCATCTCGCCGAAGCCGGGGATCTCCGCCAGTGAGCCGCCGAAGTGCTTGCCGGTGACCGGGTTGAGCACCTTGTAGGCCTCGGTGGTGCCGTAGACCATCCCGACGGCCCAGCCCGCCAGCAGCGCCCACTTGTGGAACCAGCGGGTGTAGAGGCTGAACACGATCGACGGGAACGTCTGCAGGATCCAGATCCCGCCGAGCAGCTGGAAGTTGATCGCGTTCTGCTTGTCCAGCGTCAGCACGAACATCAGCGCGAAGGCCTTGACGACCAGTGACATCAGCTTGGAGACCTTCGCCTCCTGGGCATGGGTCGCGTCCGGCTTGAGCCATTCCTTGTAGATGTTGCGCGTGAACGTGTTCGCCGCGGCGATCGACATGATCGCGGCTGGCACCAGGGCGCCGATCGCCACCGCCGCGAACGCGACGCCCGCGAACCAGCTCGGGAAGGCGTCCTCGAAGAGCTGCGGGATGACCAGCTGCGGGTTGGGCTTTCCGTCCACCCCGATCGGCTTGGTCCCCGCCGCGATCGCCACCCACCCGAGCAGGGCGAGCAGGCCCAGCACGAAGGAGTACGCCGGCAGGAACGCGGCGTTGCGCCGGATCGTCGTACGACTCTTGGAGGAGAGGGTCGCGGTGACCGAGTGCGGGTACATGAACAGCGCCATCGCCGAGCCCAACGCCAGGGTGGCGTAGGCCCACATCTGGCCGGTGGCCGGGATGAAGGCGCCGTTCGGCTTGCCCGTGGCCTCGTTGGTGGCCGCCATCTTGTCCTGCGCGGCCCCGAAGATCGCCTCCCAGCCGCCGAACTTCGAGGGCAGGTAGAGGACCGCGACGATGATCACCAGGTAGATCAGCGCGTCCTTGACGAACGCGATCACCGCGGGTGCCCGCAGGCCCGAGGTGTAGGTGTAGGCCGCCAGCAGCACGAACGCGATCAGGAGGGGTGCGTCCTTGGCCAGCCAGTTCGAGCCGCCACCCAGACCGGCCACGTCGAGGACGGCCTGGATGCCGATCAGCTGGAGGGCGATGTAGGGCATCGTCGCGACGAAGCCGGTGACCGCCACGGCGAGAGACAGCACGCGTGAGTCGTAGCGGCCGCGGACGAAGTCGGCCGTCGTGACGTAGCCGTGCCGGTGGCTGACCGACCACAACCGAGCCATGAAGATGAAGATGATCGGGTACAGGATGATCGTGTATGGCACGGCGAAGAAGCCCGCGACCGATCCCAGGGCGAACATCGCGGCGGGGACGGCGATGAAGGTGTAGGCCGTGTAGAGGTCACCGCCGAGCAGGAACCAGGTGACCCAGGTGCCGAACTTCCGTCCCCCCAGCCCCCACTCGTCGAGCGACTCGAGGGTGTCGCCCTTCTGGAAGCGCGTCGCCATGAAGCCGAGCACGGTGACGACCACGAAGAGCACGATCAGGACAGCCAGGGCGACGCCGTTGACGCCCCCGGTAGCAGCGAGCGGGATCATCGGTCGCCCCTCCGCTCAGACTTCTGGTCTCGCCCCGCGCCCGGCTTGCGAGCGGCCAGGACCAGCCGATGCGCGGCGTAGGTCATCCCGGCACAGAGGAAGACCCAAAGGAACTGGTACCAGAAGAAGAACGGCACCCCCCCGAGCCGGGGCGTCTCCCGCGCGTAGCTGCTCACCCAGAGCAGCGCGACGAGCGGTAGGGCCAGCAGGATGCCTGCAGCGACGAGCATGGGCTTGTTCGTTGGGGGGACGCCGTCGCCAGCCCCGCCCGAGCGGTTGGTGTGTGACATGGCACGAGACCTTAGACCGCGGGCGCGCCGTTCGCACCCCCTGGGCGGCAGGAATCTCAGCGCAGCTCCTGGTGCGCCTCCGGGCTGGAGTCGCGGAGGAACTGGTCGCAACGATCGCGCTCGGAGTCCTCACCGATGCGTCCGGCCGCGTCGGTGAGCGCGGCCAGGGCGCGCAGGAACCCACGGTTGGGGACGTGCTCCCACGGCACGGGTCCGTGGCCCTTCCAGCCGTTGCGGCGCAATGAGTCCAGGCTGCGGTGGTAGCCGACCCGGGCGAACGCGTAGCCGATGACGTCGTCACTGGAGTCATCGGCGAGGGAACGTTCGGCCAGGGTCGCCCATGCGAGCGGTGACTCCGGGTGGCGCCGTACGACGTCGTGCGGGTCGTGACCCGCCTCGATCTCCGCGGCGGCGGGGTCGGCGGGGAGGAGCGTGGGTGGCGGACCGGCGATCAGGTCGCGCCCGTTGAAGGAGTCAGTCATGCCCCCATCGTCCCCCCTCGGGTGTGGGACCCGGTCAGGGCCCGACCGATCAGACGCTGAGGCTCAGCCGATCGAGTGGCCGGTGCTGCGCAGGTTCTCGCACGCCTCGAGGACGCGGGCGGCCATGCCGGCCTCGCCGGCCTTCCCCCAGGCACGAGGGTCGTAGGCCTTCTTGTTCCCCACCTCGCCGTCGACCTTCAGCACGCCGTCGTAGTTGGCCATCATGTGGCCGGCCACGGGACGGGTGAAGGCGTACTGGGTGTCGGTGTCGACGTTCATCTTGATCACGCCGAAGTCCACGGCCGCTGCGATCTCCTCCGGCGTGGAACCCGACCCGCCGTGGAACACGAGGTCGAACGGCTTCGAGCCGGCGTCGAGGCCCAGCTGCTGGCAGACGGCCTGCTGGGCGTTCTGCAGGATCTCGGGGCGGAGCTTGACGTTGCCGGGCTTGTAGACACCGTGCACGTTGCCGAAGGTGAGCGCGGTGAGGTAGCGGCCGTTCTCGCCGGTGCCGAGCGCAGCCACGGTGGCAAGGGCGTCCTCGGTGGTGCTGTAGAGCTTGTCGCCGGCACCCCCCTCCACGCCGTCCTCCTCGCCGCCGACCACGCCGATCTCGACCTCGAGCACGATCTTCGCCGCGACGGCCTGGGCCAGGAGCTCCTGGGCGATCGCCAGGTTCTCCTCCAGGGGTACGGCGGAGCCGTCCCACATGTGGGACTGGAACAGCGGCGCCTCGCCCCGACCCACGCGCTCGGCGGAGATGGCGAGGAGGGGCCGCACGAAGCCGTCCAGCTTGTCCTTGGGGCAGTGGTCGGTGTGCAGCGCGATGTTGACGGGATAGTTCTTCGCGACCTCGGCGGCGTACGCCGCGAACGCGACCGAGCCGGTCACCATGTCCTTGATGTTCGGTCCGGAGAGGTAGTCAGCACCCCCGGTCGAGACCTGCACGATCCCGTCGCTGCCGGCCTCGGCGAAGCCGGCCAGCGCCGCGTTCAGGGTCTGAGACGAGGAAACGTTGATGGCCGGAAAGGCGAACGCCTTGTCCTTGGCGGCATCCAGCATCTCGGCGTACTTCTCGGGCGTGGCGATGGGCATAGCAGGTCTCCTCGGGGCACGACGGCTTGCTCCAGCAACCCTAGTGGACCACCGGCTCCTGATCGATTCCGTCGTGGGAGGATCGTGCTCCGTCCAGGCCGCACCACCGGAGAGCCATGTCCGCACGTCGTACCAGCACGCCCCGCGGGGGCCTGCTCGTTGCTGCCACCCTCGTGTGCCTCGCCCTGGTCCTGACTGCCTGCGGCCCCAAGGCGCTCCGCAAGGACGGCACGGGGGGCGCCGCAGGGGACGGGTCCCCCTCCGCGACCCAGCCGCCCGACCCACGCTTCGAGATTCCCGCGGTCGGGCAGTGCCATCGGATGACCGTCGCCGAGTCGCAGGCCCCGGTGGCCACGGCCGCGCAGGTGAAGTGTTCCGGGCCGCACAACACGGTGGTCGCCCACGTGGCGCTGGTTCCCGGTGCGCTGACCGCGCAGACCCCTCTGGCGCGCCGTCGCACCGTGGCGGCAGCGACGTGCGAACCGGCATTCCGCAACCTCGTGGGTGGCACGCCCGCGCTGCGGGCCACCTCGATCCTGACCTGGGCCTTCTTCACCCCGAGCAAGGAGCAGCTCGACCGCGGAGCGCGCTGGGTCCGCTGCGACGTCCTGGCGCGCAGCGGCGACGCCCTGGTGCGGCTCCCAGCCACGACCCCGATCCTGCGGGGGGGCCTGCCGCAGGCGCTGCGGGTCTGCCAGACGCAGAAGGGTGCCGACGTTTCGTGCGCGCAGCCGCACGCCTTCCGGGTGGCCGCGGTCTTCCAGCCCAAGGGGGCGGGCTACCCCGACCCGGACAAGTTCACGGTCACCGCACGCGCACGCTGCGCGGGCCTGACCGGCATCTTCGGTGGCTACTGGCAGCCGCCGAGCCAGGCCGGCTGGGCTGCCGGCGACCACTTCGTGCGCTGCCTCACCCGCAAGGGCTGAGGCTCACCCTCTCCAGGCCCGGTCGAGATCGGCGTGCGCCGTGACCCAGGCGTGCATCGCGATCGCCGCAGCGGCCGAGGCGTTGATCGAGCGGGTCGAGCCGAACTGGGCGATGGCGAAGGTGCCGTCGCAGACCTCGCGGGCCTGCTCCGACAGGCCCGGACCCTCCTGGCCGAAGAGGAAGCACACCGACCGCGGCATCTCCCACGTCTCGAGGCGCTCGGAGCCGGGCAGGTTGTCGACCCCCATCAGCTGCACGTCGCGAGCGTGGAGATGGTCGGCGAGGTCCGTGACGGACTCGTGGTGGCGCAGGTGCTGGTAGCGATCGGTCACCATCGCGCCACGGCGGTTCCAGCGTCGCTTGCCGACGATGTGCACCTCGCGGGCCAAGAAGGCGTTGGCCGAGCGGACGATCGTGCCGATGTTGAAGTCGTGCTGCCAGTTCTCGATCGCGACGTGGAAGTCGTGGCGCCGGGCGTCGAGGTCGGCCACGATCGCCTCGACCGACCAGTAGCGGTAGCGGTCGACCACGTTGCGCCGGTCACCCTCGGTGAGCAGTCGCGCGTCGTACTGCGGCCCGCTGGGCATCGGCCCCTCCCACGGACCGAGGCCGACCTCGGCCGGCCCGTGCGGCATCGGGTCGTACGGCGCCCGCTCGTCCTCACTCACAGGCGCAAGGGTAGAGCGGCGGGGGTGCGTTCAGGTGCCGCCGCTAGTCTCGACAGGTGACTGGCCTTGAACCACTGCTGCTCGGCATCAAGTGGATGGACCCCAACTGGCTGCTCGACCAGTTCGGCCCGTGGTTCCTGTGGGTCTGCCTGGTGATCCTGGTGGTCGAGTGCGGGTTGTTCTTCCCGTTCCTCCCCGGCGACACCCTGCTCTTCGCGGTGGGCCTGTTCGTCTCCAGCCGCAACGACATCGTTCCCGGCCCGCACGCCACGGACCTGCCGCTCGCTCTTGCCCTGATGATCGGCGCCGCCTTCGCCGGCAACGTCATCGGCTACGAGATCGGTCGATGGATCGGGCCGCCGCTCTACGAGCGCAACGGCCGGATCCTGAAGCGGAAGTACTTCGACCAGACCACCGCGTTCTTCGACCGGCACGGGAACAAGGCGCTGGTCATCGGCAGGTTCGTGCCGTTCGTGCGCACCTACATCACCGTGGTCGCGGGGGTGACCCGGATGCAGCGGCACCGCTTCCTGGTGTGGAGCGCGATCGGCGCGACCCTGTGGGTGCTCGTCGTGACGCTGCTCGGCTACTTCCTGGGCTCGGCGTTCCCCAGCCTCGGCAAGAACATGGACTACGCGATCATCGTCATCTTGTCGCTGTCCGTTGTGCCCATCGCGTGGGAGTGGTGGCGACACCGACGCGACGAGGCCAAGGCCGAGGGCTGAGCCTCCGGGCTGGTCAGCCCGATCGACGGGCGGCATCCAGAATCGCCTTCGTGAGGACCGGGCGAACCTCCAGCCCCACGTCCGCGAGGGGGTTCGAGCCCTCGGGGCTCCGGTCGATCGCACACACCACCGTCTCGACGACGGCACCTGCCGCACGCAGGGCAGTCGTGGCGTCCCGGACCGCGCCGCCGGTCGTGATCACGTCTTCGACCAGGGTGACGCGGCGACCGGAGACCTCCTGGCCCTCGGCGAGCTTGCAGGTGCCGTACTCCTTGGCCTGCTTGCGCACGAACAGTGCCGGCAGCCCCACCCGGGCGCTGAGCACGGTGGCGATCGGGACGCCGCCGAGCTCGAGTCCGCCCAGCAGCTCGGTGCCTGCGGGGACCAGCTCGACCATCTGCTCGACGACCCGGGCCAGCAGGACCGGGTCGGACTCGAAGAGGTACTTGTCGAAGTACTCCTGGGCCACCTGGCCCGAGCGGAGCGTGAACTCACCGGTCAACCGGCAGCACGCGTCGACGTCGCGCGCGAGATCAGGATCGGAGGGTGCCATGCGCGGGAGGCTACCCGGCCTTAGGAGTGGTCTTGATCAGGTGCCCGAAGACGATCATCCGGTTGTCGGTGTGGAAGATCTCCGAGCAGGTGGTCAGCGTGATCAGGCGCTGTCCCTCCGTCTGCGCCGGCTGCGCTCCTCCGGCCCGGGGGTTCTTCGGCACGTCGTCGAGGACCCACACCCCGGTGAAGGGGATGACCAGCTTGTTGGGATCGGTGTCGAGCCGGTAGACGAAGGTGTTGTTCACCGTCTCCACGATCACCCGGTCACCGGGTTTGAGCTCGGGCATCCTTCGTAGCGGCTCGCCGTGGGTCACGCGGTGCGCGGCCAGGGCGTAGTTGCCCACCTGTCCGGGGTCGGCCGTGTCGACGAAGTGGCCGTACCCCTGGGCCAGGACGTCGGTCGAGGTCCCCTCGAGGACGGGCACGACGTAGGACTTGCCGAACTTGGGGATCCGGATCAGCGCCGACGCCTCCCCCTCGGGGACGTACTTCGGCTGCAACCGGGCGCCGCCCTCGCGCCACTGCGTCTCGAGCGCCCCGGTGACCTTGTCCTGCTGGCGGTGCGAGAGCCAGTTGGTGCCCCAGAACTGCCAGGCGACGTAGCCGAGCATGGCCGCACCCGCGAGCATCATCGCGACACCCAGCACCACGAGCCCTCGTCGCCGCGTGCGCACGTGTTCCTTGCGGGCTGCCATGGCGTCATTGTGTCTGACCACCAAAGGGCCGCGTGGCAGGACCGCTAGGTTCGGATCGTGACTGGGCAACGGATGGACCCGCGTTCGAGGCGGGCCGCACGGCTGGACGGCGTGGGCAGCACGATCTTCGCCGAGATGTCGGCGCTCGCCGTGCGCACCGGCTCGGTGAACCTCGGCCAGGGGTTCCCCGACGTCAGTGGCCCGGCGAGCACGGTCGACGCGGCGTGCCAGGCGATGCGGGGCGGCGACAACCAGTACCCGCCCGGTCACGGCGTCCCCGCACTCATTGACGCGGTCCGCCGCCACCAACAGCGGCACTACGGGCTGGACCTCGCCCGCGAGGAGGTCGTCGTGACGACCGGCGCGACCGAGGCGATCGCCGGGGCCATGCTGGGGCTGGTCGACCCGGGTGACGAGGTGATCGTCTGCGAGCCCTACTACGACAGCTACCGCGCCATGATCCAGTTCGCCGGAGGGGTACGCCGGCCGGTGACCCTGCGTGCGCCGGACTACCGGCTCGACCTCGACGAGCTCGAGGCCTCCGTCACCGACCGCACCCGGCTGATCCTGCTCAACACGCCCCACAACCCCACCGGCCGGGTCTTCGACGCCGCGGAGCTGGCCGGCGTGGCCGCGGTGGCGAGACGGCACGACCTGGTGGTGGTCACCGACGAGGTGTATGAGCACCTGACCTTCGATGACCACGCCCACGTGCCGATCGCCACCCTGCCCGGGATGTTCGACCGCACCGTGACGATCTCCAGCTCGGGCAAGACGTTCTCGCTGACGGGCTGGAAGATCGGCTGGGCCACCGGGCCCGCCGACCTCATCGCCGCCGTCGAGGGCGCCAAGAACTGGCTGTCCTACTCCTCCGGTGCACCGTTCCAGCCGGCGATCGCGCACGCGCTCGACCACGAGGACCGCTTCCACCAGCGGCTGCGCGAGGATCTCTCGGTCCGGCGCGACCACCTGTGCGAGGCCCTCGGATCCCTCGGCATGGAGGTGCACCAGCCGCAGGGCACCTACTTCGTCACCACGGACGTCTCCACCTTCGGCTACTCCGACGGACGGGCCTTCTGCGCCGGCACCGCCGAGCGGGCACGGGTCGTCGCGATCCCCTCACAGGTGTTCTACGAGGACGGCTCGGAGGAGGGCCGCCACCTCGTCCGCTGGGCCTTCTGCAAGGAACAAGACGTCCTCGACGAGGGCATCGCCCGACTCCGGCAGACCGACCTGAACCGCTTGTAAATCGGGGTTATGGACGCTCAACAAGGCCCGTGCCGGGCCGAAAGCGTCCACAACACTCGCCAAGCCGGCCCAGCAGCTACCAGACCGGAGGCTTGCCCCCGCCGGACGGTGGTCCCTGCGGGCCGGGGTACTGAGCGCCCCCGGCCGGGCCGCTCGGCGGTCCCGATTGGCCCGGTGGCCCCATGGGGGGACCCGACCAGCCGACTCTCGCCAGCGCGAACCAGGCGCGGGCGGGGGTGCTCAACAGCAGGCCGATCACGACCGCGCAGGCGACCTGGTGCAGGGCGCCGAAAGGAAAGGCGAAGGTGCCGGCGACGAGGGCGACTGCCGCGCTGACCATGAGCAGGTAGCGGGCCCAGTTGTGTCGGCGCCAGGTGAACCAGGCGAGCACGAGAGAGCTGAGCGACCACCCGAGGAACATCAGCCCCCCGATCCAGAGGACTGGAACCAGTACGTCGCGCTCGAGGTTGGCCTGCTCCCACGCGGGTGAGGCGACCACCCGGTCAACCAGCTGGTCCTGCGCGAGAGCGAGCACGGCGAGCACGGCGGCGTACATCAGCGCGACCATGCCGGCGAAGACCCAGGTCACGATGCAGGCGGCCCGAACCGGGCCCGGGACCCGCGCCGGACCATCCCAGGCCGCGCCCATCGGGGTGACGAGGGTGCCGTCGACCCGACCCTCGGCGTACGGCGCCAGCGGCTGTGCGTAGGCGCTCGCCTGCACGGGCGCATCGCCGAAGCCGCGGCTCGCGTCGGGCTGGCTGGAGGGCTGCCCCGTGGACGGGCCGGCCTGGGGGACGGGCCGCTCCTCGGGCTCAGGGCGCGTCGGCGTCGGTGCAGGTGGCTCGTACGGCGGCCGCTCACCGCCACCCATCCCCCGTTGGGGCGGGGCCTTCTCGTTGTCGCCGCCCCGGCCTCGCCCGAACAGCGGCACCGTCTCTCGGACGGGCCGCCCGGCGAACCAGTCACGAGCGGGTCCGCTCCACAGCATCATGATGGCGGCCACCACCAGGGCACCGACCAGGCCGCCGCTGAGCGGCGCGGTGATCAGGATGGGTACGGCGAGGACGCTGAGCCCGATGCGGGCACCCCGGTTGCGCTGCAGCACGAAGACGCCCAGGACGGCTGCCACTGCGCCGCACACCGCGGCCACGCTGAGCCCGATCCGCATGCCGGTCAGAGCCTGCTCGACGGTGAGCCCGAGACCCTCCCCCGTCGAGGCGAGCATGCGGGCCACCCCGTCGCGAACGTCGAGGGAGTCGAGACCGGCCAGGGTGTCGAAGACCGAGAGCACGAGGAACACCGACCCGCCGACGACGAACCAGCCCGCCATGGTCAGTTGGCGTGGGCGTGCGGCAGCGCCGGAGTCGGTCATGCCGCCCATTCAATCAAGCCTCCGCAATCGGCGGTCAGGCGACGCTCAGACTGAGTTCGGCTGCCCCGTCGGCGTGGTCGACCGCGACCTGCTGCCCGTCGACGACTTCGCCGCCGATGAGCAGCCGGGCGAGCGGGTCCCCGATCGCGGTCTGCACGAGGCGGCGCAGCGGCCGGGCACCGTAGGCCGGGTCGTAGCCGTTGTCGGTGAGCCAGCGCCGGGCGGCCTCGGTCACCGTGACGGTGATCCGGCGAGGAGCCAGCCGGGCGTCGAAGGCCGCGAGCTGCAGGTCGACGATGCGCGCGAGCTCGTCCTTGCCGAGCGCGGCGAACATCACGACCTCATCGAGCCTGTTGAGGAACTCCGGCTTGAAGGACGCGCGCACCACCCCCATCACGGACTCGTGCTTGGCCGCCTCGTCCGTCGTCGGGTCCACCAGGTAGTTCGAACCGAGGTTGCTGGTCAGGATCAGCAGCGTGTTGCGGAAGTCGACGGTGCGACCCTGCCCGTCGGTGAGCCTGCCGTCGTCGAGGACCTGGAGCAGGATGTCGAACACCTCCGGATGTGCCTTCTCCACCTCGTCGAGGAGTACGACGGAATACGGCCGCCGGCGTACCGCCTCGGTGAGCTGCCCGCCTTCGTCGTAGCCCACGTAGCCGGGAGGTGCGCCGACCAGCCGTGAGACGGAGTGCTTCTCGGAGTACTCGCTCATGTCGATCCGGACGATCGCCCGCTCGTCGTCGAAGAGGAAGTCGGCGAGCGCCTTGGCCAGCTCGGTCTTGCCCACACCGGTCGGGCCGAGGAAGAGGAAGGAGCCCGTCGGCCGGTCGGGATCGGAGATGCCCGCCCGCGACCGGCGGACGGCATCGGAGACCGCGGTGACCGCGGCCCGCTGACCGACGAGGCGGGCACCGATGATCTCCTCCATCCGCAACAGCTTGGCGGTCTCGCCCTCCAGCAGCCGTCCGGTGGGGATGCCGGTCCAGGCCTCCACCACGTCGGCGATCTCCTGCGGGCCGACCTCCTCGCTGACCATCGGCTCATCGGCCTCGTCAGACCCGGACCGGGAGCCTGCGGCCTCGGCGCTCTCGATCTCCTTCTCCAAGGCCGGGATCCGGCCGTAGAGAATCTCGGCGGCTGCCCCCAGGTCGCCCGCACGCTGGAGGCGTTCGGCTTCCACCCGGAGCTCGTCGAGCTGCTTGCGGAGCTCACCGGACCCCTCGAGCGCGGCCTTCTCCCGCTCCCACCTGGCCTCGAGCCCACGGAGCTCCTCCTCGCGGTCGGCCAGGTCCACCCGCAGCCGGTCCAGCCGGTCCCGTGAGGCGTCGTCGCTCTCGCGCTCGAGAGCGAGCTGCTCCATCTTCATCCGGTCGACCGTTCGGCGCAGCTGGTCGACCTCGACCGGAGAGCTCTCGATCTCCATCCTCAGTCGCGACGCGGACTCATCGATCAGGTCGATGGCCTTGTCCGGGAGCTGGCGGCCGGCGATGTAGCGGTCGGAGAGCATGGCGGCAGCCACCAGTGCGGCGTCGGTGATCTTGACCCCGTGGTGCGCTTCGTACTTCTCCTGCAGGCCACGCAGGATCGCCACGGTGTCCTCGACGCTGGGCTCCCCCACGAAGACCTGCTGGAAGCGCCGCTCGAGCGCCGGGTCCTGCTCGATCCGCTCGCGGTACTCGTCCAGGGTCGTGGCACCGATCAGGTGCAGCTCGCCGCGCGCCAGCATCGGCTTGAGCATGTTCCCGGCATCCATCGCGGAGTCCCCGCCGGCACCGGCGCCGACCACCGTGTGCAGCTCGTCGATGAACGTGATGACCCGCCCCTCGGCGGACTTGATCTCCTCGAGCACGGCCTTGAGACGTTCCTCGAACTCGCCGCGATACTTCGCCCCGGCCACCATCGCGGCCAGGTCGAGGCTCAGCACGCGGCGTCCCTTGAGCGAGTCCGGCACGTCGCCGGCCACCACCCGTTGGGCCAGCCCCTCCACCACGGCGGTCTTGCCGACGCCGGGCTCACCGATCAGCACCGGGTTGTTCTTGGTACGCCGAGACAGCACCTGGACCACCCGGCGGATCTCGGCATCCCGGCCGATGACTGGATCGAGCTTGCCCTCCTCCGCTCGCTCAGTCAGGTCCACGGCGTACTTCTCCAACGCCTCGTAGGTGGCCTCGGCCTCGGGACTGGTCACTCGACGGCTGCCGCGCACCGCGGTGACGGCCTGACGCAGCGAGCTCTCGTCCGCCCCGGCGGCCGCCAGCACGGCCCGCACCGGGGAGTCGACGACAGCCAGCGAGAGCAGCAGGTGCTCGGTCGCTACGTAGTCGTCGCCCATCTCCGCGATCAGCTCGAGCGACTTGGCGAGCACTCGGGTGAGCGCCGGGGAGGGAGTCGGCGTGGACACGGTCGAGCCGGAGGCGTGGGGGAGATTCCACAGGGCCTGGTCGAGGGCGCGGCTCACCTGCGCCACGTCCGCGCCGGCCTTGCCGATCAGGGAGGGCGTGATGCCCTGCTCCTGGCGGAGCAGCGCGACCCCGAGGTGCACCGGCTCGACCTGGGGGTTGCCCTCGTTCACCGCCAGGGTGCTGGCGGAGTTGATCACCTCGACGCTACGCGAGGTCAGCTTCGATGCGTCCACGGCTTCATGCCCTCCTGAGTCGGGTCTGACCTCTGGTCAACGCCCCTGAAGTTGAGTCCATTCCACTCAATTCTGCCCCCCGCGCGGGGCGAATCGGTCCGACGCACCAGTGGAATAGCTCACAGGCGCTATCTTCGCTGGCCAGAGCGCCATGAAGGCCGCCGGTCACCTAGGTTTCGGTTCCTTGCCGTCGACCCGCCGCGAGGACTCTGATGTTCGTCCCGATCCTGCATGCCGTGCACGTGCTGGCGCTCCTCGCGGCGCTGCTCGTGGTCGTGTGGCTCCTCGCGCCACAGGTCCGGCACCGGCGCGCGACGGCTGCGAGTCGGCCCGGACTGCGGGCCGACATGGCTGCCCACGACCAGAAGGTCGCCGAGCTCAGGGCCTTCCTCAGCCGTGACCGAGTCGGCTCAGTTGCACGAGGGCGTCACTGATGTGGTGGATCCTCGGCGCGGGCAGCAACGCCGTCATCGCGGTCGCCTACCTGATGATCGTGCTCATCATCGCCCGGCCACTGGTCGCGAACCGTGAGCTGAAGAGCAACGCGCTCGGTGCGGCCACCGCTGCGATCTTCTTCACCTGCGCGATCCATCACGGCGCCCACGTCGTGCACATGCTGATGCCCTTCATCGGGGTCGACGTCGACCGGGGCAGCGCGATGCAGGTCGCCTGGAGCCCCGAGCTGGCGCTGTGGGACGTCGTCGGGGCGGTGGTCGCGCTGTTCTACTGGTCCTTGCGCACCCGCCTGGGAACGGTCGATGGAGATCCCCAGCTGTTCAAGAACCAGCACGAGCGCGAACAACGGGCGATGGAGCTCAACGATTCGGTGTTGCAGGGGATGGTCGTGGCGCAACTGGCGCTGGAGCTGGGACAACGCGAGCGCGGGGTCGAGGCACTGTCCGACTCGATCGCTGCGGCGAGCGAGATCATCACGGGTCTGATCGCCGACCACCAGGGCCATCTGTCCGGCAGCGCGCTGCGGTCCTCGGCCGCGGTGCTCGAGCATGAGCCGAAGCCGCGCCCGGATGTGCCGCGGGGTTCGGAATGAGCGCCGTGGCCCAGCCCGCCGCGCCACATCGGGTCGTCGTCGTCGACGACACCCCCGACCTGCGCGAGCTGCTCCGGCTCGCCCTTGAGAGAGCGGGCGACTTCCAGGTCGTGGGTGAGGCCGGCAACGGCAGGGAGGCCGTCGAGGTGGTCCGTCAGCTTCGGCCCGATGTCGTGCTCCTCGATATCGCGATGCCGGTGATGGACGGGCTCGAGGCGCTGCCGCTCGTGCGCGAGGTCTGCCCGGCGGCGACCGTGGTGATGCTGTCAGGGTTCGGCTCCACGGAGATGACCACCAGGGCCATCGAGGGCGGGGCGCACGGCTACATCCAGAAGGGCCAGTCGCTGAAGTCGACCATCGCGCAGATCCGCACGTTCGCGGCCCGCGAGGACGTCCCCGATCCGTGTCCGCTGGCCGCCCGGAAGGCGCCGCCCCGCATCGTGCCCGTCGCTGACCATCTGGAGCTGGCGCCGTTCGGCTTCGTCCACGTCCGCGAGAACCGGGTCGTTCGTGCGAACCGGGAGGCTTGCCGCCTGCTCGGTGACCTGACCACCGCCGCGGACGCACTGTCCGTGGTGGCCCCGCCCCTCGCGGAGATGATCCTCGACCGCCGGGACCAGGACACCTCTGGCCTGTTGGACCTCGGCAACCCGACCCGCCGGATCCTGGTGACGGTGCGGCACCGTGGCCCGGACAGCCTCGCCTATCTCCAGACCGAGGCGAGCGATGAGGCCGCTCTGTTGCGTCGAGCGATCGCGACAGCGGCCCATGAGATCCGCAACCCGGTCGGCGTGCTGAGCGGTGTGGCGGAGACCCTGGCGCTGCACGAGGCGGACATCACCGAGGACGAGCGCGCACGCATGTTGGCGGCCATTGCCCGCCAGACGCGGCTGCTCGACGGCATCACCGGCGACCTGCTCGCCTCTGGACAGGCCCTGCACGGCACCCTGTCGGTCCAGCCCGAGCGGGTCGACCCGGGTCAGGTCGTGCGCTCGGCAATCCCGGACGGACTGGACGTCACCGTGGTCGAGGACACCACCGCCGAGGTGCACGCCGACCCGCTGCGGCTCCAGCAGATCCTCGGCAACCTGCTGACCAACGCCGCCAAGTACGGCGATCCCCCCGTGCTCGTGCGGGTGTACTCAGTCGGGGCCGAGGTCAAGATCGCGGTCGAGGACAGCGGGCCCGGGGTCCCCGAGGGGTTCCGGCCGCGCTTGTTCCAGGAGTACTCGCGTGCCCCCGGCACGACCGCCCGGGGCACCGGCCTGGGCCTGTTCGTCGTTCGGGTGCTCGCCGAAGCCCACGGCGGCACCGTCGAGTACGCCCCGCGTACCCCCCACGGCTCGGTGTTCACCGTGAGCCTGCCCGGGCTCCAGGACTGAGCCGCCACGACCTCGGGACCGGGACACGACGTCCGCGTTGTCGCCTGTGTCTGGCCGTGGGCTCTTAGTCGTCATGTTCTGCCGCCGTCGCAAAAGATACGGCTTGGGGGCCCGAGAGTTGAGTGACACCGCCTCAACTCTGTCCGTATATATCGGACACGTCGGTTATAGATGACCCAAACGGATCATCCGCCATTCCCGACTAAACGGATATGAACGAAACGACCCTCCAAACACAAATCTAGGGAGCTAGTAATGAGCAGGATTCGGATCCGCGTCAAGGCCCTCATCGCAGCAGTACTGATGGGCGTCATGGCCTTCGGTATCGCCGCCCCCGTCGCCGGTGCCGCTTCGGCCGGCCCCAACAAGGCGATTCTCCGCGCCATCCTCTGAACACACCAGCATCAGCCCTCGCGCCCTCCGGGTCGGACCAAACGGTCCCGGTGGGCGCGAGGCAATTCCGCAGGGGTCGCGACCGACCACTCGCTCCCTTCAGTCCGTGTCCGGCAGGCCGTGCGGGGGGAGGAGGGGATCGTCGTCGGAGTCGACCATGCAGGTCTGGCAGAAGTTGACCCCGAAGGGCGTCAGGTGGATCGATCGACGTACCAGCTTGGCGAACCGCACCGAGTGCATCGCGGCCAGCACGTCCGGCTGTGCCTCGACGACCTGGTACTCCATCGGGTCCTCCAGCTGCTCGCGTGAGAACCAGATGAGCCCGAGGCGCTGCAGGTTGTTCAGGTACGCCGGCACCTCGTCGAGGTAGCGACAGCCGCACCGCGGCCCGATCATCGTCAGCCCGGCCGCGACCAGCTGCGAGCTGACCATGCCGACAGGCCCCCCGGTGCGTACGTCGACCGAGGGCTGGGGACCGCCCCGCAGGAGCAGTAGCAGGATCCGCGCCTCGTCGGGCGCAAGGTCCTCGAGGATCCGGGCATAGGCGGGGTGCACCTCCTCCTCGCTCCAGACGTCCCGCGACCGGCGCAACAGGTCCTCGCCCCGTTCGCGCAGGGACTTCTCCGGAGGGAGGTCGCGCTGGTTGCTGTCCGGCAGCACGACGGTGGACAGGGACGCCGTTGCGTCGAGCAGTGCCCTCGGCACGGGCACTCCCGCCGACACCGCGCGGGCCACGTCGCCCACCGTGCGCGAGGCCTCGGCCACATCGCGGGCCACCTCCTGCACGAGCTCGCCGGCCGTGCCGGGGTCCGTGAGGGTGCGGAGCAGCAGCCGGCCCGAGCGCAGACCCGAACCCAGCGTCCAGGCCGTCGAGTGCACCCACGCTGTCGCTGCGATCCGGGCCAGCCCGGGCAGGGCATCGGCGGCCTCGTCCCAGAGGGCAGGCTGCCGAGGCGACCCGGCTTCGTCGTCGTGCGCGGTCACGCTCCCCCCACCCCGAACAGGGCGAGGTGGAGCAGGCCGCCCCCGAAACCCATGATGGCGCCGTGGGCGTAGAGCATCCACTCATCCTCCTTGATCGCGGACCGCATCATCTCCACGAAGTCCCGCGGTGGCAGCTCCTTGGTGCGGGTGGCCACCAGGGCCTGGATCTTCTGGGACTGACGGCGACTGAACTCCGGATCGCGGAACGGCTGGATCGTCCGGTGCACCGCCTCGTCGGCGACCGCATCCCGGATGTTGTCGAAGCGCTTGGTGCCCACGGCCACCCGTACTGCTCCGCGCACCGGACCGGCGGCCTTGTCGATCGCCGGCCTCATGGCCTGTGCCAGCATCTGCCTGGTCCGGTCACCGCGCGGCCCGTCGAGCAGGAAGTCGCCGATGTTCTCGAGCGTGATCACGTCCTCGGCGATGATCGTGGCGTACACCTCGGCAGCTTCGTTCTGCCGCCGTAGGAACAGGCCCTGGACCTTGACGCCCATGATCCGGCGCGGCTCCGGCGGTTCGAAGATCAGCCACATGCCGAGCGCGTTCGTCGTCCACCCGACGGCCACTCCCAGGACCGGCAGCAGCCACCACTGCGCGAACCAGTGGTCCACGATCGCCACCGGGATACCCAGGACGAACCCGAAGACGAACCCGAAGGCCACCATCAGGTTCAGCTCCCGCTGACCGAAGTCGCGGAAGATCCGCACCACCAGTGCCGGGTCACGGCGGAAGTGGTTGATCACCATGATCTTCGGGTCGAGGAGTTGGTCGATGTGTTCGCCGATCTGGTCGGTGACGTTGTGTACGACGGCCGGCAGCTGGGCCTGCACCCGGTTGACCACTGCCTGGCGTGCGCGCGGCGGAAGGTCACGCCAGAGCGTGGGGTGCTCGCGACGCATGATGTCCTCGATCATGGCCGGCATGGCCGGCTCGAAGACCTGGACGATGTGCTCGGCGATCTGGTCGGGCTCGAGCTGCTGGTAGAAGTCACGCGGCGTGCCGAGCTTCGAGATCGCCTTGTCCACGGCGATGCTGCCCATCTTGGCGGCGCGCGCGGGAACGATCCCCTGCCAGCCCAGGCCGCCATGAGAGATGCCGGGCACCTCCTGGAGCTTGCGCGGCAGCACGCGGGAGACCTGCTTCATGCCGGGCACGGTGATGCCCCGAAAACGCACCGGCGAGAACAGCATCACCAGGCCGGTCCAGTTGATCAGCCATCCCACCACACCGGTGAAGACCGGGATGGAGAGCAGGTGCAGCCAGTTGACGTCGGAGAAGAGCCAGTCGATCGACAGGACCATCTGGTCACCACCCTCGCGTCCCTTGTCTCGACTGGTCGCTGAGCCTAGCGGTGGTTGCGCCCCGGGTCACTGAGACGACCGGCACACGTGGGTCGGTTGGGCGGCTACTGCCCCCGGCCGAGGTCGAACGGCGGCGCGGCGCTCGTCCGACCCGGGACGGCGGGCAGGTTCGGGCGGCGCTCCCGAAGCCGGGCCAGGGTCTGTTCCAAGGCGGCGTGCAGGTCGCTGTTGCGCGCACGAAGCTCTGAGTTGCGGGCGCGCAGTGCGGCCACCTGGTGCTCGAGCTCGAGGATGCGACGTACCCCTTCCAGGCCGATGCCCACCGCCGTGAGCTGCGCGACCTCGCGCAGCTGCTCGATGTCGCGCAGCGAATAGCGCCGTCCGCCGCCGCCGGTGCGGCCGGGCGAGACCAGCCCGACCCGGTCGTACTGGCGCAGGGTCTGCGGATGGAGCCCGGTGAGCTCGGCCGCCACACTGATCACGTAGACCGGCGCCGTGGGGCCGGGCAGGCGGGGGCCGCTCTGACCACGTGAACCAGACATCAGCTGCTCCCCTCGAACAGGGCGGCGCGGGGGTCGGCTCCCCCGCGGGCCACGCGGTACGCCGTGACCGCCTCCAGGGCGGCCCCGTCAAGCGAGTCGGGGACCTGGACATCGACCGTGACGAGCAGGTCTCCCCTGGAACCGTCCTTGCGGGTGACCCCACGGCCACGCACCCGGAGAACACGTCCGTTGGGGGTGCCCGACGGGATCCGAAGGGTCACCGGGGGGCCGCCCAGAGTGGGGACCTTGACCTCGGCGCCCAGCGCCGCCTCATCGAAGGAGACCGGCACCTCGAGCGTGAGATTGTCGCCCTTGCGGCCGAAGATCCGGTGCGGCCGGACGTGCACGGTGACGAGCAGGTCCCCCTTGGGGCCACCGTTCTCGCCACTGGCGCCCTTGCCCTTCAACCGGATCCGCTGACCGTCCTTGACACCCGCGGGGATCCGCGCCGAGACGTTGCGGCTGGACAGCCCGCGTCCGGACCCGTGACACGTGGGGCAGGCCTCGTCGTAGACCAGCTGCCGGCCGTGGCACTCGGGGCAGGTCTCGTTCATCGAGAAACCGCCACCGACCGAGCTGACCACGACGCCCGCACCTTCGCAGGTGGAGCACACGTGGGGACGGGTGCCCGGCTTGCCGCCGGTGCCCGAGCAGGTGGGGCAGGGCGCGTCGGAGCTCAGGCGCATGCTGATCGTGGTGCCCTCGATCGCGTCCTGGAAGTCCAGCGTGGTCTCGGTCTCGAGATCTGCTCCCCGCGCGGGTCGGGGTGGCCGGGCGCCGAATCCACCACCGCCACCACCGCCACCACGGTTGAACAGGTCGCCGAACAGGTCCGATACGTCGAAGCCACCGCCGCCGGAGGTGCGGCCGCCGCCGAAGCCGGTCGGGAACCCGCCACCACTGAAGCCTCCGCCGGCGAACGCGGCGCGCATGTCGTCGTACTCCTTGCGCCGCTTGGCGTCACCGACCACGTCATAGGCTTCCGCGACCTGCTTGAACCTGTCCTCGGCGGCCTGGTCCCCGGGATGGCCGTCGGGGTGGTTCTCCCGCGCCAGCTTGCGGTAGGCCTTCTTGATCGCCGACTGGTCGGCATCCTTGGCCACGCCGAGCACCTTGTAGAAGTCCTTGTTGGCCCAGTCCGCGTTGTTCATCGCCACCCCTCCTCTCCGGGTCTCGTCGCCGTGGTGGCCACTTCAGCAGTCCTCAGTCCTCAGTTCTCAGTCCTCAGGATCCAGCACGGTCACCTTGGCCGCGCGTACGACGCGGTCGCCGATCCGGTATCCCGCGTGGGCCACCACCTCGATCGTGGTGGTCGAGACGTCCGGCGAGTGACCATGCATCAACGCCTCGTGCAGGTTCGGGTCGAACTCCTCACCGGCGGCCCCGAACTTGGTCAGGCCGAGCGCGGCCACCGTGCGCTCCAGGGAGTCGGCGACCGCCTTGAACCCACCCTCGAGCTCGCCGTGCTCGCGGGCCCGGTCGATGTCGTCGAGCACCGGGAGCAGCCCGGCGAGCACCCCGAAGGTGGCGTTCTCCCGGACCAGCTCGCGGTCCCGCTCGACGCGCCGCTTGTAGTTGAGGTACTCCGCCTGGAGGCGCTGCAGGTCGAGGGTTCGCTCGGCCAGCGCGGTCTCGGCCAGCGTCAGCTCGTCGCGTGCGGAGATGTCGGGGCCGTCGTCCCGTGGGTCCTCGACCTCGGTCTCGTCCGACATCTCGCCGGCGACGGCGCCGAAGCTGTGCTCGCCGTCCGGCGGGGGGACCGCAGCCTCCTGCGGCCCCCCGTCCGTGGCGTCAGCGTCTGGCTGCCCGTCTGGCTGCCCGTCCAGCTCTCCGTCCGGAGTGGTCACTTGGACTCCCCGTCCTCACCTTCGGCGCTGCCGTCCGCACCGCTCGCGGAGCCGTCCTCGTCCACGATCTCGGCGTCGACGACATCGTCGTCGCCCTCGCCGGCCGGGTCGCCCGACTCTCCGGCGGCCGCGGCACCCTCGGCCTCACTGGCTGCGTAGATCGCGGCACCCATCTTCTGGCTGGACTCGCCCAGCTTGGTGATGGCGGCGGTGAACGCGTCCTGATCGGTGTCGGGGTCCTCGAGCAGCTTCTTCAGATCGTCGAGGTCGCCCTGCACCTCGGTCCTGACGTCCTCGGGCAGCTTCTCGGAGTTCTCGGTCAGGAACTTCTCCGTCGAGTACACCAACGAGTCGGCCTGGTTCCGGGCCTCGACGGCGTCGCGACGCTTGGCGTCCTCCTCGGCGTACTGCTCGGCATCCCTGACCATCCGGTCGATGTCGTCCTTCGACAGCGCACTGCCTCCGGAGATCGTCATCGACTGCTCCTTGCCGGTGCCCTGGTCCTTGGCCGAGACATGCACGATTCCGTTGGCGTCGATGTCGAAGGTCACCTCGATCTTGGGCACCCCCCGCGGGGCCGGCGGCAGACCGGTGAGCTCGAAGTTGCCCAGGGGCTGGTTCTGCGCCCACATCTGACGCTCGCCCTGGGCGACCTTGATCTCCACCGACGGCTGGTTGTCGTCGGCGGTGGTGAAGATCTCCGAACGCTTGGTCGGGATCGTGGTGTTGCGCTCGATGAGCGAGGTCATCACCCCACCCTTGGTCTCGATGCCCAGGCTCAGCGGCGTGACGTCGAGGAGCAGGACGTCCTTGACCTCGCCCTTGAGGACGCCCGCCTGCAGCGCCGCACCGATGGCCACGACCTCGTCCGGGTTCACTCCCTTGTTGGGCTCCTTGCCACCGGTCAGCTCCCGAACCACCTCCGCGACGGCGGGCATCCGGGTGGAGCCGCCGACGAGGACGACGTGGTCGATCTTGCTGACGTCGAGGCCGGCGTCCTTGATCACCTGCTTGAACGGCGACTTGGTCCGGTCGAGCAGGTCGGCGGTGAGCTTCTGGAACTCGGCCCGGGTGAGCTTCTCCTCGAAGTGCAGCGGCCCGGACTCGCCATGGGTGATGTAGGGCAGGTGCACCGTGGTCTCGCTGGAGGAGGAGAGCTCGATCTTCGCCTTCTCAGCGGCCTCGTTCAGGCGCTGCATGGCGATCTTGTCCTTGCTCAGGTCGACGCCGTTGTTGCCCTGGAACTTCTTGACCATCCACTCCACGACGCGCGTGTCCCAGTCGTCACCACCGAGGTGGTTGTCACCACTGGTCGCCTTGACCTCGACGACACCCTCGCCGATCTCGAGCAGCGACACGTCGAACGTGCCGCCACCGAGGTCGAAGACGAGGATGGTCTGGTCGGACTCACCCTTGTCGAGGCCGTAGGCGAGGGCCGCCGCTGTCGGCTCGTTCACGATGCGGCTCACGGTCAGACCCGCGATCTCGCCGGCCTCCTTGGTGGCCTGGCGCTGGGAGTCGGAGAAGTACGCCGGGACCGTGATCACCGCGTCGGTGACGGTCTCGCCGAGGTAGGCCTCCGCATCGCGCTTGAGCTTCTGGAGCACGAAGGCGCTGATCTGCTGGGCGTTGAAGTCCTTGTCGTCGATCTTGACGTCCCAGTCGGTTCCCATGTGGCGCTTGACCGAACGGATCGTCCGGTCGATGTTGGTGACTGCCTGCCGCTTGGCGACCTCGCCGACGAGGACCTCGCCGGACTTGGCGAAGGCGACCACCGACGGGGTCGTCCGGGCACCCTCCGCGTTCGCGATGACGGTGGGCTCCCCACCCTCGAGGACGGCGACGACGGAGTTCGTCGTGCCGAGGTCGATTCCGACCGCTCGTGCCATGTGTCTCTACCTCCGTGTGTGGGCGTCCCTGGGTCCTCTCCGGACCAGGACGCATCGTGGTGTTGGTACTCGTTCGCTGTCAAACAACTTGAGTCGATCTGCCTCAACTCTAGCGGGTGGTGCCAACCACCTGTTCGGCGGCGTTCGTTGCCTGCCCCCGGTCCCCCGGGGCGGTTGACGGGGGCCTGGGGGCGGCAACCGGCCCCACCCCCGGGAATATTCCGGCGCTCCGGCGGGTAGCAACCACCATGACCCAGATTCCGCACCTGACCCTGAACGACGGCAACACCATCCCCCAGCTCGGCTTCGGCGTCTTCCAGGTGCCCCCGGCGGACACGGCGCGCATCACCCTCCAGGCCTTCGAGGCCGGCTATCGCCACATCGACACCGCGGAGATGTACCGCAACGAGGCCGGCGTCGGGGAGGCGATCCGTGAGTCTGGCATCGCCCGCGAGGAGCTGTTCATCACCAGCAAGCTCAACAACGGGTTCCACGAGCCGGACGACGCCCGGCGCGCATTCGACCAGACCCTGGCCGCCCTCGGTCTGGACCAGATCGACCTGTTCCTGATCCACTGGCCGCTGCCCACGCTCTACGGGGGCGACTTCGTCTCCACCTGGCGAACCCTGACCGAGTTCCAGCGCGACGGGCGGGCACGATCGATCGGCGTCTCGAACTTCCAGCCGGATCACCTGGCTCGCCTGGCCGCCGAGACCGACGTCGTGCCCGCGGTGAACCAGGTCGAGGTGCACCCCTACTTCACCAACGAGACGGTGCGCGAGGCCAACCGGGCCGCCGGCATCCTCACCGAGTCGTGGTCGCCGATCGCCCAGGGCGCCGTCCTCGACGACCCCACCGTCACCGAGATCGCCACGAGGCTCGGCCGGACGCCGGCCCAGGTGACACTGCGCTGGCACCTCCAGCGCGGTGACATCGTCTTCCCGAAGTCCTCCACCCCGGATCGGATGCGGGAGAACGGGGCGTTGTTCGACTTCGAGCTCGACGAGTCCGACGTCGCGGCACTCGGCTCGCTGGACCGCGGCGAGGATGGCCGGACGGGACCGAACCCGGACACCTTCGACATGGTGCCGCCGGACTGAGTCGACGCGGCTACTTGATCGTCACGAGGACGACGTTGCTGCCCTTGTCCGCCTGGGGGTCGAACACGCGGAACCGGTTCTCCCCCGCCCGGCCGGTCATCACATAGGTCTCGAACGTCCCGACCCGCACGTTGGCCTGGACACCGAAGTCGGACCACGCGCCGGACTCGAAGCGCTGGACCTGCAGGCTGACGTTGTCCTGCCCGGCGTAGGTGCCGGTCAGGTTCACCCGTTCCATCGGTCGCGCCAGGACGGGGGTGATGCTGAGCTGGAGATCGCCGGTCGGGGCGTCGCTCGGGGAGATCAGCCCGGTGGGCTCCTCAGTCGGCGTGGACTCCTCGGGAACAGGCAGGGCCGTGGTCGGCAGCGTCTGCGCCGGACCGGTCGGCGCGGACCCGACGGGACCTGCCTCGTTGGCGTCCAGGCCCAGGGAGCGCACCATCAGCGTGGTGCCCAGGGCGATGACGAGCCCCATCACGACGACCACGCCGAGCGCTTTGAACAGGGCACTGCGCACCTGCGCGGAGCGTTGCGCCGCGGACGGCTCGTCGTCCTCGAATCCTTCGTCCATCCCGACCCCCCTCGTGGCAGCGACTCGCCTCGCGATGAGGGTACCCAGCAGGCGCGAACCGTGTCGGCGTTGTCCAGGACAGTCACCTGGCGGGCGGCCCGATGGGTGCGTCGGGCCGCCGGGAGTGCTCGCTAGGCGGGGCCGTCCGCGACCGGCTTCGGCTCCTCCGGGAAGTGGCAGGCCACCTGGTGCCCTGCGCTGGGACCGGACCCGATCTGCAGGAGAAGCGGCTCCTCGGTGCGGCAGATGTCCTGCGCCTTCCAGCAGCGCGTGTGGAAACGACATGCCGGAGGCGGGTTGATCGGGCTGGGTACGTCGCCCTCCAGCCGGATCCGCTCGCGCTGGTGGCGCCGCTTCGTGTCGGGCACCGGCACGGCGGAGAGCATCGCCACGGTGTAGGGGTGGCGCGGTCGCTCGTAGAGGTCGTCACGTTCACCCATCTCGACGATCTTGCCGAGATACATCACCGCGACCCGGTCCGAGACGTGGCGCACGACGGAGAGGTCGTGCGCGATCATCACGTAGGTCAGGTCGAGCTCGTTCTGGAGGTCCTCGAGCAGGTTGACGACCTGCGCCTGGATCGAGACGTCGAGCGCCGAGACCGGCTCGTCCGCCACGATCAGCTTGGGCTTGAGGGCGAGCGTGCGAGCGATCCCGATCCGCTGGCGCTGGCCACCGGAGAACTCGTGCGGGTAGCGGTTGTAGTGCTCCGGGCTGAGGCCGACCAGCTCCAGCAGCGCCTGGACCGCCTTCTTGCGGCCACCCTCCGGCTCCACGCCCTGCAGCTGGAACGGCGCGCCCACGATCTTGCCGACGGTGTGCCGCGGGTTCAGCGAGGAGTAGGGGTCCTGGAAGATCATCTGGATGTCACGCCGCAGCGGACGCATCTTGCCGTCGGACAGGTGCGTGATGTCGTGGCCCTCGAAGACCACCTTGCCCCCGGTCGGCTCGAGCAGGCGGGTGATCAGCCGGGCCGTGGTGCTCTTGCCGCAGCCGGACTCTCCCACGATCGAGAAGGTCTCACCCTGGCGTACGGCGAAGTCGACCCCGTCGACAGCCTGAACAGCGGACGTGGACCGGCTGAGGAAGCCGCCTTTGATCGGGAAGTGCTTGACCAGCCCGGTGACCTCGAGCAGGTTCTCGTGCACACGGTCCGGGCGACGGTTGGCGTGCCGGGTGGGCGTGGCCTCCGCGGGGGTGGGGTCGGTCTCAGATGTGGTCACGAAAGCCTCGGGGAGATCTCCTGCGCCCAGATCTGTCGGCGCTCGTCGGGCGGGATGTGGCAGGCGACGAAGTGCTCGTCACCGGCGTCGATCAGGTCGGGCCGGTCGGACATGCAGGCCGAACCGACCCGCGGCTGGTAGTCGCAACGCGGGTTGAAGGCGCACCCGGACGGCACCTTGATCAGGCTGGGCGGGGTGCCCTTGATCGGCAGCAGCCGGTCGGTCGGAGCCTTGTCGAAGCGCGGCATCGAGCTCAGCAGACCCCAGGTGTAGGGGTGTTCTGCGGCGTTGAACAGCTTCTCCGCAGAGCCGTACTCGGCGGCGCGGCCGGCGTACATCACCATGATGTCGTCGGCCAGCTCCGCGACCACCCCAAGGTCGTGGGTGATGATCACGACTGCGGAGTTGAACTCCTGCTGCAGGTCGCGGATCAGGTCGAGGATCTGCGCCTGGACCGTCACGTCGAGCGCTGTGGTCGGCTCGTCGGCGATGAGCAGGTTCGGGTCGCAGGACAGCGACATCGCGATCATCGCGCGTTGGCGCATCCCGCCCGAGAACTGGTGCGGGTAGGCATCGACGCGCTTGTTCGGCTCGGGGATGCCCACCCGGTCCAGCATGTCGATCGCGTGGGCTCGGGCGGCCTTCTTCGAGACCTTGTTGTGGATCCGGTAGGCCTCGATGATCTGGTTGCCCACGGTGTAGAACGGGTGCATCGCCGACAGCGGGTCCTGGAAGATCATCGCCATCTTCTTGCCGCGCAGCCTGCGCACGACCTCCGGGTCGGCGCCGACGAGCTCCTGACCCTCCAGCTTGATCGAGCCGGTGATGTTCGCGTTGCTGGCCGTGTGCAGGCCCATCACGGCCATGCTGGTCACGGACTTGCCCGAACCGGACTCACCGACGATGCCGAGCGTCTGTCCACGGTCGAGGTGGAAGGAGAGCCCGTCCACCGACTTCACCACACCGTCATCGGTGGTGAAGTGCACCCGGAGGTCGTCCACGACCAGGTGGTGGGCGCTGTCGCCCCGAGGTGATCCCGTGGTCTCGGTCGAAACGGTGGTCATCATCTCCCCACTCTCGGGTCGATGACGGCATACGTCAGGTCGACCAACAGGTTGGCCACGGCGACGGCCACGGCAGTGATCAGCACCACGGCCAGCACCTGCGGGAGGTCGTTCGACGTGACGCCCTGGATCGCGAGCTGTCCGAGGCCGGGAAGGCCGAAGACGGTCTCGGTGAGCACGGCGCCACCGATGAGCAGACCGAAGTCGAGGCCGAAGATCGTCACGATGGGGGTCAGTGCCGCCCGCAGGCCGTGCTTGACCACCACCTTGCGTTCCTTGAGTCCCTTGGCGCGCGCCGTGCGGATGTAGTCCTCGCCCATGGTCTCCAGCATGCCCGCACGGGTGAGTCGGGCGTACTGCGCGGAGAACAGCAGTGCGAGCGTGATCCACGGCAACAACAGGGCGTGCGCCCACTTCGCCGGGTTCTCCGTCAGGCTGACGTACGACGCACCCGGTGGAGTCCAGCCGAGCTGATAGCTGAAGAAGGCCAACGAGACGAGGCCCGTCCAGAAGATGGGGAGGGAGACGCCGGCCAGCGCGACCGTCATGGCGACCCGGTCGAAGACAGAGCCCTTCTTCAAAGCCGACAGGACACCGGTCGAGACGCCGAAGATCAGCCAGATCACGGCCGCCCCGCCGGCCAGGGACATGGTCACCGGGAACCGGCGCTGGATCTCGGGGAGAACCGGGCTCTTGCTGCGGAAGGAGTAGCCCAGGCACGGCGCCGGGCACTTCTCGACACCGGCGCCGAGGTCGTACTCGGTGCCCAGGACGACACCCTTGACCCAGCGGCCGTACTGCACGGGGACCGGGTCGTAGAAGCCCAGGCGCTCGGCGGTCTGCTCGACCGTGGCGCCCGTGGCCGAACGGCCGACGTAGCGCGTCGCGAGCGTCTCCGGGGTGGCACCCGCGATCCGCGGCATCAGGTAGAAGATCGCGAACGTGATCATGGTGATCACGAAGACGAGCCCGACCGCAGCGATGAGGCGCCGGATGATGTAGCTGATCAAGACTTCGGCTCCGTGGCCGGTCCCGCCCCAGGTGTTGCTCCCGGGACGGGACCGGCCACGACTGCCTTCACCTACCTTCGGTGTCGTTGAGGAGGTGCCGGAGCTGCTACTTCACACCCATGGCGGTGTAGTCGTAGTAGCCGTAGGCCTCGTTGACGAACACGTTGGTGGTGTTCTTCGAGCGAACCAGCACTGCCTTGGCGTAGACGCCCGGGTAGATGACCGCTTCCTCCATCACCCGCTTGTCAACGGCGCCCCAGATGGCGTCGCGCTTGGCCGTGTCCAGCTCGACGATGGCCTGGTCGATCATCGTGTCCACCTCGGGGATGCGGACCGAGAGGTTGGATGAACCACCGGTCTCCCGGATGACCCGGCTGTCGACGATCTGCGACAGGAAGCCGAAGCCGTCGTTCCAGTCAGCGCCCCAGCCGTTGGTGCACATGCCGAGGTTGTTCTTCACCACGTAGGACGGGAGTCCACAGGTGGCGGAGAAGTAGTCGCCCTGTGCCAGTGCCTTCGGGGTCACCTTGATGCCGACCTTGCCCAGCGCCTGCTGGAAGCCCTCGGCGGTGGCCTTCTCCTTGGGACGCTCGGCCCGGTAGCCCATGTTGATCTCGAAGCCGTCGGGCTGGCCACACGCCTTCAGGGCCTCCTTGGCCTTGTCCGGCTGACCCGTCGGGTTCGCCTTCACGTCGTACAGGTCGAAGTCCTCGTAGCCGGGGATCATCGGGGGCAGCAGCGTGGTGGCGATGTCACCGCCGGCGAACTTGCCGCCGTAGGCGTTCTGGTACGACGTCGCGTTCATCGCATAGATGACCGCCTTGCGGCAGTCGATGTTGTCGAGCGGCGGGACCGTCGGGTTGATCGAGGTGTACCAGAGGCGAGCCAGGACCGGGTTGTCCGCACGATCCTGCAGTGCCTGCTGCTGCAGCACCTTCGGGAGCGCGGCGGGCTGGACGCCGGTGCCGGCGATGTCCACGTCGATCGTGCCGGCGATGACCTGGTTGTCCACGTCATCGGGCTGCATGTTCAGCTGGACGGTCATCTTGTCCGGGAGCGCCTTGCGGAGCGGGTCCGTGGACGCGTCCCAGTTGGGGTTCCGGATCAGGGTGAAGCCGCTCGTGGGGTTGAAGTTGCCCTCGAACATGTAGGGACCCGAGGAGATGACGTGGTCCTTGTACTTCGCACCCGTGTCCTTGGCCTGCGGCACCGGAGCGGTGGCAGGCAGCTGGGCCATGTAGTCGAAGCCCGCGAACGGCTGCTTGAGGTGGAAGACGATCGTGTACTTGTCAGGCGTCTCGATGGCCTGGTCGGTGTTCATCTTCGGCGTGCGGTAGGGGCCGTCGTAGCCCTTGGGCAGGTCGAGGAAGTCCTCCATGTAGGTGTACCCGTTGGGGAAGGTCTTCTTGTCGGTGTTGCGCAGGACGGCGTACTTGACGTCTGCCGCGGTGATCTCCGAACCGTCCTCGAACTTCAGTCCGGGCTTCAGCGTGTAGGTCCACGTCTTGGCGTCGGGACTGGACTTGCCCAGGTCGGTGGCCAGGTCGGGAGTGAGCTCGAGACCGGCCGCACCCGGCTCAGCCTTGAACGCCACCAGGGTGCGCGCGTAGTTGCGCAGCATGTCCCAGGAGTAGCCGTAGTAGGTCTCGCCCGGGTCGACGGTGTCGCCCCACTCGCCGGCGAGGCCGAACTTCAGCGTGCCACCCTTCTTGTCCGAGGCGTCGACGATCTTGCCGATCGCCCCGTTGTCGAGCTTGGGTCCGCTGTCGCCCTTGTCGCCGGCCCCGCCGCCAGAACCACAGGCGCTGAGGCCGAGCGCTGCAACGGCAGCCACGGCTACTGCTGCTCTCCTACGCATGATGCGCATCTTGTTACCTTCCTTCTCGTCCGGCCCCGACACCTGCAGGGCACGGCTGTTGGTCCGGTGGGTCACCGGCTCCTGGGGTCGAATGCGTCGCGCAGCCCGTCCCCGAAGAGATTGAAGGCCAGCACGGTGGCGAAGATCGCCATGCCTGGCCAGAACATGAAGTGCGGGACCGTGTAGAAGTTCACCGCGTCCGAGAGCATGCCGCCCCAGGTGGCCGTCGGCGGCGGGACGCCCACACCGAGGAACGACAGCGCCGCCTCGAAGAGGATGTTGGTGGGGATGATCAGCGTGGCGTAGACGAGGATCGGCGCCATCAGGTTGGGCAGCAGCTCGGTGAACAGGATGTAGGGCCGTCGGGCGCCGAGGCTGCGCGCCGCCTCGACGTACTCCCGCTCCCGGAGCGAGATCGTCTGGCCGCGCACGATGCGGCCGATGTAGGGCCAGTTGAAGAACCCGATCACGAAGATCAGCAGCGTCAACCGCAGGGGAAGCCCCGAGAGTCCGAACGCCTTGCCCGGGAACACACCCGACAGCGCGATGGCGAAGACCAGCAGGGGGAAGGCGAGGAACATGTCCATGATCCGGCTGAGGATCGCGTCGACCCAGCCACCGAAGAAGCCGGCGATGATGCCGACCGTGGTGCCGATGGCCACCGACAGCATCGTGGCCAGGATCGCGATCAGCAACGAGATCCGGGCGCCGTAGAGGATTCGGCTGAAGATGTCGCGCCCGTTGATCGTCTCCAGGCCCATCGGGTGCTCCCAGCTGGCACCCCCGAACCCGCCGTACGGGATCCCGCCGATGCCCATGTTGAGCAGTTCCTGGTGGTACTCGTTGGGCGGTCCACCGGTGATCTTGACGATGAGCGGGGCGAAGATCGCCACGAACACGAGGAAGATGATGAAGGCGCCGCCCGTGAGCGCCACCTTGTCGCGCCGGAGCCGACCCCAGGCGATCTGGCTGAGCGAGCGACCCTCGATCTTCTCCTCGCCGCGGAGCACGGCTTCCGGATCGGCGATGGCGGCGCTCGGGTCCTCCAACGTGCTCAGGTCGATCGCCTCCCAGGCTTCATCGGGTCAGGAACGGGCACCGCCGGCGAGGGCAGTCGCCCCACGCTTCATCCGCGCACGCGTCACGGTCAAGCAGCCATGCCCCCCCGTTGCCGAATCGTGACGCGCGGCTACCCGGTCCGCGCTCAGCGAGGCTCGAGGAAGTGGCAGAAAACTGAAACACGTTCTATATTCGACCGACGCCGATCCCAAGGAGTGCGATGCGCTTCACCTACGCCGAGGCGATGACCCGGGCGGAGTACTACGCACCCTTGGCCCAGGCTGCGGAAGCCGCGGGCTACACGTCGATGACCGTTGCGGACTCGCTGATCTACCCCCAGGACTCCGACGCGACCTACCCCTACACCGACACCGGTGGCCGGGAGTTCCTCGAGGACAAGGAGTTCATCGAGACGCTGGTGCTCGTGACACACCTCGCCGCGGTCACCCGGACGCTGAGGTTCACCCCCTTCGTGCTCAAGCTCCCGGTGCGACCGCCGGTGCTGGTCGCCAAGCAGGTCAGCTCGATCGCACACCTGTCGGGCAACCGGCTCGGGCTCGGCATCGGCCTGTCACCCTGGCCCGAGGACTTCGTCGCCATGGGGGTTCCCTGGCAACGACGCGGCAAGCGGATGGATGAGTGCATCGACATCCTGCGCGGGCTGAACAGCGGCGAGTTCTTCTCCTACGACGGCGAGTTCTACCAGCTGCCCGCGATGAAGCAGACGCCCGCACCGTCCGAGCCGGTGCCGCTGCTGGTCGGTGGCCACGTGGACGCCGCGCTGCGTCGCGCCGTACTCAAGGGGGACGGGTGGATGCACGCCGGTGGCGACGGCGAGGAGCTCGACCGCCTGCTTGCCCGGCTGGCCGAGATCCGCAAGGCCGAGGGCGACACCCGCGACGACTTCGAGGTGCACGTGATCTCCTACGACGCCTACGACCCGGACGGCGTCAGGCGACTGGAGGACAAGGGCGTCACGGACTGCATCGTCGGGTTCCGGGTCCCCTACATCGTCGGACCGGACACCGAACCGCTGGCCGCGAAGGTGGAGCACCTCGAGAGGTACGCCGACTCGGTCATCGCCCAGGTGTCCCCGTGATGGCGGCTACGTGAGCGAGGAGATCACCCGACCGTTCACCGAGGCCGTGGCCGAGGCCGAACGCCTCGTGCGTGGGGCCGACTTCATCGCGAGCGAGCAGGACCTCAACGAGGGCCTCGACTATCTCGCGGGCCGGATTCGCGCCTCCCTGCAGCTGGCCTTCGACCACGACCTCGACCGGCCGGTGTTCATCAACTCCACGCACCAGTTCTCCCGCCAGGGGCTGGACAACCCGGACGCGGTCTACTTCCACGCCTACCTGCGCGACGACGCGAGCTACGTGGTCTCCGGGCGTCGGGGCACCACGGCCGACCTGTCCTTCCAGGTGATGAGCGGCAACTACTCCGCCGACTCCACACCGGGCAGCCAGGCGGCCTTCGACGACCGGGCGCTCGACATCGCCCCCGACGGCAGCTTCGAGCTCCGGTTCGTGCCCGCGGGGAGCGAGGGCTCCGACCGGTCGAACACCTTCGAGCTCGGACCGGGCGCGAAGAACCTGATCGTCCGTGAGGTCTACGACGACTGGAACGCCGAGGAGCGTGGCCAGCTCTGGATCCGGCGCGTCGGTGACGAGGGCCGGCCGGCATTGTCTCCGTCGTACTCCCGGCTGAGGACGAAGTACGAGATCGCCGGCAAGTTGCTTGTCGGCTCGATCCAGACCTGGTTCGCGTTCCCGCACTTCTTCACCTACAAGGAGCCGGTGAACACGCTCACTGCCCCGGCCTCGACGCCGGGTGGTCTGGACAGCCAGTTCTCCTCGATCGGGCACTACCGGCTCGATGACGACCAGGCGATGGTGGTCACCGTGCCCCGGTGCGCCGACGGGGGCTACCAGGCGATCCAGATCGGCTCGGACTGGTACGTCTCCACCGACTACGAGACCCACCAGACCTCGCTCACCGGCGCGCAGTCGCAGCTCGACCCCGACGGCCGGTTCCGCTACGTGATCGCCAACCGCGATCCCGGGGTGGCCAACTGGTTGGAGGTCCTCGACCACCGCCACGGCGTGATGATGTTGCGCTGGCAGCGGCTCGAGCGCGGGCTCACCCGCGACGACGGTCCGACGGTCGAGGTGGTCGCCCTCGACGACCTGTCCTCGGTGCTGCCCTTCCACGCGGAGAACCGGATCACCCCCACGGACTACGCCGACCGCATCGCCGCCCGGCAGGACGGCGTCCGTCGCCGGATGCTGTCATGACGCCGACCGGTCATCTCGCGCACGTCTCAGGCCGTCGAGCGGGCACTCGGCGCACGCTGGAACGCGCCGACCGGTCAGTTCGGGCACGCGCCGATCCGCCCCCGTGTGCGCGCAGTGCCCGCTCGGCGTCGTACGGCGTGCGCGCAGTGCCCGCTCGGCGAACTAACAGGATCAGGTGATGGCGTTGCTGCAGGACAAGGTGGTGGTCCTCTCCGGAGTGGGCCCGGGACTCGGGCGCGCCCTCGGTGAGGAGGCGGCGAAGCTGGGTGCCCATCTGGTCCTCGCCTCCCGCACCCGCAGGCGGTTGGACAAGATGGCCGAGGTGGTCCGCTCCCACGGACGCCAAGCACTCGTCGTGCCCACCGACATCACCGACGATGCGGCCTGCCACGCACTCGTCGAGGCAGCCATGACCGAGTTCGGGCGGGTGGACTGCCTGATCAACAACGCCTTCGCCATCCCGCCGATGGAACCGCTCACCACGCTCGACCACGACTCGCTGCGCGCCTCGCTGGAGACCAACGCGCTCGCGCCGCTGCGACTCTCCAGCCTCTTCGCCGACGCCTTGGCTGCGAGCCGGGGCTCCATCATCATGGTCAACTCGGCGGTGCTCCGGCAGTCGCAGCCCGAGTTCGGCGGCTACAAGCTCAGCAAGGGAACACTGGTGCACCTCGCCTCCTCGCTCGCCAGCGAGCTGGGGCCCCGCGGCATCCGGGTGAACAGCGTCGCACCGAGCTGGATCTACGAGGACGTCAACAAGGCCTACTTCGACCACCTCGCGGCCGAGCGTGGGGTCACCCACGAGGACATCTACCGCGAGACCGCGGACCTGACCGACCTCAAGCGGCTGGCCACGCCCGAGGAGGTCGCCCGGGCCACCCTCTTCCTGGCCTCCGACCTGGCCTCCGCGGTCGCCGGCATCACGCTCGACGTCAGCTGCGGTGAGTTCCATGGCTACTAGGACCCGCGAGCGCGAGTCGCTGGGCAGCTTCGAGGAGATCGCCGAGGCGGCGGTACGTACGACGGGGTTGGACGACTTCGGCGGCACTGAGCACGAGGAGGGACTCCGGCTGCTGTGCGAGGACCTCGTCGAGCACGGCGGCCTGACCCCCGAGGGCAACTACATGCAGCGCGCGCAGGTCAAGAGCGCCCTGGTCGGCAGGCTGCTGTCCCAGCACGGCTTCAAGGAGCATCCGTCCCACACCTCGGTCCCGATCCGGCGCCCGATCTTCGTCTGCGGCCTCCCCCGCACCGGGACGACCGCGCTGCACCGACTCCTCCACGCCGACCCCCACCACCAGGGTCTCGAGCTCTGGTTGACCGAGGTGCCCCAGCCGCGGCCCCCGCGGGAGACCTGGGAGGACAACCCGGTCTTCGTCGGACTCAACGCCGCCTACGCCGAGCACCGGGTGCGGGACCCCGAGTTCATGGGCATCCACTACCTGGACGCCGCCTCCGTGGAGGAGTGCTGGCGGATCCTGCGCCAGTCGGGAAGGTCGGTCGCCTTCGAGTCGCTGGCCCACGTCCCGGCGTACGCCGCCTGGCTGGCGCAGCAGGACTGGACCGATGCCTACGCGCGGCACCGGGCCAACCTGCAGCTGATCGGTCTCAATGACCCCGAGCAGAGGTGGGTGCTGAAGAACCCGTCCCACCTGGTCGGACTCGCCGCGATCATGGCCGTGTATCCCGACGCCCTGGTGGTGCAGACCCATCGTGACCCCGTGGTCGCCGTCGCCTCAGCCTGCTCGCTCTCCGCCGAAGCCACCAAGGGCTGGTCGACCACCTTCGTGGGCGAGACGATCGGACGCACCCAGCTGAACCTGCTCAGCGCCGCTGCGGTGTCGTTCGACCGCGAACGCGCTGCACACCCGCCGGAGCAGTTCGTCGACGTCGACTACAGCGACTTCGTGGCCGACCCCGCGGCCACCACCAAGGGCATCTACACAGCCTTCGGGATGGACTGGACGCCGGCCGTGGATCGCGCCGTCACCGTCCTGGACCGCGAGTCGCGGCGGGGCGGTCGCCGCCCCTCGCACAGCTACGACCTGGCCGACTACGGCTTGGTCGTGGACCAGGTCCGCGAACGCTTCTCCTGACTGACCAGGGTCGTCCGGCCTACCCGACCCGGCGACGGCCCTCACCGGTGAGGCTGGTGCTGGTGTTGCCCACGAGCTCCTCCACGAGCCGAGCCAGGGCCCGGGCGTTGCTCGCAACCGTGGAGAGCATCTCCCGCTGGACGTCGTTGACGGGTCCGGCGTCGCCGTCGAGGAGCACCTCGACGTAGCCGACGATGCTCGACAGCGGAGTCCGGAACTCGTGGTTCGCCGAGCTGACCAGCTCAGTGCATGCCGCGTCGATCTCCGCACGGCACTCCGAGGTCATCGCGACGCCGGCAGGCCCGCCGATGCGGGGCCGGCGAGCTGCGACGCGTGCACGACGCGTCGCAGGTGCGATCGAGTCCGAGAGCAGTGTGGAGACCATGACCCCATCCTCCCGGAGGTCAGGCGCGGCCAACAGGGCTGCTTGCAGGTGCTCTGGGTAGTACGCGGGGGCCATGGCGGGGGGACGGAGTAGGTTGGAGTCAGTCGGTCCTCGGACTCCCGGGCTGACGTCGAGACCTGGGAGGGGGGCGCATGGACGCGCCTGACACGGGCCCTGAGGTCGGCCAGCCGGCCCCCGACCCGATACGCGTGCTGATCGTCGATGACCACGAGGTCTTCGCATCGAGCCTCGCGCACGTGCTCGATCTCGAGCCCGACCTGCGCACGGTGGGGGTGACCGGGTCCCTCGAAGGAACCCGCGCGCTGATGGGCAGCAGCAGTCCCGACGTCCTGCTGCTCGACCGGCTGCTCCCCGACGGTGACGGTGTCGAGGCGATCGGCGAGCTGATGGCGCTGTCCCCCGGCGTACGCATCGTGGTGCTCACCGCGGCCACCACCGACGCGGTCCTGGTCGCCGCCATCGAGGCCGGAGCCTCGGGCTTCCTGTCCAAGACCCGCAGCCTTGCCGAGGTGACCTCGGCGGTGCGGGCCGCCGCCACCGGTGAGGCCGTGATCTCCCCGGAGATGCTGGCTCGTCTGCTGCCCCGGTTCAAGCGCGACGGGAACGGCACCAGGCACCAGCTCACCGACCGTGAACGGGAGGTCCTGAAGCTCCTGGCCGAGGGCCTCAGCAACGCGGCGATCGCGGAGCGCCTGGTGGTGAGCGTGCACACGGTGCGCAACCACATCGCCAACCTCTCCAACAAGCTCGGCGCCCACTCCAAGCTCGAGGTCCTCTCGATCGCCATGCGGCAGGGCATGCTCCCGGACGTGTGACCCACTGGTGCATTCGCACCAAACGGTGATGACCCGGGCGCATCACGCATTTGGTTGCGCCGACCGGCAGACTGGTAGGGCCCGTCTGGAGGGTCGGGTTCCCTAGCGCCAGGCCTGGCGTTGCGGCTGGTGACCCCCCGTGCCTACCGTCTCGCCAGGTCTGGTCTGGCCCCGACTGGCGATCCGGCTCCGTTCAGCGCCGGGTCACCACGACCCGGGCGCCGTTCTTCGGCACGCTGGTGATGTTGCGGACCTTCGCGACGTCGGTGCTGCCGGCGGGGATGGCCACGTCGTAGGTGGTCAGCACCTCCCGCAGGACGGCGACCCCCTCCATCAGCGAGAATCCCGCGCCGATGCAGCGGCGTACGCCCCCACCGAAGGGGATCCAGGTGTTCGTCGCCACGTCCCCGTCGAGGAACCGCTCAGGGAGGAACGCAGCGTGCTCGCGGTGACTGTCCTCCGACTCGTGGGCCAGGATGATCGACGCCGCGACGTTGGCGCCTCGCGGCAGGTCGATGCCGCCAACGGTGGCCGGCTCCATCAGGTGGCGGACCACCATCGGGATCACCGGGTGCAGCCGCATGGACTCCTTCAGCACCGCCTCGAGGTACTCGGTGTCACCGGTCGTCGCGGCATCCCTGGCCCGGGCACCCTGCGCCGGGTCCTTGCCCAGCTCGTAGAGCGTCCACGCCAACGCCGTCGCGGTCGTCTCGTGACCGGCGAGCAACAAGGTCACCAGCTGGTCGCGCAGCTCCTCGTCGGTGAGGCCGTCACCCGCCTCGTCCCGGACGAGCAACAGCCGGGAGAGTACGTCGGAGCGGTCGGCGAGGTCCGTGGCCCGGCGCCGCTCGGCGATCTCGGCGAAGATCACCCGATCCAGCTCGATCTGGTTCTCCACCGTGCGCCGCCACGGCCCGTAGCGTTGCAGCCGCGGGAACCCCCAGCCGAGGAACACCAGCGGCGGGATGTTGACGGTCTTGTTCACCAGCGGCCGCAACTCGGCCAACCGGGTCTCGTCGGTGACCCCGAAGACGACCTGGAGGATGACCTCCAGCGTCAGGGCGTTCATCCGCTCCAGCGACTCGAACGCCTCACCCTCCCGCCACCGGCCGACCTCGGTCTTGGCCAACCCGGTGACGAGGTCCTCGTAGCCGCGCAGGGCGTGGCCGTTGAAGGCCGGCATCAGGAGCTTCCTGGCGCGCTTGTGCTGGGTGGAGTCGACCAGCAGCAGCGAGTGCTCGCCCATGACCGGCCCCAGGATCGCGTTGCCCTTGCCGGCATGGAAGACCTCGGGGTCACCCGCGAAGATCTCGCGGACGTGCTCGGGGCGGTGGAAGACGACCAGCGCGCGCCCCTCCGGGAGGATCTTGATGGTGAACACGTCGCCGTACCGCCGCTTGAGCGCCGGGATGAAGTGGTGCCGGAAACGCAGCAACCCGATGCTCTGCAGCAGACCGGGCAGCCGCGGGCCGGGCGGCAGGTCTGCCGCGCTCACCTTCGGGGTTCCCTGGGTCGCCACCGGACTCATCTTGGAAAAGCGTCCGCGGGTCACGTTCTCAGTCGACATACGCAGAGTATGCCCCCGCCCGGCTGCGCGGGCGAGTTCCGTGCGTCACCCTCCCAGCAGCTGGAACGCCTTGATCAGGGTCTGCCACAGCCCGTAGGACAACGGGAGGCCGACCACGAGCCAGGCGACGACGACCACGGCCGGTTTGGTGGGTCGCTCCTCGGCGTTCACCATCTCAGTTGCCCCCTCTCCTCGTCGCAGCCTCGGGTGACCGCTCCGGCCGCGCACTGGTTGTCGCGCTCTGGTCGAAGTGCGACTCGTGGACCGGTCGGATCAACAGGTTGGCCACGAAACCGACCGCGAGGACGCCGACCATCGTGATCAGCGCCGGGTGGTAGTCGGCCGCCACCAGCGAGCCCGGCTCGCCCGCAGCGTCGAGGAACCGGTTGACGATGAGCGGACCGACCACTCCCGCCGCCGACCACGCCGTGAGGAGGCGGCCGTGGATGGCGCCGACCTCCAGGGTGCCGAACAGGTCCTTCAGGTACGCCGGGACGGTGGCGAAGCCGCCGCCGTAGTAGCTGATGATCACCAAGGCCAGGACCACGAAGATCGCCGTCGATCGCTGCCCGATGCTGGCGAGCAGGACGTAGAGCACCAGCCCGACACCGAGGTAGAGCATGTAGGTGACCTTGCGGCCGATCACGTCGGAGAGGCTCGACCACGCGAACCGGCCGGCCATGTTGGCCAGGCTCAACATCCCGACGAAGCCAGCGGCCTCCGCAGCGGACACCGAGGAGTCGGCTCCGGTGCGGAAGAAGTCCTGGATCATCGGAGCGGCCTGCTCCAGGATGCCGATTCCGGCCGTGACGTTGCAGAACAGCACCACCCACAACAGCGCGAACTGCGGCGTCCTGATGGCCTGGGAAGCCCGGACCAGGGCGCCGTTCTGGCCCGCCTGCTGGGCCGCCGTCTCCGACTCGCCGTGGCCGGGCGGCACGCGCACCAGGGCAGCGCCGATCAGCATGAAGGCCGTGTAGACGATCCCCAGGGTCAAGAAGGTGAGGCTCAGCGCGGAGCCGTCGGCGACGGCCGCCTTGTCAGACGGGTTGAAGCCGGAGTCGTAGACGCTGAGCAACCGGTTCGACAGCGGGGAGGCGATCAGTGCGCCGCCACCGAACCCCATGATCGCCATGCCGGTGGCCAGACCGGGACGGTCGGGGAACCACTTGATCAGGGTGGAGACCGGCGAGATGTAGCCGATGCCGAGGCCGATCCCCCCGATGACGCCGTACCCGAGGTAGAGCAGGGGCAGGCTCGAGATCGCGATGCCGAGCGATCCGACCAGGAAGCCGCTCCCCCAGCACAGCGCGGCCGCGGCCATCGCCTTGCGTGGACCGGCCCGCTCCACCCAGGTGCCGAGCAGCGCGGCGGAGAGTCCCAGCATCACGATCGCGATCGAGAAGATCCACGCGACCGCCGTCTGGGAGGAGCCGAAGTGGTCGACGAGTGAGGTCTTGAAGACCGAGAACGCATAGACCTGCCCGATGGACAGGTGCACGCAGAGTGCCGCGGGTGGGATCAGCCACTTGCTGTAGCCGGGTCGCGCGACCGTCGCGCTCTTGTCCAGGATCGACATGGGGCCTCCCGAAAAGGGTCGCCCCCCGTTTACCCCTCTGCGTGGGGCGGAAACCCCACACGGCAGATCAGTCGATCAGGCCGGACCTGCGGGCGAGGGCGGCGGCCTCGGTGCGGCTTCCGGCACCGAGCTTGGCCATCACGTTCGAGACGTGCACGCTCACCGTCTTCGTCGAGATGAACAACTGCTTGCCGATCTCACCGTTGCTGCGACCCGTCGCGACCAGGGCGAGGATCTCTCGCTCACGCGGGGTGAGGGAGCCCGACTCCGGCGCCGCGCGCGAGACCGTTCCGAGTTCCTCCATCAACGTGGTCGCTCCCAGGCGACCGGCGATCTCGCGGGCGATCCCGGCCTGCCCCTGGCCGGCCAGGTTGTCACCGGAGGAGCGCAGCACCGCGGCCAGCCGGCTTCGCGCCCGTGCTTCCTCCAGGGGGTGGCCGAGCTCGGTGAACAGGTCGGCCGCGGCCCCCCAGCGGTGGATCATCTCGGTCAGGTCGACCTTCCCGCCCAGCAGCCACTCGAGCCGGAGCACCTCGGCCCGCAGTCGCGCCTGCCAGGCCCGGCCCTCGATCGCGAACGGGAACTGTCGACTCTCGCGCGCCGCGAGCACCACCTGCGCGTCGGCGGCCAGCCGTCGCGCCGTGGTGCGGACCTCGTCCCGGGACCCGGTCGGGGTGCGTGGCGCCTCGTCGGCCAGCGCAGCGACGGCCAGCGTGGCCAGGCGCAGCCGGGCACCGAAGACGTCTCCCCACAGGGGAACCAGTACGCCGCAGATGTCGTCGTACATCCCGACCGCGGCAGGGGCTCCGTCGCGCAGGGACAGCAGCTCGATCGCGGCCCCTCCGCCGACGATCGGGATCAGCCCCTCTCGGTGCCAGCGCTCCCTCAGGGCCGGCAGGCGGTCCAGTGCCGAGACGTCACCGCGCGCGGCCGCCACCGCCAGGACGACGGCATCCAGCATCGCCCGTGGCGTCGGTGGCGGGTCCTGGTCCTGGTAGTCCACGATCGCGAGCGCCTCGTCCCCGTGACCGCGCATCAGCGCCACGACCGCCGCCTGCATGCGGGCGACGATCGCCTGAACGGTCCACGGCCTGCCGACCTGGTCGGCCAGCCGGACGGCACGCAGGAATGCCTCCTGCGCCGCGGGCAGCTGGCCGTAGTCGTACTCCAGGCCCCCGAGCCGGGCGTTGCTCCGGATCTCGCCGACGAAGTCACCGCGCGATCGGGAGTCCTCGATGATCCGCTTCAGCTCGGCGCGGGCACCCTCCCCGAAGTCCAGGTGCTGGCTGAGCCAGGTGAGCGTCACGCCCACGTCGGCCGACAGGCGGGGGAGATCCAGCCGGTCGGCCAGCTCGATGGCTTCGTCGGCTATCGGTCGGGCCTCGTCGAACCGGTCGTCCCACACCAGAGCCAGCGCGTGCATGGCCATGATGCGCGCGCGCAGCGTGGTCGCCTCCGGGCCGACCAGCGTCAGCGCCTCCTCGGTGACCAAGCTCAGCGGCTCGTCGTTCTCGGTGGACCGGAGGGCCTCGACCCTGGCCAGGAGGAGCGCTGCCCGCTCGTTCGGCGGGGCGTCCGCCGCCAGCCGGCCCAGGTGGGCATCGACCAGCGACAGAGCCGACTCTGGCCGACCCGAGCTGCACAGGGCGTCCACCGTCCTGGCGACCAGATCGGCCTCGTCCGGCGGTTCCTCGAGGTGGCACGCGGCCTTGTCGTAGATCTCCAGAGCGGTGCCGAGGTGACGTGCTGCCTCCTCGGGGCCGCCCGCGGCCATCGCTTGTTCCCCCGCGTCGATGCTGGCCAGCAGCGCCGTGGGGAGATCGTGGGAGGCGAGGGAGTGCCTGGCCAGTTCCGCGGCGCCCCGGTTGCCCCGGAGCTCCCGCACCGCTTCGGCGTACGACGTGTGCAGGCGCATGCGCTCGCCGGGAAGCAGGTCGTCGTAGACCGCCTCGCCCAGGAGCGCGTGCCGGAACGCGTACTCCGCCTCTCCGCTGCGCACGAGGACATTGGCCTCGATCGCGGCGTGCAGGGCTCGGTCGAGCTCTTCGCCGTTCAGCGGAGCGACCGAGGCGAGGAGGTCGTGCGGGACCCGTTGTCCGGCGGCCGACGCGACCCGCACCAGGCCGCGAGCGGACTCGTCGAGCCGGTCGAGCCGCACGAGGAGCAGGTCCGCGAGATCCTCGGGCAGGCTCCAACCGCCGCCGAGGAAGGCGCCGACCAGCTCCTCGACGTAGAACGGGTTGCCCTGCGAGCGCTGCACGATCCGCTCGATGTCGCCGTCGTACTGCTCGCCCAGCACCTCACCCGGGCTGCTGATCAGCTCGGTGACCAGCCCGCGGACGGCGGCGGCTCCGAGGGGCTCGAGCTGGACACGCTCCACTCCCGCGAGCCGAACCCACTCCGCGACGCGCTTGCGCAGCGGGTGGCGGCGGTGCATCTCGTCGGAGCGATAGGTCACCAGACACAGGAATCGGCCGGTGGGCCGGCGGGAGAGCAGGAAGCTGATCAGGTCGCGCGTGCTCGCGTCCGCCCAGTGCGCATCCTCCACCACCATCAGGACCGGTGCGTCCTGGGCGAGATCCTCGACGAGGGCGTGCGCCGCCTCGAACACCTCGGCTCGGTCCAGGCCGTCCGATGCGTCGCCTGCAGGAGCCCGGTGCCGGAGGCGCAAAAGCGCGGGGTGGACGGTGGCGAGCCGTTCGGAGAGCTCGGGCTCCGCCCGTCCCAGGGCATCGAGCATCTCGGTCAAGGGGAGGTAGGGCATGGAGGTCTCGCCGAGGTCGAGACAGTGACCCACGAGCAGGTGCCAACCCTGGACCTTCAGTCCGTCGAGCATCTCCGTCAGGAGTCGAGTCTTGCCCACGCCCGCATCGCCGGAGAGCAGCACCATCCGGGGCGCGTCGGGGTGGTCTGCGGTGGCGGCGGAACGAAGCAGTGCCTCGAGCTCGGGCTCACGCCCGACGAGGCTCGCGGCCCTGCTTCGGTCCATCCGCACATCGGTCATCATCGCGCAAGGTGAGTTGCCTTGCGCCACCAACGACCCGCCAGTCGCGAGCCGGGCCCGGAATCCCGGGTGGCCAGCAACCGGGCGGTCCGGTCCTTCATCTCCTGGAACATGTAGTCCTCGTTCAGCGGGCTGTACATCGTGCTCATCTCCTCGGCTTCGTCGATGAGTCGATCTCACCGCTAAGGCGGAGTCGAGACATCGGCAGTTGCCTTAGACGAGGGGCGGAGCTACCTCAGATCCGCAGCGATCGAGACCACCTCGAAGACCGGCAGGGGACTGAGACGCTCCGTGCCGCAGGTCAGCCGGGTCTCAGACGTCTCCACCCGGCGCACGGCCACCGACCAGGTGGCCCCGTCGTGGTCGAACACCGTGGTCTGACCCTCGCGCCGCACCAGGCTGACGGCGTCGAGGCGGTCCTCCTCCAGGTGCCGGCGCAGGGCGATCTCGGCGTACTGCACGAGCATCGGGTACGTCGACCGGCCCCGCAGCCTGGCCAGGTCGAGACGACCCTGTGCGTGCAGATGAGCGAGCCCGGCCGCCGATTCGGGGTCCAGCCGGCCGTAGTAGAGCCCCTCGGGCAGCACGACCACGTTGGCGCTGAACCGGTCGCCGCCCACGTGTGAGACCTCCCAGGTCTGCTCCGGGTGCGAGTCGCTCAGCGCAGCGGCCACCGGCCGGCCACGCTCGGCGCAGCACACGTCGTGCCTGCCGTGGGTGCAGACGGCGAAGATCGGGCCCCCCTGGCTCGCCCAGTCCGGCAGGCGGCCGCCGGCGATGGCGTCGAGGTCGACCTCGAGGATCTCGGCCGGGTCCTCGAAGGTGCGGGTCAGCAGCAACCGGCGCGACGGTACAGCGAGCAGGATCCGGAACGTGGCGCCACGGTGGGCGCGATGATGCCGCCGAGCCAACAGCACCTTGATGCTCTTGTGCGTGCCGAGGTGGCGCTTGACCTCCTCGGGCAGCCGGCTCTCGCGGGGGGCACTGGTCCCCCAGGGTCCGTGGTGCTCGATGAGCAGGAAGGCATCGAGGTGCGTGGCGGTGCCAGCAAGGTCGTCTTGTCGTCGTTCCGCGGCCACCGAGCAGCGGAAGGCGCGGGCTACGGGGGTCAGCGCAGGACCTCGAGCAGTCCCTCGCGGATCAGTCGACGGCACAGCACCAGACTGGACTGCGGGTCCAGGGCGAGATCAGCCGGGGTGAACACCTCCCGGGTCCGGGCCTGCTCGACCGCGGGCGCGATCCTGGCGGGGACGGTCAGGCGGCGGTCTCCGAGCAGCACGTGCAGCCGCTCGCCGTCGGCCCGCAGCACGCAGGGTCGCCCGGCCCGGCGGCGCAGCTGGGTGTCGGCCGCGAGGTCGGCGAGCTGCATCCGGTCGACCATCGACCCGCCCAGCGGACTGGGGCGGCGGCGCAGGAAGTCATCAGCATGGTCGTCGACGATCTCCGCCGGATCGGTGGTCGTGAGTGACTCCGACAACGACCTCAGCCGGTCACCGAGACCCGCGACCAGCTCCCCCGACCCGTCGAGGTAGCCGGCCGGCAGGTGGGCGTCCGCACCGACCGCCTCCATCGCCCGGTCCACTGCGCGGTCGAGGAGCGCGCGCCAGGTGAGCTGGTTGATGCCGAGGGTGACGTGCAGCGACACGGTGTCCTGGGTCCGCGCGGCGTGCGGGGTCCCGGTCGGGAGGTAGAGGCACAGGCCCGGCTCCAGCAGCACCTCCCGCACCTCGCCGTCCTCCCCCGGCGCCGGGTGGAGCTCCCAGAGCTTCGAGCCGTGGGTCTGGAAGACGAACACGTCGTGGCTGTCGCTGTGGACGGCGAACCCCTGCGATCCCGGGGGCGTCAGGTAGGCGTTGGCCTGGCACGGGTGCCCGAGCTCGAGCTCGAGCTCGGCGACCAGTCGTGTCAACGGCGGCCAGTACCGCTGGAGCCCCTGGAGTACGACGGTGGCTCCGTCCTCGAACTGGTCGATCAGCTTGCGGGCGTCGACCAGACCGGTCAGCGGCTGGCCGGCCAGGCTGGCGCCACTGCGGGTGTACGTCGACGCCGGCAGCACCACGCCGTCCTTGGCGAGCCGGACCGCTGGGGTCCTGATCGCCGTCGACGTGAGCAGCCGGTCGACATCCTCGAAGCAGAGCAGCCCGACCAGGTCGGCCGGATCCGCCTTGTGCAGGTGTGCGTGGGACGCCCAGACCTTCTCGACGAAGGTCTGGGCGTCCCCGCTCAGCAGGTCGAGGGCGTGCACCTAGCCGGCTGAGCCGTCGGTGCCGTCGGCGTCACCGTCGGTCGCGTCGCTCGAGTCGCCGTCGGTCCCGTCCGCGTCGCCACCGTCGGTCCCGTCCGCGTCGCCACCGTCGGTGCCGTCCGCGTCGCCGCCGTCGGTCCCGTCCGCATCGACGCTCGGCATAGTGCCTCCGCCCGCCGTGGTGTCCATCTCGTCGTCGCCGAGCGGCTCATCGGGAGTCGTGGTCATTGCTGCCTCCTCATGGGTTGGTGCGCACCGGTTGCGCCTCAGACCCACCCGTTCCCGATCGGGACATTTCGAATCAGCGGTGGTGTCTGACATCGCGTGCTGCCGTAGTGGACCGGTCGCGAAGCCGACACTAGACCGGGGTGCTCCACCCTTGACCCCCCGTTACGGGGGGTTCTACGTTACCGGCACCAACGCCCCCAGAATCGCGGTGTCCGAGATGGCCGATCAGAACCCCCCCAAAGCAGCCGGACGAGGATCTGTCACCTACCGGGAGGCCGGCGACGACTACTTCGCCGACCGCAAGCTGCGCCGCCACGCGGGCGTCTGGTCCCTGTGGGCCCTGGGCGTCGCAGCGGTCATCTCCGGTGACTTCTTCGGCTGGAACTTCGGCCTCGAGTTCGGGTTCGGCGGCCTGCTGGTCGCCACCCTGATCATCACGGTGATGTACCTCGGTCTGTGCTACTCGATCGCCGAGATGTCACCGGCCCTCCCGCACACCGGCGGCGCCTACTCCTTCGGGCGGACCGCGATGGGCCCCTGGGGCGGGTTCGTCACCGGCGTCGCCGAGAGCATCGAGTACATCGTCACCCCGGCAGTCATCGTCGTCGGGATCGGCGGCTACATGGAGTCGATCACCCAGGACCTCCTCGGCTTCACGATGCCCCTGCCGATCTGGTGGCTGATCTTCTACGGCATCTTCGTCGGCCTCAACGTCCTCGGTGTCGAGGCGTCGTTCCGGTTCTCGGTGGTCATCTGCATCACCGCGCTCGCCATCCTGGTCGTGTTCTGGATCGGGGCGCTGACCAAGCTGGACTTCCAGGCGCAGGCGATCGACAGCATCGGCGGGTGGTTCCCCGAGGGCATCAAGGGCGTCTTCTTCGCCATCCCGTTCGCGATCTGGTTCTTCCTTGCCATCGAGGAGCTACCCCTCGCCGCCGAGGAGTCGCACGACCCGCGGCGCGACATCCCCCGCGGGACGATCTACGGCCTCTACACGCTGATCGTCGCGGCGTTCCTGACGCTGTTCCTCAGTGCCGGGATCGCCCCCGGATCCAAGGAGGTCTCGGCGTCGAACGAACCGCTGTTCCTCGGCTTCCAGACGATCTTCGGGTCCGGCACGGGCGCGGCCGTGCTCTCGCTCATCGCGGTCACCGGCCTGGTCGCCAGCTTCCACACGATCATCTTCGCCTACGGCCGCAACATCTACTCGTTGTCGCGCGCCGGCTACTTCCCCAGCGGTTTGTCGATCACCCACGGCAAGCGGCAGACGCCCCACGTCGCGCTGCTCTTCGGGGCGGCCATCGGCTTCGTCCTGGCGCTGATCCTGCAGTACTCCGGATCCGCCAGTGTCGGTGCGGCACTGCTGACCATGGCGGTCTTCGGTGCGGTGATCTCCTACGTCATGCAGATGGTGTCCTTCGTGCTGCTGCGTCGCAAGATGCCCGACATCGCGCGCCCCTACGTCAGCAAGCTGGGCGTGCCGGGTGCGATCGTCGCTGCGGTCATCGCCGCCGTCTCGCTGATCTCGCTGTTCTTCAACCCCGACTACCGGCCCGGCGTCGTGGGCGTCGCGATCTGGTTCGTGGCCGCGATCGCGTACTTCGCGATCGCCGGACGTCACAAGCTCGTGCTCTCACCCGAGGAGGAGTTCGCGATGAGCGGCGGCAAGCACGAGCTCACCCTCCCCCCGCCCGAGGCCTGACGCCGCGCCCGCCGTCGAGTCCAGCCGACTGCGCGGGGTGACGCGGTGCCCCAGCGGGGTCTACCGTCCCGATCACCGACGCATTGGAGGCCGCGATGTCCATGGCTGCTCAGAACCCACGTCTGCTGAGCATCGACCGGCTACGGGAGCAGGTCGCCAGTGGCGAGGTCGACACGGTCGTCCTCGCGTTCACCGACATGCAGGGCCGGCTCCAGGGCAAGCGCCTGCACGCGGCGTACTTCCTCGACGTGGCGCTGGAGCACGGCACCGAGGGCTGCAACTACCTGCTCGCCGTCGACGTCGACATGAACACCGTCGGCGGCTACGCGATCTCCTCGTGGGAGCGCGGCTACGGGGACATGGAGTTCGTGCCCGACTGGTCGACGCTGCGCCGGCTGCCGTACCTCCCGGCGACGGCCATGGTCCAGTGCGACCTGGTCTGGCTCGACCACGCTCCGGTCCTGCAGTCGCCGCGCACCATCCTCAAGCGCCAGCTCGACCGGGTCGCCGCAATGGACATGGTCGCCCTCGCCGGCACCGAGCTGGAGTTCATCGTCTTCAACGACACCTACGAGCAGGCCCACGACCGGCGGTGGCGGGGCCTGACCCCCGCGAACCAGTACAACGTCGACTACTCGTTGCTCGGGACCTCGCGCGTCGAGCCGCTGCTCCGCGACATCCGCAACCACATGTACGCCGCGGGGATGGAGGTCGAAGGGGCCAAGGGCGAGTGCAACTTCGGGCAGCACGAGATCGGCTTCCTCTTCGCCGAGGCCCTGGTCACCGCCGACAACCACAGCGTCTACAAGACCGCCGCCAAGGAGATCGCCGCCCAGCACGGCAAGTCCCTCACCTTCATGGCGAAGTACGACGAGCGCGAGGGCAACTCCTGCCACATCCACCTCTCGCTGCGTGGGGCCGACGGCGGCATCGTCTTCGGCGAGGGGGAGACCAGGTCGCCGCTCTATGACCACTTCGTCGCCGGCGTGCTGGCCACGATGGCCGAGTTCGCCCTGCTCTACGCCCCCAACATCAACTCCTACAAGCGGTTCGCGTCCGGTTCCTTCGCCCCCACGGCCGTCGCCTGGGGCACCGACAACCGCACCTGTGCCGTGCGCCTGGTCGGTCACGGACCCTCGGCACGGATGGAGAACCGACTGCCCGGCGGTGACGTGAACCCCTATCTCGCGCTGGCCGCGATGCTGGCGGGCGGGCTGCACGGGATCGAGAACGAGCTGGAGCTGCAGGACGAGCTGGTGGGGAACGCCTACGCCGAGGACCTCCCCCAGGTGCCGCACACCCTGCATGCCGCGCGGGACGCGTTCGCGGCCTCCGAAGTCGCCCGGGGGGCCCTGGGTGCCGAGGTCGTGGACCACTACGTCAACATGGCCGACGTCGAGCTCGCGGCCTTCGACGCCGCCGTCACCGACTGGGAGCTCGCCCGGACCTTCGAGAGGATGTAGGCGTGCAGACTGCCTCCGTCAGCGCGGTCATCAACCCGGTCACCGCCGAGCAGATCGCCGAGGTCGGCTCCGCGACGGTCGAGCAGGCCGATGCGGCGATCGCCGGCGCCCACGACGCGTTCACCGAGTGGCGCGAGGTCGCCCCCGGCGAGCGTGCCCGCCTGCTGCGGTCCTTCGCCTCGGTGGTCGACCTGCACCTCGAGGAGCTCGCCCAGCTCGAGGTGGCCAACGCCGGACACACGATCGGCAACGCCCGCTGGGAGGCGGGCAACGTGCGCGACTGCCTGAACTACTACTCCGCCGCCCCCGAGCGGCTCTTCGGCCGCCAGATCCCGGTCGCCGGCGGCGTGGACATCACCTTCCACGAACCCCTCGGCGTCGTCGGGGTGATCGTCCCGTGGAACTTCCCGATGCCGATCGCCGGCTGGGGGTTCGCCCCGGCGCTCGCGGCCGGCAACACGGTCGTGCTCAAACCGGCCGAGATCACGCCGCTCACCGCCATCCGGATCGGCGAGCTGGCGCTGGAGGCCGGCCTGCCCGAGGGCGTGCTGAGCGTCATCCCGGGCAAGGGCTCGGTGGTCGGGACGCGCTTCGTGACCCACCCTGACGTCCGCAAGGTCTGCTTCACCGGCTCCACCGAGGTGGGCAAGCAGATCATGGCCGGCTGCGCCGACCAGGTGAAGCGGGTGACCCTCGAGCTCGGGGGCAAGAGCGCCAACATCGTCTTCGCCGACACCGACATCGCGGCGGCGGCGAAGAGCGCGCCGTACGCCGTCTTCGACAACGCCGGGCAGGACTGCTGCGCCCGGTCCCGCATCCTGGTCCAGCGCTCGGCGTACGACGAGTTCGTCGGCCGGTTCGAGGAGGCGGTGCGGGCGCTGCGGGTGACCGACCCCGCCGAGGAGGACAGCGAGATGGGTCCGATGGTCTCCGCCGGCCAGCGCGACTCCGTGCAGGCCTACATCGACGGAGCCAGCGTGGCCTTCACCGGTTCCTGCCCCGACGGTGCCGGCTACTGGCTGCCGCCGACGGTGGTCGAGTCGACCTCCACCCAGGAGCCGGTGTGGCGGGAGGAGGTCTTCGGCCCGGTCGTCGCGGTGATGGCCTTCGACGACGAGGACGAGGCGGTCGCTCTCGCCAACGACACCGAGTACGGCCTGTCCGGGTCGCTGTTCACCGCCGACGTGGGGCGGGCGCTGCGGGTCTCCCGGAGGATCGAGGCCGGCAACCTCAGCGTGAACAGTCACGCCTCGGTGCGCTACTGGACGCCCTTCGGCGGCTACAAGCAGTCGGGCCTCGGTCGGGAGCTCGGCCCGGACGCACCGAACGCGTTCACCGAGGAGAAGAACGTGTTCATCGCGCACTGAGCGGCGCCCGGCGACACCGGGGACCACCGGAAACACCGGGGAGCACTAGGAGAGGAGCAGTCATGGCAGGACGTCTGGAAGGCAAGGTCGCCGTCGTCACCGGCGGCTGCTCGGGCATCGGGTTGGCGACGGTCACCCGGTTCGTCGAGGAGGGCGCCAAGGTCGTCATCGGCGACATCGACGACCAGCGCGGCCACGAGATCGTCGGCCGCCTCGGCGGCGCGGAGGTCGCGACGTACGCCCATGTCGACGTCACCAGCAAGGACGAGGTCGACGCCTTGTTCCAGACGGCCAAGGACACCTACGGCTCCGTGGACATCGCCTTCAACAACGCCGGCATCTCGCCGCCCGAGGACGACTCGATCATGGACACCGACCTGGACGCCTGGCGGCGCGTGCAGGAGGTCAACCTGACCAGCGTCTACCTGTGCTGCAAGGCCGCCCTGGGTCACATGCTGGAGCAGAAGTCCGGCTCGATCATCAACACCGCCTCGTTCGTCGCGGTGATGGGCGCCGCCACCAGCCAGATCTCCTACTCCGCCTCCAAGGGCGGCGTGCTCTCGATGAGCCGGGAGCTCGGCGTGCAGTTCGCCCGAGACGGCATCCGGGTCAACGCACTGTGCCCGGGACCGGTGAACACGCCGCTGCTCAAGGAGCTGTTCGCCAGCGATGCCGAGCGTGCCGCGCGCCGGCTCGTTCACGTCCCGATGGGTCGGTTCGGTGAGCCGGAGGAGATGGCGAACGCCGTGCTCTTCCTGGCCTCGGACGAGTCGAGCTTCATCACCGCCAGCACCTTCCTGGTCGACGGCGGCATCTCGGGTGCCTACGTCACCCCACTCTGAGCGGGGTCGGGTGCCATGAAGCCGCTGATCGGGCTCAGCTCCTACCGCGAGCAGGCTCGCTGGGGCGTCTGGGACCAGGGCGCCGACCTGCTGCCCTCGGTGTACGCCGACGCGATCGTCCGGGCCGGGGGCGTCCCGGTGCTCCTCCCGCCCGCGACAGATGCCGCCGACGCGGCGGCATCGGTGGTGGGCCGCCTGGACGGACTGGTGATCAGCGGTGGGGCCGACGTGGCGCCCGACCGCTACGGGGAGGAGGCGCACCCGCGGACCCTCAAGGTCCGGCCCGACCGGGACGCCTGGGAGCTGGCCCTGCTCGCGGCCGCCGACGACGCGAGCCTGCCGGTCCTGGGGGTGTGCCGCGGGATGCAGGTGATGGCGGTCGCAGCCGGCGGGACCCTCGACCAGCACACGCCCGACCTGGTCGGCCACGAGCAGCACAACCCCGGCGCCGACTCCTTCGGCGAGATCGAGGTGACCACGGACGACTCCACGGTGCTGCGCACGGTCCTCGGCGCCGAGGTCACCGTGCACTGCCACCACCACCAGTCGGTGCGTTCGCACCCGGGCTACGTGGCGACCGCCCGGGCGGCCGACGGAACGCTGGAGGCGATGGAGGCCCCCGGTCCGAGGTTCTGCCTGGGGGTGCAGTGGCACCCGGAGATGGGCCGGGACCAGCGGCTCTTCGACGCCCTGGTCGCAGCCGCGCTCAGTCGATCACCTCGGTGACGAGGGGCATGCCAGGCCGGTAGGCGAGGTGGAGGTGGGACGGCGCCTCGAGCACCGTCAGGTGTGCGCGCCTCCCCGGCGCCAGCACCCCGACGTCCTCGCGGCCCAGCGCCAGCGCGCCACCGGCCGTGGCAGCCCAGACCGCCTCGCCCGGTGTCATCCCCATCTCGCGGACTCCCAGGGCGATGCACAGCGGCATCGAGGAGGTGTAGCAGGACCCGGGATTGCAGTCGCTGGCCAGCGCGACCGTGACGCCGGCGTCGATCAGGGCGCGCGCGTCCGGGTACGGCGACCTGGTGCTGAACTCCACGCCGGGCAGCAGCGTCGCCGCCGTCCCGGACTGGGCGAGGGCGTCCACGTCGGCCGGGTCCAGGAACGTGCAGTGGTCGACCGCGGCCAGCCCCAGCTCGCAGGCCAGCCGGACGCCGGGACCGGGGCCGAGCTGGTTCGCGTGCAGCCGCCCCCGGAGGCCCCGAGCCGCACCCGCTTCGAGGACCCGGCGCGCCTGGTGCTCGTCGAACGCACCGCGCTCGCAGAACACATCGATCCAGCGCGCGTGCGGCGCGGCCGCCTCGAGCATCGGACCGGTGACGAGGTCCACGTAGCCGGCCGCGTCGTCGGCGTACTCCTCCGGCACGACGTGGGCGCCGAGGAAGGTGGTCTCGTCGGTGAACTGTCGGGCGATCGCGAGGCTGCGGGCCTCGTCCCGGACGGTCAGTCCGTAGCCGCTCTTGATCTCGACGGTCGTCGTGCCCTGCGCCCGCATCTCGGCCACGTGACGGGCGACCTGCGCGGTGAGCTGCTCGTCGGTGGCGGCGCGGGTCGCCGCGACCGTGGTGCGGATCCCCCCGGCGGCGTAGGGCTCCCCCGCCATCCGGGCTGCGAACTCCGCGGACCGGTCACCGGCGAAGACCACGTGGGAGTGCGAGTCGACGAAGCCGGGGACCACGGCCCGGCCACCGAGGTCGCGAGCCGCGTCTGCCGGCGGGGCGTCGCGTCGGGCACCCACCCAGGCGATCCGGCGTCCCTCGATGACGACGGCGGCGTCGGCGACCACCCCGAGGGGGGTGCCGTCGTGCGCCGCGTCGTTGGTGACCAGCTCGGAGATCCCGGTCAGCAGCAGCGAGGTCATCGAGCCACCCCCACGTCGGCGCCGGTCGCGGCGTACACCAGGGTCTCGGGCGCGGCGCCGGCGCCGCGGGTGCGGATCGAGTCGAGGTCGACGGTGATCAGGTCCGCCCTCTGACCGACTGCGATCCTGCCGGCGTCGGCGAAGCCCAGCGAGCGGTGCCCGTCGTACGTCGCCGCGGCGAGCAGCTCGGTGGCGGACCAGTGCCCACGTCGTTGCGAGGCCAGTCGTTCGTGCATCTCCACGGCGCGCATCTCCTCGAACAGGTCGATCACCGCGTGGCTGTCCGAGCCCAGGGTGAGGGTGGCTCCGGCCTCGTGCAGCCGCCGGGCGGGACCGATGCCGTCGGCGAGGTCGCGCTCGGTGGTGGGGCAGAGGCAGACGAACGTCCCGGACTCACCCAGCAGCCCGATGTCCTCGTCGGTGAGGTGGGTCGCATGCACCGCGGTGGTCAGCGGACCCAGCGCTCCGGCCTCGGCGAGCAGCCGGGTCGGCGTCATGCCGTGTGCTGCCAGGCACGCCTCGTTCTCGGCGACCTGCTCGGAGAGGTGCACGTGCAACGGCAGTCCCGCGGCGGCCTGCACCACCACCGGCAGCTGGTCGCGCGGCACCGCCCGGACCGAATGGAGGGCCACGCCGACGCGCGGGTCGTCGAAGGCGGCGACCCGCTCGGCCCAGGCATCGGCGTCGCCGTCGGAGAACCGCCGCTGCACCCCCTCCGGAGCACGCCCGAACCCGGCGGCGAGGTAGCAGGCGTCGAGCAGGCGGATCCGGATGCCCGCGTCGTCGGCCGCGGCGAGCAGGGCCCGGCCCATCTCGTTCGGGTCGGCGTACGGCGTCCCGTCCGGCTGGTGGTGGAGGTAGTGGAACTCCCCCACCGCGGTGATCCCGGTCGCCCGCATCTCGGCATAGGTCTCGCACGCCAGGGCGTGATAGCCGTCGGGGGTGAGGTCGGCCGCGACGGAGTACATCTGCTCGCGCCAGGTCCAGAACGACCCGCGCTCGCGCTGGGTGTGACCCCGCAGTACGCGGTGGAAGGCGTGGGAGTGGCAGTTGGCCAGGCCCGGGAGGGTGAGCCCGGGAACCACGCCGGACCCCTCCGAGGTGGTGCCGCCGGCGGGGCCGGCTCCGACGCCGACCAGGTGCCCGTCGGCGACCTCGACCCGGACGTCGGCCTGGATCTCGTCCCCGACGAGGGCGTGCTCGAACCTCATGAGACCAGCACCTCCAGCGCGTCGGCGAGAGCCTCGACCCCGGAGAGGCAGTCGGCGGTGTCGGCGTACTCCTCCGGCGAGTGGGAGATGCCCGTCGGGTTGCGGACGAACAGCATCGCGGTGGGCACCCCGGCCGCGGCCAGGATCCCGGCGTCGTGCCCGGCCATGGTGGGGATCACGGGCAGGTCGCCCCACCGGCCGGCAAGCCCGTCGGTGACGCGAGCGGTCAGCTCCGGGTCGAAGGACACCGCAGCCGAGACCGACTCCTCGGTGACCTCGAGGTGGGTGCCGTCGCGACCGGCCCGCTCTCCGGCCTGCCGCTCGATCTCGGCCACCAACTGCGCAAGGGCACCCTCGGAGCCGGCGCGCGCGTCGAGCCAGGCGGTGACGCGCGAGGCGATGGCGTTGGTGCCGTTCGGGTTGACCTCCAGGCGGCCAAAGGTCGCGCGCTGGCCCGACAGCCGGGCCTGCTTGCTCGCGGCCAGTGCGGTCATCGCGTAGCTCAGCATCGGGTCGTGGCGGTCCTCCATCCGGGTGGTGCCCGCGTGGTTGGGGGTGCCGCTGAAGTCGAACCGGTAGCGCCCGTGCGGCCAGATCCCGGAGGCGAGGCCGACCGGGGCGTCGCGGTTGACCAGGTCCCGGCCCTGCTCGACGTGCAGCTCCAGGAAGCAACCGATCCGGTCGAGCCAGGCTGCCCTGCCCAGGTCGGGCTCCACTCCGGCGGCGACCATCGCGTCGGCCACCCGGACCCCGTCCCGGTCGGTCAGCTCGTGCGCCCGGGACGGGGTCATGGCTCCGGTGGCCAGCCGTGACCCGAGGCAGGCGATGCCGAAGCGCGAGCCCTCCTCCTCCGCGAAGACACCCACCGCGACCGGCCGACGAGGGTTCACCCCGCGCTCGCGCAGCAGGTCGATCGCCGCCAGCGACGAGGCCACCCCCAGCGGGCCGTCGTAGGCCCCGCCGTCGGGGACCGAGTCCAGGTGCGAGCCGACGAGCACCGCTGAGGCGTCGCCCTCGACCTGCCAGGTGGCGACCAGGTTGCCGTTGCCGTCAGCCTCGACGGCCAATCCGCGACCGGAGCACTGTGCGAGGAACCACGCGCGGAGCTCGGACTCGACCGAGGTGTACGGCGCCCGGTGGTAGCCCCCGCTCGTCGCGGATCGCCCCACCGGGGCGAGGTCGGCCCACATCCGCTCGAAGTCGTCGCCGCTCTCAGGCATGCTCGGGCCCATGGAGTTCCAAGAGGTCGTGCGCCGTCGGCGGATGGTGCGCAGCTACACCGCCGCACCCGTCGACCCGACGATCGTGGACCGCGCGCTGGCCAACGCCGTCCGGGCACCGAGCGCCGGCTTCAGCCAGGGCTGGGGGTTCCTGGTCCTCGACACCCCTGCGGACGTGCGCCGCTTCTGGGAGGCCACGGCCGACGACACCGCCGCACCGGACCGGTGGCTGCGGGGGATGATGCCCGCGCCGGTCGTGGTGGTGCCGTGCTCGAGCAAGGCCGCCTACCTGCGCCGCTACGCCGAGCCCGACAAGGGCTGGACCGACCTCGACGAGGTCCGCTGGCCGGTGCCGTTCTGGCACATGGACGCCGCGATGGCGTCCCTGCTCATCCTGCAGACGGCCGTCGACGAGGGGCTCGGCGGCTGCTTCTTCGGCATCGCGCCCGACCGGGTGCCGGCGGTGCGGGGAAGTTTCGGGATCCCGGCGGAGTTCGACCCCGTCGGTGCCATCACGATCGGCCACCCCTCCGGCGCACCGGGGGCTGCGGGCTCGCCGAGCCGCCGCGCGCGACGGCCGGAACACGAGGTCGTCCACCGCGCCTCCTGGGGTGCTGGAGCCTGAGCTGGGGTCGGACATGGGCCCTGACATGGGACCAGTCCACCCAATCCCGGCGCCGTGCGCCAGCGGCGCGCGGGGGGATACGTCTCGCATCCGAGACGTACCTCGGGTTTCGGTCCGCGACATGGGGGTACATCCCTCTCTGACGGGGGAAACATTAGGAAGGGAGTCCGCACATGATCGTCCTTGGACTGATTCTGTTGATCATCGGCCTCGTGGCCAGCATTCCGATCCTCACCACCATCGGCGCGATCCTGCTGGTCGTCGGGTTGATCCTCAACCTGGTGCCGATCGGCGGCACTCGCCGCCGGGTGTTCTAGCGGCTCCGCTGCACCACAAGCCACTCGAGGGCCCCGACCCACGCGGTTCGGGGCCCTCGTGTGCGCCCATCCACCGGCAGGCGCCGCCGAGTGAACCCGCGAACCGTCGGCCACGTGGCCGCATTCCGTAGACTTCTCGCGAGGTGAGCCCGATGACTGAGAGCCGACAGCGCGACCAGCGCACCGGCGCGGACGCGGCGGCGAACCGGATCCAGCACCAGGCCCGTTGGGTCGACCTGCAGATAGAGCGAGCCATGGAACGCGGCGAGTTCGACAACCTGCCGGGCACCGGCAAGCCGCTGGGCGACCTCGGTTCGCCGTACGACCACGACTGGTGGCTGAAGAAACTGATCGAGCGTGAGCAGATCACCGGCGTGCTCCCCGCCGCCCTGCAGCTGCGCAAGGACGACAGCGACCTGGAGGCGCTGCTCGACCAGGAGCCTGCGGAGAACAGCGTGCGCGCACTCGTCGAGGACTTCAACCGGCGCATCGTCGAGGCGCGGCGCCAGCTCCAGGGCGGCCCCCCGGTCGTCACGCACACCCGGGACGTGGACGACGAGGTGGCCCGCTGGCGGGCACGCCGCTCGGCTCGCCTGACCCGAACCCGGCCCACGCCGCCCGCCCAGCCCACGGGCGTTCGGGAGTCCCGATCGCGGAAGGGCTGGTTCCGCTTCGCGGGGCGCCGGTACGACGCGTGAAGCGGGCCGTGGCGCCCGTCGTGACCCTCCTCATCGTGGCCGGGATCCTGGTCTGGCTGCTCACCCGGCCCGACGACGGGCCGCCGCCCGGTGCCGCGCCACCACCGAGCAGCCCAGCAGCGGTGCCCACACCCAGCCCGGTCGCTCCGCGTGCCTGCCCGACGACGGCCAAGCGTCCCTTCGAGCCGCGCACGATCTCGGTGACGGGCATCGCCCCCGACACCCGCGTGATCATGCCGCCGCGCGAGGCCAACGACGTCCCCGGCACGCCGCCGCTGACCAGCGCCGGCAAGACGCAGTTCGCCTTCGACCGGGAGCAGGGCATCCGGCCCGGCGACAAGCAGGGCAACGTGCTGCTGAACGCGCACACCTGGCCCGACGGGAGCGCCTTGGGCAACCGGTTGCTGGACGGGCTGCACCGCGGTGACCGGATCGTGGTGCAGGGGGCCCGGACACGCCTGTGCTACCGCGTGACCAAGCGGGTGGAGGTCAGCGCCGCCGAGGGTCTGGCGAGCTACTACGACACCTCCGGGAAGCCCCAGCTCGCGATCGTGGTGTGCTCGGGTCGTCGGCTCGGGCCGGGCCGCTGGGAGAACCGCACCGTGTGGTTCGCCTCGCCGAGGGCCTGAACCTCAGCCCTCGCGCATCGGCACCCGGACGCCACGCTCGGCCGCGACCTCGGCCGCCGTCTCGTAACCCGCGTCGACGTGCCGGATCACCCCCATGCCCGGGTCGTTGGTGAGCACGCGTTCGATCTTCTGGGCGGCCAGGTCGCTGCCGTCGGCGACGCAGACCTGGCCGGCGTGGATCGACCGACCCATGCCGACGCCGCCGCCGTGGTGGATCGAGACCCAGCTCGCACCGGAGGCGGTGTTGACCAGCGCGTTCAGCAGCGCCCAGTCGGCGATCGCGTCGGAGCCGTCGAGCATCGCCTCGGTCTCGCGGTACGGCGAGGCCACCGAACCGCAGTCGAGGTGGTCCCGCCCGATCACGACCGGCGCCGAGAGCTCGCCCGAGGCGACCATCTGGTTGAACCGCAGGCCCGCCAGGTGTCGCTCGCCGTACCCCAGCCAGCAGATCCGCGCCGGCAGCCCCTGGAAGGAGACTCGCTCGCCGGCCATGGTGATCCACTTGTGCAGGCGTTCGTTGTCGGGGAACAGCTCGAGGATCGCGCGGTCGGTCGCGGCGATGTCGGCGGGGTCACCGGACAGCGCCGCCCAGCGGAACGGCCCCTTGCCCTCGCAGAACAGCGGCCGGATGTAGGCCGGGACGAAGCCGGGGAACTCGAAAGCGCGGTCGTAGCCGCCCTTGCGGGCCTCGTCGCGGATCGAGTTGCCGTAGTCGAAGACCTCGGCGCCCTTGTCCTGGAACTCCACCATCGCCCGGACGTGGGTGGCCATCGAGGCCTGCGCGTCCTTGGTGAAGCCGCCGGGGTCGCGGCGGGCGGCGTCGTGCCAGTCGGCGAACTCGACGCCGGTGGGCAGGTAGGACAGCGGGTCGTGCGCCGAGGTCTGGTCGGTGACGATGTCGATCGGCGCGTCCCGCTCCAGCAAGGTGGGGAAGACCTCGGCCGCGTTGCCCAGCACCCCGATGGACAGGGGTCTGCGCGCGTCCCGCGCCTCGACGGCAAGCCGGACCGCGTGCTCGAGGTCGTCGGCCTGGACGTCGAGGTAGCGGTGCTCGATCCGCCGCGTGATCCGGGACTGGTCGACGTCGACGCAGATCGCGACCCCGTCGTTCATCGTGACGGCGAGTGGCTGCGCTCCGCCCATGCCGCCGAGACCGGCCGTGAGCGTGATCGTGCCGGCCAGGGTGCCGCCGTAGCGCTTGTCGGCCACGGCCGCGAACGTCTCGAACGTTCCCTGCAGGATCCCCTGGGTGCCGATGTAGATCCACGACCCGGCGGTCATCTGCCCGTACATCGTCAGACCGAGGTCCTCGAGCCGGCGGAACTCCTCCCAGTTGGCCCAGTCGCCCACCAGGTTGGAGTTCGCGATCAGCACCCGCGGCGCCCACTCGTGGGTGCGCATCACCCCGACGGGTTTGCCGCTCTGCACCAGCATGGTCTCGTCGTCGGCAAGCGTGGTCAGCGTCCGGACGAGCGCGTCGTAGGACTCCCAGTTGCGCGCGGCCTTGCCCGTCCCGCCGTACACCACGAGCTCTGCGGGGTTCTCGGCGTTCTCCGGGTCCAGGTTGTTCATCAGCATCCGCAGCGGTGCCTCGGTCTGCCAGGACCGCGCGGTGAGCGTGGTGCCGCGGGCGGCGCGAATGGGAAGTCGGGGGTTCTCACCGGGGTTCATTTCAGCTCTCCGATCACTGCTTCGACGGCATGGAGTACGGCGCCCGAGCGGACCAGCTCGACCGTGGTCTCGATCTCCGGGGACAGGTGCCGGTCGGGGCCGGGACCCTGGACACCGCTGGCGCGCAGCAGGTCGACGACCGCACCCGTGGCGGGAGCGGGCTCCAGCGGACGGCGGAGGTCCAGGGCGCGGGCCGCGGTGAACACCTCGATGGCCACGACGCGGGCCAGTCCGTCGACCGAGCGGCGCAGCTTGCGAGCCGCCGACCAGCCCATCGAGACGTGGTCCTCCTGCATCGCACTCGAGGGGATCGAGTCGACGCTCGCCGGGTTGGCGAGGCGCTTGAGCTCCGAGACGATCGCCGCCTGCGTGTACTGGGCGATCATGTGGCCGCTGTCGACACCCGGGTCGTGGGCGAGGAACGGGGGCAGGCCGTGACTCCGGGACTTGTCGAGGAACCGGTCGGTTCGCCGCTCGCTGATCGAGGCGACGTCCGCGGCGACGATCGCCGCGAAGTCGAGGACGTAGGCGATCGGCGCACCATGGAAGTTGCCGTTGGACTCCACCCGCGGCCTCCCGTCGTCCGGGTCGGTGAGCACCACGGGGTTGTCGACGGCGCTGGCCAGCTCGCGTCCGGCGACGCCGGCACAGTGCGTCAGGGTGTCCCGCGCCGCACCGTGGACCTGCGGCGAGCAGCGCAGCGAGTAGGCGTCCTGCACCCGGTTGCAGTCCGGCCCCCGGTGCGAGGCCACGACTCCCGAGTCGGTCAGGATCGCGACGAGGTTGGCGGCCGAGTCGGCCTGGCCCGGGTGCGGGCGGATCGCCTGCAGCTCGGCGGCGAAGACCCGGTCAGTGGCGAGCTGTCCCTCGACCGACATGGCCGCGGCGATGTCGGCCGTACGCATCAGCACCCCGAGGTCTGTCAGCGCCAGCACCAGCATGCCGAGCATCCCGTCGGTGCCGTTGATCAGGGCCAGCCCCTCCTTGGCGACGAGCTCGACCGGCGCCAGCCCGGCGGCCGCCAGCGCCACGTCCGCCGGCAGCAGCATGCCGGTGGCGTCGCGGACCTGCCCCTCCCCGATCAGGGCGAGAGCGCAGTGCGCGAGGGGAGCCAGGTCGCCCGAGCAGCCCAACGAGCCGTACTCGTGGACCACCGGGGTGATGCCGGCGTTCAGCAGGCCGGCGATGAGCTCCGCAGTCTCAGGACGTACGCCGGTCCGGCCGGTCGCCAGGGTGGAGAGGCGCAGCAGCATCAGCGCACGCACCACCTCGCGCTCGACCTCCGGGCCTGACCCGGCGGCGTGCGAGCGGATCAGGGACCGCTGCAGCTGGGTCCGCATCTCGGTGGGGATGTGCCGCGTGGCCAGGGCCCCGAACCCGGTCGAGATCCCGTAGGCGGGCGTCGGCGCCGCGGCCAGCTCCTCGACGACCGAGCGGGCGCGCGCGATGGCGGCCAGCGCCTGGCCGCTCAGGCTCACCCGCGCCCCCTGGCGCGCCACGGCGACGACCTGCTCGAAGGAGAGTGGCCCGACGCCGATCTCGACACCGGTCGAGCCCGCCGGGGAGGGTGTGGAAGTCATGGGCCAAGTCAACTCCCCGACGACGGCGGCAACCAGTGGCCGCGACGTACCCGCGTCTCGGATACGAGACGACCCGGTGAACGGCTGAGCGGGTCGGTGACCTCGTGAAACGATGGCGGCGACGCGAGGGGGGAGCATGCGCACGCACCGGAGCTGGCTGGGGCTGCTGCTGGGCGTGGTGCTGGCCGGCACCGGTTGCGAGGCTCCGCTGAAGCCGAAGTCCCAGGCCCCGGTGGAACCCCAGACGCGGTCGGCGTCACCGCTGCCGTCGCCCACCCCACGGCCGACCCCGACCAGCACGCCCACGGAGAGCAGCCCTCCGACCTCCGGGCCCGGCGCGTCCGTGACGGTGCCGAAAGCCCTCAAGAACCCCGAGCTCCAGGGCCCCGTCCTCGGCGCCGACGCGAGCTGGCCGCAGTGCCCGAAGGGAATGGGCATCCCCGAGAAGCGCTCGGAGGGCGCGCCGATGCCACTGCCCGGAGCCCGCTTCGTGATCCTCGGGCTCACCAACGGCCCGGGGTTCTTCGCCAACCCGTGCCTGGCCAGCCAGGTCGAGTGGGTCAGGAGCCGCCGGCTGCTGGCCGCGGGGTACTCCGTGATCAGCTGGCCCGACCGCGACACCGTCTCCAGGCTCGGCGGCGAGGGCCCCTACAACGGTTCGACCCGCCTCGGGGCGCTGAGCAACGTGGGCTACCAGCAGGCGAAGTTCAACGTCGCGACCCTCACGCGCAGCGGGCTGCGCACCCCCGTCATCTGGCTCGACGTGGAACCCGTCCCCAGGTTCGAGTGGAGCGCCGACACCACCGCCAATGCCGCGGTGGTGCGCGGAGCCGCGCGCGGCTACACCGACGCCGGCTTCGCGATCGGCGCCTACTCGACCCAGGCGCTGTGGCAGCAGGTCGTCGGCGACCTGGCGCTCGGCATCCCGGAGTGGCGGGCGGCGGGACAGACCTCCCGCGCCGAGGCGCTGCGTCGGTGCGGCCCGGAGCGGATGTTCCAGGGCGGCGCGGCCGTCCTGTCGCAGTGGGTCGAGGCGGGCCGCGACCAGAACGTCACCTGCCCGGGCACGTCGGCCCGGATGGGCCGCTGGTTCCACCAGTACTGACCGCGTCGTCTCGGATCCGAGACGTAGCATCACCGGCATGAGCCAGGTGCCCGCCGCCACCCGCACGCTGAGGGTCCTGCGGTTCCTGGCGGCCCAGCCCGATCCGGTCCCCCTGGACCGGATCGCCGGCGCGCTGGACCTGCCCCGGTCCACCGCCTACCACCTGGTGAACGCGATGATCGCCGAGGGGTTCGTCACCCACATCCCGGAGGACCGCCGCTACTGCCTCGGCGTGGCGGCCTTCGAGGTCGGCACCGGCTACGCCCGCCGGGCCCCGCTGCAGCGGCTCGCGCACCGGCACCTGGCGTCACTCGTCGACCGGATCGGCCAGTCCGCCCACCTGGCCGTGCCGCACGGCCGCGACGTGCTCTACGTCCTCGAGGAGCGGGCTCCGGGTCGCCGACCGCTGGTCACCGACGTCGGCGTACGGCTTCCGGCGCACCTGACGGCGAGCGGCCGGGCGATCCTGGCGTCGCTGCCGGAGAGCCAGGTCAGGGCGCTGTACCCGGACAAGGCAGCCTTCGTCGACCGGCACGGACGGGGGCCGACCAACCTGCGGGCGCTGCGCAGCCTGTTGGCCGAGACGCGCCAACGCGGCCACGCGGCCGAGGACGGCGAGGTGACCCCTGGGTTCTCCTCGGTCGCCGTCGCGGTGCTCGACCACAACCGCACCCCGGTGGCGGGCATCGCCACGACGTACGACGCCCGCGACGAGGTCGACCTGCCGGCGATGGTGGCTGCCGTCTTCGAAACGGCACGGGCCGTGAGCAGGCGGATCGGCGGCCACTAGCGTTGCGGCGTGGCCGCACCCGACCCTCCCGTTGTCGCCGCTCGGCGGAGGTGGTCGATGCTGGCTGCCAGCGTCGCCGCGCAGGCGGCAGCCTCGGTCGCGATCAACGGACCGGCGTTCCTGATCCCCTCGCTGCAGGAGCGCCGTGGGCTCAGCCTGGTCGAGGCGGGAACGCTCGCGGCCACCCCGATCGCGGGGGTGATGGTGGCCCTGTTCGCCTGGGGGATCGCCGTGGACCGGTTCGGGGAGCGCCGCGTGCTGGCCGCGGGACTGCTCGGCACGACCACTTTCGGAGCACTCGCCACGCAGGTACGCGGGACCGTCGCACTCGGCGGGGTGCTGTTCGTCGTGGGCATCTTCGCCGCCAGCACCAGCTCGGCCAGTGGGCGCATCGTGGTGGGCTGGTTCCCCCGGCGACGCCGCGGGTTGGCGATGGGGATCCGCCAGATGGCCCAACCGCTGGGGGTCGCGCTGGCCGCGGCGACGATGGCCGTGACGGCGGCCAGGCTCGGGCCCCAGGCCGCGCTGTGGATCCCGGTCTCGGCCACCGCGCTCGCCCTGCTCTCGGTCCTGCTCATCGTGCTCGACCCGCCGCGGCCGCTGGCGACTCCCGCCCTGACGGCCAACCCCTACCGCGGGAGCAGGTTCCTGCTCCGAGTGCACGGGGTCTCGGTGCTGCTCGTCGTGCCGCAGTTCCTCGTGTGGACCTACTCCCTCACCTGGCTGGTGCAGGAGCGCGGCTGGTCGGCCGGGGCCGCGGGTGGCCTGATCGCAGTGACGCACCTGCTCGGCGCCGGGGGACGGATCGGGGTCGGCCAGCTCTCCGACGTGGTCGGCTCACGAGTCCGGCCATTGCGCTGGGTGGCCCTGGCCGCCGCGTCGACGATGGGCCTGCTCGGACTCAGCGAGCCCCTCGGGATCGCCGTAATGGTGATGGTCGTCGCCTCGACGGTGACCGTGGCCGACAACGGGCTGGCGTTCACCAGCGTGGCCGAGCGTGCCGGTTCCTACTGGTCGGGCCGGGCGCTCGGCGTGCAGAACACGGCGCAGTACCTCACCGCCGCCGCGGCCGCGCCCGTCGCTGGTCTCGCCATCACCCACTGGGGCTACGCCGCCACCTTCGCCGTCTCCGCGTTGGCCCCCCTCCTGGCCTCCACCCTCGTCCCGGCGAACGACGAGACCAGCGCCGAGTGAGCCGGCCAGTGAGACGAGCAGTGTCCCCAGCGCCCCGGCCGTGACCTCTCGCCGTGACCTCTCGCCGGGATCCCTCGTTGGAGTCCTGACCCGATCGAGAGGAACTCATGCGCGCCTCCACCAGTTCGCGAGCCGGACGTCGACTGATCGCTGCCGTCGGACTCGCCGCTGGCGCGCTCCTCGCGAGCCTGGTCCTCCCGGGCGTCACGGCCGGGGGCTCCACCGCCGGAAACCAGGCCACGGCCGACCTCAAGTCGACGTCTCTCGTCGCCAGTGCCGCCGGAGACGAGCACCACCACAACGACCCGGCCACGAAGAACGCGGTCTCGCGCAGCGACTCCACCAAGGACGCCTCGACCAAGGACCCGACCACGCGGAAGCAGGCACGCCGCTCCGCCAGCGCCGCCGCGACCCAGCGCGCGGCGGCCGAGCCGACACTCACGAACGTCTCCGTCGGCGCGACGCAGACCGCCTCGCCCAGCGACCGCTACAACATGTTCAACGCCTGTTATGGACTGCAGTCCACCCGGACCGACCAGTGGCTGACCGACCTGAGTGTGCCGAAGTTCTCCTCGGCCTCGCTCGGCGACGCCAGCGCCCTCTACTTCAAGCCGAGCGCGCTCGGCCGCTACCTGCTCTACAGCACCGCGCGCACCTTCCTCGACGGCGGGCAGGCGACGACGACGTACGCCAACGCGCCCGGCCCGACCAACGACTGGGTCGTGACGATGCCGCGCGCCGGCGAGTTCCTCTTCGAGGTTCCCGGCAAGGGATATCTCACCGACGGCACGGCGGGCCGGGCCGTCATGAGCAGCACCGGCACCCCACTGCGACTGCGGATGCGCTCGGGCTGCACGGAGTTCCCCGAGGTGAGCACCAACGTCTCGGGTGACCCGTTCGCGAGCGCCAGCACCACCCAGGAGGTGCGCGGCTTCATCGACGCGCACACCCACGGCATGGCCTTCGAGTTCCTCGGCGGTGACGTGCACTGCGGCCGGCCCTGGTCGCCGTACGGCGTGACGGTGGCGCTGCGCGACTGCGTCGACCACGAGGCGACCGGCGGCAAGGGCGCCTTGATGGAGAGCTTCCTCTCCGGGCGCCAGAGCCACGACCCGGTCGGCTGGCCGACGTTCAAGGACTGGCCCGCTCCGGACTCCCTGACCCACGAGGGCACCTACTACAAGTGGATGGAGCGCTCCTGGCGCGCCGGGCAGCGGATCCTGGTCAACCTGCTCGTCGAGAACAACAAGCTCTGCGAGATCTACCCGCTCAAGCGCAACTCCTGCGACGACATGGACTCCGTCCGCCTCCAGGCCAAGGACATGCGGGCCCTCGAGGACTACGTCGACGCGCAGAACGGCGGCCCCGGCCAGGGCTGGTACCGCATCGTCACCACGCCGGACGAGGCCCGGCGCGTGATCAACGCCGGCAAGCTCGCCGTCGTGATGGGCATCGAGACGTCGGTGCCGTTCGGGTGCACCCAGAAGCTCGGCATCCCCGCCTGCTCGGCGGCGACGATCGACCGCCAGCTCGACGAGGTCCGCCAGATGGGCGTCTCCCAGATGGAGCTGGTCAACAAGTTCGACAACGCCCTGTCCGGCGTCGCGGGCGACGAGGGCTCGACCGGCTACCTGGTCAATGGCGCCAACACCCTCGAGACCGGTTCGCCGTGGAGGATGCAGACCTGCAACCCGAACGACCCCGAGATCCACGACAAGGACCAGGACAACTCGGTGCCGCTCGACTCCGGTCAGCTGCCCGCCCAGGACGCGCTGTTCGGGGCGGTCGCGAAGTTCTCCGGCGTCAACCTCCCGGCCGCCCCGGTGTACCCGGCCAAGCACCACTGCAACACGCTCGGCCTGACCGGACTGGGTGAGGACACGATTCGCGGGCTGGCCAAGCGGCACATGCTCTTCGACCCCGACCACATGAGCGTCAAGGCCCGCCAGGCATCGCTCTCCCTGATCGAGTCGATGGGCTACAGCGGCGTGCTGTCCAGCCACTCCTGGTCCACCCCGGACGCCTACCCGCGGATCTACCAGGACAAGGGCTTCATCGCGCCGTACGCCGGAGACAGCGCCGGCTTCGTCGCCAAGTGGCGGCGCCACCTGACCTGGGCCAACCCGAAGACCTACTGGGGCATCGGCTTCGGAGCCGACATCAACGGACTGGGCGCCCAGGGCGACCCGCGGGCGGACGCGGCGACCAACCCGGTGACCTACCCGTTCACCACCCTCGGCGGCGTCACCGTCGACCGGCAGGTCAGCGGTGAGCGCGTGTACGACGTGAACAAGGACGGGGTCTCCCACTACGGCCTCTACCCGGACTGGATCCAGGACCTGAAGATGCAGGCCGGCTCCGCGATCGTCGACGACCTGGCCCGCGGCCCCGAGGCCTACCTGCAGACGTGGGAACGGGCGTACGGCATCCGGAGCAACGCCTGCGCCTACCCGGCGGAGCGGTACACGGCGAAGCAGATCCGCGCGAAGGTGACCAGCGGCATGACGTCGTGGCAGACGCTGCTCGCCGTCGGGCAGCCGGACCGTCGTCTGGGCAGCGCGTTCACCTATTGCGCGACCAAGGGCACCGTGACCGTGACGTTCTCCGCCGCCGGAAAGGTCCTCGCCGTCCGCTAGGCCCGCAGGTTGTGGGCCGAACCGGCGGCGACGCCGAGGTTACCGACAGGTAGGATTTCTCACACGGACACGGGCTGACCGCGCACGTGAACTGCCCGTAGTCTCGACGCCGTTATCAAGGACACATCCGGCGACCCGGCCGGCGAGTTGGGGAGTGACTAGTGACGCTGGTGCTGATTCTCGGTCTCCTGATGAATGCGGTGGCGTTGCCGATCGCCGCGCGACGGGTGGCGTACCTGTACCGGCTGATCGCCAGCGGCCAGCCCGCCCCGGACCGGGTCGTCGGCGTCACCGGGCGGATCGGCGAAGCCGTGAAGACCCAGATCGTCGAGGTCTTCGGCCAGAAGAAGCTGCTGAAGTGGTCGGTCCCCGGCGCGGCGCACTTCTTCGTGTTCTGGGCGTTCCTGATCCTGGGCACGGTGTATCTGGAGGCCTACGGCTCGCTGTTCAAGCTGCTGTTCACCCTCGGTGACGGCAACCTGGACTGGGCGATCCCCCTCGTCGGGCACTGGAGCATCCTCGGCTTCGCCCAGGACTTCATCGCCGTGATGGCGCTGCTGGGAATCGCGACCTTCGTCGCGATCCGGTTCCGCGAGGCCCCCGCCAAGCTCGGCCGCGGATCGCGATTCTCGGGCTCGCACCTCAGCGGTGCCTGGATCACCCTGTTCATGATCTTCAACGTGCTGTGGACGATGTTCCTGTTCCGCGGCGCCTCCTCGGCGCTGGGCAACCTCCCCTACGGGAACTGGGCGTTCGCCTCCACCGGCACCGGCAAGCTGCTCGACGGCCTGCCGCACGGCGCCCTCGAGGCCGTCGAAGGCGTCGGCCTGCTGCTGCACATCGGCGTGATGCTGGCCTTCTTGATCTTCGTGCTGAACTCCAAGCACCTGCACATCTTCCTGGCCCCGCTCAACGTGCTCTTCGGGCGCCGCCCGGTCGCCCTCGGTGCCATGAAGCCGATGATGTCCGGCGGCAAGCCGGTCAACCTCGAGGACCTCGAGGACCTCGACGAGGACGCGCTGCTCGGCGTCGGCAAGATCGAGGACTTCTCCTGGAAGGGCCTGCTCGACTTCTCCACCTGCACCGAGTGCGGCCGCTGCCAGAGCCAGTGCCCGGCGTGGAACACCGAGAAGCCGCTCTCCCCCAAGCTGCTGATCATGGAGCTGCGTGACCACGCCCTGGCGAAGGCGCCGTACCTGATGGCCGAGGAGGGCGATCGCGACTCGCTGTCGGAGAAGGTCAAGGCCGAGGCCGACCGGCCACTGATCGGCAACGAGGCGGCGTACGGCGTGATCGACCCCGACGTGCTGTGGTCCTGCACCTCGTGCGGAGCCTGCGTCAACCAGTGCCCCGTGGACATCGAGCACGTCGACCACATCATGGACATGCGCCGCCACCAGGTCCTGGTCGAGTCGAACTTCCCTGCCGAGCTCAACGGGCTGTTCCGCGGCCTGGAGAACAAGGGCAACCCCTGGAACATGGCGGCCAACGCCCGGATGGACTGGGCCAAGGACCTGCCGTTCGAGGTCAAGGTCGTGGGCGAGCACGTGGAGTCGCTGGAGGAGGTCGACTGGCTGTTCTGGGTCGGCTGCGCGGGGGCCTACGAGGACCGCGCCAAGAAGACGACCCGTGCAGTGGCTGAGCTGCTCGACATGGCGGGCGTCGACTTCGCCGTGCTCGGCAACGGTGAGACCTGCACCGGCGACCCCGCCCGCCGAGCGGGCAACGAGTTCGTCTACCAGGGCCTCGCCGCGCAGAACGTCGAGACCTTCAAGGAGATGAAGGTCAAGAAGGTCGTCTCGACCTGCGCGCACTGCTTCAACACCCTGAAGAACGAGTACTCCGAGCTCGGCATCGAGCTCGAGGTGGTGCACCACACCCAGCTGCTCAACCAGTTGGTCCGCGAGAAGAAGCTGACACCGGTCGCCAGCAACGGCGGCCCCAAGCGCACGCTCACCTACCACGACCCGTGCTACCTCGGTCGCCACAACCAGGTGTACTCACCGCCCCGCGAGCTGCTCAGCATCATCCCCGACGCCGAGCTGACCGAGATGCCGCGCAACTCCGAACGCTCCTTCTGCTGCGGCGCCGGCGGCGCTCGCATGTGGATGGAGGAGACGATCGGTGAGCGGATCAACGTCAATCGCACCAAGGAGGCCGTCGAGACCGGCGCCGACCAGATCGCGGTCGGCTGCCCGTTCTGCCGGGTGATGCTCGAGGACGGTCTCACCTCCCAGAAGAGCCTCGGCGAGGCACGGGAGGAGGTCCAGGTCCTCGACGTCGCGCAGCTGCTGCTCGCCTCGGTCAAGGGCGAGTCCGGACCCGCCGCGAAGAGCGCCAAGCCGGCTGCGGCGGCCTCCGCAACGTCTGCCGCTGCCGCCACCACCGTCGCGGAGGAGACCGATGCCGCACCCGAGGCCTCGGCGACCCAGAGCGACCAGACCGTCACCGCCACCGAGGACGTCGGACCGGCCGCCAAGGCCAGCGGCGGCAGCTCGCTGTTCGACGTGGGCGCCGACGAACCGGAGGCCGCGGAGGCAGTTGAGGCCGTTGAGGCCGAGCCGGAGGAGGCAGCCGAGGCGGCTCCAGCAGCGGCCGAGGAGGGCTTCGGCGGTTCGTTGTTCGACCTCGGCGACGACAGCGAGCCGAGCGCGTCAGCTGCCGAAGCGACACCCGAGCCGGAGGAATCAGCCGAGCCGGCCGAGCCAGAGGCCGCCGAGCCAGCAGCCGCCGAGCCAGAAGCCGAGGAGGCAGTCGAACCCGCCTCCGCAGGTCCGGTCGTCACTCCGGCGGACACCATCCCGGAAGGTGGCTCGCTCTTCGACATCGAAGCGCCCGCCGAAGAGCCCGCCCCCGCTGCCAAGGTCGCCCCATCCGAGGACGCTGCTCCGGCTGCAGAGCCCGAGGCAGCCGAGGCAGCCGAACCCGAGGCAGCCGAACCCGAGGCAGCCGAGCCCGAGGCAGCCGAGGAGGCAGCCGAGCCCGCCTCCGCAGGTCCGGCCGTCACTCCCGCGGACACCATCCCGGAGGGTGGCTCGCTCTTCGACATCGAAGCGCCCGCCGAGGAGCCCACCCCCGCTGCCAAGGTCGGCCCGACCGAGGAGGCCGCTCCGGCTGCAGAAGCCGAGGAGGCTGCCGACTCCGCTGACGCCCAGGCAGCCGAATCCCGGGCCGCCGAGGAAGCTGAGGACGCCGGGTCCGAGGCGCCGATCACCTCACTGCACGACATCAAGGCGAAGCTCAGCGACGACCCGGCCGACCCCGAGGCCACGGACTCCGAGGCCACCGAGGCGACGTCCGAGGCGGAGCCGGCTCCCGACGTGGAGGACTCCGACGTCGAGCCGGATTCCGAGGCCGAGGACTCCGAGGACTCCGAGGACTCCGAGGACTCCGAGGACTCCGAGGACTCTGGCGACTCTGGCGACTCTGGCGACAAGCCGAAGCCGACGTCCTCCGGGGAGGCCCACCAGCCCCGGACCGACGCTGAGATCGGCGAGGGCGGCTCGCTCTTCGACCTCTGAGCCGGGTGAGGCCGGTCGGCAGCTCCCCCAACATGCGAATGTCACCCGGGTCAACTGTTGGGAGCCCAACGGCCCCACCCGCGACATTGGCATGTTGGCCGGCGTCAAGCTGAGCCGGTCGTACCCAGCACCTCTCCCAGACATGCGAATGTCGCTGCAGACGCCGGTTTGACGCACAACGGCCACACCCTCGACATTGGCATGTTTGGCGGGCGCGACGCGGTAGCCCCAAACATGCCAATGTGGCTGGCGAATCTGGTGCGAGGCACACCTGCCTCACCCGCGACATTCGCATGTTGTCCGGGGGAGAGGCAGGATCTGTAACCGGTTCCAGTTTCAATCGTTTCCCCTCCGATGGCACCCCAGAGGAGGACCCCCGTGGCTCGTCGTGTTCGGACAAGGCAGGCGTCGTGCGCGCTCGCCCTCGCGGTCGGACTGACGGTGCTGGCGGCGGGACCGGCGGGCGCCACCCCGAGTGGAGCGTTTGGCACCGCTTCGCTCGCAGTGGCCGGCTCCACCTGGACGCCACGCCCCCAGCAGTACGCCGCGACGGTCACCACCAAGGACCTCGCGATCCCGATGTCAGACGGGGTCAAGCTGCGGGCCGACCTGACCCTGCCCGCAGGGCCGGACGGCAAGGCGATAACCGAGGCGGTGCCGGTCGTCGTGACGATCACCGCCTACAACAAGACCGTCATCGCCGGTGGGTTCGGCGGCACCCTGGCCGGAGCGGACCCGGCGTACCTGGTCAAGCGCGGCTACGCCCAGCTCACCGTCGACGCGCGCGGCACCGGATCCTCCGAGGGGCAGTGGAACGCCTTCGACGCCCGCGAGGACCAGGACGGCGCCGAGGTGATGACCTGGGCCCACCGCCAGGCCTGGAGCAACGGCAGTACGGCGATGACCGGCGCCTCCTACATGGGCATCAGCCAGATCTTCGCGGCCGCGGGCCGGCCGCCGGGGCTCAAGGCCATCTTCCCCCAGGTCCCAGGTGCCGACGTCTACCGCGACGTCGTCGCCTCGGGCGGCCAGGTGGACTCCGGTTTCATGCCGCTCTGGCTGGGACTCGTGACCGCCACCGGGCTGCTCCCCCCGGCCGTCGCCACCTCCGACCCCCAGTCGGCCCTCGGCGCCCTCGCTTCCCGGATCGGCACGGCAGCCACCTTCACCGGGCCGACGCTGATCGGCGCCATGGCCGGACAGGACCCGGCCTACGACGGGCCGTTCTACGCCGAGCGCTCCCCCATCAACGTGATCGACCGGGTCGACGTGCCGACGTTCCTGGTCAGCGGCGAGTACGACCTGTTCCAGCGCGGCACCCCCTTGCTGTTCGAGAACCTGCGCCGCCGTGGTGTTCCGACCAAGTTGATCATCGGGCCCTGGGACCACCTCAAGGGCAGCTCCGGCGCCGAGGTGGTCAACGCCGGCTACGGCCCGCTCAACGAGCTCCAGCTGCGCTGGTTCGACCACTACGTCCGGGGCTACCCCGACTCGGGGTTGGACGGCGGTGACATCGCCCCGCTCACCTGGTTCGAGCAGGGCACCGGCATCTGGCGCCGCAGCCGTGACTGGGTCGGCAGCGACCGGGTCGCGTCGACGTACCGGCTCTCCGGGAGCGCGCGCAACGGGACGCCGGGAGCCCTGACCACCGGCGCGGCCCAGGAGGGTACGGCGGACGTCCTGCCGATCCCGGTCGCCGGCCTGTGCACCCGATCGGCCAACCAGTGGACCGCCGGCGTGATGGGCCAGAGCCCGTTCCCGAACCCGTGCCTGGAGGACAACGCCCCCAACGACAACGCGGGGGTCGTCTTCGACACCGCGCCGATGACGTCCGCGGCCCGCTTCCAGGGTCCGATCAACGCGCGTCTCTACGTCTCCAGCGTCGGTGGCAACGGGATGCTCTCGGTCGCCGTCGAGGACGTCGCTCCCGACGGCACGGTGAGCCGGCTGACCGGCGGCTGGCAGGTCATCTCCCACCGCGCACTCGACACGTCGAGGTCGCGCTACCTCGACGGCAGGCTCGTGCAGGCCTATCACCCGTTCACCCAGGCGGCCGAGAGGCCGCTCGGGGAGGGCGAGGTCGAGCCGGTCGACGTCGAGGTGTTCCCCACTGGCGCTTCCATCGAGCCGGGTCACCGGCTGCGGATCGCGGTGCAGGCCTTCGACGTACCGCACCTCAGCCCGACCCTGCCGCAGCTTCCCGGCGCGCTGACCGTGATCACCGTGCACAACTCCGCGCAGTACCCGTCCTCGCTGACCGTCCCCGCGCTGCGCACCCCGGCCGCCACCCGCACGACGGGCCGGTTGGCCCGCACCGTGACCGGCCGCAGGACCGGGAACACCCTGTTCGTGCGGGTCTCCTCGGCTCATACCCCGACCGGCGTGATGGACGTCTACGTCAACGGCGTGCGCCGCCACACCACGACGCTGCGGAACGGTGTCGCCACCGTGCGCCTGCCCAGGCGCAGCAAGGGCACCTACCGGGTCGTCACCCGGTTCCGAGGCTCGACGTGGTTCGAGCCGAGCACGGCAGCCGCCTCGGTCTGGCGGGTACGCCGCTGAGCCAGGCTCAGATCTTGGTGCGGTGGAAGTTGGCGTAGGAACGCGACGGGGTGGGGCCGCGCTGGCCCTGGTAGCGCGAGCCGTACTTCTCCGAGCCGTAGGGGTGCTCGGCCGGCGAGGAGAGCCGGAAGAAGCAGAGCTGGCCGATCTTCATCCCGGGGTACAGCTTGATCGGCAGGGTGGCCACGTTGGCGAGCTCCAGCGTCACGTGCCCGCTGAAGCCCGGGTCGACGAAGCCGGCGGTCGCGTGCGTGAGCAGCCCGAGCCGGCCCAGCGAGGACTTGCCCTCGACCCGGGCGGCGATGTCGTCGGGCAGCGAGACGACCTCGAAGGTGGAACCGAGCACGAACTCGCCGGGGTGCAGGATGAACGGCTCCTCGCCCACGGGCTCGACCTCGCGGGTCAGGTCGGACTGGTCGGCCGCCGGGTCGATGTGCGGGTAGCGATGGTTCTCGAAGACGCGGAAGAAGCGGTCGAGCCGGAAGTCGATGCTCGAGGGCTGGATCATCGTCGCGTCGTAGGGTTCCACGGAGATCCGCTTCGACTCGATCTCGGCCAGGATGTCGCGGTCGGAGAGCAGCACCCGCTCAACCTACCGGTGGGACCCCGCACCGCGGGCCGCGGATTGAACCGACCACATCTGGGCATGCTAGAACCACCCCCACCCTGAGTTCCTGGAGTCACCCGATGAGCAGCGCTGCCGTGCGAGTGGGGACGATCCTCTCCACGGCCGTCTTGTGCCTGCTGGCCCTGCTGGTCCTGCCGACCTGGGCGATGGGCGGGGAGGCCTCCGACGTGACCTGCACGCCGCAGCAGCGCGGCACCGCCATCTCGGCGGTGAACCTCGACGAGGCGCGCGTCAGCGCCTACCAGCGGGTGCAGGCCTACTTCCAGGGCGAGCTCCCCGCGGACGCGTGTCCCGGGGACAGGGTCGACATCCGCCTCCCCAGCCAGCTGAGCCTCCGAGCAGGGACCTACCCCGTCAGCAACGTCGATGGGGTCGCCCTGGGATCGCTGGTCCTCGACGCGGGACACGGCGTCGCCACGATCACCTTCAACGACTACGTCAGTACCCATCAGGGCGGCAGCTTCTACGGCTACCTGAGCTTGACCGTCTCGCCGACCCTCTCCCCCGGCAGGAGGCACACGCTGCTGTGGCACGTCGGAGCCACCACCCTGACCACCCCGGTCACCACCAACGCGTGCCCCCACTGCGGCCGGCCGCGGACCTCGGCGCGCAAGTGGGCCCGGCTCGACGGTCCCTCCACGGTCCGGTTCGCGCTGGAGTCCCTGCCGGCACGGCACCGCCGCGAGGTGGTCACGTTCGTCGACCATGTGGCTCGCGGCCAGCGGGTCCAGTGCCGGGGGTTGAGCGCCCACGTCGCGCACGTCGGCCAGTGGGGCCGGCTGGTGTGGGACTCGCGGGTCAAGGTCCGGGTGACCAGGTGTGGTCGCGACACCGACCCCCGCAACGCCGGGGGCACGGTCATCCGCGCCCGGGCCCGGGCTGCTCGGCGAGGCGACCACGTGGTGCTCGCCGGATCCTCCTCGATCACCAGGCGTTCTCTGGAGCGCTACTCCGACTTCGGGGTGGTGACGCAACGACGCCGCGCCCGTCGGGTCTCCGCTGCGGCGACCAGGTCCCGGTGAAGCGCTGGGCGGTGCCGGCTTCGTCTCGCCGCCGGAGCCTGCGGCGGCGCCGAGCGCATCGGCAACCGACAGGGCGGACCCCAGCACGCCACCCCCCGAGCGCGCCAGCCCACCGGCCTCCCCGAGCAAGCGCAACCCCGTCGTCGACCGGGCGCCGATCCTGCTGGCGGGGCTGAGCACGTTCGTGATGGGCGGCCTCGTCGTCACCGCGGGTCTCCGGCGGCGGCGATAGGGAGGTCGGCCCCGCGCCGCCGCCGTACCCACCTGAGTCGGGTAGCATCGCGTCGCGCGGTCCACCCGCACGCGGATGTAGCTCAGTTGGTAGAGCGCGACCTTCCCAAGGTCGATGTCGCGAGTTCGAATCTCGTCATCCGCTCCATGGAGCAGTTCACCGGTTTCCCCGACGCCGCCCTCGACTTCTACGACGACCTCGAGCGCGACAACACGAAGACGTTCTGGGGGGCCCACAAGCACGTCTACGACGAAGCCGTGCGCCGGCCGATGCTGGCGCTGACGGCCTCGTTGGCCGAGGAGTTCGGTGACTGCCAAGGTGTTCCGTCCCTACCGAGACGTGCGCTTCGCCAAGGACAAGACGCCGTACAAGGACCACCAGGGGGCGTTCGTTGCCGTCGGGCCCGCCACGGGGTGGTACGTCGAGATCGGCGCCCCCGGCATGCGAGTGGGGGCCGGCTACTACCACGCCGAAGGGTCCGACCTGGCCCGGATCCGGGCCGCCATCGATGCCGACCACTCCGGTGTCGAGCTCGAGCGGATCGTCGAGCGCCTCGAGTCGGCGGGGTTCGGGATCCACGGCGAGCAGCTCAAGACCTCACCGCGCGGCTATCCCGCTGACCACCCGCGCATCGACCTCCTGCGCTACAAGTCGATGGCGCTGTCGCGGTCCTACGGCTTCGAGAGCCTCGACACCCCCGACCTGCTCGACCGGGTCCGCGACGACTGGCGCCTGCTCCGTCCGATGGTGGAGTGGGTCCAGGCTCGCGTCGACGTCGTCGGCTGACCGCTGGTTCGTCGTACGCCGTCTCAGCGCTGGTCGGGCTTGCGCAGCGTGGCCATCGTGCGGTCCATCTCCCAGTGCGCCGCCATCGAGACGAACAGTCCCTCGTCGTTGACCCGGTAGACCGCGATCAGGTCCGTGTCCGCCAAGGTGCCGTCCTCGAGCTCGGTGCTGAACGTGCCGACGTTGGCGCAGGCGTTGCCGCCCGCGAACGAGTCGCGGATGGTGAACCGGAACGAGCGCACCGGGGCGATGGCGAGGTCCCAGAACGCAGCGATCGCCTCGGGACCGTGATGACCGGCGCCCTCGGGGTCGAAGAAGGACGGACCCACGGGGTCCTCCAGGACGGCGTCCGCGGCCCAGAGGGTCAGCCACTCGTCCTTCTGCTTGCGGGAGACCAGGTCGTAGGAGCGCTGGGTGAGGCGGCGCACGGGGTGGTCGCCGTCGGGCGCGGCCCAGGTGATGAACTCCGACTCGATCATCTGAAAACTATAACGTGTTTCAGTTTCCCGCGCGGCCGGCGAGCCTGCGCTTGAGCTTGCGACGCTTCCTGTCGAGGCGGTCGCGATCGGCTTCGAGGGTGCCCACGAGGGCGCGCAGCCGGGAGTTCTCGGCTAGGGCGTCCGACAGGGCCTCGACCGCGCTCCCGAGCTGGTCACGCGCGCCGGGAAGGTCCGTGGTGAGCGCGGGCTCGGACAACCCCGCGAGGCTCCCGCGCAGGTCGTGGCCGGCAGCGCCGATCGACGCGGCCCACCGCGCGATCAGCGGGTCCAGCCCAGGTGTCGCCACGACCGGCATCGCCGTGCGCTCCGGCTCACCCCGCGACAGGAGGTACGCCGGTTCGGAGACCGGCTCGTCGAGCTGCCGATTGACCTTGCGGAGCACGACCACCCCCGCCGGGTCCGCATAGGGGGGCACGACCGGGTCCAACTGCTCGGTGGCCCCAGCGATGTCGAGGAAGGCTGCCCACTGGCTCTCCACGGACGGCTCCGCGATGACGTGCAGGCGGTCGGGGTGCAGGGTCCAGCCCCAGCGGGAGAGGATCTGCTCGATCTCGTGTCCGGACCAGAACTCCTCGGCCTGGCGGTGCCCACGCTCCTCGGCCACGACCCGCTGCACGTAGGTGTCCCAGCCGGGGCTCCGACCCCTGCGGAGCTCCGCCAGCCAGCCGCCGTACAGCTGCTGGGAGATCGAGTCCAGGCTCAGCACGAGGTGCACCTCGATCCCGCCGAGCTGGTCGAGCGCGAACCGGATCCGGTCCTTGTCGGCCGCACACACCGCAGGTGTCGAGAGCAGCGAGACCCCCCGATGCTTCCACACCCGGGCGCAGATCCGCGCCCACCTTCCCTCGACATCGAGGCTGGAGAGGCCCGCCTGCCGGTGGCTGCGTCGCACCTCGTGGGCGGCCCTGACCGCCTCGTCGGCGGACGCCACCACCTCGAACCCGGACTCGGCCAGCCTGGCGCGGTGTGCCTGGAGGTTGGCTCCGACGATCTCGCGGGGCGGGTCGGCCACTCCGATGTGCCAGATCAGCTTGCGTCGTCCCATGCCGACCATCCTCGGCCCCGCCCATGTCCAGCCGGTGAACCCGGGGTGAAGGGTTTCCGCCGACGCCATGGGGACTTTGGCGTTCGTCACACATTGGCCCGAATGCTTGCGCGGGGCGCTGGCGGGGAAGATACTTGTTGTTACCGGCCGGTAGCCTTCCTGTTTCCGGCCCCCGCGACAAGACGAAGGTGTGGGTCAGTGAGCCACTACAAGACCAACATGCGCGACATCGAGTTCAACCTCTTCGAGGTGCTCGAGCGCGACGACGTCCTCGGCCAGGGCCCGTTCGAGGCTATCGACGGCGAGACCGCCCGGTCGATCCTGACCGAGGTCGAGAGGCTCGCCCGCGAGGAGCTCGCCGCGTCCTACGAGGACAGCGACCGCTTCCCGCCGGTGTTCGACCCGGAGACCCACACCGCCCCGCTTCCCGAGTCGTTCAAGAAGAGCTACCAGGCCTGGCAGGACGCGGAGTACTGGCGCCTGCAGATCAGCGAGGAGCTCGGCGGCACCCCCGCGCCGTCGAGCCTGGTCTGGGCGCTGGGCGAGATGGTGCTCGGCGCCAACGCGCCGATCTGGATGTACGGCGCCGGCCCCGCGTTCGCCAGCATCGTGCACCGCAACGGCAACGACCGGGACAAGCAGATCGCCCAGCACATCGTCGACAACGGCTGGAACACCACGATGGTGCTCACCGAGCCCGACGCGGGCTCCGACGTCGGCGCCGGCCGCGCGAAGGCCACGCTGAACGACGACGGCTCCTGGAACATCACGGGGGTGAAGCGCTTCATCACCTCTGGTGAGAGCGACCTCACCGACAACATCATCCACCTCGTCCTGGCACGCCCCCAAGGCGTCGAGGGTGCGGGCGGCCCGGGCACCAAGGGGTTGAGCCTGTTCATCGTGCCGAAGATCCACTTCGACTTCGAGACCGGCGAGCTCACCGGTGAGCGCAACGGCGTCTACGTGACCAACGTCGAGCACAAGATGGGCATCAAGGTGTCCAACACCTGCGAGCTCACCTTCGGCGACGGCGAGCCCGCCAAGGGCTGGCTGCTCGGCGAGGTGCACGACGGCATCGCCCAGATGTTCCAGGTCATCGAGAACGCTCGGATGATGGTGGGCAGCAAGGCGATCGCGACGCTCTCAACCGGCTACCTGAACGCCCTGGAGTACGCCAAGACGCGCGTGCAGGGCTCCGACCTCAGCCAGGCCGCGGACAAGACGGCTCCCCGCGTCACGATCACCCACCACCCCGACGTACGCCGCTCGCTGATGGTGCAGAAGTCCTTCTCCGAGGCGATGCGCTCGCTGGTGCTCTACACCGCGTCCTGGCAGGACCGGGTGCAGATCGCCGAGCACAACGGCGAGACCGACGAGCTCGCGATGCGGGTCAACGACCTGCTGCTGCCGATCGTGAAGGGCTACGGCTCGGAGCGGTCGTGGGTGCTGCTCGGCACCGAGTCGCTGCAGACCTTCGGCGGCTCCGGCTTCCTGCAGGAGTACCCCATCGAGCAGTACGTCCGCGACGCCAAGATCGACACCCTCTACGAGGGCACCACGGCGATCCAGGGCCAGGACTTCTTCTTCCGCAAGATCGTCAAGGACCAGGCCAAGGCGCTGGGCTACCTGGCCGGCGAGATCGAGGGCTTCATCAAGGGCGAGGCCGGCAACGGTCGCCTGAAGGTGGAGCGGGGGCTGCTGGCCAAGGCGCTCGAGGACGCCCAGGCGCTGGTCGGACTGATGATCAACATGTTGATGAGCGCCGATGAGTCCGCCGAGGGCGGCGACATCAAGAACATCTACAAGGTGGGGCTGAACACCTCCCGCCTGCTGATGGTGCTCGGCGACGTCGTCTGCGCCTGGCTGCTGCTGCGCGGCGCCGAGGTCGCCCTGCACAAGCTCTCCGGCGAGGTCTCGGCCAGCGACAAGGCGTTCTACGAGGGCAAGGTCGCGGCGGCGCAGTTCTTCGCGCACTACAACCTGCCCAAGCTCAGCGCCGAGCTCGCGATCGCCGAGGCGACGGACCTGTCCCTGATGGAGCTCGACGAGGCGTCCTTCTAGCCCTCATCGGGCGCCACGACCGGGGCCGCACCTCGTGCCCTCGTCTGGACGTTGCGCGTGTCACCGCGGCTGAAACGCATGCAACTGCCACGATTGGGGCACACTCGGGGCAACCGAAGGGAGTTTGTGACATGGGTATCGGACTTGGAGTAGTGCTACTTCTGCTGGGCCTCATCTTCGCGATGGGGGTGATCGACCTGCCGGCGAACGTGGACGACGTCATCGCGACGAACACACTCGGCTGGATCCTGATCATCGTCGGTGTCCTCGCGATCGTGTTGGCCCTGATCATGAACGCCCAGCGCTCCCGCTCCACCGCAGTGGTGGAGGAGCGACGGGTAGACCCGCCGCTGTAGGGAACACCTCGGCTGCACCACGTGCCGGCGGCCCGTCTCGCTCCACCTGATCGAGGAGCGGACGGGCCGCCGTACGCTGTGCGCCATGACCGTCGCACCGGACCCCCGCCTCGTCGGGCTCGTCGAGATCTGGCACCGCGCGTGCGCCGACTTCGTCGCCCTCGCCCGCACCATCCCGCGTGAGGAGTGGGACCTCGCCACCGACCTGCCCGGCTGGACGGTCAAGGACAACGTCGCCCACGTCGCCCACCTCGAGGCCGTCCTCGCCGGCGCGCCCGAGGAGACCGTCGCGGTCGAGGGCGCCGAGCACCTGACCGGGCCGACCGGGTACTACACCGAACAAGGTGTCCTGGCCCGTCGCGAGCGCGACATGGACTCGCTCGCCCACGAGATCGAAGACGCGGCAGCCACCCGCTACGCCGCCTTCCGGGCCGACCCACCCACCGACGGGTCGCTGTCGGCGCCGGTCACGCCCGGAGGTGTCCGATGGGACGTGCGCACGCTGCTGACCAACCGGCCGCTCGACGTCTGGATGCACGAGCAGGACATCCGCCGCGCCATCGGGCGTCCCGGCGGCTACGACTCCGACACCGCCGGCCACGTGGTCGGCACCTTCGGCCGCTCCCTGCCGATGGTGGTCGGCAAGCGCCTGGCTCCCCCGGCCGGTACGACGCTGCGCCTGGACGTCCCCGAGGCCGGTCAGAGCTGGGCGGTGGCCGTCCGCGACGACGGCCGGGCCGCCCCCGTCGACGACCTCGAAGACCCGACCACGACGGTCACCCTCGGGGCCGAGGACTATGTGGTGCTCGCCGGTGGCCGCCGAGCCCCCGAGAGCACCGCCGCGGTGATCGCCGGCGACGAGGCGCTCGGCCGTCGGCTGCTGGCCGTGCTGGCCGTGACCCCCTGAGTCAGGGTCCGCGACCGTGAGCGGCACAGGGACAGGGACGTACTCATCGGGCTCATCGGGCTGGAGCCCCGCCGACATCCCTGACCAGACCGGTCGGCGCGCGCTGGTCACCGGGGTGACCAGCGGGATCGGCGAGCAGACCGTGCTCGAGCTGGCCCGTCACGGCGCCGAGGTCATCCTGGGCGCGCGTAACCCGACCAAGCTGGCGGCGACCATCCAGCGAGTGCGACAGGAGGTGCCGGGTGCACGCCTGCACCCGCTGTCCATCGACGTCTCCGACCTGTCCTCGGTGCGCCTGGCGGCCAGCCGGGTCGAGGGCCCCCTGCACCTGCTGGTCAACAACGCCGGGGTGATGGCCACCCCGTTCCAGTGCACCGCGGACGGCTTCGAGCTGCAGATGGCGACCAACCACCTCGGGCCGTTCGCCCTGACCGGGCTGCTGCTCCCCCGGCTGCTGGAGTCCGGGGACGGGCGGGTCGTCGCGATCAGCTCCCAGGCACACCGGGCCACCCGGAGACCGCCGCTGGACGACCCGCGGGTGCACACCGGTCGCTACCGGCGCTGGGACACCTACGCCAAGACCAAGCTGGCCGACCTGCTGTTCGTCCTCGAGCTGGACCGGCGTGCGCGCGAGCGGGGCGTCCCGGTCAAGGCGCTGGCGGCGCACCCGGGCTACTCCGCCACCGCGCTGATGGGCGCCGGCCGCAACACTGGCAACACCCGCGAACGACTGCGACTCAGTGCCACGATCCTGCAGGCGTTCTTCGAGGTCGCCGGGCAGTCGCCGGCCCTCGGCGCCCTGCCGACCCTGATGGCGGCCACCGCCGACCTGCCGGGGTCGACCTATGTCGGGCCGGGCGGCCCGCTCCAGATGAGCGGCACTCCTCGGATCGTCGCCCCCCGCCGACTGGCCAGGGACCGCCAGGCGCAGCGCCGCCTGTGGGAGATCAGCGAGGAAGCCACTGGCGTGAGGTTCTTCCGCGAATGAGGTTGCGCCCGGTCACCCCGGCCGACCATTCGGCGGTGCTGGCCCTGAACCACCGGCACGTCGAGCTGCTCGCCCCGCTCGACACCGCGAGGCTCACCCAGATGCAGGCGCTGGCCGACGGCGCGTGCGTGGTCGACGTGGACGGCCGCTTCGCCGGCTTCGTGATCACCTTCGCGTCGGGGTCGGCGTACGACGGCGAGAACTTCGGCTGGTTCTCCGAGCGGTACGCGGACTTCTGCTACCTCGACCGGGTCGTGCTGCACGAGGACTACCGGCGACAGGGCCTCGGGTCCCAGGTGTACGACGAGCTGGAGAGCTCCTGCGGACGGCCAGTGTTCACGCTCGAGGTCAACCTCGATCCGCCCAACGAACCCTCCCTGGCCTTCCACCGGGCGCGGGGTTACGTCGAGGTGGGTCAGCGGGAGTCCGGTGGCCACCTCGTCTCGATGCTCATCCGGGAGCTCGGCGGGCACTGACGCAACACCTGCCGGGGCTCGGCTCGAGGCTGACGTGCATGTCCTCGCAGCGCAGCGCCGAGGCCATCCCCTGGACCAGGTCGAGGTTGAGCCCGCAGACCAGGGCCGTGTGGTCGGCGGCCACCTTGTCGAACGGACAGTTCTCCAGGACCATCCGTTCCCGGTCGGTCCGCGGCTCGTAGCCGTGCGGGCGCAGTCCGGCCGCGAGCCGGACCAGGGAGTCGCCCGCCGCCCCCGAGCCCGCAGCGAGGCCGAGGGCCACGCCCTTGTCACGAGCCACCCGGGACGCGACCTCGCCCACCGGCGAGCCGTCGGCGGCCGCTTCCTCGACCGCTCCGGCCAGGATCTCGCTGAGCAGGTCGTAGTGCCGCTGCGGCAAGGTGAGCTCGAACTGCCGCTCCGAGCGCCGGTAGAGCTTGGCCGGACGCCCCGCACCGGGCCCGGTGCGCCCCGTCAGCCTGCGGAACTCCGCCTCCAGCAGGCCGTCGTCGACCAGGCGGTCGAGGTGGAACTTCGCCGTGTGTGCCGGCACGCCCACCCCGTCGGCCGCCTGTTCCCGACTCACCGGCCCCGACTCCGCAGCCACGAAGCGGTAGAGCCGGCGCCGGGTCGGGTCAGCCAGGGCCGCGAGGCTCGCGGCGGACTCCTCGATCGGATCGGGCAGATCACGGTGATCGGTCGACATTTCTAAAGGATAGATCAGTTGACGGAACCAGGATGGCGGTTCTAACGTAGATAATCCTATCTCTTAGAAAGGCGGAACCATGACCACGCAGACGCGTTTGCGCCGCACCCCCACGACGACCCGGTCACCCCAAGGCGCCCGCGAGGCGTTCGTGCTCCTCCGGACGGTCTTCACGATCGCGCCGATTGCCTTCGGCCTCGACAAGTTCCTCGGCCTGCTGACCGACTGGGACGCCTACCTGGCGCCGTGGATCAACGACCTCGTCCCCGGCACCGCCCACGAGGCCATGCTGGCCGTCGGCGTCGTCGAGATCGCAGCCGGGATCCTGGTCGCCGTGCAGCCCCGCCTCGGCGGCTACGTGGTGGCCCTGTGGCTCGCCGGTATCATCGTTGACCTGGTGACCCTCGGCGACTTCTACGACGTGGCGCTGCGCGACTTCGGGCTCCTGGTGGGTGCTCTCGCGCTGGCGAGGCTGGCGACGCCCGAGCCCGCCGCGAAGACCGGCGCGAAGGCGGCCCAGAAGGTGAGATGACAGAGGTCACCGATGACCGCACCGATCGTCGTCGTGGGCGGAGGTCTGGCGGCAGGCCGGGCCGTGATGGAGCTCCGCGAGTCCGGCCACGACGGTGAGGTGGTGCTGTTCGCCGGCGAGCCGGAGGTCCCCTACGAGCGGCCGCCGCTGTCCAAGGGCTACCTCCAGGGACAGGACAGCCGCGAGTCGACCCACGTCCAGCCGCTGGAGTGGTACGCGGAGAACCACGTCGACCTTCGGCTCGACGAGCCGGTCACGAGCATCGACCTCGAGGGGCGGACGGTCAGCTCCCGAGGTGGCGTGACGTCCTTCTACCGGCTGCTGATCGTCACGGGAGCACGGCCACGCACCCTCGACCTGTCCTCGACCGAGGACATCGACGTGCGCTACCTACGAACCCTGGAGGACTCCACGGCCTTGCGGGAGCGGCTCGGACCGGACCACCACCTGCTGGTGCTCGGCGGAGGCTGGATCGGCATGGAGGTCGCCGCCTCCGCACGGACGCTGGGGGCGACCGTCACCGTCGTCGAACCGGCCGAGCTGCCCCTGTTGGCAGTCCTGGGCCCGGAGGTCGCCGCGCGGTTCGCGAAGGCGCACCGCGAACACGGGGTCGACCTACGACTGGGCACGGGCCTGGACCGGCTCGAGGGGGGCGTCGCACATCTCCAGGACGGGTCGCGGGTCGAGCCGGACACCGTGCTCGTGGGTGTCGGTGCCGTCCCGAACGACGAGCTCGCCCGGGCAGCCGGCCTCGACGTGGACAACGGCATCCTGGTCGACGCAGGACTCCGCAGCAGCCATCCGGCGGTCCTCGCCGCCGGCGACGTGGCCAGCGCGCTCCACCCAGTGCTCGGGCAGCGGATCCGCGTCGAGCACTGGCAGAACGCCATCAGCCAGGGGCGGGCGGCGGCACACGCGCTGCTCGGCGAACCCGTGTCCTATGCCGACCTGCCGTACTTCTTCAGCGACCAGTACGACCTCGGCATGGAGTTCTTCGGCCATGCCGAGGGTGCGGGCGACGTACGCCTCGTGCCGGGCGACACCGAGGACTCCTTCTCCTGCTCCTGGCACCGCGAGGGGCGTCTGGTCGCCGCGATGCACGTCAACCAGTGGGACCGGAGCGACGAGCTCCGCGAGCAGGTCGCGCAGGGGGCCAACCAGGGAGGCTGAAGTCGCGCACGCCGCTCGGCGCGAGCCACGTGGGCGCCCGGCCCGGCCTACGCCCACGGCGAACAGCGGTTGCCTCGGGCGACGCGACGGCACGAGGTTGGAGCTCATGCGACTCCTCGTTCTCGGTGGCACCATGTTCCTTTCCCACTCCATCGCGGCCGACGCCGTGGCCCGCGGCCACGAGGTCACGTGCGCGGCGCGTGGCGAGTCCGGCTCGGTCCCGCACGGCGCCCAGCACGTCGTCCTCGACCGGGCGCGGCCGGACTGGTCCGCGCTCGAGGGCGAGTGGGACGCCGTCGTCGACGTGGCCCGCACACCGTCATGGGTCCGCGACGCGCTGCACCAGTTGGGGAACCGGATCGGGCACTGGACGTTCGTCTCCTCGATCAGCGTGTACGCCGACCACAGCCGAGCCGGCGGCACACCCGAGGACACGCCGCTGTTGCCCGCGATCACCGAGGACGTCGAGCAGGACACCCCGGAGAAGTACGGCTCCAGCAAGGTCGGCTGCGAGCAGCACGTCCGGGCCAGCGCGCGGCAGTCACTGCTGGTCCGCCCCGGGCTGATCGTCGGTCCCGGCGACCCGAGCGGCCGGTTCGGCTACTGGCCCGAGAGGCTCAGCGAAGGTGGCGAGGCCCTGGCACCGGCGCCTGCGGAGCAGCCCGTGCAGGTCCTCGACGTCCGTGACCTGGGCGCGTGGATCGTGGGCTGCGCCGAGCAGAGCCGGACGGGGGTGTACGACGCCACGGGCCCGGCCGTGCCCCTGGGCGGGCTGCTGACCGAGGTCGCGAGCGGTGTCGGCTCCGAACCCTCGCTGGTCTGGGCCGACGCCGACTTCCTGGCCGAGAACGACGTTCGCCCCTGGTCCGGGCCCCGGTCGCTGCCGCTGTGGCTCCCTGCCGACGCGCAGGGTCTGGGCAGCCGCGACGTCAGCGTCAGCGTCGACGCAGGACTCACCACGCGTCCGATCGCCGAGACCGCCGCCGACACCCTCGCCTGGCTCCAGGGTGAGCCGGACCCACCGCGCACCGGACTGACCAGGGCCGAGGAGCAGGACGTCCTCGACGCGTGGCATACGATCCGCGCGTGACCCGGATCGACGCCCAGACCCTGATCGAGCACGTCCTCGACGGCGGGTCCTGGACGAGCTGGGACACCCCTCCGCACCGGACCGGGATCAGCGACGACTACGCCGCCCAGCTGGCCCGCGCCGAAGAGCGGTCGGGGGTGGATGAGTCGGTGGTCTCCGGTGAGGGGACGCTGCGCGGCCGCCGGGTGGCGGTCGTCGCCAGCGAGTTCGGCTTCCTCGGTGGGTCCATCGGGCTCGCGGCCGCCGACCGGCTGGTCGCCGCGGTCGAACGAGCCACCGCCGAGCGGATCCCGCTGCTCGCCGCCCCCGCCAGCGGCGGCACCCGGATGCAGGAGGGGACTCCCGCGTTCGTCCAGATGATCCGGATCTCCGCGGCCGTCGCCACCCACAAGTCGGCCGGCCTGCCCTACCTCGTCTATCTGCGCGACCCCACCACCGGCGGAGTGATGGCGTCGTGGGGCTCCCTGGGCCACATCACCGTCGCCGAGCCCCACGCCCTGGTCGGGTTCCTCGGTCCCCGGGTCTACGAGGCGCTCTACGGCGAGGCGTTCCCGGCGGGCGTCCAGACCTCGGAGAACCTGTTCAAGCACGGCATCGTCGACGCGGTGGTGCCTCCCGAGGAGATCGGCGAGGTGCTGGACCGGGCGCTGAAGATCCTCAGCCCCGGCGACGTCGCACCGGTGCCGGACCCGCCCCGCGAGGAGCTGCCCGAGGTCGACAGCTGGGAGGCGATCACCCGGTCGCGCCGTACCGACCGGCCGGGCGTACGACGGCTGCTCAAGTACGCCGCCACCGACGTGATCCCGCTGAACGGCACCGGGCAGGGCGAGGCCGACCCCGGCCTGCTGATCGCGCTGGTGCGTTTCGGCGACTCCAGCTGCGTCTTCCTCGGCCAGGACCGTCGCGGGCAGACCGTCTCGCACCCGCTCGGACCCGGCGCGCTGCGCGAGGCCCGTCGGGGGATGCGGCTCGCCGTGGAGCTGGGGCTGCCGCTCGTCACCGTGATCGACACCGCCGGGGCGGCGCTGTCGGCCGAGGCCGAGGAGGGTGGCCTGGCCGGGGAGATCGCCCGCTGCCTGGCCGACCTCGCGACGCTCGAGGCGACCACGCTGTGCCTGATGCTCGGAGAAGGCAACGGCGGTGGCGCGCTGGCCTTCCTGCCGGCAGACCGGGTGGTGGCTGCCCAGCACTCCTGGCTCTCACCACTGCCGCCGGAGGGCGCCAGCGCCATCGTGCACCGCGACACGGCCCACGCTCCCGAGATGGCACGCGCCCAGCACGTGTCGGCGAGCGACCTGTTGCGCCGTGGAGTGGTCGACCGGATCGTGGCCGAGCATCCCGACGCCGCCGACGAGCCGGAGGCCTTCTGCCGCCGGGTCGGTGAGGTGCTGCGCCACGAGCTGGCGGCCCTGAGCGGCCAGGATCCCCGTGAGTTGCTGAAGAGGCGGCCCCAGCGATTCGTCGCCCTCCCGTGAGCGGCCCCGCGAGAAGGCAGCGCACGTACGTCGTCAGCGGGTCGGCCTCGGGCATCGGTGCGGCCCTCACCGCACGCCTGCGTCAGGACGGGCACTCCGTGATCGGGGTCGATCTGCACAGCGCCGAGGTGATCGCCGACCTGGCCACCGAGTCCGGCCGCAGGGCGGCGATCGCGGGCGTGGCCGCGCTGACCGACCAGGTGGACGGGGTGGTGCCGTGTGCCGGGGTCGCCGGACTCACCGGGTCCGACCCGCGCTTGGTCGTGTCGCTGAACTACTTCGGGGCCGTGGCCCTCGTCGACGGGCTGCGACCGCTGATGGGTTCGGGGGGAAGCGTGGTCGCGATCAGCTCGAACTCCGTCACCGCACAGCCGGGCTGGAGCACCGCCGTGGCCGAGGCCTGCATGGCCGACGACGAGGAGCGGGCGCTCCGCATCGCCGCGTCGGTGGAGGCCGTCCACGTCTACCCGGCGACCAAGGCGGCGCTGGCCTGGTGGGCTCGCCGCGAGTCGGTCCCCTGGGCCGCCGAGGGCATCCGGATCAACGCCGTCGCTCCCGGCATGATCGCCACGCCGATGACCGAGCAGCTGCGCCGCGACCCCGAACTGGGCGTGTTCGCCGATGCCTACCCGACCGCCCTGGACCGTCCCGGCCGCCCCGAGGAGGTAGCCGCCGTGGTGGCCTTCCTGCTCTCGGCCGAGGCCAGCCTGCTGGTCGGCTCCGTGGTCTTCGCGGACGGGGGCACCGACGCGATGGTGCACCCGGCGCGACCCCAGCCCATGTGAGCCCCACGTGAGCCCCGGTGAGCCCAAGTGAGCCCAAGTGAGCCCAGGTGCGCCGGCCCGGACGCCTCAGACGCGGTCGAGGAGCACGTCGCCGCTGACCGTGGTGGCGCGCACCTCGAGGTGGTCCTGCCCCTCACGCGGGGCGCCCAGGCTCTCCAGGGTGGAGGTGATCCGCCCGGTCACCGAGGAGATGTCGGTCCACACCGGCGTACCCGCAGGCACGCCGATGCGCACGTTCCCCGAGACGTTGTTCGCGGTGATGGTGCCCGACGCCGCCTGACCCACGGTGATGTCGCCGCTCGCGGTGCGCAGCGCGACGTTGGTGTCGGCGACTCGGATCTCCTGGTCGCCGGAGCCGGACTTGAGCACGGCCTGGAGGTGCGTGTGCCCGATGAGTACGTCGCCCGAGCCGGTCGAGATGCCCACGTTGCCGTGCAGGTCGCCGAGGTCGATGTCACCGGAGCCGCTCTTGATCCGCAGCTCCCCGCGGATCTCATGCCCGCGCACTCCGCCCGAGCCACTGTCCACGACCACTGGGCCGTCGGCCTCCTCGAGGTCGACGTCACCGGAGCCGGTCTTGAGCCTGACCAGCCCGTAGCTGCCGCTCGCGACCACGTCGGCCGAGCCGGTCCGGGTGCGCAGGCTGCTGCCCTCGGGCAGGCTGACCGTGACCCGGTGGCCGTCGTTGCGGAAGGCGCCGAGCCGGCTCTTCGGGGCGACCACGCTCACCTCGCTGCCGTTGTGCTCGACCTGGAACTCCTCGGCCCGCGGACCGACGACCTCCACCGTCGTCTCGTCGGTGGCCACGGCGTGGGTGGCGACCTCGCCGCTGCCGAGCTCGATGAAGAGGTTGACCGGCTGCGGGGTCTGGAAGGTTCGGTTCATGGTGCTCTCCTGCACAGGTGGGTGGGTTGCTTGCTGACTCAGGTCCAGCCGGTCATCCGTCGGGCGCCGCGTTTGGGGCCGCCGGGGAAGCCGGTGTCGAGGAAGGGGAGGCTGCCCAGGTCGAGGTCGATGGTGACCGCATGCTCCCGCGTGGCCGCGCGGAGCACCGTGACGATCCAGGTGTTCAGCGAGTGGCCGCCGCTTCGCGGCGAGCTCCTCGGCCCTGGTCTTCACGCCCTCGGGCAACCGCAGCGTGATCCGGGCGGTGGCCCCGTCGTCCTCGTCGTCCTCGGCGGCCTCACCGACAGCAGGCGCACCAGACGGGGCAGTCGGGGCCGCGGGTGCGGCCTCGTGCTCGACGACGAAGTCGAGGTCACGACCGTTGAGCCGCACCTCCACGGCGCCGGTGCGCATCTCGCTGGTGATCTCCGAGGTCGCCTGGCTCAGCGCCTCCATCAAGGTCAGCCGGACCGCCGGGTCGAGTGCCACGGCGAGCCGCTCGGCGGCGTCCCGGGTCTCCTCGCTCGCGGCGGCGGCCGCGTGGGCGAGGTCCAGCCGGAGGCGCTCGACGTACGGCGTGAGGTCCATACGCATCATCGTGACACCACGATGGTGTCACGTCAACACCAAACTGGTGTCACACGTGTCCAGCGGGCTCAGAACAGCAGCGCGGCGGCCGGATCCTCCATGATGGCCGCGACGTCGGCGAGGAAGCGGGAGCCCTTCTCGCCGTCCACGTGACGGTGGTCGAAGGACAGCGCGAGCTGGGTCACCTGCCGCACCACGATCTCGTCTCCGGAGCTCCCCGAGACGACCCAGGGCTGCTTGCGCACGGCGCCGAAGCACAAGATCGCCGACTCGCCCGGGTTGATGATCGGCGTCCCGGCGTCGACTCCGAAGACGCCGACGTTGGTGATCGTGAAGGTGCCTCCGCTCATCTCCGCCGGCTGGGTCCGCCCGGCGCGCGCCGTCTCGGCGAGCTGGCTGAGCGCGTCCGCGAGCTCGACCAGCGAGAGCCGCTCGGCGTCCTTGACGTTGGGCACGACCAGGCCCCGGGGCGTCGCGGCGGCGATGCCGAGGTTGACGTAGGACTTGTAGACGATCTCCTGGGCCGGCTCGTCCCAGAACGTGTTGATCTCCGGGGTGCGTCGCATCGCCAGCATCGCTGCGCGGGCGAGCACCAGCAGCGGGGACACCTTGACGTCCTTGAACTCACGGCGAGCCTTGAGCCGAGAGACGAACTCCATCGTGCGGGTCACGTCGACGGTCACCCACTCGGTGACGTGCGGAGCCGAGAACGCCGAGTCGACCATCGCCTGGCCCATCATCTTGCGGACGCCCTTGATCGGCTCGCGCCACTCGCGGAGTTGCCCGGGCTCTCCTGCCGCCACGGACCCGGCTCCGCCGGAGTACCGCTCCGGCATTGCGCCGCCGGATGCGGCCGCCTGGACGTCCTCCCGGGAGACCGAGCCGTTCGGGCCGCTGGGGGTGAGGGTCGAAAGGTCGACACCGAGGTCCTTGGCCAGCTTGCGGACCGGCGGCTTGGCCATCACCCGCGCACTGACACCACTCGGCTCGGCGTCGTCCGCGGCCACTGGCTCGGGTGCCGGGGTCGCCGGCACGGCCGGCTCGTCGGACTCCACCACGGCCTGCGACTGCGCGCCACCCGGGGCGAACGCGCCCTGGACCTGCATCTGGGTGGCGGCACCGGACTCGGTGGAGGGTGAGGCGTGCCCGCGGCGGGGGCGGCGCACCGGTCCACGGTCGGCCTTGTTGCGACCGACCAGGCTCTCGCCCTCCCCGCCGCCACTGGCGGCGGGGTTGGACAGGTCCATCTCGCTCAGGTCGGCCGGGGCGTCGGAGGCGTGCCGGGGAGCGGCCGCCTCGGACGGGTCGCCGATCGAGATGATCGGGGTGCCGACGGCAACGGTCGTCCCCTCCTCGACGAGCAGACCGGTCACGATGCCGGCGTACGGCGAGGGCAGCTCGACCAGCGACTTGGCGGTCTCGATCTCCACGACGATGTCGTTGATGGCGATCGTGTCGCCCTCCTTGACCCGCCACGAGACGATCTCGGCCTCGGTCAGTCCTTCGCCCACGTCGGGAAGCAGGTAGTCGGCCACGTCAGAACTCCTGTTCAGAACTCGAAGGATCGGTCGACGGCATCGAGCAGGCGGTCGAGATCTGGGAGGTAGTCCTCCTCGATCCGGGACGCGGGGTAGGGGGTGTCGAAGCCGCCCACCCGCAGCACCGGGGCCTCCAGGGAGTAGAAGCACTGCTCCTGGAGCCGCGCCGACACCTCCGCGCCCATCCCGAGGTTGACGTGCGCCTCATGGGTCACGATGGCGCGGCCCGTGCGGCGGACCGACTCCAGGACCGGGCCCATGTCCAGCGGGCTGAGCGTGCGCAGGTCGATCACCTCGAGCGACCTGCCCTCGTTGGCCGCAGCCTCCGCCGCCGCCATGGCCGTCTTCACGGTCGGGCCGTAGGCCAGCACGGTGACGTCCGTGCCGCGCCTGACCACGCGGCTGGTGAACAGCGGCTCCGGGGTCACGGTGTCGTCCAGGTCGGCCTTGTCGGCGTGGTACTGGCGCTTGGGCTCCAGGAAGATCACGGGGTCGTCGGAGGCGATCGCCTGCTGGATCATCCAGTAGCCGTCCACCGGGTTGGAGCAGGCCACGACCTTCAGGCCGGGGGTGTGCGCGAACTGCGCCTCCGGGCTCTCCGAGTGGTGCTCCACGGCGCCGATACCGCCACCGAACGGGATCCGGATCACCATGGGCATCGGGGATCGGCCCTTGGAGCGGTAGCTCATCTTGGCGACCTGGCAGACGATCTGGTCGTAGGCCGGGTAGACGAACCCGTCGAACTGGATCTCCACGACCGGCCGGAAGCCGCGCAGGGCCAGGCCCACCGCCGTGCCGACGATGCCGGACTCGGCCAGCGGGGAGTCGATCACCCGATCCTCGCCGAAGTCCTTCTGCAGGCCGTCGGTGATCCGGAAGACCCCGCCGAGCTTGCCGACGTCCTCACCCATGATGAGCACCTTGGGGTCGTCCTCCATGGCCTTGCGCAGGCCCATGTTGAGGCCCTTGGCCAGGGTGATGCGCTGTGTCGAGGGCTGCTGCGCTCCGCTGCTCATGACCGGGCCCCCTCGAAGGTCTCGAGGTAGGCGGCGTACCCCTCACGCTGCTGGCGCAGCTCCTCGGTCTCCTCGGCGTAGACGTGGTTGAACATGTCCATCGGCTTGGGGTCCGGCAGCGCCTTGCAGCCCTCGCGCAGGTGGTGTCCGAGCTCGTCGGCCTCGGTCTGGATCGACCCGAAGAACTCCTCGTCGGCGAGCCCGTTGCGGGTCAGGTAGACCTTCACCCGCGCGATGGGGTCCTTGAGCTTCCAGTGCTCGACGTCGTCGGAGAGCCGGTAGCGCGTCGGGTCGTCGGTCGTGGTGTGGGCACCCATCCGGTAGGTGTAGGCCTCGACCAGGGTCGGGCCACTGCCCTCTCGGGCCCGCTGCAGGGCCGCCTGCATCACGGAGTACGTCGCCAGGACGTCGTTGCCGTCGACCCGGACGCCGGGGAAGCCGAAGCCGAGCGCTCGCTGGTAGAGCGGGATCCGGGTCTGCCGCTCGATGGGCTCGGAGATCGCCCACTGGTTGTTCTGGCAGAAGAACACCACGGGCGCGTTGTAGGACGCGGCGAAGATGAAGGCCTCGTTGACGTCGCCCTGGCTGCTGGCCCCGTCGCCGAAGTGCGCGACGACCGCGGCGTCCCGGTCAGGGTCCCCGGTGCCGACCGCGCCGTCGCGCTGGATGCCCATCGCGTAGCCGGTCGCGTGCAGCGCCTGGGCCCCGATCACGATCGTGTAGAGCCCGAAGTTGTTGTCCTTGGGGTCCCAGGCGCCGTGGTCGACGCCACGGAAGAGCCCCAGCAGGTCCAGCGGGTCGATCCCGCGGCAGTAGGCGACCCCGTGCTCGCGGTAGGTCGGGAAGACGTAGTCCTGGGGGCGCAGGGCGCGGCCGGCGCCGATCTGGGCGGCCTCCTGGCCGAGCAGCTGGGCCCAGATGCCGAGCTCGCCGTGGCGCTGCAGTGCAGTGGCTTCGGTGTCGATCCGCCGGGTCAGCACCATGTCGCGGTAGAAGCCCCGCAGCTCATCGGCGCTGAAGTCCCGGTCGAACTCGCGGGGGTGGACACGCTCGCCCTCGGGGGAGAGAAGCTGGATCAGGTCGGGGCCGCCGTCAGCGGCGGCAGGACCGAAGACCTCGGCAAGGTCAGGACCGAAAGGCGGCATCAACACTCCCTGTGTCCGGGCGAGAACGGGGTCTCCGCTCGCATGGCATGCAGAGGGCCGGGTGGTCGCAGGGGTGGCGCGACCGGACCGGACCCAATGTCGTGACGAAGCCCTGGCCCCTGTGATGCGGGCCACAACCTCCCCCAAAAGGTAGCGGAAGAGCCCGGCTCGCGACCAATCGACCGCCGCTGGGTCAGAGCGCGCGGTCCACCCTCGCGTGGTAACGACGCCCGACCTTGCCGCCCAGCATCGCGGCCAGCAGCGTCACCAGGAGTACGGCGAGCGCGACGAGCACCCCCGCGATCGTGATGTCCTGGCTCGGGATCGGGATGCGCGGCACGTTCACGCGGTCGAGCAGGTTGTACTGGTCGCCGGCGATCCACCCCAGGAGTGCGGCGATCACGGTGACGATGATGCCGGTCACCCACACGGCCACGCCCTGACGGCCTCCGTCGAAGCGCGACATCCGTCCGGCGACGTACCCACCGGCGTAGTAGCCGACGATCAGCACCGCCAGGAGCACGAGCGCGGTCACGAAGCTGAACGTGCCGGCCTGGCGCTGGGCGTCGTTCTGGGTCACTCCCTGGGAGTAGCCGATCGCGGTGGCGATCACGGCCAGCAGACCGGTCAGCAGCGCGGTCATCCCGACGGCGACGAGCCAGCCGAAGAAGCCGGCACCCCAGTTGGCGCCACCGAAGCGCTCGTGGGCGGTCTCCTCCTCGAACACCAGGTGCTCGCGGACGCCGTCCTCGGTGGCACGGGTGTCGCTCACGTCGTCGCGGACGTGGTTGCCCGACGCAACGGTGCTGTCGTCAGTGGGTCGCGGGTCTCGTGCCGTGGGCTCCATGGGTCCTCCTGAGATCGTCGCCGGAGTGACCCGTACCCACACCGGACGCGACCTACTCATCGCCAGCGCACTCCGCGGCGCGACGGCCCACGGATCCGGCGCGCAACCCCTTGTTATTCGTACGTGTGTTCGATAGACTTGCAGCATGGCCGCACGGCTCGCACCACGACCCGACCCGGAGCCCCTGGGGGCTCCTGAGTCACCGGGCGGCTCGGTGCTGGCGCGGCTCGGGTCGGCTCGCGCGATCATCGCCCGGGCGGCCGAGAGCTCCTCGGCGGCCCTTTCCACCGACCAGCTGGGCGCCGCGGTGGCCGAGCTCGCGGCCCTGGAGTCCCAGGCGGTGGCGCTGCGACTCGCCCTGAGCCACGACGCCGACCGACGGCGGGCTGCCGAAGCCGATGCCGACACCGGGACCGACGCCTGGCTCGCGCGGTTGACCGGCAACCCGCGCGAGGTGATGAGCGGCGGACTGTGGCTGGCCCGGATGCTGGCGGAGAAGTACCACCACACCCGAGCTGCCCTCGCCGCCGGTGCGATCCAGCAGAACCAGGCCTGGGTGATCGTGCGTGCCGGGGAGCGCTGCCCGTCCTGGGTGACCTCCCAACAGCTCGGCGACGCGGAAGAGGCCCTGGTGGCCCTCGCCACGGGTCAGGGCACGCGGAGCGGCAGGCCCCTGCACGCCGGTCGGCTGCGTCAGGCCGCGCGCCGGATGCTCGACACCGTCAGTCGGGCCGCCGCGGACGCCGACGAGAACGCCCGGCTCGAGGCCGAGGAGCACCAGGCCGAGGGGCGGAGCTGGCTGACCCTGCACGACCTCGGTGACGGCACCTGGAAGGGTGCGTTCGAGATCCCCGAGCGCCACGGCCTGCTGCTGCGCACGTTCCTCGAGCGCCTGTCCGCGCCCCGCCGGATGTCTCGGGACGGGGCCGGAGCGACCGTCATCGACGACACCGTCCCCGGGTTGACGCTCAGCTGGGCGGAGAAGATGGGGTCCGCCTTCACCGAGGCGCTGGAGCACCTGCCCTCGTCCTGGCACGGCCCCAACGCGTTCACCCTGATGGTCCATCTCGACCATGCGGCCCTGACCGGTGAGCTGCGCCGAGCGGGGCACGTCGACACGGGTGCCGCCCTCTCCGCCGCTGCCACCCGGCACCTCGCCTGTGCGGCGGGCATCCTCCCGGTCGTCCTCGACGGCGCCACGCAACCGCTCGACCTCGGGCGGGCCCGGCGCCTGCACTCCTCACCCCAACGGCACGCGCTGTCGGTGATCCATGAGGGCTGTGCCGTTGCCGGATGCGAACGGCCCTTCGGCTGGTGCGAGATCCATCATCCCGATCCCTGGTCCCGTGGCGGCCGCACGGATCTGAGGAACGCCGTTCCGCTCTGCGGCTACCACCATCGACGAGCCCACGACGGTCGTTGGGACTTGCGCCGGCACACCGGTCACGAGTACCGCTTCCACCGACGCGACTGACCTCCCCGCCGCCACGGCTTTCGACGAACGGTTCGGTCGGTGGGACAGGCGGAAACCCCCGCCGGACCAGCCGGCGAGGGCTCCTCTCCCAGATCTCTCAGGCCGCGTCGCGGCGCCTGCGGCTGGCGAGCACCAGGCCGGCGCCCAGCAGCAGCATCGCTGCACCGAACGGGACGAACCAGCCGTTCGGGCCACCGGTGCTCGGCAGCGTCGACTTCTTCGGCGGCTTGGGTCCACCCTTCGGCGGCACCACCACGGGGGGCTCCACGACCTGGGTGCCCTGCTGGGTGCTGCACTCGCCCTCGGCGACACAGCTGCCGGTGCCGTTGACGGGGTTCTCCTCAGCCGAACCCGGGGCTGCGACGTTGAGGAAGAAGGTGCCCACCGGGAAGGTGGCGTTCACCTGCACCTGGTAGGTCAGCAGCACCTGGTCACCGGGGGCCGTCGTCGGGACCTTCCAGGTCAGCGTCTTGGCGGTCGCGTCGAAGGTGACGTCACCGGCGGCCGGCGCCACCCCGTCGACGAGGTAGCTGGTCTCGTCGAGCACGGCGTTGTCCAGCACCTGCGACAGGTCGTCGACCACGGTCGCACCGGCCAGGTCCACCACACCGGAGGTGTTGTCCACCGTCAGCGTGTAGCCGATGAACTGGCCCGGCTCCACGAAGTCGCCGGTGACCGGGTCACTGGACTTGTCCAGGGTCCAGATCGGCACCGAGCTCGTCGTCGAGCACCCGTCGCCTTCACCCACCACTGCCGCCAGGGCGTCGGCACGGGCACGGTCGAGCGGGGACCCCTCGGACGGCGGGCAGTTCGAGCCCGGGGCCGAGACCGCGTTGACCAGGTCCTGGCCCGCCGCGTCGGCGTTGACCGTCACCTGGTAGCTCAGGTTGGCCTCCCCGGTCAGCGTGTCGATGTGCCACACCAGCGACTTGCCGGCCTCGTTGAAGTCGGCGCTCTGACCAGGCGGGAGCGTCCCGACAACTCCCCCCCATGAGGCGTTGTCGAGGACGTCGGAGAGGTCGTCGGTGATGTCCAGCCCGGTCGGCAGCACGCCGCTGACGTGGGTCGCCGTCAGGGTGTAGGTGATCACGTCACCCGGGTTGACCACGGCACCCTTGTCGCTGGTCTTCTCCAGCGTCCATTCGGGGGCCTGGGCCGTGTTGACGATCGTGCACTCGACCTTCGCGCCCGGCTCGAGCGTGACGGTGTCCTTGGCAGCGTCCACCGAGAACGCAGTCCCGTCACCACCGTCGTTGACACAGCTCCACTCGTCCGTGGAGGTGTAGCCGACCGGGTGGTTGCCGTCGGCGGAGAAGGCCTCGGAGAGGTCGTAGCTGCCAGGCAGTACCTCGTCGCTGGCACCACCCTTGCCCGAAAGGACCCCCTGGCCGGCGATGTCGACCGGGTCAGCGGTGACGGTCCAGTCGGCCGGCTCGGCGGTTCCACCGGTCGTCTCGTTGCCCTGCACGTCCTTGACCAGCGACAGCACCGGCTTCTCGGGCGTCTCGTTGGTCGTGGTGCAGTCCGCCGGCGTGACGCAGGTGCCTCCGGTGGACTTCGGGGTCGCCGCGTTGACGAACTGGGTGTCCCAGGCGTCGTCGTCGATGGCCACGGTGTAGCTGAGCACCTTCGACGTGGCGACCGTGTGGGCCAGCCAGGTCAGCTTGTTGCCGACGACGCTGACGTCACCCGGAGCAGGAGCGACGCCGTCGACGAGGAAGCTGTCAGGCACCATCGCCGCGTGGTCGAGCACGGCGGTGAGGTCGTCCTCGACCATGACGCCGTCGGGATCACACCGGTCGTGTGGGTCACGGTCAGCGAGTAGGTGATCGTGCCGTCCGTCGGCAGCAGCGGGTCGCCGCTGGGAGTGCTCGACTTCGCCAGCGTCCAGGCCTGCCTCTGGGCGACGTTGGTGATCGTGCAGCTCACGTCGTCGTTCGGCTGGAGCGCCACCGAGTCCGGGTCGCCCTGCACCCGACGGTAGGTGGTCTCCACGGCCTCGGTCTTGTTGTTGTCACACGACCAGACACCGTCGGAGGTGTAACCGACCGGACCCGGCGGGGTCGTCGGCGCCTCGGAGAGGTCGTAGGTCCCCGGGTCGACGGATCCGCTCGTCGTGGAGGAGTGGCTCATCACCGTCTGCGCCTGGGCGTTCTTCGCGGTGACGGTCCAGTCGGCGGGGGTCGCCGTACCGTCCGTGCCGGTGTTGGTCACCTGCTTGACCAGGGTCAGCTTGGGCTGCTCCGGGGTGGAGTGCACGGTCCGGCACTCGTCACCGGCGGTCGCGGGAGCCGGGCAGTTGGTCGAGCCGGCACTGGTGGCGACGTTGCGGAACGTCACGTTCCAGGCGTTGGCGTTGACCACGACTGAGTAGTTCAGCGTCTGGTCAGCGGCGCCGAGCTCCGCGATCGTCCAGGTGAGGATGTGTGTCGCCACGTTGTACGTCGCCGTCTGCCCGGCCGGCATCGCGGCCGGGAGCGGGAGGGACGGGATGCCGGTGTGGGCGACCACGTCGGTGAGGTCGTCGGTGATGACCACGCCGGTCGGGTTCACGCCGCCGGTCTTGTGCGCGGTCAGCGCGAAGTTGACGGTCGACCCGACCGGGACCTCCTGCCCGTCGTTCGGGCTGGACTTCGCGATCGTCCAGGCACCCGGGTTCGGGCAGATGGCCGCCGTCGCCTGGTCGGTGTCCAGGACCGCGTTGCCGTCGCCGTACACCGTGGCGGTGTTGGTGGCGTTGTTCGCGGCGTCGCAGCCGGTCTTGGTGGCCGTGTGGGTCAACGTGTAGGGCCCGTAGACGACCGGGCTGGACGCCTCGGCCCAGGTGAGCGGACCGAACGTCTTGTCGTCGGCCATGCTGATCGTGGCGACGTCGTCACGGACGGTGACCGAGTCGTTGACCTTGGTGGTCGGCGTGGAGAACGTCACCGGCGAGCTGGTGGCGTTGGTGGACTGACCCTGCGCCTGGCCCCAGGCGATGGTGGCGACATTGCTGCTCCCGGCCTGAGGTGCCCCGGACAGGTTGCAGACGTAGGCCAGGTCGACGTGCGTCCCCGAGGCGACCGTGACCGAAGCGCTGCTGGTGTTGGGCGTCAGCGGGTCGTTGTCGTCGATCACACAGGTCGCGGTGGCGCCACCGATCGTGCCCGGTTCGCTCACCGTGGCGGTGATCGGCGCGATGTCGGAATCGGTGTTGGGGTTGGTCACCGTGATGGTGCCGGTCATCTTCCAGGCCGAGTCGACCGAGCCGTCACGGGAGACCGTCAGGCGGTAGTCGAAGTCGTGGCTGAAGGTGTCGCCGGTGAACGTCGCGGTGTCGTCCTGCCAGGCGCCGTCCGGGCTGACCCGGACCTCCTTGAGCACCGCCCAGTCATAGGTGCGGGTGAAGCTCGGCGTGGCCGTCTTGGTGCCGGTGAGGGTCAGCGGGTTGCACACCCGCACGGTCGCGGAGTTGTTCGCGCTGTTGTTGTCGGCGTCCAGGATCGCGCCGTTGGTGCCCACGACCTTGACGGTGTTCACCCTGTTGGCACAGGTGCCGGCCGTGGGGACGGCAAGGTCGATGGTGTAGGTCAGCTTCGTGGCGTGACCCGTCATGCCGTAGACCGTCGACCAGGTCAGCGGGTAGCTGGTGTCGTCCGCCGCGTTGCCGGGCGTCGCGTGGTCGTCGTACACCGTGACCGAGCTGTTGACCAGGGTCTTGGCCCAGTCGTTGGTGCCCGACAGTGCCGTCTGCGTGTCGACGTTCTTCAGGGTGTAGGTGCCCTGGGCGCTGGTGCCTGGGGTCGCCCCACCGGCCCAGTTGGCCGTGGCGGTGTTGGTGCCGGTGTAGGTCGAGGGCTGGCCGGCGAAGGCGCAGTCGTAGGAGAACTCCTTCGTCGTGCTCGCCGGGATCGTGTAGGGGAAGCTCACCGCGATGAAGCTCGCGCCGCTCTTCACGCCGGTGATCGAGCAGGTGCCGCCGCCGCTGTAGACGTCGGTGATGCTCGAGACGTCGATGCCCTCCCAGTCGTTGGGGTTCTGCACGTTGATGCTGCCGCTCATGTGCCACTCGGAGTCCACCTTGTCGCCCGCCGTGACGGTGACCTCGTAGCTCGCGGTGGCCTTGCCGTCCGAGCCCACGTCGATGCGCGGGGTCGTGGTGGACTTGCTGATCGACCAGGGGTAGGTGCGCACCAGCGATGCGGTGGCGCCCTTCGTGACCACGAGGTCGGCGCCGCGGCAGACCTTCGCCGACGCGGTGTCCGTGCCGAGGGTCGCGTTGCCCGCGTCCTGCGACTTCAGCGTCGCGGTGTTGTTGTCGGTGGTGCAGGTGCCCGAGCCGGCGGTGATCACCCGGCTGTAGTCCAGGTTCGTCACCGTGCCCTGCGCGCTCCACGTGATCACGTAGGGGTTCGGGGTGAAGCTGTGCTTGTTGTCGGTGACGTTGACCGACTTGTTGGTCGAGGACGTCTCCGCGGCGGCCGCAGTGAAGTCGTAGCCGGCGCTGGGGGTCTTCGAGTAGTTGCCGGATCCGCCGACGTCGCCCTGCACCTGCGGGTAGTCCGACTTGCTCCAGGTGACCGTCGCGGAGTTGTTGCCGGTCAGCTGGCCCGCGGTGGGCGTCCCCGCGAACGAGCAGCTGTAGGGGTAGTCGTGGAAAGCGTTGTCACCGGGCACGGACGGAGTCGTGGTCCCCGTGACCGAGCAGGTGGCGCCCGGCAACGAGTCGCTCAGGTTGACCGTCACGGCGGAGGTGTTGGGGTTCTTCACCCGGATGTTGCCGTTGACCTGGTAGTTGCTGGGCGTCTTGGCGCCCTGGGTGACGGCCACCCGGTAGTAGAAGGTGCCCGAGCCAGCAGCGTTGTTGATCTGCTCGGAGTCGGTGCCCGCGCCGGTGTCGGTCCACGGGCCGTTGGCCGAGTTGGCCACCTGCTTGTCGATCGACCAGGCGTAGGACGCGGAGTAGCTCGCGGTCGCCGTCTTCTGGACCGTGAGGTCGTCCCACTTCTTGGGGTCGCGGAAGGCGATGGTGACGTTCTGGTTCTCCGAGCCGGCCGCACCCACGGTGACCTGCTGGCTCACACTGCTCGGGAGGAAGTAGCCGGCCGGGGCGCGGAGTTCGGTCACGGTGTAGGTGTCGGGCTCTGCGGGGTTGATCGAGACGCTGCCGTCGCCCGCGCCGTCGGCGACGGTGCCGGCGGGGGCGGCCGGGCTGAGCGCCGCCATCTGGGCCGCGGTGCCGTCGAAGACCGTGTAGGTGCCGGTCTGACCCGGGCGCGGGTCGTCGACGATGCTGTAGATCGCACCGGGGATCAGGGTGTCGCCGGTCAGGCCCTTCTTCTCGATGGTGAGCGAGCCACACGTCGGCGGGATGCTGACGTCGGCCACGGCGAAGTCCTGCATCGCCGAGGTCCAGGACAGCGAGGCCTGCGAGCGGACGTTGAGGGTGCCCAGGGCTCCGCGGCAGGTGCCGGCCGGGAAGTTCAACTTGCTGAAGTCCACGACGCCCTCGGCGAAGATGCCTTCGCCGTAGGTGCCCGTTCCGTTGCTGGTCGCGCCGTAGAACACGCCGCCGCTGGTTCCCAGCTTGCACCAGCCGCCTGCCGGGACGGAGTTGTTGATCGCCGTGCAGTTGCCGGCGCTCCAGGCGCTGCTGCTGGTCAGGGCGTAGACGTAGCCCTGCTCGAACGACAGCTTGTTGTCGCCGCCCGGCCCGGTGTTTCCGGACTGGGTGTAGGCGAACATCACGTCGTTGGGCCGACGGTCCGGCTTGGCCACGTCACCGGCCAGGTTCTCCCGTTGGTTGTACTCGAAGAAGTACGCCGTGGTGCCGTTCGCGGCGTCGCGCTGGATGCCGAACACCCCGCGCGGGCCAGGCGCAAGGGTCTTCACCCACAGCTTGACCATGTCCATCTTCTCGGTGGCGACCTGGGCGCCGTTCCAGCCGCTGGGGTCGTCATCCTGCTTGTTGTTGCCCTTGTAGCCCTGCGCGTCGCGGTAGCCCTCACTCGCCAGCGGCGGGTAGTTGGCCCAGTCGTCGCCACCGTTGTTGACCTCGGTGTCGCCGTCGATCTCGAAGCCACCGGTGTTGGTGATGGGGGTGATCAGCGCCTGGGCGACCGTGATCGCCACGCTCGCCAGCGACGTGGTCGCGGTCGTGGTCTTGGCAGCAGCTTTCTTCGTCGTGTCCGTGACCGTGGTGTCGGTGGGGGTGGTGGGGGTGGTGGGGTCGGTCGTGGTGGTGCCGGTTGACGTGCCGCTCGTGTCCGGCGGCGGGGGGTCGGCCGGGGTGGTCTCGGTGGTCGAGGCGGGGTCGGTCGGGGCGGCGTCCTCGGCGTACACCGGGCCGGTTGCGCCGAGCATCAGCAGCGTCATCAGGAGCGAGACGAGGACCGCGGTGGCTCGACCGAGGCGGGTTCGAGACCGCCAGGGAGCCAGCTTGCGCAGACCGCCGAAGAGATTGTCCCGATGCGTCGAGTTCGTTGCCATTTCTCAATCCCCCACGGATTCGGTCGTCCTGGGGGGGATCTGGTGTGGTTTCACCTTCGCGGGTCTGCAAACGACCTACGGCCCCCAAAGCCGACAGCATGCAGCGTGCGTTCCGGCAGCAGGACAAGGCAACACGGAAGGGGCATCCTGCGCGTCGCGGACTAGTCCGCGTGTGTCCGATTCGCCCATAGATAGGGTCCTTTCGAACTATTTCCCATGACATAGCAGGGGAAATAACGACACGTCTACATCGAGGGGGGTGGCGTATTGGCCACCTGAAGAAACAGGTCGTTCGCGACCGCTTCACCGATGCTCACGCGCACCCCCTCGCCCGCGAACGGCCGGACCGTGATGCCGGCCTCCTCGGCCGCGGCGGCGAACGCCGAGGTGGCCTCGCCGAGGGCAAGCCAGACGAAGTTGCCCTGCGCGTCAGGGAGGTGCCAGCCACGAACCACGAGCCCGGCCACCACCCGCTCCCGCTCGGCGACGAGGGACTCCACCCGCTCGAAGAGCTCGGGTTCGGCAGCCAGGCTGGCCACGGCCGCAGCCTGCGCGACGCTGGAGACACCGAACGGCAGTGCGCAGGCGCGGGTCGCGGCAGCCACTGCCTCGTGGGCGATGAGGTACCCGACCCGGAAGCCGGCCAGCCCGTAGGCCTTGGCGAAGGTGCGCAGCACCGCGACGTTGGGGTGGGCCGCCTGCAACGACACCCCGTCGATCTGGTCGTCGGCGCGGACGAACTCGCGGTAGGCCTCGTCGACGACCACGAGCACACGGCTGGGCACCCGCTCGATGAACGCGCTCAGCTCGGTCGCCGTGACCGACGGTCCGGTCGGATTGTTGGGAGTGCAGACGATCACGATCTTGGTGCGGTCGGTGATCGCGGCCGCCATCGCGTCGAGGTCGTGCCGCCCCTCGGCCGTCACGGGGACCTTGACGGAGACCGCGCCGGTCGCCGAGACCGCGATCGGATAGGCCTCGAAGGACCGCCAGGCATAGACGACCTCGTCACCGGGATCGCAGTAGGCCTGGAGCAGGTGGTAGAGCACCGCGACCGATCCGGTGCCGGCGGCCAGCCGCTCCCGGGGTACGCCGAGGCGCTCGGCCAGGGCGTCGTACAACACGGTGTTGCCCATGTCGGGGTAGCGGTTCATCTGCGCGACCGCGGCCTCGGCGGCCTCGATCACGCCCGGCAGCGGCGGGTAGGGGTTCTCGTTGGAGGACAGCTTGTAGACCTGCTGGCCGGGTCGCGGCACCGGTGGCTTGCCGGCGACGTACGTCGGGATCGCTGCGACGGTCTCTCGGGGGCGCGGGGCCTCGGGGTTGCTCACCCGCTCAACCTACGGGTGGCCTTTCGCCCCCCTCAAGCCCGTTGCGGGAGCGAGACCCGGCCGCCGTCGACGGAGGTCAGGTCGCGGCCGAGGCGTACGTCGAGCGGGTTGGTCAGGCAGCGGATCGCTCCCCCGCCCTTGAGGAACTCGGGCACCTCGACGATCACGATCTCGAAGCCCCACTCCTCCAGCCGTGCCCGCACCCGCTCCGGGCATGCCGGCATCACGATCGTGCGACCGATCACGATCGAGTTGGCACAGAACGACATCGCCTCGGCCTCGGTGAGCACCAGCGGGTCCGGCACCAGGGCGAGCAGCGCTGCGGCCGACTCGTCGTCGAAGGCGGCCGGGCACACCATGGCGTGGGCCTGGTCGAGGGGGCAGAAGCCGAGGTCGAGGTGATACATCCCCGGGTGCGTGATCCGGACACCGCGGACGCTCACCCCGAGGTCGGTGGCCAGGTGCTTCAGCGCCAGCTCCTCGGTGCGCGGGCCGTAGCCGACGACCAGCTCGCCACGCCAGGCGAAGGCGTCACCGGCCTCGAAGTGGGCACCGACACCGTCGCGGCCGACGAGCGAGCAGGCGTCCCCGCGGGCGGCGAACCAGTCGGCGGCCGTGGGGGTCTCCATCCGTCGCTCGGGGTAGCGCATGTGCGACAGCACGACGCTCGACCCTCGCCCGTCGGGCGACTCCGGCTGCCCCTCCAGCGCCAGACCGAGGTTCATCGCGTAGACCATGTCCGGGGCGTCGGGGCGCTGCTCGAGGACCTCGACCGTGCCGCCGGCCCCCCGGATGGCGTCGATGATCGCGAGCCACTCCGCGCGGGTGCGCCCCGGGTCCGGCTGGTCGTCGAGGTGCATGAACGGGTTGATCGCGTAGTCGACGCGGAAGTGGCTGGGCTCGACCATCAGGTAGCGGTGGCCCCACTCGAGCTCGCGGTTCATGGGTGCCTCCCTAGGACGACGTGGATGTCGGAGTGTCTGATTGTCGGACAATCCCAGTGTGCGACACGGAGGCTGCACAATGCAAGAAATTGTCGGACAATCGGATGTGTCATGGACGACACCGGGCCGCCGAGCCCCTACGCCTCCCTCAGCCTCGAGCCGGTCTCCACCGTCGACCGGGTCGCCGAGGAGCTGCGGCGATCGCTGTTCGACGGCGAGCTCGGCCCCGGGACGCCGCTGCGCGAGGTCGCCATCGCCGAGTCGATCGGGGTCTCCCGCTCCACCGTCCGCGAGGCCCTGGGGATGCTCGTCGCCGAGGGCCTGGCCGACCGGGTGCCGAACAAGGGCACCCAGGTCCGCGAGCTCGACCCGCAGCAGGTCGCCGACGTGTGCCGGGCCCGGGTGGTGATCGAGACGGCCGGCGTACGGCGATGGGCGGAGGCGAGTGAAGAGTCGCGGGCGGAGGTACGCCGGGCGCTGGCCGCCTTCGCCGAGCTGACCCACGTCCCCCACACCGCCGCGGAGTTCACCGCCGCCCACCTCGACATCCACCGGGCGCTCGCGGCGCTGACCGGCTCGCCCCGGCTGGTGGCGGTGGCCGAGTCACTGCACGCCGAGGTCCGCCTCGCCCTGGCCCACGTCGACCGGGCCCGCGGCAACGCGACCGAGCAGGTGCACTCCCACACCGCCTTGCTGGACCTGCTCGAGGCCGGCGCCGTGGACGACGCCGCCGCCGAGCTCGCCGACCACCTCGCCGGCGCCGAGGAGTCGATGCTCCAGGCGGTGGGCCACCGCCGCCCCCAGCCCTTGTAAATCGGGGTTATGGACGCTTAACAAGCCGTACGACGGGCCGAAGCCGTCCACCAGCCTCGCCAAGAAAGGCCCCCACTAGGCTCGACACATGAGGCTCCTGACCTGGCTCGTCGTCAACGCACTGGCCCTCGGCGTCGCCGTCTGGCTCTTCGACGGCATCACCTTGACCGGCGGGAGCGAGACCGACAAGGTCGTCAAGCTGGTCATCGTCGGAGCGATCTTCGGCCTGATCACCTCGTTCGTCAGGCCGGTCATCAAGCTGTTGTCCCTGCCGCTGATCATCGTCACGCTCGGGCTGATGCTGCTGGTGATCAACGCCCTGATGCTGATGCTGACCAGCAAGATCGCCGACGCGGTGAACCTCGGCTTCCATGTCGACGGGTTCTGGGTGGCGCTGTTCGGCTCGATCGTCATCTCGATCGCCTCGATCATCCTCGAGGCGATCCTGCCCGAGCACGACCGCCGATGAGCCTTCCCGCACCCACCGGTTCGCCGTACCGCATCGGCTTCGTCTGCCTGGGCAACATCTGCCGCTCCCCCATGGCCGACGTCATCCTGTCCCGGCTGGTCGAAGACGCCGGCCTCGCGGGCAGGGTCGAGGTGACGAGCTGCGGGACGGGCGACTGGCACCTCGGCGAGCCGATGGACCCGCGCGCGGCGGCCACCTTGCGGGCCGAGGGGTACGACGCCTCGGCCCACCGTGCCCAGCAGTTCGACGAGGGTTGGCTCGAGCGCGACCTGCTGCTGGCCATGGACGCCACGAACCTCGCCGACATCACTGCCGGCCGGGGCGCCGACGACCGCGTGCGGATGTTCCGCTCCTTCGACCCCCTCGCCGAGTCCGGCGACCTCGACGTACCCGATCCTTGGTACGCCGGGGACGACAGCTTCGCGATCGTCCTCGCGATCGTCGTACGCACCTGCCACCGGATCCTGACCGAGCTCCGGGCCCTCGATCTCTAACCCCGCGATCGCCCGTACTACCGCGGGGTTGTGGACGCCATCGGGGCGGCACGAGCCTTGTTGAGCGTCCATAACCCCGATTTACATGGGGACCCTCCGATGAATCCAGACCCTGACGCGAGTCAGTACCCGCGCCTAGAGTTGGGACCCGAAGGAGCCACGATGACGCAGCTCGAGACCGACGCGGTGCCAGCGGCCGCTGACTTCCCGCAGGTCGCGGACCAGTACCGCCGCGAGCTCACCGCCCACTGCTACCGGATGACCGGATCGGTCTACGACGCCGAGGACATGGTCCAGGAGACCTATCTGCGCGCGTGGCGGGCCTACGACGGCTTCGAGGGTCGCTCGTCGGTGCGCACCTGGCTCTACCGGATCGCCACGAACGTGTGCCTGACCAACCTGGAGAACAAGGGTCGCCGTCCCCTGCCGACGGGCCTGGGCCTTCCCGGGGCGCGCGCCGGCGACGAGCTGGTCGAGGCCAGCGAGGTGCCCTGGCTCCAGCCGGTGCCCGACGTGATGGTCGACGTGGCCAACGTCGACCCCGCCCACGTCGTCGGCAACCGCGACTCCATCCGGCTCGCGTTCGTGGCCGCGCTGCAGCACCTGCCGCCCCGACAGCGGGCGGTGTTGATCCTGCGCGACGTGTTGCGCTGGTCGGCGAAGGAGACCGCCGCCGCGCTCGAGACGAGCGTCGCTGCGGTGAACAGCGCTCTCCAGCGAGCGCACGCACACCTCGCCGAGAAGCAGCTCACCGAGGGAACGGTCGAGGACGACCTCACTCCCGACCTGGAGGCGATGCTCGATCGCTACGTCCGAGCCTTCTGGGACAAGGACGTCAGCGCGTTGGTCACGATGCTGGCCCACGACGCGGTGTGGGAGATGCCACCCTTCACCGGTTGGTACGCCGGGGCGCAGAACATCGCCGCCCTGATCGACACCCAGTGCCCCGGCGGCTGCAACGACATGCCGATGCTGCGGACCGAAGCCAACGGCCAGCCGGCGTACGGGCTCTACATGCGCCAGCCCGCCGGTCACTTCGAGCCGTTCCAGCTGCAGGTGCTGCAGCTCGTCGCAGGCAAGGTCCAGCACGTGGTGGCGTTCTTCGAGACCGGTCTGTTCGAGACGTTCGGGCTGCCGGAGTCGTTGCCCGCGTCGTACTCCATGGCCTGAGATGCGCACCGTCTCGTCTCCGAGACCGTTGACGGTGTTGGACGGCGCGGTGGCGTGGACCCTCGGCTGCCTCCAGCTCGCCAGGTCGCGCCGCCCGGATCTGCCCACTCCGTGCACCAGGTGGGACCTCGGCCAGTTGCTCGAGCACCTGGAGGACTCGCTTGCCGCCATCGCGGAGGCCGGCGAGCGCGGCCACGTCGACCTGTCCCGTCGACCGGGTCCGCCAGAGCCGGGGATGCTGGTCGACCGGATCGTCGGGCGTGCCTGTCTGGCCCGCGCCGCATGGCGTCAACGACTCACCTCGGCGCCGGTCGCGGTGGGTGACCTCCCACTGGGGCGCGACACAGTCGTCCTCGTCGGTGCCCTCGAGATCGCGGTCCATGGATGGGATGTGGCCCGGGCCTGTGGAGCTGAGCTGGTGATGCCCGAAGACCTCGCTTGGTCGCTGTACGACGTCGCGGTCGCGGTGGTCACCCCGGAGGAGCGCGGCCGGAGGTTCGGCGCTGCGGTCGCGGCGGCCCCGCACGCGACGGCCGGCGACCGGCTCGTCGCGCATCTCGGCCGGACGCCGCCCTAGCGCTGCCGATCCCCGGCGGCAAGGATGGGGGAATGGCGCGATTGCGAGGTATCGCCGAGCGAGTCGAACGGCTGCTTGGACAGGCCGTGGTGGCGACCACTCCCGTGGCTGGCGGAGACATCTGCACCTCGACCCGGGCGCGCCTCAGTGACGGCACCTCGGTGTTGGTCAAGACGAGGCCGAACGCGCCCGCCACCTTCTTCGAGACCGAGGCTCGGGGCCTGCGCTGGTTGGCCGAGCCGGGGGTGATCGATGTCGCCGAGGTGGTGGCCGTGACGCACGACTGCTTGGTGCTCCGGTGGATCGAGCCGGGGCGCCCGAGCCCGGAGAGCTCGGCGATGCTCGGCCGGTCCCTGGCCAGGCTGCACCAGAGCGGAGCGAGCGGCTTCGGCGCCGACGAGGAAGGGTTCATCGGCTCACTGCCCCTGCCCAACAAGACGGCGCCGTCCTGGCCAGAGTTCTACGCCACCCGCCGGCTGCTGCCCTACCTCCGGCTGGCCTCCAACCGCGGGCACATCGACCCCACGGACGCCCAGGCCGTCGAGGCCCTGGTGGGTCGGCTCTCCGACGTCGGCGGCCCGCCGGAGCCTCCAGCACGACTGCACGGCGACCTCTGGGCGGGCAACATCGTGTGGTCGAGCACCCACGCCACCCTGATCGACCCGGCCGCTCACGGCGGCCATCGCGAGAGTGATCTCGCCATGCTGGCCCTGTTCGGCGTACCCCACCTGCAGCGGCTGATGGACGCCTACGTCGAGGAGCACCCGCTGGCCGACGGTTGGGAGGACCGGCAGCCGGTGCACCAGTTGTTCCCGCTTCTCGTGCACGCCGCCCTGTTCGGCGGCCACTACGGCAGGCGCGCCGGCCAGGCCGCCCTCCGCGTCACCTGACCGCAGACGCGTCGTACCCGCTGTGCGTTTGCGACGTCTCGGCGAGGTTTGGCTGTGCGTTTGCGACGTCTCGGCGAGGTTTCGTTGTTCGTCTGCGACGTCTCAGCGATTGTTCAGGGGTGGGTGAGACCCTTGGTGCCGTGACCCCGGACCCGCAGGCCAACGATCAGCCGAGCACGCGACAGCACGTCCTCGTCGTCGAGGACGACCGCGCGGTCCGCGAGTCGCTGCGGCGGTCCCTGGAGTTCAACGGGTACGTCGTCTCCACCGCCTCCGACGGGGCCGAGGCCCTGGCCGGCATCGCCGGCATCAACCCCGACGCCGTCGTGATGGACGTGATGATGCCCCGCCTCGACGGCCTGGAGACCACCCGCGCGCTGCGGAAGGTGGGCAACAGCGTGCCCATCCTGGTGCTGACCGCACGCGACGCGGTAGGCGACCGGGTCGAGGGCCTCGACGCGGGCGCCGACGACTACCTGAGCAAGCCGTTCGCGCTCGAGGAGCTGCTGGCGCGGCTGCGGGCGCTGTTGCGTCGCGTCGCGCCCGAGGTCGGGGACCCCGACGAACACCTGGCCTTCGCCGACCTGACCATGGATCTCGCCTCGCGCGAGGTACGCCGCGGGGAGCGGCTGATGGAGCTCACCCGCACCGAGTTCACCCTGCTCGAGCTCTTCCTGCGCCGCCCGCGCCGGGTGCTCGAACGCGCCTTCATCCTCCAGGAGGTGTGGGGCTTCGACTTCCCGACCACCGCCAACAGCCTCGAGGTGTACGTCGGCTACCTGCGGCGCAAGACCGAGGCCGAGGGCGAGCCGCGGCTGCTGCACACCGTGCGCGGGGTCGGCTACGTGCTCCGCGAGGGTGCCTGAACCGTGCTGCGCTGGGACTCCCTCCACTACCGGCGGTCACTGGCCAGCCGGGTCACCCTGCTCACCACGATGGCCGTGGGGTTCGCCGTGACCGCGGTCGCGTTCGCGGCCTACGCGACCGTGCGGATGCAGGGCATGCAGAGCCTGGACGAGTCGCTGCGTTCGCGCGCCTCGCAGGCGTCCCACGCCGACACCCTCGACGCGCTGTCGCGCGAGGCGATCCCCCCCTGGGCCCTGGGCGCCGCCGACGTCAAGATCATGTTCCTCAACTCGGTCAGCGGCACGATCCGGGGCGCGAGCAGCTCCGCCGCCGCGCAGATCGGCCAACCGGAGTTCCAGGTGGCCCAGGGCGAGCAGGGATGGTCGGCTCGGACGGTCCGGCTCGACGGCGAGCGCTACCGCGTGGTCGCCGTGCACGCCCAGCAGGGCGAGGCACTGATCTTGGCGCAGTCGCTCGCACCCACCGACCACATGCTCGACCGGCTCGGTCTGGTGATGCTGCTCTTCGGCCTCGCCGGCATGATCACCGCCGGGCTGGCCGGCTGGGCCGTGGCCCGCAACGGTCTGCGGCCGGTTCGCCGGCTCACCACAGCGGTGGAGGAGATCGCCCGCACCGAGCGCCTCGACCCGATCCCGATCGAGGGCAACGACGAGGTTGCGCGGCTCTCGGTGGCCTTCAACGCCATGCTCACCGCGCTGTCCGCCTCGCAGTCGCGGCAACGCCAGCTGGTCGCGGACGCCGGTCACGAGCTGCGCACTCCGCTGACATCGCTGCGCACCAACCTCGACCTGCTCGCGCAGGCCGACAGCTCCAAGGCCCTGTCCGATGAGTCCCGGCGCGAACTGCTGGCCGACGTGCGCGGCCAGATCGCGGAGATGACCACGCTCATCGGGGACCTGGTCGAGCTCGCCCGCGAGGACCCCAGCGCCGTCCCGGCTGTCGAACCGGTCGAGCTCGCCGCCGTGGTCAGCCAGGCGGTCACCCGCGTGCGCCGGCGTACTACGACCGTCGAGTTCGTCGTCCGCACCGAACCCTGGTGGGTCACCGGCGACCCGGCCGCCCTCGAGCGTGCCATCACCAACCTGCTCGACAACGCGACCAAGTGGAGCCCCGACGGAGCCCGCGTGACCGTCGAGCTCACCCGCGGCACCCTGCTCGTCGCCGACCAGGGACCCGGCATCCCGGTCCAGGACGTCCCGCACGTCTTCGAGCGGTTCTACCGCTCCGCGGAGTCGCGCGGCATGCCCGGCTCCGGTCTCGGCCTGTCCATCGTCAAGGCGGTCGCGGACCGGCACGGCGGCGAGGTCCAGGCGGGGAACGGGCCCGATGGCGGTGCCGCGTTCTGGTTCCACGTGCCCGGGTCGATGGCGCCACCTGAGGTCTTGGCCCGGTCGTAGCGAGTTCCAAGCCCGCTCTCAGGATCGCTGGCGACACTGGGGCCCATGGACGAGCAGAGTGACTACCCCCAGGACCCCACCGACGAGTCGAGCCCGGCTCCCGATGACGGCGCTCACCCGATCTGGTCCTACGGCACCGAGGACACCACCAGGCTCGACCCGGCCTACGCGCCCCAGTCGTACGTCGAGCCGGTGCAGCCGGGGAGAGGCCGACGGGGTCTGACGGCCGGGGTGCTCGTCGGCGCCCTGGTGCTCGGCGGGTCGGCCGGCGTCGGCGGCGCGGCCGCCTACCGGGCCTTTGTGGACGACGGCACCTCCGGCACGTCGGACAACTCCTCGCAGCCGTTCGAGGCGACCAAGACGGCGCTGGTGCAGGACGGCACCGTGGAGAAGGTCGCCGCCGCAGTCCTCCCCTCGGTCGTCAAGGTCAACGTCACCGGACAGTCCGCCTCCGGCTCCGGCTCCGGGATCGTGCTGAGCAAGGACGGCCAGATCCTGACCAACAACCACGTCGTCGCGGTCGTGGGCAACGGCGGCTCGATCTCGGTGAGCTTCAACGACGGCACCACCAAGAAGGCCACCGTGATCGGCTCCGACCCGTTGACCGACATCGCCGTGATCAAGGCCGAGGACGTCTCCGACCTGACGCCCGCCGCGCTGGGCAAGTCCGGCGCCCTCAAGGTCGGACAGGCCGTGGTCGCGGTCGGGTCGCCGTACGGTCTCAACGCCACCGTGACCTCCGGCATCGTCAGCGCCCTGAACCGTCCGGTCTCGGTCTCCACCGCACAGGAGCAGGCGCCGCTGAACCCCTTCGGTGGCTCCCAGGACCCCCAGCAGCCCCGCGACCTGAGCACCACCTATCCCGCGATCCAGACCGACGCGGCGATCAACCCCGGCAACTCCGGGGGCCCGCTCGTGGACATGTCGGGCCGGGTGGTCGGGATCAACTCCTCGATCCGGACCTCGGGCAGCAGCAGCCTCACCGGTGACTCCGGCGGCTCCATCGGCCTCGGCTTCGCGATCCCGATCGACGAGGTGCTGCCGATCGTGAACCAGATCACCGACAACCAGGCTCCGACGCACGCCCGGCTCGGGGTCTCGGTCTCCGACGTCGCCGGGGACTCGCTGACGCAGGGGGCACAGCTGCGCTCGGTCGAGGGCAACGCAGCGGCGGCGAAGGCGGGCCTGAAGAACGGCGACGTGATCACCAAGGTCGATGACCAGCTGATCGACGGCTCCGAGTCGCTGGTGGCCACCATTCGCGGGCATCGACCCGGCGACAAGGTGACGATCAGCTACCTGCGCGGCGGGAAGACACTCACCACGACGGCCGAGCTCGGCTCCGACGCGGACACCAAGGCGTCCTGACCCCACGCGGTAGGACTCTTCACGGTCTAGACCTCAGAGGCGTAATGCCCCTTCCGTCCTTGTCGTAACGATATGCGGGGGCACACGATGGGCCGGGTCGCCGTTCGGCGATGGGGCAGGCCGGGTCTCGGCGGGTGCCCAGGACTCAGGGAAGGTCCGGCGAACCATGCGCGCGCTAGACCTCGACTTCGACCGGCCGGCCGGCGATACCCGCCTCGGCGTCGAGCAGACGCTTCGCCTGTGGCGGGGGGAGGAGCCGGTCGACGTCGGGCTGCTGGTCGGGGAGCTGGAGGAGCACGCGCCTCGGCGGATCCCGCTGCAGAGGCGGGCGCACCACCTGCCGTCGGGCTCGGTGCTCAGCGCCGAGGCGTCCCGGGCGACGCTCGCCACGCCGCCGCTGTTGGTCTCCCCTACGGCCCCCTTCCGGCTCGACGACGTCCTGCGCGGCGAGCGCACCCGGCTGCGCGACTTCGCGGCGGCGTACGGCGTCACCCGCCTGACCGGTGACTCGACCCGCCTGTACGTGTCGATCCGCGACGACCTCGCCCTCGGGGTGGGCCGCGGCGTGGTGGACACCTGCCTCGCCGCCCTGGCGACGGTGATCGAACCCACCACATCACGGGGGCTGCTGGTGCGGCCGCGCCGGGACCGGCTCGAGCTCACCGGGGCGTACGTCGAGGGACGTGATCTGGTCGGCGGGCTCACCCTGCTCGTCGGCTGCATGCGCGGGCTGCGCGAAGGCACGGCCCCCGTCTCGCCGCCGCTCCCCCGCGTGATCGCCTCGCGGGAGCCGTTCGGCTGGTTCGTTCCTCCGGCCGGGCTGCAGGATGCGACCGTCCTCGACTCGGTCTGGTCCTGGGCGCGGCCGTGGGCCGAGCGCGAAGGCCTCGATGCGGGGGTCGTGGACGACCTCGTGATGGGGTCCCGGCCGCTGCGCTTCCGCAACGGGACCGACCCGGCCAGATGTTCCTTCGGGCCGCTGCAGACCGCCCGGCCTGGTGTGGGCACCGGTCCACGACACCTGCCGGCCGGGATCCACGCGGAGACCGAGTTCCGGACCTGGCAGCACGCCGTCTGGGTGTTCCGCAACGGTGCGGGCCAGGAGTGCCGGGCCGTGCTGCCGGCCGAGCAGGAGCTCGCCTTCCTCGACGGCCTCGACGCCGGCCGGTTCGCCCACCTGCTGGAGCGGATGCTGCGGCGCCGGGTGCTGCGTCGCCGGCTCGTGGCCAATGCCCAGATCGGACTGGGCGGGTGGTGGCACGACGTACGTCCCGAGGCGCTGGTGCCGATCGAGCGGCGTTCCGACGGAACGCTTCCCCGACAATTCACGCGGTCCGTCAGGTGGTCCAGTCCTGCCCAACGAGGTTCATGACGTCGGCGTCACCGGGGCGTAACGTCGGTGGCTGCACCGCTCCAGGGGGAGCGGCCTCTCGGGAGAGGGGAAAATGATGTTCATCCAGATCATGCAGGGTCGCTCTCGCGACGCCGACCGCCTGCACGCACTCCTCGACGAGTGGCGCGACTCGATGGGACCGACTGCGCAGGGATGGCTCGGCGGCACCTACGGCATCACCGACGAGGGTGAGTTCGTCGGTGTGGTCCGGTTCGACTCACGCGAGTCAGCGATGAGGAACTCCGAGCGGCCGGAGCAGGGAGAGTGGTGGGAACGCACCTCGGCCTGCTTCGACGGTCCGGTCACCTTCCACGACTGCGACAACGCCATGTTGTTCCTCGGCGGTGGCTCCGACGACGCTGGCTTCGTGCAGATCATCCAGGGCCGGATCACCGACCCGGAGCGCTTCCGGCACGTCATGGAGCAACCCATGGACGCGCTCCGCGAGGCGAGACCCGAGATCATCGGCGGAACGATCGCCATGGAGCCCGACGGCTGGTTCACCCAGACCGTCGCCTTCCGCAGCGAGGAGGAGGCGCGCGCGGGAGAGAGCAAGGAGATGCCGACTGAGATGCGGGAGATGCTGGACGAGGAGATGTCGGTGATGGCCGACGTGAAGTACCTCGACCTGCATCACCCCTGGTTCGCCAGCTCCTGAGGACCGGGCGGAGGCTCTTGCCAAAGAGACTCACGCGGGGGCGGCTGCGGTGCGCAGCCTGTGCGCCTTCCAGAGAGTCTCCGCCCACTCCTCCTCGACGTCCGAGCGCACCGTGATCCCGCCGCCGGTGCCGAGCGACCACCGCGCACCCGGGCCGGCGAACAGCGACCGGATCACGACGCCGAGGTCGGCGCGGCCGTCGGCGCAGATCCACCCGAAGGCTCCGGCGTAGAGCCCGCGCGGAGTCGGCTCGACCTCGTCGATGACCTGCATCGTGCGCAGCTTCGGCGCACCGGTCATCGAGCCGGCGGGGAACAGCGCCCACAGCGCGCCCAGGGTCGAGACGTCGCTCCGCAGCCTCCCGCGGACGGTGGAGACCAGCTGGTGGACGCTGGCATAGGACTCCACCTCCATCAGGCTCGGCACCGTCACGGTCCCCGGCTCGCAGACCATCGACAGGTCGTTGCGCAGCAGGTCCACGATCATCAGGTTCTCGGCGCGGTACTTCGGGTCCGTCGCCAGGGCCCGACGCAGCTCCTCGTCCACGTGCCGGGTCGCGCCTCGCGCCGTCGTGCCCTTGATCGGCTTGGTCTCCAGCCAGCGATGCCGGTCGATGGTCGCGTAACGCTCCGGTGAGCTGCTGAGCAGCAGGGTCCCCCGGTGACGCAGCAGCCCGGCGTACGGCGCTGGGTTGCTGGCCCGCAACCGCAGGTAGGTGCCGAACGGATCGTCCGCAGGGCCGGCGTCGTCGCGGTAGGTCAGGTTGACCTCGTAGGAGTTCCCGGCGCGCAGCTGCTCCTGGACCCGCTCGAAGGCGTCGGCGTACCACCGCGGATGCGGCGTCGCGCCCGGCCCAAGCGAGCCGTGCGCCAGCTCCGGGACGCGCGGGTGCTCGATCACCAGCGGGGACCGCACCCGCATCCAGACGGCGTCCGGCCCGACCCCCCACGGCCTGGCCGGGAGGTCCGGACGGGAGGCGTAGCCGAAGCAGCCGACCCAGTGCACGTCCGGGTCGCCGGCGTCCCGGGCGATCTCGGCCTCGAGGACGGCGAAGATGTCCGACCCGACCTCGGCCTGCGTCATTCCCTGGTGCCAGGTCACCAGTCTCGCCGTCGCGTCGAAGGTGAGCGACACGTCGTCCTCGTCGAGTACGCCGACCAGGGAGCGCCTGCCCGACCAGTCGCGGGATCCGCCCCCGTCCAGCCAGAATGCCCTGTCACTCCGGGCGAAACCGGCCCGGACGGACGCGATCGCGGGGTCTTCCACCGGCTCAGCCATCGGCTCGCCGCAGGAAGTTCCGGACCAGCTCCGCGCCGTGACGCGACAGGATCGACTCGGGGTGGAACTGCACGCCGTCCAGCGGCAGGCCGCGGTGGGTGACAGCCATGGTCACCCCGCTCAGCTCGTCGACGGCCGTGCGGCACAGGACCTCGGGCAGCGTCACGGCCGCGAGCGAGTGGTACCGCACCGCCTCGAACGGGTTCGGCACGCCCTCGAAGAGCCCGTGCGGGTCGTGGTCGACGACCGCGATCTCGCCGTGCGCCGGCTCGACCCGGTCCACCGTTCCGCCGTACGCCGTGACGAGGGCCTGCATGCCCAGGCACACCCCGAGGACCGGGAGTCCGAGCTCGAATACGGCCTTGCCGAGAGCGAAGTCGGCGACGTCTGCGGGGTGGCCCGGCCCCGGCGAGAGAACCAGGTGGTCGTAGTCGCGGGCCCGCGCCAGGACGCCCGGCGAGTCGTGCTGGACGACGTCGGGAAGGGTGCCGGTGACCTCCGCGATGAGGTGCACGAGGTTCCAGGTGTAGGAGTCGTAGTGGTCCACCACGAGCACCCGGGGACTCACCCCAACAGCTCCAGCAACAGGTGGCGCAACAACGCGAAGCCGTTCTCGGTGAGGATCGACTCGGCGTGGAACTGCACACCGCGGTAGTGCGGGCCGGCCACGAGGTGGATGTCTCCGGTCGCGGGATCGGCCTCGACGCGTACGCCGGCCGGCAGGTCGCGGTCGCCGATCCGCCCGACGAACGTGTTGTAGAAGCCGACCCGTTCCTGCCGCCCGTCGATGCTCACCGCGGACTGGGTGCCCTGGAAGACGATGTCCTTGTAGGCCAGGGAGATGCCGAGCCGGTCGCACAGCACCTGGTGGCCCAGGCACACGGCGAGGAACGGCTTGCCGGTCGCGAGCAGGCTGTCGATCGCGCTCGAGTAGGCCGCGATCTTCGGGTGGTCGTGCTCGCGCGGGTCTCCCGGCCCGGGTCCCACGACGACCAGGTCGACGTCGTCGAACGCCCCCTCGGCGTACTCCTCGTGTCGGATCACCCGCGAGACCATGCCGAGCACGGAGAACACGTGGGCCAGCATGTTCACGAAGTCGTCCTCGCCGTGCACGATCGCCACCGTCCGGCCGGCGAGCGAGGGGGCCGGCGGCGCGCCCGACTGGTCGGTGAGCCAGAACTTCGCCAGCCGCTGGTTGCGCGAGTTCAGCGCGATCAGCACGTCTTCGTCCTGGGTCAGGTCGGCGATGTCGGACGGGGCGCCGGTCGCCCCTGGCACCAGTCCGAAGGCCGAGAGGATCCCGCCGGCCTTGGCGAGGGTCTCGGCGACCTCGTAGGCCGGATCGGAGTCGCGGACCAGGGTCGCGCCGGCGGTCACGCTCATGCCGCCATCGGGACTCACGTCGGCCGTGCGGATCACGATCGGCGAGTCGGCGGTGGGAGCGCCCTGCTCGTCGCGCCCGATCAGCGCGAGGGCGCCCGCGTAGTAGCCGCGGCCCTCGGACTCGTACTCGTGGATCAGCCGGCACGCGTTCTCCACCGGGGCCCCGGTCACCGTCGCGGCGAACATCGTGTCGCGCAGCACGTCGCGGACATCAGAACGCGTGCGGCCGGCGAGGAGGTACTCGGTGTGCACGAGGTGGGTCATCGGCTTGAGGAACGGTCCGAGCACCTGGCCGCCCTCGTGGCAGATGTCGCACATCATCTTCAGCTCCTCGTCGACCACCATGAAGAGCTCGAAGATCTCCTTCTCGTCGGCGAGGAACTCCAGCAGCTTGGCCTTGCGCTCGGCAGGCTCCAGCCCGCGGAGGCGGAAGGTGCCCGAGATCGGGTTCATCCGCACGTCTCCGCCGTGCACGCTGACGTGCCGCTCGGGGGAGGCGCCGATCAGGAACCGGTCACCGGTCCAGAAGCAGTAGGTCCAGTAGGCGCCGCGCTCGCTCTCGAGCAGCCGGCGCAGCACGGTCAGTGCCTTCGCGGGCGACCAGTCGCGCAGCTGGGCACGGTAGCGCCGGGCGACGACCAGGTTGGCGCCCTCGCCGTTGCCGATCTCGTCGCGGATGATCCGCTCGACGACCGAGGCGTAGTCCTCGTCGCTGGTCTCGAAGCCGCCCTCGTCCTCGAACGCGATCGTCTCCTCGGGGAGGGCGGCGACCAGCTCGTCGAACAGCACTTCGAGCTCGGTCTCGATCTCGACGACCGCGAGCGGGGTCCCGTCGTCGTGGGCCACGAAGCCGCGCTCGGTGACCTGCCGGAACGGCACGGCGACCAGCCGGTCGAAGCGCCGCCCCTGCGCCGGGACCCCCTCCTCGAGCGGGATGTCGGCCAGCCGCTCCAGCCGGGCCAAGGACCCACCGACCAGCGTCACCGTCGTACTCTCCCGGAGGCGGATCACCGCCCACGCCTGATGGCCCATCAGCTCCTCGAGCGCAGCGCTGGCTGAGCGGGACTCGGGCATGTCCGGAACGCTACTAGACCCCCGACCGGGCACTCGCCGCACGCCGTAGTACGCCGACCGGGCACTGCACGCACGCCGGAGTACGCCGACCGGGCACTGCACGCACGCCGGAGTACGCCGACCGGTCACTCGCCGCACACCGCCTGGGCAGAAACTGACCGGTCGGCGCTCCGAGGCGTGCTCGGATTGACCGGTCGGCGCTCCCCGGCGTGCGCGGATTGACCGGTCGCGAAATTGCAGGGAGAGGTGAGGTGGGTCAGTCAGGCGGTGAGGGTGACCATGCGCTGGGTGGCTCGGGTGTAGACGACGTAGAGGGTGGCGCGGCCGGTGGAGGCCTCGTCCTCGATCTCCTGGGGCTGACACACGATGATGCCGTCGAACTCCAGGCCCTTGGTGTCCAGCCCGGTGAGTACGACGATCCGCGACTCCGGCGTGCCGGTCTCCTCCGCGAACTCCGCCCAGCCGTCCAGCCAGCCGGTCACCTCGCTGCGGCGCGCGACCGGCACCACGATCCCGATCGTCCCCCTCAGCGAACCGGCGAGGTCCCGCAGCTGCTGGCGGACCGCCGACTCCAGGTCCTCGACCCGGTGCTCGGCCGGCTCGACCCCGGTGGAGCGCACCGCGTCGGGCAGGTCGGCGTCGAGGCCGACCCTCTCGGCGTACGCCGCGGCGAACTCGTAGATCTCCGAGGAGTTGCGGTAGTTCGTCGAGAGGTGGAACTCGTGGCGGTCCTTCTCGCGCAGGGCGTGCGTCCGGGCCTCGTCGGCCTCGGCCGGCACCGGCCACGACGACTGCGCCGGGTCACCCACGATGGTCCAGGTCGCACCGCGCCCGCGACGCCCGACCATCCGCCACTGCATCGGCGTGAGGTCCTGCGCCTCGTCGATGAGCACATGCGCGAAGCCGTCGTCCTCGACCCGGTTGGTGGGCGGGGTCCAGCCCCGTGGGCCGGCGTACTCCCGGTCCGCGGCGGTCCACAGCTCGTGCAGGGAGGCGTCCTCGGCCGCGAGGTACTCGTCGTCGACCGAGCCGGTGTTCACGATCGGCGGGTCGCCGAGCAGGTAGCGCAGCTCGTCGAGCAGCGCGACGTCGTCGACGGAGAGCGAGTCACCCCACGACTTCGCGAGGAGCCGCACCGACTCGTCCTCCAGCACACCCTCGGCGACGCGGCCGAGCAGGTCCGGGTCGCGCAGCCAGCCCAGCACGGTGGCGGCGTCGAGCACCGGCCACCAGGCCGCCGCGAAGTCGAGGAACTGGTCGTTGGTGCGCAGCTCCGCGGCGAACTCGTCCTTGCCGCGCTCGCGGCCACGCTCGCTGCGCACCTGGCGCCACATGGCATCGATCAGGGTGGAGGCGACCTTGGTCGTCGAGCGGTTGCGCAGTCCCATGGAGAGCAGCTGGCGGCGCAGGGCACCGAGCTCGCGCTGCCCGAGGGTGATCACGTCGTCGCGGTAGAAGATCCGGAACTCGCGGGGCGCCTCCGGCACCGCCTGGCGCGCCGTACGCCGCAGTACCTCCGCCATCGCGGCCGAGCCCTTGACCTCGGCGACCGCCGGCTCCTCACGCCGGCTCGCCCGCACCCCGTCGACGACCTCGCCGAGGGAACGCAACGCCACCGCGGTCTCGCCGAGGGACGGCAGCACCCGCTCGATGTAGCGCATGAAGACTCCCGAGGGCCCCACCACGAGCACGCCACCGGTCTCGTAGCGGCGGCGGTCGCCGTAGAGCAGGTACGCCGCGCGGTGCAACGCCACCACGGTCTTGCCGGTGCCCGGGCCGCCGGTGATCAGCACGACCCCCTTGTTCGGGGCGCGGATCGCGAGGTCCTGCTCGGCCTGGATCGTCGCGACGATCGAGTGCATCGAGCGGTCGCGTGCCCGGGACAGCTGAGCCAGGAGTGCGCCCTCGCCGATGATCGGCAGCGTCTCGGCCGCCGGGTCGTCCGGGTCCAGCAGGTCGTCCTCGACCCCGAGGACCTGGACGCCCTTGCTCCGCAGGATCCGGCGGCGTACGACGCCTCGCGGATCGGCCTGCGTGGCCTGGTAGAACACCGCTGCCGCCGGGGCCCGCCAGTCGATCAGCAGCGCGTCGTACTCGGCGTCGCGGAGGCCGATCCGGCCGATGTAGCGGGGCACCTCGCTGATCTCCCGGCCCATGTCGAGGCGGCCGAAGACCAGCCCCTCGTGGGCGGCGTCGAGGGTCGCCATCCGGCGGGCAGCCTGGAAGACCATGGCGTCGCGCTCGACGAGGCCCCCCTCGTTGCCGATCCGCCCGCGCTCGAGGCCTTCCCTGGCCAGCTCCTGGGCAGAGAGGGCTGCCTGCTCCATCTGGGCGTAGACGGAGTCGACGTACTCCTGCTCGCGCGCGACCTCCTGCGCGGACACGTCATTGCTCAACGCGTTTTCCTCCGGGGGACGTGGGAAACGGGAATCGACAACTCTACCCGCGCCGACGAGCGCCGGTGACCGTTCGGTCAGGCCCGGACGCCGACGGTCCTAGCGGCAGCGACGACTGCCGCTGTCCATCACGGTGCCGCTGGTGCTCCGGTACGCCCAGGACCAGGAGCCGGGCTTGAGGTCGAGCTGGAGCACACCGGGGACTCGCGCCTGGAAGTACACCGATCCGCGCTTGCGCTTCCCGAGGTGGTAGAGGTTCTTTCCACCCGTTCCCGCGACGTACTCGGTCATGCCGCGGCTGCGACGGACGTGCCCGTAGCCGTCCATCGGCTTGAAGCGCTCGTAGTCGTGGTCGTGGCCGGAGAGAACGATGTCGTTGTGCCGCTTGTAGGCCACCGCCCACAGACCCTTCACCGACGGGTTGTTGCCGTGCTCGAGCCCCGAGCTGTAGCGGGGGTGGTGCATCGTGACGATGGAGCACGCCGACGGGTGAGCGGCCATCTCGCGGTTCAGCCACGCGGCCTCGGTGGCACAGCTGATCCGGTCACAGTTGCTGTTCAGCACGTAGACCTGCCAGCCGTTGGCCGCCACCCGGTAGTAGCCGGGACCACTGGGGACCCGGCCCTGGAAGTAGCTGAAGAAGCCGCTCGCGTTGGGCGTGTAGTACTCGTGGTTGCCCAGCGCCGGCCGCGTCTTGGACAGCAGCGCGCCCCACGACCTGTCGTAGGAGCCTTGGTACTGCGCCAGCGTGTTCTGCTCGTACTGGTGGTCGCCGAGGGTGAGCACCAGGTCGGGGTTCAGCCGCTGGGCCAGGGCAGCGGTCGCAGCCTGCTGGCAGGTGGTCGCGGTGGTCGCCTTGCCGGGCGGGCAGGCGATGTCGCCGACAGCCACCACCCGCACCGTGGAGGTCGAGGCCACCTGGACGGCGCCGTCGGTCGCCGCCGAGCCGTCGGCCCTCGGGCCGGCGGAGGTGCCGCACGCGGACGCGAGCAGCGCCAGGCTGACCAGCGTGGGGAGCAGGAGTCGTCCCGGAACACTCATGCGGTCAGGGTACGGCGCTGGGGCGGCTGGCACCGGCCCTTACGCGAGGTCGTGCACGAACTCCCCGAGCTGGGTCAGGTTGCGGCACTCGATCATCGGCAGCAGCCGGCCGTACTCCCGGGCTGCGGAGTCGCCGGTGTTCCAGTTGCGGGAGTGCTCGGGGTTCAGCCACCAGGTGTGCCGGGCGGCGTGCACCAGGTCGCGCACGACCGGCAGGGCGAGGTCGGTGTGGTTGCTGCGAGCGTCACCGAGCACGAGCAGGTTGGTCTTCGGGTCGAGGGCGTCGGGGTGCAGCTCGGCGAACCGGGTGAACGCCCGGCCGTAGTTCGTGCGCCCCCACAGCGACGCGTAGCGCGCGCTGGCCGCGAGGTCGGCCATCGTGGTGGCCGGGTCGGCACCGGTGGCGAACCGGTCGGTGACCTCGTGGATCTCGTCGACGAAGGTGAACGCCCGCACCCGGTTGAACTGCTCGCGCAGCGCGAAGACCAGCATCAGGGTGAAGCTGGCGAAGTTGGCGACCGAGCCGCTCACGTCGCAGAGCACCACCAGATCGGTCCGTCCCGGCCGCTTGGGCTTGTGCCGCGTCTCCATCGGGACGCCGCCGCTGGACATCGAGGCGCGCACCGTGCGGCGGAAGTCGAGCGGCCCCCGGTTGCGCGCGTGCTGCTCCCGGCTGACCCGGGCGGCCAGCCGCCGGGCCAGTGGCTGGATCTCGCGGCGCATCAGCTCGAGGTCCGAGCGGCGAGCCGCGGTGAAGTCGACCTGCTCGATGGCCGGTCGGACCGTGTGTCGCGCGACGTGCTGGGGCCCCCGGACCTCCGCGGCGCGACGCCGGACCTCGGAGTCGACCAGCCGCTCGAACTCCAGCGCCTGCGCCTCGACCAGCCGGCGCAGCGACGGGTCGTCCCCCCAGGCCGCGTCGCCGAGCAGGCCCTGCAACGCCCGCTGGACCAGCTCGTCGGGGGAGACGCGGTTCATCACGTTGTACGACGACCAGCGCTGCTCACCGGGGCCGCGGCCGCGGATCAGCCCGAAGCGTTGGACGGCCTCGCGCGCGAGCGCGGCCATCGCGTCGGGGTCGCCCATCGCCATCGCGGTGGCCAGCGCCTCACGGAAGTCGGCCAGCGCCTGCGGGCCGTCACCGCCGCGCCCGTCTCCCGGCTCGGCCCCCGGTTGGGCGTCACCGTCGGTCGGGTCGGGAGGAGCATCGTCGCCCACATCGACCGGGTGCCCGTCGCCGACCATCCGCGGGAAGTAGAGGTCGAAGACCTGATCGAAGCCGGGCCGGTGGTTCTGGCGCTTGAGCAGCGTCGCGGCGTACGCCGCCCGGAGGGTCTCGCGCTGGTCGAGGTCGAGTGCGTCGATCGCCCGGACGGCATCGAGGCCCTCGGCCAGCGAGACCGGGAGCCCCGCGGCGCGGAGCGCCTCGACGAACTCGATGTGCCGGTCCAGCAGGCTCACGGCGAGACCCCGGACATCACGAACGCAACCTCAGCTCGCGGACCGCGCGGTCGTGGTCGCTGGCGTGCTTGAGCACCACCCCGAGCGTCCGGTCGATCGCCGCCTCGTCGAGAGTCCCGGTGCCCAGGGCGACCAGGGTCCGTGCCCAGTCGATGGTCTCGGCGATGGACGGCGCCTTGCGCAGCTCCATGGCACGCATCTTGGCGACCACCTCGACGATCTGCCCGGCCAGCTGCTCCTCGACCTCGGGGACCTGCGACACGACGATCTCGCGCTCGCGCTCCGCGTCGGGGTAGTCGATGTGCAGGAACAGGCAGCGCCGCTTGATCGCCTCGGAGAGCTCGCGGGTGGCGTTGGAGGTGAGCACGACCAGGGGGCGCCGTACCGCCGCGATGGTGCCGTACTCCGGGATGGTGACCTGGAAGTCGCTGAGGATCTCCAGCAGCAGCCCCTCCACCTCGACGTCGGTCTTGTCCACCTCGTCGATCAGCAGCACCGTCGGCTCCTCGCGACGGATCGCGGTCAGCAGCGGGCGGGTCAGCAGGAACTCCTCGGTGAAGATGTCGTCGTGGGTCTCGTCCCACGCCTGGTCCCCCGCCGCCTGAATGCGCAGCAGCTGCTTCTTGTAGTTCCACTCATAGAGGGCGCGCGCCTCATCGAGCCCCTCGTAGCACTGCAACCGGACCAGACCCGCGCCCGTCGCTCCGGCGATGGCCTTGGCCAGCTCGGTCTTGCCCACGCCCGCCGGCCCCTCTACCAGGAGGGGCTTCTCCAGCGCGCCCGCCAGGAAGGTCGTGGTGGAGGTGGCGGTGTCGGAGAGGTACCCCACCGCGGCCAGCTGCTTGTCGGCCTCAGCCGGGGACTCGAACCAGGTCACCGCGCCATTGTGCCCGCCGGAGGGGCAGGTGAACGGCCGCTGTGACCGATCACGCTTCGACCGGCGACCGCGGTGCCAGGTCGACCACCAGCAGGGCGAGTCCGACCAGCCCCGCCACCACGCCCGAGACCAGCAGCGGCAGGTGTCCGTCGCCGCCCCAGGCAAGGCCGGCCCACAGCCCGGCGACCAGGATCCCGCCGCCGAGGACCCCCTGGAACAGGCCCTGACCCGTCCCCTGCGACTCGCGGGGGAGCAACCCGGAGACCCACGCCTTGCCCACCCCGTCGGTCAGCCCGGTGTAGGCGCCGTACCCACCCATCAGCAGCCAGGCCGCCAGGTGGTTCTCGGTGAGCCCGAGGCCGGCGTACACCCCGGCGAAGACGAGCAGCCCCACGGCCACCACCTGCTGGGGGCTGAGCCGGTCCGCGACCACCCCCGCCGGATAGCTCAGCGCCGTGTAGACCAGGTTGTAGCCGACGTAGGCGAGGATCACCTCGACCACGGAGAAGCCGATGTCGTGCAGTCGCAGCAGGAGCAGCACGTCGGGGAAGTTGACCAGGCTGAAAACGCCGAGCACCCCCACCACCCGCCAGAAGTCGGGGCCGAGCGGTGTCCGGCTGGGTGGCGCCGGCGTGGCACGGGTCGGCCTCGGAGACACTGTCGGTGCGGGCTCGCGCAGCACGAACACCAGAGCCGCGCTCAGCACTGCCGGGACCACCGCGATCCACAGCAGTGGCCGGAGCTGGTGGTCGAGCAGCTCGTAGCCGACCAAGGCGATCAGCGGCCCGATCACCGCGCCCGCGGTGTCCGCGGCACGGTGGAAGCCGAACGCCTTGCCACGCTGGTCGGGCGGGATGTCGACGACCAGGAGCGCGTCGCGCGGCGCACCCCGGATGCCCTTGCCCAGGCGGTCGACACTTCGCCCGAGGAGTACGACGGGCCAGACGCTGGCCACGGCGACGAGGACCTTGCCGACGGCCGCGAGGCCGTAGCCCAGGCCGACGAGGGGGACCTTGCGCCAGCGGTCCGAGAGCCGGCCCGAGACGACCTTGGTCAGCGCCGCGATCCCCTCCGCGACTCCCTCGACCGCGCCGACGACGGCAGCGGGGGCGCCCAGGACCGTGGTGAGCAGGATCGGCAGCAGCGGGTAGAGCAGCTCCGAGGCCGCGTCCTGCAGCAGCGAGACGGCCGAGACGACCTTCAGGTTGCGCGTCAGCCACGGACGCCGTTCGCTCACCGGGCCATCATCCACCGCGTGGGCTCAACGCCCGACGAGCTCACGCAGGTCTTCCCCCGGGGTGGCGGCAGGACCCTCGGCCGGGCCCAGCACGCCCTGTTCGAGGCGCCGTCGGCGACGCACCCGGTCGCGCAGCCACGCAAGGCCCGCAGGCACGAGCGAGGCCACCACCAGTCCGATGGCGAACAGCTCGATGTGGGCGGCCACCAGCGGGATGCCCCCGGCGTAGAACCCGGCGACCAGCATGCTCGCGGTCCAGCCGAGGCCGCCGAGCACGTTGTAGGTGGTGAAGCGTCCCCGGGGCATCCTGCCGACCCCCGCCACGACGGGGGCGAACCCCCGGACGACCGGCACGAACCGGGCGAGCACCACGGCCTTGCTGCCGTGCCGGACGAAGAACTCGTGCGCCCGCACGGCGTGCTCGGGGTTGAACCACCGGCTCTTCGGCCGGGAGAACACGGCCGGACCGAACCGTCGGCCCAGCAGGTAGCCCAGCTGGTCACCGGCCACGGCCGCCACCGCACAGGCCGCGACGACCAGCCAGAGCGGCAGCGGCATCACGTGGGTGGCGACCAGGATCCCCACGGTGAACAGCAGGGAGTCGCCGGGCAGGAACGCCAACACGACCAGGCCGGTCTCGGCGAACACGATCGGCAGGATGACCAGCAGCGCCGCAGCGCCCAGCGACATCAGCAGCGGGGTGAGTACGGCGATCATGACCGGCGGCTATCTCGCGGAGACACGTTCGCCCCAGGCAGCACGAGCACCGGAGTCACCGACGCGGTAGACCTGAACTCCGCAGGCCAGGCTCGCGAGCACGGCCAGCGCCGCGACGGCGGTCATCGCCCGGGCGCCCGGGACCCGGTGCGACTCGGACCTGGCGCGGCGGTCGAGCACCACGAGTGCGAGCGCCAGCAGCAGCAGCGGGATCGCGAACCAGATCAGCTGGTCCCCCATCTCGGCGTGCGCACCGGGTCGGCCGACCCGCTTCTCCAGGGCCTCACCGCTCGAGGTCGCGACCGGGATGAGCACCGTGGCCAGGGCGGCGCACGCCACGACGAGCATGCCGTACCGCTGCCGCCACGCGGGACGCAGCGCGATCGCCACCGTCCCGACGACGGCGATCGGGAGCAGCACCACCACCGCGTGCACCACCAGGGGATGGACCGGCAGTCCGTTGAACAGGTCGAACATCGAGATCTCCTCGGGTCGTGGCATCAGCAGGCGGGTCACCGCGCGGCCGTCACCGGCGCCCGGACCTCTCGGTCCGGTACGTCGGGGGCGCCGGGGGCGTCGGGGGCGAACACGAACCGCCGGTAGGACCAGAACCGGAACATCGTCCCCAGGGCCAGCCCGACCACGTTGGCCGAGATGTTGTCGGCCAGGCGGCTGGTCAGGCCGAGCACGTCGTGGGAGAGCCACAAGGTGAGCACCGAGAAGCTCAGGCCGACCACGTTGAAGACCACGAAGAGCACGACCTGGCGGCGACGGTCCCCGACGCCCGATCCGGCCCAGGTCAGCACCAGGTTCCCGTAGTAGGTCACCACCATCGCCACGGCCACCGCGCCCACCCTGGCCACGGTCGGGTCCCAGCCTTCGAAGGGTGGTGTGGAGAGCAGGAGGTTGAACGTGAGGACGTCCACGACGTAGCCGGTGCCCCCGACGAGCAGGAACATCACCACCTCCCTGGAGAGGCGGCGGCGGAGGTGGGACCACACGAGGGTCCAGGAGGCGGGCACACTGCCAGCGTGACCCGCCGACCTGACGGGGACCTGAACTGCGTCGGTCCCCGGGCACTCGTGCTGCGGGGACCGGGTTGCCATGATGGGCGCAGGAGGATGCCGTGCGGGTGTTGGTCGTGGAGGACGAGCCGAGGCTCGCCGCATCGCTGCGGGCCGGGCTGGAGGCCGAGGGCTTCGCCGTCGACGTCGCCCCCGACGGCGGTGAGGCGCTGTGGTTCGCCCGCGAGAACACCTACGACGTGATGCTGCTCGACATCATGCTGCCGGTGCTCAACGGCTACAAGGTCTGCGAGCAGCTGCGCAGCGAGCAGAACTGGACGCCGATCATCATGCTCACCGCCAAGGACGGCGAGTGGGACCAGGTCGAGGCCCTCGACACGGGGGCCGACGACTACATCACCAAGCCGTTCTCCTTCGACGTGCTGCTCGCCCGCGTCCGCTCGCTGCTGCGACGCGGCGCCTCCGAACGCCCGGTCAACCTCGTGGTCGGCGACCTTGTGCTGGACCCCTCCAGCAAGGAGGTCCGACGTGGGGACCAGGTCATCCGTCTCACCTCGCGCGAGCTTTCCCTGCTGGAGTTCCTGATGCGCCGCGCCGGGGACGTCGTGAACAAGCAGCAGATCCTGGGCAACGTCTGGGACTTCGACTTCGAGGGCGATCCCAACATCGTCGAGGTGTACGTCGCTCGGCTCCGCCGCAAGGTCGACAAGCCGTTCGGGCGCGAGAGCATCGAGACCCTGCGCGGCAGCGGCTACCGGATGCGGGACGGGGACTGATGGCCCTGGTCCGGGTGGGGCCGGTGTCACGCAGCCGCGTGCGCGTCCGGGTGACCGCCGCCGCCACCCTGGTGGCACTCGTGGTGGCTGCGGTCGGCTCGGTGCTGTTCGTCAGCTCGCTGCGCAACGCCCTGGAGAACGGGCTGGAGACCTCGAGCCGTCAGCAGGTGCAGGCGATCCAGGCCCAGCTCAGCAGTGGGGAGAGGCCCGAACAGGCGGTGCTGTCGGGCAAGAACGACATCCTCGTGCAGATCATCGATCCCGACGGGACCGTGGTGGCCACCGACCACCCCCGGGTCACCACCGCGCTGCTGACCAAGGCGGGAACCGCTCACGGCGTACGCCTCCGGGGCCACTCGGACGCCTATGTGGTGGTCGCGCAACGCGAGCCGGGTGGCGACCGGCTGATCGCGGTCGGCCGCTCCTCCGAAGGGGTGGACGAGGCAACGGCCACCGTCGCCGTCCTGTTCGCCGTCTCGCTCCCGGTCGCGCTCGCGTTGCTCGCCGTGACCGTCTGGCTCAGTGTGGGCCGGGCGCTGCGGCCGGTCGAGACGATGCGTCGCGAGGCCTCGGCGATCACCTCCGCCCACGCGGACAAACGCCTCGCCGTGCCGGGCGGGGACGACGAGATCCCCCGGCTGGCGCAGACGCTGAACCAGATGTTGGACCGGATCGACGCCTCCTACGGCCTGCAGCGACAGTTCGTCTCCGACGCCTCGCACGAGCTCCGCTCCCCGCTGGCCGCGCTGCGGCAGATGGCCGAGGTGGCCCGCGACTACCCCGACCGCGTGGACAGCAAGGGGTTGGCGCGCGACGTGCTGGCCGAGGAGAAGCGGATGGAGGACCTCGTCACCTCGCTGCTGCTGCTGGCCCGGCTCGACGACGGAGCACAACCGACCGCACCGGTCGACCTCGACGACATCGTGATGGAGGAGGCACGCCGGGCCCGGCAGGCCGCACCCGACCCGGTGCGGATCGACCCCTCCTCGGTTGGTGCCGCGCAGGTCAACGGCGACCCGGTGCTGCTCGGACAGGTGGTGCGCAACCTGCTCTCCAACGCGACGAGGCACGCGCACAGCCTCGTGCTGGTCTCGCTGCAGGAGGAGCGCGGCCGAGCGGTCCTGTCGGTGGAGGACGACGGCAACGGGATCCCCGCAGCCGAGCGGGAGCGGGTCTTCGAGCGCTTCGTGCGGCTCGACGAGTCGCGCACCCGCGACCAGGGCGGCTCCGGCCTCGGCCTGGCGATCGTCGACAAGATCGTCGACGGTCTGGGCGGCGTCGTCTCGGTCAGCGACTCCGCGACGGGCGGGGCGGCCTTCACGGTGTCGCTCCCGATCGCGGGACCGGACTCGGGTCACACCTGACGCGACGAGCCCACCGAGCTCTCATCGTGCTCTCATGGGCCGGCGGCCACGCTGCTGCCATGACGACCTCGACCCACCACCGCCAGCGGCGGCTGCCTGTCCTAGCGGTCTCGATCCTGGTCCTGGCCGTGACCGCGGCCTGCGGGGGCGCAGCCAGCCCGACGTCGCAGTCGACCCCGACCGGCTCCGCCTCGACAGCGGGGTCGGCCACCGGCAGCACCGCCTCTCCCCCGGCCAAGGCCGCCAAACCCGTCCCCGTGGAGAGCAACCCACCCGGCGACATCCCCGACAACCTGGCCTTCGTGAAGTACGCCAACCGGTCGGGCGGCTACTCCTTCACCCACCCCGAGGGCTGGGCACGGACGGGACACGGCAACCAGGTGCGCTTCACCGACAAGCTCAACGGGGTGACGGTCGACAGCCTGCCCGCCAACTCGGCCCCGACGGTCGCCAGCGCCCGCTCGAGCGACGTACCCCGCCTGCAGAACTCGGTGCCCGCCTTCCAGCTGCGTGGGATCTCGGCCGTCAGCGTCCCCGCCGGCAGCGGTGTCCGCATCGTGTTCCGCCGCAACTCCGACCCGGACGCCGTCACCGGCAAGGTCTACCGCGACGAGGTGGAGGAGTACCTCGTCTTCCGATCAGGTCGCCTGGTGCGGATGGACCTCTACGGCCCCGTTGGCGCTGACAACGTCGACGCCTACCGGACGATGTCGCAGAGCCTGAGGATCGCATGACCACTCGGGCGCACGAGACCCCTGTCGACCCGTCACCACCCGTCCTGGAGGCGACCGGGCTGCATCGCTTCTTCCGCCGCGGCGGGGAGGAGGTGGCCGCCCTGCGGGACGTCTCGCTGACCCTGGCCCCCGGCGAGCTGGTCGCGGTGGTCGGACCCTCGGGGTCGGGAAAGTCGACGCTGCTCAACCTGCTCGCCGGCCTGGACGACCCCGACGGTGGGTCGGTGCGGGTGGCCGGACGCCAGCTCAGTCACGAGAGCGCGGACAGCCAGGCCCGGCTCCGGGGTGAGCTGGTCGGGGTTCTCACCCAGGCCAGCGGGCTCGTCGAGCACCTCGACGTCCTCGAGAACCTGCGGCTGGCCGCGTCGTTCCGGCCGGAGCCCAGCAGCACCACGTCACTGCGCTCGCTCCTGGACGCAGTGGGACTCCTCCGGCACGCCCACGCCCGCCCGTCCACGCTCTCGGGAGGAGAGACGGCACGGGCGAACCTCGCGGTGGCACTTGCGGGCGGGCCCAGGCTGCTGCTCGCCGACGAGCCGACGGCCGAGGTGAGCACCGTCGAGGAGTCGATGCTCCTCGAACTGCTCCGTGCCCTGCAGCCCAGCGACGGCGCCACCCTGCTGGTCACGCACTCGCCCGCAGTGGCACGCGCGGCCGACCGGGTCCTGCACCTCGTCGACGGGAAGGCGTCGTGAACGGCTCGGGGCGAGGGTCGCTGGTCTCCGCCCACGGGCTGGTGATCCGGTACGGCCGGTCCGTGATCCTCCACGGGGTGGACCTCGACATCGATGCCGGGGCACACCTCGCCCTGACCGGGCGCTCCGGCAGCGGGAAGACGACGCTGCTTCTGGCGCTGGCCGGTCTGCTGGCCCCGGCTTCGGGGAGCGTCGATCTGGCCGGGACTCTCGGAGAACCCCCGCACTCGCCGGGGCGAGATCGGGATGGTCTTCCAGGCCCCGTCCCTGATGCCCGAGCTCACCGCCCGCGAGAACGTGTCCCTGCCGCTCCGGCTGCGTGGAACGGAACTGGCGGCGGCCGCGGGACGCCGCCATGGCCTCCCTCGCCGAGGTGGGGGCCGCCGACCTCGCGGACGCGCTGCCTGCGCAGCTCTCCGGCGGGCAGCAGCAGCGGGTCGCGATCGCGCGCGCCCTGGCGGGCGGCCATCGACTCGTCCTTGCCGACGAGCCCACCGGCGCCCTGGACCGGGCACACGCCCATGAGGCCGTGCTCGCCCTGCGGGACGGCGTCGCCGCCACCGGCGGGGCGCTGCTCCTGGCAACCCACGACCCCGAGCTCTCGGCCCTGTTCGACGAGCAGGTCGCCCTCGTCGACGGCGGCATCGCCACGTCGGTGAGCACCCGATGAGGACGGCTCGTTGGCTCAGCGGACTGGTCCGCCGCCGCCCCCTGGAGCTGCTCGTGGCCGCCACGAGCATCGCGATCGCGATCGCGTTCGTCGCGGCGCTGGGTGCGTTCGTCACCCAGAGCCGGACCGCCCTGACCGTCCGGGCGGCGGCATCGGTGCCGGTCGACTGGCAGGTCCAGGTGACCCCCCAGGGCGGCGTCGCGGCCGTCGCCAAGGAGGTGCGCCGACTGCCGGACGTTCGAGCCGTGGAGCAGGTGTCCTTCGCCCACGTCAGCGCGCTCAGGTCGACGGGCGCCAACGGTGCCCGCAGCACCGGGGCGGCGTACGTCGTCTCGGTCTCGCCCGGCTACGCAGCCACCTTCCCGGGCGAGGTGCGCCACCTCCTCGGATCACGGTCCGGCGCGATGATCTTCCAGCAGACGGCAGCCAACCTCGCCGTCGAACCGGGCGGCACCGTCACCGTGCGGACCCCGTCCGGCAACCGCTCCCTGACCGTCGACGGCGTGGTCGACCTGCCCGCAGCGGACTCGTTCTTCCAGGTCGTCGGGCTGGCGCCGGGCGCCGGGGCGAGCGCGCCACCGGACAACGTGATCCTGGTGCCACCCAAGGTCTTCGCCATCCGTGGTCGGCACCACCCCCGTGGTTCACCAACTGCACGTCGGCTTCGACCACGGTGGCCTCCCGGCCGATCCGCAGGCGGCCGCGATAGCGGTGCAGGGGCGCGCCAACCACTTCCAGGCGGCCGTCACCGGAGGAGCGCTGGTCGGTGACAACCTCGGCACCGCGCTCACGCTGGCCGGGGAGGATGCGAGCTACGCCAACCTGTTGTTCCTCCTCCTCGGGCTGCCCGGCCTTGCCCTGGCAGCGGTCGTGGCCGCTCTCGTCGTGGCGCTCCGGTCGGACCGGCGCCGGCGGGAGTTCGCCCTGCTACGACTGCGAGGTGCCACCGTCACGCAGGTGGTCCGGATGGTCGCCGGGGAGTCGCTCGCCATCGCCGCCGTAGGTGCGGCCATCGGGATCCCCTTGGCCTGGCTGGCCGTCGGGATCGCCCTGCCTGGTGCGACCCCCTTGTCGACGGGCTGGGTGCTGATCGCGGTGTCGGGCGGGGTGCTGCTCGCCCTGGCAACTCAGGCAGGTGCAGTGCTGCGACTCGCCGTCGGTCGCGAGCGCACCGGAGTGGCCGCGGAGGCGGCGCGAGCCCGCGCACTCGCCCAGGCCATGGCCGTTGCGGGCCGGCCTCGACCTCCTCCTCCTGGCCGGCGCCGCGGTCTCCTTCGCGCTCACGGCGCGCAGCGGCTACCAGGTGGTGCTGGCGCCCGAGGGCATCCCGCAGACCCAGGTGAACTACGCAGCTCTCGCCGGGCCGGCATTGGCCTGGCCGGGCCTGGCACTGCTCGTCTGGCGGCTCACGTCGTGGTGGAACGGCCGCCGGACGGGACGATGGTCCCGCGGTGGACCGGGCAGCGCCCCCGAGCTCGAGGCAGCATCACTGCGCCAGCGTCGCCGGGTGATCGCCCGAGGGCGCGGCCGGCCTGGCGGTGGCGCTGGGACTCGCGGTGTCCACAGCGATCTTCACCTCGACGTACGACGCCCAGTCCCGGCTGGACGTCGCCCTGACCGTGGGCAGCGATGTCGCCGTCGTGGAGCCGCCCGGATCCAGCGTCGGTCCGGCAGCCGCTGCCGACCTCTCCCACGCACCGGGGGCCCGCGCCGTCGAGCCGCTCCAGCACCGCTTCGGCTACGTCGGCCCCGACCTCCAGGACCTCTACGGGGTCAGGGCCAGCACGTTCGCCCGGGTCGGGCCGTTGCAGGACGCGTTCGTCCCCGGCAGCACGATCACCCGGACCCTGGCGACCTTGCAGCGCACTCCCGACGGCGTGCTGCTGTCCGCGGAGACCCTGCACGACTATCAGCTGCACCCCGGTGACCTGATCCGGATCCGGCTGCAGACCGGGGCGGACCACGCCTACCGGCCGGTGGACTTCCACGTCGTCGGGCAGGTCACGGAGTGGCCCACGGCTCCCAAGGACAGCTTCATCGTGGCCAACGCCGACTACCTGACCCAACAGACCGGGTCCGACGCCGTCGGCACCTTCCTGGTCTCCAGCGATACGCCGGCGCGGACGGCGAGCGCATTGAGGACGCAGCTGTCCCACTCGGCCCCGAGGGGCGCGTGTCGAGGACATCTCCTCGGCGGGGTCCGGAGTGACCAGCGCCTCCGGCCTGGCCGGCACCGATCTCTCCGGGCTCTCTCGCCTCGAGCTCGGGTTCGGTGTGCTGCTGGCCCTGGCCTGTTCGGGGCTGGCCCTGCTGGGCGGAATCGTGGAGCGTCGCCGGGCCCTGGTGCTGCTGGCGGCGCTGGGTGCGACCTCGCGTCAACGAGGCCGGTTCCTGGGCAGTGAGGCTCGGGCCATGATCGGTGCCGGCGTCCTGGGGGGCGCACTGATCGGCACCACGATCGCCTACCTGCTCGTGAAGGTCCTCACCGGGATCTTCGACCCGGCTCCCGCGAGCGCAACCGTGCCCTGGGGCTACCTGGGCTTCCTGGTCGCGCTGGTCTCCGGGGTGACGGTGCTCGTCGTCGCCGGGGTGGGACGGCTGGTCGCGCGGGCAGGACCGAGCGAGCTGCGCGATCTGTGATCAGGCTGGGACCACTAGCCTCGGCAGGGAGGAAGAGGCGGCACCGTGAAGCTGTTGGTGATCGAGGACGACGTGCGGATGGCCGGCCTGCTGCGCAAGGGGCTGGTCCAGGAGGGTTGGGCCGTCGACGTGGCCGGTGACGCTGTCGATGCCCGTCACGCCGTCGTCAGCACGCCGTACGACGCGGTCCTGTGCGACGTGGGCCTCCCCGGTGAGGAGTCGGGACTGGACTGGTGTCGCTGGTTCCGCGCCGAGGGGCACTGGACCCCGGTGCTGATCCTGACGGCTCGCACGGGCGTCAGCGATCGGATCACCGGGCTGGACTGCGGTGCCGACGACTATCTCGGCAAGCCGTTCGCGTTCGGCGAGCTCGCCGCCAGGCTGCGCGCGCTGCTCCGCCGCGGCGAGACCGAGCGTCCGGCTTCGCTGCACAACGGGGACCTCGTCCTGGACCCGGCCGAGCACCAGGTCAGCTGGCGGGGCCGGCCCATCGAGCTGTCGCCTCGGGAGTTCGCCCTGCTCGACTACTTCATGCGCCGCCCCGGCGACGTGCTGCGGCGCACCGAGATCCTCGACCACGTGTGGGACTACGCCTACGACGGCACCTCCAACGTCGTCGACGTCTACGTCGGCTACCTGCGGGCCAGGTTGCGCGAGGCCGGCGTCGACGACGCGATCGGGACCGTTCGGGGAGTCGGCTACCGGCTGGCCGACCTGTCGTGAGGCTCGCTCCGAGCTCGCTGCGCAACCGCCTGGTCCTGGGCGGGGTGGCGGTCGGGGTCACCTTCGCGGCCCTGTTCGGAGCGGCCGCGACGTGGCGGGTGCAGCAGGCCGGGGACCAGGCGGTGAGCGCGGCCCTCGCAAGCCGCCTCGAGCTCGCCCGCGACGAGGTCGCACCCGACGGCGCCCTGCGCCAGGACGCGGGCAGCCCGAAGACCGACCTGGTTCAGGTGATCGGCCCCACCGGTGAGGTGCTGTCCAACAGCCCCGCCCTCGTGGGGGCTGCGCCGCTCGTGGACCTGCCCGACGTCCGGGCGTCGGCTGGAGGCACCCAGACCCGCGTCACCCTGCAGCGGCCCGACACCGACCTCGCGGTCCTGGCCGTCCCGCTGCGGCTCACCGGCAGTGGCGGGTCGCCCGCCGGGACCGGCGCCCTGATCGTGGCGGTCGACGCGGAAGGGTTCAACACCACCACGACCGACCTGCTGCTCCTGCTGCTGACCGGCCTGGTCGCAGTCGTCCTGGCGATGGCGGCACTGTCCTGGATCCTCACCGGACGAGCCCTGAGCAGCGTCACCCGCCTGACCGAGAGCGCCGAGGCGGTCGGGCCCACGGAACTGGCCACCGGACTCCCGGTGCCGCCGCACGATGCCGAGCTGGCGCGACTGGTCGGGGCCCTGAACCGGATGCTGGTGCGGCTGCACGAGAGCCATTCCACCGAGCTCGCCTTCGCTGCCGACGCCGGGCATCGGCTGCGGACTCCGGTGGCGACGCTCCGCGCCGAGGCTGAGCTGGCGCTGCGCGAGCCCGACCCGGCCGAGCGTACGGCGGCCCTCCACCGGATCGTGGCCGACGCCGACCAGCTGACCTCGATCGTCGACCGGATGCTGGCCCGGAGCCGCGCTCGCAACCACACGCCGGAGCCGGTGGTGGCTGCGATCGCGGCCGCGGCGTCTCGGTGGCAGCGACAGGCCGAGCTCGGAGAGGTCGTCCTCTCGACGCAGCTGGATGGCGCCCTGTCCCCGGAGGTCCGGTGCGTCGACCTCGTGGAGATCATCGAGCCCATCCTCGACAACGCCATCCGGCACACTCCTGCCGGAGGCTCGGTCGAGATCGCCCTCGCCCTGGGGCCGGGTGTCCCTGGCACCGTGGTGGTCGACGTCTCCAACACCGGATCGGTCATCGCCGAGTGGCGTGCGCCACAGCCTGTTCGATGCCTGGGTCAGCAGCCGGGACGGCAGCGTCGCGGGCGGTCTGGGGCTCTGGTTGGCCCGGGAGACCGCCCGCGACGCCGGGGGCGAGGTGCTGCTCGTGACCGGAGGGCCGCCGCGGACGGTCTTCCGGATCGGGTGCCCGCGGTGGCCGGCGGCGCAGCGGGGAGGCGCCTAGGCCGCCGGAACGGGAGGGAAAGAACGGGCGGGACGAGGACGGGCGGGGCCGGCCTTCCCGTCTCGCGGCCGCCGGGGGGAACGGCACGCGAGCAGGGCGACCGACGCCCGCCCGCCCGGCTCAGCCGAGGATCTCGGCGTCCACGGGGCGACGCTCCTCGGTGGCGTCGCGACGGGTGATGCTGAGGTAGCTGACCAGCGTCAGGATCGCGACCAGGAACAGCAGGCTGGTGTTCGTGGTGCCGAGCCCGAGCCCGCCGTTGGAGTGCGGCTGCGAGGTCAGGTCGCCGATGGACGCACCCAGCGGGCGGGTGAGGACGTAGGCGACCCAGAACGCGAGGATCGGGTTCAGGTCGAGCTTCCACCAGGCGAAGGTGACCAGGGCGATCAGTCCGCCGAAGATGACGGCTGCCAGGCCGTAGCCGGTGTTCATCTGCTCGGCGACGAGGTCGCCGGCCGCGGTGCCCAGGGCGAAGGTGAACAGGATCGTCAACCAGTAGAAGCCCTCGCGCCGACGCGTGAAGATGGTATGGATCGACAGCGTGCGCTCGACGGCGAACCAGGCGGCGAAAGTGCCGGCCAGGAGCACCGCGAAGACCGCCGTGGACACCGGCAGCGGGACGCCGAGGTTGTCGGTCAGGTTGTCGGTGATCAGGGTGCCCACGACGCTGATCAGCACGACAGCGATCCAGTAGACGGTGGGCACGTAGCGGCGTACGCCGAACTGGACGGCTAGCGCCACCACCAGCAGCCCGGTCATCAGGTAGGAGGTGTAGGTCAGCCCCAACCCCAGGTTGCCGTTGAGGTAGTCCGCCGCCGTCTCACCGACCGTGGTGCAGAGGATCTTGATCACCCAGAAGAAGATCGTGACCTCGGGGACCTTGTTGAGAAGGGTCCGGAGCTCTGGACGTGTTGGCCGCGCAGTCGTAACAGGAGTCATGTGGTGCAGCGTGCTGGTCGAGACCTGACTGTTGCCTGAATCCCCTGCCCTGCATGCAGTTTTGACCCTCCGGCCCATTCAGGCTGGCGTAAGGTCCGCCGACGCATCGTGAACACGTGACCACCTTGGGGCGCATCGCGACGCCTGCCCGTCCGGCCGGCCGGTTCACCGTGCACCGCGCCCCGTTCCAGGCCGTGCTCGCGCGACTCACCCTCCCGATGTTGGCCTTCGCGCTGCTCGCCGTTGTCCTCCGGCTCCCCTTCTTGGGCGGCCCGATCTCCGCCGACGAGGGCGGGTTCTTGATGGTCGGGAGGCAGTGGCACCCGGGCCCATCGCTCTACGGCCCCTACTGGGTCGACCGCCCACCGGTGCTGGTCGCGGCGTTCCAGCTCGCGGCCGCACTCGGCGGACTGCCCGCCCTTCGCGTGCTCGGCGCCCTCGCGGCTGCGGTCACGGTGCTCGGGGTCGGACTCGCGGCCAAGGAGGTCGCGGGGCGCACCGCGGCCACCTGGAGCAGCGCGGTCGCCTGCGGCCTGATGGTCTCCCCCACCGTGGGTGCCCTGGTGATCGACGGTGAACTGCTCGCTGCACCGTTCATCGCGCTCGGCGTGTGGCTCTCGATCGTGGCGGTGCGGGACTCGGCCCGGGCGCGCTCCTCGACGCTCGCCGCCCTCGGAGCCGGCGCCTGCGCGGCCCTGGCCGTCCTGGTCAAGCAGAACATGCTCGACGTCGCGGTCTTCGCGATCACGCTCGGCGTGGTGGCGGCCTGGCACCGACAGCTGCCCTGGACCCGGCTGCGGCGACTGGCGTTCGCGTTCGCCGGCGGCGGACTCGGCGCCGGGGTGGTCGTGTTGGGCCTGGCGTGGCTGCGGGGCACCGCACCGGGGGACGTGCTGTTCGCGATGTACGAGTTCCGCCTGCGCGCGGCCCCGCTGATGGAGCACCTCAGCCTGGGTGTGCGGATCGCCCGGCTCGGCAAGCTCGGGACGTTCGAGCTCCTCTCCGGTGGCGTGCTGCTGCTGCTCGCGCTGGGTGCCGTTGTCTGGGTGCGACGGTCCCGGCCGCGCTCGGTCGGCCTCGCCGTGGCGCTGGCCACCCTCGTCCTCGCGGCGTACGACGTGGTGTCGATCCTCGCGGGGGGCAGCTACTGGCTGCACTACCTGGTTCAGCTCACCGTCCCCGCCGCGCTGGCCGCCGGGCTTCTGGCCGCCGCCGTGCCGCGACCCGGTCGCGCCCTCGCGGGGATGGTGCTGGTCGCGGCCGCGATCGCCTGGTCCTTCGGGATGGTGCACCGCGTGCCGACCCACGGGCAGGCGGTCGGCGAGGCCATCGGGCGGGCGGCCGCGCCCGGGGACACCGCCGTCAGCGCCTTCGGGGACGCCCAGATCCTGGAGGCCGCCGGGCTCGAGTCGCCCTACGCCTATCTGTGGAGCCTGCCCGCCCGCACCCTCGACCCCTCGTTCCACCAGCTGAGCAGGGTGCTGGCGGGCAGGCACGCCCCGACCTGGTTCGTGGAGCGCGGGCCGAACACCGCAGCCACCCTGGACCAAGCCGGGCCCGGGCAGATCCTGAACGCCCGCTACCACGTCGTCGGCCAGGTCTGCGGCCGAAGGGTCTATCTGCGCGACGGTCTGACGCGCCCTGCTCTGCAGCCCGCGGCTGATTGCTCGGAACCCCTTTCCACCTGGATCATCGACGGAGGCAACAGCTGATGCATGCCCAACGACCCCTGGTCATCGTCCCCACCTACGACGAGGCCGACAACATCGTGACGGTGCTCGACCGGGTGCTGGCCTCGGTGCCCGGCGCCGACGTGCTGGTCGTCGACGACAACAGCCCCGACGGGACCGCCGCCCTGGTCGGCGCCCACGCGGAGTACGGCCGCCGGGTCCAGCTGATCGTCCGACCCGGGAAGGCCGGGCTCGGTGCTGCCTACCGCGCCGGCTTCAACTGGGCGCTGCACCGCGACTACGACGCGGTGGTGCAGATGGACGCCGACCTGTCCCACCCGCCCGAGCGGGTGCCGGCCCTCCTCGCGGCCCTCGAGCACAGCGACGTCGCCGTCGGGTCGCGCTATGTGAGCGGTGGTGCAGTGGAGAACTGGGCCCTGTCGCGCCGGGTCATCTCACGGCTGGGCAACATCTACGTCGCCACCGTGCTGGGCCTGCGGGTGCGCGACGCCACCGCGGGCTTCAAGGCGTTCCGGTCCACGGCCCTCGCCGAGATCGGCGCGGCCGGCTCGCAGAGCAACGGCTACTGCTTCCAGATCGAGAACACCTGGCAGGCCGCGCGCCACGGCCTGAGCGTCACCGAGGTCCCGATCACCTTCACCGACCGGACCCACGGCCAGTCGAAGATGTCGGGCGCGATCGTGCTCGAGGCGGTCGTGCGCGTCCTGGGCTGGCGGTTCCGGGACCTGCGGCCCAGCCACGGCCGCCGCCCGGTCGTACGCCGGGCCGGACCCGCCTAGGCTGGGGATCGGTCGCCGATCCCCGGCGCCGCGACCCCACTGCAGGGAGAGTTCGATGGCGGAGGTGGACGTCCTCACCGAGATCGTCATCGACCGACCGCTGGCCGAGGTGGCCGACTATGCGATCGGGCCCGGCAACGCACCGGAGTGGTACGCCAACATCGTCAGCGTCGAGTGGCAGACCCCACCACCGTTGGCGATCGGCTCCCGGCTGGCGTTCGTGGCCCGGTTCCTCGGCCGCCGCCTCAGCTACACCTACGAGATCGTGGAGCTGGTCCCGCGCGAGCGACTGGTGATGCGCACCGAGCAGGGACCCTTCCCGATGGAGACCACCTACACCTGGGAGCCCGTCGGCGAGGACCGCACCCGGATGACGCTGCGCAACCGCGGCGAGCCCTCAGGCTTCGCCAACGTCGGCGCCCCGATGATGAGCCGGGCGATGCGATCGGCGAACCGCAAGGACCTGGCCAGGATCAAGATGCTGCTCGAGCGCTGACCCTCCCGGGTCAGTCGTCGTCGCCGCCGTCGTCGCCACCGTCGCGGTCGCCGCTCGTCGCCGTGCTTCTGGCCGTGGTGGCCGCCGCCGTCAGAGTGGTCGCGGTCCTCGCCCTGGTCGTCGGCGTCCTCGCCCTGGTCGTCGTCGTCGGCCTCATCCTGGTCGTCGGCCTCGTCCGAGTCGTCGTCGGCATGCTCGGAGCCGGACACCACGGCCGACCGCTCGGCCGCGTGCTGCTTGGCCTGCTTCGCGGCGTGCTCGGCGGCACGGGAGGCGTGCAGGCGAGCGGCCGGGATCACCTGTTGCGGTGGCGTGACCTGCTCCGGCTGCGTGTCCGACTGCTCGCTCGAGGATGACTGCTCGGTGTGGCTGCCGGTGGCCGAAGCGGCCGCGAGACCGGTGGTGGCCAGGGCGGCGCTGCCGACGGCGGCGATGGCGATCTTGGCTGCACGGGTGAGAACCATCGGAGAAGTTCCTTGCGTCGGTGGGGCGACTCGCAGGCGACCTGGTGACCGGGTGCGTCCGTTTTGGGGTGTTTCTCCGTTCACTGTCGCACGGGTCCGGCTGGTCCGCAACGGCTCCGTCCCGCTCCGACAACGGAGTGCCTCCCCCCGAAACGACGGACTCCCGAACCCACGACGGTGGGTTCGGGAGTCCTGCGATGTCTGGAGACATCACATGGCGGTGGCGGTGGGATTTGAACCCACGGTGGGCTTGCACCCACACACGCTTTCGAGGCGTGCTCCTTAGGCCGCTCGGACACGCCACCGCGGGAGAGGTTACCGGACGCCCTCGGTGCCGTCGAAATCGCGGTGGCGGCGGAAGAAGCCGTCCAGCAGGGCCGTGCTCTCGGTTGCCAGGACGCCGGAGATCACCTCGGGTCGGTGGTTCAGCCGACGGTCGCGGACGACGTCCCACAGCGAGCCCGCGGCGCCGGCCTTGTCGTCGTACGCCCCGAACACCACGCGGTCCACCCGCGCGAGCACGGCGGCTCCTGCGCACATGGTGCACGGCTCCAGCGTGACCACCAGAGTGCACCCGGTCAGTCGCCACTCGCCCACGGCCGCCGCGGCGGCGCGCAGCGCGACGACCTCGGCGTGCCCGGTGGGGTCGCCGTCGCGCTCACGGACGTTGTGCCCGGTCCCGACCACCTCGCCGTCGGCGGCCAGGACGACCGCGCCGATCGGGACGTCGCCGGCTTCGGCCGCGAGTGCAGCCTGGGCGAGGGCGGTCCGCATCGCGGGCTCCCAGGACAGCGCCGCGGTCACCCGGACAGGCCGGCGAGCTCGTCGAACTTGGCGCCGAAGCCGAGCGTGCCGGCCACCTCGCTGAGGATCTCCTCGGGATAGAGGTCCACGTCGTCTAGCAGGGCACCCATCGCGCTGGCCGACATCCCCACGTCCTCGAAGATGCCCAGGTCGCCCGCGGGCACCTGGTCCTCGTCGTCGTCCACGTGGATCCCGATCTGGTCCACTGCCGAGCGGGCCAGGCTCCAGTCGGTCGACGCGGTGGCGTCGGAGAGCAGCACCCGCACGAGCGATCCCTGGGTCCGCACCAGCAGCACGAAGTCCTCGGACACCGAGATCAAGGCCCAGGCACCCGTCTCTCCCGGGTAGCGCCGCAGCTCGCGCGCGATCGTGTCCACCGAGTCCAGCGAGCGGTCGGGGAGCTCGGCCAGGTTCCAGTCGCCCTCGTCGCGGTAGGCAACCAGGGCGAGGTCGATCTCGCCCACCTCGGCATCACTCACGTCCACCGCCACGCACCCCGCTTCCGCCGCTCAACCTTGATGGTGGCAGAAGCGGGCGACGAGGACCACCGACGCGGCGGGAGCGCCAGAACCCCGACTACGGTGTACGCCATGCGCCTCCACGTCGTCGACCATCCCCTCGTCTCGCACAAGCTCACCGCGCTCCGCGACCAGGACACGGCCTCGCCGGAGTTCCGCCGGCTGACCGAGGAGCTGGTCACCCTGCTGGCCTACGAGGCGACCCGCGACGTCCGCGTCGAGAAGGTCAGCATCACCACGCCGGTCGCACCCACCGAGGGGGTCAGCCTGAGCCGTCCGCGGCCGCTCGTCGTGCCCATCCTGCGGGCCGGTCTGGGCATGCTCGAGGGCATGATGCGGCTGATCCCGACGGCCGAGGTCGGGTTCCTCGGGATGGTCCGCAACGAGGAGACCCTGCTGGCCTCGACGTACGCCGAGCGCCTGCCGGCCGACCTGTCCGGCCGCCAGTGCTACGTGCTCGACCCGATGCTGGCCACCGGCGGCACCCTGGCCGCGGCGATCCAGTTCCTGACCGACCGCGGCGCCGACGACATCACCTGCATCTGCCTGCTGGTGGCGCCCGAGGGCGTCGAGCGGCTCGAAAAGGAACTCGAGGGCACCGACGTGCCGGTGACCGTGGTGACGGCCGCGCTGGACGAGAAGCTGAACGAGAAGGGCTACATCGTCCCTGGGCTCGGGGACGCCGGCGACCGCCTCTACGGCCTGGCGCAGTAGCCGGCTACAGCGCCTTGACCGCGTTGAGGAGCTTGCCCATCGAGTCCTTGGCGTCACCGAACAGCAGCGTGGTGTTCTCCTCGAACAGCAGCTCGTTCTCGATGCCGGCGAAGCCGGGGCGCATCGAGCGCTTCATGAACACGACCTGCCTGGCCTCGTCGGCGTTGAGGATCGGCATCCCGTAGATCGGCGCACCCGGGGTGGTCTTCGCGGCCGGGTTCACCACGTCGTTGGCACCCACGACGAGCACCACGTCGGCGTCCTTGAAGTCGCCGTTGATGTCGTCCATCTCCTTGAGCTGCTCATAGGGCACCTGGGCCTCGGCGAGCAGCACGTTCATGTGGCCCGGCATCCGGCCGGCCACCGGGTGGATCGCGTAGTCGACCTCGGTGCCGCGCTCGAGCAGCAGGTCGACGAGCTCGCGCAGCGAGTGCTGGGCCTGCGCGACGGCGAGGCCGTAGCCCGGGACGATGATCACCCGGTCGGCGTACCCCAGCATGATCGCGACGTCCTCGGGGCCGGCCGACTTCACCGGACGGTCCGAGACGACGCTGGAGCCCAGGGTGGAGCCGCCCTTGAGCGCCCCGAACAGGATGTTGGCGACCGAGCGGCCCATCGCCCGGGCCATCAGCAGGGTGAGGAACGTTCCGGAGGCGCCGACCAGCGTGCCCGCCAGGAGGAGTACGACGTTCTGCAGCACGTAGCCGCCGGCGGCCACGGTGAGGCCGGTGAACGCGTTCAGCAGCGAGATCACGATCGGCACGTCGGCGCCACCCACGGGGAGCACGAGCAGCAGCCCGAAGGCCAGACCGACCAGACCCAGGACGATGCCGACCCAGATCGCGGGGCTCAGCACCAGCTGGGTGGACAGACCGACCCCGGCGACCAGCGCGCCGCCGAACGCGAGCGCGAGACCGGGGAAGACGACGGGGGCCGACTTCATCAGCTCCTGCAGCTTGGCGAAGGTCACCACCGAGCCGGCGAAGGAGACCGCCCCGACGAAGACCGTGAAGGCCGTGGCGGCCAGCACGAACCAGCCCTCGTCGCGCCCGAGGCCGGTGATCTCGTGCAGCTCGAGCAGCGCCACCAGGGCGGCCGCGCCGCCGCCGACGCCGTTGAACAGCGCCACCATCTGCGGCATCTGGGTCATCTGCACCCGCTGGGCGCCGAAGACTCCGCCGGCGGTGCCGATCAGGATCGCGACCAGGATCAGCGGGACGTGCTTGAGGTCCAGGTAGAGGAAGGGCACGACGCAGGCGACGACGGCCGCGCCGGCGCCGATCAGGTTGCCGGTGCGGGCGGTCTTGGGGCCGGAGAGGCCCTTGAGCGCGAGGATGAAGCAGACGGCGCAGGCCAGGTAGACCAGTTGCACCCAGGTGGGGGTCACTTCGCTGCTCCGGTTCCGTCAGCAGGGCTCGGGACGGGCTTCTTCTTCTTGCGGACGAACATCTGCAGCATCCGGTCGGTGACCACGAACCCGCCGACCATGTTCACCGCCGCGAGCACGATCGCGATCAGGCCGACGGTGACGGCGATGCCGTTGTCGGTCGTGCCGGTCACCAGGATCGCCCCGAGCAGGATGATCCCGTGGATGGCGTTCGCCCCCGACATCAACGGCGTGTGCAGCGTCGAGGAGACCTTGGAGATCACCTCGATGCCCACGAAGACGCTGAGCACGAAGATGGTCAGCCAGACGACGGCGTCGTTCACTGGTCGGCCTCCTGGTCGAAGGGAAGATCGAGCTGCTTGGTCTCGGGGTCGGCGTCGGGCTCGGGGTCCGGCTCGGGCTCGGGGTCCGGCTCGGGTTCGGGGGCCGGCTCGGGGGCCGGGCCCTCGATCGCCTCGCGGGTCGGCTCGTGCACGATCCGCCCGGCGTGGGTGACCGCGGCGCCGGCGACCACCTCGTCGTCGTAGTCGGGCGCGAACTCCCCCTCGTGGGTCATCAGGGTGAGCAGGTTGACGATGTTCTGGGCGTAGAGCTTCGAGGCCGGTCCCGGCATCTGCGAGGGGACGTTCTCCCCACCCCACACCTGGGCGTGGCCGATCCGGACGACCTTGCCGGCCACCGAGCCCTCGACGTTGCCGCCGGTCTCCGCGGCCAGGTCGACCACGACCGAGCCGGGCTTCATCTGCTCCACCATCGCGGAGGTGACCAGCATCGGCGCCTGTCGTCCGGGCACCGCGGCGGTGGTGATCAGCGCGTCCGCCTGGGCGATGTACGGCGCCAGCAGGTCGCGCTGCCGGGCGGCCCGGTCCTCGGTCATCTCGCGGGCGTAGCCACCCGAGCCCTCCAGGGTCTCCAGCTCGAGGTCGATGGCCTTGGCTCCCATCGAGCGGATCTCCTCCGCGGCGGCGGCGCGCACGTCGTAGGCCTGCACGACCGCGCCGAGTCGCTTGGTGGTGGCGATCGCCTGGAGGCCGGCCACACCGGCTCCGAGCACGACCACCTGCGCCGGCTGGACGGTTCCCGCGGCGGTCATGTTCAGCGGCAGGAAGCGGCGCAGCAGCCCCGCCGCGACGATCGCGCAGCGGTAGCCGGAGACCAGCGCCTGGGAGGACAACGCGTCCATCGACTGGGCGCGCGAGATCCGGGGCACCAGCTCCATCGAGAACGCGGCGACGCCGTGGTCACGCAGCTGGACGACCAGGTCGTGGGAGGAGTTCACCTGGAGGAACGACATGGTGGCCGCGCCCTCGCGCAGCCGGCGGACCCGCTCGCTGCTGAGGGCGTTCACCCCCACGACCACGTCGGCCTCGCCGAGGGCCCCGTCGGAGACGGTCGCCCCGGCCTCGACGTACAGCTCGTCGGCGTACTCCGCGCTGGCTCCGGCGCCGGGCTCGACGAGCACGTCGTACCCGAGGTCCGTCAACTTGCCGACCAGCTCGGGGACCATCGCCACCCGGGCCTCGCCGTCGCGGGTTTCCCTTGCTACTGCGATCTTCACGAGCCGAACCTAGAGGATATTGCGGTCACATCATGGTTTTGAGATGACCGTCTCATTCAATGTCGCGGCCCGCCGGGCCAGGCGGATCAGTTGATCCGGGTCCCGACCAGGGTGCCGATCCCGAAGGTGACGGCCATCGCGAGCAGGCCGCCCAGCACGTTGCGGCGTACGGCGGGGCCGGTGCTGGTGCCACCGATCTTGGCGCTGACCAGGCCTGTGCCGGCCAGCGCGAGCGCCACCGCGACCAGGGTGACCACGACCCGCAGGCCCGGGGCGAACATCAAGATCGTGAGCAGCGGCAGCAGCGCCCCGAGGGTGAAGGAGATCATCGAGGCCCAGGCGGCGTGCCAGGGGTTGGTGAGGTCGTTCGGGTCGATCCCGAGCTCCACCTCGAGGTGGGCACCGAGGGCATCGTGCTCGGTCAGCTCGGTGGCGACCTGCAGGGCCAGCGCCTCGGAGAGCCCCTTGCCCTGGTAGATCCCAGCCAGCTCGGCCAGCTCCTCCTCGGGCTCCTCGGCCAGCTCGCGGGTCTCCTTGGCGATCAGCGCCCGCTCGGTGTCGCGCTGGGTGCTGACCGAGACGTACTCCCCGGCCGCCATGCTGAGCGCGCCCGCGACCAGGCCGGCGACGCCGGCGACGAAGATCGTGTTCCGGTCCGTGGTGGCTCCGGCGACGCCCATCACCAGGCCGGCCACCGAGACGATGCCGTCGTTGGCTCCCAGCACGGCCGCGCGCAGGGCGTTGATGCGCGAGGCCTGGGACTCCGCGTGCGGCTCGTCCGCGTGCTGGCCCATCTCGGGGGACTCGTCGGTGGTCGGGGAGGTCATGGCGCCCATGGTTCCGGCTGGCGGATTCCGCCGCAACGAAGGGCAGGCTCAGTTCACCGGCGAGGGACAGCGGTCTTTGGGACATCTGCACCATGCGGCGACGGGGGCCCTCGGCCCAACGTGGAGCCATGACAGACACCCACACCGCCGTACACCGCCCACCGCTCGCCACACCGCCGCTCTCGAACCTCGCCCGCCGGGCCGCCGCCCTGGGCCTGATCCTCGGCTCCGTGCTCGTCGCGGTCCCGCAGTACCTCGAGTACCTCCGCGCGGGCGACCTCGAGCGCGAGCAGCAGATCGCCTGGGGCCTGACCCACCCGGGCTTCTACCGGATCGAGTGGGTCGGTGCCATGCTCGGCAGCTTCCTGCTCCTGCTCGGCTTCCTGGGGTTGTGGCAGCTCACCCGCTGGCACACCCCGAAGCTCACCGTCGTCGGAGCAGCTGTCCTGACCTGGGGGATGACCGGCCAGCTCTTCAGCGACGTCGCCACCTACACCGCCCAGGTCGTCGCTGCGGATGTCTTCGGCGCCACGGGCGCGGAGCGGCTGATCGCCGACGGCTACCTGAAGGACCCTGGCATGATCGGCGCCGTCCTCGTGCCGGTGATCGCCGGGATGTTCTTCGGCGTGCTCCTGCTCGCCGCCGCGTGCTGGCGCTCCGGGTTGCCCAAGGCGCCCGTCGTCGCCCTGGCGCTCTGGCCGCTGTGGGACTTCTTCGGTCCCGGCCCGATCGGCCCGTTCACCGCGGAGCTGCCGTTGCTGTTCGCCGGCGTCTGGCTCGGCGTCGCTGTAGCCCTGATGCCGCGACACCGGTGGCAGGGCGAAAGCGGCTGAGGATCGGGAGGCACGTCCATACTGCACCTGTGAGTGCGCAACCCCGTGCGTCCGGCGACCATCCGGCGGCCTTCGTCGCGTGGGTGGTCGCCGCCGGGTCGACGCTGATCGGGTTGACGGCCGTCTTCGTCGGACCGCAGGAGCATGCGCCGTGGGACGCCGCGCTGTTCCCGCTGCTGTTCGGGGTGCCGGGAGCACTGATCGCGGCCCAGCTGCCACGCAACCCGGTCGGCTGGTTGATGCTGTACGTCGGCGCCGGCTTCGCCGCGAACACCGTTGCCGTCCAGTACCTCGCCGCGGACGCCGGCTCCGGAGCGCAGTGGTGGGCGTGGTGGGTCGGCCGCGGCGGCGGCGCCACCCTCGTGCCGGCCACCCTGTTGCTCGTCCTGCTGCTGCCCAGCGGGTGCCTGCCCAGCCCCCGCTGGCGCATCCCCGTCGGCTGCGTCGTCGCCGTCCAGGTGGCCTTCCTCGTGGTCGCGAGCGGGACTCGGGGACCGGCCGCGCTCGATCAGTCCGTTCGTGGGGCCGACGGTCTGGCCACTCCGGTGGGCTTCCTGCCCGAGGCGTGGAACGCGTTCATCTCCACGGCCGTCGGACCGGTGCTCACCGTCCCCTTCCTCCTGGGCATCCCGGCGGTGGTCAGCCGCCTCCGCGCCGCCGACTCCGAGGAGCGACCTCGGGTGGCCGGCGTCCTGGCGGGCGTCGCCGTGTTCGTGCTGCTGGTGACGATCCCGGACCTCGCCTGGCCGCACGCAGCCAGCTGGTTCCACATCGCCGCCGTCGCGATCCTGGCCGGGACGATCCTGGTCGCGGTGCTCCGCGGCGGCTTCGAGCAGATCGAGGTGGCCGTCTCCCGGGCCCTCCTGTACGGCGCCTTCACCGTGGTCGTCGCCGCCGCCTACGTGGGACTGGTGGCCCTGGCCGCGGGTCTCGGACTCGGCGACCGGTTCGCCGGCGTCGTCACGGCGGCGGTCGCCCTGGCGCTGCTGCCGGCCCGGCGAATGGCCCAGTCGGCGTTGCGGCGGCTCATCTACGGCGCGCAGCAGGCTCCCAAGGAGCCAGCGATCGAGGCCGCTGCCGCCTCGGCCTCGCTGCCGAGCCTGTCGCGCCTGTCGCGCCGCGAGAACGAGATCATGGGTCACGTCGCTCAGGGGATGACCAACTCCGAGATCGCTGCCGAGCTGTTCATCTCGCCGGTCACCGTGCGCAACCACGTGAGCTCGATCCTGACCAAGCTCGACGCGACCAACCGCACCCAGGCAGTGGTGAAGTACCTGAACTCCGCCCGAGGCTAAGCGGCGGTCCGACGGCCCTCCTACCTGCCAGCGCATCCACCCCGTCAGCCCAACCCCGCTTCGTGCGCGACGATCGCCGCCTGGACGCGGTCGCGCAGGCTGAGCTTCATCAGGACGCGGGCGACATGGGTATTGACGCTGGACTCACCGATGAACAGCTCGATCGCCACTCGGCATGGCGTACGGCCGCAGGGCGTGACCGTGGACCGAAGTCATGGCCCGTGGTCGACGCCTGACATCCACGCAACTAGTGCGTCGGCGTCGATCGGGGAGGACAATCCATCCACACCCGCATCACGGAGAGGACAGCACGATGAGCGATGAGCAGTTGGTGCCGGAGTCGAGGGGTGTTGAGGTGGAGTTGCTGGCCACGGTCGATCTCGGCCCCGAGATCCAGGGCCTGGAAGGGCGCCAGCTCCGGATGCGGATGGTGACGATGGCACCCGGAGCCGTGTTCGGCCCGGTTCACGACCACGTGGGCAGGCCCGGGACGGTCTATGTGCTGCAGGGAACGATCACCGACCATCGAGATGGCATCGTCACGGACTACGGGCCGGGACTGGGCTGGCCCGAGGACCGGAACACCGTCCACTGGCTGGAGAACAGGGGGACCGTGCCGGCGGTCGAGATCTCGGTTGACGTGGTCGAGAACTAGACGACCCCGCACAACTGGCCTCTATCGCAGCCCTGACTGGCAGCCGTCATCTCCCGGTCGTCGAGGGTGCCGCGGGCACCGGAAAGACCGCAACGTTGGCCGCCGCACAGACGGTACTCGCGATGCAGGGCGTCGACTGATGGTGGTGACACCGACGTTGAAGGCTGCGACACTCATTCGCTGCGGTGGGCTGCGACGTAGGCGTCGATGATGTCCTTGTGGAGGCGGCCGCGGACGCCGACCTCGTACCCGTTCGCCCGCGCCCACGCCCGCACGTCCGCCGGATTAAGCCCAGCAACGGCATGCGCCGCGGCCCCAGGTGACGAAGCAAACGCTTCGGCCGGGTTGTCGGTCGAATGCTTCGGTGCAGCTGCCTTCGGGGTCTTCGGTAGTGGTTTGGTGCCGCGGGCGAGCGCGGGCTGGAGGTGCCCCAGGAGCACTGTGTAAATGTCGGGGTGGAGGGTGCGGGTGCCGAGCTCGCGTGCCTTCGCTGCTTTGCCCCCGTCCATGGACCCGTCGGTCACGAGCATCGAGGTTTTCGTGGAGACGGCGCCGACGATGCGGACACCGAGTCGTTCGGACTCGGTCTCCAGGCGGGTACGGATGGTGTCGTCGCATCCGGTGAACACGACCTTGTCGCCGACACGCAACGGTTCGCCGTGCGCCCAGTCGGCAGGGAGGTCGGCGAGGCCGGCGGACAAGCGCTGGTTGCGGGCGTTCTCGGCCTGGTCGAGCAGTGCAGGGATGACCTTCGCGTTGACGCCGAGGAGGTCGGACACCTGCTGTAGCTCTGCTCGTTCGGCGCGGGTGACCTTCCCGTCCTCGAGTGCTGCGTATGCGAGGGCGAGGACGAACGACTGGTTCGCTGAGGCGATGTCGGCGTTCGACAACTGCTCAGCGTCTGCGACGGCAGCAAGGTCCGCTGCCTCTTCGGCGGTCACGTCGCCGTCTTCGAGAACCTCGGCGAGCTTCTCCAAGTACGCAACCGCACCAGCGGGTGCACCTTCGTCGAGTGCGTCGATGAGGGAGAACCGTTCGACCAGCTCCACGCGCTCCGGCACCGGTCCAGCCACGACCGCTCGTGCCAACGTCACCTGGACCCGCGGCGGCGGCGCCGGACGCGACGACTGGGCGGCAGCAGGAGCTGGTGCGTGGCTGGGTGTCCAAGACGGGCTGTGCGGCCACTGAACACCGAGCGCCTCCTGCGGCAGTGACAGGTGCTCGGGTAGTGGCGGGTACCCGACGTGCGGATGCATGAACGCCGCCAACAGCACAGCCGTCGCCCGCGCATCACCAAGGGCAGAGTGCGCACCATGCAACGGAGTGCCAACGGCCCAGCAGCAGTCGGCCAGGCGACGTCGGTCCAACGTCGGCAAGTGGTACTCCGACGCCTCAAGCGTGCACAACGCAGGGACATGCGGCATGTCCCAACCGGCGCGCGCGTACTCAGCCCGTAGGAACGCCAGGTCGAATTTCGCATGATGCGCAGCAACAGCCGCGCCCGCGATCCGCTGGTTCAACTGCGCCACCACGCCAGCGAAGACCGGTGCGTTCGCGACGTCGGCTTCGGTGATGCCGTGGATGTGGGTCGCACCCACCGGCCCTTGAGGATTGATGCGCGTAGACCACTCGTCAAGGACTCGACCCCACGGGTCAGTCGTGACTACCGCGATCTCCACGATTCGGTGCTGGTCAGCCGACAGTCCGGTGGTCTCGACGTCGAGGACCGCGAAGTGCGGCTGCCCACCCGACGGCGGCGCGTACGTCGGCTGAGGCGTGGTAGCCGGCTTGCTGCGCAACTTGTCGAAGAAACCCATGCTCGTCCTCCCGAGGTTGTCGATTCGTCACTCTGGCACTGACGCCCGACGGATACTGAGCATTCACCCCAACTTCCCGGGGAGCCAGGCAGGAGCATGCGCCCTCGGTACCCAGGAGTGTGCGCCGACTGCGGCTTCCAACTCCTCGCAGCCTCACCGGCCAAGTACGACCCCGACATCTGCCACGCACAGGCATC